>NZ_CP082945.1:0-2400000 GCF_019933235.1 Streptomyces angustmyceticus | reverse complement strand
CGCTGGGCTGACCCGGGCTTCCCGGAAGCCGGCCGGAGGCCGCTCCCGGACGGACAGCGGCCGCCCCGACACGACGTCGGAGGCGGCCGCTGCCGTGTCCCGGCCGGTTCAGCCGGCCTCCGCGGGGGCCTTCGCCGGGGCGGCGGCCCCGGCGGCGGGCGGCGCCGCGCGCAGCGCCGCGACCGGGCGCGGGTCCCGGGCGCAGAGGGCGAGGTGGGCGAGGCCGCCCACGGCCGCGGCGAGCAGGAAGCTGATGTCGATACCGCCGGTCACGGGGAGCAGCGGCCCCTGGTAGAAGGGCGTGTCCACCCCCAGCAGGCCGACCGCCGAGCCCAGTGCCCAGGCGGTGGTGGCCCGGACGTTCCAGCCCGCCCGGTACCAGTACACGCCGCCACGGGTGCCGCGGTTGTAGACCTGCAGGGACTCCGGGTCGTAGACGCCGCGGCAGCGGGCGAAGCCGATCACGGTGATCACCGCCCAGGGGGTGCCGACGGCCGTCATCAGCAGGACGAAGGAGGTCATCGCGTCCTGGGCGGCCCACAGGAAGTGGCCGGCGTAGACCAGCGCGGTCGAGAGCGCGGCGACGACGTAGGTGGCCTGGGCGCGGGTGGCGCGCGGCAGGATCGCGTCCAGGTCGAGGCCCATGCTGTAGAGCATCAGGCCGGAGTTGCCGACCGAGCCGGCCGAGGCGTTGAGCAGCAGCGGCGCCAGGTACCAGAACGGGGCGCCGGCCACCAGCGGCCCCGCGTAGTCCTCGCCCGCGCCGACGGCGAGCGCCGTGAACGTGCCGAAGAGCTGCGGCACCAGGAGCCCGGCCACCAGGCCCAGGCAGGTGGCGCCGAAGACCTTGCGCGGGCTGTGCCGGAGGGGGGAGATGTAGCGGCTGTAGTCGCCGAGCAGGGTGATGAACGCGATGGGGCCGCTGAGCCCGGCGGAGACCGCGGCCAGCAGCCAGGTCTGCCAGAAGCCGCCGAGCAGATAGCCGCCGGCGTGCGGCGCGGCGGTGGTGAAGGTGCCCGCGTACGCGACGACGCCGACGGCCAGCAGCACGGTCAGCCCGATGGCGAGCACCTTGCTCAGCCGCAGCAGCACCCGGTAGCCGTAGACCGCGCCGACCGCGGTGGCGCCCGCCAGCAGGGCGTAGACCAGCGCGTAGGTCGTGCCGCCCGCCGGCAGCCCGGTCAGGCGGTGCAGGCAGCCGACGACCGCGTCGCCGCCGACCCACAGGGTCAGCGCGGTGTAGCCCAGCGACAGCAGCAGGCCGATGACCGAGCCGATGAGCCGGCCGCGCACGCCGAAGTGGGCGCCGCTGCTGGTGGACAGGTTGGTGGCGCTGCGCAGCGAGACCAGCGCGAGCGGGGCGGTCAGCAGGGTGCCCACGACGGTGCCCGCCGCCAGGGAGGTCACCGAGGGCCAGAAGCCGAGCCCGAAGGAGACCGGGAGCCAGCCGAAGATCACCACGCCGAGGGCGAGGTTCGACCCGAGCAGGATCGAGATCAGGTCGCGAGGGCCGCTGGTGCGTTCCTCGTCCGGGATGGTGTCGACTCCGCGTTGTTCGATCGGCATGAGGGCTCCCCTGAGAGGCCGGACAACAGTGGGTGAGCAGCGCTCCGGGGGCCGGGTTCCGTACGGGGGCGGTGCGCGCCGCGCGCTGCTCACGCTGTCGAGATCATGTAGAGCGGCGCTCTGGCCACCGCGTCTTTTAGAGCAGCGCTCAATGTCGCTCATCCCTGTGCTCTCGGTCAATGCTTTCGTCCTGGCGGTTTCCGTGGTTAGAGTGTCGCTCTAATCGATCGGGAGGAGTGACGGGATGCGGTTGACCCCGACGGAACGCGACCGGCTGCTGCTGTTCGGCGCGGCCGAACTGGCGCGGACGCGCCGGGCCCGCGGACTGAAGCTGAACGTGCCCGAGGCGACCGCGTTGATCGCGGACACGGTCTGCGAGGCGGCGCGGGACGGGCGCCGCCTCGCGCAGGCCATCGAGGCGGCACGCGGCGTGCTCGGCCCGGACGATGTGCTGCCGGGCGTGGCCGATGTCGTCACCGAGGTGCATGTGGAGGCCGTCTTCGACGACGGCTCCCGGCTCGCGGTGGTCACCGACCCGATCGGCGCCGGCGCCCCGGCCGACGGGAGCGACCGGGCGCCCGCGCCCGGGGCGGTGCTGCCCGGACCGGCCGGCCCGGAGCCGGTGCCCGCGCTCCGTCTCACCGTGCGCAACACCGCGACGGTGCCGGTCAGCGTCACCTCGCACTTCCACTTCTTCGAGGCCAATCCCCGGCTGGACTTCGACCGGGCCGCCGCCTACGGCATGCGGCTGTGCGTCCCGGCCGGCTCGTCGGTGCGGTTCGACCCCGGAGGCGCCGAGGAGGTGGGCCTGGTCCCGATCGGCGGCGACCGGATCGCGATCGGCTTCGCCGGTCTGGTGGACGGCCCGCTGGACGCACCGGGCGCGAAGACCGAAGCGCTGCGGCGGGCCGCCGCCTGCGGCTACCTGGGAGCGGAGGAGCAGGCATGACCGGGACCATCGACCCCCACGAGTACGCGTCGGTGCACGGCCCGCGGGCCGGCGACCGGGTCGTCCTCGGCGACTCGGGCCTCGTCGTCCGCGTCGAGTCCGACTCCCAGCGGCCCGGCGACGAGTTCCTCGCGGGCTTCGGCAAGACCGCCAGGGACGGGCTGCACCTCAAGGCCGCCGCGGTCCGCGAGACCTGCGACGTGGTGATCAGCAATGTGCTGGTCATCGACGCCGTCCAGGGCATCCGCAAGGTCTCGATCGGCATCCGCGAGGGCCGGATCCACGCCATAGGGCGGGCCGGCAACCCCGACACCCTCGACGGCGTCGATGTCGTCGTCGGCACCGGCACCTCGATCGTCTCCGGCGAGGGCATGATCGCCACCGCGGGCGCCGTCGACACCCATGTCCATCTGCTCTCGCCCCGCGTCATGGAGGCCTCGCTGGCCTCCGGCGTGACCACGATCATCGGCCAGGAGTTCGGGCCGGTCTGGGGCGTCGGCGTCAACTCCCCCTGGGCGCTGGGGCACGCCTTCGGCGCGTTCGACGCCTGGCCGGTCAACATCGGCTTCCTGGGCCGCGGTTCCTCCTCCGGCGACGCCCCGCTCGTCGAGGCGCTCGCCGAGGGCGGCGCCTGCGGCTTCAAGGTGCACGAGGACATGGGCGCGCACGCCCGCGCCCTGGACACCGCGCTGCGGGTCGCCGAGGACCACGACGTCCAGGTCGCGCTGCACAGCGACGGCCTCAACGAATGCCTCACCGTCGAGGACACCCTGCGGGTGCTGGACGGCCGGACCATCCACGCCTTCCACATCGAGGGCTGCGGCGGCGGCCACGTCCCCAACGTCCTGAAGA
Source organism: Streptomyces angustmyceticus (assembly GCF_019933235.1). Taxonomy (NCBI): domain Bacteria; kingdom Bacillati; phylum Actinomycetota; class Actinomycetes; order Kitasatosporales; family Streptomycetaceae; genus Streptomyces; species Streptomyces angustmyceticus. Next base: position 2,396,633 of record NZ_CP082945.1, on the reverse strand, counting down.
TGGCCGGCGTCCCCAACGTCATCGGCTCCTCCACCAACCCCACCCTCCCCTTCGGGCGGGACGCGGTCGCCGAGCACTACGGAATGATCGTCTCGGTCCACGACCTGAAGACCGATCTGCCGGGCGACGCCGCGATGGCCCGCGACCGCATCCGGGCGGGCACGATGGGCGCCGAGGACGTGCTGCACGACCTCGGGGCGATCGGCATCACCTCCTCCGACGCCCAGGGCATGGGCCGCGCGGGCGAGACCGTCCGCCGCACCTTCGCGATGGCGGGCAAGATGAAGGCCGAACTCGGCCCGCTGGAGGGTGACGGCCCGCACGACGACAACGCCCGCGTGCTGCGCTACGTCGCCAAGCTGACCCTCAACCCCGCCATCGCGCACGGCCTTTCGCACGAGATCGGGTCCATCGAGGTCGGCAAGATGGCCGACATCGTGCTGTGGAAGCCGCAGTACTTCGGCGCCAAGCCGCAACTGGTGCTGAAGTCCGGCTTCCCCGCCTACGGCGTCACCGGCGACCCCAACGCCGCCACCGACACCTGCGAACCCCTGGTGCTCGGCCCGCAGTTCGGCGCGCACGGGGCGACCCCCGCCGAGATCTCCGTCGCCTTCGTCGCCCGCGCCGCGGCCGAACAGGGCGGTGACCACCTGCCCACCCGCCGCCGCCGGGTCGCCGTCCGCGGCACCCGCGGCATCGGCCCCGGCGACCTCGTCCACAACTCCCGTATCGGGCAGGTGCAGGTGGACGGGCACAGCGGCCTGGTCACCCTCGACGGCGACCCGATGCGCTCGGCGCCGGCCGACACCGTCTCGCTCTCGCGCCTGTACTTCCTGTAACAGCCCGGCCCGGCCCGGCCCGAGCACCGCGGCCGGCGCGGCGGTCCACCGCGCCGGCCGGCCGCCACACCGCCACCGACCCGTGACACCGACCGTCACCGCGAACCGTGAGGACCCCCATGAGCACCCCTGCCGCCGACGGCTTCCGCATGCCCCCGGAGTGGGCCCGTCACGAGCGCACCTGGATGGCCTGGCCAGGACCCAACTTCACGTTCGGCGAGGAGGGCGGCGAGACGCTGGCCGCGGCCCGCCGCGCCTGGGCCGCGGTCGCGCGCGCGGTGCGCCGCTTCGAGCCGGTCACCGTCGTCGCGGGACCGGGCCAGTCGGAGGGCGCCCGCGCGCTCCTCGGCGCGGACATCGACCTCGTCGAGCGCCCGCTGAACGACGCCTGGATGCGCGACATCGGCCCCACCTTCCTCACCGACGGCAGGGGCCGTCTCGCCGCGGCCGACTGGGTGTTCAACGGCTGGGGCGCCCAGGAGTGGGCCCGCTGGGACCTCGACGAGAAGATCGCCGAGCAGGTCTGCCGGCTGTCCGGCGCCCGCCGCTACGCCACCGGCCTGGTCAACGAGGGCGGCGGCATCCACGTCGACGGCGAGGGGACGGTCCTGCTCACCGAGACCGTCCAGCTCGACCCGGGCCGCAACCCCGGCCGTACACAGGCGGACGTCGAGGCCGAGATCCACGCCCACCTCGGCACCACCAAGGCGATCTGGCTGCCGCGCGGCCTCACCGCCGACTACGGGCAGTTCGGCACCCGCGGCCATGTCGACATCGTCGCCGCCTTCGCCCGCCCCGGCACCGTGCTCGTCCACACCCAGCCCGACCCCGGCCACCCCGACCACGCGATCGGCGCCGAGACCGCCAAGCTGCTGCGGGCCTCGACCGACGCCAGGGGCCGGCGGCTGGAGGTCGTCGAGGTACCCGCGCCGACCGTCGTCGAGGAGGACGGCGAGCTGGTCGACTACTCCTACATCAACCACTACCTCTGCAACGATGGCGTGGTGCTGTGCGGTTTCGACGACCCCCGGGACGAGGAGGCGGCGGCGATCTTCCGCCGGCTCTTCCCCGGGCGGACGGTGACCCTGGTCGACGCCCGTACGATCTTCGCAGCGGGTGGCGGCATCCACTGCATCACCCAGCAGCAGCCCATGGCCTGACCCGCAGGCCCCGTCCAGCCGACCCGGAGGTCCCCGTGCCCGGTCCCGTGCGCCGCCCCCGGCGCCGGCTCAGCCAGCCCCGTGAGCAGGTCCTCGCCGCGGCGATGGCGACCATCGCCGCGGAGGGCCTGGACCGGCTGACCATGGCCGGCCTGGGCCGCGAGGTCGGCATGAGCAGCGGCCACATCCTGTACTACTTCGGTACGAAGGACGAGCTGCTGCTGCAGACCCTCCAGTGGAGCGAGGAGCAGCTCGGCACCGAGCGCCGGGCCGCCCTCTCCCGCCGCGTCCCCGCCCGCGAACGGCTGGACGCCCTGGTCGACCTCTACCTCCCCGAAGGCCACCGCGACCCGCGCTGGACGCTGTGGCTGGAGGTGTGGAACCGCTCCCAGAGCGCCGACGACGAGACCCGCGAGCGCCAGCTCGACCTCGAACTCGCCTGGCACCGCGACCTGGTGGCGCTCCTCGTCGAAGGCATCTCCAAGGGCGAGTTCCGCCCCGTGGACGCCGAACGCTTCGCCACCCGCGCCCGCGCCCTCCTCGACGGCTTCGGCACCCACCTCGTCGTCGGCCTGCCGGGCACCGACCGGGAGCAGGCACGCGACCACATACGGGAGTTCCTGGACGAGTCGCTGACCGCCTGACCGGCCCATCGCAGGACCGCCCGACCGACCGCCCGGCCCCGGCGCACCGGCCGCCGGCCCGTGACCACAACGCACGCAAGTACCTGCGATCGTTGCCGACCACGCTCTTGCCGAAGAACCGCCGGTCCGCGACCGTGAGCGGCTATGGGACGAGAGCAATGGAAGAAGATCTGGGTCGGCTCGGCCGGCAACATGGTCGAGTGGTTCGACTGGTTCGTGTACGCCAGCTTCGCGGTCTACTTCGCGGATTCGTTCTTCCCGAAGGGGAACGACACCGCGAACCTCATGAACACCATGGGCATCTTCGCCGTGGGCTTCTTCATGCGGCCGGTGGGCGGCTGGGTGCTCGGCCGGGTCGGTGACCGCAGGGGCCGCAAGGCCGCGCTGACGCTGACCGTCACGCTGATGTCCGCCTCGGCGATCCTGATCGCCGTCGCGCCCACCTACGCGGTCGCGGGGTACGGCGGAGTGGCCGTGCTGCTCCTCGCCCGGATGCTCCAGGGGCTCTCGGTCGGCGGGGAGTACGCGGCCAGCGCCACCTACCTCACCGAGGCCTCCGCGCCCGGACAGCGCGGCTTCGCCTCCAGCTTCCAGTACGTGTCGATGACCGCGGGCCAGCTGCTCGGCCTCGGCCTGCAGATCGTGCTCCAGCGGACGCTGTCCGAGGACGCGCTGCACAGCTGGGCCTGGCGGATCCCGTTCATCATCGGCGCGCTGGGCGCCGCGATCGTCTTCTACCTGCGCCGCAACATGCTGGAGACCGAGGTCTACGCCGAGGACGAGGGCGCCCACGCCGACCCCGCCCGCGGCACCCTCAAGGCGCTGCTGGCCCACAGGCGCGAGGCGTTCCTGGTCATCGCGCTCACCATGGGCGGCACGGTCGCGTACTACACGTACACCACCTACCTCACCAAGTACCTCTCGGGCAGCGCCGGACTTCCCAAGCCGACCGCCTCGCTGGTCAGCTTCTGCGCGCTGTTCCTCTTCATGTGCCTGCAGCCGCTGGCGGGCAAGCTCTCCGACCGGATCGGCCGCCGTCCGCTGCTGATCACCTTCGCGGTCGGCTCGACCTTTCTGACCGTGCCGATCATGACGCTGCTCCAGCACGCCGGCAGCTTCTGGCCGGCCCTCGGGCTCTCGCTGCTGGCGCTGGTCGTCGTCACCGGCTACACCTCGATCAACGCCTGCGTGAAGGCCGAGCTCTTCCCGACCGGCATCCGGGCGCTGGGCGTCGCCCTGCCGTACGCCATCGCCAACGCGCTGTTCGGCGGCACCGCGGAGTACGTCGCCCTGTGGTTCAAGGACGGCGGCATCGAGTCCGGCTACTACTGGTACGTCGCCGGCTGCGCCGCGGTCTCGCTGGTCGTCTACGTCACGATGCGCGAGACCCGGTCCATCGACCTGCACCGGGTCGGCAAGCAGGACGCGGGCGAGGGCGGCGAGGCACGCGTGCTCGCATCCTGAGACGGTACGGGCACGGGCGGTGGTCGTGTGCCAGACTGCCCCCGTGCTCTCGTTCGCCATGATTATTGGCAGCAGGCGCGCCGGTCCGCAGTGACCGCCCCGTACGAACCGAGTACGGCGTGGCCACCGTCGTCCCAGACCCGCGCGCAGACCTCTCGCACCCGCGAGGGGTTTTTTCGTTTCCGGCCCACCTCTCGCCGGAGGCGGAGCGCGAGGGACCATGGAGGGACGGTGGAACCGGTTATTCCGGTAGACCGAGATCCCGACAGGAGCCAGACCAGCATGACGGACGCACCCCAAGCCCACCCGGCCGACGCGGTGTCCGACGACTTCCACGTCTTCGACACCACGCTCCGCGACGGCGCGCAGCGCGAGGGCATCAACCTCACCGTCGCCGACAAGCTGACCATCGCCCGGCACCTCGACGAGTTCGGCGTGGGCTTCATCGAGGGCGGCTGGCCCGGCGCCAACCCGCGGGACACCGAGTTCTTCGAACGGGCCCGCGCGGAGATCGACTTCCGGCACGCGCAGCTGGTCGCCTTCGGCGCCACCCGCAAGGCGGGCGTGCGGGTCGAGGACGATCCGCAGGTCGCCGCGCTCCTCGACTCCCAGGCGCCGGTCATCACGCTGGTCGCCAAGTCCCACACCGGCCATGTGGAGCTGGCGCTGCGGACCACGCCCGAGGAGAACCTCGCGATGGTCCGGGACACCGTCGCCCACCTGCGTGCCCACGGCCGCCGGGTCTTCCTCGACTGCGAGCACTTCTTCGACGGCTACGCCCTGGACCCGGTCTACGCCAAGGCGGTCGTCCGCACCGCGAGCGAGGCCGGCGCCGACGTCGTGGTGCTCTGCGACACCAACGGCGGCATGCTGCCGGCGCAGGTCACCGCCGTCGTCCGGACCGTCCTCGCGGACACCGGCGCGCGCCTGGGCATCCACGCCCAGGACGACACCGGCTGCGCGGTCGCCAACACCCTGGCCGCGGTGGACGCGGGCGCCACCCACGTCCAGTGCACCGCCAACGGCTACGGCGAGCGGGTCGGCAACTCCAACCTCTTCCCGGTCGTCGCCGCCCTGGAGCTGAAGTACGGGCGCCCGGTGCTGCCCGAGGGCAAGCTCGCCGAGACCACCCGGATCTCGCACGCCATCGCCGAGGTCGTCAACCTCACCCCCTCCACCCACCAGCCGTACGTCGGTGTCTCCGCCTTCGCCCACAAGGCCGGCCTGCACGCCTCCGCGATCAAGGTCGACCCGGACCTCTACCAGCACATCGACCCGGCACAGGTCGGCAACACCATGCGGATGCTGGTCTCCGACATGGCGGGCCGCGCGTCCATCGAGCTCAAGGGCAAGGAACTCGGCGTCGACCTCGGCGAGGACCGCGAGCTGATCGGCCGGGTCGTCGACCGCGTCAAGGAACGCGAACTGGCGGGCTACACCTACGAGGCCGCCGACGCCTCGTTCGAACTGCTGCTGCGTGAGGAGCTGCAGCGGGTGGAGGGGGGCCGCCCGCGCCGCTACTTCACGGTCGAGTCCTGGCGGGCGATCGTCGAGGACCGCCCGGACGGCACGCACGCCAACGAGGCGACCGTGAAACTGTGGGCCAAGGGCGAGCGGATCGTCACCACCGCCGAGGGCAACGGCCCGGTCAACGCGCTGGACCGGGCGCTGCGGGTCGGCCTGGAGCGGATCTACCCGCAGCTGGCCCATATGGAGCTGGTGGACTACAAGGTCCGCATCCTGGAGGGCGCCCTGGGCACCGGCTCCATCACCCGGGTCCTGGTCTCCACCAGCGACGGCCGGGGCGAGTGGTCCACGGTCGGCGTCGCGGAGAACGTCATCGCCGCCTCCTGGCAGGCACTGGACGACGCGTACGCCTACGGGCTGCTGCGGGCCGGGGTCGAGCCGCAGGAGTGAGCGTCGCGGCAGCGGCACGACCGCGGCCCCGCACGGCCCTCTGGGGAGAGGCGTGCGGGGCCGCGGTCGTGCGGCGGGGCATGCGGGGTCAGGACCGCGGGGCGGCCTTGACGGCGGAGATGTCGAAGAGGAGCTTGACCTTGTCGCCGACCATCACCCCGCCGGCCTCCAGCGCGGCGTTCCAGGTCAGGCCCCAGTCGGAGCGCAGGATCTCGGCGCTGCCCTCGAAGCCGACCCGCTCGGCGCCGTAGACGTCGGTGGCCGCGCCGTGGAACTCCAGGTCGATGGTGAGCGGCTTGGTGACGTCGCGGAGGGTCAGGTCCCCGGTGATGCGGTAGCGGTCGCCGGCGACGCGCTCGGCGGCGGTGCTGCGGAAGGTCATCAGCGGAAAGGTCTCGGCGTCGAAGAAGTCGGCGCTGCGCAGGTGGCCGTCGCGGTCCGCGATCCCGGTGTCGATGCCGGCGATCTCGACGTCGAGGGACGCGGTGGAGCGGGACGGGTCGGCGCCGTCGAGGTGGAGGGTGCCCTCGTAGTCCCCGAACGTGCCGCGGACGTTGGTGACCATGGCGTGCCGGACCGTGAAGCCGATGCTGCTGTGGGCGGGGTCGATGGTGTAGTCGCCGGTCAGCGCCGCGAGGGCGGGGTCGGCGTCGAGGACGGCAGCGGTGGCGGGGGCGGTGGTGTCGCCGGTGTCGGCGGTGCGCTTGCGGTGGAACAGAGCCATGGCTCCTCCTCGAGGACGGCGCACCGGACGGGTGCGCAGGTTTGGTTTAAGGTTCAACGAGATTCACCGTAACCGCATCTGGTTCAACATTCAACCTCTCTTCCCGAACGGGCTCCGCCGAGCGGGTGGCGAGGCGGCGGCACGGCGCGGTCATTGCCGCCCCGCGGCGGCTCGTGCTAGACCATCGGGAACTCCCAAGTGCGCAGCGCCACACCTCAGTTGACGCCATGGAGAGGACCGACCGTGCCGCCTTTCCCCGCCACGTCCGTCTGGTCACGCCGAGGCTTCCTCGCCACCGCCACCGCGAGCGCGCTCGGCCTCACCGCCCGCCCCGCCTCCGCGCTTCCTCCCGGGGACGTGTTCACCGCCCTGCGCGGCCGCTGGTGCGAGCTCACCCTCGGCAGCGGCTTCGACCCCGCCGCCCCGCCGTACGCCGCCGCCCTGAAGGAGACCGGCGACCTGGCCGGCGCCTTCCGGGCGGGCATGCGGCCGGCCGCCGGGTCCCTCTGGCCGGACTGCCGCTACGACCCGCCGGCCGGGATCACCCGGAGCTACGGCCGGCTCGCCACCATGGCGCAGGCCTGCGCCCAGCCCGGCACCGGCCGCACCGGCGACCCCGGCCTCGCCGAGGCCGTCCGCACGGGGCTCGACCACCTCGAAGCCACCGTCTTCCACACTGCCACCACCCGCTACGGCAACTGGTGGGAGTGGCAGATCGGCAGCCCCCGGCTCCTCCTCGACACCCTCGCGATCCTCGACGACCGGCTGCCCGGCGGCCTCGACGACGGCCTGCGCGAGCGCTGCCTGGCCGCCGTCGACCACTTCGTCCCCGACACCATGCTCGGCGACTACGCCGGGACCAGTACCGGCGCCAACCGCGTCGACCTGTGCCGGGTGGTCGCCCTGCGCGGCATCCTCGGCCGCGCCCCCGCCAAGATCGCCCTGGCCCGCGACGCCCTCTCGCCGGTCTTCCCCCACGTCACCCACGGCGACGGCCTCTACGCCGACGGCTCCTTCGTCCAGCACACCTGGGTCGCCTACTCCGGCACCTACGGCTACGTCCTGCTGGACGGCCTGGGCCGGCTGTTCACCCTGCTCGGCGGCTCGCCCTGGCAGGTCACCGACCCGGCGCGGCAGACCGTCCTCGACAGCGTCGAGCACGCCTACGCCCCGCTGCTGCACAACGGCCTGATGATGGACAGCGTCAACGGACGGGCCGTCAGCCGCGGCTACCTCCGCGGCGACGAACGGCACATCCTGCGCAGCGACCACTACCACGGCCATGCGCTGATCGCCGCGATCGCGGTGCTCGCCCGCGCCGCGAGCACCGCCGAACGGGACCGCTGGCACGCCATGATCAAGGGCTGGGCCGCCCGCGACCGCACCCTGCCGGTCCTCACCGACCGGCAGTACACGGTCGCCGACCTCGCCCGGCTCAGGGCGATCGCCGACGGCCCCGCCGCCACCGCCCCCGAACCCGTCGGCCACCGGCTGTTCCCCGCCATGGACCGCGCCGTCCACCGCCGCCCCGGCTGGGCCGCCGGCCTGGCCATGGCCTCCGACCGCATCACGTACTACGAGAACGGCAACGGCGAGAACCCGCGCGGCTGGCACACCGGCGCCGGCATGGTCTATTGGTGGGGCGCCGACTTCGGCGGCGATCAGTACACCGACGCCTTCTGGCCCACCGTCGACCCCTACCGGCTCCCCGGCACGACCGTGTCCACCAAGCGGCTGGCCGACAACGAGGGAGGCGGCTGGGGTGAGCCCAAGCCCGCCGCGCGCTGGGTCGGCGGCACCACCGACGGGGAGTACGCCGCCCTCGGCCAGGACCTGCGCGGACTGGCCTCCACCCTCACCGCCAGGAAGTCCTGGTTCGCGCTCGACGACTGCCTCGTCTGCCTGGGCGCCGGCATCACCGCGCGCGACGGGGTCCCGGCCGAGACCGTCGTCGACAACCGCCGGCTGGGCGAGCGGGACACCGCCGCGCTCACCGTCGACGGCGTACGCATGCCCGGCACGCTCGGCGTGACCACCACCTTCCGCCGCGCCCACTGGGTCCACCTCGCCGGGCACGGCGGCTACGTCTTCCCCGGCGGCGCGCCCCTGACCGTGCGGCGCGAGGCCCGCACCGGCTCCTGGCACGACATCAACACGACGTCCACCACCGAGCCTTTCACCCGCCGCTACGTCACCCTCTGGCACGACCACGGCACCGACCCGGTCGACGCCCGCTACTGCTACCTCCTCATGCCGGGCGCCGGCCCCCGCACCCTCGCCGCCCGCGCCGCCGACCGGCGCCGGCCGGCCGTGCTCGCCAACGACGCCGGCTGCCAGGCGGTCGCCGTCGACCCGCTCGGCGTAACGGCCGCCAACTTCTGGCGGGCGGGCAGCGCGGGACCGCTCACCAGCAGCGGCCCGGTGAGCGTGCTGGTCAGGGAGCACCGCGGACGGCGGCGGCCGACGGTGCGGCTGTGCCTCGCCGCCCCCGAGCGCACCGGCGAACCGCTGGAGATCACCTGGTCACGGCCGGTGCGCACGGTGCTCGCCCACGACCCGGCGATCGAGGTGCTGGCCACCGGCCGCGCCCTGCGGCTGCGGCTGACCCCCGGCACCGACTGCGCCACCCACACCTGCACGGTGCGGCCGGGCTGACCGGCCCCCGGCGGCCCCGCCGGGCCACCGGTCACGACAACACCGCTCGGCTCCTCTTTGTCGGCCCCATACAGACGCCGGGCGCCGCCGCCACCCGAACGGGCGCCGCGACGCGGGGCCCGTGCAGCACGGTTCTGTACTGCCTGCCCACCAAATCGCATGCGACGTTGTACGAAACCGACATCGGTGCGGGACGCCCCGCGCACGTACCGTCGATACATGACCACTGTCGAAGATCTGCCCGCCGGCGCCAACGACGCCCGCGGGCGCGTCGCCGAGCTGCACGCCATCCGCGAGCAGGTCCGGCGAGGACCCAGCGAGCGGGCGACCGAAGCGCAGCGTGCCAAGGGCAAGCTGACGGCGCGCGAGCGGATCGAGCTGCTGCTGGACGAGGGTTCGTTCAACGAGGTCGAGCCGCTGCGGCGGCACCGGGCGACGGGCTTCGGCCTGGAGGCCAAGAAGCCCTACACCGACGGCGTGATCACCGGCTGGGGCACCGTGCACGGCCGGACCGTGTTCACCTACGCCCACGATTTCCGGATCTTCGGCGGCGCGCTGGGCGAGGCTCACGCCACCAAGATCCACAAGATCATGGACATGGCGATCCAGGCCGGTGCGCCGCTGGTGTCGCTGAACGACGGCGCCGGCGCCCGTATCCAGGAGGGCGTCTCCGCGCTCGCCGGCTACGGCGGCATCTTCCAGCGCAACACCAAGGCCTCCGGCGTCATCCCGCAGATCTCCGTCATGCTCGGCCCCTGCGCCGGCGGCGCCGCGTACTCCCCGGCCCTGACGGACTTCGTCTTCATGGTCCGCGAGACCTCGCAGATGTTCATCACCGGCCCCGACGTGGTGCGCGCGGTGACCGGCGAGGAGATCACCCAGAACGGCCTCGGCGGCGCCGACGTGCACGCCGAGACCTCGGGCGTGGCCCACTTCGCGTACGACGACGAGGCCACCTGCCTCGAAGAGGTCCGCTACCTCCTCTCGCTGCTGCCGGCGAACAACCGGGAGAACCCGCCGTCGGTGCCCTGCGAGGACCCCGCGGACCGCTCCGGCGACGCCCTGCTGGACCTCGTCCCGGCCGACGGCAACCGCCCGTACGACATGCGCAAGGTCATTGAGGAGATCGTCGACGACGGCGAGTTCCTGGAGGTCCACGAGCGCTGGGCGACCAACATCATCTGCGCGCTGTCCCGGCTCGACGGCCGCGTCGTCGGCATCATCGCCAACCAGCCGCAGTCGCTGGCCGGCGTGCTGGACATCGAGGCGTCCGAGAAGGCCGCCCGCTTCGTCCAGATGTGCGACGCCTTCAACATCCCGATCGTCACCCTGCTGGACGTCCCCGGCTTCCTGCCCGGCGTCGACCAGGAGCACGGCGGCATCATCCGGCACGGCGCCAAGCTGCTCTACGCGTACTGCAACGCCACCGTGCCGCGGATCTCGCTGGTCCTGCGCAAGGCCTACGGCGGCGCGTACATCGTCATGGACTCCCAGTCCATCGGCGCGGACCTGACCTACGCCTGGCCCACCAACGAGATCGCCGTCATGGGCGCCGAGGGCGCCGCCAACGTCATCTTCCGCAAGCAGATCGCCGAGGCGGACGACGCCGAGGCCATGCGGGTGCGCATGGTCAAGGAGTACAAGTCCGAGCTGATGCACCCCTACTACGCGGCCGAGCGCGGCCTGGTCGACGACGTCATCGACCCGGCCGAAACGCGTCACACGCTCATCCGCGCCCTGGAGATGCTGCGCACCAAGCACGCGGACCTGCCCGCCCGCAAGCACGGCAACCCGCCCCAGTGACCACCCCCGCATCCGCACCCGGCATCACGCCCACCGCGACGACGGAGACCGACACCGTGAACACTGCCCACCGCACCGACTCCATCCGCGTGGAGAAGGGCCAGGCCAGCGAGGAAGAGCTCGCCGCCCTGACCGCCGTCCTCCTGGCCCGCGCCGCGCACCGTCCGACGGCCGCCCCGGCCCGGCCCCACGCCACCGCCGCCCGCTGGCGCCGCCTGGAGCGGCAGAGCGGGTTCCACGGGGCGACCAGCTGGCAGCGGTGACGCTTCGCTGATTCCGCCGACGAGGGGCCCGCTTTGCGGGCCCCTCGTTCGGGTTCTGGGCGCCGGTGTTCTTTGCCTGCGGGCCGGTTGTGGCTGGGCGCGCAGTTCCCCGCGCCCCTTTGGGGCGGCGTTGTGCCGGCCTCAGTTCGGTCGCTTGCGTGCGTGGGGGTTGGCGCCGTGCGGAGTTCGTGAGTGCCGCGGGGCCGGAGGGGACGCACCGGCACCCGTCCTCGGCGCGGGCGCATCTGCTACGTGGAATTGGTTGCCCCGGCGTTCGCTCCGGTCCTGCGGGCGGGCCCCGGTACATCCCCTCCGACCTACGCCCGTTGCCGACTGCGGCCCGGTGGCACCGTCCCTCACCGACCACGCGTCGGCGCCAAGGGGCCGTCTCGGAGCCGTGACAGGGATCGGTACGGCGGGACGGCCGCCGACGCGCGGTGGTCGGAGGGGATGTCCGGTGCCCCGCCCGCAGGACCGGAGCGAACGCCGGGTCGACTTCTGCACGTACCAGATGCGCCCGCGCCGTGGGGGCACCTCCCGGCCGAAGGCTGGGGGAGGGGTACCGGGCGTCCCCTCCGACCCCCGACCCACGGCGCGTAGGCGCAACGGCCCCAGCCACACGGAACTCGCACCAGGTCCACACCGCGAAGCGACCCCGTGCCCGGCGCCAGCCACCCGCAACGCGCGTCAACCCATGGCCACATGAGGGATTTACCGCCCGAAAGCGCCTGAACCAGCGGGATATGAGGGCTCATCGGTTTTCGGACGTGGTGTTCCGGTTTGGCATGTGGCGTCCGGATCAAGGCGTAGGTTCGCCCCAATCCTGGGGAGCGGAGCTGTGCAAGCCGCCCTCTCCGTGTTGGCATGCGCTCGTCATCCACTCCTGGTGTTCCCGCAGTGCGGGCCTAGGACGACCGGAAGGAAAGCCCATGCTCAGCACGCTCAGTGCTGGTGCCGCAGTGGCATCGTTGCTCCTCGCCGGATCGGCATCCCCCACCACCGCCACCCGCTTCGGCGACGACCCGCCGAGCGGAAAGATCACCATTACCGTCGCCACGGTCAACGGATCGGGCTGCAGACCCGGCAGCGCCGCCGTCGCCATCGCCCCCGACAACACCGCGTTCACCGTCACGTACAGCGAGTACCTCGCCCAGGCCGGCGCCGGCAGCAAGCCGACCGACGCCCGCAAGAACTGCCAGATCGCGCTCAACGTGCACGTCCCACAGGGCTTCACCTACGCCATCGCCCGCGCCGACTACCGCGGCTACGCCTCCCTGGCCCGGGGCGCCCGAGGGCTGGAGCAGGCGGGCTACTACTTCCAGGGCCAGCAGCAGACGGCCCGTAAGAGCCACACCTTCACCGGCCCCTACGACTCCAACTGGCAGACCTCGGACGAGACCGACGTCGACGCGCTGGTGTACGCCCCCTGCGGCGAGGAGCGCTACTTCAACATCAACACCGAGATGAGGGTGGACGCCAAGTCGGCGGACCCGAAGGCCACCAGCTACATGGCCATGGACTCCACGGACGGCAGCATCAACACGGTCTACCACTTCGCGTGGAAGGAGTGCCCCGCGCGCAAGTGAGCCGGGCGCACGGCCCGGGGCCCGTACCGGCGCGCGTACGGGCCCCGGGCCGGGCACGACGAAGGCCCCCGCACCGCAGTGGTGTGGGGGCCTTTCGTCGTTACGGGGCGTGCGGGCAGGGGGCCCGGACGCGTCCGTGGGCCGTGCTAGCGCAGCCGCGCCATCAGGGCGTGCTCCACGAGCGTGATGAGCGCGCTCTTGGCCTCGCTGCGGTGCCGTGCGTCGGTGGTGATGATCGGCGCGTCGGGACCGATCTGGAGCGCCTCGCGCACCTCGTCGGGCGTGTACGGCTGGTGGCCGTCGAAGCCGTTGAGGGCGATGACGAACGGCAGGCCGCTGTTCTCGAAGTAGTCGACCGCGGGGAAGCAGTCGGCGAGCCGGCGGGTGTCGACCAGCACCACGGCGCCGATGGCGCCGCGGACCAGGTCGTCCCACATGAACCAGAAGCGGTCCTGGCCCGGCGTACCGAAGAGGTACAGGATCAGGTCCTGGTCCAGCGTGATCCGGCCGAAGTCCATCGCCACGGTCGTGGTCGTCTTGTCCGGCGCGTGCGTGAGGTCGTCGATCCCCGCCGAAGCGGAAGTCATCACGGCTTCGGTACGCAGCGGATTGATCTCTGAGACGGCCCCGACGAACGTGGTCTTGCCCACGCCGAAGCCGCCCGCCACCACGATTTTCGCGGAGGTGGTGGAGCGGGCTGCACCGCTAGAGCTTGCGAAGTCCACTGAGCACCCTTTCGAGCAGTGTCACATCTGGCTGTCCGCCGGCGGTCTCGTCCCCGCCGGGCTGATGGATGGCGACGAGTCCGGCCTCCGCCAGGTCGGCGACGAGGATCCGGGCGACGCCGAGGGGGATGGAGAGAAGCGCGGAGATCTCGGCTACTGACTTGATCTCACGGCAGAGGTGGCAGATGCGCTGGTGCTCCGGCAGCTGGCCCTGCATCTTCGCGGGGTCGGCGGTCGTGCTGACCAGCGCCTCGATGGCGAGCTGGTAGCGCGGCCTGGTCCGGCCTCCGGTCATGGCGTACGGGCGCACCAGCGGGTTGTTCGAGCCCGTGGGGGAGGGCTCGGGAGCGCGGCGCTGCGGCTGCACCGGCTGGATGCGCGGTGCCTGCGGCTGGTCGTACACCGACGGCTCGTACGGCTGGGAGTCGTACGGCCGGGGCTGCTGCTGCGGGGGCCGCTGCGGCCGGCGGCTCGGCGCAGACGGGAAGTTGAAGCGGTTGTTATGGGTCTCGCCCACAGGCCCGGACTGCTGTCCGGAACCATACGGGTATCCGCTCGGGGGCGTTGCCACGTCTCCTCCTCCAACTTGCCTGTCTGACGCCGGTCGCGCCACCGAACCATAAGGCGCGGTGGCGGGAAACGCACTGCCTGTCTTTTAGTTGAGAAGGCTGCCCTGCAGTTCGGCGCGCAGATCCGGCGTCAGCACCGTGCCCGCGCGGTCGACCAGCAGGGCCATCTCGTAGCCGACCAGGCCGATGTCGCACTCGGGGTGTGCGAGCACGGCCAGCGACGATCCGTCCGAGACGGACATGATGAAGAGGAAGCCGCGCTCCATCTCCACCACGGTCTGGTTGACGCTCCCGCCCTCGAAGATGCGGGACGCGCCGGAGGTCAGCGAGGTGAGGCCGGAGGCCACCGCCGCCAACTGATCGGCTCTGTCACGAGGGAAACCCTCGGACATGGCGAGGAGCAGCCCGTCCGCGGAGACCACGACCGTGTGGGACACCCCGGGGGTGTTGTCCACGAAGTTGGTGATCAACCAGTTCAGATTCTGCGCCGCCTGGCTCATCGGGCTCACACTAACGCTCCTGATCGTAGGTGCTGCCGGGGCCGTAGCCCTGTTGGTCATTCTGGGGGACCCCGGAGGGGTCCGTGCCGACGTTGCGTCCCTGCTGGACACCGCGGCGCAGGTTACTCAGCCTGCCACGGACGTCCTCCGGGGCGCGGGAGACCTGGGGGCCGCCCTGCGGCGTCTGCTCCGCGGCACCTTCGACCAGGTTGGCCTTGGGCACCCGCCGGGGGAGACCGGAGGAGGTGACTCCGCCCGCCTTCGGCTCGCGAAGCCGCTCCGCCCTCTCCCAGCGATCGTCGTTGGAGCTGCGCCAGTCGGAGCCGTCCTGGCCGGTCTCCGGCGCGCTCCGCTGCTGCTGCACCTGCGGTGCCTGCTGGTCGCGTCCTCCGCGGCGCGGAAGGCCGGCGTCCGTCAGCGAGGGGGCGTCGCTCGGTGTGGGGCCCGGACGCTCGAATGGTACGCGCTCGGGGGCGTCAGCGGGAGCGGCAGTGGTATTCCGGTCGGATTCCGCTTCGGTCCCGAAGTAGCCCTCGAAGGCCGGGCGTTCGGGCCACTCGTCCTGCTGTGCCGGCTGGTGGGGGACAAAAGGCTGCTGGCCTGTGGTCTCCGCGAAGCCCTGCTCGCCGAATGCCTGCCCGCCGTGGGACCGGTCGTCGTAGAGCGGTTGATCGGCTTCCGCATATGCCTGGGCCGGGTAGTCCTGGTAGCCGCCGGCGGCCGGTGCCTCGTCACGGAAGAGCGGACGCTCGGCCTCCTGATGGTCGGCGGCGTGCTCACCGCCCGTCTGTGCCTCCAGGGCGGCCCGGCGCTCCTCGCGGAGCAGCGAGCGGCCCACCATGTCCAGGTCCGCGCCGTCCGTACGACCGTAGCGGCTGTCGTCGAAGCCCAGCTCGGCGGCGGTGCGCTGATGGGTCTCGAACGAGGGCTGCTGGTGCTCCGGAACGATCCGGGAGACCGTGAAGTCGTCGTCGAACTGCTCCTCGCCGCCACCACCGTGGGTGATCGCCTCGGGCAGCATGACCAGCGACGTGGTGCCCGCCTGCTCGCCGGAGGGGCGCAGCTGCACCCGGATGCCGTGCCGGTCGGCCAGCCGGCCGACCACGAACAGGCCCATGCGCTGGGAGATCGCGGCGTCCACGCTCGGCGGGTTGGCCAGCTTGTGGTTGATGTCCGCGAAGTCCTCGGGGGTGAGCCCGATGCCCTTGTCGTGGATCTCGATCATCACCCGGCCGTCGGGCAGCCGGGTCGCGGCGACCCGCACCTTGGTCTGCGGCGAGGAGAACGTGGTGGCGTTCTCCAGCAGCTCGGAGAGCAGGTGCACGAGGTCGGTCACGGCGGTGCCGTGGATCTCGCTCTCGGGGACGCCGGTGAGCTCGATCCGCTCGTACGACTCGACCTCGGAGGTCGCCGCCCGCAGGACGTCGACCAGCGGCACCGGCTGGTTCCAGCGGCGGCCGGGCTCCTCGCCCGCGAGGATGAGGAGGTTCTCGCCGTTGCGCCGCATACGGGTGGCGAGGTGGTCGAGCCGGAAGAGGTTCTCCAGCTGGTCCGGGTCCGCCTCGTTGTTCTCCAGGTCGGTGATCAGCTCCAGCTGGCGCTCGATCAGACCCTGGTTGCGGCTGGAGAGGTTGGTGAAGATCGCGTTGACGTTGCCCCGCAGCAGTGCCTGCTCGGCGGCGAGCCGGACGGCCTCGCGGTGCACCTGGTCGAAGGCGCGGGCGACCTCGCCGATCTCGTCGGTGGTGGAGATCGGGATCGGCTGCACCCGGGTGTCGACCCGGCCCGGGTCGGTCCGCGAGAGCTGGTCGACCAGCATCGGCAGCCGCTGCTCGGCGATGCCGAAGGCGGCGGTGCGCAGCTGGCGCATGTTGCGGCTCATCCGGCGGGCCATGAGACCGGCCACGATGAACGCGATGATCAGCGCGGCCAGCACGATGCCGGAGTCGACGAAGGTGGACTGCCGGGCGTCCTCGGAGATCTGGGCCGCCTCGTTCACGGCCTTGTCCGCCAGGTCCTTCTCGATGGACCGGTACATGTCGAACTTGCCGGTCGCAGCCGCGAAGTAGCTGTCCGAGGTGATGCCGCGCAGGCCGAGCGTCTCCGGTGCGGCGCCGGTGGCCATCAGCGTGGACATCTGGTCGATCGACGGCGGGGTGCGGAACGGCCGGCCCGCGGCCTGCGCCTGCGCCTTCGCCTGTGCGACCTTCTGCTGGGCGGCCCGCTTGAGCGCCGCGCCGTCCTTGTTCAGCCGCTCGACGTCCTCGGGCGTGCCGCCGGAGGTGTACTCGCCGAGGGCGATGCCCTCCAGGTAGCGGTACGACGCGAAGGCGGTCAGCTGCAGCTTGTGCTCCTTGCCGCCCTGCGGGGTGGCGGGGTCGACCAGGAGGTGGGTGCCGATGGAGCGCTCCAGCGACTCGGCGGCCTTCGCCAGTGCGATGGCGTAGACCGTACGGCCGTAGGAGGTGATGTTGCCGGTGCCCAGGCCGAGTTCGTTGGCGAACTCCATCAGCGGGTGCTGGACCTCGACATAGCCCTCTTCGGTCTGCACTCCGTGCAGTCGGGAGGTGTAGGCGACCTGACGCAGCTTCTGGAGCTTGGGCTCGACCTTCTCGAACGCGGCGAGACGGCGGTTGAGACCCGGCTTGTCCGGAATGTTCTTGGCGGCCTGGTGGAACGTGTCGGCGGCGGCGTCGGTGGTGTCCCGCGCCTGCTGGACGACCGGGTCGTCCTTCTTGCCCTTCAGCAGGGGTGCCGCGGTGCGGTCGCGCTCGTCGATCAGCGCGGTGCTGTAGGAGAGCGCGGCGCGCACCAGCTTCGCGGTGTTCTCCGCGTCCTGCGCTTCCTGCCAGGTGCCGAACGAGCTGTCCACCCGCAGACCGCCGAAGACCAGGGCGAGCAGCACGGGGATCAGCAGGATGGCGTTCAGGCGGGTCGCCACGCGCCAGTTGCGCGGGGAGTACTTGCCGCCACTGACCGGAGGCTTCGCGACCGTGCTCTCGGGCGCGTCGGAAGCCGGTAGGCCACCTCTGGGTGGCGGGGTGAAGTTGCCCCGCCGCGGTTCCTGCGGCTCGGGGCTCGCCTTGCTTCGCCTCACTCGACCAACAACCTCTCGGCGCCGGCACTGATTTGCTGTGCCGTTTCTTCTGGGCGTTCCTACTCCGGAGTTCAGCGAATTTCAGCACGTCAGGGCGGTGCGTTCCAAACACTGGGCAAAGCCGGAGGAGGGCCGAAAGGGCCTGAGATAAAAGGGGCGTTAAGGGCGAGCGGCGCCAAAATGCGGGAGATCTGTGAGCGCAGCGAAGCCGGACATGCGCGCGGGGTGTCGAAAGCCCGCTGATTCACTGTCGAAACGTTATGAAGCAAAATTGCAGGCGTGTCGAAGGACACAGATCCACTCATGGATGCCGGGAACCCACCCGGGGCAGGGGGGTGCGGCCCCGTCGGTGAAAACCGCTGTACGGCCCGCTCCGGACGCCGGGCGGGCCGTCCCGGCCCTACTGCAGCCGCGCCATCAGCGCGTGCTCCACGAGCGTGATGAGCGCGCTCTTGGCCTCGCTGCGGTGCCGTGCGTCGGTGGTGATGATCGGCGCCCCCGGGCCGATCTGCAGCGCCTCGCGCACCTCTTCGGGCGTGTACGGCTGGTGTCCCTCGAAGCCGTTGAGGGCGACGACGAACGGCAGGCCGCTGTTCTCGAAGTAGTCGACCGCCGCGAAGCAGTCGGCGAGCCGGCGGGTGTCGACCAGCACGACCGCGCCGATGGCGCCGCGGACCAGGTCGTCCCACATGAACCAGAAGCGGTCCTGGCCCGGCGTACCGAAGAGGTACAGGATCAGGTCCTGGTCCAGCGTGATCCGGCCGAAGTCCATCGCCACGGTCGTCGTGGTCTTGTCCTGGACGTGGCTGAGGTCGTCGATCCCCGCCGAGGCGGAGGTCATCACGGCCTCCGTGCGCAGCGGGTTGATCTCCGAGACGGCCCCGACGAAGGTGGTCTTGCCCACGCCGAAGCCCCCCGCCACCACGATCTTGGCGGAGGTGGTGGCGCGGGCTCTGTTCCCGTCGGAGCCGTCAGAGCTTGCGAAGTCCACTGAGCACCCTCTCGAGCAAGGTCACGTCCGGCGTGCCGCCGGCTTCACCGCTGCCGCCGGGCTGGTGGATCGCCACCATCCCGGCCTCTGCCAGGTCCGCGACCAGGATCCGCGCCACACCCAGCGGGATGTGCAGCAGCGCGGAGACCTCGGCGACCGACTTCACCTCACGGCACAGGTGGCAGATCCGCTGGTGCTCGGGCAGCAGCCCGGGCAGCTGAGAGGGGTCGGCGGTCGTGCTGACCAGCGCCTCGATGGCGAGCTGGTAGCGCGGCCTGGTCCGGCCTCCGGTCATGGCGTACGGGCGCACCAGCGGCTGGTCACCTTCGCTCCCGTACGGCGCTTGGCTGTAGGCGCCGTACGGGCCGGAAGTGGCAGGTGGCGGGGTCATGGGTCCTCCGGGCGGGACAACTGACTGTCGTCGGGTTGGGCCGGTGGGGGGTGCGGCACATGGATGGTTGGTGCTGGACAAAGCGGCGCTGCGGGCGCCGTTCAGTGCAGCAGGCTGCCCTGCAGTTCGGCGCGGAGGTCGGGCGTCAGGACGGTGCCCGCGCGATCGACCAGGAGCGCCATTTCGTAGCCGACCAGGCCGATGTCGCACTCGGGGTGTGCGAGCACGGCCAGGGACGATCCGTCCGAGACGGACATGATGAAGAGGAAGCCCCGCTCCATCTCCACCACGGTCTGGTTGACCGTCCCGCCCTCGAAGATGCGGGACGCGCCGGAGGTCAGCGAGGTCAGGCCGGAGGCCACCGCCGCCAACTGATCGGCACGGTCGCGGGGGAAGCCCTCGGACATGGCGAGGAGCAGTCCGTCCGCGGAGACCACCACCGTGTGCGACACCCCGGGGGTGTTGTCCACGAAGTTGGTGATCAACCAGTTCAGGTTCTGCGCCGCCTGGCTCATCGGACTCAACTAACGCTCCTGCTGGTGAGTGGGATCGACAACGCCGTGGGTGCCGGTGGACGACGTCCCGGCCTGCCGGCCTTGCTGGATACCCCGACGGAGATTGGTCAGCCGGCCCCGCACGTCACTGGGCGCGCGCGAGACCTGCGGACCGCTCTGGTGGGACTGCTGCTGCGCGGTGCCCGCGACGAGGTTCGCGCGCGGGACGCGGCGGGGCAGCCCGGAGGTGGTGATCCCCCCGGCGGCGGGCTGGCGGATCTGCTCCGCCTGCCGCCAGGTCTCGTCGTTCGGCGAGCTGCGCCACTGCGCGGCCTCGGCGGGCGCCGCGTTGCGGGCGCCGTTGACCGGCGCCTCGCCGCGGGCGCCGCCCCGCTCCTCGCCGCCCTGGGCGGCACCGCGGCGCGGCAGCCGCGGGGCCTCGGGCTCGGCGGCACCCTGGGGCGGCACGCCGGCCGCGGCGGCCGCGGGGTGGTTGAACCAGTCGGATTCGATGGTGTCGAAGATCGGCGTACGGCCGTCCCCGGGACCGGCGTCCGCGCCGCCGAGCACGTCGGAGGACGGCGCACCGCGCTCCTGCGTCTCCGGCACCGGGAACTGCCCGGTGCCCTGCGACTCGTCGGCGTACGCACCGCGCTCGGCGTCCGGCCGCTGGTAATGGCCGGTGTCGCCGCCGGACGGCTGGTAGCCCCCGGCGTCGGCCGCCGGACGCTCGTACTGGCCGGTCTCGGACGCGGGCCGCTCGTACTGGCCGGTCTCCGCGGCCGGGCGCTCGTACTGCCCGGTGTCGCCGCCGGACTGCGGGAGGCGGCCCGTGTCGTACTGCCCGGTGTCGTAGCGCTCGGCGTCGTGACGGCTCGCCCCGTACTGGCCCGTGTCGCCGCTCGGCAGGGCGAACTGCCCCGTCCGGGCGGGGTCGTTGTCCGCACCCCGGCCGGCCGGACTCGCGCCCTGCGGGCCGCGCCCGCCCTGGGAGCCGTCCGCCGCGGGCGGCGGACCGTTGAAGTCGGGACGGGCGAACGCCGCGGTGTCACCGGGGCCGCCGCCCGGCGCGGGCCGCTCGAAGCTGCCGGTGCTCTCCGGCTCCTCGTGGCCACGCGGCCGGTCCTGTGCCTCGCGGGGCGCCAGCGGCCAGTCGTCGGAGGCGCCGCGCTCACGGCGCGCACCCCAGCTCGTACCGCCGGGCTGCTGCGCGTCCTGGCCGCCCTGGCCGCCGGCGGGCGAACGCCCCGGCAGCTCGGCCGCGGCGTTGCGCGGCGGCAGCTGCGGGCGCTCCTCGCGGCGCGGCGCGCCGGTGGGCGGGGCCACGGTGGGCGCCGGGCCGCTGTCCGCGCCGCGGGTGGGCAGCGAGGGACGCGCGCCGCCGGAGCGGCCGGCGGCCGGACGGGCGTCGCCCTGCGCCGGGGCGGCCGGAGCACCGGGGGCACCCGCACCGGGGGGCGCGGTACGGCCCGACGGCGCCGGGGCGCCGAAGGCGTTCGGGGCACCGCCGCCGGGGCCGCCGCGGCCGGGCAGCGCGGGGCGCCCGCCGGCCGAGGGGCCCGAACCGACCTGACCGCGCGGCTGGAGCCCCGCGAGCCGGCTGGCGGGCGTGCCGCCGTGGTCGCCGCCACCGCCGCCCTTGGCGTTGCTGGGCGCCGGCTTCTTGCCGCCCTGGGCGACGTCGACCGGCAGCATGACCAGCGCGGTGGTGCCGCCGGAGTCGGAGGGCCGCAGCTGGATGCGGATGCCGTGGCGCAGCGACAGCCGGCCGACCACGAACAGACCCATCCGCCGGGACACCGAGACGTCCACGGTCGGCGGGCTGGCCAGCCGCTCGTTGATCGCCGAGAGGTCCTCGGGGGACAGGCCGATGCCGGTGTCGTGGATCTCGACCAGCACCCGCCCGTCGGGCAGCGCGTGACCGGTGACCTTGACCTTGGTCTGCGGGGAGGAGAACGAGGTGGCGTTCTCCAGCAGCTCGGCGAGGAGGTGGACGAGGTCGTTGACGACCCGGCCCGCGACCTCGGTCTGCGGAACGGCGTTGAGCTCGATCCGCTCGTACTGCTCCACCTCGGAGGCGGCGGCACGCAGGACGTCGACCAGCGGCACCGGGCGCGTCCACCGCCGCCCCGGCTCCTCACCGGCGAGGACCAGGAGGTTCTCGCCGTTACGGCGCATACGGGTCGCGAGGTGGTCGAGCTTGAAGAGGGAGGACAGCTGGTCCGGGTCGGCCTCGCGGGACTCCAGTTCGGAGATGAGCGAGAGCTGACGCTGGATGAGGCCCTGCGAACGGCGCGAGAGGTTGGTGAACATCGCGTTGACGTTGCCCCGCAGCAGCGCCTGCTCGGAGGCGAGGCGGACCGCCTCGCGGTGCACGTCGTCGAAGGCCGCGGCCACCCGGCCGATCTCGTCCCGGCTGTGCACACCGACCGACTGGACGGAGGTGTCCACGTCCTGCGGGTCGGACTCGGACAGCTGCTTGACGAGCTCGGGGAGCCGGTCCTGGGCGACCTTCTGCGCGGTGTCCTGCAGCCGGCGCAGCGAGCGGACCATGGAGCGCGCCACGACGAACGCGCCGACCAGCGAGACGCCGAGGACGAGCAGGATCAGCGCACCGCTGATGATCGCGGACTGGGTCGCCTCGTTGCGCAGCTCGCGGGACTTCTGCTCCATCTCGGAGAGCAGGGTGGTCTCGATCCGCGACATCTCGTCGATCTTGACGGTGTCGGAGTCGTACCAGTCGAGGTAGCGGTAGTCCTGGCTGCGGATGCCGGAACCGCTGGCGAAGGCGCGGTGCGCGAACGCGACCGCGGCCTTGATCTCGTCGTTGTTGCCGTCCAGGCCGCGGGTGAGCGCGCCGGCGTTGTTGGTGTAGATCTGCGAGAAGCGGTCGCGGGCCGCCTTCTCGCTGTCCTCGGCGTTACGGCCGGCCAGCCGGTCGTTGGCGGAGAGCTGGGGGCCGCCCTTGTGGGCGAGGCCGGCGCTGACCAGGGCGCGCTGGATCGACGCGTACTCCTTGGCCGACGAGAACGCCGCCAGCGCACGGGTACTGCGGATCATCTCCGGGTTGCTGGTCGCCTGCGCCATGTCCTGGGACAGCGACAGCAGCGAGTTGATCAGCTGGTTGTAGCTGGTGACGGTCCGCGCGGCGTTGTCGCCGTCCTTGTAGGCGTTGGCGCGGATCTCGTTGAGGGTGTTGAGCTGGCGGCCGATCTCCAGGACGGTCGCGCGGACACCGGCCATCGTGGCGTCCTGGCCCTGGATGTCGCCGGTGGCCTGGTTGAACGACAGCTTGGCGTGGTCGGTCGCCTCACGGGGCGCGACGACGTTGGCATCGTCCTTGGAGTTGCCGCTGCCGGCCAGCGGACCGGCCGACTTGTCCCGCTCGACCTGCAGCGCGTCGGCGAGCTCGGTCGCCTGCCGGGTCATCTCGGTGAGCAGCTGCATCTTGTCGAGCTGGTCGATGTTCTCCATCGACGTGCCGATGCGCATGCCGCCCAGCGTGGTCGCGGCGACCACGGGCAGCGCGAGCAGGGAGACCAGGCGGGTGCTGATGCGCCAGTTGCGCAGCGCTATTCGCGAACCGGGGCCGCTGGGACCCTTCGGCCCCTTGGGCTTGGTGTCCGCGGCGTCATTGCCCGGCGCCTGGCCGCCGTCGACGGGCAGTGTGCCCCCGGCGGAACCGTTGCTCTGGGCGCGCTGGGGCGAGGAGGCGCGGTCTGTCCCGCCGCGCAGCTCCGGGTCCGCCGCAGCGCTGCCATCCCTCTTGAAACGTCCCTGCACTAGCGTCGCAACCTCTGGACCAGGCGTCCCGCCGCGGCGGGACGGTGTCGAGTCGTATGGGGACCGCTGAGCCCCCCATGGCGGTCGTGAGTGACCGGCGGGCTGTTCTCTCTGGCCGAGAGAGCGGCACCACCGCGCGGCGCTTCGTTGCGCCCTGCGCGCCGGCTGAAACGTGCGGCGGTCCGTGGAATTCCAGCACAGTGCAGGATCTCCAACAAGAGCGGAGCCGGTCACTGTGACTTGGGTGACGCAATGTACGGAGCGTGTCACGACTTGTAGAAGGTGCCCCTGTCGATAAGGGACTTTTCCCCGCGAGTCGTTCACCCTCAGAGGCTGTCCCAGGTGCGGTGATCGGGAGCGGAACGTGCAGTTCAATCCGTCATTGTCCGATTCGCCCAGGGATGTTGATCACGGGAATTGCGGCATTTGTCGCGCAGTTCGTGAGCAAACTCACAGGAAGATCGTTGAGTTCCCCGGCACTTCGCAGGGAATAGCGTGCAAGCCTGACGCTTTACACGGTTGCCCGACGTGACAAGGCAACCTTTCCCAGGCCCTTTCCCGACCTCTGATGACGCGAGGCATGCAGCAGTGAAGACGACGACGATGTTCCGCAACATAGCCAACCCGCGGCGCACCACCCTGGCCCACCTCAAGGACGCCGAAGAGCTGGCCGTCGAGGCGTCGGAGCACACCGTCGACCTGCCGGCGCAGACCGCCAACCCCCGCCGCACCGTCCTGATGGACGCGCCCGCGCAGGACGTCACGGCGTAGCGCGTCACCGGATCGGCGGCGGCCCCGCGATAGCCTGGAGTGTCAACTCCGGCCAGTGATCAATTGAGGGGCAGCGGCAACCCGTGCGCATCGCCAGATTCTCCATCGACGGCAACGTCGGCTTCGGCGTCCTCGAAGGCGACGAACTCGACGTCATCAAGGGGCATCCCTTCGCGGAATTCGAGCGCTCGGGCCAGAAGGTCCCCCTCGACAAGGTCCGGCTGCTGCCGCCGGTCCTGCCCAACAAGGTCGTGGCGATCGGCCGCAACTACGCCGATCACGCCGCCGAGCTGGGCAACGCCGTCCCGGACGTGCCGGTCACCTTCTTCAAGCCGTCCACCTCGGTGACCGGCCCCGGCGACCCCATCGCGTACCCCTCCTTCTCCCAGGAGGTGCACCACGAGGCGGAGCTCGCCGTCGTCATCGGCCGCATGTGCCGGGAGGTGCCCCGCGAGCGCGCCAAGGACGTGATCCTCGGCTACACCTGCGCCAACGACGTCACCGCGCGCGATGTGCAGCAGCGCGAGAAGCAGTGGGCCAGGGCCAAGGGCTTCGACAGCTCCTGCCCGCTCGGCCCCTGGATCGAGACCGGGCTCACCCCCGACGACATCGCCGCCGGCCTCGCCGTCCAGTGCACGGTCAACGGCGAACAGCGCCAGCTCGGCCGCACCAGCGACATGGTCCGCCGGGTCGAGGACCTGATCGTCCACATCACCGAGGCGATGACCCTGCTCCCGGGCGACGTCATCCTCACGGGCACCCCCGCCGGGGTCGGCCCCCTCAACGTCGGCGACGAGGTCGCCGTCACCATCGAAGGCATCGGCACTCTCACCAACAAGGTGATCAAGCGTGGCTAACGCGACCCCCGTCCGCGTCCGTTTCTGTCCCTCCCCGACCGGTAACCCCCATGTCGGCCTGATCCGTACCGCCCTGTTCAACTGGGCCTACGCACGGCACAACCAGGGGACCCTGGTCTTCCGGATCGAGGACACCGACGCGGCCCGCGACTCCGAAGAGTCCTACAACCAGCTGCTGGACTCCTTCCACTGGCTCGGCTTCGACTGGGACGAGGGCCCCGAGGTCGGCGGCCCGCACGCGCCGTACCGCCAGTCGCAGCGCATGGACCTCTACAAGGACATCGCCGACAAGCTCCTCGCCGCCGGCCACGCCTACCACTGCTACTGCACCACCGAGGAGCTGGACGACCGCCGCGAGGCGGCCCGCAAGGCCGGCCGCCCCTCCGGTTACGACGGCACCTGCCGCACGCTCACCGACGAGCAGAAGGCCGCGTACGACGCCGAGGGCCGCACCTCCATCGTCCGCTTCCGGATGCCCGACGAGCCGATCACCTTCACCGACCTGGTGCGCGGCGAGCTGACCTTCACCCCGGAGAACGTCCCGGACTACGGCATCGTCCGGGCCAACGGCGCGCCCCTCTACACGCTCGTCAACCCCGTCGACGACGCCCTGATGGAGATCACCCACGTCCTGCGCGGCGAGGACCTGCTCTCCTCCACCCCCCGCCAGATCGCCCTGTACAAGGCGCTGATCGAGCTGGGCATCGCCAAGGACATCCCGGCCTTCGGCCACCTGCCGTACGTCATGGGCGAGGGCAACAAGAAGCTCTCCAAGCGCGACCCGCAGGCGAACCTCAACCTCTACCGCGAGCGCGGCTTCCTCCCCGAGGGCCTGCTCAACTACCTCGCGCTGCTCGGCTGGTCCTTCTCGGCGGACCAGGACCTCTTCTCCGTCGCCGAGCTGATCGAGAAGTTCGACATCGCGGACGTCAACGCCAACCCGGCCCGCTTCGACCTCAAGAAGGCCGAGGCGATCAACGCCGACCACATCCGGCAGCTGGACGTGAAGGACTTCATCACGGCCTGCGAGCCCTGGCTGAAGGCCCCGCACGCCAACTGGGAGCCCGCGAACTTCGACGAGGCCGCCTGGCAGGCCATCGCCCCGCACGCCCAGACCCGCCTGACCGTCCTCTCGGACATCACCGCCAACGTCGACTTCCTCTTCCGTGAGGAGCCGGTCGAGGACGAGGCGTCCTGGACGAAGGCGATGAAGGGCGACCCGGTCGCGCTGCTCACCACCGCGCGCGCCAAGCTGGACGCCGCCGACTGGGCGTCCGGCCCCGAGCCCCTCAAGGAGGCCGTCCTGGCCGCCGGCGAGGAGCACGGCCTCAAGCTCGGCAAGGCACAGGCCCCCGTCCGGGTCGCGGTCACCGGCCGCACGGTCGGCCTGCCCCTCTTCGAGTCCCTGGAGGTCCTCGGCAAGGAGCGCACCCTCCAGCGCATCGACGCGGCCCTGGCCAAGCTGGCCGGCTGACCCGCAGCACCCCCCCACGGGCCCGGACGCCGCACGGCTTCCGGGCCCGTGGCCCGTCCGGGGCGCTCGGCTACATTGCGGGTATGCCCGTTCGCGCCGTTCTCTGGGACATCGACGACACCCTCTTCGACTACACGGGGTCGGACCGGGCCGGTGCGCTGCGGCATCTCCGGGCCGAGGGCCTCCTCACGGCACACGGCGGCGCGGAGGCGGCACTGCGGCGCTGGCGGGCGGTCATGGAGACCGAGTTCGCCCGGTTCCTCGCCGGCGAGGTGGGCTTCCTCGATCACCGCAGGGCCCGCGCCCGCACCTTCCTGGAGGCCCCGCATCTCTCCGACGCCGAGGCCGACGCCTGGTTCGGCCGGTACATCGCCCACTACGAGGCGTCCTGGGTCCTCTTCCCGGACGCCGGCCCCGTACTGGAGGAGCTGGCACCGCTGGTGCGGCAGGCGGTGCTGTCCAACGCCTCCACCCCCAACCAGGAGCGCAAACTCGCCGTCCTCGGGATCCGCGACGCCTTCGAGGCGGTGCTCTGCGCCGACGAGCTGGGGTACGCCAAGCCCGCCCCGGAGGCATTCCACGGGGCCTGTAAGGCGCTTGGCCTAACGCCCGGCGAGGTGGTCTACGTAGGGGACAAGCTCGACATCGACGCGCTCGGCGCCCGGGACGCCGGGCTCACGGCCGTATGGCTGGACCGTGCGGGGACTGGGGAGGGGCCCGGGGAGGAGCCGCCGCCGGGGGTGCGGCGGATCGGGGGGCTGGCGGAGCTCCCCGAGCTGTTGCGCGGAGTTACCGGTTTTGGTGCGCCGTCCACGATCAGGTAATGTTCTTCCTGCGCCGCCCGAGAGGGCCGAAAGGCCCGGCCGGAAAGCGCAAGCCAAACAAACCCCCCACCGGGGGTTGAGTTTTGGTGGGCTATGGTGTAATTGGCAGCACGACTGATTCTGGTTCAGTTAGTCTAGGTTCGAGTCCTGGTAGCCCAGCAAGAGATCTTTCGGTCCACGTGATCGTTTCGAAGGTTTCTTGAGCGCAGTACCAGGCCCCCGTTGTGTAGCGGCCTAGCACGCCGCCCTCTCAAGGCGGTAGCGCCGGTTCGAATCCGGTCGGGGGTACAGATCCTTCCTCTCCGTTTCCTTCGGGTCGCTCCCGGATGCGACGACGCAGAGCCCACGCGGCCCCGGTCGCGTGGAGGATCGCTAGGGCCCCCGTTGTGTAGCGGCCTAGCACGCCGCCCTCTCAAGGCGGTAGCGCCGGTTCGAATCCGGTCGGGGGTACTGGTCTAAACCACCATGGGCTATGGTGTAATTGGCAGCACGAGTGATTCTGGTTCATTTAGTCTAGGTTCGAGTCCTGGTAGCCCAGCGCAGCATCCCCCGGGATGCTCAACTGCAGGAAAACTTGCCCCCGTTGTGTAGCGGCCTAGCACGCCGCCCTCTCAAGGCGGTAGCGCCGGTTCGAATCCGGTCGGGGGTACAAGAAGGAGAAGCCCCCCGCATCATGCGGGGGGCTTCTTCGCGTCAACTCCCGCCATCGAAGCGCCGGTTGGGCCGCTCCGCAGGCGGCCCGGCGCGACGCGGCGGTTGAGTGGCGGCCCGGCGGCCGGGAGGTGGTGGCCTTCCCCGGCATGCGGGCCAACAGCAGACGCGCGGTGTGCAGTTGGCTCCCGCCGGCCGAGCCGTTCCAGGCATGATCAAGAAGCTGGTCCGGAATGCGGAATCCGGACAGCGGGATGATCGGCTTCCGCCCGCTGTCCGGGGAGTCGGGGAACCCGGCTGTCCCGCCGTACCCCTACCGAGGCTCGTACGAGTCCGCCTGGTCCCTGTGCCGCCGCCCGGCTGTGCCGGACCCCGGGAAACGATTCCGGTCGGCCGCCGTGAGGCGCGAGCAGCGGACCGGAGGGGGCCTGAACGCCTGAGGCGGCTCCGCGCGGATCGTCCGCACGGAGCCGCCCCCTTTTTCGGCATCGCGGCCGCGGCCCGACACTGGCCCCTGCCACGGTCCGTCCCCTCGCGACGTGCTCAGCCGGTGCCTGACCTGGCCCGGAATCACGACCGCAACCGACCACGGCCCCCGCCCCGGCCCACCCCGCTCCGGGGCAATCAGCCTGTGCGCCGGAGCCCCTCCGAGAGGCGGGCCGCGGCGTCGATGACGGCCTGGGCGTGCATTCGGCCGGGGTGGCGGGTCAGTCGTTCGATGGGGCCGGAGACCGAGACGGCGGCCACCACGCGGTTGGAGGGGCCGCGGACGGGGGCGGAGACCGAGGCCACGCCCGGCTCCCGCTCGCCGATCGACTGGGCCCAGCCCCGGCGCCGTACGCCGGACAGGGCGGTGGCCGTGAAGCGCGCCCCCTGCAGTCCGCGGTGCAGCCGCTCGGGCTCCTCCCAGGCCATCAGGATCTGGGCGGCCGAGCCCGCCTTCATCGGGAGCGTGGAGCCGACCGGGACGGTGTCCCGCAGTCCGGACAGCCGTTCCGCCGCCGCCACGCAGATCCGCATGTCGCCCTGCCGGCGATAGAGCTGGGCGCTCTCGCCGGTCACGTCGCGCAGATGCGTGAGCACCGGGCCCGCCGTGGCCAGCAGCCGGTCCTCGCCGGCCGCCGCGGCCAGCTCGGACAGGCGCGGGCCCAGGATGAACCGGCCCTGCATGTCCCTCGCCACCATCCGGTGGTGTTCCAGTGCCACGGCCAGCCGGTGGGCCGTGGGTCGTGCGAGCCCTGTCGCCGCGACCAGCCCGGCGAGGGTGGCCGGACCGGACTCCAGGGCACTCAAAACCAGAGCTGCCTTGTCGAGAACGCCGACGCCGCTAGAGTTGTCCATGCAACGATACTCGCGTCTCACACTGTGAAACGCAAGTTCAATTTTCCAGGGAAGTCGTCAGTCTGTAGGTGTGGCCCTGGACCAGGGCCCGGCGCAAAGGCCCGGCAAGGGGACTTCTGCGGGCATCGCGCACAGACGAGAAAGGCCGGCACTGCGGCCGGCCGGAGGGAAAGCGATGGGACGGACACTCGCGGAGAAGGTCTGGGACGATCATGTCGTCCGGCGCGCGGAAGGCGAGCCCGACCTCCTCTTCATCGATCTGCACCTGCTGCACGAGGTCACCAGCCCGCAGGCGTTCGACGGCCTCCGCAAGGCCGGCCGCCAGGTGCGCCGGACGGACCTGACCATCGCCACCGAGGACCACAACACCCCGACCCTCGACATCGACAAGCCGATCGCCGACCCGGTCTCGCGCACCCAGCTGGAGACGCTGCGCAAGAACTGTGCCGAGTTCGGCGTCCGGCTGCACCCGCTGGGCGATGTCGAGCAGGGCGTTGTCCACGTCGTGGGACCCCAGTTGGGACTGACCCAGCCCGGCACCACCGTGGTCTGCGGTGACAGCCACACCTCCACCCACGGAGCCTTCGGCGCGCTGGCGTTCGGCATCGGCACCAGCCAGGTCGAGCACGTCCTGGCCACCCAGACGCTGCCGCTGGCCCCCTTCAAGACCATGGCGATCACCGTCGACGGCGAGCTGCCCGAGGGTGTCACCGCCAAGGACCTCATCCTGGCGATCATCGCCAGGATCGGCACCGGCGGCGGCCAGGGCTACGTCCTGGAGTACCGGGGCGAGGCCATCGAGAAGCTGTCGATGGAAGCCCGGATGACCATCTGCAACATGTCGATCGAGGCGGGCGCGCGGGCCGGCATGATCGCCCCCGACGCGACCACCTTCGACTACCTGCAGGGCCGTGATCACGCCCCGCAGGGCGCGGACTGGGACGCCGCGGTCGCGTACTGGAAGACCCTGCGCACCGACGACGACGCGGTCTTCGACGCCGAGGTGCGCATCGACGCCTCCGAACTGGCCCCGTTCGTCACCTGGGGCACCAACCCCGGGCAGGGCGCCCCGCTTTCGGCCAGCGTCCCCGACCCGGCTTCGTACGAGGACGCCTCGGAACGCTATGCCGCCGAAAAGGCCCTGGAGTACATGGGGTTGACGGCGGGTCAGCCGCTGCGGGACATCAAGGTGGACACCGTCTTCGTAGGTTCGTGCACCAACGGCCGGATCGAGGACCTGCGCTCGGCCGCCGCGATCCTGGAGGGCCGCAGGGTCGCCGACGACGTCCGCATGCTGATCGTGCCCGGCTCGGTCCGGGTCTCGCTGGAGGCCGTCGCCGAGGGGCTGGACAAGGTCTTCACCGCGGCGGGCGCCGAATGGCGGCACGCGGGCTGCTCGATGTGCCTGGGCATGAACCCCGACCAGCTGGCGCCCGGTGAGCGCTCCGCGTCCACCTCCAACCGCAACTTCGAGGGCCGGCAGGGCAAGGGCGGGCGTACGCACCTGGTCTCGCCGCAGGTCGCCGCCGCAACGGCGGTTCTCGGCCATCTGGCCTCACCGGCCGACCTGTCCGATGTCGCCGTCGCCACGCCCGCGGGAGTCTGAGAACCATGGAAGCCTTCACCACCCACACCGGCCGGGCCGTCCCGCTGCGCCGCAGCAATGTCGACACCGACCAGATCATCCCTGCTCACTGGCTGAAGAAGGTCACCCGCGACGGTTTCGAGGACGGGCTGTTCGAGGCCTGGCGCAGGGACCCGCAGTTCGTGCTCAACCAGGAGCGGTACCAGGGCGCCACGGTGCTGGTCGCCGGCCCCGACTTCGGTACCGGCTCCTCGCGCGAGCACGCCGTCTGGGCCCTGCAGAACTACGGCTTCAAGGCCGTCATCTCCTCGCGGTTCGCCGACATCTTCCGTGGCAACTCCCTCAAGAACGGCCTGCTGACGGTGGTCCTGCCGCAGGAGACGGTGGACCGGCTGCAGCAGCTGCTGGAGGCCGATCCGGCCGCCGAGGTGACCGTTGACCTGGTCGGCAGGCAGGTCCGCGCGGAGGGCGTCAGCGCCGACTTCGAGCTGGACGAGAACGCCCGTTGGCGCCTCCTGGAGGGGCTGGACGACATCAGCCTCACCCTTCGGGAGGAGTCGTCCATCGTGGATTACGAGGCGAACAGGCCGTCGTTCAAGCCGCGTACCATCGAGGTCTGACCTCGGGTTTTATGGCTCAAAGCTATATTGCGTACGATGCGCCCCCTGTGCAGTTGGCAGGGGGCGCATCTGCTTGTCGAGGCGCCTGTTGAGGCCCCGTGAAGCGACAACTCGCCGCAGATGGCACAATTAGCGCATGGAACGCGACGACCAACTCGAGCTCTACGGTCTCGTCGCCGACCGGCTCAAGGACGCACATACAACAGTGCGCACACTGCAAGTCCCGGAGGGCGTACGGATGGCGCTGACCCGGAAGCTGCTCGTCATCACGGCCGCGGCTAAACACGATCTTGCGGACGCGGCAAGGCGTCTGGAGTGGTTCATGGAAGACCTCGACGAAGGTCGTTATCCCGAAGATGTGCGCGCCGACGGAAGTCCGTGAAGGTCGACTTCGTTGCGGCACAAGGGTGATTAGCCCGTTTCGTGTTTGATTTGCGGTATATATCTGCCTAACGTGCGAAAAAGCTTGGAATCTTTCGTTCCAGCAATGTCTCCGAAGGGGAAGACGTGAACAAGGCGCAGCTCGTAGAAGCCATTGCCGACAAGCTCGGCGGCCGTCAGAACGCCGCGGACGCGGTGGACGCCGTACTGGACGCAATCGTCCGCTCCGTTGTCTCGGGCGACCGCGTTTCGGTCACCGGATTCGGCTCGTTCGAGAAGGTCGACCGCCCCGCCCGCTACGCCCGCAACCCGCAGACGGGTGAGCGCGTGCGGGTCAAGAAGACCTCCGTGCCGCGCTTCCGCGCCGGTCAGGGCTTCAAGGACCTGGTCAGCGGTTCGAAGAAGCTCCCCAAGGGCGGCGAGGTCTCCGTCAAGAAGGCCCCCAAGGGCAGCCTCTCCGGCGGCACGGCCATCAAGAAGGCCGCGGCCAAGAAGGCCACCGCCAAGAAGACCGCCGCCAAGAAGACGACGGCGAAGAAGACGACGGCGAAGAAGACCACCGCGGCGAAGAAGGCCACGGCGAAGAAGACGACGGCGAAGAAGACCGCCACGAAGGCCACCGCCAAGAAGGCGGCCCCGGCCAAGAAGACCACCGCGAAGAAGGCCACCGCGAAGAAGACCGCCCCCGCCAAGAAGGCGACGGCGAAGAAGGCGCCCGCGAAGAAGGCCACCGCACGCAAGACCACCGCCAAGAAGACCACCGCACGCAAGCGGTAGTACAGCAGCGACGACGCCACGCGCCGGGCCGGTCTCCCTTCGGGGAGCTCGGCCCGCGGTGCGTTCGGGGCCCCTGGGGACCCGCCTCCCGGGACCCGCCCCCAGGGGCCAGGCCGGCCCGCGGGCGGGCGACGGGCCCGGAAGCTGCTCGTCTAGGCTTCTCTCCCATGCAGGCCACCGCGTATACGTACGACTCCGAGACCCGCTCCGGCAGCGTGCTGCTGGACGACGGCACCCCGCTGCCCTTCGACGCGGCGGCCTTCGACGCCGGCGGCCTGTTGCTGCTGCGGCCCGGTCAGCGGGTGCGGATCGACGTCACCGGCGAAGGGGACGACCGGAAGATCGCCCTGATCACGCTCCAGACGCTCTGACCTGCGGCGGCAGCAGACGCGCCACCCCGCCGGGCGCCTCGGCCCCCGCGGGTGCCCCGCCCGCCAGCCGCGGCGCCTGGAGCGCCGTGTGCGGGCCCACGCCCAGCGCCAGCGCGGCCAGCAGGTCCTCTCCGGTGTCCACGTCCCGGCGGACCGAGGGCACCCCGGATGTGGTGAGCTCCCGCGCGCCGGAGGCCAGGTGACGGGCCCGGGACGGACCTCCGAATGCCGGTTCCAATTCCACTCCGGAAGTCGCGGTCAGAAGTGTTGTCCCGAAATCCGACGCATCCGCGAGAAATGCACGCGGAAATAGCGAAGCGGAATGGAGCACCAGTTCCAGTTCGGCGGGGCGCAGCGCGGGAAGGTCGGCGTTCAGGGCGGCGACCGCCGCGCCCGGACGGCGCGCCCGGACCGCGCCCGCGCCATGGGCCAGCGCCGCGTTGAGCCCGCGGGCCGGTGTGTCGGGCACGATGCGCGCGCCCAGCGCCGCCAGTCGCTCACCGGCCACCCCGTCGTCCGTGACAACCGCCACATCCCGGACGTCCTTGCAGGCCAGCGCCGCTGTCACGGTGTCCAGGGCGAACGCGAGGGCCAGATGTGGCCGAAACTCCTCCCCTGCGGCCCCGGAGAGCCTGCTCTTGGCCCGCACCAGCGGTTTCAGCGGCACCACCAGGCTCCAGCCCACATCCGCTCCGTCTCTTCGCATCAGCGCCATTCTCACCTGCTGCCGCCGCTCTCCGGGAGCGTCGGGGTTACGGTGTCCTCGACATAGCGGGTACCTGGGGCGACACTTGTGCGGCTGCCGGCCCGCAGCAGCTTTGCAGGTCCCACAAGGAGGGTGTCCCAGTGTCCCGCCGCAGAATCGGCTTCTGGTACCGCTTGGCCGCGGTCATCTGCAAACCGCCGCTCTTGGTTCTGTTCAGGCGGGACTGGCAGGGAATGGAGCACATTCCGGCCGACGGCGGATTTATCACCGCGGTCAACCACAACTCGTATCTTGATCCGCTCTCCTATGCGCACTATCAGTACAACACCGGGCGGGTCCCCCGATTCCTCGCCAAGGCCGGCCTCTTCAAGAGCGGCTTTGTCGGCCTGATGATGCGCGGCACCGGGCAGATCCCCGTGTACCGGGAAACCACCGACGCCGCCAACGCGTTCCGCGCCGCCGTCAGCGCCATCGACAAGGGCGAATGCGTCGCCTTCTACCCCGAGGGCACCCTCACCCGCGACCCCGACCTGTGGCCCATGCAGGGCAAGACCGGCGCCGCCCGGGTGGCGCTGCTGACCAAGGCGCCGGTCATCCCCGTCGCCCAGTGGGGCGCCAACGACGCGATGCCGCCGTACGCGAAGGAGAAGAAGCTCCGGCTCTTCCCGCGCAAGACGCTGCGGGTGAAGGCGGGCCCGCCGGTCGACCTGAGCGCGTTCCACGGCCAGGAGCCGACCGCCGAGGTGCTGCGCGCGGTCACCGACGTGATCATGGCCGCGGTCACCGAGCAGCTGGCCGGCCTGCGCGGCGAGCCCGCGCCGGCCGAACCCTACGACTGGCGCAAGGCCGTCGCCCGGGAGCGCCGCGCGGCCCGCGAAGCCGCCAGGGCGGCCCAGGGCGCCGCGGGGGCGACGGCTCCCGCCGAGCGCGCCGCCGCCCCGGAACCGGCCGTCGGCCCGCAGCAGGCCCGAAGCACCCAGCAGGCACAGGAGGATGAAAGCAAGTGACGCGCTGCGCCGTCTACGGCACGGGGTCCTGGGGCACCGCCTTCGCGATGGTGCTCGCCGACGCGGGATGCGAGGTGACCCTGTGGGGGCGCCGCGCGGCCCTGGTCGACGCGGTCAACAACGGCCGTACGAACCCCGACTACCTGCCGGGGGTCGAGCTGCCCGCGTCGGTGCGGGCCACCACCGACCCCGCGGAAGCGGCGCGCGGCGCGGAATTCGCGGTGCTGGCCGTGCCCGCCCAGACGCTGCGCGCCAACCTCGCCGAATGGGCGCCCCTGCTGCCCGCCGAAACGGTTCTGGTCTCCCTGATGAAGGGCGTCGAACTGGGCACGGCCAAGCGCATGAGCGAGGTCATCGAGGAGGTCGCGAAGGTGCCGGCGGAGCGCGTCGCGGTGCTGACTGGCCCCAACCTCGCCAAGGAGATCGCCGCCCGCCAGCCCGCCGCGGCCGTCGTCGCCTGCGCGGACGAGGAGGTCGCCCGGCGCTTCCAGGCGGCCTGCCACACCCCGTACTTCCGGCCCTACACCAACACCGACGTGGTCGGCTGCGAACTGGGCGGCGCCGTCAAGAACGTCATCGCGCTCGCCGTCGGCATCGCCACCGGCATGGGCCTGGGCGACAACGCCAAGGCGTCCCTGATCACCCGCGGCCTGGCCGAGACCACCCGGCTCGGCCTCGCCATGGGCGCCGACGCGCACACCTTCGCCGGGCTGGCCGGCATGGGCGACCTCGTCGCCACCTGCTCCTCGCCGCTGTCGCGCAACAACACCTTCGGCACCAACCTCGGCCGCGGCATGACGCTGGAGGAGACCATCGCGGTCACCAAGCAGACCGCCGAGGGCGTCAAGTCCTGCGAATCCGTACTGGATCTGGCCCGCAGGCACGGTGTCGACATGCCGCTCACCGAGACGGTCGTGGAGATCGTCCACGAGGGCAAGCAGCCGATGACCGCCCTCAAGGAGCTGATGTCGCGGACCGCCAAGTCCGAGCGGCACTGAAAGCGGAGCCGAATCGTCCGCCGGGTCCCGTTCCGTCCCGGGCGCGGTGGCCCGGCCGGCGGGGCGGGCACCGGCACGACGCCACCAACGGCCGCCGCAGCACTGACTCCGCGCCGGTCAGCAGGTACCCTCAAGCC
This sequence comes from Streptomyces angustmyceticus, assembly GCF_019933235.1. NCBI lineage: Bacteria > Bacillati > Actinomycetota > Actinomycetes > Kitasatosporales > Streptomycetaceae > Streptomyces > Streptomyces angustmyceticus. The sequence continues at coordinate 2,360,528 of NZ_CP082945.1, read as the reverse complement.
GATATGAGCAGCGAGACCTCCCCACACAAGCCCCGCGTCGCCGTCGTGTTCGGCGGCCGCAGCTCCGAGCACGCGATCTCCGTGGTCACGGCCGGCGCCGTGCTGCGCGCCATCGACCGCGAGAAGTACGACGTGCTGCCCATCGGCATCACCACCGACGGCCGCTGGGCGCTGACCGCCGACGACCCCGAGCGGATGGCCATCGCGGGCCGGCAGCTGCCCACCGTGGCCGCGCTCGCCGAGTCCACCGAGGGCGGTGTGGTGCTCTCCGTCGACCCCACCAACCGCGAGGTCGTCTACAGCGAACCGGGCTCGGTCCCCAAGGCGCTGGGCGAGGTCGACGTGGTCTTCCCCGTCCTGCACGGCCCTTACGGCGAGGACGGCACCCTGCAGGGGCTGCTGGAGCTCTCCGGGGTGCCCTACGTCGGCTCGGGCGTCCTCGCCTCCGCCGTCGGCCAGGACAAGGACTACATGAAGCGGGTGTTCACCTCCTTCGGGCTGCCGGTCGGCCCGTACGAGGTCATCCGCCCCCGTGAGTGGGAAAAGGATCCCGCGGCCGCCCGCAGGAAGATCGTGGACTTCGCCGGCGAGCACGGCTGGCCGCTCTTCGTGAAGCCCGCCCGGGCCGGCTCGTCCATGGGCATCACCAAGGTCGACGACCTCGGCGGCCTGGACGAGGCGATCGAGGAGGCCCGCCGGCACGACCCCAAGATCCTCGTCGAGTCGCTGCTGCGCGGCCGCGAGATCGAGTGCGGGGTGCTGGAGTTCGAGGACGGCCCGCGGGCCAGCGTCCCGGCCGAGATCCCGCCGGTCACCGCGCACGACTTCTACGACTTCGAGGCCAAGTACATCGACTCGGCCGACGGGATCGTGCCCGCGCCGCTGACCGCCGAGCAGACCGCCGCGGTCCAGGAGCTGGCCGTCGCGGCCTTCGAGGCGGCGTCCTGCGAGGGCCTGGTGCGCGCGGACTTCTTCCTGCAGGACAACGGCGAGTTCGTGATCAACGAGATCAACACGCTCCCCGGCTTCACGCCCATCTCGATGTACCCGCGGATGTGGCAGGAGAGCGGTGTGAGCTACCCGGAGCTGATCGACCGGCTCCTGCAGGCCGCGCTGCGGCGCTCCACGGGACTGCGCTGAGCCACCGCGCCCGACGGTGCCCGCCCGGACTAGACCCCGGCGGGCACCGTCGTGCGCACGGCGCTCCCGAGATCGGTGAGCACATCGACCTCGGGGGCGTACTTCCCGGGAACGGTCACCTCGACGTAGGTCTTCCGCAGCACCGTCGTGAAGCGATAGCCGTCCCGCTGCTTCTCGAAGAGCCACTCGACCCCGTTGACTTCCGCCGCGTCGGCACGGGGGTTGTAATGTTCACTCCCGTACGTCAGGACGTCGGGCTTCGGCACCCCGCAGCGCAGTTTCACGGCAGGATCGCCCCATATGGCAGTGAAGTCGGAGACGGGCTCGGGGGTACCCCGCCCCAGCCCGTCCACGGTCCGCGGCAGCTTCTCGTGGAGCTCCCTGCAGTACCGCGCCGCGTCGCCCTCGGGGGAGGGCACGGCCACGTCTTCGGAGGAGCAGCCCACCGCGGCGAACAGCACGGTGAGCACCGGGAGGACCAGGTACCGGCGGCGTGTAGGGATCACCCGGCCGAGGATACGGGGGTGCTAGAGATGGACGACCGGGCAGGTGAGGGTGCGCGTGATGCCTTCCACTTGCTGGACCTTGGCGACCACCATGCGGCCCAGCTCGTCGACCGTGTCCGCCTGTGCGCGCACGATGACGTCATAGGGACCGGTCACGTCCTCGGCCTGCAGCACACCGCGGAGCGTGGAGATCACCTCGGCCACCGCCGAGGCCTTGCCGACCTCGGTCTGGATCAGGATGTAGGCCTGTACCACGGAACCTCCAGGGCGGCTACGAGGATCATGTGGGAAGAAGGGACGCCACGGTACCGCGTCACCGAGCGGAGCGGGGAGACCCGCGCGGTGAACACGGCGAGTGCGGCACAGTCGTCAGCCACGTACGGACCGTCCGTACACATGGGAAGGGCAACAGCATGAAGGGCACCGTGGGCGAGCTGGGGGAGTTCGGGCTGATCAGGGAGCTCACCTCCCGGCTCACCACCACTCCGGCCGTACGGATCGGGCCGGGTGACGACGCCGCGGTGGTCACCGCGCCGGACCGGAGGGTGGTCGCCAGCACCGACATCCTCCTGGAGGGCCGGCACTTCAGGCGCGACTGGTCCACCGCCTACGACGTCGGCCGCAAGGCCGCCGCCCAGAACCTCGCCGACATCGCGGCGATGGGCGCGGTGCCCACGGCGATCCTGCTCGGACTGGTCGTGCCCGCCGAGCTGCCCGCGACCTGGCCGACCGAGCTGATGGACGGGCTGCGCGACGAGTGCCAGGTGGCCGGCGCCGCGGTCGTCGGCGGCGACGTGGTGCGCGGCGACACCATCACCGTCTCCATCACCGCGCTCGGCGACCTGCGCAACCAGGAACCGGTCACCCGGGCCGGCGCCCAGCCCGGCGACGTGGTCGCGGTGACCGGCTGGCTCGGCTGGTCCGCCGCCGGACACGCCGTCCTCTCCCGCGGCTTCCGCTCCCCGCGCGCCTTCGTGGAGGCCCACCGCCGCCCCGAACCGCCCTACCACGCGGGCCCCGCGGCCGCCGGGCTCGGCGCCACCGCCATGACCGACGTCAGCGACGGACTGGTCGCCGATCTCGGGCACATCGCCGAGGCCAGCAAGGTCCGGATCGACCTGCGCTCCGCCGGGATCGACATCCCCTCGCAGATGTCCGACATCGGCACGGCCGTGGGCGTGGACCCGATGCAGTGGGTGCTCAACGGGGGCGAGGACCACGCGATCGTCGCGACCTTCCCGCCCGACGTGAAGCTGCCCGCCCGCTGGAAGGTCATCGGAGAGGTGCTCCACCCCTCCGCGCTGCCCCAGGTGACGGTGGACGGCGCCCCCTGGGTGAAGGCCGGCTGGGACCACTTCGGCGACAACGGGGACGCCGAATAGCCCGGCGCGCACCAGGGACGGCGCCGGTACGGGCGCCGCGGGAGCCCGCGCTGCCGCCGAGTAGATTCGGCGGTATGCACACACCTCCACGCGTCCTGACCGTCGCCGGGTCCGACTCCGGCGGCGGCGCGGGCATCCAGGCCGACCTGAAGACGATGCTGGCGCTCGGCACCCACGGCATGAGCGTCGTCACCGCCGTCACCGCCCAGAACTCCCTGGGCGTACAGGGCGCGTGGGAGCTGCCGGCCGAGGCCGTACGGGCCCAGTTCCGCAGCGTCGTCGACGACATCGGCGTGGACGCGGTGAAGACCGGGATGCTCTCCTCGGCCGTACTCGTCGAGACCGTCGCCGAACTGCTCGCCGGAGTGCGGGCGCCGGTCGTCGTCGACCCCGTGGGCGTCTCCAAGCACGGCGACGCGCTCCTCGCCCCCACCGCCCTGGACGCGGTCCGCGGCGCGCTGCTGGCGACGGCCACCGTCGCCACCCCCAACCTGGACGAGGTCGCCCAGCTGACCGGCGTCCGCGTCGAGGAGGAGGCCGATATGCGGCGCGCCGCCGCCGCGATCCTGGAGTTCGGCCCGCGCTGGGCGCTCATCAAGGGCGGCCATCTGGCGGCCGGGCACGCCGAGGGCGCAGTCGATCTGCTCACCGACGGCACCGAGGAGCACTGGCTGCGCGGCCCCCGCCACGACAACCGGCACACCCACGGCACCGGCTGCACCCTCGCCAGCGCGCTCGCCGCGCGACTCGCCAAGGGGGACACCGTCCCGCAGGCCGCCGCGGCGGCGAAGGAGTACGTCACCGGGGCGCTCGCGGCCGGTTTCCGGCTGGGCGCGGGCATCGGCCCCGTGGACCACGGCTGGCGCCGGCGCGGCACGCCCTGACCGCACGCGGCGCGGACGTCCCGGGCACAGGGGCAGGGGCGTCCGGCGCCCTCGGGAACGGTGCCCGGAAAAGGCAAAAGCCGGTCCGCCACGGAGGCGGACCGGCTTTCGAGCAACCGGCTGGGCTGCGCTACGGCTAGGGCGTCAGCGCGAGACCTTGCCGGCCTTGATGCACGAGGTGCAGGCGTTCAGCTTCTTCGGCGTGCGCCCGATCACTGCACGCACCGTCTGGATGTTGGGGTTCCAACGACGGTTGGTGCGGCGATGCGAGTGCGAGACACTCTTGCCGAAGCCCGGCCCCTTGCCGCAGACGTCGCAGTTGGCAGCCACGGGTCACTCCAAAGACTTCAGATGCACTTACGGTGAAATCCCAACGAGCCGAGTGCATTGCCCGACCGGCACCGTCAGGAGAGGAATGGCCCGATTCTCATCGGGCAACCGGAGCAGCATACAACGACCGCTCCCGTAGAACGAAACTACCACGCAGCCCCGGGCCCCCGCCCCGGCCCCGCCCCCGCGGCGCGACTACTGTGCGGTGCATCCCGTGACCCAGGAGGACGACGTGCCCCACCCGCTCGACGCCGCCGCGGTCCGCTCCTGGTGCGGGCTGGCCCTGGAGGCGCTCGGCCGGGAACGTGAGCGGATCGACGCGATCAACGTCTATCCCGTGGCCGACGGGGACACCGGCACCAACCTCTACCTGACCGTCGAATCGGCCGCCCGCGCCGTCGAGGCCGCCTTCGACGGGCACGCCGAGGCGGGCACCGCGCCGTGTCTCGCCGATGCCATCGGTGCCATGGCGCACGGCGCCCTCATCGGGGCGCGCGGCAACTCCGGGACGATCGTGGCGCAGCTGCTGCGCGGGATGACCGAGGTGCTGGCCGCCGCCGACGGCTCCGCCGACGCACTGCGGCAGGCCCTGCGCCGGGCCGCCGCGTCCACCTACGAGGCCGTCGCCCACCCCGTGGAGGGCACCGTCCTGACGGTGGCGACCGCGGCGGCGGAGGCCGCGGAGCGCGCCGCGGGCGAGGACACCGATGCCGCCGGGGTCGCCCGCGCCGCCCACGAAGGCGCCCGCGACGCCCTGAGGGAGACCCCCGGGCAGCTCGCGGTCCTGGGCCGGGCCGGTGTCGTGGACGCCGGCGGCTGCGGGCTCGTCGCGCTGCTGGGGGCGCTCGCCGATGTGCTGTCCGGGGAGGTCTCGGCGGCGCCGGTCGCGATACGGGCCGACGCCCCGCTGCCCGAGGCGGCCGGCTGCGCGGACGCGGGACCGGTGGCGGCGGCCGGCGGCCGGGACCCGGACGGGCCCGCCTTCGAGGTGATCTACCTGCTGGAGGCCGACGACACCGCGGTGCCGCACCTACGGGAACGGCTCGACGGGCTCGGCGACTCCCTGGTCGTGGTCGGCGGGGACGGCCTGTGGAACGTCCACGTCCATGTCGACGACGCCGGCGCCGCCGTGGAGGCCGGGATCGAGGCGGGCCGCCCGTACCGGATCCGGATCACGCACTTCGGCGGCGCCCGCGCCAAGGAGCCGGCGATGACGGCGCGGGCCGTGGTCGCGGTGGTGCCGGGCGCCGGGCTCGCCGAGCTGTGCGCGCAGGCCGGCGCGACCCCCGTACCGATGAGCCCGGGGGAGCCGCCCGCCAGCGGCGAACTCGTGCAGGCGATCCGGCAGGCGCACGCCCGTGAGGTGATGCTGCTGGCGAACGACCCCGACCTGCGGCACACCGCGGCGGCCGCCGCGGAGGAGGCCCGCACCGAGGGCGTGCGGGTCGCGCTCATCCCCACCCGCTCCGCCGTCCAGGGCCTCGCGGCGCTGGCCGTGCACGAACCGGGCCGCAGTTTCGACGAGGACGTGGTCGCGATGACCGCGGCCGCGGGCGCCACCCGGTACGCCGAGCTGGCCCTCGCCGAGCGGCAGTCGTGGACGATGGCGGGCGTCTGCCAGGCCGGTGACGTCCTCGGCCTGATCGACGGCGATGTCGCGGTGATCGGCTCCGACCTCACCGGCACCGCGATGACCGTCCTCGACCGGATGCTGTCCGCGGGCGGGGAGATGGTGACCCTGGTGCTCGGCGCGCAGGCGCCCGACGGCCTCGCCGACCGGCTGGAGGAGTACGTCCGCGAGCGCCATCTCGCCGTGGACACCGTCGTGTACGACGGCGGCCGGCATGCCGCGCCGCTGCTCATCGGCGTGGAGTGAGCGAGCGGACCCGCGGTGAGCGCGCCGGAGCGGCGAGCGGAGCGGGATTGTCACAGGCGTGGTGTGCAATAGAGACGTGGCAGCGCTCGACGAACCCCTGAAGAAGATCCTCGGTGGCAGCACCGCGAAGGTACTGGCCGAACACCTCGGCCTGCACACGGTCGGCGACCTCTTGCACCACTACCCGCGCCGCTACGCCGAACGCGGCGAACTCACCCGGCTCGCCGACCTCCCGCTGGACGAACACGTCACGGTCGTCGCCCAGGTCGCCGACGCCCGGGTGCTGAAGTTCAACGGCGGCCGGGGCCAGCGCCTCGAAGTGACGCTCACCGACGGCAGCGGCCGGCTCCGGCTGGTCTTCTTCGGCAAGGGCATCCACAAGCCGCACAAGGACCTGCTGCCCGGCCGCCGGGCGATGTTCGCCGGCAAGGTGTCCGTCTTCAACCGCAAACTCCAGCTTGCCCACCCCGATTACGAGCTCCTCGACGGCGACGCGGGAAACGGCGCCGAGGCGGTCAGCGCCTTCGCCGGCCAGCTCCTGCCGATCTACCCGGCCTGCCAGCAGATGGCGTCCTGGAAGATCGCCAAGGCGGTCGACGCGGTGCTGCCCCGCGCGCAGGACGCCGTCGACCCGCTGCCCGAGGCGCTCCGGGACGGCCGGGACCTGGTCCCGCTCCCGGAAGCGCTGCTCAGGATCCACCGCCCGGCGAGCAAGGCGGACATCGCCGCCGCCCGGGACCGGCTCAAGTGGGACGAGGCGTTCGTCCTGCAGGTCGCGCTGGCCCGGCGCCGCCTGGCCGAGACCCAACTCCCCGCCGTGGCAAGGACCCCGGTCACCGGCGGCATCCTCGACGCCTTCGACGCGAAACTGCCCTTCACGCTCACCGGCGGCCAGCAGAAGGTGAGCCGGGAGATCTTCGACGACCTGGCGACGGAACACCCCATGCACCGCCTCCTCCAGGGCGAGGTCGGCTCCGGCAAGGCCCAGCCGCTGGACGCGCTGGTGCTGACGCCGCGCGGCTTTCGCCCCATGGGGGAGATGGCCGTCGGCACCGAAGTGGTGGTGCCCAGCGGCGAGCTCGCCGTGGTGGACGGCGTCTTCCCGCAGGGCGAGCGCGAGGTGTGGCGGCTGGTGCTCTCGGACGGCAGCGCCGTCGAGTGCGACGACGAGCACCTGTGGATCGTCGGGGACGGCGGCGCCGAGGAGCGGGTGCTGACCACCCGCGAGCTGCGCCGGGACCTCCACGCCCCCGACGGCCGCCCCCGGTGGTCCATCGCGGCCGCCGTGCCGGTGGACCTCGACGACGGCGGGGAGCGGCCGCTCGACCCCTATCCGGTGGGCCGGGGGCTGGCCGCGGACCGCGACCCGGCGGCCCGGGTGCCGGACGCCTGCCGCAACGCGCCGCGCAAGGACCGGCTGGCCGTGCTGCGGGGCCTGCTGGACGCCGGGGGCGGGCCCGCGGGGGCCGGCGTGTTCCCCGCCGCGCACCGCCCGCTCGCCGACGACCTGGCGTGGCTGGCGCGCTCGCTGGGCGGCCGGGCCCGGCTGAGCCCCGCGGGGGAGGGGACCTACGACGTGGAGGTGGCGTTGCCGGAGGAGGGCGGCGCCGGCCTCCGGCGCACGATCCGGGCCATCGAGCACGCCGGCCGCAAGCCCGTCCAGTGCATCAGCGTCCGGCACCCCGGCCACGCCTATGTGACCGACCACTTCACCGTCACCCACAACACCATGGTCGCGCTGCGCGCCATGCTCGGCGTGGTCGACAGCGGCGGCCAGGCCGTGATGCTGGCGCCGACCGAGGTCCTGGCCCAGCAGCACCACCGCTCGATCACCGAGATGATGGGGGAGCTGGCCGAGGGCGGGATGCTCGGCGGCGCGGAACAGGGCACCAAGGTGGTGCTGCTGACCGGCTCCATGGGCGCCGCCGCCCGCCGGCAGGCGCTGCTCGACCTGGTCACCGGCGAGGCCGGGATCGCCGTCGGCACCCACGCCCTGATCGAGGACAAGGTGCAGTTCCACGACCTGGGCCTGGTCGTCGTCGACGAACAGCACCGCTTCGGCGTCGAGCAGCGCGACGCGCTGCGGGGCAAGGGGCACTCCCAGCGGGAGAAGCAGACGCCGCACCTCCTGGTGATGACGGCGACCCCCATTCCGCGCACGGTCGCCATGACCGTCTTCGGCGATCTGGAGACCTCCGTCCTGGACCAACTCCCCGCCGGGCGCTCGCCGATCGCCACCCACGTGGTGCCCGCCAAGGACAAGCCGCACTTCCTCGCCCGCGCCTGGGAACGGGTCCGCGAGGAGGTGGCGGCCGGCCACCAGGGCTATGTGGTGTGCCCCCGGATCGGCGACGAGGAGGACACCCCCAAGGGAGCGAAGAAGACGGCCGGCGCCAAGGGCGGCGCGGACACGGAGGGTTCACCGGAGGACGCGGAGGAGAAGCGGCCCCCGCTCGCGGTGCTCGACATCGCCGGACAGCTCGCCGAGGGGCCGCTCGCCGGGCTGCGGGTGGCGGTGCTGCACGGCCGGATGGCGCCGGACGACAAGGACGACGTGATGCGCCGGTTCGCCGCCGGCGAGCTGGACGTCCTGGTGGCCACGACCGTCATCGAGGTCGGGGTGAACGTCCCGAACGCCACCGCCATGGTGATCATGGATGCGGACCGCTTCGGCGTCTCCCAGCTGCACCAGCTCCGCGGCCGGGTCGGCCGTGGCGCCGCACCCGGCCTGTGCCTGCTGGTCAGCGAGATGCCCGAGGCCAGCCCGGCCCGCGCCCGGCTCGCCGCCGTGGCCGGCACCCTCGACGGCTTCGAACTCTCCCGTATCGACCTGGAGCAGCGGCGCGAGGGCGATGTCCTGGGCCAGGCGCAGTCCGGCGTCCGCTCGTCGCTGCGGATGCTCGCGGTCATCGACGACGAGGAGGTGATCGCGTCCGCCCGAGAGGAGGCCACCGCGCTGGTCACCGCCGATCCGGAGCTGACCGGATACCCGGAGCTGCGAACCGCCCTGTCCGCGCTGCTGGACGACGAGCGGGAGCAGTATCTGGACAAGGGATGAGCGCGCTGCGCGGCCCGCGCCGCCCGGCACGGCCCGCCCCCGCGTGAGATCGATCACCGCCGTGCGCGCCGCGGGGGAGCCCCGGCCGGGCGCCGGGCCCCGGCCGACGGAATATCGTGGGGGAGCGGAGCCCGCCCGGCTCCCTCCACCGACCACGCACAACGTAAGGACGGGCCCATGACCCGCGTGATCGCCGGCACGGCCGGCGGCCGCCGCCTTGCCGTACCGCCGGGAAACGGCACCCGCCCGACCTCCGACCGTGCGCGCGAGGGCATGTTCTCCACCTGGGAGGCCCTCGACGGGCCGCTGGGCGGCGCCCGGGTGCTCGATCTGTACGGCGGCTCCGGCGCGGTCGGCCTGGAGGCGCTCTCCCGCGGCGCCGCGCACGTCCTGCTGGTCGAGGCCGATGCCCGCGCCGTGCGCACCATCCGGGACAACGTCCGCGCGGTCGGCCTCCCGGGCGTCGAGGTCCGGGCCGGCAAGGCCGAGCAGACCGCTGCGGCGGCGGCCCCGGGCGAGCCCTACGACATCGTCTTCCTGGACCCGCCCTACGCGGTCACCGACGCCGAACTCCGCGAGATCCTGCTCACACTCCGTGGTCAGGGGTGGCTTGCCGACGACGCACTCGTCACCGTGGAACGCAGTACCCGAGGCGGCGCGTTCCCCTGGCCGGACGGCTTCGCAGCGATCAAGTCCCGTCGTTACGGCGAGGGGACGCTTTGGTACGGTCGCGCCGCTTCGACGTCCGCCGAATCGACGTCAGCAAGCGTGTCATGACCGGATCGGAGAGCGAGGAACCCGAGTTGCGCCGCGCCGTCTGTCCGGGGTCGTTCGACCCCATCACCAACGGGCACCTGGACATCATCGCCCGTGCCTCCAAGCTGTACGACGTCGTTCATGTCGCCGTGATGATCAACCAGTCCAAGCAGGGGCTGTTCACGGTCGACGAGCGGATCGAGCTGATCCGCCGGGCCACCGCCGAGTTCGGCAACGTGGAGGTCGAGTCCTTCCACGGCCTGCTCGTCGACTTCTGCAAGCAGCGCGACATCCCCGCGATCGTCAAGGGGCTGCGCGCCGTCAGCGACTTCGACTACGAGCTGCAGATGGCCCAGATGAACAACGGCCTGTCCGGGGTGGAGACCCTCTTCGTCCCCACCAACCCCACCTACAGCTTCCTCTCCTCCAGCCTCGTCAAGGAGGTCGCCGCATGGGGCGGCGACGTCTCCCACCTGGTGCCGTCGTTCGTCCTGGAGGCCCTCACCGAGCGCCTGCGGAAGAAGGACTGACGCCGCAGGACGCACCGCCCCGGTGAAGCCCGGCTGATGGGGCGTCAGTTGGTGTCGGGCAAAGGGGCCGTGGACGTACAGTCGTCCCGTTCCGTCGTTCCAACCCTTCAGAGAGTGGCGAGTCCAAAGTGGACGTGCAGAAGAAGCTCGACGACATCGTCGCGACCGTCGGCGGTGCCCGGTCCATGCCCATGTCGGCATCGTGCGTGGTCAACCGCGCCGAGCTGCTCGCCATGCTGGAGGAGGTGCGGGCGGCGCTCCCGGGCTCGCTCGCCCAGGCGCAGGAGCTGCTCGGCGGGCGGGAGCAGATGGTGGAGGAGGCGCGGGCCGAGGCGGAGCGGATCATCGAGACCGCGCACGCCCAGCGCGGGTCGCTGATCTCCGACACCGAGGTCGCCCGGCAGTCCCAGGACGAGGCGGACCGGATCCTCACGGAGGCCCGCCGGGAGGCCGAGGAGATCCGCGCCGAGGCCGACGACTACGTCGACAGCAAGCTCGCCAACTTCGAGGTCGTACTCACCAAGACCATCGGCTCCGTCGACCGCGGCCGCGAGAAGCTGCTCGGCCGCGACCCGGCGTCCGAGGGGCAGGGCTTCCCGGACGAGGACGGCACCCAGGCCCCCGAGCGCAGCGCCGACCCGGAGACCCTCCGGCAGCGGGCCGACGCGTACGTGGACGCCAAGTTCGGGGCGTTCCAGGCCGTGCTGACCAAGACCCTGGAGGCGGTCGGCCGGGGCCGCGACAAGCTCCAGGGGGCCCAGGCGATCGACGAGCTGGCCCTCCACCTGGCCGCGCAGGGCGATCCGCGGTCCGGGCACCAGGCCGACGCCGACTACCTCGCCGGCCTGGCGGGCATCGGCGCCGACCAGGAGCAGCAGCCGCCCCAGGCACCCCCGATGCCGCAGGCACCCCCCATGCCCCAGGCGCAGCCCCAGGAGCAGCAGCCCCTCCAGCCCCAGCTCCAGCAGCAGGGCTACTACACCGATCCGGCCCTCTACCCGCAGCAGGACGCCTACGGCTACCAGCAGCCGCAGGAGGCCCCGTACGCCCAGCACCAGGACCCGTACGGCTACGACTGGCAGCAGCAGGCCCAGCAGCAGGGCTACGACCCCAACGCCTATCTCCAGCAGCAGGTGCCCCAGCCGCCCCAGCAGCCTCCGCACGGCCACCCCGCGCAGCCCGGCGCTCTGGACGAGACCAGCCTCTTCGACACCAGCATGATCGACCTGGACCAGCTCCGGGCGTACGAGGAGGGGCGTCAGTAGGCGCCCCCGCCCGCGGCCGGGGCGGGACCGGGAGCGGATTGGGCCTATCGGGGCCCGTCCAGTATCCTGGCTCTTCGGTCGCGCGTATCTCCGCGATCACTGCTGCCCGGATCCTGTACCGCAGGAATGCGGACGGCACGGAAAACCCCGTAGAAAGCAGGAAGCCATCAACGCCCGCCTCGACCACCGTTCCCCTCTCGTGTTCGACACACGCGAGCTGGGCCGGCGTCCCGGTGCGCTCAAGAGGGTCTCCCGCTCCGTCGAGGCCCCCCGGGACCTCGGCAACGAGGTCATCGGTGTGACCGAGGGCGCCCCGATCGAGCTCGACCTCCGCCTGGAGTCGGTCATGGACGGGGTGCTTGTCACAGGCACCGGCCGTGCAACCGTCACAGGGGAGTGCGTAAGGTGTCTGGAGCCGCTGGAGCGTGAGCTCGAAGCGGACTTCCAGGAGATGTTCGCCTACCCCGACGCCGACGCCAGGGTCCATGAGGACGCCGACGACGACGCCGAGGACGAGGAGGACACCCTCTTCCTCGAGGACGACCTGTTCGACCTCGAACCCGTGCTGCGTGACGCGGTGGTGCTTGCACTGCCGATGCAGCCGGTGTGCCAGGACGACTGCCCGGGCCTGTGCTCCGACTGCGGAGTGCGGCTGGCGGACGACCCGGACCACCACCACGACGCCGTCGACATCCGTTGGGCGGCACTGCAGGGACTCGCCGGGACCGTCAAGGACGGCGAGAAGGACAACATGGGCGGCGCCGAAGCGGGCGTCGACGAGAAGCAGGAGAAGTAGCCGTGGCTGTTCCGAAGCGGAAGATGTCGCGCAGCAACACGCGCCACCGCCGGTCGCAGTGGAAGGCTGCGGTCCCCACCCTGGTGGCGTGCGAGCGCTGCCACGAGCCGAAGCAGCAGCACATCGCGTGCCCGAGCTGCGGCACCTACAACAAGCGCCAGGTCCTCGAGGTCTGAGCGGCTGGTGACAGGCTTCATGTCAGACGCCAATTCGACTTCCCGCAAACGCGGGGATGAACCGACTCCGGCGGACACGGCCTCGTCCCACACGCTTCTGGAAGGGCGGCTCGGGTACAAGCTCGAGTCCGCCCTTCTGGTGCGTGCGCTGACGCACCGCTCGTACGCATACGAGAACGGCGGTCTGCCCACCAACGAGCGGCTCGAATTCCTCGGGGATTCGGTGCTCGGCCTGGTGGTCACCGACACGCTGTACCGCATCCACCCCGATCTTCCCGAGGGCCAGCTGGCCAAGCTCCGGGCCGCGGTGGTCAACTCGCGTGCGCTTGCCGAGGTGGGCCGCGGCCTCGACCTCGGCGCCTTCATCCGCCTCGGACGGGGCGAAGAGGGCACGGGCGGCCGGGACAAGGCATCCATCCTCGCCGACACCCTCGAAGCGGTGATCGGCGCGGTCTATCTCGACCAGGGCCTCGACGCGGCCGGCGAGCTGGTGCACCGGCTCTTCGACCCGCTCATCGAGAAGTCCTCCAGCCTGGGCGCGGGCCTGGACTGGAAGACCAGCCTCCAGGAACTCACCGCGACCGAGGGTCTCGGCGTTCCGGAGTACCTGGTCACCGAGACCGGTCCGGACCACGAGAAGACCTTTACTGCTGCCGCCCGCGTCGGTGGTGTCTCGTACGGCACCGGCACCGGCCGCAGCAAGAAGGAAGCCGAGCAGCAGGCGGCCGAGTCCGCGTGGCGGGAGATCCGTGCCGCCGCGGACGAGGCGGCCAAGGCCGCCGAGGCGGAGAAGGCGGCCCAGGCCGCCCGGCCCGCCGAGGACGGCACCGCCGGCTAGCCGTACACCCGCGCCCCCGTGGCGCGGTGCCCGTACCCCCGTCGCGCTCCGGCGCGGCGGGGGTCCTTCTTGTTCCGGGCAGGGCCTGCCGTGGTCACCGGTGACGCCCGCCGGCCGTCGGCCAACTCGGCCGGCCTCAACGGGGGTTGCCTGCCGTTCCGTGAACCGCTTGCGAGGCACCGGGCGGGCCGCCGGGCCCCCGGAGGGGAGAGGTACGCTGCGGCTGTCGTTCCCCGCCGCCCTTCCCGCCGTCCCGAGGAGTCCCGTGCCCGAGCTGCCCGAGGTCGAGGTCGTACGCCGGGGACTGGAGCGCTGGGTCAGCGGACGCACCATCGCCGAGGTCGAGGTGCGGCACCCGCGCGCGATCCGCCGGCACACGGCCGGCGCGGCCGACTTCGCGGCACGGCTCACGGGGCTGCGGCTCGGCGCCGCCCGCCGGCGCGGCAAATACCTCTGGCTCCCGGTGACCGGCGGGGGACCGGCCGCGCAGACCGCCGCCGAGGGCCTCGCCCCCAGGGTCACGCCGTCCGTCACCCACGGGCTGGCGATCCTCGCCCACCTCGGGATGAGCGGCCAGCTGCTGGTCCAGCCGCAGGACGCCCCGGACGAGAAGCACCTGCGGATCAGGATCGGCTTCGACGACGCCCTGGGCACCGAACTCCGCTTCGTCGACCAGCGCACCTTCGGCGGCCTCTCGCTGCACGACACCGTTCCCGGCGACGCCGACCACCTCCCCGACGTGATCGCGCACATCGCCCGCGACCCGCTCGACGACGCCTTCGACGACGCCGCCTTCCATGACGCGCTGCGCCGCCGCCGCACCACCATCAAGCGGGCGCTGCTGGACCAGACGCTGATCAGCGGCGTCGGCAACATCTACGCCGACGAGGCGCTGTGGCGCAGCAAGATCCACTACGAGCGGCCGACCGCCGGCTTCACCCGCCCGCGCACCGCCGAACTCCTCGGCCACGTACGGGACGTGATGGATGCCGCGCTCGCCGTCGGCGGCACCAGCTTCGACAGCCTGTACGTCAACGTCAACGGCGAGTCCGGCTACTTCGACCGGTCCCTGGACGCCTACGGCCGTGAGGACGAGCCCTGCCGCCGCTGCGGCACCCCGATCCGCCGCCGTCCCTGGATGAACCGCTCCAGCTACTTCTGCCCCCGCTGCCAGCGGCCGCCGCGCGCCTGAGCGCGGCAGGCCGGCGCGGGCGCCGGCTCATCCGGCGGCGTGCCGGGCGTCATAGCGTTCCCGGGCCGCGAGCACCTGCGGCATCCGGTCCTCCACCAGCGCGATCAGCTGCTGCAGCTGCCCGGCGACCTGGTGGCCCAGCGGCGTGAGCGCGTAGTCCACCCGGGGCGGGTTGGTCTGCTGTGCCTCGCGGTGGACGAGTCCGTCGCGCTCCAGCGCGTGCAGGGTCTGGGCCAGCATCTTCTCGCTCACACCCGTCACCCGGCGCCGCAGTTCGTTGAAGCGGAAGGTGCCGTCGAGGAGTGCGCCCAGCGTCAGGCTGCCCCATCGGTCGGTGACGTGCTTGAGGGCGTCGCGGGACGGGCAGTCGCGCGCGAAAACGTCGAAGGCCAGATCGTCCGTACAGCCGGAGGGGGGCTCCTCGGCCGGTTCGGCAGTGGTCTCGGTCGCCATGGGGCAACCATAACTCGCACACAGCGCTAACTATAAGGTTGCGCTTTCCAAAAGTTAGTGCTTCTCTTTCTCTCGTCGCCGCCAGGCGCTCCCGGGCACCGAACGTCCCGGGCTGCCGTGATCCGAGGAGAAACCGCCGTGACCAGCCCTGCCCTCCCCGCCCCCGTCGTCTCGCTCGCGTACCACTCCGGCTTCGGCCACACCGCCGTACTGGCCGAGGCCGTCCGCGCCGCTGCCGCCGGGGCGGGTGCCACCGTCCACCTGATCAAGGTCGACGAGATCACCGAAGCCCAGTGGGAGCTGCTCGACGCCTCCGACGCGATCGTGTTCGGCTCGCCGACCTACATGGGGACCGCCTCCGGCGCCTTCCACACCTTCGCCGAGGCCACCGCCAAGCGCTGGGCGACCCGTGCCTGGCAGGACAAGCTCGCGGCCGGCTTCACCAACTCCGCCTCCAAGAGCGGGGACAAGCTGCACACCCTGCAGTTCTTCACGGTGCTCGCCGCCCAGCACGGCATGAACTGGGTCAGCCTCAACCTGCTCCCCGGCTGGAACTCCTCCACGTCCTCGGAGAACGACCTCAACCGGCTCGGCTTCTTCCTCGGGGCCGCGGCCCAGTCCGACAACGACCAGGGCCCCGAGGGTGTCCACAAGGCCGACATCGCCACCGCCGAGCACCTCGGACGCCGCATCGCCGAACAGGCCCGCCTCTACGCCGCGGGCCGCGCCGCCCTCGCCGCCTGACCGGCGCGTGCGGGGGCTCGCTGTCCCGTGCCACGAGGGTTCCGCGCCCCGCATGCGAGACGCCCGCGCCGCACCGTGATCCGACACGGTGCGGCGCGGGCGTCTCAGGTCTCCGGGGCACCGCCCCGGCCGGGCCCTCCTGCCTAGAAGCCGAAGTCCTGCGTCCACCACGGCCCGCCCGGCCCGACGTGGGCGCCGACGCCGAGGGTCCTGTACTCGCAGTTGAGGATGTTGGCGCGGTGGCCGGGGCTCTTCATCCAGGAGTCCATGACGGCCTGGGCGGTGGCCTGGCCGCGGGCTATGTTCTCGCCGCCCAGGTCGTCGATGCCCGCGTCCCGGGCACGGTCCCAGGGCGTGTCCCCGTCCGGGTCGGTGTGGTCGAAGAAGCCGCGCCGGGCCATGTCGTCGCTGAACTGTTGTGCGAGACCCCCCAGTTCCTTGTCCGCCGTGACGGGCGAGCAGCCGGCCCGGTCGCGCTCCTGGTTGACCAGGGACAGCACCTGCCCCTCGGCGGACGACTGGGTGTCGGGGGCCTTCGACGGGGCCGCGCTCCGCAGGGGCGCCGCCGAGGACGGCCGGCCGGAAGGCTCGGTGGACCGGCGCGCCTCGCTCTTTCCGGCGGCGGAGGACGTCCGGTGGGGGGAAGGGGACGTCGAGGGGGTGGTGGGGGAGGAGGGGCGGCCGGCGCGGGGGGCCGCGGAACGGCCGCCGCCACGGCTCGCCTGCTCCGTGGCGCGGTCGGAGGCGGACGCCGACGTGCCGCCCAGCGGCTCGGTGGCCTCCGGCAGCGCGCCCGCGCGTACCCGGTCCCCCTGGTCGCCGTCGGTCCCCCCGTCGAACCGGCCGTGACCGGGGATCAGACCGGAGGCGACCGCGACGGCTCCCATCGCCACCACCGCGGAGGCGCCGAGCAGTCCGGTGCGTACGGGCACCCTGCCGCGGCCCGGGGCCGCACGGCGTCCGTGGCGCTTCGTCCCGGCCGGTGCGCCGGGCCGTGCGGCTGCCGGTGCGTCAACAGGCCCCGTGCCGGGGGCATCGGGGGCTGGGGGAGCAGAGCGTCGATGGCGGCCCATCCGCTGTCTTCCTTCCACCGGTGCAGGCACCGGCTTCACCGGAGCGGCTACCGCCGCAGAGCTTCTTGAGCGTCAAGACGGTTCACTCATAAGAGTGAGCCTCGCTTGTCGGGGGACTGTACGCCATGACGCCAGGGGCAGAAGTGACCGTTGAGCAATTGGACAGTTAACGTGCACACATGAACGAAGATGTCCGTGTGACCGCCTGGGTGCGTGGTCAGGTCCAAGGTGTGGGCTTCCGTTGGTTCACTCGGGCCAACGCCCTTCGCATCGGTGAACTCGCGGGATTCGCGGTCAATCTCGGCGACGGCCGCGTCCAGGTGGTCGCCGAGGGGCCGAAGGACCGCTGCGATGCGCTGCTGGAGTGGCTCCGGACCGGGGACACGCCCGGGCGGGTCGACGGAGTCGCTGAGATATGGGCCACGCCCCGCGGGGGTTACGACGGCTTCGAGATCCGCTGAGCGGGCCCGCCGGAACCCGTCCGTACGGCCGTCACAGGCGATCTTGCGGAGGCGTCCTTGTCACCTGCTCACAGGAGATAACCCCTGGTGGTTGCCAACTCGGCCGACCCGTGCAAGGCTGCCGCTGTACGGATGATCTCCACGCCCCCGCGGGACCTTTCTGGGGAGTCGGCGCAGCGCCCTCGCGGCCGCGCACTCTCAGGTGCCCGAGGATACGGGGCGTGATCGTGTTGACCGTCAAACCGTTTGGTGAGACTCTGGAATCCCCGCGCACCTTAGCTGTTTGGCATTGAGTACACCAGAGAATGACAAGCACCGCGGGTGCGAATCCCTCACGACCCACACCGCTTCGGTCGGTCACTCATTGTGGAGGACCATCCATCATGGCAAAGGCGCTTCTCGGTTACGTCGGCGGCTCCGACCCCCGAGTCCTCTCCGAGATGCGACGGCTTCAGCAGCGCGTCCAAGACCTTGAATCCGAACTTATCCGGATGCAGGCCGAAAACGACATGCTGTCCGCTGCCGCACGTCGCGACGACTCGATGCTCGACATCGACGTACCCCAGGCGGAGCCCGCGCTCACCTGACCCCGACCTCAGGGCCGGTAGAGCTGCTCGCCAGCCGCTTGAGGCACCGCTCTCTTCAAGATCTGCAAGGGACGCTTCGGCGTCCCTTCGTCGTTTCCGGCTTATTCGCGCTCCGGCCTTTTCGGACCATACGGCCACTTCAGCCGTGCCGCCCCTCCCTTACCGCATGATGTGCCCTGCGCTTTCGGCGATGAAACCGAAAATGAACGGCGCGGTACACCCGGGGGCCGTACGGGGCGGGAGAGCGGCGCCGGAATGTTGGGATCGTCCCCCGAGGGGCGGCCGGTAGAGTCCAACGGCGTGCATCTCAAGAGTCTGACCCTGCGAGGTTTCAAGTCCTTCGCCTCCGCCACGACACTCCGGTTCGAGCCGGGCATCACCTGCGTCGTGGGCCCGAACGGCTCCGGCAAGTCCAACGTGGTGGACGCGCTGTCCTGGGTCATGGGCGAGCAGGGAGCCAAGTCGCTGCGCGGCGGCAAGATGGAGGACGTCATCTTCGCCGGGACGACCGGGCGGCCGCCGCTCGGCCGGGCCGAGGTCTCGCTCACCGTCGACAACTCCGACGGCGCCCTGCCGATCGAGTACGCCGAAGTCACCCTCACCCGGATCATGTTCCGCAACGGCGGCAGCGAGTACCAGATCAACGGCGACACCTGCCGGCTGCTGGACATCCAGGAACTGCTCTCCGATTCCGGTATCGGCCGGGAGATGCACGTCATCGTCGGGCAGGGCCAGCTCGACTCCGTGCTGCACGCCGACCCGATGGGCCGCCGGGCCTTCATCGAGGAGGCGGCCGGCGTCCTCAAGCACCGCAAGCGCAAGGAGAAGGCACTGCGGAAGCTGGACGCGATGAAGGCCAACCTCGCCCGCGTCCAGGATCTGACCGATGAGCTGCGGCGCCAGCTCAAGCCGCTGGGGCGGCAGGCCGCGGTCGCCCGGCGCGCCGCCGTCATCCAGGCGGACCTGCGTGACGCCCGGCTGCGGCTGCTCGCCGACGACCTCGTCACCCTGCGCCGGGCGCTGGCGGCCGAGATCGCGGACGAGGCGGCGCTGAAGGAACGCAAGGAAGCCGCCGAGGCCCGGCTGCGCACCGCACAGCAGCACGAGGCGGCGCTGGAGGAGGAGGTGCGCACCCTGACGCCGCGGGTGCAGCGCGCCCAGCAGACCTGGCACGAGCTCTCCCAGCTCGCCGAGCGGGTGCGCGGCACGATCTCGCTGGCCGAGGCGCGGGTCAAGAGCGCCTCGGCGGCCCCGCCGGAGGAGCGGCACGGGCGCGACCCCGAGGACATGGAGCGCGAGGCCGCCCGGATCCGCGAGCAGGAAGCGGAGTTGACGGCGGCGCTGGAGGCGGCGAGCCGGGCGCTGGAGGACACCGTCGAACACCGTGCCGGACTGGAGCGGCAGTTGGCGGACGAGGAACGGCGGCTGCGGGACGCGGCCCGGGCCATCGCCGACCGCCGCGAGGGCCTGGCCCGGCTGAGCGGACAGGTCACCGCCGCCCGCGGCCGGGCCGCCTCGGCGCAGGCGGAGATCGGCCGGCTGGCCGAGGCCAGGGACGACGCCCGGCGGCGGGCGGCAGCCGCCCAGGAGGAGTACGAGCAGCTCAAGGCCGAGGTCGACGGGCTGGACGCGGACGATGAGGAGGCCGCCGAGCGGCACGAGGCGGCCCGCAGCGAGCTGGCGGAGGCCGAGGCCGCGCTGTCCGCCGCGCGCGAGGCGCTGACCTGGGCCGAGCGGGAGCGGGCCGCGACCGCCGCCCGGCACGACGCGCTGGCCCTCGGGCTGCGCCGCAAGGACGGTACCGGCGCGCTGCTGGCCGCCGCGGACCGGCTCACCGGCCTGCTCGGCCCGGCGGCGGAACTGCTGACCGTCACCCCCGGATTCGAGATCCCGGTGGCGGCCGCCCTCGGCGTGGCCGCGGACGCCCTGGCCGTCACCGGGCCGGGCGCCGCCGCCGAGGCCATCCGGCTGCTGCGCACCCAGGACGCGGGGCGGGCGGCGATGGTGCTGGGGGGAGGCGGGAGCCGGACGGGTACGGGGCGGGTGCCCGCGCCCGCGCGGGCGGTGGAGTCCGAAGCGACGGTGGAGGCCGGGGAGGTCATCGGGGCCTCGGAGGCCGCTGTGGCCGCCGTCCGGGTGTCGGCGGGGGACGACGCGGCCGGGGTGCCGGGCGCCGTCGGGGGCGCCGCGCCCCGGGTGCCCGGGCCCTGGTCCGGGGCCGTCCCGGCGGCGGAACTGGTCGGAGGACCCGCGGAGTTGACGGCCGCCGTGGCCCGGCTGCTGCGGGACGTCGTGGTGGTCGGGACGCTGGAGGACGCCGAGGAGCTGGTGGCCGCACGGCCGGAGCTGACGGCGGTCACCGGCGACGGCGATCTGCTCGGGACACACTTCGCGCACGGCGGCTCCGCCGGTGCGCCCACCCTGCTGGAGGTGCAGGCGTCCGTCGACGAGGCCGCCGCCGAGCTGGAGGACCTGGCGGCGCGCTGCGAGAAGCTGGCCGAGGAGCAGCAGGCCGCGGCCGGGCGGCGTGCCGAGTGTGCCGCGCTGGTGGAGGAGCTGGCCGAGCGGCGGCGGGCGGCGGACCGGGAGAAGTCCCAGGTCGCCGGAGATCTGGGACGGCTCGGCGGGCAGGCGCGGGCGGCCGCGGGGGAGGCCGAGCGGTCGGACGCGGCGGCGGCCAGGGCCGAGGAGGCGCTCGCGCGGGCCACCGAGGAGGCCGAGGAGCTGGCCGAGCGCCTCGCGGTCGCCGAGGAGGAGCCGGGCGGCGGCGACGAGGAGCCCGACACGGCCGTACGGGACCGGCTGGCCGCCGACGGCGCCAACGCGCGGCAGACCGAGATGGAGGCCCGGCTCCAGGCGCGCACGCACGAGGAGCGGGTGAAGGCGCTCGCCGGGCGGGCGGACGCGCTGGACCGGGGGGCGCGCGCCGAACGCGAGGCGCGGGTGCGGGCCGAGCGGCGGCGGGCGCGGCTGCGGCGCGAGGCGGAGGTGGCCGGGGCGGTCGCCGCCGGTGGCCGCCAGCTGCTGGCGCATGTCGAGGTGTCGGCGGTACGGGCCGAGGAGGAGCGGGGCGCGGCGGAGCGGGCGAAGGCCGAGCGGGAGGCGGCGCTGGTGGCCGAGCGCAGCCAGGCCCGGGACCTCAAGTCCGAGCTGGACAAGCTGACCGACTCGATGCACCGCGGCGAGGTGCTGGGCGCGGAGAAGCGGCTGCGGATCGAGCAGCTGGAGACCAGGGCGCTGGAGGAGCTGGGGGTGGAGCCGGCCGGGCTGATGTCCGAGTACGGCCCCGAGCAGCTCGTCCCGCCGTCGCCGGCCGCCGACGGTGAGGTGCTCCCGGAGGACCCGGAGCACCCGCGCAACCAGCCGGTGCCCTATGTGCGGACCGATCAGGAGAAGCGGCTCAGGGCGGCCGAGCGGGCGTACCAGCAGCTCGGGAAGGTGAATCCGCTGGCGCTGGAGGAATTCGCCGCACTGGAGGAGCGGCACCAGTTCCTGAGCGAGCAGCTTGAAGACTTGAAGAAGACCCGTGCCGACCTGATGCAGGTGGTCAAGGAGGTCGACGAGCGGGTGGAGCAGGTCTTCACCGAGGCGTACCACGACACCGCACGCGAGTTCGAGGGCGTCTTCGCGCGGCTCTTCCCGGGTGGCGAGGGACGGCTGGTGCTGACCGACCCGGACGACATGCTGGCGACCGGCGTGGACGTGGAGGCGCGGCCGCCCGGGAAGAAGGTCAAGCGGCTGTCGCTGCTGTCGGGCGGTGAGCGGTCGCTGACCGCGGTGGCGCTGCTGGTGTCGATCTTCAAGGCGCGGCCCAGTCCGTTCTATGTCATGGACGAGGTGGAGGCCGCGCTGGACGACACCAATCTGCAGCGGCTGATCCGGATCATGGAAGAACTCCAGGAGAGCTCCCAGCTGATCGTGATCACCCATCAGAAGCGGACGATGGAGGTCGCCGACGCCCTTTACGGGGTATCGATGCAGGGTGACGGCGTATCCAAGGTGATCAGTCAGCGGCTGCACTGACGGCGGGCGCGGCAGGCGCGCAAGCGGCCTGAGTGCGGGGCGTTTTCTGTCGACATGGATGGATTTGGTGGCCGCGTCGGCGCCCTGGGTGATCGCTCGGAGTGTCCGACGCTGCGTCAGTTCAGAACTTGAACGAAAGGACCCAAGGTCGGCCGAGAAACAATTTCATTCCGGCCTATTGACTTCGAAACTTGAAGGCATAGTCTCTGCAACGTTGCTTTTACCTTCAAGTGGTGGGTACCCCCAACCTATGCACCACTTGTAGGGCCAGCCCCCTAACCCGGCAGCGCAGCCGGGCCACTGGAGTTCACGTTGACCAGCACCGCGCAGCCGACGGGATCGGAAGGCCGCAAGGCCCACCCCGACCATCTCGGCCATGTCATCTTCATCACCGCGGCTGCCGCGATGGGCGGCTTCCTCTTCGGTTACGACAGTGCCGTCATCAATGGCGCCGTCGAGGCGATCCGCAGCCGCTACGACGTCGGATCCGCAGTCCTCGCCCAGGTGATCGCCATCGCGCTGATCGGCTGCGCCGTCGGAGCGGCCACCGCGGGCCGGATCGCGGACCGCATAGGCCGCATCCGCGTGATGCAGATCGCCTCGGTGCTGTTCGTCGCCAGCGCCATCGGCTCCGCCCTGCCGTTCGCCCTGTGGGACCTGGCCCTCTGGCGCATCGTCGGCGGGTTCGCGATCGGTATGGCCTCGGTCATCGGCCCGGCCTACATCGCCGAGGTCTCGCCGTCCGCCTACCGGGGCCGCCTCGGCTCGTTCCAGCAGGCCGCGATCGTCGTCGGCATCGCGATCTCCCAGCTCGTCAACTGGGGCATCCTCAACCTCGCCAACGGCAACCAGCGCGGCGTCGTCGCCGGCCTGGAGGCCTGGCAGTGGATGCTCGGCGTGATGGTCGTCCCGGCCGCCCTGTACGGCCTGCTCTCCTTCGCGATCCCCGAGTCGCCGCGCTACCTGATCTCCGTCGGCAAGATCTCCCGCGCCCAGGAGGTGCTCGCCGAGGTCGAGGGCAAGACCGTGGACCTCGACAAGCGCGTCACCGAGATCCAGGACGCCATGCGCCGCGAGGAGAAGCCGAAGTTCAAGGACCTGCTCGGCAGCAGGTTCGGCTTCCTGCCGATCGTCTGGGTCGGCATCGGCCTGTCGGTCTTCCAGCAGCTGGTCGGCATCAACGTCGCCTTCTACTACTCCTCGGCGCTGTGGCAGTCCGTCGGCATCGACCCGAGCAGCTCGTTCTTCTACAGCTTCACGACGTCGATCATCAACATCATCGGCACCGTGGTCGCGATGATCTTCGTCGACCGGATCGGCCGCCGCCCGCTGGCGCTCATCGGCTCGGCCGGTATGGCCCTCGCCCTCGCGGCGGAGGCCTGGGCGTTCGCCTCCAAGACCGCGGCCGGCACCCTGCCCGCCACCGAGGGCACCGTGGCACTGATCGCCGCCCACGTCTTCGTGCTCTTCTTCGCCCTCTCCTGGGGCGTCGTGGTCTGGGTCTTCCTCGGCGAGATGTTCCCGAACAAGATCCGCGCCGCCGCGCTCGGCGTCGCCGCCTCGGCGCAGTGGATCGCCAACTGGGCCATCACGGCCAGCTTCCCGAGCCTGTCCGACTGGAACCTCTCGGGCACGTACGTCATCTACGCGGTCTTCGCCCTGCTCTCGATCCCCTTCGTGCTCAAGTTCGTGAAGGAGACGAAGGGCAAGGCGTTGGAGGAGATGGGCTAACCCCCCGCCAGTCCTTCTCCTCAGTACTGGGTACTGCCCCGGGTCGACAGGGACCCCGGGCAGTACCCGTTTTTCGTGCCGGGGACGGCGGGGGCTCGGGCGCCGTCGCGGGCCGGGCTTCCCGCCGTACGGAACGCCCGCCGGTACGCGGCCGGTGTGGTGTGCAGCGCCCGCTGGAAGCGCCGGCGGAAGTTGGTCGCCGACGACAGGCCGACACGCAGGGCGACCGCCTCGACGGGCAGATCGCTCTCCTCCAGCAGGGCCCGGGCGGCGGTGAGACGGCGGCTCAGCAGCCACTGGCCCGGACTGGTGCCGAGCTGGTCGGCGAACCGGCGGGCGAGGGTGCGCGGGGAGATTCCCAGCCGCCCGGCCATGTCCTCGACGGAGACCGGCTCGGACAGCCGCCCGGCCACCCACTCCAGCAGCGGGGCCAACGACTGCTCCATGCCCGGTGCCGGGTCGGCGCGGTCCCCCGGCGGGGGCGCGTACTGGGCCTGGCCCCCTTCGCGGTGCGGCGGCATGACCATGTGGCGGGCGATCCGTGCGGCATGGGCCGCGCCGTGGTCCCGGCGTACGAGATGCAGACAGAGGTCCACACCGGCCGCCGCACCGGCGCTGGTCGCCAGGTCGCCGTGGTCGATGTACAGCACCGCGGGGTCCACCTCGACGCGGGGGAAACACTCGGCGAGAGCGGCCGACAGGTTCCAGTGGGTGGTCGCCCGGCGGCCGTCCAGCAGCCCGGTCTGCGCCAGGGCGAAGGCACCGGAACAGATGGCGACCAGCCGCGCCCCCCGGGCGTGCGCCCGGCGAAGTGCCGTGCGCACGGCGGGTGCGAGCGGCTCACCGGCGGGTGTCCAGCCGGGGACGACGACGGTGTCCGCGCTCTCCAGCGCCGGCAGGCCGCGGGGCACCAGCATGTCGTAGCCCGCCGTCGTCGGTACGGGGCCGGGCTGCGGCGTGCACACCCGGAAGTCGTAGAGCGCGGGCAGGCCGGGGCGCCGGGTGCCGAAGACCTCGGCGGCGCAGCCGAGTTCGAAGACCGACTGGGGCGGGCGCACCAGCGCCACCACACGATGCACGGAGTCCGGCTGCGGGGTGTCTCGCGGCGCTCGTGCCATGGCAGGAAAGTACCTCAGGACGTCATTTCTGACACTGGGTGCGTGTCCCGCCGTCGGCGAGGGTGGAGGCATGAGCGAAACGGAGACGACCGCCAGGACGGCAGGCGGCCCCGCCGTGGCCGGGGGCGCGCAGGGGACGGGACGGGAACGGGACGCCCCCGGAGTGGGCGGGACCGCGGGCTATGTGTGGACGACGGTGGACGACGCCCCGGTCCGGGAGCTGTTCCCCGGCATCCGGATCAGGCCGCTGTGGACCGGTGCCGACGGGGCGAAGGCCCAGGTGCTGGAGATGGACGCGGGCAGCCGCTGGGACGGCGTCGATGTGCACGCACCGGGGCCCGAGGAGGTCTTCGTGGTCTCGGGCACCTTCCACGACGGTGACCGGGAGCATCCGGCCGGGTCCTTCCTCCATGCGCCGGCCGGCTCCTGGCACGTACCGCAGTCGGCAGTGGGCTGCACCCTGTTCGTCTTCTACCCGGAGGGCTGACCGCCGCCCGTTCACCCCTCCAGGCGGGGCAGCACCCGTTCGGTGAACAGGTGCAGCGAGCGCCAGCCCTCGTCGACGGGCATTCCGCCGCACAGCGGGTGCAGGATGAGGGCCCCGGGCCCGCCTTTCTCCCGGGCGAGGCGGAGGCACTCGTCGGGGGTGACGATGCGGTAGACGCCCTCCGCGCGGAGTTCTCCGGTGTCCCGGGCGGTCGAGCGGACCGCGGAGCGGGTGCCCGCGGACTGCCAGGAGGCGTACATCCGGGCCTCGTGCAGCAGATGGCCGCCGTACGCGGCCCAGGTGCGGTCCGGGTCCTCGGAGAGGTGGAGGAGCGAGGTCCGCTCGGGCGGCTGCATCACCCAGCCCTCGGTGCCGAAGACGGCGCGCTGCTCGTGGTAGTAGGTCTCCAGCTCGGGGAGGTGGGCGCTGGGGAAGAGGGGGAGCCCCAGGCGGGCCGCGCGCCGGGCCGCGGCGCGTGAGCTGCCGCCGATCAGCAGCGGCGGGTGCGGGCGGGTGTACGGGCGCGGGGTGACCTGGACCGTGCGCCCCCGGTAGGTGAAGGGCTCGCCGGTCCAGGCGGACAGCAGGGTCTCCAGCACCTCGTCCTGGAGCGCGCCGCGGCCCCGCCAGTCCTTGCCGTGCGCCGCGTACTCCTCGGGCCGGTAGCCGAGGCCGGCGACGGTGACCAGCCGCCCGCCGCTGAGGAGGTCGAGCGAGGCGAGGTCCTCGGCCAGCCGGAGCGGGTCGTGCAGCGGGGTGATCAGCGCGGAGACGGTGACGCCGATGCGGCGGGTGGCGCCGAAGACCGCGCCGGCGAAGGTGAGCGGGGAGGGCATCCAGCCGTTGGTGGTGGCGTGGTGCTCCTCGGTCTGGACCATGGTGAGGCCGCGGTCGTCGGCGAACGCGGCCATCTCGACGGCGGCCCGGTGGCGTGCGGACTGCGTGGCGGGCGTGGGCGCGGGATCGGCGAGGTTGATGCGCAGGACCGAGAGGCAGCCGGCCGGCGCGGCGGGGGCCTCCTTGTCGCCGGGGCTGGGGGAGGGCCCGGTGGTGGTGCGGTGGCCGGGTGACGGGTGGGCGGGCAGCGCGGGCATGGCAAACGTCCCCTTCGCCAGGGCGGTTGGCGAAGGGGACGGTAGCTGACGTTGCGTCAGATCACCAGGGGGTGCCCGGCGGGGCCGGGCCGGGTCAGGCCGCCGTGACGGACTCCCGGGCCTCGGCCGCTTCGCCGTCGCCCGCCGCGGGGGCGGATTCCCGGGGAGCGGGCAGGACGGCGAAGACGAGCGCGGCGATCGTGATCGTGGCCGCCCAGCCCAGGCCGTTCTCGCCGATCCAGGTGGTGGCCAGCGGGCCGGTGAACCACTGGACCTTGGTGAAGCACAGGCCCGCGCCGAGCGCGACCGCCCAGGCCGTCATGGCCTGCCAGCAGAAGCCGCCGGTGTACCAGTAGCGGCTGGTGCGGCCGGTGTTCATCAGGCTGTCGGCGTCGTAGCGCACCGCCAGCTTGCGCCGCCGGGCCATGTCGACGCCGTAGACGCCGATCCAGGCGGAGAAGGAGACCGCGAGCAGCGTCAGGAAGGCGATGAACTGGCCGATGAAGTCCTTCGCCACCAGCATCATGAACAGGCCGCCGACCAGGCTGATGACGGCGTTGATGCTGACCGCGAGGGCACGCGGCAGCTTGACGCCCATGGTCTGGGCGGTGAAGCCCGCGGAGTACATCGACAGGCTGTTGATCAGCACCATGCCGACCAGCGCGGTGATCAGGTACGGCACCGCGAGCCAGGACGGCAGGATGGTGCCGAGGAACGACATCGGGTCGGTGTTCTGGCCGGCCAGCTTCGGGTTCGAGACGGCCATCACGCCGCCCATCAGCACCATCGGCAGCAGCACCAGGGCCGCACCGGAGACGGTGGTGCCGACGATCTTCCTGCCGGACGCGGAGTGCGGGAGGTAGCGCGCGAAGTCGGGGCCCGTCGGCACCCAGCTGATGCCGCCGGCCGCGATGGTGCCGACGCCCGCGATCACCATGGCGGTGGTGCCGGCCTTCTTGGCGAAGATGGCGTCCCAGTCCATCGTGGCGACCAGGTAGACCAGCACCATGATGCTGAACAGGCCGAACAGATACGTCGAGTACTTGTTGCAGACGTTGAGCGCCTTGCGGCCCAGGCCGCTCACCAGGTAGGTGACGGCCACGAACGCGAGCAGGGTGACCACGACCAGGACGTTGTTGCTCTCGATGCCCAGCAGCAGATGCAGCACGGTCAGCACCGCGTACGCGCCGGTGACCGCGTTGATCGTTTCCCAGCCGAAGCGGGCGACCCACAGGATCGCGCCGGGGAAGTAGTTGCCGCGGACGCCGAAGGCCGCCCGGGAGAGCATCGCGCCGGGGGCGCCGCCCCACTTCCCGGAGACCGACAGCACGCCCACCATGCCGAAGGCGACGGCCGCGGCGATCGCGGCCACCAGCAGGACCTGCCAGAAGTTCAGCCCGTTGTTGACCACGAGCGAGGCGCCCATGGTGAGCAACAACACGCTGATGTTGGCGGCGACCCAGGTCGGGAAGAGCTCGCGGACCCGGCCGTGACGTTCGTGATCGGGAACGGGCTCGATGCCGCGGGTCTCGACGGCGCCGTCGGTCTCGGGCGGGGAAGCGGACGTGGTGCCCATGGTGCAGGTATCTCCGTGCGGGGATCTGGAGGCACCCCCGGGGGAGGAGGTGCAGGCAACGGCTGTGGTGCCTGGCCGCATTTTGGCTGCCAGGACTCTACGCGCGTTGCGCGGCCCCGACCATCGTACTTTGATCCAACTTGTGGCGATGTGCGCCGTTGGACTCCACGACGAGTACGAGTGTCACCCAGCTTCGTCGAAGGGTCCAGCCGGACCCCCTCGCCCGGCCCGCCCGCGGCCCCGCGCCCGCTGTGGGCCGCCCCTCGTCCGGGTTCGGCGCGTGCGGTCCCCACGGGCGGGCCGTGGCTGATACTGGAGGGGTTATGGAAACCGTCATCCTTGCCGTAGTCATCGCCGTGGTCGTGCTCGGCGCGATCAGCGGGCTCGTCGTCAGCGGACGCAAAAAGAAGCAGCTGCCGCCGCCCCCGCCGGCCGCCCCCGAGACCTCCGTCACCGCGCCGCCCGCCGAACCGCATGTCGGGGAGGAGGCCGAGACCCCGCGCGACGAAGAGCGTCGCACCATCGAAGAAGTCACGCTGCCCACCGCCGAGGCCCCCGTGGCCGAGGCACCGGCCGCGGAGCCCAAGGCGCCCGCCGCGCCCGAGATCGAGGTACCCGAGCCCACCGCCGGCCGGCTGGTCCGGCTGCGCGCCCGGCTCTCCCGTTCCCAGAACGCCCTGGGCAAGGGCCTGCTGACCCTGCTCTCCCGCGAACACCTCGACGAGGACACCTGGGAGGAGATCGAGGACACCCTGCTGACCGCCGACGTCGGCGTCGCCCCCACCCAGGAACTCGTCGAGCGGCTGCGCGAGCGGGTCAAGGTCCTCGGCACCCGTACCCCCGAGGACCTGCGCGCGCTGCTGCGCGAGGAGCTCCTCGCCCTCATCGGCACGGACGCCGACCGCACCGTGCACACCGCCAACGGCATCGGCAACGGCGGCGACGAGATCCCCGGCGTCGTCATGGTCGTCGGCGTCAACGGCACCGGCAAGACCACCACCACCGGCAAGCTCGCCCGGGTCCTGGTCGCCGACGGCAAGTCCGTGGTCCTCGGCGCCGCCGACACCTTCCGCGCCGCCGCCGCCGACCAGCTGCAGACGTGGGGCGAGCGGGTCGGTGCCCGTACGGTCCGCGGCCCCGAGGGCGGCGACCCGGCCTCGATCGCCTTCGACGCGGTCAAGGAGGGCATCGCCGAGTCCGCCGACGTCGTGCTGATCGACACCGCGGGCCGGCTGCACACCAAGACCGGCCTGATGGACGAGCTCGGCAAGGTGAAGCGGGTCGTCGAGAAGCACGGCCCGGTCGGCGAGGTGCTGCTCGTCCTGGACGCCACCACCGGCCAGAACGGCCTGGTCCAGGCCCGGGTGTTCGCCGAGGTCGTGGACATCACCGGCGTGGTGCTCACCAAGCTCGACGGCACCGCCAAGGGCGGCATCATCATCGCCGTCCAGCGGGAACTCGGCGTCCCCGTCAAGCTCATCGGCCTGGGCGAGGGCGCGGACGACCTGGCGCCGTTCGAGCCGGAGGCCTTCGTCGACGCCCTGATCGACTGACGGCGCGGCCAGGGCCCCGCGCCCGGACCGTCATCGGCCCCCGGACCCGCACGCGGCGGGTACCGGGGGCCGACGTCGTGGCCCGGGACGCCGGGGTCTCCCGGGCGCCCGCGCGCCGTACGGGCGGGTGCCGCCGGGCGTCACGCCACCGCGCGGTGGCACACGTACGCCAGGGTGCCCACCACCAGCCGCGCCTGCGGCGGCCGGTCCGTGGTGGCCGGCGTCGGCGGGCGCAGCCAGCGCATCGGGCCGTGGCCGCCGAGGTCGGAGGGCGGCGCGGTGATGTGGTCGCCGGGGCCCAGGGAACGCAGGTCGAGCGCGGCGTCGTCCCAGCCCATCCGGTAGAGCAGGTCGGGGAGTTCCTTGGCCGCGCCGGGGGCGACGAAGAACAGCGCGCGGCCGGTCGGGGTCACCGCGGCCGGGCCGAGCGGCAGTCCCATCCGCTCCAGGCGCCCCAGGGCGTTGCGGCCCGCCGCCTCCGGCACGTCGAGGATGTCGAACGACCGGCCCACCGGCAGCAGGAGCGCCGCGCCCGGCGTCTCCGCCCAGGCCGCCGCGGCCGTCTCCCAGCCGGCCCCGGCCGTCAGCTCGGCGGCGAAGGCCAGCGGATGGGCGCCGGGGGAGGGGCAGTCGGCGGCGCCGCACGAGCAGTCCGTACGGCCGCTGCCGGCCCGCACCGCGCGGGCGCCGGGGACGACGTCCCAGCCCCACAGCCCGGTGTACTCCGCCACCGCCGCGATGTCGGTCGAGCGGGCGCGGCGCCGGGAGCTGGAACGGATCTCTCGGATGCCGCCGATCGTGAAGCCCATGCCCCCTCCAACGGGTGGTGCGTGCCAGTGGTTACGTGTCGGCGGGTTGACGACATGCTGCCCTTCACGCTCCGTCGCCGGCCCGCGTCGCCGGTGGTGTGACGTGGTGTGCCGGGTGGTGCGCCGCGCCTCGCGATCCCTTGCGCGCTTCGCTCCGCCCGGCCGTGCTCGACCTGTGTCAAGTCAATCGCGAGAGCCTGTCGGGGAGTTCATACGAAGGGGTGGCGAATGGTGGCGTTTCCGCAATCGGCCTCGCGTGAGGCGTGATCGTAGGATTACTTTCGGTGCACGAACTCCGAAGGGGCATCGTTC
This sequence comes from Streptomyces angustmyceticus, assembly GCF_019933235.1. Taxonomy (NCBI): domain Bacteria; kingdom Bacillati; phylum Actinomycetota; class Actinomycetes; order Kitasatosporales; family Streptomycetaceae; genus Streptomyces; species Streptomyces angustmyceticus. The sequence continues at coordinate 2,329,778 of NZ_CP082945.1, read as the reverse complement.
GCACGGGTATGCCGGTGGCAACGCACCGGTGTGCACAGGCCAAAAGGTGTGGCCGGAATCCGTGGTCGGGTAGATGTACCCCGGACAGGCGTCGCAACAGGCGGCAGGCCGTGGGCGGTTCGCAGTACGCACCAGGCATCAGGACAGGTATAGGGAGGGGCTTCCAGTGGGCGGCAACGGCGGCAGTGGCGGCACCGACGCCGCCAAACAACCCAACGCACAGCTGGGTTCGTGGTTCATGCGCAGCGGCTGGTCCAAGGGGGAGCTGGCGCGGCAGGTCAACCGCCGGGCCCGCCAGATGGGCGCGCACCACATCAGCACCGACACCTCCCGGGTGCGCCGCTGGCTCGACGGCGAGCAGCCGCGCGAGCCCATCCCGCGGATCCTGTCCGAGCTGTTCTCCGAGCGCTTCGGCTGCGTGGTCGGCATCGAGGAGCTGGGGCTGCGCTCCGCCCACCAGTCCCCGTCCGTCTCCGGTGTGGACCTGCCCTGGGCCGGGGCCCAGACCGTCAGCCTCATCAGCGAGTTCTCGCGCAGCGACCTGATGCTGGCGCGCCGCGGCTTCCTCGGCACCTCGCTCGCCCTCGCCGCCGGCCCCAGCCTCATCGAGCCGATGCAGCGCTGGCTGGTGCCGGTGCCCGCGGGCCAGGGCGGCGCGCCGGAGCCCGACCGCGCCCGGCGGCCCGCCCGGCTGTCCAAGCCGGAGCTGGACCTCCTGGAGTCGACGACCGCGATGTTCCGCCAGTGGGACGCCCAGTGCGGCGGCGGGCTGCGGCGCAAGGCGGTGGTCGGCCAGCTCCACGAGGTCACCGACCTCCTCCAGGAGCCGCAGCCGGAGGCGGTCTCCAAGCGGCTGTTCAAGGTCGCCGCCGAACTCGCCGAACTCGCCGGCTGGATGAGCTACGACATCGGGCTGCAGCCCACCGCGCAGAAGTACTTCGTGCTGGCCCTGCACGCCTCCAAGGAGGCCGGCGACCGGCCCCTGGGCTCGTACATCCTCTCCAGCATGAGCCGGCAGATGATCCACCTCGGCCGGCCCGACGACGCACTGGAACTCATCCACCTCGCCCAGTACGGCAGCCGCGAGACGGCCACCCCCCGCACCCAGGCCATGTTGTATGCGATGGAGGCCCGCGCCTACGCCGGCATGGGCCAGCCCAGCAAGGTCAAGCGGGCCGTCCGGATGGCCGAGGACACCTTCTCCGACGCGGTGCCCGGCGAGCCCGAACCGGACTGGATCCGCTTCTTCTCCGAGGCCGAGCTGAACGCCGAGAACGCCCACTCCTACCGCGACCTCGCCTACGTCGCCGGGCGCAGCCCCACCTACGCCTCGCTGGCCGCGCCCGTCATGGAGCGCGCCGTGGAACTGTTCGGCCAGGACCCCGAGCACCAGCGCTCGTACGCCCTCAACCTCATCGGGATGGCCACCGTGCACCTGCTGCAGAAGGAACCGGAAGCCTGCGCCGCGATGGCCCAGCAGGCGATCCCGTTCGCCCGGCAGGTCCGCTCCGAACGGGTCAACACCCGGCTGCGCAAGACCGTCGACACCGCGGCGCGGGAATTCGGCGGTGTCGCCGACGTGATCCGGCTCGGCGACGAGCTCACCCGCCAGCTCCCCGAATCAGCGGCGGCCGTCTGACGGCACGCCCCCTCGACTCCGGCCGCGGCCGCCGCCCCGTACAGCCCGACTCGGCTCCCCCATGCCAGGTCACGCGGGCGGCAGCCGCGGTCGGGCTGTTCTTTGCGCTCCCCTTTGCGCCTGAGCCGGCGCCGCTTTCGCGGAGGGGGCTGGGCGGGGTGGGGGTTGCTCAATTGGTGGTTGCGGTGGTTGGGGTGGCTGTGGGGGTTTCGGTGGGTTGAACGGGTGATGGTGGGCTGAGCTCGGAGTTCACCGTGGCGTAACACGGAGGGCGTCTTCGTCACTGGGGGGAAACACCCGCAAGGTTTGGCCGAAACCACGCTGCGACAACCTCATCGCGAAGTCGGCCCACCAGAAACACGCCCGCACGGGCCGCATCGACGACGAGGAGACGCCGATGCCCCCAGGCATCCTGACGCTTGCCGCAGACAAGGTGACACTCAGCCCCGCCAACACGGGGTTCATGCTGATCTGCTCCGCACTGGTGATGATCATGACGCCCGGCCTCGCCTTCTTCTACGGCGGCATGGTCCGGGTCAAGAGCGTGCTGAACATGCTGATGATGAGCTTCATCAGCCTGGGCATCGTCACGATCCTGTGGGTCCTGTACGGCTTCGGGCTCGCCTTCGGCACCGACAGCGGCGGCTTCATCGGCTGGAACGGCAACTTCGCCGGACTCAGCGGCATCGGCCTGACCGAGCTGTGGGGCACCAGCACCATCCCGGTCTACGTGTTCGCGGTCTTCCAGCTGATGTTCGCGGTGATCACGCCCGCGCTGATCAGCGGTGCGCTCGCCGACCGGGTGAAGTTCACCGCCTGGGCGCTCTTCATCGCCCTGTGGGTCACCATCGTCTACTTCCCCGTCGCCCACTGGGTCTGGGGCGAGGGCGGCTGGCTCTTCGAGCTCAAGGTCATCGACTTCGCCGGCGGCACCGCCGTGCACATCAACGCCGGTGCGGCGGCGCTCGGCGTGCTCCTCGTCGTCGGCAAGCGCATCGGCTTCAAGAAGGACCCGATGCGGCCGCACAGCCTGCCCCTGGTGATGCTCGGCGCCGGACTGCTGTGGTTCGGCTGGTTCGGCTTCAACGCCGGCTCCTGGCTCGGCAACGACGACGGCATCGGCGCGGTCGCCTTCGTCAACACCCAGGTCGCCACCGCCGCCGCGATGCTCGGCTGGCTGGCGTACGAAAAGCTCCGGCACGGCTCGTTCACCACGCTCGGCGCGGCCTCCGGCGCGGTCGCCGGACTCGTCGCGATCACCCCGGCCTGCGGCGCGGTCAGCCCGCTGGGCGCCATCGCGGTCGGCGCCATCGCCGGTGTGCTGTGCGGCATGGCGGTCAACCTCAAGTACAAGTTCGGCTACGACGACTCCCTCGACGTCATCGGCGTCCACCTCGTCGGCGGTGTCGTCGGCTCCCTGCTCATCGGGCTGTTCGCCACCGGCGGGGTGCAGAGCAAGGCCAAGGGCCTGTTCTACGGCGGCGGCTTCGAACAGCTCGGCCGGCAGGCCGTCGGCGTGGTCTGCGTGCTGCTCTACTCGCTGGTCGTCTCCTACGTCCTTGCCAAGGCCATCGACCTGGTGATGGGCTTCCGGGTCGGCGAGGACGAGGAGGTCGCCGGCATCGACCAGGCCGCGCACGCGGAGACCGCGTACGACTTCGCCGGCGCGGGCGGCGGCACGGTCGGACGCAGGGGACCGGCACTCGGCGAGGCCCAGACGAAGAAGGTGGAAGCGTGAAGCTCATCACGGCAGTAATCAAGCCGCACCGGCTGGACGAGGTGAAGGACGCCCTGCAGGCATTCGGGGTGCACGGCCTGACGCTCACCGAGGCCAGCGGCTACGGCAGACAGCGCGGCCACACGGAGGTGTACCGCGGCGCCGAGTACACCGTCGACCTGGTGCCGAAGATCCGCATCGAGGTGCTGGTCGAGGACGCCGACGCCGAGGAGCTGATGGACATCGTCGTCAAGGCGGCCCGCACCGGAAAGATCGGCGACGGGAAGGTCTGGGCCGTCCCCGTCGACGACGCCGTACGGGTGCGGACCGGAGAGCGGGGACCGGACGCCCTGTGACCGCGCCGCCGCCCCGGCGCGGCTCCGGCACCCGCGCGGCATCCGCCGCCGGGGCCGGAGCGGCCGGGCGGCGGATGGCCGCCCGCCCCGCGGCGGCACAGACTTGAGGGTGCACGGCGGCATCCGGGGAAGACGACGGGGGACCACACGACCGAGGAGCGCGCGAGGTGACCGAGAGCGTCGAGGAAACGGCAGGGCCGGCGGAGCACGCGGTGCACCCGGCGGACGGGCCCGCCGAGGAGGGCGGCTACCCGGCCGCCCGGCTGCGGCTCCTCCAGGACGAGGCGGCCATCGGACCCGACCGCCGCGCCGCCCTCGCCCGGATGACCGACGACTGGCTCGCCGGGCTGCACGGCCGCCACGCCACCGCCGCCGGGCTCTCCGGGACCGCGCTGGTCGCCGTCGGCGGCTACGGCCGCGGCGAACTCTCCCCGCGCAGCGACCTCGACCTGCTCCTGCTGCACGACGGCCGCGCCGACGCGGGCGCCCTCGCCGCGCTCGCCGACCACCTCTGGTACCCCGTCTGGGACCTCGGCCTGGCCCTCGATCACTCCGTACGGACCCCCGCCGAGGCCCGCAAGACGGCCCGCGACGACCTGAAGGTGCAACTGGGCCTCCTCGACGCCCGCCATCTGGCCGGCGACGCGGACCTGACCGCCGCCCTGCGCACCGCCGCCTACGCCGACTGGCGCGAGAGCGCGCCCAAGCGGCTCCCGGAGCTCCACGACCTGTGCCAGGAGCGCGCCGAACGGCAGGGCGAGCTCCAGTACCTGCTCGAACCCGACCTCAAGGAGGCCAGGGGCGGGCTGCGGGACGCCACCGCGCTGCGGGCGGTCGCCGCCTCCTGGCTCGCCGACGCCCCGCGCGGCGGCCTGGAAGCCGCCCGCACCCGGCTGCTGGACACCCGCGACGCCCTGCACCTGACCACCGGCCGGGCCACCGACCGGCTCTCCCTCCAGGAACAGGACCAGGTCGCCGGCGCCCTCGGCATGCTGGATGCCGACGCCCTGCTGCGGCAGACCTACGAATCCGCCCGCACCATCTCCTACGCGGCCGACGTCACCTGGCGCGAGGTCGGCCGGGTGCTGCGCGCCCGCTCCGTCAAGCCCATGCTGCGCGGCCTGCTGCACGGCCGTACCGCCGGCAAGGGCGAGCGCTCCCCGCTCGCCGACGGCGTCGTCGAACTCGACGGCGAGGCGGTGCTGGCCCGTACCGCGCGCCCCGAGCGGGACCCGGTGCTGGTGCTGCGCGCCGCGGCCGCCGCCGCCCAGGCCGGGCTGCCGCTGGCCACCCACTCGATCCGCCGCTGCGCCACCGCCGGCCGGCCGCTGCCCGTGCCCTGGCCCGCCGAGGCCCGCGAGCAGCTGGTGACGCTGCTGGGCGCGGGCAGCCACACCGTGCCCGTATGGGAGGCCCTGGAGGCCGAGGGCATCGTCACGCGGCTGCTGCCCGACTGGGAGCGCGTCCGCTGCCGCCCCCAGCGCAACCCCGTCCACACCTGGACGGTGGACCGCCACCTCATCGAGACCGCCGTACGGGCCGGCGCGCTCACCCGCCGGGTGCACCGCCCCGACCTGCTGCTGATCGCCGCCCTGCTGCACGACATCGGCAAGGGCTGGCCCGGCGACCACTCGGCGGCCGGCGAGACCATCGCCCGCGACGTGGCGGCCCGGCTCGGCTTCGACGCCCGCGACACCGCGGTGATCGCCACCCTCGTACGGCACCACCTGCTGCTCATCGAGACCGCCACCCGGCGCGACCTGGACGACCCGGCGACCGTCGGCGCCGTCGCCGAGGCGGTCGGCACCACCGGCACCCTGGAGCTGCTGCACGCCCTGACCGAGGCCGACGCCCTGGCCACCGGGCCCGCCGCCTGGAGCGCCTGGCGCGGCGGACTCGTCGCCGACCTCGTCAAACGGGTCGCCGCGCACCTCGCGGGGGAGCCGGGGACGGAGGCGCGCGAGGCCGACGAGCCGACCGCGGAGCAGGAACGGCTGGCGGCCGAGGCCCGGCGCACCGGCGGCCCGGTCCTGGCGCTGCACACCCGCTCCGAACCCCCCGCCGACGCCGGGGACGGGGAGGGCGGGCCCGCCCGGGAGCCGGTCGGCGTGGAGCTGCTGATCGCCGTCCCCGCGCACCGGGCGCCCGGACGCCGCCCCGCGACGGCCCCGGCGGGCACCCCGGGCGTCCTGCCCGCCGCCGCGGGCGTGCTGGCCCTGCACCGGCTCACCGTCCGCGCCGCCGACCTGCTGCTGCTCGACCCCGCCGACGACGGCCCGGTCCTGCTGCTGCGCTGGCGGGTGGCCGCCGAATACGGTTCGCTGCCGCGCGCCGACCGGCTGCGCGCCGACCTGGTCCGCGCCCTGGACGGCTCCCTCGACATCCCCGCCCGGCTCGCCGAGCGCGAACGCGCCTACGCCCGCCGCGCACGCGCCGTGCTCGCCCCGCCGCCGCGGGTCAGCGTGGTCACCGGCAGCTCCCGCACCGCGACCGTCATCGAGGTCCGGGCGCAGGACGCCCACGGCCTGCTGCACCGCATCGGCCGCGCCCTGGACACGGCGGGCGTCGCCGTCCGCAGCGCCCACATCAGCACGCTGGGCGCCAACGCGGTGGACGCGTTCTACGTCACCGGCGCGGACGGGGAGCCGCTGGCCGACGACGCGGCCCACGAGGTGGCGAAGGCCGTGGAGCAGGCCCTGCGGTAACGGCCGGCGCGCAGGGCCGGACCGGTTCGCTTGCGCAGCCGGATACCCTGGAACCCGACTGAACCCCGCCCCCGACCCCGAGGATCGACGACCGCCGTGTTCGATACGCTTTCCGACCGCTTGGCGAGTACTTTCAAAAACCTCCGGGGCAAGGGCCGCCTGAGCGAGGCGGACATCGATGCCACGGCACGCGAGATCCGTATCGCGCTGCTCGAGGCCGATGTCGCCCTCCCCGTCGTCCGCGCCTTCATCAAGCAGGTCAAGGAGCGTGCCACCGGCTCCGAGGTCTCCCAGGCGCTGAACCCCGCCCAGCAGGTCATCAAGATCGTCAACGAGGAGCTCATCGGCATCCTCGGCGGCGAGACCCGGCGGCTGCGGTTCGCCAAGAACCCGCCGACCGTGATCATGCTGGCGGGTCTGCAGGGTGCCGGTAAGACCACTCTCGCCGGAAAGCTCGGCCGCTGGCTCAAGGGGCAGGGCCACGCCCCGCTGCTGGTCGCCTGTGACCTCCAGCGCCCCAACGCCGTCAACCAGCTGCAGGTCGTCTCCGAGCGCGCCGAGGTCGCCTTCTACGGCCCCCAGCCCGGCAACGGCGTCGGCGACCCGGTACAGGTGGCCAAGGACTCCATCGAGTTCGCCCGGACCAAGCAGCACGACGTCGTCATCGTCGACACCGCCGGCCGCCTGGGCATCGACCAGGAGCTGATGCAGCAGGCCGCGGACATCCGCGACGCGGTCAGCCCGGACGAGGTCCTCTTCGTCGTCGACGCGATGATCGGTCAGGACGCGGTCAACACCGCCGAGGCGTTCCGCGACGGCGTCGGCTTCGACGGCGTGGTGCTCTCCAAGCTCGACGGCGACGCCCGCGGTGGTGCCGCGCTGTCCATCGCGCACGTCACCGGCAAGCAGATCATGTTCGCCTCCAACGGCGAGAAGCTGGACGACTTCGACGCGTTCCACCCGGACCGCATGGCGTCCCGCATCCTCGGCATGGGCGACATGCTCAGCCTGATCGAGAAGGCCGAGCAGACCTTCAGCCAGGCCGAGGCCGAGAAGATGGCGGCCAAACTGGCGAAGGGCCCCAAGGAGTTCACCCTCGACGACTTCCTGGCCCAGATGGAGCAGGTCCGCAAGATGGGCTCCATCTCCAAGCTGCTCGGCATGCTGCCCGGCATGGGGCAGATGAAGGACCAGATCAACAACCTCGACGAACGCGAGGTCGACCGCACGGCCGCCATCATCAAGTCGATGACCCCGGCCGAGCGCCAGGAGCCGACGATCATCAACGGCTCGCGCCGGGCCCGTATCGCCAAGGGTTCCGGTGTCGACGTCAGCGCGGTCAAGGGCCTCGTGGAGCGGTTCTTCGACGCCCGCAAGATGATGTCCAAAATGGCCCAGGGCGGCGGCATGCCCGGCATGCCGGGGATGCCTGGCATGGGTGGTGGCGCCCGCAAGAAGAAGCAGGTCAAGCAGGCCAAGGGCAAGCGCAAGAGCGGTAACCCGATGAAGCGCAAGGCCGAGGAAGAGGCCGCGGCGGCGCGCCGGGAGGCCGCCCAGGCCGGCAACCCGCTGGGCCTGCCGCAGGGCGGCCAGGACCCGCAGAACTTCGAACTCCCCGAGGAGTTCAAGAAGTTCATGGGCTGAGCCCACGCCTTCGGCTCGCGAGCCTCCGACCGCCACCGCGGGCGGGGGCTCGCCGCCGTTTCCGGCGCTCCGCGACGGGCCGCCTCCGCTGGCGTCACACCCCGCCGCCCCCTTCCGGCGGCCCGTCGTCCGCCCCGTCCCGCCCGGTGAGGAACCGCAGCGGATTGCGCCGCGTCAGCCGGTCGATCGTCTCCTCGTCCACCCCGGCCGCCCGCAGCCGCGGCAGGAACGACCGGAACAGGTGCCCGTAGCCCATCCCGCCCTCACTGACCAGGTAGCCGTGGCGGGAGACATCACAGCTGAGCAGCACCCGGTCGGCGTAACCGGACTCCAGGAGCGCCAGCAGCAGCCGCAGCCGCACCCGGTCGCTCCGGAAACTCTCCTTGCCGACGGTGTCGAACGCGAGGTACGCACCGGCCGCCGCCAGTTCCCGGTGCACCGCCGGATCGTCGAGCAGGTCCTGGTGCCCGATGCTGACGCGGTGCGGCGGCAGCCCGGCCGCCGTCAGCAGCTCCAGCTGGGCGAGGCCGCCGCGGCCGAAGCGGGCGTGGGTGGCCACCGACAGGCCGGTCGCGGCGGCGGCGAGCGCGGCCGCGGTCAGTGTCCGCGCCTCCGGCTCGCTCGGCAGGTCGCCGTGGCTGCCGACCTCGCCGATCACCCCGGGCCGGATCCCCGAGCCGCCGCAGCCCCGCTCGATCTCCCCGACCAAAGTCCGCGCCAGCCGCTCCGCGCTGGTGCGGCTCAGCTCCGCCGGGTGGAACGGCTCGTAGTACCAGCCGGTCGCCGCGACGACCGCGACCCCCGAATCCGCGGCGATCCGGGTCAGGGCGGCCACATCGCGCCCCATGCCCCGGCAGGTGAGCTCGACGAGCAGGCACAGGCCGAACTCGGCGCGCAGCGACGCCAGTTCCCCGGTGATCGCGGCCCGGTGCCCGGGGGTCAGGGTCGCGGCGCTGTCGGCGCCGCGGGTCAGGTCGAGCGCCAGATGCTCATGGGCGAGCACCGGTCCGCGCACCTCAAAAGCGGGCAGCGGGCCCGAGACGGTCTGCAGCGAAGCGTTCATCAGTGCCTTCCCGGCCGCCCCGGCGCGGCCGAAACCCGTCCGGGAGCGGGCCCGCCAGGACGGGAGAGCGGCGGACGAAGGCTTCCGGGCTCTTGCCGGCACCCAGACCCGGCACCGCCGCCGCGCGCTACCTCGTCCGCGCGATCAGATAGCGGAAGACGTTCGGCATCCACACCGTCCCGTCCGCCCGCTGATGCGGATGCAGCGCCTCCGCCAGCTCCTTCTCCACCTCGCGCTGCTCGGCGGCCGCCAGTGCCGGGTCGAACAGCCCCGTCGACAGCAGCCCGCGCACCGCGCTCGCCGGATCCGCGTACCCGAACGGGCAGGCCACCCGGCCCGAACCGTCGGGCCGCAGTCCGGCCCGCTCCGCCAGCTCCTCCAGGTCGTCCCGGCTGCTGGGCCACCAGCCGGCGCCGTGCTCGCCCGGCGGATCGGTCAGCCGCCGCGCGACCCGCAGCACCCCCGCCGTGGCGCACCGCTCCACCGGGCCCCAGCCGCCCAGCACCACCGCACTGCCGCGCTCCGCCAGCCCGGCCGCCGCGGTCAGCGACGCCGTCAGCCCCTCGACCGTGCTCACACAGCCCACCGGGTGGAATGCCGTGACCACATTGAAGGCGGCGCCCCCGGGCACCGCGTCCTCCAGGCCGCCGCTGACCAGCCGGGTGTGCTCCGGCATGCCGTCCGGCGTGAGCCGCTCGCGCGCCAGCTCCAGCCGGGACTCGTCCGCGTCCACCCCGCTGACCTGCGCGCCGCGCGCCGCCGCCAGCAGCAGCGCCAGCCCGGAGCCGCAGCCCAGCCCCAGCAGCCGGGTGCCGGGGCCGATGCCCAGGCGGTCGTACGCGGCTTCGTACAGCGGGACCAGCATCCGCTCCTGGATCTCGGCCCAGTCACGGGTGCGCGCCCGTGCCCCGGCCCACGCGGGCGGGTCGTCGCAGCGCATGGATCCGGAGTGCGGAAGCTGGTGCCGCACGAGCGTCGGTGACATCGATAGCGCCCCTATTCGCCGAGAACCCGAAGCTGTTCCGTACCGTCCGTACCGATCGCCCCCGTGTTCGCGCGTCGTGCGCCCCCGCGATCCAGACAACTGCGCATTCGTCCGGGCGTCCAGGGGATGCGCCGGGGTTGTCTCCCGCGCGCCCCCGTGTGCGCCGGGCCCGCTCCCTGGAGCGCCGTTCCAGGGTGACCCGGCCGGCGCCGTTCCGCCACGGCAGCGGCCGCCACCCGGGTACCGGGGGCCGTCCGGACGCCCACGTCCACCGGCACCTACGGTGGGGTGCGAGCCGGTGCCGCCGGGTCCGGTGGCCGCCCCGTACCATCGCCGCGGTGATCGTTGCCCCGGTATACGACCGGCTACGCCATGCGGCGTACGCGGGGATACGTACCGGCTTGAGGGCCGCTGGGCGCCTTCTGCGCAGATCTGCGCACCGCGCCCTGGCCATGACTCATGACCGGAAACTGACTGGTACGTGCAAATTATTTGGGATGGCCCGGAATCGGAACACCGGACGACCCCGGCTCGTTGTCACGACGTGAGCACGACACCGCCTGTCCTCGCCGCCGAACTGGCGCTCGCGTGGGCCGATATTCAACGGCACCACCCCGAGCTGCCGGACCTGGCCGCCCCCGAGTCCCTGATCGGAGAGTCCTCGTCCGCCTGCGGCGCGGAACTCTCCTTCGAACGGCTGCTCCATGAGGCAGTCCACGGCATCGCCGCCGCCCGCGGCGTCCGCGACACCTCCCGCGCAGGCCGCTACCACAACCGCCGCTTCCTGGCGATCGCCGAGGAACTGGGCCTGGACCACGCCGACGAGCCGCACCCCAGCAGCGGCTTCTCCCTGGTCACGCTCAACCCCGAGGCCAGGAGGCGCTACCGCTCCACCACCGAACGGCTCGCCAGAGCCCTCAAGGCGCACTCCGCCGCCACCGCCACCGACACCACCCGCAGCTTCCGGGGCCCGGCCGCCCGGCACGGCTCCTCCGGAGGGGGCGTCCGCGTCAAGGCCGTCTGCGACTGCGGGCGCAATGTCCGCGTCGTGCCGTCCGTCCTGGCCCAGGCGCCGATCGTCTGCGGTGGCTGCGGGAAGCCCTTCCGGATCCCCGAGGTGGCCGCGGTCGGCTGACCCATGGGCGTGTGGCACAATGGCTAGCTGTACTCGACAGTCGCACAGGACCCCTCTCTCCTCCGGCTGACGCGTCCATCGGGCACCCCGAGTACCGCAACCCCACGTGGCATCCCGTTGTGCCCCACCACGTCAAGACCAGGAGACACCACTCCCGTGGCAGTCAAGATCAAGCTGAAGCGTCTGGGCAAGATCCGTTCGCCTCACTACCGTATCGTCGTCGCCGACTCCCGTACCCGCCGTGACGGCCGGGCCATCGAGGAGATCGGCCTGTACCACCCGGTGCAGAACCCCTCGCGCATCGAGGTCGACTCCGAGCGTGTCCAGTACTGGCTGGGTGTCGGCGCGCAGCCGACCGAGCCCGTCGCGGCCATCCTCAAGGTCACCGGCGACTGGCAGAAGTTCAAGGGCCTGCCGGCCCCGGCGCCGATGAAGGTCGCCGAGCCGAAGGCCGACAAGCGCGCCCTCTTCGAGGCCGCCGCCAAGGCTTCCGGCGACGAGCCGAAGGGTGAGGCCATCACCCCGAAGGCGAAGAAGGCTGACAAGAAGGCGGACGAGGCTGCGGCCGAGTCCACCTCCGAGTCGACCGAGGCCTGAGCATGCTCGAGGAAGCCCTCGAGCACCTCGTCAAGGGCATCGTCGACAACCCCGACGACGTGCAGGTCGCCTCGCGCACCCTGCGTCGCGGGCGCGTGCTGGAGGTCCGGGTCCACCCCGACGACCTCGGCAAGGTGATCGGCCGCAACGGCCGTACCGCCCGCGCTCTGCGGACCGTCGTGGGCGCCATCGGCGGCCGTGGCATCCGCGTCGACCTCGTCGACGTGGACCAGGTCCGCTGACAAGTTGAACACCGGCTCGGGCCGGGGAGGGCCCTCGGGCCGTCCCCGGCCCGAGTTCGTTGGTGACCGCGGATCCCGCCGCGTCACCACCCATCGAGAAACCACGACGGTTCTCGGCCACCTCCGCGCAAGCGGCGGCCGTCCAGCCGTGACAAGGGGAGAGAGAACAGCGTGCAGTTGGTAGTGGCACGGATCGGCCGCGCCCACGGCATCAAGGGCGAACTCACGGTAGAGGTACGCACCGACGAGCCCGAGCTGCGGCTCGCCCCGGGCGCCGTCCTGGCCACCGAACCGTCCTCCGTCGGACCGCTGACCATCGCGGCCGGCCGGGTGCACAGCGGCCGGCTGCTGCTGCGCTTCGAGGGCGTCACGGACCGCACGGCCGCCGAAGGGCTGCGCAACACCCTGCTGATCGCGGAGGTCGACCCCGAGGAGGTCCCCGAGGACCCCGAGGAGTTCTACGACCACCAGCTGATCGACCTCGACGTCGTCACCCGCGACGGCACCGAGGTCGGCCGGATCTCCGAGATCTCCCACCTGCCCTACCAGGACCTGCTGGTCGTCCGGCGGCCCGACGGCAGCGAGGTCCTCATCCCGTTCGTCGCCGAGATCGTCCCGGAGATCGACCTGGAGGAGCAGCGCGCGGTCATCGACCCGCCGACCGGCCTCCTCGACGCGAGCCAGGCCGAGATCGCCGGCAGCCGCGAGGAGAGCTGATGCGGCTCGACGTCGTCACGATCTTCCCGGAGTACCTCGAACCGCTGAACGTCTCCCTCGTCGGCAAGGCCCGCGCCCGCGGACAGCTCGACGTGCGCATCCACGACCTGCGCGATTGGGCCCACGACAAGCACAGCACCGTCGACGACACCCCCTACGGCGGCGGCCCCGGCATGGTCATGAAGCCCGAGCCGTGGGGCGAGGCGCTCGACGAGATCCTCGCCTCCGGCGAGGGAGCGCCGGTGATCGTCGTCCCCACCCCGAGCGGCGCCCCCTTCACCCAGCAGCTCGCCGTCGAACTCTCCGCCAAGCCCTGGCTGGTGTTCACCCCGGCCCGCTACGAAGGCATCGACCGCCGCGTCATCGAGGAGTACGGCGACCGCGTCGACGTCCGCGAGGTCTCCATCGGCGACTACGTCCTGGCCGGCGGCGAGGCACCGGTGCTGGTCATGGTCGAGGCGGTGGCCCGGCTGCTCCCCGGCGTCCTCGGCAACGCCGCCTCCCACCAGGACGACTCCTTCGCCCCCGGCGCGATGGCCGACCTCCTGGAGGGCCCCGTCTACACCAAGCCCCCCGAGTGGCGCGGCCGCGGCATCCCCGACGTCCTGGTCAGCGGCCACCACGGCAAGATCGCCCGCTGGCGCCGGGACGAGGCGTTCCGCCGCACCGACCGCAACCGCCCCGATCTGATCGAGCGCGCCGACCCCGCCGCGTTCGACAAGCACGACCGCGCGATGCTCGACGCCCTGGGCTGGTCACAGGGCCCGGACGGCCGATTTGGGCGGACGACCGGGGCCGTGGAAGAATAGGCCGCTGCTGTGTGCGTCCGGCGCGCGCCCCTGCCACAGGGGGAACGACGCCCGCCCGACGGAACGGCATCCGACACATCATTTTCGATATTCCGTTGATGACCTGTGGCATCAGCGAAGAAAGCAGTAGGTCATGCACCTTCTCGACTCCGTCGACGCCTCGTCGCTGCGCAGCGACATCCCGGCCTTCCGCCCGGGTGACACCGTCAACGTCCACGTCCGCGTCATCGAGGGCAACCGCTCCCGTGTGCAGCAGTTCAAGGGCGTCGTCATCCGCCGTCAGGGCGCCGGTGTCCGTGAGACCTTCACGGTCCGCAAGGTCAGCTTCTCCGTCGGCGTCGAGCGCACCTTCCCCGTGCACACCCCGATCGTGGAGAAGATCGAGGTCGTGACCCGCGGTGACGTCCGTCGCGCCAAGCTGTACTTCCTGCGCGAGCTCCGCGGCAAGGCCGCGAAGATCAAGGAGAAGCGCGACAACTGAGCCGGGCCGTCCCGGAGCACGATTTTTTGCGCCGGGGCAACGCAAACCGACTCTCGCGTACGGGGTCCGGACCCGGCCGGATAGGCTCATGGCCCGATGGACACCGACGCACAACTCACGGAGCGCGACCCCTCTCCCACCCCCGACCAGGGGCCGGAGCAGGGGTCGCGCTCCGCGCGTTTGCTCGCCCGCGCGGCCGGGCTGCGTCACCGGCCGGCCACCCTCCTCGCACTCTGCCTGGCCTTCGTCCTGCTGCTCAGCGCCTTCGTCGCGCAGCCGTTCCTGATTCCCAGCACCTCCATGGAGAACACCCTGCAGGCCGGGGACCGGGTGCTGGTCAACAAGCTGGCGTACCGTTTCGGCAGCGCGCCCGAGCGGGGCGATGTGGTGGTGTTCGACGGCACGGGGTCCTTCGTTCACAGGGAGCAGGGGGAGAATCCCGTCACCGGGCTGCTGCGCGGCGCCGGTGCGGCGCTGGGCCTGGCCCGGCCCGCCGAGACCGACTACGTCAAGCGCGTGATCGGCACCGGTGGTGACCATGTGACCTGCTGCGACGAACGGGGGCGGATCGAAGTGAACGGTGAGCCCGTGAGTGAGGCGTATCTCCACCCCGGGGACGCGCCGTCCTCGGTGGATTTCGACATCGTGGTGCCCGAGGGCCGGCTGTGGGTCATGGGGGACCACCGCGCCAGATCCAGCGACTCCCGCGACCACCTCGGCGACCCCGGAGGCGGCACGGTCCCGCTGGACAAGGTCATCGGCCGCGCCGACCTGATCACCTGGCCCGCGAGCCGGTGGCGCACCGTCGAGCGCCCACGGTCCTTCGGCCGGATACCCGCCGTGGCAGGCCCCCATGGGTAGCCGCGGACGCCCCCGCCACGCGGGCCAGGGCACCGGCAGGACCGGCAGGGCGGCGGGCCGGTCCAAGCGGGGCAGCGGCGCGCCGGAGCGGGGCACCGGGAGCCCGTACGGCGGTGGCGAGACGTACGGGGGCGGTGACGCGTACGGCGGCGGTGACGCGTACGGGGGTACCGGGGCGTACGGGGGTGGTGACGGATACGGGGGCAGCCAGGCGTACGGCGGCGACACGTACGCCGGCCCCGGGGAGCCCGGTGGGAGCGCCGGTCCCCGGACGGACGGGGCGGCGACCGGCAGGCGGGCGGGACGGACCGGCACCGGTGGCCGGGCCGAGCGGCGGCGCCTGGCCCGGCGCATCAAGCGCCGCAGGCAGCGCTCCTACCTCAAGGAGATCCCCATCCTCGTCGGCGTGGCGCTGGCCATCGCCCTCGTCCTGAAGACCTTTCTCGTCCAGGCCTTCGTCATCCCGTCCGGCTCCATGGAGCAGACGATCAGGATCGGCGACCGGGTGCTGGTCGACAAGCTGACGCCGTGGTTCGGCTCCAAGCCGGCGCGCGGCGACGTGGTCGTCTTCAAGGACCCCGGCGGCTGGCTCAAGGGCGAGCAGAACAAGCCCGCCGACGACGGCGGCGCCTTCCAGCCGGTCAAGGACGCCATGACCTTCATCGGCCTGCTGCCGTCGGCCGACGAGCAGGACCTGATCAAGCGGGTCGTGGCGGTCGGCGGCGACACCGTCAAATGCTGCGACGAGCAGGGCAAGGTCACGGTCAACGGCACCCCGCTGACCGAACCGTACATCCATCCGGGCAACCCGCCCTCCACGCTCAAGTTCACCGTGAACGTCCCCATCGGGCGGATCTTCGTGATGGGCGACCACCGCTCCAACTCGGCGGATTCGCGCTTCCACCTGGACGAGCCGTACCGTGGCACGGTCTCGGAGGACGGTGTCGTGGGCCGGGCCGTGGTGATCGGCTGGCCGTTCAGCCACTGGCGGCGCCTGGAAGAACCGGACACCTTCACGAGCGTGCGCGACGCGCCGGGCGCCAAGGCGTCGGCGGCAGGCGCGCCGCATAGGCTGTCCACCGACAGTTTGACCGTACTCCCGACCCCTGCGGAACTCCCGCTCGTTATGGGAGTGGTGGGCCTGCACCGGTTGACGGGCGGGCGAGTGCGTGGAGTGAGGAGCAGATGTGGGGGACTTGGCGGTCGGCGCGCGGTCCGGAACCGAAGAGCCCGAAGAGCCGGCAGGTCGCGGTGAGACCCCGCGGCCGGTGACGAGTTCCGTGCATCCGTCACCACCCCGGTCAGGGGCGCAGGCACAGACGCAGCATCCGTCATCGGCGGACTCTCCGGAACCGTCGGGCACTGCGGGCATGTCGGATACGTTGAACACGTCAGCGGGCGAGGAGGCGAGCGGCGGCGTGAAGAAGGCCAAGAAGCCGCGTGCTTTCTGGAAGGAGCTGCCGATCCTCATCGGCATCGCTCTGCTCCTCGCGCTGCTGATCAAGACCTTCCTGGTGCAGGCGTTCTCGATCCCGTCCGACTCGATGCAGGACACCCTGCAGCGCGGGGACCGGGTGCTGGTCGACAAGCTGACACCGTGGTTCGGCTCCAAGCCGCAGCGCGGCGAGGTCGTCGTCTTCCACGACCCGGGCGGCTGGCTGAACGAGACGCCGACCCCCGAGCCGAACCCCGTGCAGAAGGTCCTCAGCTTCATCGGCCTGATGCCCTCGGCCGAGGAGAAGGACCTGATCAAGCGGGTCATCGCGGTCGGCGGCGACACCGTCGAGTGCCACGGCACGGGCCCGGTCAAGGTCAACGGCAAGGCCCTCAAGGAGGACTCGTACATCTACCCCGGTGCCACCCCGTGCGGCGACCGGGCGTTCGGCCCGATCCATGTCCCCAAGGGCCGGATCTGGGTGATGGGCGACCATCGCGACGACTCCCTCGACTCCCGTTACCACCAGAACCTCAAGGGCAACGGCACGGTCTCGGAGAACGAGGTGGTCGGCAGGGCGTTCACCATCGCCTGGCCGATCAACCGCTGGGCGATGCTGCCCGTGCCGGACACCTTCGACCAGCCCGGAATCAACAAGGCCATGGCGGCGACGCCCGCGGCCCTCGGACTGGCCGGCGCGGTGCCGATCGTGATCTGGCGTCGCCGAAGGCTGACCGGAACACGTAACCCCAGGTAAGGTGCCGTCCCGGATCTTCGACGCGGGCCCGGTCCGCGGGGTGGGAGCGCTGGGATGAGCAGCAGTACGGAACGCAGGACCGACGGCCGCGGCCGGACGACGGGCAGTGTGCTGTCCGGTCTGGCCGTGGCCGTCGGCTGTGTGCTGTTCCTGGGCGGCTTCGTATGGGCGGCGCTGATCTACCGCCCCTACACGGTGCCGACCGACTCGATGACGCCGACGATCGCGGTCGGGGCGCGGGTCCTGGCGGAGAAGGTGGACGGCTCCGAGATACGCCGCGGCGACATCGTCGTCTTCAAGGACTCCACCTGGGGCGACCTGCCGATGGTCAAGCGCGTCGTCGGCGTCGGTGGCGACAAGGTCGCCTGCTGCACCGAGCAGGGCCGGCTGACGATCAACGGCACCCCCGTCGAGGAACCGTATCTGCAGGGCAGTGGGCCCGCCTCGCCCATCGGCTTCAAGGCCACCGTCCCCAGGGGTCAGCTCTTCCTGCTCGGCGACCACCGCAGCGACTCCCTCGACTCCCGTGTCCACCTCACCGACGGCGACCACGGCTCCGTGCCGCGCAGCGCCGTCAACGCCCGGGTCGACGCGCGCGCCTGGCCGCTCGGCAGCGTGGGCGTGATGCAGCGCCCGGCGGCCTTCTCCGCCCTCCCCGGCGGCACCTCGCAGCCGGGCCCGGTGCAGCCCATCGCCCTCGCCGTGGTCGCCGGCGCGGTCCTCATCCTGGTCGGCGCGGCCCACGGGCCCCTCGCCCGGCGCAAGGCGCGCAAACGTGCCTGAGAAGCGGGGACGGGGCGCCGGGGAGCCGGCCGCGGCCCATGGGGCGGCGGCCGGTGACACCCCGGAGCCGGCCATGGTGCGCCAGGTCTCCCGCATCGTGCTCCTCGACCCGGATGACCGGATCCTGCTGCTCCACGGCTTCGAGCCGGACCGCCCCGCCGACCAGTGGTGGTTCACCCCCGGTGGCGGTCTGGAAGGGGCGGAGACCCGTGAGGAGGCGGCCCGCCGCGAACTCGCCGAGGAGACCGGCATCACCGACGCCGTCCTCGGCCCCGTCCTGTGGAAGCGCCGCTGCGCCTTCCCGTTCGACGGACGGCGCTGGGAACAGGACGAGTGGTACTACCTGGGCAGAACCGACCGGACTGTCACCGACACCGGTGGGCAGACTGACCTGGAACGACGCAGCGTCTCGGGGCTGAGGTGGTGGACTTCGGAGGAACTGTCCGCCTCGCATGAGACGGTGTATCCGACCAGACTCGCCGAGCTGCTGCGCACGCTGCTCGACGAAGGGCCCCCCGATGCGCCAGTGCTCCTGGAGACCGAGCGGGTCTGACGCACAATGGGGGGACGCACGGCTGAAGGGGATCTGCCATGAGCGCCGAGGACCTCGAGAAGTACGAGACCGAGATGGAGCTGAAGCTCTACCGGGAGTACCGCGACGTCGTCGGACTGTTCAAATATGTGATCGAGACCGAGCGGCGTTTCTACCTCACCAATGACTACGAGATGCAGGTGCACTCCGTCCAGGGCGAGGTGTTCTTCGAGGTGTCGATGGCCGACGCCTGGGTCTGGGACATGTACCGACCAGCCCGCTTCGTAAAACAGGTCCGCGTCCTGACGTTCAAGGACGTGAACATCGAGGAGCTCAACAAGAGCGATCTGGAGCTTCCGGGCAGCTGAGGCGGCCGACAGGGCGGAGGGGCAGGCCGCGGGCCGCCCTCCGCCACCCGGACGGGTGAGCGAGTTGTCCACAACCCGTTCGTTGTCCACCAAGATCCAACAGGTCGGGGCGGGAGCGTCACAGTCGGTGCCGGAGGTGGTACCGCATGAACGCCATGCAGGCCGGCCGCAGGGCCGGGAACGACGCACGCACCGCACCGCGGCCGCGGAGGGCGCCCTCAGGGGCACCGCCAACGGAACACCAGCCGCCGGGAGGCGGGAAGCGGGCCGGCGGGCCGCCCCTGACCGACCCGCCGACGGACAAACCGGCCGACGCCCGCCGCCGCGCCCTCGGCCGGTACGGCGAAGACCTGGCCACCCGCCGGCTCATCGAGGCCGGAATGCGCATCCTGGACCGCAACTGGCGCTGCCGCGACGGAGAGATCGACATCGTCGCCGCCGACGGAGACGCCCTGGTGGTCTGCGAGGTCAAGACCCGCCGCGCCGGCTGGTACGAACACCCCATGGCGGCCGTCTGCCCCGAGAAGACCGCCCGCCTGCGGCTGCTCGCGGAACGCTGGCTGGAACAGCACGGCGGCCCGCCGCCCGGAGGCGTACGGATCGACGTGATCGGCGTCCTGCTTCCGGCCCGCGGCGCCCCGGTCGTCCAGCACGCCCGAGGGGTGGCCTGATGGGATTCGCCCGGACCTGCTCCGTCGCCCTGGTCGGCGTCGAAGGCGTCGTCGTCGAGGTCCAGGCCGACCTGGAACCCGGCGTCGCCGCCTTCACCCTCGTCGGACTCCCCGACAAGAGCCTCATCGAGTCCCGCGAGCGGGTGCGGGCCGCGGTCGTGAACTCCGGCGCCGAGTGGCCGCAGAAAAAACTCACCGTCGGCCTCAGCCCGGCCTCCGTGCCCAAAGGCGGCAGCGGATTCGACCTCGCCGTCGCCTGCGCGGTCCTCGGCGCCGCCGAACGCCTCGACCCCCGCGAACTCACCGACCTGATGATGATCGGCGAACTCGGCCTGGACGGCCGGGTCCGGCCCGTCCGCGGCGTGCTGCCCGCCGTGCTGGCCGCCGCCGACGCCGGATACCGCCAGGTCGTCGTCCCGGAACAGACCGCCGCCGAAGCCTCGCTGGTCCCCGGCGTCTCCGTCCTCGGAATCCGCAGCCTGCGCCAGCTCATCGCCGTCCTCGCCGACGAACCGGTGCCCGACGAGGAAGACCCCCGCGAGGAAGGGCGCCCCGACCCGCTCCTCGCCGGCCTGGTCGTGCCCGGCACCGGCGCCGGCGCGGGCCTGCCGGCCGGTGACCACACTCCCGATCTCGCCGACGTCGCAGGCCAGCACAGCGCCCGCCGCGCCCTGGAGGTCGCCGCCGCCGGACGCCACCACATCTTCTTCAAGGGCCCGCCCGGCGCCGGCAAGACCATGCTCGCCGAACGCCTCCCAGGGCTGCTGCCACCGCTGTCCTCCAAGGAGTCCCTGGAGGTCACCGCCGTCCACTCGGTGGCCGGCACCCTCCCGCCCGGAGGGCCACTCGTCCACCGGCCGCCCTACTGCGCCCCGCACCACTCCGCGACGATGGCCTCCCTGGTGGGCGGCGGCACCGGACTGCCCCGCCCCGGAGCCGTGTCCCTGGCCCACCACGGCGTGCTCTTCGTGGACGAGGCCGCCGAATGCAGCCCCCGCGTCCTGGACGCACTGCGCCAGCCACTCGAATCCGGCCATGTCGTCGTCGCCCGCGCGGCGGGCATGATGCGCATGCCCGCCCGCTTCCTCCTCGCCCTCGCAGCCAACCCCTGCCCCTGCGGACGCCACGGCACCACCGGCGGCGGCTGCGAATGCCGCCCGTCCTCCATCCGCCGCTACCGCGCCCGGCTCTCCGGACCCCTGATGGACCGGGTGGACCTCCGCATCGCCGTGGAGCCGGTCGCCCGCTCCGAACTCGTCGCCCTCGGTCGCGGCGCCGAAGCCACCGCGACCGTCGCCGCCCGCGTCCAGGCCGCCCGTGAGCGCGCCGCGGCCCGCCTCGCCGACACCCCGTGGCAGACCAACAGCGAAGTACCCGGCCATGAACTGCGCACCCGCTGGCACGTCCAACCCGGCGCTCTGGCCCCGGCGGAGCGCGACCTCGAATGCGGCCTCCTCACCGCCCGCGGCCTCGACCGCGTCCTCCGCGTCGCCTGGACCGCCGCCGATCTCGCCGGCCGCGACCGCCCCACCCTCGACGACGTCAACTGGGCCCTGGAGCTCCGCACCGGCGTACGCCGCGGCGCACCGACGGCAGCGGGCGCAGGCGGCCTCACCCGCAAGCCCCCCACGGCCGCCACGTCACCCCGCGGGCAGGCACAGCGATGACCAGGACCGACGCATGGGGCTTCGGCACAGAAGAACCGTCCGCCGCCACGGAGAGCTGCCGGGGCCACGAACCCGCTCCGACAGCCGAGCGGTGCCACAGCACGCCCCCACCGAGCACGACCCCATCGGGCGGGCCGCGCCCCGCAGGGCCGGCGGCAACCGGACAACGGCTTTCCTCCCGCCGTCCGGGACATGATCCGCAGCGCATCGCCCGCGCGGCCCTCACCCGCATCCTCGAACCGGGTGAGGAAACCACCGGCCGCTGGCTGCGCGAGATGGGCCCGGTGGCGCTCTGGCACGCCCTCGCCGACGACGCGGCTGACCCGCCCGCGGGCGCGACCCCGGCCAAGATCGCGGGCCTGCGCCTGCGCGCCGCCCGGGCGCGCCCCACCGCGGACCTCGACACCATGACCGCGCTCGGCGGCCGGTTCGTCTGCCCCGGGGACGAGGAATGGCCCCGCCAGCTCGACGATCTCGGTGACGCCCGCCCCATCGGCCTGTGGGTACGCGGCGGTGCCAACCTCAGACTGTGGGCGCTGCGCTCCGTCGCCGTCGTCGGCGCCCGGGCCTGCACCGAATACGGCGCGCACCTCGCCACCACCCTCGGCGCCGGATTCGCTGACCGCGGCTGGACCGTGGTCTCCGGCGCCGCCTACGGCATCGACGGCGCGGCCCACCGCGGCGCGCTGGCCGCCGACGGCGCGACCATCGCCGTCATGGCCTCCGGCGTCGACCACGCCTACCCTCGGGGTCACACCGAGTTGATCGGCCGGATCGCCGAACAGGGCTTGGTGGTCGCCGAGTTACCGCCCGGCGACCACCCCACCCGCAGCCGCTTCATCCAGCGCAACCGCGTCATCGCGGCACTCACCCGAGGCACCGTCGTCGTGGAGGCCGAACTCCGCAGCGGCTCCCTCGTCACCGCCCGGCGAGCGCTGGCCCTCGGCCGCTTCACGATGGGCGTGCCGGGCCCGGTCACCAGCAGCCTGTCCGCCGGTGTGCATCAACTGCTGCGCGGCGAGGCCGTGGTGGTCACCGATGCCGACGAGGTCATCGAACTCGTCGGCAGCATCGGCGACCTGGCCCCCGAGCGGCAGGGCCCGACCCGCCTGCGCGACCTCCTGGACCCCCTCGCGACCCGCGTACTGGAGGCGCTCCCCGCGCGCGGCGCCGCGGACACCGTCCGGCTGGCGGAGGAAGCCGGCACGCCCCGCGATGTCACCCAGAGCAAACTCTTCGAGCTGTTGTCCCTCGGATTCGTGCAAAGGTGCGGTGATCGCTGGGAGTTGGCGCGACGCGCCGAGGCGACCGGAGCTTCCCGGCGAGGCGGTGCTTGACCTGGGGCGAACGGGTGAAAGGGTGAGGGGAATGACCGCAGAATCCAGGTTTGCCGTGCTTCGGGCACGGGGCCCGATCCGTGGGGAGACGGCGATGAGGTGCAGGAAAGGCGCGAGGTTCCGCACGCCGTGTCACCGCCTCCGGCCGCACGGCCCTCCCGGGCCCGCGCCCGGCTCTCTGCCCGGGCGCCGCCACGCCGTACGGGGTAACCCTGAGGTGCGGGCAGCGGAACGTATCTGCGCACGCCCGAACCTGCCGTCCTCGCGCACCGCGACGCTTCGGTCACGCTACGCTCACAGGCAATTCAACCCCCAGACATCCACCCACCCGCGTCTCGGCAGAACGGCTCAAGGCGACGAATGCCCCAGCACACCTCCGGGTCTGACCGTGCGGCTGTACCACCCGCCGCGCGCGGCAGCGTGCGCCCCGCCCCGCCCACCTCGCTCGACGAGCTGTGGCGCTCCTACAAGGCGTCGGGTGACGGGCGGCTGCGGGAACAGCTGATCCTGCACTACTCGCCGCTGGTCAAGTACGTCGCCGGCCGCGTCAGCGTCGGCCTGCCCCCCAACGTCGAGCAGGCCGACTTCGTCTCCTCCGGAGTCTTCGGACTGATCGACGCCATCGAGAAGTTCGAACCCGAGCGCGCCATCAAGTTCGAGACCTACGCCATCACCCGCATCCGCGGCGCGATGATCGACGAACTGCGCGCACTGGACTGGATCCCGCGCTCCGTCCGGCAGAAGGCCCGCGCCGTCGAACGCGCCTACGCCACCCTCGAAGCGCAACTGCGCCGTACCCCGTCCGAGGCGGAGGTCGCCGAGGAGATGGGCATCGCGCTGGAGGAACTCCACGGCGTGTTCAGCCAGCTGTCGCTGGCGAACGTGGTGGCGCTGGAAGAACTGCTGCACGTCGGCGGAGAGGGGGGCGAACGGCTGAGCCTGATGGACACCCTTGAGGACACGGCCGCCGAGAACCCCGTCGAGATCGCCGAGGACCGCGAGCTGCGACGGCTGCTCGCGCGCGCCATCAACACCCTTCCCGAACGCGAGAAGACCGTGGTCACGCTCTACTACTACGAAGGGCTCACACTCGCCGAGATCGGCAACGTCCTCGGCGTCACGGAGAGCAGGGTCAGCCAGATCCACACCAAGTCCGTACTCCAGCTCAGAGCGAAGCTCGCCGACGTCGGACGCTGAGTCACCTCCCGGACGTCGGGGCTGCCCGCCGGGCCGTGTTGCCATGCGGAGTGCCACGACGGGCACGCCATCCGTAGAGTGGTGATGTGCCCAGGATTCGAGCGGCCTCTGTGGCCGAGCACCGGACGATGCAGCGCGGCGCCCTCTTGGACGCCGCCCGCACCCTGCTGTCCGAAGGCGGTACGGAAGCGCTGACCTTCCCCGCCCTCGCCGAGCGCACGGGCCTCGCGCGCTCCTCCGTGTACGAGTACTTCCGCTCGCGCGCCGCTGTCGTCGAAGAGCTGTGCGCCGTCGATTTCCCGGTCTGGGCCGCCGAGGTGGAAGCGGCGATGGAGCGCGTCGACACGCCCGAGGGGAAGATCGAGGCGTATGTGCGACGGCAGCTCGCCCTCGTCGGCGACCGGCGCCACCGTGCCGTCGTCGCCATCTCGGCCGGCGAACTGGACGCCGGAGCACGCGAGAAGATCCGCGCGGCGCATGGCGGGCTGATCGCCATGATCGTCGAGGCGCTCGCCGCCCTCGGCCACGCACAACCCCGACTCGCGGCCATGCTCCTCCAGGGAGTCGTCGACGCCGCGGTCCGCCGCATCGAACTCGGTGCCGCAGAGGACCCGGACGAGATCACGGAGGCGGCGGTGGCGATGGCGCTGCGCGGGGTTCGCGGCTGACTCGGGGGCTTCTCTCTCCCCCCCCGGGCCCCCGGCCCACCCACCCACCTCCACCACCTCCACGCTCGTTCAGCCCGCAGCCCGCAGCCCGCAGCCCGCAGCCCGCAGCCCGCAGCCCGCAGCCCGCAGCCCGCAGCCCGCAGCCCGCGCCGGCCGACGAGCAGCACGCCTTGTCGCGTAGGCGCTACCTGTGCGGTTTGCTCAGCAGGGTCGCCGACGCGGCGCAGGTCGACAGTCGATAGCGGTGCGAAACGACATCGCCCCGTGGCCTGTCCCGGCGCATTCAGGCTGGCGGCCCGGCCACCTCGTGATCGTGGGCCGCCCGCCGAGGGCTGGGTCGCCTTCCCCTCCTTTGCACTACACCCCCTCCTCGATATCCGTAGGGCGGGCCCTACGGAGACGGCCGAGTGCCCAGATTGCCGCCGCCGCGAGTCCGCCGGCTGTCATGAGGGCGGCTCCTGTTGGCGCAGAGCTTCCCTTCCGAGCTGCTGGTTTCGTAGGTAGCGAGGAATCCCCCGGCTCTGCCGATCCTGGCTGGTGGGGAACCGTGCCGGCGCTCGCCGGTACGGGGATCCCGAAGATCGGCAGTAGTCGTGAGGGGCCGCCGCGGAGCATGCTGCGGGGCAGTAGGGACAGCGGATCCAGATAGCTCTTGCCGCGGCGCAGTCCCCAGTGGAGGCATGGCGCCCGGCAGTGGAATGGCCCGTGCTGCAGGACGGCAACTTGCTGACCTGCGATGACGTGCTGGCCCTTGTGAACCGTGGGGCGCACGGGCTCGTACGTGGTGCGTAAGGGGGGACGGCCCGAGCCGGACACCTCGATCGTCAGGACGCCACGGCCCGCGACGGTCCCCGCGAACGCAACCCGGCCGGGCGCCGCCGCTCGCACCGGGGCGCCCGAGGACGCAGCGAGGTCCACGCCTCGGTGCCCGGCCGCCCAAGGGGAAGGGGGCGGCTCCCAGCCGCGCACCACCGTGGGCCCTATGCCCGCGGCTCCCCCCACCGGCCACGACCGGTCTGCACCTGGTGGATGGTCGTCCCGTGCCGCTGCTTCCTGTCGCCCCGGGGTTCCAGGCGAGACGTCGGGAGGTGCCGGATCCCTGGAGCGCGCTGCCGACCTCGGGTAGGCCGCGTCCCTGGGCCGAGCAGTGGTCCCCGGGCGTCCTGCGTCGCTGCGCCGGGCTGTGGTCCGGGAGCGTGTCGTGTCTCCGGGGCGCCGCACCTCCTTGCCGCCTACCACCCCCGCCACCACTGCCCGCCTCTGCGCTCCGCTCACTCTGCCCGCTGCCTGGGTCGCCCCTTCGGCGTGCGCCGCGCCTACCGCAGGCTGGCCCGGCTTCTGTGCCGCACCCGGCTCCGCCCTCGCGCCCGCAGCGGTGGACGGAGCGGTGGCGATCGCCGGTGTGGGGGACAGGGCGGTGAGCACCGCGGCGACGGCGGGTGCCAGTACTGCGGTGACAGCGCGGGCCGGGAAGAAGCAGCTCGGTCCGGGACCGGCCGGTCCTCCGGGCGGGGCCGGCGGTAAGGGAGCAGGCGGGCGGAAGCGTGGCGGGGGAGGGACCGCCGGCGGGACGACCGGGGCCGGAGGAGGCGAAGAAGAGGGACAGCGCGGGGGCGAGGAGCAGGGTGAGGGAGGCGGAGGAGGCGGAGTGGGGCGCGGCCAGGGAGCAAGCGAGACCGAAGGTGACCCGCGGCCCGACCACGAACACGAGCACCGCCCCAGGGTTCGCCCGATGCCGCACGACGGAGGCTGCACCCGGGCACGACACGATGGCGCCTCCCAGGAATCGCCCGGCGGCGCGCCCAGTCCGGTGTCGCGTGACAAGTTCCGGCGCGGGCTCTCTCCGGTCTCTTGCGGTGGCTTCCGCCGCGAGACCCGTCCGGCCTCGTGTGGGGGGATCTGCTGTGGGACCCACCCGGTCTGGTGTGGGGGGCTCTGCCGTGGGACCCGCCCGGCATGGTGTGAAGGGTCCTGCCGCAGGACCCGTCCGGTCTCGTGTGAAGGATTCTGCCGCAGGACCCGTCCGGTCTCGTCCGGCCGGTTCCGCAGCGGCGGGGTCTGTCGTGTGTTTCGTCGCATGCACCGACCGTGGCGCAGTCCGGCGTGTGGTGGGGATCTTGGTCCGGGGCTGTGGACCGGCGGGTGGTTGTGGACAACGGTGTCACCCGTGTGGGGCTCGAAATGGTGCGTGTCGCCCGGTGCATCGGCAGTCCCGTACACTTCTGATGGCGATCCGGGTCACCGGGTCGACTTCGCACGCCCCGCTGTCAGTGCACCAGTCCCTTTTCGGGCAGCACGACGGCCGCGCCCCTCGGTCCTCGGACGGCTCCGCAAGGTGTCTTCCCCGGCAGGTGCGTCGGGGCGTCAGGCACCGCGGCCGACCGGCCGCAGTGGAACCGAGAACAACAAGGAGTACGGCCATGGCCGTCGTCACGATGCGGGAGCTGCTGGAGAGCGGCGTCCACTTCGGGCACCAGACCCGCCGCTGGAACCCGAAGATGAAGCGCTTCATCTTCACCGAGCGCAACGGCATCTACATCATCGACCTGCTCCAGTCGCTGTCGTACATCGACCGCGCCTACGAGTTCGTCAAGGAGACCGTCGCCCACGGCGGCTCGGTCATGTTCGTCGGCACGAAGAAGCAGGCCCAGGAGGCCATTGCCGAGCAGGCGACCCGCGTGGGCATGCCCTACGTGAACCAGCGCTGGCTCGGCGGCATGCTGACCAACTTCTCGACCGTCTACAAGCGCCTGCAGCGCCTGAAGGAGCTCGAGCAGATCGACTTCGAGGATGTGGCCGCCTCCGGCCTCACCAAGAAGGAGCTCCTGGTCCTCTCCCGCGAGAAGGCCAAGCTGGAGAAGACCCTGGGCGGTATCCGCGAGATGCAGAAGGTGCCCAGCGCCGTCTGGATCGTGGACACCAAGAAGGAGCACATTGCCGTCGGTGAGGCGCGCAAGCTCAACATCCCGGTCGTCGCGATCCTCGACACCAACTGCGACCCGGACGAGGTCGACTACAAGATCCCGGGCAACGACGACGCGATCCGCTCCGTCACCCTGCTCACCCGCGTGATCGCCGACGCCGTCGCCGAGGGCCTCATCGCCCGCTCCGGCGCTGCCACCGGCGACCAGAAGCCCGGCGACAAGGCTGCCGCCGAGCCGCTGGCCGAGTGGGAGCGTGACCTGCTCGAGGGCGAGAAGAAGGCTGACGACGAGGCCCCCAAGGCCGAGGAGAAGCCCGCCGAGGCCCCCGCCGCTGAGGCTCCTGCCGCCGAGGCCCCCGCCGCCGAGGCCGAGAAGCCGGCCGAGCAGGCCTGACCCGCAGCATCCGGTTGACGACGGCGGGGGAGGGCGCCACAAGCGCCGCCCCCGCCGTCCACCCGTAGATCTTTCGACTTCGAGATTTCGAGAAGAGATTCACAGACCATGGCGAACTACACCGCCGCTGACGTCAAGAAGCTCCGCGAGCTCACCGGCGCCGGCATGATGGACTGCAAGAAGGCCCTGGACGAGGCCGAGGGCAACGTCGACAAGGCCGTCGAGGCGCTGCGCATCAAGGGCCAGAAGGGCGTCGCCAAGCGCGAGGGCCGTTCCGCCGAGAACGGCGCGGTGGTCTCCCTCGTCGCCGACGACAACACCTCCGGTGTCATCGTCGAGCTGAAGTGCGAGACGGACTTCGTCGCCAAGGGCGAGAAGTTCCAGGCCGTCGCCAACGAGATCGCCGCGCACGTCGCGAAGACCTCCCCGGCCGACATCGAGGCCCTGCTCGCCTCCGAGATCGAGGCCGGCAAGACCGTCCAGGCGTTCGTCGACGAGGCCAACGCCACGCTGGGCGAGAAGATCGTCCTGGACCGCTTCGCGCAGTTCTCCGACGGCTTCGTGTCGGTGTACATGCACCGCACCATGCCCGACCTTCCCCCGCAGATCGGTGTCCTCGTCGAGCTCGACAAGGAGAACGCCGAGGTCGCCAAGGGCATCGCGCAGCACATCGCCGCGTTCGCCCCGAAGTACCTGGCCAAGGACGACGTCCCGGCCGAGGTCGTCGAGGCCGAGCGCCGTGTCGCCGAGGAGACCACCCGCGCGGAGGGCAAGCCCGAGGCCGCTCTTCCGAAGATCGTCGAGGGTCGCCTCAACGGCTTCTTCAAGGACGCGACGCTGCTCGGCCAGCCGTACGCGCTCGACAACAAGAAGTCCGTCGAGAAGGTCCTCCAGGAGGCCGGTGTCACCCTGAAGCGCTTCGCGCGCATCAAGGTCGGCATCTGAGCCTGTCGCGAAGGCAGCGAATGACCTGCGACCCCGCTAGGGTCGTACGCAGTCGGCCGCTCAACGGCCGGCCGCAGATGTGACGAGGAGGCCATTGCCGCACAGGGATCTGAACCAGACCCACGGCAATGGCCTTCTTCGTATGTGCACGAGGAGAGCTCAATGATTCACGGTGCCGACGGCGCGCACGCAGACCATTCCGGCCACGGCGGCAGGCGACGCTTCCTGCTGAAGCTGTCGGGCGAAGCATTCGCCGGCGGCGGCGGACTGGGCGTCGACCCCGACGTCGTGCACGCGATGGCCCGCGAGATCGCCGCCGTGGTGCGCGACGGCTACGAGATCGCCATCGTGATCGGCGGCGGCAACTTCTTCCGTGGCGCTGAACTCCAGCAGCGCGGCATGGACCGCGCCCGCTCCGACTACATGGGCATGCTGGGCACGGTCATGAACTGCCTGGCCCTCCAGGACTTCCTGGAGAAGGAGGGCATCGACTCCCGCGTCCAGACGGCCATCACCATGGGACAGGTGGCGGAGCCGTACATTCCGCTGCGTGCGGTGCGCCATCTGGAGAAGGGCCGGGTCGTGATCTTCGGCGCCGGCATGGGCATGCCGTACTTCTCCACGGACACCACCGCCGCCCAGCGCGCCCTGGAGATCGACGCCGAGGCCATGCTGATGGGCAAGAACGGGGTGGACGGCGTCTACGACTCCGACCCCAAGAAGAACCCGGACGCGGTGAAGTTCGACGCCCTCGAATACGGCGAGGTCATCACCCGGGATCTGAAGATCGCCGACGCCACCGCCATCACGCTGTGCCGGGACAACAAGCTCCCGATCCTCGTCTTCGAGCTGCTCGCCGAGGGCAACATCGCGCGCGCGGTGAAGGGTGAGAAGATCGGCACGCTCGTCAGCGATCAGGGCACCCGGGCCTGACGGCCCCAACTGCCGTGGTTCCGTACGGGCATCGGCCTGTACGGGCGGCAGCTCCCGCACCGGGGGAGACCCTGGTACGGGGATGGACAACGGCCTGCCGGTCGGACACCGTGCAGGAGAAGACGCGCGGCAGGGGCGAGGCTCTGCTTCTTACCGAAAAGACCAGGAGCAAGTGGTGATCGAAGAGATCCTCCTCGAGGCCGAGGAGAAGATGGAGAAGGCCGTCGTGGTCGCCAAGGAGGACTTCGCCGCGATTCGCACCGGGCGTGCGCACCCGGCGATGTTCAACAAGATCGTGGCGGACTACTACGGTGCGATGACGCCGATCAACCAGCTGGCGTCGTTCTCGGTGCCCGAACCGCGGATGGCCGTGGTGACCCCGTTCGACAAGAGCGCGCTGCGCAACATCGAGCAGGCCATCCGCGACTCCGACCTCGGCGTCAACCCGAGCAACGACGGCAATATCATCCGGGTGACGTTCCCCGAGCTGACCGAGGAGCGCCGCAAGGAGTTCATCAAGGTCGCCAAGAACAAGGGCGAGGACGCGAAGATCTCGATCCGCAGCGTCCGGCGCAAGGCCAAGGAGACCCTCGACAAGCTGGTCAAGGACAAGGAGACCGGCGAGGACGAGGTGCGCCGCGCCGAGAAGGAGCTCGACGACACCACCGCGAAGTACGTCGCGCAGGTGGACGAGCTCCTCAAGCACAAGGAATCCGAGCTCCTCGAGGTCTGATGAACGAGTCTTCCTGGGGGGCCGCCCCGCCCGGCGCCGGTCAATGGGGGCGCCCCGAGCACGCACCGGCCCCCTCGCTCCGCGGGGCGGCGCCCCCCGCCCCGGCGGGTCCCGTGCACGACTGGGGCGACGCGGCGCAGACTCGGCCCATGCCCTTCGTACCCGGGCCGGGCGGACACCAGGACGACGACCGGGAACATCGGGACATCCGGGATAGCCGGGACCACCTGGACGACCGGGGGGCTGCTCGACTGAGCGGCCCCCTGTTCCGCGACGAAAAGCCGCAGGAGCCCATGCCCACCTCTCTTTCCGGGTCCGACAGCTCGCCGGACTCAGAGAAGCCGAAGAAGAAGAGCGCGGGCCGCAACCTGCGCGCCGCGATAGGGGTCGGTATCGGCCTCGGCGTGATCATCGTTGCGTCGCTCTTCGTCTACAAGCCCGTGTTCATCGGCGTGATAGCGGTCGCCGTCGTCGTGGGCCTGTGGGAGCTGACCTCGCGGCTGGCGGAGCGCAAGGACATCAAGGTGCCGCTGGTGCCGCTCGCGGTCGGCGGCACCGCCATGGTGGCCGCCGGATACATCCGCGGTGCCGAGGGCGCCTGGGTGGCGATGGCGCTCACCGCGCTCGCCGTCCTCGTCTGGCGGATGACCGAGGCGCCCGAGAACTACCTGCGGGATGTCACCGCCGGTGTCTTCGCGGCGTTCTACGTGCCGTTCCTCGCGACGTTCGTGGCGCTGATGCTCGCCGCCGAGCCCGACGGGCCGGAGCGGGTGCTGACCTTCCTGCTGCTCACGGTCGTCAGCGACACCGGTGCGTACGCGGTCGGCTGGCGGTTCGGCAAGCACAAGCTCGCCCCGCGCATCAGCCCCGGCAAGACCCGCGAGGGACTCGTCGGCGCGGTGCTCTTCGCGATGGTGGCCGGCGCGCTGTGCATGGAGTTCCTGATCGCGCACGGTGCCTGGTGGCAGGGCCTGCTGCTCGGCCTCGCGGTCGCGGCCAGCGCCACCCTCGGCGACCTCGGCGAATCCATGATCAAGCGTGATCTCGGCATCAAGGACATGGGCACCCTGCTCCCCGGTCACGGCGGCATCATGGACCGCCTCGACTCCCTGCTGCCGACCGCCCCGGTCGTCTGGCTGCTGTTCGTGGTCTTCGTGGGAGCCGGCTGATCACAGGGCTTTCGCAGGGGAGAGCCCGGGAACGGGCGCTGTCCCGCTGATCGCCTTCCCGCGTACGTTCCCCGCGGACGAAGGGGAAGCCGGGCTCCCGCCGCACGTGAGGGGTCTGCCGCATGGGCGGCAGGCCCCTTTTCGTGTGTCTGTGCCCACTGGCATGTCCCCTGCAACGGGCCCGGAGAATCCGCTCTCCGAAGGTGACCGTGGGCCCCGGTCAGCGGCTCTGCCGCCGGCCGGGACACGTCCCGGCCGCCCTCCTGGGCCCACGCGGTCCGGCGCGGGCCCTGCCCGGGGCAGCGGCTCCCTCGTTTGCCGGCTTCGGAGTCATCCGTCGGCGGCTCACATACCGCCGCCCGAGGTGCCGCCGCCGGGAGGAGCGGTGGTGCTCGGCGGAGCGGTGGTGCTCGGCGGTGCCGTGGTGCTGGGCGGTGCCGTGGTGCTGGGCGGAGCGGTCGTGCTCGGGGGAGCGGTGGTGCTGGGCGGTGCGGTGGTGCTCGGCGGAGCCGTCGTGCTGGGCGGCGCCGTCGTGCTGGGCGGTGCCGTCGTGGTCGGCGGTGCCGTGGTGCTGGGCGGTGCCGTGGTCATCGGCGGTGCGGTGGTGGTCGGCGGAGCCGTGCCGCCACCGGGTGTCGTGCCGGCGCCCGTCGTGGTGGTCGCGCCCGTGGTGGTCGCGCCCGTCGTGACGCTGGCACCGGTCGTGGTCGTGGTGGCGCCCGTGGTGGTGGCGCCCGTCGTGACGCTGGCACCGGTCGTGGTGGAGGTGGCGCCCGTGGTCGTGGCGCCGGTCGTGCTCCCGCGGCCCACGAAGCCGCCGCCGAAGCTGCAGAGCCTCGGGTTGTTGACGATCCTGCCGGTCCTGACGTTCACCAGGAGGACCCTGCCCGAGCTGTCGCGGATGAACTTGCAGAGGATGTTCGGCCGTGTGTCCGGCTTTGTTGTCGCGCTCTTCGCCGGTTGCGGCGCGGCCGCCACCTCCATGACGCCTCCCGTGCCGGCGAGGACCGCGGCCAGGAGGGACGCTCCGATCACGCGGGGAAGATGCTTCCGGATGCCCGTCGCCATGATGCCTCCTTGAGGGATGGGCTACGTACCTCACCCACCCTGGATAACCAGCCATGACCGCGGCGTTGGCCCGGCGCGACCCCGGCGTGACGCCGCCCGGGCCAACGCCGCGGACGCCAACCGGAAGGACCTCGACCACATGGGGTGACCGTCCACTCACCGGCTCTGACCCGGGCACCCCGAGATGATCTGCCACACTCGACGCACCATGCCTGCACCCGGAGAACTCTGTCTCTGAGGTTGACGAGAAGCCCCCTACCAGCGGTTTTGCTGCCGGTAGGGGGCTTCTTGCCGGGCCGTGGGCCGTGGCTGGGCCGTGAGCGGTTCCAGCAGAACCATCAGCTACTTCAGCGCTGAGGCCACGGCGGCCTCGTGCGAGGGGCAGTAGACGGGAGGCGCTTCGGTGACGAGGGCCAGGCCCTTCACTCCGGGGTACGCGGCCTGAATGGTCTTGAGGACTTCCCGGGGGCTGTCGCCCGCGTCCAGCTCGGTACAAACGAGCTGCCCCTGAACGCCGAGGTCGTCAGCCTCCACCTGCCGGAGTTCGGGAGCGCGAACCTTGACGGCGCCGGCGTATTGCTCGTTCTTGTCGGAGGGCGAGGGCACATCGGCTGAGGCATCCGACGAGGGAGCCGGAGACTTCGAGCCATCAGGGTCCTTGGAAGCCGCGGGCAGTCCGCAGGCGGCACGGGTGGCAGCAACGGAGAACGTGATGGGCCCGTCGCCGTGAGCGTCCTGTTTGCAGATGATCCATGTATCGAAGGTGCGGTCACGGCGATCGGCCTTTGTTTTCGCGTCCTCATATGCCCGCAATGCCATCGACGGGCTCAAGCCGTCCTCTGCTTCGCTTTTGGTCTTGCCGACGTAATCAGCAATGGTTGGACGAGGTGAGGAGGCTTCCTTGGCCTCCTTGTCAGGTGTGGCATCGCCGCACCCTGCCAGGGTGACGAGCAAAGCCGCGCAGGCGGCCGCGGTGCGTCCTCGCATCACCATCATCCCCCTGTTTCCGAATCCCTCAGTCGGCGAACCGTAGCGGTCCGCAGCTGCCGGTGTCCTCAGATTCCACTCAGCTGCAAGACCATGGGCCCGGGGTGTCACTCCGGTTGGAGGAGCTGATCGACTGCCCGTCGTGCGCGCTCACGGCCGGTGAGCATCAGGTGCGCGTAGACGCGGAGCGTCATAGCGGGGACCGAGTGGCCGAGGTACCCACTTATCGCCTTCACGCTCTCGCCGGCGTCCAAGAGCACCGAGGCATAGAAGTGTCGTAGGGCGTGCATGCCGTGTTCCCGTGCGGAGGCATAGGGCTTGCCTGCCTGGGTCTCGGGATGAGGCCGGCAGCAGCGAGAGCGGGCTTCCACTCCTGGACGTCGACTCCTGCTCGACAGCCGCCCGCAGCAGTACCAAGCCCCGCTCTGACACATCCGGTATCCGGCACGCAGGCCAACGGCTGTATCAGCCGCCGCTACGGATCACACCCCACCGGCCCGCCACGCGGGCCTGCGCGGGAGCGGACGCTGATCCGTGGCTGAGGAGGAGCTGTCTGCTGCCGCGATGTGGCTCAGCCCGTCATGGGCGCTCCGCTCAAAACTGGCCCACCGTCGTGGCATATACACGTGCCCTATCCGTGCCGATCAGGGGGGACCACGGGGAACACGGGGAACACGGGGCATCGTCGGGCAGCACGCAGAGAACCGGCCCCCGACCAATTGCTGCTGGTCAAGAGCCGGTTCCGTTACTTCATCTGCGGAGGCTGTGTGATTTGACCCCACGGTGACGTGCCGGGATGCCCTGAATACGGGCTCACTCCTCAACCGCTAGGCGCGCTCCATTGCCAGGCGGCGTCGGTGATGTGGTACGCCGTGAGCGGCATCTGATGACGCGTTTTGCGCTTCACCGAAGTGATACCGATGGGGAGCCTCAGGCTACACCCCAGGCCCAGTTCGAGCAGTGGTATTCGCCGCGGTAGTTCTTTTGCAGGCAAACCCGCATTTTGAACGAGTGGTTCTCGGGCATATTCCTTGTGAAGTGCTTACAGGTGCCTGCTCCGTCAAGATCAGACAAATAGGCGGTCGTGCCGTCCGCGTCTCCAATCTTGACAATTGCTTCGGCGGTCATGCCGTCTGCTTTGAGGTCGCAGACGGTGAAGGCGTCCCCGCGGTCATTGAAGAGCGCCTTCCCTCCGTAGTCCTTCACGTGGTCCGTCGTATGAACCATGGCATCCTGGCCGGCAAAAGCAGGTGAACCGCAGAACACCACAGTTGCTGCGGCAGCAATTCCGGCCGCCGTGAAACCACGTACCCTCATTATTCCCCCATTTCGAATTTGTTCGACTGGTCGTTGGGGGCCGGAAGTATCCGGCGTCGGCGATGCGGGAATGCGCGCCGCACTAAAGGATCCCCCGAGGTCATGATGATCCTATTCAATGACAGGGGCATGCTCAACCTGAAACGGAGGTGGCACGGCCATAAGGCGCGCGAGGCGACTGCGGCATTTGCGCTTGCCTCGCCCAGCAGTCACTGGATCAGGAAGCCGCCGGGCCGTCCCTGGGCCGTGCGAGGTGGGTCAACGATGACAAGTGACGACGGAGGGTGACTATCTCCACCCCGCTGTCACCTGGGGTGCCTCAGACGATCTGCCACACTGGACGCACCATGCCTGCACCCGGAGAACTCACTTTCGTCGCGCCGCGCGGGGCCAAGAAGCCCCCGCGGCACCTTGCCGATCTCAGCCCCGTCGAGCGTCGTGAAGCGGTGGCCGCGATCGGGGAGAAGCCGTTTCGCGCCAAGCAGCTGTCGCAGCACTACTTCGCCCGCTATGCGCACGACCCGGCGCAGTGGACCGACATCCCCGCGGCGGCGCGCGAGAAGCTGGCGAGCCAGCTGCTGCCGGATCTGATGAAGGTCGTCCGGCACATCTCGTGCGACGACGACACCACGCGCAAGACCCTGTGGAAGCTGCACGACGGCACGCTCGTCGAGTCCGTGCTGATGCGCTACCCGGACCGGGTCACCATGTGCATCTCCTCGCAGGCCGGCTGCGGGATGAACTGCCCGTTCTGCGCCACCGGCCAGGCGGGTCTGGACCGCAACCTCTCGACCGCCGAGATCGTGCACCAGATCGTCGACGGCATGCGCGCGCTGCGCGACGGCGAGGTGCCGGGCGGTCCCGCGCGGCTGTCCAACATCGTCTTCATGGGGATGGGCGAGCCGCTCGCCAACTACAAGCGGGTGGTCGGCGCGATCCGGCGGCTGACGGACCCCGAGCCGGACGGGCTGGGCCTCTCCCAGCGGGGTATCACCGTCTCCACCGTCGGCCTGGTCCCGGCGATGCTGCGGTTCGCCGACGAGGGCTTCAAGTGCCGGCTGGCCGTGTCGCTGCACGCTCCCGACGACGAACTGCGCGACACCCTCGTGCCCGTCAACACCCGCTGGAAGGTGCGCGAGGTGCTGGACGCGGCCTGGGAGTACGCCGAGAAGTCCGGGCGGCGGATCTCGATCGAGTACGCGCTGATCCGGGACATCAACGACCAGGCATGGCGCGGTGACCTGCTGGGACGCCTGCTCAAGGGCAAGCGGGTCCATGTGAACCTGATTCCGCTGAACCCGACGCCCGGCTCGAAGTGGACCGCCTCGCGCCCCGAGGACGAGCGGGCGTTCGTCCAGGCCATCGAGGCGCACGGCGTGCCCGTGACCGTCCGCGACACCCGTGGCCAGGAGATCGACGGCGCCTGCGGGCAGCTCGCTGCCTCGGAACGCTGACCGCCCGCTGGTACCGTGTGATCGAACAAATGCACATTCCGACAGGGGAGCGCCACAGCGCTGAGAGTGCGGAAGCGTCGTAGTCCTACGGTGCCCGCAGACCCTTGAACCTCGCCCGGGTCATTCCGGGTAGGAAGTTCGGTCGTCACTCATGCTGTTGCGCCCTGCCCGAAGTCCCCTCACCGCGCCGTCCGGCGCGGTGGGCCGCGGACACCGGGCAGGGCCGCGTCTCTTCCTGGCCAGCCAGGAGGAATCAGTGAGCACCATCAGCAGGATCACCGTCACGGCGCTCGCCGCCGTGGTCGGCATGTCCACGCTCGCGGCATGCGGTGGCGCGGGCGGCGGGGCCGCGGACACCAAGACCGTCACACTCGTCAGCCACGACTCGTTCAACATCTCCAAGTCCGTCCAGGCCGCCTTCGAGAAGGAGAGCGGCTACAAGATCAGGATCCTCAGGGGCGGGGACGCCGGCAAGGCCGTGAACCAGGCGATCCTGTCCAAGGGCAACCCCCAGGGCGACGTCTTCTTCGGCATCGACAACACCCTGCTCTCCCGCGGGCTGCACGAGGGGATCTTCAGCCCCTACCGGGCCAAGGGGCTGGACAAGGTGCCCGCGGCGCTGCAGCTCGACAAGGGCGAACACCGCGTCACCCCGCTGGACTACGGCGACATCTGCGTCAACTACGACCGCGGCTACTTCGCCCGCCACAGGACCGCGCCGCCGAAGAGCTTCGCCGACCTGCTCGAACCCCGGTACAAGGGGCTGCTCGTCACGGAGAACCCCGCCACCTCCTCCCCGGGGCTCGCCTTCCAGCTCGGCACCATCGCCACCTACGGGGAGCACGGCTGGCAGGGCTACTGGAAGAAGCTCAAGGCCAACGGCGTCGAGGTCGTCGACGGCTGGGAACAGGCCTACAACGACCGGTTCTCGGGCTCCGCGGCCGGCAAGGACAAGGGCGACAAGCCACTGGTGGTCTCCTACGCCTCCAGCCCGCCGGCCGAGGTGCTGGGCAAGAAGCCCGCGCCGAAGGAGGCACCCACCGGGGTCGCGACCGGCACCTGCTTCCGCCAGATCGAATTCGGCGGCCTGCTCAAGGGCGCGCGGAACGAGAAGGGCGGCAAGGCGCTGCTGGACTTCCTGGCCGGCCGGAGGTTCCAGGAGGACGTGCCGCTGCGGATGTTCGTCAACCCGGCGCGTACGGACGCCAAGGTGCCGGAGCTGTTCACCAAGTACGGCACCACGATCGGCAGGCCCACGACGCTGCCCCCCGAGACGATCACCAAGAACCGCGAACAGTGGATCAAGCAGTGGTCCTCGCTCGTTCTGAAGTAGCCCGCACCCGGCGCCCGGTGCCCGTACGGGGAACGGCGGTGCGGCTCGGCCTGATGGCGGTGCCGCTCGCCTTCTTCGCGCTGTTCTTCGCCTATCCGGTCGTGGCGATCGTCGGACGCGGCCTCAAGGACGGCGGACAGTGGCAGTTCGGGCGGTTCGGTGCCGTGCTCGGCGACCCGGACATCGCCCACGTGCTGTGGTTCACCGTCTGGCAGGCGGCCGCCTCCACGGCGCTGACCCTGCTGATCGCACTGCCCGGCGCCTACGTCTTCGCGCGCTTCGCCTTCCCCGGCAAGCAGCTGCTGCGGGCGGTGGTGGCGGTGCCGTTCGTGCTGCCGACCGTCGTCGTCGGCTCGGCCTTCCTGGCGCTGGTCGGGCGGGGCGGGCTGCTGGACGAGCTGTGGGGCCTGCGCCTGGACACCTCGGTGTGGGCGATCCTGCTGGCGCATGTGTTCTTCAACTACGCCGTGGTCGTACGGACCGTCGGCGGGCTCTGGTCCCAGCTCGACCCGCGCCAGGAGGAGGCCGCGCGGATGCTCGGCGCCGGGCGGTTCGAGGCCTGGCGGCGGGTGACGCTGCCGGCCCTGGGGCCCGCCGTCGCGGCCGCCGCGCTGATGGTCTTCCTCTTCACCTTCACCTCCTTCGGGGCGGTGCAGATTCTGGGCGGCCCCACCTTCGCGACGCTGGAGGTGGAGATCTACCGGCAGACCGCGGAGTTCCTCGACCTGCCCACCGCCGCCGTCCTCACCCTGGTCCAATTCGCCGCGGTGCTGGGCGTGCTGGCCCTGCACGCTCTCACCGTGCGCCGCCGGGAGAGCGCCCTGCGGCTGGTGCCCGCCGCGCAGACCGCCCACCGGCCGCGCGGCCGCGGCCAGTGGGCGCTGCTGTGGGGGACGCTCGGCGTCATCACCGTCCTGCTCATCGTGCCGCTCGCCGTGCTCGTGGAGCGGTCGTTCGACGGGCCGGACGGCTACGGAGCGGGCTTCTACACCTCGCTGCGGTCCGCCGCCTCCGCCGACAGCACCTTCGCCGTCGCGCCCCTGGACGCCCTGTGGAACTCCCTCGCCTACGGGGTGGCGGCCACGGCGATCGCGCTGGTGGTGGGCGGGCTGGCGGCCGCCGCGCTGACGCTCCCCCGGCTCCGCGCGGGAGCGTCGGGACGGACGGCCTGCGTCAGCCGGCTCGTCCGCGGCTTCGACGCGCTGCTGATGCTGCCCCTCGGGGTGTCCGCGGTGACCGTCGGCTTCGGGTTCCTGATCAGCCTCGACACGCCCCCGCTCGACCTGCGCGCCTCGTGGTGGCTGGTGCCGCTCGCCCAGGCGCTGGTGGGCGTGCCGTTCGTGGTCCGGACCATGCTGCCGGTCCTGCGGGCGGTCGACGGACGGCTGCGGGAGGCGGCCGCCGTGCTCGGCGCGTCGCCGTGGCGGGTGTGGCGGGAGGTGGACCTGCCGATGGTGCGGCGGGCCCTGCTGATCGCCGCGGGCTTCGCGTTCGCCGTCTCGCTCGGCGAGTTCGGCGCGACGGTCTTCATCGCGCGGCCGGACCAGCCGACACTGCCGGTCGCCGTGGCACGCCTGCTGGGGCGCGCGGGAGAGCTCAACTACGGGCAGGCGATGGCCTTGTCGACCATCTTGATGGTGGTGTGCGCCGCCGCCCTGCTGATACTGGAGCGCCTGCGCCCCCTCGACCACTCCGGGGAGTTCTAGATGACGGCACGGGC
Organism: Streptomyces angustmyceticus; assembly: GCF_019933235.1. Classification (NCBI taxonomy): domain Bacteria; kingdom Bacillati; phylum Actinomycetota; class Actinomycetes; order Kitasatosporales; family Streptomycetaceae; genus Streptomyces; species Streptomyces angustmyceticus. Next base: position 2,290,436 of record NZ_CP082945.1, on the reverse strand, counting down.
CGGGACCACTGCGCAGGAGCTGCTGCGGCTGGGCGGGGTGACCGTCCGCTTCGGCACGGCGGGGCGCCCCGCGCTGGACGCGGTCGACCTCGACGTCGCCGCGCACGAGATCGTGTGCGTCCTGGGGCCGAGCGGCAGCGGCAAGTCCACCCTGCTGAGGGTGGTCGCGGGGCTCCAACAGGCCGACGCGGGGACGGTGTTGCTGGAGGGGCGGGAACAGTCCGGGGTGCCCGCGCACCGGCGCGGGGTGGGCCTGATGTTCCAGGACCACCAGCTCTTCCCGCAGCGGGACGTCGAGGGCAACGTCGCCTTCGGGCTGCGGATGCGGCGTGCCGCCCGCGCGGAGCGGGAGCGCACGGTCGCCGGACTCCTCGACCTCGTCGGCCTGCCGGGCGCCCAGCGGCGCGCCGTGGCCTCGCTGTCCGGCGGCGAGCAGCAGCGGGTCGCGCTGGCCCGCGCGCTGGCCCCCCGCCCCCGCCTGCTGATGCTGGACGAGCCCCTCGGGCAGCTCGACCGCGGGCTGCGCGAACGGCTGGTCGTCGAACTCCGCCGCCTCTTCCGCGAATTGGGCACCACCGTATTGGCGGTCACCCATGACCAGGGCGAGGCCTTCGCGCTCGCCGACCGGGTCGTGGTGATGCAGGACGGCCGGATCGCGCAGACCGGCACCCCGCTGGAGGTCTGGCAGCGGCCGGCCACCGAATTCGTCGCCCGCTTCCTCGGCTTCGACAACGTGGTCGGGGCGACGGTGCAGGGCGAGGCCGCCGCCACCCCCTGGGGCAAGGTGCCGGTCCCGGACGGCACCGCGGACGGGCCGTGCCGCCTGCTCGTCCGCCCGGCCGGGGTGCGGCTGACCACCGCCCCGGAGGGCCTGCCCTGCACGGTCGCGGCCCGCACCTTCCGCGGCACCCATGTCGCGCTGCTGCTCCAGCCGGCCACCGGACCGCAGGTGGAGGCGGCCTGCGCACTGCGGGACGCGCCGGAGGTGGGGGAGCGGGTGGGCATCGCCTTCGCGGCCCGGGACGTGGTGGTGCTGGAGGCGTCGGAAGCGGCGGGGTGAGTGTGCCGGGTGGGGTGAGCGGCTTGAACGGGGCGGGCGGGACCGGCTGAGCGGGCCGGACGAGGCGGGCCGAGCGGGTTCGGTTGAGTGCGTCGGTGCCTGCCCAGCGGGTCGGCCGAGCGCGGAGAGTGGCCGGGCCGGCTACCTCCCGCGCCCCGAGGGCCTCAGCGGGCCGACACCTCCGTCTTCGCCTCACCCGCCACCGGCGCACCGTCCTGAGTTCGCGCTTCCGGTTCGCCGAACCAGGCGACCGCGACGGCGCCCGCCACGGCCACCACGAACCCGAGGGCGGCGACCCAGGCGAACCCGGGGCGGGAGGAGTCGCCCAGCCACAGCACCCCGAGAATGCCCGGGACCACCGTCTCGCCCACCACCAGCGCCGCCGTGGCACCGTTCACCGACCCGATCTGCAGGGCGACGGTGTGCAGGTACATCCCGCCGAGGCCCGCGATGAGAATCGCGTACAGGGCGGGATCGCCCAGCAGCGTCGGCAGGTGGAAGGGGTCCACGCCGTTCAGCACCCGTACGCCGACCCCGAGCGCGCCGAAGCCCAGGCCGGAGAGCAGGCCAGCGAGGATCGCGGCCCGGCCGCCGAGCAGCCGCACGATCAGCGTGCCGCCGCCGATGAGCACGACGGACGCGGCGAGCAGCCACCAGTGGGCGGCGATCGGCGTGCGGCCGCTGCCCTCCGGCCCGGCGGCCGTCGCCAGCAGCACCAGCGCCCCGCAGACCACCGCGATCGAACTCCACTCGGCCCGCGAGAGCCGGATGCCGAGCAGCTTGATGCTCAGTACGGCGGTGATCACGAGGTTGGCGCTGATCACGGTCTGGGAGAGGAACAGCGGCAGCAGCCGGGCGGCCAGCGCGCCGAGCGCGAACCCTATGAAGTCCAGCCCGGTGCCGACCATGAACTCCCAGGTCACGGCGGCCTTCGCGGTCGACGACAGGCTGGGGCCGCCGTGCTGGGTGACCCCGGTCGTGGAGGCCGCGGCCGCCTCCCGGCGGGCGGATTTGCGTGAGCCCACCGCCTGCAGGACCGATCCCGTGCCGTAGCAGGCCGACGCCGCCACGGCCGTCAGAAGACCGATGATCACCAAGAGCTCCGTTCGACCGCTGTGCACACCATGTGTTCCGTGTCCGGCCTGGCAGACGCGCATTCCGGGACGGGAGTTGCCTCCCCGGGCGAATCCACCGCCCGACCGGGTGAACCGGGGCCGCGGCCGGCGCCCTGGCGGCGCGGGGGCGGGAAGAAGGACCGTCGGCGCCCGGTCAGGAAACGCTCTCGGAGCGGAGCCGGGCCAGCGCCTCCGGAGCCTCGTCCACCGAGTCGACCAGGGCGATCCTGGCCGCCATGGGGCGGTCCGCCGCGAGGGCCTGGAGGAGGGGCCAGGTGGGGAGCCGCTCGGTCCAGTGCGCGCGGTCGACCAGCACCATCGGGGTCGGCTCGCCCCGCGACTGGTAGTAGTTGGGCGTCGCGTTGTCGAAGATCTCCTGGACGGTTCCGGCCGCGCCCGGGAGGAACACCACGCCGGCGTTGGAACGCGCCAGCAGACCGTCCTCGCGCACCGCGTTGACGAAGTACTTGGCTATGTGGGACGCGAAGACGTTCGGCGGCTCATGGCCGTAGAACCAGGTGGGAATGCCTGCCGAGGCCCCGCCGCCCGGACGGCTCCGCCGGATGTCGAAGGCGGCCCGCGCCCACTCGGTGACCGATTCGGAGAAGTGCGGTGCCTTGGCGAGACGTTCCAGCGCCTCGTCGAGCATCTCGTCCTCGAAGGGCGCGGCGTACGCCCCGAGGTTCGCCGCCTCCATCGCGCCGGGGCCGCCGCCGGTCGCGACGGTCAGACCGCTGCGGGTGAGCCGGCGCCCGAGCCGGGCCGCGCCCGCGTAGTCCGCCGATTCCCGCCGCAGGGCGTGGCCGCCCATGATGCCCACCACCTGCGCACCGGCGAGGTGTTCGTCGAGGGCGTCCGAGACGGCGTCGTCGTGGATGCTGCGCAGCATCGAGGCGAAGATGTCGCCGTCCGACTTGGTCTCCTGGTACCAGCGGTAGGCGCGGGCGTCCGGGGTGGCGTCGTAGCCGGACCCGGCCAGCCCCTCGAAGAGCTCGTCCGGGCCGTACAGGCTGCCGCGGTAGGGATCGAACGGCAGGTCCGGCACGGGCGGGAAGACCAGGGAGCCGCCGGCCCGTATCTTGGCGGCGGCGTCCGGCTCCATCGCGCAGCCGAGGAACACGGACTCCGTGGTGTCCGTGCTGAGCAGCGCGAACGTACGGTCCGTCAGATCGACCGACTGGACGCGGTGTCCGGCGAGGCTGCCCGCGGCGACCACCCGGTCGAACTCCGGCAGGGATTCGATCTCGTGGTCGTGGTTGTCGTCGTGGGCCGGGAAACGGCGGGACGCTGAGGACTCTGAATTCGACTGCACGTCCGTCATGTTAGGACCGCAGTGATGCCACCAGAGGAGCGAGGGGCTGGTCAGGCCCGAGCAGGGCCGCGGTGAGAGGAGAGGTGCGGCCGGAGACGGGGCCGGGACCGTCGCGCCGGTTCCTCCGGCACGCCGGTTGGTCCCGGCCCCTCAGTGCACGCGCCCGCTCAGTGGACGAGCGGAAGTGTGGCCATCTCCGCGACGGTCCAGGTCAGAGGTGCCAGGACGATCACCAGCGCCAGGGCGCGCAGGGCCGCCGCCCGGTAGAGGACGGATGCGGAGGCACCCAGGCGGCGGAGGGCGGCCGTGGTGTGGGCGCGGGCCGAGCGGGACTCCAGCGCGGCGGTGAGCGCGCTGGCGGTGACACAGGCGAGGACGACCGCCGCGCCGACGGCGGTGAGCGGTCCGAACGGACGGGAGGGCGAGGCTTCGTACACCTTCATCGCGGCGTACGCGGCGGAGCCGACCGCGCACAGGACGCCGAGCGGGCGGCCGAGGCGGTGCGACTCCTCCTGCAGGACCCGCCCGGACAGCAGGCGCAGTGCGCCCGGCCGGCCGGCGCACAGGAGCCGGCCGCACAGATGCACCAGACCGGGCCCGGCCAGCACCAGGCCGAAGGCCGACAGTGCCCAGCCGGCCAGCACTCCCGGCGGGCTGCCGACCAGCCGGCCGGGGAGGGGCAGCAGCCCGCCGTGGGTGCCGGGGGCGCGGCTGGTGTACGCCTCGATGGCGAGGCCGGCGGCGGCCATGGCGATGCCCCACGGGAGACCGGAGGGCGGGGCGATCCGGGGGCGGCTCTCGGCCTCGGCGTCGCCGGCCTCGTGGCGGGGGCGCAGGGCGACGGCGGTCGCCACCGCCGCGGTCAGCGGCACGGTCGCCAGCAGGAGGAGGGCGCCGACGAGCGGCAGCGGACGGCCGGTGCCGAGCAGGTCGGCGTTGAAGCGGACAGCGGACGGACCGCCGAGGTCGCCGCGGAGACGGAGGAAGGCCAGCAGTGCGGCGAGGACACCGAGCACACAGGTCAGCGCGGTGGAGACGGTGGCGAGCAGGGTGAGCCGGAGCGGGCCCAGGCCGGCCGCGGTCATACCGCGCTGGAGGCGGGCGGCGGGATCCGTGCGCGCCGTGGACACCGCGAACTGGGCGGTGGCGGCGAGCGGGGCCGTGCACCACAGCAGGCGTACCAGCGACTCCTCGGCCGCGGACGGATGACCGGCGGCGTGGCCGAGGGTGGAGAGCATCAGGAAGCCGGTGCCGGCCGCGGCGAGGGAGACGCCGAGGCGGCGCAGCAGGACGAGGGGGTGGGAGCCGCGGGCTAGACGGAGAGCGAGCACGCTGCCCTGCTTTCCTCATCGGAGGGCCCGGTGGCCTCGGGCGCGGCGCTGGACTGGCGGCCGTCGAGGAGTGCCAGGGACCGGTCGGCGAGCGTGGCGATGTCCGGGTCGTGGGTCGCCAGGACGACGGTGATCTGGTGCGAGCGGGCCGCGGTGGTGAGGGTGCGCAGCACCTGGGTGCCGTCGGAACGGTGCAGCGGCGCGGTCGGTTCGTCGGCGAACAGCACCTGGGGGGTGGTGGCGAGCGCGCGGGCGATGGCGACGCGCTGGCGCTGGGACTGGTCGAGCTGGCCGGGTCGGCGCCGCGCGCACATGCCGACGTCGAGGCGGTCCAGCCATTCGACGGCGGTGTGCTTGGCGGCGCGGGTACCGGTGCCCCGGAGCAGGAGGGGGAGAGCTGCGTTCTCCCAGGCGGTGAGTTCGGGAACGAGGTGCGGCTCGGTGTCGATCCAGCCGAACCGGTCCAGGCGCAGCCGTTCGCGGCTGGGGGAGGAGAGCGTGTGCACGGGGGCGCTGTTGAACCAGATCTCGCCCTCGGACGGGACCAGTTGACCGGAGAGACATTTCAGGAGGGTGGTCTTGCCGCTGCCGCGCGGGCCGGTGACGGCGAGGATCTCGCCTTCGCGGACGCCGACGGAGACTCCGGCGAGGGCCGAGGTGCCGCCGTGCGTGTGGTGCAGGCCGCGGGCCCAGAGAACGTCGTTGTCAGGCGGGGCCACCATCTGCGCACCTCTTGTTGTAGGCGTCGAATCGTTCCCCCGACCGGGTGAACGACCATGGAGGGTATCGGTCACTAGCACGGTAAGGACTGGTGACCCCCGGTATTCGTGGCTTGGCAGCACAACGGCCCAGATTCACTCGTATGGCTTGAAACGAGTGAATCCGAGCCGTTGGATCTTCAGTTGTGCACGAGGGCACCGGCCGGTGCCCCGTGGATCAGAGCTTGGTCCAGGCCTCGGTGAGGACGGAGCGCAGGATCTGCTCGATCTCGTCGAAGACCGGCTGGTCCGCGATCAGCGGCGGGGCCAGCTGGATGACCGGGTCGCCACGGTCGTCGGCGCGGCAGTAGAGGCCGTTGTCGTACAGCGCCTTGGAGAGGAAGCCGTACAGGACGCGCTCGGTCTCCTCCTCGTTGAAGGACTCCTTGGTGGCCTTGTCCTTGACGAGCTCGATGCCGTAGAAGAAGCCGTTGCCGCGGACGTCGCCGACGATCGGCAGGTCGTGCAGCTTCTGCAGGGTGCTCAGGAAGTTGCCCTCATTGTCGAGGACGTGCTTGTTGAGGCCCTCGCGCTCGAAGATGTCGAGGTTGGCGACACCGACGGCCGCGGAGACCGGGTGGCCGCCGAAGGTGTAGCCGTGCAGGAAGGTGTTGTCGCCCTTGTAGAACGGCTCGGCCAGGCGGTCCGAGACGATGCAGGCGCCGATCGGGGAGTAGCCCGAGGTCATGCCCTTGGCGCAGGTGATCATGTCCGGTACGTAGCCGAACTTCTCGCAGCCGAACATCGTGCCGAGGCGGCCGAAAGCGCAGATGACCTCGTCGGAGACGAGCAGCACGTCGTACTGGTCGCAGATCTCGCGGACCCGCTGGAAGTAGCCGGGGGGCGGCGGGAAGCAGCCGCCGGCGTTCTGCACCGGCTCCAGGAAGACCGCGGCGACGGTCTCGGGGCCCTCGAAGAGGATCTGCTGCTCGATCTGGTCGGCGGCCCAGCGGCCGAAGGCCTCGGGGTCGTCGCCGTGGATCGGGGCGCGGTAGATGTTGGTGTTCGGGACCTTGTGCGCGCCGGGGACCAGCGGCTCGAAGGGGGCCTTCAGGCCGGGCAGGCCGGTGATGGACAGGGCGCCCTGCGGGGTGCCGTGGTAGGCGACGGCCCGGGATATCACCTTGTGCTTCATCGGCTTGCCGGTGAGCTTGAAGTACTGCTTGGCCAGCTTCCAGGCGGTCTCGACGGCCTCGCCGCCACCGGTGGTGAAGAAGACCTTGTTCAGGTCGCCCGGCGCGTGGTGGGCCAGGCGCTCGGCGAGCTCCACGGCCTTGGGGTGGGCGTAGGACCACACGGGGAAGAAGGCCAGCTCCTGCGCCTGCTTGTAGGCGGTCTCGGCGAGCTCGACCCGGCCGTGGCCGGCGTTGACCACGAAGAGGCCGGCGAGCCCGTCGATGTAGCGCTTGCCCTTGTCGTCGTAGATGTTGGTGCCCTCACCGCGCACGATCGTGGGCACGGGGGCATTCTCGTACGACGACATGCGGGTGAAGTGCATCCACAGGTGGTCGTATGCCGTCTTGGAGAGGTCGCCGCTCATTGCTATCTCGTTCCCCAGGTGTAGGTCTGCTTGCGGAGCTTGAGGTACACGAAGCTCTCGGTGGATCGGACGCCGGGAAGCGTGCGGATCCGCTTGTTGATCATTTCCAGGAGGTGGTCGTCGTCCTCGCAGACGATCTCGATGAGGAGATCGAAGGAGCCTGCCGTCATGACGACGTACTCGACCTCTTCCATGGTCGTCAGGGCGTCGGCCACGGGGTCGAGGTCGCCTTCGACGTTGATGCCGACCATTGCCTGCCGGCGGAAACCGACCGTGAGGGGGTCGGTGACCGCGACGATCTGCATCACGCCTTGATCGAGCAGTTTCTGTACGCGCTGGCGTACCGCCGCTTCGGACAGGCCGACGGCCTTGCCGATGGCGGCGTACGGACGGCGCCCGTCCTCCTGGAGCTGCTCGATGATCGCCAGGGAGACGGAGTCGATCGACGGGGTTCCGGTTCTGTCATCACTTTTTCGAGAGGCCGCCACGTCGTTCACTGTGCACGAGCCTCGTCTGTCTTGCAACCCCAAACCGATGAAATTAGTCGTGTTGCGATCGAGATTCTACTGATTCCGTCGTTCCTGAGTGGCGGGTGTGTTGAAAACGTGGGTTCCATGGCTAGGGTGGGTCCACACCACCGGATATCTGACTGAAGGGGGCGCACAGTGACCACCGCACTGCGTCGTCTGCGCAACTACATCGACGGGGAGTTCCGGGACGCCGCCGACGGGCGGACCACGGAGGTGGTCAACCCCGCGACGGGTGAGGCGTACGCCACCGCCCCGCTCTCGGCCGCCGCCGACGTGGACGCGGCCATGGCGGCCGCCGAGGCCGCCTTCCCCGCCTGGCGCGACCTGATCCCGGCCGAGCGCCAGAAGGTCCTGCTCAAGATCGCCGACCGCTTCGAGGAGCGGGCGGAGGAGCTGATCGCCGCCGAGTCCGAGAACTGCGGCAAGCCGCTCGCGCTCGTACGCTCCGAGGAAATCCCGCCGATGGTGGACCAGATCCGCTTCTTCGCGGGTGCCGCCCGGATGCTGGAGGGCCGCGCGTCCGGCGAGTACATGGAGGGCTTCACCTCCATCATCCGCCGTGAGCCGGTCGGCGTCTGCGCCCAGGTCGCGCCGTGGAACTACCCGATGATGATGGCCGTGTGGAAGTTCGCCCCGGCGCTGGCCGCGGGCAACACCGTCGTCATCAAGCCGTCCGACACCACCCCGGCCTCCACGGTCCTGATCGCCGACATCATCGGCAGCGTGCTGGACGAACTGGGCCACCCCCGCGGCGTGTTCAACGTCATCTGCGGTGACCGCGAGACCGGACGCCTGATGGTCGAGCACAAGGTCCCCGCGATGGCCTCGATCACCGGCTCCGTGCGGGCCGGCATGCAGGTCGCCGAGTCCGCCTCCAAGGACCTCAAGCGGGTCCACCTGGAGCTGGGCGGCAAGGCGCCGGTCGTCGTCTTCGAGGACACCGACATCCCCAAGGCCGTCGAGGACATCTCGGTGGCCGGCTACTTCAACGCCGGCCAGGACTGTACGGCCGCCACCCGCGTCCTGGTCCACGAGTCCATCCACGACGAGTTCGTCGCCGCGCTGGCCAAGGCCGCCGCGGAGACCAAGACCGGCGCGGTCGACGACGAGGACGTGCTCTACGGCCCGCTGAACAACGCCAACCAGCTGAAGCAGGTCAAGGGCTTCATCGAGCGGCTGCCCGCGCACGCCAAGATCGAGGCCGGCGGCGAACAGGTCGGCGACAAGGGCTACTTCTTCGCCCCGACCGTCATCTCGGGCCTCAAGCAGGACGACGAGATCGTCCAGCAGGAGGTCTTCGGCCCGGTCATCACCGTCCAGTCGTTTGCCGACGAGAAGCAGGCGGTCGAGTGGGCCAACGGCGTCGAGTACGCCCTCGCGTCCTCGGTGTGGACCAAGGACCACGCCCGCGCCATGCGGATGTCCAAGACCCTCGACTTCGGCTGCGTGTGGATCAACACCCACATCCCGCTGGTCGCCGAGATGCCGCACGGCGGATTCAAGAAGTCCGGCTACGGCAAGGACCTCTCGGCCTACGGCTTCGACGACTACACCCGCATCAAGCACGTGATGACCTCGCTGGACGGCTGATCAGGCCGGTCCGGACGGCCGATCGGGGGATCTGCACCCCCGGGCGGCGCGGAACGCTCGACACACCGTCGCGGGCGGAGGCCCGGCAATGGACGCTCTGTCTCTTGCCGCCTCCGCCCGCGGCGCGTGAGAGTGCTCGCCATGGCTGATCTTTCGCGGCGTGCGCTGCTCCGAGGTGTGGGCGGAATCGGTGTGACGGGGGCGCTGGCCGCCATGACCGGCTGCGGGGTGCCGCCCGCATACGTCAAGGAGGCGGACCGCGGGGGAGCGGACCGCTCCGCCCGGGACCACCGGCTCACCTTCGCCAACTGGCCGCTCTACATCGACGTCGACGACCGCCACAAGCAGCGCCGGCCCACCCTCGACGCCTTCCAGCGGCGCACCGGGATCTCCGTCACCTACACCGAGGAGATCAACGACAACGACGAGTTCTTCGGCAAGATCAGCCCGTCGTTGATGAACCACCAGAGCACCGGCCGGGACCTGATCGTCATCAGCGACTGGATGTGCGCCCGGTTCGTCCGGCTGGGCTGGGTCCAGAAGATGGACCGGGCGGCCCAGCCGCATGTGGCCGCGAACCTCGACCCGCTGCTGCGCACCCCGCACTTCGACCCGGGCCGCACCCACTCCGTGCCCTGGCAGTCCGGGATCACCGGCATCGCCTACAACCGCAAGAAGCTGGGCCGGGAGATCAAGCACACCTCCGACCTGTGGAAGGACGACCTGCGCGGCCGGGTCACGCTGCTCTCCGGGCTCGACGAATCGTTCGCGCTGCTGATGCAGGGCGAGGGCGTGGACATCACCCGCTGGACCGCCGACGACTTCCACCGCATGACCGACCGGGTGCGGCGCCTCGTGCACAAGGGCCACATCAGGCGGTTCACCGGCAACGACTACATCAAGGACCTGGACTCCGGCGACGTGCTCGCCGCGCAGGCCTACTCGGGCGATGTGATCCAGCTCCAGGCGGACAACCCGGACATCGAGTTCGTGGTGCCGCAGGAGGGCGCCGAGCTCTGGGCGGAGAGCCTGCTGATCCCCAACCTCGCCGAGCACAAGCGCAACGCCGAGCGGCTGATCGACTACTACTACCGGCCGGAGGTCGCCGCGGAGCTGGCCGCCTGGGTCAACTACGTCTGCCCCGTCCCGGCCGCGCGCGAGGTGCTGGCCTCCTCCAAGGACAAGGAACGCGCCGCACTCGCCGAGGACCCGCTGATCTTCCCCGATGACGCCATGCGCAAGCGGCTGGCCATCGCCCGCGACATCACCTCCGAGGAGCGAACCGAATTCGCCAAGGAGTGGAACGCGATCGTGGGGCTGTAGGGGGCGTGCCCCCCTGCCGTCCCGCCCGCCGCCCCGTCCCTCGGTGCGGGGCGACGGGGCGGCGGCGGGTGGTCACGGCCCGGGACAGGCGCCTAGCCGCGCCAGGCGGCCGTGTAGGTGTCGATCTCGGCCGTCAGGCGTGCCTTGGCGGCGGGGTCCATGAAGGAGGCGGTGACGGCGTTCTTGGCGAGGCCGGCCACGCCCTCGGCGTCCAGGCCCAACAGGCGGGCGGCGACGCCGTATTCGGTGTTGAGGTCCGTGCCGAACATCGGCGGGTCGTCGCTGTTGATCGTGACCAGCAGGCCCGCGTCGACCATCTCCTTGAGCGGGTGCTCCTCCAGGGTGCGCACCGCGCGGGTGGCGATGTTGGAGGTGGGGCACACCTCCAGCGGGATGCGGTGCTCGGCGAGATGGGCGAGCAGCGCGGGGTCCTGGGTGGCACTGGTGCCGTGACCGATGCGCTCGGCGCGCAACTCGGTCAGGGCGTCCCAGATCGTGCCGGGTCCGGTGGTCTCCCCGGCGTGCGGCACGGAGTGCAGACCGATGGCGAGGGCCCGGTCGAAGTACGGCTTGAACTGCGGGCGCGGGACGCCGATCTCGGGGCCGCCGAGCCCGAACGAGACCAGGCCCTCGGGCTGCAGGTCACAGGCGATACGGGCGGTCTCCTCGGCGGCCTGCAGCCCGGCCTCGCCCGGGATGTCGAAGCACCAGCGCAGCACCACGCCCAGCTCGGCCTCCGCGGCCTTGCGGGCGTCCTCGATCGCCTCGACGTACGCGGCGTCGGGGATGCCGCGGCTGGTCGAGCTGAAGGGGGTGACGGTCAGCTCGGCGTAGCGGATCTGCTGCCGGGCCATGTCCCGGGCGACCTCGTACGTCAGCAGCCGGACGTCCTCGGCGTCGCGGATCAGGTCCACGACGGAGAGGTAGACCTCGATGAAGTGCGCGAAGTCGCGGAAGGTGAAGTAGTCGACCAGCGCTTCGGGGTCGGTGGGGACGGCGGAGTCGGGGTGCCGCGCCGCGAGTTCGGCGACGATACGCGGTGAGGCCGATCCGACGTGGTGGACGTGCAGCTCCGCCTTGGGCAGGTCCGCAATGAAGGCATCGAGACCGGACAACGGTTCCTCCTGTCAATGAGTGCGCGCGGTGCGCGGAGGGGCTCGGTCATGCTAAGCGGGGCGGGGGCGGCCGTGGGGCGCAGGTCCGCGCACCGGCCCCGGGCCCCGGCCGGGCCTACGCCGCCGGCCCGTCCCGTTCGCGCAGGGTCTGCCGCGCCGCCATCAGCGCGAAGCCCAGCAGGTTCAGGCCCCGCCAGCGGGCGGGGTCCGCGGCGCGCTCGTCGTCGGCGGCGAGGCCGATGCCCCATATCCGGTCCACCGGGCTGGCTTCCACCAGCACCCGGGAGTTCGTGCCCAGCAGGAACTCCCGCAGGGCGGCGTCCTGGCCGAATTTGTGCACGCTGCCCTCGACGACCAGGGCGAAGCGGTGCCGCCGCCACATCTCCTCGTCGAAGCCGCGGACCGTGCGCCCGGCTTCCTTGGCCTGCCGGGGGTGCCGCGCCGCGAGGACCTCCCGCTCCGCCTCCGCGTCGGCGAACAGCCGGGCCTTGCCGGCCATCATCCAGTGTTCGGCGGTGGCGTAGCGGACGCCGTCGACGGTGAAGGGGGAGGGCCACCACTGGCTGAAGCAGCTCGCGCCGAGGCTGCCATCGCGCCGGGGGCTGTGACCCCAGAAGGGGACATATCTGACGCGGTGGCCGGCGGCGGCCGTGCGCCGGAGTTCCTCGACCGAACGCGGCCCGTCCGCGGCGCTCCCGGCGCCCTCCCCCGTGGTGATCCCCGCGTTGTCGTGCATCATGCCGGGATTCTGTCAGCGGGCACTGACAACGTGTCGGGGCTGATACTGCGGGAATCGCAGAATTCGTCGCGTAACCAAAAGGCAACAACGGAATCCCTTGTTGAGGCCCTTCTATTCTGTCAAGATCGGCCATCGATTCCGGAAATAGCTACGCCAGGCAGTGCCGCTGAGCGGCCTCGGTGCCCGGCGGAGGAGAGCACCATGGATCACCGATTCGATGCCACCGAGCGGTTCGCCGAGGGCGCCCAGTTCATCGCAGGCAGTCTCCGCAGCGGGAGTTCCGGCCGCACCCAGGCCGTCGTGGACCCGGCGACAGGCGAGACGGTGTACTCCTACGAGCTCGCGGGTACGGCGGATGTGGACGCCGCCGTACAGGCCGCGGAGCAGGCGTTTCCCGAGTGGGGCGGCGCCACGCCCGGTGAGCGCTCCGACACCCTGCACCGCTTCGCGGCCGCGCTCGCCGAGGACGCCGCCGATCTCGCCGCCGCCGAATCGCTGAACTGCGGAAAGCCGATCAAGCTCAGCGAGGAGTTCGACGTACCGGGCTCGATCGACAACGCCGCGTTCTTCGCGGGCGCCGCCCGCCATCTGGAGGGCAAGGCGGCCGGCGAATACAGCCCCGATCACACCTCGGTCATCCGCCGCGAGCCCATCGGCGTCGTCGGCTCCATCGCGCCGTGGAACTATCCGCTGCAGATGGCCGCCTGGAAGGTGCTGCCGGCCATCGCCGCGGGCAACACCATCGTCCTCAAGCCCGCCGAGATCACCCCCTTCACCTCGCTGCTGTTCGCACAGGCCGCGCAGCGCGCCGGGCTGCCCGACGGCGTCCTCAACATCGTCTCCGGGGCGGGCCGGGACGCCGGTGAGCACCTGGTGGGCCACCGTTCCGTGGCGATGACCTCCTTCACCGGCTCGACCGGCGTCGGCAAGCGCGTCGCCGAGATCGCCACCGGCACCGTCAAGCGGCTGCACCTCGAACTCGGCGGCAAGGCCCCCTTCGTGGTCTTCGATGACGCGGACCTGGAGGCCGCCGTCCACGGCGCGGTCGCCGGCTCGCTGATCAACACCGGCCAGGACTGCACCGCCGCCACCCGCGCCTACGTCCAGCGCCCGCTCTACGACGCCTTCGTCAGCGGCGTCGCCGACCTGATGGCGACCGTGCGGCTCGGCGACCCCTTCGACCCCGCCACCGACCTCGGCCCGCTGATCTCCCACACCCAGCGCGACCGGGTGGCCGGCTTCGTGGACCGGGCGCGCGGCTACGCCACCGTCGTCACCGGCGGCGAGGCGCCCGGGGGCGAGCTGGCCAAGGGCGCCTACTACCGGCCCACGCTGATCGCCGGGGCCGCGCAGGACAGCGAGATCGTGCAGTCCGAGATCTTCGGCCCGGTGCTGGTCGTGCTGCCCTTCGACAGCGACGACGAGGGCATCGCGCTGGCCAACGACACCCCCTACGGGCTGGCCGCCTCCGCCTGGAGCCGGGACGTCTACCGCACCGGCCGCGCCACCCGCGAGATCAACGCGGGCTGCGTCTGGGTCAACGACCACATCCCGATCATCAGCGAGATGCCGCACGGCGGGGCCAAGGCCTCGGGCTTCGGCAAGGACATGTCGGCCTACTCCTTCGAGGAGTACACCCAGGTCAAGCACGTCATGTACGACAACACCGCGGTGGCGCGCAAGGACTGGCACCGCACGGTCTTCGGGGACCGCCCCTGAGGGACGCCCCACCGGGCCCCCGGGCCCTTCCCCTGCGGCCGGCGCCGCGGGCCTCGTCACCACCGGCCGCGCGCCGGGCTCATCCCCTGAAAGGGCACCGCGCATGGAGCACCACGAGCAGCCCGAACCCCTCTCCCCGGCGGAACTCGTCGCCATGCGCCGCAGTGCGACGAACGGCCGGCTCGCCATGACCCGCCGCTCGCTGCTGCGCGCGGGCGGCGCCATGGCGGCCACCATCGGCGGCCTCGGCGCCCTGGCGTCCTGCGGGATCCCGCCCGCGGGCCGTACGGACGCCGGGCGCTCCGAGGACCACTCCCGGGCGGAGAAGCGCCTCAACTTCTCCAACTGGACCGAGTACATGGACGTCAGCAAGGACGGCAAGCACCGGCCGACCCTGGAGCGCTTCACCCGGCGCACCGGCATCGCCGTCAAGTACACCGAGGACATCAACGACAACGACGAGTTCTTCGGCAAGGTCCAGGCCCAGCTGGCGGCCGGCCAGGACACCGGCCGCGATCTGATCGTGCTCACCGACTGGATGTGCGCGCGGATGATCTCCCTCGGCTGGATCCAGCAGCTGGACCCGGCCAACCTGCCGCACGCCTACGCCAACCTCTCGGCCCAGTACCGCGACCCCGCCTGGGACCCCGGCCGCGCGCACTCCTACGTGTGGCAGGGCATCCCGGCCCTCATCGCGTACAACAAGAAGGCCACCCGCGGGAAGAAGGTCGACTCCGTCAGCCAGCTGCTGGAGGACCCGCAGCTCAAGGGCCGGGTCGGCTTTCTCTCCGAGATGCGCGACAGCGTCGGGCTGACGCTGCTGGACATGGGTAAGCGGCCCGAGGACGTCGCCGCGGACGACTACGACGCGGCCCTCGCCCGGCTCCAGAAGGGCGTCGACTCCCAGCAGATCCGCCGCTTCACCGGCAACGACTACACCACGGACCTGGACAAGGGCGATCTGGCCGCCTGTGTGGCCTGGGCGGGCGACATCGTCCAGCTCCAGAACGACAACCCGGACATCGCCTACGCCATCCCCAAGTCCGGCTACATGGTGTCCACCGACAACCTCATGGTGCCGAACAAGGCCCGCCACAAGCAGAACGCCGAACGGCTCATCGACTACTTCTACGAGCCGAAGGCGGCGGCCCGGCTCGCGGCGTACATCAACTACGCCTGCCCCGTCGACGGGGTGCGCGAGGAACTTGCCAAGATCGACAAGAAGGCGGCCGAGAACCCGCTGATCCTGCCGGACAAGGAGATGGCCGCCCGCTCCCACTCCTTCCGCGCCCTGAGCGCCAAGGAGAACAAGGAGTTCGCCCAGAAGTTCTCCGACCTCACCGGCGCCTGACCCCCTCCCTGGCCCGCCCGAGCCGCTTCGCCCTCCGACCCACGGGACGACCGACATGACCCACTCCGCGACCCCCCAGAGCAGTGGCGGCGACGTCCGCCTCCACGGGATAAGCAAGACCTACGGCTCCTTCACCGCCGTCCATCCGCTCGACCTGACCGTCCCCGCGGGCTCCTTCTTCGCGCTGCTGGGCGCCTCGGGCTGCGGCAAGACCACCACCCTGCGCATGATCGCCGGGCTGGAGGAGCCCACCACCGGCACCGTCGAACTGTCCGGCCGGGACGTCACCGTCCTGCCGCCCTACAAGCGGCAGGTCAACACCGTCTTCCAGAACTACGCGCTCTTCCCGCACCTGGACATCTACGAGAACGTCGCCTTCGGGCTGCGCCGCCGCGGCATCAAGTCCGTCAAGAAGCAGGTCGAGGAGATGCTCGACCTCGTCCAGCTCGGCCCGATGGCCCGCCGCAAGCCGCAGCAGCTCTCCGGCGGCCAGCAGCAGCGCGTCGCGGTCGCCCGCGCCCTGATCAACCACCCGCAGGTGCTGCTCCTCGACGAGCCGCTGGGCGCCCTCGACCTCAAGCTGCGCCGCCAGATGCAGCTGGAGCTCAAGCGCATCCAGACCGAGGTCGGCATCACCTTCGTGCACGTCACCCACGACCAGGAGGAGGCCATGACGATGGCCGACACCGTGGCCGTGATGAACGGCGGCCGGGTCGAACAGCTCGGCGCCCCCGCCGACCTCTACGAGAACCCCGCCACCACCTTCGTCGCCAACTTCCTGGGCACCTCCAACCTCATCGAGGCCGAGATCGTCGAGGCCGGCGGCGAGGAACTGCTGCTCAAGGCCGGTGACGCCACGCTGCGACTGCCCGCCGCACGGTGCAGCGCCCCGGCCCGCACCGGCGAGAAGGTGCTGGCCGGTGTGAGGCCCGAGAAGGTGGCCCTGGCGCACGCCGACGACGCCGGGTTCCTCGCCGACGGCCGCAACCGGCTGCCCGCGCGCATCAAGGACGCCAGCTTCATCGGCGTCTCCACCCAGTACGTGATCGAGGCCCCGGGCCTGGGCGAACTCGCCGTCTACGAGCAGAACATCGAGCGCGACGGGCGCCTGGTCCCCGGCGCCGAGGTCGTCCTGCACTGGAGCCCGGCGCACACCTTCGGGCTGGACGCCGCCCAGGACCGGCAGGCCGGCGCGGACCTCGATGAGGAGGCCGCGTGACCACGACCGCGACGCCCGCGCCACCGGACGGGCAGGCCGGGGCCGAGGTCACCGCCCCGCGCAGGACCCCCGCCCGCAAGCGCCTCGTCCCCTACTGGCTGCTGCTCCCCGGCATCCTGTGGCTGATCGTCTTCTTCGCCGCCCCGCTCGTCTACCAGGCGTCGACCTCGGTCCAGACCGGCTCCCTCGAAGAGGGCTTCAAGGTCACCTGGCACTTCGCGACGTACTGGGACGCGCTCGGCGAGTACTGGCCGCAGTTCGTGCGCTCCGTGCTCTACGCCGCCACC
Organism: Streptomyces angustmyceticus; assembly: GCF_019933235.1. Lineage (NCBI taxonomy): Bacteria > Bacillati > Actinomycetota > Actinomycetes > Kitasatosporales > Streptomycetaceae > Streptomyces > Streptomyces angustmyceticus. Next base: position 2,273,447 of record NZ_CP082945.1, on the reverse strand, counting down.
GCCACCGTGCTCTGCCTGCTCCTGGGCTACCCGCTGGCCTACCTCATCGCCTTCAAGGCCGGGCGCTGGCGGAACGTGGTGATGATCCTGGTCATCGCCCCGTTCTTCACCAGCTTCCTGATCCGCACACTCGCCTGGAAGACGATCCTGGCCGACGGCGGACCGGTGGTCGGCGTCCTGAACTCGCTGCACGTCCTGGACGTCACCAGCTGGCTGGGCCTCACCGAAGGGCAGCGGGTGCTCGCCACCCCGCTCGCCGTGGTCTGCGGACTGACCTACAACTTCCTGCCCTTCATGATCCTGCCGCTCTACACCTCCCTGGAGCGCATCGACCCGCGCCTCCACGAGGCCGCCGGCGACCTCTACGCCCGCCCGGCCACCACCTTCCGCCGGGTGACCTTCCCGCTGTCCATGCCCGGTGTCGTCGCCGGCACCCTGCTCACCTTCATCCCGGCCGCCGGTGACTACATCAACGCCGAACTGCTGGGCTCCACCGACCAGAAGATGATCGGCAACGTCATCCAGTCGCAGTTCCTGCGGGTCCTGGACTACCCGACCGCCGCCGCCCTCTCCTTCCTCCTCATGGCGGCCATCCTCGCCATGGTCACGATCTACATCCGCAAGTCCGGGACGGAGGACCTGGTCTGATGGCCGTCCACGAGACCACCGAAGCCACCGCGGCCCGCACCCCGAACCGTGGCCTGCGCTGGCTGCGCCGCAACATCGTCACCCTCGCCGGTCTGTGCACGCTGGGCTATCTGGTCCTGCCGAACCTCGTGGTGATGGTCTTCTCCTTCAACAAGCCCAACGGCCGCTTCAACTACCAGTGGCAGCGCTTCTCCACGGACGCCTGGAGCGATCCGTGCGGCGTCGCCGACCTGTGCGGTTCGCTCGGCCTGAGCCTGCAGCTCGCGCTCTGGGCCACCCTGGGCGCGACCGTCCTCGGCACCATGATCGCGTTCGCGCTGGCCCGCTACCGCTTCCGCGCCCGGGCCGGCGTCAACACCCTGATCTTCCTGCCGATGGCGATGCCCGAGGTCGTCATGGCCGCGTCGCTGGCCACCCTCTTCCTCAACATGGGCATCCAGTTCGGCTTCTGGACGATCCTCATCGCCCACATCATGTTCTGCCTGAGCTTCGTGGTCACCGCCGTCAAGGCCCGGGTGATGAGCATGGACCCACGCCTCGAACAGGCCGCCCAGGACCTCTACGCCTCACCCGTCCAGACCTTCCTGCGGGTGACGCTGCCGATCGCCGCCCCCGGCATCGCCTCGGGCGCCCTGCTGTCCTTCGCCCTGTCCTTCGACGACTTCATCATCACCAACTTCAACGCCGGCTCCACCGTCACCTTCCCCATGTTCGTCTGGGGATCGGCACAGCGGGGCACGCCCGTCCAGATCAATGTCATCGGCACGGCGATGTTCCTGATCGCCGTGGCATGCGTAGTCGTCGGCCAGCTGGCCGGTGCCCGCCGCAAGAGGAGCAAGAGGAGCTGAGAACCATGGCACGAGCTGCCATGACCCCGTCCGCCGCGCACGCGCTCGCGGACGCCGAACCCACCCCGTTCTGGCTGGCCGACAAGGACCGCCCGGCCGCCCGGCCCGCCCTCGTCGGCGACGAGACCTGCGACCTGCTCGTCGTCGGCGGCGGCTACTCGGGGCTGTGGATCGCGCTGATCGCCAAGGAACGCGACCCCGAGCGCGATGTCGTCCTCATCGAAGGCGCCGAGATCGGCTGGGCGGCCTCCGGACGCAACGGCGGCTTCTGCGCCGCCTCCCTCACCCACGGCCTCGGCAACGGCCTGGCCCGCTGGCCCGACGAGCTGGCCACCCTCGAAGCGCTCGGCATCCGCAACCTCGACGCCATCGAGGAGGCCGTCGCCCGCTACGGCATCGACTGCGCCTTCGAGCGCACCGGCGAGATCGACATCGCCACCGAGCCCCACCAGGTCGCCGAACTCAAGGAGTTCGCCGAGGACGCCGCGAGCCTCGGCCTCGACCGGCACACCTTCCTCGACCAGGACGCGCTGCGCGCCGAGGTCGCCTCACCGACCTTCCGCGCCGGCCTGTGGGACCGCGACGGCGTCGCCATGCTCAATCCGGCCCGCCTCGCCTGGGGCCTGAAGCGGGCCTGCCTCGGCCTCGGCGTCCGCATCTACGAGCGCACCCGCGGCACCGCCCTCGCCTCCGACGGCCTGGGCATGGCCGTCCGCACCCCCTACGGCCGGGTCTTCGCCCGCCATGTCGCGCTCGGCACCAACGCCTTCCCGTCGCTGGTCAAGCGGGTCCGCCCGTACATCGTCCCGGTCTACGACCACGCCCTGATGACGGAGCCGCTGTCCGACGAACAGCTCGCCGCCATCGGCTGGAAGAACCGCCAGGGCCTCTCGGACTCCAACAACCACTTCCACTACTTCCGCATCACCGAGGACAACCGCATCCTGTGGGGCGGCTACGACATCGTCTACCGCTACGGCGGCGGGATCCGCGCCGAGTTCGACCACCACCCCGCCACGTACGAGAAGCTCGCCCGGCACTTCTTCCGCTGCTTCCCGCAGTTGGAGGGCCTGCGCTTCACCCACACCTGGGGCGGCGCCATCGACACCTGCTCCCGCTTCTCGGCCTTCTTCGGCACCGCCCACGCGGGCCGGGTCGCCTACGCCGCCGGCTACACCGGCCTCGGCGTCGGCGCCACCCGCTTCGGCGCCGAAGTGATGCTCGACCTGCTCACCGGCGAGCGCACCGAGCGCACGGAGCTGGAGATGGTCCGCAGCAAGCCGCTGCCCTTCCCGCCCGAGCCGCTGCGCTGGGCCGGCATCGGCATCACCCAGTGGTCCATGACCCGGGCCGACACCCACGGCGGCCGCCGCAACCTGTGGCTGAAGGCCATGGACAAGGTGGGCCTGGGGTTCGACAGCTGAGGCCCGGCGGGGGCGGGCGGACTCAGGACCCGTCCGCCCCCGCCTCCGCCTCACCGGTCGTTCTCCTGCGCGCCGCCCGGCCCCCGCCCCCGGCGGCCCACCGGTCGCACACCGCGCACCACACGGCGAGCAGCACCCCGGCCAGGCACCAGCTGCCGAGCACGTCCAGCGGCCAGTGATAGCCCCGGCGCACCAGGCCGAGACCGACGCCCGCGTTGAGCAGGACGACCGCGATGGTGAGGGCGGCCGTGGTGGGGGTGGCGGCGGCCTTGGTCGTCGCCGTGTCCGTGGACGCGGTCGCTGGAGTGTGTGGTCCGGCGCCGGCGCTGCCGTGCCTCTCCCGCAGCCCGCGGATCAGCAGCAGCCCGGCCACGCCGTACGCCACGGCCGCCGTGGCGCCGTGCCCCGACGGGTAGAAGGCGGCCGCGTCACCGGCCATCCGCGGCGGTCCCGGGCGGGCGATCCAGAGCTTGAGCGGGACGACCAGCGCGGGCACCGCGGCCAGGGCGAGGCCGGCGGCGAGCGGCGGCAGCCACCAGCGCACCGGAGCGGGCCCGAGGGCCGCGTCCTCGCCGCCCTGGTCCGCACCCCACGACCCGCGTTGCCCCCGCCACCCCAGCCAGCCCGTCCACACCATCACCACCAACAGCACCGGCAGCGCCACCGCCGTATTGCCGAGATCGGCGAAGAATTCGGCGGCCCCGGAGGGGATGCTTCCGGCGGCAAGGGCGCGGCCGAGCCGTTCGTCGAGGGCGCGCAGCGGACCGTGACCGGCCACCTGCCAGGTGAGCACGGCGAAGAGCAGCGCGCCGAACAGCCCGGCGGACAGAGGTGAGAAGAGGGAGAAGCCGCGGCCCGACGGGTCAGCGGAGCCCGGAAAAAGGGTCGGCCGCCTCGGAACAGGGGGGGTGGTTCCGAGGCGGCCGCGCTGACCGGTGTTCCGCGCGCCCCGGGGGGTATGGGGCGGGCGGACATCCGATCGGTGAGGATTCCCGGAGCCCCCTTTGCCAGGGGGCCCGGTGTTGTGCGCGAGGGCACGGCCTGATCGGAACCGGGGAAGCGCCGACCGGGCGTCGCCCGCAGTCCCCTGCGAGCGGGGTGTTTCTCTCATCTGCAGGAACCGTACGGCACGGCGAGCGCACCCGACAGGCGCATTACCCGGCCGCCATCGGCCCCGCACATCTTCTTCACGCCATGCCTCCAGTTACGCACGTCCGGACGGAAATGAACGCGAAAATGAGTACAGAAAGGACAGAAAAGGAGCGGAGAGGGCAGGGACGGGAGGGGGCGGCCGGGTGACGGGGTGCGTGGGCGGAACGCGTCCTCGGGCGCGGACGCCGAGCACCCGCACGGGCACGAGAAGGGGCACGAGAAGGGGCACGAAAAAGGGGCACGGCCCGGGACCCGGCGTCTGCCGTGTCCCGGGCCGTGCCGGGGTGCTGTCCGCGCAGGTGCTTCCGGGCGGAGCGCCTGCGCGCAGGGCTCGGATGAAGCGCCCCGCGCGGCGCGCCCGGGGACGGGGGTCGCTCAGAGCGCGGCGAAGGCGCCTTCGAGGATGTCCAGGCCCTCGCCCAGCAGGTCCTCGCCGATGACCAGCGGCGGCAGGAAGCGCAGCACGTTGCCGTACGTACCGGTGGTCAGGACCAGCAGGCCCTCCTGGTGGCAGGCCTTGGCCAGCGCGGCGGTGGCCTCCGGGTTCGGGTCCTTGGAGCCGGACTTGACCAGCTCGATCGCGATCATCGCGCCGCGGCCGCGGACCTCGCCGACGATGTCGTACTTCTCGGCGATGGCGTTCAGGCGGGCCTTCATGACCTCGCCGATCCGGCGGGCCTTGGCGTTCAGGTCCTGCTCGCGCATGGTCTCGATGGAGCCCAGCGCCGCGGCGCAGGCCACCGGGTTGCCGCCGTAGGTGCCGCCCAGGCCGCCCGCGTGCGCGGCGTCCATGATCTCGGCGCGGCCGGTGACGGCGGCCAGCGGCAGACCGCCGGCGATGCCCTTGGCCGTCGTGATCAGGTCGGGGACGATGCCCTCGTCCTCGCACGCGAACCACTGGCCCGTACGGCAGAAGCCGGACTGGATCTCGTCCGCGACGAAGACGATGCCGTTCTCCTTCGCGAAGTTCGCGAGGGCCGGCAGGAAGCCCTTGGCCGGCTCGATGAAGCCGCCCTCGCCGAGCACCGGCTCGATGATGATCGCCGCGACGTTCTCCGCGCCGATCTGCTTGGTGATCTGCGAGATGGCCTGGTCCGCGGCCTCCTGGGCGCAGTTCTCCGGGCCGGTCAGCCAGCGGTAGGGGTAGGCCAGCGGGACGCGGTAGACCTCGGGCGCGAACGGGCCGAAGCCGTGCTTGTACGGCATGTTCTTGGCGGTGAGCGCCATCGTCAGGTTCGTCCGGCCGTGGTAGCCGTGGTCGAAGACGACGACCGCCTGGCGCTTGGTGTACGCGCGGGCGATCTTGACGGCGTTCTCGACGGCCTCCGCGCCGGAGTTGAACAGCGCCGACTTCTTCGCGTGGTCGCCCGGCGTCAGCTCCGCCAGCTGCTCACAGACCTCGATGTACGGCTCGTACGGCGCCACCATGGCACAGGTGTGGGTGAACGCCTGGAGCTGCGCGGTGGCCCGGCGGACGACGGCCTCCGCGCTGTTGCCCACCGAGGTCACCGCGATGCCGGAGCCGAAGTCGATCAGCGAGTTCCCGTCCACGTCCTCCAGGACGCCGCCGCCCGCGCGCTTGACGAAGACGGGCAGCACGGCGCCGACGCCGGCGGCCACCGTGGCCTGCTTACGGGCCCACAGCTCCTGCGACTTCGGGCCGGGGATCGCGGTGACGACGCGACGCTCCTGGGGGAGGGCCGGGCCTCCGGACAGTTCGGTCATGGCAGTCTCCTGGAGTGGAACGGGGGAACGTACAAAGGTGTTGTTCTCGCAGGCTAGGGGCGGCCGGGCGGGTCTGGCATGTTCCGTTCGGGAGAAGTGCGCGTGTTGCGTTGTCCGCACCGGACATAGCGGCGGCCCACGGCCAGTAGATTGTGCGGCGGCGCGCCCGGCGGCCGCGGACACCAGCGCGGGCATGACAATGGCACCGCGGCCGGACGACGCGGCCGCCGGCGCCATGACGCAGCAGGCCACGGCTCAAGGGGGACAAGGGGCACCGGATGGACACCGAGGGCACGCACGACGCACAGCACACCGCTCCCCAGCCGCCGGACGGAGCGCACCGACCCGAACCCGCGGTGCCGCGTCCCGCGGCACCGCCCACCCCACCGGCCGCCGCGCCGCACACCCCGCCACCGCCCGCCGCCCCGCCGACCGTGCCGGCCATGCCCGCCGCTCCTCCGGGCACCGCGCCCGGCGGTCCCGCGGCCGCCGAACCGCCGGTGCTGAAGTGGCTGCGCACCCCGCGCCCGGCGGCCGCCCCCGGCATCTGGACCTACGGCCACCGGCCCCGCGCCGCACAGGAGCCCGACCGGGTCCCCGGACGGCAGCTGATCAGCGGCGCGGTGATCTCGTTCCTGTGCGGGTGGCTGCTGTGGTCGTTGCTGATCAACAGCTATCTCGGCGGTTACTGGCTCTGGCCGCTGCTGCTGCTCACGCCGGAATCCTGGCGGACGGCCGGCGGCAACCAAATGGCCTATGTCTGGGCCACCTACATCTACTACGGGCTGGTGCTGGCGCTCCTTGCCGTCGTGTTCGGCCGCATGGGCCGCTGGCCGGAGCTCGTCCGCCGCTTCCTGGGGTTTTTCGGCCGGTTCCGCGACCGCGCCCCCGCTGCCCCCAAACCCCACCCCGCCGCCGACCGCGCCCAGTGGCCCGACCTGCGGGCGCACGGTGCCCCGGACGCCGCCGACAAGCTGACCGACGAGGCGCGGGCCGGCCGGATGAACGATGTCGATGTGGCCAGGATCGAGCGCGCCTGGCGCTCGGTGCGGTCCGGCAAGAACTCCCTGGCCTCCTTCACCGACACCGTGCTGCGGCACGGCGCCGCGGCCTGTGCGCACCCCTCGGGGCGGCGTGATCTGCCCCGCCGGACCGCGCACCACGATCTGCTCGCCCACCAGGTCCGGATCGGCACCGCCGCCGACCACCACCGCAACCCGTATCAGCACCGCGGCACCGGATGCGCCCTGGACCCGGGGGTGCTGGGCACCTCGCTGCTGGCCGTGGGACCGGCCGGCAGCGGCAAGACCACCCGGGTCGTCAAGCCGGTGGTGGAATCGATGTGCCTGCAGGCGCTGGCCGGGCAGGCCGCCGTGATCGTCGTCGGCCCGGCCGGATCCGACCTCGGCCCCGACGACGCGTTCGATGTGGTGGTCAGGGTCGGCCGGCCGGATCCGGACTGCGACCTCGATCTTTACGGCGGCACCACGGACCCCGACGAGGCGGCCGGCATCCTGGCGGAGGCCCTGGTCGGCGATCTCGCCGGGCAGCTGCCGGGCGGCGACAGCCGTCGCGCCGCGACCACCCTGGCCCAGTTGCTCGGCCCCTTCCGGGCCGCCCACGACCGCTTCCCGACCGTGCCCGAACTGCGCGAACTGCTGGACGGTGCGCCCCGGGCGATGTCCGCGCTGCGTACCGCTCTGCAGGACGCCGGCGCCGACACGCTGCTGCGCGAACTGGATGCCCGCGCCCGTCAGTCGGAGCGCCCCGGCGACGTCGGGGTGCTCCTCGCCGACCGCATCGCCCTCCTGGACCGGCCCGCCTTCGCCGCCTTCTTCGATCCCACGGGCGGCACCCGCCAGGTGTCCCTGCGCGCCCTGGACCATCCGCTGCGGGTCCGTATCGAACTGCCCGAACGCGGCCATGCGGAGGCGTCGCGGATCCTCGCCCGGCTGGTGCTGGCGCAGTTCACCGAGTGCGCGGTGGCCCGCGGGGACCGCTCGCTGTTCGCCTGTCTGGTGCTCGACGAGGCCGCCCACACGATCACGGCGGAGGCGTTGCGCGGACTGCAGCGGCTGCGGTCGGCGAACGCCGGAGCGGTGCTGACGCTGCGCTCCCTGGACGACGTTCCCGACGCGCTGCGCGGCACGCTGCTCGGCACGGTCGGCTGCCGGATGGCGTTCGCCGGTGTGACGACGTGGGACGGTGCCCGGTTCGCCGAGGTGTGGGGCAAGGAGTGGGTGGAGACCCGCGATGTCACCGACCGTCAGATCATCGCGGAGGGCGCCGCGATGAAGGCGTTCCACATCTTCCGGCATCTGGTCACCGGCAAGGCGGCCACCGCCAAGGCCGTCACCGTGCGCACCGTGGAGCGGGAGCGCTGGTCCGCGTCCGATCTCGCGAATTCGGTGCCGCCGGGGCATGCCGTGCTCTCCGTGACCTCGGTGGCCGGGGAGCATGCGCCGCCGGTGCTGGTGGACCTGCGGGCCTGAGGGCGGCCGACCGGGGGGTGACCGGGGCGGGCGGGGGAAGGGACGCCCGCCGTGGGGCTTGTCGCGGCGCACCGGCCGCCCCGTCGGGGGCTCGTGCACCGGGGTGGCGGGCGGATGTGGCCGGACCGGCGCTCCCCCGGATTCCTCCGCTGAGGCAGAATCGACAGTGGCCGTTCATACGAGGCGGCGTAAAGAATCGGTCGCTGGCCGGTCAGTGGCCGGTCAGCAGCAGTCGTCGACGGTCGTCGGTGGTCGTTGAGTGGTCATCGGCCGGTCGTCGTCCGGCCGGTCGGTGGCCGGCTGTCGTCCGGTCGTCCCTCGCAGTCTCGACGTCATGAAGGTCCCATGCCGCACACCCTCGCTTCCCTGGTCAACCACACCGCGCTCAAGCTGACCGTGCTCGCGGGCGAGGGGCGCCTCGATGTGCCGGTGCGCTGGGCGCACGCCAGTGAGCTGATCGACCCGGTGCCCTACATGGAGGGCGGGGAACTGCTGCTGATCACCGCGCTCAAGCTGGACGCGGAGGACCCGGAGGCGACCCGCAGGTACGTGCGGCGGGTCGCGGAGGCAGGGGTCGTCGGGCTGGGGTTCGCGGTCGGGGTCAATTACGAGGGCGTGCCGCAGGCCCTGGTCGACGCGGCCGGGGAACAGGGGCTGCCGCTGCTCGGGGTGCCCCGCAGGACCCCGTTCATCGCGATCAGCAAGGCGGTTTCGGCCGCCGTCGCCGCCGACCAGTACCGGGCGGTGACCGCCGGGTTCGAGGCGCAGCGGGAGCTGACCCGGGCGGCGCTGAGCGCCGAGGGCCCGGCCGAGCTGCTGGCCCGGCTCGCGGCGCATCTGGACGGCTGGGCCGCGCTCTACGACGCGTCGGGCGCGGTGGTGGCCGCCGCCCCCGACTGGGCCGCCCGCCGCGCGGCCCGGCTCGGCGACGACGTCGGGCGGCTGCGCGAGCGGCCCGCCCCCGCCAGCTCCGTCGTCAGCGACACCGACGGCGACGACCGGGTCGAACTGCAGTCGCTGGGCACCGGGCGCCGGGCCCGTGGCGTCCTCGCGGTCGGCACCGGCGCCCCGCTCGGCACGGCCGAGCGCTACGCCGTGCACTCCGCGGTCGCGCTGCTCACCCTCACCACCGAACGGTCCCGGGCGCTGCAGGACGCCGAGCAGCGGCTCGGTGCCGCGGTGCTCAAGATGCTGCTCGCGGGGGAGCCGGACCACGCCCGCGCGGTGGCGGGCCGGCTCTACGGCGGGCTGCTGGACGCGCCGTTCCGGATGGTGGTCGCGGAGCCGGTGGCCGGCGAGGAGCAGGCGTCCGCGGGCGTCGGGGCGTCGGGGGTGCTCGACGGGCTGGCCGACGCGATGGACTCCGCGGCCGCGCGGACCGGTGAGGCGGTGCTCGCGGTGCCGGACGGCGGCCGGCTGATCGTGCTGGTCGCGGACGGCGGGGCGGCCGCCGGGGCCTGCGCCGCGTACGCCGCCGAGGCCGACGCCCGCGCCGGTGCGCGGCCGCGTTCGGGCGGCCGGGCGGGCCGGGGCCGGGCGGACCACGATCAGAGCGTGGCCGTCGGGCTGTCGGCGCCGACCGGGCCGATGGCCGCCGCGAACGCCTACCGCCAGGCCGAACAGGCCCTGTCGGTGGCCCGCCGGCGCGGCCGGACCCTGGTCGAGCACGAGGACGTGGCGGCCGGGTCGGTGCTGCCGCTGCTCGCCGACGACGCGGTCCGCGCCTTCGCGGACGGGCTGCTGCGGGCGCTGCGCGAGCACGACGCCCGGGGCCGCGGCGATCTGGTCGCCTCGCTGCGGGCCTGGCTCGCCCGGCACGGCCAGTGGGACGCGGCCGCCGCCGACCTGGGCGTGCACCGCCACACCCTGCGCTACCGGATGCGGCGGGTGGAGGAGATCCTGGGCCGCTCGCTGGACGACGCGGATGTCCGGATGGAGCTGTGGCTGGCGCTCAAGGCGACGTCGGGGGGACAGGGGGAGTGAACCGGCCGTTTCCGGGGAGCATGGCCGCCAGGGGCAGGGCCGGGGCCGTCCCCCTGAGGTGAGCCGCCGGCCCCCGGCCCGGCAGGCGCCCGTCCCTCTTCCCCCGCCCCGCCCGTACGCCCCCGCCCCCTCCACCGCGGAGAGACCGCCCCGCCGATTTCTACGCTTCGGACAAACGCCACGGCGCCGCCGCACCCCTACCGTGGATCCCGAGTCAAATCCGCAGAGCCGCTCGCTGAGCCATGCGCATCACCCACCACTTCTGAAGGGCCGGGTTCCACTGTGCCGATCCCCACTGATGCAGCCCCCACCGCCTTCTGGCTCGCCGGCCGCGAGGCCACCGGCGAGGCCACCTTCGACGTCACCTCTCCCTGGGACGGACGCCTCGTCGGCACGGTGAGCGTCCCCACCGAGGCCCAGGTCGAGGAGGCCGTCGCCGCCTCCGTCGCGGTCCAGGACGAGCTCGCCGCCACCCCGGCGCACGTCCGGGCCGCCGCGCTGGACCATGTGCACCGCCGGCTGGTGGAGCGCACGGAGGAGATCGCCCGGCTGATCTCCGCGGAGAACGGCAAGCCCATGAAGTGGGCGCGCGGCGAGGTCGGCCGGGCCGTCTCCGTGTTCCGGTTCGCCGCCGAGGAGGCCCGCCGCTTCAACGGCGGTGAGGCGCAGCGCCTGGACACCGACGCGGGCGGCGCCGGCCGGCTCGCCCTGACCCGCCGCTTCCCGCGCGGCACGGTCCTGGGCATCGCCCCGTTCAACTTCCCGCTGAACCTCTGCGCCCACAAGATCGCCCCGGCCATCGCGGCCGGCGCCCCGATCATCCTCAAGCCGGCGCCGGCCACCCCGCTCTCCGGCCTGATCCTCGGCGAGCTGCTGTCCGAGACCGAGCTGCCGGCCGGTTCCTGGTCGATCCTCCCGGTGCCCAACGACCGGATGCCGGCGCTGGTCCAGGACGAGCGGCTGCCGGTCGTCTCCTTCACCGGTTCCGAGAAGGTCGGCTACGCCATCCTCGACTCGGTGCCGCGCAAGCACTGCACCCTGGAGCTCGGCGGCAACGGCGCGGCCGTCGTGCTGCCGGACTACTCCTCCGAGGCGGACCTGGACTGGGCGGCGCAGCGCATCGCCACCTTCTCCAACTACCAGGGCGGCCAGTCCTGCATCTCGGTGCAGCGGGTGATCGCCGACGCCTCCGTCTACGACCGTCTGGTGCCCAAGATCGTGGCGGCCGTCGAGGCGCAGGTCACCGGCGACCCGTCGGACGACGCGACCGAGGTCGGCCCGCTGGTCGACGAGAACGCCGCCAAGCGCGTCGAGTCCTGGGTGGACGAGGCCGTGGAGCGCGGCGCGAAGCTGCTCGCGGGCGGCAAGCGCGACGGCGCCTCCTACGCGCCGACGGTGCTGGCGGACGTGCCCGCCGACGCCACCCTCGCCTGCGAAGAGGTCTTCGGCCCGGTGCTCACCCTCAAGAAGGTCGACGGGGAGGCGGAGGCCTTCGCGGCCGTCAACGACTCCAAGTTCGGCCTCCAGGCGGGCGTGTTCACCCACGACGTGCAGACCGCCTTCCGCGCCCACCGCGCGCTGGAGGTCGGCGGCGTGATCGTCGGCGATGTGCCGTCCTACCGCGCCGACCAGATGCCGTACGGCGGCGTCAAGCAGTCGGGTGTGGGCCGCGAGGGCGTGCGGTTCGCGATGGACGACTACACCTACGAGCGGGTGCTGGTCCTCACCGGCCTCGCGCTGTAACCTCCCGCCCGACCCGGTCCGGACCGGTGGACAGCGACGGCCGTCCCTGGGGCCGTATCACCAACCGGACCCCGGCCGGCGCCTCCCGGCGCCGGTCCCTGACGCGGCGCGCTCCGGCACCCTGTTCCCGGAGCGCGCCGCGTCCCCCGTTTCCGGCATCACCTCTCCCGCCATGCCGGATCTTGACGGTAAGCGGCCCGGCCCCCTGGCTTCCTCCTGTCTGAGAGGGAGCCGCGGCCGTCCCCCGGGGGAGGAACGGGGGCCGTCCGTACTACCAGCGCGGTATGCCGCACCCCCCGAACGGCGGAGGTCGGCGAGCGGCCCCGGACCGGCGCCGGGGGGTATGTCCCGCTTGGCGTGGAGTGGTCCGCCGCGCTGCCATCTCCGGCCGCCTCCCGTGGTGCAACCCGTGCGGATCGGGTAACTCTCACAAGTAGCGCTGTCCAGCGGCCGACCGGCCCGCCGGCGCTGAACTCCCGATCCCGCGGCGAGGTGAGCTCCTGATGACCGCTCCATCCATCCGCAACGTTTCCGAGCGCGAAGCACGCCAGGTCGCCGAGGCGGCCCGCGAGCAGGACTGGCGCAAGCCCAGCTTCGCCAAGGAACTGTTCCTGGGGCGTTTCCGGCTCGACCTCATCCATCCGCACCCGACCCCCGCGGTCGACGACGTGCGCCGCGGTGAGAAGTTCCTCGCCACCCTGCGCGACTTCTGCGAGAGCGAGATCGACGGCGCCCGGATCGAGCGCGAGGGGCAGATTCCGGACGAGACCGTGCAGGGGCTCAAGGAACTCGGTGCCTTCGGCATGAAGATCGACCCGAAGTACGGCGGCCTCGGGCTCACCCAGGTCTACTACAACCGGGCCCTCGCCCTGGCCGGCACGGCCAGCCCCGCGATCGGCGCGCTGCTCTCCGCGCACCAGTCGATCGGCGTGCCGCAGCCGCTGAAGCTGTTCGGCACCAAGGAGCAGAAGGAGACCTTCCTGCCGCGCTGTGCCCGTACGGACATCTCGGCGTTCCTGCTGACCGAGCCCGACGTGGGCTCGGACCCGGCCCGGCTGGCGACCACGGCCGTCCCGGACGGCACCGACTACGTCCTCGACGGGGTCAAGCTGTGGACCACCAACGGCGTGGTCGCCGACCTGCTGGTGGTGATGGCGCGGGTCCCCGCCTCCGAAGGCCACAAGGGCGGCATCACGGCCTTCGTCGTCGAGGCCGGCTCGCCCGGCATCACGGTCGAGCACCGCAACGCCTTCATGGGCCTGCGCGGCCTGGAGAACGGGGTGACCCGCTTCCACCAGGTGCGCGTCCCCGCCGCCAACCGCATCGGCCCCGAGGGCGCCGGCCTGAAGATCGCCCTCACCACCCTCAACACCGGCCGGCTCTCGCTGCCCGCGATGTGCGTCGGCACCGGCAAGTGGTGCCTGAAGATCGCCCGTGAGTGGTCCGCGGCCCGTGAGCAGTGGGGCCGGCCGGTCGCCCGGCACGAAGCCGTCGGCGCCAAGATCTCCTTCATCGCCGCCACCACCTTCGCCCTCGAAGCGGTCGTCGACCTCTCCTCCCAGATGGCCGACGAGAACCGCAACGACATCCGCATCGAGGCCGCCCTCGCCAAGCTCTACGGCTCCGAGATGGGCTGGCTGATGGCCGACGAACTCGTCCAGATCCGCGGCGGCCGCGGCTACGAGACCGCCGACTCGCTCGCCGCCCGCGGCGAACGCGCCGTCCCCACCGAGCAGATGCTCCGCGACATGCGCATCAACCGGATCTTCGAGGGCTCCACGGAGATCATGCACCTGCTGATCGCCCGCGAGGCGGTGGACGCCCACCTGTCGGTCGCCGGAGACCTCATCGACCCCGACAAGTCCCTCGCCGACAAGGGCCGGGCGGCGGCCAAGGCCGGCGGGTTCTACGCCCGCTGGCTGCCCAAGCTCGTCGCCGGACCGGGCCAGCTCCCGCGCACCTACCAGGAGTTCGGCGAGCTGGCCGGACATCTGCGCTACGTCGAGCGGACCTCCCGCAAGCTCGCCCGCTCCACCTTCTACGCGATGTCCCGCTGGCAGGGCCGGATGGAGACCAAGCAGGGCTTCCTCGGCCGGATCGTGGACATCGGCGCCGAACTCTTCGCGATGAGCGCCGCCTGCGTCCGCGCCGAGTACCTGACCGAGACCGGCGACCACGGCCGCGAGGCGCGGCAGCTGGCCGACGTGTTCTGCCGGCAGGCGCGGATCCGCGTCGAGGAGCTGTTCGGCCGGCTGTGGACCAACACCGACGAGCTGGACCGCAAGGTCGTCGACGGGGTCCTCGACGGCAGCTACACCTGGCTGGAGGAGGGCATGATCGACCCCAGCGGCGACGGCCCCTGGATCGCCGACGCCACCCCCGGCCCGAGCCGGACGGACAACGTCCGCCGCCCCATCGGCTGAGCGGCCGCGCCCCCCGCGCCCCGGGGCCGGTCCCCACCCGGACCGGCCCCGGGGCGCGGGCGCACCGCGACCGGGGCCCGCAAGATCCGTACGACCTCCCCTAGGTGTCCGTGGCCCCCCGGCGACCGGCCACAATGGACCACATGACGGACTCCCTCGCCCACCCGCATCTGCGTTTCGAGCCGGCCGCCGGCGGCCCCGACGGCCCGAGCGGCCCCCGTTCCCTCGTGATCCTCGGCTCGACCGGGTCGATCGGCACCCAGGCGATCGACATCGTGCTGCGCAACCCCGACCGGTTCCGGGTGACCGCGCTCTCCGCGGCCGGCGGCCGGGTCGAGCTGCTCGCCGACCAGGCGCACCGGCTGCGGGTGAGCGCCGTGGCCGTGGCGCGCGAGGACGTGGTGCCCGCGCTGCGCACCGCGCTGGCCGACCGCTACGGCGCGGGCGAGCCGCTGCCCGAGATCCTGGCCGGCCCCGACGCGGCCACCGAACTCGCCGCCTCCCCCTGCCACACCGTCCTCAACGGCATCACCGGCTCCATCGGGCTCGCCCTGACCCTGGCCGCCCTGAAGGCGGGCCGGGTGCTGGCCCTCGCCAACAAGGAGTCGCTGATCGTCGGCGGCCCGCTGGTCAAGGCCGTCGCCGCGCCCGGTCAGATCATCCCCGTCGACTCCGAGCACTCCGCGCTCTTCCAGGCGCTGGCCGGCGGCGAGCGCGCCGAGGTCCGCAAGCTCGTCGTCACCGCCTCCGGCGGCCCGTTCCGCGGCCGGACGAAGCAGGAGCTGGCCGCGGTCACGCCCGAGCAGGCGCTGGCCCACCCCACCTGGTCGATGGGCCCGGTCGTCACCATCAACTCGGCGACCCTCGTCAACAAGGGCCTGGAGGTCATCGAGGCGCACCTGCTCTTCGACGTCCCCTTCGACCGCATCGAGGTCGCCGTCCACCCGCAGTCCTACATCCACTCGATGGTGGAATTCACCGACGGCTCCACCCTTGCCCAGGCCAGCCCGCCCGACATGCGGATGCCGATCGCGCTGGGCATCGGCTGGCCCGAGCGGGTCCCGGACGCTGCACCGGGCGTGGACTGGACGAAGGCGCAGACCTGGGAGTTCTTCCCGCTGGACGAGGAGGCCTTCCCGTCCGTCCCGCTGGCCCGCCACGTCGGTGATCTGGGCGGCACCGCCCCCGCCGTCTTCAACGCGGCGAACGAGGAATGCGTCGACGCGTTCCTCGGAGGCGGGCTGCCGTTCACAGGGATTGTGGATACCGTCGCCGCAGTGGTCTCCGAACACGGAACCCCGGCCGGGGGAACTTCCCTGACGGTCGCGGACGTCCTGGAGGCGGAGGCCTGGGCGCGCGCCCGCGCCCGCGAACTGGCCGCCCGTGCGGCACGGACACCTTCGGAGGCTCGCGCATGACGACCTGGATGACCATCCTCGGCATAGTCGTCTTCGTCGTCGGCCTGCTGTTCTCCATTGCCTGGCACGAGCTCGGCCACCTCTCCACGGCCAAGCTGTTCGGTATCCGCGTGCCGCAGTACATGGTGGGCTTCGGACCGACGATCTTCTCCCGCAAGAAGGGCGACACCGAGTACGGCATCAAGGCCGTTCCGCTCGGCGGCTACATCCGCATGATCGGGATGTTCCCGCCCGGCGACGACGGAAAGCTCCAGGCCCGCTCCACCTCGCCGTTCCGCGGCATGATCGAGGACGCCCGCTCGGCGGCCTTCGAGGAGCTGCAGCCCGGTGACGAGAAGCGGCTCTTCTACACCCGCAAGCCCTGGAAGCGCGTCATCGTGATGTTCGCCGGGCCGTTCATGAACCTGATCCTGGCGGTCGTGATCTTCATGAGCGTGCTGATGGGCTTCGGCATCAACACCCAGACCACCCAGGTCGGCTCGGTCTCGGACTGTGTGATCTCGGCCGCCGCCAAGACCGACAAGTGCCCGCACGGCGCCAAGGACTCCCCGGCCAAGGCCGCGGGCCTGCGGGCCGGCGACAAGATCGTCTCGTTCAACGGCCACGCCGTCCCGGACTGGGGCGTCCTGCAGCAGCAGATCCGCGACACCACCGGGCCCGCGACGCTCGTCGTCGAACGCCACGGCGCGCGCAAGACCCTGCGGGCCGACCTGATCGAGAACAAGGTCGCCAAGACCGACGGCCACGGCGGCTACGTCCCCGGCCAGTTCGTCACCGCCGGATTCCTCGGCTTCACGCCCGCCAGCGGCGTCGTCCAGCAGTCCTTCGGCCAGTCCGTCGACCGCATGGGCAACATGGTCGAGCAGGGCGTCTCCTCGCTGATAAACCTGCCCGCGAAGGTCCCGGACCTGTGGAACGCGGCCTTCAACGGCGGCGAGCGCAAGCAGGACTCCCCGATGGGCGTGGTCGGCGCGGCCCGGGTCGGCGGCGAGGTCTTCTCCCTGCACATCCCGCCGGAGCAGCGGGTGGCGACCATGCTCTTCCTGGTCGCCGGCTTCAACCTCTCGCTGTTCCTGTTCAACATGCTGCCGCTGCTGCCCCTGGACGGCGGACACATCGCCGGCGCCCTGTGGGAGTCGGTCCGGCGGGCCTTCGCCAAGATCGTCCGGCGCCCGGACCCCGGCCCCTTCGACGTGGCCAAGCTCATGCCGGTCGCGTACGTGGTCGCCGGGATCTTCATCTGCTTCACGCTGCTGGTGCTCGTCGCCGACGTGGTGAATCCGGTGAAGCTGACCTAGAAAGCACGTTTGGCGGCGGCCGGACACCTCCGTGGGGTGCGGAGGTGCCCGGCCGCCGCCATTCGTGGCGCCACAGGGGCGCGATGTGCTCATAGCAACCCCCGTGCCGTAATCTCGAAGACCGGAGCCCGCCGCTGCGGGGCCTAGATCCACACCTTGGGGTTGCTCGCCAGATGACTG
The DNA here is from genome assembly GCF_019933235.1 of Streptomyces angustmyceticus. NCBI lineage: Bacteria > Bacillati > Actinomycetota > Actinomycetes > Kitasatosporales > Streptomycetaceae > Streptomyces > Streptomyces angustmyceticus. The sequence continues at coordinate 2,256,113 of NZ_CP082945.1, read as the reverse complement.
CCATTTCACTGGGAATGCCGGACGTACCGACCAAGCTTGCCGACCGCCGGGTCAGCCGCAAGATCCAGGTCGGTACGGTCGCCGTGGGCGGAGACGCACCGGTCTCGGTGCAGTCGATGACGACCACGCGGACGTCCGACATCGGTGCCACGCTGCAGCAGATCGCCGAGCTGACGGCCTCCGGCTGCCAGATCGTCCGGGTCGCCTGCCCGACGCAGGACGACGCCGATGCGCTGCCCGTGATCGCTCGGAAGTCGCAGATTCCGGTCATCGCGGACATCCATTTCCAGCCGAAGTACGTCTTCGCCGCGATCGACGCCGGCTGCGCCGCGGTCCGCGTCAACCCCGGCAACATCAAGCAGTTCGACGACAAGGTCAAGGAGATCGCCAAGGCGGCCTCCGACGCCGGCACCCCGATCCGGATCGGCGTCAACGCCGGCTCCCTGGACCGCCGCCTGCTGCAGAAGTACGGCAAGGCCACCCCCGAGGCGCTCGTCGAGTCCGCGCTGTGGGAGGCGTCCCTCTTCGAGGAGCACGGCTTCCGCGACATCAAGATCTCGGTCAAGCACAACGACCCGGTCGTGATGGTCAACGCCTACCGCCAGCTCGCCGCCCAGAGCGACTACCCGCTGCACCTCGGTGTCACCGAGGCCGGCCCCGCCTTCCAGGGCACCATCAAGTCCGCGGTCGCCTTCGGCGCCCTGCTCAGCGAGGGCATCGGCGACACCATCCGCGTCTCGCTCTCGGCGCCGCCCGCCGAGGAGGTCAAGGTCGGCATCTCCATCCTGGAGTCGCTCAACCTCCGCCAGCGCCGCCTGGAGATCGTCTCCTGCCCGTCCTGCGGCCGCGCCCAGGTCGACGTCTACAAGCTCGCAGACGAGGTCACCGCGGGCCTGGAGGGCATGGAGGTGCCGCTCCGCGTCGCCGTCATGGGCTGCGTCGTCAACGGCCCCGGCGAGGCCCGCGAGGCCGACCTCGGTGTCGCCTCCGGCAACGGCAAGGGCCAGATCTTCGTCAAGGGCGAGGTCATCAAGACCGTCCCCGAGTCGAAGATCGTCGAGACCCTCATCGAAGAGGCCCTGAAGATCGCCGCGCAGATGGAGGCGGACGGCGTCGCCTCCGGCAGCCCGGTCGTCTCCGCCGCGGGCTGACCGCCCGCACCGCGGCACCCGAGCCCCGCCGCCCGCACCGGGCCGCGGGGCTCACCCCTGCCCGGGGCCGTGCGCCCCCCGGCCGCGGGGTGCTCGCGCGCGCAGGGAGGTAAAGTGCCAAGACCTGCTCCCGCCTGGCCTCCCAGGCCCGTAACGGTGAGGCATTCCGAGACGTGCTGACGACCCCCACCATCAAGGTCCTCGAGCCCGGGGACCTCGACGATGCGCTCGCGGTCCTCGACCGCGACCCGGTCGCCAACGCCTTCGTCGCCGCCCGCGTCCAGGTCGCCGGCCTCGACCCGTGGCGGCTGGGCGGCGAGATGTGGGGCTGGTACGTCAGCGGCCGCCTGGAGTCGCTCTGCTACGCCGGCGCCAACCTCGTCCCCGTCTGCGCCACCCCCGAGGCCGTCCGCGGCTTCGCCGAACGCGCCCGCCGCCAGGGCCGCCGCTGCTCGTCCATCGTGGGCCCCGCCGAGTCCACCGCCGAGCTGTGGTCGCTCCTGGAGCCCTCCTGGGGACCGGCCCGCGAGATCCGCGCCCACCAGCCGCTGATGGTCACCACCGCACCGGCCGCCGAGATCGCCCCCGACCCGTACGTCCGTCGCATCCGCAAGAACGAGATGGACCTGATCATGCCCGCGTGCGTGGCCATGTTCACCGAAGAGGTCGGCATCTCCCCGATGGCCGGCGACGGCGGGCTCCTCTACCAGGCCCGGGTCGCCGAACTCGTCGGCGCGGGCCGTTCGTTCGCCCGGATCGAGAACGGCAAGGTCATCTTCAAGGCCGAGATCGGCGCCGCCACCCAGCGCGCCTGCCAGATCCAGGGCGTGTGGGTCGACCCGGCCTACCGCGGCAAGGGCCTGTCCGAGACCGGTATGGCCGCCGTGCTGCGCTACGCCCTCAACGACGTCGCCCCCGTCGTCAGCCTCTACGTCAACGACTTCAACACCGCCGCCCGCGCCTCCTACCGGCGCGTGGGCTTCGAGGAAGTCGGCGCGTTCATGAGCGTACTTTTCTGACCCGCCGCCTTGTACGCTCCGAGCATGGATCCCGTCGCGGTCGGCCCGCTCGATCTCGCTGCCCGCGTGGACGACGCGCTGGCCGTCCAGGCAGTCGCGTTCGGCCTCAGCGACGAGGAGATCGCCGTCCGCCGGCACATCGTGCTGCGCCACCTCGCCTGCCCCGGCGCCCGCGCCCTCGGCGCCACCACCCCCGCGGGCCGGCTGGTCGGCTTCGTCTACGGCATGCCCAACGACCGCGTCCACTGGTGGTCCACCGTCGTCGAGCCCTACCTGCGCAGCGAGGGCCTCGACCACTGGCTCGACCACTCCTTCACCATCACCGAGCTGCACGTCCACCCCGCCTACCAGCACCGCGGCCTCGGCCGGACACTGATCACCCGGATCACCGACACGGCCGGCGAACCACGCTCCATCCTCTCCGCCATCGACACCGAGAGCCCCGCCCGGCGGCTCTACCGATCCCTCGGCTACCGGGATCTGGCCCGCCGCGTTCTCTTTCCCAGCGCGCCCACGCCGTACGCGGTGATGGGGGCGCCGTTGCCGTTGCGGCGTCTCTGACGCCTTGTCTTTTTCCCACGTTTTCGGCTGTCCCGCCGTGGGTTCCGCTGCGCTTTGCGTCTGCCCCGTTTTGACTTTCCCGCCGTGGCGCCTGCGGCGGGCGGGTGGTTGGTGGGTGCGGTGACGGGCCTCCGGGGCCGGTGTGTGGGACTGCTTCGCTTTACGTCCGGACACCCCCACCCGCTCCGGCCCGTCCCCGCACCCCGACAGCCCCGCGCAGCGGACCGGCACCGCCCGCCGCAGGCGCAACGCCGGGCGCACCCGCGCAGCGGGGCGAAACGCGGTGAGCAACCCCCACGGCGGGGCAGCCGACAACGTGGGGCCAAAGAATTTCCTCGTGCCACACCCCTACGGCTAACCTCCAGGGAGTCACCTTTCTTACGCAGGAGAAACTTCCATGGCCCACGCCGCACAGGTCCAGCGCATGTCCCGCTTGATGATCAAGACACTGCGCGACGACCCGGCCGACGCCGAGACCGCCAGTCACAAGCTGCTCGTCCGCGCCGGTTACGTCCGCCGCTCCTCCGCCGGCATCTGGACGTGGCTGCCGCTGGGCAAGAAGGTCCTGGAGAACGTCTCCCGCATCGTGCGCGAGGAGATGGACGCCATCGGCGGCCAGGAGGTCCTGCTGCCGGCCCTGCTGCCCAAGGAGCCCTACGAGGCCAGCGGCCGCTGGGAGGAGTACGGCGACCTGCTCTTCCGTCTCAAGGACCGCAAGGGCGCCGACTACCTCCTCGGCCCCACCCACGAGGAGATCTTCACCCTCACGGTCAAGGACCAGTGCACGTCCTACAAGGACCTGCCGGTGATCCTCTACCAGATCCAGACCAAGTACCGCGACGAGGCCCGCCCCCGTTCCGGTGTGCTGCGCGGCCGCGAGTTCCAGATGAAGGACTCGTACAGCTTCGACACCACCGACGAGGGCCTGGAGCAGTCCTACGCCCTGCACCGCGCGGCCTACCAGAAGATCTTCCAGCGCCTCGGCCTGGACTACCGCATCGTCTCCGCCGTCTCCGGCGCGATGGGCGGCTCCGCCTCCGAGGAGTTCCTGGCCCCCGCGGCCGCCGGTGAGGACACCTTCGTCTACTGCCCGGCCTGCGAGTACGCCGCCAACACCGAGGCCGTCACGGTCAAGGTCGAGCCGTCCGACGGCTCCGCGCACGGCCCCGTCGAGGAGCTGGACACCCCCGACACCCCGACCATCGAGACCCTCGCCGAGCACCTCGGCGTACCGGCCTCCGCGACCCTGAAGAACCTCCTGGTCAAGGTCGACGGCGAGATCGTCGCGGTCGGCGTCCCGGGCAACCGCGAGGTCGACCTCGGCAAGCTCGGCGAGCACCTCGCGCCGGCCACCGTCGAGCTGGTCACCGCCGAGGACTTCGTCGGCCGCCCCGAGCTGGTCCGCGGCTACGTCGGCCCGCAGGGCCTGGCCGGCAAGGCGTTCCGCTACATCGCCGACCCGCGCATCGCCCCCGGCACCTCCTGGATCACCGGCGCCAACAAGGAGGGCAAGCACGCCAAGAACGTCGTCGCGGGCCGCGACTTCGAGGTCGACGACCGGCTCGACGTGGTCGTCGTCGAGCCCGGCGACCCCTGCCCGGAGTGCGGCACCGGCCTGAAGATCGACCGCGCCATCGAGATCGGCCACATCTTCCAGCTCGGCCGCAAGTACGCGGACGCCTTCGAGCTCGACGTGCTCGGCCAGAACGGCAAGCCCGCCCGGGTCACCATGGGCTCGTACGGCATCGGCGTCTCCCGCGCGGTGGCCGCCCTCGCCGAGCAGACCCACGACGAGAAGGGCCTGTGCTGGCCGAGCGAGGTCGCCCCGGCCGATGTGCACGTCGTCGCGGCCGGCAAGGCCAAGCAGACCGAGCTCGCCCTGGAGGTCGGCGAGCAGCTCGGCGCCGCGGGCCTGAGGGTCCTCGTCGACGACCGGGCCGGTGTCTCCCCGGGCGTGAAGTTCACCGACGCCGAGCTGCTGGGCGTGCCGACCATCGTCGTCGCCGGCCGCCGCGCCGCCGAGGGCGTCGTCGAGGTCAAGGACCGCCGCACCGGCGAGCGCGAGGAGCTGACGGTCGAGGAGGCCGTCGCCCGCCTCGGCGCGTAACCCCCGCACGGCCGACGGGCCGGCCACCGGGTGCACACCCCGGCGGCCGGCCCGTTCGTCCGTCCACTACAGCCAGGCCGCGAACTCCAGCAGCAGCTCGCCGCGCTGCCGGTCGCCCGCCGTCGCCTCCCGCACCCCGAGGTCCACGGCCCGGTACAGCGTCCAGTCGCGCAGCCGGTCCCGGTCCACCTCCAGGGAGTCGGCCAGCTTGGCCACCCGGCGGCGGGCCGCGGCCGCCGCGCCAGGACCGGCCACCAGGTCCTCGAACCGGTCCAGCACCAGCGCCGCCAGGTCGTACGCCCGCTCGCCCACCACCGGCTCCGGGCCGACCGCCAGCCAGGGCGCCCGCTCGCCGGCCAGCACCTTGCCCTGCCGGAACGCGCCGTGCAGGAGGAACCGCTCGTCGGAGCCGTCCGGCAGGGCGCGCCGCAGCTCCAGCGCCCGGTCCACCAGCGGCCCGGCCGCCGGCGTCAGCGCCCCGGCCGTCCGCAGCGCCTGAACTGCCTCCTCGGTGCGCCCGGCCAGCGTCTCGAAGGGGTGCTCCGGCTCCGCCGGCACCCACAGCCGCCGCACCGTCCCGGCCGCCTCCAGCAGCGCCTTGGCCTCCGGCAGCGACCGCAGCGACACACCGCCCCGCAGCCGCTCCAGCAGCAGCGCACCGCTGGTGTCGTCGGACCGCAGCAGCCGCACCGCGCCCCAGCCGTCCCACGCCTCCAGCGCCGTCCCCTCGCGCGCGGGCACCTGTCCGGGCACCGGGAACTTCAGCGCCGCCGCCGTCCGGTCCTTCTGCCGTACGAGGCAGAGCAGACTGCTGCGGCCACCGGGGGCCTGCACCCGCTCCAGCGTCAGATCCCAGGCGTCGAGCTGCCGCTGAACCAGCGTCGGCAGCGTGTCGAGCCACTCCCGTACGGGACCCTCCGGATCGCCGCTCAGCGAACTCACCAACCGCTGCGGCGGTTCGATGGGTGCCGTTGCCATGCTTGAGCTGTCCCCTTCCTGGGGCCGTGACCGCACCGCGGCCGGTCGTTCAGAGCGCGCCCGCGGAGGCGCTCGCGTCGCCGGACGGGGTGGCGGTCGCGGCCCGCTCCACGAGCCCAGGGAAGGCTACGCCGCTGCCGCGCCAGCGCACCGACCGCACCGCTGCCTCGCGCAGCGCGGCCGCCGCCTCGGTGCGCCTGGCCGGCCCGCCGGCCCGTACGAGATCGGCGTAGACGGCGGCCAGCCGGTCCTCCAGCTCCGCCGCCAGCCGGAGCGCCGCGGCCGCGTCCGGGACGGGGAAGGGCAGTTCGTAGGCGGCGGCCGCGGCACGCGGGGTGCCGCCCAGGTCGCGCACCAGGCGGCGCAGCGCGTCGCGGCGCGCGCGGTGCCCGTCGTACGCCGCCTGTGCCTCCTTGCGCCGGGCCCCGGCGATCCGCCCGCCGACCACGCCGTAGCCGTAGACCGCCGCGTGCTCGGCGGCCAGCGCGGCCTGTACCGCCGTCAGCTCGCCGGGCCCGTCCTCCGCGTCCTCGCGGCGGCTCTTCTCGCCGTGAACTCCCGTGGCCCTCATGCGCACGCCCCTTCGCCGGTCCTTGCCCTCAGTGGTGCCGCCGTGCCCGTCACCGGGCGGGCTCCGCCAGCAGGTACGCGTGTGCCGCACCGGCCGCCGCGACCGAGGCGAGCAGCCGGGCCAACTCCGGGGGCGCGCCGGTCAGCGCCTTGGCGCGGGCGTCGGAGAGCGTGCGCTCCGCGTCGGCCAGGGCCGTGCGGGCGGCCCGTTCGTCCCCGGGCACCCGGGGGTCGGACGGGCGCCGGGAGCCCTGCGGCGCGGGGCCGGACGCGGGCGCACCGGCGTCGTGCGCCGGGCCGTCCGAGGCGTCACCGCCGGGGGAGGGGGCGGCCCGGTCCTTGCCGAACGCCTCGGCGTGCCGGGCGACTTCGGAGCGCAGCGGGGTCAGCCGCGCCTGAAGAGCCGGATGCGCGGCCAGCGTCGCGTCGTAGCGCGCCAGCAGGGCCGCGCTGTCGCGGGCGGAGCGCGCGCGCAGCCGCTCGGCGGCGGAGGAGTCTTCGCTCCGGTCGGGGCCGGAGTCCTCGGAGCAGCCCGTGAGCAGCGCCGCGCCCCCGAGGGCGGCGCCGGCCAGCAGGGTCCTTCTGCGTGTGAGCGCCACATTCGGCACGTTGCACTTCCCGGGGTCTTTCGTCGTGATCACCGCAGGCGAGAGTATCCGTGACCACCCACCGAATCGTCAGTACCCCGCCGGAACCGATAGGCTTTGACCCGACACGCGACCCACCCACAACAGCACACGCGGCCGAGGAGTCACCCGGATGAGCACCACCCAGAGCGAGAGGCTGCGCGGATTGCTTGAACCGCTCGTCGCCGCGCGAGACCTGGATCTGGAAGAGATCGAGGTGACACCGGCGGGAAAGCGGCGGGTGCTGAGGATCGTGGTCGATTCCGACGAGGGCGTCCAGCTGGACGAGTGCGCGGCGCTGAGCCGCGAGGCCTCCCAGGTCCTGGACGACTCCGACGCGATGGGCGGCGCCCCGTACACCCTTGAGGTGACCTCTCCCGGCGCCGACCGTCCGCTGACCGAGCTGCGGCACTACCGCCGCGCCGTCGGCCGCCTCATCAAGGCCCAACTGACCGCCGGGGCAGGCTCCGGCGAGCTGGTGGCACGGATCATCGCCGTCGACGAGTCCGGACTGGACCTGGAGGTCCCGGGGGTCAAGGGCCGCAAGCCGACCGCCCGCCGGGTCTCCTTCGACGAGATCGCCAAGGCGCGTGTCGAGCTGGAGTTCAACCCCAAGTCCGGCAAGCGTGACGCGCAGGACGACGAGAAGATCGACGAGAACAAGGAGGAGGCGTAGCCGTGGATATCGACATGAGTGCCCTGCGGGGTCTGGTGCGGGAGAAGGAGATCTCGTTCGACCTGCTGGTCGAGGCGATCGAGTCGGCCCTCCTCATCGCGTACCACCGCACCGAGGGCAGCCGCCGTCGGGCCCGGGTGGAGCTGGACCGCAACACCGGTCATGTGACGGTGTGGGCGAAGGAGGACCCGGAGGACCTGGAGGAGGGCGCCGAGCCCCGCGACTTCGACGACACCCCCTCCGGTTTCGGGCGGATCGCGGCGACCACCGCCAAGCAGGTCATCCTGCAGCGGCTGCGGGACGCCGAGGAGGAGATCACGTTCGGCGAGTTCGCCGGGCGCGAGGGCGACGTCATCACCGGCGTCGTCCAGCAGGGCAAGGACCCGAAGAACGTACTGGTGGACGTCGGCCCGATGGAGGCCATGCTGCCGGTGCAGGAGCAGGTCCCCGGCGAGGACTACGCGCACGGCACCCGGCTGCGCTCGTACGTCGTCCGGGTGACCAAGGGCGTCCGCGGCCCGTCGGTGACGCTGTCGCGCACCCACCCCAATCTGGTGAAGAAGCTCTTCGCCATGGAGGTCCCGGAGATCGCGGACGGCTCGGTGGAGATCTCCGCCATCGCCCGCGAGGCCGGCCACCGCACCAAGATCGCCGTACGGTCCACCCGCTCCGGCCTGAACGCCAAGGGTGCCTGCATCGGCCCGATGGGCGGCCGGGTGCGCGCCGTGATGGCCGAGCTGCACGGCGAGAAGATCGACATCGTGGACTGGTCGGACGACCCGGCCGAGCTGGTGGCGAACGCGCTGTCGCCCGCCCGGGTCAGCAAGGTCGAGGTCGTGGACCTGGCGGCCCGCTCCGCCCGGGTCACCGTCCCCGATTACCAGCTGTCACTGGCCATCGGCAAGGAAGGGCAGAACGCCCGGCTCGCCGCCCGTCTCACGGGCTGGCGGATCGACATCCGTCCGGACACCGAGCAGCCCGCACCGCAGGACTGAGGCCGTCCCCGAGGGGGCGGCGGCGCCGCGGCACCCGAAAATCAGTGGTGCCGCGGCGCTCCGACCGGAATTCTGAGCAGCCGTTCCGCCTTTACCCCATCGGGGTCGGGCCGGCGCGGGGAGGTAGACTTAAGCAGTGTCTGGCCGGACGCATGCCCGCGCATGCCCTGAGCGCACCTGTCTGGGATGCCGGGAGCGAGCGGCCAAGGGCGATTTGCTGCGCATCGTAGTGATCGAGGGTGAGTGTGCCCCCGATCCTCGCGGTACGCTGCCCGGCCGGGGTGCCTACGTGCACCCGACACTGGTCTGCCTCGACCTGGCGGTTCGCCGCCGGGCGTTCAACCGGGCCTACCGGGCCCGGGGACCGTTCGACACGACGGCGCTGCGCCGGTTCATCGAGCGGACGCCCGTCGAGCAGCCGTCGTTGCAATAACGCACAGCAGCACGAAACGCACAGCGCACGGAAAACCGTGCGGTCAGGTACCTCGCGAGTCGGAAGTAGGTCGAGATTGCGATGAGCACTCGATGAGTACGCGATGAGTACGCCCATGAAGTAGCGACGGTCCGGTGGACAACCCGGACCTAGAAGGAGCGAAGTGGCTAAGGTCCGGGTATACGAACTCGCCAAGGAGTTCGGCGTTGAGAGCAAGGTCGTCATGGCCAAGCTCCAAGAACTTGGTGAATTCGTCCGTTCGGCGTCCTCGACGATCGAGGCGCCGGTTGTTCGTAAGCTGACCGACGCTTTCCAGGCAGGCAGCGGCAACGGCCGCGCCGCCGGCAAGCCCGCGGCGCCGCGCAAGTCGGCCCCCGCGAAGCCGTCCGCGCCGTCCCCGGCGCAGGCGGCACGTCCTGCTGCCCCGAAGCCGGGCGCCCCCAAGCCGGGCCCCGCGGCTCCGGCAGCCCCCGAGGCACCGAAGGCCCCCGAGGCCCCGGTGGCTCCCAAGAGCACTCCCGCCGCCGGCCCCACCCCGGGCCCGCGCCCCACCCCGGCGCGCCCCGCGGCACCCAAGCCCGCTCCGGCCGCCCCCGCGCAGCCCGAGTTCCAGGCTCCGCCGTCCGCGCCGGCCGCTCCCGCCGCCGGCCAGTCGGCTCCCCGTCCCGGTGCCCCCGGCCCGCGTCCGGCCCGTCCGGCGCCCGGCCAGGGCGGTCAGGGCGGCCAGGGTCGCGGTAACGCTCCGCGTCCCGGTGGCGAGCGTCCGGCCCCGCGTCCCGGCGGCCGGCCCTCCGGCCCCCGTCCGGGCAACAACCCGTTCACGTCCGGTGGCTCCACGGGCATGGCCCGTCCGCAGGCCCCCCGTCCCGGCGGCGCCCCGCGTCCCGGTGGTCAGGGCGGTCCCGGCGGCCCGCGTCCGCAGGGCGGCGGCCAGGGCGGTCCCCGTCCCCAGGGCGGCCAGGGCGGCGCGCGTCCCACCCCCGGTGGCATGCCCCGTCCGCAGGGTGCCGCTCCCGGTGGCGCCCCGCGTCCCGGCGGTGGCAGCGGCAACCGTCCGAACCCGGGCATGATGCCGCAGCGTCCCGCTGCCGGCCCGCGTCCGGGCCCCGGCGGCGGCGGTCGCGGACCCGGCGGTGCCGGTCGTCCCGGCGGCGGCGGTCGTCCGGGTGGCGGCGGCGGTTTCGCCGGCCGTCCCGGTGGCGGTGGCGGTCGTCCGGGTGGCGGCGGCGGTTTCGCCGGTCGTCCCGGTGGCGGCGGTCCCGGTGGTGGCGGCGGCTTCGGCGGTCGTCCCGGCTTCGGCGGTCGTCCCGGCGGCCCCGGTGGCCGTGGTGGCACGCAGGGTGCGTTCGGCCGTCCCGGCGGTCCGGCGCGCCGTGGCCGCAAGTCGAAGCGGCAGAGGCGTCAGGAGTACGAGGCCATGCAGGCCCCGTCGGTGGGCGGCATCATGCTGCCCCGCGGCAACGGCGCGACGGTTCGCCTGTCGCGCGGTGCCTCGCTGACGGACTTCGCCGAGAAGATCAACGCCAACCCGGCGTCGCTGGTCCAGGTCATGCTGAACCTCGGCGAGATGGTCACGGCGACCCAGTCGGTCTCCGACGAGACGCTGCAGCTGCTCGCCGAAGAGATGAACTACGTCGTCGAGATCGTCAGCCCGGAGGAGGAGGACCGCGAGCTTCTCGAGTCCTTCGACATCGACTTCGGCGAGAACGAGGGCGGCGAGGACATGCTCGTCGCGCGTCCGCCGGTGGTGACCGTCATGGGTCACGTCGACCACGGTAAGACCCGGCTGCTCGACGCGATCCGCAAGACGAACGTCATCGCGGGCGAGGCCGGCGGCATCACCCAGCACATCGGTGCCTACCAGGTCGCGACCGAGGTCAACGACGAAGAGCGGCGCATCACCTTCATCGACACCCCCGGTCACGAGGCGTTCACCGCCATGCGTGCCCGTGGTGCCAAGTCGACCGACATCGCGATCCTCGTGGTGGCGGCCAACGACGGTGTCATGCCGCAGACGATCGAGGCCCTGAACCACGCCAAGGCGGCCGAGGTGCCGATCGTGGTCGCGGTCAACAAGATCGACGTCGAGGGCGCCGACCCGACCAAGGTGCGCGGCCAGCTCACCGAGTTCGGTCTGGTGGCCGAGGAGTACGGCGGCGACACGATGTTCGTCGACATCTCCGCCCGTGAGGGTCTGAACATCGAGCAGCTGCTCGAGGCCGTGGTCCTGACCGCGGACGCCTCGCTCGACCTGCGCGCCAACGCGGAGCAGGACGCGCAGGGCATCGCGATCGAGGCCCACCTCGACCGTGGCCGCGGCGCCGTGGCGACCGTCCTGGTCCAGCGCGGCACGCTCCGCGTCGGCGAGACGATGGTCGTCGGCGACGCGTACGGCCGCGTCCGTGCGATGTTCGACGACAAGGGCAACAACGTCGAGGAAGCGGGTCCGTCGACCCCCGTCCTGGTCCTGGGTCTGACCAACGTCCCGGGCGCCGGCGACAACTTCCTGGTCGTCGACGAGGACCGTACGGCCCGTCAGATCGCCGAGAAGCGCGCGGCGCGCGAGCGCAACGCCGCCTTCGCCAAGCGCACCCGCCGGGTGTCCCTCGAGGACCTGGACAAGGTGCTCAAGGCCGGCGAGGTCCAGCAGCTCAACCTCATCATCAAGGGTGACGCTTCTGGTTCCGTCGAGGCCCTGGAGTCCTCGCTGCTCCAGCTCGACGTCGGCGAGGAGGTCGACATCCGGGTGCTGCACCGCGGCGTCGGTGCGGTCACGGAGACCGACATCAACCTGGCGTCCGGCTCCGACGCGATCGTCATCGGCTTCAACGTGCGCGCCGAAGGCCGCGCGACGCAGATGGCCGAGCGCGAGGGCGTCGACGTCCGGTACTACTCGGTCATCTACCAGGCGATCGAGGAGATCGAGGCGGCCCTCAAGGGCATGCTCAAGCCGGAGTACGAGGAGGTCGAGCTCGGTACCGCGGAGATCCGCGAGATCTTCCGCTCGTCCAAGCTCGGCAACATCGCGGGTGTGCTCATCCGCTCCGGCGAGGTCAAGCGCAACACCAAGGCGCGCCTCATCCGCGACGGCAAGGTGGTCGCGGAGGACCTCAACATCCAGGGTCTGCGCCGGTTCAAGGACGACGTCACCGAGATCCGCGAAGGCTTCGAGGGCGGTATCAACCTCGGAAACTTCAACGACATCAAGATCGACGACGTCATCGCGACGTACGAGATGCGCGAGAAGCCGCGCGGCTGATCGTGCAGCGGCCCGCCCGTGGCGCGGTCCACCCCCGTGGTGGTCGCGCGACGGGCGGGCAGCCGGCCGGGGCCGGTCGGCGGAGATTATTTCCGTCGATCGGCCCCGGCCGTTCCGTGTACGGTTCGAAATGACACGGACACCTAAGGCCCCACGGGCGGCTCAGCCCGTCTTGCATGTACGTAGGGACACTGTCCTTCGACCTGCTTCTCGGCGACGTACGGTCGCTGAAGGAGAAGCGCTCCGTCGTCCGCCCGATCGTCGCCGAGCTGCACCGCAAATTCGCGGTGAGCGTCGCGGAGGTCGGGGACCAGGATCTGCACCGCAGGGCCACCATCGGCCTGGCGGTGGTCTCCGGGGACACGGGGCATCTCACCGATGTCATGGACCGCTGCGAGCGCCTGGTCGCCGCACGGCCCGAAGTGGAGCTGCTGTCGGTACGCCGGCGGCTGCACGGCGACGACGACTGACCCGGACCGGGCAGGCCGCCGCCGGTGGAAGCACAATTGTGGAAGAAAGAAGGAGACGGACCAGTGGCCGACAATGCGCGGGCGAAGAAGCTGGCGGACCTCATCCGGGAGGTGGTCGCCCAGAAGCTGCAGCGCGGTATCAAGGACCCGCGGCTCGGTTCGCACGTGACCATCACGGACACCCGGGTCACCGGCGACCTGCGGGAGGCTACGGTCTTCTACACGGTCTACGGCGATGACGAGGAGCGGGCCAGCGCCGCCGCCGGGCTGGAGAGCGCCAAGGGCATCCTGCGCTCCGCGGTCGGGGCCGCGGCGGGCACCAAGTTCACGCCCACCCTGGCCTTCGTGCCGGACGCCCTGCCGGAGAACGCCAAGACGATCGACGACCTGCTCGACAAGGCACGGGCGTCGGACGCCAAGGTGCGCGAGGTCTCCTCGGGCGCCCAGTACGCCGGCGAGGCCGACCCCTACCGCAAGCCGGGCGAGGACGACGACGAGGGCACCGCGGCAGAATGAAGCGTGAGAGCAACAAGCCGGGCGGGCTGGTCATCGTCGACAAGCCGTCCGGCTTCACTTCGCACGACGTGGTGGCGAAGATGCGCGGAATGGCGCGCACCCGCCGGGTCGGGCACGCCGGCACCCTCGACCCCATGGCGACGGGCGTGCTCGTCCTGGGCATCGAGCGGGCCACCAAGCTGCTCGGCCACCTCGCGCTGACGGAGAAGGAGTACGTCGGCACGATCCGGCTCGGCCAGACGACGATCACCGATGACGCCGAGGGGGAGATCACCGCGTCGAAGGCGGCACACGGCCTCGCCCGCGAGGACATCGACGCGGTCGTCGGCGGGCTGTCCGGCGCGATCATGCAGGTGCCGTCGAAGGTCAGCGCCATCAAGATCAACGGCAAGCGGTCGTACTCGCGGGTCCGCGACGGCGAGGACGTGGAGATCCCGGCCCGGCCGGTCACCGTCTCCTCGTTCGTGGTGCACTCCGCGCACGAGACCGAGGCCGAGGACGGCACCCCGGTGACCGATCTGCTGGTCTCCGTCGAGTGCTCGTCCGGTACGTACATCCGTGCCCTCGCCCGTGACCTGGGGGAGGGGCTCGGGGTCGGCGGCCATCTGACGGCGCTGCGCCGCACCCGCGTCGGCCCGTACAAGCTGGACCGGGCGCGCACGCTCGACCAGCTCCAGGCCGCGGTGGACGACACCGAGGGGGAGGGCCTGCCGGTCATGCCGCTCGGGGACGCGGCGGCCGCGGCGTTCACCCGCTGGGACGTGCCCGAGGCGCAGGCCCGGCTGCTGCTCAACGGCGCCCGGATCCCGATGCCGCGCTTCGAGGGCAGCGGCCCGGTCGCGGCGTTCGGCCCGGACGGCCGGTTCCTCGCGCTGGTGGAGAACCAGGGCGGGAAGGCGAAGAGCCTGGCGGTGTTCGCGGTCTGAGGATGGTCGGCGGCGATCCGCCACCCGCAGGGCCGGGCCCGGAGGCGCGACAGGCGCCCCGGGCCCGGCCCCTTCGCGTGCCCGGACGGGGGACGTCGGCGGCCACCGGGAAGGCGACGGGACCCTAGTAGGGGGTGTCACCACGACGGATACGCGATGCGGGCCCGTGCCGCCGCCTCCCCGCCCGCCGTTGCGCTCCGCCGCGATCCGGCCATTCACTCATTCGGTGAGGCGCTCGAAGTGAAGCGAGGCGCGGACGGGGGCGCGTTGGAAGGCGCCCCTGTCGGGACGATCACCGCCTGCTTACCGTTCGGGGGACACGAGCGGGCGAGAGGACCGGCGATGGCATTGCTGGATGCCGATGCGGACACGGCACTGGTACGGATCCGAGATCTGGCAGGTCGGACGCGTGGCACGGGGTTTCTCGCGGACCACGACGGCACCGTGATCACCAGCCACGAAGCGGTGGACGGGGCGGCGCAGCTGGTGCTGCAGCCCATGGCGGACGGCGCGACGGGCGGCGGGGCCAGGGGCGGCGGATGGACGTGCGTAGTGGCTGCCGACGCCCTCACGCCCCTCCCGGAGGCCGGGCTCGCCCTCGTCCGGACCGGTGGCCTCGGGCCGCACCGCCTCGCGCCGCTGCCGATCGCCGCGGCCCGGCCCGCCCCCGGCACCGCGGCGCGGCTCTGGGCGGGCGGCTGGCTCGACGGCACGGTCGTCGGGCCGGGCGCCGGAGTGATGTACACCGCCGCCGCGCGCGTCCATCTCCTCGACGAAACCCTGGAACTCGGGCTGTGCGCGGGAGGCCGGGAGGCGCTGCGGCTGGGCGGCCCCGCGATCGGCGGTCCGGTGCTCGACGCCCGGACCGGCGCGGTGCTCGGGATCCTGGGCACCGCACTGCACCCCCAGGCGCCCGGCCGGCCCCGGGCGGGGGAGCCCTTCGGGCGCCGCGCGGGCGGCTTCGCGATTCCGCTGCGCGCGGCCGCCGAGGCCGCACCCCGGGGCACGCTGGCCGCACTGCTGGAGCGCAACGCGGCGACCGTCCCCGCCTACGGCAGCGAGCTGAACCCGGCGGGCGCGCGGCACCTCGCCGAGCTGACGAGGGGCTCCGCCGAGCGGCCGCGGCCGTGGGGCGAACCCGTCGAACGGCCGGAGACCGCCGCGGAGTTCACACGCTTCGAGGGGCGCCACGGGGCGGCTGAGCCGTGTGTGCTGGCGCTGGTGGGGGAGCCGGGGTCCGGGCGGAGCACGGAACTGGCCGCTCTCGCGGCACGCCGGGCCCAGGGCCCGGACCCCGCCGCGACCGTCTCGCTGCGCGGCGCCGAGCTGCGGCCCGGCGACGAAGGGGTGCACACGGCCGTCGAGCGCGCCCTGCGGTCCGCCGGCCGGACCGTCGCCGGGGCGGGCCGGACGGCCGGTGACCCCGCGGACACCACGCTCCAGGGCGTGACCCGGGCGGCGTCCGCGGCCGGGCGGGGGCTGCTGGTGCTCCTCGACGGGCCGGAGGAGATGCCGGTTTCCCTGGCACAGGGGGAGCGGCTGGCCGAGTGGACCGCGGCAACGGCCGACTGGCTGCGCGGCGCCCGGGTGCGGCTGGTGATCGCCTGCCGCCCCGCGTACTGGGAGCGGGCCGGGGCGCTCTTCCCGCCCGGCCTGCTGCACCGGCCGCTGCGCCCGGCCCCCGCCCTGCCCGCCTGCGTGGAGCTCGGCGACCTTCCAGAGGAGGCGGCGGAGCGCGCCCGGGCACGCTACGGCCTGCCGCCCGGCACACCGGCCGCGCCCGACGCCCGCCATCCGCTGGCACTGCGCCTGCTCGCGGAGGTCGCCGCGGCGCTCCCCGAGGGGGACGCGGCCGGCGGACGCGCCCACGGGCCGGCCCGCCTCGGCGCCCCCGACCGCCATCAGATCTTCGACGCCTACCTGGACCTGGTGTGCCTGCGCATCGCCGTACGGCTCGCGGGCGCCCGGCGGCCCGCACCGCGCGGCAGGGCCGTCCGCCGGCTGGCCGCCCAGGTCGCCGGCCAGGTGCACGAGGCGGCCCGCCGCTGCCTGGGCCCCGGGTCGGGCGCGCTGGACCGTACGGCCTTCGAGGAGGTGTTTCCGCGGGAGCCCGGCTGGGCCGCCGCAGTGCTCGCCGAGGGCCTGCTGGTCCCGGCCGGCGCCGGATTCCGCTTCGCCCACGAGGAGTTCGGGGAGTGGCTGCAGGGCGCCCACGTCGACCTCGACCTGCTGCCCGTCCCCGGCCACCGCGTCGGACCGGCCGTCCAGGCGCTGCTGCTGCTCGGCAGGCGCGAGGGCACGGTGCAACTTGCCTTCCGGCTCGCGGAGTTGGTGCCGATGGCGACCGCTCCCGCCGCCGGACCCGCCACCGGTTCCTCCGCCGGGCCGCCGGCCGGGCCCTTCGCCGGGCATGCCGTGGACGGCCGCTGGTGGGCCGCCCGTCTGCTGTCCGGAGTGCTGCGCCGGGTCCCCGACGCCGGGCCGTACACGGGAGTGCTGCGGCTGCTCGCGGACCGGGTCACCGAACGGTCCCTGCGGGCGGGCGGCTTCGCGCGCACCGGCCTGGAGGCGTTCGGACCGTGGTTCTGGGAGCGGCTGGCCCTCACCGACGAGGACCGGATGGACCTGCTGCGCCGCCTGCTGCCTGCCGACGGGCCGCCGAGCGGTGGGGCGGCGGGGCGGCAGCAGGCGGTCGGTGCGCGGGGGCGTGTGGGGGTGGCGGGGGCCGGTGCGCGGGCGCCGTCCCGGCGGTCGGCGGGGAGTGCGGGGGTGGCGATGTCCGGTCCTGCGTCGCCGTCCGACCGGTCGGCGGGGCGTGTGGAGGTGGCGGCGTCTGCACCGTCGTCGCCGTCCGGGCGGTCGTCGATGCCGTCCGGTGCGGCCGCGTCCTCCGGCCTTTCGACGCCTTACGGTCCTGCCGGGTCCTCCGGCCGGTCGACACCGTCCGGTCCGGTCGCCGCGTCCTCCGGCCTGTCGATGCCGTCCGGTCCAGGCGCCCCGGCCGGTCTCTCGGAGCCGCTCGGTCCATCCGCACCGTCCGGCCGCTCGACGGCGTTCGTCCCCAGGCCCGGCGGTCCGTCGTCGGCCGTCGTGCCCGCTGACGGGCCGTGCGCCGGCGGTTCCTTCGCGCCGCCACCGCGCGTCCGCGTGCACGCCGCCGACGAACCGGCGTCCGACGGCGACGGCGGGGCGGCCGTCGCGCGGGGGCCGTACACCTCGGCCGGGGCGGTCGCCGGCCGCAGCGGATCCGAGGCGGCCGCCGCAGCCGGGAGCGCGCCCGTCGCGGGACGTCCGCCCCGGTTCCTCGACGCCGCCGCCGAGTTGCTGCGCGCGGACCCGGAACGGATGCAGCCGCTGCTGTGCGCCTGGTTCGACGACACCCGCCCGCTGCAGCGCCCCGACGCGGAGGACGGCGGTGCGGCCGGCCCCGCGGGCGCTTCGCCCGGCGAGATCACGGTGGCCGGTGCCGCACAGGCGTTGCTGCACACCCATCGCCACCGGGCGCTCGACGCGCTCACGGAAGCGCTGGTCCGGGCCGCGCACCCCAAGGGCGACGAGCTGATGGACGCGCTCGCCGAGGACGAGCCGGCGGCGGTGTGCCGGGCCGTGGACCGCTGGGCGCACGACGAGCGCCCCGAGCGCCGGGCCGCCGCCGTCTCGTACGGCCTGCGGGCCGCCCGCCACGCGACCGCCGAGGCCGACCGGGCCCTGCTGCGCTACGCGGCCCTGTGCCTGCTCGCCCGGAGCGCCGACAGCGCCCACCACGGCTCCGCGCTGGCCCTGCTGATGGGCGACCCGGCCACCCGCTCCCGCTTCCTGGACCGGGCGCTCGCCCGCTTCGCCGCGGGGGACCCGCAGCTGCCGCCCACGGCGTTCACGGCCGCCCTGACCGAACAGCCGGGGCCGGTGCTGAACGCCTTCCGGGCCCGGCTGGTCGGCGGCGAGGGCCCGCCGGTGGCGGCCGCGCTGCTGCGCATGCTCGCCCGCGCCGACGCGCCGGACCTCGTCGCCCGCGTCGCCGACCTCGTCCGCGACTGCGCGCGGCACAGCCCGGACCGCGCCGCCGCGCCGGTCGCGGAGTTCGTCGCCCGGCGCCTGGAGCGCGGACCGGCCGCCCGCGCCGCGCTCCGCCCGCTCGTCGTGGAGCTGCTCACCGGGTCCCCCGTGGCGGTGCGGTGCGCGCTCGCGGCCGTAGTGGCCGGAGCGGGCGGCGGAGACGCGGCACCGCTGCGCCGCGAGCTGCTCGACGTGCTGCTGGCGCAGGAGGCCGCGTACGCGCCGCAGCAGGGGGCGTACGAGGAGTCCGGCCGGGACACCCGGGTGCTGGAGGCGCTGCTGCAGGCCGCCGCCGAGGGCGCGGAGCGGCGTCCGGCGGAGCGCACCAGGGAGCTGGTCCACCGCACCGGGATGCTGCTGGCCCGGACACCGGAGGGCGCGGCCCGCTTCGACCGGCGGCTGGTGGAACTGGGCCAGCGGGTGCCCGGCTTCGCACGACGGGTGCAGGACTGGGTGGCGGACGAGCCGGGGGAGTGGGCGGCCGTCGTGGGCCCCGGCACCCGCGCCACGCTGGCCGGGTGCCGCGGCTGACGGGGTGGGAGCGAGCGGGGGCTGACGGAAGGGGAGCCGGGGCCGACGGTACGTGGCCCTCCCGGGACCGTCCGAGACCGCCCGCTGCCGTCCGGGAGCGTTCGGGACCGCCCTCGGCGCGAGGACGTCCCGCGCTCCGGCGGGTGCTCTGCGCCACCCTTCGCGCGGAGCATCACCCGCGGCATGGCAGTCTTAGACCTGCGCCATGCCGAATTGGCGCAAGGGACGGACACGGTTCGGGCGAGGAGCGGGCACTGTGCAGCGCTGGCGTGGCTTGGAGGACATCCCCGAGGGCTGGGGACGCAGCGTCGTCACCATCGGCTCGTACGACGGGGTGCACCGCGGCCACCAATTGATCATCGGCAAGGCCGTCGCACGCGCCCGTGAGCTGGGGATTCCCGCGGTGGTCGTCACGTTCGACCCGCACCCGAGCGAGGTCGTGCGGCCCGGCACCCACCCGCCGCTGCTGGCGCCGCACCACCGGCGCGCGGAGCTGATGGCGGGGCTGGGCGTGGACGCGGTGCTGATCCTCCCGTTCACCAAGGAGTTCTCGAAGCTGGCCCCGGCCGACTTCGTGGTCAAGGTGCTCGTCGACAAGCTGCACGCGCAGGTCGTCGTCGAGGGCCCCAACTTCCGCTTCGGGCACAAGGCGACCGGCAACGTCGAGACCCTCGCCGAGCTCGGCACCACCTACGACTACACCGTGGAGGTCATCGACCTCTACGAGCGCGGCGCGGCGGGCGGCGGCGAACCGTTCTCCTCCACGCTCACCCGCCGGCTGGTCGCCGAGGGCGACGTGGCCGGCGCGAGGGAGGTCCTCGGACGGCCGCACCGGGTCGAGGGCGTCGTCGTACGCGGTGCCCAGCGCGGCCGCGAACTGGGCTTCCCGACGGCCAATGTGGAGACCCTGCCGCACACCGCGATCCCGGCCGACGGCGTCTACGCGGGGCTGCTCCAGGTCGAGGGCGAGGCGATGCCGGCGGCCATCTCGGTCGGCACCAACCCGCAGTTCGACGGCAAGGCCCGCACCGTCGAGGCGTACGCCATCGACCGGGTCGGCCTGGACCTGTACGGCCTGCACGTCGGGGTGGACTTCCTCGCGTACATCCGCGGCCAGGAGAAGTTCGACACGCTCGACGCGTTGCTGGAGCGGATGGCGGTCGATGTGAAGCTGGCCCGCGGCCTGATCGCGGACGCGGGCTGAGCCTTCGGGCTCCTCGAGGTTCTCTGCCTTGCCTGGGCCTCCGGGCCCTGGGCTCCTGGGCCTTCGGGCTCCTGGGCCTCCCGGGTTCCCGGGCCCCTGGGCTTCCCGGGTTCCTGGGCCTCCGGGCTCCCGAGCTCCAGGGCCTCCGCGTTCCCGGGCCCCAGGGCCTCTGGGGCCTCCCGGGGCCCCCGGCCCCGCCCACCCTCCCCCCAAGAGTTTTTTCCCCGCCGCCCACCCCCCTTCGGGGGGTGGGCGGGTGTAGAGGTGAGGTATCGGCAACTCGGCCGATTTCAGGCGGAGTTCGGCCGGTATCGGTTCACTCGTCCGAGGGATTGCATGATACGGGCCGGGGCCCGGCATCAATGAGATGCCGGGCCCCGGCCCGTTGTGTGTGGCGTGGCAGCTGCCCGGCCGCGGCGCGTTGCGCCCCGCGGCACCGCGGTGCCCCACGCCCGCCTCACTGCGGAGGCGGCTGCTGCTGCCACCCCGGTGCCAGGCCCGGGTGTTCCGGCTGCGGCGCGTCCGGAGCGGGCTGTTGCTGCTGCCAGTGGGCCGGCGGCTGAGCCGGCTGCTGGGTCCAGCCGCCCTGCTGCGGCGGGTAACCGGCCGGCGGCTGGCCCTGCTGCGGCTGCTGCGCCTGGGGCGGCGCCTGCTGGGGTTGCCCCTGCTGCTGCGCGTACTGCTGCTGGGCGTACGGGTCGCCGCCCATCTGCTGCTGCGGGTACATCCCCGCCGCCTGCTGCGCCCGCGTGAAGTCCTCGGCCACCAGGGCGGAGAGGTTGAAGTACGCCTCGCGGGTCTTGGGCCGCATCATGTCGAGGTCGACCTCGGCGCCGGCGGCGAGATGCTCGTCGAAGGGGACGACCACCACGCCGCGGCAACGGGTCTCGAAGTGCGACACGATGTCATCGATCTTGATCATCTTGCCGGTCTCACGGACACCCGAGATGACCGTGATGCCGCGCTGCACCAGGTCGGCGTAGCCGTGCGCGGACAGCCAGTCCAGGGTGGTGCTCGCGCTGCTCGCACCGTCCACGGACGGCGTGGAGATGATGATCAACTGGTCGGCGAGGTCGAGGACTCCGCGCATCGCGCTGTAGAGCAGACCCGTACCCGAGTCGGTGAGGATGATCGGGTACTGCTTGCCGAGGATGTCGATCGCGCGGCGGTAGTCCTCGTCGTTGAACGTCGTGGAGACCGCGGGGTCCACGTCGTTGGCAAGGATCTCCAGGCCCGAGGGGGCCTGCGAGGTGAACCGGCGGATGTCCATGTAGCTGTGCAGATGCGGGATCGCACCCACCAGGTCACGGATGGTCGCGCCGGTCTCGCGCCGCACCCGCCGGCCGAGCGTGCCGGCGTCCGGGTTGGCGTCGATCGCCAGGATCTTGTCCTGCCGCTCGGACGCGAGGGTGGAGCCGAGCGCGGTGGTCGTGGTCGTCTTGCCGACACCGCCCTTGAGGCTGATCACCGCGATCCGGTAGCAGGACATCACCGGCGTACGGATCAGCTCCAGCTTGCGCTGGCGCTCCGCCTCCTCCTTCTTCGCACCCAGCTTGAACTTGGACGGCTGGGCGTTGGCGCCGGGCTTGCGCTTCTTGGGCTGGTTGCGCAGCAGCCGGTCGGAGGTCAGCTCCACCGCCGCGCTGTAGCCGAGCGGCGCGCCGGGGGCGGCCCGCTGCTGCGGCTGCTGCTGACCCGGCTGCGAGTACGACGCGTAGTTCGCCGCCGCGTTCGGGTCGGCGGGCTGCTGGCCGGGGAGCGGCTGGTACTGCGCCTGCTGTTGAGCCTGCTGGACTTGGGCCTGGGCCTGCGCCTGCTGTGCCTGCTGCGCCTGAGCTGCCTGGGCCTGCTGGTGGGCCTGGGCCTGGGCCGCCTGCTGGGCGGCGGCCTGCTGCTGGCCGTAAGCGGCCGCCTGGGCCTGCTGCTGGTGGTACTGGCCCTGCTGCGGGTAGCCCTGCGCACCGGTCTGCGGATAGCCGTAACCGGACTGCTGCGCCGCGTGCTGCTGCGGCTGTCCGCCCTGCTGGGGGTAGCCGTAGCCGGACTGCGGATAGCCGTAACCGGACTGCTGCTGGCCGGGGACGCCCTGCTGCTGCGGGTAGCCGCCCTGCTGGGCGGGCTGTCCCTGCGGATAGCCGGCCTGCGGCTGCTGCGCCTGCTGGTGCTGCTGTGCCGGAGCCTGCTGCTGGCCCTGCTGGCCCTGCTGGCCCTGCTGGGCGGCCTGGGCCTGGGCCTGGGCCATCCGCGGGTCCGCCGGCTGGAACTCCGCCGGCAGTGGCGGCAGGGCGCCCTGCCCCGGCACACCCTGCTGCTGGCCCTCGGCCGCGGCGCCCCACGGAGCACCCTGCTGGGGCATGCCCTGTTGGGGAACGCCCTGCGGAGCCGTCTGCTGGGGCACTCCCTGCTGCGGTACGCCTTGCTGCGGCATGCCTTGCTGGGGCGCGGCCTGTTGCGGCTGCGGCTGCGGCTGGGCCGGGGCGGGCTGTGCGCCCTGCGGCGTGGCCTCGGGGGCCGGCTGGACGGGGGTGGCAGTGGCCTCGGGGGCCGGAGCCGCGCCCTCGGCGGCCTGCGGCGCCACGGGGGCTTCCGGCTGCGGCGCCTCCGCGGTCTGCGGCTGCGCCGTCACGGCGGGTGCGGCGCCGGCCTCGGCGGCGCTGTCCGTCTCCGGTGCGGTGTCCTCGTCGTCGTCCCACAGGGAGGCCGACGGGTCGTCCGTGCCGGAGCGCCGATTACCGGCGCCCGCGCCGTCGTTCGCGACCGGCGCGGCCTCCACGGACGCCTCGGGCCCGGGAGCCGCGGTGGCCGGTGTGTCCTGGCCGGCGTCCTGCGGGCGCAGCGTCGGGAAGCCCGGGGGCGCGGTGTCCACGGGCGGCGGAGCCGTCGGCGCACCCTGCTGCGGAATGCCGGGTGTGCCCTGCTGCTGCGGGATTCCGGGCGTGCCCTGGGCGGGCCCGGACAGCGGCTGACCGGTGGGCGGGCCGAGGGGCGACGGGGTCCCGGCGGGCGGAGGGGTGGGCGAAGACGCAGGAGGAGTCGCGGGGGAGGCGGCACTCGTGCCCCCACCGCTGGTGTCGTTGCTCGCGTACCAGGCCGGTGCGGCGAAATCGATCTTGAACTCACCGGTCAGGTCGAACTCGGACTGGTCGTCGTCAGGATCGTTTCCGTCCGGACGGAAAGCCTCCTGCTCGTTCACTGTGCCTCCTGGTGTACTGCAACGCACCTGAACGGCAGGACCGGATACAGGCGGATCGATCGGATGTAGCGGAAGTCGGAACACACCACCCGGGGTTGCGCCAACACTAGCTGCCTTCGTCCCCGTTTCGACTGCCGTCGTGCTGTGCTCCTGCGGCTCTCCCATACAGCCTAATCAAGAGTCGGCCGGTAGCGGCAGTCGGTGCCCTGTCGTCTTCGGGCCCTCGGCACGCTGACGGGCGCACCCGTGGGTGCGCCCGTGGAGCGGTGCCTGCGGCCGGCTGTGTACGCGGTGCGCGAAGCGCCCGCGGGGCAACCGGCCCGCGGTGGTGGTCAGTCCATTCGGCGCGGCCCGCCGAGCAGGTTGGTCTCCGCCTCCGTGGGCTGGGTCATCACGAACTGGTGGCCGTCGCGCGAGCACCACAGCATGGCGTTGTCGCTGAGCGTCGGCAGCACCGCGCCGACCTGCTCCGGCAGCCGCATGATTCGCGTCACAACCTCCGCCTCCTCGGGCGAAAGCCGCTGCAGACCGACCAGATCGGCGCGGCTGAGCATCTGCGGCGACCGCGGCCCGAGGAACGGCAGCACGGTCAGCACCGACTGCCAGGGGCTCGGGGCGAGCTGATTGCGCGGCGGGCGCGCGCCCATGTCCCGTACGACCAGCACCGGGCTGGAAACCGACGGTCCCTGGGGAGCGATCTGCCGTACGTCGTGGACGGAGACGCACTGCTGGCCGCCGCCCGCGGCCTGTGCCATCTGGGCCCAGGCCGGCGGCCGCGCCGTCTCGACGGCGACCCGGGCGCCGGTGGCGACCGTGCGCAGCGCCAGCACCTGTGCCATCCACATGCTGCCGACCAGCGCGATCTCCATCGGCGACGGACGCAGCAGGCTCAGCACGGCGGGCTGGTTCTGCGGGTCGATGCCGATGATCACGCCGTCGTCGCCGACCGGCAGGGTCAGCGAGGCGAGCGACTCGGCGGTCAGGACGTGCGGGCTGCGCCGCGGGCCGCGCAGGCCGAAACCGGGCCGGGGCTTCGGGCCGGTCGGGCCCGACTGCTCCTCGTCGGGGCGCGGCTGGTGCGAGAGCCGACCGCCGCTGACGCCGCCCCCGATGGGGGGATTGCGCCAGCCGTTGCCGCTGGTGTTGACGCGGGGCTGATAGGTGGGAGAGGCCATCAGCGGGTACCTCCGAGGGGGAGCGTGGCCAGCAGGCCGGGCAGCTGTTCCCGGTCGAGCCGTACGAGCCCGACCTTCACGGAACCGGAACGGCGCTCCAACTCGCTCTGGGCGGCGGAGAGTTCGTTCTCACTGCGGGTGGAAAGACGGACGTATCCCGAGATGGCCGGGGCGCGGCCGCCGCCGTGGGTGGCGGTCAGCGTGAAGGTGCTCGCCATCGCCCTGGTGCTGGTCAGCAGCTGGGTGACCGCCGCCAACGGGGCACCGCCCTCGCCGAGTTGGGGCCAGCGGCCGATCCAGTAGGTGGTGTGCCAGCGGTCGTCGCAGCGCATGGCCCGGGTCGTCTCCTGGGTGCGGCGGGCCGCCCGGCCGTCGCGCCCCATCGCCCCGTTGGCGGCCCGCGGGCTGACGCACACCGCGGTACCGATGGCGGCCACGACCTCGCGCTCGGCGAGCACCTTGGCGCGTACGCCGTGTGCGGTCAGCCGGCTGACGAGCTGGTCGGCGGCGCGCAGCAGCGACCGCTTGGCGCCCTCCATCCCGCCGCCACGGGCCTCGATCGCCTCCGCGCACAGCTCGGGGTCGAGCTTGAGGGCGATCCAGGTCAGCTGCAGCGCCGGCGTCTGGGACTGGGCCTGCAGCGGGGCGTACGAGCGGGCCGCGACGGCCTGTTCGGGCAGGTGCGGCGCCGGCGCGGGCTGGGTGTACTGCACGAACTGCACCGATTCGAGGTGGATGTCCTCGATGTCGAGCGCGGTGTGCAGCACCTCCAGCGGCAGCATGTGGCTGCCGCGCTGCGGCCGCAGCGGCTCGTCACGGGCGTCCACCTGCACGAGGGCCGTCAGAAACGTCCCGTCACCGACGAAGCCGATGGCGCGCTGGTCCGCCTCGGTGGTGAACTCGTAGGTCTGCAGCGCCGGTTCACACTCCACCACCGGCGCGAACGCGGGGTCCACGCCCTGCGTGGCGGCCAGCGCGGCCGCGCTCTCCTTGCCGCGGCGCTTCATGGCGCGCACGGTCGTGATCCACTCCGGGAGCGGAATCCTCCGCCGCCGGCCGAGCGCGAAGACGACCAGCAGGGCCGCGATCACGATGGCCGCGGTCAGCGCGGCCGGGTGGATCGTCCAGCCCACCAGCACCAGCGCGGCGGCGAGTTCGATGATGGCCAGTTGCTGGACGCGCACCCCGCCGATGGTTCCGGCCTGCTGGCGCAGCCGCGGTGCCACCGGGCCGACCGGACGGGCTGCGGAATCCCGGTCGCCATTTCCTCTGTTGCCCGAAGCTGTACCGTTTTGGCCAGCATTTCCCGCGTATTGCGGGGCAGCGGAAGGCTGTTGCTGCTGTTGCCGCCCATTGCGGCGTCGAGCCCTGGTGGCGCTGGACATCCCCCGGCCTGCTCCTCTACTGGTGGTGTGGCCCTCTGACGTATCGGTCGCCCGTTGAGACTGGTGCGCCGGAAGGTGGCACCCGTACCGTACGGGTCGATCGACACACGGCATAGTAGAGGGCGCTACGGCGTGAGTGCCGGGGGCGGTCGATGTGGATCCAACAGGCGGGGAGAGAAAGCAACAATGGCATCACGTCGGGACGAGCTGAATGCGTATTCGTTCGCTCGAAAGCGTACGAATGCGGCATTTCTGAAGCCGCTGCCGAACGGCTCGATCGAGAGCGCCCCCAAGCCGCTCAAGGCGGTGGTGCCGAGTGTCGTCGTGGGTGTCCTGATGCTCGTCGGATTCGGCGCGTGCGGCATTCTCAAGCCGGTTGCGCCGCAGGGGTGGGACGAGGTCGGCAAGAATGTCATCGTCGGGGACGAATCCACCACGCGGTATGTCGTTCTGAAAGGCAAGGGCGGCAAAGGCCAGAAACTTCTGCACCCCATCCTGAACCTCGCCTCCGCCCGCCTTCTTATCGACCCGAAGTTCCAAGTCGTCAAGGTCAAGGAATCCGAGCTGGACGGAAAGATTCCGCACGGCCCCGCGCTCGGCATTCCGTACGCCCCCGACCGGCTGCCCAGCCCCGAGGACGCCGACAAGCCGAAGACCTGGGCGGTGTGCGACCGCCCCGGCGCGAGCGCCGGAGCCAAGCCCCAGCAGGCCGTCTTCGTCCTGGCCGGCAAGGACAAGAAGCTCGTCGAGGGCAAGGGCAAGCTCGACCTCCACCAGGCGCTGTACGTCGAGGACCCGCAGGGCAAGAGGTGGCTGGTCGATCACAACGGCATGGCCTTCGGATTCGACTCCACCCGCATGGGGTGGAGCCCCGCCGGGGGCAAGGAGGAGGGCGACGCCGCGCTGCGCCGCATCATCTTCGGCTCCAACGCCGTTCCGCAGAAGGTGTCGAAGCAGTTCATGGCGACCCTGCTGCCCGTCCCCGAGCAGCTCTCCCTCAGCATGCCGATGGTCGAGGGCGCGGGCGCCGAGACCAGCGACCCGAAGGTCCCGCAGAAGGCCCGGAGGGTCGGCTCGATCCTCCAGGACAGCTCCGGCGACAAGTACGTCGTCGAGCGGGACGGCGTCGAGAAGGTGTCGAAGTTCGTCGCGAACCTCCTGGAGGAGGGCGCGAACGCGAAGAAGCTGCACCCCGACGGCTCCCGGCTCACCCCGGTGCCCATCGCGGCCGGAAGCATCGACCCGAAGACGGACGACGCGGGGAACCCGACGACCTTCCTGGGCAAGGTGTTCGGCGACATCGACTCGCCGTGGCCGACCGAAACCCAGTCCGCGGCCAACGACTTCGCCCACGGTTCCCAGACCGGCGGCCTGACCTCGCCCACGGACCACGGCGTGTCCTGCAGCGTCTACAACGGCACCAACCACAAGTACCCGGGCGGTGAGGAGAAGCGGCTCGGCTACCCGAACGGCGTGCCGGACATGCAGACCTGGATCGGCACGGACTACCCGGCCAAGATGGCCAGCGGATCCAGCTCGTACGTCACCCCCGGCAGCGGCCTGCTGTACACGGAGGTGCCCACTCCGCAGGCGAAGAGCGGCAGCCTCTTCCTTGCAACGGACACCGGCCTGCGCTACTCCATTCCGCGGAACAACGACAGCGCGAACAAGGCCGGCAGCGACAAGGAGGAACTGGACAAGTCCAGGCTCCACCTCGGCTACGGGGGCACGCATCCGCCGCTGATTCTGAAGGCATGGTCGAGCCTGCTTTCCGAGGGCCCGTCGCTCGACATCAACAGCGCCATGAAGCCGCAGTCGTCCTGAAGGCACGGCCGTGCTGAAGCCGCGGTCGTCCTGATATGAGCGAAGTCCGCGCCGGCGCCCGGGAGGGGCAATCGGCGCGGACTTCGCCGTCGCGCGGATTCCTGCACCATAAATTCACCTGAGCCGGCCCGCCTGTTCTCCGTGCGATCTTCGTCGCACTCCGGCGTGCCCGTTCGTGACCGATAGCAACGCTTCTGTCCGTTTGCCTTGAACGACGTTTCCCTGGCGGGTAGTTGGTGATGTTGTGATCGCGTCACAAGAACGCTCCCCCTGTTGGGGAGAGGCATATCGAGTGGTTAAAGTAGCCAAAGGCGTCAGCAGGAGATGCCTACCGCGCGAGCGCCTGTGGCGGCATGGCGCGGTACGACGTACAAGTCTCATGGGGGACGTTGACTATGGCTGGTCAGCAGTACACAACCACCGAGGAGGAGATGGTCGCGTTCAGCGGCAAGATCTCCTCGGTCAACCAGTCGATCCAGGGCGAGATCTCGCGCCTGAACACGGTCGTCGACACCATCACGTCTGGTTGGAAGGGTGCTGCGGCCTCCTCGTACAACCAGCTCCAGTCCCAGGTGAACGAGGACGCCAACCGTCTCAACCAGCTGCTGGCTGAGATCAAGGAAGCGATCGACGAGACCACGAAGAACTACTCCGCCTCCGAAGAGGAGCAGGCCCAGTCGATCTCGCACGTCTCCGCCTCGGCTTCCCCGTTCGGATGATGGGGCCGCGCCGCTGACCGCGGCGCACGCCCAGCCGCCGCAGCCCGGGCCCGTCGGACTCCTCCGCCGGCCCGCTGCGGCATGTGAATCGACCAGGCATCATCTACTCCTGAGGAGACACCATGTCAGGCCAGATCCTCGTTAATTTCGCGACGATCTCGCAGGCCAGTTCCGACGTGCGCGGTACGGCCAACAACATCCGCCAGCAGCTGGACGACCTCGAGGCCGGCGTCAAGAAGATCGCCGCCAGCTGGGAAGGTGCGGCGCAGGAGGGCTACCAGGCCCGCCAGCGCGAGTGGGACCAGCGCGCCGCCTCCCTGCACTCGACGCTCGAGGCCATCGCCAAGGCGCTGGACCAGGCCGCCCAGAACTACCAGGCCACCGAGCACAAGAACTCCGGCATCTGGGCGGGCTGACCCAAGGTCGGCACACCACGGATGGCGATCGGCTGAGCAGCCCCGACGGCTCGCACAGTGGTCAATGAGGGCGAGCGCGCTGCACCGGTGCGCTCGCCCTTCTGCCGTCCACCCGCACCTTCGTTTTCTCCCTCCCGCCCCGCCCCTTCCGCCACACATGGAGAGCAGACAACCCGTGGGATCTCGCGCCCTTGGTCACCGAGCCGGGCACCGCCGACGAGCGGCAGGTGCACTGGTCACGGCGGCGTGCCTCGCCGGCCTGACGTGCGGCACGGCCGCACCGGCCGTCGCGGACCCGAACGTGCCGCTCAACAGCGGCGAGTGCAAGTTCGGCGCCGACGACATCCCGGAGACCCCCTGGTCGCTCCAGCGGCTGCTGACCAAGCAGATGTGGGCCCAGTCCACGGGCAAGGGCGTCCGGGTCGCCGTCATCGACACCGGCATCGACGCGGGCAACCCGCAGATCAAACCCGCCATCGGAAGCGGCGGGAAGAGCTTCGTGAAGGGCAAGCCGACCGACGACCGGGTCGGGCACGGCACCAAGGTCGCGGGCATCATCGCCGCCCACAGCAAGTCCGGCTCGGGATTCGTCGGCATCGCGCCCGGCGCGACCGTCATCCCCCTGCAGCAGACGAGCGACGAGAAGGCCGGGAACTCCGACAGCCTGGCCGCCGCGATCAACTACGCGGTCCGCCTCAAGGTCAACGTCATCAACATCTCCCAGGGCACGGACGCCAGCCCGGACAAGCTGGGCCCCCTCCAGGCCGCGATCCGCAACGCCGCCGCCCAGAACATCCTCATCGTCGCCTCCGCCGGCAACGACGGCGCGAGCGGCAAAGAGAAGAACATGTACCCCGCCTCGTTCCAGCAGTACGACAACGTACTGTCCGTCGCGGCCTCGGACCGCAACAACGAGCGGGCCCCGTTCTCCCAGCCGGGCGAGCGGGTCGACATCGCCGCACCGGGCGTCGACATGGTCTCCACCGTCCCCGACGGCGGCAACTGCGTCGACCAGGGCACCAGCTTCGCCGCACCCTACGCCGCGGGAGCCGCGGCCCTCCTCATCGCGAAGCACCTGCACGACCCCAAGCCCTGGACCCCGCGCGAGGTCATCTGGCACCTGGAGCAGACCGCGGAGCGCGTGCGCAGGGAGGCGGACCACAACATCGGCTGGGGCGTCGTCGACCCGGTGGCCGCCCTCAACGACGACACCAGGCCCACCGCCTCACCCAAGCCGGACAAGCCCACCAACGCGGCTGCCGGCTCCAACATCCAGCCGGCCGCCGTGACTTTCGGTGAATCCCCCGAGGAACGACGCGCCCGCATTTCCATCTACATCGTCGGCGCCGGACTTCTTGCCGTCGCCGCGGTCGTCGGCTCCTCGATCGCCATCCGCGACTGGCGCCGCAAGACCGGTTTGAACAATCACGGGGAGGCTTAATCATGGCGCACGGGCAGTACGGCGTTGATCTCGACGCGTTGGATCAGGTCATCAAGGAACTCAACCATGTCCTCAAGGAGATGGGCGACTCGACGAGCACGGCCGAGAACAGCACCTATCTTCCGAAAGGATCCCTGGGCGAGGGATTCAAGGAGGAGACGGAGCTCTACGGGGCTCACGAGAAGATGAAGGGCGACATCCACAAGATGATGCGCATGGTTGAGGGCCTTGTCGACACATTCGGCAAGAAGTCGAACAAGGTCAGGGGCGCCTACCAGGACGCC
Source organism: Streptomyces angustmyceticus (assembly GCF_019933235.1). Classification (NCBI taxonomy): domain Bacteria; kingdom Bacillati; phylum Actinomycetota; class Actinomycetes; order Kitasatosporales; family Streptomycetaceae; genus Streptomyces; species Streptomyces angustmyceticus. The sequence continues at coordinate 2,225,598 of NZ_CP082945.1, read as the reverse complement.
GAGGCGGACAACTCAATCAGCATGAGCGGACAGTGACCTCCGTCGGCGGATCACAGTGACAAGCAAGAGATATTCGATGACGGAGTGGGGGACAGCAGATGGCATCGAAGGACAGTGATTTCAAGCCGGCGAAGGTCCAGGTGCCGGAACCGCGCAAGAAGCCTGCGAAGGGGTCGGGTGATGCCCAAGAGGTGGGCCACGACGTCATCGCGAGCCGTCCTCAGTTCACGGAGAAGGGACTGAACGACCTCAAGCAGATGGTGGCGGGAGCCAACCCTGGAGAGGTCGCCAACGTCGCCAAGGGCTGGCGGGATGTGCGAGTCGCCCTCGTCGGTGAGGGCTGGCACGAAGGAATCAAGAAGCACTTCGATGATGCGGTGACCAAGGTTCTGCAGACCTGGCACGGTTCCTCTGCCGACCAGTTCGCGGCGTCGGCACAAAAGATCAGCGACAACTTCGCCAACCTCGCGCTGTACCCGCACAACACGGGCGAGGTTCTCCAGCAGATCAGCGAGAACCTGAAGGCCGTCCAGAAGTTCGTCGACGACGTCCAGGAACCGAGTAGCTGGGAGAGCAAGGCGGACTGGCTCGCCGACAAGTCGAGTTCCGGTATCGGCAAGGGCGCAGCGATCGGCAACGCTCTCGCCCCGGGAGCGGGCGCCCTGGTCGGCGGCCTGGTGGGTGGCATGGTCGGCGGTGACGGGCGCGATGACTCGCAGCTGAAGGCCGACCTGCAGAACCCGAAGATGAGCATCTGGGATGCCATGAGCAAGAACCGCACCCAGCTCTCGCTGGGGAAGGAGCGCCAGCTCCAGGCTGCTCACTACATGGAGCAGTTGGGGACGACGTACCGGAGCGGCGTGAAGGCCCTGGGCTCCAGCCGCATTGATGACGATCGCATCCAGCCGCCAGCTCATGATGGCGACGGTGGCGGGGGTGCTATCCCGGGTATCGGGGCATTTGGTCCTATGCCATCCACTCCGAAAACAGGCGCACCAGCGCCCAAGATGCCGGGGATGAAGGGCGGCGGTTACACAACCCCGACGCCCATGGAACCGCCGCGGCCGCATGGCATTGACGGTGGAGTCGGCAGCGTGCCGAAGCCGGCACCTGCGCCCCACGTCGGGACCGGACTTGACGGCCTTTCCGGCGGCGGTGTCGGGGCGGGCGGCGGCGGACTCGGCGGTGGCGGCGCCGGCGGTGTCGGCGGAGGCGTGGGCACCGGTGGATTGGGCACCGGCTCCGGCAGTGTCGGCGGAGGCTCCGGACCTGGCATCGGAGGTGCTGGCGCGCCGGGCATGGTCGGCGGCATGGGTGGTACCGGTGGTGCTCGTGCCGGCGGCACCGGGGCCGGAGCAGGCGCTCGCGGTGCAGGTCGTGCCGGTATGCCGGGCATGGGTGGCGCCGCCGGTGCTGGCAAGGGTGCAGGCGGCGCCAAGGGCGCTGGTGCCAAGGGCGGTGCTATGGCACGCCAAAAGGGCGGTCTTGCCGGAGGTAAGGGTGGCAAGCTCGGCGCCGGATCCCAGGGGGGATCGGGCCTGCACCGCAGCCGTGGTGGCACACAATCGGGCGGTGCCGCAGGCGGTCGCCGTCCAGCCGGCATGGCCGGTGCGCACGGTGCCCATGGGGCGAAGGGTAAGGACAAGAACGGGGAGAACGGACAGCGTCCGGACTACCTGGTAGAGGATGAGGAGACCTGGACGCCGGAGCGTAATGTGGCGCCCAAGGTCATCGAGTAGGACCTGCTCGGTCCAGATCAAGTGCTCGGCGGAATCGAGGTGAGGCCCGCAGTCCTTGGGCTGCGGGCCTCACCTCGCTAGGGAGAGGTGTACGGCATGAGCTTCACGCGGACGCTGCGTGCGGTGGGCGGCGCGGTGGTGGCGGGAGCACTGCTCTTCGGCACCGCTCCGACTGCTTTGGCTGATCAGAACCGTAAGGATCAATGGCCACTCAAAGCGTTTGATGCCGCGAGCATCTGGAAGGAATCGACGGGCAAGGGCGTCACGGTCGCCGTAATCGATGATCCCGTGAACGGCAGTCACCCTGACCTGAAGGGTAATGTGCTGCCAGGGAAGAGTTTTATCGATGGTGGACGCGGTGACCGCAAGGGAACAGGTGACCACGGCACCGGCATGGCGTCACTCATCGCTGGCCACGGGCATGGTGCCGGAAACGCCGATGGCATTATGGGTCTTGCCCCGGATGCCAAGATTCTTCCCGTTGCCTCTCCCGAAGTCGGAACGGGCGTAGACGATGCAGGGCTCAGCGACTGGATCAAGTACGCAGTCGATCACGGGGCTTCTGTCATCAACCTGTCGATTGACCCTGCCGGCATCACCGATTCCGATGAACTCGCAGTTTCTTATGCCATGAAGAAGGACGTCCTGGTCGTCGCTGGAGCAGGAAACGACGGTGCGAGCAAGATCAGTGATCTTTCCTCTGTTCCGGGGGTTCTGTCCGTAGGCGCAGTAGACAAGACCGGCCAGGTCTGGTCAAAGTCGAATTCAGGCAGCCAGCTCATGCTTACGGCTCCCGGCGTAGAGATCACGTCCGCATCTGCTACCGCTGGGCAGTACCGGCTGGCCGATGGCACGTCCGACGCCACCGCGTACGTCTCGGCCGCAGCTGCTCTCCTGCGCTCGAAGTACCCCGACCTCTCCGCAGGCCAGATCGCCAACCGGCTTGTGAAGTCGGCTGGCCTGCCGCCGGGGCAGAAGGGGCTTTCGCTTCCTGACTCGCATTACGGATACGGCTTCATCCAGCCGCTGAAGGCTCTGACCGCCGATATCCCGGATGGCTCCAAGAACGGTCCGCTGAAGGCGCCGAAGGCGGATCCGTCCGCGGGCACCGGAGTTACGACGGCCGGCAGTGGTGACCAGCAGGCGAGTGGTCAGAAGGAAGACGGCCTTGGCGTGGGTGCCATCGTGGGTATCGCGGTTGGCGTTCTCGTTGTGGTGGCGGTCATCGTCGTTGTTGTTGTCGTCCGGCAGAAGAAGAACGGTCGCAACGGCCCGCCCCCCGGCGGCCCTGGAGGCTTCGGCGGGCCCGGTGGTCCCGGGTTCGCGCCGCAGCAGCCGGGTCCCTATCAGCAGCAGCCGGGGCCGTACCAGCAGCCCGGGCCGTATCAGCAGCAGCCTGGCGGCCCTGGGGCTTACCCGCCGGCGCCGCCCACTCAGCCGCCGGGGCGTTGAGGTCTCCGCAAGCACCGCGCCTGACGTCGCGTGGAGGTTGTGAGGCGGCAGGTCTCCCTTGGGAGTGCGTGTCGGCATCCCTCTCGGCGAAATGAGAACGACGTGCAGGGCGCAGCAAGCCATGCGAAGAAGTGACTTGGGGCCCGCAGCCTGACGGTTGCGGGCCCCAAGCACGTCAGGGAGGGGAATTACGGAGTGAGCTTCACGCGGACGCTGCGTGCGGTGGGTGGTGCGGTGGTGGCGGGAGCGCTGCTCTTCGGCTCCGCTCCAGCTGCCTTTGCGGACCAGATCAGAAATGATCAGTGGCCGTTGAAGGCATTTGATGCCGAGAGCGTGTGGAAGGTATCAACAGGCAGAGGCGTCACGGTCGCAGTGATCGATAGCAAGGGGCGTATCAGCGGTACGGGGCCCCTGGGGAGTATCCGGCGGTGCCGCCTGTGCAGCCGCCGGGGCGGCCGTAGCGAGTACAGGGTACGGGTGGGCGGCTCGGGGGCCAGGGTGTGCGTGCTCCTGGCCCCGGGGGTTCGGAGTTTTGCCGAAGGGTGAGGTGAATCGGCTCCGGGTTCCGTGTAGTTGGCGTTGTTCGGGGGAGTGGGGGGCCTTGGTGATCACTCGTCCCGTAGCATTCCCGCTCATGGACGTAGTCGGCGATGAAGAGCCCCTTGCTGAGAGTCGAGTGGGGCTGACGCCTCGTCAGGCCAGGCGAATACGCATTGTCCTGGCCTCGGTGTTGATGGCCGCGATGGCGGTGGTGCTCGTGGTGCGCCTGGCGTCGCGTACGTCGGTGCTGGTGGTCGGGGTGTACGGGGCCGCGCTGGTGCTCTGTGGTGTGGTGATCGAACTCAGTCGGCACGGGCGTACCCGGCTCGGTACCTGGTTGTTGGCTATTGGCCTGGCGGCCGCACTGGCCGCGGACTGGTTGTTGTTGCCCTGATGGGTAGGGGGAGGGCACTGCCCCCTCGAAGCCGCCAGCCCCTGGCTCCCGAGTTCTCCCCTTCCTCGGTTCCCCCGTTCCCCAGTGTGGAACACGCTCTCCTGAGCCCTGAAGGCGCGGAAGCCCCCAGGCCCCAGGCCCCAAGCCCCAAGCCCCAAGCCCCCAGGCATCCAAGCCCCTTAAGACCCCTAATAAAGCCCCCGAAGCCCTCCCCGTCCCTCAGAACAACCCATGCCACATCTGCTCGATGATCAGGGACCACCAGTTGCTGTTGTCGTCGAGTGACCAGGGGTCGATGGCCGCGAGTTGTTGCTGGAAGGTGGCGACCGCTGTGCCGGCCGCGTAGGGGTCCATGCCCTGCATGTGGGTGCGGGTGGTGGTCAGCAGGGCGAGGGAGCGCAGGTAGGTGGCGACGGAGCGGTTGACGAAGCGGCCGCCGCCCGAGGAGGGCTGGACGGCCCAGACGGTGCCGATGAGGTTCTGGTTCTGTTCCGTCGCGGTGCACTGGACGGCGAGGGGGTAGAGACCGTCGGTGCCGAGCCGGACGTAGCCGGCGAGGGTCGTCAGGGTCTCTTCGCCGGCCTGGGTGCCGGTTTCCCGCAGGTGCGTCGCCACGTCCGTGAACAGGCCGCCGGCCGGCGGGGCGTCGGGGCGGTCGGCGGTGAAGAAGTACGGGACCTGGGCGGGCAGTCCGGCCCAGACCAGGGTGTTCCTCGTGGCCCCGGGGAGCCGCGTCGCGGCGAGGTCGTCGGCGTCCGGACGGCATACGCCCTGGGGGCCGAAGACCTCCACGAGGTGCCTGCCGAGGGCCACGTCACGCATCTGCGGCGCGGCCTCGACGTGCTGCGGCACCGGCAGCCGGTGCGGCCGCGGCGGCGCCTCCCGGCCCGCCATCCGGTGCATCATCTCGACGTGCCGCACCAGCCCGGCGACGCCCTCGGCGCGCTCCTCGGGGCGCATGCCGTAGCCCTCGGTGCAGGAGAACGTGGCGTTGGTGAACGTGCGGAGGAGGAGGTCGCCGGGGTAGCCGCCGGGCAGGAGGGCGGAGCGCAGATCGGTGTGGACGGCGCGGACGTCCGCGGGGTCCGCGCCCAGCCGCCGCAGCTCGTCGAGGAGCTGGTACTCGGCGGGCGGGGCTCCGGGCGCCGAGACCCGGGCGAGGCTGGTCTCCTCGCCGGTCGACGGGTCGTTGTAGGTCGCGACGGCCGTGTTGCCGGGGCCGGTGACCGGGCGCTCCTCGGGTGCCGAGGGAGCCGCTCCGGCGCCGTGCTTCTGCCGGTACATCCCGATGACCTCGTCGACCGGTACCGACGGCCACACCGTCAGCTCGCCGGACGCCCGGTCGACGACTCCGCAGGCGGCCCCGACCTCGGCGGGCGGGCGCCGCTGCCCGGTCCGCGGGTCGGTCTCCGGGGGCGGCGGTACGGCCCACACCACCCAGCCGAGGTCGAACTCCTGCATGGCCACGTCCCGCGGCGGACCCTGGTGCCCCTCGGGGCTGAGCCAGCGGGCGGCGGTGGCCTGGGCCTGCGCCTGGGTGATCACGAGTGGTCTCCTTCGAGGCCGTCGGACGGAGCGGAGTCGGCGGTGCCGGTGCGCTGGGCCGGCACGGTGGGGGCGGGCGCGGGAGCCGCGGCGAGGATCTGCCGGGCGGTCACACCGCGCGCGGTGGCCACGACCAGCACGCCGTCCGGGGAGAGGTCGGCGCCGGTGAACGGGGTGTCGGAGACCAGCGCGGCCACCACTTCCTCGCTCGCCCGGGCCCAGACCCGCAGGTAGTCGGCGCCGCGGCTGAGCCCGAACGGCGCGGCCTCCTGGGCCTGCGCGGAGGTCAGTTGCACCTGTGCCGGATCGGCGTCGAGGTACCCGGGGCGCAGCAGATCGTGGACGAGCAGGGCCCGGCCGCCCGCCCCGGGGGCGTCGCCGTCCTGGCCGGGCAGCGTACGGGAGCCCGGGGTTCCCTCGGGGACGAGGAAGGCGGCCACGGGACGGGGCGCGGCGGTACCGGAAACCGGCGCCGGGGCGCCGGAGCCGGAGGAGCCGGACGGGCCGGAGGAGCCGGACGGGCCGGAGGAGGTGGAGGGGGTGGTCGGTGTCGCACCCGGGCCCCCGGCTGCCTCCGCCGACGTGCCATCCGGGTTCCCGCCCGCTTCCGCCGCCGTGCCGCCCGGGTTCCCGCCCGCTTCCGCCGACGTCCCGTCCGGGTTCCCGCCCGCGTCCACCGCGGAGCCGGCGCTCTCGTTCGCCGGCGGCAGCGTCCCCGTCGTCACCGCGCGGACGCCGACCAGCGGCACGCTCCACAGTGTCCGCCACGGCAGGCGGAAGCCGAGCGTGTGCAGGGCCTCCGCGTAGGCCACCAGCCCGTCCTCGACGAACGCGGACTCCAGGAACGCCGCCCGCAGTTCGGCGGGGGCCGCGGAGCGGGTGAGCAGCGGGGCGGTGCGCAGGTACGTACGCGCCGGTGCGCCCAGTTGCTCCGGCGGTACGGCCTCGATGGCGGTCCGCATCGTCACCGGGTCCGCGTGCGCGAACAGGCCCGGGTCGGTGAGGAGTTGGGGGAGCAGGCCGGCGTCCAGGGTGTGCGCCGCCAGATGGTCGCGGACGTACGGATCGGCCCGGGACCAGTCCTGCTGGGGCACCGCCTCCAGCAGCGCCATGGCGATCCGGGTCTGGGCGTCGCGGACGTCCGGCAGGCCGGAGCGGATCTCCTCGGCGACCCCGGGGTGCGTCAGGCGCAGCAGCGTACGGTCGCTGCCGGCACCGGAAGCGGCACCGGCCCCGGCACCGGCCCCGCCGCCGTCCGCGGCGCTACTCGGGACACCGCCCCGGTTCCCGTCCTCGCCCCCGTCGCCGTTCCCGTCCCCGTCCCGCGACGGCTCGACCGGCTGGACGAACGGCGCGGCCAGCAGCATGCCGTCGGTGAGGTCCTGGCTCATGTCCCGGCCGGCGACCGCGCTCGCCAGCGTGCCCCACAGCTGGACGGGCAGCCCCTCGCCCTCCGCCAGCGCGAGCGGCGCCAGCATCAGCCGCAGGGTCTGCGGATCGGCGCCCAGCCGGCGGGCGTGCAGGTCGAGCGCCTCGCCGACGGTGCCGGGCAGCAGCGACGCGTCCGCCGGGTCGAAGCCCTCGGGCTGCAGGAGCAGCGACTGCACGGCGAGCTGGACGGTGAGCCGGTTGCCGTCCGCGCGGGCCGCGAGGGCCTCGGCGAGCGCCCGGCGCGCCGACGGGTCGGTGGTGAACGGGAGGTCCGGCGCCCCCGCCTCGGGGGTGAGCGCGGTCTCGGCGTGCAGCACCAGGCCCTTGGGGTCGGCCCACTCGGCCGCGTCGAGGTCGATGATCTGCGCCTGGCCCGACGGCAGTGCCCCGGCCAGCTCCGCGGCCAGTTCGCGCGGTACCTCGGCGAGCAGCTGAACCGTTTCGGTGGCGGCGAGCGGCTTGAGCACGTCCCGGACGACACGGGCCGGCTCGTCCGCGGCGCGCACCGGACCGGCCCGGTCCACATCCGGCACCACCAGAGTCACCGGCTCTTCACGAGCGGCGAGTTCGGTGAAGATGTCATCGCCGCGCCCGGCGTCCAGTCCGAAATGATCGGAGATCATCCACAACAGCTGTGCGGCGGTGCGCCCCGCGGGGCTCGGTACGGCGGGTGCGGGGAGGTCCGGGGGCACCGTCGCCGGGTCCAGGTCGTCCAGCGGCAACTGCTTGCGGTAGCCGGGGTCGCACATCATCAAGAAGCCTGTGACCAGGCGCGATCGCCCGCTGCCCGGGTTGCCGGTGAGCACGATGACGCGCGGTGCGCCGGGCCAGCGCATGCGCCAGGCCGCGAGTGCGCGGAGCACGGCGGTGCGGCCGCCGATGTACGGATGTGGTGCGTATCCGGCTGCCACGGCATTTCCTTCGCCTGAGGCGCTCATGACTTCCTCGTCCCCCATCAATCCCGCCTCCACCTTTGTGGATTCCTGCGTGTCCGGCTCGATCCTATGATCCGTGCCGCGTGCGCAGCGCTGCGCGGGGTGGGCTGTGCCGGAACTGGAACACGCAGGCCGGGGCCGGTGTGCGGGGGGGCGTGGCGGAAGGCGGGCGGGGGCGGGTGTGAACGCCGTTGCCCCCGGGCCCGATGTGGAGAAAAGGAGATCGCCGTGTGCGGAAAGAAAGCAGGTCCGTCCGCATGATCCGGCGGTCGATCCGCTTTCTTCCGTATCGGCTTTCCGCAGTGTTTGAACGGATTTCGGAGAGAGGGAAAGGCGGGCGTCTCTCCGAACCGGGGGGCGAAGTCCTCGCCCCCCGCGGCCTCCGGTCAGCCCCGGTGGCCGCCGCCCCGGCCGCCGCGCCGCGGGCCGGTCACGATGCTGCCGGAGGGGCCGTCGCGCTCGGCGCGCTCCTCGTCCTCCTTGGCCTCCTGCTCCTTCTGCCAGGCGGCGAACTTCTCGCGGGACTCCTCGCGCTCGGCCATCGTCTGGTTCTCCGCGGCCCGCCGGATCTCGTTCATCCGGTCGCCCAGCGCGTCCATGTACCGCGGCGTCTCGATCGCGTCCTTCATGCCGATCCGCCCGGAGAGCACCTCCTGGGCCATCTCCTGCAGTTTGCCGCCGACGTTGGGGTTGTCCGCCAGGACCTTCAGCGCCTTGCGCAGCCGGTGCGCCTGCTCGGGATCCTGGGCGACGTCCATCAGGTCCTCGTCCTGGATCTGCCGCTCATTGTTCATGTCTGCCCCCTGGAACGTGATGGCACAGGGCCGCTTGTGCGGCACCGGCGGCATGAGTCTAATGACGGGTGTGAACGGGGCGTCAAGGCGGGGGTTGTCGGTATTGCCGGATATTGCTCCACGGCGAATTCCGCGGTCCGCCCCGCGCCCGCTCCTGAGAGGGCTTCGGGCCTATTGCGGGTGTGCTAGACCTGAAGCGATGTCGGCAGGTGGCCGTCATGCAATTCGGGGAGAAATGATGTCCGATGAAGTCCGGCTCAGTACCGAGGAGTTGCACAAGCTCGGTGCGACCTTCGAGATACGTGCGGAAGAACTGAGCCGGCAGCTCGCGGCATTCCGGCGGCGGGCGGACGCCGAGGCGCTGCGGGACGGATTCGGCAGCGACGAGGCGGCCCGGCCCTACCGCGAGCTGTACGAGCAGGCCGAGCAGGCCCTCGTCCAGCTGCAGCAGCGGCTCGCCGAGGTCGGCGGGGGGATCAAGGAGACCGTCGCCCGTGCGGAGGCGGCCGAGGAGGAGCTGTCCGAGATGATGCGGAGCGTCCGGTGAGCGAGCGAGGCAACCCGCAGGCCCTGCACGAGGCGGCGGCCGGCTGGCGGGAGATGGGCAAGCACCTCGACGGGCTCGTCCGCGAGCTGGACCGGCACGTCGGCACCGCCGCCGCGGCCAACTGGCACGGCCCGGCTGGTGAGGCGTTCGCGGGGGAGTGGCACCGCCTCAAGCGGTCCGTCGACGACTCGCTGCCGGTCTTCGAACTCGCCGCCGCCGACCTGGAGAACGCCGCCGCGCGGCCCGCCGACGACCCGGACGACAAGGACCACGACACCCCGCCGGCGGACCGCTCCGGCGACGGCGCGCAGTCGTCGTCCGGCCCCGGGATCGCCTACGGCTTCATGGCGCTCGGCCAGCTCGCGGGCGGCCTCGGCGGCGCCTTCGGCAAGCGCGGCGGCGGGGGCGGCCAGGGCGGGCGGCCGTCCGTACGGCACGAGTGGGACACCGCCACGGCGGCGCAGGGGCCCGACCCGTTCGGCCCGGCACAGGACGGTGCGGCCGCCACCCGGGGCGGCGAGGGCATCGCCAAGGGCGTACGGAGCCGGCCGCCCGGCACGGAGCCGGACCCGGGCGCCGAGCGCGACCCGCAGGCCGGGCCGCGGAAGAAAACAGCGACCGCCCCGCCCAACGGGTCCGCCGCCCCGTCCCAGGCGCCCGCCGCCCCGGCCCGCGCGGCCGACGCCCCCGGGGGCAAGGACACCGTGCCCTCCGGCGGCGAGGCCCCCGACCGCTCCGGCCCCGACGTCACCCAGCACGGGGCCTTCGGCTGACGCACCCCCGGGCCGGGCCGCGCACGCAAGCGTCGGCCCCACACCCGGACCGGCACCGCGCAAGGCCACCCCGGCCCCACCCGCACGAAACGGCGGTGGGGCGCCCCTCCCAGGAGGGACGCCCCACCGCCGTTGCCGTGTGCGGTCCGGTCAGCCGCTGTTCGCCGGCAGCCAGCCCGTCTGGACCAGCTGCGCACCGCGCTTGCGCGTGATGAACGTGGCCCGTCCCGGCGTCAGGTTCTGGCCCTTGATGTTGCCCATCAGCGGGCCCTCGGCCGGGTCGGCGGACAGGATCAGACCCTGCGCGCCGAGCTCCTTGGTCCGCTGCATCACCGGCTCGAACGAGGAACGTCCGGCGCCCGAGGAGCTGCGCGCGATGATCAGGCGCAGACCCAGGTCACGGGCGAACGGCAGGTACTCCAGCAGCGGCTGCAGCGGGTTGCCGCTGCTGGTCGCCACCAGGTCGTAGTCGTCCACGATCACGAACGCGTCCGGCAGGTCGTACCAGCTGCGGTTGCGCAGCTGCTCCGGCGTGACGTCCGGGCCCGGCATCCGGCGGCCCAGCGAACCGGCCAGACCCGTGATGACCTCCTGCAACTGCGGCCCCGCCGCACAGTACTTGTACATGTGGCTCTCGGGGATCTCGCCGAGCAGGGCGCGACGGTAGTCGGAGACCACCATGAGCGCCTTCTCCGACGGGTACCGCTCGGCGATCTGCTTGGCCAGCAGACGCAGCAGCGACGACTTGCCCGACTCGCTCTCGCCGTAGATGACCAGCAGCGGGTCGGTCTCGAAGTCGATGAACGCCGGGGACAGCGTGGTCTCGTCGACGCCGATCGCGATGCCGTGCTCGGGGTAGTCGTTGCCCTTGGGCAGCTCGTTGACGTGCAGCATCGTCGGCAGCATCCGCACCGCGGGGGCGGGTTCGCCCTGCCAGTGCTCGCTGACCGTCGACACCAGGTTCGCGATGCCGTCGCTGAGCGTCTCCGGGTCGCTCATCCCGTCCAGCCGCGGCAGCGCCGCCAGGAAGTCGAGCTTCTCGGGGGACATACCGCGGCCGGGCTTGCCCATCGGCACGTTCTCCGCGCGCTTGCGGTCGAACTCCGATTCCATCGGGTCGCCCAGGCGCAGCTCGACGCGGTTGAGGAGCTGGTCGCGCAGCGCGGGCCGCACCTCGGTGTAACGGGCACCGGCGATGATCAGGTGGACACCGAAACCGAGACCACGGGCGGCGATGTCCAGGATCACCGGGTCCATCTGCTCGTAGTCGGTCTTGAACGTCGCCCAGCCGTCGATGACCAGGAAGACGTCGCCCCACTTCTGGTCGGGGTAGGCGCCCGAGGCCCGGCGCTGGCGATAGGTGCCGATCGAGTCGATGTTGTTCGCCCGGAAGAACTCCTCGCGCTCGTTGAGGATGCCGACGACCTCGGAGACCGTACGGCGCACCTTCTCCGCGTCCAGACGCGAGGCGACGCCGCCGACGTGCGGCAGGCCCTCCATGGTCAGCATGCCGCCGCCACCGAAGTCGAGGCAGTAGAACTGCACCTCGGCCGGGGTGTGGGTGAGCGCGAACGAGGCGATCGCGGCCCGGATCAGCGTGGACTTGCCGGACTGCGGACCACCCACGACCAGGCCGTGACCGGCGCCGGCGGAGAAGTCCAGGTACATCACGTCACGCCGCTGCTCGAACGGCTTGTCCACCAGCGCGACCGGCACCACGAGCTTGCCGAGCGCGGTGTACTCCGGTGCGTGCACACCCCGTTCGGGTGTGACCGCGAGGGCCGGCAGCAGCTGGTTGACCGTGGGCGGCTCGTCCAGCGGCGGCAGCCACACCTGGTGCGCCGGCGGGCCCTGGCCCTGCATGCGCTGGACGATGACATCGAGCACGGTGTCGGCGAGCGCGTCGTCCTGCTCCGGCTCGACCGGCTCGACCGGCGTGGGGTCCTCGATGATCTGCTCGACGACCGGGGCCGCGGTGAACGGCACCGGCAGCCGGTTCGTGCGGCTGCCACCGGGACCGCCGCCCGCACCGGGGCCGCGGTACGGGCCCGAGACGTACGCGGCTTTGAACTGGACCATCGTCTCGGTGTCGTACTTGAGGATGCCGGAACCGGGGACGTTCGGCAGGTGGTAGGCGTCCGGCACACCGATCGCGGTCCGCGACTCGGCCGCGGAGAAGGTCCGCAGGCCCAGCCGGTAGGAGAGGAAGGTGTCCAGACCGCGCAGCTTGCCCTCCTCCAGGCGCTGCGAGGCGAGCAGCATGTGCACACCCATCGACCGGCCGATACGGCCGATCTGGATGAACATGTCGATGAAGTCGGGCTTGGCGGTCAGCAGCTCGGAGAACTCGTCGAGCACCATCACCAGCGAGGGCAGCGGGTCCAGCGGGGCACCCGCCGCACGCGCCTTCTCGTAGTCGGTGATGTTGGCGTAGTTGCCCGCGGAGCGCAGCAGCTCCTGACGGCGCTGGAGTTCACCGGTGATCGAGTCGCGCATGCGGTCGATCAGGGTGACGTCCTCACCGAGGTTGGTGATGACGGCCGCGACGTGCGGCATCTCCGACATACCGGTGAAGGTGGCGCCGCCCTTGAAGTCCGCGAGGATGAAGTTCAGGGTCTCCGAGGAGTGGGTGACCGCGAGCGCGAGCACCAGGGTGCGCAGCACCTCGGACTTGCCGGAACCGGTCGCACCGACACACAGGCCGTGCGGGCCCATGCCCTCCTGCGAGGCCTCCTTGATGTCGAGCATGACGGGCTGGCCGTCCTTGTCGACACCGATCGGCACCCGCAGCCGCTCGTGGAGCGTACGTGGCCGCCAGGTGCGCGAGACGTCGACGGAACCGGCGTCACCGATGTTCATCAGGTCGGTGAAGTCCAGGTTCGACAGCAGCGGCTCCTCGCCGTCCGCGCCGGAGCCCGCCCGCAGCGGGGCCAGCTGACGCGCCAGCGCCTCCGCCTCGGGGATCGACAGGGTGTCGCAGACACCGTGGTAGACCGCGCCGCTGGCCGACTCCAGCACCAGCTTGCCCGGCCACACCTGCACGGCCAGACCGCCGCGGATCTCGTCCAGGTCGCCCGGGACGACCTCCAGGATGGTGACGCCCTGCAGGCCCTCGGCCCCGGCGATCACCGAGTCCATCGGCACCTCGCCGCCGTCCAGCACGACCAGCACGTGCGGGGTGTCGGTCACCGGGGTGCCCTGCGGGTTGAACCGTCCGCGGCCCTCCAGCTCGTCCGCCAGCAGCTCCTCGATCTCACCGAGGTCGCCGACCACCAGCCGGCGCGACCCGGCGCCGTCCGTGGACTTGTCCTGCACCTGCGGCAGCCACTTGGTCCACTCCCACTCGGCCTGCGCACCGGGCGCGGCGACGACGGCCACCACCAGGTCCTCGGGCGAGTGCAGGGTGCACAGCTGGGCGACGATGGCGCGCGAGGCGCCGTAGACGGTGTCCGGGTCACCGGAGACCGTCAGGTGGTAGAAGGCCCGCAGCGAGACGGCCAGCGGCAGGTTGTCCAATTGGCCGTGCTTGTCGAGGAATTCCTTCATCGCATGCGCGGTCAGCGGCTCCAGCTCGTCGACCGGCGCGGTCTCCGGGGCCCGCAGGGGAGTGGCCAACTGCTGCGGCCCCAGCCCCAGTCGTACCTGCCCGAAGTCCGGATCGGTCGCCCGGCGCTCCCACACGCGTTTGCCCTCGGCCACGACCGACCACAACTGGCTCGGATCGGGGTGGGTGAACAACTGCGCGTCGCGCTGCTTGCGCGCGGTACGCCGTACTTCTTTCCGCTTCTGCGTCAGGTACTTGAGGTAATCCTGGCGCTCTTGGAGCATTTGCCCGGAAGGCCCTTGCCGGGCTTTGACGATCTGCACGATCGCCATTGCCAGGGTGGACGCCACCATAAAGCCGCCCATGATTTTCATGAACGGCTGGTTGCCCATGAACAAGAATCCCGCCGAAGACGCCATACCCATCATGGGCATAAGGGTCATCAGCATGTTCTCTGATTCGCCCTCACGCGGAAGCTCCGGAGGCGCCTCGAGTGTCACCTCCTCCGAGGGGACTTCAGGTGGCAGCGCGCGGGGCGGGCGCTTGACAATGACAACGCTCACCGAGGCATCAGTCCTTCATGCATCTCGCAGTCTCGGACCGCCCCCGTTGGATTCGACGGTCCCCCGAGCCAAGTACGTGGCCCGACGCAGGCGTTGATCCTACTGTCAACCGCCGGGACTCGGGGTGGGTGGGGCGGCCGCCGAATTGGACGGTACGCTGACGCCTCGCGAGCGTGCCCCGGCCTCGTAGTGACGGCTCTATATATACGGCGCGCGAAGCGACAAAACGCCCAACGGATAGGGGGAACCGCCAGGTGAGCACGAGTACTGGCACCGGCTTTTGCCGAGTCACAGTCGCCGCGCCGGATGCACGGATTGATGTGGCTCTGCCGGAGGACGTCGCACTCGTCGACATTTACCCGGAGATCCTTCGGCTCTCCGGTCAGTCGCAGGCGGAGGGCGCACCGACCGGCTATCACCTCGTACGCCGCGACGGCACGGTTCTCGACGCCGGACAGTCGCTCGCCCAGCAGCAGATCCTCGACGGCGACCTCCTTCTCCTGAAGCCGTTCGCCGAATCGCTGCCGCTCCCGGTCTTCGACGACGTCTCCGACGCCGTCGCCTCCGCCGTCAAGCGCAACCGCAGCCGCTGGAGCGACGACCTGATGCGGGTCGTCGGCCTCAGCGCGGGTGTGCTGCTGCTCGTGATGATGGCGTTCGCCCTGTGGTTCTCGAACCCCGTCGACCGCGACATGCACCGCCTGCCCGGCATCATCGCCGGTGTCGTCGGCATCGTGCTGGTCGCGCTGGCCGGCGTCCGCGCCCGTGTCTACGACGACCACGGCTCGTCCATCGCGCTGGGCCTGGCCTCGCTCCCGCACCTGCTGATCGCCGGCTCCGGCATCTTCCCCGTCGAGGAGGGCTCGGGACCCGGCCGGCTGCACCTCCTCGTCGGCTGTGTGACCGTACTGATCGCCGCCGTCCTGCTGGTGGTCCTGCTGCCGCAGGGTGACGCCCCCTTCGTCGCCGCCGCCTTCCTGGCCGCCATGGGGACCCTCGCGGTCTTCGCCGCGATCCTCACCGACGCCGCGCCCCGCGAGGTCGCCGCCGTCACCGCCGTCGTCTCCATCGCCCTGGTCGCCTGGCTGCCCGGCCTCTCCGCCCGCTTCGCCCGGCTGCCCATCGGCTACAAGTCGCCCGACCAGATCGCCAAGGGCTCCTACGACAGCGGCAGCGAGACCGAGTCCGTCGACTTCGTCAAGATCGGCAACCAGGCCAAGCGCGGTCACGAGCTGCTGCTCGGTCTCGTCGCCGGCTGCGCCGCCCTGACCGTCGGCTCGGCCGGTGTGGTCCTGGGCTTCTCGGACAACATGTGGGCCCAGCTGCTGGCGCTGGCCGCCGGCATCACGATCATGCTCCGTGCCCGGCTGTTCGACTACACCGCGCAGGTCGCCTGCCTGACCATCGCCGGCATCCTCACGATCGTCCTGCTCATCCTGGGCATCGCGCTGAACCCGCCGACGGAGATCTTCGTCGAGCTGGCCAAGTTCCAGGACTCCGGCCCGCTGAACATCCGCACCGTCTGGTTCTCCGGCAGCATCGCCGCGGGCGCCGCCCTCCTGGTGGGCGTCGGCCTGGTCGTCCCGCAGAAGGGTGTCACCCCCTTCTGGGGCCGGATCTTCGACATCTTCGACGGACTGATCCTGCTGTCCCTGGTGCCGCTGTGCCTGGCGGTCCTGGAGGTCTACGGCAAGGTGCGCGGCCTCACCGGCAACTGAGGAACCCGCCCGCCCGCCTGTTCCGCGGCCCCCCGACCACCCGGTCGGGGGGCCGTTTTCAACTGGTACGCTGTGTGACGGCCCGGACGAGTCATCCAAGATTCCCTGTGATGTCAACCAGGGACGCTCACCGGCCGGAACCCAGAGGAGTACCGCGTGTCGCTCGACGCCGCTACGAAGAAGCAGATCATGGCCGAGTTCGCCACCAAGGAGGGTGACACCGGCTCCCCCGAGGTCCAGGTCGCGATGCTCTCCCGCCGCATCTCGGACCTGACCGAGCACCTCAAGACCCACAAGCACGACCACCACTCCCGCCGTGGTCTGCTGCTGCTCGTCGGCCAGCGCCGCCGCCTGCTGCAGTACCTGGCGAAGAAGGACATCACGCGCTTCCGTGCGCTGGTCGAGCGCCTGGGCATCCGCCGCGGCGCGGCGGGCGCCAAGTAAGACGCCGTAAAGGGAGCGGTTCCCACCGGGAGCCGCTCCCTTTGCCATACGCACCGGACACTCGTGCCGTCTCATGGTGGACGGAAGCTTTGTAGTCTGGTGCCATATCGCAAAAGTGAACGCGGTAGGAGCGCCTCCTGGCCGCCGGTCCTCGGTAGTGGCCCCCGGACGATCCGTGCACACCACGTGTCATCACTCCGGGTGCTTCGATCGAAGACCGGCCCGCACCGGCGCTCCACCGAAGACGGTCCGCCGCCACACGGGCAGCGGACGCAGACGAGGAGATATTCCTGGTGGAGAACGAGACCCACTACGCCGAGGCCGTGATCGACAACGGTTCCTTCGGCACCCGCACCATCCGCTTCGAGACGGGCCGCCTGGCCAAGCAGGCCGCCGGCTCCGCCGTGGCGTACCTGGACGACGACACCATGGTGCTGTCGGCCACCTCCGCTTCCAAGACGCCGAAGGACCAGCTGGACTTCTTCCCGCTGACCGTCGACGTCGAGGAGCGGATGTACGCGGCCGGGAAGATCCCCGGCTCCTTCTTCCGTCGTGAGGGCCGTCCCTCCGAGGACGCGATCCTCACCTGCCGGCTGATCGACCGGCCGCTGCGCCCCTCCTTCAAGAAGGGCCTGCGCAACGAGATCCAGATCGTCGAGACGGTCATGGCGCTCAACCCCGACCACCTCTACGACGTGGTCGCCATCAACGCCGCCTCCTGCTCCACGCAGCTCGCCGGCCTGCCCTTCTCCGGCCCGGTCGGCGGCACCCGTGTCGCCCTGATCAACGGCCAGTGGGTGGCGTTCCCGACCCACACCGAGCTCGAGGACGCCGTCTTCGACATGGTCGTGGCCGGCCGCGTCCTCCCGGACGGCGACGTCGCGATCATGATGGTCGAGGCCGAGGCCACCGAGAAGACCATCCAGCTGGTCAAGGACGGCGCCGAGGCCCCGACCGAAGAGGTCGTCGCCGCCGGTCTGGAAGCCGCCAAGCCCTTCATCAAGGTCCTGTGCAAGGCCCAGTCGGACCTCGCCGCCAAGGCCGCCAAGCCCGTCGGCGAGTTCCCGATCTTCCTCGACTACCAGGACGACGTCCTGGAGGCGCTCACCGCCGCGGTCAAGGACGAGCTCTCCCAGGCGCTGACCATCGCCGGCAAGCAGGAGCGCGAGGCCGAGCTGGACCGCGTCAAGGCCGTCGCCGCCGAGAAGCTGCTCCCGCAGTTCGAGGGCCGCGAGAAGGAGATCTCCGCCGCGTACCGTTCGCTGACCAAGACCCTGGTCCGCGAGCGCGTCATCAAGGAGAAGAAGCGCATCGACGGCCGCGGCGTCACGGACATCCGTACGCTCGCCGCTGAGGTCGAGGCCATCCCGCGGGTGCACGGCTCCGCCCTGTTCGAGCGCGGCGAGACCCAGATCCTGGGCGTCACCACCCTCAACATGCTCCGCATGGAGCAGCAGCTGGACACCCTCTCCCCGGTGACCCGCAAGCGCTACATGCACAACTACAACTTCCCGCCGTACTCCGTCGGTGAGACCGGCCGCGTGGGCGCCCCCAAGCGCCGCGAGATCGGCCACGGCGCGCTCGCCGAGCGCGCCATCGTGCCGGTGCTGCCGACCCGCGAGGAGTTCCCCTACGCGATCCGCCAGGTCTCCGAGGCGCTGGGCTCCAACGGCTCGACGTCCATGGGCTCGGTCTGTGCCTCGACCATGTCGCTGCTGAACGCCGGTGTGCCCCTCAAGGCCCCGGTCGCCGGTATCGCCATGGGCCTGATCTCCCAGGAGATCGACGGTCAGACCCACTACGTCGCCCTCACCGACATCCTCGGTGCGGAGGACGCCTTCGGCGACATGGACTTCAAGGTCGCCGGCACCAAGCAGTTCGTGACCGCGCTCCAGCTCGACACCAAGCTCGACGGCATCCCCGCCTCGGTCCTGGCCGCCGCGCTGAAGCAGGCCCGTGACGCGCGTCTGCACATCCTGGACGTCATGAACGAGGCCATCGACGTCCCGGACGAGATGTCCCCGAACGCCCCGCGGATCATCACCGTCAAGATCCCCGTGGACAAGATCGGCGAGGTCATCGGCCCCAAGGGCAAGATGATCAACCAGATCCAGGAGGACACCGGCGCCGACATCACGATCGAGGACGACGGCACCATCTACATCGGTGCCGCCGACGGCCCGGCCGCCGAGGCCGCCCGCGCCACGATCAACGGCATCGCCAACCCGACCATGCCGGAGGTCGGCGAGCGCTACCTGGGCACGGTCGTCAAGACCACCACCTTCGGTGCGTTCGTCTCCCTGCTCCCGGGCAAGGACGGCCTGCTGCACATCTCGCAGATCCGCAAGCTCGCCGGCGGCAAGCGCGTGGAGAACGTCGAGGACGTGCTCGCGGTGGGCGCCAAGGTCCAGGTCGAGATCGCCGAGATCGACCAGCGCGGCAAGCTCTCCCTCATCCCCGTGATCGAGGACGAGGACAAGGCCGCGGACGAGAAGGACGACGCCGCCAAGTGACGTCCCGTACGCACACGACGACGGCCCGCACCTCTTCGGAGGGGCGGGCCGTCGCCCGTACCCAAACGCTTCTCAAGGGCACCGCGGGCGCCGGCACGGTCCGCCGGACCACCCTGCCCGGGGGGCTGCGCGTCGTCACCGAGACGCTGCCGGCGGTCCGCTCCGTCACCTTCGGCATCTGGGCGCACGTCGGCTCCCGCGACGAGACCCCGTCGCTCAACGGCGCCACCCACTACCTGGAGCACCTGCTCTTCAAGGGCACCGAGCGGCGCAGCGCGCTGGACATCTCCGCGGCCGTCGACGAGGTCGGCGGCGAGATGAACGCCTTCACCGCGAAGGAGTACACCTGCTACTACGCGCGGGTCCTGGACACCGACCTGCCGCTCGCCATCGACGTGGTGTGCGACATGCTGACCGGCTCGCTGGTCGAGGCCGAGGACGTGGACGCCGAGCGCGGCGTCATCCTCGAAGAGATCGCGATGACCGAGGACGACCCGGGCGACTGCGTGCACGACCTGTTCGCGCACACCATGCTGGGCGACACCCCGCTGGGCCGCCCGGTCCTGGGCACCGTCGACACCGTCAACGCCCTCACCCCCGAGCGCATCCGCCGCTTCTACAAGAAGCACTACGACCCCACCCACCTCGTCGTCACGGCCGCGGGCAACATCGACCACGCCAAGGTCGTCCGCCTGGTCCGCCGCGCCTTCGAGCAGGCCGGGGCCCTGGAGCGGACCGACGCCGCCCCGGTCGCGCCGCGCTCCGGCGCTCGCGCCATCCGCACCGCCGGACGCGTCGAACTGCTCAACCGCAAGACCGAGCAGGCCCATGTGATCCTCGGGGTGCCGGGCATGGCGCGCAACGACGACCGGCGCTGGGCCATGGGCGTACTGAACACCGCCCTGGGCGGCGGCATGAGCTCGCGCCTCTTCCAGGAGGTCCGCGAGAAGCGCGGGCTGGCCTACAGCGTGTACTCCTACACCTCCGGCTTCGCCGACTGCGGGCTGTTCGGTGTCTACGCCGGCTGCCGCCCGAGCCAGGTGCAGGACGTCCTCAAGATCTGCCGCGACGAACTCGACCAGGTGGCGTCCCACGGCCTCACCGACGACGAGATCCGCCGCGCGATCGGACAGCTGCGCGGATCCACCGTCCTCGGCCTGGAGGACACCGGCGCGCTGATGCACCGCCTCGGCAAGAGCGAGCTGTGCTGGGGCGAGCAGATGTCGGTCGACGAGATGCTCGCGCGGATCGCGGCCGTCACCCCGGACGAGGTGCGCGAGGTGGCCCGCGACGTACTGGGCACCCGCCCCTCGCTGTCCGTCATCGGCCCGCTGAAGGACCGGCAGGCGGCCCGGCTGGACGACATCGTCGCCTAGGCGCCCGCGACACCACCAAGAAAAGGACGGGAAACGATGAGCAAGCTGCGCGTGGCCGTACTGGGAGCCCAGGGACGCATCGGCTCCGAGGCCGTACGAGCCGTCGAGGCCGCCGACGACATGGAGCTGGTGGCCGGACTCGGCCGGGGCGACAAGCTGGAGACTCTGGTCGAGGCAGGCGCCGAGGTGGTGGTCGAGCTGACCAACCCCGGTGCCGTGATGGGCAACCTCGACTTCTGCGTGCGGCACGGCATCCACGCGGTGGTCGGGACCACCGGGTGGACCGACGAGCGCCTCGCGCAGCTGCGCACCTCGCTCGCCGCCTCGCCCGGGGCGGGCGTGCTCATCGCCCCGAACTTCTCCATCGGCGCGGTGCTGACCATGCGGTTCGCCCAGCAGGCGGCCCGCTTCTTCGAGTCGGCCGAGATCGTCGAGCTGCACCACCCGAAGAAGGCGGACGCCCCGTCCGGCACCGCCGCCCGCACCGCCCAGCTGATCGCCGGGGCCCGCGCGGAAGCCGGCTGCGCACCACAGCCGGACGCCACCACCACCGCGCTGGACGGCGCCCGTGGCGCGGACGTGGACGGTATCCCCGTGCACTCCGTACGGCTGCGCGGCCTGCTGGCGCACCAGGAGGTGCTCCTCGGCGGGGAGGGCGAGACGCTCACCATCCGCCACGACTCCCTCCACCACAGCAGCTTCATGCCGGGCATCCTGCTCGGCGTGCGCCGGGTGGTGAACACCCCGGGCCTGACGGTGGGCCTGGAAAACTTCCTCGACCTGGGCTGAGGCCGGACGTCATGGGCGGAAAGTTCACGTACTTCTTCCTCGCCACCGTGCTGGTGCTGGTCTTCGGCGTGGTGGCGCTGGAGGGCGTACTCCTCCTGCTGACCGGTGAGCCGGCGGCCATGGGCATGGGCGCGGTGGCCTTCCTGCTGCCGGGCATCGGTGCCTGGTTCCTGTGGCACAACACCCGCTTCGCGCGGGACGCCCACCGGCTGGCGCACGTCCTGGAGTCCGAGGGCGGCCTGCCCTCCGACGAGCCGGCGCGGACCCCCGGCGGCCGGATCGACCGGGACGCCGCCGACGCGGTCTTCGCCCGGCGGCAGGCCGAGACGGAGGAGGCGCCCGGCGACTGGCGCACCTGGTTCCGGCTCGCGGTCGCCTACCACGACGCCCGGGACACCCCGCGCGCCCGCAAGGCGATGCAGCGCGCCATCGCCCTGCACGACGGCAAGCCCGTACCGGCCGCGTAGCGCCGTCGGCCCGGCCGCTCCTGCCGGGGCGGGCCCGGGTCCGTACGGCCCTGGTGCCTTTCGGCGAGTCCGCCGGGGCGGGCCTCAGGCGCGGTACTCCGCCGCCCAGGCCTCCAGGACGTCCGCGGCCCGCTCGAACGCCTCCGGGCGGGACAGGAAGTCGCCGTTGTGGTCCGTGAGCAGGGTCCGCAGCGGCTCGCCCTGCGTCCGCTCGATGATCAGCGCCTGTCCCTGCACCGTCCGAGGCAGGCCCAGCCAGCGCACCGGCTGCTGACGCGTGCGCACGGAGGCGAGGGCGCTCCACGGCTCGGTCGTCGTACGCAGCAGGTTCACCTGCCGCAGACCGCGCGCGCTCACCCACACCCCGACCCGCAGCAGCCGCAGGGCCCCGGCGATCATCACCGCTCCCAGCAGGGCACAGGCCGCGGCGCCGGGCAGCGAGCCGGCCATCGCGATGATCATTGCCGAGATCAGCACGAACGAGGCGAGCAGCAAAAACACCGCCGCCGCCCCCACACGCCACGGTCCGGGGCGGTAGGGACGGCGCCAGTGGTCGGGCTCGTCATGCGGAAGCGCGACCGAATCCGCGGCACGGGTGTCGAGATCGAGGTCGCGGTCGGCCGTCAGGAAGGGCAGGGGCACGGCTGGTCCTCACTCATGGGCACGCTGACGAAAGCTGTGACCGGTGAGGTTATCGGGAGCGGCGGGGCGGAACCACTTCGCGGCACGCCCCGCCCGCCCGATCAGCGGTGCGCGGCCTCGGACTGATGCACCCGGCTGGAGCCGGAGCTGTCCTGCTGCAGTGCGGGCACGCCGAACAGCAGGGCCCCGGCCAGGCCGCCCACGACTGTCAGCGTGATCAGAGACTGGCCGAGAAGCTGCGTGCGCGAGGCGCGCTGCCGCGGCGGGGGAGTGACATTGCTGCGGAACCGGTCTGCCTCGGCAACGAAGGCGAACGGGACGGGCTCTCGCCGGCGGAACATGAGCGGGCTCTCCTAGGAACCTCGAAGTGGGCACTGTCACAGGGTTAGACGTCTGTGGCGTCCGGTTGGTGCCCGTTTTCAGGGACTTCTGTGAAAAATATCAACGGCCGCTCCGTGCGCTGCGATGACGCGCCCGTTTTGCGGGCCGACGCGGCATCACGCGCTGTTTCCCGGACTGTCGGCGGCGGCCCGTAGGGTGGTCGCGCACGAGGAACGAACGGAAGGAACCGCCGGTGTCCCACACCCCCGCCGAGAGCACTGAGAGCCCCGACAGCACAGCCGTCAGCTTCCGGAACGAGGTGACGGTCGAGCTGGTCAAGCACAGTGCCGCGGACAGCGACGTGCTGTGGGCGGCCCGGGTCTCCACGGCCGGCGAGCAGTCCCTGGAGGAGCTGCAGAAGGACCCCGAGCGCTCCAAGGGCCTGATCAACTACCTGATGCGGGACCGCCACGGCAGCCCCTTCGAGCACAACTCCATGACGTTCTTCATCAGCGCCCCGATCTTCGTCTTCCGCGAGTTCATGCGGCACCGCGTCGGCTGGTCCTACAACGAGGAGTCGGGCCGCTACCGTCAGCTGGAGCCGGTCTTCTACGTCCCCGGTGAGTCCCGCAAGCTCGTCCAGCAGGGCCGCCCCGGGAAGTACGAATTCGTCGCGGGCACCCCCGAGCAGCACGAGCTCACCAGCCGTGCCATGGAGGACTCCTACCGCCGGTCCTACGAGGCGTACCAGGAGATGCTCGCCGCCGGCGTCGCCCGCGAGGTCGCCCGTGCCGTGCTCCCCGTCGGCCTGTTCTCGTCGATGTACGCGACCTGCAACGCCCGCTCGCTGATGCACTTCCTCGGTCTGCGCACCCAGCACGAGCAGGCGAAGGTGCCGTCCTTCCCGCAGCGGGAGATCGAGATGGTCGGCGAGCAGATGGAGGCCCACTGGGCGAAGCTCATGCCGCTCACGTACGGCGCATTCAACGCCAACGGCCGGATCGCTCCGTAAGGCGCAGGTTGCGGGCCTGACGCGGGGCCCGCAGGACAGACGTGCGAAGTGTCCGGATTGCGGCATTTTGAGAAGTTCATCTACGCTGAACAGACGGACCCGGCACTGCTTGAACCCCCGAGCAGGCAGTGCCGGAGTCCACATCCCTGCTCCCCAGAGGCGCATCCCGCGGTGAGCTACGAGTAGCGTGGGACCCATGGCTCCGACTTCCACACCGCAGACCCCCTTCGGGCGGGTGCTGACCGCCATGGTCACGCCGTTCACGCCGGATGGCGCCCTCGATCTCGACGGCGCACAGCGGCTGGCTGCCCACCTGGTGGACGCCGGCAACGACGGCCTCGTCGTCAACGGCACCACCGGAGAGTCCCCGACCACCAGCGATGCGGAGAAAGCCCAGCTGGTGCGCGCGGTGGTCGATGCGGTCGGCGACCGCGCGTTCGTCGTCGCCGGAGCCGGTACCAACGACACCCGTCACAGCCTGGAGCTGGCCCGCGCCGCCCAGGACGCCGGCGCGCACGGCCTGCTCGCGGTGACGCCGTACTACAGCAAGCCCCCGCAGGAGGGCCTGCTGCGCCACTTCACGGCCATCGCGGACGCCACCGACCTGCCGGTGATGCTCTACGACATCCCCGGCCGCAGTGGTGTCCCGATCAACACCGAGACCATCGTCCGGCTCGCCGAGCACCCCCGGATCGTCGCCAACAAGGACGCCAAGGGCGACCTCGGCCGCGCCAGCTGGGCCATCGCCCGCTCCAGCCTCGCCTGGTACAGCGGTGACGACATGCTCAACCTCCCGCTGCTGTCGGTCGGCGCCGTCGGCTTCGTCTCCGTGGTCGGCCACATCGTCACCCCCGAGCTGCGCGCCCTCCTGGACGCCCACCTCAACGGCGACGTCACCAAGGCCACCGAGATCCACCAGAAGCTGCTGCCCGTCTTCACCGGCATGTTCCGCACCCAGGGCGTCATCACGACCAAGGCCGCCCTCGGCCTCTCCGGCCTGCCCGCCGGTCCGCTGCGGCTGCCGCTGGTGGAGCTCTCCCCCGAGGAGACCGAACAGCTCACGCGCGACCTCGCCGCCGGCGGGGTACACCTCTGATCACAGACTTCACAACTGAATACGGACCAACAACCGCCTCATAGCAAGTGCACGAATGTCATGCGCGCCACGTGCCCTCGACGGCAGCGTGGCGTGTGTGGTGAGGAGAGTCTTTTGAGTCATCCGCATCCTGAGCTCGGCGCCCCGCCGAAGCTCCCCAAGGGCGGCCTGCGCGTCACCCCCCTCGGCGGCCTGGGTGAGATCGGCCGCAACATGACGGTCTTCGAGTACGGCGGCCGGCTGCTGATCGTCGACTGCGGAGTGCTCTTCCCGGAGGAGGAGCAGCCCGGAATCGACCTGATCCTGCCGGACTTCACGTCCATCCGGGATCGCCTCGACGACATCGACGGCATCGTGCTGACGCACGGCCACGAGGACCACATCGGTGGTGTCCCCTACCTCCTGCGGGAGAAGCCGGACATCCCCCTGATCGGTTCGAAGCTGACCCTCGCGCTCATCGAGGCCAAGCTCCAGGAGCACCGCATCCGCCCCTACACCCTCGAGGTGCAGGAGGGGCAGAGGGAGCGGATCGGCTCCTTCGACTGCGAGTTCGTCGCCGTCAACCACTCCATCCCGGACGCCCTGGCCGTCGCCATCCGCACCCCCGCGGGCATGGTCGTCCACACCGGCGACTTCAAGATGGACCAGCTCCCGCTGGACCGCCGGCTCACCGACCTGCCCGCCTTCGCGCGGCTCGGCGAGGAGGGCATCGACCTCCTCCTCTCCGACTCCACGAACGCCGAGGTCCCGGGCTTCGTCCCGCCCGAGCGGGACATCTCCAACGTCCTGCGCACGGTCTTCGCGAACGCCCAGAAGCGCATCATCGTCGCGAGCTTCGCCAGCCATGTGCACCGCATCCAGCAGATCCTCGACGCGGCGCACGAGTACGGCCGCCGGGTCGCCTTCGTGGGCCGTTCGATGGTCCGCAACATGGGCATCGCCCGCGAGCTGGGCTACCTGCAGGTCCCCGCCGGCCTGGTCGTGGACGTCAAGACGCTCGACGACCTCCCCGACGACGAGGTCGTGCTGGTCTGCACGGGTTCCCAGGGCGAGCCGATGGCCGCCCTCTCCCGGATGGCCAACCGCGACCACCAGATCCGGATCGTCCAGGGCGACACGGTGATCCTGGCGTCCTCCCTCATCCCGGGCAACGAGAACGCGGTCTACCGCGTGATCAACGGCCTCACCCGATGGGGCGCGGACGTCGTCCACAAGGGCAACGCCAAGGTCCACGTCTCGGGCCACGCCTCGGCCGGCGAGCTGCTGTACTTCTACAACATCTGCAAGCCGAAGAACCTGATGCCGGTGCACGGCGAATGGCGCCACCTGCGCGCCAACGCCGAGCTGGGCGCCCTGACCGGGGTGCCGAAGGACCGGATCGTCATCGCCGAGGACGGGGTCGCGGTCGACCTGGTCGACGGCGTCGCCAAGATCGTCGGCAAGGTCCAGGCGGGCTACGTCTACGTCGACGGCCTCTCGGTCGGTGATGTCACGGAGGCCCACCTCAAGGACCGCCGCATCCTGGGCGACGAGGGCATCATCTCGGTCTTCGTGGTCGTGGACAGCAGCACCGGCAAGATCGTCGGAGGCCCGGACCTGCATGCGCGAGGCTCCGGCATCGAGGACGCCGCCCTCGCGGGCGTGGTCCCCAAGATCGATGAGGCCCTGACCAAGGCGGCCCAGGACGGCGTCTCCGAAGCGCACCAGCTCCAGCAGCTGATCCGCCGCTCGGTCGGCAAGTGGGTGTCGGACAACTACCGCCGGCGCCCGATGATCCTCCCCGTGGTCGTCGAGGTCTGACGACCCGGCCCGTACGGACGGACTCAAGTAGGAGCGGGGCGCGCGGATTTGCATCCGGGCGCCCCGCTCCAGTACGTTTACGTCTCCTCCTGAACGGGAAGCACCGCGCGCCTTGCGTACGGCCCCCCGCGAAGCCAGGTGGAAATCCGGCCCAGAGCAATCTGATAGCGTCGGACCAGCCGAAAGGCAAACCCCCTCCGACGGAAAATCGGATCGAATGCGAACCGGAATACGGATCGAAATTCGACCTGATAGAGTCGGAAAGGCCGGAAAGCGAAAGCCGGACGGCCTGGCCCACTCCAACAGGGCGCGGAGACGGAAACGGATCTGGTAAGGTTGGAAACGCGAAGAAGCCGAAAGGCGGAAACGCACCGGCGAAAATCAGGACCGCGAGGATCTGATAGAGTCGGAAACGCAAGACCGAAGGGAAGCGCCCGGAGAGCCTGGTGAAACAGGCACAAAGGAAGCGTCCGTTCCTTGAGAACTCAACAGCGTGCCAAAAGTCAACGCCAGATATGTTGATACCCCGTCCGCCGGAACATTCCGGTGGATGAGGTTCCTTTGAAAAGCCCACCACGGCCCCATGGGTCGGGGTGGCACACACAGCGAGGACGCTGTGAACGACCGGACCTATTCCGTCTGGTTGTTCCGCTCTCGTGTGTGTTGACCCGATTACGGGTAAACATTCACGGAGAGTTTGATCCTGGCTCAGGACGAACGCTGGCGGCGTGCTTAACACATGCAAGTCGAACGATGAACCTCCTTCGGGAGGGGATTAGTGGCGAACGGGTGAGTAACACGTGGGCAATCTGCCCTTCACTCTGGGACAAGCCCTGGAAACGGGGTCTAATACCGGATACGACCTCCGACCGCATGGTCTGGTGGTGGAAAGCTCCGGCGGTGAAGGATGAGCCCGCGGCCTATCAGCTTGTTGGTGGGGTGATGGCCTACCAAGGCGACGACGGGTAGCCGGCCTGAGAGGGCGACCGGCCACACTGGGACTGAGACACGGCCCAGACTCCTACGGGAGGCAGCAGTGGGGAATATTGCACAATGGGCGAAAGCCTGATGCAGCGACGCCGCGTGAGGGATGACGGCCTTCGGGTTGTAAACCTCTTTCAGCAGGGAAGAAGCGAGAGTGACGGTACCTGCAGAAGAAGCGCCGGCTAACTACGTGCCAGCAGCCGCGGTAATACGTAGGGCGCAAGCGTTGTCCGGAATTATTGGGCGTAAAGAGCTCGTAGGCGGCTTGTCACGTCGGATGTGAAAGCCCGGGGCTTAACCCCGGGTCTGCATTCGATACGGGCAGGCTAGAGTTCGGTAGGGGAGATCGGAATTCCTGGTGTAGCGGTGAAATGCGCAGATATCAGGAGGAACACCGGTGGCGAAGGCGGATCTCTGGGCCGATACTGACGCTGAGGAGCGAAAGCGTGGGGAGCGAACAGGATTAGATACCCTGGTAGTCCACGCCGTAAACGTTGGGAACTAGGTGTGGGCGACATTCCACGTCGTCCGTGCCGCAGCTAACGCATTAAGTTCCCCGCCTGGGGAGTACGGCCGCAAGGCTAAAACTCAAAGGAATTGACGGGGGCCCGCACAAGCAGCGGAGCATGTGGCTTAATTCGACGCAACGCGAAGAACCTTACCAAGGCTTGACATACACCGGAAAACCCTGGAGACAGGGTCCCCCTTGTGGTCGGTGTACAGGTGGTGCATGGCTGTCGTCAGCTCGTGTCGTGAGATGTTGGGTTAAGTCCCGCAACGAGCGCAACCCTTGTTCTGTGTTGCCAGCATGCCCTTCGGGGTGATGGGGACTCACAGGAGACTGCCGGGGTCAACTCGGAGGAAGGTGGGGACGACGTCAAGTCATCATGCCCCTTATGTCTTGGGCTGCACACGTGCTACAATGGCCGGTACAATGAGCTGCGATACCGCGAGGTGGAGCGAATCTCAAAAAGCCGGTCTCAGTTCGGATTGGGGTCTGCAACTCGACCCCATGAAGTCGGAGTTGCTAGTAATCGCAGATCAGCATTGCTGCGGTGAATACGTTCCCGGGCCTTGTACACACCGCCCGTCACGTCACGAAAGTCGGTAACACCCGAAGCCGGTGGCCCAACCCCTTGTGGGAGGGAATCGTCGAAGGTGGGACTGGCGATTGGGACGAAGTCGTAACAAGGTAGCCGTACCGGAAGGTGCGGCTGGATCACCTCCTTTCTAAGGAGCATCTAGACGGCCGCAAGGTTGTCCAGAGCCACTACGTCGGCAAACGTCCGACGGTGGATAGCTCATGGGTGGAACGTTGACTATTCGGCACACTTGATTCTCTGGAAGTTAGTACTGCTTCGGCGTGGAACGCATCCGGGAGGTCGAGTGGGCCGGGCACGTTGTTGGGTATCTGAGGGTACGGACTGTTGAGTCTGGACCTTCGCGATGCCGGCCCCAGTGAACTCAGCCTTCGGGTTGGGGTGGTGGGTGGCTGGTCGTTGCTTGAGAACTGCACAGTGGACGCGAGCATCTGTGGCCAAGTTTTTAAGGGCGCACGGTGGATGCCTTGGCACCAGGAACCGATGAAGGACGTGGGAGGCCGCGATAGGCCCCGGGGAGCTGTCAACCGAGCTTTGATCCGGGGGTGTCCGAATGGGGAAACCCGGCAGTCGTCATGGGCTGTCACCCGCTGCTGAACACATAGGCAGTGTGGAGGGAACGCGGGGAAGTGAAACATCTCAGTACCCGCAGGAAGAGAAAACAACCGTGATTCCGGGAGTAGTGGCGAGCGAAACCGGATGAGGCCAAACCAGTTACGTGTGATACCCGGCAGGGGTTGCGTGGCTGGGGTTGTGGGATCTCTTTTCTGCAGTCTGCCGGCTGTGGGACGAGTCAGAAACCGTTGGTGTAGGCGAAGGACATGCGAAAGGTCCGGCGTAGAGGGTAAGACCCCCGTAGCTGAAACATCAACGGCTCGTTTAAGAGACACCCAAGTAGCACGGGGCCCGAGAAATCCCGTGTGAATCTGGCGGGACCACCCGTTAAGCCTAAATATTCCCTGGTGACCGATAGCGGATAGTACCGTGAGGGAATGGTGAAAAGTACCGCGGGAGCGGAGTGAAATAGTACCTGAAACCGTGTGCCTACAAGCCGTGGGAGCGTCGCACAAGGACTTGTCCTTGTGTCGTGACTGCGTGCCTTTTGAAGAATGAGCCTGCGAGTTTGCGGTATGTTGCGAGGTTAACCCGTGTGGGGAAGCCGTAGCGAAAGCGAGTCCGAAGAGGGCGTTGAGTAGCGTGCCCAAGACCCGAAGCGGAGTGATCTAGCCATGGGCAGGTTGAAGCGGAGGTAAGACTTCGTGGAGGACCGAACCCACCAGGGTTGAAAACCTGGGGGATGACCTGTGGTTAGGGGTGAAAGGCCAATCAAACTCCGTGATAGCTGGTTCTCCCCGAAATGCATTTAGGTGCAGCGTCGTGTGTTTCTTGCCGGAGGTAGAGCACTGGATAGGCGATGGGCCCTACCGGGTTACTGACCTTAGCCAAACTCCGAATGCCGGTAAGTGAGAGCGCGGCAGTGAGACTGTGGGGGATAAGCTCCATGGTCGAGAGGGAAACAGCCCAGAGCATCGACTAAGGCCCCTAAGCGTGTGCTAAGTGGGAAAGGATGTGGAGTCGCAGAGACAACCAGGAGGTTGGCTTAGAAGCAGCCACCCTTGAAAGAGTGCGTAATAGCTCACTGGTCAAGTGATTCCGCGCCGACAATGTAGCGGGGCTCAAGCACACCGCCGAAGTCGTGTCAATGCAGTAATACTCCTAACGGAGGCTGTGTTGGGTAGGGGAGCGTCGTGTGCCGGGTGAAGCAGCCGTGGAAACGAGTTGTGGACGGTTCACGAGTGAGAATGCAGGCATGAGTAGCGATACACACGTGGGAAACGTGTGCGCCGATTGACTAAGGGTTCCTGGGTCAAGCTGATCTGCCCAGGGTAAGTCGGGACCTAAGGCGAGGCCGACAGGCGTAGTCGATGGACAACCGGTTGATATTCCGGTACCCGCTTTGAAACGCCCAATATCGAATCCATTAATGCTAAGGCCGTGAAGCCGGCCTGGAGTCTTCGGACGAAGGGACGTGGTGGAGCCGCCGATCCAAGGTGGTAGTAGGTAAGCGATGGGGTGACGCAGGAAGGTAGTCCAGCCCGGGCGGTGGTTGTCCCGGGGTAAGGGTGTAGGGCGCTGTCTAGGCAAATCCGGACAGCTTGAAGCCTGAGACCTGATGCCGAGCCGATTGTGGTGAAGTGGATGATCCTATGCTGTCGAGAAAAGCCTCTAGCGAGTTTCATGGCGGCCCGTACCCTAAACCGACTCAGGTGGTCAGGTAGAGAATACCGAGGCGTTCGGGTGAACTATGGTTAAGGAACTCGGCAAAATGCCCCCGTAACTTCGGGAGAAGGGGGGCCATTGCTGGTGATGAGTCTTGCACTCTGAGCTGGTGGTGGCCGCAGAGACCAGCGAGAAGCGACTGTTTACTAAAAACACAGGTCCGTGCGAAGCCGTAAGGCGATGTATACGGACTGACGCCTGCCCGGTGCTGGAACGTTAAGGGGACCGGTTAGTCGACCTTCGGGTCGGCGAAGCTGAGAACTTAAGCGCCAGTAAACGGCGGTGGTAACTATAACCATCCTAAGGTAGCGAAATTCCTTGTCGGGTAAGTTCCGACCTGCACGAATGGCGTAACGACTTCTCGACTGTCTCAACCATAGGCCCGGTGAAATTGCATTACGAGTAAAGATGCTCGTTTCGCGCAGCAGGACGGAAAGACCCCGGGACCTTTACTATAGCTTGATATTGGTGTTCGGTTCGGCTTGTGTAGGATAGGTGGGAGACTTTGAAGCAATCACGCCAGTGGTTGTGGAGTCATTGTTGAAATACCACTCTGGTCGTGCTGGATGTCTAACCTGGGTCCGTGATCCGGATCAGGGACAGTGTCTGGTGGGTAGTTTAACTGGGGCGGTTGCCTCCTAAAGGGTAACGGAGGCGCCCAAAGGTTCCCTCAGCCTGGTTGGCAATCAGGTGTTGAGTGTAAGTGCACAAGGGAGCTTGACTGTGAGACTGACGGGTCGAGCAGGTACGAAAGTAGGGACTAGTGATCCGGCGGTGGCTTGTGGAAGCGCCGTCGCTCAACGGATAAAAGGTACCCCGGGGATAACAGGCTGATCTTCCCCAAGAGTCCATATCGACGGGATGGTTTGGCACCTCGATGTCGGCTCGTCGCATCCTGGGGCTGGAGTCGGTCCCAAGGGTTGGGCTGTTCGCCCATTAAAGCGGTACGCGAGCTGGGTTTAGAACGTCGTGAGACAGTTCGGTCCCTATCCGCTGTGCGCGTAGGAGTCTTGAGAAGGGCTGTCCCTAGTACGAGAGGACCGGGACGGACGAACCTCTGGTGTGCCAGTTGTCCTGCCAAGGGCATGGCTGGTTGGCTACGTTCGGAAAGGATAACCGCTGAAAGCATCTAAGCGGGAAGCCTGCTTCGAGATGAGGGCTCCCACCCCCTTGAGGGGTTAAGGCTCCCAGTAGACGACTGGGTTGATAGGCCAGATATGGAAGCCCGGTAACGGGTGGAGTTGACTGGTACTAATAGGCCGAGGGCTTGTCCTCAGTTGCTCGCGTCCACTGTGTAGGTTCTGAAGTAACGACCTGTGTCATGTCCGGGTTGATATCTTCATAGTGTTTCGGTGGTCATTGCGTTAGGGAAACGCCCGGTTACATTCCGAACCCGGAAGCTAAGCCTTTCAGCGCCGATGGTACTGCAGGGGGGACCCTGTGGGAGAGTAGGACGCCGCCGAACAATCATTCAGCTCCGGTCCCTGAACCCTTGTGGTTCAGGGACCGGAGCTTTTTTGTTCTGATTTTCGGGTGGTGAGCGTAACTCGACGTTCATCTCACCTGACGAGGATCCGTGGCATGCGGACAGTGGGAGCACTCAAGTCGGCCGGTGTCAGTGCCGGTGATGAGGTCGTCGTGCCGGCGTACGGCAACGCCGAGGTGGCCCGGGCCGTGCTGGAGTTGGGCGCGGTGCCGGTGTTCGCCGATCTGGACATCGACAGTTACTGCCTGGACCCCGCCGCGGTCTCCGACGTGGTGACCAGTCAGACGGCCGCGGTCGTGGCCGTCAACCGGTTCGGCCGGCGGGCGGATGCCGGCTGGATCCGTGAAGTGGGCCAGCGGCACGGGCTGTTGGTGCTGGTCGAGGACGAGCCCGGGGCGGACCCCGAGGGCGCCGAGCTGCGGCGCGCGCATGCCTCGTACCTGGACGACCGGCTCAGCGGCGTCTGGACGCCGACGGCGGCCGTGGGGCACACCTATGAGCAGTATGTGGTGCGGGTGCCGGGCAACGGGCGGCCGGACCGGGACGCGTTCGCGCGGGCGCTGCGGGCCAAGGGCGTGGCGTGCAAGGTGCCCGTCCTGGCTCCGGTGTACCGGATGCCGGGGCTGCGGCGGGATGTCTTTCTGCCGCAGACCGAGCGGGCGGTGGACGAGACGCTGGCGCTGCCCGTGCACGCGGGGATGTCGCGGCGGGAACTCCACAAGATGGTCGGTGCGTGCAATGCGCTCGGGGGATTGCTGCAACCGGCCTTTTGAGCGAGCAGAGGTGGACGGTTCGAAACTGCCGCGGAGTTGGGGTAATATCTATCCCGTTGCCGCGCCCCAATAGCTCAGTCGGCAGAGCGTCTCCATGGTAAGGAGAAGGTCTACGGTTCGATTCCGTATTGGGGCTCCAGAGGAGAAAGGCCCCCGCCTTATGGCGGGGGCCTTTGTCGTATGCGGATGCATTGGTGTGGGCGGGGGACAGTCGGGAGAGTCAGCGTCCGTGCCGCGGGCGGCTGTTGGGGAGGAGGCCGGGACGGGCGCCAGGGGGCCCGTGTGGCGCATGCCGGGACGGTGAGGTGCCGGGGGAGCGGCCGACGGACGTGAGGGTCACGTCGGCCGCCTCGGGGCGTCAGCTCGCGGGCGCTTCGGGGACGCGCATGGCGAGGATGGCCATGTCGTCGGAGGCCGGTTCGGCGGCGAAGCGTTCCACGGCGCGCAGCACGCGGGCCGCGACGGCGCCGGCCGTCAGTCCCGTACAGGTGGTCAGGACGTCGGTGAGGCCGTCGTCGCCGAGCATGCGGGTGCCCTCGCGGCGTTCGGTGACGCCGTCGGTGACGCACAGCAGGACATCGCCGGGGTCGAGGGTGACGTTCTGTTCGTAGAGCTCCAGATCGTCCATCACGCCCAGGAGCGGCTGGGGTTCGGCGGCCGGCTCGACGCTGCCGTCCTGGCGGAGCCGGAGCGGCAGGGGGTGACCGGCGCAGACCACCTTGAGGAGGGCGCTGCCGTCCTCCTGCGGCCAGAGCTCGCCGTAAAGGAGCGTCAGGAAGCGGCTGCGGGAGCCCTCGTCGAGGATGGCGGCGTTGAGCCGCTCCAGGACGGCCGGGCCGCCGAAGCCCTCACGGGCCAGCAGCCGCAGCGCGTGCCGGGCCAGGCCGGTGACGGCGGCGGCCTCCGGGCCGGTGCCGCAGACGTCGCCGATGGCGAAGCCGTAGGCGCCGTCGCGGATCGGGAAGAGGTCGTAGAAGTCGCCGCCGACCTCGTTGCCCTCGCCGGCCGCGCGGTAGATGACCTCGACCTCGACGCCGGGGATGTCGGGCAGCGGCTCCGGGGGGAGCAGGCTGCGCTGGAGCGACTGGCTGATGGCCGTGCGCTCGGAGTAGAGGCGGGCGTTGTCCAGGGCGAGGGCGGCCCGGCGGGAGAGGTCTTCGGCGAGTTCGAGGATCTCCTGGCGGAAGTGCTCCTCGGTGGGCTTGCCGAGGGTCAGCATGCCGATGACGCGGTTGCGGGCGACCAGCGGCAGGACGACGGTCTCGCCGCCGACCGCGGAGGCGGTGGCGAGGGTGGCGCCGGGGCCGGTGGAGGGCCGGGCGGCGTTGCCCAGGCCCAGGCTGCGCATGGAGGTGCGCAGGGCGGCGTCGTGTGCGGCGTCGCTGGGGGCCGTCCAGATGCGGGCACCCGGGGTGGGGACCGGCTCGGGCGGGTCGACCTTCATCAGCAGCGTCTTGAGGCCGTCGATCCGGTCCTCGTCCTCGTGCAGGACGTAGGAGAGCTCGGGCTCGGAGGTCTGGTCGGCGACGGTGTAGACGGCGCACCAGGTGGCGAGGGTGGGGACCGTCATCTGGGCCATCAGGGCCAGGGTCTGGTCGCGGTCGAGGGTGCCGGCCAGCAGGTCGGAGGCCTCGACGAGGAAGGAGAGGGAGCCGCGGCGCAGCTTCTCCAGCTCGGTGAGGCGGGCCCGCTCGACGGCGAGGGCGATGCGGTCGGCGGCGAACTGGAGGCGCAGCGCCTCTTCGTTCGTATAGCGTCCCGCGCCCTCCGCGGCGACGCCGAGCGAGCCGGTCAGCCGGCCCTCGACCTTGAGGGGGACGGTGACGACCGAGCGCATGCCCGTGCCGCTGAGGAGGGGGACGGCGCCGGGGACGGCGGTGAGATCTTCGTGGACCGCGGGCATCCGGGCGGAGCCGTAGCGTCCGGAACCGGCCTCGACGGGGACGCGGGCGAACCGCTGGCGGGCCGAGGGCAGGCCCGTGGAGGCGCGGACCTCCAGCTCGGTCTCGTCGTCGGTGGCCAGGAGGAGGTAGGCGGCGTCGCCGTCGAGCATGTCCCGGGCGCGCTCGACGGTGCGCTGGAGCAGGCCGTCGAGGTCGTCGGGGGCCGGTGAGCCGATGAAGACCTCGAACGGGTCGGAGGAACGGCCCTCCGACTGGGCGGCCTGGGTGGCGGAGTCCGGCGCCGGGGTGCGCTGGGGGCTCTGCAGGATCGCGCGTTCGT
Organism: Streptomyces angustmyceticus; assembly: GCF_019933235.1. Lineage (NCBI taxonomy): Bacteria > Bacillati > Actinomycetota > Actinomycetes > Kitasatosporales > Streptomycetaceae > Streptomyces > Streptomyces angustmyceticus. The sequence continues at coordinate 2,190,317 of NZ_CP082945.1, read as the reverse complement.
GGTCGCGCACCAGCAGGCAGACCGTGGACGCCTCGCCGTCGGCGTCGCGGACGCGCAGGTGGGAGGCGTAGACGGGGACGACCCGGCCGTCGGAGCCGCGGATGCCGTAGGAGCCCTCCCAGCGGGAGAGCTGGAGTGCCTCGACGATGCCGGTGCCGGTCCCCGGGGTGTGCGGCCAGGCGGCGAAGTCGGTGAGCGGCTTGCCGATGACCTGTTCGGGGTCGTAGGCGAAGAGGTCCTGGGCGTCCTCGTTCCAGAAGCTGATGCAGCCGCCGCGGTCGATCTGGATCACGGCGACGCGGACGCGGGTCTCGGCGACCGGGAGGGCGGCCACCGGCAGGGCGGGGCCCGCGGAGCGGGTGCCGGCCGGGCGCTCGGGGAGGTCGAGCTGGAACCACACGTGCTTTTGCGCGGCGGTGTACTCGACGCCCCAGCGGGTGGCGAGCGCGCCGCACAGCAGCAGGCCGCGGCCGCCCTCGCGGTCCGGGTGCACGACGACCTGGCCGGCGTTCTGGAGCGGGATCTCCCGTTCGGGGTAGCGGTCGGCGACGGAGATGCGTACGCCGCCGTCGTTGCGCAGGCACAGCACGTCGGCGGCGGTGCCGGCGTGCACCACGGCGTTGGTGACCAGCTCGCTGGTCAGCACGACGGCGTCGTCGACGATGTCGGCGCAGCCCCAACCCTGGAGGGTGTCGCGGACGAATGCACGGGCAGTGGCGACCGAGCGCCCGACCGGCTCGAATGTTGCGGCGGCCCGCGCGGTGATCACTGGTCTCCTCATGCGTGTGTCGGTGATCTGCTCCCCCATGGTCGCGGCGCCCCTCCGAATAAACCTGTTGTGCGTGACCCCCGCCCGTGCTCCATGGCCGGGGCGGGTGGACAGCCGTATGCCAGGTTACTTACCTTCGCCGCACCCGAGGATGCCGGTCACGTGTGTTTCCGCCCCAATCGTGCACCGGGACGGTGTGCGATGCTGCCGAACTGTTATGGCCTGGTTGAGCCATGGTGAAACACTGGGCAAGTATCAAGAGAAAGCCCGGGTAGAACGGTCGACCCTGCGGGAGGGACACGGTGGAGTCTGGCGCAGCGGCGCGGGGCGCAAGCACGCGCGCGAAAGGCGGACGATCCCGGAACAACGGGACGACCGAGGTGGATACGGCTGCGCTGAATCGGCTGCTGGTCGCTCTGGTTGCCATGCGGGACGGGAACTTCCGCAAGCGGCTCACGGTTTCCGGCGACGGCGTCATGTCGGAGATCGCGGCGGTCTTCAACGAGGTCGCGGACCGCAATCTGCATCTCACGGGCGAGCTGACGCGGGTGCGCCGGGTCGTCGGGCGTGAGGGAAAACTCACGGAGCGGCTGGAGGTCGGCGCCGCCGAGGGCTCCTGGGCCGCGGCCATCGACGCGTCGAACGCGCTGGTCGACGACCTCGTACGGCCCGTCTCGGAAGTGGGACGGGTGCTGTCGGCGGTGTCCGAGGGCGACCTCGAGCAGCGGATGGATCTGCGGTCGCGCAGTTCGGACAGCTCTTCGGAGCACCCTCTGCGGGGTGAATTCCTGAAGGTCGGCCGGACGGTCAACGGGCTGGTGGACCAGCTCTCCGCGTTCACCGACGAGGTCACCAGAGTGGCCAGTGAGGTCGGTACGGAGGGCAAGCTCGGCGGCCAGGCCCGGGTACGCGGAATGTCGGGTTCGTGGAAGGACCTGACGGAATCCGTCAACACCATGGCGTCCCGGCTGACGGCGCAGGTCCGTGACATTGCTCTCGTCACCACGGCGGTGGCCAAGGGTGATCTGTCGCGCAAGGTGACCGTCCATGTCTCCGGCGAGATGCTGGAGCTGAAGAACACCGTCAACACGATGGTCGACCAGCTCTCCTCCTTCGCCTCCGAGGTGACGCGGGTCGCCCGCGAGGTCGGCACGGAGGGCGAGCTCGGCGGCCAGGCGCAGGTCCCCGGCGTCGCCGGCGTGTGGAAGGACCTGACGGACTCCGTCAACCTCATGGCCGGCAACCTCACCGCGCAGGTGCGCGGGATCGCGCAGGTCACCACGGCCGTCGCGAACGGCGATCTGTCGCAGAAGGTGACCGTCAGCGCACGTGGCGAGGTCGCGCAGCTGGCCGACACGATCAACACCATGACCGAGACGCTGCGCACCTTCGCGGACGAAGTGACGCGGGTGGCGAACGAGGTCGGCGCCGAGGGCCAGCTCGGCGGGCAGGCGCAGGTGCCGGGCGCGGCCGGCACGTGGAAGGACCTCACCGACTCGGTGAACACCGCCTTCCGCAACCTGACCGCGCAGGTGCGGGACATCGCGCAGGTGACGACGGCGGTCGCCAACGGTGACCTCTCGCAGACGGTCACCGTCGATGTCGCCGGTGAAATGCTGGAGTTGAAGAACACCGTCAACACGATGGTGGGCCAGCTGTCGTCGTTCGGCGCCGAAGTGACGCGCGTCGCGCGGGAGATCGGGGTCGAGGGCGAGCTGGGCGGCCAGGCCGCGGTGCCCGGTGCGGCGGGGACGTGGAAGGACCTCACGGACTCCGTGAACACCGCCTTCCGCAACCTCACCGGGCAGGTGCGCAACATCGCGCAGGTGACGACGGCTGTGGCCAACGGCGACCTGTCGCAGAAGGTCACCGTCGACGTCTCCGGCGAGATGCTCCAGCTGAAGAACACCGTGAACACCATGGTGGACCAGCTGTCCTCGTTCGCCGACCAGGTCACCCGGATGGCCAGGGACGTGGGCACCGAGGGCCGGCTGGGCGGCCAGGCCCGGGTGGACGGCGTCAGCGGCACCTGGAAGGAACTGACCGACTCCGTCAACTTCATGGCGGGGAACCTGACGTCGCAGGTGCGGCAGATCGCGCAGGTGACGACGGCGGTCGCCCGGGGCGACCTGTCCCAGAAGATCGACGTGGACGCGCGCGGCGAGATCCTGGAGCTGAAGAACACCATCAACACGATGGTCGACCAGCTCTCCGCCTTCGCCGAGCAGGTCACCCGGGTCGCCCGGGAGGTCGGCACGGACGGCAGGCTGGGCGGCCAGGCGCAGGTGCCGGGCGTCGCGGGCGTCTGGCGCGATCTGACCGACTCCGTGAACGGCATGGCCGGCAACCTCACGGCCCAGGTCCGCAACATCGCACAGGTCGCCACGGCGGTCGCGCGCGGTGACCTGTCGCAGAAGATCGACGTGGACGCCCGGGGCGAGATCCTGGAGCTGAAGAACACCCTGAACACCATGGTCGACCAGCTCTCCTCGTTCGCGGAGCAGGTCACCCGGGTCGCCCGCGAGGTGGGCACCGAGGGCATCCTGGGCGGCCAGGCCGAGGTGCAGGGCGTCAGCGGGACCTGGAAGGACCTCACCCAGTCCGTCAACTTCATGGCGAACAACCTCACCTCGCAGGTGCGCAACATCGCCGAGGTGACGACCGCGGTGGCCCGCGGCGACCTGTCCAAGAAGATCACCGTCGACGCCAAGGGCGAGATCCTCGAACTGGTCACGACCGTCAACACGATGGTCGACCAGCTGTCGTCGTTCGCCGAGCAGGTGACCCGGGTGGCCCGCGAGGTGGGCACCGAGGGGCAGTTGGGCGGCCAGGCGCGGGTGCCGGGCGCGACCGGCATCTGGCTGGATCTCAGCGACAACGTCAACCTGATGGCCAACAACCTGACCATCCAGGTGCGCAACATCTCCCAGGTCTCGGCGGCGGTCGCCAACGGAGACCTGACCAAGAAGGTCACGGTCGAGGCGCGCGGCGAGGTCGCGCAGCTCGCCGACACGGTCAACACGATGGTCACCACGCTGTCGTCGTTCGCCGACGAGGTCACCAGGGTGGCCCGTGAGGTGGGCACCGACGGCATCCTGGGCGGTCAGGCCCGCGTCCCCGGCGTCGCCGGTACGTGGAAGGACCTCACCGAGTCCGTGAACTCGATGGCCAACAACCTGACCGGCCAGGTCCGCAACATCGCGATGGTCACCACCGCCATCGCCAAGGGCGATCTGACCAAGAAGATCGACATCGACGCGCGCGGCGAGATCCTCGCGCTGAAGACCACCATCAACACCATGGTCGACCAGCTGTCGTCCTTCGCGGAGCAGGTCACCCGGGTCGCCCGCGAGGTGGGCACGGAAGGCCAGCTGGGCGGTCAGGCGCAGGTGCGCGGCGTGGCCGGCACCTGGCGGGACCTGACCGAGTCGGTGAACGAGATGGCCGGCAACCTGACCCGTCAGGTGCGTGCCATCGCCGCCGTCGCCGCGGCGGTCACCCTCGGCGACCACAATGTCCGGATCGACGTGGACGCGGCCGGCGAGATCCTGGAGCTCCAGGACAACGTCAACACCATGATCTCCACGCTCCGCGAGACCACCCTCGCCAACGAGGAACAGGACTGGCTCAAGGGCAACCTCGCCCGGATCTCCGGTCTGATGCAGGGCCGGCGCGACCTCAAGGACGTCGCCACGCTCATCATGAGCGAGCTGTCGCCCGCGGTCTCCGCCCAGCACGGCGCCTTCTTCCTGGCGGCGCAGCCCGACAGCCAGGAGATCGGCGCGGACGGCGGCGAGGCCGGCGCGTACGAGCTGCGGCTGATGGGCTCGTACGGCTACGCCATGGGCGGGATGCCGACGACCTTCAAGCCCGGCGAGACGCTGATCGGCACGGCCGCCGAGGAGGGGCGCACCATCCTGGTGGAGAACGTCCCGTCCGGTTACCTCAAGATCGCCTCCGGGCTGGGCGAGGCGCCGCCGGCGAACGTGATCGTGCTGCCGGTGCTGTTCGAGGACAAGGTGCTCGGCGTGATCGAGCTGGCGTCCTTCCAGCCGTTCACCCAGATCCAGAAGGACTTCCTCAGCCAGATCGCCGAGATGATCGCGACCAGCGTCAACACCATCTCGGTGAACACCAAGACCGAGGTGCTGCTCAAGCAGTCGCAGGAGCTGACCGAGCAGCTCAAGGAGCGCTCGGCCGAGCTGGAGAGCCGGCAGAAGGCGCTGGAGCTGTCCAACACGGAGCTGGAGGAGAAGGCCGAGCAGCTGCGGGCGCAGAACCGCGACATCGAGGTGAAGAACACCGAGATCGAAGAGGCGCGGCAGGTCCTGGAGGAGCGCGCCGAACAGCTCGCGGTCTCCATGCGCTACAAGTCGGAGTTCCTGGCGAACATGTCGCACGAGCTGCGCACGCCGCTGAACTCCCTGCTGATTCTGGCCAAGTTGCTGGCCGACAACGCCGAGGGGAACCTCTCCCCGAAGCAGGTCGAGTTCGCCGAGACCATCCACGGCGCCGGCAGCGACCTGCTCCAGCTGATCAACGACATCCTGGACCTGTCCAAGGTCGAGGCCGGGAAGATGGACGTCAGCCCGACGCGGATCGCGCTGGTCCAGCTCGTCGACTATGTGGAGGCGACGTTCCGGCCGCTGACCGCGGAGAAGGGACTCGACTTCTCCGTACGGGTCTCCCCGGAGCTGCCGGCCACGCTGCACACCGACGAGCAGCGGCTGCTGCAGGTGCTGCGCAACCTGCTGTCCAACGCGGTGAAGTTCACCGACAGCGGCGCCGTCGAGCTGGTGATCCGGCCGGCCGGCGCGGACGTCCCGGTGGCCATCAGGGAACAGCTGCTGGAGCACGGTTCGCTGCGCGACCCGGACGCGGACATGATCGCCTTCTCGGTGACCGACACCGGCATCGGCATCGCGTCGAGCAAGATGCGGGTCATCTTCGAGGCGTTCAAGCAGGCGGACGGCACGACCAGCCGCAAATACGGCGGTACGGGCCTGGGCCTGTCCATCAGCCGGGAGATCGCCCGGCTGCTGGGCGGCGAGATCCACGCCGCGAGCGAGCCCAACCGCGGCTCGACGTTCACGCTCTACCTCCCGCACAACCCGGGCGGGCTGCCGCCGCAGGGCTACCCGCAGCTGGTGGCCGGCGGGATCGCGATGGACGCGGAGGCGCGCGAGACGGAGGTCGGGCGCCAGGAGGCCGAGGAGCAGCCGGAGCACGAGCAGGGCTCCAGCCTCAACCGGCGCCGCCGCCGGGCGGTTTCGGGCCCTGGACGCCGCTTCGAGCTGCCGGGGCGCCCGCCGGCCGCGGCACCGCCCCAGACGCCTCAGGCGCCCGCACAGGCGCCGCCGCAGCCGGCCCCGCAGCAGCCCGCCGAGGAGCCCTGGATCGGCAACGGCCAGGATCTGGTGGATCCCGCCTTCGAGGGCGGTTTCCACGGCGAGAAGGTGCTGATCGTCGACGACGACATCCGCAACGTCTTCGCCCTCACCAGCGTCCTGGAACAGCACGGTCTGTCGGTGCTGTACGCGGAGAACGGGCGCGAGGGCATCGAGGTGCTGGAGCAGCACGACGACATCGTGCTGGTCCTGATGGACATCATGATGCCGGAGATGGACGGCTACGCGACCACGGCGGCGATCCGCCGGATGCCGCAGTTCGCCGGACTGCCCATCATCGCGCTGACCGCGAAGGCGATGAAGGGCGACCGGGAGAAGAGCATCGACTCCGGCGCCTCCGACTACGTGACCAAGCCGGTGGATACCGATCATCTGTTGTCGGTCATGGAGCAATGGATGCGCGCGGAGTGAGGGAGCGTCCAGTATGGAGGCGTAAGAGGATCATCGCGTGCTGACTCAGTGTCGCCGTGGACGTGTGGAAGCGCAGGATTCGGGGAACCTTCTGGTCCCTGTCTGCGTTTCTGCTACGTGCACAGTGACATCGCGGTGACAGGGTGTGGCGACAGGCGGGGTGCAGCTACCATGACCGGCACAAGGACGGGCGGCGTGACGGAGTCGTCCCCTGGGGCGGCGTCCGGTTCCATGCCGGGGCGAGGAGGACGGGCCATGGTGCAGAAGGCCAAGATCCTCCTGGTCGATGACCGGCCGGAGAATCTGCTGGCGCTGGAGGCGATCCTCTCTGCGCTCGATCAGACACTGGTGCGGGCATCGTCCGGGGAGGAAGCGCTCAAAGCACTGCTCACGGACGATTTCGCGGTGATTCTGCTCGATGTGCAGATGCCGGGCATGGACGGTTTCGAGACCGCCGCGCACATCAAGCGGCGGGAGCGCACCCGCGACATCCCGATCATCTTCCTCACGGCCATCAACCACGGCCCGCACCACACGTTCCGCGGGTACGCGGCCGGAGCGGTGGACTACATCTCCAAGCCGTTCGACCCCTGGGTGCTGCGCGCCAAGGTCTCGGTGTTCGTCGAGCTGTACATGAAGAACTGCCAACTGCGGGAGCAGGCATCCCTGCTGAGGCTGCAGCTGGAGGGCGGGCGGCCGAGCGCCGACGAGGCGCGGGAGTCCGCGGGGCTGCTCGCCGAGCTCTCCGCGCGGCTGGCCGCGGTCGAGGAACAGGCCGAGGCGCTCTCCAAACAGCTGGACGAGACGGCGGACGCGGCGGCGGTCGCCACGGCGGCCCACCTGGAACGCAAACTGACCGGTCTGCGCCGGGCGCTGGACGCTCTGGAACCCGGGTCGGGCAGCGCCGCGGGATGACTGACGCCCTTTCATGAGGCTGCCGCGCGACACGTTCGGGTGAAGCGCTGTGCGCTCGTGTGATGTCCGCGTTCGCCTGTAATCTCGTCGCCATGGCCTCACGTACGTCCGGCAAGGGAACCCAGAGCACGGCGGGCCCCTCGAAGCAGCGCGCCGGACGGACCGCGGGCGCCGCGAAGAAGACCGCCGCGAAGAAGGCGCCCGCCAAGCCGCCGGTCAAGAAGACCGCGGCCGCGAAGAAGGCACCGGCCAAGAGGGCCCCTGCCAAGAAGGCCGCGGCCAAGAAGCCCGCTCCCCGGCCGGCGCCGTCGCCCACCGGCGGTGTCTACCGCCTCGTCCGTGCCTGCTGGCTGGGGCTCGCGCACACCATCGGGGCGGTGTTCCGCGGCATGGGCCGCGGCGCGAAGAACCTCGACCCGGCGCACCGCAAGGACGGGCTGGCGCTGCTGCTGCTCGGCCTGGCGCTGGTCATCGCGGCCGGTACCTGGTCCAACCTCAGCGGCCCGGTCGGCGACCTCGTCGAGCTGCTGGTGACCGGGGCGTTCGGCCGGCTCGACCTGGTCGTGCCGATACTGCTGGGCGGCATCGCGATCCGCCTCATCCGGCACCCCGAGCGTCCGGAGGCCAACGGCCGGATCGTCATCGGGCTGTCCGCGCTCGTCGTCGGTGTCCTGGGGCAGGTCGCCATGGCGTGCGGCTCGCCGGGCCGCGACGACGGCCTGGCCGCCATACAGGACGCGGGCGGCTACCTCGGGTGGGTCGCGTCCAAGCCGCTGATCTTCACCGTGGGGCAGACCCTGGCCGTGGCGCTGCTGGCGCTGGTGACCCTCTTCGGGCTGCTGGTGGTCACCGCGACGCCGGTGAACGCCATCCCGCAGCGGCTGCGGGCGCTCGGCATCCGGCTGGGCGTGGTGGCGCCCGCGGAGCCCGAGGAGTACGCCGACGCCTTCGAGGACGCCGCGGACGAGTGGCGCGAGCAGCCGGCCCGCACACCGCGCCGCCGCACCGCCGCCGCGCCGGCCGCGAGCGACCCCGACGCGATAGAGGAGGCGGCCCTGGCCCAACGGCGCCGCCCGCGCCGGGCCGCCGCACAGCCCGCCGCCGACCGGCCGATGGACGCGGTGGACGTCGCCGCGGCGGCCGCCGCGGCGCTGGACGGCGCGGTGATGCACGGCGTGCAGCCCTCGCCGCTCGTCGCCGGGCTCAGCAGCAGCATCTCCGGGGAGCGCCGGGGGCACGACGGCGAGGACACCACGGGGGAGAGCGGCACGGTCCCGCCGGCCCGCGGGGCGGAGCCCGGGCCGTCCGCGGCCGAGGACACCCCGTCCGTACCGGACTTCACCAAGGCGCCGCCGGAGCCGGCCGGCGCGCTGCCGGCCCGCGCCGAGCAGCTCCAGCTGGCCGGCGACATCACCTACTCGCTGCCGTCGCTGGACCTGCTCTCGCGCGGCGGTCCCGGCAAGACCCGCAGCGCCGCCAACGACGCCATAGTGACCGCGCTGACCACGGTCTTCCAGGAGTTCAAGGTCGACGCCGCGGTCACCGGGTTCACCCGCGGGCCGACGGTCACCCGCTACGAGGTCGAGCTCGGCCCGGCGGTCAAGGTCGAGAAGATCACCGCGCTGGCCAAGAACATCGCCTACGCCGTGGCCAGCCCCGACGTCCGGATCATCAGCCCGATCCCCGGCAAGTCCGCGGTCGGCATCGAGATCCCCAACACCGACCGGGAGATGGTCAACCTCGGCGACGTGCTGCGGCTGGCCGACGCCGCGGGCGACGAGCACCCGATGCTGGTGGCGCTCGGCAAGGACGTCGAGGGCGGCTACGTCATGGCCAACATGACCAAGATGCCGCACGTCCTGGTGGCCGGCGCCACCGGATCCGGCAAGTCCTCCTGCATCAACTGTCTGATCACGTCGGTCATGGTGCGGGCCACGCCCGAGGACGTCCGGATGGTGCTGGTCGACCCCAAGCGCGTCGAGCTGACCGCGTACGAGGGCATCCCGCACCTGATCACGCCGATCATCACCAACCCCAAGCGGGCCGCCGAGGCGCTGCAGTGGGTGGTGCGCGAGATGGACCTGCGCTACGACGACCTCGCGGCCTACGGCTTCCGGCACATCGACGACTTCAACGAGGCGGTGCGCAGCGGCAAGGTCAGCTCGCCCGAGGGCAGCGAACGGGAGCTGGCGCCGTACCCGTATCTGCTGGTGATCGTCGACGAGCTGGCGGACCTGATGATGGTCGCCCCGCGCGACGTGGAGGACTCCATCGTCCGCATCACCCAGCTCGCCCGCGCGGCGGGCATCCACCTGGTGCTCGCCACCCAGCGACCGTCCGTCGACGTGGTCACCGGCCTGATCAAGGCCAATGTGCCCTCCCGGCTCGCGTTCGCCACCTCCTCGCTCGCCGACAGCCGGGTCATCCTCGACCAGCCGGGCGCCGAGAAGCTGATCGGCAAGGGCGACGGGCTGTTCCTGCCGATGGGGGCCAACAAGCCGGTCCGTATGCAGGGCGCGTTCGTGACCGAGGAGGAGGTCGCGGCCGTCGTCCAGCACTGCAAGGACCAGATGGCGCCGGTCTTCCGCGACGACGTCACCGTCGGCACGGCGAAGAAGAAGGAGATCGACGAGGACATCGGCGATGACCTCGACCTGCTGTGCCAGGCCGCTGAGCTGGTGGTTTCCACCCAGTTCGGGTCAACGTCGATGCTCCAGCGCAAGCTGCGGGTGGGCTTCGCCAAGGCCGGCCGGCTGATGGACCTGATGGAGTCGCGCAACATCGTCGGGCCGAGCGAGGGATCCAAGGCTCGTGACGTTCTTGTGAAGCCTGATGAGCTGGATGGAGTGCTGGCGGTGATCCGGGGGGAGGCTACCGAGTAGCACAGACATCCGGGTCGCACGGACGAGAGAAGAAGGCAACCGTTTCGCCTGCCGAGACGTCAAGTTGAGGGAGATGAGGGAACGATGCTCCACCATCGAGCCCGAGGGCACCGCCGACGGCGTCGTGACGGCGTTCCGATGGCGTACAAACGCCGCTTCCCCGCTTGCCCGACCCTTTCGCTCCACCCCTAGACTGAGCTTCCAGCAGGTGGCTACACGCTCGAAAGGCGCCCCCGTGTCCATCGGCAACTCCCCCGAAGCAGACCGGCCTTCCGTCGGTGCTGCCCTCCAGAAGGCCCGTATCGGAGCGGGACTGACCGTCGAAGAGGTCAGTACGACGACACGGGTGCGCATCCCCCTGGTGCACGCGATCGAGCAGGACGACTTCTCCCGCTGCGGCGGTGACGTCTACGCCCGGGGGCACATCCGGGCGCTCGCCCGCGCCGTCTCGCTCGATCCCGGACCGCTGATCGACCAGTTCGACGCCGAGCACGGCGGACGGCCCGCGCCGACCCCCGCCGCACCGCTCTTCGAGGCCGAGCGGATCCGCTCCGAGCCGCGCCGCCCCAATTGGACCGCGGCGATGGTCGCGGCGATCGTCGCGGTGGTCGGGTTCGTGGGCTTCACGCTCTTCACGGGCGGCGACAAGAGCGACGACGGACCGATCACGGCCGGCGACGCCAACGCGAAGCCGGCGCCGGCGCCCACCCGCCACCCCTCCACCATCAAGCCGCCCGTCAAGCCCGATCCCTCCGAGAGCGCCGTCGCCGGGCTGCCGAAGGACAAGGTCACGATCAAGGTGACCGCGCGTGACGGCCAGAGCTGGATCTCCGCCAAGGACGCCAACGGCAAGCTCCTGGAGGACGGGCTGCTCAAGAAGGGCGAGTCCAAGACCATCACCGACAAGGAACGCATCGACCTGGTCCTCGGGAACGCCGGAGCCGTACAGCTGTACGTCAACGGCAAGGAGGTCAAGAAGGTCGGCGACAAGGGCACGGTGGAGCGCCTGAGCTATACGCCGGGTGACCCCCAGGCGGGCTGAGAAGCGGTTCGCCGGGGGCGTGTGCCGCTCGTTCCGGGGCCCCGGGGCGGGCGGTACAGACCTGCGCGCCAAGGGGGTGCCGGGGACAAAGTAGGCTGAGCCCCATGCCCGAACGCCGTACCGTCGCCCTCGTCACTCTTGGCTGCGCCCGTAACGAGGTGGACTCGGAGGAGCTCGCAGGCCGCCTGGCAGCGGACGGCTGGGACCTCGTCGAGGAAGCCGCCGATGCCGATGTCGCCGTCGTCAACACCTGTGGGTTCGTCGAGGCCGCGAAGAAGGACTCCGTCGATGCCCTGCTGGAAGCCAACGATCTGAAGGATCACGGCAGAACCCAGGCCGTGGTGGCCGTCGGCTGCATGGCCGAGCGCTACGGCAAGGAGCTCGCCGAGGCGCTGCCCGAGGCCGACGGCGTGCTCGGCTTCGACGACTACAGCAACATCTCCGACCGCCTGCAGACCATCCTCAACGGCGGCATCCACGCCGCCCACACCCCCCGCGACCGCCGCAAGCTGCTGCCGATCAGCCCGGCAGAGCGCCAGGCGTCCGCCGGCGTCGCGCTGCCCGGCCACGCCCAGGAGGAGCCGCCGGCGGCCCCGCCGGAGGACCTGCCGGAGGGCGTCGCGCCCGCCTCCGGGCCGCGTGCGCCGCTGCGCCGCCGGCTCGGCAGCAGTCCCGTGGCCTCGGTGAAGCTGGCCTCCGGCTGCGACCGGCGCTGCTCGTTCTGCGCGATCCCGTCCTTCCGCGGCTCCTTCATCTCGCGCCGGCCCTCCGACGTGCTCGGCGAGACGCGCTGGCTGGCGGAAGACGGCGTCAAGGAGATCATGCTGGTCTCCGAGAACAACACCTCCTACGGCAAGGACCTCGGCGACATCCGGCTGCTGGAGACCCTGCTGCCGGAGCTGGCGGCCGTCGACGGCATCGAGCGGATCCGGGTCAGCTACCTGCAGCCCGCCGAGATGCGCCCCGGTCTGATCGACGTCCTGACCGGCACCGACAAGGTCGCGCCCTACTTCGACCTGTCCTTCCAGCACTCGGCGCCCGGTGTGCTGCGCTCCATGCGGCGCTTCGGCGGCACCGACAGCTTCCTGGGGCTGCTGGAGACGATCCGGACCAAGGCGCCGCAGGCCGGTGCCCGCTCCAACTTCATCGTCGGCTTCCCCGGCGAGAGCGAGAGCGACCTCGCGGAGCTGGAGCGCTTCCTCACCGAGGCCCGGCTGGACGCCATCGGCGTCTTCGGCTACTCCGACGAGGACGGCACCGAGGCCGCGTCGTACGAGGGCAAGGTCGACCCGGACGTGGTCGCCGAGCGGCTGGCGCGGGTCTCCCGGCTGGCCGAGGAGCTGACCGCGCAGCGCGCCGAGGAGCGGATCGGCGAGACGCTGCGGGTGCTGGTCGACCGGACCGACGACGAGGACGGCATCGTCGGGCGGGCCGCGCACCAGGCGCCGGAGACCGACGGCGTCACCCTGCTGTCGACCGACCAGGAGCTGGCGCCCGGTCGTATGGTCGAAGCAAAGGTGGTCGCGAGCGAAGGCGTGGATCTCGTCGCGGAGGTGCTGTCGGTGGAGGGCACAGGGTGTACCGAGGAGGCGGCCAGATGAGCGGAGTCCCGGCTTCCGCGGCTGGTGGCCCGCGCACGGCGCCGGCCGTCCGGCAGGCCGGGCTGTGGAACATCGCCAACCTCCTGACGATGCTGCGGCTGGTGCTGGTCCCGGCCTTCGTGCTGCTGCTGATGCACGACAACGGAACGGACCCCGTCTGGCGGGTCTTCGCCTGGGCCGCCTTCGCCGTCGCCATGATCACCGATGTCTTCGACGGGCATCTGGCGCGCACGTACAACCTGGTCACCGACTTCGGCAAGATCGCGGACCCGATCGCGGACAAGGCGATCATGGGCGCGGCGCTGATCTGTCTGTCGGTGCTCGGCGACCTGTCCTGGTGGGTGACCGGCGTGATCCTCTTCCGGGAGCTCGGCATCACGCTGATGCGGTTCTGGGTGATCAAGCACGGGGTCATTCCGGCCAGTCGGGGCGGCAAAATCAAGACATTGGCGCAGGGCACCGCGGTGGGCATGTACGTCCTGGTGCTGACCGGCCCGCTGGCGACCTTCCGCTGGTGGGTGATGGCGGTGGCGGTCGCGCTGACCGTGGTCACCGGTCTCGACTACGTCCGGCAGGCCGTGGTGCTGCGCCGGGCCGGGCTGGCCCGGGAACGCGCCGAACGGGCCGAGCGGACCGAGCGGGACACGGCCCGGTGAACACGCCGGGTTCTGCCGCGGCCGGGGTGCTGGAGCTGCTCGCCGGGCGCGGTCAGAGCCTGGCGGTGGCCGAGTCGCTGACCGGCGGCCTGGTGGCGGGCGCGCTGACCGCCGTCCCAGGGGCCTCACGGGTCGTGCGCGGCTCCGTCACGGCGTACGCCACCGACCTCAAGCGGGAGGTACTGGGCGTGGACGGCGCCCTGCTGGCCGCGCGCGGGGCCGTGGACGGGGAGGTCGCGCGGCAGATGGCGAGCGGTGTGCGGCGGGTGCTGGGTGCCGACTGGGGCATCGCCACCACGGGGGTGGCCGGCCCCGATCCGCAGGACGGATACCCGGTGGGCACGGTTTTCGTGGCGGTCCAGGGGCCGGGCGGTGCTGGGCGGGTGCGGCGGCTGGCGCTGGAGGGCGACCGTGACCGGATCAGGCTGGACACCATGGACGCCGTGCTCGCAATGCTGTTGAGCGAACTGACAGAAAATACGCGGGCACAGGATACGGAACAACACGGGGGGAATGGATGTTTGCAGCCCTGAGTGAACACGTACTTGCACCCCGCACGCCCACAGCCCGAGGCGGTACGGTGGGGCGAGAAGGATCCGGATCCGAGGTCCGAGGAGGGAGCCAGCGATGATTCTGCTTCGTCGCCTGCTGGGTGACGTGCTGCGCCGACAGCGTCAGCGCCAGGGCCGAACCCTGCGCGAGGTCTCTTCCTCCGCCCGGGTATCGCTCGGCTATTTGTCCGAGGTGGAGAGGGGGCAGAAGGAGGCGTCCTCCGAACTGCTCTCGTCGATCTGTGACGCGCTGGACGTGCGCATGTCCGAGCTCATGCGGGAGGTCAGCGACGAGCTGGCACTCGCCGAGCTGGCAGCGTCCGCGGCCGCGAGCGACCCGGTGCCCGCACCGGTGCGGCCGAAGCTCAATTCGGTGTCCGTCACGTCCCTGGCCGGTGTGCCGGAGGAGCGCGTGACCATCAAGTCCCCGGCCGACGTCGTGGATGTCGTCGCGGCCTGACACCCCTTTCGCACGCAGCAGAGCCCCGGTGGGAAGCAGCCCGCCGGGGCTCTGCGCTGCGCGGGTGCGGCGGGCCGTGGGCCTGGGGCGGTGCCCGGCCGGACCGCCCGGGCGGCTGGGACGGGCGATTCATTTATACGATGGTCAAATCGGATATATCGCCTAAATCAGGAGTATCTGCATGTCTGTCGTCAAGAGCACACTGTCCGACGAGGACCGCGGCATCGTCGGGGCCGCCCTGCAGGGAGCGCTCGTCGATCTGGTGGACCTCTCCCTCGTCGCGAAGCAGGTGCACTGGAACGTCGTCGGGCCCCGCTTCCGCTCCGTCCACCTCCAGCTCGACGAGGTGGTCGCCAGCGCGCGGCAGCATGCCGACACGGTGGCCGAGCGGGCGTCGGCGATCGGGGTGTCGCCCGACGGGCGGGCCGGCACCGTCGCCAAGACCAGCGGCATCAGCGAGATCACGGACGGCTGGATCAAGGACGGCGACGTGGTACGGGCGATGGTGGCGGCGCTGAGCGCGGTCATCGGCCGGATGCGCGAGCGGATCACCGCCACCGCGGACCCGGACCCGGTCAGCCAGGACATCTTCATCGGGCTGACCGCCGACCTGGAGAAGCACCACTGGATGTTCCAGGCCGAGTCCCACTGACGGGCCGCGGCGCCCGCTGGGGCCCGGGGCCGCGGCATGCCCTGCCGGCCGGCGGCGGCCGGTGCGGAGGCTCGTGGCGGCGCGGTCCGTCCCGGGGCTCGCGGGGCCGGCCGCGCGCCGCGAACGCCCCGGTGCGCCCTCCCGCCGGGTGGCGGGGCCCGTCTAGCGTCGGCCGGAGGAGGCAGCCATGGGGTGGCGTGATGTCGCGGCCGGCGGGGCGTCCGGCAGGCGTCCGCGGGCCCAGCCGGGCCGCTGGATATCCGGGGCCGTCGTCGGGGTGCTGTGGTGGTGGGCCGCGCTGCGGCTGGTGCTCTGGCCGCAGTCGGCGGGGGTGGTCGAGGGAGTGGTGGCGCTCGGCGGCTGGGGGCTGAGCCTGCTGCCGGTGCACTGTGTGCCGCGGACGGACGGGGACGGCGGCTGGCGCCGGGCCGTCGTCCGGACGGTCCGGGGGGTGCGCGCGGCGCGGGGGCTCTGCGGGGCGGTGCTCACCAGGGCATGGCGACGCCGCCGTTCGGGCGGAGGATCTGGCCGGTCATGAAGGACGAGGCGTCCGACGCCAGGTGCAGCACGGTGTGCGCGATGTCCTCCGGTTCGCCGACCCGGCCCAGCGGGGACATCCGGATCATCGGCCCCTCCGCCTGCTGCTGCGCCTGCGCGGTGTGGCGCTCGGTCATCGGCGTACGGACCCAGCCCGGGGCGACGGCGTTGACGCGGATGCCGTGCCGCCCCACTTCCGTGGCCAGGGTCCTGGTGAGCTGGATGACGGCGGCCTTGGCCGCGCCGTAGCAGAGCAGGCCGGGGGCGCCGGTGTCGATCGCGCCGGACGCCATGTTCACCACGGAACCAGGGGTGGCGGTGGCGATCATCGCGCGGGCGGCCTCCTGGCAGCCGTACAGCACGCCCTTGAAGTTGGTGGTCCAGACCCGGTCCAGGTCCGCGTCCGCGGTCTCCAGGACGGGGGCGGAGTGCATGATTCCGGCGATGTTCGCCATCACGTCGAGGCGGCCGGTGGCATCGCGGGCGGCGTCGACGACGGCGGCTATCTCGTCGCGCCGGGTCACGTCGAGGCGGTGGGCGTGCGCCGAGCCCCCGGCGGCGGTGATCTCCGCGGCGGTCTCCTCGACGCCGGGCCCGTCGAGGTCGGCGCAGTGGACGGTGGCCCCGGCCTCGGCGAGGAGGACGGCGGTGGCGCGGCCGATGCCGCCGGCCGCGCCCGTGACGATCGCGATGCGGCCCGTGAGGTCGTACGCCGTGAAGGGCATGGGGCGAGGGTAGGGAGGAATCTGACGGGGCGTCAATTGGTGGGGCGGGGGGAGCCGCTCGCTCAGCGGGCGGGCGGGGTGTCCGGCGGGCCGGGGGCGGGCTGGCAGGCGGGGCACCAGTAGGTGACGCGGTCCTGGGCGGCCGGATCCTGGTCGGCGGAGCGGACTGCCGTGCCGCAGCGCAGACAGGGGCGGCCGGCCCGGCCGTAGACCCACAGCCGGCGGTCGGGGCGGCCTCTCCCGCCGCCCGCGAAGGGACCGGACCGCTGTCCCCAGGGGGTAGTGGTGCGGGCGGGGCGGAGCTTGTTGGCTTCGAGGAGCTTCTTGGCGAGGGCGGGCACGCGCTCGGGCCGGGGCAGCCGGCCCACGGGGAGCCAGGGGGAGGCGCGCAGCAGGAAGCACAGCTCCGCCTTGTAGACGTTGCCGATGCCGGCCAGATTGCGCTGGTCCAGCAGGGCCTCGCCGAGGGGCCGCTCCGGGGCGGTGAGCAGCCGGGCGAGGGCCTCGGCCGGGTCCCAGTCGGGGCCGAGGAGGTCGGGGCCCAGGTGGCCGACGACCCGGGACTCGTCGGTGGTGCGCAGCAGGCCGAGAACGGGGAGGCGGTAGCCGACGGCGGTGTGCTCCGCGGTGTCGAGGATGGCCCGGATCTGGTGGGCGGGGCCACCGCGCCAGCGCTCGTCCGGGGCGTAGACCTGCCAGGCGCCGTCCATCCGCAGATGGGAGTGCAGGGTCAGGCCGCCCTCGAAGCGGGTGAGGAGGTGCTTGCCGCGGGGGACCACGTCCAGCACCTCGCGGCCGGTCAGGTCCACCGTCGCGAGCCGGGGGACGCGCAGGTCGCAGCGGGTCAGCGGCCGCCCGGCCAGCGCCTCGCCGAGCCGCCGGGCCACGCGCCAGACGGTGTCGCCTTCGGGCATGTCACCATCATGCCCGGCGGGCCCGTGCCGGGGGCGTGCCTCCGCTGACTGCCCTCACCCGCGCAGCCGCAGCCCCCTCGGGGTCGGGTGGAAGCCGGCGGATTCCAGGGTGGTGGCGTAGGGCGAGGTGAGCGCGGAGGTGCCGTTGATGCGTTCGGTGGTGACGGTGCCCAGGGCGCCGGCGCGGGCGGCATCCGTGAGCGCCTCGACGGCGAGGCGGAGGCGGGGGTCCGCGGCGGCCGGGGCCGGTTCGTCGCCGAGCGGCCAGATCAGCAGGGTCTTGCCGCCGCGCTCCATGTAGAGCGTCAGCTCGCCGTCGACGAGGACGACCAGGGAGCCCGCCTTGCGGCCGGGCTTGTGGGTCGAGCCCTCGGGCGGTTCGGGCCAGGACAGGGCGGCGCCGTAGGCGTTCGCCGGGTCGGCGGCGGCCAGCACGAGCGCGCGCTGCGGGCCGCCGCCCCGGGACTGCGGCGGGCCGCCGTCCGGCAAGGCGTCCTCGGTGGCGCGCTCGCGCCGGGTGCTGACCGCGCGCAGCCGGTCCACCGCGCCGTCCATCGCGAACTGGGCGGCGCCCAGCCCCTCGACCACATAGCCGCGGCGGGCCTGGCCGGACTCCTCGAAGGCGGCCAGCACGCGGTACGCGGCGGAGAAGCCACCCTCGACGCCCTCGGCGGCGACCGCGCCGCGGGTGACGATGCCGTGCCGGTCCAGGAGGGTGCGGGCCAGGGCGTGCGCCCGGTGGGTGGGTTCCGGTTCGGCGGCGGGCAGCAGCGACCAGCGGCCGCCCACGGTCGGCGGACCCGAGCGGGAGGCGGTGGGGCGGCCGGCGCGGCCCGCCGCCGCGGTCAGCGAGCCGTATCTGCCGCGGGGGACGGCCCGGCGGGCGCGGTGGGCGGTCGAGCCGGCGGTACGGCCCGAGCCCAGGAGGGCGCGCAGCGGCGCGAGGGTGTCGTTGGTGAGCAGGCCCGACCAGGCGAGGTCCCACAGGGCGTCGGCGAGCTGGGCGTCGGTGGCCTCGGGGTGGGTGGTGGCGCGGACCTGGTCGGCGAGCTGGCGGAAGAACAGTCCGTATCCGGGGCCGAGGGCGGTCAGCAACGACTCGTGCAGCGCGGTGAGTTCCAGCGGGAGGGGTTGCGGCAGCAGGAGCGGGGCGGTGTCGGCGAGGTACAGGGAGAGCCAGCCGTCCTTGCCGGGCAGCGCGCCGGCGCCGGCCCACACCACCTCGCCGGTGGCGGTGAGTTCGTCCAGCAGGGCGGGGGTGTAGCCGCCGACGCGGGAGGGCAGCACCAGCTTCTCCAGGGCGGAGGCGGGCACGGGGGCGCCCTGGAGCTGTTCGACGGCGCGCACCAGACCGTCGATCCCGCGCAGGCTGTGCGACGAGCCCGCGAGCGGGGCGGGCACCCCGCTCGCCGGGGCCGGGCGGGGAGCGCCGAGGTGCTGCCACTGCGGGAGGAAGGCGGCCAGCGCGGCGGGCGGCACCGGCTCCAGCTCCTCGCGCAGCGCGGCCAGCGAGCGGCGGCGCAGCCTGCGCAGCACCTGGGCGTCGCACCACTCCTGGCCGATGCCCGCGGGGTGGAACTCCCCCTGGACGACCCGGCCGGCCGCGGCGAGCAGATGCAGCGCGCCGTCGGTGACGGCCGTGCCGAGGCCGAAGCGGGCGGCGGCCTGCTCGGAGGTGAACGGGCCGTGGGTGCGGGCGTAACGGGACAGCAGGTCGCCCAGCGGGTCCTTGACCGGCTCCGTGAACGACTCGGGGACACCCACCGGCAGGGCCGTGCCCAGGGCGTCGCGGAGCCGGCCGGCGTCCTCGACGGCGGCCCAGTGGTCCTGCCCGGCGATCCGCACCGGGATCGCGCGGCGGGCGGCGGCCAGCTCCCGGGTCCAGGCCGGATCCGCGCCGCGCTCGGCGAGTTCGGCGTCGGTCAGCGGCCCGAGCAGCCGCAGGACGTCGGCGACGCCCTCGACGTCCTTGACCCGCCGGTCGTCCGTGCGCCACTGCAGCTCGCGCTCCAGCCCGGCCAGCACCTCGGCGTCCAGCAGCTCGCGCAGCTCGGCCTGGCCCAGCAGCTCGGCCAGCAGCCGGGAGTCCAGGGAGAGGGCGGCGGCGCGGCGCTCGGCGAGCGGGGAGTCGCCCTCGTACAGGAACTGGGCGACGTACCCGAACAGCAGCGAGCGGGCGAACGGGGACGGCTCGGGGGTGGTGACCTCCACGAGCCGGACCCGGCGGGCCTCGATGTCCCCCATCAGCTCCGCCAGGCCCGGTACGTCGAAGACGTCCTGGAGGCACTCGCGGACGGCCTCCAGCACGATCGGGAAGGACCCGAACTCGCTCGCCACCTGCAGCAGCTGGGCGGCGCGCTGCCGTTGCTGCCACAGCGGGGTGCGCTTGCCGGGGCTGCGCCGCGGCAGCAGCAGGGCGCGGGCGGCGCACTCCCGGAACCGGGAGGCGAACAGCGCGGAGCCGCCGACCTGGTCCGTGACGATCTGGTCGACCTCGCCGTGCTCGAAGGCGACATCGGCCGCCCCCACGGGGGACTGCTCGGGGTCGTACTCCGCGCCGCGGGCGCTCAGGCCCGGATCGGCGGCCGGATCGAAGCCGCCGTCGCCGTCCAGGAGGTCGAGGCCCAGCAGGTCGGCGTCCGGCAGCCGCAGCACGATGCCGTCGTCGGCGTGCATCACCTGGGCGTCCATGCCGTAGCGCTCGGTGAGGCGGGCGCCGAGGGCGAGTGCCCACGGGGCGTGGACCTGGGCGCCGAAGGGGGAGTGGATGACCACCCGCCAGTCGCCGAGCTCGTCACGGAACCGCTCCACGACGATCGTGCGGTCGTCGGGGACATGGCCGCAGGCCTGCTTCTGCTCGGCGAGGTAGCTCAGCACATTGGCGCACGCCCAGTCGTCCAGCCCGGCGGCGGACAGCCGGGACCGGGCGTCCTTGGGGCCGAGGGCGCCCAGCTCGCGCAGGAACGCGCCGAGCGCACGGCCGAGTTCGAGGGGGCGGCCCAGCTGGTCGCCCTTCCAGAAGGGCAGCCGTCCCGGTACGCCGGGGGCGGGGGTGACCAGCACCCGGTCGCGGGTGATGTCCTCGATGCGCCAGGACGTCGTGCCGAGCGTGAAGACATCGCCGACGCGGGACTCGTAGACCATCTCCTCGTCGAGCTCTCCCACCCGCCGCCCGCCGCCCTTGCCGCCGGAGTCGCCGCCGGCCAGGAACACCCCGAACAGGCCGCGGTCGGGGATCGTGCCGCCGGAGGTGACGGCCAGCCGCTGGGCGCCGGGGCGGCCCGTGACGGTCTGCGCGACGCGGTCCCACACCAGGCGCGGCCGCAGCTCGGCGAAGGCGTCGGAGGGGTAGCGGCCGGCGAGCATGTCCAGCACGGCCGTGAACGCCGACTCGGGAAGGCCGGCGAACGGGGCCGCCCGCCGGACGACCGCCAGCAGCTCCTCGACGCCCCAGGTGTCCATCGCGGCCATGGCGACGAGCTGCTGGGCGAGGACGTCCAGGGGGTTGGCCGGCACCCGCAGCGCCTCGATGGCGCCCGCGCGCATCCGCTCGGTCACCACGGCGGCCTGCACCAGATCGCCGCGGTACTTGGGGAAGACGACGCCCGTCGAGACCGCGCCGACCTGGTGCCCGGCCCGGCCGACGCGCTGCAGCCCGGAGGCGACCGACGGGGGCGACTCCACCTGGACGACCAGATCGACCGCGCCCATGTCGATGCCCAGCTCCAGGCTGGAGGTGGCGACCACGGCGGGCAGCCGGCCCGCCTTCAGGTCCTCCTCCACCTGGGCGCGTTGCTCCTTGGACACCGAGCCGTGGTGGGCGCGGGCCAGCACCGGCGGGGCACCCTTGGCGGCGCCGGAGCCGCCCATCAGCTCCGCGGGGGAGTGGTGTTCGGACAGCTCCGCGACGGAGTCGCCGACTGCCGCCCCGGCCGCGGCGGAGCGTTCGCAGGCGATCTCGTTGAGGCGGTTGCACAGCCGCTCCGCCAGCCGGCGGGAGTTGGCGAAGACGATCGTGGAGCGGTGCTCCTGGACCAGGTCGGCGATCCTCTCCTCGACCTGTGGCCAGATGGACGGCTTCTCACCGGTCCCGTCCTCCTGGACCGGTGCGCCGCCCAGCTCGCCCATGTCCTCCACCGGGACGACCACCGAGAGGTCGAAGCGCTTCCCGGACGGCGGCTGGACGATCTCCACCCGGCGCCGGGGTGACAGATAGCGCGCCACCTCCTCCACCGGGCGGACCGTCGCGGACAGCCCGATCCGGCGGGCCGGGCGGTCCAGGAGCTCGTCCAGCCGCTCCAGGGACAGCGCCAGATGGGCGCCGCGCTTGGTGCCGGCGACGGCGTGGACCTCGTCGACGATCACCGTCTCGACGCCCGCCAGTGCCTCCCGGGCCGACGACGTCAGCATCAGGAACAGCGACTCGGGGGTGGTGATGAGGATGTCCGGCGGGCGGGTGGCGATCGACCGGCGCTCGGCGGGCGGGGTGTCGCCGGAACGGATGGCGACCCTGACCTCCGGCTCCGGCAGCCCGAGGCGGGCCGATTCCTGCCGGATGCCCGTCAGCGGGCTGCGCAGATTGCGCTCCACATCGACGGCCAGCGCCTTCATCGGGGAGACGTACAGCACCCGGCAGCGCTTCTTCGGCTCGGCGGGCGGGGGCGTGCTCGCCAGCGCGTCCAGGGACGCGAGGAAGGCGGCGAGGGTCTTGCCGGAGCCGGTCGGCGCCACCACCAGGACGTCGGAGCCCGCGCCGATCGCCCGCCAGGCCCCCTCCTGCGCGGCGGTGGGCGCGCTGAACGCCCCGGTGAACCAACCACGGGTCGCGGGAGAGAACGAGTCGAGCGCTGCCTGGGCCATGTCCTCCATCGTGCACCGGACCACTGACAACGCGGCCGCCGCGCGCCCGGCCGCCCGCCGGCCGGAGCCCGCCCGGCCGTCCACGCTGCGGACGCGCGGGCCGCCGCGCGCCGGACGACCGCAGAATGGGCCCATGGTCACGACGGGGGGACAGCACGAGGGCGGCGCGCCCGGGGCGGACCCCACGCCGCGGGCCCGCGGCGAGTGGGCGCGCCACTGGCGCTGCGCCGGGCTGCCCGGCCTGGACCTGCTGCGCGCCCGGTACGTCCGGCACTCCTTCCCCCGGCACGCCCACGACGGCTATGTGGTCTGCGCGGTCACCTCCGGAGTGGAGGCGGTGGGACTCGGGCAGGGCACCGTCCGGGCCGGCCGGGGCGGCATCATCATGCTCAACCCCGAGGTGGTGCACACCGCGCGGGCGGGCGTCCCCGAGGGCTGGGCCTACGCCACGCTCTACCCCTCCTCCGAGGTCGTCGCCGAGATAGCCGCGGAGATCACGGGGCTGCGCGGCACCCCGGGATTCGGCGAGACGGTGGCCGAGGACCCGCACCTGGGCCACCTGATCACCGAGGTCCACCGGGCCGCCGAGGCCGGTGACGCCCTCGCAGCCGACAGCCTGCTGCGGATCGTCGTGGCCCGGCTGCTGCGCCGCTACGGAGGTCCCCTCCCGGTGCGCACGCCCCGGAGCGCGGGGGCCCGGACCGCCGCCCGCGCCCGGGCCGTCCTGGAGGAGCGGATGACCGACCCGCCGTCCCTGGAGCAACTGGCGCGGGAGCTCGGGACCAGCGCGTTCGCCCTGCTGCGCGCCTTCCGCGGCGCCTATGGCATGCCGCCGCACACCTGGCTCACCGACGCCCGGGTGCGCCGGGCCCGCCGGCTGCTGGAGGCGGGCAGCGCACCCGCCGAGGCGGCCGTCGCCGTCGGCTTCAGCGACCAGCCGCACCTGAACCGCCACTTCACCCGGATCGTGGGGGTGCCGCCCGGCGCGTACCGCAGGGAGCGCTCCGGCCGGGAGCCGGCATAGGCACATCCGGGGCGTCCCCGCGCGTCATCCAGGGGCGCGCGGCGCAAGAACGTACAAGACCGCCGGGGCCGCGGGCCCCTACCGTCCGGGGCGTGGCAGAACAGACAGAGATACGCACCTCCCCGCGGGCCGCCGCGCCGCCGCCCCCGCCCGCGAAACCCGACTCCGCCGTCGTCAGGGACGCGCTCGGCGTCGGCGTCGCCGTCGGCCTCTCCGGATTCGCCTTCGGCGTGACCTCGGCCGGCGCCGGCCTCGGCCTCCTGCAGACCTGCGCGCTGAGCCTGCTGGTGTTCACCGGAGCCTCGCAGTTCGCCCTGGTCGGGGCGCTGGCGGCGGGCGGCAACCCGTTCACCGCCGCGGCCGGCGCGTTCTTCCTGGGTGCCCGCAACGCCTTCTACGGGCTGCGGCTGTCCGCCGTCCTCGGCTACCGGGCACGGATCAGGCCCCTCGCCGCCCACTGGATCATCGACGAGACCTCCGCCGTCGCCCTGGCCCAGCCCGACCGGCGCACCGCCCGGCTGGGCTTCACCGTCACCGGGCTCACCCTCTACACCCTGTGGAACCTCACCACCCTGATCGGCGCCCTGGGCGCCGGGGCGCTCGGCGACACCGACGCCTGGGGGCTGGACGCGGCCGCTCCCGCGGTCTTCGTGGCGCTGCTCGCGCCGATGCTGAAGGACGGTGTCGAGCGGGCCGCGGCCGGTCTCGCCGTGGTGCTGGTCCTGGTCACGCTGCCGCTGCTGCCCACCGGAGTCCCCGTGCTGGTCTCCGCGCTCGCCGCCCCCGCCGTCCTCCTCGTACAGGGGCGACGGGAGCGGGCGGCGGGGAGCGGGGCCGTCCGGGCCGCCGCCGCACCGTCCGCGCGCCCGGAGGGGACCGCCGAACTCCGCGACGCCACCGGGGAGGACCGGGCATGACCGTCTGGATCGCGATCGCCGTCACCGCCGCCGGCTGCTACCTGGTCAAGTACCTCGGCCTGTCGGCGCCGGCCGGCGTCCTGGAGCGCCCCCTCGTCAAGCGGCTGGCCGCGCTGCTGCCGGTCGCCCTGCTGGCCGCGCTCACCGCGCAGCAGACGTTCGGCGACGGCCCGCACCTGGTGCTCGACGCCAAGGCCGCCGGGGTGGCGGCCGCGGCCCTCGCGCTGGCGCTCCGGGCACCGTTCCTGCTGGTCATCGGCGTCGCCGTGGCCGTCACCGCGGGGGTGCGGGCCCTGGGGATGTGAGGCTCAGGACAGGCGGCGCCCGTACGCCCGCAGGGTCAGCAGCGCCTTGAGCGTCACCATCGGGCGGCTCTCCAGCGCCGTCCCCGGCGCCCACACCCGCCAGGCGACCGGCCAGCCGCCGTCCTCCTGCTGGATCGCGGAGAGGTGGTCCAGCGCCCGGTCCATCTCCTCGTCGGTGAACCAGTCGCGGGCCAGGGAACCGGGCGCGGGGGCGAAGTCGTACGCGAAGTGGTGCTCCCCGGGGGCGTATCCCTGCGCCACCGGGACGTCCGCGGCCCGCTCCGGGTCCAGCAGCACCAGCTGCTGTTCGCGCACCAGCCGGCCGAGCCGCTGCGCCGCCGCGGCGGCCCGCGGCCGGTCCGGGGCGCCGTCCAGGAAGGCCAGGGCCGCCTCGACCTCGTACGGATGGGTCCCGGTCAGCGACTCGACGGCCGCCCAGCAGTAGTCCGTGGCGCGGAACAGCCAGGCGTGCCACACCTCGTTGCGGTGCAGCACCCCCACCACGGGCCCGGTGGCCAGCAGCGCGCTCGGCGGGTCGTCGGCCACCGGGATCCAGGGCGCGGCCGGATAGCCGCGCTGCGAGGGGTGCACCGCGGGCAGCGCCCCCTCCGGGGTGGAGATCTTCGTCAGATAGCGGCAGATCCGCTCCACCTGACGGCCGTCGCAGCGCCCGATCAGGTCGAGGACCCGCAGGGCGTGGGCGGTGTGCAGCGGCTGGCTGGCCGGGCCGCGGAGGTCGGGCTCCAGGGCGTGCCCGAAGCCGTCGTCGTCGTTGCGGTACGCGGCGAGCGCGGTCTCGACCGGGTCGGCGCCGCCGCCGAGGAAGTGGTAGGCGAAAAGCCGCTGTTCGAGCACCCGCGCGGTCAGCCAGACGAAGCGCTCGGCACGCGCCAGGGGGGTCGAAGGAAGACTTACGTTGTCGGCCATGGCCCGACCGTAGGGCGGAAATCCCCCAGCGGCACCGGCTCACGCCCGCTGCCCTCCCAGGGCGGGATACTGAGGGCATGCGGTTGACGGATCTTGTGGCGGGGCGGCGCCCGGCGGCGCGCCGGCACTGCAGCGGCGGGGCCGCGCCGGTGCTAGGCGCTGTCGGCGACGTCGCCGCCCGGGGCGGCCGCGCCCTCCTGGTCGGCGGCGAGCCGGGCGGATGCCGCGTGGAACGCCTCCAGGCCCGCCGCGAGCCGGGCGACATCGGCGGGTTCCATGCGGTCGAGGGTGGCGGTGACCTCCCGGCTGCGCGCCGCGCGGTACTGCTCCAGCAGCACCCGGCCGCGCAGGCTCAGCCGGAGTTCGACCTCGCGCCGGCTGGTCGCGCTGGGGCCGCGTTCGGCCAGGCCCATGGCCTCCAGACGGTCGCAGAGCCTGCTGACCGCCGGCGGCCGCGAGCCCAGCGCCTCGGCCAGGGTGCGCAGATTCGTGCCCTCGCGGCGCTCGATCACCAGCAGGGCGCGCAGCTGGGAGAGGGAGACCTCCGCCGAGCGTGCCGCTTCCTGTCCGCGCCCCCACAGCACCTCGAGCAACTCGGAAGTCGCGAGGGCCGCCGCGCTCGCGCGCTCGTGGGAATGGGGCCGACCGGTGAAACGGGACACACGAACACTCTGTCACCCTGTGCGTCCCCTTGTCAGACCGACCCTGCCCTTGAGCCCGGACGAAGGGTGTCCGCCACACCATGAACCCACGCCTCGAAGCGGAGAGCGCCCTGCGTGCCGCGGCACCGCACGCGCTCGTCGCCACCCTGCGGGACGTCCTCACCGCCGCCTACGGGGCCCGCGCGGTGCGGCTCTTCCTGACGGACTACGGCGGGACGGTGCTCCGCTCGTGCGACGCCGAGGAGAGCGGCGTGACGTCGCTGCCCGTCTCCGGCAGTCCGGAGGGGCGGGCCCTGGGCAGCCAGGAGCCCCGCGAGCAGCAGGTGCCGCGCGGGGACGAGACCGACCACCACCTCCCGGTGACGGTGCGCGGTGACCGGATCGGGATCCTGACGGTCAGGCTGCCGGGCGACCGCGGCGCGCCGGAAGTCCTCGACGAGCTGCGGTACGTGGCGGACCTCCTCGGCCGCGAGATCCTCGTCGCCGAGCGCGACACGGACCTCTACCAGCGCGCGCGCCGGGCCAGCCGCCTCACCCTGGCCGCCGAGATGCAGTGGCAGCTGCTGCCGGCCCGGGCCTACTGCGACGAGCGGTTCGCCCTCGGGGCGCAGCTGGAGCCCGCCTACGCCGTGCACGGCGACAACTTCGACTGGACCTCGGACGCGGACCAGCTGCTGCTCACCGTCACCAACGGCATGGGCGAGGGCATCGAGGCATCTCTGCTGACCAACCTCGCCGTCAACGCCCTGCGCAACGCCCGCCGGGCGGGGGTGGACCTGGCGGACCAGGCGGCGCTGGCCGACCAGGCCGTCCACGACCACTACCGGGGCGCGTCCCATGTCTCGACGCTGATGCTGCGCATCGAGCGCGCGTCGGGGCGGGCGCAGGTCATCGACGCGGGCTCGCCGCAGCTGTGGCGGATGCGCGGGAAGTCGATCGAGCGGGTGGTGCTCGACGCCCAGCTGCCCCTGGGCATGTTCGAGGAGTCGCACTACGTGCCGCAGGAGTTCGCGGTCGCCCCGGGGGACCGGCTGATCTTCGTGAGCGACGGGGTGTACGAGACGCTGTCGCCGCTGGGGGAGCGGTACGCCGAGCGGGCGCTCGCCCGGGCGATCCACGCGACGAGCCTGCTGCCGGCGGCGATGGTGCCGCGTGCCATGCTGCGCGACGTGGCCGAATACCGTGATGCGGAGTCCCTGGATGATGCTCTGGTGCTCTGTCTCGACTGGTTCGGCGACGATCGGTGACGCCCGTGGACCGTTGTGGTTCCCTTTGCCCGGCAGCCGACGGCGGCGGACCGGCCCGTCGCCGTTCGTCCCGGGATACTCGGTGGCCGGGGCGGTGCAGGGGCGCCGAGCGCACGAATCCGGCTGCCGGGCGGGGCCCGGCCGCCGGAGGGTGACGAGCGGGGCCGTGGGTACCGGCGCTTGATCGTGCTCGCTAACATTTGCCGGGCGACAACTGTTAACGGTGTGCGGACCGGCCCGGCCGCAACCGCAGGGCGGACCCGTCCGACGCAGTCACCCGGGCCGGACGAACCGAAAGGACGATCAGTTGGGATCCGCAGAAGTTGCCGCACGGGAGCGCGTCACGAGCGTGCTGCGCGAAGAGGCCGACGAGATCTCGGACCGCTGGGTGCAGTTGCAGCTGGCACAGCCGGTGCTGGACGGGGAGGTGACCGAGGCCGAGCTGGGCGAGGAGGCCGACGGGTTGCTCAGCGCCCTGCTCTCCGGTCTGGACCGCGGGCTGCCGGTGGAACAGGTGGTCACCTCCCACGAGGAGATCCACCAGGCGGTCTCCGAGATCTCCCTGCGGCGGGCCCGCAGGGGCGTCTCGCCCACCGCGACGTCGCTCGCCGTGCTGTCGCTGAAGGAGGCCCTGCTCAAGGCCGTCCAGCGGCACACCCGGGAGGGCGAGGACCTCTTTCACAGCGCGGTGCTGATCAACCGCCTGCTGGACAGCGCCGGCGCCCTGTCCTTCGAGATCTTCGTGGAGGGCCGCGAGGAGATCATCCGCCGGCAGAGCCAGCAGCTGCTGGAGGTCTCCACCCCGGTCGTCCGGCTGTGGCGCCAGGTCCTGGCCGTCCCGCTGATCGGCACCCTCGACACCGCGCGCACCCAGGTGGTGATGGAGAACGTGCTCCAGGCCATCCAGGAGCACGAGGCGCTGGTCGCCGTCATCGACATCACCGGCGTGCCCACCGTCGACACGGCCGTCGCCCAGCACCTGATGCACACCGTCAACGCGGTGCGTCTCATGGGCGCCGACTGCATCATCAGCGGGATCCGGCCGCCGATCGCCCAGACGATCGCCCAGCTCGGCATCGACCTGTCGACCATCATGACCCGGTCCACCCTGGCCGACGCCCTCGGGGAGGCCGTGAAGCTCACCGACGCGGCGCCCTCGCAGTCCGCTCCCCTGGCGCAGCGGTGAACGTCCCCGCCTCGGCCGGTGTGCCGATCCTGCGACTGGGCGACGTGCTGGTCACCGGGCTCCTCAACGAGCTCGACGACAAGTCGGCGGTGGCCTTCACCGAGGAACTCACCGCGCGCATCACCAGCGACCGGGCCCGCGGTGTCCTCATCGACATCTCCCGGCTGGAAATCGTCGATTCCTTCGTGGCCCGTACTTTGATGGAGCTGACCACCATGGCGCGGCTGCTGGGTGCCCGAGTGATCGTCGCCGGGATGCGGCCGCCGGTCGCCATCACGCTGGTCGAGCTGGGACTGCAGCTGACCGGAGTGGAGACGGCGCTCAACGCCGAGCAGGGCATGGCCGCGCTGGGCTGGCACCAGAGCCTGCAGCCTTCCGGAGGGGTGCTGCGTGAGTTCCGCACGGAGTAGTGACCACGGGGCGGGCCTCGCCACGGTCGTTCGAGATGTCGCCGAGGCGGAGGGCAGCACATCGGTGCACCAGGTGCGGACCGAGGAAGACCTGCTGACCGTCCGTCACGCCGTGCGGGCGGCCACCGTACGGGCCGGCTTCACCATCGTCGACCAGACGCGGGTGGTCACGGCGGCCAGCGAACTGGCACGCAACGCCTACATCCACGGCGGAGGGGGCACCGTGACCATCGACCACCTCATGGCGCGCGGCACCGCCGGGCTCCGTCTGACGATCACCGACGACGGACCCGGCATCGCGGACGTCGGCACCGCGCTGACCGACGGCTTCACCACCGGCGCGGGCCTGGGCCACGGCCTGGGGGGCGCCCGGCGGCTGATGAACGACTTCGAGGTCCGCTCCGCCCCCGGGCAGGGCACGACGGTGATCGCCACGCGATGGGCGAGTCGTTGACGATCCCCGGCACCCTGCCGACGGCGCACGTCGCGGTGGACCACTACAGCGCCGTGCACCTGGCCGCCGAAACAGCCCGGACGGTCGCCGGGCAGTGCGGGCTGCCGGGTGCGCTGCCCGACCGGGCGGCGGTCATCGCCTCGGAACTGGCCAGCAATCTGGCCAATCACGCGACCAACGGCGCGCTGTTCATCCAGGCGCTGCCGCTGGGCGGCGGAATGGAGATCCTCGCCGCCGACCACGGACCCGGCATCGGCGAGCTGCAGCAGTGCCTCGCGGACGGCTACACCACCAACAACACCCTCGGCGCCGGCCTCGGAGCCGTGAAGCGGATAGCCACCACCCTCACCATCCGCACCCGGCCCGGGGCCGGGACCCTCGTCTGCGCCCGCCTGACCGCGCCCGACGAGACGGCCGCGGCCGACCAGGAGGTGGGCGCCCTCTGCGTCCCGGCCGACCGGGAGAAGGACAGCGGCGACGCCTGCGCCGTCGTCGACCACGGCCCCGTGCGCACCGCACTCGTCGTGGACGGCCTCGGCCACGGCCCGCAGGCCGCCGAGGCCGCGCAGGTGGCCCTGCGCTCCTTCCACCGCGGCCCCGACAGCCCCCTGCCCGAGCTGCTCTCGGGCCTCCACCGGGCGCTGCGGCGCACCCGCGGGGCGGCCGTCGGCCTGCTGCGGCTGCACCCCGGGCAGGCGGAGTACTGCGGCGTCGGCAACGTCCGTGTGGTGGTGCTGACGCCGCTCGACCTGGGCCACCGCCTGAGCGGCCAGCCGGGCATCGCCGGGCTGAACATGACGCCGCCGCACGTGCGCACCTTCCCCGTGCCGCCCGGCGGCACGGTACTGCTCCACTCCGACGGCATCGACCACCGCTGGGCCCAGGCGCCCTCGTCCTTCGTGCACCGCCTGCCCCCGCCGCTGCTCGTGGCGTCCCTCGTCCACAGTCACCGCCTGCCCCGCGACGATGCGACCGTGCTCGCCGCCCGTCCCCGCCAGAGACTTCCGTGAACCCCCACACCTTCCATGACCTGCCGGCCCTCCGCCGCGCCGTACGGCGGATCTGCGAGGCGCACCGGCTGCCCTCCCGCACCGGGGGGCGCCTGGTGCTGTCCGTGGCCGAGGTGGCCGGTGCCGCCCTGAGCGCCGGCGGCCCGGTCCGCCTGGAGGCCGCCGAGCAGACCGCCCCGAGCGGCAGCACGCTGCTGGCCGTCACCCTGCACGCCGCACCGGCGCCGCCGAGCCCGGCCCACCTCCCGCTGCCGGGCCGGGCCACGTCCGACGGCGTGGTCGCCTGGCACCTGCCGCTCGGCGAGACGCAGGAGGCGCCGCCCGCCGCCCCGCGCGGCGCGGTGCCCCTCCAGGGGCGTGTCCGCGAGGCGGAGACGGCCGAGGTGTACGAGGCGCAGCTCGCGGCGCTCGAGGGCGACCTGGCCGCCGCGCTCTCCCGGGTGGACACCCTCACCACGGAGCTGCACCGCCTCAAGGACGAACTCGCCGAGACCAACAGCGGGGTGCTCGCGCTCTACGTCCAGCTGGAGGAGCGGGACGAACAGCTGCGACGGGCCCACGGCCAGATCCTGCGCGAGCTGGAGGACGCCCTGCGTCCCTCGCCGATCACCGTCGACGGCCTGGAGTTCGCCGTCCACTACGAGCCCGCCGACACCGACGCCCCCACGGGCGGCGACTTCTACGACTGGCTCTGCCTGCCCGACGGCACCGTGCACATCACCGTCGTCGACGCCCTGGGACACGGGGTGCGCAGCACCCGCAGCGCGCTCAACGTCACCCACGCCGTGCGCACCCTGGCGCTGGAGGGCCATCCGCTCGAATCCATCGTCGCCCACACCCACGACATCCTCGCCCCGTTCGACCCGGAGATCATGGCGACGGTGCTGCTGGCCCGTATCCACCCCGAGACCGGCGAACTGCGCCTGGCCAACGGCAGTCATCCGCCGGCCCTGCTGCTGCGCGCCGACGGGACCCCCGAGTACCTGGAGGTCCGCGGCCGGGGCATCGGGTTCCCGCTGCCGGGCAGCGAGTCCGTGCGAGAGGCCACGCTCCACGAGGGCGACCTGCTGATGCTCTACACCGACGGCCTGACCGAGAGCCGGCGCGACCCCATCGAGGGCGAGGCGCGGCTGGTCGAGAGCGCCCGGGCGCACGCCCGCCGGCCGGTCGGCGAGATCCCCGGGGCCGTCGCGGAGGACATGCACACCGTCATCCTGCACTCGGACGACACCCTGGCCCTCGCCGTCCGCCGGGCCCGGCGGACGGTCCCGGGGGCGGGGACGCGTGCCGCGGGATGACCGGCCCGGTGCCCGGACACGCCAACTGTCCCGTTCCGCCGGGGTTCTGTTGGGTACACGCCTCACGAACACCTGATGACGCTTGCCGCACACCAGCCGAACGAGGAGTTCCACTCACCGGGGTGAAAAAGCCTATGCACCACTCGCTTGCGACTGACGACCCCTCATACCAGCCGGCGCGGAGCGCCTGCCATCCGGGAACCGCGGCGGACGCCCGCGACTTCGCCCGCGACTTCGCCGACCTGCTCCACCCGGCACCCGCCGCCCGGACCACCCAGAACCTGCTCCTGCTGGTCTCCGAACTCGTCACCAACGCGCTGCGGCACGCCGGTGCCGTCACCGCGCTGCGCCTGAGCGCGGACCACGAGGACATCAGGGTCCAGGTCGAGGACCCCAGTCCCGCCCGGCCGGAGGGGCGCAGCCCCGATCTGAGCGGCCGCGGGGGCGGCTTCGGATGGCCCATGGTGTGCGCCCTCGCCCGCGAGGTCACCATCCGGCCCCACCCCGGCGGCGGCAAGATCGTGCAAGCCGCTCTTGCGCGCTGAAGAGCCGCCCGGCACACGGCCGCCGACGTGCGCGCGGCCGTGTGACCGGGGGAGAAGTGGGCAGGGCAGAGGGGAGCGCGCGCACGCGGACGCCGCCCGGCCCGGCCCGCAGGGTGTGCCACAGCTGTCGTCGGACCGCGGGAACGGGATGCGTCCATGCAACGCCACAGCGCCGAATGGCCGGCGGACACACTGCGCGAGGCGGCGGAACAACTCGCCGCCGCCGGCGAGGCGATCGCCGCCCTGATGAGGGACGCGGCCCCGCCGGTGGAGCCACGGCTCTCCCCGCACGGCCTGAAGGTGCTGGCCGTCGTCTCGGCCCGCCCCGGGCGGAACCTCACCAGCGTCGCCGCCGCCGCGGGCCTCGGTCTGCCGCGCGCCAGCCGGGTGTGCGCCGGATTGGAGTCCGCCGGTCTGCTGCTGCGCCGCCCGACGGCCGACGACCGCCGCGCGATCGGGCTCCAACTGAGCCCGGAGGGCCGGGCGTTCCTGGACCGCTTCCGCCGCAGGCGGGTGGACCGGATGGCCGCGGTGCTGCGCAGGATGCCGGCCGACCAGCGGGGCGCGCTGGTCGCGGCGCTGGGTGAACTGGTCCTCGCGGTCGCCGCCATGGGGACCGAGCGGAGCTGACGCTCAGGCGTCGAGCGCCGCGCCGACCGCCCCGTACAGCGGCAGCACCGTGTCGAGCCCGGTGAGCGCGAAGAGGCGTTCCAGGACGGCGGAGGGCGCCGCGAGGCGCAGGGACGGGCCCAGCGCGTCGTACGCCTGGATCAGGACGTTGACCGTG
Source organism: Streptomyces angustmyceticus (assembly GCF_019933235.1). Classification (NCBI taxonomy): domain Bacteria; kingdom Bacillati; phylum Actinomycetota; class Actinomycetes; order Kitasatosporales; family Streptomycetaceae; genus Streptomyces; species Streptomyces angustmyceticus. The sequence goes on along the minus strand of NZ_CP082945.1, from coordinate 2,157,162 downwards.
CTGGAGTCCGCGAACGTGACGGCCGACAGGTCGACGACGACCCGCTCGACGCCGTCGTGCGCCGCCCGCCGGAGTGCCTCGTCGAGCGGTCCGACGCTGTCCAGGTCGAGCGGGCCCGCGACGGAGAGGATCACCGCCCCGCCGTCCTGTCGTGTGTCGATACGTATGGGCCGGCCGCCATGGGGCTGGGACAGCACGATGAACCTCGCTGTAGGGGTGACGCGTCGTGAGGGGACAGGTCCTGGGGTACGGCACCGCCAAGGATAGAAGCGATAGTTGCCGTTTGACAACATTCACCGTAAGGCAACAATCTGTTCTCGACACCTGGCAAGACCACCGCGCCCCGGCGCGGCCCGGGAACGAGAAGCGGCCTGAGACCCGCTGCGCGCTGTCAGACACACGAGCGTGGCCGCCGACGACGAGTGGGCCGTCACCCTCATCGGCAAGAGGGGGAGGACGCCGCGAGTGGAACGCTTCGCCTCCCGCCGCACGGTGTGCGCCGGCCGCCGTCTCCCCGCGCGCTACGCCGTCGTGGCGCCCGGTCACGCCGGGGGCCCGCGGTCGTGACGGCGAGACCTCCGCCCGGCGGGACCTCCTCCGGCCGCGCCCACAGTGCCTCCGGCGGCTCGGAGCGCGGGCGGCCGCGCTCGCGGGGAGGCGGCGAGCCAGTGGAAGGGGGCACCCGGCCACTCTGTCATCCGGCGCGGACCCCGGCGGCCCCGCCTTCGCGTCGTCCGTGGACGAAGAATCCTGAGAGACCGTGACTCAACGCTGTGACGTAGAACGAGCGCTGCGGGCATCGGCCCCGCACGCTCTGGTGGACACGCTCCGAGAGGTGCTCACCGCATCGTACGGAGCGCTCTCCGTACAACTGCTGCTCGCCGACTACGGGGCGACGGCGCTCACCCCCTTCGACGCGCTGGGCACGCCCGGCGCCGCGGTCCCGGTGGCGAACAGCGCCGAGGGCAGGGCCTTCGGAAGCCAGGAGCCGCGCCAGCAGGTCCGGCAGGGCGACGTGGTGGAGCACCACCTGCCGGTGTCGGTCCGCGGCGAGCGCACCGGCATCCTCACCGTGCGGCTCCCCGTCGAACGGTCCGTTCCGCACACGGTCGACGCCCTCGTCCACGCGGCCGACGTACTGGGCCACGAACTCCTGGTGGCCGAGCGCGACACCGACGTCTACCAGCGGGCCCGCCGCATCAACCGGCTCACCCTCGCCGCCGAGATGCAGTGGCAGCTCCTGCCGGCCCGCGCCTGTTCCGCCGCCGAGTACGCCATCGGCGCCCAACTGGAGCCGGCCTACGCCATCCACGGCGACAACTACGACTGGGCCTCGGACGCCGACGAGCTGACCCTCGCCGTCACCGACGGCATGGGCACCGGCGTCAACGCCTCGCTGCTCACCCATCTCGCCGTCAACGCCCTGCGCAACGCCCGCCGGGCCGGCATCGGCCTCGCGGACCAGGCGGCCCTGGCCGACCAGGCGCTCTACGCCCAGTACCGCGGCGCCGCGCACGTCTCCAGCCTGCTGCTGCGGTTCGATCTCGCGACCGGCCGGGTGCAGGCCGTGGACGCGGGCTCGCCGCAGTTGTGGCGGATGCGGGGCAGGACGGTCGAGCTGATCGACCTCGACCCCCAGATGCCGCTGGGCATGTTCGAGGAGACCCACTACGTGGCGAAGGAGTTCGCGGTACGGCCCGGGGACCGGCTCCTCATCGTCAGCGACGGGGTCTACGCGGCGCTCTCACCACAGGGGGAGGGGTACGCACAGCGCGCCCTGGCCCGGGCCCTGCACGCCAGCATGCTCCTGCCGGCCGCCACCGTGCCGCGCGCCGTGCTCCGTGACCTGGCCGGGTTCCGCGCCGCGGAACCCCTCGACGACTCCCTGGTGCTGTGCGTCGACTGGTTCGGCAAGCCGTAGGGGGCAGGTGGCTCCTGCCCCCTACGGGCGGCCCGGGTTCCGCACCCGGGCCGCCGTGTGCGGTCCCCGCTCAGGCGGCGGACCGCTCCACCGGGATCCACAGCCCCGCGTCCGCCCGCGCCCCGTCCTGCGACAGGCGGACCCGCAGGATCTCGGGCCCTGGCCTGCTCCGGTACGGGTTCGACGGGAACCACTGCGTGAACACGTCCCGCCACAGGTGCTGCAGCGTGTGCGGGAACGGTCCGGAGCTCTCGAAGACGGCCCAGGACCCCGCCGGGACGGTGAGGACGTCCAGGTCACCGGGCGCCTCGGCCGAGGTCACCACGCCGTGGTAGTAGTCGAGTTCGGTCCCCTCGGCCCGGCTCGCGGCCAGTTGGTCGCTCACCCCGACGATCCCCTCCGGTTCCTGGTCGGACAGCGCCCCGATCCGCCGCAGCGTCTCGGGGGCGATGCCCCGGATGAACTCGGCTATCGCCGGATTGACCCCCTCGTGCACGAGCGGGACCCGGGCCTTCTCGCCGACCACACGGAACTCCTCCTTCTCCACGATCCGGTAGCGCATGCTGCTGTTCCCTTCGACGATGAGCCGGAAGGACATCCGTGGCTGGGACTTCAGCACCGCACCGGTCCGCCGGGCCTCGCCCGGGCCCACCCCGTGCATGCCGCGGAACGCACGGGCGAAGGCTTCGCCCGAGCCGTAGCCGTAGCGCATCGCCACGTCCAGCAGCGTCCGTTCACCGGCGAGCACCTCGGCGCCCGCCACGGTCAGCCGCCTGCGCCGGATGTACTCCGACAGCGGCATGCCCGCCAACGCCGAGAACAGCCGGCGGAAGTGGTACTCCGACGTCACCGCGATGTGCGCCAGACGCGTCACGTCGACCGGCCGGTCGAGATGCGACTCGATGTGGTCCATGGCCTGGTTCAGCCGTTCCAGCACCTCGGTCTCCTTCCCCTTCGCCGTTCACGCTAGGAAGCGGCCGGTGTGCCGGACCCGACATCCTGTGCCCGGTGCGATCGGGTTCGGCCCGTGCGCTGCCGGGGTACGCGGGTCCGAGCGGCACCGCAATGACGCAGTGGGAGCCCACGTCGGCTCGCCGCCTCCTTGCCGTCCCACGTATGGGAAAGGTGCATCATGCTCTTCCTGGTCGTAGCGCTGTTCCTCTTCGGTGTCCTGATGGGAACCGCAGGCCACGTCCCCGTACCCGTCACCGTCGTCGCCGGCCTCGCCATCGTGGCCTGGCTGGCGGTCTTCTTCACCAAGGAACGCCGTAAGGCGGCGAAGGGAGGCGGCCGGTGACCTCCACCCGGATACCGCTCAGGACCGGACCGCACCCCCAGGCCGACCGCATGGCCGTAGCCGCGTTCGTCTGCGGACTGCTCGGCGTCCTGGTGTTCAACATCCTCCTCGGCCCCTGCGCCCTGCTCCTCGGCGCCGCGGCCCTCCACCGGGGCACCGTCCGCCGCCTGCGCGCCGGTCTGGGCCTGGCGTTCGGCGCCCTCGACATCGTGCTGGTCGTGGTGCTGTCGTCCCAGACGGGGACGCTGAGCTGGCACGTGTAACGGGCGGACGGGCCCGGGGCGCCCAGGGGCCGGTCCGGCTCCGGACTCGGGGCGCTCCGGGCCCGGTTCGCCCCTTCCGCTTCACCACCCTTGCCCTACAAGGGAATTGAGCACGCGTCGGACGCTGTGGAAAAGGTGAGGCGGGCAGCACAGGGCGCTTCGGTCCATGGGATCTGCCGCGGGCGAGCCGGCCCTGTTGCCCCGGGAACCCCGTAAGAAACACATAAATTCAAAAGGTTGACGGGAATTCCGCGGGGCACACGATGCCTCGGAGGTTGATAAATATGGTTCCCCTTCTTCTCGTACTTCTTCTCGCCCTGCTTCTCTTCGGTGCCGGGTTCGCCTTGAAGGCCCTGTGGATCGTGGCGGTCATCGTGCTCGCCGTGTGGCTGCTGGGATTCGTGCTGCGCTCGGCGGGCGCAGGCGGCAAGCGGGGCCGGTGGTATCGCTGGTGAATTTAACGCACGACACCCACACGCGGGTGGGGACCGGACGTCGATGGGAGTCCGGTCCCCACCCGCGTGTGAGCGGTCCTTTCGCGGGAGTCGCGGCCGGACCGGCACCCCCGCGAAAGAAGGTATCCGGGGCAAAGGGCATCTCCGGGAATTCAGGGACGGCTCTTAGGGGCCTCTTTCTTCATGTCCGGAGACCGTCCCTTTGATTTCCGTGCCCCGGCCGCTGTGACCACTCCGCACCCCTTTTCCTGCTTCCGCCCTCCCGGTTGCCGGCCCCGGCATGCCGCCTCGGGCCTTACTCTCCTTACGCTGCGTACCTCCGCCTGCGGCACGGGCGCGGGGCGCACCGGCTCGCGCCGCCATGGATGCTTGATTCCACGGAGAGGCACGCTTCTCGGCATCGCCCTTCGGGGCGTGTGGGGCGTACGGGCAGGAAACATGCAGGTCACAGCGGGTACGGAGCGGAACTCATGCGGTTGACGATCTTCTGGCAGCGGATGGCGGACCACTTCGGTGCGGCGTATGCCGACTCCTTCGCGCGCGATCATGTGATGGCGGACCTCGGCGGCCGGACCGTGCAGGAGGCGCTGGACGCGGGATGGAGCGCCAAAGAGGTGTGGCGAGTGGTCTGCTCGGTGATGGACGTACCGCCCGAAAAGCGCTGAACGGAACCGCGATCAAGGCTCTGAGCTGGGAGAAAGCGGACGTGGCGGTCGGGGGGTCCAGGGGTGTGCGCACGGGGCAGGGCCCGGGATGTCGTCGTCGTGCGCGACACTTGGCTCCGTGCCCGAGTCAGATGAGATCACCAGCAACGACGTGCCACCCCCCCAGGACCGGCCCGGCCTGCCCGAGGGACGGCGCGAGGACCCGTGCGAGGACCGGCCCGAGTACCGGTCCGACGCGCGGATGCCGCGCTGGCTGCCGCGCGCCATGGTGCTCGCGCTCGCTCTGGTGGCCTGTTTCCAGCTCGCCACCTGGGGATTCCACCAGCTGATCACGCTGCTGCTGAATGTGCTGATCGCCTTCTTCCTCGCCCTGGCCGTCGAACCGGCCGTCGACTGGATGGCGGCCCGGGGCATGCGGCGCGGGCTGGCCACGGGCCTGGTCTTCGCAAGCATCCTGGTTGCCGCGGTCGGGTTCTTCACCCTCCTGGGATCCATGCTCGCCGGCCAGATCGCCAACATGGTCGAGGAGTTCCCGCAGTATCTGGACTCCGTCATCAGCTGGATCAACAGCACCCTGCACACCCACCTCTCGCGGGTCGAGGTGCAGAACAACCTGCTGAAGTCCGACTGGCTGCAGAAGTACGTCCAGGACAGCGCCAACAACGTCCTGGCCGTCTCCGCGACGGTGCTGGGCAGCCTGTTCAACCTGCTGACGGTGGCCCTGTTCTCGTTCTACTTCGCCGCCGACGGCCCCCGGCTGCGCCGCGCCCTGTGCTCCGTCCTGCCGCCGCACCGCCAGGCGGAGGTGCTGCGGGCCTGGGAGATCGCGGTCGCCAAGACCGGCGGCTACCTCTACTCCCGCGGCCTGATGGCGCTGATCTCCGGCCTCGCGCACTACGTCCTGCTGCAGATCCTGGAAGTGCCCTACGCCCCGGCGCTGGGCATGTGGGTGGGCCTGGTCTCCCAGTTCATCCCGACCATAGGCACCTACCTCGCGGGCGCCCTGCCCATCCTGATCGCGTTCACCGTCGACCCCTGGTACGCCCTGTGGGTCTTCGGCTTCGTCGTGATCTACCAGCAGTTCGAGAACTACCTCCTGCAGCCGCGGATCACCGCCAAGACGGTGGACATCCACCCCGCCGTCGCCTTCGGCTCGGTCGTCGCCGGCACGGCCCTGATGGGCGCGGTCGGCGCACTGATCGCGATCCCGGCCACGGCGACGCTGCAGGCGTTCCTCGGTGCGTACGTCAAGCGGTACGAGGTCACCGACGACCTGCGGGTCCGCGGCAGGCGGCAGCGCGGCGCCAGGGTGCTGGCCCGCGTCCGCCGGACCCTGCACGACGAGCAGCCCTCGGCCCCGCTGGAGGAGCGGAAGGCGGCCGGCGGTGTTCCGGAGGACGGCGAGAGCGTCCGCTGACCCGGCAGGTCACGGGCCCCGGAGCGCGGTGCACGACCGCTCGTGAGGGGCCCGCCCGACGGCCTGCCCCACGGCCCGGCGGCGACCCGCCGACGGCGCGCGGTACCGCTTGACACCAAAATCGAACATCCATTCTTATGGGAGATCCGACCTGTGTCCTCGGGCTTTTCGCGGAGTTGTCCACAGGCCGGGGCCGGGTCCGGGCGCATTGTCAGTGGCAGGCGTTAGCGTCATGGACGTGAAGCGATCGACTCAAGCAAATCGGGTGGAACCCATGGCAGGCACCGACCGCGAGAAGGCGCTGGACGCCGCGCTCGCACAGATTGAACGGCAATTCGGCAAGGGCGCCGTGATGCGCATGGGAGAGCGGTCGAGGGAACCCATCGAGGTCATCCCGACCGGCTCCACCGCCCTCGACGTCGCGCTCGGCGTCGGCGGCCTCCCCCGCGGCCGCGTCATCGAGGTCTACGGACCGGAGTCCTCCGGTAAGACGACCCTGACCCTGCACGCCGTCGCGAACGCCCAGAAGGCCGGCGGCTCCGTCGCGTTCATCGACGCCGAGCACGCCCTCGACCCCGAGTACGCCAAGAAGCTCGGCGTGGACACCGACTCCCTGATCCTGTCCCAGCCGGACAACGGCGAGCAGGCCCTGGAGATCACGGACATGCTGGTCCGCTCCGGCGCGCTCGACCTCATCGTGATCGACTCCGTCGCCGCCCTGGTGCCGCGGGCCGAGATCGAGGGCGAGATGGGCGACTCCCACGTCGGCCTCCAGGCCCGGCTGATGAGCCAGGCACTGCGCAAGATCACCAGCGCGCTCAACCAGTCCAAGACCACCGCGATCTTCATCAACCAGCTCCGCGAGAAGATCGGCGTGATGTTCGGCTCGCCGGAGACCACGACCGGTGGCCGCGCGCTGAAGTTCTACGCCTCGGTGCGCCTCGACATCCGCCGCATCGAGACCCTCAAGGACGGCACCGACGCGGTCGGCAACCGCACCCGCGTCAAGGTCGTCAAGAACAAGGTCTCCCCGCCCTTCAAGCAGGCCGAGTTCGACATCCTCTACGGCCAGGGCATCAGCCGCGAGGGCGGCCTGATCGACATGGGCGTCGAGCACGGCTTCATCCGCAAGTCCGGCGCCTGGTACACCTACGAGGGCGACCAGCTCGGCCAGGGCAAGGAGAACGCCCGCAACTTCCTCAAGGACAACCCGGATCTCGCCAACGAGATCGAGAAGAAGATCAAGGAAAAGCTCGGCATCGGGGTGAAGCCGCAGGACCCGGCGGCGGAGCCCGGCGCGGACGCCGCCGCGGTGGCGTCCGGCGAACCGGCTGTCGCGGCTCCGGCACCGGCGGCCAAGAGCGCCAAGGGCTCCAAGGCCGCCGCGGCCAAGAGCTAGCCCGCCATGACGCGGCGAACGGAATGGCCGGGCAGCGAGGACGACCTCAGCAGCGCTGCCGGCGACGCCGAGACCCGTCACGGCCGCAGGGGCCGTCATGGCCGGGAGGACAGCGGTGGCCCCGACACGTCGAGGGCCGAGTCGGGGCCACCGCGTACGCCCGAGGAGCAGGCACGGGCCATCTGCCTGCGCCTGCTCACCGGGAGCCCGCGTACGCGCAAGCAGCTCGGGGACGCCCTGCACCGGCGGGGCATCCCCGAGGAGGCCGCGGAGGAGGTGCTCTCCCGTTTCGAGGACGTCGGACTGATCGACGACGCGGCCTTCGCCGACGCCTGGGTGGAGTCCCGCCACCACGGGCGCGGCCTGGCCCGCCGTGCCCTGGCCCGCGAACTGCGCACCAAGGGTGTGGACTCCGCCCTCATCGATGTGGCCGTCGGCCGCCTCGACTCCGAACAGGAGGAGTCCACCGCCCGCGAACTGGTCGACCGCAAACTGCGCTCCACCCGCGGCCTGGACCGCGAGAAGCGCCTGCGCCGCCTGGCCGGAATGCTGGCCCGCAAGGGGTACCCGGAGGGCCTCGCCCTCAGGGTCGTCAAACGCGCCCTGGAGGAGGAAGGCGAGGACCCGGAACTCCTGGAGGACCACTACCTGCCCGACGCGTGAGGAGTCCGTCACCACCACAACAGCCGCGAGGACGCCACGACGACGGATACGGCCCCTGCCGCCACAGCCGATCGGCTCCGCCACGGGCACCGGAGCCGGGTGCTGCGGGAGCGGAGCCGGGTTTCCGGTGGAGCCGCGTGGCCGCGTGGCACTCGGTGGTGGGCGTCTAGGTGACGCGTGTTGGTGCCCGAGCCGCATGACGGGCCGGGCTGATGCCGTGGGCCGGCTGTGCAGTGGGCCACGCTCTGCCGCGGGTCGGCGGTGCGGCAGGCCAAGCCCTGCCGCGGGGCGACTATGTCGGGGGCCGAGCTGTGCCACAGGCCGGGCTGTGGCATGGGCTGGTCTGCGCATCCGGCAAGGCTCTGCCGCAGTGACGGGCTGTGCCGGGGGCTGGACGTGCAGCCGGCCGGGCTGTGCCACTGGCTGGCCGGACTGTGTTGTGGCCGGGCTGTGATGAAGGCCGGACTGTGTCGTGGGCTGGGCTGTGATGAAGGTCAGGATGTGCCGGGGGCTGGGCTGTGGTGAAGGCCGGGCGGTGCCGCAGGCCGGCGGGGCTCTGCCGCGGGCCAGCGGGGCTCTGTCGCGTGCCAGCCGGGCTGGGTCGTGGCTGAAATGTGGGGTGGGTGGGGGAGGGGCGGGGCGGGGGAGAGACGGCGGAGTTCTGCCGATCCCCAGCCGCCAGCCATGTCCCCTCACACCACCGGCAACCCCGCGCTGCGCCATGCCTGGAAGCCGCCGTCCAGGTCGGTGGCGTGGCGCAGGCCCAGTTCGCGTAGAGAGAGCGCCGCGAGGGTCGACGCGTAGCCCTCGTTGCAGATGACGACGACCGGCAGGGCGTGATGGGTCGCTTCCGGGGCGCGGTGCTCGCCGGTCGGGTCGAGCCGCCACTCCAGCTCGTTGCGTTCCACGATCAGCGCGCCGGGGATGAGGCCGTCGCGCTCCCTCAGCTCCGCATAGCGGATGTCCACCAGCAGCCCGCCGGCTTCCTGGACGGCGGCGGCCTCCCGGGGATCCGCCCGGTGCCCCAGCTCGCGCCGGGCCCGGGCCAGCAGCTCGTCGACCGCGCTCATGTCCACTCCTCCGGCTGCTCGACCGCTTCGAGCCGTAGCACGGGGCCGTTGCGGCTGTAGCGGCGCATCAACGGCAGCGGCGGGTAGTAGGCGTGCACCGACACGGCATGGGTTTCCCCGGAGAGGTTGAGCACCTGGTGCACATGGTGCGGGCCGAACGCCCGGCCCCGGCCGTCGCTGAGTGTGCGCTGCCGGTCCACGTCGTCGGCGAGCTCCAGCGTTTTCCAGCCCTCGGTGGGGAGTTGAGCGGTGAGCGACTGTTCCGTCAGCTCACCCGAGGCCGTGGCGAAGGCGCCGTGCGAGCCGCCGTGGTCGTGCCAGCCGGTGCCGGTGCCGGGCGGCCAGCCGATCAGCCATGCCTCGCTGCCGCCCGGGCCGTTCAACCGGATCCAGGTACGGCCTTCGGGGTCGAGCGGGAGCGACGCGACGAGTGCGGAGTCCGCGGCGGTGCGGCGGACGAAGTCGAGGAGTGCGGAGGCGCTGGGCCCGCCGTCCTGGTCGGCGGCGGCAGGGCGCTCAGGGGTACGTACGTCGGGCACGGAAACCGTCCTGGGTGATCGCGAAGAGGCGCGGCTACCGGAGAAGGGCAGGCCGCGCGGGGAAGGAAATGCGGATCAACAGGACGGACGACACATGCAGCCCGCATAGCGGAGCAGGTCGAGATGGACCCTCCGCCAGAATCGCGGGCTGTGATCAGTCATCCTCGGAGTGAAACATGGACGTTCGCACAGGGTCAACCGCGGAGGGCCCGTCTTCCTTGCTCCCGGCCTCGTCGGATCCGCTCTCCCCGGGGTCGGTGTCCCTGAGGCGATCTTCCCTGCGTCCGGTCTCCTCGGATCCGCCCTCTCGGGGCCCGGCTTCTCCCGGCCGACCGCCCCTGACCCCCGCATCCCCGGGCCCGACTTCCCCGGACCCGACGCTGTCGGCCCCGCCGGCCGCCCCGGCGCCGCCTGCCCCCGCTCTGTCCACTCCAGCTCCGCCCGCCCCGACGCCATCCTCCCCGGCTCCGCCGTCCCGGTACCCCACGGAGCCTCCGGCCTCCCCGGAGCCCTCGGCCCGCCGGCCCTGCCCGGCCACCGCTTCCTGCCCGTACTCGTTGCTGTGCTCGTTGCCGTGCCCACTGCCGTACTCGTCGTCGTACTCCCCGCCCTGCGCCCTGCCCCGTACCGCGTCCGCGCAGGCGGCCATCTCGGCCGGGCGGACACCGGACAGCGTGGTGATCAGATGGCCGTCCGGCCGTACGAGCAGCACGGTGTGGGCGGCCGCGCCCGGATAGGCCTCGGTGACCAGGATCTCGGCGGCCATCGGCAGTGCCTCGACCGCGTCGGACAGCCGGGGCATCAGCCCCGCCGACTGCCAGTGCCGCCGGTCCCAGACGCCGGTGCCGGGCGCCACCAGCACCGCCAGGAGTCCCCTGCCGAGCCGGTCGTGCAGCCGGACCACCGAGCCGTCGGAGGCGGTCACCGGCACATCCGTGACGGCCGCGCCGGGCAGCGTCTCGACGACGGGGCCCCCGGTGACGGGCGGCGCGAGCGGAGTGCGGGCGTACACCGGCGGCGCGCCCAGCGGGCCACGGCCCAGATGGCCGTCCGTCAGGAGGGTGCTGCGGCCGCGGACCGTGCCCGGGAGCATGGTCCGCCAGCGGGCCGAGCGGCCGTCGCGCAGCAGCGGAAGTGCCTGGTCCGCGGCGCGCAGCCGGGCCGCGACGGCGCCGCGGCGCTCGGCCTGGTAGCTGTCGAGCAGCACCTCGGAGGCGCCGTGGTGCCAGGCCAGGCCCAGTTTCCAGGCGAGGTTCTCGGCGTCCCGCAGCCCCTCGTCCAGGCCCTGGGTGCCGAGCGCGCCCAGCAGGTGGGCGGCGTCCCCGGCGAGGAAGGCGCGGCCCTGCCGCCAGCGCCGGGCCAGCCGGTGGTGGACGGTGTGCACGCCGGTGTCGAGGAGGTCGTACGGCGGGACGAGCCGGCCGTGGCCGCGTCCCCGTGCGGGCGCCCCGCCGCCGTCCGGGCCGCCCTCGCCGGCCGCGTCCGCCGGGGATTCGGTGGTCCAGCCGGCCAGCGAGTCGCGGATCCGGGCGACCAGGGCGTCCGGGGTGACCAGTTCGCGCCCCGGTGGCAGCAGCCAGTCCAGCCGCCAGACGCCGTCGGCCAGCGGGCGGGCGGAGACCTCGTTGCCCGGTCCGCCGCCGTGCCGGGGCGGTGAACGGTGCAGCAGCGCCTCGCCGGGCCAGGGCAGCTCGCAGCGCAGCGCGGCCACCGCATGGCGCTCGACGGCCGTACGACCGGGGAAGCGGACGTCCAGCAGTTTGCGGACGGTCGAGCGCGGGCCGTCGCAGCCGATGAGGTAACTCCCGCGCCACCAGGTCCCGTTGGGGCCGCGGGTCTGGGCGCTGACGCCGTGCTCGTCCTGTTCGAGGGCGGCGAGCCGGCTGCCGGTGACGACCTCGGCGAGCTTCTCGTCGGCGAGTGCGGCGCGCAGGGCGCGGGTGAGCGCGTGCTGCGGGAGATGGACGGGGGACACGGCGGCGGGGGCGGCCGTGCCGTCCGGGCTCTGCGGGGCGAAGGCGACGCGTTCCACCAGGCGACGGCGGCGCATCGTACGCCAGGCCGTCCAGCGCGTGCCGGCGCTGTCCAGGGTGTCGGCGCAGCCGAGCCGGCCGACGAAGGCGGCGGTGTCCTGGCGGAGCACGGCGGTGCGGGCCGGCCGGGTGTCCTCCTGGCCGTTGCTCTCGTCGAGGACGACGCACGGCACGCCGAGGCGGGTGAGGGCGAGCGAGAGGGAGAGGCCGACGGGGCCGGCCCCGACAACGATCACCGGGTCCACGGCGCAGCTCCCCCGGGCCGCTGGTGCGTACGGGACAGGCGGAAACTGGCAGTTGGAGCCCGGTGCGTGATCACACAGCGTATGCAACCCACTGCGGCCGCTCGCGTCAAGTGACGGAGGCGGTGGCAACCATGCCACCGCCTCCGGACAGTCTCCTCCCGGCCACGGAACGGCTGCCGCGCCGTCAGGCGTGCGCGGGGGCACGGGGACAGGCGCTCGGGCCTGCGCGTTCACCGTCGTGTCCTGGGCCGCGGTCACCTTCCCCCGCAAACGCCGGCCACCCCGCGGCACGCCCCGGACGCCCCCCGGCAACCCTCAGCCGACAAGCCCCCCCCCGCAAGCCCCCCGCATGTGCCAAGAGCCCAACACCAGGCGCCCGACGCGCAAGCCCCCAACGCCGAACGGCGGCGGCACCACGAGGCACCGCCGCCGTCCACTGCGAAGGGTTCCGACCGCCCCGCCCCGTCAGTTCTCCTTCTGCCCCGGTGCGGTGGGGACGGCGTCGCCGACCTCCAGGGCGTCGGAGGCGGTCACCGGCTCGGCGGCGGCGGAGACGCCGATGCCGGTCTTGGCCCGGCGGCCGCGCCGCTCGATCCAGTTGGCGAGGGCGGACAGGGCCAGGCACATCGCGACGTAGATGCTGCCGGTGACGATGAGCACCGGGACGTAGGTGTCGTCACCGTCGACGATGATGTTGGTGCTGATCGAACGGGCGTTGTAGAGCAGCTCCTCGTACAGGATGATGTAGCCGAGGGAGGTGTCCTTCAGGGTCACCACGAGCTGGCTGATGATCGTCGGCAGCATCGAGCGGACGGCCTGCGGGATCAGCACCGTCGACATGACCTGTGTCTTGCTCATGCCCAGTGCGTAGGCGGCCTCGCTCTGGCCCTTGGGCACGGAGTTGACGCCGGCCCGCAGCACCTCGGCCTGCACCGAGCCGTTGTAGACCGTCAGCCCGAGGACCAGCGCCCAGAACTGCGCCTGGTTGCCGGAGAAGCCGAGGTCCTCCCGGTTGCTGAGGATGATCACCCACAGCGCGTAGACGGTGATCAGCAGGGGGACGGCGCGGAAGAACTCGATGAAGCCGGTGGCCACCCAGCGGACCGGCTTGTGCTCGGAGAGGCGGGCCACCGCGAGCACCACGCCCAGCACCAGCGACAGCACCGCCGCGATCGCGAAGACCTGCAAGGTGGCGAGCACACCGTCGCGGATGCTGGTGCGCACCCCCGCGTAGTTGAAGATGTCCCACTTCGCGGCGTCGAACTGGCCCTTGGCGTCCAGTCGCAGCACGACGAAGGCGAGCAACGCCACCAGCGCGACGGAACCGAAGACCATGTAGACGCGGTTGCGCACCTTGGCCCTCGGCCCCGGTACGTCGTAGAGAACGCTGGCCCCGCTCATGCCTTTACCTCACTTCGTTCCGCCCCGCCGGTGCGTGGCGCCCTCGTCATGCCGTTCCGCCTGCCGTGCCCGGTCATCGGCCCACTCCCAGCCGGCGCTCCAGCAGCCGGAACAGGCCGCTGATGGAGAAGGTGATGACGAGGTAGGCGAGGGCGACCCACAGGAAGATCCAGGCGATGGCGTAGCCCTCGTCGCTGAGGAGCTTGGCGACGCCGAACATCTCGCCGACGCTGAAGGCGCCCGCGATCGCGGAGTTCTTCGTCATGGCGATGAAGATGCTGCCCAGCGGCGACAGGACGGTGCGGGTGGCCTGCGGGAGCACGATCAGGCGCAGCGTCTGCGAGAAGGTCATGCCGATCGAGCGGGCGGCCTCGGCCTGCCCCAGCGGCACGGTGTTGATGCCGGAGCGCACCGCCTCGCACACGAACGCCGAGGTGTAGAAGCCGAGTGCCAGCGTGGCCAGTACGAACGGGCTCGCCCCCGGCACCAGGACCTGCGGCACGACGAACACCGCGACGAGGAAGAGCAGGGTCAGCGGCGTGTTGCGCAGCAGCGTCACCCAGGCCGCCCCGAAGGCCCGCAGCGGCGGTATCGGAGAGACCCGGAAGCTGGCTATGAGTACGCCGAGCACCAAGGCCAGCAGCGCACTGGCCCCAGTGATCGCCAGGGTTCCGAGGAACCCGTCACGGAACTCGGGCAGATGATCGAGGAGTACGTTCATGGGGTCTCCGCGGTTGCGGTCAGGTCGACGGCGGGAAGAGGGACGCGGGGCGGGGGAAGACAGCGCGCCCCGCACACCCGGCCACGGCGGGCGTGCGGGGCGGCGCGGTCATGGGACTGCCGGCGCCTCAGTAGCGCGGCAGCGGCGTCTGCGGGGCGACGTACTTCGAGCCCGACTTGCCGAGCGTGCCTTCGTACGCCTTCTCGTAGTCGCCGTTCTTGATGTGCTTCTCCAGGGCGGTGGTGATCGCGTCACGCAGCGCCTTGTCGTCCTTGTCCATGCCGACGCCGTAGGGCTCCTTGGTGAAGGGCTTGCCGACGACCCGGAGCTTCTCCGGGCGCTGGGCGGCGTAGCCCTTGAGGATCGCGTCGTCGGTGGTGACCGCGTCGACCTGGCCGTCGAGCAGGGACTTCACGCAGTCCGAGTACTTCGACATCTCGTTGGTCTTGGCGCCGTACTTCGGCTTCTTGATCTCCTGGAGAGGAGTCGAGCCGACGATGGAGCAGACCTTCTTGCCCTTGAGCGAGTCCGGGCCGGTGATGCCCTTCTCGTCCTTGCGCACGAGGAGGTCCGCGCCGGCCGTGTAGTACGGGCCCGCGAAGCCGACCTGCTTCTTGCGCTCGTCGTTGATCGTGTAAGTACCGACGTAGTAGTCGACCTGGCCGTGCGAGATGGTGGTCTCGCGGACGTTGGAGTCGACGGTCTGGAAGCTGATCTGCTTCGTGGAGAAGCCCAGGTCGGCCGCGACCATCTTGGCGATCTCGATGTCGAAGCCGGAGTACTTGCCGGTGGCCGGGTCCTTGAAGCCGAGGAACGGCTGGTCCGCCTTGACGCCGACGACGATCTTCTTCGCCTTCTGCGCCTTCTTCAGCACCGGCGAGTCGATCTTCGGGGTCGAGACCTTGTAGGTACCGCTGAAGACCTCGCCGCCGGCCGGCTTGTCGCCCGCCGTGCCCTTCTCGCCGCCGCACGCCGTCGCCGTGGCCGCGAGCGCGAGCACCACCGCACCGGCCGCAGCCGTCTTACGCATCCTCATGGTGAACATCCTTTGGTTCAACAAAAGTGGGAAATGATGGTGGCCCGACTACGGCCTCAGTGATGGAGGATCTTCGACAGGAAGTCCTTGGCGCGGTCGCTGCGCGGGTTGTTGAAGAACTGGTTCGGCTCGGCCTCTTCGACGATGCGGCCGTCCGCCATGAAGACGACCCGGTTCGCCGCGGAGCGCGCGAACCCCATCTCATGGGTGACCACGATCATCGTCATGCCGTCCCGGGCGAGCTGCTGCATCACGTCCAGCACCTCGTTGATCATTTCCGGGTCCAGCGCCGACGTCGGCTCGTCGAACAGCATCACCTTCGGGTCCATCGCCAGCGCACGGGCGATCGCCACCCGCTGCTGCTGACCACCGGAGAGCTGTGCGGGGTACTTGTCCGCCTGGGTGCCGACGCCGACCCGGTCGAGCAGCGCGCGGGCCTTCTCCGTGGCGGCGGCCTTGTCCGTCTTGCGGACCTTGGTCTGCCCCAGCATCACGTTCTCGAGCACCGTCTTGTGCGCGAACAGGTTGAACGACTGGAAGACCATGCCCACGTCGGCGCGCAGCCGGGCCAGCTCCCGTCCCTCCTGCGGCAACGGCTTCCCGTCGATGGTGATGCTGCCGGTGTCTATGGTCTCCAGGCGGTTGATCGTGCGGCAGAGCGTCGACTTGCCGGAGCCCGAAGGCCCGATCACGACGACGACTTCGCCGCGGTGGATCGTCAGGTCGATGTCCTGGAGCACGTGCAGCGCGCCGAAGTGCTTGTTCACGTTGTCCAGCACGACCAGCCGGTCCCCGGCCGCCGCGGGACCCTCGGCGTTCTTGGTCACCGATACTTCGCTCATCGGCGTGTAGCTCCGTCCTCCTCGGTTGGGAGGACCCTAGTAACGCCCTCGGAGCAGCGTCATCAGTTCTGAGGGGAACTTGAGGATAACGATCCGGCCGCAGACGGACACTCTGCGTCGAGCGGTGTCCGCGGAGGGCGACGGCAGTCTGCCGCGGCGGGCGTACCGGCTGGATAACGGATGGCGGCCGGGAGGTGGCCTGCTCTTGACGCGCATGCCCCGCATCACCGTAGATGCCCTGTGGCCTGTACACACGCACCCGGAAAGGAGGCCCGATGAGGCTGCTGCTCGTCGAGGACGACGATCATGTCGCCGCCGCGCTGTCCGCGGTGCTCGCCAAGCACGGCCTGTCCGTCGTGCACGCACGCAACGGCGAGGAGGCACTCAAGGCCCTGCTCCCCGACCACGCGGAGCCCTTCGCCGTGGTGCTGCTCGACCTCGGGCTGCCCGACCAGGACGGTTTCGAGGTCTGCGGCCGGATCCGCAAGATCTGCGCGACCCCCGTCATCATGGTCACCGCGCGCTCCGACGTGCGCTCGCGCATCCACGGCCTCAACCTCGGCGCCGACGACTATGTCGTCAAGCCGTACGACACCGGTGAGCTGCTGGCCCGCATCCACGCGGTGAGCCGGCGCACCGCGCCCGGCGGCGCCGAGCAGCCCGTCGAGGAGGGCGCCCCCGACGACGCGCTGCGGCTGGGCGCGGTCACCGTCGAACTCCCCACCCGCCAGGTGTCCGTGGACGGCTCGGCGGTCCCGCTCACCCGCAAGGAGTTCGACCTGCTGGCGCTGCTCGCCCAGCGCCCCGGCGTGGTCTTCCGCCGGGAGCAGATCATCAGCGAGGTGTGGCGCACGAGCTGGGAGGGCACCGGCCGGACCCTGGAGGTCCACATCGCCTCGCTCCGCGCCAAACTGCGGATGCCCGCCCTGATCGAGACGGTCCGCGGCGTCGGCTACCGCCTGGTCGTCCCGGCCGCCGGCGCGGGGCCGCGACTGCCCGCCACCCCGGCCTCCTGAAGGCCGCCGCGACCACGTGCGCACCCGACTCCTGCCGCTGCTCATCGTCCTGATGGCCGGTGTGCTGCTCGCGCTGGGCATCCCGCTGGGCGTCATCACGGCCGGTGTGGAGCAGCAGCGGGTGGTCATCGACCGGATCGACGACGCCGCCCGGTTCGCCTCCCTCGCCCAGTTCGTCACCGCCCGGCCGGTCACGGAGGCCGACAAGACGCCGGAGGAGGACGAGCGGCGCGCCACGCTCCGTACCGAACTCGCGCGCTACTACGACCTCTACGGCATACGTGCCGGTGTCTTCTACCGCGACCGCACCCCGATGGCCGCCGCCCCGGCCGGTATGCCGGTACCGCAGGACGGCGAGGGGGCCCAGGCGTTCCGCGAGGCGCTGGCCGGCCGGCGCAGCCACGACCCGCACCAGATCTGGCCCTGGGACGACACCGGCCGCATACCGGTCGCCTCCCCGGTGATCCGCGACGGTGACGTGGTCGCCGTCGTCATGACCGATTCGCCCACCGCGCAGATGCGCTTCCGCGTCCTGCGCAGCTGGCTGCTGATCGCGGCCGGGGAGTGCGCGGCCATGCTCGTCGCCGTCGCCGCGGCCTTCCGCCTCACCGGCTGGGTGCTGCGGCCGGTACGGGTCCTGGACGCGGCCAGCCACGACATCGCCACCGGCCGGATGAACGCCCGTGTGGCGGCCACCGCGGGCCCGCCCGAACTGCGCAGGCTGGCCCGCTCGTTCAACGAGATGGCCGACAACGTCGAGGACGTCCTGGAGCAGCAGCGCGCCTTCGTCGCCGACGCCTCCCACCAGCTCCGCAACCCGCTGTCCGCGCTGCTGCTGCGCATCGAGCTGCTGGCCCTCGAACTCCCCGACGGCAACGAGGAGATCGCGTCGGTCCGCACCGAGGGCAAGCGGCTGGCCCGCGTGCTGGACGACCTGCTCGACCTCGCGCTCGCCGAGCACACCGCCGCCGACCTCCAGCTCACCGATGTCGCGGCGCTGGCCGCCGAACGCGTCGACTCCTGGCGCCCGCTGGCCGACGACAAGGGCGTCCTCCTCACCTACGAGGGGCAGCGCGCCGTCACCGGCTGGGCCGACCCGATCGCGTTGTCCAGCGCGCTGGACGCCGTCGTCGACAACGCCCTGAAGTTCACCCCGGAGGGCCGGCCGGTCACCGTGGAGGTCGCGCCGAACGGCGAGCGCGTCCATGTCACCGTCGCCGACCGCGGTCCCGGCCTGACCGACGACGAGCTCGCGCGGATCGGCGACCGCTTCTGGCGCAGCGGCCGCCACCAGAACGTGTCCGGCTCCGGGCTCGGCCTGTCGATCACCCGCGCCCTGCTCACCGCGGGCGGCGCCACCATCGCCTACGCCCCGCACCCGCCGCACGGGCTGAAGGTCACGGTCACCGTGCCGCGCACCGGGCCGTGAGGGGCGGCGGGCACGGGAGCGCGCGGGCGCGGGCACGGGCTGCGGGGAGGGAGCGCGGTCTGCAGGGCCTTCCCGGCACCTGTGCTACCGTGAACGGTGTTGCAGTTGTGGTACCCATGATGAACTTTGTGCGCGCCCGGAGGCTGAAGCCCCGGGCGTTCCTTGTTTTCCGGACCTGTTCCGGTATGGGGCAATCATCTCGGCGACAAGGAGGCCGCGCAGTGTGGTCTCCGGTTTGCCCCATGAAGGAGAAAAACATGGCTTCCGGCACCGTCAAGTGGTTCAACTCGGAAAAGGGCTTCGGCTTCATCGAGCAGGACGGCGGCGGCCCCGATGTCTTCGCCCACTACTCGAACATCGCCGCGCAGGGCTTCCGTGAGCTCCTCGAGGGCCAGAAGGTCACCTTCGACGTGACCCAGGGCCCCAAGGGCCCGCAGGCGGAGAACATCGTCGCCGCCTGACGCTCCCGCGTCCCGTGAACGGGGCCCGCACCGGACCGACCGGTGCGGGCCCCGGTCCGTTCGCGGACCCGGCCCGGGAAGGTCCGGGGCCCCCTCGACGGCACCACCGGCTGAGGACCGTCGGCCTCCGGATCATGGCCTCCGGATCACGTCCTGTGGGCCCGGATCACGGTTTCTGGGACAGGTAGTACCGCCGGGCGCCCTCGTGGAGCGCCAGCGGGTCGGTGAACACCGCCGTCCGCAGATCCACCTTCTGCGCGGCATGCACCTGCCGCCCTATCCAGTCCCGGCTGTCGATGACCGTACGGGTGATGCCCTGGGTCATCACCGCGTCCTCGCGGTCCGTCGTGACCAGCAGATTCGCCACCGCGATCGTCTTCACCGCCTGCCCGTCCTGGGCCGCGGGGTAGGCGTCGGCGGGCATCACCGCCGCCCGGTAGTAGCGGGTGCGCTCGCCCTGCCGGTGCAGCGCCGGACTCAGGTCCCCGAGCTGGACCAGCCGTACCGGGAAACGCTGCGCCAGCCGCTGCACGGCCATCGTCGGCAGCCCGCCGGACCAGAAGAAGGCGTCCAGCTTGTGCTGCTCCAGGAGCTTCGGCATCCGGTCGATTCCGACCCGCACCGGCTCGATGTCCTCGTTGAAGTCCAGCCCGGCCGCCTCCAGCAGCCGCCGGGTGATCAGCTGGACCCCGGAGTCGTCGGTTCCCACGCCCACCCGCAGCCCCCGCAGGTCCTTCGTCGAGCGCACCGCGGACTTCTTCGGCACCACCAGCTGGACGTAGTCGTCGTACAGCCGCGCGCAGGCCCGCAGCCGGTCCGCGCCGGCCTCGCCCCTGATCTGGTACGTGGCGACCGCGTCCGCCGTCGCGATGGCGAACTGGGCGCGCCCGGAGACCAGTTGCCGCATGTTGTCGATGGAGCCCTCGCTGCGGGCCAGCCGCAGATCGACATCCGGCAGGTCGTGGGCCAGATCCTGCTTGAGCAGCTCCCCGTAGCGTGCGTACACCCCGGTCGGCACGCCCGTCGCCAGGGTCAGCCGGCCGCGGGGCGTGGGGTCGGCGTTCATCGCCAGCAGCCACCACAGCGCCAGCCCGAGGACGACCAGGGCCGCGAGCGCCGCCTGGAAGGCCCGGCGGCCGGTGCGGGAGAGTGCTGTGACCATGGGCGGGATCCTGCCAGGACCGCGGCCGGAAAGGGAGGGGCAGGGCTTTTCTGTGGACAGTCCGGGGCCCGCCTGTGGAAAGTGCGCGCGATCGCCGCGGGTGCGGAGGCGGCCCGGGGAGGCCGTGCCGGTGAGCCGCGGGCTCGCCTTTGCAGACGGCGCTCGGCGTAGCACGATCGGGAGTGGAGGGTTCTCCCCTCCTCCCGACGTCGCGGAGACCCGGCACGTCTCCCACCGCGCGCCGCCCGGCGCGCACCGCACGCGATCCCTCCACCACGAGCGCACCGGCGCCGCTGCCCGACACCGCGGCCCACTGACGCGCCGGTGCGGGAAGCGAGCCCCCCATGAAACCGCTCAAAGCGCACACCGAGCCGCGGACGGAGGCCCAGGCCCGGCCCGGCACCCTCCGCGCACCCCCGTACGGCGCCGACCTGGGCCTGCTCCTCCTGCGCCTGACCGTGGGACTGATCCTCGCCGGCCACGGCGCCCAGAAGCTCTTCGGGATCTTCGGCGGCCACGGCCTCGCCGCCACCGGCAAGGGCTTCGCCGCCCTCGGCTACCGCCCCGGCGAGTTCTTCGCCGGCCTCGCCGGAGTCTCGGAATTCCTCGGCGGCCTCGGCCTCGCCCTGGGACTGCTCACGCCCCTCGCGGCCGCCGCGCTCATCGGCGTGATGATCAACGCCATGGTCGTCTCGGCGCCCAAGGGGCTCTGGGAGATGACCGGCGGTATCGAATATCCCCTGACCATCGCCGTCGTCGCGCTGGCCGTCGCGGCCACCGGACCCGGCCGCTTCGCCCTCGACCGCCCCTTCCGCTGGGGGCACGGAGGACTGGGCAGCGCGGCCTTCGCGCTGGTGGTGGGGGGTGTCGGCGCCGCCGTCGTGCTGGCCCTGTGAGGCCGCCGGCCCGCGCACCGGCCCGTCCGGGGCCGGATCCGCCGAGGACTCCGGGGGCGGGAGGTACTTCCGCCACCGCCTACCCTTGTGGCATGACCAGCAGCGACCGGAGCCAGGCAGTGGGCGTGAACAAGAGTTACGAGATCCGCACCTACGGGTGCCAGATGAACGTCCACGACTCCGAGCGGCTGTCGGGCCTGCTGGAAGAGGCCGGATACGTCCCCGCGCCCAAGGACGGCGAGGGCGCCGACGTCATCGTCTTCAACACCTGCGCGGTGCGGGAGAACGCCGACAACCGGCTCTACGGCAACCTCGGCCAGCTCGCCCCGAAGAAGGCCGCGCGGCCCGGCATGCAGATCGCCGTCGGCGGCTGCCTGGCCCAGAAGGACCGCGACACCATCGTCAGGAAGGCCCCCTGGGTCGACGTGGTCTTCGGCACGCACAACATCGGCAAGCTGCCGGTGCTGCTGGAGCGCGCCCGCGTCCAGGAGGAGGCGCAGGTCGAGATCGCCGAGTCGCTGGAGGCGTTCCCCTCGACCCTGCCCACCCGGCGCGAGAGCGCGTACGCCGCCTGGGTCTCGATCTCGGTGGGCTGCAACAACACCTGTACGTTCTGCATCGTCCCCGCGCTGCGCGGCAAGGAGAAGGACCGCAGGACCGGCGACATCCTCGCCGAGATCGAGGCGCTGGTCGCCGAGGGCGTCAGCGAGATCACCCTGCTCGGCCAGAACGTCAACGCCTACGGCTCCGACATCGGCGACCGCGAGGCGTTCTCGAAGCTGCTGCGCGCCTGCGGGCGGATCGAGGGCCTGGAGCGGGTCCGCTTCACCTCCCCGCACCCCCGCGACTTCACCGACGACGTCATCGCCGCCATGGCCGAGACGCCCAACGTCATGCCGCAGCTCCACATGCCGCTGCAGTCCGGCTCGGACACCGTGCTCAAGGCGATGCGCCGCTCGTACCGCCAGGAGCGCTTCCTCGGCATCATCGAGAAGGTGCGCGCCGCCATGCCGGACGCCGCCATCTCCACGGACATCATCGTCGGCTTCCCCGGCGAGACCGAGGAGGACTTCGAGCAGACCCTGCACACCGTCCGCGAGTCCCGCTTCGCCCAGGCGTTCACCTTCCAGTACTCCAAGCGCCCCGGTACCCCGGCGGCCGACATGGAGGGGCAGATCCCCAAGGCCGTCGTCCAGGAGCGCTACGAGCGGCTGGTCGCCCTCCAGGAGGAGATCTCCTGGGAGGAGAACAAGAAGCAGGTCGGCCGCACCCTCGACGTGATGGTCGCCGAGGGCGAGGGCCGCAAGGACGAGGCGACCCACCGCCTGTCCGGGCGGGCCCCCGACAACCGCCTGGTGCACTTCACGCGCCCCGAGGAGCCGGTCCGCCCCGGCGACATGGTGACCGTCGAGATCACCTACGCCGCTCCGCACCACCTCCTGGCGGAGGGCCCGGCCAAGGCGGTCCGCCGCACCCGCGCCGGCGACGCCTGGGAGAAGCGGAACGCCGCCCCGGCCGAGAAGCCCCAGGGCGTGCTGCTGGGCCTGCCCACCATCGGTGCCCCGGCGCCGAGCCCGGCGCCCGCCGCCGGCTGCGGCTGCGACTGACCGGCCGCGCGCCGGGCGCCGCGCAGGCCGCCCCGACCGGCCTCGCACCAGGGGCGTTACGCTGCGTGGCATGCTCGTAGCCGCCGCTGTCTGCCCCTGCCCGCCGCTCCTCGTCCCGGAGGTGGCCGCCGGTGCGGCTCCCGAACTCGACGCGCTGCGTGCCGCCTGCCTGGACGCGATCGGTGTGCTCGCCGCGGCCCGTCCCGACCGGCTGGTCGTCGTCGGCCCGGCCGACGAGGCCGGCCGGGGCGCGCACCCGCAGGGCGCCGCCGGGTCCTTCCGCGGTTTCGGGGTGGACCTGGAGGTGCGGCTGGGCGCCGCGAAGACCGCGCCGGAGCGGGAACTCCCGCCGTCGCTGGCGGTCGGCGCCTGGCTGCTGTCGCGTACCGACTGGGCCGACGCACCCGTGGAGGCGCTGGGAGTGGCCGAGTCGCTGCCCCGCGACCGCGCGGCGGCGACGGGCCGGGACCTCGCGGCGTCGGCGCCCCGGGTGGCGCTGCTGGTGATGGGCGACGGAAGCGCCTGCCGGACGGTGAAGGCGCCCGGCTACTTCGACGAGCGGGCCGAGCCCTTCGACGCCGCCGCGGCCCGCGCCCTGGGCGCCGCCGACACCGCGGCGCTGGCCGCGCTGGACGAGGAGCGGGCCGCCGCCCTCCTGGCGTCCGGACGGGCCTGCTGGCAGGTGCTCGCGGGCGCGGGCGAGGACGCGGGCCTGAGCGGGCGGCTGCTGCGCGAGGAGGCCCCGTACGGCGTGGGCTACTTCGTGGCCGCCTGGTCGTAGCGCGGCCTCGCGGACCGGGTACGGCGACGGCCGCGAGGCGCTCCGCCCCGCGGCCTTCGCACCGTCTCCGGCGGGCGCGGCGGGCTACTGCCGCGCGCTCTCGCTGTCCGCGGCGGCCTTCGCCGACTGCTGCCGGGGGATCCCGGCGCTCTCGGGGGCCTTCTCCGCCGGCGTGGCATCCTCGGCCGCCGCCTCCGCGGACGCTTCCGGAGTGGCCGCCTCCGCTGCCGCCTCCACCGGGGGCGCGGCGTCGTCCGCGGCCTCGTCGGTCTCGCCGGAGCCCGTGACCTTCTCGGCCGTGCGGGAGCCCTCAGCCTTCTCGGTCTGGCCCGAGCCCGTGGCCCCCTCCGCGTCCGCGGCCTCTCCGGAGCCCCCGGCGGCCGCCGCACCAGCAGGCTCCGCCGCCTCCGCCGTCCCGGCCGTCACCGCCGGAGCGGTCCCTTCCTCTTCCTCCGCCGACGCCGCCGCCCTACGGCGGCGAAACCGCGAAAACACGCCCATGACCGCTCCTACGCTCTTCCTGTGGCGAGATCCCCTGCCGCCGGAAGCGGCCCTTTGCGCCGCCCGCGGGCGCCGGTGGGACCCACCGGCCTCTCGGGACCTCGCAACAGGCAACGAACCCATCGGTTGCCCGTCACGTCGCTCGTTCGAGACGGGGCCGTGAGGTTTGCGAGACTGGCGGGGTGAAAACCGCCGTTCCCGCTCCGCGGGTCATCGCCGTCGTCGGCCCCACCGCGGCCGGAAAGTCCGATCTGGGCGTCGCACTCGCACAGCACGTGGGGGGCGAGGTCATCAACGCCGACTCCATGCAGCTCTACCGCGGCATGGACATCGGCACCGCCAAGCTCACGCCCGAGGAGCGGCAGGGCGTCCCGCACCGCCTCCTGGACATCTGGGACGTGACCCGCGCCGCCAGCGTCGCCGAGTACCAGCGGCTGGCCCGCGCCGAGATCGACCGGCTGCTCGCCGAGGGCCGCACCCCGGTCCTCGTCGGCGGCTCCGGCCTGTACGTACGCGGCGCGATCGACGCCCTCGACTTCCCCGGCACCGACCCGGAGGTGCGCGCCCGCCTGGAGGCCGAACTCGCCGAACAGGGCAGCGGCCCCCTCCACGCCCGGCTGGCCGCCGCCGACCCCGAGGCCGGCCGCGCGATCCTGGCGAGCAACGGCCGCCGCATCGTGCGCGCCCTGGAGGTCATCGAGATCACCGGCCGCCCCTTCACCGCCAACCTCCCCGGCCACGAAGCGTTCTACGACACCCTGCAGATCGGCGTCGACGTCGCGCGCCCCGAACTCGACGAGCGGATCGCCCTGCGCGTCGACCGCATGTGGGAGACGGGCCTGGTCGACGAGGTGCGCCGGCTGGAGGGCGAGGGGCTGCGCGAGGGCCGCACGGCCTCCCGGGCGCTCGGCTACCAGCAGGTGCTGGCCCAGCTCGCGGGGGAGTGCACCGAGCAGGAAGCGCGCGACGAGACGGTGCGTGCCACCAAGCGCTTCGCGCGCCGCCAGGACTCGTGGTTCCGCCGGGACCCGCGGGTCCACTGGCTCAGCGGCGCCGCCGAGCACCGGGCGGAACTCCCCGCCCGGGCGCTGGCCCTGCTCGAACGACCGGTCACAGCCTGATCACGTCATGGCATCGGGACGCTCCGGCCGCCATCCGGGCCCCTGAGGGCGTGTCATCATCGACCTTCGATCGAGGCGTGCAGTCTGCAGTGGGGAGGGCGCGTGGCTATGGAGGCCGGCCCTCGCAACCGTGCGCAGCAACCGGACACCGGCGCTGACACGGCACCCCTGACGGACGACGGACCGGGCCCCGACGACGGCCCCGGCCCCCTCACCGACCCGGACGCCCTGGACGACTCCGACGCCCCGGACTCCGGCCCCGACGGGCCCGGCGAGGGCGGCGGCGAGTCCTTCCGGGAGCTCCGCCCGCCGCGCCGGCTGCGGCTGTGGCAGGTGGCGCCGATCGTCGCGCTCGCCGCCCTCGGCTCGCTGATGTTCGCCTTCCCCCTCGCCTTCGAGCTCGGCGGCGGCGCGGTGATCGCCATGCTGGGCCTGCTGCTGTGCTGCTGCGCCGCCGGCTGGGGCATGATGGCCGCCCGCCGCGTCGGCCACACCTGGCCCGGCCTCCCGGTGCCCGGCTCCGGCCGCCGCGCCGACTGGCGCGTGGTGCTGCTCTACGCCGTGGTGGTGGCGATCCCGGCCTCGCTGGCCATCCTGCGCGTGGCCCGGCTGCGCTGAACCGGCAGGCGCCCCGCGCCCGCCGGGCCCGCCCGGCCCCGTGCGGCCGAGTGCTCCGGTGCCCCCGTACGATGCAGAGGTGACCAGCACGCAGCGCCTCGCCTTCCTCAAGGGCCACGGCACCGAGAACGACTTCGTGATCGTCCCCGACCCGGACGGCCGCCTCGACCTGTCCGCGACCGCCGTCGCCAGGATCTGCGACCGGCGGGCCGGAGTCGGCGGCGACGGCCTGCTGCGCGTCGTGCGGTCCGCCGCGCACCCCGAGGCCAGTGCCCAGGCCGACGAGGCCGAGTGGTTCATGGACTACCGCAACGGCGACGGCTCGATCGCCGAGATGTGCGGCAACGGCGTCCGCGTCTTCGCGCGCTACCTGCTGCACGCCGGCCTGGTCGAGGCCGGTGACCTCGCCATCGCCACCCGCGCCGGCCTGCGCCGTGTGCACGTCGCCAAGACCGGCGACGTCACGGTCTCGATGGGCCGCGCCGCGCTCAGCGAGGACGGCGTCGTCGTCACCCTCGACGGCCGCAGCTGGCCGGCCCGGAACGTGAACATGGGCAATCCGCACGCCGTCGTCTTCGTCGAGGACCTCGCCCACGCCGGCGAACTGCGGGCCGTACCGCCGTTCAGCCCCGCGTCGGTTTATCCCGACGGCGTGAACATCGAGTTCGTCGCCGACCGCGGCCCGCGCCATGTGGCGATGCGGGTGCACGAGCGCGGTTCGGGCGAGACCCGCTCCTGCGGCACCGGCGCCTGCGCGGTCGCCGTCGCCACCGCACGCAGGGACGGCGCGGCCCCCGCACGGACCGGCGAAGCCGTCACCTACCAGGTCGACGTGCTGGGTGGCAGCCTCTCGATCACCGAGCTGCCCGACGGCACCGTCGAGATGACCGGCCCGGCCGAGATCGTCGCCGAGGGCACCTTCGACCCCGCCTGGCTGACCGCCGCGCTCGCCTGACCCGCTCCCCGGCGCCCGGGGAACGGACCTCCCGCACACAACGGCCATGGCCGGGGGATTCGCTCGAACGGGTGATCCGAATCACTGTGAGCGAGAGCTGGACAGCGCTGCGTGATGGGGTCGGTAGCATCAAGCACCGGCCCGGACGCCCGAACTGACGCGTCCCACCGCCGGTCGACGCTGCCGGAGGTGCCCATGAGCGCAGAGGCCACTAACCCTGGTAACCCTGGAGCAGCGGGCCGCAGGCGCGGCCGCCGCCGGCTGGAGCTCAGAGGGCTGCGCCGGATCGGCCGGGCCGCCCTGCTCGGCCCCGCCCCGCGCGACGGCCTCCCGCACGCCCTGGAACACGTCGCCAAGGTGCACCGCGGCCACCACCCGGACGCCGACCTGGACACCCTCACCAGGGCCTACCTCCTCGCCGAGTCCTCGCACCGCGGCCAACTCCGCAAGAGCGGCGAGCCGTACATCACCCACCCGCTCGCGGTGACCCTCATCCTCGCCGAACTCGGCGCGGAGACCACGACCTTGACCGCCTCACTGCTCCACGACACCGTCGAGGACACCGAAGTGACGCTGGATCAGGTGCGGGAACTGTTCGGCGCCGAGGTCTGCTACCTGGTCGACGGCGTCACCAAACTGGAGAAGGTCGACTACGGCGCGGCGGCCGAGCCCGAGACCTTCCGCAAGATGCTGGTGGCGACCGGCAACGACGTCCGGGTGATGTCCATCAAGCTCGCCGACCGGCTGCACAACATGCGCACCCTCGGGGTGATGCGCCCCGAGAAGCAGGCCCGGATCGCCAAGGTGACCCGCGACGTGCTGATCCCGCTCGCCGAACGCCTTGGCGTCCAGGCCCTCAAGGCCGAGCTGGAGGATCTCGTCTTCGCCATCCTGCACCCCGAGGAGTACGCCACCACCCGGTCCCTGGTCATGGAGTACGCCGACCGGCCCGACCCGCTGACCGAGCTCGCCCGGCGGGTGCGCGCGGTCCTGGCCGAGGCGGGCATCGACGCCGAAGTCCTGCTCCGCCCCCGGCACTTCGTCTCCGTGCACCGGGTGCGCCTCGCCCGCGGCGAGCTGACCGGCGCCGACCTCGGGCGGCTGCTGGTGCTGGTGGGGGAGGACGCCGACTGCTACGCCGTCCTCGGCGAACTCCACACCTGCTTCACCCCGGTCGTCTCCGAGTTCAAGGACTTCATCGCGGCCCCCAAGTTCAACCTCTACCAGTCGCTGCACACAGCGATCACCGGCCCGTCCGGGGAGATCGCCGAGACGCTGATCCGCACCCACCAGATGCACCGGGTCGCCGAGGCCGGGGTGATCGCGCTGGGCAACCCCTACGCCCCCACGGACGGCACGGACGCCCCCGAGGGCGAGCGGGCCGACCCGACCCGCCCCGGATGGCTCTCCCGGCTGCTGGAGTGGCAGCGCACCACTCCCGACCCGGACACGTTCTGGACCTCGCTGCGCGACGACCTCGCCCAGGACCGGGAGATCACCGTCTTCTGCGCCGACGCCCCCTCGGACGGCTCGTCCCCCGTCGCGGGCGGCGCCATCGGTCTGCCCGCCGGGGCGAGTTGCGTGGACGCCGCCTACGAACGGCACGGCGAGGCCGCGCACTGCTGTATCGGCGCCCGCGTCAACGGCCGGCTCGCCACGCTCGCCACCGTCCTGCGCGACGGCGACAGCCTGCAGCTGCTGATGGCCCCCGACTCCGCGGCCGGCCCCTCGCCCGAGTGGCTCGACCACGTCCGTACCCCCGCCGCCCGGCTCGCCATCGCCCGCTGGCTGGCCGGACCGCAGGAGCCCGGCGCCCGCCCGGTGAGCGCCGGTGAGGGGCCCGCCGCGGCGCCTCCCGCCGACCGCCCGGCCGCGGACGACGACCGGCCCGGGGCGGACCCGGTCGCGGCCTCGGTGCTCGTGGTGGCGGACCTGCCCGGCGCCGCGGTCCGGCTGGCCGGCTGCTGCACCCCGGTGCCGCCGGACACCGTCACCGGATTCGCCGTACGGGGCGGCACGGTCACCGTCCACCGCGCCCTGTGCCCCGCCGTGGCGCGCATGGCGGCCACCGGCCGGCAACCGGTCGGGGTGCGCTGGCGCGGCGCCGACCAGGGGGGCCACGGCTGCCGGGTCACCCTCCTGGCAGAGGCGTTCAGCCGGCCGCACCTCCTGGCCGACCTCACCGAGGCCATCGCCTCCCAGGGCGCCGCCGTGGTGTCCGCCGCCGTCGAACCCCCGCACGAACAGCGGGTCCGCCACACCTACACCCTGCACCTGCCGAACGCCGCCGGGCTGCCGTCCCTGATGCGGGCCATGCGTCAAGTACCCGGCGTCTTCGATGTGTTGCGCGCCGGACGCGCCCGGCAGGCCGCGGCGCTGCGGCCCTAGCGGCCCCGGGGGCCCGGCGGGTGACGGTCCGTCGGATAACCCTCCGCCCGGCGGCGTAAGACGGACGCACGATCCGCCGCCCGTTCGGGTGCCGTTTGCCCCCTCACCCGCGGGGGAGGGGGCCGCGTTGGTAGCGGTAGTGCATGCCCCTTCCCCCGCGCCGCCCGTCCCGCGACCCCGGTCGCCCCGTTCCCGTCCGCGCCCTGCCCCGCGGCCCGAGCGGGCGACCGCGCTGGACCGGCCGGCGGGCCGCCGCCCTCGGACTGGCCGCGCTCGCCACCCTCGGCATGGCCGAACCGCCCGCCAGAGGGCCGCAGGGCCTCGGCGACCGGCTCTTCCCCATGCTCGGCAACACCGGCTACGACGCCCTGTCCTACGACGTCTCCCTGAACTACTCCGGCCACAACGACCGGCCGATGAACGCCCGCACCGAGATCACCGTCCGCGCCACCACCGAGCTCGACCACGTCAACCTCGACTTCGCCCGCGGGACCGTACGCTCCGTCAAAATCGGCGGTCTGCCCGCCACTCACGAGCAGCACGGCGAGGATCTCGTGCTCACCCCGTCCTTCCACATCTCCCGGGGCCAGGAGGTGAAGATCTCCATCGCGCACACCACCGACCCCCGCGCCAAGGGCGACGGCGGCTGGCTCCGCACCGCCGACGGCCTGGCGATGGCCAACCAGGCCGACGCAGCGCACCGCGTCTTCCCCTGCAACGACCACCCCTCCGACAAGGCGCTCTTCACCTTCCGCATCACCGCGCCGCAGGAGCTGACCGCCGTCGCCAACGGGCTGCCGACGAGCCCCGGCGCCCGCGCGGGCCGCCGCACCTGGACCTACCGCACCCTCCACCCCATGGCCACCGAGCTGGCGCAGGTCTCCATCGGGAGGTCCAGCGTGGTGCTGCGCCACGGGCCGCACGGCCTGCCGCTGCGCGACGTCGTGCCGACCGCGCACCGCGCCGCCCTCGCGCACTGGCTGGCGAAGACCCCGGCCCAGATGTCCTGGATGGAGCGCAGGGTCGGCCCGTACCCCTTCGAGGCGTACGGCGTGCTGATCGCCAACGCCAGGACCGGCTTCGAGCTGGAGACCCAGACCCTCTCGCTCTTCGAGAAGGCCATGTTCACCACCGGCCAGCTGCCCGCCTGGTACGTGGAGTCGGTGATGGTGCACGAGCTGGCCCACCAGTGGTTCGGCGACAGCGTCAGCCCGCGCCGCTGGTCCGACGTCTGGCTCAACGAGGCCCATGCCACCTGGTACGAGGCCCTCTACGCAGAGGAGCGGGGCGGCCGCCGGGCCTCCCTGGAAGCCCGGATGCGGCATGCCTACCAGGAGTCCGACGGCTGGCGGTCCGACGGCGGCCCGCCCGCCGCGCCCAAGGCCCCCC
The DNA here is from genome assembly GCF_019933235.1 of Streptomyces angustmyceticus. Lineage (NCBI taxonomy): Bacteria > Bacillati > Actinomycetota > Actinomycetes > Kitasatosporales > Streptomycetaceae > Streptomyces > Streptomyces angustmyceticus. The sequence goes on along the minus strand of NZ_CP082945.1, from coordinate 2,126,871 downwards.
GCCCGGGGCAGAAGATCGGCATCTTCCGCCCCGTCGTCTACGACGGCGGCGCGCTGGTCCTGTACGCCCTGCGGCAGAAGATCGGCCCCGCCGCCTTCGACCGGCTGGAACGCGCATGGGTCGAGCGGCACCGCGACGGCGTGGCGGACACCTCCGACTTCGTCCAGCTGTCCTCCGATGTCGCCGGGCAGAACCTCACCGGCTTCTTCCAGGACTGGCTCTACGGCGAGCGGACCCCGTCGATGCCGGGCCATCCGGACTGGCGGCCCAAGGAAGCCGCCGCGAAGCCGGGCCACCCCAAGAGCGCCGGAGCCGTCCACGGGACGAAGGGGGTGCCCGTGAAGCCCGGCCCGAAGGGGGTGGTCACGAGCCCCGGGAACCCCGGACCGAAGGGTGCGGCGGTGCGCCCCGCGCCGAAGAGGGTGCCGGTGCACCCCGTGGCCAAGGGGACTGCCGTGAAGCCCGCAGCCAAGGGGGCGCCCGTGAAACCCGCGTCCAAGGGAGCGGCTGTGAAGCCCGCGCCCAGGGCGGCGGCCGTGCCCGCTGCCCCGAAGAGGGCGCCGGTGACCCCCGTGCCCGGGGCGGCGGCCGGGAAACCCGCGCCCACGAACCCCGTCGCACCGCCCGGAAAACCCGTGTGACGGCCCTCGCGGGGCATGGGACCATCTAGGGGACGGCACCGGCCGTCCCGGGAATCTCCGGGACGGCTCGGACGTTGAACCAGCGACGGCAGCGGCAGCGCCGCTGCGGTCGCCGCACGACCCACGGTCCCGGCGGGAACACCAGGTCCCGCCAGGCCTCCCGACGACGCGAAGGATCAAATGACCTCCTCTTCTTCCCTTCCGCAGGACCGGCAGCGCCTCCCCGAGAGCCTTCGGGCCAACGCCCTGATGGAAGAGGACGTCGCCTGGAGCCACGAGATCGACGGGGAGCGTGACGGCGACCAGTACGACCGTTCGGCCCGGGCCGCGCTGCGCCGTGTGGCGGGCCTGTCCACCGAGCTGGAGGACGTCACCGAGGTCGAGTACCGGCAGCTCCGCCTGGAGCGCGTGGTGCTCGTGGGCGTGTGGACCTCCGGCACGGTCCAGGAGGCCGAGAACTCCCTCGCCGAGCTCGCCGCCCTCGCCGAGACCGCCGGCGCCATGGTGCTCGACGGCGTCATCCAGCGCCGTGACAAGCCCGACCCCGCCACCTACATCGGCTCCGGCAAGGCCCTGGAGCTGCGCGACATCGTGCTGGAGTCCGGAGCGGACACCGTGGTGTGCGACGGTGAGCTCTCCCCGGGCCAGCTGATCCACCTCGAGGACGTCGTCAAGGTCAAGGTGGTCGACCGGACCGCCCTGATCCTCGACATCTTCGCCCAGCACGCCAAGTCCCGGGAGGGCAAGGCGCAGGTCTCGCTGGCGCAGATGCAGTACATGCTCCCCAGGCTCCGCGGCTGGGGCCAGTCGCTGTCCCGGCAGATGGGTGGCGGTGGCTCCGGCTCGGCCGGCGGCGGTATGGCCACCCGTGGTCCCGGTGAGACCAAGATCGAGACGGACCGGCGCCGGATTCGCGAGAAGATGGCGAAGATGCGCCGGGAGATCGCGGAGATGAAGACCGGCCGGGACATCAAGCGCCAGGAACGCCGGCGCCACAAGGTCCCCTCGGTCGCCATCGCCGGCTACACCAACGCCGGCAAGTCCTCGCTGCTCAACCGCCTCACCGGCGCCGGCGTCCTGGTGGAGAACGCGCTGTTCGCCACCCTGGACCCGACCGTCCGGCGGGCCGAGACGCCCAGCGGACGGCTCTACACCCTCGCCGACACCGTCGGCTTCGTCCGCCACCTCCCGCACCACCTCGTCGAGGCGTTCCGCTCCACGATGGAGGAGGTCGGCGAGTCCGACCTCATCCTGCATGTCGTCGACGGCTCGCATCCGGTGCCCGAGGAGCAGCTCGCCGCGGTCCGCGAGGTGATCCGCGACGTGGGCGCGACGGACGTGCCCGAGATCGTGGTCGTCAACAAGGCCGACGCGGCCGACCCGCTGGTGCTGCAGCGACTCCTGCGCCAGGAGAAGCACGCCCTCGCGGTCTCGGCCCGTACCGGCCAGGGCATGGACGAACTGCTGGCCCTGCTGGACGAGGAGCTTCCCCGGCCGCGGGTCGAGATCGAGGTGCTGGTGCCGTACACCCACGGCGCCCTCGTCTCGCGGGCACACGCCGAGGGCGAGGTCATCTCCGAGGAGCACACCGCGGACGGCACCGTGCTCAAGGCGCGGGTCCATGAGGAGCTGGCCGCCGAACTCCAGCGCTTCGTCCCCGCGGCGTAGCGGCCGCGCGGCACCGAACGGCGCGAAGGCCCGCCCCCGGGAGACCGGGGGCGGGCCTTCGTCATGCTCCTGCGAGGGGCGCGGGGGCACCGTCCCGGCGCCGCCCGCCTCACCCGTCTACTGCTTGTTCGCCCACTTCTTGCTCATGGTGTCGAACATGCTCTTGGCCTCGGGACCCAGGTGGGGACCGGCGGACCAGCGGGCCGGACGCGGCCCCATCGACATGTTGGAGATCAGCACCGGCTTGCCGTCCGCGCCCTTCATGAACCAGGGGCCGCCGGAGGAGCCACCGGTCATGGTGCAGCCGATCCGGTACATGGTCGGCTTCTTGGCGTCCATCGACAGGCGGGTCGGCTTGTCGGTGCACTGCTGCTGCGCCGCACCGTCGAACGGCGCCTCGGCCGGGTAGCCCTGCGCGGTCAGGCTCGGGATCTTGGCCATCGCGGGGGCGTTGAAGTCGACGTCGTACGCGCCGCCGGCGACCTCCTCCAGCGACTTGCCGCCGGTGCTCTCCTCGGGCTTCACGTGCATCAGCGCGAAGTCGTACGGGGCCATCGGCACGCCGGGAACCGCGCCGCCGGCCTTGATCCACTGCTGGGACGTCGCCATGTCGTCCGCCCACCACTTGCCGGAGGGGACCCGCTCCTCGTACGGCTTGCCCTTCAACTGGCCCTCGGTGCCACCGGTCTTGTTGAAGTTCGGCACGAACATCATGTTGCGGTACCAGCCGCCGTTCTTGCCGGCGTGCACACAGTGCGCCGCGGTCCACACCAGGTTGGACTTACCGGGGTGCGCCGGGTCCTTGACGACGGTGGCCGAGCAGCGAGACCCGCCCTCGGGGGTGCTGAACAGCAGCAGGCCCACGCCGGGAGCGGTCGAGGTGTACGGGGTCTTGACGGCCTGGGCCGGGACGGCCGCGGGCTCGGGGTCGGTCTTCCCCTGGTCCTCCGAGATGTCCTCGGGCTTGCTGGGGTCCTGGGGCGGCTTGACCTTGTCGATCTTGTCCTTGTCCCAGAAGTCCTTGATGATCGGGTTGATGAACTCACCGGCTTCCCGGAGCCACTTGTCCCGGTTCCAGTTCTTCCACTCGCCGTTCTTCCACTTGTCCAGGTCGAAGCCGTGTTCCTTGAGCTTGTCCTGGATGTCCTGCGGAATCTGGAAGCCACCCCCGCCCGTGGCGTCCTGGCCCGCGGACTGGCTGGGCTTGGCGTCCGCGTTGTCGCTCTCGGGCCCGCAGCCGGTGGCGGTGAGCGCCACGACGGCGGTGAGGGCGGCGGCGGCCAGGACTGGCCGACGTATGGATCGCATGGGTGAGCTCCCCCTGGTGGTTCGACTGAGCCGGTGCGGCTTGTGCGGGTTGCGCCGGTCCGTTCTTTGTCATGAACCTCAAGATCTCGGCGCGACACCCCACTATGCCGGTGACGATGGGGACGGCGGTACTCGGGTCCCCGGTTCCGCGCCATCAAGGATCTTGCCCACAGCCGTGATCCCGGGTCGCCGCCGTCGTTGGTACGTACGGGGGACGGCCGGGCTGCCCCCAGCCCGCGCGGCATTCAGCAGCTCACCAGCAGGAGGGCACAACTCCCGTGGCGTTGACCGAAACCGTGCCGGCGGCCGCGCCGCCGGCCCATGAGGGGATCCTGCGGCGGCAGTCCCTGCGCGAGTCCGCTGCCCGTACCTACGCGCGCTCGCTGCCCATCGTCCCGGTGCGCGCCCGCGGGCTGACGATCGAGGGCGCCGACGGCAGGCGCTACCTCGACTGCCTCTCCGGCGCCGGCACCCTGGCGCTCGGCCACAACCACCCGGTGGTGCTCGAAGCGATCCGGACGGTCCTCGACTCCGGCGCGCCGCTGCACGTCCTCGACCTGGCCACCCCCGTCAAGGACGCCTTCACCACCGAACTCTTCGCCACGCTGCCGGGGGAGTTGGCCGAAAAGGGGCGTATCCAGTTCTGCGGCCCGGCCGGCACGGACGCCGTCGAGGCCGCCTTCAAGCTCGTCCGCACCGCGACCGGCCGCGACGGCCTGATGGCCTTCTCCGGCGCCTACCACGGCATGACCGCACAGGCGCTCGCCGCCTCCGGGGGAGCGCAGCACACCGACGTGGTCCGGCTGCCCTACCCCTACGACTACCGCTGCCCCTTCCAGACCGGCGGCGAGCGCGGCGCCGAACTCGCCGCCCGCTGGACCCAGAGCCTCCTCGACGACCACAAGAGCGGCGTGCCCCACCCGGCCGGGATGATCCTGGAGCCGGTCCAGGGCGAGGGCGGCGTGATTCCCGCGCCGGACAGCTGGCTGCGGCGGATGCGGGAGATCACCGCCGCCCGCCAGATCCCGCTGATCGTCGACGAGGTGCAGACCGGCGTCGGCCGCACCGGCGCCTTCTGGGCGGTCGACCACAGCGGCATCGTGCCCGATGTGATCGTGCTGTCGAAGGCGATCGGCGGCAGCCTGCCGCTCGCCGTGATCGTCTACCGCGAGGAGCTCGACGCCTGGCAGCCCGGGGCGCACGCGGGCACCTTCCGCGGCAATCAGCTCGCCATGGCCGCCGGCGCGGCCACCCTCGCCCACGTCCGCGCCAACGGCCTCGACCGGCGCGCCGGAGAGCTCGGCGCCCGGATGCTCGACCGCCTCACCTCCCTCGCCGACGCCCACGACTGCATCGGCGACGTCCGCGGCCGCGGGCTGATGCTCGGCGTCGAACTCGTCGACCGCACCGCCGGCCCCGACGCCACCGGCGCCCGCCCCGCCGACCCCCGGCTCGCCGCCGCCGTCCAGCACGCCTGCCTGGACCGGGGCCTGATCGTCGAACTGGGCGGCAGGCACTCCGCCGTCGTCCGGCTGCTGCCGCCCCTGACCATCACCGACGAACAGGCGGACGCGATCCTCGACCGCCTCGCCGACGCCATCACGGCGGCGGTCCGCACCACCCCCGGGCCGACGGGCTCGTCCCCCACGACAATGCGAGGCACCACCCCATGAACGAACGCCCCGGCCCCGACGGCGGCCAGTCCGCCGAGCGCGTCCCCGCCCACCAGGGCGCGGGCACCATCGAGTCCGTCCCGCGCCAGCAGCGGCGCGCCCCCGGCGACACCTGCCACACCCACGAGACCCCGGACCCGGCCGCCCTCCACGGCGCCCCCGGCCCGTACGACTGCCTCCGCTCCGGTGACCACGACCCCCTCGACCACCCCGACCCGGCGGTCGCCGCCGACGCCGCGGGCATCGAGCACCTGCTGCGCTGCTGGATCAGGGAGAGCGGCACCCCCCGCCCGGCCGAGGACGGCCTGCGCCTCCCCCTGCGCGCCGCCGCGGGCGCCCTGCGCGTCCCCGTCCGCTACTGGTCGCCCACGGGCTGGCACCGCCTGGGCGCCCCCACCCTCGAAGGCGCCCCGCCCGGCGCCGCCCCGCTGGACGCCGTCACCCTCGCCGCGCTGCTGCGCCGGGAGGCCGCGTACGGCGACCGCCGGGCCTCCGACGGCGGCGAACACCGCGTCGCGGACACCGACGAGCGACCGGCCCCGGACGACGCGGGAGGGCAGGCGCCGGACGGCGACGGCGCCGAACTCATCGGCCGGGTGGCCAACTCCGTGCGCAACGTCGCCGTCTTCCTCACCGACCGGCGCGCCCGGCCCGCCGACGACCACGGCGCCCTCTTCCTCGAAGCCGAACAGTCCCTCCTCCTCGGCCACCCGCTGCACCCCACGCCCAAGAGCCGCGAGGGCCTGTCCGACGCCGAGACCCGGGCCTATTCGCCCGAACTCCGCGGCGCCTTCCCGCTGCACTGGACGGCCGTGCACCGCTCCGTGCTGGCCGCCGACTCCGCCTGGACCGAACGCGGCAAGCCCGTACCGGCCGAGCAGCTGGCCAGGGAGTTCGCGGGGGACGGCCTGCGTCTCCCCGCCGGCACCGTGCCGTTGCCGCTGCACCCCTGGCAGGCCAGGGAACTCGCCGACCGCCCCGACGTCGCCGCCCTCCGCGAGGCCGGTCTGCTGCACGACCTCGGCGCCCACGGCCCGCTCTGGCACCCCACCTCCTCGGTCCGCACCGTCTACCGCCCCGACGCCGTCGCCATGCTGAAGCTCTCCCTCGGGCTGCGCATCACCAACTCCCGCCGGGAGAACCTCCGCAAGGAACTGGCCCGCGGGGTGGAGGTCCACCGGCTGCTGCGCACCGGCCTCGCCGAACAGTGGCAGACCGTCCACCCCGGCTTCGACATCGTGCGCGACCCCGCCTACCTCGCCGTCGACGGCCTCGACGGCGCACCCGTCCAGGGCCTGGACGTCGTCATCCGCCACAACCCCTTCAGCACCACCGACGACGCCGTGTGCATCGCCGGCCTCACCTCCCTGCGGCCCTGGCCCGGCCGTTCGGGCGTGCGCTCCCGGCTCGGCGACCTCGTCGCCACGCTCGCCGCCCGCACCGGCCGCCCCCTGGAGGCGGTGGCCACCGAATGGTTCCTGCGCTACCTGGAAGCGGTCGTGCGGCCCGTGCTGTGGCTCGACGGCACGGCCGGCGTCGTGCTCGAAGCCCACCAGCAGAACACCGTGGTGCTGCTGGACCCCCACGGCTGGCCGGTCGGCGGCCGCTACCGCGACAACCAGGGCTACTACTTCCGCACCTCCCGCCGCGCCGAACTGGAGCGGCGACTGCCCGGTATCGGCGCGGACAGCGACAGCTTCGTCGCCGACGACGTCACCGACGAACGCTTCGCCTACTACCTGGGCATCAACAACGTCCTCGGCCTCATCGGCGCCTTCGGCTCGCAGCGCCTGGCCCGGGAGGAGATCCTCCTCGCCGCCTTCCGGCGGTTCCTCGCCGATGCCGCGGCGGCCCCCCGGGCGCACCGCTCGCCGCTCCCCGAGCAGCTGCTCGCCGCCCGCACGCTGCGCTGCAAGGCCAATCTGGCGACCCGGCTGCACGGTCTGGACGAACTCGTCGGCCCGGTCGAGACCCAGTCCGTGTACGTCACCCTCCCCAACCCCCTCGCCCCGTAGCCGCCCACCGCAGCCTCCGAGACAGCCTTCCGCCCCGGCGCCGGCGCCCCGCGACCCACCAGGCCACGCGGCACGAGGCCACGAGAGGAGAGCCCCGCCGTGCCACCCACCGATTCCGGCCTCGGCTCCAGCTCCGAGGACACCCTCGACCTGCAGCTCCCGCCCGAGTTCGGCGCGCTGTTCGCCGAGGGGCACGGGCCGGCGTCCCCCGACGCCCCGGCCGCCGGGCCGCTGCTCGACAACCTGGCGGGCTGGGGAGCGGCCGACACTCCCGCGGGGCCGTTCGAGCTCGTCCCCGTCCGGCCCGCCCGCGACCTCGACCGGATCACCGGCTGGATGAACGATCCGGCCGTGGCGGCCTTCTGGGAGCTGGCGGGCCCGCCGGAGACCACCGCCGCCCACCTTCGCCCCCAGCTCGACGGCGACGGCCGCAGCGTGCCCTGCCTGGGGGTGCTGGCCGGTGTCCCGATGAGCTACTGGGAGATCTACCGGGCCGACCTCGACCCCCTCGCCCGCCACTACCCGGCACGGCCCCAGGACACCGGTGTCCACCTGCTCATCGGCGGCGCCGGCGACCGGGGGCGCGGGCTGGGCGCCATGCTGTTGCGCGCCACCGCCGACCTCGTCCTCGACCACCGGCCGCAGTGCGCGCGCGTCCTCGCCGAGCCGGATCTGCGCAACACCGCCTCCGTCGCGGCCTTCCTGAGCGCGGGATTCCGCTACGGCGACGAGATCGAACTTCCCGGCAAACGCGCGGCGTTGATGGTCCGCGACCGCGCCCACCGCCACCTGCTCTGACCCCGGCGCCGTCCGTCGTCGGTCCCGCCCCGGTCCGCCGTCCACCCCCGCTGCCCCGGTTGTCCCCCGTACGTGCCGGGGCGGTCCCGCTTCGAGGAGCCCGCCTTGTCGCCTGAGCCCCAGCCTTCGCACAGCGCCTGGCAGCACGCCGCGCGCCGCCTGTTCGCCAAGACCCTGGCGGAGTTCGCGTACGAGGAAGTCCTCACCCCCGAGCCCGACGGCACCGCGCCCGACGGCACCCCGCAATACCGGCTGCCGGTCACCGACGGCCTCGTCTACCGCTTCCGCGCCCGCCGCGGCGCTTACGGCCACTGGCGCGTCGACCCCGATTCGCTCACCCCCGACGCCGACCTCTTCCGCTTCCTGACCCACGCGCACGACACCGTGCTGGAGCTGTCCGGCGACACCACCGGGCATCTCATCCGCGAGCTGACCGCCACCCTCGCCGCCGACACCCGGCTCGACGCCACCGCCCTCACCGCCGCCGAGCTCGCCGACCTCGACTACGCCACCCTCGAAGGCCACCAGACCGGGCACCCCTGGCTCGTCGCGAACAAGGGCCGGCTCGGCTTCTCCGCCAACGACGCGGCGACCTGGGCCCCGGAGGCCCGCACCCCCCAGCGCCTGCCCTGGCTCGCCGCCCACCACAGCATCGCCCACTACCGCGGTATCCCCACGCTGGCCACCCCCGACCGTCTCTACGGCGAGGAGCTGGACCCCGCCACCCGGCACACCTTCGCCCGCACCCTCACCGGTGAGGGCCTGGACCCCGCCGACTACCTCTACCTCCCCGTCCATCCCTGGCAGTGGGACGAGACCATCGCCCCGCTCTTCGCGCCGCAACTCGCGGACAGATCCATCATCGCGCTGCCCACTGACAACGACCTCCGCCTGCCACAGCAGTCGATCCGCACCTTCCTCAACGTCAGCCGCCCACGGGCCCGAACCGTCAAACTGCCGCTGTCCATCCTCAACACCCTCGTCTGGCGCGGACTGCCCACCGAGCGCACCCTCGCCGCCCCCGCCGTCACCCGCTGGGTGCACGGGCTGCGCGACGCCGACTCCTACCTGCGCGACGAGACCCGGGTGATCCTCCTCGGCGAGACCGCCTCGGTCACCGTCGAGCACCCCCTCTACGACCGGCTTCCCGGCGTCCCGTACCAGTTCAAGGAGCTGCTCGGCTGTATCTGGCGCGAGCCGCTCGACGGGCAGCTGGACCCCGGCGAACGCGCCCGTACCCTGGCCGCGCTGCTGCAGACCGACCCCCGGGGACGCGCCCTGACCGCGGAACTGGTGCGCCGCTCGGGGCTCGCCCCCCGCGACTGGCTGGCACGGCTGTTCGCCGCCCTGCTGCCACCCCTGCTGCACTTCCTCTACCAGTACGGCACGGTCTTCTCCCCGCACGGCGAGAACGCCATCGTCGTCTTCGACGAGCAGGACGTCCCCACCCGCCTCGCGGTCAAGGACTTCGTCGACGACGTCAACACCAGCTCCCGGCCGCTCCCCGAACACGACTCCATGCCGGACGACGTCCGGGCGGTGCTGCTGACCGAACCGCCCTCCTTCCTCACCCAGTTCATCCACTCCGGACTGTTCGTCGGCGTCTTCCGCTACCTCGCCCCGCTGTGCGCGGACCAACTGGACGTCCCCGAGACGGAGTTCTGGTCCCTGGTACGGGCCGAGATCCTGCGCCACCACGAGCGCTTCCCCGCCCTCAAGGAGCGGTACGAGACCTTCGACCTGCTCACCCCGCGCATCGAGCGGCTGTGCCTGAACCGCAACCGTCTGCATGTGGACGGTTACCGGGACCGCCGCGACCGCCCGCACGCGGCCGTGCACGGCACCGTCCCCAATCCGCTCCACCACCCGTGACCGGACCCGGCTGTCAGTGGTCCCGCGTAGGCTTGCAGCGCTATGACAAAGCCCTCCCTCCCCGATCTGCTCCACGCCGCCGTCACCGCCGTCGGCGGCACCGAGCGCCCCGGCCAGGTGGCGATGGCCGAGGCCGTCGCCGAGGCCGTGGACGAACAGGCCCATCTGCTGGTGCAGGCCGGCACCGGCACCGGAAAGTCCCTCGGCTACCTGGTGCCGGCGCTCGCGCACGGCGAGAGAGTCGTGGTCGCCACGGCCACCCTGGCGCTGCAGCGCCAGCTCGTCGAGCGCGATCTTCCGCGCACGGTCGAGGCGCTGCATCCGCTGCTGCGCCGCCGCCCCGAGTTCGCCATGCTCAAGGGCCGCTCCAACTACCTGTGCCTGCACCGCCTCCATGAGGGCGTCCCCCAGGAAGAGGAGGACGGGCTCTTCGACGTCTTCGAGCAGGCGACGCCGACCAGCAAGCTCGGCAAGGACCTGCTGCGACTGCGCGACTGGGCGGACGAGACCGAGACCGGCGACCGCGACGCGCTGACCCCCGGCGTCTCCGACCGCGCCTGGGGCCAGGTCTCGGTCTCCTCCCGCGAGTGCCTGGGCGCCTCGAAGTGCGCCTACGGGGCGGAGTGCTTCGCCGAGGCCGCCCGGGAGCGCGCCAAGCTCGCCGACGTCGTCGTCACCAACCACGCGCTGCTCGCCATCGACGCGATCGAGGGCGCCCCGGTCCTCCCGCAGCACGAGGTCCTGATCGTCGACGAGGCCCATGAGCTGGTCTCCCGGGTCACCGGCGTCGCCACCGGCGAGCTCACCCCCGGACAGGTCAACCGCGCCGTCCGCCGGGCCGCCAAACTCGTCAACGAGAAGGCCGCCGACCAGCTCCAGACCGCGGCGGAGACTTTCGAGCGCCTCATGGAGCTGGCCCTGCCCGGCCGCCTGGAGGAGATCCCCGAGGACCTCGGCTACTGCCTGATGGCGCTGCGGGACGCGGCCCGTACGGTCGTCGCGGCGCTCGGCTCGACCCGCGACAAGTCGGTCCAGGACGAGGACGCCGTCCGCAAGCAGGCCCTCGCCGCGGTGGAGAACGTCCACGCCGTCGCCGAGCGGATCGCCAACGGTTCCGAGTACGACGTGGTCTGGTACGAACGCCACGACCGCTTCGGCGCGTCCCTCCGGGTGGCCCCGCTGTCCGTCTCGGGCCTGCTGCGGGAGAAGCTCTTCGACGACCGCTCGGTGACCCTCACCTCCGCCACCCTCAAGCTGGGCGGCGACTTCAACGGCGTCGCGGCCTCGCTGGGCCTGGCCCCCGAGGGCACCGAGGGCGAGGACGTCCCGCCCTGGAAGGGCCTGGACGTCGGCTCGCCCTTCGACTACTCGAAGCAGGGCATCCTCTACGTCGCCAAGCACCTCGCCCAGCCGGGCCGCGAGGGCAGCCGCACCGACATGCTCGACGAACTCACCGAGCTGATCGAGGCCGCCGGCGGCCGCACCCTCGGCCTCTTCTCCTCCATGCGCGCCGCCCAGGCCGCGGCCGAGGAGCTGCGCGGCCGGCTGGACGTGCCGATCCTGCTCCAGGGCGAGGAGACCCTCGGCGAGTTGATCCGGGCCTTCGCCGCCGACGCCCGTACCTGCCTGTTCGGCACGCTGTCCCTGTGGCAGGGCGTCGATGTCCCGGGGGCGAACTGCCAGCTGGTCGTCATGGACCGGGTGCCGTTCCCGCGCCCGGACGACCCGCTGATGAGCGCCCGGCAGAAGGCCGTGGAGGAGGCCGGCGGCAACGGCTTCATGGCGGTCGCCGCCACCCATGCCGCGCTGCTGATGGCCCAGGGCGCCGGCCGTCTGGTCCGCGCGACCGGCGACCGTGGTGTGGTGGCCGTCCTCGACCCTCGCGTGGAGCGGGCCCGCTACGGCTCGTTCCTGCGCAAGTCGATGCCCGACTTCTGGTACACCACCGACCGCAACCAGGTCCGCCGCTCCCTCGCCGCCATCGACGCGGCGGCCAAGGCGGCGCCGGTCCCGGAGACCGCGGAGCCGGCGGCGGAGACGCCGTAGTGCGTGGGCCTGCCCCGTGACCACTCAGCGGGCAGGCCGGGCCCGGCCGTCGCCGCCACCGTGCGGGGGCGGTCGCGGTACAGCGGCACAACGGGCACGGCACGCAGCCGGGCAGGGCAAGACCAAGCCCCGGAACCGGCGCAGTGGTTCCGGGGCTCGGCGGTCAGGGGTGGGTCAGACGCGGCGCAGCACCGCCACCACCTTGCCGAGAATGGTCGCCTCGTCGCCGGGGATCGGCTGGTACGCGGAGTTGTGCGGCAGCAGCCACACATGGCCGTCCTCGCGCTTGAAGCGCTTGACGGTGGCCTCGCCGTCCAGCATGGCGGCGACGATGTCGCCGTTCTCGGCGACCGGCTGGCGGCGGACCGTGACCCAGTCGCCGTCGCAGATCGCGGCCTCGATCATGGAATCGCCGACGACCTTCAGGACGAACAGTTCGCCGTCGCCCACGAGCTGGCGGGGGAGCGGGAAGACGTCCTCGACCGACTCCTCGGCGAGGATCGGTCCACCGGCGGCGATCCGGCCGACCAGCGGGACATAGGAGGCTGCGGGCTTGCCGGCGGTCTCCGTCGCGGCGGCGGTGGTCTGGTCCGAGCCGCGGACCTCGTACGCCCGGGGCCGGTGCGGGTCGCGCCGCAGGAAGCCCTTGCGCTCCAGGGCCATGAGCTGGTGGGCGACGGACGAGGTGCTGGACAGCCCGACGGCCTGGCCGATCTCGCGCATGGACGGTGGGTAGCCGCGCCGCTGGACCGAATCCCGGATCACCTCGATCACCCGGCGCTGGCGGTCGGTGAGCCCGGAGCTGTCGGCCCGGATCCCCGGGGGGCGACCGGGCAGCGAGCGGGCCGGCTTCGGCTCTTCGGAGTCCGACGTGGCGTCGTCCATCGACGGCCGCTGTGCCTGCTGCGGTTCGAACCGGCTCTGGGAGTGGCTCTGTGCGGCGATGGTCGCGCTGTCTGCGGTGGTGGTCACGTCGGCCCCTCTCGAAATGTTCTCCCTAGTTAGCCAACGGTAGTTGCTTTCGAAAGGTTGCGCCAAACACACGTTCGAGTGAAATATTCGGCGAATGGATGCCCGGATCAAGTGGCTGGGTGTATGGCCGAGCGGCAAAGGCCGCTCCCGGCGGGCCGCTGCAGCCCGGACGTCCCGGCCCTCGGGTGTGTCGGACGGCCGGTGTACGGAGGGGCGCGGTGGTCGGCCTCGCGGCCCGGCCGATTCTGTCACCCTGGCCCCGCCGCGCCGCCGGCCGGGTGGCTTCCCGTACTCTCGTGGGCGACCGTCCGGCCCGTCGCCGCCGCGACACGCGGTAGGCGGATGTAAGCGCCCCGGCACCACATGTAGTGGTTGACTGCGATCGGTTACCCAGAAGTTGTGGTGCCTGGTCCTTCGCGGGGTCGGGAATCGCCTATGCTGGAGCCTGCTCCGAAGGGCCCGTACGGACCGGCCGGAGGTCTGTCGCCGTATGCCGGGCTCGTTGGCGTACGTACGTCCGTATATCAAGGGTGAGGAGGGTGGAGCCATGCACTGCCCCTTCTGCAGGCACCCGGACAGCCGGGTCGTCGACAGCCGCACCACCGATGACGGGACGGCGATCCGCCGGCGCCGCCAGTGCCCCGACTGCTCCCGCCGTTTCACGACCATCGAGACGGCGTCGCTGATGGTGATCAAGCGGAGCGGGGTCACCGAGCCCTTCAGCCGCAACAAGGTCATCGCGGGGGTGCGCAAGGCGTGCCAGGGGCGCCCGGTCACCGAGGACGCGCTCGCCAAGCTCGGCCAGCGGGTCGAGGAGGCGGTGCGCGCCACCGGCAGCGCCGAGCTGTCCACCCATGACGTCGGGCTCGCCATACTGGGCCCGCTGCAGGAACTCGACCTCGTCGCGTACCTGCGCTTCGCGTCCGTTTACCGGGCCTTCGATTCACTCGAGGACTTCGAGGCGGCCATCGCCGAGCTGCGTGAGCAGCGCGAGCAGGAACCGCCCGGGCAGGAATGCGGGACCGACGGGGAGGCCGGCGGCCCGGCCGTTCCCGTGCCCGCCACCGCCGCCGACTGAGCTCGGCGCGCATCCAGGACCTGAACCGGGGCGAGAGCAGGGCGCCCCGGCGCAGAAAGACATACACCGTGCCACGGAATGAGTGCGCACATATGGGCGTTTGCCCGTATACAGGGAGGCGGCATGACAGAGACGACGAGCGGCCCGGCACGAGGCTCCCGCGCCAAGGGCAGCAAGGCGAGCAAGGGTCTGCGTATCGAGCGCATCCACACCACACCCGGCGTGCATCCGTACGACGAGGTGGAGTGGGCGTCTCGTGACGTCGTCATGACCAACTGGCGCGACGGCTCGGTCAACTTCGAGCAGCGCGGCGTCGAGTTCCCCGAATTCTGGTCGGTGAACGCGGTCAACATCGTCACGAGCAAGTACTTCCGTGGTGCGGTGGGCTCCCCGACCCGTGAGGCGAGCCTCAAGCAGCTCATCGACCGGGTGGTCAAGACCTACCGGAAGAGCGGCGAGGAGAACGGCTACTTCGCCTCCCCGGCGGACGCCGAGATCTTCGAGCACGAGCTGGCCTACGCCCTGCTCCACCAGGTCTTCAGCTTCAACTCGCCGGTGTGGTTCAACGTCGGCACCCAGCAGCCGCAGCAGGTCAGCGCCTGCTTCATCCTCTCCGTCGACGACTCCATGGAGTCGATCCTCGACTGGTACAAGGAAGAGGGGATGATCTTCAAGGGCGGCTCCGGCGCCGGCCTGAACCTCTCCCGCATCCGCTCCTCCAAGGAGCTGCTCTCCTCCGGCGGCAACGCCTCCGGCCCGGTCTCCTTCATGCGCGGCGCCGACGCGTCCGCAGGAACGATCAAGTCGGGCGGCGCCACCCGCCGCGCGGCCAAGATGGTCGTCCTGGACGTGGACCACCCGGACGTCGAGGCCTTCATCGAGACCAAGGTGAAGGAGGAGGAGAAGGTCCGCGCGCTGCGCGACGCGGGCTTCGACATGGACCTGGGCGGCGACGACATCACGTCCGTCCAGTACCAGAACGCCAACAACTCGGTCCGGGTGAACGACGAGTTCATGAAGGCCGTCGAGACCGGCTCGAAGTTCGGCCTCCGGGGCCGGATGAACGGTGAGGTCATCGAGGAGGTCGACGCCAAGGGTCTCTTCCGCAAGATGGCGGAGGCCGCCTGGGCGTGCGCCGACCCCGGCATCCAGTACGACGACACCATCAACCACTGGCACACCTCGCCGGAGTCGGGCCGGATCACCGCGTCCAACCCCTGCAGCGAGTACATGCACCTGGACAACTCCTCGTGCAACCTCGCCTCGCTCAACCTCCTGAAGTTCCTGCGCGACGACGACCTGGGCAACCAGTCCTTCGACGCCGAGCGCTTCGCCAAGGTCGTCGAGCTGGTCATCACCGCGATGGACATCTCCATCTGCTTCGCCGACTTCCCCACCCAGAAGATCGGCGAGACCACCCGCGCCTACCGCCAGCTGGGCATCGGCTACGCCAACCTCGGCGCCCTGCTGATGGCCACCGGCCACGCCTACGACTCCGACGGCGGCCGCGCGCTGGCCGGTGCCATCACCTCCCTGATGACGGGCACCTCCTACAAGCGCTCCGCCGAGCTGGCCGCGGTCGTCGGCCCGTACGACGGCTACGCCCGCAACGCGGATGCCCACAAGCGCGTCATGAAGCAGCACTCGGACGCCAACGGCACCGCGGTGCGCATGGACGACCTGGACACCCCGGTGTGGGCGGCGGCCACCGAGGCCTGGCAGGACGTGCTGCGCCTCGGCGAGAAGAACGGCTTCCGCAACGCCCAGGCCTCCGTGCTGGCCCCCACCGGCACCATCGGCCTGATGATGGACTGCGACACCACCGGCGTCGAGCCGGACCTGGCGCTGGTCAAGTTCAAGAAGCTGGTCGGCGGCGGCTCCATGCAGATCGTGAACAACACGGTCCCCAAGGCGCTCAAGCGGCTCGGCTACCAGCCCGAGCAGGTCGAGGCGATCGTCGCCCACATCGCCGAGCACGGCAATGTCGTCGACGCCCCGGCCCTGAAGACCGAGCACTACGAGGTCTTCGACTGCGCCATGGGCGTGCGCTCGATCTCCGCCATGGGCCACGTGCGCATGATGGCCGCCGCGCAGCCTTTCCTCTCCGGTGCGATCTCCAAGACGGTCAATGTCCCGGAGACGGCCACCGTCGAGGAGATCGAGGAGGTCTACTTCGAGGGCTGGAAGCTCGGCCTGAAGGCGCTCGCGATCTACCGCGACAACTGCAAGGTCGGCCAGCCGCTCTCCGCCAAGAAGAAGGAGGAGGCCAAGGTCGAGGCCGAGGCCCCGGTGGAGAAGAAGGTCGTCGAGTACCGCCCGGTGCGCAAGCGCCTCCCCAAGGGCCGTCCCGGCATCACCACCTCCTTCACGGTCGGCGGCGCAGAGGGCTACATGACCGCCAACTCCTACCCGGACGACGGTCTCGGCGAGGTCTTCCTGAAGATGTCCAAGCAGGGCTCGACCCTCGCGGGCATGATGGACGCCTTCTCCATCGCGGTGTCCGTGGGCCTCCAGTACGGCGTGCCGCTGGAGACCTACGTCTCGAAGTTCACCAACATGCGCTTCGAGCCGGCCGGCATGACGGACGACCCGGACGTGCGGATGGCGCAGTCGATCGTCGACTACATCTTCCGCCGCCTGGCGCTGGACTTCCTGCCGTTCGAGACCCGCTCGGCGCTCGGCATCCACTCCGTCGAGGAGCGCCAGCGCCACCTGGAGACCGGCTCGTACGAGCCGTCCGAGGACGAGGTCGACGTCGAGGGCCTGGCCCAGTCGGCGCCCCGCCAGACGGAGTCCGCCCCCGCGGCGAAGATCGTCGAGGAGGTCGCCGAACCGGCCCCCAAGCAGGCGCACACCAATGCCGAGCTCGTCGAGATGCAGCTGGGCATCAACGCCGACGCGCCGCTGTGCTTCTCCTGCGGGACGAAGATGCAGCGGGCCGGCAGCTGCTACCTGTGTGAGGGCTGCGGGTCGACCAGCGGCTGCAGCTGAGCGTGAGCGGGTCCGCGCGGGAGGCGTCCTCCCGCGCGGCCCGCGCCCCGGGCCGATGCGGCTCGGGGCATGAGAGAGGGGACCGGCCGCGTGCCGGTCCCCTCTTCTTCGCTTTCCCCGGGGAGTACCGCCTGTTCCATGGGCCGTACCGCGCCCCGGCGGTGGTCCGTCAGCGGCCCATCAGGGAGGCGAACCCGTCCGGGTCGGTGTCGAACCCCCGGACCGTGGCGTGGATGCGCCACTGCCCCGACTCGTCCCGGAGGAACTCGGCGACGGTCGCCGCGGTGGCGCCCGAGACCTCGGCGAAGTCGTTCTCGGCCAGGACGGTGTAGCCCTCGCGGATCCGCACCGCGGTCCCCTCGATGTCGCCGAAGACCTTGCGGCCCTCGCCCTGCTGGATGGCCACCCCGACGATCACCCGGGTGTAGGTCTCGGACAGCCGGTCCAGTTCCAGGGTCATGATCTCGTCGAAGCCGAACCCCTGGCCGGTCCTGCTGTCCCGGTTGAGGGTGATGGTCCCGTCGGGCGACCGGCTGTCGAAGTGCACCAGATAGGCGGGGTCACCGTGGGGCGCGTCGGCCGTGTACGTGGCCGCGACGATGTCGAGGTCATTGTCCGGTGTCCCGAGCGGGCTGGGGTCCCACTTGAGCGTAACCTCGACCTTCTCGATCCCTTTGTTGAACGTGCTCACCGGACTTCCCTCCCGTCATCTCCCGGGGACGCGGCGCGGGCGCGCGGCCCCTCCCCGGGACTTCCCGTTGACTGCCCATCGTGCCACGCCCGGCGGCCTCCGGGCGGAGGGAACTGCCCCTGGTCACCCACGGTTTGGAAAGGTTCCGGGTGGCTGGAAAACGCCCTGTGGGGTGTCGTGGCGGCAGGGTCCGTTCAGCGCACTTGTTCGTTCCAGAGGCGGTCGAGATGGGCGTGCAGGAGGTCCTGGGCTCCGGCGGGGGAGAGGCGGCCGACCCGGACGTGGGTGGTGCGGTCGTCGGCCAGGACGAGGAGGGCGCACGGGCCGGGTGGTCCTGGGCGGGGGCCGGAACTCTTGGCGGTCAGCCGCGCGAGAAGTGGTTGCAGGTGCACGTCATGGGTGCGCAGGATTCCGGCCACGGGCGGGCTGACCGCGGCCTGGGCACGAAGGCCGGCCAGAGCCGCGCCTCGGCGCGATGCTCCCGCTCTCGTGGCCGTCTTCCGGGGCCACGGTCGGCGTCTGCGTGCTTCTGGCAGCCTTGCCCCCGGGGTGGTGGAGCAGCTTCCGTACGGCGTGCGGATGATCGGACGCTCCTGCCGGGAGGGGCGGTGCCTGGAGGCGGCGAGCCGGTGGACCGGTTGAGGCGGCCGAGGTGGCCGGGCTGTGGCCCGGGGGCCTACGTCGATCGACCGGTGCCCGTAAGGAATTTCGGGCCGGTCGGAAGGTGACGCGCAGTGATCCCGCCCCGCCCTTGGGCCGTACGATGGCGCGGTGCTGGTCAAGTGGATTCGCCTCACCGTCGTGGACCGTCGAGGGTTCGAGCGGGGGCAGCGGAAATGGGCGGGGCTGCTGGGTGAGCCGGGGTTTCGAGGGCAGGGCGGGGGGTGGAGCCGCGGACGGCCGGGCGTCGCGCATCTGGTGGGCTTCTGGGAGAGCCGGGCCTTCTACGACTCCTTCATGGCGCGCTCGCACGACCGGCTGGCGGCCGCCCAGGCCGGCACCTACAAGGATGCCCAGGTGCGGCTCTTCGAGCACGAGTTTGATGTGAAGGTGGGCTTCCGCCCGTCGTTCGGCGACGTGGATGTGCTGCGGCTGGCGCACTGCCGGGTGCACCAGGACCGGGTCGAGCACTTCATGCTGATGCAGGAGAAGGTCTGGAACCCCGCGATGGCGGGTTCGCCGGGCATGCTGCGGGGGATGCTGGGGCGGGCTCCGGGGGAGGAGTTCCTGGTGCTGTCGATGTGGCAGTCGGCGGCCGAGCGGGGAAAGTACCGGCCCGAGCGGGTGGAGCGGCTGGCGCTGCGGGCCCAGATAGCCGCCGACGTCCGGGCGATCGCGGGCGATGTGGTGCAGCTCGAACCGTCCTGGACGGTGTGAGGGACCGCGCGGTCAGGGGGCCGCGTCGCGAGAGGCACCGGCCGTACCGCCGGTGGTGAACGCCCCGGCGCGGGCCGCGGCCAGTGTGACCGCCACCGCCTGGTCGGCGAGCGCGTCGTCCACCGGCTCCCGGGTGATGAACAGGCGGAAGAAGAGCGGGGCGGAGACGGAGCGGACGAGGGCGCCGGCGTCGAGGACGCTGCCCGGGACGGTGCCGGAGACGGCGCGCGGCGGGGTGCCCTTCGCGCTGTCCGGCGCGGCACCCGTGGGAACCGGCAATTCGCCGCGCTCCACGGCGCGTTCGACGATGACCTCACAGCGCGCGAAGCGCTCGGCGTAGTAGTGACGCAGCGCCACGGCCGCCCGCTCCGACTGGAAGGCGGCGGCGATCATCGCGGAGCCCGATGCGGCCACTGCCGGGTCGGTGAAGGACGCGACGACCTCACGGGCCAGGGCGCGCAGATCGCCCTCCAGGGATCCGGTGTCGGGCGGGACCCAGCTGTCCTCGCCCGCGAGATCGAGGGCGTCCGCCACCAAGCCCTCCACGTCCTTCCAGCGGCGGTACAGCGTCGTCTTGTGCACGCCGGAGTGCGCCGCGACGTATTCGACCGTCAGCCCCGGATAGCCGTGCTCGGTGAGTCCTGCCAGCACGGCGTCGCGGACGGCGGCGCGGGTGCGGGCGGTGCGACCACCGGGCCGCCGGGTGCCGGGGGTGGGCGGGGCCTCGGTGGCCCCGTGCGCGTTCTCGTGCGCCGTCTCGCCAGGCAATTGCTACTCCTGTTGCGTTAGTCGGTCGAGTGTGCCATTCTCATCGTAATGCGACGAGGGTTGCGTTTGTCGGGGAGGGGGTATGTCCGCTCGGATCTCGTTATGTGGCGCCGGCCCGCCCTGGGGTCGGCTGCTGGGGCTGCTCACCGTATGCCGCCGAGGGCTTGCCGGTGCGGTGGTGGGGCTCGCCGCCCTGCTGTGGTCGTTCGGCTGCGTGCGGCGTGTGCAAAGCGGGAGATTTAGGCTGGCGGCATGGCCCGGCCCCGACGCATCGTCCTCATCCGCCATGGAGAGTCGGTGGGAAACGTCGACGACACCGTGTACGAGCGGGAGCCGGATCACGCACTCGCCCTCACCGAGACCGGGCTGCGGCAGGCGGAGCAAGCCGGCGGGCCGCTGCGCGAGATGTTCGGCGAGGAGCGGATCTCCGCCTACGTCTCGCCCTACCGCCGCACCCACCAGACCTTCCGTGTGCTCGGCCTCGATCCCACCAGGGTCCGGGTGCGCGAGGAGCCCCGGCTGCGCGAGCAGGACTGGGGGAACTGGCAGGACCGCGACGACGTACGACGGCAGAAGGCCTACCGCGACGCCTACGGCCACTTCTTCTACCGCTTCGCCCAGGGCGAGTCCGGAGCCGATGTCTACGACCGGGTCGGGGCGTTCCTGGAGAGCCTGTGGCGCAGCTTCGAGGACCCCGACCACCCGCCCAACGTCCTCATCGTCACGCACGGTCTCACCATGCGCCTGTTCTGTATGCGGTGGTTCCACTGGACGGTGGCCGAATTCGAGTCGCTGTCCAATCCCGGCAACGCCGAGCGGCGCACCCTCCTGCTCGGCCCGGACGGCCGCTACGCCCTCGACCGGCCCTTCGAGCGCTGGTGTGTACCCGAGCCTTATGGCGTCACCGGTTAGAGTGCACAGCGATGACCCCCGACCACCGTGACGCAGCACGCTGTGCGCGGGCTCTGGCGAGCCTGCGCGGCCTCTCCGTGGGTGATGCGCTCGGATCCCAGTTCTTCGTCCCCGCCCATTACCCCTCCCTCAAGCGCCGCGAGCTGCCGCCCGCCCCCTGGCAGTGGACCGACGACACGGAGATGGCGTGTTCCGTCCTGGCCGTGCTCACCGCGCACGGCCGGATCGACCAGGACGCGCTCGCCCGTTCCTTCGCCGACCACCATGACTTCGACCGCGGCTACGGCCCGGCCGTCAACCGCATGCTGCGGCTGATCCGCGAGGGCGGAGACTGGCGCGAGCTGGCATCGGGGCTCTTCAACGGGCAGGGCTCGTGGGGCAACGGAGCGGCCATGCGCATCGCTCCCCTCGGTGCCTGGTACGCCGACGACCCCGAGCAGGCCACCCATCAGGCGGAGATCTCCGCCTACACCACCCATCAGCACCGTGAGGCCGTCGTCGGCGCCATGGCCGTCGCCGCCGCGGCCGCCCTGGCGGCCGACCCGGCCCGGGACACCGGTCCCGAACAGCTGCTGGACGGTGTGCTGGAGCTCATCCCGCGCAGCGCCGTGCAAGCCGGACTGCGCCGCGCCCGCGACATGCTCGACTACGCCGACTCCGGCACCGTCGCTGCCGTCCTGGGCTGCGGTCGGCGCACCAGCGCCCACGACACCGTGCCGTTCGCCCTCTGGGCCGCGGCCCGGAATCTCGGCAACTACGAGCGGGCGTTTTGGGCCACCGCACGGGCGGGCGGCGATGTGGACACCACCTGCGCCATCGTCGGCGGCATCGTCGCCGCCGGTCGCGCCGGCCACCCTCCCCAGGCATGGCTGGAGGGCGCCGAGCCGCTCCCGTCCTGGACGCCCGCCCTCCCCGCCTGACGCAGCTCCTTCATCGCTCCACCGCCCTGCCTCTCGCCCCGCCGTGGTGCGCCCACCCCTGTCCGCATGCCGTCCTCCGGGTGTTCGCCAACCAGCCGCACCCCACGGCGATTTCACCCATGCGACGCCGGGCGGGCCGAGGCGGCCGCGGTCTCCGGCGCCGGTCACGCCACGCCGGATGCGGCGCCCGTGTACCCATCGGTAGCGGAAGCGGCAGGTCCTGTTCACCGCCTGGTCAGACGGCCGACCCCACCGTTTGGCATCAGGAGGGGATCCGGTGCGGACGGCTCGGCCGAATAGGCGTAACCTTGCTGGCGCCATGCCGTACGAGCCCCCCACCCATTCCGTCGAGCGATCATTGCGCGCCACGACGGGCGCCAAGATCGTCGCAGGTGTCGACGAGGTCGGGCGCGGAGCGTGGGCCGGTCCGGTCAGCGTCTGCGCAGCCGTCACCGGTCTGCGCCGGCCACCCGACGGACTCACCGATTCCAAGCTGCTGACCCCCAAGCGCCGCACCGAACTGTGCGATGTGCTCGGCGACTGGGTCACGTCGTACGCCCTGGGGCACTCCTCGCCGGAGGAGATCGACGCACTGGGCATGACCGCGGCCC
Source organism: Streptomyces angustmyceticus (assembly GCF_019933235.1). Classification (NCBI taxonomy): domain Bacteria; kingdom Bacillati; phylum Actinomycetota; class Actinomycetes; order Kitasatosporales; family Streptomycetaceae; genus Streptomyces; species Streptomyces angustmyceticus. The sequence continues at coordinate 2,104,530 of NZ_CP082945.1, read as the reverse complement.
TGCGGCTCGCGGCCGTCCGCGCCCTGGAGGCGCTGCCGGTCCGGCCGGACGCGGTCATTCTCGACGGCAAGCACGACTACCTGGGCGCGCCCTGGCGGGTCCGCACGGTCATCAAGGGCGACCAGTCCTGCATCGCGGTCGCCGCCGCGTCCGTGATCGCCAAGGTGCGACGCGACGCGATGATGGCCGAACTCGGCCTGAGGTACGCGGACTTCGACTTCGCGGCCAACGCAGGCTACCCCTCGCCGACCCATCGCATTGCCCTGGAGGAGTACGGTCCTACGCCGCACCACCGAGTGTCGTGGTCCTACATGGATGCCCTGCCCCGCTGGCGGCATCTGAAGAAGGTGCGCGTCACCGCCGAAGCGTCCGCTCTGGAAGCCGGTGGCCAACTCGGCTTCGATTTCTGAGCGGTACGCACATCAATTCGGTACCCAGTGACGTGTTCCGCACTTACGTTTGATAGACATCCCTTTATGCCTCTCATCCCCGAGGAGCCTCAGATTCACGAGAGTGTCCCGGGTCCCCGCGCAACTCCGGCCGCCGGCCGAACCGCGCCGACCCCCCGTCCTGTTCCTGGTCCCGGTCCCCGCCCCGCACCGCCGCGTGGCGCTCCCGCGTCCAGTGTCCGTCCGGGCAAGCCCGGACCTGCTGCCCCGCCGCGTGGTCCTGTCGCCGCTCCGCCGGCGCAGCGCACCAGCTCCCCGCAGCCGCCCGCCGGCAAGTCCGACGGCGCCGCGGGAGCGCAGCTCCAGCTGATCCCGGCACCCGCCGCCGGCGCCGTCGACGCCGCCGACGAGGCCGTCGACCTGCTGCTGGACTCCGGGCGCGCGCCGGGCGAAATCCTGGTGCTGACCACCGGTGACGCGCACCCGTGGGCCGCGCACGAGCTGTCCTTCGGCGAGGCGTCCTACTGGGCCCAACACGACGCCGCGGACGATGTGTTCTACGCGGACGCCGGCGCCGGGCGCGCCACCGGCCGGCCCGTCGTGATCGTCGCCGTCAACGGTGAGACGGACGAGGCCACCGCGCAGGCGCTGCCCGCGGCGATGGCCCGTGCCGGAACGCTGCTGATCGTCTGCGGCGACCCGCAGCGGATCAACACCGTTCTCGGCGCCCCCGCCTGATCGCTGCCGCTTCGCAACAGCCCGTCGGCCCCGGAGGCCGTCGGGCTCGCTTGCGTTCCCGCCCGGACGAGATCCGGACGCGGGAGCCGCGGCGGGGAGCGGTGAAGCCGTGCCGGCGGCGATCCGTTCACGACGGGCCGGGATGCCGAGCGGGGCGGGCCTGCCGTCGCTGGGTGCCGGTCGCGCGGCGGTGTGTCCGGTTTCGTCCGGACGCCGGTGTACCTCCGCCCGACCGCTCAGCGCGCAGCCGTGTGCCGGTGAGCTTCCGGGACGCCGCCTCCCGTACGCCGCACCGTCGACCGGTTCGAGGCGGTGGGCAACTGCGCGGCCGTATGCGGCGCCTCCGGATGTGCGGCCGTGGTCCGGCGAACCTCCATACGCCCCGCCGCCGTTTCCGTCCCCGTACGGTGTGCCGCGGTGACCGGCTCGGCCGCGGTGGACGGCCTGGGGCGGCGCCCGCCGCGGCCCTCACCCAGCACCTGCCAGCGATCCGGGGTCAACGTGATGTACGCCCCGCACCGCAGCCCGTGCAGGGTGCAAGCGTCGCGCAGCCCCCACATCCAGGCCCCGTCCGTCTCCGTCCAAAGGGGCTCGCCCTCACGGCAGTAGAGCAGCACGGCGGTCCGGACCGGGACGCGCAGCCGCAGGTCGTGCGGGATGACCCGGCGCAGATGCGCCAGGAGCGCGTTACGGAACTCCCAGCCGTCGGGAGCGCCCGTGAACTCGGTGAACGAGGCGCTGGCCGTCACCCGCTCCTGCGTGTCGAGCACCGCGACGACGGCCGTCGACGGCACCGGCCGGTGCCGGTCGTGCAGGCCGGCGACGACCTCACGGGGGTTGCGCAGCAACGGGATACCGGCCGAGGCCCATTCGGCGGGCTCCAGCATGCGGCCCAGCCGGGCGGCGGAATCGGCGGACGTGGGCAGGGACACCTGCGGGGGCGGGGCGAAGTCGAAGGTCACGTTCCTCCCATCGTCTACGCGTCCGCACGCCGGGCGGCGGCCAGTCGCGGATGGGCACCACGGCATGGCCCTGCCTGACCACGGAAGGCCGGTACGGGGAACAACTCCAATTCTCGCGGTCGTACAGGCATGCGGCAACGAGCAATTCCCGGCCGCGACCGGAATCTCCCGGGGAGTGGTAAATGTCCCTGCCCGCCGCCGCGCGCCTCACGGCTCCTAGCCCTGTACGGCGAGGACCAGCGGAAACACCTCCGCCGCCCCGGCCCGGCGCAGCAGCCGGGCGGCCACGGCCAGCGTCCAGCCCGTGTCGGCGTAGTCGTCCACCAACAGCACCGGACCGGCTGCCGATTCCAGCGCCTGCGCCAGCTCCGGTGGCACTCCCAGCGAACCGTGCAGCGCCCGCAGCCGCTGGGCACTGTTGCTGCGCGGAATCCTCCCGTCGGCACCGTCGTCCACCGAGGTCACCGTGCCCAGGAACGGCATACGGCCGACCGTGGAGATCCGCTCGGCCAGCGACCGGATCAGCTGCGGGCGGCTGCGCGAGGAGAGCGCGACGACACCCACCGGGCGGGGCGGTGCGTCCGCCGCACCCGAGGCCCAACCCCCGGGGCCCTTGGCCCAGTCGGCGAGGACGGTGACCACCGCGGCGGCCACATCGTCGGGAACCGGGCCGTCCGGCGCCTGCGCCGCGAGCATCGGCCGCAGGCGGTTGCCCCACCCGATGTCGGAGAGCCGGCCCAGGGCCCGGCCGGTCGCGGCCAGCTCACCCGCCGGGATACGGCCCTTGAGGTCGACCCCGACAGCCGGCAGCCCCGTAGGCCACATCCGCCGCGGCTCCAGCTCCACCCCGGGCCGCCCCAGCTCACCGCGCGCCGCATCCAGCGCCGCGGCGGACACCTCGCTGGTGAACCGGGCCCCGGCGCAGTTGTCGCAGCGCCCGCACGCCACCGCCGCCTCGTCGTCCAACTGCCGCCGCAGGAACTCCATCCGGCAGCCGGACGTGGTGGCGTACTCCCGCATCGCCTGCTGCTCGGCCTCGCGCTGGCGTGCCACCCACGCATAGCGCTCGGCGTCGTACGACCACGGCCGGCCGGTGGAGGTCCAGCCGCCCTTGACGCGCTGGACGGCGCCGTCGACATCGAGCACCTTGAGCATGATCTCCAGGCGCGAGCGGCGCAGTTCGACCTGCGGCTCCAGGGCCGGCAGCGACACCGGCCGGCCCGCGCCCGCCAGGACGTCCAGGGTCCGCCGCACCTGCTCCTCGGGCGGGAACGCCAGCGAGGCGAAGTACTTCCAGATCGCCTCGTCCTCCCGTCCGGGCAGCAGCAGCACCTCGGCGTGCTCGACCCCACGGCCCGCCCGGCCCACCTGCTGGTAGTAGGCGATGGGGGACGACGGCGAACCCAGGTGCACCACGAAGCCCAGGTCGGGCTTGTCGAAGCCCATGCCCAGCGCCGAGGTCGCCACCAGCGCCTTGACGCGATTGGCGAGCAGATCGTCCTCGGCCTGCTGGCGGTCGGCGTTCTCCGTCTTGCCGGTGTACGAGGAGACCGTGTGTCCCCGATGGCGCAGGAAAGCCGTGACCTCCTCGGCGGCGGCGACCGTGAGCGTGTAGATGATCCCCGAGCCCGGCAGCTCGTGCAGATGGTCCGCGAGCCAGGCGAGCCGGTGCGCGGCGTCCGGCAGGGGGAGGACGCCCAGGCTCAGGCTCTCCCGGTCCAGCGGCCCGCGCAGGACCAGCGCCTCGGTGGAGCCCTCGCCCGTGCCGAGCTGTTCGGCGACGTCGGCGGTCACCCGCGCGTTGGCCGTGGCCGTGGTGGCGAGCACGGGCACATCCGGCGGGAGATCGGCGAGCATGGTGCGCAGCCGCCGGTAGTCCGGCCGGAAATCATGGCCCCAGTCGGAGATGCAGTGCGCTTCGTCGACCACCAGCAGACCGGTCGCCGCCGCGAGCTTGGGCAGCACCTGATCACGGAAGTCGGGGTTGTTGAGCCGCTCGGGGCTGACCAGCAGGACGTCCACGTCGCCGGCCGCCACCTCGGCCTGGACGGTGTCCCACTCCTCGGTGTTGGCGGAGTTGATCGTGCGGGCGCGGATCCCGGCCCGCGCGGCGGCCTCGACCTGATTGCGCATCAGCGCGAGCAACGGGGAGACGATCACGGTCGGGCCGCTGCCGCGCTCCCGCAGCAGCGCCGTGGCGACGAAGTAGACCGCGGACTTGCCCCAGCCCGTGCGCTGGACGACCAGCGCCCGGCGGTGATCGGCGACCAGCGCCTCGATCGCCCGCCACTGATCCTCGCGCAGCCTCGCCTCGCCGCCGGGATCCCCGACGAGACGGGTCAGGACGGCGTCGGCTGCGGCACGCAGATCTTCGTTGCTCATGCCCCCATGCAACCCGATGCCACTGACAACGCGCGAACCCCCGCCCGAAGCTGTGGACAAGTGCCTCGCCCGAGAGTTATCCACAGGGGTCGCGGCGCAGCGGCCGGCCGCGGGATCTTCGAGCCATGAATCCGCACAGCGAACCGAGCAAGCGCACCGGCGACATCCACTCGACCCCCACCTCCGCACCCTCCTCCGCCGAAACCTCCTCGCACCCTCCCCGCACGCCGAAGCCACCCGCCCCCACCGACCCGCCCAGCACATCCGGATCGTCCGCACCCACCGACCCGACCGACGCCACCGAAACCTCCAGCCCGCCCGGACCTGCGGAAACCGCAAGCACTCCCGTCCCTTCCCACCCCACCGACCCTCTTGCCCCGTCCGCCTTCACCAGCTCCACAGCAGCAACTCCTTCCCGCCCCTCCCACGCCGCCGCCCCTTCCGACGCCACCAAGGCCCCGTCCCCCGATGCCCAGGTCACCCTCCGCGGTCCCGCCGAGCTCGCCGACGCCCTGCCGTACCTTCTGGGCTTCTATCCGGACGACAGCGTGGTCATGATCGCGCTGACCGGCGAGCGCGGACGCTTCGGCGGCCGGGTCAGGCTCGGTATCCCGACCGACACGGCGCAGTGGCCGGATGTCGCCGACCAGCTCGCCGAGTGTCTGATCTCCGCAGGTCAGGAGCGTGACGCCCGTCCCGCGGCGATCATCGTCTACCTCTGCCAGGAGCCGGCTGCGGGCGAGAGCGGCAAGGACGTCAAGGACCGCCTCCGCCCGCTCGCCCAACGGCTGCGCACGGCCTGCGGCGCGCTGGACGTACCGGTCCTGGAAGCCCTGTGCCTCTCCAACGGCCGCTTCTGGTCCTACTGCTGCCCCGACTTCCGGTGCTGCCCCGCAGAGGGCACACCCATGGTCATGCCCGGCACGTCCGTGATGGCCGCGGCCGCCGCCTACGCGGGAATGCAGGTGCGCGGCTCCCTCAAGGAGATGGAGGCCAGGCTCGCGCCCCGCACCGGGCGGCGGGCCGCCGACCAGGAAACAGCGCTGGACGCGGCCGCCGGCGCACTGGTTCCGCGCATGCTCCGGCGGGACGCCGCGGCGGCCGTCCGCCGGGACACCCTCGACCTGGCCGGCGCCATGATCCACCGGTTCCGGCAGGACACCCCCTCCGGCAGCAACCGGGCCAGGGACGCCTGCGACGACGCGCTGATCACCGATGCCGAGGCCGCCGACCTCATCCTCGGCCTCCAGGACCGGGTCACCCGCGACCGGGCAGCGGAGTGGATGGACGGTTCCGCCGCCGCGCCGGCCCTGCGGCTCTGGCGTGCCCTCGCCCGCCGCTGCGCCGGCGGCTACGCCGAACACGCGGTGGCACCGCTCACCCTCGCCGGCTGGGTCAGCTGGTCCACCGAGGACGGGCCGTCGGCACGTGTCGCCCTCAGCCGGGCCCTGGCCCTCGACCCCGACTACACCTTCGCCCAGCTCCTCCACCGGGCCATCAACGAAGGACTCGACCCGGAGCCGCTGCGCCGCTGCCTGCGCGAACAGCACCGGGAGGCAGTGAGCACGGCCGAGCCCGCCGCTCGTGCAGCCAAGAAGGCACCGCAGCCCACGAAACGCCCGGGGACCGGCGGCTCCGGTCCCGCCGGGCGCCCCCGCGGACCGCGCGGCGGCACGGGCCCCGGTACCCGCACGACCGACGGACGCGGCAGGCGCCGGGCCGGCCGGAACGGCGACCGGAGCCGGCGGTGACCGAGCTGTCCCTGCCCGGCCGGCGTGACCTGGGCGCCGGCCGGGCCGTTCACCTGATTGGAGCAGCCCGTACGGAGCCCCGACCTCATCAGGGAGCGCAGAACGTGACAGGCATCGTCCCCACCACCCAGCCGGCCCGCAGGCTGCCCGGAGCGCACCGCCCGGCGCCGCCCCGGGCCCCACAACCTCAACCCGTCCACTCCGCGCTCGTCTGTGTGGCCCTCCCGGCCCTGGCCGTGTCCCCGGCGTCGGGACAGCTGACCGGCCGCGGCATGGAAGGCTTCTACCGCGACGGCCGACGGGTCCTGTCCCGTTGCGAACTACGGGTCGACGGCGACGAACCGCTCGCCGTCCAGGGGCGGTTGACCTGCACGGACCGCGCCCGGTTCCTCGGCACGGTCCGCAGGACCGGAGAGCGGGGCCCGGACCCGGAGATCCGTGTGGAGCGGCTGCGGTCCGCCGACGGCACCGAACAGATCACGTTCCGCAGCAGTGCCACGAGGCCCGTCCGACTGACGGTCGAGATCGGGCTGGGCACGGACCTCGCGGAGCTCGGAGCCGTAGCCGTCGGTCTGCCGGGCCCCGAGGTGCGGGCGGCTGTTCACGGCGCCGGGCTCCGCTGGTCGGTGCCCGGCATGCACGCGACGGTGTCCGCGACGCCCCCGCCCGAGGACGCGCTGGCCTCGGCGGGCCTGCTGCGCTGGGACCTCGACCTGCCGGACGGCGGCCACCGCAGCATCGAACTGCGCGCCGGACTCGCATACGAGCCGGGCGGACCGGGCGACCCGGCAGGACACCGCCGGCGTCCCCTGGACGCCCGCATCCCCGCACCGCGCACGGGAGCGGTCACCCCGAGGACCCGCTCGGACCGGCCCCCGCGCCCCTGGACGGCGGCCCGCCTGGAGTGCGACGACCGTCGTGCCGACGCCCTCCTCGCGACCAGCCTCGACGATCTCCACGGCCTGGTGATGCGGGACCCGGAGGTCACCACGGACCTGTACGTCGCCGGCGGCTTCCCGTGGCGGTGCGGCCTCGCACCGGCCGAGGCGCTGTGGACCGCCCGGATGCTGCTGCCCCTGGGCACCAGGCTCGCCGCGGGCACGCTGCGCGCGCTCGCCCGTGGCCAACAAGCCGCACCAGGAGCGGATTTCGGCCGAATTCCCGGCGCTCTGCGGGACTTCGGGCCGCACTCCCCGCCCAGCTGTGCCGGCATCGAGGCCACCCTCCTGTTCCCCGCCGTGCTCGCGGAGGCCCGCCGCTGGGGCCTGCCCCAGCGGGAGACGGAGCGACTGCTGCCCGCCGCGCAGCGCTGCCTGACGTGGCTGAGGAGGATCACCGACCCACCGGCCGGGAGCCGCGGCGGCTACGTGCCCGACCCGGCGCCGGGCGGACCGTACCGCTGCGAGACCCAGGCCCATGCCCATCGCGCCGCCCTCCTGGGCGCCGATCTCCTCGATGCCTCCGCCGCGTCCGACGCCGCAGCGTTACGGGACTGGGCGGCCGACCTGCGCACCCGGTTCCGCAGGGACTTCTGGCTGGAGGGCCCGGCCGGCGGGCGCCCCGCCGCGCAGCTCACCGCGGACGGCCGGCCCGTCCCGTACCTCGGCTCCACCAGTGCCCACCTCCTGGACACCGGACTCCTCGGCGGCGGGACACGGGCCCCGGGCCTGCTGGACGCGGCACAGACCGGCCAACTTGCCGGGCTGCTGGCCGGCCCGGCCATGGATTCCGGGTGGGGCCTGCGCAGCCTGGGCAGCAAGGAGACCGGCTACAACCCCTTCGGCCATCGCAGCGGCGCGGTCCGCGTCCACGAGACCGCGATCGCCGCCGCGGGGCTGGCCGCGGCCGGCCATGAGCAGGCAGCCGGCAGCCTCATCAGGGGCGTCCTCGACGCCGCGGACAGCTTCGGGTACCGCCTCCCCGAGATGTACGCGGGCGAGCAGCGCACCACAGGCGGTGCCCCCGTACCGCATCCGGCGGCCTGCCGCCCGGCCGCAGTGGCGGCGGGCGGTGCGGTGCACATACTCGTCGCGCTCGCGGGCCTGCGCCCGGACGTCCCCGCCGGGACGGTGTCCGTGCGGCCGCTCGGCGCCACCCCGCTCGGCGCGATGCAGCTGACCGGTCTGTGCGTCGCGGAGCAGCCGTTCGACGTACGCGTCAGCAGGCTCGGCATGGGGATGGTGGAGACGGCGGCGGAAGGCCTGCAACTGGGCTCGTGAGGTGCTCGGGGCCTGTTTATCGTCAAGGGGACGACTATGATCACGCCCATGCCTCCCTACGACCCGTCGGCCTTCCCGCCCTTCGCCGTAACCGTCGACCTGGTCGTGCTCACCGTGCGGCGCCACGCCCTGTGCGCGCTGGCCGTGCGCCGCGGTGAGCCGCCGTTCCAGGGGCGCTGGGCCCTGCCCGGCGGATTCGTCCGGGCCGACGAGGATCTCGAAGCCGCGGCCGGCCGGGAACTGGCCGAGGAGACCGGTCTGCACGCCCAGTCCCCGGAGGGTCCGTCCCCCGTGTACGGCGCGCACCTCGAACAGCTCGCCACGTACGGCGACCCCAAGCGGGACCCCCGGATGCGGGTCGTCAGCGTCGCGCACCTGGTGCTTGCCCCCGATCTGCCGGCGCCCGTGCCCGGCGGCGACGCCCACAGCGCGCGCTGGGCGCCCGTGGAGACCCTCCTGGAGCAGGACGACACCCTCGCCAGGGAGGGCGAGCTGGCGGCCCCCCTGGCTTTCGATCACGCCCGGATCCTCGCCGACGGCGTGGAGCGCGCCCGCTCGAAGATCGAGTACTCCTCGCTCGCCACGGCCTTCTGCCCGCCGGAGTTCACCGTGGGCGAGCTGCGACGGGTGTACGAGGCGGTCTGGGGCGTCGCCCTGGACCCCCGGAATTTCCACCGCAAGGTGACGGGCACGCCCGGATTCCTGGTGCCCACCGGTGGCACGACGACCCGTCAGGGCGGGCGCCCCGCACAGCTGTTCCGAGCCGGCGGGGCGACCCTGCTCAACCCGCCGATGTTGCGTCCCGAGGTCTGAGTCCACAGAGCTCACGGCCGCCGCAGGGCCGAGTTTCACTCGCAGTGACACGACGAACCGTCAAGATTGGACATTGCGAGAAAATAGGACATATCGCGGTACGGTGGCCGGGTGAGCCCCTTAGCGACCCGCGCAGCTCCCGACCGGCCTCACGCCCCGTCAGGGGCGCGAGGCCCCGCACCACCGGGCCGGCCATGCCAGGGGCGACGGATCCTCGCGGTCCGCGTCCGGTCGCGGCCGGCGCACCCCCGCTCTGCAGTGCGCTCGCCCGTGGCGCCACCCCGCCCGGCCGGTGACTGTGCATCGGTCCGCAAAGGGTTTTTGCAGCGGACTCGTCATTGTTCCTGTTGAGTTCCCTGATCCTGTGGTGAGCTGGCGGGGCCCTCGAAAGGCGATCACGTTCAGTCAGGTTTATCGATCGCCGGCGTATTCCGTTCCACTGCAACAGGATTGCCGGCGCGCTCTCTTCCCGCGCCTCGTCGCGGATGTGATCTGCCGTCTGCGGGCCGCGTCAAGTGCCCGTTCGCAATCGACCAGGATGCACCTGTTCATGATGTGGCCGACGCGCCAACCCTCGGGCGGGACAGCGATGTTGTGGCCGACCCGTCTGGTCTGCGGATACGTGCTCGCGATGCTGTGCGGCTTCTTCTGCTGATCGAGTAAGGCATCTGTTTTGACGCCCTGTTGTTGCGGCTGCTGTTCACAACTCTCCATCGAGAGCGCATTTCTTTCCGATAAAGCGTCAATTCGGGGATGGGGGGCGATCACCCTTTCGTGTGCTTTTCACCAAAGACCTCAAGGGTGTTCAGGGTGTCGCCGACAAAAGATGCGTGAGTACCCTTGCGCACACCATGATGACCGCGGCTCGCCCCGGCGACACCGGCCTCGCAGGCCCGGGCGAGCTTGACCGCTACCCCTACGCGAACGCCGCCAACGCCGCGAACGCCAGCAACGCAGCAGGCCACGACCGTGCCGAGCGCGTTTCGCAGGTCTGGGAAGGCTCCGAGGCCGACATCGGCCGGGTCGGCCGTCGCGCGGCAGGAAACCGAGGCCGCGGCCTGCACGGCCAACTCGTCCAGCAGCTCGGCCAGATGATCGTCTCCGGCGATCTCGGTGCCGACCGCCCGCTCGTCCCCGAGGAGATCGGCCAGCGCTTCGAGGTCTCCCGCACCGTCGTCCGCGAGTCACTGCGAGTCCTCGAGGCCAAGGGCCTCGTCAGCGCTCGCCCGAACGTGGGCACCCGGGTGCGTCCGGTCAGCGACTGGAACCTCCTCGACCCCGACATCATCGAATGGCGGGCATACGGACCACAGCGCGACGACCAGCGCCGTGAGCTCTGCGAGCTGCGCTGGACGATCGAGCCCCTCGCCGCCCGTCTCGCCGCCGGTCACGGCCGTGAGGACGTCCAGCAGCGGCTCGCCGACATGGTCGAGATCATGGGGCACTCCGCGGCCCAGGGCGACACCATGACCTTCTCCCGCGCCGACGCCGAGTTCCACTCGCTGCTGCTGCAGCTCGCCGGCAACCGCATGCTCGAGCACCTCTCGGGCATCGTCTCCGCCGCCCTGCACGTCTCCGGCGGCCCCGGCGGCGGCTGCGAGCGCCCGGTCGAGAACTCCGTGGGCCAGCACATGCGGGTCGTCGACGCCATCGGGTCCGGCGACGCCACGGCGGCCGAAGCCGCCATGCGCCAGCTCCTCGCCGCCCATGGCGAGGTCGGCGGCCAGGGCTCCGGGACGCCGGTGGACCACGTCGTCCCCGCCCCCCGCGAGCACTGAGGGCCCGTACCCGACCGTGTGCGGACCGTAGGCGCCGAGCGGCCGTGTGCCCTGCGCACCCCTCGGGTAGGGCACGCCGTACGCGGCGCGGCGCAGAATTTCGCCGGATCCGGGACACCGACCGGATCCGGCGGCAGGTCTTGGGAGGATTGCATGTCATATGACTGGGAATGGGTCGTTATGGGGTGTGACTCGGGCCACGCAGATTGGGCGTAACGCTCTTCCGGGAAGCGCGATGACTTAAGAGGTGATAGCCGAGGAGGCAATACGAGCGGCGTTCGTGACGCTGTTCAACTCCCCGGTTGCCCCTGCGCCGTCGGTCCATCCCCACCGGCGGTCGTCGGCTCCGATCCACACAGGACGGGGTCGGAAGCCGTTTCCATCGTTCCGAGAGGTTGTTCGTGTCGGCCAGCACATCCCGTACGCTCCCGCCGGAGATCGCCGAGTCCGAGTCTGTGATGGCGCTCATCGAGCGGGGAAAGGCAGATGGGCAGATCGCCGGCGATGACGTGCGTCGGGCCTTCGAGGCTGACCAGATTCCGCCAACCCAGTGGAAGAACGTTCTGCGCAGCCTCAACCAGATCCTCGACGAGGAGGGTGTGACGCTGATGGTCAGTGCCGCAGAGGCGCCCAAGCGCACCCGCAAGAGCGTCGCAGCGAAGAGTCCGGCGAAGCGCACCGCCACCAAGACCGTCGCGGCGAAGGCCGCCACGGTCAAGAAGACCACCGCCGCCGCCCCCGCCCCCGTGGCGGACCCGTCGGCCGGTGAGTCCGAGTCCGCGCCTGCGAAGAAGGCGGCGGCGAAGAAGGCGACCGCCAAGAAGACGGTCGCGAAGAAGGCCACGGCCAAGAAGGCCACCGCGAAGAAGACCGCGGCCAAGAAGGACGTCGACGAGCTGCTCGACGACGAGGTGACCGAGGAGACCCCGGCGCCCGGCAAGGGCGACGCGCCCGAGGCCGCCGAGGGTGCGGAGAACGCCGGCTTCGTCCTGTCCGACGACGACGAGGACGACGCCCCCGCGCAGCAGGTCGCCGCGGCCGGCGCCACCGCCGACCCGGTAAAGGACTACCTCAAGCAGATCGGCAAGGTCCCGCTCCTCAACGCCGAGCAGGAGGTGGAGCTCGCCAAGCGCATCGAGGCGGGTCTGTTCGCCGAGGACAAGCTGGCGAACTCCGACAAGCTGGCGCCGAAGCTCAAGCGCGAGCTGGAGATCATCGCCGAGGACGGCCGCCGGGCGAAGAACCACCTCCTGGAGGCCAACCTCCGACTGGTCGTCTCCCTGGCCAAGCGCTACACCGGCCGCGGCATGCTCTTCCTGGACCTGATCCAGGAGGGCAACCTCGGTCTGATCCGTGCGGTCGAGAAGTTCGACTACACCAAGGGCTACAAGTTCTCGACCTACGCGACGTGGTGGATCCGCCAGGCCATCACCCGCGCCATGGCCGACCAGGCCCGTACGATCCGTATCCCCGTCCACATGGTCGAGGTCATCAACAAGCTCGCGCGCGTCCAGCGCCAGATGCTCCAGGACCTGGGCCGTGAGCCCACCCCGGAGGAGCTGGCCAAGGAGCTCGACATGACCCCCGAAAAGGTCATCGAGGTCCAGAAGTACGGCCGCGAGCCCATCTCGCTGCACACCCCGCTGGGTGAGGACGGCGACAGCGAGTTCGGTGACCTCATCGAGGACTCCGAGGCGGTCGTCCCGGCCGACGCGGTCAGCTTCACGCTTCTGCAGGAGCAGCTGCACTCGGTGCTGGACACCCTCTCCGAGCGCGAGGCCGGTGTCGTGTCCATGCGCTTCGGTCTCACCGACGGCCAGCCCAAGACGCTGGACGAGATCGGCAAGGTCTACGGCGTCACCCGTGAGCGGATCCGCCAGATCGAGTCGAAGACGATGTCGAAGCTGCGTCACCCGTCGCGCTCCCAGGTGCTGCGCGACTACCTCGACTAGTCCTACCGCCCCATAGGGGTCACGAGCCCGGTCTCTCCTAGTTGGAGGGGCCGGGCTTCTGTGCGTCCGGGGTGCGCCGGGCCGCCGTTTGGGTCACTCTGGGTGCGCGCGCATTTTCACAGAGTCAAGGAGTCCGCATGCGTCCGACCGCACACGCTGCCCTCGGAGCCCTCGCGCTGGTCCTTGCCCTGCCGGCGCCGGCGGCCGCGGACGGGTCGGTGATCGGCGGAAAGCCCGCGCCGCTGTCGCACAGCCCCTGGGCGGTGGCGCTGGCCTCCCACGAGCGCTTCGGCGTCCAGCGCTCCGGACAGTTCTGCGGCGGCGTGCTGGTGGGGCACTCGACGGTGGTGACCGCGGCGCACTGCCTGAGCAAGGAGGTGCTGGGCGTCCCCTGGCGGGAGGTGCGGGACCTGCGGATCGTCGTCGGGCGCGACAAGCTCAGCGGTGGCGGTGGACAGGAACTCAAGCCCGCGAAGATCTGGGTCAACCCGCGCTACAACAACTACACGAACGACGGTGACATGGCCGTCCTCACACTGGACAGGCCGGTCCCGAACCGGCCGATCCCGATGGCGGGACGGCAGGACAGCGCCTACCGGCCCGGCAACGCGGCCACGGTCTACGGCTGGGGAGACACCACAGGCGGGGGCAGTTACGCGTCGCAGTTGCGCGCGGCGCGCGTCAACGTGCTGCCCGATGCGGTCTGTGCGCGAGCGTATCCCGGCAGTGCCGACGGTACGTACAAGCCCCGAACGATGCTGTGTGCGGGGGCACCCCACGGCGGCCACGACGCCTGCCAGGGGGACAGCGGCGGGCCCCTGGTCGTGCGCGGACGGCTGGTGGGCCTGGTGTCGTGGGGGACCGGCTGTGGTCAGGCCGGCAGTCCCGGGGTCTACACGCGCGCCTCGGCGCTTCTCCCGGTGGTCTCCGCACACGGGGCGGGCTGAGCGGCGTGGGGGCCGGTGAAGGCGTGCGCGCGTACGAGTGCGGGCGGTGTCCCCGTTGGTGTCGGGGAACCGCCCGCGATACGGCGTTGAGCCGCTGCTCGCTCGTCGTGGATGCGAAGTGTCAGCGTTCCTCATCGGACGCGGACGCCGGAGAAGCGGTCAGCCGCTCCGTCTCGTCCTGTATTTCCGCGGCGATCTTCTTGAGTTCTGGCTCGAACTTGCGACCGTGGTGGGCGCAGAAGAGCAGTTCTCCGCCGGACATCAGGACGACGCGCAGGTATGCCTGGGCGCCGCAGCGGTCGCAGCGGTCAGCGGCCGTCAGCGGGCTCGCGGGTGTCAGAACAGTAGTCACGTCGCCTCTTCTCTAGCTCGACGAGCTGTCGTACCAGGGTCAACATCCAACCAGGCCGAAAACGTTCCCGCTCGTGCCTTTTCCTCGAAAAAATTCTCGGAGGGGGCCGGGTGCTGCCGGGTGGCGGCGAATGAGCCGTATTGCGTGGTGGTCTGATTCACGTTGGTTGTTGGATCTGTCCTCCCGGCTGGCTTGCCGGTTGTTGATGAGGACGTGCCCGGAGCCTAAATGGTTCATGCCTCGAAGGGAACGTGATGTGCACGTCATCAGGACGTCACCCCTTCGAGGGATCGAACGTACGAGCGAAATTCTACTACCATGGGCATGCTTACGGGTGGCGTCACATCGGCTCTACCAGGCCTCGGTACCCTCTGACGGGCGACACCGCCACAACCGAGTCCGCGGAATGCGGGCTGCCAGAAATTCAGCGAGGAGCGAACCGCGTGACCGCCGAGATGTCCGTGCCGTCCACCGCAGTGCTGACCGGGGCAGACCGGGACGGATCCAACTACACCGCGCGGCATCTGCTCGTCCTCGAGGGGCTCGAGGCCGTCCGGAAGCGCCCCGGCATGTACATCGGCTCGACGGACAGTCGCGGCCTGATGCACTGCCTGTGGGAGATCATCGACAACTCCGTCGACGAGGCGCTGGGCGGCTACTGCGACCACATCGAGGTGATCCTCCACGACGACGGGTCGGTGGAGGTCCGGGACAACGGCCGCGGCATTCCCGTGGACGTCGAGCCCAAGACCGGCCTCAGCGGCGTCGAGGTCGTGATGACCAAGCTGCACGCCGGCGGAAAGTTCGGCGGCGGCTCCTACGCGGCCTCCGGTGGTCTGCACGGCGTCGGTGCCTCGGTCGTCAACGCCCTGTCGGCCCGGCTCGACGTCGAGGTGGACCGCAGCAGCAAGACGCACTCGATCAGCTTCCGCCGCGGCGTCCCCGGCATCTTCACCGAATCGGGGCCCGAAGCGCCCTTCGACCCGGGCAACGGCCTCCTCAAGGGCAAGCGGATCGCCAAGACGAAGACCGGCACCCGGGTGCGCTACTGGGCCGACCGGCAGATCTTCCTCAAGGACGCCAGGCTCTCCCTGGAGACGCTGCACGCCCGTGCCCGCCAGACCGCGTTCCTCGTGCCGGGCCTCACCCTGGTCGTCCGCGACGAGCGCGGCATCGACGGCGCCGGCAAGACGGAAGAGACGTTCCGCTACGACGGCGGCATCAGCGAGTTCTGTGAGTACCTCGCGCAGGACAAGGCCGTCTGCGACGTGCTCCGGCTGACCGGCCAGGGCTCCTTCAAGGAGACGGTGCCGGTCCTCGACGACCGTGGCCACATGACACCGACCGAGGTCACCCGGGATCTGGGCGTCGACATCGCGCTGCGCTGGGGCACCGGCTACGACACGACGGTCAAGTCGTTCGTCAACATCATCGCCACGCCCAAGGGCGGCACCCACGTCTCCGGCTTCGAGCGGTCGGTCGCCAAGACGGTCAACGAGGTGCTGCGGTCGAGCAAGCTGCTGCGCGTCTCCGAGGACGACGTCGTCAAGGACGACGCCATGGAGGGCCTCACCGCCGTCGTGACCGTACGGCTCGCGGAGCCGCAGTTCGAGGGCCAGACCAAGGAGGTCCTCGGCACCTCCGCCGCCTCGCGGATCGTCGCCCAGGTGGTGAGCCGGGAACTCAAGTCATTCCTGACCTCCACGAAGCGGGACGACAAGCAGCAGGCGCGCGCCGTCATGGAGAAGATCGTCGCCGCGGCCCGTACGCGCATCGCCGCCCGCCAGCACAAGGAGGCCCAGCGCCGGAAGACGGCGCTGGAGTCGTCGTCGCTGCCGGCCAAGCTCGCGGACTGCCGCAGTGACGACGTCGACCGCAGCGAACTCTTCATCGTCGAGGGAGACTCGGCGCTGGGCACCGCGAAACTGGCCCGGAACTCGGAATTCCAGGCGCTGCTGCCGATCCGCGGCAAGATCCTGAACGTCCAGAAGTCGTCGGTTTCGGACATGCTCAAGAACGCCGAGTGCGGCGCCATCATCCAGGTCATAGGAGCCGGTTCCGGCCGCACCTTCGACATCGACACCGCCCGCTACGGCAAGGTCATCTTCCTGGCCGACGCCGATGTCGACGGCGCGCATATCCGCTGCCTGCTGCTGACGCTGTTCCAGCGCTACATGCGGCCCATGGTCGAGCAGGGCCGGGTCTTCTCCGCCGTTCCGCCGCTGCACCGGGTGGAACTGATCAACCCCAAGAAGGGCCAGGAGAAGTACATCTACACCTACTCGGACAACGAGCTGCGCCAGACGCTGCTCGAGCTCCAGCGCAAGAAGGTCCGCTACAAGGACAGCATCCAGCGCTACAAGGGTCTGGGTGAGATGGACGCCGACCAGCTCGCCGAGACGACCATGGACCCGCGCCACCGCACCCTGCGCCGGATCAACATCAGCGATCTCGAAGCGGCGGAGAAGGCCTTCGACCTCCTCATGGGCAACGAAGTCGCGCCCCGTAAGGAGTTCATCACCAACTCCGCCTCCACTCTGGACCGTTCGCGCATCGACACCTGACCGGTCAGCAGCTCCCGACGGGCGCCTCTCCACCCCTGGGTGGACGGGCGCCCGTCGGCATTTCCACCCGGTCCCCACCCTGGCTCCGATCCGGCCACCCGGTGCCGCTCCGTAGCGTCGGGCACATCGAAAATTTCGTCCCACGAAGGGCCTGGGTCATGAGCGGCTTGCTCAACATCGTTGTGATCACCGCGGCGGTTGCATGGGTGTGCATCCGGCAGTTCACGGCGCGGCGCGTCACGTCGGAGGGCAAGAAAACGTGGCTGGTTCCGGTCGTCCTGATGGTCCTGGCGGTACGGCAGCCCGGCCTTCTGGACCCCGGACACCACCTGGCGTCCGCCGCCCTGCTCGGTACGGAGATCCTCATCGGGCTGGCCTGCGGCATCGGCTGGGCCTGGACGACACGTATCTGGACGGACGCGGACGGTGCGGTGTGGAGCAAAGGAGGCTGGGCGGCGGCCGGTGTGTGGCTTTGCGGCATGGCGCTGCGGCTCGGCCTCATGGGCATCGCGGCGGCCATGGGGATCCGCCAGGGCAGCGCGGCCACCATGCTCTCCGTCGGCGCGATGCTGCTGACCCGTGCCGGTGTCACCGCCTGGCGCGCCCAGGCCCTGCAGCAGACGTACCGTGTCCCTGTTGCGGGCTGACGCCCCCGTCGCCCCTGGGAAGGACCGTACGTGCCGATGAACTCCTGGACGAGCTGGCCCCTGCGGGAGTCGCTCTCCCGTGAGGGCATCAGCGGCGCCCGGGTGTGGGCCGGCCGCGCGGTGCGTGTCATGGTGGTCGCCGTACTGGTGTGGATCACCCTGAAGGGGCCCGGCTTCAGAGGCTGGGGCCGGGTGGCGGCGTGTGCCGGCATGGCCCTCAGCATCCTGGTCTTCCGCGGCTTCTTCCGCACGACCCTGGCACGCCGTCTGTGGCCGTCGATCGGGCTGTTCGCCGTACTGGAGGCGGCGGCCTTCGGCTTTGCGTTCGCCGGGGCGCCGACGCCCGCGATCGTCCTGTGGTGTGCCTGCGCCGTCGTCGCCATGGAGCGGCTGCCGCTGAACGCCGCGGTGCCGTGCGCCGCCGCGGCCCTGGGGGCGTTCGCCGTGATGGACCACGACAACTGGATCGCCACCACCGCGACCACCGTGGGTCTGGCGCTGGCGGGCTATGTCGTACGACAGGACGCCGAGGCACGCGGCAACGCCCGGCGGCTGCTGGCCCAGGAACGGGCTGCCCGCAAGGCGGAGGCCGAATCCGCGGCGCTCACCGAACGCGGACGGATCGCACGCGAGATCCACGACGTCCTCGCCCACAGCCTGAGCGCCCAGCTCGTGCACCTGGAGGCGGCACGACTGCTGATCCAGCGCAGCACGGACCTCGAGGCCGACCGTGACCAGCTCCTGGACCGGGTGGTGGCGTGCCGGGGGATGGCCCGTGAAGGGCTGTCCGGCACCCGTGAGGCGCTTTCCGCGCTGCGCGGGGAGATGATCCCGGTCGAGGACTTTCTGCGGCGCCTGGCGGCCGCTGAGGGCTTTCGGCTGGAGGTGGAGGGCGAGGGGCGTGCCCTACCGGCGGAGGCGGGCCTCGCGGTCCGCCGGGTTGCCCAGGAGGCGCTGACGAACGTGCGCAAGCACGCCCCGGGGGCACGGGTGAGCGTGCGGCTGGACTACGCGAGGGACGACGTGGGCCTGGAGGTGCGTGATTTCGGCGGCCGCGGCAAGCCCGGCGAACTCGCCGTCAGCGGCTCCGGATACGGTCTGCTCGGGATGCGGGAGCGCGCCGAACTCCTCGGCGGAACGCTGGAATCCGGCCCTGATGAGGAGGGATTCGTGGTGCGGCTGCGGGTGCCCGCATGACGGCACGCACGGTGACACGGGTAGTGGTCGCCGACGACCAGACGGTGGTGCGCGAGGGAATCGTGATGCTGCTGGGACTCCTGCCGGGCATCGAGGTCGTCGGCTCGGCAGCAGACGGTGCGGACGCGGTCCGCCTCGTCGCCGAACTCGACCCCGACGTCGTGCTGATGGACCTGAGGATGCCGCGCTGCGACGGTGTCGAGGCCACCCGGCGTATCCGAGCCGAGCACCCCGGTACCCAGGTCGTGGTGCTCACCACCTATGCGGACGACGACTCGCTCTTTCCTGCCCTGCAGGCCGGGGCCCGTGGCTATCTGACCAAGGACGCGGACGGCGAGGAGATCGTCCGGGCCATCGACGATGTGCTCTCGGGCGAGGCCGGCCTGGCGCCCAAGATCCAACGCAGGCTGCTGGAGCGCTTCGCCGAGCCGGTACGGCCCCTGTCGCCACCGGACGAGGCTCCGGACGGCCTGACGGCGCGCGAGGTGGAGGTGCTGCGGCTGGTCGCCGAGGGCCAGTCCAATCCGGAGATCGCGGGCACGCTGCACGTCTCCACGGCCACGGTGAAGACCCACATCAACAACCTCTTCGCCAAGGCCGGGTTGCGGGACCGGGCCCAAGCCATTCACTACGCGTACCGCCACGGCCTGGCACAGCCGCCCAGGTAGCTCATCACCTGATGGGGTGAAGGGTTCGGAATGAAGCGTCCCGGATCTTCCTTTCTGTCCAACCTTGGGTCGCACGGACAACAGACCCGTGCACCAAGGAGAGTTCGGTGGACAAGCAGGACGGCCGCTCGGCCGGTGAGCCAGGGGGCGTACGGCTCGACGACCCCTGGTACGACGCTCTCGCCTCCGGGTGGGGCGAGGCGGACGGCGCAGCGGAGGCAGCGGGCGAGTGGAGAACCGGGCAGCCACCTGGGCCGGTACCGGCACCAGTGGCGGTACCGGAACAACGGCCCGCGGCGCATGGCGAGATCTATCTTGCGGTGCAGCGAAGCGCGGCCTTCCAGGAGGTGCGCCGCCGCTACCGGCATTTCGTGCTGCCCGGTACGGCGGTCTTTCTTGCCTGGTACCTCGCCTATGTGATCGCCGCGACCGCTGCGCCCGGCCTCATGGCCCACCGCGTCGCCGGCGCTCTGAACGTCGCGATGCTCGCCGGACTCGGCCAGTTCGCCACCACGTTCCTGCTCACCTGGGCCTACGCACGCCACGCCCGGCTGCGCAGGGACAGGGCCGCGCTCGACATCCGCTGGGAAACCCAGGAACTCACCGGAGGGAACGTCCGGTGACCGACGACCACCAGACCCTCGCACTGGTTCTGTTCAGCGTGTTCATCGCCGTCACCCTGGCGATCACCACCTGGGTGAGCCGTCGTCGGCACGGTTCCGCCGAGGAGTTCTACGCGGGAGGGAGGCTCTTCTCCCCGATGGAGAACGGTTTCGCCATCGCGGGTGACTACATGTCCGCTGCCTCCTTCCTCGGAATCTCCGGGCTGATCGCCCTGTTCGGCTATGACGGATTGCTGTACTCGGTCGGCTTTCTCGTGGCCTGGCTCGTCGTCCTCTTCCTCGTCGCTGAACTGGTCCGCAACTGCGGCAGGTTCACCCTTGCCGATGTCGTCGCGGCCCGGATGCGGTCGCGGCCAGTCCGTATCGCGGCCGGCACCGCCTCCGTCACGGTGTCGGTGCTCTATCTGGTGGCGCAGATGGTCGGGGCAGGCAGCCTCGTCGCCCTGCTCCTGGGAGGCGCGGGCCAGCAGGCACGTACCTGGATGGTGATCGGGGTCGGTGCCCTGATGGTCGTCTACGTAGCCTTTGGAGGGATGCGTGCCACGACCTGGATCCAGATCGTCAAGGCCGTACTTCTCATGGGAGGTGCCATTGCCCTGACTGTCCTGGTACTGGTTCGGTTTCACGGTGACTTCAACACACTGCTGAACACCGCCGCCGAACGCAGCGGACACGGCCGCGACTTTCTCGCACCCGGCCTCAAATACGGTGGGGGCTGGACCTCCCGGCTGGACTTCATCAGCCTCGGTCTCGCGCTGGTCCTGGGCACCGCCGGGCTGCCACACATCCTTTCCCGCTTCTACACGGTCCCCACGGCCCGTTCCGCCCGCCGATCCGTCGTCTGGTCCATCGGGCTGATCGGCGGCTTCTACTTGATGACCATCGTGCTCGGCTTCGGTGCCGCGGCGGTGCTCGGCAGCGACGCCGTCCGGACGTCCAATACAGCGGGCAACACCGCGGTCCCGCTGTTGGCCCTCAACTTGGGCGGCGGCGCCGGTTCGACCGGGGGCACAGTGCTCTTCGCCGTGGTGGCCGCAGTGGCGTTCGCCACCATCCTGGCCGTGGTCGCCGGCATCACGCTCGCCTCATCGGCCTCCGTTGCGCACGACCTGTATGCCTCGCTCCGACGTCAGCGTGGTACGGCGCAAGACGCCCAGCGTGCCGAGGTGGCGGTGGCGCGCATCGCGGCTGTGGCCGTCGGTGCTGTCGCGATCGGGCTCGCCCTGCTCGCCCAGGACCTGAATGTCGCCTTCCTGGTAGGCCTGGCCTTCGCCGTTGCGGCATCGGCCAACCTGCCGGTCCTGCTGTACACGCTCTTCTGGCGCCGCTTCACGACCCGGGGTGCTGTCTGGTCCGTATACGGGGGCTTGATTCCGGCGATCACCCTGGTAGTGCTCTCCCCGGTGGTCTCCGGCAGCCAAGAGTCGCTCTTCCCTGGAATGGACTTCGCCTTCTTCCCGCTCGACAACCCCGGTGTCGTATCGATCCCACTGGGCTTCCTGATGGGGTGGCTGGGAACTGTGCTCTCCCCGGAGGCCGCCGACGAGGCACGGCATGCGGAGACGGAGGTACGGGCGCTGACGGGGGCGGGGGCTGCTTAGGACAGATTGTCGTGTCAGGGATGGACGACCCTGACCGTGCAGTGGCCGACGAGGGGCGTGGCAACTGGGCCGGAATGGTTGCCACGTCCTATTCGTGTGTACAGGGTTCCCGTTGCCCTTGCCTCCGCGTGGCGCCGGCCCTCCGGCTAAACCCACTCGTAGCGGTGCTCTGGGCGGCCGGTCTCGCCGTACTTGAGCGTGAGGCGTACCCGCCCGGCGCGTTCCAGCAGCTTGAGGTAGCGCTGCGCGGTCTGGCGGCTCAGTCCCGCCTGGAGTGCGACGTCCTGCGCCGAGAGGGGGGCGTCCGCGGAGCGCAGCACCGAGCGCACACGGTCGGCAGTGGCGGTGGAGTGGCCCTTCGGCAGCTCCGCCGAGCCCGCGTTGGCGGCCCCCAGAGCCCCAAAGATCCGGTCCACTTCGGATTGCTCCGCCTGTCCGCCACCCGCAAACGTACGGTGCAGTGCCGCATAACCCATCAACTTGGAGCGCAGCCCTGCGAAGGTGAACGGCTTGACCAGGTACTGCAGCGCACCGTGGCGCATCGCGGCCTGCACGGTGGCGATGTCGCGAGCTGCCGTCACCATGATGACGTCGGTGAACAGGCCGCGTCGCCGCAGGTCGCCGACCAGTTGGAGCCCGGTCCCGTCGGGGAGGTAGTGGTCCAGGAGGATCAGATCGACGTGGTGCGTCTCCAGGGCTGCGAGGGCGTCAGCGGCCGTGTGCGCCAGGCAACTGACACGGAAGCCCTCGACCTTGGAGACATACGCGGCGTTGATCTTCGCGACATGCACATCGTCGTCCACGACCAGAACGTCGATCATCGGCCGGCCTCCGTGTCGCCTTCGAGGTGACGAGTGCGCGCCTGGGGCCGTCCGGGGGCACGGGTTTCCGTGGCTGTCTCCTGGGGCGTTGTTCCGCGCGCTCGGGAGAGTTTCTCGGACAGCGCGTCGGGGACGGTCACGGTGAACACCGCACCGCCACCGGGGCGCTCGCCGACCTCGGCGCTGCCTCCGTAGCGCTCAGCGAGACGCCGTACCAGCGCCAGGCCGATTCCGCGCTGCCCGTGGCGCGGCGATTCCTTGGTCGTCCAGCCTTCGGTGAAGATCTCCGCACGACGTTCCTCGGGCACGCCGGGGCCGTTGTCGCTGATGCGCATGATGGCGGTGCTGCCTTCGGTACGGACCTCCACTTCCAGTTGTGCGTCGCGCTCACTCGACGTGGCGTCCAGCGCGTTGTCGACGAGGTTGCCGAGGATGGTGACCAGGCTGTGCGGGTCTACCAGGCGATCAGGTAGGTGTGTACGGGGGGAGATGCTCAGCGAAGCGCCGCGCTCGGTGGCGACGGTGGCCTTCCCCACCAGGAGTGCGGCCAGCAGCGGATCGTGGATGCGCTCGGTGACCTGCTCGGCGGTCGCCCGATGCACGCCCACGGCCTGCGTCACAAACTCGACCGCCTCCTCGTACAGCCCGAGCTCGAGCAGGCCGAGGAGGGTGTGCAGTCGGTTGGCGTGCTCATGGTCCTGGGCACGGAGGGCATCGATGAGGCCGCGGGTACCGTCCAGCTCGCGCCCCAGCCGCTCCAGCTCGGTACGGTCACGCAGGGTGACCACGGCACCGCCGTCGTCGGTCGGCATTCGGTTGGCCACCAGGACCCGGTGCCCGCTGACCGCCAGCAGGTCCGCCCCCGAGACGCGGCCGGCCAGGACGTCCGTTGTACGGCTTGGAGGGAGAGCCGCGTCCAGGGGACGGCCGGTGTCTTCGGCGCGGAGATCCAGGAGACGCTGCGCCTCGTCGTTCATCAGGCGGATGCGGCCGTTCTTGTCGAGCGCGAGGAAGCCTTCCCGGATGCCGTGCAGCATTGCCTCCCGCTCGACGAGCAATGCGGAGATGTCGGAGAACGCCAGGTCGTGGGTGCGACGCTGGAGCCGACGGGCAACGAGGTAGGCGGCGAGCGCTCCCACAACGAGTGTCCCGCCCGCGTACGCAAGCAACTGGGGGACCGTGGAGAGCAGACGTTCCTGCACGCTCTCGTATGCGATGCCGACGGAGACGGCGCCGACCACCTCGCCGTGCTCGTCGCGAAGCGGGACCTTGCCGCGTGCGGACCGGCCGAGTGTGCCCTCGTCGATCTGCATCACTTCTTGGCCGGAGAGCGCGGCGCTGGGGTCGGTCGAGACGTGGCGTCCTATCTCGTCCGGGTCGGTGTGGGACCAGCGCACGCCTCGCTTGTCCATGATCACTACGTATTCGGCGCCGGTAGCGGCGCGAATTCGCTCCGCTTCGTTCTGCACGGGACCGTGGCGCGAGGGACGGGAGGACTCCAGGGCATCGTCGAGGCGGGGCTCAGCCGCGGTGGTTTGTGCGATGGCGAGAGCACGGCGCATCGCCTGATCGTCGAGCTGTGCACTGAGCGGGGCGAGGAACAGACCGGTCGCCAGGACGATGACACCGGTGGCGATGGCCAGCTGCACCATCAGCACCTGAGAGAAGACCCGCCGTGGCCATCCCAGCCGCGGTCTAGTCCGGCGAGGCCCTGTGTTGGCCGGTCCGGGGGGAGCTGGAGCCGGGGGGCTGGCTGTCGGCTGACCGTGGGCTGCCTGCGCTCCGCTGACCGGCTCTACGTAGGCGGTGTCGGCCGTCGGCCCACTGCCAAACGGCGCGGAACCCGAGGGCTCGGCGGCGCTCGGGCGCGGAATCGACGCTTCCTTCTCGCCCATACGAACGAACAGTAAGCGCGGAGACGAGGTGGCCGGTAATCCCCGGCGGGGCGAATTCGGAGGGTGTCCGGGCGGCGACTGGAAGCTGGCTTCGCCGGCATCGCGATGTCGCGGATCACGGTTGTTTGTGGGTTCGACTCGCTCGGGGTTTTCGCTTCATGCGCGAAATGCGTGCGATTCCTTGTGAGGTGCCATCGACGCGTCCAGGGCGCGTCGATGGCCGGCCATTTACAGGCGACTGGCTCGGCTGACGAAAGTACAGGTCCGCTGCGCATCAATGGGGTGGGGAGTACATCAGGAGAGGTTATCCACAGGCCTTTTGATCGCAGATTGTGCGTGCGTAACCTCGCGTGGTGAGCAGGCGGGCGGCATCAGCTGGCGATGAAAGATCGGCCGAGGGCAGCGCGAGGCGCGCGATGGTGCGCGGGAAGGGACAGGACATGCGGTCTACGGGGGAGCGCCACGGGGCATGGCGAAGGTCGTGGGAGAGGGCGGGTTGTCTGGGGTTTGGCCGACGGGCCCGGCGCAGTTGGTCGGTGCGGTTGGTCTGGAGTCTCAGCTGGTCGTGGGGCAGTCGCCCGCTGTCGGACGGTGGCCGCGCGGAAAGCGGGGCCTCCTGCGGGCGGAGCGACCGCCGGGGTGAGGAAGGTCGGCGGCGTGGAACGCACAATGGGGCACGTTTGTCTCCCGGAGCGCGAACACGGGGTGGGGGCGTTCGGGGTGGTGAGGTTCTCGCTGAGCGAGGGGCGGGGTTGGCCGGGTCACCTACCGACTGCCTGGGCCGTCCTACGAGACATGCCGTCGGCCACGCTGATCGGGGTTTCCACCGCGCTGATGGAGGCAACCGCCATACGCGCAGGTGGACCGAGCGGTGCACCACAGCTAGCGGGCGCCGCAGCACCATCGGCCCGCTGTTCGACGATGACCCGCCACATGCGGCCATCGGAGTGGGCAACGGTAACCGCCCAGGCGGCGGAGGCTCCGGTGATGGCCGCACTGCTGGACGCCGTCCTGTCGGCCGACTTCGGTTCGGGCCACATCGCGTCGGTCCGTACGACGTCGAGTGCGTCCGCCAGATCCTCCCCGATGAGCTCACGAACCGCGAGGTCAGCGGCCTGGCCCGGCCGGTCCCAGGCCGAGCGGCCACGGGCGTGGTCCACCGTGATCCGTCCGTCGCGCGCCGACTCCACGGCCTCCTTGATCAGGGGGGCCGAGGCTCGTCCGTAGGCGTAGCCGTACGGAAGGACGAAAAGGGTGGGCGAGAAGCGGTGTCCCCCGATGTGGGTGACCTCCCAGGTTTGGGTTCCGCTTGCGGCGAGCTCGGCGGCAAGGGGGCGGCCGAGCAGGGCGCAGCAGCGGTCCCGCTTGCCGTTGGTGCACACGAGGACCAGCGGCTCACCGATGTACGGTTCCCAGAGGCCGTGATGCTCGCCCGCTCCGAGGGCTGCGAACTCCAGTCCGAGGGCCGCGCGGGGGTCGGTGACGGTGGTCGTGCGGATCCAGGAGCGTCCCGGCGCGGTGTGCGCGAGGAACAGCCGCCGCCGCGGAGAGCCGTGGCGGTCGGCGGGGCGCCCCGGCCGACGGATGAGGGCGACGCGTACACCCGTACCTTCTGCCGCGGCCTCCAGGGCCCGGCCGACGTCAGGGTCGAGGTGACTGTCCGTCAGCGCATGGGCGCCCCAAGGCCCGGGCTGCTCGATGAGCAGCCAGGTTCGGGCAAGGGCCGCGGTCCCGGCGAGAGATTCGGCCGATTCGCGAGAAGTGGTGGCGCAGGTACTCACATAGGTGAGCCTAACCTCATCTGGCCCGAGCTGGATGCCGGGTGAAGGGTCAGTGGGGCGATGGTGGGCTGAATCCCGTCGTTCGTGGTGAGTGGGCTTTAGCGTGAGACGTCGCTGATGCCGGGTGTGCTGATCGTGCCGGTGCTGCCGGAACTCTGGTTCCGTCCGGTGTGACGTCGCACCGCAGCGCGGTCTCCGGTCAGGGCAACGGTTGGGGGGCGCGGGGGCCGCTGTACTGGCCCCTGGGGCGCATGCGGAGGGCTGGTTCGGCGTATTCCTCCAGGGCGTGGGCGATCCAGCCGGCGGTGCGGGCGATGGCGAAAATGGTCTCGCCTGCCTCCGCAGGCATGTCCGTCGAGACGGTCAGTACGGCCAGTGCCAGATCGATGTTGGCGTGCAGCTCCGTGTGCCGGGCTGTGGTGGTGATCACTTGGTGGGCGGCATGCAGGGCGGGGCGGGCCTGCGGCACCTCCTCCAGGAGTCGGAACAGGGCGCGGGCCCGCGGGTCCTCGCCCGGGTACAGAGGATGTCCGAGCCCCGGTACCTGGTGGCCGGCCCGCAGGTGGTCGGCGACCACGGCGGCCGCGCTGCCGCGGTCCAGCACCTCCGTCAGCATCCGGTGGGCGAGTCCGCTCGCCGCCCCGTGCAACACGCCGTCCAGGGCGCCGAAGCCGGCCGAGACGATCGCGTAGGGATGCGCGCGGGCGGAGGCGGCGACCCGTACCGCGAATGTCGAGGCAGCGAGGTCGTGGTCGATGAGCAGGACCATTGCGGCGTCCAGGGCGCGGAGCGCGGCGGCGTCGGCAGGTTGTGAGGTCAGTCGTGACCAGAGGCGTGTGGCGAGGGAGTCCGCGGCGCGCTGCTTCGGGGCGTGTGATGGCAAGGCGTCGACGAGGGTCGGGATGAGGGTGCGGGCGGTGCCGACAACGGTGTCCTCGGACAGGTCGAAACGGAGCGGGTCGGCGGCCGCCGCGGCGATCAAGGCGACCCGTAGACGGTCCATCGGCCCACTGTGGGCCGGCAGTGACTGTACGGCGTGATGGGCGGCGGACAGCGCGTCCTGCGACGCCGTGAAGCGGGTGCCGGGGCGCAGTTCGCCGGTCCACAGCCACTCGGCGACTTCCTCGAAGCTGTAGTGGGCGGCGAGGTCGGAGGTGTCGACGCCGCGGTAATAGCAATGGTCGCGGTCGATCAGGGTGATGCCCGTACGGACCGCCAACTCGCCGCCGGGGGTGGAGGGTTCGCGGCGGCCTGTACGGCGGGCGAGCGTGTCGACCTCCTTTGCATCGAAGGTGCTGCCGCGGGCGCCCGGCTCGCGACGGCTGGTCAGCTGGCCGCGGCTGACATAGGCATACACCGTCTCCGGCTTCACCCCCAGCCGCTCGGCTGCCTCTCGGGTGCTCAGCCGCTGTCCGCCCGCGTCCTGCGCCGTGTCTCGATCCGCCATGAGGTCACCGTATCCAGACTCGTCCATATTGATGGAATCAACATTGACAATACTTGAGTCAAGCATGGACAGTCGGATCAATATTCGAGTGAGGCAGAGCAAGGAGACAAGCCATGGCGAGCGCCGAGGCCACCACACCGACCGACGTGCCCCGCGGGCTTTCGGGCGTCATCGTCACCGAGACCCAAGTGGGCGACGTCCGAGGCGTCGAGGGCTTCTACCACTACCGCCAGTACTCCGCTGTCGAGCTGGCGACGGCCAGGACGTTCGAGGACGTCTGGTACCTGATGTTCCACGGGGAGCTGCCCGATGCCGCGCAACTCGAAGCTTTCCGTGCCGAGACCGCCGCTCTGCGCACGCTCCCCGCAGCCGTGCGCGAGGCGCTGCCCGCCCTTGCCCAGGCCGGTGTGCTCTCCGGGCCGCTCGCCGGGCTGCGCACCGCGCTGTCCCTGCTCGGTGCGACGGCCGGCCTCCGGCCGCTGTACGACATCGACGCCGACCACCGCCGTGCCGACGCGCTCGCGGCGTGCGCCGCCGTGCCGACCCTGGTCACCGCGCTGCACCGACTCGGTCGGGGCCAGATGCCCGTCGAGCCTCGCGCGGATCTGAGCCACGCCGCCAACTACCTCTACATGCTCACCGGCGATGAGCCGGAGCCCGAGCGCGTGCGGGCGATCGAGGCGTACCTGATCTCCACCATCGACCACGGCTTCAACGCCTCGACCTTCACCGCACGCGTCATCGCCTCCACCGGCGCCGATCTCGCGGCCTGCCTCGTCGGCGCCATCGGCGCGCTCTCCGGGCCGCTGCACGGCGGTGCGCCCAGCCGCGCCCTGGACATGCTCGACGCCATCGGCACACCCGACCGCATCGACCCCTGGATCCGCGACCGTGTCCTGAGCGGAGAACGGATCATGGGGTTCGGCCACTCCGTCTACCGCACCGAGGACCCGCGCTCCCGGATGCTGCGAGGGATTGCCCAGCAGCTCGGGGGACCGCTGGTGGAATTCGCCGTCCAGGTGGAGGCGAGGGTCGAAGAGCTGCTGGCCGAACTCAAGCCCGGCCGTGAGCTGCACACCAACGTGGAGCTCTACGCGGGGGTCGTCATGGAGCTGTGCGGGCTGCCGCGTGAGATGTTCACGCCCACCTTCTGCGCGGCCCGTGTGGTGGGCTGGAGCGCCAACATCCTGGAACAGGCCGACGACTCGAAGATCATTCGTCCCGCGGCCCGCTACGTCGGCCCGCCCCCGCCGCAGCCGCTGCCCGTCGTCGCGTCCCGCTAGCCGGGAGGCCCGTAGGGGGTGCGGGGACGGAGCCGGGCCAGGTGTCACCGGTGTTCCGTTACGATCGACAGCTCGTCCGCCGCCGGTCCGTGCGGCCCGCCACCCGCACCATGGAGGCGTCCCTTGGCCCCGCAACAGATCCCGGTCGTCGTCCTCGCGGGCTTCCTCGGATCGGGCAAGACCACGCTGCTCAACCACCTGCTCGGCAACGGCGACGGCACCCGGATCGGCGCGATCGTCAATGACTTCGGCAGCATCGAGATCGATGCCATGACCGTCGCCGGGCAGGTGGACTCGATGGTCTCGCTCGGCAACGGCTGTCTGTGCTGTGCGGTCGACACCAGCGAACTGGACACCTACCTGGAACGCCTGGCCCGCCCCGCCGCCCGGATCGACGTGATCGTCATCGAGGCCAGCGGGCTTGCCGAGCCCCAGGAACTCATCCGGATGATCCTCGCCAGCGACAACGACCGCATCGTCTACGGCGGGCTGATCGAGGTCGTCGACGCCGCGGAGTTCGAGGACACCAGGGCCCGGCATCCCGAACTGGACCGGCATGTGGGCATCGCCGACATGGTGGTCCTCAACAAGGCCGACCGCATCGGCGACGCGGCGCGGGACCACCTCAGGGACACGCTCGCGGGCCTCGCTCCTGGCCGGCCCGTCGTCTGCACGGCGTACGGCCGGATCGATCCCGGGCTGTTCTTCGACCGCGGACCGGGGGAGGACCACGACGCGGCCGTGCGGCAGCTGTCCTTCGAGGATCTGCTGCGGGAGAGAGCAGCGAACACGGATTCCGCGCACGGCCCGGACGACCAGTGCGACCGCCCGGGCCACTGCCACCACGCTGGTCACTTCCATACGGCCTACCAGAGCGTGGAGTTCACCTCCGCCGAGCCGATGCACCCGCGCCGTCTCATGGACTTCCTCGACAGCCGCCCCGCCGGCCTCTACCGCATCAAGGGTTTCGTCCACTTCGACGTACCGGAGAACCGCCAGAAGTTCACGGTCCACGCCGTCGGCGACTTCCTGCGCTTCTACCCCGCGCCGTGGCCGAAGGGCGAGGAACGGAGCACCCAGCTCGTCATGATCGGCAGCGGCATCGACGCACCGGCCCTGCACAAGGAGCTGGACAACTGCCGCGAGAGCGCACCGTCGAATGCCGACCAGAACAGCATGTGGGGCGTGCTGCGGTACGTGGCCGCACCCGACGACCCCGAAGACGGCTGACGCCGTCGGGCCGGTCCTCCCCGGCCCGACGGCGTCACCCGCAGCGGGCCCCGGCTACACCGGCCCCGCCAGCGCCGCCACCCGCTTCATCAGCGGCACGCCCGAGCCATCGCGCCGTGGGTCCACGTCCGGCATCTCGACCGGGGCGCCCTTGGCATCCGCGGCCCGCACCGGCGTCGGCCCGACCCAGGCCTGGGTGAGGACGTCCTCGCCCTTCAGGAACCGCTGGCAGCGCACACCACCGGTCGCCCGTCCCTTGCGCGGATACTGGTCGAACGGGGTGAGCTTGGCCGTCGCCACTGAGTCGTCCAGCGTGCCGTGTGAGCCGGCGACCGTGAAGACCATGGCCTCGGAGGCCGGATCGACCGCGGCGAACGCGATCACCTTCGCGCCCTCGCCCAGCTTGACGCCCGCCATACCGCCCGCGGGCCGGCCCTGCGGCCGCACCTGCGCGGCCGGATAGCGCAGCAACTGCGCCTCGTTGGTGACGAAGACCAGATCCTCCTCACCGGTGCGCAACTCGGCCGCGCCCACGATGCGGTCGCCGTCCTTGAGGGTGATGACCTCCAACTCCTCCTTGTGGGCGGGGTAGTCGGGCACCACCCGCTTGACGACGCCCTGCTCGGTGCCGAGCGCCAGGCCCGGTGAGGACTCGTCCAGTGTGGTCAGGCAGATCAGCTCCTCGCCGTCCTCCAGCGTCAGGAACTCCGAGAGCTGCGCGCCCCCGGAGAGGCTGGGTGCCGCCGCGGTCTCCGGGAGCTGCGGAAGGTCGATCACCGGGATCCGCAGCAGCCGGCCCAGGGACGTCACCGCGCCCACCTCGCCACGGGTCGTGGCCGGCACCGCCGAGACGATCACATCGTGCTTGACGCGCTTGGCGTCGACGTCGAAGGCAACTTCCCCGGTGACCGTACGGGCCAGCAGCCCCGTCGAGGACAGCAGCACCCGGCACGGGTCGTCGGAGACCTCCAGCGGCACCGCGCCGACCGAGGTGCCCGCCGACTCCAGCAGGACCGTGCGCCGGTCCGTGCCGTACTTCTTCGCGACCGCGGCCAGCTCGCCGGACACCAGCTTGCGCAGCTCGGCGTCCGACTCCAGGATCCGCGTCAGCTTCTCGATCTCGTCCTGCAGCCGGTCGCGCTCCGACTCCAGCTCGATCCGGTCGAACTTGGTCAGCCGGCGCAGCGGGGTGTCGAGGATGTACTGCGTCTGGATGTCGCTCAGCGAGAAGCGCTCGATCAGCCGCTCCTTGGCCTGCGCGCTGTTCTCGCTGGAGCGGATCAGCCGGATGACCTCGTCGATGTCCACCAGAGCCGTCAGCAGGCCCTCGACCAGGTGGAGACGGTCGCGCCGCTTGGTGCGCCGGAACTCGCTCCGCCGCCGCACCACGTTGAAGCGGTGGTCGACGTAAACCTCCAGCAGCTCCTTGAGGCCCAGCGTCAGCGGCTGGCCGTCCACCAGCGCGACGTTGTTGATGCCGAAGGACTCCTCCATCGGCGTGAGCTTGTAGAGCTGCTCCAATACGGCCTCGGGGTTGAAGCCGTTCTTGACCTCGATCACCAGCCGCAGGCCGTGCTCGCGGTCGGTGAGGTCCTTGACGTCCGCGATGCCCTGGAGCTTCTTCGAACCGACCAGATCCTTGATCTTGGAGATGACCTTCTCGGGGCCGACCGTGAAGGGGAGTTCGGTGACGACCAGGCCCTTGCGGCGGGCGGTGACGTTCTCCACCGTGACCGTCGCGCGGATCTTGAACGTGCCGCGGCCCTTCTCGTACGCGTCCCGTACGCCGCCGAGGCCCACGATCCGGCCGCCCGTCGGAAGGTCCGGACCCGGCACGAAGCGCATCAGGGTGTCGAGGTCGGCGTTCGGATGCTTGATCAGATGGCGGGCCGCGGCGATGACCTCGCCCAGGTTGTGCGGCGGCATGTTCGTCGCCATCCCGACGGCGATGCCGGACGCGCCGTTGACCAGGAGGTTCGGGTACGCGGCGGGGAGGGCGACCGGTTCCTGCTCCTGGCCGTCGTAGTTCGGCGCGAAGTCGACGGTGTCCTCGTCGATGGACTCCGTCATCAGGGACGTCGCGGACGCCATCCGGCACTCGGTGTACCGCATGGCGGCGGGCGGGTCGTCGTTGCCCAGCGAGCCGAAGTTGCCGTGGCCGTCGACGAGCGGCACCCGCATCGAGAACGGCTGCGCCATGCGCACCAGGGCGTCGTAGATCGACGCGTCGCCGTGCGGGTGGAGCTTACCCATCACCTCGCCGACGACGCGGGCGCACTTGACGTAGCCGCGGTCGGGCCGCAGCCCCATCTCGTTCATCTGGTAAAGGATGCGGCGGTGCACGGGCTTGAGGCCGTCGCGGGCGTCCGGCAGGGCGCGCGAGTAGATGACCGAATACGCGTACTCGAGGAAGGAACCCTGCATCTCGTCGACGACGTCGATGTCGAGGATCCTCTCCTCGAAGTCGTCCGGCGGCGGGGTCTTCGTGCTGCGGCGGGCCATCGCGGCTGCGGCTCCTTCTGCTGCGTCTGGTGCCCCTGCCGGAAGGCGGCATCGGGACAACGGTCAACCAGTCGGGTCAACCAGCTGGGGATCGACCCGCGAGTATGTCTGAGTCTGACGCGGACCATTGTGGACCGCCCCACTGACAACGCCGACCGCGACTCCCCCTTCGGCTCCCGCGAGGGTCCGGCGCGGCGCACGCCCGGTACCGGTCGCACGGGAACTTCGCCAGATGCCGACGCGCTTGCATACAGTGACAGAACTTCCTCACAAGCGGATCGAAGGGACTACATGCCCATGGGTCACACGGCCACAGAACAAGCCGGCTCCGGCGGCCTGACTGCGACCGAGCACCGGCTGGCCAACGGCCTGCGCGTGGTGCTCTCCGAAGACCACCTGACCCCGGTCGCAGCGGTCTGCCTGTGGTACGACGTCGGCTCCCGCCACGAGGTCAAGGGCCGCACGGGCCTGGCTCACCTCTTCGAGCACCTGATGTTCCAGGGGTCCGCGCAGGTGAAGGGCAACGGCCACTTCGAGCTGGTGCAGGGCGCCGGCGGTTCGCTCAACGGCACCACGAGCTTCGAGCGCACCAACTACTTCGAGACCATGCCCGCCCATGAGCTGGAGCTCGCGCTCTGGCTGGAGGCGGACCGGATGGGCTCGCTGCTGACCGCGCTCGACGACGAGTCCATGGAGAACCAGCGCGACGTCGTCAAGAACGAGCGCCGCCAGCGCTACGACAACGTCCCCTACGGCACGGCCTTCGAGAAGCTGACGGCCATGGCGTACCCCGAGGGGCACCCGTACCACCACACGCCCATCGGGTCGATGGCCGACCTGGACGCGGCCTCCCTGGAGGACGCACGGGCGTTCTTCCGGACCTACTACGCGCCCAACAACGCCGTCCTGTCGATCGTCGGCGACATCGATCCCGAGCAGACGCTGGCCTGGGTGGAGAAGTACTTCGGCTCGATCCCCGGGCACGACGGCAAGCAGCCCCCGCGGGACGGCACGCTGCCCGAGGTCATCGGCGGCGAGCTGCGGGAGGTCGTCGAGGAGGACGTGCCCGCACGCGCCCTGATGGCGGCCTACCGCCTGCCGCACGACGGCACCCGGGAGGCGGACGCCGCCGACCTCGCGCTGACCGTCCTGGGAGGCGGCGAGTCCTCCCGCCTGTACAACCGGCTGGTGCGCCGCGACCGCAGCGCCGTGGCGGCCGGCTTCGGTCTGCTGCGGCTGGCCGGTGCGCCCTCGCTGGGCTGGCTGGACGTGAAGACGTCCGGCGGGGTGGAGGTCCCCGGCATCGAGCGCGCGGTCGACGAGGAACTGGCGCGCTTCGCCGCCGAGGGCCCGACCCCGGAGGAGATGGAGCGGGCCCAGGCCCAGCTGGAGCGCGAATGGCTGGACCGGCTGGCCACGGTCAGCGGCCGCGCCGACGAACTGTGCCGTTTCGCCGTCCTGTTCGGCGACCCGCAGCTGGCGCTGTCCGCCGTGCAGCGCGTTCTGGACATCACCCCCGAGGAGGTGCAGGCGGTCGCCAAGGCCCGGCTGCGCCCCGACAACCGCGCGGTGCTGGTCTACGAGCCCACCGAGCCGACCGACGCCGCCGACACCGAGGAAGGGGAGGCGGACCAGTGAGCGACGCCACCACCCACGCCGATTCCCCCGTGAGCAGCATGGACTTTCACCCGCAGCCCCGTGGCGGCGCGCCCAGGCCGTGGGCCTTCCCTGCCCCCGACCGCAGCCACCTGCCCAACGGGCTGACCCTCCTGACCAGCCACCGCCCCGGCCAGCAGGTCGTCGCCGTCGAGATCAACCTCGTCGCGCCGCTGGACGCCGAACCCGAGGGCCTGGACGGCGTCGCCACGATCATGGCGCGCGCCCTGTCCGAGGGCACCGACCAGCACGACGCCGAGGAGTTCGCCGCCGAGCTGGAGCGCTGCGGCGCCACTCTGGACGCGCACGCCGACCACCCCGGCGTACGGGTCTCCCTGGAGGTGCCGGCGTCCCGGCTGCCGCGCGCGCTCGGCCTGCTCGCCGACGCGCTGCGCGCCCCCGCCTTCCCGGAGAGCGAGGTCGAGCGGCTGGTGCGCAACCGTCTCGACGAGATCCCGCACGAGCTCGCCAACCCGGCCCGGCGTGCGGCGATGGCGCTGTCCAAGGAGCTGTTCCCGGCCACGTCCCGTATGTCGCGGCCGCGCCAGGGCACCGAGGAGACCGTCGGACGCATCGACGCCGCGGCCGTCCGCGCCTTCTACGACGCCCATGTGCGGCCCGCGACGGCCACCGCCGTCATCGTCGGTGACTTCACCGGCGTCGACCTGGAGGCCGCGCTCGCCGAGACGCTCGGCGCGTGGAGCGGCTCGACGGCCGAGCCGCTGAAGGCCTCGCCGATCGTCGCCGACGACACCGGCCGCGTGGTGATCGTGGACCGGCCCGGCGCCGTCCAGACGCAGCTGCTCATCGGCCGCATCGGTGCCGACCGGCACGACCGGGTGTGGCCGGCGCAGGTCCTCGGCACCTACTGCCTGGGCGGTACCCTCACCTCCCGTCTGGACCGCGTGCTGCGGGAGGAGAAGGGCTACACCTACGGGGTGCGCGCCTTCGGCCAGGTACTGCGCTCCACCGCTCCCACGTCCCCCGAGGGCGCCACGGGCGCCTCACTGCTCGCCATCAGCGGCTCGGTGGACACCGCCTCCACCGTCCCGGCGCTCGACGACCTGTGGAACGTGCTGCGCACCCTTGCGGCAGAGGGGCTGACGGACGACGAGCGGGATGTCGCCGTGCAGAACCTCGTCGGGGTCGCGCCACTGAAGTACGAGACCGCGGCGGCCGTCGCGGGCACGCTCGCCGACCAGGTGGAGCAGCACCTGCCGGACGACTTCCAGGCGCAGTTGTACGTGCGGCTCGCGGAGACCGGCACGGTCGAGGCGACCGCGGCGGCGGTCAACGCCTTCCCCGTGGACCGGCTGGTGACGGTCCTGGTGGGCGATGCGGCGCAGATCGCCGAGCCCATCAAGGCGCTGGGCATCGGCGAGGTGACGGTCGTCGGCGGCTAGGCCACCGTGTGACGGCAGGTCACATATCGACAAAGCAACTCCCGTGGCGATGGTCCGCCACGGGAGTTGCCGTATGTCCGGTATATCGCTGCCCACACCTCGGTTCTTGTGGGATCCCGCACAAAAAAGCGGATCTGTTTGCCGATTGAAAGTTGCCACGTTTAGCGTCGGTCCGGCTGTTCGTCACAAGTCCGCCACAACCGTGGCACCGGACAGTCATCGCCGAGTCCCCGTACGGTGCGAGCCAGGGGAGCCGGGGACCCAGAGTCCCTTGGGGTGAATCGGACTCCCCTCCGGAGGAGCCCGTAGGAGACCTTCCTGCTCCGAACCCGTCAGCTAACCCGGTAGGCGAGAAGGAGGGAAAGGACAAGCCCGTACATGGCGTTCATCCGTGCCACCGGGAAGCACCGTCGTGCGAGCCGCCCCGCTCGGTCGACCCGCAACATCGCCGGCATAGCCACCCTCGCGGCCGGCGGCGTCGTCGCCTCCGTGGCCTCGCCGGCGCTGGCGGCCACGGACCAGGCGCGCACCCACGACACCGGTCTGCAGCAGGCCGTCGTGCTCGGTGACGAGCTCGCCAACCACGTCGCGGCCCAGGCCGACGCGCAGCAGGCCGAGGCGGAGGCCGCAGCGGCGAAGGCGAAGGCCGAGGCCGTGGCCAAGAAGCAGGCCGAGGAGGCCAAGCGACGCGTCGAGGCCGCCCGCAAGGCCAAGGAGCGCGCCGCCCGGGAGGCGGAGCGCAAGCGCCTCAACACCTTTGTCGCCCCCGTGGCCGACTCCTACGTGTCCACCTCGTACAAGGCCTCCAGCGGCCTGTGGTCCTCGGGCAGCCACACCGGCATCGACTTCCACGCCGCCTCCGGCACCTCCGTCCACGCCGTCGGCACGGGCACCGTCGTCGAGGCCGGCTGGGGCGGCTCCTACGGAAACAACATCGTGATCAAGATGAACGACGGGACGTACACCCAGTACGGTCACCTGTCGTCGCTCGGCGTCTCCGTCGGCCAGCACGTGACCCCGGGCCAGCAGATCGGCCTCTCCGGCGCCACCGGCAACGCCACCGGCCCCCACCTGCACTTCGAGGCCCGCACCGGTGCCGACTACGGCTCGGACATCGACCCCGTCGCCTACCTGCGCTCGCACGGCGTCAACGTCTGACCCGGAGCCCCGTCGGGCACCGCGCCCCGAGGGGCCCGAGCCGCACGAGCGTCCGCCCGAAGCCCCGGCTCCCCGGCCGGGGCTTCGGCGTGCCCGGCACGCGGCGGGTGCGCCCCCGATACGCCGCACGGCCCGCGCCTTCTGGCCAAAAAATATCCATGAATAATCGGAGTCCGTCGGAAAAGCCGTTCCGGTCGAATAGAGTCACGGAAAAGTCGCCGACCGGCGGCGTTTCGAGGGGATTACGGCGGAGGCACGGAAGATGCGAGGCCATATTTCCGCGCATGCGGTGTGCACGGCGATTCGCGACGACATCGTCTCCGGCGCGCTGGCGCCGGGGAGCCGGCTGATCGAAGAGATCCTGGCGGCCCGCTACGGCGTCTCCCGGGTGCCGGTCCGTGAAGCACTGCGCACCCTGCAGTCCGAAGGGTTCGTCACCACCCGCCATCACGCGGGCGCCTGCGTCGCCGAGCCCACCGAGCAGGAGGCCGCCGACCTCCTCGACGTCCGGGCCCTGTTGGAGCCGCTGGGCGCGGCGCGCGCGGCCGCCCGCCGCAGCCCCGCGCACCTCAAGGTGCTCCGTGGCCTGGTGCGGCTCGGCCGCGAGCGGGCCCGGCACGGCAGCCCCGCGGATCTGCGCCAACTGGACGGCTGGTTCCACGAGACGCTGGCCCAGGCGGCCGGCAGCCCCAGCCTGACCGCGTTGCTGACCCAGTTGCGGCGCAAGATCGAGTGGATGTACGCCGTGGAACTGCCCGCCCGTACGGGGGAGTCGTGGGACGAACACGGTGCGGTGCTGGACGCGGTGGCCCGGGGGGACGCGGAACGGGCTCGCGCCCTGATGGCGGCCCATGTCGAGCGCTCGCTCCCGGTGTACCGGCTCCGGCGCCCCGCCGAGACGGAGACGGGGGAGCCGAAGGCGCCCCGGGTGAGGAATCCGAAACCGCCCGTCAACACGGCGCGCGCCCGCTCTTAACAAGACCCACGTATACAAAGAAGTGCAGAATGGCTCAGGGAGAGCGCGATTCGGCGTTCCTGTTTCCGCTGTCCGCCTTCAGGTTTTATTTGTGCTGCCCGAATGCGCAGAAGAGGCGGGGCAGGGGGGTGCGGAATTCCGCGCGCTATTTCCGGCTTCCCTGATTCCGGCCCGCCCGGGAAGGGGATTCCGGTACAGCGAAACGGCCCCGCCGTGGCGACCGGTCACCGGTCGTCACAGCGGGGCCGCCGCGTGGAGCGGGAGTCCTGGCGGACTCAGACGGTCTCGGGGAGCTCCTCGAGACCCTCGGCGACGAGCTTGGCCAGACGGTCGAGCGCCGCCTCGGCACCCTCGGCGTCGGAGGCCAGCACGATCTCCTCGCCGCCCTGGGCGCCCAGACCCAGGACCGCGAGCATGGAGGCCGCGTTGACGGGGTTGCCATCAGCCTTGGCGATCGTCATCGGGACGCCGGAGGCGGTGGCCGCACGGACGAAGATCGACGCGGGGCGGGCGTGCAGGCCCTCGGCCCAACCGACATTGACGCGGCGCTCTGCCATGGTGTTGCCCTTCAAAGTCGTGACTGTTGTCTAGACCAGTCTCTCACGCTGCCGGGCGTGCTGGGCAGCCCTGTGTCCTGGCCTTTTGTGGCCATTGGTCTCCCCAAGGGAGGTGCGGCAGGCCGGTGGACGGCATCCCCAGCCTGCCCCGCACCCCGAGCGTACGCGCGCCGAGCCGGTTGTCGGTGGCCGGTCGTACGCTGTCCGCATGCAGCAACCGCCGGACCACGCGTACCCGACCCACTGGGAAGCCGACGTGGTGCTGCGCGACGGCGGCACGGCGCGGATCCGCCCCATCACCCCCGACGACGCCGAGCGGCTGGTCTCCTTCTACGAGCAGGTCTCGGACGAGTCGAAGTACTACCGCTTCTTCGCGCCGTATCCGCGGCTGTCCGACCGCGATGTGCACCGTTTCACCCACCACGACTACGTCGACCGGGTCGGGCTCGCGGCCACCGTCGGCGGCGAGTTCATCGCCACCGTCCGCTACGACCGGATCAACGACCAGGGGCTGCCCGCCAAGAGCCCCGAGGACGACCAGGCCGAGGTCGCCTTCCTCGTCCAGGACGCCCATCAAGGCAGGGGCGTCGCCTCCGCCCTCCTGGAGCACATCGCGGCCGTCGCCCGTGAGCGCGGCATCCGCCGGTTCGCCGCCGAGGTACTGCCCGCGAACTCCAAGATGATCAAGGTCTTCACGGACGCGGGCTACACCCACCAGCGCACCTTCGAAGACGGTGTGGTGCGCCTGGAGTTCGACCTGGAGCCGACCGAGCAGTCCATGGCCGTGATGCGCGGACGCGAGCAGCGCGCCGAGGCCCGGTCCGTGCAGCGGCTGCTCGCCCCGGGGTCGGTCGCCGTCATCGGCGTCGGCCGCACCCCCGGCGGCGTCGGCCGCACCGCGCTGCGCAGCCTCCTGGACTCCGGCTTCACGGGCCGGGTGCACGCGGTCAACCACGCCTTCCCCGAGGGCATGCGACGGCTGCGGCCCGAAGACGTACCGGCCGTCCGCGCCCTGCGGGAGATCCCCGACCCGGTCGACCTCGCCGTCATCGCCGTCCCCGCGGACCGCGTCCCCGACGTGGTCCGCGACTGCGGCGAACACGGCGTCCAGGGCGTGCTGATCCTGTCCTCCGGCTACGCCGAGGCGGGCCCGGAGGGCCGGGAGCGGCAGCGCGCGCTGCTCCGCCAGGCCCGCTCCTACGGCATGCGGCTCATCGGGCCCAACGCCTTCGGCCTGATCAACACCGCCCCCGACGTCCGGCTGAACGCCTCCCTCGCCCCCCGGATGCCCGGCGCCGGCCGTATCGGCCTGTTCACCCAGTCCGGTGCCATCGGCATCGCCCTGCTCAGCGGGCTGCACGCGCGCGGCCCCGGTGACGGCGGGATCGCCGGTATCTCCGCCTTCGTCTCCGCGGGCAACCGCGCCGACGTCTCCGGCAACGACCTGCTCCAGTACTGGTACGACGACCCGGACACCGACGTCGTGATCCTCTATTTGGAGTCCATCGGCAACCCGCGCAAATTCGCCCGGCTCGCCCGTCGCACCGCTGCCGTCAAGCCGGTCGTCGTCGCCAAGGGGGCCCGGCACAACGGCACCGCGCCGCCCGGCCACGCCGTGCCCACCGTCCGCGTCCCCGACAGCACCGTCGCGGCCCTGATGCGCCAGGCCGGCGTGATCCGCGTCGACACGGTCACGGAGCTGATCGACGCCGGCCTGCTGCTGGCCTCCCAGCCGCTCCCGGCCGGCCCGCGCATCGCCATCCTCGGCAACTCCGAGTCGCTGGCGCTCCTCGCCTACGACGCCTGCCTGACCGAACAGCTGCGCCCGCAGAGCCCCCGGGTGCTGCCCTCCGCGGCCACACCGGACGACTTCGCGGCCGCCCTCGCCGAGGCGCTGTCCGGCGACGGCTGCGACGCCGTGATCGTCACGGCCATCCCCTGGGTGGGGGAGGGGTCCGCCGTCTCACCGGCCGACAGCGAAGGCGTCGCACTCGCCGCCGCCCTGCGCACCGCGGCCGAGGCACATCCGGAGAAGCCGGTGACGGTCGTCCACCTCGCCATGGACGACCTCGCCGAGACCCTCGCGGCGCCGGCACCGGCACCGGCCCGGTCGACGGAGCCCACAGCCGCAGCCCCCGCCCCGGACAGGTCCGACCCGGCCCCCGCGCCCGCGCACCCGGCCCCCGCGCCCGCTCGCCCCGCGCACCGGGCCCCCACCCCGACCCCACACTCCCCGCTCTCACCCCCTCCCCCGCCCGTTCCGTCGAACCGCACACGCCCCCTGCTCCCCCCGGGGCCGCCGCCGGCCCTCGCGGCTCATCAGCCGGCTCCGTGCCGTGACGCCGACGCGGCCCCCGTGTCCCGGCGCCGGTCCGACCCCCTCCGTATCCCCGCCTATCCCGCCGCCGAGCGCGCCGTGCGCTCCCTCGCCGAGGCCGTCCGCTACGCCGCATGGCGACGGGAGGCCGCCGAGCCGGGCCGGGTGCCCGAGTTCGACGACATCCAGGAGGCCGCGGCCGGCGCCGACATCGACCGCCTCCTGCACCGCCTCACCCCCGACGCCCCCACGGGCCGCTCCGTCCCGGTGCCGTCCCAGGACGCCGAGGCCCTGCTCGCCCGCTACGGCATCCGCACCCGGCCGGTCCTCTCGGCCCCCGATCCGGACACCGCCGTCCGCGCCGCCGCCCGCCTCGGCTATCCGGTGGCCCTCAAGACCACCGCGCCCCATCTGCGTCACCGCGCCGACCTCGGCGGGGTCCGGCTCGACATCGCCGGGGAGGCGGAACTCCGCCGCACCTACGCCGAATTGACCGATTTCCTCGGCTCCCCGGAAGTCCTGCGTCCGGTCGTCCAGTCGATGGTGCCGCGCGGCGTCGACACCGTCATCCGGGCCGCCATCGACCCGGCCGCCGGCGCCGTGCTCTCCTTCGGTCTGGCCGGGGCGCCCTCCCAGCTGCTCGGCGACGTCGCCCACCGCCTCATCCCCGCCACCGACCGCGACGTCGCGGAGCAGATCCGCTCGATCCGTGCCGCCCCGCTGCTGTTCGGCTGGCGCGGCTCCCAGCCGGTGGACACCGCGGCGCTGGCCGAGGTGCTGCTGCGCGTCTCCCGGCTCGTCGACGACCACCCCGAGGTCGTCGGCGTCGACCTCGAACCGGTGGTCGTCGCAGCCCACGGCCTGTCCGTCCTCGGAGCGACCGTCCGCCTGGCCCGTGCCCCCGCCACCACCGACCTCGGCCCCCGCCGGCTGCCCGTCTACTGAGGCTCTCGCGGCCCGGTACGCCCCGTAAGATGGACCCCATGGCTAAGACCGGTACGACGACCCAGGGGCTGCGCGCGGCGATCGAGCGCAGCGGCTATTACCCGACGCTCGTGGCCGAGGCGGTG
This sequence comes from Streptomyces angustmyceticus, assembly GCF_019933235.1. Lineage (NCBI taxonomy): Bacteria > Bacillati > Actinomycetota > Actinomycetes > Kitasatosporales > Streptomycetaceae > Streptomyces > Streptomyces angustmyceticus. The sequence continues at coordinate 2,062,851 of NZ_CP082945.1, read as the reverse complement.
CAGGCCGCGGTCGGCGGCGAGCCCGTGGTGTCGTACCTCGTCCACCAGGAGACGACCTTCGACGCCAACGAGGTGCGCCGCCATGTCACGGTCCTGGTCCTGACCGGCACCCGCTTCATCGTCAGCCACACCGACGAGCAGGCCGCCGACGCCACCTCCCCGTCGCCGTACGCCACCACCTCCACCGAGTCCGTCAAGCTGAGCCGGATCTCCTCCGTGGTGCTCAGCCGGGTGGTCGCCAACCCCGAGTCGTACACCCCGGGCCAGCTGCCCCGCGAGGTCGTGCTCACCATCGGCTGGGGCGCGGTCGCCCGCCTGGACCTGGAGCCCGCCGCCTGCGGCGACCCCAACTGCGAGGCGGACCACGGCTACACCGGCTCCTCCACCGCCGACGACCTGTCGCTGCGGGTCAGCGAGGCCGGCGACGGACCGGACTCGGTGCGCGAGACGCTCACCTTCGCCCAGGCGCTCTCCGAGGCCACCGCGGCCACCCCCACCTCCCGCTGATGGTCCACACCGCCCCCGCCTGGCCGGAACCCGAACCGCTCGACCCGCTCGGCGCCCCGGTACCCCGGTACGGCACCGGCTCGCTCGCCGATCTGCTGCCCACCATCGCCACCGGGCTCGGCATGACCGGCCTCGCCACCTCCATGGAGCTGGCGCCCGCCGACCGGGCCTGCGTCTTCCTGATCGACGGCCTCGGCTGGGAGCTGCTGCGGGCCCACCCGGAGGAGGCGCCGTTCCTCACTTCCCTCCTGGGCACCTCGTTCAACGGCAGCGGCCGCCCGCTCACCGCGGGCTTCCCGTCCACCACCGCCACCTCGCTCGCCTCGGTCGGCACCGGCCTGCCGCCGGGCGCCCACGGCCTGCCCGGCTACACCTGCGAGAACCCGGCCACCGGCGCCCTGATGAACCAGCTGCGCTGGTACCCGTGGACCGAGCCGCGTGCCTGGCAGCCGTATCCGACGGTCTTCCAGCGCGCGGACGCCGCCGGGATCCACACCTGCCAGGTCTCCGCGCCGGACTTCCAGCACACCCCGCTCACCCAGGTCGCGCTGAGCGGTGGCACGTTCCACGGCAGGCTGTCCGGCGAGGAGCGGATGGACCTCGCGGCCGAGCAGCTCGCCGCCGGTGACCGTTCGCTCGTCTACACGTACTACTCCGAGGTGGACGGCAAGGGCCACCGCTACGGCGTCGACTCCGACGCCTGGCGCGGCCAGTTGATGTACGTCGACCGGCTCGCCCAGCGGCTGGCCGAACAACTGCCGCCGCGCAGCGCTCTCTACATCACCGCCGACCACGGCATGATCGATATCCCGTTCGACCCCGAGTCCCGGATCGACTTCGACGAGGACTGGGAACTGCGCGCCGGCGTACGCCTGTTGGGCGGCGAGGGCCGCGCACGCCATGTGTACGCCCACCCGGGCGCGGCCGCCGACGTCCTCGCCGTGTGGCGCGAGGTGGTCGGCGAGCAGATGTGGGTGGCGAGCCGCGAAGAGGCCATCGCCGCGGGGTGGTTCGGGGCGGGGGTCGACGACCGGGTCCGGGCCCGGATCGGTGATGTCGTCGCGGCCGCGCACGCCGACATGGTGATCATCGCGACCGAACGAGAGCCCCGCGAATCGGAGATGGTGGGCATGCACGGCTCGATGACCCCGGTGGAGCAGCTGGTGCCGCTCCTGGAAGTCCGCACCTGACCCACCCGGCCCCGCCCGCCGTCCCTCCCCTCATGAGCCCGAAAGGCCCGCAACTTCCCATGCCCGAGCTGGTGTTCTTCTCCGGAACGATGGACTGCGGAAAGTCGACACTCGCTCTGCAGATCGAGCACAACCGCTCCTCCCGCGGCCTGCAGGGCATGATCTACAGCCGCAACGACCGGGCCGGCCGCGGCAAGCTCTCCTCCCGCCTCGGCCTGGTCACCGAGGCCGTCGAGGCCGCGTACGACCTGGACTTCTACACCCACGTCGTCGGCCACCTCTCCTCCGGCGGCCGGGTCGACTACGTCATCGCCGACGAGGCCCAGTTCCTCGCCCCCGAACAGGTCGACCAGCTCGCCCGCGTCGTCGACGACCTCGACCTGGACGTCTTCGCCTTCGGCATCACCACCGACTTCCGCAGCAAGCTCTTCCCCGGCTCCCAGCGCCTGGTCGAACTGGCCGACCGCATAGAGGTGTTGCAGGTCGAGGCGCTGTGCTGGTGCGGCGCCCGCGCCACGCACAACGCCCGTACGGTCGACGGACGGATGGTCGTCGAGGGCGCCCAGGTGGTGGTCGGCGACGTCGTCGGCGATGTGGACAGCCCCCAGGCCGTGGTCGGCTACGAGGTGCTGTGCCGCCGGCACCACCGCCGCCGCCAGACCTCGGCGACCGCCCGCGCCGCCGCGCTCTCCCCGGACGTACTGCCGGTCGACAGCGCGAAGTAGTCCGCACGCCTCACCGGTGGGACCGCCCACCAGGGGCGGGCGGTGTACGGCCGTGCGCGTGACCGCCCCTCAGTCCCGCTGGATGATCGTGAAGACGGCGCCCTCGCTGTCGGAGACCGTCGCCAGCCGGCCGTGTGCCGAGTCCCGGGCGGGCTGCAGCACATGACCGCCCAGTTCGGTGACCCGGCGGGCCGCGGCGTCCGCGTCGGAGACGGCGAAGTACGTCATCCAGTGGGAGCCCCGGTCGCGCGGCAGGGCGTTGCCCACGCCGTGGATGCCGGCCACCGGGTGGTCCTTCAGATGCAGCGTCAGGTAGTCGAAGCCGGCCGCGATCACCGGCTCCGCCTCGTAGCCGAAGACATGCTCGTAGAACGTCAGGACGGAGCTGGTGTCCCGGGTGACCAGCTCGTTCCAGGCCGGGGTGCCCCGCTCGCCGGTGATCGCGGTACCGGTCATCGATCTGCCCTGCCAGATGCCGAAGATCGCGCCCTGCGGGTCGGAGACGATCGCCATCCGCCCCGCGTCGTCGTCCGCGTCCAGCGGCCCGACGCCCACCGTGCCGCCGCAGGAACGGATCTGCTCGGCCGTCGCGTCCGCGTCGTCACACGCCAGATAGGTGGTCCAGGCGACCGGGAGATGACGGTCGGGGGCCAGTTCGCCGACCCCGGCGACTTCCCGGCCGTCGAGGAAGGCCCGGGCGTACGGACCGAAATGCTGCGGCCCCGGGCGGAACTCCCAGCCGAACAGCGCGCCGTAGAACTCCTGCGTCGCGGACAGGCTGTGGGCCAGGAGACTCACCCAGCAGGGCGCGCCGGGCATCCGCCGGGTCGCTGCCTCGGTCGTCATGGTCACTCTCCTCGGAGGCGTCGGGGGCAGACCCTGTGCGCCACGGGCGCGGGTCCCGTGCAGATGCTCGCACCAGGTGCCCCGGTGCGCGCCCCGGCCGCGCCGTCCATGGCGGGTTCGCGGGGGGAGAATGCCCTTTTTGACGTTTCCCATCCGCCCCAGAGGCGTTACCGCAGGACGTAACTGCGTCATACGGAGGGTGGGCACCTACCTTCTGTACGTAGCCGTCGCTACGCAAGGATGAGTCCCATGAATGTCATCATCACCGCTACCGAACTCGTGAGCGAGCTGGCGCAGCCCACCGCTCCGGTGGTCCTGGACGTCCGTTACCAGCTCGGCGGCCCGCCCGGCCGCCCCCTGTACGAGGCCGGACATGTGCCCGGCGCGGTCTACGTCGACCTCGACAGCGAGCTGGCCTCGCCGCCCGGCCCAAGCGGCCGTCACCCGCTTCCCGACCTCGACGTCTTCGCCGACGCCATGAGGGCCGCCGGCGTCCGGGCGGACCGCCCCGTGGTCGTCTACGACGGCGGCCAGGGCTGGGCGGCCGCCCGCGCCTGGTGGCTGCTGCGCTGGACCGGTCACCCCGACGTACGCGTCCTGGACGGCGGCCTCGCCGCCTGGGAGGCGGCCGGCGGCACGCTGAGTGTCGATCAATCGACTCCGCAGGAAGGTGACTTCACCCCGGTGCCCGGCGGCCTGGCGCTGCTGCGGGCGGACGACGCGGCCGCCGTGGCCCGTCGCGGAGTCCTGCTGGACGCGCGGGCCGCCGAGCGCTACCGCGGCGAGGTCGAGCCCATCGACAAGGTCGCCGGTCACATCCCGGGCGCGGTGTCCGCCCCGACGACCGAGAACGTCGTCGAGGGCGGCACCGTCTTCCGCGACGCGTCCGAACTGGCGGAGCGCTTCGCGTCGCTGGGCGCCACGGCGCACGCCGAGGTCGGCGTGTACTGCGGTTCCGGAGTCTCCGCCGCCCACCAGGTACTGGCCCTCGCGATCGCGGGCGTCCCCGCCGCCCTGTACGTCGGCTCCTGGAGCGAATGGTCCGCCGACCCGGCCCGTCCCGTCGCCACCGGCCCGCAGCCCGGCTGAGCCGTTGCCCCGGCCTCTGACGGGGCGTCGTACAACGCCGTCCGCCCGCCCCCTTTCCCGGGGGCGGGCGGACGAGGATGCGCGGTGGGCCCTTGAGGGCGGTCGGCTACTCCGGCTTCTTGCGCCGGGTGCCGAAGACGATCTCGTCCCAGCTGGGCACCGCGGCGCGGCGGCCGGGCCGTACGCCGTCCGCCTCGGCCTGCCGGTCCGTCGTCCCGGTCAGCCGGTCGCGGTGGCCGGCGACCGCGCGCGGCATCAGCACATCGGCGTACGCGGAACCCGCGCCCGCGCTGGCCGCCGGGGCGGGCGGCTCCTCGACCTCGGCCTCGGACTCCTCGTCGCTCTGCGCCGACTTCACGGTCTCCGGTACGACCATGTCGCCACGGAAGCTCGGCACCGCCTCCAGCAGGCTGGTCAGCGAATCCCGCTCACCGACGGCCTCCTCCGCGGCCTGCGGCTCGTCGTCGTCACCGGACTGCGCCGCGCGCTCGCCGCGCTCGGACGACTGCCGGTCCAGCGCGCGGTCCAGCGGCCGGTCGCGCGGCAGCCGCGCGATCCGCGGCACGAACGGGAAGCTGGGCTCGGGCGTGTCGTCGCTCTCGCCGATCAGCGCCCGGGCCTCGTCGTCCACGGCCTGGACGAGCCGCCGCGGCGGGTCGTACGTCCAGCTCGCCGAGTGCGGTTCGGTCGCGACGCGGTAGACCAGCAGCACTTCCCAGGTGCCGTCGTCGCGGCGCCAGGAGTCCCACTGGACGCTGTCCTTGTCGGCGCCGCGCAGCAGCAGCCGCTCCGCGACCGCCTCGCCGAGCTGCGGCCCGGTGTTCTCACCGGGCCGCCGTACCGGGGTCTTGCGGGCCCGCTCGGCCATGAAGGCGCGCTCGGCGAGCACCGGGCCCTCGAAGCGGCGCACCCGGTCGACGGGGATGCCGGCGAGCTGGGCGACCTCCTCCGCGGAGGCACCGGCTCTTATACGGGCCTGGATGTCCCGCGGGCGCAGGTGGCTCTCGACCTCGATCTCGATCTGGCCGAGGCGTGCACGGTCATTGCGGACGGCGGCGCGCAGCCGTTCGTCGATCGGAAGCGTGTACTCGGTGCTGTCCGCAGCTTTGAGCACCAGCCGTGTGCCGTCGTTGGAGACGGCCACGACACGCAGTTCGGGCATGGGGACCTCCCGGGTGGTGCCTGCCGACGTCACTCGCGTCGCTGCTTCCGCTAGTCGAGTGTGGCCTGCCCGGGTGCAGCCTGCCACAACATTGCCGAGTTGCCCGGCGTGTCGGGGCTTGGCCCTGAAACGCCGTTATGACACGGTTACCTGTTCGCCACGCTCAGTGACCATGCCTTTTGCCCTGCCGCCGTTCACCCGTACCGAGCGGCGGCGCCCCGGGGCGAGTGCCGCCTTCATGGCCCCCTCCCATGGGTTCCGGGCAGCCGGACGGGAACCGGGGCCAGGGCTCGCCACAGTACTCCATTCGGACCACTGAGGTGGACCGCCGCGCCGCCGAACTTCTGGGCGGGCAACGGAGTTGGGTCGCCTTGTCGATCTCTCTACCTGGCACGCAGGTGGCAAGTTTCACAGATTCCCCAAAATCGGAACTTTTGGCTCCACCGAATGGTCACTTCTCCATGCAAGATGGATCGAAGGGGCTAGCAAAGGTTGGAGATGGACGAAGAAACCGAAAGCGACACGAAGAAGAAGGAGAAGCGGATTGACCTGAGCCTTGCTCAGGTGGCCGGCAGCGCGCTCGCCGCGGCGGTCGCGGCGTACCTCGCGGGCCGGCTCGGCGTCTACGGAACCATCATCGGCGCGGGCGTGGTCAGTGTCGTGGCCACCACCGGCGGCTCGATATTCCAGCACCTGTTCCGGCGCACCGGCGAACAGCTCAAGGAAGCGACGGTCACCACCCGGCCGAAGCCGCGCCGCTTCTCCTCCGCCCGCACCCGATCCACCACACCCGACGCCCGGCAGGCCGGACCCACGATGGTGCTGCCGACCTTCGACAAGGACGGCGTGGAGGACGAGGTCACCTCCGTCGCCGCCAGAACGAGCGGGCCCGGCGCGGCCCGTACGCAGGTGATCCCGCGGGTCGAGCAGGCCCGGCGGTGCGATCCGGCGGGCGCCCACCCCGCCCCGGCCGATGATCCGACGCGGATGCTGCGCCCCGCCGACCCCGAGGCCACCCGCGCCCTGCGCGCGGTGGACGGGAGCGGCCCGGGGCGGCCCGCCGACCGGACACAGCAGGTGCCGCGGCTCGACGAGCGGACCATGGCACTGGGCCGGGCGGGCGGCGGTCCGTCCGGCGTGCCGGCCCCGCGCCATCCGGCCGGCCCGCCCGAGGAGGTCAGCACCGCGACGTACGGCACCCGGCTGCGCGGCTGGAAGCGGCCGGCGCTCGGCGCGCTCGCGGTCTTCGCGCTCGCCATGGGCGTCGTCACCGGCACCGAGCTGATCACCGGGCAGACGCCGAGCGGGGCACAGGGCACCACGCTGAGCAACCTCACCCACACCGGGGGAGGGGGCCGGCAACAGCACCGCACCCCGCAGCGGCCCGACCCCGGCCACTCCCCGGACGGCGGCGACCGCCGCGGCGACGGCGGCCGGACGAGTCCGGACCCGGGCAGCTCGGCGGACCCCGGCACCGGCAAGGACCAGCACGGCGGCAGCCCGTCGCCGGACCCTGACCCGTCCGACGGGGGCAGGACCTCGCCGGACCCCGGCACGCCCTCCTCGCCGGACCCGTCCCCGAGCGGCTCCGCCGGTGACGGCGGCTCCGGCTCCGGCGGCAACCCGAGCGGATCGGAGGAGCAGGGAGGCCACTCCAACGGACAGCAGTCCGACCCGCAGGTCCCCGAACCCGGCGCCTCCTCCTGACCTGTGGGCCCGCCCGGACGAGGCGGGCCCGCGACGGCCGCGGCCCGGCGCCCACCCCAGGGCGCCGGGCCGCGGCCGTCGTCGGTCAGTCGCCCAGGACCCGCCGCAGATAGGCGTTGGCAAACCGGCGTTCCGGGTCCAGCCGGTCGCGCACTGCGGTGAACTCCCCGAACCGCGGATAGGCGTCGGCGAGGTAGGCCGCGTCGCGGGTGTGCACCTTCCCCCAGTGCGGGCGCCCGTCGTGGGCCGTCATGATCCGCTCGGCGGCCGCGAAGTACGCCTGGTACGGCGTCCCGCGGTACATGTGGACGGCGAGGTACACGGTGTCCCGCCCCGAAGCGGTGGACAGCGGGATGTCGTCGGCGGGCGCGGTCCGCACCTCCACCGGGAAGCTCACCTTGAAGTCCGAGCGCTCCACCAGGGACTTGAGCTCACCCAGCGCCGCCACCGCGGCCGCGCGCGGCAGCGCGTACTCCATCTCCACGAACCGCACCCGCCGCGGCGAGGTGAACACCTTGTACGGGATGTCGGTGTACGTACGGGCCGACAGGGCGCGGCTGGAGACCTTGGCGATGCCCGGTATGGCGGCCGGGACGGCCCGCCCGACGGCGCAGGCGAGCTGGAAGACCCCGTTGGACAGCAGCTCGTCCTCGATCCAGCCGCTGATCCTCCCGGGGGGCGCCGCCGGGCCCTGGCTGCGGTTGTTGCGCTTGGTGTTGCAGCCGCCGGTGTGCGGGAACCAGTAGAACTCGAAGTGCTCGTTCTCCGCGACCAGCTCGTCGAACCGGTCCGTCACCTCGTCGTAGGGCATCGGCTCCTCGCGGGCGGTCAGCAGGAACTCCGGTTCCACCGCGAGGGTCAGCTCGCTGATCACGCCCAGCGCGCCCAGACCCAGCCGGGCCGCGGCGAAGACCTCCGGGTTCTCCTCGGCGGAGCAGGCCAGGACCGAGCCGTCGGCGGTGACCAGTTCCAGGGCGGTGATCTGGGCGGCGATCGACGCCGAGTCGCGGCCGGTGCCGTGGGTGCCGGTGGAGGTCGCCCCGGAGACCGTCTGCTCCATGATGTCGCCCATGTTGGCCAGCGACAGTCCGTGCGCGGCCAGCGTCTCGTTGAGGTGCTTGAGCGGGGTACCGGCCGCCACCGTCACCGTGCCGGCCTCGCGGTCGACCGCACGGACCCCGGTCAGCCGCTCGGGGCGGACCAACAGCCCGTCGGTGGCGGCGGCCGGGGTGAACGAGTGGCCGGTGCCGGCGGCCTTGACCGTCAGCCCGTCCGCCGCGGCGGCCCGGACCGCGGCCGCCAGCTCCCCGGTGCTCGCCGGGGCGACGCTCCGGGCGGGGCGGGCGGTGACATTGCCCGCCCAGTTGCGCCAGGGCCCGGTCGTCGGACCGCGCCCTCCCGAGCCGCCGACGGCGCTGCTGACTGCCATGGTGACGTCCCCTCCCTGCGCGCGGGCCGGCCGCGTTCGGCCGCCGTGGTTGAGCGCATGATGCCAGTCGCCGACGCTCCGTCAGGGCGGGGTGACGGGAATCACAGCGGTGCGGAACCGGCCGGAACCGCCCGGCTCCCGGACATGTCGTACCGCCGGTAACTCGCCGACGGGCGGGGCGGGTTCACCGGGACCGGCGAGACGGCGCCGCGGGTGCGGCGTGCGCGATGGGTGCGGGGTGGCCGGAGAGCCGCGGCCCGCCGCCGTGCGCAGCGGAGCCGCTCCCGGGCCCCGCCGGCGCCCCCTCAGGCGACGCTCTCCTCGCCCCGCCGTTCCGGGGCCGGACCGGCCGCGCCGGGCAGGCCGCCCGCCACGGCCGGGCTCGCCACCGCGGGCGCGGACCGCGGGCGGAGCCTGCGGTAGCCCGCGGAGGCCACCAGGGCGGCGAGCAGGCCCGCAGCCCCCGGGACCAGGTAGCCCCGGGCGGCCCCGGCGGCGTCCACCACCCAGCCCGCGGCCGACGAACCGAGGGCGACGCCCACCGCCAGGCCGGTGCTGGTCCAGCTCATGCCCTCGGTCAGCTTCGAGCGCGGCACATGCTCCTCGACCAGCGCCATCGTGGTCACCATCGTCGGGGCGACGGACAGCCCGGCGACGAACAGCGCCACCGCCAGCAGCGGCAGCGAGCCCACCAGCTGCAGCGGCACCATGCTCACGGCCATCACGCACACCCCCGCCACCCAGCGGCGGGACGGGTGCCCCTTGAGGTGGAGCAGCCCGAAGACCGCGCCGGCCGCGCACGAGCCGAGCGCGTAGACGGCGAGGACCAGACTGGCCGCCGCCTTGTGTCCGACCTCCTCGGCGAACGCCACGGTCACCACGTCGACCGCCCCGAAGATCGCGCCGGTGGCCACGAACGTCACCACCAGCACCTGCAGTCCCCGCGAGCGCAGCGCGGAGCCCTTGGTGTGCTGTTCGCGCGGATGCGGCACCGGCTCCGTCGCCCGCTGCGCCGTCAGCCAGAAGACACCCGCGGCCAGGAAGGCGGCGGCCAGCAGCGGCCCGGCCTCTGGGAACCACGCGGTGGACAGGCCGATGGACAGGATCGGCCCGACGATGAAGCACATCTCGTCGACGATCGACTCCCACGAGTACGCGGTGTGCAGCTCCCGCGGGGAGCCCCGGTGGATCTCCGCCCAGCGCGCCCGGATCATCGAGCCCACGCTCGGCACGCACCCCGCGCAGGCCGCGAAGACGAACAGCAGCCAGTCCGCCCAGCGCTGCTGCGCGCTCAGCAGCAGCCCGGCGACCGCGGCGATCGACACCAGGGTGGCCGGGCGCAGCACCCGGCGCTGGCCGTGCCGGTCCACCAGCCGGGATATCTGCGGGCCGAGGACCGCGGCGGACAGCGCGAGGGTCGCCGACAGCGCCCCGGCCAGGCCGTAGCGGCCGGTCAGCTGGGAGACCATCGTGACGATCCCGATGCCCAGCATCGACAAAGGCATCCGGCCCAGCAGCCCGGCGGCGGAGAACGACGCGGTGCCGGGGCGGCCGAAGAGGGCGCGGTAGGGACTGGGCAACGGGGGCGCTCCGCCGGTGAGGACCGAAAGATCGGTAAGGAATGACAGGGGCCGATACAGCTTACGGGCGGTGTGCCACCGCATGCCCCCGGATTTCCGGCACCGGCCGCGGGACGGGACGGCCCTTCCGGCGCCGGGACCTGGCCGCCGTCCCCGTGGGAAGGGTGGCAGGATCGATGGCATGCCCGAACAGTGCGACCCCCGCCCCTATGACGCCCTGCTGCTGCTGTCCTTCGGCGGTCCCGAAGGCCCCGACGACGTCGTCCCGTTCCTGGAGAACGTCACCCGCGGCCGCGGCATCCCCCGTGAGCGCCTCAAGGAGGTGGGGCAGCACTACTTCCTGTTCGGCGGCGTCAGCCCCATCAACGCCCAGAACCGGGAACTGCTGGACGCACTGCGCAAGGACTTCGCCGAGCACGGCCTGGACCTGCCCGTCTACTGGGGCAACCGCAACTGGGCGCCCTACCTGACCGACACCCTGCGCACCATGGTCCAGGACGGCCACCGCCGTATCGCCGTCCTGGCGACCAGCGCCTACGCCTCCTACTCGGGCTGCCGGCAGTACCGCGAGAACCTCGCCGACGCCCTCGGCGCCCTGGGGGCCGAGGGCCTGGCGGTGCCGCGGGTCGACAAGCTGCGGCACTACTTCAACCACCCCGGCTTCGTCCGCCCCATGGTCGACGGCGTCCTGGCGTCCCTCGCCGCGCTGCCCCAGGAGGTGCGGGACGGCGCACACCTCGCCTTCACCACGCACTCCATCCCCACCGCCGCGGCCGACACCTCCGGCACGCCCGCCGACCACACACGGGACGGCGCGGGCGGCGCCTATGTCGCCCAGCACCTGGACGTGGCGCGGGTGATCGCGGACGCGGTCCGTGCGGAGACCGGTGTGGACCACCCGTGGCGGCTCGTCTACCAGTCCCGCAGCGGCGCCCCGCACATCCCCTGGCTGGAGCCGGACATCTGCGACCACCTGGAGGAACGGCACGCCGCGGGCGTCCCCGCCGTCGTGATGGCTCCCATCGGGTTCGTCTCGGACCACATGGAGGTCAAGTACGACCTCGACACCGAGGCCACCGCCAAGGCCGCGGAGCTGGGGCTCCCGGTCGCCAGGTCGGCGACCGTGGGCGCCGACCCCCGGTTCGCGGCGGCCGTCCGCGACTTCCTCCTGGAGCGCGCTGCCGCCGAACGGGGCGCCGCCCCCGAGCGCTGCGCCCTGGGCGCCCTCGGCCCCGGCCACGACCTGTGCCCCGTCGGCTGCTGCCCCGCGCGCGCCCCGCGCCCGGCCGCCGCCGGCGCCGACTGGCGCGGCCCGGCCGAAGCCCCCGCGTAGCGCCCCACGCCCCCGTGGGAGGACCCGCGCACCCCGCACAAACCCGTACGCCCGCCCGACCACCGCTCGTCCGAGCAAGGAGCATCGTGCCCGACCCGCTGCACCCCGACGCCCCGCAGACCGACCCGGCGCCAAGCGACGCGCTGTACGACGAACTCCTCGAACTGGCCCTGGAGGCCGCCCGCCGCGCGGGAACCCTGCTGCGCGACGGCCGGCCCGCCGATCTCGGTGTGGCCGCCACGAAATCCAGCCCCATCGACGTCGTCACCGAGATGGATCTCGCCTCCGAGAAGCTGATCACCGGCTTCCTCGGGGAGCACCGCCCCGAGGACGGCTTCCTGGGGGAGGAGGGCGCCAGCTCGGACGGCACCAGCGGCATCCGCTGGGTCATCGACCCCGTCGACGGCACCGTCAACTACCTCTACGGCCTGCCTGCCTGGTCGGTGTCCATCGCCGCGGAGAAGGACGGCGAGGTGGTCGTGGGCGTCGTGGCGGCCCCGATGCGCGGTGAGACCTGCCAGGCCGTCGTGGGCCGTGGTGCTTTCAACAACGGCGAGCGCCTCCGCCACCGGCCCGCGCCGCCGCTCTCCCAGGCGCTGATCGGCACCGGGTTCGGCTACCTCGCCGAGCGCCGGGCCGGCCAGGCGGAGGTGGTGCGCCGACTGCTGCCGCAGGTCCGCGACATCCGGCGCGGCGGCTCGGCCGCCATCGACCTGTGCGATGTGGCCTGCGGCCGCCTCGACGCGTACTACGAGCGCGGTCTGAACCCCTGGGACCTGGCGGCCGGCGCCCTGATCGCCCGGGAGGCCGGGGCGCTCACCGGCGGCCGCCCCGGGAAGCCGGTCTCCCAGGAGCTGACCCTCGCCGCCTCCCCGGCCCTCTTCGAGCAGCTCCAGCCGCTCCTGGACGAGCTCGGCGCCTGGCACGACTGACCGGACCGCCGTCCGGGCACCACAGCGCCCCGGCACCCTCCCCTGGGTGCCGGGGCGCTGTCGCGCTCTGCGCCGGAGAGCGGTCAGGCGGTGCTGACCGCTCCGTACCGGACGCCGTGCTCGGTCGCCAGTCGCTGCAGATCCTCGAGTTCCGCCTGCTCGACCTCGGCGAGGAAGTCATCGCCCGCAGCGCGGGCCCGGTCCCGATCCGCTTCGGTGTTCTGTATGCGCTGCAAAATGCCTGCGGTGAACGCGTCCATGTGCGCCCCCTCGTCGTGGGTCGGTGGGCACGGGGGTGTGCCGACGGGTGGGTCGATCACGGCGTGGTCCCTGCGATGGATCAGTTCACGGCGCGTAGCCGAAGAAACAGGGCGTGATCGCGGGTGTGCAGTCGTCCTCCCCACCCCCCACCTCAGGGAAACCTCCACCCGTCCGGGAATCATGTCCGCCGGTGCCCGCGGTTGGGGCCCTCCACCCCTCCGCACCCCTCTTACCGCCGGTTTATGGCTCTTCGGGGCAGGATGGAAGAGCTCTGAACGACAATGTTGTGCTGCCCGAAAGGGCCCTGAGGAAGGACTAGCGACGTGCGTGTTCTCGTCGTCGAGGACGAGCAGCTGCTCGCCGATGCGGTGGCCACCGGACTGCGCCGGGAGGCCATGGCGGTCGACGTGGTCTACGACGGCGCTGCCGCCCTGGAACGGATCGCGGTCAACGACTACGACGTCGTCGTGCTGGACCGTGACCTCCCGGTCGTCCACGGTGACGACGTCTGCCGCAAGATCGTCGAGCTGGGGATGCCCACCCGCGTCCTGATGCTCACCGCCTCCGGCGACGTCAGCGACCGCGTAGAGGGCCTGGAGATCGGCGCGGACGACTACCTTCCCAAGCCCTTCGCCTTCACCGAGCTGACCGCCCGGGTGCGCGCCCTCGGGCGCCGTACGACCGTCGCGCTGCCGCCCGTCCTGGAGCGGGCCGGCATCAAGCTCGACCCCAACCGCCGCGAGGTCTTCCGTGACGGCAAGGAGGTCCAGCTCGCCCCGAAGGAGTTCGCGGTGCTGGAGGTCCTGATGCGCAGCGAGGGCACCGTCGTCTCGGCGGAGCAGCTCCTGGAGAAGGCCTGGGACGAGAACACCGATCCGTTCACCAACGTCGTCCGGGTCACGGTCATGACACTGCGCCGCAAGCTCGGCGAGCCCGCGGTGATCGTCACCGTGCCCGGCTCGGGATACCGGATCTGACGGCGATGCCCTCCCTGCCCTCGTTCTCCAAGGCGGCGACCCCGCCGCCGCCCGTTCCCCCCAAGCCGACCTGGGACCCCAGGCCGGTCGACGTGCGCCCGTTCCCGTGGCTGCGGCCGACGATCCGGATACGGCTGACGCTGCTGTACGGCGGCATGTTCCTGATGGCCGGGATCGTGCTGCTGACGATCATCTACATGCTGGCCGCGGACGCCCTGCACGACGGCAGCGCCCTGCCGCTGAAGATCCTCGGCGGGAAGTTCCAGTCGACCAGCGACATCTGCGACCTGCCCACCGAGACCTCCGGGCAGATGCTCCAGCAGGCCGTCGAGCAGTGCCTGCAGCACCAGCGCGCGCTGGCCCTCAACAGCCTTCTCAATCGTTCGTTGCTGGCGTTGTTGGGGTTGACGGTGGTGGCGTTCGCGTTCGGTTATGCGATGGCGGGGCGGGTGTTGTCGCCGTTGGGCCGTATTACGCGGACGGCGCAGCGGGTGGCGGGGTCGGATCTGCATCGTCGGATCGAGTTGGGTGGTCCGGATGATGAGTTGAAGGAGCTTGCGGACACGTTCGACGAGATGTTGGACCGGTTGGACCGGGCGTTCGAGTCGCAGCGGCGGTTTGTGTCGAATGCGTCGCACGAGTTGCGGACGCCGTTGGCGATCAATCGGACGTTGTTGGAGGTGCAGCTGGCGGATCCGGGGGCGTCGGCGGAGTTGGTGCAGTTGGGTCGGACGTTGCTGGCGACGAATGAGCGCAGTGAGCAGTTGGTGGAGGGGCTGTTGTTGCTGGCGCGCAGTGAGAACAAGGTGGTGGATCGTCGGCCGGTGGATCTGGCGGAGGTGGCGTCGCAGGCGGTGGATCAGACGCGGGCGGAGGCGCTGGCGGCGGGGGTGGAGTTGCGGGGTGTGCGGGAGCCGGTGGTGGTGCAGGGCAGTGGGGTGTTGTTGGAGCGGATCGCGTTGAATCTGGTGCAGAACGCGGTGCGGTACAACGTGGCGGACGGGGGGTGGGTGGAGGTGTCGACGCGGGCGCGGCCGGGGTGTGCGGTGTTGGTGGTGTCGAATACGGGGCCGGTGGTTCCGGCGTATGAGGTGGAGAACCTCTTCGAGCCGTTCCGTCGGTTGCGGACGGAGCGGACCGGCAGTGACAAGGGTGTGGGGCTGGGGTTGTCGATCGTGCGGTCGGTGGTGCGGGCGCACGACGGGACGATCACGGCGGTGCCGCGGGAGGGCGGCGGCCTCGACATGCGGGTCGTCCTGCCGCTCTGACGCAGGCCACAGGGCCGTTGTGCGCCCGCTGGAGCCGCTGAGCGCCCCGGCGGGCGGCATCGGACATCTGTGCGTACGATCGCCCGTCTCCGGGCCGCACACCGCCTCGCCTGCCGGTTTGACGCGAAGGGGGGTCGGCGTGGATCCTTCGCCGAGTTCGCTTTGCGCGGAATTGAACCGGTCCGCCCGTCGGCCTGTGCGTGTGTGATGCCTCACAGGCGCGAAATTCCGGCCATCTACGCTCCGTGATCAAAATCCCCGTCGGAATGCCGGGGAAGTCCGGGTTTCCGGGGGGTGAGATCACGGGAAGTAGAGGTGGTGGGCTGCGCGAGGTGCGACATTCGGACCGTGTACGGTCCTGATCGCCATCCAAACCGATCACCTCTTCAGGGGTGCGGTTGGGTGTCGATTGAGTAACAGACCTTGATGTGAGGCAAAATCTCCGCCTCAGGTCGGGCACAAGTCCGGCCTCTCACGCGTTACGAGCGCTGAGACACCGCAGACACCCAGAGGGGGAGAGCGAAAATGGCTACGGATTACGACACCCCACGCAAGACCGACGACGACCTCAACGAGGACAGCATCGAAGAGCTGAAGTCGCGGCGGAACGACAAGTCCGCCTCGGCCGTCGACGTCGACGAGTTCGAGCAGGCCGAGGGCCTGGAGCTGCCCGGCGCGGACCTGTCCAACGAAGAGCTGGCCGTGCGCGTGCTGCCCAAGCAGCAGGACGAGTTCACGTGCATGAGCTGCTTCCTGGTCCACCACCGCAGCCAGCTCGCCGCGGAGGACAAGAACGGGCAGCCGATCTGCCGCGACTGCGCGGCCTGAGTCCGGTCCGCGCCGTGGCGGGCGTGAACCCGTTCCGCAAGGGTCCCAAGGGCGTCGAAGGCTCGGCGGCCGGCGCACGATCACGCGAGGAAACCGCGCCCGTGCCCGCCGACCCGGCCGCCCTTCCCGCGGAGCGGACCACCGGTGCACCGGAGGAGCGAGGCCGTACGGCCTCGCTCGCGTCCAAGATCGGCCGTGGTGCCGGCGCCGGCGGCAGGGTGCGGGCCATGGTCGCCGTGATCGCCGACCGGATCATGGAGACCGCCCCGCGGATCCCGGTCCGCGACCTCGCCACCCTGCGCGCCCAGTTCCCCGGACTGACCCCCGAGGACCTGGCCGACAAGCTGGTCGCGGGTGCCTGCAAGGGCACCGCCGCCGTCGGAGCGGGCGTCGGCGCGGCAGCGATGCTGCCCGTACCGCCCGCCATGCCGGCCGAGCTGGCCGCCGAGGTCACCGGCGTCGCCTCGGTCGAGATCAAACTGATCGCCGAACTCCACGAGGTCTACGGCCTGCGGCCCGCCGGGAACTTCCGGCAGCGCGGCATGGCCTATCTGGCCTCCTGGACGGAGGAGCGGGGCATCGAGATCACCAAACCGGCCTCGCTGAACGTCGCCCTCGGCGTGCAGATGAGGCGCGAGCTGCGCCAGCAGATCATGAAGCGCACGCTGCGCAACCTCCCCAACCTCACCCCGTTCATGATCGGCGCGTCCGTCGGAGCGTTCATGAACCGCAGGGACACCCGAAAGCTCGCGGAGAAGATCCGTAAGGACCTGCGCAGGAAGCAGGTTCCCTGGGACGCCCTTCCCGACTCGGCCCCGGCGCGCCCCGAGCAGGGGCCCCTCCCGCCACCGGGCGGCTGACCCGCCCGGCGCCGCCGGTCAGGACCGCCCGGCCGCCAGCGCCGCCACCAGACGCTCCGGAGCCCGCGTCGAGAGGTACGCGTACGGCGTCGGATCCTGCGGATCGGTGATCTCCACCCGCACCGCGGTACGGATGTAGCCGCGCAGCAGCATGAACGCACGGGCGTCGGCCTTGTGCGTACGCCACGCCAGCGCCTCGTCCGCGTCCAGCGCCCGCGCCTCGCCCAGCGCCGTCACCGGGATCTTCGCCTCGCCGGCGATCAGTGCGCCGCCCACCACGCGGATCCGTGCCGAGCCGTACGTGCTCACCGCCACCGAGGACAGCGCCGCGCCGCCGATCAGTCCGCCGAGCATCCACAGTGTCCCCAGGGGGAGCAGCATCAGGGCGCAGGCGACGCCGATCAGCGCGGCGATCACCCACCAGGACCGGGGCGCGGTGAGGCGTTCTTCGTACGACTGCATGGCTCCAGCTTGGCACGGCGGCGCGGCTCCCCGATGCGCGCGGGTAGGGTCTGCACTCGTGAGTGGAACTGACGAACCCAGGGCGCGGCTGACGCCACCGGCGGACGCTGTCGCCCCGGTCCGGCATGCCGACGCGCCGGCACCCGGAGAACTCCTCGGCGCGCACTACGACAGGTGCTTCGGCTGCGGCACGGGCCAGCCGCACGGCCTGCACCTGGAGGCGCGGGCCGGCGACGGCGTGAGCGTGACCGCCGAGTTCACCGTCAAGGAGGCCCACCAGGGTGCGCCGGGGCTGGCGCACGGCGGGGTGCTGGCCACCGCGCTGGACGAGACGCTCGGCTCGCTGAACTGGCTGCTGCGGGTGATCGCGGTGACCGGCCGGCTGGAGACCGACTTCGTGCGGCCGGTGCCGCTGGGCACGGTGCTGCACCTGGACGCGCGGGTCACCGCGGTGCACGGGCGCAAGATCTACTCGATGGCCGTGGGGCGCATAGACGGCCCCGACGGTCCGGTCGCGGTGCGCGCCGAGGCCGTCTTCATCGAGGTGAAGGTCGACCACTTCATCGACAACGGAAGGACCGAGGAGATCCAGGCGGCGATGTCCGACCCGGACCAGGTCAAGCGCGCGCGTGCCTTCGAGGTGAACCCGTGAGTCAGGTACGGAATCCGGTGGATGTGCTCCTGCGACGGCTGGACCCGGAGGTTCCCGTTCCGTCGTACGGGCATCCCGGCGACGCGGGCGTGGACCTGGTGACCACCGAGGCCGCCGAGCTGGCGCCGGGGGAGCGCACGGTGCTGCCCACCGGGGTGTCGATCGCGCTTCCCGACGGATATGCGGCATTTGTGCACCCGCGGTCCGGACTGGCCGCGCGGTGCGGTCTCGCGCTGGTGAATGCCCCCGGGACGGTGGATGCCGGGTACCGTGGAGAGATCAAGGTGATCGTGGTCAATCTGGACCCGCGCGAGAGCGTGCGGTTCGAGAGGTTCGACCGGATCGCCCAACTGGTCGTCCAGCAGGTCGAGAAGGTGCGCTTCCACGAGGTGGCGGAACTTCCCGGCTCGGCGCGGGCCGAGGGGGGATTCGGTTCCACCGGCGGTCATGCGGCGGTGGGCGGCTCCACGGGCGGGAATGAATACGCATCGGTCGGTGCCGACCGGGAAGGACAGTGACGTGTTCGGACGTCGCAAGAAGAACGAGGCTCCTGAAGAGTCGGTCGAGGACACCACGCTCGACGAGCACGCGGTGAGCGACGCCGATGAGGACGAGGCGCCGCACCAGCGGCTCAATCTTCCGCCCGCGCCGCGCCCCGACGGCCCCTGGGACGCCTCGGAGGTCTCCGAGCCCGGCGAGGGCCGGGTGGACCTCGGCGGGATGTTCGTGCCGGGTGTCGACGGCATGGAGCTCCGGGTGGAGGTCGCCGGTGACGCCATCGTCGCCGCGACCGTGGTGCTGCAGGACAGCGCCGTCCAGCTGCAGGCCTTCGCCGCCCCCAAGAACGAGGGCATCTGGGGCGAGGTCCGCGAGGAGATCGCCGCGGGCATCACCCAGCAGGGCGGGGTCATCGACGAGGTCGAGGGCCCGCTGGGCTGGGAGCTGCGCGCCCAGGTCCCCGTGCAGCTGCCGGACGGCACGAACGGCGTGCAGGTCGTGCGCTTCATCGGCGTCGACGGCCCGCGGTGGTTCCTGCGCGGTGTGATCTCCGGCCAGGGCGCGGTGCAGCCGCAGGCCGCGGGCGTGCTGGAGCACATCTTCCGGGACACCGTCATCGTCCGCGGCGAGGGCCCGATGGCCCCCCGGGACCCGATCGTCCTGAAGCTGCCGGACGACGCCCAGATGGTGCCGGACGGCGTCCAGCAGGACCAGGTCGAGCAGTCGCGCTTCGGCGGTGGCGTCGAGCGCCTGGAGCGTGGACCGGAGATCACCGAGATCCGCTGACACATCCGGCGGCCGGGCGGCGCGCAGGCGCCCCGGTGACGGCCGGATCGTGACGGTCATACGGGCCCGTACTCCCTCAGGGGGGTGCGGGCCCGCGGTGTTTGTGCAGGTCAGGTCGCGACGCGTAGGGAAGTCGTCAAGGGAGCGCCAATGGCCGTAAGGGACCCGTCAACGGCGGTCACATGCGGCCGGAACGGCGCTTTGCTCTAGGGGTCCGATCCGCCCCGTCCCCCTAGGAGCACACGATGGCCGACGTGGCCTTCGTCGTCGTCACGATCGCGGTCTTCGCGCTGGTGGCTCTCGTCGCCAAGGGGGTGGCGAAGCTGTGACCGTGGAGAACATCGTCGGCCTGGTCGTGGCCGTCGCCCTGCTCGGCTACCTGGTCCTCGCCCTCGTCTTCCCGGAGAGGTTCTGAGGTGTCGACTGCTGCTGCCGCGGCGGGCCAGATGAGCCCCGTTCTCGCAGGCGTGCTCCAGCTGACGGCGCTCACCGCGGCGCTCGCCCTGGCGTACCGCCCCCTCGGCGACTACATGGCCGCCGTCTACAGCTCTCCCAGGCACCTGCGCATCGAGAAGGTCGTCTACCGCTGCATCGGCGCCCACGCGGACGCCCGGATGCGCTGGCCGGCCTATCTGCGCGGCGTCCTGGCGTTCTCCGCGGTGGGGGTGCTCTTCCTCTACCTGCTGCAGCGCGTCCAGGGCGGTATGCCGCTGTCCCTCGGCCTCGCGTCGATCAGCCCGGACCAGGCGTTCAACACGGCGGCCTCGTTCGTCGCCAACACCAACTGGCAGTCCTACAGCGGCGAGCAGGCCATGGGCCACGTCGTGCAGACCGCCGGGCTCGCGGTGCAGAACTTCGTCTCCGCCGCCACCGGCATGGCCGTCGCCATCGCCCTGGTACGCGGCTTCGCCGGCGCGCGCACCGGTGACCTCGGGAACTTCTGGGCCGACCTGGTCCGCGGCACCGTACGGGTGCTGATCCCGATCGCGGTCGTCGGCGCGCTCGTCCTGGTCGCCTGTGGTGCCGTCCAGAACTTCGCCGGCATCCACGAGGTCGGCCAGTTCATGGGCGGCTCCCAGCAGACCAACGGTGGCGCGGTCGCCTCCCAGGAGGTCATCAAGGAACTGGGCACCAACGGGGGCGGTTACTTCAACGCCAACTCCGCCCACCCCTTCGAGAACCCCGGTGCCTTCACCAACCTCTTCGAGGTCTTCCTGATCCTCGTCATCCCGTTCGCGCTCACCCGGACCTTCGGCAAGCTGGTCGGGAACGTGCGGCAGGGCTACGCGATCCTCGCCACGATGGGCGTCATCTGGCTGGGCTTCACGACCCTGATGATGTGGACCGAGTTCGCCCACGGCGGCCCGGCACTGCAGGCCGCGGGCGCCGCCATGGAGGGCAAGGAGACCCGCTTCGGCATCGGCGGCTCCTCGATCTTCTCGGTGGCCACCACCCTCACCTCCACCGGCGCGGTCGACTCCTTCCACTCCTCGTTCACGGCCTTCGGCGGCGGCATCCAGCTGCTCGGCATGATGCTGGGCGAGATCGCCCCCGGCGGCGTGGGATCCGGGCTCTACGGGATGCTCGTGATGGCGGTCATCGCGGTGTTCATCGCCGGTCTGATGGTGGGCCGGACGCCCGAATACCTGGGCAAGAAGATCGGCACCCGCGAGATCAAGCTCGCCGCCTGCTACCTCCTCATCACCCCGACGCTGGTGCTCGGCTTCACCGCCGCCTCGATGGTGCTGCCGGACGCGCTGGGCTCGATGCTCAACACCAAGGCGCTGGGCGCGGGTCCGCACGGCTTCTCCGAGGTGCTGTACGCCTTCACCTCCGGCGCCAACAACAACGGCTCCGCGTTCGCCGGCCTCAACGCCAACACCCCCTGGTACAACACCACGATCGGTCTGGCGATGCTGCTCGGCCGCTTCCTGCCGATGGTATTCGTGCTCGCCCTGGCCGGTTCGCTCGCCGAGCAGAAACCGGTCCCGGTGACCGCGGGCACCCTCCGTACCGAGAAGCCGCTCTTCGCCGGGCTGCTCGTCGGCACGATCCTGATCATCACCGGTCTGACCTACTTCCCGGCGCTGGCCCTCGGGCCGCTGGCGGAGGGCCTGTCATGACCGTCCCTGTGAAACCGGAGGAGTCCGGCCCCATGTCCACCGCCACTCCGACCCGTGCCCCGCACCAGGACGTCCCCGGTGGCCACCAGCCCGGCGACGGCCGCGTGGGGGGCGGTCTCTTCGACCCCGGGCAGCTGATCACGTCCGTGCCGGACGCGCTGCGCAAACTCGACCCGCGGGTGATGGTCAAGTCCCCCGTGATGTTCGTGGTCGAGATCGGTTCCGTGCTGACCACGGTCTTCGCCTGCACCGACCCGTCCGACTGGTTCGGCTGGGCGATCGCCGCCTGGCTGTGGCTGACCGTAATTTTCGCCAATCTGGCCGAGGCGGTCGCCGAGGGCCGGGGCAAGGCGCAGGCCGACACCCTGCGCAAGGCCAAGACGGACACCGTGGCGCGCCGGCTGAGCGACAGCGGCGAGGAGCCGGTGCCGGGCACCGGACTGCGCGTCGGGGACCTCGTCGTGTGCGAGGCCGGTGACGTCATTCCCGGTGACGGCGATGTCGTCGAGGGCGTGGCCTCCGTCGACGAGTCGGCCATCACGGGGGAGTCGGCTCCGGTCATCCGTGAGTCGGGCGGCGACCGCTGCGCGGTGACCGGCGGGACGAAGGTGCTCTCCGACCGCATCGTCATCAAGATCACCACGAAGCCCGGCGAGACCTTCATCGACCGGATGATCAACCTCGTCGAGGGCGCCGCGCGGCAGAAGACCCCCAACGAGATCGCGCTCAACATCCTGCTCGCCTCGCTGACCATCGTCTTCCTGCTGGCCGTCGTCACCCTCCAGCCCTTCGCGATCTACGCGGGCGCCGAGCAGACCATGATCGTCCTGCTGGCGCTGCTGGTCTGCCTCATCCCGACGACGATCGGCGCCCTGCTCTCGGCCATCGGCATCGCCGGAATGGACCGCTTGGTGCAGCGCAACGTCCTGGCCATGTCAGGACGCGCCGTCGAAGCCGCGGGCGATGTATCGACATTGCTGCTCGACAAGACCGGCACCATCACCCTCGGCAACCGCCAGGCCGCCGAGTTCGTGCCCGTACGCGGCACCACCGAGGCCGAGGTCGCGGACGCCGCCCAGCTGTCCTCGCTGGCCGACGAGACGCCCGAGGGACGCTCGATCGTCGTGCTCGCCAAGGGGAAGTACGGCCTGCGCGAGCGCCACCAGGGTGAGTTGACGCACGCGGAGTGGATCCCGTTCACCGCCCAGACCCGGATGTCCGGTGTGGACGTCGACGGACGCAAGGTCCGTAAGGGGGCGTCCGGTTCGGTCATCGCCTGGGTGCGGGAGCGCGGCGGCGCCGTCGCCGAGGACGCCCAGCAGCTCACCGACGCCATCTCGCAGGCCGGCGGCACCCCGCTGCTGGTCGCCCTGGAGGACGCGAGCGGCCCCCGCGTCCTGGGAGTCATCCACCTCAAGGACGTCGTCAAGGACGGGATGCGCGAACGCTTCGCCGAACTGCGCAAGATGGGCATCAAGACCGTCATGATCACGGGCGACAACCCGCTGACGGCCAAGGCCATCGCCGACGAGGCGGGGGTGGACGACTTCCTCGCGGAGGCCACGCCCGAGGACAAGATGGCGCTCATCAAACGGGAGCAGGCCGGCGGCAAGCTGGTCGCCATGACGGGCGACGGCACCAACGACGCCCCCGCCCTGGCGCAGGCGGACGTCGGCGTGGCCATGAACACCGGCACCTCGGCCGCCAAGGAAGCCGGGAACATGGTGGACCTGGACTCCAACCCGACCAAGCTCATCGAGATCGTCGAGATCGGCAAACAGCTGCTGATCACCCGCGGAGCCCTGACGACCTTCTCGATCGCCAACGACGTCGCGAAGTACTTCGCCATCATCCCGGCGATGTTCGCGGTGGCCTACCCCGGCCTGGACACCCTCAACATCATGCGGCTGTCCAGCCCGCACTCCGCGATCCTCTCGGCGATCATCTTCAACGCGCTGATCATCGTCGCGCTGGTGCCGCTCGCCCTCCGGGGCGTGCGGTACCGGCCGGTCAGCGCCGACCGGATGCTGCGCCGCAACCTCGCCGTCTACGGGCTGGGCGGCCTGATCGCACCGTTCATCGGCATCAAGCTCATCGACCTGCTCCTCACTCTCCTCCCCGGAATCGGGTGACCGCCGTGAACAACTCCGTCCGCAACACCGCCCGGTTGATCGGGGCGGGCCTGCGCGCCCTGCTCGTCCTGACCGTGCTCTGCGGGGTCGTCTATCCGCTGGTGGTCACCGGAGTGGCACAGGCGGCGTTCCCGGGCAAGGCCAACGGGTCCGAGGTGAGTTCCCACGGCAGGGTCGTCGGCTCGTCGCTCATCGGACAGCGCTACGACAAAGGCACGGACAAGGCCGGCAACCCGATTCCGGACCTGAAGTTCTTCCAGCCGCGGCCCTCCGCGGGCCTGGGCAGCAACCGGGCCAACGGCGTCAACACCCGGTACGACCTCCAGGTCTCCGGTGCTTCCAACCTGGGCGCCACCAACGCCGACCTCGTCAAGGCGGTGAAGGAGCGCAAGAAGTGGGTGGCCGACACCTACGGCGTGCCGGAGTCGGAGGTCCCGGCGGACGCGGTCACCTCGTCGGGCTCCGGACTCGACCCGGACGTCTCGCCCGCCTACGCCGCGCTGCAGGCCGGCCGGGTCGCCAGGGAGAACCACCTGCCCGTCGGCACGGTGCGCCGGCTGGTCGAGCGCCACACCGACGCCCGCGTCCTCGGCTTCCTGGGTGAACCGCGGGTCAACGTACTGGAGTTGAACATCGCACTGAAGGACCTCGCCGCGGGCCGGGCCAAGGGCTGAGCGCACAGGGGTGTACGGAGGCGGCCCCCTTGGAGGAGCGTGCGGTTCTCTCCTCCAAGGGGACCGCCCGTCCTGATGCGGTGCCGGTCCAGGCGGCGGCCGGGTGACGAACTCTCGCCCGGCCGCTCTTCCCGCGTCACCAGACGTCGCCGTCGCGCCAGTCGCAGGTGAGGTCGGTGTCGAGGTCGAGCGGGGCGGACACGGTCGGGAGGACGTAGAGGCAGCCGTCCTCATCGGCGGTGCGCCGGATGCCGTGAGGGGTGAGGGCCCAGGAGGGGCCGCGCCACAGCTGCCAGCCGCGGGCGGCGTAGAAGGCCGCGGCCTCGTCGGCGGCGCCGAGCGCGCCGAGGTCGTAGCCGCTGCGCACGATCCGCTCCAGAGCCTCCATCAGGGCGGCGCCGTGTCCGCGGCCGCGGCGGTCCGCGCGGACGCCCACGCCCTCCACGTAGCCGCAGCGCAGGGCCCGGCCGCCGTGCAGCAGACGCCGCTGGACCACGGCCGCGTGCCCGACCAGCTCGCCGCCCTCATGGACGAGGGCGTGCAGGCCGCCGAGCGCGTGCTCCCAGTCCTCCGCGGTCATGTCGTCGAAGACGTCGTGGAGGAGCGCGCGGGCCGCCTCGAAGGTGCCGGCGTCCAGGTCGGAGGTGTGGACGATGCGCACCTCGGGCGTGCGGGGCGTCGTCGGATGTGCCTCGGTCATGAGAGGCATCGTCGCAGCCGGCCGGAGCCCCGGCGAGGGCATTTTTCCGGCCATGGCGCCTCGTTCCGTCGGCCGTCCGCCCGATCCTCCCCGCCTCGGCGGCCCGGCCCTGCCCGCCTCGGCGGTCCGGTCCTCAGCCGCTGCCGCCCGCCCGTATCAGAGTCGCGTCAAGACCGGCCGCCAACTGGGCGACTGCCCCTTTTGTCCAGTTGTCCGGTCGGTAGGGTCGCAGCAGGTTCAGCCCGGTGGGGGCGGCTTTCACGTAAGACAATGGGGCCATGGCACGCGGCAAGCTACGGATATACCTCGGCGCGGCACCGGGCGTCGGAAAGACGTACGCGATGCTGTCCGAGGCGCACCGGCGCGTGGAGCGGGGCACGGACGTGGTCGTGGCGTTCGTCGAGCACCACGGCAGGCCCCGTACGGAGGTCATGCTGCACGGGCTGGAGCAGATCCGGCGCCGGGAGCTGGCGTACCGCGACACCGTGTTCACCGAAATGGACGTGGACGCGGTCCTGGAACGCGATCCGGCCGTGGCGCTGGTCGACGAGCTGGCGCACACCAACGTCCCCGGTTCGCGCAACGGCAAGCGCTGGCAGGACATCGAGGAGCTGCTGGAAGCGGGGATCGATGTGATCTCGACCGTCAACATCCAGCACCTGGAGTCACTCGGGGATGTCGTCGAGTCGATAACGGGGGTGCGGCAGCGCGAGACCGTGCCCGACGAGGTCGTCCGCAGGGCCGATCAGATCGAGCTTGTCGACATGTCGCCCCAGGCGATCCGCCGCCGTATGGCGCACGGCAACATCTACCAGCCCGACAAGGTGGACGCCGCCCTGTCCAACTACTTCCGGCCGGGCAACCTCACGGCGCTGCGCGAGCTGGCGCTGCTGTGGGTCGCCGACCGGGTGGACGAGTACCTGCAGGAGTACCGGGCGGAGCATTCGATCCGCTCCACCTGGCAGGCGCGCGAGCGCATCGTCGTCGGACTGACCGGCGGGCCGGAGGGCCGTACCCTGATCCGCCGCGCGGCGAGGATGGCGGCCAAGGGTTCGGGCAGCGAGGTGCTCGCCGTCTACATCGCCCGCAGCGACGGGCTGACCTCGGCCTCGCCCAAGGAACTCGCCCTTCAGCGGACCCTGGTGGAGGACCTGGGCGGCACGTTCCATCACGTCATCGGGGACGACATCCCCAGCGCGCTGCTGGAGTTCGCGCGCGGGGTCAACGCGACCCAGATCGTGCTGGGCTCCAGTCGCCGCAAGACCTGGCAGTACGTCTTCGGGCCGGGCGTGGGGGCCACCGTCGCCCGTGAGTCCGGGCCCGACCTCGATGTGCACATCGTCACCCACGACGAGGTCGCCAAGGGCCGGGGGCTGCCGGTGGCCCGCGGCGCGCGGCTGGGCCGGACCCGGATCATCGCCGGCTGGCTCGTCGGCGTCGCGGGCCCGGTCCTGCTCTCGCTGCTGCTGACCGGCATGGTGAACGGCCCCGGGCTCGCCAACGACGTGCTGCTCTTCCTCTTCCTGACGGTCGTCGCCGCGCTGCTCGGCGGGCAGCTGCCGGCGCTGGCGTCCGCCGCGGTCGGCTCGCTGCTGCTGAACTTCTACTTCACGCCCCCCACCCACACCCTCACGGTCGACGACCCCAAGAACATCGTCGCCATCGTCATCTTCTTCGCGGTGGCCGTCTCGGTCGCCTCCGTGGTGGACCTCGCCGCCCGCCGCACCCATCAGGCGGCCAGGCTGCGCGCCGAGTCGGAGATCCTCTCCTTCCTCGCGGGCAGCGTGCTGCGCGGGGAGACGACCCTGGACGCCCTGCTGGAGCGGGTGCGGGAGACCTTCGGCATGGAGACGGTGGCCCTGCTGGAGCGGGCCGGCGACGTCGAGCCGTGGACCTGCGCGGGCCGGGCCGGCGGCGACCACGGCAAGCCGCTCCTGCGCCCCGAGGACGCCGATGTCGACATGCCCGTGGGCGACCACATGGCGCTGGCGCTGACCGGCCGGGTGCTGCCGGCGGAGGACCGCCGGGTGCTGGCCGCGTTCGCCGCCCAGGCCGCCGTCGTCCTGGACCGGCAGCGGCTGGTGGGCGAGGCGGAGCGCGCCCGGGAGCTGGCCGAGGGCAACCGCATCAGGACGGCGCTGCTGGCCGCGGTCAGCCACGATCTGCGGACCCCGCTGGCGAGCATCAAGGCGTCCGTGACGTCCCTGCGCTCCGACGACGTCGCCTGGTCCGAGGAGGACGAGGCGGAGCTGCTGGCGGGCATCGAGGCGGGCGCCGACCGGCTGGACCACCTGGTCGGCAACCTCCTGGACATGTCCCGGCTGCAGACCGGCACGGTCACCCCGCTGATCCGCGAGATCGACCTCGACGAGGTGGTGCCGATGGCGCTCGGCGGCGTCCCGGAGGGCAGCGTCAGTCTCGACATCCCCGAGGAGCTGCCGATCGTCGCCGTCGACCCGGGGCTGCTGGAACGCTCGGTCGCCAACCTGGTGGAGAACGCCGTGAAGTACAGCCCGGACGGGACGCAGGTGCTGGTCTCGGCCAGCGCGCTCGGCGACCGGGTGGAGCTGCGGATCGCCGACCGCGGCCCCGGGGTGCCGGACAGCGCCAAGGACCGGATCTTCGAGCCCTTCCAGCGCTACGGCGACGTCCCGCGCGGCGCCGGGGTGGGCCTCGGGCTCGCGGTGGCGCGCGGCTTCGCGGAGGCGATGGGCGGCACGCTCGCCGCCGAGGACACCCCCGGCGGCGGGATGACGATGGTCCTCACGCTCCGGGCCGCGGCCGGCCGCCCGCCGGCCAGGCCCGATCTTCCCGCCCGGGCCACGACATGAGCCGGGCCGCACGGACCACCCTCACCCCACCCCCGGCGGGCCCGCCCCGCCGGCCGACGACACCACGAGGAGAACGCCAGTGAACCGGGTGCTTGTGGTCGATGACGAGCCGCAGATCGTCCGCGCCCTCGTGATCAACCTGAAGGCGCGCAAATACGAGGTCGACGCGGCCCCCGACGGAGCCACCGCGCTCAAGCTCGCGGCCGCCCGCCACCCCGATGTGATCGTCCTCGACCTCGGGCTGCCGGACATGGACGGCGTCGAGGTGATCAAGGGGCTGCGGGGCTGGACCCGGGTGCCGATCCTGGTGCTCTCCGCCCGGCAGACCTCCGACGAGAAGGTGGAGGCGCTGGACGCGGGCGCGGACGACTACGTCACCAAGCCGTTCGGCATGGACGAGCTGCTGGCCCGGCTGCGGGCGGCGGTGCGCAGGGCCGAGCCGACCGGGCCCGCCGACGCCGAGGTGATCGTGGAGACGGAAGGTTTCTCCGTCGACCTCGCCGCGAAGAAGGTCAACCGAGGCGGCCGGGACATCCGGCTCACCCCCACCGAATGGCATCTGCTGGAGGTCCTGGTCCGCAACGCGGGCCGGCTGGTCAGCCAGAAACAGCTGCTCCAGGAGGTCTGGGGACCCTCGTACGGCACCGAGACCAACTACCTGCGGGTCTACATGGCCCAGCTCCGCCGCAAGCTGGAGAGCGACCCCTCGCACCCGAAGCACTTCATCACGGAGCCGGGGATGGGCTACCGCTTCGAGCAGTGAGGCGGCGGCGCAGACCCGTAGCACCGCCGCCCGCGGCGGGCCGCGGCTTTGTGAGGCGGGTGCGAAGTCCGCGTGCGGGCCGTGATCGGGAGACCTGGCCACCGGTACGCTGGGGCCATGAGTGCTGGGACCCGTTCCGAGAAGCCGGCAGGTCGTTTCCGCCGGCTGCTCGACAGGCTGTCCTCCTCCGAGGAGGAGCTGCAGTCCGCCGAGCTGCAGCAGGATGCGCAGGACGCGGGGTGCACCCGTATCTGCGACTGTGACGACCGGCAGATAGTGAAGGTCACCGGCACCCTGCGGCATGTGACGCTGCGGCCGCGCGCCGGTGTGCCCGCGCTGGAGGCGGAGCTGTTCGACGGTTCCGCGGCGCTCGACGTGGTGTGGCTCGGCCGCCGCTCCATCGTCGGCATCGAGCCGGGCCGTAAGCTCATCGCCTCGGGCCGGGTCTCCCTGAGCCACGGACGCCGGGTGCTCTTCAATCCGAAGTACGAACTCCGACCGCTCGGACAGGAGTAGCCGGTGACGTCTCACGACCGACCGACCACTGACGCGGATGCCGACCTCGATGCCTCCGCAGGCCCTTCGACCGCCCCGCCAGGGACGGACGAACCAGGGGCCGCCGACCGGCAGGTGACCGAGGCGGCGCTGTTCGAGGCGTTCGGCGGCGTACGCGGCATGGTGGAGACCGTCGCCCCCGGCCTGCTGTTCGTCACCATCTTCACGATCAACAAGGATCTGCACCTCGCGGCGATCGCCGCGCTGGCGGTCTCGCTGGTGCTGGCCGCGGCCCGCCTGATCCGCAGGGACACCGTCAAGCACGCCTTCGGCGGCGTCTTCGGGGTGGCCTTCGGCGTGGTCTTCGCGATGATGACCGGCAACGCCAAGGACTTCTATCTGCCGGGGATGCTCTACACCCTCGGACTGGCCCTCGCGTACATGATCACCACGGTCGCGGGGGTCCCGCTGATCGGGCTGATCCTGGGCCCGGTGTTCAAGGAGAACCTCTCCTGGCGCACCCGCAACCCGGGACGGAAGAAGGCGTACGCCAAGGCCAGCTGGGCCTGGGGACTGATCCTCTTCGCGAAGTGCGCGATCCTCTTCCCGCTGTACTGGTGGGCCGACACCACGCAGCTCGGCTGGGTGCTGATCGCGCTGAAGATCCCGCCCTTCCTGCTCGCGGTCTACCTCACGTGGGTCTTCCTGGCGAAGGCTCCGGCGCCGATCGACGTCTTCGCCGAGATGGAGGCGAAGGAGCAGGCCGAGAAGGAGGCGGAGGAGCGGCGCCGGGGCGAGTACCCGGACCTGGCGTCCGAGGCCGGGGCGGAGGGCACCGACGAGCAGCCGCGACGGGCCCGCCACCGCCGCTGACGCGACGGCACACACCTGCGCCCGGGGCCCGGGAACCAGTCGGTTCCCGGGCCCCGGGCGTTGCTCATGGCCGGTGGGGACGCCATGGCCGCGTGCGGCAGCCATGGCGCGCCCCGGGTGGACCGCCGGTCCGGTCGGCGCTACGCGTCCTCGCGCCGCATCGAGAGCAGGTCCTCCAGCTGCTCCTCGCGCGACTGGGCCGCCACGAACAGCAGCTCGTCGCCGGCCTCCAGCGCGTCCTCCTTGTTGGGCGTGAGCACCCGCGTACCGCGGATGATCGTCACCAGGGAGGTGTCCTCGGGCCACTCCACATCGCCGACCCGGGTACCGGCCAGCGCGGCCTCCGGGGGCAGCGTCAGCTCGACGAGGTTGGCGTCGCCGTGGCTGAAGCGCAGCAGCCGGACGAGATCGCCCACGCTCACCGCCTCCTCGACCAGGGCCGACATCAGACGCGGCGTGGAGACCGCGACATCCACGCCCCACGACTCGTTGAACAGCCACTCGTTCTTCGGGTTGTTGACCCGGGCGACCACCCGCGGCACGCCGTACTCGGTCTTGGCGAGCAGCGAGACGACGAGGTTGACCTTGTCGTCGCCGGTCGCCGCGATGACGACGTTGCAGCGCTGCAGCGCCGCCTCGTCCAGCGAGGTGATCTCGCAGGCGTCCGCCAGCAGCCACTCCGCCAGCGGCACCCGCTCGACCGAGATGGCGGTCGGCGCCTTGTCGATGAGCAGGATCTCGTGCCCGTTCTCCAACAGCTCGCCCGCGATGGAACGGCCCACCGCGCCGGCGCCTGCGATCGCGACCCTCATGCGTGCGCCCCCTCAGGACCCGTGGCGAATGCCGCTTCGACCTTCTCGACCTCGTCGGTGCGCATCATGACGTGCACCAGATCGCCTTCCTGCAACACGGTCTGGGAGGTCGGCAGGATCGCCTCGCCCAGCCGGGTGAGGAAGGCGACGCGGACGCCGGTCTCCTCCTGGAGAGTGCTGATCTTGTGGCCGACCCAGGAGGGGGAGGTGTGCACCTCCGCGAGCTGGACGCCGCCGCTCGGGTCCCGCCACAGCGGTTCGGCACCCGAGGGCAGCAGCCGGCGCAGCATCTGGTCGGCGGTCCAGCGGACGGTGGCGACGGTCGGGATGCCCAGGCGCTGGTAGACCTCGGCGCGGCGGGGGTCGTAGATACGGGCCGCGACATTCTCGACACCGAACATCTCACGGGCCACCCGGGCGGCGATGATGTTGGAGTTGTCACCGCTGGAGACGGCCGCGAAGGCGCCCGCCTCCTCGATGCCGGCCTCGCGCAGGGTGTCCTGGTCGAAGCCGACGCCGGTCACCCGGCGGCCGCCGAAGGACGAACCCAGGCGACGGAACGCCGTCGGGTCCTGGTCCACCACGGCGATGGTGTGACCCTGGCTCTCCAGGGTCTGCGCCAGCGCGGAGCCCACGCGCCCGCACCCCATGATGACGATGTGCATGCTGATTACCCCGTGCCCTGTACTAGCGCGCTGACCTGCACAAACACCCTGCTCACTACTTTCTTCTCCCAGTACCGGCGACACGGAGCCACGGCTCGCGACAGGACCGGGCGCGACAGCGGGGGCGCTGGGCGCACCGTGGTCCGGTACAACCGTAGCCGTAATGGCGCTCCCGGTAGGGGGCGCGGTGGGCCGTGGTCGGATGCGGATCCGCGCCGTCCGCGCGACGGCGTCCCGCGCCGGGCTGCGCCGCCCGGCACCCGTGAGGCACGCTACGAGGTGTGCCCAACCTGCCTCTCCAGCCCCAACAGGGCTACTGCACCCCGCACATGGTGGTCTGCGGCGACGATGCGCTGGCGCGCCGGCTCGCCGCCGAGCTCCGGGACGTCTACGGCGAACGGGTGACGCTCGTCGTCCCGTCCGCCCGGGAGCCGCACAGCCCCCGGATCCCGCCGCCGGCCCGCGCGCTCGACCGGGCCACCGCGCTGCTGGGCCGGATGTCGGCGGCGATGACGCGGACGACCCCGCTGCCGCCCGAAGACCCCGACGACGGCGCGGAGGCGCGGGAGGAGACCGTACGGGTCCTGGAGGCGGCGCAGCCGGACGACGCCGCACTGGCCGCGGCCGGCGTCGCCGGGGCGGACGCCCTGGCGCTGGTCTACGACGACGATGAGCTCAACATCCACGCCGCGCTGCGGGCCCGCAGGCTCAACCCCCGGCTGCGGCTGGTCATCCGGCTCTACAACCGCAAACTCGGCCAGCATCTGGAGGAGTTGCTCGACCAGGCGGCCGCGGTCGCCGCCCTGGAATCCGACGACGACGGGGACGCGGAGGCCGTGGACGCCTCGACGACCGTCCTGTCCGACGCCGACACCGTGGCCCCCGCGCTGGCGGCCGCCGCGGTCGCCGGGACCAGCAAGGTCATCGAGGCGGACGGGCTGCTGCTGCGCGCCGTGGAGCGTACGCCGGTGCCACCGGGCCGGCCCGGCGGTCCGGGGCTGTGCACGCTGGCGCTGCTCTCCGCCTCCGCCAACGACCCCGAGGAGGCACCGAGTTCGGCGGCCGGCGACGAGGGCCCCGTCCTGCTGCCGGACGACGCCACGGCCGCGGACGCCGTCGGCTGCGGAACCGTCGTGCTGGAGACCGTTTCCTACACGGGGCGGCCGGTGCGCCGCCGCCGGCTCCGCGGCCGGGGCGCCCCGCTCGCCTCCCTCTTCTCCCGGCGGCTGCGCTGGTCCCTGGCCGCGGTCGTCGGCGCGGTGCTGGCGCTGGCCGTCGCCGGCTCCCTGTCCACCGGCGAGGACCCGGTGCACGCCGCCTACCTCTCGCTGCTGGACCTCTTCGCGATCAACGACCCGGCGACCCACGACCCGACGCCCCGCAAGGTGCTGCAACTGCTGTCCGGACTGACCGGCCTGTTGCTGCTGCCGGTGCTCGTCGCGGCGGCGCTGGAGGGGCTCGGTACCTTCCGCAGCGCCTCGGCCCTGCGCCGCCCGCCACGCGGCCTCGCGGGACATGTGGTCCTCCTCGGCCTCGGCAAGGTCGGCACCAGGGTGCTGGCGCGGCTGCACGAGATGGGCATCCCCGTGGTGTGTATCGAAGGGGACCCGGAGGCGCGGGGCATCGCACTGGCCCGCCGGCTGCGGGTGCCGACCGTTCTGGGCGACGTCACCCACGAAGGTGTCCTGGAAGCCGCGATGATCGAGCGCGCGGCCACCCTCCTCGCCCTGACCAGCGAGGACACCACCAACCTGGAGGCCGCCCTCTACGCCCGCTCGGTCCAGCCGCGGCTGCGGGTGACCCTGCGGCTGTTCGACGACCGGTTCGCCACCGCCGTCTACCGCACCCTGCGCGCCGCGCACCCGCGGGCGCTGACCCGCAGCCGCAGCGTCAGCTACCTGGCGGCGCCCGCCTTCGCCGGCGCGATGATGGGCCGCCAGATCCTGGGCGCCATTCCCGTCGAGCGCCGGGTGCTGCTGGTCGCCCGGGTAGAGGCGCGCGGCCATGTGGCGCTGGAGGGCCGTACGGTCGCCGAGGTGCTCCGGCCGGGCCGGCTGCGGGTGCTGGCGGTCGACACCTCCGCACCGGACGACCCGGACCCGGACGGCACGGCCGCCGCGTCGCCACCGGACACGGAACGCGAGCCGGCCCACCTGGTGCACGAGCTCGGCGACGGCTACGTCCTCCGCCCCCAGGACCGGGTCCTGCTGGTCGCCACCCGGCAAGGACTGGGCGATCTGCACGGCCGGCGCCACGGGGGAGCAGGGGCCGGGGCCGATGCCGGCTCCGGGGGCGCGACTGGGGCCGATACCGGGGCCGGGGGAGCCCGGCAGGGGTGAATCACGGGCACGCGGGGTGACCCGACGGCGGGTGACCTAGCGGCCCTGGGGGTGAGTTTCCGGTGCCTGTGTTGACCCTCTGACGGGTGACTTGCCGGCATGTGGGGGTGAGCTACCGGCACGCGAGGGTGACCTGCCGGCACGCGAGGGTGACCTGCCAGGCACGTGGAGGTGACCTGCCGGCACCAGAGGGTGACTTGCACCTTGCGTCCGTGACGGCCGGCGCCACATCGTGGCGGGCACAGTCCTCCGCGTGACTGTTCACCTCGCCCCGTGACAGTTCTCATTGCCCTCGTGACAGCTTGTGTCATCCCCGTGACGGGGCGCGTCAGCATCCGTGACGAACGCCACGAATGCCGCCCGCCCGGGCCGTACCGTGCGCGTGACGTGCGAATCCTGTGGAGGCGAGGGGCCGCGATGCGCCCCTCAGCAGGGCAGACGTGCCCCGCTGGGCGCGCCGCGCTCCGCGCCGAAGCCACCCGATCCGGTAGCGGGTGGGCGCAGACCTTGACGAAGGCTTAGCATCCTCTGCGTGTCCAAACTGACCGACGTGCCCAAACGGATCTTGATCGGGCGCGCACTGCGCAGCGACAAGCTCGGGGAGACCCTGCTTCCCAAGCGCATCGCACTACCCGTCTTCGCCTCCGACCCGCTCTCCTCCGTGGCCTATGCGCCGGGCGAGGTGCTGCTCGTCCTGTCCGTCGCGGGTGTGTCTGCGTACAACTTCAGCCCCTGGATCGCGGTCGCGGTCGTGGTGCTGATGTTCACCGTCGTCGCGTCGTACCGGCAGAACGTGCACGCCTACCCGAGCGGTGGCGGTGACTACGAGGTCGCCAACACCAACCTCGGCCCCAAGGCCGGTCTCACCGTCGCCAGCGCCCTGCTCGTCGACTATGTGCTGACCGTCGCGGTCTCCATCGCCTCCGGCGTGGAGAACCTGGGCTCCGCGATCCCGTTCGTCGTCCAGCACAAGACCCTGTGCGCGATCGCCATCATCGTGCTGCTGACGCTGATGAACCTGCGCGGCGTCAAGGAATCGGGCAAGCTCTTCGCGATCCCGACCTACGTCTTCGTGGCCGGCGTCTTCATCATGATCGCCTGGGGAGTGATCCGCGGCGTCGTCCTGGGCGACACGATGAAGGCCCCCACCGCGGACTTCACCATCCACGCGGAACAGGGCGGCCTGGCCGGCTTCGCCCTCGTCTTCCTCATGCTGCGCGCCTTCTCCTCCGGCTGTGCCGCGCTCACCGGCGTCGAGGCGATCTCCAACGGCGTCCCGGCCTTCCGCAAGCCGAAGTCCAAGAACGCTGCGACCACCCTGGCCCTCATGGGCGGGCTGGCCGTCACCATGTTCTGCGGCATCATCGGCCTGGCCATGGCCACCCACGTGCGGATGGCCGAGAATCCGGCCACCGACCTGCTCCAGAACGGCAAGCCGATCGGCTCCGGCTACACCCAGAACCCGGTCATCTCGCAGGTGGCCGAGGCGGTCTTCGGCAAGGGCAGCTTCCTGTTCGTCATCCTGGCCGCCGCCACCGCACTGGTGCTGTTCCTCGCCGCCAACACCGCCTACAACGGCTTCCCGCTGCTCGGCTCGATCCTCGCCCAGGACCGCTACCTGCCGCGCCAGCTGCACACCCGCGGCGACCGCCTGGCGTTCTCCAACGGCATCGTCCTGCTGGCCGGCGCCGCCGCGATCCTCGTCTACCTCTACGGCGCGGACTCCACGCGCCTCATCCAGCTCTACATCGTCGGCGTCTTCGTCTCGTTCACGCTCAGCCAGACCGGCATGGTCCGTCACTGGAACCGCCACCTGCTCGGCGAGACCGACCCGGCCAAGCGCCGCCGGATGCACCGCTCCCGCGCCATCAACGCCTTCGGTGCCTTCTTCACGGGCCTGGTCCTGGTCGTCGTCCTCCTGACGAAGTTCACCCACGGCGCCTGGGTCGCGCTCCTCGGCATGGTCATCTTCTTTGTGACGATGTCCGCGATCCGCCGCCACTACGACCGGGTCGCCGACGAGATCGCCGCCGAGGAGACCCCCGACGACGACGTGGTCCGCCCCTCCCGGGTGCACTCCCTCGTCTTGGTCTCCAAGGTGCACAAGCCCACCCTGCGTGCCCTGAACTACGCCAAGCTGATGCGCTCCGACAGCCTCGAAGCGGTCAGCGTGGACGTCGACCAGGCCGACACCAAGGCCCTGCGGGAGGAGTGGGAGCGCCGCGGCATCGAGGTGCCGCTGAAGGTGCTGGCCTCCCCGTACCGCGAGATCACCCGGCCGATCATCGACTACGTCAAGTCGCTGCGCCGGGAGAGCCCGCGCGACGCGGTCTCCGTCTACATCCCGGAGTACGTCGTCGGCCACTGGTACGAGCACCTCCTCCACAACCAGTCCGCACTGCGCCTCAAGGGCCGCCTCCTCTTCACCCCCGGCGTCATGGTCACCTCCGTGCCCTGGCAGCTGGACTCCTCCGAGGCCGCCAAGCTGCGCGCCCGCAAGCGCGCGGAGTGGAACGCCCCGGGTGCGGTCCGCCGCGGCCCGGTCACCCAGCCGAAGAAGGAGAAGGCGGCTCCCAAGAAGTAGAACGGCCGCCCGCCCGGCGCGGGGGTGGTCGCGCGGGTGCCGTAGGGCACGGGGCGGGGCGACCGGGGACGGCAGGACGGGCACCGGGGCACGACACGTCGGGACGTAGACTTGACGGTCGGCGTCCCGCCGCCCGCCCGGCCGCACCGCGTGCCCGGACTCACCCGTCTCGCCCCGCACCACCCACCACAGGAGCCCTCCCGCCATGCAGGCAGAACCGAAGAAATCGCTGGTCGGCGAGGAGTACGAGGTCGAGGTCGGCCCGGTCGCACACGGCGGCCACTGCATCGCCCGCACCGACGAGGGCCAGGTCCTCTTCGTCCGGCACGCCCTGCCCGGCGAGCGGGTGATCGCCCGCGTCACCGACGGCGAGGAGGGCGCCCGCTTCCTGCGCACCGACGCCGTGCAGATCCTCACCCCCTCCAAGGACCGGGTCGAGGCCCCCTGCCCCTTCTCCGGCCCCGGCAAGTGCGGCGGCTGCGACTGGCAGCACGCCGCCCCCGGCGCCCAGCGCCGCCTGAAGGCCGTGGTCATCGCCGAACAGCTGGAGCGCCTGGCCGGACTGTCGCCGGACGAGGCCCACTGGGACGGCACCGTCGAGCCCGCCCCGGGCGACAAGGTCGCCAAGGGCGAGGTCCCCGCCTGGCGCACCCGCGTCCAGTACGCCGTCGACGCCGACGGCCACGCCGGGCTCCGCAAGCACCGCTCCCACGACATCGAGCCGGTCACCCACTGCATGATCGCCGCCCCGGGAGTCTCCGAACTCGGCATCGAGAAGCGCGAGTGGCCGCAGATGGCCACCGTCGAGGCGATCGCGGCCACCGGCTCCCACGACCGCCAGGTCATCCTCACCCCGCGCCCCGGCGGCCGCCTCCCCATCGTCGAACTCGACAAGCCGGTCTCCGTACTGCGCGTCGGCGAGAAGGACGGCGGCATCCACCGCGTCCACGGCCGCCCCTTCGTCCGCGAACGCGCCGCCGACCGCACCTGGCGGGTCGGCAACGGCGGCTTCTGGCAGGTCCACCCGAAGGCCGCCGACCTCCTCGTCGAAGCCGTCATGCAGGGCCTGATGCCCAAGAAGGGCGACA
The DNA here is from genome assembly GCF_019933235.1 of Streptomyces angustmyceticus. Classification (NCBI taxonomy): domain Bacteria; kingdom Bacillati; phylum Actinomycetota; class Actinomycetes; order Kitasatosporales; family Streptomycetaceae; genus Streptomyces; species Streptomyces angustmyceticus. Next base: position 2,025,680 of record NZ_CP082945.1, on the reverse strand, counting down.
TGGCCCTCGACCTGTACTGCGGCGTCGGCCTCTTCGCCGGCGCCCTCGCCGAACGCGTCGGCGACAAGGGCGCGGTCCTCGGCATCGAATCCGGCAAGCGCGCCGTCGAGGACGCCCGCCACAACCTCCAGGACCTCGACCGCGTCCGCATCGAACACGGCAAGGTCGAGGCCGTCCTGCCCCGCACCGGCATCACCGACGTCGACCTCGTCGTCCTCGACCCGCCCCGCGCCGGCGCCGGCAAGCAGACCGTCACCCACCTCGCCTCCCTCACCCCCCGCCGCATCGCCTACGTCGCCTGCGACCCGGCAGCCCTGGCCCGCGACCTCAAGTACTTCGCCGAGGCGGGCTACGCGCCACGACGGATGCGGGCCTTCGACCTGTTTCCGATGACGCACCACGTGGAGTGCGTCGTGGTGCTGGAGCGGTCGGCCAAGAGCGCCTGACCTGCCGCTGCTCTACGGGTGCGCATGATGAGCGGCGTGGGCGTTACGGGCCGAGTCCCGACACTGCACTGACGCTCGGGACGCTCATCTCCCGCCCGCCCCGCTGGTCCGACGACGGTGCGTCCCACTGCCCTTGCTGACCGTGCAGATCGCGCGCGTCGGACAGTGCGACAGGCGGACAGCCCGGATGTGACGTACGCGGGCTCGGGGGCCTCTGCTCCTCCGGGCTCAGCTCCGGGACGGCTGGAACCACCGGGCACCCCCCGAGTCGTGCGCAGGCATAGGATCGTGTAAGTTCTACGAGTTGCCACGGAGTCATCAGCCCCACGGCAGCCATCCGCCGCTTCGCGGCACACCACTACTGCACGGCCCCTCACCGGGACCAATTTCGGCATGCCGAAATTCGACCGTGACGTGATTATGCGTCAACGAGGAATTCCGCTAACGTAGTGATCACGCCGAAAGGCGCGGCCGAGCAAATAGGCCGCACCACGGCGGACCCCCTCCGACGGGGATTCGGAAACGAATTCGGACCGGCAACGGAACGAAACGGATCTGATAGAGTCGGAAAGGCCGGAAAGCGAAAGCCGGACGGCCTGGCCCGCTCCAACAGGGCGCCGGAGACGGAAACGGATCTGGTAAGGTTGGAAACGCGAAGAAGCCGAAAGGCGGAAACGCACCGGCGAAAATCAGGACCGCGAGGATCTGATAGAGTCGGAAACGCAAGACCGAAGGGAAGCGCCCGGAGAGCCTGGTGAAACAGGCGCAAAGGAAGCGTCCGTTCCTTGAGAACTCAACAGCGTGCCAAAAGTCAACGCCAGATATGTTGATACCCCGTCCACTTCGGTGGATGAGGTTCCTTTGAAAAGCCCACCACGGCCCCATGGGTCGGGGTGGCACACACAGCGAGGACGCTGTGAACGACCGGACCTATTCCGTCTGGTTGTTCCGCTCTCGTGTGTGTTGACCCGATTACGGGTAAACATTCACGGAGAGTTTGATCCTGGCTCAGGACGAACGCTGGCGGCGTGCTTAACACATGCAAGTCGAACGATGAACCTCCTTCGGGAGGGGATTAGTGGCGAACGGGTGAGTAACACGTGGGCAATCTGCCCTTCACTCTGGGACAAGCCCTGGAAACGGGGTCTAATACCGGATACGACCTCCGACCGCATGGTCTGGTGGTGGAAAGCTCCGGCGGTGAAGGATGAGCCCGCGGCCTATCAGCTTGTTGGTGGGGTGATGGCCTACCAAGGCGACGACGGGTAGCCGGCCTGAGAGGGCGACCGGCCACACTGGGACTGAGACACGGCCCAGACTCCTACGGGAGGCAGCAGTGGGGAATATTGCACAATGGGCGAAAGCCTGATGCAGCGACGCCGCGTGAGGGATGACGGCCTTCGGGTTGTAAACCTCTTTCAGCAGGGAAGAAGCGAGAGTGACGGTACCTGCAGAAGAAGCGCCGGCTAACTACGTGCCAGCAGCCGCGGTAATACGTAGGGCGCAAGCGTTGTCCGGAATTATTGGGCGTAAAGAGCTCGTAGGCGGCTTGTCACGTCGGATGTGAAAGCCCGGGGCTTAACCCCGGGTCTGCATTCGATACGGGCAGGCTAGAGTTCGGTAGGGGAGATCGGAATTCCTGGTGTAGCGGTGAAATGCGCAGATATCAGGAGGAACACCGGTGGCGAAGGCGGATCTCTGGGCCGATACTGACGCTGAGGAGCGAAAGCGTGGGGAGCGAACAGGATTAGATACCCTGGTAGTCCACGCCGTAAACGTTGGGAACTAGGTGTGGGCGACATTCCACGTCGTCCGTGCCGCAGCTAACGCATTAAGTTCCCCGCCTGGGGAGTACGGCCGCAAGGCTAAAACTCAAAGGAATTGACGGGGGCCCGCACAAGCAGCGGAGCATGTGGCTTAATTCGACGCAACGCGAAGAACCTTACCAAGGCTTGACATACACCGGAAAACCCTGGAGACAGGGTCCCCCTTGTGGTCGGTGTACAGGTGGTGCATGGCTGTCGTCAGCTCGTGTCGTGAGATGTTGGGTTAAGTCCCGCAACGAGCGCAACCCTTGTTCTGTGTTGCCAGCATGCCCTTCGGGGTGATGGGGACTCACAGGAGACTGCCGGGGTCAACTCGGAGGAAGGTGGGGACGACGTCAAGTCATCATGCCCCTTATGTCTTGGGCTGCACACGTGCTACAATGGCCGGTACAATGAGCTGCGATACCGCGAGGTGGAGCGAATCTCAAAAAGCCGGTCTCAGTTCGGATTGGGGTCTGCAACTCGACCCCATGAAGTCGGAGTTGCTAGTAATCGCAGATCAGCATTGCTGCGGTGAATACGTTCCCGGGCCTTGTACACACCGCCCGTCACGTCACGAAAGTCGGTAACACCCGAAGCCGGTGGCCCAACCCCTTGTGGGAGGGAATCGTCGAAGGTGGGACTGGCGATTGGGACGAAGTCGTAACAAGGTAGCCGTACCGGAAGGTGCGGCTGGATCACCTCCTTTCTAAGGAGCATCTAGACGGCCGCAAGGTTGTCCAGAGCCACTACGTCGGCAAACGTCCGACGGTGGATAGCTCATGGGTGGAACGTTGACTATTCGGCACACTTGATTCTCTGGAAGTTAGTACTGCTTCGGCGTGGAACGCATCCGGGAGGTCGAGTGGGCCGGGCACGTTGTTGGGTATCTGAGGGTACGGACTGTTGAGTCTGGACCTTCGCGATGCCGGCCCCAGTGAACTCAGCCTTCGGGTTGGGGTGGTGGGTGGCTGGTCGTTGCTTGAGAACTGCACAGTGGACGCGAGCATCTGTGGCCAAGTTTTTAAGGGCGCACGGTGGATGCCTTGGCACCAGGAACCGATGAAGGACGTGGGAGGCCGCGATAGGCCCCGGGGAGCTGTCAACCGAGCTTTGATCCGGGGGTGTCCGAATGGGGAAACCCGGCAGTCGTCATGGGCTGTCACCCGCTGCTGAACACATAGGCAGTGTGGAGGGAACGCGGGGAAGTGAAACATCTCAGTACCCGCAGGAAGAGAAAACAACCGTGATTCCGGGAGTAGTGGCGAGCGAAACCGGATGAGGCCAAACCAGTTACGTGTGATACCCGGCAGGGGTTGCGTGGCTGGGGTTGTGGGATCTCTTTTCTGCAGTCTGCCGGCTGTGGGACGAGTCAGAAACCGTTGGTGTAGGCGAAGGACATGCGAAAGGTCCGGCGTAGAGGGTAAGACCCCCGTAGCTGAAACATCAACGGCTCGTTTAAGAGACACCCAAGTAGCACGGGGCCCGAGAAATCCCGTGTGAATCTGGCGGGACCACCCGTTAAGCCTAAATATTCCCTGGTGACCGATAGCGGATAGTACCGTGAGGGAATGGTGAAAAGTACCGCGGGAGCGGAGTGAAATAGTACCTGAAACCGTGTGCCTACAAGCCGTGGGAGCGTCGCACAAGGACTTGTCCTTGTGTCGTGACTGCGTGCCTTTTGAAGAATGAGCCTGCGAGTTTGCGGTATGTTGCGAGGTTAACCCGTGTGGGGAAGCCGTAGCGAAAGCGAGTCCGAAGAGGGCGTTGAGTAGCGTGCCCAAGACCCGAAGCGGAGTGATCTAGCCATGGGCAGGTTGAAGCGGAGGTAAGACTTCGTGGAGGACCGAACCCACCAGGGTTGAAAACCTGGGGGATGACCTGTGGTTAGGGGTGAAAGGCCAATCAAACTCCGTGATAGCTGGTTCTCCCCGAAATGCATTTAGGTGCAGCGTCGTGTGTTTCTTGCCGGAGGTAGAGCACTGGATAGGCGATGGGCCCTACCGGGTTACTGACCTTAGCCAAACTCCGAATGCCGGTAAGTGAGAGCGCGGCAGTGAGACTGTGGGGGATAAGCTCCATGGTCGAGAGGGAAACAGCCCAGAGCATCGACTAAGGCCCCTAAGCGTGTGCTAAGTGGGAAAGGATGTGGAGTCGCAGAGACAACCAGGAGGTTGGCTTAGAAGCAGCCACCCTTGAAAGAGTGCGTAATAGCTCACTGGTCAAGTGATTCCGCGCCGACAATGTAGCGGGGCTCAAGCACACCGCCGAAGTCGTGTCAATGCAGTAATACTCCTAACGGAGGCTGTGTTGGGTAGGGGAGCGTCGTGTGCCGGGTGAAGCAGCCGTGGAAACGAGTTGTGGACGGTTCACGAGTGAGAATGCAGGCATGAGTAGCGATACACACGTGGGAAACGTGTGCGCCGATTGACTAAGGGTTCCTGGGTCAAGCTGATCTGCCCAGGGTAAGTCGGGACCTAAGGCGAGGCCGACAGGCGTAGTCGATGGACAACCGGTTGATATTCCGGTACCCGCTTTGAAACGCCCAATATCGAATCCATTAATGCTAAGGCCGTGAAGCCGGCCTGGAGTCTTCGGACGAAGGGACGTGGTGGAGCCGCCGATCCAAGGTGGTAGTAGGTAAGCGATGGGGTGACGCAGGAAGGTAGTCCAGCCCGGGCGGTGGTTGTCCCGGGGTAAGGGTGTAGGGCGCTGTCTAGGCAAATCCGGACAGCTTGAAGCCTGAGACCTGATGCCGAGCCGATTGTGGTGAAGTGGATGATCCTATGCTGTCGAGAAAAGCCTCTAGCGAGTTTCATGGCGGCCCGTACCCTAAACCGACTCAGGTGGTCAGGTAGAGAATACCGAGGCGTTCGGGTGAACTATGGTTAAGGAACTCGGCAAAATGCCCCCGTAACTTCGGGAGAAGGGGGGCCATTGCTGGTGATGAGTCTTGCACTCTGAGCTGGTGGTGGCCGCAGAGACCAGCGAGAAGCGACTGTTTACTAAAAACACAGGTCCGTGCGAAGCCGTAAGGCGATGTATACGGACTGACGCCTGCCCGGTGCTGGAACGTTAAGGGGACCGGTTAGTCGACCTTCGGGTCGGCGAAGCTGAGAACTTAAGCGCCAGTAAACGGCGGTGGTAACTATAACCATCCTAAGGTAGCGAAATTCCTTGTCGGGTAAGTTCCGACCTGCACGAATGGCGTAACGACTTCTCGACTGTCTCAACCATAGGCCCGGTGAAATTGCATTACGAGTAAAGATGCTCGTTTCGCGCAGCAGGACGGAAAGACCCCGGGACCTTTACTATAGCTTGATATTGGTGTTCGGTTCGGCTTGTGTAGGATAGGTGGGAGACTTTGAAGCAATCACGCCAGTGGTTGTGGAGTCATTGTTGAAATACCACTCTGGTCGTGCTGGATGTCTAACCTGGGTCCGTGATCCGGATCAGGGACAGTGTCTGGTGGGTAGTTTAACTGGGGCGGTTGCCTCCTAAAGGGTAACGGAGGCGCCCAAAGGTTCCCTCAGCCTGGTTGGCAATCAGGTGTTGAGTGTAAGTGCACAAGGGAGCTTGACTGTGAGACTGACGGGTCGAGCAGGTACGAAAGTAGGGACTAGTGATCCGGCGGTGGCTTGTGGAAGCGCCGTCGCTCAACGGATAAAAGGTACCCCGGGGATAACAGGCTGATCTTCCCCAAGAGTCCATATCGACGGGATGGTTTGGCACCTCGATGTCGGCTCGTCGCATCCTGGGGCTGGAGTCGGTCCCAAGGGTTGGGCTGTTCGCCCATTAAAGCGGTACGCGAGCTGGGTTTAGAACGTCGTGAGACAGTTCGGTCCCTATCCGCTGTGCGCGTAGGAGTCTTGAGAAGGGCTGTCCCTAGTACGAGAGGACCGGGACGGACGAACCTCTGGTGTGCCAGTTGTCCTGCCAAGGGCATGGCTGGTTGGCTACGTTCGGAAAGGATAACCGCTGAAAGCATCTAAGCGGGAAGCCTGCTTCGAGATGAGGGCTCCCACCCCCTTGAGGGGTTAAGGCTCCCAGTAGACGACTGGGTTGATAGGCCAGATATGGAAGCCCGGTAACGGGTGGAGTTGACTGGTACTAATAGGCCGAGGGCTTGTCCTCAGTTGCTCGCGTCCACTGTGTAGGTTCTGAAGTAACGACCTGTGTCATGTCCGGGTTGATATCTTCATAGTGTTTCGGTGGTCATTGCGTTAGGGAAACGCCCGGTTACATTCCGAACCCGGAAGCTAAGCCTTTCAGCGCCGATGGTACTGCAGGGGGGACCCTGTGGGAGAGTAGGACGCCGCCGAACAATCATTGTGGGAGGCCCCGCACCGTATGATGCGGGGCCTTTCTGCGTTCCGGGCCCAATTTGCCCGCGGTCGCTTGCGCCGGCTCTCCGTTGTTTATGCCGATCGCGGCGGATTGCCCGCAACCGGAACACTCAGCGGGCCAGGCCGGATATGCATCGCCGCTGCACGACCGCGGCACAGGGTTCCGCTCAGACGGGCGGGATCAGGGAGCGGAGCTTCTCGCGGGTTTCCGGGTCCGTCGAGTAGATGATGGTTCCGACCATGCCTCGGGTCAGCAGGACCTTGTAGGTGTTGCGGACCAGCCGGTTGACGTCCTCGTCCGGGGTGGCCTTGGTGAAGGACGGGTCCTTGGACGCGGTGCGGTCGACGACCCAGCGGTCGGTCCGCCAGACGAGGTCCGGACCCATGATCACGCCCGACCAGTCGTACTCGAAGCCCTGCGCCGTGTACACACACCCGACCTGTCCGAACCCCGCGGGGTCGGTGGCCCAGAGCGGCGCCGGGGGTGCGCCGAGGAGGGCGCGGTCGCCGTAGAGGTTCCACGGCTTTTCCCAGTCGCCGATGGTCACGTCGGCGGGCAGTGCGGTCATCCCGGGAGTGATCTTCGTTGTCCACTTCCAGCAGTAGCCCGCCGACATACGGGCGCCGTAGTCCTCGACCCGTCGGGCCTCCAGGAAGTCTTCCAATTCCTTCGGGCTGTCGGCGGTCCGCAGGAGCACCTTGTCGTCCGGCTCCCAGACAGCGGGCCCGTCGCCTTCCAAACCCAGCAGGCCGGTCACCCAGCGCAGGTACGCGTCGCTGCCACCGCACCGGAACTGGCTGTCCAGTTCCACGACCGTGCATCCCAGCCCTTGCTCGTCCGCTGCCTGCCGGATCTGTTCCACCGTCCCCATCTCGCCGGGACGCACCACTTGGTGCTGGTCCAGCAGGAACACCGGAACCCGGGCGGCGTCGATCAGCTCGGCCACCTGCGGGCGGCCGGTGCGCAGTGCGGCCTTGGTGTAGCGGTTGGCTGACGTCTTGCGGAGGCGGTGTGCCTCGTCGCAGACCAACACGTCGAGATCATTGGGTTCGGCTTCCATGAAGCTGTTGAAATAGCGGAAGAGCTTCTGGACCTCGGGTTTCCGCGCGCCCGCGACCTTGCGCATCGTCTTGGTGAACGACTGGGACCCGGTGGCGTGCAGGGCCGGAACCCCGCGCCGGTAGAGCTCGCCGAGGAGGGACAGGGCGATCACGCTCTTGCCGGAGCCCGGACCGCCGGCCACCACGACGACCTGCTTGTGGTTGGACCGCCGCGCCTGCCTTACCGCGGACATCACCGTCTCGTAGGCGAGCCGTTGCTCGTCCAGGAGCACGAACTGCTCCCGATTGCGGACCTCTTCGGCGGCAACGGTCATGAGCTGCTTGGACGGTCGGACCTTGCCCTGGAGCAGGGCGTCGGCCGCGTCGGCGCCCGGCTTCGCCGCCAGCATCGAACGCAGATAGCCGAGGAAGGCGCCGCGCTGATCGCCGGTGAACATCCGGCCCCGATGGTCTTCGGTGACGGCGCGCAGTCCCGCCACCCCGAACTCGGTCGCATTGTGCAGGTAGGCCACCCCCGCGACCGACTCCGGGATCCTCTCCAACGCCCCGTTGAACGACACCAGGTAGTCGCAGTAGCCGCGTACCTGCTCGATCGGGTTCAGGACCGGCGCCGGGTAGGCGGGGATGCGGCAGCGCAGCGGGTCGTCGTCCTCCGGGTGGGCCTCGCTCCACTGCTTGAGTTCGACGACCACGTACGACGGCGCACCGGTGGTGGGATGCACGCCGGCGAGTATCACGTCCGCGCGCTTGCTGGTCAGCGGCAGCCCGTACTCCAGCAGCACCTCGACCTCGCCGAGTCCGGCTTCCACCAGCGCGTTGGTCAGTGCGGGGATGCTGCGCTCCCAGGAGCGGACTTCCGCCTGATGGGGGCGATGGCGGTGCTTGTGCAGGAAGTTCTCGGACAGGAGATCCGCCAGCCGTCCTTCGAGGCGGGTGCGGTCGGCCAACGATGCCGCGGACTCACGGAACAGCAAGAAAATGCCCCCAGGCAGCACGAAGTGACTCGTGCGGGTGGGGGCGTGTCCTCTGGTCCGCGCGCAAGCGGAGCGGAAGCCCGTCGGGCCGCAAAGATGTTCCCGGCCATCCTAGAACAGCGGCGGATCACAGGACCGGAGTGCACGGAAGGCGGCCGAGGCCGGAGAGGTGTGACGGGCCGTGGAACTCGCACAGCCTCGCGGGTACCGCCCGGAGAGTCCGGTGTTGTGCTGCCGGCCGCCGAACGTGCGGGTGGAAGCGGCGTCCGAGGACGTGCCCGGCGTACGGCGGCCAGGGAAGAGGCGACCGGAGCGCGCCGCGGCTGACGTGAAAGTGCGGCTGTCCCGTGGGGCTTCGGGATTGGACTGAGCCACGTCCCCTGTCGGGCTCCCGTCGCCGCTCAGGGGCTGTGTTCTCACGGCAGAGGTTGTTCATGGACCTCTGCTGCTTTGGGGCGTCCGACTGTGGCTTGGGGCATCCCGGCCAGGCTGTAGTGGGCCGACTCAGACTGGCCATGCGAGGCCCGGGGTTACTGGCCCGCCACGACCAATCCGGCCTCGTAGGCGAAGACGGCGGCCTGGGTGCGGTCTCGTAGGCCGAGTTTTACCAGGATGCGGCTGACGTGGGTTTTCACGGTTTGTTCGGCGATTACCAGGCGGGTGGCCAGTTCGGAGTTGGAGAGGCCCTGGGCTATCAGGCGGAGGACTTCGGTTTCGCGTTCGCTGAGGTCGGCGATGCGTTCGTTGCGGCGGCGAGGGGTGTGCAGGCGGGAGAACTCCTCGATGAGGCGCTTGGTGACGGTGGGGGCGAGGAGGGCTCCGCCGTGGGTGATGGTGCGGACCGCGTCGGCGAGTTGGTGGGCCGAGGTGTCCTTGAGGAGGAAGCCGCTCGCGCCGACGCGCAGGGCCTCGTAGACGTATTCGTCCGAGTCGAAGGTGGTGAGGATGATGATTTTGACGTCCGGGTTGTGCTCGGTGATCCTCAGGGTGGCTTCCAGGCCGTCGAGGACCGGCATCCGGATGTCCATCAGGACGACGTCCGGGCTGAGTTCACCGACCTGGCGGACCGCGTCCTCGCCGTTCACGGCCTCGCCCACCACGTCGATGTCCGGCTGTGCGTTGAGCAGGATGCCGAAGCTCTCCCGGATCAGGGTCTGGTCGTCGGCGACCAGTACGCGGATGATGGTCGTCATACGGTGCCCTCGACCTTCCCGGTAGCCGCGGTCTCAGGTGTGGGCATGGGCTGGGACGTCATGGCGGCATGCCAGCGGGCGCGGTGGTCGTCTTCTTGTCGTGGTCCGGCCTTCGGGGTGCTGCCCCGAGTGGAAGCCCGTTCCTTGATGCTCAACACGTTGTGCCCCTCCCCGTCTGGCGTCGCGCACCGGTTGCCGGGCTGTGGGAAACGCGTTTGCGGAGGCCAGTCCGCCGTAGGATAACTCGAACTCCTGGGCTGGTAGTTGTGGTGTGGGGTGGTGTGGAGCGCGGGGGACCGGGGGCGGCTGCGGTCGGCCGGGGCAGGGGTGTGGTGGTTGGCCGGGTGGTGTGCTGGGCGGCCCGGTTCTGCGGGAATTGTTCGGCGTCGCGGCTCTGTGGGGGATCAGGGACCTAAGGGTTCAAGGATCAGGGGTGCCCGTAGCTCTTTTTGTTGAGGGGTGAGGTGGGGTCATACCTCAGAGCTACGGATGCAGTTGGCGCTTGAGTGTGACGATTTCTCGGGTGTGAATTTTTAGCCTCTTCGTCAGTTGATGGAATCACTGGGGGAAGGGCTGCCGATGCGCTTGCGTGGGTGGGGGAGACGTGGGCTGGTGGCGGCCGTTGCGGCAGTGATGGTGGTGTCGGTGAGTGCCGCTGCGCGGTCCCCGGTCCCCGGTACTCCCTCGCCGCCGCGGCTTCCCGCGGTCGCGGCCGGGACGCTGGCCGCACGGTACGCCGTGAACCGGGCGGCCATCGTCGCGGCCGAGCATGCCGCGCATCGGATGGGGGATGGGGAGCGGGAACGCCATCTGCGTCAACTGGCAGCCCAGGAGCGGCACGTCCTGGACTTTCGGGCGGCGGGGGACGGGCAGGCGGTGGAGGTGCTCGGTGACCTCGCTGCCGCGGGGCGGATCGCTGTTCTGGTGCCGGGGTCGGACACCACGGTCGACACCTTCGACTACCTCGGGTCGCGGCGCGCCTCGCTCGGGGGTGGTGCCCGTGCGCTCCATGACGAGATGCGCCGGGTCGCTCGGGGACCGGTGGCCGTGGTGGCCTGGTACGGCTACCGGGCGCCGCGGACCATGAGCCGGGATGTGCTGAGTTCCGCGCGCGCCACCGAGGGTGGTGGCCGGTTGCGGCGGCTGCTGGAGGAGTTGCGGTCCGTGAACCCCGCGGCGCGGGTCACGCTCCTGTGTCATTCGTACGGCTCGGTGGTTTGTGGCAGTGCCCTCGGCGGCACGGGCCGCGTGGTGCCGGCATCCCTCGACGGAGTCGCGGTCTTCGGCAGTCCCGGTATGGGGGTGGGGTCCGTGGCCGCGCTCCATGGCATACGGGTGTGGGCGGGCCGGGGGGCGGGCGACTGGATCGCCGGGGCTCCGCATGTCAGTCTGCCTGCCTTCGGCGGGATGGTCGGTTTCGGCGCGGACCCGGTGTCCCGGTCCTTCGGTGCGAGGCTCTTCGACGCCGGCACCGGCGGGCACAGTGACTATCTCGCGCCCGGCAGCCTCCCGTTGCACAACCTCGCGCTGATCGCCGCGGGGCGGACGTCGGAGGTCTCCCGTGGCTGATGTACGTCCGCGTCGTGCGGTGCACATGGACCCTGCTGCGCGCACCGACTCCGCTGTGTACAGCGATCCTGCTGCGCACGCCGATCCCGCTGTGCGTCCGTGCCCTGTTGCGCGCACCGACCCTGCCGTACGTCCCTGTCCCGCTGTACCTGCCCGTCCCGCCGTGCGACGCCGTTCTGCCGTACGTCTGCGCCCCGCGGCCCCGGCCCCCAGGCCGTCGATGCCCGGCGGCGGCAAGTCCTTCGGTCCGTCGCCGCGGTTCGGTCGGCTGCACGCGCTGGTGCTCCGGATCGATGCGGCGACCCCGGGTGACCGGGACCGGGCGGTCGATGTGTTGCGGGCCCTGTCCGTCCTCGGTGTCGTGTTCGGCCACTGGTTGGTGACCGCCGTGACGCTTCGCGCCGGCGGTCACCTCATGGGGGACAGTCCGCTGCGCCATATGCCCGCTCTGGCGCCGGTGTCGTGGGTGCTGCAGCCGCTGGCGGTGTTCTTCTTCGTCGGGGGGCGGGTCGCGGCCCGGGGCTGCGCCTCCGTGGGGCCCGCCCCTATGGCATACAGGCCCTGGCTGGTTCGGCGGATGCGCCGGCTGTTGCGGCCGGTGGGCACGTTGCTGTTCCTGTGGCTGCTGGTGGTGTCCGGTCTGGCCGTCGCGGGTGTCGCGCACGAGACGATCAGCACGCTGCTGGGTCTGGTGGTCTCACCCCTGTGGTTCCTGCTGGTGTTCCTCGTGCTGACGGCGGCCACGCCCCTCGTCCGGCGGGCGCCGGGGCGGATCGCCGTCGTGGCGTGTGCCGTGGTGGCCGTGCTGGACGTGGCGCATTTCGCCGGTGGCGGTGTCGCGTGGGTCGAGGCGGTCCGCAACGTGAACGTCCTGGCCGGGTGGCTGGTGCCGTACTGCCTGGGCGCGGTGTGGGCGGCCGGCGGCTTCGCCCGGCGCCGGTATGCGGTCGGCATGCTGGTCAGCGGAGTCCTGGTGACCGCCGCGCTGATCGTGTGGGGTGGCTATCCCGCCAGCATGGTCGGGGTGCCGGGTGCGGCCATGTCGAACCTCAACCCGGTCTCGCTCGCAGCCGTCACGTTCGGCCTGGCGCAGTGCGGGGCCGCCCTCCTGCTGTGTGGGCCGCTGCGCCGCCTCGTCGGACAGCCGCGGTCCGCCGCGACCGGTCAGCGGCAGGGGTCCGACGAGCAACGCACCGCTACGTCTGGGCAGTTCGCCTGGGCGGTCGTGGCGCTGATGAACCTTTCCGTGATCACGATCTTCCTCTGGCACCAGACCGCGATGCTCTCGGTCACCGCGGTGACTCTCGCGCTCACCGGTCCGCACGCCGGCCTCCATACCGTGCCCGACGGGCCGAGTTGGGTCTTCGCCCGGCTCCTGTGGCTGCCGGTGTTCGTGCTGGTGCTGGTGGCGCTGTGCAGGGCCTTCCAGCATGTGGAGGGAGACTCACGAGCGGAGCGGACTGGGTGAGGTGTTGATCCGAGACGGTGATTCGAGGCGGTGGTCGGAGGAAGTGATCCGCGGTGGCGGTCGGAGGAGGCGATCCGAGATCGTAGCCGCAGGAGGCGATCCGAGGTGGTGGTCCGAGGCGGTAACCGGAGGCGGCGATCCGTGGCGGTGGTACGAGGCGTCGACGAGCCGGCCACCGGACGCTCCGGAGAAGCCGCGGCAAGGCCGGACCACCACCGAGCCCTCAGCCCGTGAGTGACCGGTGCTTCCCCAGGTCGGGGCCCTAAGCTTCCCGGTATGGCTCTCTCTTCTGGCCCGCACTCCGGGCAGTGGCTGCGTACCTACCGGCCGGTGGCCGCGCCCCGGATGCGGATCGTCTGTTTTCCGCATGCCGGCGGCTCGGCGAGCTTCTTCCGGTCCTGGCCCCAGCACCTTCCGGCCGACTGGGAGGTGAGCGCGGTGTGTTACCCGGGCCGTGAGACGCGGATGGCCGAACCCGCGATCACGAGCATGGCGGAGCTCGCCGGCCGGATCGCCGACGAGCTGGCACCGCGCATGACCTCCCGCACCGTCTTCTTCGGCCACAGCATGGGGGCGTCCGTGGCACATGAGGTCGCGGCGCTGCTCGCCGGGCGCGGGGTGGCGGGGCCGGCGGTGCTGCTCGTCTCGGGCCGGGCCGCTCCCCATCGTCTGCGGCGCCTCGGCAGCGGGGACGATGGCCTCACCGATGAGGAGCTGCTCGCCAGGGTCGGCGGGCTCGGCGGGCCGGGGACGGAGTTCCTGCAGGACCCCGAGCTGCGCGAGCTGTTCCTGCCGCCGATCCGCGCGGACTACCGGCTGGTCGAAGCGTATGCGGAGGAGTCCAAGGCCCCTGCCGTCGACATTCCCCTCGTCGCCTACTACGGGACGGACGACCCCGACCCGGTCCCCGACGACGTCCGGGCGTGGGCGGAACTGACCTCGGACCGCTGTGCGGCGCGTGCGTTTCCCGGGGGGCACTTCTACCTCGTCCCGCATGAGGCGGAGTTGGTCGGTGACATCAGGGAGCGGCTCGTCGCCCTCGGGTGAGGCGCCGCGCGGCGTCTGCGGCGGTGGGGCTGCCCGGGGCCGGGGCACTCCTCATCGCCGCCCCCTCCGGCGGTGGTCCAGATAGAGGGCCAGTGCCCCCAGGGCCAGCAGGCCGCGGGGCAGGCCGTGCCGTTCGCCTCCCTGGGCGGCGGTCCGCTGGGTGCGGCTCGTCTGGAGGGACAGCTGACGGTTGGACACATCGTCGCCCAAGGCGCGCAGTTGCATGCCGGCGGAGGCGGAGCCCAGGAGAGTTTCCAGGGTGGTCCGGGCGCCCTGTTGCCAGGAGGCGGCTTCGCCCAGGAGCCGGACCATGATGCCGGGCACCTCCTTCTGGAAGACCTTGGCCAGTGCCAGTTCCGGCGCCAGGCAGCGCACCGAACCCTCCAGGTTCGCGAAGGACTTGCCGAGGATCGACACCGCCGGGCTGGAGGCGATGCCGCGCCGGCTCGCCTTCTGCAGGACGGAGGTGAGTGTCACGCCGAAGTCGAGGTCCTCCAGGGACGCGGAGGCGATCTTGGGGACCAGGGCGGCCATGTCGGAACGGAAGCCGGGGATGTCCGACCAGGGGGTCGCGCGTCCCATCTCGGTCCACGCGGTGGCCAGGCCGTGTCCGTCGTTCTGCGCGACGCACATCAGGACCAGCAGGAGGCTCATGCTGGTGCGCTGGTCGATGCGGCCGACCATGCCCCAGTCGATGAGGGTGGCGGGCCCGCCCGGTACGGCGAAGACGTTGCCCGGGTGCGGGTCGGCGTGGAAGAACCGGTCGATGAAGTACCCGCGGTACATGAAGGCGAGCAGTTCGCGGCCCATCTCCGCGCGCTCGCGGTCGGAGAAGTCCGCCTGGTCGATACGGCGTACCGAGGTGCCCGGCGCCATGGCCTGCACCAGGACGCGCGGCTTGGCGACGATCACCTTGGGGACGGCCAGCGAGCGGTAGGAGCGGATCGACTCGCGCGCCCGGTCCATGTTGTCCGCCTCACCGGTGAAGTCCAGCTCGGGTTCCATGGCGTCGAAGACGATGCCGAGCATGGACTCCACGTCCACGACGGAGCTGAAGCGCGGCGCCCCGCGGGTGACCATCCGGGCGGCGCGGCGCAGCATCGCCATGTCCGTCAGCACGTCGTCCCGGATGCCGGGCCGCTGCAGTTTGATGACGCCCGGCCGCCCGCCGGCCAGCGTCACCCGGTGGACCTGCGCCAAGGACGCGGCACCCAGGGGGCGTTCGGTGTCGATGTCGTCGAAGCGGAGTTTCCAGTCCGGTCCCAGGTCGCGTTCCAGGACGGGCTCGAAGACGCAGAAGGGCTGCACCGCCACCTCGTCGTGGAGGTTCTGCAGTTCGGCGATCATGGAGGGCGGGACCATGTCGGGCCGGGTGGAGAGGATCTGCCCGATCTTCACGTAGAAGGGGCCGAGGCTCTCCAGCGCGCCGCGGACGGCCCGGGCCCGCCGCTGTTCGGGGTCCGCGCCGCCGGAGTGCCGCGCGGACCGGCGGGTCTCGTCGGCCACCAACTGCCCCAGCACCTTGGCCACCACACGTACGCGATCGCCGACCTTCCGCGCCACTCGCCGGGTACCTGCCTTCCTTCCTCGCCGTGATGTCCCTACGGTCCTGTCCCGGCCGTAGGCCCTGCCCGGTCCGTGTGCGCCCGTCCGTACGCGTCAGTGCGTTACGCGCCGGTCCGTACGCGCCAGCCCGTACGCCCCGTTTCCTGCGCCCCAGCCCGTCTGGCCCGCCCGTCTGCCCCTGTCCGGCCGGGCCGGCGACGGCCGGACGACGACCGGACAGGGGGAGGCGCATCCGTCGGCCGGGGCCCTACGCCCGTGCCTTCGGCATCTTCGGGATCAGGCCCTGGACGCCCTCCAGGACCCCGGTCAAGGTGCTGATCAACTCGCTCAACTGGGCAATCTGCTGCGGAAGTTGCGCGAGGTGGCCGGCCATGTCCGCCGCGCCGCCGGCCATCTGGGCGACCTGGCCGGCCGCGGCCACCGGGTTGAGGCCGGCCGCCTGGCCGAGGCCCGCGACGGGGTTCGGCAGCCCGCCGCCGGCCAGCAGGCCCAGGGCGGCGGCCGGGTTGCCGGCCGCGCCGAGGGCCGCGAGGGGGTTGCCGGCGAGGGCCAGTGCCGCGAGCGGGTTGGTCCCGCCGCTGTTCTTCTTGCCGCTCTTGCCCGCGAGGCCCTGCACCGCGGCGAGGGTGCTCAGGGAGCGGAGCGTCTCCGCCGGCAGGCCGGCGAGGGCCTGCAGCGGCAGGTTGGCCAGGCCGAGGTCCGTGTCCTTGTCGTCGTCGTCACGATCCAGGAGCTCGTCGAACGCCTTCTTCGTGTCATCGGCGATGTCACCGATGAAGTCCTTGAACGTGTCACTGGTGCCCATGAGCGCAGTCTCCTTGGACTTCGAGGGGACGGGCACCCCGAGCGGGGGCCCGCTGGTGCCGCGGGTGCGGCAGCTTTCGTGACGCCGCCGGGCTCAGCCGGCGGCGTGGTGCGGGACGGGGTGCCGGCCGCGTCCGTGCAGCAGCAGCCCGGCCGCTTCGGGGCGGTGGCCGCACCAGAGGACCCGGCCGGTCAGCAGGGTGTGGTCCCACTCCTCCCGGGCCGCCTCCAGCGCGCAGACGATCCGCACCGGCGCCGAGGCGAGCAGCGGCTGGCCCAGGTGGAAGGCGTGGGAGACACCGTCGAAGCGCCGCTGGGGAGGCCCGGTGGCGAACCGCTCGACGAGGTGGCGCTGTTCCCAGCCCAGCACGCTGACCCCGAAGGCGCCGCTGCGGCGGATCCACGGCAGGGTCTGGCCCGACGAGGTGAGGGAGACCACCAGCGCGGGCGGGCTGAGGGACAGCGAGAGCAGTGCGCTGACCGTGACCCCGACGGGGCCCACGGGGGTGTTCGTCGTCACCACGGACACACACGACGGCACCTGGGCCATCGCCGCGCGGTAGACGTCCGCCGGCGGGGCCTGCTGCCGGGCGGTGTCAGGGGGTGCTGTCACAGGTTTCCTCCTCCTTGGCGGCGCGGGGTGCGCGGGCGCCCCTCAACCGGTGGCGGTCTTCTCGCGCAGGACCCGGCTCGCGGAGTCCAGGTGGCCCGCCAGGTCGCGGTAGGACTCCCAGACCCCGGTCTCGGTGTAGGCGATGTCCCGCTCGCGGCAGAAGTCCCTGACGAGGGGGTAGGCCCGGCGCAGTGCGGAGCGCGGCATGCCGGGGAACAGGTGGTGCTCGATCTGGTAGTTCAGCCCGCCGTGGAAGAAGTCGCCGAGCAGGCCGGTCGGCAGCGTGCGGGCGGTGAGCACCTGCCGCTCCAGCCAGCTCCACTCCCTGCCGGTGCGGGTGGGCAGCCCCTTGTGGTTCACGGCGAAGCCCAGGCCGAGGAGGTAGCCCAGCAGCCCCTGGTGGACGGCGAGGAAGAGCGCCGCGGCCGGCAGCGGCAGCAGGGCGAGGACGGCCCCCAGGTAGAGCGTGACATGCGCCAGCAGCAGACCGCCCTCCAGCCATGGGCGGCGGATCGCCCGGCGCCGCAGTGCGATCGGGCCGGCGATCCGCAGGACCACCGCCTCCAGACCCAGCAGGGGGAAGAAGAGGTAGCGCTGGTTGCGGGCGAGGAAGCGGGCCGCTCCGGAGCGCTGTCCGGCCTGTTCGGGGGCGAACACCGCCACCCGGCGCAGGATGTCCGGGTCCAGCTCCAGGTGGTTGGGGTGGTTGTGGTGCCGGTTGTGGTGCTGCACCCACCAGCCGAAGGAGACGCCCAGCGCGAGGTTGCCGTGCAGCAGGCCCAGCACCTGGATGGTCCGGCGGTGCCGGGAGATCTGCCGGTGCCCGGCGTCGTGCACCACGAAGGCCAGCTGTTCGCACCACACGGCGAGCCAGCCCGCGACGAGGACGACCTGCCACCACGTGCGGTCACCGCACACCAGGGCCGCCCAGCCCAGCCCGTTCAGCAGCCAGATCAGCGTGATCCGGCCGGCGTATCGGGCCCGGCGGGGCGCCATCAGACCCGCCTCGTGGACGCGCCGGGACAGTTCGCGGAAGTCCTCGTCCCGGTCCGCCTCCTGGCCCCGCGCCGCGCCGTCGTCCTGGGCGACCCCGTTGATCCGCCGTGCCGCGCCGTCCTCGGCCGGGGGCGGGGCCGGCACACCCCGCCCTGCCGTCGTGCTCATCCGCCCAGCCCCATGTACGCGAGCCGGGTCCGCTGGGTGCGGCGGGACCACTCCAGGGCGGTGCGCATCCGCTCCTCGGCGGTGGTGTCGACGAGCCGGCGACCGGGCCACACCTCGTAGTCGCCGACCAGGGCGCGGTGCTGCTCCAGCCCCTGCTGGAAGAGTTCCTCGCGCCGGTGGGTCACCTCCTGGACCGGCAGCCCGGCCCACAGTCGCTCCCCCCTCTCCAGCAGTGCGCCGATGCGCGCCTTGTCCTCGGGGCGGCGCCGCAGATGCCGCCGGACGATGGTGGAGCCCACCGAGAGGTGCCGGATCTCGTCGATGCCCGCCGCCCGTTCGATCTCGGCGGCCGGGGCGTCGAGCGGCCGCCACTTGCGTTCGCTCAGTTCCGCGGTGGGGGCGAGGACCCCCTCGACCAGCACGGTGAGGGTGACGACTCCGCCGATGTAGTCGTGGTCGTCCTCCAGGACGGACCGCCCGAAGCGCTCCAGCGGGTCCAGGACCGCTTCCCGGTCGGCCCCGGCGAGCTTCTCCATCGTGTCGGCCAACTCGTCCTGCGGTACGCCGAGTTCGCGCAGGTGACCGCGGAAGGCGTAGGCGTGCCGCGCCTCGTCCATCAGCTGGGTGGTGAAGAAGTCCAGCTCCGCGAGGTCGGGGGCCTGGGCGACGAGGAAGGAGAGGGACCGGGCCGCCTTCTCCTCCGCCATCGAACGGAACGCCATCTCCTGCATGACCGCCTCGCGCAGCGGGCCGTCGAGGAGCATGTGGTCCGGTACGGCGACGTCGCGGGAGCGGCCCATCGGGTCGCCGCGCAGGGTGCCCTGGGGCACCGCGCGCAGCCAGTAGGCGAGGTCGCAGCCTTCGGGGGTCAGCTCGGTGGTGAGTGCGCCGTCCAGCAGATCCGGAGCCTGCTCGGGATCCGCTTCGCGGGGGACGGCGTCGGGTGCCACGCTCAACATCTCAGTTCCTCTTTCAGTGGTGTCGGTGGTCGACGGGCTGGTCGGCGGGGCGGCGGAGTCGAGGGGCGGAGGAGGCCGACGGGCCGGGGAACACGTGGGGGAGGGGCGGCAGGCGGAACGGGCGGGCCGGCGCGGAAGGACGGGGACGAGAGCGGGGCGCCCCGGTCAGACCGTCCTGGTCAGGCGCAGCAGGTTCCACACGGCGGCGGCGCTCACGCCGTTCTGGAAGGCCAGGTACTCGGGCTCGATGTGCTGCGGCCGCCATTTGAGCTTGAAGGACTCCTGGGCCGCCGCGGGGTAGAGCGCCTGCCCTCTGCGGGCGAGCAGCTCCAGCACGCGCCGCAGGAACGGGCTGGACGGCCCGGGGCCTTCGGCGGGGTCGCCGAGCCGGACGAACGGGGTGAAGCCCAGGTGCAGCCAGCCGCAGCCCTCCTCCTGGAACTGCTTCAGGGCGCTGGCGAAGAGGAGGTCGACGGTGCCGGGAGGGGCCTCGGGCAACCGGCGCGTCAGGTCGTACAGCCAGCCCGCGCGTTCGCCGAAGACCGGTGAGTAGGAGACGTAGCCCACCGTGCGCCCCTGGTGGGCGGCGGTGAAGAGCCGCCGGTAGGGCCTGCCGGGGCCGCCCCGTTCCCCGATGAGGAAGTCCAGCTCCTTGACGTGCCGGCCCTTGGCCCGCAGCCACGCGGCGTCCACCCGGTCGAGGGCGGCGGCCCGGTCCGGATCGTCGGCCTCGCCCGGCGGGCGCTCCCGGACGCTCACGCCCTCGCGCCGTGCCCGGTTCACCATGTTGCGGACCTTGACCATGCGCTGGCCCCGGAGGCTGTAGCCGTCCAGCGCGATGCTGAAGGAGGCGCCGAGCTGGTTGACGACGAATCCGTGGCCGGCGTGGAGCAGGGCGTCGTCGTAGGAGAGCTGGACCGCGCCCACCCGCCGGCGCTCGCCGCGTGCCCGCTCCAGCAGCGCCGCGAGGACGCGCTCGCGGTCGTCGTACGCGCAGACCGGGCCGCACAGTTCGAACAGGTGCCGGCTGCCGCTCTCCCGGTAGGCGGCGAACCCGTCCAGGCCCGCCAGGGACAGCCGGCGGATACCGGTGTTCATGGTGAGGAAGGCGCTGCTGTGCCGGCCGTGGCGGCGCAGCACGTCCACCGCCTCGTCGTCGCCGAGAGCGGCCGGGGCGCTCACCGCACCGCCTCGCTCGGCCGCCGCCCGCTGCTCCGGCGCGGCCCCGGCGGCTTCTCCGGCCCCGCGTCGGACGGCGCCGCGTCGGACGGCGGCAGCGCGTACCAGGGCACGGTCGCGAAGGTCCGGAGCGCGGCGCCCACCGCCGGGTGCGCGGCGGGCTCGAAGGAGACGGTGAAGGACTTCACGAAGTTGCCGAAGAGGCCCCGGTCCCCGCACAGATGGATGGGGATCACGAGCAGTGCCCACTCGGGTCCCGCGGCCCAGATCCAGCCCGCGACGACCAGCCCCTGGAAGGCGAGGCTGTGCATCAGGTTGTAGAGCACGTAGTAGGCCCGGTGGATCCGCCCGTCACGGCTGCGCCGGAAGGCCACGGCCCCGGGCAGGTAGCCGATCACGTCGATGTACGCGAAGAGGACCACCGCCACCCACCAGCGGACCGCGCCGAGGTGGGTCACGAAGAACCCGGCCGCCACGGCGAGCCCGAGGAGGTACTCCAGCCTCAGCAGCCGGTAGGTGGTGGGCGTCTGGCACAGGTTGTGGGTGTCCATGCCTCAGCTCCGGCCCGCTGCCGCCGGGACCGCGCCGGCCCGCCGGGTACCGGTGAACCAGCCCGCCAGCGCCCGCGCCACGTTGTCCTTGAGCACCCGCTCCGCCGCCGGGTCGAGGAGCTGGGCGAGGCTGGCCACCCCGAAGTCGAAGCGGGCGGTGAAGCGGATCTCGCACCCCGAGGGAATCTCCCGTAGGCGCCAACTGCCCTCGAAGTGCTGGAAGTCGCCGTCCTCCTGCACGAAGTCGATCCGCAGGTTGTCCCGGTCGACGCGGTCGCGCTCGCTCCAGCGGAGCGTGCCGCTGCGGAAGTGGACCTCCCAGCGGCTCACGGACTCGCCCGGGTGCCGAGGGTCCGGGGTGACGGCCACCGACCGTACGTCGGGGGCGTGGGCGGCGAAGCCGGACAGGCCGGCCAGGGCGTCGAGCACCTCGGCGGGCGACTCGTCTACGAGCAGGGTCAACTCGGCACAGCGCATGGGCGGTTCTCTTCTTTCCAGGCGTTTCGACGGCTCTCGGCGAGTGCCGTGCAGGCGTGTTCGAAGGTGGTGAGCAGGATGTCCACGTCCCGGTCGGTGAGGACGGCGGGCGGGGTGAACCTGAGCACCGCGTGCGAGTTCAGCGAGTGGTTGGCGAGCACTCCGCGGGAGAGCAGCTCCAGCAGGAGTTCGGCGGTCAGGCCCGGTTCGGCCAGCTCGACCCCGATCAGCAGCCCGGCGCCCCGCACCTCCACCAGCAGATCTCCCAGGCGCTCCGCCGCGATCTGCCGGATACGGGGCAGCAGATGGCTGCCCAGCGCCTTCGCCCGGGAGACCAGGTCCTCCTCCCTGATGCAGGCGATGGCGGCCTCGGCCGCGGCCATCGCCACCGGCGCCGCGGAGAAGGTGGAGGTGTGCACGAAGGGGTCGCTGCCGAACGGCTGGAAGACCTCCCGGCTCGCCACCATGGCGGAGACGGGGATGACGCCGCCGGACAGTGCCTTGCCGACCAGCAGGATGTCGGGGACGACGCCCTCGCGGTCGGCTCCCCACCAGCTGCCGAGCCGGCCGAGCCCGGTCTGCACCTCGTCGAGCACCAGCAGCGCGCCGTGGGCCCGGCAGGAGGCCGCGACCTCCGAGAGGTAGCCCGGCGGCGGGAGGAGCACCCCGGCCTCCGCCTGCACCGGCTCCACGATCACACACGCGGTGTCGGCCGGGGCCTGCGCCAGCTCCTGTTCGAGCGCGGCGGCGTCCCCGTAGGGGAGGTGACGGACCCCGGGCAGCAACGGGAGGAACGGGCCGCGGTACATCGGGTTGCCGGTGGCCGACAGCGCGCCCATCGTCTTCCCGTGGTACCCGCCGTGCGCGGCCACCACCGTGGTCCTGCCGTGACAGCGCGCCAGCTTCAGCGCGGCCTCGACGGCCTCCGCGCCGGACCCGGCGAAGTGGACGTGGTCCAGGCCGGGCGGGGTGACGGCGGCGAGCGCCTCGGCGGCGGCGCCCGCGCGGGGCTCCAGCAGCATCCGGGTGGCCACGGGGTGGGTCGCGATCTGCTCCGTGACCGCCCGCACCACCCGCGGATGCCGGGCGCCCATCAACAGGACGCCGTAGCCACCGCAGTTGAGCAGGGCGCGCCCGTCCGTGGTGAACACCCAGGCGCCCGAGGAACCGCTCTCCACCAGCCCGCCGAAGAGCTCGCCGAGCGTCGCGCGGGCGGGGCTGAGATGGGCGCGGTAGCGGGCGGTCACCGCGGCCTTCGTCTCCTCTGGGGACCTGTCGTGCGCGGCGCCGCCGGGTGGTGCGGGGCGGTGTTCGGCTGCGGGGGCCGGGGGTGTGGTGTGCCCGCGGGTCCGGGCGGGGGGCGAGGTCATAGGGGCTCCAGGAGGAGGGGAACGGTGCCGGCCGGAGCCGGCGGTCCGGGGCTCAGGGCATGACGAACGGTGCACCGGCGAAGTAGGCGTCCAGAGGGGCCGCCGTGCTGGTGCGCGAGGGCGGGTGGAAGGCCAGGGCCCGTCCCGCTGCCAGCCGGTAGGCGACGTCGGAGGAGTGGATGAAGGCCATCCCGCCGAGGAGTTCGGCGGAGCTGCCCGACAGGTCGGCGACCGCGTCCTGGACGGCGTAGCGCACCGTCAGCGCGTCGGCGAGCGCACCCGTATGGGCCTCGCCGTCCTCCAGCCGCAGCGCGACGGCGTCGAGCTGGAGCAGGGCCGAGCGCAGCCGGGACCCGAGGGCGGCGCGGTCCGGGGCGCTGCCCCGGGACCGCCGGAAGACCTCCTCGACCAGCGCGGCCGCCAGGCCCGCGTAGACGCTGGAGATGATCAGCTGGAACCAGATCAGCCCGGTGCTGGTGAGCCGCTCGGCGTCGGCGGGGTCGTCGCCCAGCCGCAGCAGCTCCTCCGGGCCGCACGGGACCTCGTCGAAGCGCACCTCGTCGCTCTCCGCCCCGGCCAGGGCGAGGGTGTCCCAGAAGGGGTGCACGCTGATGCCCTCGGCCGCCGCGGGGACCAGCACGATGGCGGTCTCGGGCGCCCGGCCGTCCTCCGCCGTCAGCCGCACGCTCGCGGTGATCAGGTCCATGGACCGGGACAGGCTGCACGGCTTCTTCGACCCGGTCAGCCGGTAGCGGCCGTCCCCGTCCGGGCGTGCCGTCATCGTCGGCGCCAGCACGCCCTGCCCGGACGTCCCCTCCGCGAACGCCGAGGCCACCAGCAGCCGTTCGCCGGCCACCGCCCCGAGCAGCACGGGCACCAGGGGGTTCACGCTCTCCGGGACCCCCCGCAGGGTGGCGACGGAGAAGCCGTGCATCGCCACCGCGGCGCCGAGCGAGGGGGAGTACGACGAGAGGGCGGTCATCGCCCGCACCGCGTCCCGGGCGCCGGCGCCCGCCCCGCCGTGCGCGGTGGGGATCAGCAGCCCGGCGCCGCCGTACTTCCGGAACAGCCCGATGCCGGGGCTGCCCGGGCGCTCCAGTTCCGCCAGCGGGATGTCCGACAGCGCGGGGCACAGCCCCGGCAGCAGCCGGTCGCAGTGGGACCGTGCCTCGTCCAGCATCCTCATGACGCGCTCCTGTTGGTGTGGTCGGTGCCCGCGGCGGAGCCGAAGACGGCCTCGCGCGGCTGTACGCCGTGGGCGACGCTCACGCCCTGCAGCCGGGACGTGCGCAGCGGCGGATAGTTGGCCTCCCCGTACACCCCGCCGGTCAGGCCGGTGCCCCCATGGGTGGGCAGCGTGGGGAGGAAGCCGACGTGGGAGTCGTTGACCTTGAGCAGGCCCCCGTTGCGGACGTCGCGGACGAACCGGTCGACGACCCGGTCCTCCCGCGCCCACACCGAGTTCCGCAGCCCGTACGCGTTCTCGTTGAGGAAGGCCACCATCCGGTCCAGTACGAGGGCGTCGTCGCCGGGTTCGGCCACGACCACCGGGAGGAGCGGGAAGAAGGTCTCCTCGCGCACGGCATCGACGAGGCGCGCGCCGGCCAGGCCGTCCACCCGCAGCACGGTCGGCTGCAGGAAGGGGCCGTTGGCACTGACGGTGCCGTCGATCTCCATACGGTGCCCGCCCCGCAGCACCTGGGCGCCCGCGCCGGTCGCCTGGTCGAGGAAGGCGAAGAACTTCTCGCTGCGCACCACGGGGGAGAGCAGCGTCTCCGGGTCGTCGGGGTAGCCGGGCCGCAGCGCGTCCACGGCCTCGCCGAGCCGGTCCAGCAGCTCGTCCGCGATATCCGGGTGCACCACGGCGTAGTTGGGGACCATGCAGATCTGGCCGGAGCCGAAGAAGCACTCCGTCAGTGCCTGTACGGCGCGGCCGACGTCGGCGTCCCGCCAGATGGCGACGCCGTCGTTGCCGGCGAGTTCGAGGATCGGCTTCTTGCCCCGGGCGACGCACTTCGCTTCCAGGCGCAGCCCGACGTCGGAGGGGCCGATGTAGAAGATGTCGGCTACCGCCGGGTCGTTCAGCCAGGAATCCAGCACCTCCTGGGGCGCGGCGCAGAAGAAGTTCAGCGTCCCGGGCGGCGCGCCGGCCTCGTCGAGCGCCGGCACCAGGATCTCCCGCAGGACGTACATCGCGCCCAGGGGCGCGCTGCGCGGGACCCGGACCACCAGAGTGTTGCCGGCGAGCATCGCGGTGGCCGCCAGCAGCACGCTCGACAGCGGTGCGTTCTGCGGGGGGTTGGCGCAGACGACGCCGTCGGGCTGGCGGCGGACGAGCATCCTGCGGGGCCCGCGGGAGTACTCCTGGTGCAACTGGCCTGCGTAGAACCGGAGGTTCTCCTCGGAGTATCCGCCGAGGAGCCCCGCGAACTGCCACTCCGCGAGGACGCGCGGGTGCTGTTCCTGGATCAGCACCTCGATGATCTCCGACCGGTGCGCCTCCAGACGGCGGCGCACGGCCCGCCCGAGGGCGAAGATCCTTCTCTCCGCGGGCGCGGCCGCCCACTGCGGGAATGCGCCGGCAGCCGCTTTCACCGCCGCCTGCGCGGTCTCGCCGTCGGCGACCGAACAGCGGGCGAGCACATTCGGATTTCCCGGGTCCCCGGTGCCGCGTTCCAGCGCTCTTTTCGCCCGCAGCGTCGCGAAGACATCATTCAGCATGGCCCGCGCGCTCATGCAGTAGACGCTGTTGTCGGAGGGGACATCGGCTCCGCCGACAAAAGAGTGGTACGCGCGCGGTGCCGATTTCCGTACCGTTGGTGCGACAGAGGCGAATTCATCGTTCCCGTGGTGCGGGAAATCGGCGCAGAAGGATTCCTTGACCGAACCTTCCACCTGGAGATCATCCATTCCGAGAGAACTCCTTTCCGGCCTTCCGGCAGGGCGAGCAGTGCGTTACTTCCGCATTCCGGTGACCAGGAGCATGCTGAGTTCCTCGCCCCCCTGGAGAAGATTGCGAAAAGCCCCCATCCGCTCCACCACATACGGCAGGCTCCACAGATCCGTCACGTCGGCGGACCAGCCGTGGCGGCCCCACCAGTTCTCCGGATCCCGCAGCCGCCACGGCCATGGCGTCCCCGCCGCGGCCATGTCCTCCAGCCACGGCCGCATGAACGAGGACTGGGCGGTCTCGGCGTTGAGGCATTCGGCGCCCAGGCTGCTGCCCGGAGCCGACAGCCCGGACGCGGTGGCCACGAGCTCGGCCACCACCTCGGGTTCGAGGTAGTAGAGCAGCCCTTCGCACAGCCACGCCGTCGGTTCGGCCGGATCGAAACCGGCCGCGATCAGAGCCTCTGACCAGGGGCCTTGCAGGTCGGCCCGGACGGCGACGCGCTCGGCCGCCGCGGGAGCGCTGTCCGCGAGCACCGCCTCCTTGAAGGCGTGCACCGCCGGCAGGTCCACTTCGTACAGCCGGGTCCCCGCGGGCCAGTCGAGCCGCAGGGCCCGGGTGTCGAGGCCCGCCCCGAGCAGCACCACCTGCCGGCAGCCCGCGCCGGCGCGGGCCATGAGGTGGTCGTCGAAGAAGCGGGTGCGCACCGCCAGCCATTCGGGCAGCAGAACCTGGAACGCCCCCGCTCCGGGCGGGCCATGAAATCCCCCCGCGGCCGCCACGAATCGACCGGCCCAGGGGTCGCTGAACAATGCGTGCGGCTTACGGGATTCACCGGCCCGCATCTGCGCGGTCCACAGGGCGGTTTCGGAGACGCCGGCCAAAGAGATTTCGTCGTTCTGAGTCACCGGAAATCCCCCTCGCCGCGGAAACGCGGCCTGTCGGCGAAGACCATCGGTGAAGAGCCCTTAATGGTCCGTGTCGACCAATCCAAGAAGGCATCCTTTCATGCGGCACACGGCATGTCGACGCCGTACGCCAAACGGTCCAACGAGAAAGGATCCTACGGCGCGTGATCCGTGCACTTGCAAGACCGGTCTGATTGAAGGACACGGACGGATGAATAGTACGACCGCTTGCCGTTAAACTCGGTCGATGATTTCCGGCCACCCGTTTCCGGCCACCGGTTTTGGCCACTGCTTTCCTTTTCCCTGATGTTTCCCCGGTGTTTCCCGTACGGGGTTGCCCGCGCGATCCGGCCGCCG
The DNA here is from genome assembly GCF_019933235.1 of Streptomyces angustmyceticus. Lineage (NCBI taxonomy): Bacteria > Bacillati > Actinomycetota > Actinomycetes > Kitasatosporales > Streptomycetaceae > Streptomyces > Streptomyces angustmyceticus. Next base: position 1,998,932 of record NZ_CP082945.1, on the reverse strand, counting down.
TTCCCCGGGGCGCAGGGGCGGATGCCGGACGCCCCCGCATCCCTGGGGGTCGGGTACCGGACACCGTGGTGGCCGGCCGCCCCCGGTGCCGTGGCCTCGACGACGCGCCCGGCAGTCCCATGTCGGCAAGAAAGCAGCCGTCGAAGGCCGGATCTCCGCCGTCGGACTTCGGTGTGCGCGCCATCGATGTTTCGCGGGGAGAGGCGGCAACGGTGTTGGGTGGGGGGCGAGTTGAGTGGGCTGGGCAAGTGTCAGGCTCGCGCTCCGGGTGGGCGGTGTCGGTGTCCGGTCCTGTGGCTGTGCGGGTGCCCTCGGCATCCGGCGGGTGTCAACTGCCCTACTGGGGCTGCCCGTTGAGGCGGTATCCGGGGCCGGCGGCGCACATGCAGGGATACGTCCGCAGTCGTAGCTCGTCCGCGATGGTCCTGCCCGACCCGACCCGACCCGACCCGGCCCGGCCCGGCCAGGTCCGACCCGTCTGACTCCTTCTCAGCCCGCTCGGCGCGTTCTCGTATCCGATGAACCGGCACGTTCCCGTATCCGCGGAAAGCGAAGAGTGGGCCGCGAGCCCTCTTCACCCGCTGTTTCGGAAACCGGTCCCGGGGCAACAGAGCACTGTCGGGATGACCGGCATGTTCAAAAAGGGCCGGCCCGCCGTATCCCTTTGTTCAGGGGGTGTGAGCAAGGGTGAACGGCGGGGGCATGGAGCCCGCAAGCGCATCGCGTTGAAGGGATTTGCATGAGTTCCACTGTCTGGGGTTACCTTCCCGATTCCGGGTACCGGGCGGGCACGGTCCTCGAGGGATACAGCGTCGAAGCCCTCGACGGAAGCATCGGCAAGGTCGACAAGCATTCCGACGAGGTGGATTCCGCGCACCTCGTCGTCGACACCGGTCCGTGGATCCTCGGACGGCGCGTCGTGCTGCCGGCCGGCACCGTGACCGGTATCGACCGTGAGGAGGAGAAGGTCTACGTCGGCCGCACCCGGCAGGAAATCAAGGACGCGCCCTCCTTCGAAGGGGACGAGCACGCGGGCAGCGCCGACTACCTCCATCAGGTCGGGGTATATTTCGGGGGATTTCCCCTGGTGTGAAGCGAACCCCGGCCGTCCGGGGCGGGTCCGGCGCCGGAGGAACCGGCCGCCGCCCGGCTCGCCGGCCTGCCCGGGGCGTTCACCCGTGCGGCGCCGTCGGTGGTGCGTGCGCACCGGGTCCGGGGAAGCCGTCAAAGAGCCTTCTCGTCGAAGTAGCCTTCTGTGCGGCCCCGTGGACGGGCGGCGGCGGAGCTCCAGGACGTGGAGATGGACCAGGCATGAGGTGAGAGCGTGACGGGTGCGCAGCGGACCCCGGTGAACAAAGCGGCTGAGGCGCGCGCCCGTGTTCACGAGCTGCTGAGCGCCCACCGCCCGCGGATCGATGAACTCTCCGTCATCGACGCCCTGCTGGTCACCTCGGAATTGGTCACCAACGCCCAGCGTCATGGCGACGGCCTTTCCGATTTCTCCGCCCGGATCGTGGCCGACCGCCTGGAAGTGACCGTCGCCGATCGCAGCCGCCGGCAACCCGCCACCGCCGCCGGTCGCGAGAAATACGCGGTCGGTGGATATGGCTGGCCGATGATTCAGCAACTCACCACCTGCGTCGTCATCATTCCCACCCCGGGTGGTAAAGCCATCACCGTGACCATTCCGCTCGCCTTCGACGGCGCATCCGGCTGATGCCGTCGCTGTGACGCCATCGCTGTGACGCCATCGCTGTGATGGCGTCGCTGTCATGTCGTCGTCGCCGTGACGCCGCTGCGGCGATACCGCCGCGGCCCGCCGGGCGCCCGCCGCCCCGTGCCCCGTGTCCGCCTCACCCCGCTCCCCGCCGTGGCACCGGCGAAGCGGCCTGAGAGTATTGCCGTCCTGCCGTGCGAGACAGTGCCCCGGGCGAGGGCGGCGCCCCGCCCGAGAGCGGTGCCCTCGCGCGAGCAGTGCCCCGGCGGCCGCGCCCGCCGGGCGGGCGGGCGGACAAGGGATACGGCGCCACCGGGACGGCGCGGGCGTATTGAGGTGGAAGTGTGATGCGGGGAGTACCTGCCAGAGCGGCCGAAGCGCGCAACTTCGTGCACGACCTGCTGCACAGGACAGCGAGCCCGGTCGACGACCTGGCCCTTGTCGACGCCCTCCTGGTGACCACCGAGCTGGTCACCAATGCCCAGCGGCACGCGGGCGGGCTCACCGGATTCACCGCGCGGATCGTCGACGGGTACCTGGAGCTGGCGGTCGAGGACGGCAGTGAGCACTGCCCCACCGCCCCCGCGCCCCGCCGTCCCGGCACCACGGGCGGATACGGCTGGCCCCTGATACAGCGGCTGGCCCGCACCGTCGACATCGCCCTGACCGCGACCGGCAAGACCATCCGTGTGACACTGCCGCTGTGAGGCCACCGGGCGGCGCGATCTCCTCGCGGCCCCCGGAAGACGATTGCCCCGCGCGGTGTCCGTGAGGGATGGTTGCCGAAGGGGAAGGGCCCCTGCCGGTTCTGTGAGGTGATGGGGTGGACGTGGTGAGCCCCGCATGGTGAAAAGTTCCGACACGCCCCCTTCGACCGCGCCGTTCCCCGGCATCGATGCCGCGTGGCGCTCCGCACCCCACCCCGTCCTGGTCACCGGCCCGTCCGGCGTCGTGCGCGCCGTCAACGACGCCGCCGCGCTGCTGTTCCCGGGCGCCGCGCCCGGCGCCGCGCTCGACGACGTCCTGCCCCGCTGGCTCGCCGAGGCTCACCGGCGCTTCACCGACCCGCTGCGGCCCGGCGACGCCGGGCCCGCCCGCGGACCCGCCGGCGACCGCAGCATCGAGGCCCGGCCGAGCCGCACGGAGCACGGCGACGTGGTGTGGTGGCTGGTCGACGACACCGCCCGCCGCTCGGCCGAGGACGCCCTGCGGGCGGAGCGCGAGCGCACCGCGTTTCTCGCCCAGGCGTCGACGGAACTCCTCGCCTCCCTGAACGCCGACCGGTGCACGGAGGTCACCGCCCGGCTCGCTGCCCAGCATCTGGCCGACGCGGCCGTCGTGATCGCGCCGCCCTCCGGACGGCGGCTGTCCGTGAGCTTCTGCGGGCCGGACGGGGAGGTGGTGCGCGAGAAGGTCCTCGCGGATCCCGCCTCCGTGCCGGGGCTGGCCGAAGCCCTGCAGGGGTTTCCGCCCGTCCCGTCGCGCTGGATAGATCCCGCGGCGGTGCCGGAGTGGGTGCGGCCGTCCTCGCTCGGCGCCATCGGCTCGGTCGCCGTCACCCCGCTCCCCGGCCACGGCGTGGCGGCCGGCGCGCTGATCCTGCTGCGGCGCTCCGACCAGGCCGCGTTCCACGAGCGCGAGGAGACCTTCGCCCGGCTGTTCGCCGCGCGCGCCGGCGCGGCGATGTCCGCCGCGCGGCTGTACGCGGAACAGGCCACGATCACCCGCACGCTGATGCGCGACCTGCTGCCGCCCCGGCTGCAGCAGGTGAGCGGGGTGGAGTTCGCCGGCGGCTACCGGGCCTCGAACGACACCGACCGCGTGGGGGGCGACTTCTACGACGTGCACGCCGGCGCCGGACCCGAGGAGGAGTCGCTGGTCGTCCTCGGGGACGTGTGCGGCAAGGGCCTGGAGGCCGCCGTACAGACCGGGAAGATCCGCAACACGCTGCACGCCCTGCTGCCGCTGGCCACCGATCACCAGCGGGTGCTGCACCTCCTCAACGGCGCGCTGCTCGACTCCCACCACACCCGCTTCGCGACCCTGGTCCTCGCCTCGGTGGCCCGGCGCGGCAACACCGTCCGCCTGCGGGTGACCAGCGCAGGGCACCCCGCCCCGCTCGTCGTCCGGGCGGACGGCCGGGTGGAGGAGGCCGACACCCGCGGGTCCCTCGTCGGCGCGCTGCCGGAGGTGACGTCCCGGACCGCCGCCTTCGACCTCGCTCCCGGGGAGTCGTGCCTGCTGTTCACCGACGGGATCACCGAAGCCTCCGGCGGGCCCCTGGGCGACGAACTCTTCGGAGACGAACGGCTGCGGTCGGCGCTGAGCGAGTGCGCGGGGATGCCGGCCGAGGCCGTCGTGGAGCGGATCCGGATGCTCGCCGCCCAGTGGGTGGGCAACGGGCGGCACGACGACATGGCCGTGGTCGCCATCACCGCACCCCGCCATGCGCACCCCGGCGCGGTGGACGGCGCCACCCGGGGCAGGTGTGCGTCATGACGCCCTCGCCCGCCGCGCCGTTGTCCCCGGCGCACCGCCTGACCTCCTACGTCGACGCCCTGTGGGACGCCGTCGTGTCCGTGGACGAGTACGCGGCCGTGCGCCAGGCGCTCGACGCGGTCGATGCCGGCATCCCGCCGGAGCAGGTGCTGCTCGACGTCATCGCCCCCGTCCAGCACCGGGTCGGCGAGCACTGGGCGGCGAACCGGATGACCGTGGCGCAGGAGCACGCCGCGACGGCCATCAACGACCGGGTCGTCGCGGCCCTCGCCCACCACCGGCCGGCCGAGGAGTCCGCGCGGCGCGGGCGGATCACGGTGGCCTGCGTCGACGGCGAGTGGCATGCGCTGCCCGCGCGTCTCCTCGCCGAGGTGCTGCGGCTGCGCGGCTGGCAGGTCGACTTCCTCGGCGCGCAGGTCCCCGCCCCGCACCTGATCGCCCATCTGCACCGGACCGGGCCGCAGGCGGTCGCCCTGTCCAGCTCGATCGCCACCCGGCTGCCCACCGCCCACGCGGCGATCACCGCCTGCCAGGCCGTGGGAGTCCCCGTCCTGGTCGGCGGCGCCGCGTTCGGGCCCGACGGCCGCTACGCCCGCCTCCTCGGCGCCGACGCCTGGGCCCCCGACGCCCGCACCGCCGCCGACTTCCTCGCCGAGGGGATGCCGGCCACCACGCCCCCGGCACTCGGCCACCAGCCGGTCGACGACCTGCCGCACCTGTCCGACCAGGAGTACTCCCTGGTGGCACGGACCGGGCCCCAGTTGGTCAAGGAGACCCTGGTGCGGCTGGAAGAGCGCTTCCCCGCGATGCGCGACTACTCCGTCCAGCAGCGGCAGCACACCGCGGAAGACCTCGCGCACATCACCGAGTTCCTCGCCACCGCCCTCTACACCGATGACGACGAGCTGTTCAGCGGATTCCTGGTGTGGACCGGTTCGATCCTCACCACCCGCGGGGTCCCCGCCCACTCCCTGTACCCGGCGCTGGACGCCCTCGGCGAACAGCTCAAGGACTTCCCACGCGCCCGGCGCATCCTGGCCCACGCCCGCCGGGCCCTCGACCACGGCCCCGACTCCGGATCCTCCGCATGACCGCTCACCCGCCCGGCGACGGCCTCACCGTCACCACCCCGGACCGCCGCACCGCGCACCTCCACCTCTCCGGGGAGCTCGACCACACCACCGCGGAGGAGTTGCTCGCCGCCGCCCTCCAGCAGATCGCCGCCCAGCCGCACCTGCGCGACCTCCACCTCGACTGCGCGCACGTCCGGGCCTGCGACCCGATGGGCCTCTCCCTCCTGCTGGCCCTGCACCGCCGCACCAGTGCCGCCGGCATCCACCTCCACCTCGACGCCCGCCCACCCGCCATGGACCGCCTCCTGACCGTCACCGGCACCCTCACGCACCTCACCTCCCCGCCGGGGGAGCAGGGCACCGTCCCGGCGGGCTGACGGAGCCGGGCACCGTCACCACGGGCTGATGCGGCAGGGGCTGTTCCTCCGTCACGGAGGGCGGGGCAGACCCCTGCAACGGACGCCCGCCCTCTGGCGTTTGTGCCGCGGGGCCTTTGAACGGGCGTCCCCGGGGCATACGCGAGGTCAGCAGTGTTTGCCTACCGGAGGGAGAGACCATCATGGGCATCGGCGGATGCATCGGTCTGATCGCAGTGGGTGCCATTCTGACGTTCGCCGTGGACTGGCACCTGTCCAGCGTCAACCTCGACCTGGTCGGGCTCATCATGATGGCCGTGGGCGTGATCGGCCTGGCGGCCTATGTGAGCATCCTCAAGCGGCGCCGCGTCCAGCCGCCGTCTCCCGGGGCTCCGGTGGTCGACGTCGAGGAGACGCGTACCTACCGGTGACGGACGGGCCGGTGGGTACGGGCCGGGCGCCCCGGGAACACATCCCGCCGCTCCCGCGCCGCCGGCACCTCCGGCCCCGTGGTGATCCCTGACGGGGCCGACGGACAGCGCAGCGGGCGACAGCCGCATTGCCGGGAGAGGCAGTTGATGACAGACCACCGCACGGCGGAAGCGGCTTCCGTCCCGGGAGGAGCGAGCGGCACGGCGGGCGGGGACTACCTCCCCATCGCCGAACACGGCCTGATCGGCGACCTGCGCACGGCCGCGCTGGTCGGGACCGACGGCCGGATCAACTGGTTCTGCGCCCCGCGCTTCGACTCGCCCAGCATCTTCGGCTCGCTGCTCGACGCCCGCGACGGCGGACACTGGCACCTCGGCCCCGTGGGCGAGGTCGCCAAACGGCAGCAGTACTACTTCCCCGACACCAACATCCTGATGACGCGGATGCTGACCGGCGACGGCATCGTCGAGATCCAGGACTTCATGCCCCTGCGGGCGGAGGGGGACCAGGGCCACCGGCAGCGTCTGGTGCGCCGGGTGGTCGCCGTCCGGGGAAGCGCCCGCATGCGTACGGTCGTCGCGCCGCGGATGAACTACGGCCGCGACCCGCACAAGGCCGAATCCCAGCCGCACGGTGTGCGCTTCACGAGCGAGGCGCTGGACGTCTCGCTCCAGGCGAGCGTGACCCTGCACACCGAGGACCAGGACGCGGTCGGTGAATTCGACCTGGCGGAAGGCCAGTCGGCGCTCTTCGTCCTGGAGTCCACCGCGCCCACCCACGCCGAGCCGGCCGTCGACCTGGTCGACGCGCAGGCCGCCGAGGAGCTGTTCCGCTCCACCGTACGGTTCTGGCGCCAGTGGCTGAGCCGGTCCACCTACACCGGCCGCTGGCGCGAGATGGTGCACCGCTCCGCGCTGACCCTCAAACTCCTCACCCACGAGCCCACCGGCGCCATCGTCGCCGCACCGACCCTCGGGCTCCCCGAACAGGTCGGCGGCGAACGGAACTGGGACTACCGCTACGTCTGGATACGTGACGCCGCCTTCTCCCTCCACGCCCTGCTGCGCCTGGGCTTCACCCGCGAGGCCGAGGCATTCATCGGCTGGCTGACCCGCTGCCTGCGCGGAGCCCGCGACGACGGCCAGGTGCCGCTGCGCGTGCTGTACTCCATCGACGGCGACGCGGAGCTGCCCGAGCAGCTCCTCGACCACTGGGAGGGCTACCGGGGCTCGGCCCCCGTCCGGGTGGGGAACGGCGCCGCCGGCCAGCTCCAGCTGGACATCTACGGTGAACTGTTCGACGCCGTCTACCTGTTCAACAAGCACGGCGACGGCATCTCGCACGAGAGCTGGACGGACCTGTGCTCCCTCCTCGACTGGCTCCTGGAGCACTGGGACGGCCCCGACGCGGGCATCTGGGAGACCCGGGCCGGCCGGCAGCGCCACACCTATTCGCGGGTGATGTGCTGGGTGGCGGTGGAGCGCATGATCAGAATGGCCCGGCAGCGCGGCCTGCCGGGTGATCTGGGGCGCTGGACGGCGGAACGCGACAAGATCTACCACCAGATCATGGAGCAGGGCTGGAGCGAGAAGGACCAGACCTTTGTCCAGCGCCTCAGCGGCGACCCGGAGCAGCCGCCGGAGAGCATTCTGGACGCCTCGCTCCTGGTGCTGCCGATGGTGAAGTTCCTGTCGCCCAAGGACCCGCGATTCCGCTCCACCGTGCGGGCGATCGGCGAAGGTCTCGTCACGGACAGCCTGGTGTTCCGCTACGACCCGAAGGTGTCTCCCGACGGTCTGGACGGTACCGAGGGGACCTTCTCGATCTGCTCGTTCTGGTGGGTCGAGGCACTCGCGCGCACCGGGCGGACCGACGAGGCCAGGGTGGCCTTGGAGAAGATGTTCACCTACGCCAACCATCTCGGCCTGTATGCCGAGCAGATAGGGATGACGGGCGAGCATCTGGGGAATTTCCCGCAGGCATTCACCCACCTCGCACTGATCAGCGCGGCCACCGGCCTGGACGGTTTCCTGGGCTGAGCGGCCCTTCGCCGCCCGTTCCCGTCACCGCATTCCGGGCGGGGTGCCGCAGTGGGAATGCCCCTCGTCGTCGACCGTGATCCGCCGGGAATGCCCGTCGGAATCCAGGGCACGCGCTGTGTGACGAAGGAACAGGATACGGCGCCGGGACAGGAAACCGGGACAGGAAACGCCTCGCTGCCGGCGGAACAATGCCGACCGCCGGCCCGGGGATGGGCATACTTGCAGTCGTCGCCTCGGGAGCCTTTCCCGGTCTTGATGTGTCACTCCATAACAGCTCGGAATTTCCCGGCATCCCCGAGTGAAGCGCTGTCCAGCCGACGAGAACCGAAGGGCAGGAAGACTGTGGCTGAATTTCTCACCGACCTCAAAACGCTCCGCGAGCGCGCACGCCGCGAGATGGACAAGGGGCCGATCACCGAGGCGTACGGGGCCGATGTGACCCGCGTCCTGCAGGTGCTCAACGAGGCGCTGGCCACGGAAATCGTGTGCACCCTGCGGTACAAGCGGCACTACTACACCGCCTCCGGTCTCTATTCGGAACCGGTCGCCGCGGAGTTCCTGGAGCACGCCGCGGAGGAGCAGCAGCACGCCGACAAACTGGCGCAGCGCATCGTCCAGCTCGGCGGCAAGCCCGACTTCAACCCGGACACGCTCACCTCGCGTGCGCACGCCGAATACGACGCCAGCCCCGATCTCATCGACATGATCAAGGAAGATCTGGTCGCCGAACGCGTGGCCATCGCCTCGTACACCGAGATCGCCAAGTGGCTGGGCGACGGCGATCCGACCACCCGGCGCGTCTTCGAGGAACTCCTGGCGCAGGAGGAGGAACACGCGGACGACCTGCGAGGACTGCTGGAACGCATTCCGCACGAGAAGAAGCGCGGTTGACGCGGGCCACGGCAGTCGGCCTGATGACGGCGGTCGGTGGCGGCACCCCGGGACCAGGGGAGCCGCCGACCGCCGTCGGCCGGTGCGGGCGCGGTGGCGGGGGCGTTCAGCCCTCCAGGGCGCGCGGCACGTTGTCGGCGAGCGTGAAGTATCCGGCGGTGCCGGTGACTTCGAAGAGCCGGCGGACGACCTCGTGGAACGGCCCGGCGACGATCAGCTTGCGGTCCTGCCGGTGGTGGTCCCGCTGGGCGGCGAGCAGTACATGCAGCACGGTGGAGTCGGCGAAGTCGGCGAGCGACAGGTCGATGACGGTACGCGGAGCGCCGGAGTCCTTCGCCAGCGCGCAGGCCTCTTCCAGGAGAGGCGCGCTGTCGTGATCGAGGGACCCGCTGACACGGACGACGAAGACCTCGTCCTCGACAGCGTGAGTCACCACAGCCGGTGTATGAACGTACATGTCCGCCAGCATGCCATGAGTTTCGGGCACAGGTTCTAGGCAGTCTCCGCTTCGGCCGATCGAGGGACCCCGAAGGCCGCCGAAGACCCGTCACAGGGCACCCGGAGTCTCCTCCGAACGGGGCGCGACGCCGCCGTCGGAACCCCTCCCGGCACAACGCCGGAACTCTCCCGCGAAGCGTCCGGCGCGGTGCCGGTCAGCCACCGGCGAAAATGATCCGGAAGTGCGCGGATGGCTTCCTCCGGTACACCGCCTGCGCCACTCGGCGGGGTGATTCCTGCACCATTCCGCATAACCGCCACGGAGCCGGGCAATGGGCGTGCTCACACGACCTGAATTCCGGAGGTGAACCATGAACGCGGTTTTCGAGGACGTATCGGACGCAAAACTGCAAGGGGCTCACGACGGGCTGTCACCGCGCGCCGGAGAATCTTCCACCACGCTTCCTCGGATCGAGGATGCCGGGAGCGTCGCTCCCCATGACGCCAAGGCCCTGTCGCCGCTGTTCTTCGAGCGGCTCGGGGAACTCGACGAAGGCACCGCCGAGTATCAGTACGCGCGCAACACGCTCATCGAGATGAACCTGTCCCTGGTGCGCTACGTGGCCTCCCGGTACCGAAGCCACGGTGACCAGATGGAGGACATCGTCCAGGTGGGCACGATCGGTCTGATCAAGGCCATCGACCGGTTCGACCGATCCCGCCGGACGGAGTTCGCCGCCTTCGCCATCCCCCACATCCTGGGGGAGATCAAGCGGTTCTTCCGCGACACCAGCTGGGCGGTCCACGTCCCCCGTCGACTGCAGGAACTCCGCGCCGACCTGGCCCTGGCCACGGAACAGCTGTCCATGCTGCTGGACCGCCAGCCCACCGTCAAAGAGCTCGCCGAGCACATGCAGCTCACCGAGGAGGAGGTCATCGAGGGCCTCGTGGCCGCCAACGGCTACTCGGCCGTCTCCTTGAACGTGACGTGCGACAGCGACGCGGCGCCGGGCGACGGGCCGACCTTCGCCGACGTCCTCGCCGCCGCCGACCCCGCCACCGAGCGCGTCGAGGACCGGTGCACCCTGGCCTCGCTGCTGAAGCTGCTCAGCGACCGCGACCGCCTCATCATCCAGCTGCGCTTCGGCCAGGAGCTGACCCAGGCGCAGATCGGGGCGGTGCTCGGGGTGTCCCAGATGCATGTCTCACGCCTGCTCGCCCGCATCATCACGCAACTGCGCAACGGCATGCTCAGCCAGAAGTGACCTCGGCGCGGGCCGCTTTCGATCCGGCGCCGCGGAAGGAGAGCGACGCCGGAACACGCGGGAGGGGCCACGGCTCTCATGCCGTGGCCCCTCCCGCATGGGTGTGCCGGTCAGTGCTTGAAAGCGTCCTTGGCCTTCTCCTTGGCACCGCGGAGATCTCCCTTGGACTCCTTTGCGGCACCTTCGGCGGCGGCGCTCTCGTTTCCGACCGCGCGGCCCGCTTCCTTCTTGACCTTTCCGCCGGCCTGCTCGGCGACGGCCTTGGCCTTTTCGCTGGCACTCATGGTGTGGTCCTTCCGTTGGCGGCACATTTCGGGTGCCCCCGCGTCGCGCCCTCAAACGACGGCGGAATACGGGGGAGGAGCGGCGGCGGCCCGGAGCGCGCACCGCGCTGGAGGTGAGTCCCCTTGCGGGGCGGCACGCGCCCCGGACCGTGCTCGACGTGTGCCCCTGGACGCGCCGCTGATGCCCCGGCCCCCGTCCGCGGGCCGCTTCGCCGACGGCTTCAGATTCGTTTCCGGTTCGTAGGCATGGTGGTGTGGGATCGGGGTAGGCGGCCGCTGCAGCGTCCGCGGGTGCCGGGCGCGCGGGAAGGCGAGATGATCACCATCGTGAGCGAGACCACGACCGAGCAGGGGTACGCCGACACGGACTCCGTACTGCCGGAGGTGACGCAGCCGCAGAAGGTGGCCCCGCGCGACGCGAAGGAGCTGTCGAAGCAGTTCTTCGAGCGGCTCCAGGTCCTCGAAGAGGGCACGCACGAGTACCAGTACGCGCGCAACACCCTCATCGAGATGAACATGTCGATGGTGCGCTATGTCGCCCGCCGCTACCGCAACCGCGGCGACGACATGGAAGACGTCATCCAGGTGGGCACGATCGGTCTGATCAAGGCCATCGACCGGTTCGAGCTCTCGCGCGAGGTGGAGTTCTCCACCTTCGCCGTCCCGTACATCCTGGGGGAGATCAAGCGGTTCTTCCGTGACACCGGCTGGGCCGTCCATGTGCCCCGCCGCCTCCAGGAGCTGCGCAGCGACCTGGCCAAGGCCAAGGAGCACCTCGCCGCCTCCCTCGACCGCGACCCCACCGTCCGGGAACTGGCCGCGCACCTGAACCTGTCGGAGGAGGAGGTCATCGAGGGCATCGTCGCCGCCAACGGCTACACCGCCGGCTCGCTGGACACCCCCGCCGACCCGGACCCCTCGGAGCAGCGGCGCACCCTCGTCGACGTCCTGGGCGAGAACGACCCGGCGCTGGAGGCCGTCGAGGACCTGCATGTGCTGGCTCCGCTGCTGGACACGCTCGACGCGCGCGAACGCCGCCTGATCGAGCTGCGGTTCGGCCAGGAGATGACCCAGTCGCAGATCGGTGCCGAACTCGGCGTCTCCCAGATGCACGTCTCCCGGCTGCTGACCCGCACGCTGTCCAAGCTCCGGGCCGGCATGCTCACCGACCGCTGAGACCGCCGCCCGCCGCGGTGCCGGACGGCGCCGCGGCAGTCGTCAGCGGCCCCGCACTTCTCCCGCCGGTGCCGTCACCAGCAGTTTTCGCTGGTGACGGCACCGGCGTTCGGCTGTCCGGACCGTTCCCCGCCGCCCATGGGGCGATTTCACGCCATCGGTGTGTAGGGCGGCAGCGGGCGGGCATCCGCAGCGTTGAATCGCTTCACCTGCGGAAAGGAACCGGACGATGCTGATGGCCCACCCTGCGGTGCTGCTGGAACTCGTCGAGGAGTACGAGGCGTTGGAGCTGCTGCACGCCCGCCAGGGCAAGGCCGAGGTGCGCCGGAGGATGGAGGACGTCGCCTACACCCTGTGCGTCTCCACCGGCACCCGCGAGGTGGACGCGGCGCTGGCCGCCGCCCGCCATCGGCTGCCGGGTGCCGGGGTGCGGGACGACTCGCTCCTCGCGGGCTGACCGCCCGCTCGCCCCGGGGGAGTGTGATGCGGGCGCCTGCTGCCCCGGAAGGCGCTCAGTCCGGCAGGCGGGTGGGCAGCGAGGCACGCACCTCGTACCAGCCGTCCGCGCGCGGCCCGGCCTGGACGCTGCCGCCCAGCGAGGACGCCCGTTCCCGCATCCCCAGCAGCCCGTGGCCCGTGCCCGGCCCGCGCCGCGCCTCCGTGACCACCGGGCTGTTGGCGACGCGTATGCCGAGGTCGGACGGGCCGTGCGCGATCTCCAACTCGACCCGGCAGCCCGGTGCGTGCCGCAACGCGTTGCTCAGAGCCTCCTGCACGATCCGGTAGGCCGACAGCTCGACGCGCTGGGGCACCGGCCTGGGGGTGCCGTCCACGGACCAGTCGATCCGCAGGCCCGCCCCGAGGACGTTGGCCACCAGTTCCCCGACGTTGTCGAGGGTGGGCTGGGGCGTGTAGCGGTTGTCCGGAATCTCTTCCTCCGACCGCAGCATGCCCAGGATGTGCCGCAGCTCGGTCAGGGCCGCCAGCGCGTTCTCCCGGATGCTGCCGAAGCTGTCGCTCAGCTCCTGGGGAGGCTCGGCCACCCGGTAGGGCGCGGCCTCCGCCTGCACGGCGACCACGGACATGTGATGGGCGACCACGTCGTGCAGCTCGCGGGCGATGCGGGTGCGCTCCTCCAGCAGGGCCCGGCGGGAGCGTTCGAACTCGGTCAGCGCCTCCTGCTTCCGCAGCTCCCGCCGGCTGTCCAGCCACCCGCGGACGGCCGTGACGACCACCAGCCCGAACGCCGACAGCAGCGCCCACGGCAGCAGGCCGTTCAACTCGACCCGGGGCGACAGCACGACGGTCAGCGCCCCGCCCACGAGCAGGGTGAGGGCCCACTGCGCGACGTACACCCGCGGCCGGACCCGGCCGGCGACGATCAGGCTGACGACGAGGTGCGCCATCAGGCCCGGCGCCGTCCACGGCCACGGCCCCGCGCCGTCCAGGGCGGCGGCACCCAGGTGGGCGGCGCCGATCGCGTACGGCAGCGCCGCTGTCAGCGACAGCCACCAGGCGGCCGCCGGCCGGTACAGGGCCAGTACGAGGGCCGGGGCCTGGGCCCAGGCGGTGAGCGCCGACAGCGCCCGCACCGGGCCGGGCTGCCCTTCGGTGATCAGGGTGCCCGAGATGCCCAGATCCACCGCGGCCAGGGCGGCGAGGACCAGCGGCAGATACCGCCGCACGCGCCCCTCGGGCCGGGCCGCGGGAGCCGGCGCGCCGGGACGGAACGGTGAGAGGTCGCGGCCCAGTGCCTGCGCGGCGGCCAGGAGCGGTCGCGCGCCGAACGCGTGCCGCCCCGACCGCGCCGGGGCGGTGAGGTTGTCCGGAGTCACCCGGCCATCGTACGGAGGCACCGTGGCGCGGCGGCCGCGGCGAACCGGACAACGGCCACGTACGGCCGGGGCCCGCATGATCGGTGATACCTGAGAGCTACCGCCGAATACCCCGGAGCTACCCGCCAGTTGGCTCTTGAGCGGGATGTCGCTGCCGCCGCCGAAATCTAACGTTGTGGCCTGTCGGGGGAGGAACGGGGGACGGGGGAACGGCGGCCGCGCACGCGGCGAAGGCGGGGGAGGGGCATGCGCGCATGCCACGGGGAGCCCCTGTCCGCGTGTGCGCGCCGTTCCCCCGAGAACACGCGCCCGTCCGCATCAAGAACGCCCCACCCGGTGGAGGAAAAGTGGAATCCATAACCGTCGACCACATCGGCACCCTGTACGTGAAGTACCAGGACGACCTGCGGGCGGTGCGGGACGCCCAGCGCACGTTTCTCCGGGACCGGGGCAGGACGATGAAGGCACAACTCGACGACTACGAAGCGGAGATGACCTATCTCCTCCTCCGTGACCTGCGCCCCGAGGTCGTCGTGGAGATCGGCACGTTCCACGGCTGGTCGACGATGTGGATCCTCAGCGCGCTCCGCGACAACGGGGCCGGGCACCTGCACTCCTTCGACATCGTCGACAACGTGGTGCGCAATGTGCCGCGCGAACTCGCCGCCGACCGCTGGACGTTCACCCAGGGCGACATCCAGCAGCACCCGGAGAAGATCCCCGCCGAGAAGACCGACTACCTCTTCGTCGACGCGGACCACGGCGCGCGATTCGCCCGCTGGTACATCGAGAACCTGTTCCCCGCCGTCCCGCCGCGGACGCCCGCCAGCGTCCACGACGTCTTCCACGGCCGGCGCCCCAAGCCGTTCAGCGAAGGGTCGGTCATCGTGAAGTGGCTGGCCGACCGGAACATCGACTTCCTCACCCCGTCCACCGCCAAGGCGCCCCAGGTGACCGAGCAACTCGCCCTCGTGAAGAAGGACGTGGGCCTCGACGAGCCGGTCAGGGACAGCGACCACAACCCGATGATCTTCTTCACGCTGCCCTGAGGGGCGGTGGACCGAAAGCGATTCCAGGGTCCACCTGGCATGATCGCGGCGTGACCGGTGAACGAGTGCGGCCCGAACCCAGGATGTGTGTGCTCTTCGACGTCGACGGCACATTGATCGACGCCGTGGACAACCAGCGCCGGGTCTGGGCGACGTGGGCGGGGCGATACGGCGTGGACGCGGACGAGGTGCACCGGGTGGCGCTGCGGACGCGGCCGTGGGAGACCTTCGCGAGAGTGGTCCCGGACCAGGACCCGCAGGAGTGCCTGGCGGCGCTGCACGCATTGGAGGACGAGGACGTCCGGTCCGGCGTCTACGGGGCCTTCGACGGCGCCTCGGAGCTGCTGGGTGCTCTGCCCTCGGGGGCGTGGGCGCTGGTGACCTCCAACTACGAGCACCGGGTGCGCGGGCGATTCGCCCGCACCGGTCTGCCGGTCCCGGAGATCATCGTGGACGCGGCCGCGGTGGAAGAGGGCAAGCCCTCGCCCGTGCCGTACCTGCGGGCCGCCGAGCGGCTCGGTGCCCGGCCCGAGGACTGCCTGGTCGTGGAGGACGCCCCCTCCGGAGTCGAAGCGGGCCTGCGGGCCGGCATGACGGTCTGGGGCGTCAACAGCGCGACTGCCGTGGACGGCGTCCACCGCCACTTCACGAGCCTGCGCGAAGCGGTCCCCGACATCCTCGCCTTCGCCCGGCGCGGGGGGCCCAGTGGGCCGCAGGGCTGAGTACGGGGAGACCTTGGACCTCCCTCGCGCCCCCGTTTCCCCGAAGGGGGACACGGCTTGACTTGTCGCTCTTCGTCCGGTTAATGCCTTGCCGATGGTCCCGGCGCCCCGCACTGTCATGGGGTCAACCACCGGATCCGGCCAAGGTCTCACGATGAATGAACACAGCACCGCGATATCCACCGACCCCCTGCGCGCGGACGGCGTACGCACCGACGCGCTGCGCGCCGAACTGGAACGCTTCATCCAGACCCGGGAGTTCAGCTGCCTGGGTGCCCGCGCCGCACTGAAACGCCGTGGTCTCACCCACCGGCACTACCGAAGACTGGGCGACGAGGCGTCGGCGGAAGAGAACCACCGCGACCTCGTGGCGTATGTCGACGCCGTCCGTCCCCTGCTGTCCGACCAGAGCTTCCGCACCTTCGTCGCGACGTTCGAAGAGCCCGGCACGGTCGACGAGCACGCCTACGAGGAACTCCTCTGGCGGCATCTGCAGCACATGCACGACCTCGACAGCCGCACCTTCGGCCTGGACGCGGGAGCATCCTCCGACCCCGAGCAGGCCCATTTCGGATTCCACGCGGGCGGGCACGCCTTCTTCGTCGTCGGGATGCACCCCGGCTCGTCCCGGGCGAGCCGCCGCTTCACGACGGCGGCCATCGCCTTCAACTCCCTCACCCAGTTCACGCTCCTCGGCGAGAACTTCTACTCGATGCAGGACGCGATCCGTCGGCGCGAGGCCAAGAACAACGGTTCCGTCAATCCGAGTTTCACGGAGTACGAGTACGAACAGCCCGCCCGGCACTACTCGGGGCGGTTCACCGAAGAGGACTGGAAGTGCCCTTACACCTCGCGGCACCCACCGGCCACCGAGGACTACACCCAGGGCCTTCTCCCGCACAAGCGGTGAGCCCGCGCCCCTTCCCGTCTCCCATCCCGTCACCGCCGCCCGGGACATGCCGCCGACGGCGTAATGGCCGGGCCGGGCCCGCCAGCCGCGTCAGGCTGTGCTGTCTTGATCGCGGCCGCGTCGGGAGCCCGGGTGGACAGGTGGGGTGAGCGGATCTTTCAGCGGAACGGTCGTGGGGACGGCAGCGGACCGGACCGCCCGCCGGGCGCAGGACGCCGGGGCCGGCGCCGCGTGGAGATCGCGGACCACAGCGGCCTCGCGGTGCCCCGGCCCCCGGCCTGGATGCGCTGGCTGCCGGCCGGCTACATCGCGTTCGTCATGCTGCTGGAGACCGCCAGCCCCACCCCGTGGGCCGTGAGCTTCCTGCTCATCGCCCTGCCGGTGATCGCCGCGTACGCCCTCGGCCCGCTCGGCGTCGCGGCGTACACGGTGGTCGGCATCGTGCTGGAAGGGGTGGTGGCCGGCACCCCCTGCTGCACCGGCCACAACCTCCACGAGCAGTGGGAGACCCACCACGTCGCCGCCTATATCGCCACCGGCCTCGTCGGCTTCCTCGGGGTGGCGCTGGCGGCCCACCGCCGGCGCCAGGAACAGCACCTGGTGCGGGCCAACTCGGTGGCCGAGGCCCTGATGCGGACCCTGCTGCGCCCGGTGCCGCACCGGGTCGGACGGGTGCTCGCCGCCGGTCTCCACCGCTCCGGCGAGGTCGGCACCATGGTCGGCGGCGACCTCTACGACATCCGTGCCACACAGTGGGGCGAGCGCGCCATCATCGGTGACGTCCGGGGCAAGGGACTCCAGGCCGTCCGCACGGTCGCCGACATCCTCGGCAGCTTCCGCGAGGCCGTCCACGACCCCGGGGACCTGCCGGCCGTGGCCGCCCGGATGGAACGGCGCCTGCGACGCGAGGCCGAAGAGCTCCCCGACGACGAGCTGTTCGTCACCGCCGTGCTGGTCGAGTACGACGCCCCGGCCCGGCGCGTCACGATCGTCAACCAGGGGCACATCGAGCCGGTCCTGATCTCCGGCGGCGAGGTGACGGCCCTCACCGGTCCGCCCGCCCTCCCGCTCGGCCTCGGCGCCCTGGCCGGCGAGGACCCCGTCGCCTACACCCACCGCTTCCACCGGGGCGACGTCCTGCTGCTCTGCACCGACGGCCTCATCGAGGCCCGCGATCACACCGGCGCCTTCTATCCGCTCCTCGACCGCCTCCGGCACCGCTTCACCGGTGCACCCGCCCCCGCTCCCGACGACGTCATCAACTTCCTCAACACCGACCTGCCCCGCCACACCCGCCTCTTCCACGACGACGTCGCCCTCCTCGCCCTCGCACCCTGCGGGGACGACGAGCCGTAAGCAGTCCGACGCCCGGGGCCCCGGTCCCCTCCGGCGGCCGCGGCGGCATGGGCGCGGGTCCCGCTCGGGCGGCTCAGTCCGTCTGATGGGCCGCGCGCGCCGCGTCCACGAAGTCCTCCAGCCGCGCCCAGAAGGGACGGTAGGCGGCGTCGAAGCTCTCGCGGGGACCGCTGTCGCCGGGCGGATCGCCCGCGAGGGCCTCGTAGAAGGGGCCGGTCGCCTTCTGGAGGGCGAGCGCCGCCGCGGCCGCCGAGGACGGCCCCTCCAGTTCGACGACCCGTGCGCAGCGACGGATCCTCGCGTACTCGGCGACCTCGCGGTCCCGCAGCTCGTCGAGCGCGGCGCTGCGGGACGCGGAGTCCGGCGTCCGGAGCGTCGCGGAGATCTCCCAGAACAACTCGCCCATCCGGTGGGCCTGTTCGATCAGGTCCAGGTAGGCGGTGCGCCGGCTCTCCCGCAGCCGCTCGGCGCGCTGCGAGCGCGCGCCGATCTCGGCCTGGAGCCTGGCGGCGCGGGCACTGCCCCGGCTGGTGACCCAGCTGGAGAGCACCGCCGTGCCGCCGGTCACCGCCGCGATCGCCAGAGTCCACCACGTACTGTCGCCCATCCGGCGCACCCTACCGAGCCGCCGCGGCGCGCCCCGCCCCGGCCGCCGCTACGACGGGAACTCGTCGGGAGGCACCGTGCTCGTGCGGGCATTGCCGCCGATCACCTTGTTCAGGGTGAAGGTCAGCACCGTGTACCGCGTCCCGCCCGCCACCCGCACCGTACGGAACGTGGCGCTGTCGTCGAACTTCTCGAAGCTGCACCCGCGGGTGAAGGACCTCTTGGCGCCGTTCCAGTCCTCGCCGGTCGTGAAGTACACCGCGTACGAACCGCTGTTGACGTTGCCCACGGTCGCCTCGGAGCCCTTGCGCACGTACAGGGAGAACGCCGTCCGGCCGCCGCGGGTCAGTGTCACCACCGCATCGCCCGCGGTGCCGTTCCTGACGGTCAGCCGCCCCAGGCCGACCCGGCTGCCGTCGCGGACCAGGGCGCCGTTCGCGAGCCGCCGGTGCTCGGCCCGCTCCGTGCGCGGCAGGCGCAGGGTGACGTCGTAGCCCACGGCGGCGAGGGCGCGGCCGGCCTCCTTGATGCTCTGCGGGCTGCGGGCCGTGCGGAGTTCGACGCGGGGCGAGGTGGCACAGCGGCCGCCGCTGCCACGGGCGCTGCGCAGGTCCTGCCCCAACGCGCGCAGGGCGGTGACGAGCCGGCCGTTCCCGGCGAGGGCGGCGTCGGGCGCGGCGGCCGACTGCAGGGTGTCGGCGGCGGTGTCCGCCCTGGCCGCCGCCCGGTCGAGCGCCTTGCCGAGCGGCCCGCCGTCGTGGGCGTCGTCCACCGCACGCAGGGCACCGTCGAGCGGCCCGAGAGCGCCGGTCAGGGCACGGCGGTAGGCGGCGGGATCGACGGTCGGGGTCGCGCTCGGGGACGGCGCCGGACCGGCCGCCGGGCTGCGGGAACCGCCCGCCCGGCCGTCGCCTCCCCCGTCCGCGGAACAGGCCGCCAGGGGGAGGGCGAGGGCGAGGGCCGCCGCGCAGAGGCCGGCGGCCCGGCTGCTGCCGCGCGGGCGCCGGGGCGGGCGCGCCGGGCGGGTGGCGGCGGCGCGGCGCCTCCCGTCCGGCCGTGCCGCGTCGGTGGGGGAGCACGCGTCCGCGTCCGTGGGGGAGTGCGTATCCGGGGCCGTGTGCGTGTCCGCTTCCGCGTCGGTGCGCGTGGGCGTGTCCGTGCCCGCCACCGCTCTCCCGTTCGCCGCGCGCGCAGAGGTGTACCTCACCATGAGTCCCCCGATTCCCCCGGTATCACCCGACATCCGGCAACTGCCGGAAGAACCAGGCTTCTGCGCCCACAAGCGGCTGTCAAGGCCGTTGGCCGCCGCGGCAGTTCCGCGGAAAACCCGCGGAATTCCTGCTTCCGGACGGGTGTGCGGGCCACCTGGGCGTAGGTAGAGTCCCCTGCCATGGCAGCGCTCAACGATCTTCTCCCCGCGACGGCCGTACGCCTCGGCGTCCGGGTGGCGGACTGGCGGGAAGCGATACGCACGGCGGGCGGGCTGCTGGTGGAGACGGGCGCCGCCACCGACACCTACACCGCGGAGATGATCCGCAACGTCGAGGAGAACGGGCCCTACCTCGTCATCGCTCCCGGCTTCGCCTTCGTCCACGCCCGCCCCTCGCCCGCCGTCCTCCGGACCGGGATGTGCTGGGTCCGGCTGGACGAGCCGGTGGAGTTCGGCCATGAGACGAACGACCCGGTGCACCTGGTCGTGGGGCTGGCCGCCGAGGACTCCGGCGCGCACACGGCGGCGATGGCCGCGCTCGCCCGACTGCTCGCCGACCCGGAGAGGGCGCGGGCCCTGCAGGACGCGGCCGATCCGGACGCACTGCGCGCGGTGCTCGCCGGGACGCAGGGGGAGCGCGGTGACCGGCCGCGGGACGAGGCCGCCGAGCGCGAGCGGACCGCAACGGGCCGGGCCACAACCGGCCGGCCCGCGGCGGCAGGTGACCAGTCCCCGGCCGCATCCGCCCCGGCCGCACCCGAGCAAACCGGCGGCGCGCAGGCGCACCACACGATCCTGACCGTGTGCGGCAACGGCGTGGGCACCAGCCTCTTCCTGAAGAACACGCTGGAGCAGGTGCTCGACCGCTGGGGCTGGTCCCGCCATGTGACGGTGGAGGCGACCGACACCATCTCGGCCAAGGGCAAGGCGTCCGGGGCCGTCGCGATCCTCACCTCCCGGGAGATCGCCAGGACGCTGGGCGAGGCCGGCATCCCGGTGCAGGCCGTCGAGGACTTCACCAGCGGCCCCGAGGTCGACCGCGTCCTCCGCGACATCTACGACGTGTGAGCACTCGGGCCCGACCGGCGGCGCCCGCCCCGTACGCCTGACACCCGACGCCTGACACCCGACACAGGAAACCCCTCGCCCACCAGCCGGGAGGACGGACGGCCACCATGGACCGGCTCATATCCCTCGCCACGTTTCTCGTGAACGAGATCCTCAGCCAACCCGCGTATCTGATCGGCCTGATCACGGCGGCCGGTCTGCTCGCGCTGCGGAAGACCGCGGGCCAGGTGGCCGGCGGCGCCATCAAGGCGACGCTCGGCTTTCTGCTGATCGGCGCCGGGGCGCAGCTGGTGGTCAGCTCCCTCGGCCCGCTGGGCGGCATGATCCAGGGCGCGACCGGGGCGCACGGCGTGATCCCGACCAACGAGGCGATCGTCGGCATCGCCCAGGCGCAGTTCGGCGCGCGCGTCGCCTGGCTGATGATCCTGGGCTTCGCGGTCGCCCTGCTGCTGGCCCGCTTCACCCCGCTGCGGTACGTGTTCCTGACCGGCCATCACATGCTGTTCATGGCCACCCTGCTGACCATGGTCCTGGCGACCTCGGGACGCTCCTCGGTGAGCGTGGTCGTCGTCGGCGGCCTGCTGCTGGGCATCCTGCTGGTGGCGATGCCGGCCTTCGCGCACCCCTGGACCAAGCGCGTCACCGGCAACAACAGCATCGCCATCGGCCACTTCGGCACCGCCGGCTACGTCGTCGCGGGCGCCGCCGGGCAACTCGTCGGCAGGCGCAGCCGCAGCACGGAGGACATGAAACTGCCCGAAGGGCTGCGCTTCCTGCGGGACTCGATGGTCGCCACGGCACTGTCCATGGTGCTGATCTACGTCGTCATGGCGCTGGTCTACCTGGCGCGCGTGGGCCGGGCGACGGCGTTCAAGGCGTTCGCGGCGGGCGGCGGCAGCGCGGCCGGCGACCTCGGCAACTACGTCATGCAGTCCGTCATGCAGGGCCTGCAGTTCGGGATCGCGGTCGCGGTGATCCTCTTCGGTGTCCGGACGATCCTGGGCGAACTGGTCCCGGCGTTCCAGGGCATCGCGGGCAAGCTGGTGCCGGGCGCGGTGCCGTCCCTCGACGCCCCGATCGTCTTCCCGTACGCGCAGAACGCGGTGCTCATCGGCTTTCTCGCCAGCTTCGCCGGCGGCCTGGTCAGCCTCGCCCTGCTGACCTGGGTGGGTCACCCGGCGCTCGGCCTCGCGCTGGTCCTGCCGGGGCTCGTACCGCACTTCTTCACCGGAGGCGCGGCCGGTGTCTACGGCAATGCCACCGGTGGCCGCCGCGGTGCGGTCGTCGGCGCCTTCCTGAACGGCGTGCTGATCACGTTCCTGCCCGCGCTGCTGCTCAAGGTGCTCGGGGCGTTCGGCAAGGAGAACACCACCTTCGGCGATGCCGACTTCGGCTGGTTCGGCACCCTGCTCGGCAACGCCGCCAAGGCGGGCGCCACCGGCGGCACCGTCTTGGCGCTGGCTCTCGGCGCGGCACTCCTGGGCGCGGCGATCCTCTTCCAGAAGCGGGTCGTCGACACCGGCTGGGACCCGGGCGCCCGCCGCGACGCCGTCCTGCCGCGCCCGGCCCCCGCGGCGTCCGGCACGGCCACGGCGCCGGACCGGGCCCACGCGAAGATCGCGCCGCCGGCGGGGGCACCGACGCCGCCACCGCCGCCGGCATCGGCACCCAAGGGCGGCTGAGCGGGTTCTCGTGGGGGCCGGTGCCGGTCCGCCCATCTGCCCGACCACTGGTCGGCCCGTCCGTCGGTCCGTACCGGGCAGGATGCCGTCTGCCGTCTGCCGTCTGCCGCCCGCCGCCCGTCGCCCACCGGATGCCGGATGCCGGATTCCGGTGCGAGCGGGCTCCCGGGCGCGGACCGGCTCCAAGCTCCCCGCTGGGCCGTTCGATATCCGCGCCGCGCGCGTCCGGCCGTGTCCCCGTGCGCGGAGATAAAATCCGGAGCATGGCTGCGGGGGAGTCCCCCCGGCTCGCCGGACGACGTGCCGGCCGGCCCCGTACGGGCGCGCCCACCGCCGGCACGACGAAGCGGAGCGCATATGACCTGCGACGACGAAGAGAGGCCGGGGCGGACGCCCGGCCCTGCCGTACCGCCCGGCGCGCCGCACACGCCCGCGCCCGCGGGACCGACGGCGACCGACGGCGGCCCGGACGTGACCGCCCCCGGCCCCGATAAGACCGCCCCCGGCCCCGATGTGACCACCCCCGGCCCGACCATGACGGCCGACGCCCCCGACGCGACCGCCGGCGCCCCCGACGCGTCCGCCGACGGCCCCGAAGCGACCGCCCCCGACGCCGTGACCTGCCGGGCCCTGCGCTACGCCTTCGGAGAGACCAAGGCGGTGGACGGCGTCGACCTGTCCGTCCGCCCCGGAGAGGTCTTCGGTCTGCTCGGCCCCAACGGGGCGGGCAAGACCACGGCGATCCGCTGTATCACCACCCTCCTGCCCGTCCCGGCCGGCATGGTGCGGGTCTTCGGGCACGACGCGGCGAAGGAGCGGATGGCGGTGCGCCGGCTGCTGGGGTACGTACCGCAGCAGCTGTCCGCGGACGCCGGGCTGACCGGCCGCGAGAACGTCGCGCTGTTCGCCCGGGTCTTCGACGTCTCCCGCCGTGAGCGCGCCGCACGCGTCGCCCAGGCACTGGAGGCCGTCGGCCTCACGGACGCGGCCGACCGGCTGGCCAAGACGTACTCCGGCGGCATGGTCCGCCGTCTCGAACTCGCCCAGGCCCTGGTCAGCGCGCCGCGTCTGCTGATGCTCGACGAGCCGACCATCGGCCTCGACCCGATCGCCCGCACCAGCGTCTGGGAGCACATCAACGCCGTACGGGCCGCCACCGGCATGACCGTCCTGGTGACCACGCACTACATGGACGAGGCCGACCAGTACTGCGACCGTCTCGCCCTGATGCACCGCGGCCGCATCCGCGCCCTCGGCACCCCCGACGAGCTCCGGTCCGCCCTGCACGCCCGCCGTCGCGCGGCCGCGGCCTCGCCCACCACCGGCACGGCCCCGAACCCCTCGGCCACCGCCACCCCCGCACCGGCCGCCACCCCCGCACCGGCCCCGTCCGCCCCGGCGGCCGCTGCCGCCTCCTCTTCCTCGTCGGCCCCCTCGCGCTCGTCCGACGCCGTCCCGACCCTGGAGGACGTCTTCCGGGACGTCGCCGGCAGCGGCCTCGACGAGCAGTCAGGAGACTTCCGCGATGTCCGGAGCACCCGCCGCACCGCACACCGAGTCGGCTGAACCGGCCGCCGGCCCCGGCAACCTGGACCTCCTGCTGGTCCCGCCGCGGGCCCGTACCGGCTGGCGGGTGGTGCCCGCCAGGGTCCTCGCGATGTGCGTGGTCGAACTGCAGAAGCTGCGCCACGACCGGACCGAGCTCTACACCCGTGCCGTCCAGCCCGCCCTGTGGCTGCTGGTCTTCGGCGAGACCTTCACCCGCATCAAGGCCATCCCGACAGGCGGCGTCCCGTACATCGACTATCTGGCGCCCGGGATCATCGCCCAGTCCGCGATGTTCATCGCGATCTTCTACGGCATCATGATCATCTGGGAACGGGACGCCGGCATCCTCACCAAACTGCTGGTCACACCCACCCCGCGCGCCGCCCTGATCGCCGGAAAGGCCTTCGCCGCCGGGGTGAAGGCGCTGATCCAGGCCGTCGTGGTGATCGTCATCGCCGCGCTGCTCGGCGTGGCCATGACCGGGAACCCGCTACGGCTCCTCGGCGTCGCCGTCGCGGTGGTGCTCGGCTCGGCCTTCTTCTCGTGCCTGTCCATGACGATCGCCGGGATCGTGCTCACCCGCGACCGCCTGATGGGCATCGGCCAGGCCATCACCATGCCGCTCTTCTTCGCCTCCAACGCCCTCTACCCGGTGGCGATCATGCCGGGCTGGCTCCAGACGGTCAGCCGCATCAACCCCCTGAGCTACCAGGTCGACGCCCTGCGCGGCCTCCTCCTGGGCAGCCACGCCCATCTGGCCCTGGACTACACGGTGCTGGTGGCCGCCGCCGCGGCGGGCATCGCCGCTGCCGCCGCGCTCCTCGGCCGCCTGGCCCGCTGACACGGCGTCATTACGGTCCCGTCGTAGCCGTCCCCCGGTGGCCCGAACTCGCCCCGCGCGCCCGGCGTTACACTCACGCGGAATGCCTTTCCGCGGTCGTACCGCCGTCCGGCCGGGCAGGGACGGGACCCACCGGGCCGCCGACAGGGCGTGCCTGCCACCACGCCCGCCCTCCCACTCTCCGCCGGGGCAGTGCACCGTGTTCCTTTTGCCGAGTCGACGACGGTGGGTGCGATGGTGGAAACGGCCGAGCGGACCAGGGGAGCGTGGTTCACCCGAATACCCTCGGACCGCCGATTCCCTGGCCCCGGAACCACCTGGCGACGGCGTCTGCCCGGCCCGCGGGCCATGGGCTGGACCGTCACCGCGGTGTTCTTCGCGGTGTACACCGTGGTATCGGTCCTCCGGAACGACCGTATGCTCAACGCCGGCTACGACCTGGGGATATTCGAGCAGGCAATCCGCGCCTATGCGCACGGCAAGGCGCCCGTCGTGGAACTCAAGGGGCCGGGATTCAATCTCCTCGGCGACCATTTCCACCCCATTCTGGCGCTCGTCGCCCCCGTTTACCGCCTCTTCCCCAGCGCCGTCACCCTTCTCGTGGTGCAGGCCGCACTGATGGCACTGGCCTGCTTTCCGCTCACCCGCTGGGCCCACCGCGCCGTCGGCCCGGCCACCGGCTTGGCGGTCGGCTGCGGACTGGGCGCCTCTTGGGGGCTTGTCGCGGGAGTCACCAAGGACTTCCACGAAATCTGCTTCGCGGTCCCGCTCCTCGCCTTCAGCGTCACCGCACTCGGGCAACGTCGCTGGTGGGCGGCCGCGGCATGGTCGCTCCCCCTGCTCCTGGTGAAAGAGGACCTCGGCCTCACCCTCGCCGCGATCGGCGGCTACATCGCCTGGCAGGCCCTACGCGAGCGCCACACACCACCACCAGCAAAGCGACGCTCTCCCCTCCTCCTCGGCGCCACCCTCGCCCTGATCGGAGCGGTCGGCACGGCGGTGGAAATACTCGTCCTCCTCCCCGCCATGAATCCCCGTGGCGGCTTCGACTACTGGCAACAGATGCCGGACCAGGGACCCTCCCCCGACAGCCTCGCCGGCCTCCTGTCCCTCGGACTGCACCTTTTCTGGCCGCCGATGAAATGGCTGCTGCTGTTCATGCTGGCCGCACCCACCGCATTCCTCGGCCTGCGCTCCCCACTGACGCTGCTGTGCGTCCCCACTCTCGCCTGGCGACTCCTGGCCGGCAACGAGCATTACTGGCAGCCGAATTTCCACTACAACGCCATCCTGATGCCCCTCGTCTTCGCCGGCCTCGTCGACGTGCTCCACCGACGGCCCGATATCGCGCCACCCCTCCGACGCCGCAAGGCCCTCGCCTTCTCCGCCACCTTCACCGCCATCACCGTCGCGGTCTATCCGCTCCACGACCTGGTCCTCCCCTCGGCCTGGCGGACCCCCGCCCATGTCCGCACGGCAGAGCGGCTGTTGGCGCGCATCCCCGACGGCGCCACCGTCGCCTCCTCGAACCGACTGGCCCCGATGCTGACCGGCCGCACCACCGTCAGCCTCGTCTGCTTCGGCACCGGCCCCGACCCCGCCGCCCCCACCGCCCTCCCCGCCACCCCGCCCGACTGGGTCGTCTCCGACCAACACGACCCGACCGTCAAAACCCCCTGCCCCGTGGCCCAGACCCACCGCATGCTCCGCCTCTACCGCGCCCACGGCTACACCCAGGTCGCCGAGCAGGACGGCATCACCGTGCTACGGAGGGGGTGACGCCCGCCTCAGCGCGTTCCCTACGAGGTCCAGCCGCCGTACGGCACGGTGATCAGTTCCATGGCGTGGCCCGCCGGGTCCAGGAAGTAGACGCCGCGGCCGTCGTCGTTGTGGTTGATCGTGCCGGGCTGTTGCTGGTGGGGGTCGGCCCAGTGCTCGATGCCGCGCCGCACGATCTGCGCGTACGCCGCGTCGAACTCCGCCTCGGAGACCAGGAAGGCGTAGTGCTGCGGGGTGATCCGCTCCGCCGGAATCGTGGCGAAGTCCAGGGTGACGCCGTTGCTCAGGCCGACGGCGATGAACGGGCCCCACTCGGCCGTGATCTCCAGACCGAGCAGACCGGCGAAGAACTCCGCGGACTCCCGGTTGTCCCGGGCATGGATGATCGTGTGGTTGAACTCGACTGACAAGGAATGCCTCCGAGGGCATCTCCCGGCACCTCCATGCCTCACCCAGCCGGTGACCGACACGCGATGCCACCGCAGACCCTAATCGCCGCGGATGCTCGCTGCCAGTGCCGTACGGTCACTGGGCCGTGGCGGCCGTCTGCTGCCTTCGACGTCGCCGGGCCCCTTCCCCGCTCGTCGCAGCCGCAGGACCACTCCCGGCGCAGGACCACTGCCATCGCGGGACCACTGCCGTCGCGGGACCACTGTCGTCGTAGGACTACGTCTCCCGGGCCGCGTTCGTGGCGGACCCGCCCGCGTGGCCCCTCCCGAGCCCCACAGCCGGCTCATCGCCCCGTCGGCCAATTCACCTGCGTACCAAGAGAGTTCTTGTGCCACCGCATGCCTCCCCATAGCCTGGAAGGCTTTCCGCATCCGTGGAAGGTGCCCCTTCCAGGGGTGTGTCCCCGGCTTCGCGTCCCCTCGTGGACGCAGGAAGGAGCGTGCCGCCATGAGCAGGAGGCAGTGCGTGGTCGCCGTGAAGTGGCGAACCTGGCCGCCCGCCCGGACGGTCCGGGAGCACGGGCGGCGGTTCCGGAAGGAACGAGATGTCCCGTACGGACCGGACCAAGCCGCTGTGGGTGCGCCACGCCGAGCACAACCCCCGGCAGGTCCACGACCATCGCCACGGCGGCTGTGACCTGCCGCCCCACCCGACGCGGGAGGCCACCGGCACCCGCTGCCACTGGGAGGACCCCGGCGCCCTGCTGTTCGGCGGTACGTGCTGCGCCGGCTGCCACGCCCGCGGCTGTGTGAAGGAACGGCAGGAGATGGCCCGGACCAGCAACCGCAAGGAGCGCTACGAGGGCCGCCGCCTGGCCCGGCGTCTCGCCTCCGGCGCGGAGGACGCCTGACACCGGCACCGCGCCCGCCGGCACGAGGTCGCTGACGCGGTGTGGCCCCGGCGTGCCTGCGCCGGGGCCACACAGGAGGGAAAGGGGCCGTCAGAACGTCCAGGTGGTGTACCACGTCGCCTGGTTGGAGGGGCTTCCCACCTGGGAGGCGACTCCGCTGAGGCGGCCGTCGGCGCCGCGGGAGCCTATGTAGCGGCCCTTCGTGCCGTTGTTCCAGGCGATGACGAAGGAGACATAGGAACCGTCCACGAACCCCTGCTCGATGGTGCCCGTCGTCGCGCTTCCCGTCCTGGCGATGCCGGTGAGGTTCCCCTGGGCGTCCTGGGTCACGGAGAGCGTGGCGTTCCACGCATTGCTCTGGTAGAGGGTCCAGATTCCACCGACGTTGAAGCCGGGGGCGGCCGCCTTGGCCACCGTTGCCACGGGGGCTCGGTGTGCCGCGGCCTGAGCGGCGGGCGCGGCGAGGACGGTACCGCCCAGTGCAACGGACAGAGTCACGGCGGCCGTGATGAGTCTGACGCGCATGCGGATTCCTTTCCCAAAAGGATGATTTATGCGGCATGGGCCTTCTGCGAGGCCCTGAGCTTCGCAGTGGTGGCCGTTCCCGACCAGGCGAGAACCGGTCATCGGCGGGCACGTGGGCGGCCGGAATGTGACATGGCGAGGCATTGGTCATCACGCTGGGAACGGCATCCGCCCGCGCCCAGGACCGTTCCTCAACTCCAGGTGAATGTCGCCGATTCAGGCCGCATCTGCTCCTAACCTCTCATTCGGGGTCATCGAAGGAGAGGAAGCCATGCAGATCGCTGTCACCACCCCGACGGGCAACGTCGGCCGCCACGTCGTCGCCACGCTGATCCGTGCCGGGATCCGGCCGCGCGTCCTGCTGCGCGATCCCGCCCGGCTGGCTCCCGAGGTACATGACGAAGTGGATGCCGTGCGGGTCGACCAGTACGTCGCCGACACGGTGGTGGCCGCCACCGAAGGCGTTGACACCCTGTTCTGGGTGGACCCGCCCTCCGCCGGCGACGACCCTCTCGCCGGCTACGTCCGCGCCGCCAGCAGCCTGGTCCGCGCCGTCACCGACAGCCGGATCGGCCGCGTCGTCTTCCAGAGCAGCGTCGGCGCCGAGAAGCGTCACGGCGCCGGCGAGATCGACGGCCTGGCCCACACCGAAACGGCTTTGGACGACCTCGGCGTCGACGTCACCCACCTCCGCTGCGGGTACTTCTTCACCAATCTTGAACTTCAACTCGACGCGCTGCGAGCCGGCCGCCTCCAGGTGATCGTTCCGCCCGACCAGCCCATGGCCTGGGTGGCACCTCGCGACATCGCCGAGGTCGCCGCCACCCGTCTGCTCTCTCCCGCCTGGTCCGGGCGCTGCGTGCAAGCAGTTCACGGGGCCGCCGACCTCACGTGGCGACAGGTCGCCACCATCCTCAGCGCCGCCACGGGTCGGCACATCAGCGTGGAACAGATCTCCGACGATGCCATGCGCGCCCAACTCCGCCGGGCCGGGATGGCCGACGGGGCGATCGAGGCCGTGCTCGGCATGTCGGCCGGTCTGCGCGAGAACTTCGTGCCCGAACAGCGCCGCACCCTGCGGACCACCACCCCGACCACCCTCGCAGCCTGGGCCTACGACCATCTCCGGCACCAGATCGTCGACACGTCGTCATCGTGATCCGGCGGCTGGCTGCGAGGGTCCCGAGAGCTTTCGACTGCGGCGCAGGTCCAGCCAGGAGACTGGTCGCGGCCTTCTTACATTCTTCTGAGAACTGCGCGGCACGGTGGGGGCATGAAGACCAAACGCCTTGCTGTCGGTGCCGGAATTCTCGTGGCCATGAGCCTGACGGGCGTGGCCGCGGTGGCCTCCGGTGCGCCCGCTACGACCTCCAAAACGGCCTCCGCCGCTCCGGCGTCCGGCAAGAAGACGGCGACGAACTACCTCTACTCCTCCATCGGCGATTTCGACGCCCAGGTCAAGCCGCTGATCGATCGCCCGGACGTCGCCGGCGTGCAGCTGGTGGTGCCGTGGAAGGCGCTGGAGCGGAAGAAGGACCAGTACGACTTCTCGGAGATCGACCGGGCGCTGAAGTATGTGCGAGACCGCCACAAGAAGCTGTTCATCCAGGTCCAGGACCGGTTCTTCGCGCCGCCGACCAGGCTCCCTGACTATCTGCTGCAGGACCCGGAGTACAAGGGCGGCGCGGCACCGACGAAGAACGAGAACGGCCTCGGCCCCGGTGAGCCCGGTGCGGTCGCGGCGCAGTGGAATCCGCAGGTGCGGGGCCGATTCCAGCAGCTGCTGAAGGCGATGTCGCAGAAGTTCGACGGCCGCCTCGCAGGGGTGAACCTTCCGGAGACCGCCACCGAGGTGGACACCGGGAAGGACCGTACGGGATACAGCGACGACGCCTACTTCAAGGCCGAACTCGACAACATGGCCTACGGCAAGAAGGTCTTCCACAAGACGCCGTTCATCCAGTACGTCAACTTCTGGCCGGGGGAGTGGAACAACAGCCGCAACTACATGAAGCGCACCTTCGAGTTCGCCAAGGCGCACGGAATCGGCCTGGGCGGACCGGACATCCTCCCCGACCGCCCGGCGCAGATGCAGAACTCGTACCCCTTCTTCAAGAAGTACCGGGGGCAGCTCCCCATGGTGGCCATGGCGGTGCAGGAGCCCGATTTCCAGTACAAGAGCCCCAAGACGGGAAAGCCGTACACCCGGCAGGAGTTCACCGACTTCGGCACGAACACCCTCGGCGCCGACGCCATCTTCTGGGCCACCAGCTCGCCCTGGCTCCACCAGCCGGCGGCACGCTAGAGCCGCCCGTCCCCTGGGGCCTGAGGGGTGTTGCCACCATCGCCGGCGGGCGCACGACGACCGCTGCCGATGGCGGCCCGCCCCGCGGCGACGTGCTCGCGCGGCTGGTTGAGCGTGAGCCGGCCGGCGGGCCGATCGCTCTCCCGTCGCACAGCGGGCGTGGGCAGTGAACCGGATCGGTCGCCGGAGTCGGCAGGGGCGGGCGGGGTCATACGATCTCCTGGTCGAAGCGGTCCGTGGAGCGGCCGACGTGGTGGGCCGGGACGTCGTAGGTGCGTTCTCCCGCGACCCGCCACCAGAGCCAGGCCAGCGACAGCACCGCGATCAGTGCGACCGGGGCGTAGTTGAAGGACTCGACGGTTACCGGGGCCGCCTGAGGCAGGCAGAACAGCACGGTCACGAACGCCACCCACGCGACGGCGACACAGCCGACCGGCACACCCCACCGGCCCAGGTTCCACGGCCCGGCCGCGAAACGGTTGCGGTGCTTGATCCGCAGGTAGATGGGGATCGCGTAGGCGGGGGTGATGCCGATGACGTTGATGCTGGTGATCGCCGCGTACGCCGTCGGGCTGTACAGGCTCGGCACAGCGAGCAGAGCGGCCACGCCGACGGCCAGCCGGACGGCGTTCCGCGGGGTGCCCGTGCGCGAGTGCACCCGCCGCCACAGGCCCGACCCGGGCAGCGCGCCGTCCCGGCTGAAGGCGAACACCATCCGGGACGCCGCGGCCGTCTCGGCGTTGCCGCAGAAGAGCTGGGCGACGATGACCACCAGCAGCAGCACCTTGGCCCCGGCCGGCCCGAGCGCGTCCAGGAAGATCTGCGCGGGCGGGACCCCGGTCGCCGTACCCCGCGTTGCCGCGTAGTCCTGGATGGCGAAGGTCAGCCCGGCCAGCAGGACGAAGCCGGCCACCCACGACCAGCCGATCGCCCGGATGATGCCGCGGGACGCGGACACCTGGGCGTTGGTGGTCTCCTCCGACAGGTGCGCGGAGGCGTCGTAGCCGCTGAAGGTGTACTGGGCCAGTAGCAGGCCGACCAGCACGACGTACGGCGACGACGACCAGCCGGTGCGGTTGACGAACTCGCCGAAGACGAAGCCCGGGGACTGGTGGTGCGCCGGTACGAGGGCCAGGGCGCCGACGATCACGGTGACTCCGGCGAGGTGCCACCAGACGCTGATGCTGTTGAGGATGCTGACCAGGCGCACGCCGAACAGGTTCAGCCCGGCGTGCAGGGCGAGGATGACCAGGTAGATCACCATGGTCTTGCCCTCGGTCGGCTCGAAGCCGAACTGGAGGTTCAAGAAGGCGCCGGTGAACAGCGCGGCCCCGTAGTCGATGCCGGCGATGGCGCCCAGCAGGCCGAGGAGGTTGAGCCAGCCGGTGTACCAGCCGTATGTGCGGCCGCCGAGCTGCTCGGCCTGGAAGTACAGCGCGCCGGATGTCGGGTAGGCGGAGGTCACTTCCGCGAGACCGGCACCGACGGACATCACCATGACGCCGACCGCGAGCCAGCCCCACATCATGACGGCCGGGCCGCCGGTGGTCAGGCCGAAGCCGTACAGGGTCATGCACCCGGACAGCACGGAGATCACGGAGAAGCTGATGGCGAAGTTGCCGAAGGCCCCCATCCGGCGCGTCAGAACCGGTTCGTAGCCGAGTTCACGCAGGTAGGCATCGTCGGAACGGACACGAGCAGTCATGAGTCCTCGCAAAGGTGGACGCTGAGTGACGGCCGACGCAATACGTCCGGGGCGGTCGGCCTGGAGGCGGAGGCGGCTGACCGCCGTGATCACGACCTGGTGAACTGGCTGATGCTGGGAGCGAGCGAAGTGCCTTGAAGATAGAAGCCCAGCAAGACGGCTGCCACGGCGTGGCCGATATCGAGCCCGCCCTTGCGGACGAGCAGACACACGATCACGGTCAAATCAACGACCCGGGAAAGGTGAAGTGCCACGGTGCGGTGCCCTCCTGG
The DNA here is from genome assembly GCF_019933235.1 of Streptomyces angustmyceticus. Lineage (NCBI taxonomy): Bacteria > Bacillati > Actinomycetota > Actinomycetes > Kitasatosporales > Streptomycetaceae > Streptomyces > Streptomyces angustmyceticus. The sequence goes on along the minus strand of NZ_CP082945.1, from coordinate 1,966,046 downwards.
CAGTCATGTCACCGCCGGCTCCGGCGAAAGGGCTTCGAGCCGGAGCGCAGCGTCAACCGGGGCAACATGGCCGAACGCCTGCGGGAAGTCGCCCACCTGCGGCTTGGCCTTGGGGTCCCGGCCCTCGGTGATCAGGCCCAGGTCGTTGCGGAGCGAGAGCAGCTTCTCCCGCTCGCGCGCCGATGCTCAGAGCCAGTCCCGCCGTTTGAAGATGACGTACAGGCTGGTGCAGACGATAGCCATCAGCACGATCGCGAAGGGGTACCCGAACACCCAGTGCAGCTCCGGCATGTGATCGAAGTTCATGCCGTAGATGGTGCCGACCAGGGTCGGGGCGAAGAGGATCGCCGCCCAGGAGGAGATCTTCTTGATCTCCTCGTTCTGCTCGAAGCCGGCCTCGGCCAGGGCCCGCATCTCGGCGTTCTGCTGCTGGTTCACCAGGGTCGCGTTGACGGCGAGGATGTCCTGCAGGGCCTGCCGGAAGCCGTCCACGCGGTCGGTGGTGTGCAGCGCGTGGTCGGCCACATCGCGCAGATAGCGGCGCAGCTCCTCGTCGATGGCGTACTTCTCGAAGCCCGCGGTCAGGCTCTCCAGCATGCCGTTCAGCGGGCGGGTGGCGCGCTGGAACTCCACCACTTCGCGGGAGAGCTCGTAGATGCGCCGGGAGACCCGGGGGTCGCCGCCGAAGACCTCGGTCTCGATCTCGTCGATGTCGTTCTGGACCCCGGCGACGACGGGCGCGTAGCCGTCGACGACGGCGTCGAGGATGGCGTAGAGAACGGCCTCGGGGCCGCGTTTGAGGAGCTCGGGAGCGTCCTCCATGCGGGCGCGTACGGCCGACAGGTCGGGGGCGCCGCCGTGTCGCACGGTGAGCACGAAGTCGCGGCCGACGAAGACGTGCAGCTCCCCGAAGTCGACCTCCTCGGGGTCGTCGAGGTAGCGCGCGGCGCGCAGGACGACGAAGAGGGTGCCTCCGTAACGCTCCAGCTTGGGGCGCTGATGGGCCTCCAGGGCGTCCTCGACGGAGAGCGGGTGGAGGTCGAACTCCGAGGCCAGGGTGAGGAGTTCGTCGCGGCTGGGGCGGTGCAGGCCGATCCAGGCGAGGGTGCCGGAGGTGGCGCGCTGCTGCCGGAACGCTTCGGCGAGCGTGTCATGGGTGCTGACCCGGCGTCCGTCGCGGTAGAGGACCGCGTTGATGACGCTGCTGGCGGTCTCGGCCGGCCGCTCCGCCGCTTCGGCCTCGTCCGGGGTCTCGGCGGGCGTCGGCCCGGCGGGCCGCTTCTTGGCGGGCTTGCGCAGGCCGCGCAGACCGCGCGGCCGCCGGCCGGGAGGCTCAGAGCCCACGACAGCACCCACCTCCGTCACTGGGGATGAACAGGCACACAGAATCTCGACGGAGGATATCTGCCGCGGATGTCGGAACAGGCCAGCGGGCATGGTGCAGGATGGAACGGGGCGCGGCGTGTGTCACGTCCGCCGAGGTTTGTATGTTTATCCCTAGAATTGTGCGATGCAGATACCGCAGACAGCCAGCGCTCTCCCGGGTGAGGTGATTCGGTGAACGGCCCCGATGCCACCGACGAGCAGTGGGAAGGGCTGGCCGAGGTCGTCCCGCTCCGTGGGAGCAGTGAATGGCCTTCCTGGCCCGACCACCGTGCCCTCCCGGAGGAGGAGCCGGCACAGGAGGCGCGGCGGTTCATCGTCATCCGCGTCCAGACCTTCGCGGACGCCCGCGAGGTCGCCGAATACCTGATGGCGCAGATCCCGGTCCTGCTGGACCTCAGCAGCGCCGACGGCGATGTCGCCAAGCGCATCCTGGACTTCTCCAGCGGAGTCGTCTTCGGGCTCGGCAGCGGCATGCACCGCGTCGACACCAACGTGTTCCTGTTGGCGCCCCTGGGCTTCGAGGTCGCGGAGGAGGCGGCAGGAACTGTCCCCCGTTAGTAGGAAGAGCTGTTGGGCGTAACGGTTCTCCGCCCGGGGCGCTGCATAGCGTCCCTGCATGAATTCCGACAGTGTGCGGCCGGCGGTCACCGAGTTACGGCTGTCCGCCTTCAAGTCCCATCGCGGCGTCACCCTGCCGCTCGGCCCGCTGACCCTGCTGAGCGGCGGAAGCGGAAGCGGCAAGTCCAGTGCGCTGCAGGCGTACGAGATCCTGGCCCGGCTGGGCAGCGGGGAGTCGCTGGCGCGGGCGGTGGGGGAGGTGGCGGGCAGCCCGGCGGCCTGTGTGCCGGCCGGGGCGCGCCCCGATGAACAGGGGCGGCGCGGATTCCGCATCGGCTGCACGGTCGACGGCCCGGTCGGCCCCGTCGGCCTCGATCTCGCCGTCCAGGCCGAGCCCGAACTCCGTATCGTCGGGGAGCGGTTGACCGGTTGCGGCGAGACGCTGCTGACCACCGCCCTCACCGACCCCACCCGGCCCGCGGTCCAGGCTGCCTGGCACACCGCCGGCACGTCCCCCGTGACCCGCGCCCCGCTGCCCGACGACCGGCTCGGCACCTCGCTGCTGCCGTTGCGGGTCGCGGGCAAGACGGCGGGGCAGCGGCTGGTGCTGGCCGCGGCGGAACAGGTGGTGGTCGCCCTGCGGTCGGCGTTCGTGTGCGATCCGCGGCCGGAGGTCATGCGGGGCGTGGGGGTGCGCGGCACGGGCGCGGCCGGTGACGGCGGGAGCGGCGCGGGGCGTGCCGCCGGGGCACGCGGAGGCGGCCGTGGCGGCGGACCAGGGGCCGGGCGCGGGAAATCGGCGAGTGGCTCCGGAGCGTCGCGGGGCTCCGGCGGGGCGGGCGTGGCCGCGGGGGCCGGCGTGGCCTGGGGCGCGCGGGGCCGCAGGACGGGCGGTGGTGAGGCGGGCGGCTGGGTTCGCGAGGCGGGGGAGTCGCGCGACGAGGGGCGGCTGCGGTCCGCCTGCGACAACCTGCCCACGGTGCTGCACCGTACGAGCCGGGAGTGCGCGCGGCGGCATGCCGTGCTGGTCGCGGCGGTACGGGAGGCGTGCGCCGGTCCCGTCGAGGGGCTGCGTGCGGTCCTGCGGCAGTCGGGCGGGGCGGGAGACGGGGCCACCGATACGTCTGCGCCGGTGGGGCGCGCTGGGGCGGAGGGGACGCGCGGCGTGCCCGGGGCCGGTGGCGCGGCAGGTGTGCGCGCCGTCCTCGACCGGGGCGAACTGGGCGAGCTGCCCGTCGAGCAGCTCGGCGACGGTGAGCTGCGGTTCCTCGCACTGGCGCTGGTGCTGCTCACCGGGCCGGACGTGCTGGCCATGGACCCGGTCGGGGAGGTCCCGTCGGCCCATCAGCAGATGACGGTGATGGCGGACGGCATGGACCGCTGCCTGGACCACCGGCAGGCGCGTGAGCTGGTGTCGCTGGCCGTGCGGATGACCGAGCGCGGGCATGTGCGGCTGCTGGGGACGGTACGGGACCCCTCGGTCGCCGACGGGCTGCCCGGCGTACAGGTGCTACACCTGGAGGCATGAGTGAGGATCTTCATGCGCTGCAGCGACGCCTGGCCGAGTTCGCGGCGGCGCGGGACTGGCAGCAGTACCACACGCCCAAGAACCTGGCCGCGGCGCTGAGCGTGGAGGCGGCCGAACTCGTCGAGATCTTCCAGTGGTTGACGCCGGACGAGTCGGCGAAGGTGATGTCGGATCCGCGGAAGGCCGGCCGGGTCGAGGACGAGGTCGCGGACGTGCTGGCGTATCTGCTGCAGTTCTGCGAGGCGCTGGGGATCGACGCGCTGGCGGCGCTCGCCGCGAAGATCGAGCGCAATGAGTCGCGCTTCCCGGCGGTCCGCTCGGCCCGCCCGGACCGCCCGCGGGAGGGGGAGGAGTAGCGGGTGGGCGAGTGGGGGCCGGGCTGAAGGGGCGGAGGCGCGAGGGCGCGGCCGGCGGGGGTTGGCGGGGATTGGCGGGGCGGGGGCGTTGGCCTCCGTTTCGTCGTCGTGTGGCGGCTGTCTCCCCTCGGGGGCTTCCGGGCTGGGAGCTTCCGGGATGTCCGTCCGTTGTCCCATCGTTCCGCCGCCTCTCCCGGGCCGCCTTCATGGTCCGGTTCCCGGCCCGCCTTCGCGATCTGCTTCCCGGCCCGCCATCCGGCGTCTTTTCCGTCGGTGAGGTCTCCCGCGGTTCTCCCATCGGGTGTTTCGCGTGACATATGCAGGGCGTGTGAAAGGCGGGTGCGGTGGGGCGCAAGTGGTGGGAGCGCGACCGGCGTCGTACGTCGTCACTCTTCGGAGTCATGGATCTTTCCACATCGCCTTGGTTGTCCACAGATTTGCGAATTCCTCTGGCTTTTTTTGGGTGTTCACCCTCACTCTGGGTAGTGGAAAGAGTGCAGGATGCATGCGAATGGCGAGGGGAGGAGGGGGCGGATGGACGCGGTGCGGATCATCGCGGCAAGCCGGCGCGGTCTTGCCGAGGCGAACACGGTGCAGGGAGTGATCGCCGAGGCGTGGCAGGCGCAGGCCTTGGCGGAGGCGATCGGCAGCCATCTCGCGATATTCGGGCCGTACGAAGTGCGGTCCAGGGCGCGAGGGCTGGGCGACGCGGGCGGGCGGTTCAGCGGGGGACTGCTGTGCCCGGCATCGGTCACCGGCGGGCTGCGGGCGGCTCAGCTGTCCGAGGTGCGCGACGTCAAGGAGGCTTTAACCGGCCTGTGCCGACTGCTGAGGGAAGTGTGTGAGGCGCTGGTGAGCGTGGTGCTGCTCGCCGACGAGGAGGGGATGTACTGGACCTGCGTCGAGGCCATGGACACGGTCGACGAGGCGAGGGACCGGGTGGCCGGGATACTGGAGAAGCTGGAGGTGCGCGACCGGAACCCTGCCTGAAGTGACCAGCGCGGAACCCTCCGCGTTCGCGCGGTCCGTACGCCCCGAGCGGTGCCCACCGACCGAGGGTTGGGGAAGGCTGGCGACTGACGCCCGACGCACGCATCCCCGCCATGGCACCCGCATCTGGCCCCGGACCTGCACCCGGCCCCGGAGCCTGCATCCGGCCCCGCACTTGCCACCTCGACGCGCGCCCACGCCCGTCTCGTCGCCCGTCGTCCCATCGACTTCGCCGTCGCTTCTCCCCCCTCCGTGCCGTCGTGGCCCGCGCAGGCACGGAGCGACCCCGCCTGACCAGGCCATACCGTCCTCGCTGGCCTGGTCTACCCGATCTGCCCTGACCTGAGCAGATCTGTTCCGGCTTGACCCGACCCGGTGCTCGACACGCCTCCGACGGTTGGTTCGCCGCTCGGAGCGCAGGATGGAGGTATGGAGCTACGCATCTTCACCGAGCCCCAGCAAGGGGCTTCCTACGACACGCTGCTGAAAGTCGCCAAAGCCACCGAGGATCTCGGCTTCGACGCGTTCTTCCGATCTGACCACTATCTGCGGATGGGCAATGTCGACGGGCTGCCCGGACCGACCGACGCCTGGATCACCCTGGCGGGCCTGGCGCGCGAGACCCGGCGCATCCGCCTCGGGACGCTCATGACGGCAGGCACCTTCCGGCTGCCGGGTGTGCTGGCCGTCCAGGTGGCTCAGGTCGACCAGATGTCCGGCGGCCGCGTCGAACTCGGCCTCGGGGCCGGCTGGTTCGAGGAGGAGCACAGGGCCTACGGCATTCCGTTCCCCAAAGAGAAGTTCGCACGGCTCGAGGAGCAGTTGGCGATCGTCACCGGCCTGTGGGCCACCGAGACAGGACAGGAGTTCAGCTACGACGGGACCCACTACCGCCTGGAGAATTCGCCCGCGCTGCCCAAGCCCGCTCAGGCAAAGGTGCCGGTACTGGTCGGCGGCCATGGTGCGACGCGTACACCGCGGCTGGCGGCGCAGTACGCCGACGAGTTCAACATCCCCTTTGCCTCGCTCGAAGACAGCGAGCGCCAGTTCGGGCGGGTGCGGGCGGCCGCTGAAGCCGCCGGGCGCAAGGGCGATGAGCTGGTGTACTCCAACGCACTCGTCGCCTGCGTCGGCAGGGACGATGCCGAGGTGGCGCGACGGGCCGCGGCCATAGGGCGGAACGTGGACGAGCTGAAGGCCAACGGCCTTGCCGGCTCACCCGCCGAGGTCGTCGACAAGATCGGGCGCTACGCCGCCATCGGTGCGTCCCGTGTCTATCTGCAGATGCTGGACCTGGACGATCTCGATCACCTTGAGCTGATCTCCGCGCAGGTGCAGTCGCAGCTGAGTTGAGCTGAGCTGCGTCGGAGAGGGGCAGAGCCGAGTCGGAGAAGGGGCAGAGAGGAGCAGAGGTGAGCAGAGAGGAGCAGCGTGAGCAGAGACGAGCTGAGCCGAGCGGGGAGGGATGCGGTGAGCTGAGATGAGATGAGCTGATGTCCGACCCGATGGCGGGCGGTGCTGCGGGAAATCCGGTGGGGATCGGGGCGTACCACGGCAATACTCGGACGGGTGTTCCTGACGATAGCCACCACCGGCAGCGCCGACCGTCCCGCGACCGACCTCGGGTTCCTGTTGCACAAGCACCCTGACAAGGTGCAGCAGTTCTCGACGTCGCACGGCACCGCGCACATCTTCTATCCCGAGGCCGACGCTCAGCGGTGCACGGCCGCGCTGCTGTTGGAGGTCGATCCCATCGCCCTGGTGCGCCGGGGCCGGGGCAAGGGGCGGGGCGGCGCTCCGGATTCGGCGCTGGGGCAGTACGTGAACGACCGGCCGTATGCGGCTTCGTCGCTGCTGGCGGTGGCGTTGAGGAGCGTGTTCGCCAGCGCGATGAGACAGTGCACGGCCCGGCCCGAACTGGCGGCCCGGACGATGCCGCTGCGGATCGAGGTACCGGTGCTGCCGGCGCGGGGCGGCGCGGTGCTGGTGCGCAAGCTGTTCGAACCGCTGGGCTGGACGGTGCTCGCCGAGCCGTTGCCGCTGGACGGGACGTTCCCGGAGTGGGGGGACTCGCGCTACGTACGGCTCGTCCTGGAAGGGGAGTGCCGTCTCGCCGAGGCACTGCGGCATCTGTATGTGCTGTTGCCGGTACTGGACGACGCCAAGCACTACTGGGTCGCCCCGGACGAGGTCGACAAGCTGCTGCGGGCCGGCGAGGGCTGGCTGGAGGACCACCCGGAGCAGCGGGTGATCGTCGGCCGCTACCTCGCGCGGCGCTGGTCGCTCGCGCGCCGGGCCATGGAGCGGCTGGAGCTGGAGCGGCTGGCCGAGTCGGACGACGCGGCCGCCGAGGAACTCGACAACGCGGTGGACGAGGAGGCGGACACCGACGAGAAGCCGGTGCCGCTCGCCGTCCAGCGGAGGGAGGCGATCCTCGGCGTGCTGCGTTCGGCCGGGGCGGCGCGGGTGCTCGACCTGGGCTGCGGGCAGGGCCAGCTGGTCGGTGCGCTGCTGAAGGAAGCGCGGTTCACCGAGGTCGTCGGGGTGGATGTGTCGATGCGCGCGCTGCACGAGGCGCGACGCCGGCTGCGGCTGGACCGTATGCCCGAGCGGCAGTCGGAGCGCGTGCGCCTGATGCAGGGGTCGCTGGTGTACACCGACAGCAGGCTGAAGGGGTATGACGCGGCGGTGCTGAGTGAGGTCGTCGAGCATGTCGATCCGCCGAGGCTGCCGGCGCTGGAGTACGCGGTGTTCGGGTCGGCCAGGCCGCGGACCGTCGTGGTGACGACGCCGAACGTCGAGTACAACGTGCGCTGGGAGTCGCTGCCCGCCGGCCAGGTACGGCATGCGGATCACCGCTTCGAGTGGACGCGGGAGGAGTTCCGGCACTGGGCGCGGGAGGTCGCCGGGCGACACGGTTACGAGGTGACCTTCGCCCGGGTGGGCCCGGACGATCCCGAGGTCGGCCCGCCCACCCAGCTGGCGCACTTCCGTATGGCGGAGAGGGGCGGGGGCCAGGGCGAAGGCCGCAGCCATCGTGCAGGCGGTAGGCACAGTGAAGGCGGCAGGCAGAGTGAAGGCAGTGGTGAGGGTGAGGACAACCATCGCCGTGCGGGCGGCGGCGATGCGACGGCCGGGAAGGAGGTCGCGGCATGACGGATGAGAGCCGTACCGGGTACGGGGACGAGAGCAGGCATGGGGACGAAAGCCCCGAGGGGAGCGAAAACCCGAAGGGGAGCGAGAGCCGGCAGGGGCACGAAGGCCGGCCGGAGGGCAGCACTCCGCAGGAGCGTGCCCCCGAGCCGCAGCCCCGGCCGGAGCCTGAGCCGCAGCTCCGGCCCGAGCCGCAGCTCCGGCCCGAGCCGCAGCTCCGGCCCGAGCCGCAGCTCCGGCCCGAGCCGCAGCCCCAGCCGCAGTCCCGGCCCGAGTCGCAGTCCCAGACCGAGTCGGAGCGGCGGGCTCTCGCCGTGCCCGACCTCTCGCTGGTGGTGCTGATCGGGGCCACCGGGTCCGGCAAGTCCACCTTTGCCGCTCGGCACTTCCGGCCGACCGAGGTGCTTTCCTCCGACGTCTGCCGGGGGCTGGTCAGCGATGACGAGAACGACCAGAGTGCCAGCGGCGACGCGTTCTCGGTGCTGCACTTCATCGCGGCCAAGCGGCTGGCCGCCGGGCGGCTGACGGTCGTGGACGCGACCAATGTGCAGGCCGAGGCGCGTGCCCAGCTGGTGCGGCTGGCCCGGGAGCATGACGTGCTGCCCGTGGCGATCGTCCTGGACGTGCCCGAGCAGGTCTGCGCCGCCCGTAACGCGGGGCGCGCCGACCGAGCCGGGCTGCCCCGCCGGGTCATCCAGCGCCACCAGCGCGAACTGCGCCGTTCCCTGCGGCACTTGGAGCGGGAGGGCTTCCGCAAGGTGCACCTCCTGCACGGCGTGGCGGAGGTGGAGTCGGCCGAGGTCGTCAGGGAGCGGCGGTTCAACGATCTGCGGCATCTCACCGGCCCGTTCGACATCATCGGCGACATCCACGGCTGCCGTGCCGAGCTGGAGACCCTGCTCGGCAGGCTGGGCTATGCGCTGGTGCGCGACGCGCTGGGCCGGCCGGTGGACGCGGCGCACCCCGAGGGCCGTACCGCGGTCTTCGTCGGCGACCTGGTGGACCGCGGGCCGGACAGCCCCGGAGTGCTGCGGCTGGTGATGGGCATGGTCGGAGCCGGACATGCGCTGTGCGTGGCGGGCAACCACGAGAACAAGCTCGGCCGCTACCTCAAGGGCCGCAAGGTCCAGCACACCCACGGGCTCGCCGAGACCATCGAGCAGCTGGAGAAGGAGGACGCCGCCTTCCGCGCGGAGGCCGGGGCGTTCGTCCACGGCCTGGTCAGCCACTACGTCCTGGACGGCGGCGGACTCGTGGTCTGCCACGCCGGCCTGCCGGAGAAGTACCACGGCCGGACGTCCGGCCGGGTGCGGTCCTTCGCACTGTACGGCGACACGACCGGCGAGACCGACGAGTTCGGCCTGCCGGTGCGCTACCCGTGGGCCGAGGACTACCGCGGCCGCGCCGCCGTCGTCTACGGCCACACCCCCACCCCGCGCGCCAACTGGCTCAACAACACCCTTTGCCTGGACACCGGCTGCGTCTTCGGCGGAGCGATGACAGCGCTGCGCTGGCCGGAACGCGAGCTGGTGGACGTGGCGGCGGAGCAGGTCTGGTACGAGCCCGCGCGGCCGCTCGCCGCGGAGGCGCCCGGCGGGGCGGACGGCCGTCCGCTCGATCTGGACGATGTGGCCGGGCGGCGGGTCGTGGAGACCCGGTACATGGGCCGGCTCGCGGTCAAGGAGGAGAACGCCGCGGCCGCGCTGGAGGTGATGAGCCGCTTCGCGATCGACCCGCGGCTGCTGCCGTACCTTCCGCCGACGATGGCGCCGTGCGCGACCTCGGCGGAGGACGGCTACCTGGAGCACCCGGCGGAGGCGTTCGCCGGGTACCGGGCGGACGGCGTACGGGAAGTGGTGTGCGAGGAGAAGCACATGGGGTCGCGTGCCGTGGTCCTGGTGTGCCGTGACGAGAGGGTGGCCGAGGAGCTCTGCCCTCGCACGCACGGCACGGCAGGCACCCCCTTCGGGGTGCCGAAGGGGGCTTCGGGCGCCCTGTACACCCGCACCGGCCGGCCGTTCTTCGACGACCCGGGGACGACCGAGCGCATCCTGCGGCGGGTGCGGGACTGCGCGGAGGAGGCCGGTCTGTGGGCCGAGCTGGACACCGGCTGGCTGCTGTTGGACGCCGAGTTGATGCCGTGGTCGCTGAAGGCGACGGGGCTGCTGCGCCGGCAGTACGCGGCCGTGGGCGCGGCGGCCGGTGCGGCGTTCCCGGGTGTGCTCGGTGCGCTGGAGGCGACGGCCGCCCGTGGGGTCGAGGTGTCGCCGCTGCTCGCCCGGCAGCGGGACCGGGCCGCGGACGCCGCCGCCTTCACGGAGGCGTACCGGCGCTACTGCTGGCGCGTGGGGGCGGCGGATGCATCGCGCACGGCGGATGACCCGCACGCGGCAGATGCTCCGTACGCGGCAGATGCTCCGCACGCGGCGGACACCCCGCATCCCGCGGACGCCCGGCACGCCGCGGCGGACGGCCTCGCTGACCTGGAAGGCGTCCGGCTCGCGCCGTTCCAGATTCTCGCGGTGCAGGGCCGCAGCCTCGCCGGGCTGGCGCACACCGACCAGCTGGCCCTGATCGACCGGCTCGTCGCGGCGGAGGGCGCGGTGACGGCCCGGGGCGGCGCGGGGGCCGGCGGCGGCCCGGACCGGCCCGGCCTGCTCGCCACGACGCGGCGGATCATCGTCGACACCGAGGACCCGTCGTCGGTCGCGGCGGGCACCGCCTGGTGGCTGGAGCTGACCGCCGACGGCGGCGAGGGCATGGTCGTCAAACCGGTCCGGGCGCTGATACGCCAGGGCGACGGTCGGCTCGTCCAGCCGGGCGTCAAGTGCCGTGGCCGCGAGTACCTGCGGATCGTCTACGGGCCGGAGTACACCCGCCCGGAGAACCTGGCACGCCTGCGGAGCAGGCATCTGGGCCACAAGCGCTCGCTGGCCCTGCGCGAGTACGCACTGGGCCTGGAGGCGCTGGACCGGCTGGCGGAGGGCGAACCGCTGTGGCGGGTGCACGAGGCGGTCTTCGCGGTGCTCGCGCTGGAGTCGGAGCCGGTGGACCCGCGGTTGTAGACGGGCCGAAGCGGCGTACGGGCCTGGAGGAGGAGCGCCCCCGGCCCGTCCCGCCGCCGCCCCGGGCGACCCGACATCCCCCGACTCCCTCCGTCGAGGCGTCCGAGCGGCCAAGATGGGTGGATGGGATTCCAAGTCGACTCCGAGGCCGGGCGGCTGCGCCGGGTCATCCTGCACCGCCCCGATCTGGAGCTGAAGCGGCTCACGCCCTCGAACAAGGACGCCTTGCTCTTCGACGACGTGCTGTGGGTGCGCCGGGCGCGGGCCGAGCACGACGGGTTCGCGGACGTGCTGCGCGACCGGGGGGTGGAGGTGCACCTCTTCGGGGACCTGCTGGCCGAGAGCCTGCAGATCCCCGCAGCGCGGACGCTGATCCTCGACCGGGTCTTCGACGAGAAGGAATACGGGCCGCTGGCCACCGATCACCTGCGGTCGGCCTTCGACGAACTGCCGGTGCCGGAGCTGGTGGAAGCGCTGGTCGGCGGCATGACCAAGCGTGAGTTCCTGGAGCGGCATGCCGAACCGACCTCGGTCCGCTTCCATGTGATGGATCTCGACGACTTCCTGCTGGGCCCGCTGCCCAACCACCTCTTCACCCGTGACACCTCCGCCTGGATCTACGACGGCGTCTCGATCAACTCGATGCGCTGGCCCGCCCGGCAGCGTGAGACCGTGCACTACGAGGCGATCTACCGCCACCACCCGCTCTTCCGCGACCAGGACTTCCACGTCTGGTCCGAGGGGCAGGCGGACTTCCCCTCGACCATCGAGGGCGGCGACGTCCTGGTGATGGGCAGTGGCGCGGTGCTGATCGGGATGAGCGAACGCACCACGCCGCAGGCCGTGGAGCTGCTGGCGCGGGGGCTGTTCGCGGCGGGTTCCGCACGCACGATCGTGGCGCTCGACATGCCCAAGCGCCGGGCCTTCATGCATCTCGATACCGTCATGACCATGATCGACGGCGATACCTTCACCCAGTACGAGGGGCTGGGGATGCTCCGCTCGTACACCATCGAGCCGGGCTCGGGCGACCAGGACCTGAAGGTCACCGATCATCCGCCGGAGCATATGCACCGCGCCATAGCGGCCGCGCTGGGCCTGTCCGACATCCGGGTGCTGACCGCGACCCAGGACGTGCACTCGGCCGAGCGTGAGCAGTGGGACGACGGCTGCAACGTGCTGGCGGTGGAGCCGGGCGTGGTGGTGGCGTACGAGCGCAACGTCACCACGAACACCTTCCTCCGCAAACGCGGCATCGAGGTGATCACCATTCCGGGGAGTGAGCTGGGACGCGGGCGCGGCGGGCCGCGCTGTATGAGCTGCCCGGTGGCGAGGGACGCGGTACCCGGGGCAGCCTGAGCGTGAGCCCGGATCCGTCCGGGGCGTGACGGGGTAACCCTTCCCGGGACGGGACCCGGTTCCGTCCGTGGAAGCGGGGCCTGGTTCCGTTTACGGGGGCCGGGACCCGGTTCCGAGCAGGGGCGCGCCGGTCCGCCGGCCTGGTTCCGTTCCGGGGAGGTACCGGACCGTGCGGGACCGGTGGCTCCGTATAGAGATACGGGAGTGCGTATACACTTCCGGAGTCCGAGTCCGTCCCGACTGCCGCGAACCTCAGGAGCCCACCCCATGGCGATAGACCTCACGGGCCGCCACTTCCTCAAGGAGCTGGACTTCAGCGCCGAGGAATTCCGCCGACTGATCGACCTGGCGGCCGAGCTCAAAGCGGCCAAGCGCGCCGGCACCGAGGTTCCCCGTCTCCGGGGCAGGAACATCGCCCTGATCTTCGAGAAGACCTCGACCCGGACCCGCTGCTCCTTCGAGGTCGCGGCCGCGGACCAGGGTGCCTCGACCACGTACCTGGACCCGTCCGGCTCGCAGATCGGGCACAAGGAGTCGGTGAAGGACACCGCTCGGGTCCTCGGCCGGATGTTCGACGGTATCGAGTTCCGCGGGAGCCGGCAGTCCGACGTGGAGGAGCTGGCGGCCCACGCCGGAGTGCCCGTCTTCAACGGGCTGACCGACGACTGGCACCCGACCCAGATGCTCGCGGACGTGCTGACCATGGTCGAGCACGGCGGGGGCCGCCCGCTGACCGAGACCGCCTTCGCCTACCTCGGCGACGCCCGCAACAACATGGGCAACTCCTACCTCGTCACCGGCGCCCTGCTCGGCATGGACGTACGGATCGTCGCGCCCCGGCAGCTCTGGCCCGAGGAGACGGTGGTCGCGCAGGCGACGACGCTCGCCGAGAGCAGTGGCGCCCGTATCACCCTCACCGAGGACGTCGCCGAGGGCGTGCGCGGCGCGGACTTCGTGACGACCGATGTCTGGGTCTCCATGGGCGAGCCCAAGGAGGTGTGGGACGAGCGGATCGCGCTGCTCGCCCCGTACGCGGTCACGATGGACGTGCTGCGCGCGACCGGCAAGCCGGAGGTGAAGTTCCTGCACTGCCTGCCCGCGTACCACGACCTCGGCACCGCGGTCGGCCGGGAGATCCACGCCCGGCACGGACTGTCGTCGCTGGAGGTCACCGACGAGGTCTTCGAGTCCGCGCACTCCGTCGTCTTCGACGAGGCGGAGAACCGGATGCACACGATCAAGGCGGTGCTGGTCGCGACGCTCGCCCGGTAGGGCCCCCGGACCTCGGCCTCAGCGGCGGCGCGAGCGCTGCCGCTCGGGCAGGGTGAACCAGACGGCCTTGCCGCGCGGCGTGGGGCGGCAGCCGGAGGCACGACTGAGCGACCGGACCAGCAGCAGGCCGCGGCAGCTCGGCGTGGTGCTGTCGATGCGCGACGTGCCGGGGGGTCCGTCGGCGTCGGCATCGGCGTCGGCATCGGCATCCGCGTCGTCGTCCACGTCCCCGCCGCCGACGCCCGTCCCGTCGCGCCCGGCATCCTCCCTGCCGTCACCGTCACCGTCACCGTCACCGTCATAGTCACCGTCACTGTGTCCGTGACCGTCTCCGTCGCGCGCGTCCTCCCGCCCGGCGTCCTCCCGCCCGGCGACCTCCACCCCGTCACCGTCCCCGGCCTGCCCGCCGTCCTCCCCGCGCTGTGTCGGAAGGCGGCCGTCGCCGGTGGAGCGACCGCCTGCCGCTCCGCCCTCCGAACCGCGACCATCCGCCGCGTCGTCCCCGTAGCCATGGCCATCCCCCGCGCCGCCCTCCGGGGAAGGCGGGCTGCCGAGTCCCCGGACGAGGTAGGAATCGCCGTCGTGGACCTCGATGCGGCAGCCGGCCGGGCGCAGCTCCACCACCAGCTCGATGGGGTCGGTGTCGCGGGTGTGCCGGAGGGCGTTGGTGACCAGTTCGGCGGTCAGCAGCTGAGCGGTCGTGCGGTCGGCCGTCGCCCGGAGGTCCTGCATCGCGGTCCTGACCATCGCACGGGCGATGGGGACGGCGGTGGAGCTGCGGGGGAGCGTGATGCGCCAGGTCGGGGTGGCGGGCGGTTCCAGCATGCCTGTGCGTTCCGTTCACAGAAGACCAGGTCGGATTCCTGAGGCCGGCGGGACACGTCCACGGTAGGAAGCGCCGACCCCGCTGAATCAGGGGCATGCGGCCGGAATGCGCATGACCTCCGTCATGCGACGGCCGGGACCTTCGACCAGTCCCGGCCCCAGTCCCAGCCCCAGCCCCCGACTCCCGACCCCACCCCCGACCCACGCTCGCCGCACCCCTCACCCCCCACCACGCCACTATCGCGTCCTCGTGACGACAGTCATGAATCGGTGATAACTTCGGCAGGGCATCCGGAACACCATCCACCCGGCCGGTCGGCCAAAGGGGGCAGGCAGCCCGATGAGCCCGTTCGCAGGATCAGCCCGCAGCACCGACACCTGGCAGCACATCCGCGTGACCAGGAAGGACGGGATCGTCACCGTCACGCTGGCGCGCCCGGACAAACTCAATGCGCTCACCTTCGAGGCCTACGCCGACCTCCGTGACCTGCTCGCGGAGCTGTCCAGGGAGCGCTCGGTGCGGGCCCTGGTGCTCGCGGGGGAGGGGCGCGGCTTCTGCTCCGGCGGGGACGTCGAGGAGATCATCGGCGCCACCCTGGACATGGACACCGGGCAGCTCCTGGACTTCAACCGGATGACCGGGCAGGTCGTCAGGGCCGTGCGGGAGTGCCCGTTCCCGGTGATCGCGGCGGTGCACGGGGTCGCCGCCGGAGCGGGCGCGGTGCTCGCGCTGGCCGCGGACTTCCGCGTCGCCGACCCGTCCGCCCGCTTCGCCTTCCTGTTCACCAAGGTCGGCCTCTCCGGCGGGGACATGGGCGCGGCCTACCTGCTGCCGCGGGTGATCGGCCTCGGCCACGCCACCCGGCTGCTGATGCTCGGCGACGCCGTCCGGGCGCCGGAGGCCGAACGGCTCGGCCTGATCAGCGAACTGGCCGACGAGGGCCGGGTCGACGAGGCGGCCGCGGCGCTCGCCCGACGGCTCGCCGAGGGGCCCGCGCTGGCGCACGCCCAGACCAAGGCGCTGCTCACCGCGGAGCTCGACATGCCGCTGGCCGCCGCCGTCGAGATGGACGCCGCCACCCAGGCGCTGCTGATGAACAGCGCGGACTACGCCGAGTTCCACGCCGCTTTCACCGAGAAGCGGACGCCCAAGTGGCAGGGGAAATAAGCATGCGGGTCGCCGTCATCGGCGGGGGACCGGGCGGGCTGTACGCCGCGGTCCTCCTCAAGCGCCTCGACCCCACCCGCGAGATCACCGTCTGGGAGCGCAACGCGCCCGACGACACCTTCGGTTTCGGTGTGGTGCTCTCCGACGAGACCCTCGGCGGCATCGAGCACGCCGACCCGGAGGTCTACCGCGCCCTCCAGGCGGAGTTCGTCCGCTGGGACGACATCGACATCGTGCGCCGCGGCCGCACCCTGACCTCCGGCGGCCACGGCTTCGCGGCGCTGGGGCGGCGCCGGCTGCTGGCGGTGCTCCACCGGCGCTGCCGCGACCTCGGCGTCGACCTGCGCTTCCGTACCGAGGCCCCGCCCGCCGCCGAACTGGCCCGCGAGTACGACCTGGTGATCGCCGCCGACGGGGTGCACAGCGCGACCCGCACCGCCCACGCCGACGCCTTCCGCCCGCAGCTGACCACCCACCGCTGCCGCTACATCTGGCTCGCCGCCGACTTCGCCTTCGACGCCTTCCGCTTCGAGATCGCCGAGACCGAGCACGGCGTCGTACAGCTCCACGCCTACCCCTTCGCTGGTCCGTCGCCCGCCCCGCACCCCGAGGCGCGCTCCACCGGGGCGTCCGTCTCCGGGACGGACGAGGGCACGCTCGGGGCCAGCACGGTCATCGTCGAGATGCGCGAGGAGGTCTGGCGGGCCGCCGGACTCGACCGCTGCGACGAGCGCGAGTCGGCGGAGTGGTGCGCCAAGATCTTCACCGACGCCCTGCGCGGCCGGTCGCTGCGCTCCAACAACTCCAGCTGGATCGCCTTCCGCACGGTCGTCAACGACCGCTGGTCGCACGGCAACACGGTGCTGCTCGGCGACGCCGCGCACACCGCGCACTTCTCCATCGGCTCCGGCACCAAGCTCGCCGTCGAGGACGCCCTCGCGCTGGCGGCCTGCCTCCAGGAGCAGCCCGACACCGCCACGGCCCTGGCCGCGTACGAGGAGGAGCGCCGTCCGGTCGTCGCCTCCACCCAGCGCGCCGCCCGCGCCAGCCTCGCCTGGTTCGAGGAGCTGGGCACCTACCTGGACCAGCCGCCCCACCAGTTCGCCTTCAACCTCCTCACCCGCAGCCGCCGCGTCACCCACGACAACCTGCGGCTGCGCGACGCCGGATTCGTCGCCGCCGTCGAGCACGAGGCGGGCACCCCGGAGGCCACGCCCCCCATGTTCACGCCGTTCCGGCTGGGGGAACTGACGCTGCGCAACCGGGTCGTGGTCTCCCCGATGGACATGTACTCCGCCGGGGACGGCGACGGCACACCGGGCGACTTCCACCTCGTCCACCTCGGCGCCCGCGCGCTGGGCGGCGCCGGGCTGGTGATGACGGAGATGGTGTGCGTCAGCCCCGAGGGCCGGATCACCCCGGGCTGTACGGGGCTCTACGCGCCGGAACACGAGACGGCCTGGCGCCGGGTTACCGACTTCGTCCACACCTCCGCGCCCGGCACGGCCATCGGCGTCCAGCTCGGCCACTCCGGCCGCAAGGGCTCGACCCGGCTGATGTGGGAGGGCATCGACCAGCCGCTCCAGGACGGCAACTGGCCGCTCGTGGCCCCCTCCGAACTCCCCTACCGCGCCGGCGTCAACCAGGTCCCGCATGCGCTGACCGGGGACGAACTGGACACCGTCCGCGAGCAGTTCGTCCGCTCCGCCGAGTCCGCTGCCCGCGCGGGCTTCGACCTCCTCGAACTCCACTGCGCCCACGGCTACCTGCTCTCCGGCTTCCTCTCGCCGCTCACCAACCACCGCACCGACGCCTACGGCGGCGACCTCACGGCCCGGCTGCGGTTCCCGCTGGAGGTCTTCGACGCGGTCCGCGCCGTGTGGCCGGCCGGGCGCCCGATGACGGTCCGGATCTCCGCGACCGACTGGGCGGAGGGCGGCACCACCGCGGACGACGCGGTCGCGATCGCGCGGGCCTTCGCCGAGCACGGCGCCGATGCCATCGATGTGTCCACCGGACAGGTCGTCCCCGACGAACGCCCCGACTTCGGCCGCTCGTACCAGACCCCGTTCGCCGACCGCATCCGCAACACCCTCGGCGTGCCGGTCATCGCGGTCGGCGCCATCTCCTCCTGGGACGACGTCAACTCCCTGGTGCTCGCGGGGCGCGCGGACCTGTGCGCGCTGGCCCGACCGCATCTGTACGACCCGCACTGGACGCTGCACGCCGCGGCCGATCAGGGGTACGCGGGCCCCGGCGCTCCCTGGCCGCTGCCCTATCAGGCGGGCAGCCGCACCCCGCCGACCGGACGCACCGATGCACCGAAGCCCCGCCTCACGCTGCGGTGAGGGGGAGGCACGGGCAGCGGGGCGGGGCCGATACGGGGCCGTCCGGCGAGTGGTGGGGGGCGGGACGGCGAGGCGGTCCGCCAGGGGTGGGGCGGAACCGTGCGGGGAGGCGGCGGTCCGGGAGTCCGTGGTGCGGGAGTCCGTGGTGCGGGTCCGGTGCGGCGGGCCGGCGGCCGGGGAGCCGGCGGGCGGGGGAGGGGCCGGTGACGAGACCGGTCAGGAGGCCGGTACGCAGGCGAGCCGGGCGATGACCACCGGCTTGCCGTGCTGCTCGACGGTGACCTCGACCTGCCGGCGGTCGCCGTCGGTACGGCCCGAGGTCCGCGCCTGCACCCAGGACGGCGCGTCGAATTCGGCGTAGCGCTCGAAGGAACAGTCCATCGACGCCGGCACGGTGAAACCGGGCGTCGTCGCCTGGGCGGCCTGGCGGGCGGCCTCGACCATCAGCATGCCGGGCGTGTGATCCACGGGGTGGTCGAAGAGCACCGGGTGCGAGGTGTCCACCCGCAGCTGCCAGCGGTCGGCGCGGTCGGTGGGGGAGAGCACCACATCGTGGTCGCGTTCGCGGGCGACCAGTTGCGGGGCGACGGCCCCGGGCAGCGGAACCCTGCGGGAGTTGGCGAGGACCACGTCGCAGTAGTCGCCGCGCAGCCTGCGGTACACGGCCGGGCTGTGACAGGAGTAGACGAGCGCCGCGGAGGCCAGGTCGGCGCCGTCGCACAGGATCCGGAACTCCTGGCGGATGCTGACCAGCCGGGTGCCCCGATACATCACGTCGTGGTCGGTGACCTCCAGGACGACCTCGGCCGGCCGTTCCGTGACGCGCAGCGCCTGCGGCGCGAGGTCGTAACGGACGTGCTGCCAGATGATCGGGTGGTCGAGCGGCACACCGTGCGCGACATGGCTGAGTAATATCCCGGCCTGCCGGATGGTCTCTATCACCAGCACCGGGTCGTGCAGCCCGTGGCGGGGGCCGTAGAACGTGTGGGCGCGCGGCCACTGGGCGCTGACCACCCAGCCGTCGTCGCCGCGCCGCCAGTTGGTCAGGAAGACCTCGGACAGGGCGAGACGGTGGACGTACTCCCGCGGCACGGTCGTGGTGAGCTCGGACGGTCGATGGGTGTCGGCGAACCGGCCTCCGAGGTCGGGGCGCTCAGCGCGCGAGTACGGCGTGAGCGTGGCGCCGGCCATAGGTGCTTCCTCTCTGTGATGCGGCTCCCGGGGCCCTTGCGGGTCGAGCCTCGCTGGCGGTGCGTAAACATACGGACTGTCTGGTTTGTTTTCCGGTGCTGGGCGGGCCGGGGCCCTGCCGGGAGAGGGGAGGGAAGGGTCAGACCGGGATCTTCACGGAACGGCCCTGCGGGTCCAGATGACCCAGCGCGCCGGGCGCCGCGAGGCCCGGGAGGGTGTGCTTCCACAGGGTCGTGACGCGCTCGGGGAGGTCGGCGCGATTGGTCGCCGCCCGCGAGAACAACTGCACACCCATGTAAGCGGCGACGAAGAACTCGGCCGCCCGCTCCGGTGCCACACCGGCCAGCAGCTCGCCGTTGTCCCGGGCCTCGGTGAACATCGTGGTGATGATGTCGGTCCAGGCCTGGTACGGCACCAGCGGTTCCTCACTGAACGTCGTCTCGACCGCGATCCGGGTGCCGGCCTGCAGCAACGGGTCGCTGCGCAGGGCCAGCGCCACCTGGTGGGTGAAGTCGATCGCGTCCTGCAGCCGGGACTCGCTGACCTGTGGAACGAACGGATCCGTCTGCTCCGATATCACCGCGCGGGCCAGCGCGTCCTTGGACGTGAAATGGAAGTACACGGCTCCCTTGGTGACCCCGGCACGCTGGATGATCTCGGCCATCGTGGCGGCCTGGTACCCGCGGGTGCCGATGACGTGAGCCGCTGCTTCGAGGACGGCGCGTCGGGTGCGCACTGCGCGTTCCTGCTTGACCACCGATCATCCTCCGTATGCTCTCTTGGAGTTGTTGTGCCTGGGTGCGACCCGCCGCACGTGGCCGCGCAGTCTATTTCCGCATCATAAAGAAGCCAACCGTGCGGTATTGGAGTGCGTGGGCCCCGGTGGAGAGCCCGATCGGCACGACCCGGCGCCGTGAACCGGTGCGGTGCCGGCGAGCACTACGAGCGCGAGGAGCTGTCCGATGCCCCCCACCGTCGTCCCCGCCATACCCGCCCTCCATCGCGAAGTCCGGCTCGCCCGCCGGGGCGACGGCGAACTGACGGAAGGTCATTTCATCATTGCCGAGGTACCGGTGCCGGAACCGGGGCCGGGACAGGTGCTGGTGCGTACCCGCGTGATGGCGGTGACCGCGGCGATGCGGACGCAGATGGCGGGAATGCGCCTGCCGATGGCCTCATTCGTCGCGGGCGAGGCGCTGTGGGGCTCCGCGGTCGGCGAGGTGGTGGCGGCCCCGGACGGCGGCTTCACGCCCGGTGAACTGGTCCATCACCCCTATGGCTGGCGGGAGTTCGCGGCCGTCGAGGAGTCGCGCCTGCGTCGCCTGGACCCCGAGGAGCTGCCGAGCCTCGCCGCGCATCTGTCGCAGGGGGCGACGGCCTGGGGGGCGCTGCGCCTG
Source organism: Streptomyces angustmyceticus (assembly GCF_019933235.1). Classification (NCBI taxonomy): domain Bacteria; kingdom Bacillati; phylum Actinomycetota; class Actinomycetes; order Kitasatosporales; family Streptomycetaceae; genus Streptomyces; species Streptomyces angustmyceticus. The sequence continues at coordinate 1,945,450 of NZ_CP082945.1, read as the reverse complement.
GCCGCCGAGATCCGGCCCGGGGACACCGTCTTCGTCACGGGGGCGGCGGGCGGAGTGGGCAGCCTGGCCGGGCAGCTGGCGCGGCGGCTGGGCGCCGGCCGGGTCGTCGGCAGCACCGGCTCGGAGCGCAAGGCGGCCCGGCTGCGCGCGGAGTTGGGGTACGACGACACGATCGTGCGCGGCGCCGGGCCGATCGAACGCCAGCTGCGCCGGGCGGCGCCGGGCGGCGTCGACGTGCTGCTGGACACCGTGGGCGGCGAGCAGCTCACGGCGGCGCTCGCGCTGGCCCGGCCCGACGCGCGGTTCGCGCTGGTCGGCGCGCTCTCCAGCCAGCTGGGCGGGAGCGGTGTCAGCGGCGCCCCGGTGGAGCTGGACACGGCGCTGGTCATCACGCGGCGGGTGGCCCTGCGCGGCTTCGGCCTCCCTGCGCACCCGGATCTGCCGCAGGAGTGGACCAAGGAGTTCGGGCAGGGCCTGCGGGAGGGCTCCCTGGTCTTCCCGCATGCCCTGCTGAAGGGCATCGAGCAGGCGCCGCGGGCGCTGTGCGAACTCACGCAGGGGCGTCATATCGGGGCCGTACTGGTCGAGTTGTGAGGCCGCACCCGTAGGGAGCGGAGGGGAGGCCGCGCGCGCCGGCGCGGTCAGCCCGCCGCCGGGAGCTGCGTCGGCGCCGGGATGCCGACGGCGCAGACCTGTCCGGCCGCGGCCGGCAGCAGCTCCCAGAGTCCGACGACGGCCTCCCTGTCCCACCACGTCCGGTCCTCGCCGCCCAGATGGAGCAGGCCCACCACGAGCGAGGTCAACAGCTGGGCCGTGCGCCGCGGTTCGGCGTCCGGGGTGTGCGGCCCGGCCGGTCCGCCGGTCCCGCACGTCACCGCCTTGTCGAGGAAGAGGGCGTACCAGCGCTGCTCCAGGGCGTAGATGCCGAGCCCCGGCGCGGTCTCCGGGCGCAGCCGCAGTCCGGCGCGCAGCACGGCGTCCGACGCGACCCGGTCGAACAGCTCGACGGTGAAGTCCCGGACGGCGGTGGTCAGCGGCTCCGGGGAGCGGGTGAAGGCGTCCTCGATCTCCTTGAGGGTCGCCAGCGCGGCGTCGCGTACCGCGAGCGTGAGGTCGTCCTTGGACGTGAAGTGGAAATAGAGGGCCCCTTTGCTCAGCCGGGCCCTTCGGCTGATCTCGACCATGCCCGCTGCGGGTACCCCCTTCTCCAGGAAGGTCTCTGCGGCCGAGCGGATGAGTGCCTGGCGGCTCTGGATGGCGCGATGCTGGGTGGGCACGGTGTCCGTCCCGTCTCTAGTACGGCTGCGAGCTCACTGCAGTCTACATAGAAAACCAACCATGCGGTTCTGTATGCTTCGAGGGAATGGCCGGAACTGGCGCGCCCTGACGCGAAGACGGCGCCCGGCCGCCGGGAGGGCCCCGGGGGCTTCTGGAGCGCTGTCCCCCCAGTTTGGCCCGTGGGCAAGGGTGTTGTCGACCCGTCAGAGGGCCCAAAGGTCCATTGACAAACAGCGCAGACGGTTTTTAAATCTCCGAAGGCGGTAAACGGGAAGGTCCCTTCCGTTGCAGCCGTCTTGACGGTCGCGTACCGCCCGGGACAGCCGTGCGCCATGGCGAGACCGCCTCTGCCCTCACCAGTCCTCGACCGCAGGCCGCCCCACCAGCCGAGCCAGCATCGCCACCCGAGCCCCTGCACCCCCATCGGAATCCGGAAAGGTCTCCACCCATGCGCGTAGCAACGGAAGTCGAACGTCCCGTGAGAGGTGTGCGGGGGGCCGGCGGCGAGACGATCAGGGCCGCCGTCTTCGATCTGGACGGCACCCTCGCCAACACGCTCCCCCCGATCAGTAAACTCCTGGTCAAGGTGGCCTCGGAGCAGGGGTGTTCGGTGACCGCCCGGCAGGCCGCGGCCGCCATCGGCAAGCCCCCCGGCCCGGCTTTCGGCCGACTGCTGGGCAGGCCCGAGGACGACGGCCGGGTGCAGGCGGCCATCTCCCGCTACCGCGAACTGTTCGCCTACGAAGTCCTGTGCCAGGGACCGCAGCTGCTCTTCCCCGGCGTGACCGCGGGGCTGTCCGCGCTGCGTGCCCACGGCGTGGAGCTGGCCGTCGCCACGTCCAAGACCACCCGCAGCGCCGAGGCGCTGCTCGACGTCATGGGCATCCGCGACCTGGTCGGCCCGGTCATCGGCCAGGACATGGTCCGGCGGGGCAAGCCGCACCCGGAGATGGTGCTGCGGGCGGCGGGCCGGCTCGGGGTCGCGGCCTGGCAGAGCGCGTATGTGGGGGACACGGTGGGGGACATGAGGATGGCGGTCACCGCGCGCATGGAGCCGGTCGCGGTGACCTACGGCGTCGGCACGTTCGGCGAACTCGCCGCGGTCGCCGGCACCCGGATGTGCAGCTCGTTCAAGGACGTGGTCTCCGTGATCGCCGCCGCCAGGCCGCGGCCCGGCGTCGCCGCGGTGGGGGCCCAGCAGCGCCGCCGCTGAGCCGGCGCGGGGGCGAGGAGGGCGCTCGGGGGCCGGTGTCGTCACACCGCCGCCCGTCCCGCAGGCGGACGACGGTGGTCCGACGGCTTCTAGGCCCCGCTCGTCACCTCGTGCGCGTAGCGGGCACCGGCGGCGTGCAGCGTGCTGTGCAGCCGGCCGAACACGTCGGCCGCGCGGCCTCCCGGCCAGTTCTCCGGCAGGAGGGGAGAGGGCAGTCCGGGATCCGCGTAGGGCAGCTGACGCCAGGCGTCCAGCGCCAGGAGATAGTCGCGGTAGGCCGCTTCGGGGGGCACCGAGCGGCGCCGGGACCACCGCGCGAGGACGGGCTCCTGCTCGTCGAGGAAGGCACGGTGCCGCGCGGCGAGGGCGTCCAGGTCCCACCAGCGCGCCACCGCGTCGGCCGTGGGGGCGAAACCGGCGTGCTCGCCGGTGAACAGGTCGACGTACGGGGCGAGTTGCAGCCGCTCCAGGGTGTGCCGGGTCTCCTCGTAGAGCTGCGCGGGGGCGATCCACACGCCCGGCGCCGCGGTGCCGAAGCCGAGCCGCGCCAGCCGGGAGCGCAGCAGGTGCCGCTTGTGCCGCTCCTCCTCGGGGACGGAGAAGACGGCCAGCACCCAGCCGTCGGACAGCCGGGCCGCCGGGCGGCCGAAGATCCGCCGGTCGCCGTCCTCCAGGAGCTGGCGGGCCGCGTCGGACAGGCCGTACGCGGCCGCGCCCGTGGCGGTGCGCGCGGCGACCAGCAGCCCGCGCCGCTTGAGCCGGGAGACCGCGGAGCGCACCGACGGCGGGTCCACGCCGAGCGCACCGAGCAGCCGGATCAGGGCGGCGACCGGCACCGGCTCCGCGGTACCGCCCGCCGGGCCGGTCCCGTCGCGTCCGTAGGCGCCGTAGAACGTGACGATCAGGGACCGTGGGGTGCGCTGCGTTTGCTGGTCGTTCACCGGGTCACTCTAGATGGGGTCCCCGCAGCCGGAAGCGCTGCAGCTTCCCGGTCGGGGTGCGTGGCAAAGAGGTGTGGAAGACGATCTCACGCGGGCATTTGTAGGGCGCGATCCGGGTCTTGGTGAAGGCGCGGAGCGCGGCGACGGTGTCCTCGCCGCCCGCGACGCCCGGCCGCAGCACGACATGGGCGACGACCACCTGCCCGCGGTCCTCGTCGGCCCGTCCGACCACCGCCGCCTCGGACACGTCGGGATGCCGCAGCAGCGCGTCCTCCACCTCGGGGCCCGCGATGTTGTAGCCGGCCGAGATGATCATGTCGTCCGCGCGGGCCACATAGCGGAAGTAGCCGTCCGGTTCGCGGACGTAGGCGTCGCCGGTGAGGTTCCACCCGTCCCGTACGTACTCCGTCTGCCGGGGGTCGGCGAGGTAGCGGCAGCCGGTCGGGCCGCGGACGGCCAGCAGCCCCGGCTCGCCGTCCGGCAGCGGGGTGCCGTCCGCGCCCACCACCCGCGCCTCGAAGCCGGGCACCGGCAGCCCCGTCGTACCGGGGCGGACGGCGTCGTCGGCGGCCGAGATGAAGATGTGCAGCAGCTCCGTGGCACCGATGCCGTTGATGATCCGCAGGCCGGTCGCCTCGTGCCAGGACTGCCAGGTCGCGGCGGGCAGGTTCTCACCGGCCGACACGCACCGGCGCAGCGAGGAGACGTCGTGCCCGGGGAGCTTGGGCAGCATCGCGCGGTAGGCGGTCGGCGCGGTGAACAGCACCGAGATGCGGTGTGCCGCGATGTCGCCGAGCAACTGCTCGGGGCCGCCCCAGTCGGCGAGGTAGGTCGAGGCGCCGGCCCGCAGTGGGAAGATCACCAGCCCGCCGAGACCGAAGGTGAAGCCGAGCGGCGGGCTGCCGGCGAACACGTCGTCCGGCTCCGGGCGCAGCACCTGCGCCGAGAAGGTGTCCGCGATGGCCAGCACATCACGGTGGAAGTGCATACAGCCCTTGGGGCGGCCGGTGGTGCCGGAGGTGAAGGCGATCAGCGCGACATCGTCGGCGGAGGTCTCCACGGCCGGGTACGGCGCGCCGCACGGCGGGGCCAGTTGCCGCAGATCGCCGGGCCCGTCCCCGCCGAACGTGGTGATCCGCAGCTCCGGGATCTCGGCCTTGACGAGGTCGTCGACCGAGCGGACGTCGCACAGCGCATGGCGCACCCGCGCGATCCCCGCGATCGTGGCCAGCTCGTCGGGGCGCTGCGCGGCCAGCACGGTCACCGCGACCGCCCCCGCCTTCATGACGGCGAGCCAGCAGGCCGCCAGCCAGGGCGTGGTGGGCCCGCGCAGCAGGACGCGGTTGCCCGGCACCACCCCCAGCGGGCCGGTGAGCGCGTGGGCGATCGCGTCGACCTGCGCCCGCAGCTCCCCGTACGTCCAGACCGGGCCGCTCGCGTCGCGGACGGCGGGCCGGTCGGCGCCGAACCGCGCGATGGTGCCGTCCAGCAGCTCGGCGCCGCAGTTCAGCCGGTCGGGACAGTCCAGGTCGGTGAGGTGCGGCCACTGGTCGGGGGGCGGCAGGTGGTCGCGCGCGAAGGTGTCGGCGTGTGCCGAGGGCCGTAGCTCCATGGCGTATGCCCCCTAGGGCGTGATGTACGGATCATGGCGGGCTCGCGTGGGGGTGGCCGAGGAGCGGCCGGGCGGGGCGGGCGGTGCGGTGACCGGTCGGGAGGGCGCGGTGGGCGGCTCGTGCGACGGGCCGGGTACTGCCGTTCGGATCCGCCGTCAGCGTAACGTGTTCGTGACGGCAGTCAACAGACCGCGATAGAGCACCGCTACCAGGGGAGCCGCTTCGTGACCGTATGCGTACTGGGGCCGGACGAGCAGGAATGGTGCGCCGAACTGCGCGCGCTGACGGCCGAACGGCTGAGCCCGCTGGCCGAGAAGGGAACGGAGGGCCGGGTCAACCGCCCGCTGGTCGCCGCGCTCGGCGAACTCGGCCTGCTGCGGCGCCTGTTCCCCGACGGCGGCGCCCTGCGCGCCCTGGATCTGTGCCTGTTGCGCGAATCCCTCGCCCAGGAGTGCACGGAGGCGGAGACCGCGCTGGCGCTCCAGGGCCTGGGCAGTTATCCGATCCTGCAGTCGGGGACCGAGGCCCAGCGCGCCCGCTGGCTGCCGGAGGTGGCCGCGGGGCGCGCGGTCGCGTCGTTCGCGCTGAGCGAGCCGGGCGCGGGCTCGGACGCCGCCGCGCTGTCCCTGGCCGCCGAACCGGACGGCCCGGACGGCTGGCGGCTCACCGGCGAGAAGTGCTGGATCTCCAACGCCCCCGAGGCGGACTTCGCCACCGTCTTCGCCCGTACCACGGACGGGGCGGGCGCGCGCGGCGTGACGGCCTTCCTCGTGCCCGCCGACCGGCCGGGCCTGACCGGCACCCGCCTGGAGCTGCTCAGCCCGCATCCGATCGGGACGCTGGAGTGCGACGGCACGCCCGTGACCAGGGCGGATGTCCTGGGCAAGGTGGACGGCGGCTTCGCCGTCGCGATGGCCACCCTGAACCTCTTCCGGCCGAGCGTCGGCGCCTTCGCGGTCGGCATGGCCCAGGCCGCACTCGACGCGGCACTGACCCACGCCGGCGCCCGCACCGCGTTCGGCGGCCCCCTCAAGGACCTGCAGTCCGTCGGCCACCAGCTCGCCGAGATGGCCACCCGCGTCGAGGCGGCCCGCCTCCTGGTCTACGCGGCCGCCTCCGCGTACGACACCGGGGCCCCCGACATCGCCCGCCGCTCGGCGATGGCCAAGCTGCTGGCGACCGAGACCGCCCAGTACGTCGTCGACGCCGCCGTCCAGATCCACGGCGCCCGCGCACTCCAGCGCGGCCACCTGCTGGAACACCTCTACCGCGAGGTCCGCGCCCCCCGCATCTACGAGGGCGCCACGGAGGTACAGCGCTCGATCATCGCCAAGGAGCTGTACCGGGGGAGGTCCTGAGCGGGGCGCGGCCCTGACGCCGCGCACGCGCACCCCATATCCATACGAGCAGCCGATTGGCGATGCGCCCCCTCCCGGTAAGCCGTGCCGTCTGCCGTCTGCCGTCTGCCGTCTGCCGTCTGCGTCCGCCGTCCTTCGTGCGCGTGCGGCGTTCGCGGCTGGGTCCCGGGACCAGCGGGCAAGGCGGCAGGCCCAGGGGCAGCCGCCCGCATCCCGGCCGACGGGCGGTGATCGGTGCCGGATGGCACGCTGAGGCGAGAGGACCCGCGAAGGGAGTCGTCATGATCACTACTGACTTCGTCCCCGGCTCCCCGTGCTGGCTCGACCTCGGCTCCCCCGATGTCGAGGTCGCGGCGGCCTTCTGCCGGGCCGTATTCGGCTGGCGGGCCGAACCGTACGGTGACCAGGGCGCGGGTGGATACACGCTCTTCCGGCTCGACGGGAAGGCCGTCGGCGCGGTCGGCCCGCTCCCCGGGGACGGCGCCCGCCCGGCCTGGACGCTCTACTTCCACACCCCCGACGCGGACGCGACGGCCGCGGCGGTGCGGCAGGCCGGCGGCGCGGTCCGCTCCGCCCCCGCCCTGGTCGGCGCGGACGACGGCCGGTTCGCCCGGCTCACGGACCCGCAGGGCGCGGAGTTCGCCGTCTGGCAGCCGGTGCGCTACCCCGGCGTCGAAGCCGCGGACGGTCCGGGAAACCTGTGCTGGACCGAGCTGTACACCACCGACGCGTCCGCCGCCCGGACCTTCTACCGGACGGTCTTCGGCTGGAGCACCCAGGACATGCCGCTCCCCGGCGGGGGCGGCATCTACACCCTGCTCACCCCCGCCGGCTGCGGCGAGGAACGGATGCACGGCGGTCTCATGGAAGTCCCGGCCGACCTGCTCGGACCCGACGGAAAGCCGTACTGGCACCCGGTGTTCGCCTCCCGCGACTGCGATGCCACCGTCGGCATGGTGACCGGCAACGGCGGCACCCTCTCCATGGGCCCGGAAACCGCCGAGGGCGTCGGCCGCCTCGCCGTCTGCACGGACCCGTTCGGCGCCGAATTCGTGGTCCTCACCCCGGAGGGCACGCTCTGACGGCGGACGAGTACGCAAGCGGGACCGGCACCACCGCCACCACCGGCACCAACCACCCCACCCGCCGCAGCCCTTCCGCGAGACCGCGTACCTGCCTACCCGCCCTTGAACTCGGGCTGTTCACCGACCTGGACCTTCGCCTCGCGGAGCCTTGACGTGCCGGCGGCCTTCTCCCTGCCTCAGCCGCCCGCTGCCCGCTTCAGGACGCGGCGGGCGGCGGCCAGCCAACGGTCCTTGCGGGCCTTCGCCTCGTGCAGGCGGTCGGCGTTCTGCCGGATCAGGCGGTGCTGGACCCGGGTCTCGGCCGCTGCCCACACCGTCACCAGCTTCGCGGACTGCTGGCAGGTCACGTCGGCTCGGGCGGTGGCGAGTTCGGCCGGTGTGGGCTCGGCCGTCTTCCAGCGCTCGCTGCCGGCGGCGGCGTAGGGGTCCGGGTAGTCGAAGCCCGCCTTGGCCATGCAGGTGTGTCAGTCGCGCAGGGCGTCGCGTACTTCGGGGGTGCGCCGGGAGGTTTCCAGGGCGGTGCCGGTCAGCTGGTTGAAGGCGTGGTCGTCGAGGGGGGCGGTGGCGCCGACGAGTTGGCGGTCGGTGGCCTTCAGGCATCCGCCCTTGCCGGAGGGTCCGTAGGCCGCGCGCCGCACCTCGGCCGGGAGCGTCTCGCGTGCCTCCCAGGCGCGGCTGCGCCGAACCACCGACGGCGGGTCGGGACGCGGGTGGTAGCCGTGGCGGAGGGCCTCCGCCTCGTCGGCGCCGTATCGCCGGAGGTTCGGCGGCTCGGTGTCCTGGGCCGCCACCCGCGGCAGGGTCTTCCACTCCATGCCCCGGTCTTTCATGCACCGGCGCATGAGGATCTCCTGGGCGTCTTCCACGAGGTGGGTCTCGGCCAGGGCCGAGGCGTAGGCGTCCAGGGGAAGCCGGAGCTGCCGGGCCTGCCGGGACACCGGCAGGGAGTGCGGGGCGGGCGCGGGTTCGTGCTCGGCGGCGGTGCAGCCGGTGGCGGCCAGAAGCAGCAGAGCGAGCACGGTGGTGGTGCGGGCGCGGGAGGGCGGCATGGTGGCCTCTCGTCGTGCGGCGCGCGGTGCGCGTGGAGGGGCTGGCAGGGCGGGGCGGGGTGCGGCGCCCCCCGTTCGCCGCACCCCGCCCGTCAGCGGTGCCGTGCTGATCCAGTCCGCTGTCAGCAGTGGAACTTGATGGAGCTCGTCGCGTCGCTCATGTGGGGGTGGTCGCCGAAGTGGGGCTCCTTCTCGCCCTTTTCCAGGGAGAAGCGGGCGCCCACGTAGTTCTTGTGCTGGTAGAACGTGACCCTGCACGTGCCCAGGTTCTGGGCGGAGCTGATGGTGTCGTTCCAGCCGTCCTTCTTCAGGTTCTGCATGTTCTCGGTGAAGATCGTGTTCCGATTCGTGTAGTTGGCGTCCTGGTAGATCCTGACCTTTCGCTTGGCCGCGAGCGCCCCGAGGTCGGAGGCGTCGTGGGCGGTCGCCGTGCGGGACCGCTCGGCGGACGGCTGGGTGTCGCCGGCGAAGGCCGGCAGCGCGGCACCGAGCGAGAGTGCGGTCGCGGCGGCACCGGCAGCGACGATGTGACGCATACGCATGAGATGTTCCCCTCTGGTCGGCTCTCACGTGAACTACGCGAGACGGAAGCCGTGTTGGCCGGTTTCTTGTGGCTCGTGCTCGACCGGCACTTCGTACGCTAAGAGCTCCCGTGCGCTGGAGGTTCAAGCAGCTGTGAGTGAGGTCACATGGACCATTGGGCAGCTGGCGGCCCGCACCGGGCTGCCGGTGAAGACGGTCCGGTACTACTCCGACGTCGGCCTGCTGCCCGTCGCTGAGCGAAGCGCCGGGGGCCACCGCCGCTACCGGCCGGAGGCGCTGGACCAACTGCTCCTGGTCCAGCGGCTGCGCGCGCTGAACACCCCGATCTCCACCCTCACCCAGCTGGCCTCCGGCGAACGCAGCCTCGGCGACCTCATCACCGACGAGATGGGTCAAGTGCGGAGCCGATTAACCGAACTCCACTGGCGCCAGGCCACCCTGGAGGCACTGGACAACTGCTCCGCACAGGAACGGCTCCGCCGCCTGGAAGTGCTGTCCCGGGTGCAGCGGCTGCCCGAAGCCCAGGACCGGCTCGCAGAGGCATGGAGGCGGACGATTCCCGCGTCCGTGACGGCGCGCCTCGCCGATGCCATCACCGCCCAGGCCGTTCCGGAGCCTCCGGAGAACCCCACCGCGGAAGTGGTCCTGGCCTACGCCGAACTGCACACCCTCACCAGGCACCCGGACTTCCCCCTCTACTGGGCCTGCCCCCACGTGCGCGACAAGGCATCGCTGTACTCAGAACTCCTCGATACCTCCGAGCTCGCCGCCGGCACCGTCGCCGACGGCCTGCCACCCCAGCCCGGAGAGGCCCTGGACCACTTCTCCCGGGCCTGCGCCCGCTCCCGCGGCGAGGACGACACCCCCGGATTCCGCGCCTTCATCGGCGCGCAACTGCACAGCACCATCCCCCTCTTCCGCCGCTACTGGCAACACGTCGCCACGATCACCGCCGCGCCGCGCCCCAACCTGGGAATCACCCACTGCTGGCTGGTCGAAGCCCTCGCCACGCGACAGGAGGCCGCGCCGGCGCCGACGCGATAGCGGCGCCCCTTCTGCGGGCCCCGACGGGATGAGATCGCGGCCCCGGCGGATCGCGGGCGGTGAGCCCGGCGCAGGCCGCGCGCTTCCGGGGAGGGAGCCGCCCCGGAAGCGCGAATTCCCGCGGCCTGTGCCGGCGAGTTCGATCGGGCCTACAGGGGCAGGAAGGGGCTGGGCCTGCCGTGCCAGGAAATCCGCAGCGTGTCGCGGGCTCGCGTTGCGGCGACAAAGAGCTGATTGCGGCTCTTCTTGAGTTCGCGTTCGTAGCGCTTGGGGTCGGTGGTCGCGTACTTGTCGATGAGGGCGGTGCGCGGAAGGATGCCGTCGCTCGCGCCGACGACCGCAAGCTTCTGGTATTCGAGGCCTTTGAAGCGGTGCATCGTGCCGATGTGGACCTCTCCGCCCCCCTGCGGGCCGTCCTTGCTGAGGGTCGCCGTCGTGATGCCGTGTTTCATCTCCAGGTCGGTGGCGACACGGCCGGCCATCTCTCCGTCGGTGACGCATACGGCCATGGTGCCGCTCGGGTCGCGAACAGTGCCGTCCTCGGCGGGCTGGGCGATGTCCTCGCGCCACTGCTTGAGGGCCTCGGCGAGCTGAGTGATCTCGTCGGTCCAGTCGGCACAGGCGACGTACTCCGGCGCCGGGCCACGCAGCAGGGAGTGATAGCCGTCGAGGGTGTCGGTGCCGTCGTCGAGGTCGTCGTAGGTGGCCCCGCGGACGACCCTGGCGGCCTGGTCGAGAATCTCCTGCGTGGTGCGATAGCTGAGCGTCAGCTTTGAGGACCTCCCGCGGATGTTGACGCCGACGGTGGAGAGGGTGACCTGCCGGTCGTAGATCCGCTGGTGCGTGTCACTGGCGATGAACAGGTCATTCGGGCCCGACGCGACCATGGCGCGCAGCATCTTCCAGTGGGCGGGGCTGAGGTCCTGGGCCTCGTCGACGACGACATGGCGGTAGCGGTGGCGCAGGTAGCGCATCGCGGAGCTGTTGTCGTCGAGGTGGGCCAGGTCGCCGCCGCCGATCCCGGCCTTGTGTTCGGCCCGATGATGGATCTTTCGCGCGCGCTCCATCTCGTAGCGCGCCGCGCGTTCGGCGGCCTGCGCCCAGGTCTCACGGCCCATGCCCCCCAGGCGCAGGGTGAACTGGTCGAGCAGCTTCCAGACCGCGGCGCGTTCGGGGCGGTTGAGGGCACGGCCCATACCGGCACGGCGGGCCTTGAAGTAGTCCTGGCGGGTGGCGAGGGACTGTCCGAGGACGATCTGCTCCCATTCGTCGAAGAGGAACTCGGCGTCCCAGCGCTGCTCGTCGTACTCGAAGAGGACCTCGCGCAGCACGTCCAGTGCCCGGTCGTCGCTGGTCAGGCCGCGCTGCGCGCCGGGCGCGGTGTTCTCGTTCAGGACGTTCTGGGCGAGCTGGTCGATGTGCTTGATGTCGATGCGACCGAGCAGCGCCGGATCCATGAGCGAGGTGAGCCGGGAGCGCAGATCGGCGGTGAGGTTCTTGGTGTACGTGGTCAGCAGGATCGGCTTGCCGTGGCCGGGCGGCAGGGCGGTGGCGAGGCGGGCGACGCGGTGCAGGGCGACGATGGTCTTGCCGGTGCCGGGGCCGCCGCTGACCCGGGCGGGGCCGCTGTAGTTCCGTTCGACGGTCCTGCGCTGGGTGGGGTGGAGGTAGACCTTCCAGGCGCGGAAGTCGCCCTCGGCCAGGACGTTGCGGATGTCGTCGTCGACTGTGGTGACCGCGGTACGGGTGAGGGCCGCCGCCATGTCGTACTCGAATCCCGGTTCGAGTTCGGCGGAGGCGGGTTGGGTGATCTCACGCTCGACCTCGTCGACGGACATGCCGGAGCCGAGGCCGGTGAGGATCTCGGCGGTCAGCCGCGGGGCGCCGGCGATGAGCTGGTCGAGTTCCTCTTCGGTCGTGACCGTGAGGACGACGTCGATCAGGGCATCGGCGACACCGAGACGGCGCAGGTCCTCGGGGGCGCAGCCGGTGAGGAACGGTTCGGCGGGTGCGGCCGGTTGCTTCGTCACGACGGGCGCGGGCGCGGGCTCGGCCGGTACGGCCTGCTCGTCCGGGACCGGTGCGTCCTGATCGTCCGTGGTAGGAGTGAGCTGGAGTCCCGCGCGCTGGAGGACACTCTGTCCGACGACGCCGAGGTCGACGAACTCGATCTCGCCGGTCACTCGGTTGACGGCGACGCTGAGCTGGTCGTAGACGTCCTTGCGGTGACGGACGGCGACGATCAGCCACTGCTGGATGCCATCGGCGCCGACACCCGCCCGGGCGAGGAGCGCCCGGTACGCACGGTCGATCTTGGCGCGGAAGATCCGGCCGTCGCCCTTGAGCGGTTTGAGGTCGAGGCTGGGGTGATCCGGGTCGAGACGGAACTGGTGGCAGAAGTCGTAGAACTTTGTCTTGACCGACGAGTCCATCTTGTAGAGCTCGTTCTCGGCCTTCTGGTAGAGGCTCAGGCGTGCGGTCATCGTGCGGCACTCTGTTCTTCGGAGTCGGGACGGGCGGCGGCGTCGGGGACCATGGTCAGCAGGGCGTCGAGGCCGGTGAGCCAGTCGTCGGCCGAGCGGATGGTGAACCCGGCGTCGCGGTAGGCGCTCCAGGTTTTGTCGCTCTCCTCGTTCGTCTGATCGTGCGGTTCGGCCATGACGGCGACTCGCTGTTCGCCGTGGTCCCAGGCGAAGTCGGCGAGCCAGCCGCGTTCGCCGAGCTCGTAGCCGTAGGCGGGGGCCTTCTTGCCGCCGTCGGCCAGGATGTGGGCGAGGCGGGTGAGGGGGGCGTCGGGTTCGTCCTCGTCGAGGAATTCGAGGATCTCCCGGTCCCACAGCAGATCCCGGACCGCCGCTTCGAGAAATGTCTCGTGAGACGCCTCCGCGGGCTCGGGTTGCGTCGCGGGTAGGCCGGTGCCGTACCGCACGACGAGGGATTCGAGTTCGCCGAGGCCGCCGAAGACCTTGAGGACCGCGGTGTCGAAGCGCCCCGCGGTGGTGGTCGTCAGTTGGACGCCGTCGCCGCCGTCGTGGGCGAGGAACTGAAGAATGTTGGACCACTGGAGCCAGGAGCGCCAACGCACCTTGTGTTCGGGCGTGCCGAGCTGGTCGGATGCGGTGTCGTCGAGGCAGGCCAGGGCGGACCAGCGGCCGGTGGCCCCGTCGACGAGGAAGGCGATGGGCAGATGGGACTCGTCGCACGTCTGGAACAGGTTGAGTGTGCCCGTTCCCTGGACGGGCGCCGTGTCCATGCCGTCGGTGCGGCCCCAGGCGTCGAGGAGACGATCGAGCGTCTGGCGGGTCTGCTCGGGGGAGCCGTTGCCGACGAGGATCTCCTTGCCGGCCCCGAGCAGTCCGCCGACCACCGCCGATGCCCGTCGTCCCCAGGCCGCGTCATCCGGGCTGCGCAGGTAGGCGAGGAGCATGGTCATGGGGTCGGTGAAGGCGGTATCGGCGAGGTCGTCGCTTCCGCGTTCGGCGTAGAGCCGCTTGGCGACGTCCTGGGCGCTGCGCGGATACGGCGGCCACACCGCCTCGGCCGCCTCCCGCCCCGCGGAGGACTCCACCGTGTTCGTCTGCCGCTCGAAGGCGTCGAGGTCGTCCCAGGTGAGCTGGAAGACGATGCGGCCCTCGGCCCGGAGCCGGTTGCGCTTGTCGGCGTCACCGGCGAGCCGGTTGTAACGCCGGGTGGCGTGGAAGCGGTGTCCGTCGAGGTAGACGGTGATCTTCCGCTTGGGGCCGTCGATGCGCTCGAAGGTGAAGTCGGTACGGGTGAAACCCTCGTTGCGCTGAGCGGTCAGACGCCAGCCGTGCACGGTGCCGACCTCGTCGAGGCGCAGATAGGCGCTGTTGTCACCGCTCTCTTCCAGCACAGCGTCGGCGCGCTGTCCGGCCCACCCGCGCAGGGCCTTGAGGAAGCGTGCCTCCAGGTCGGACTCGACCTGTCCGTCAAGACCGATCTGGTCGGTATTACCGACCGCCTTGGTGTCCCAGGCGTCGGTGTCGGTCCCCAGGAGTTCGTCGAGGATCTCCAGGGCGGCCTGGCGGGAGACGCGCTCGATGTGCTGTTCGTCGGCATACAGGTACAGACAGCGGTGGCAGGCCTGCCGGCCCTCCCCGTTGCAGGGGCACTCCACGAGCAGCCGGCGCGCACCCTCCAGCACCTGCCGGAAGTTCAGGGGGTCGGTCAGGCGGTCGAGGTAGCCGGTGCCGTGCGGGAGACGGTCGTACAGGACCAGGAAGTGCCGTTTCTCCGCGGTGTCGCGGTCCGGCATGGTGGCGAGTGTGGTGGCGAGGTGCTGTGGGTCGCCGCCGAAGGCGCTGTCCACGCCCAGACGCAGGGCTGCCTGGAAGGAGTGGACCTTCTCCTCGACGAGGACGGTCGCTGCGGGCAGCAGGACCCGCAGTGCTTCGGTCTCCAACTCGTGGGCGAGCAGGACCGGTACCTGATCCACACCCTTCTTGCCGCGCCGCCGCGGGCACCAGGGGGTGTGGTGCTTGAGTTCGCGCTGGCGGTTGGCGGAGTTGTCGACGGCGTCCTGGTCGTCGTCGAAGACGGGCCGGCCGTCGGCGCTCGCGGCTCCGCACGCGGTGCACACGTGGAACGGGGCGATGCGCACAGGCTTTCCGGCGAGCTGGTCGTTCTCCTGGGCGCCGATGCTCAGCGGTCCGGCGTTCACGCGGCGGATGACGGCGCGGCGGGTGTAGTCGACGCCGAAAATCTCCTTGGTGTGCCGCCAGGACTTGCCCGCCGCGAAGTCATTGGGGTCGATGTCCACCATGTCGACGACCGTGTAGAAGCGCCGATCACGGTCGTCGCTCTCGTCGCCGATCCTGGCATCCTCTCGCTTGTCGCGGGCCGTGACGACACTGGGCTGGACGATCTGCCGCAGGCTGCCGGAGTCGGCGATCCCTGCATCCCCGCACCGCGGGCAGGGCGTGAAGTCCTTCTCGGCGTTCTCGGTACGGACGTAACCGCACGAGGGGCAGAAGCGCCAGTGGCGCCAGTCCTGGTCCCGGCCGGTGACGATGTCGATGCCGGTGATCCGGTGCTTGTAGCCCTCGGCGTAGAAGATGTTGCCAGGCGCGAGTTCGGACAGGGCGAAGCCGCGTGGCCGCCCGTAGGAGAACGACTTCGACTTGTAACGGGCCCGCCCCTCGGGCGTGGTGCCCTCGGGCCAGAAGACGGTGGCATCGAGGGTGGTCGTGGCGTCGATGAGGGCGTAGTTGGGCAGCAGGCCGAGGTCGCACAGCACGGTCTGGGCGGGCTGACGCTGGCGTGTGGCGCCCTGCTTGGAGACGGCACCCAGCTCGGCCTCCAACTCGGCCTTCGTACGGGCCTGTTCGTCGTCGCCTTCCTTGAGCTCATCGATCGCGGAGCGGATCGTACGGATACGGGTGCGCAGTTTCTGGTTCTCCCGCTCCCACTCTCGCTCGGCCTTCTCGATGGCGCTGCGGATGCCGCGAACCGCGTACTTCGTCAGCTCTTCCCGGGCGGCGTCGCTCACGCCGGTGGGGAAGAGCGCGAGGAAGCCCGCGACGAGTTCCTCGCCGTGGGCGAGGGCGGCGTCGGTGAGGTCGGCGAGGTAGCCGGAGGGGCCGAAGAGTTCGTCGACCCTGCGCGACAGGGCGGCCAGCGGCCTGCCGTCCTCGCGCAGCAGCCGGCCGCGCGCCGCGAGGTCGAGGAGGTGCGCGGTGTACTGGCGGCGCAGAATCTCGATGGCCGACAGATACGAGCCCGGCGGCACGATCCGCCCGTCGATCATGTCCCGTGGCCGGTCGAGGAAGTACAGCTCACGACGGGAGCGGTCGGGGATGGTCAGCAGGAAGGCGTTTCCGGTACGGCGCCCGGCCCGCCCCGCCTGCTGGGCATAGTTGGCGGGCCGGCGCGGCAGGGCACCGAGGACGACGGCGGACAGCTCGCCGATGTCGATGCCCATCTCCAGCGTGGGCGTGCAGGACAGCACATTGGGGTCGTTGAATCCCTTGCCACTGCGGAAGGCGTCCTCGACGCGTTCGCGCTTGCCGCGCGAGAGCAGACCGGTGTGCTCGGCGGTGATGACCTGGTAGGTGCCGGCTCGCCGGTACAGGCTCCGGTAGTAGTCGTCGCGGTAGTCGCGGTCCCGGTCGTGCCGGTCCACGGTCTCCAGCCACCGGTCCCCCGCGACCAGCCGTCCGGTCGTGCAGCGGTACGCCTGGCAGGGCTGCCCGTGATACTGAGCGAGCAGCGAGGGGTGGACGGTCTGCTCCCAGAAGCACTTCGGACAGCGCACATACGACTCGTTGACCTGACCGTCAGTCAACAACTGCAGCTGAATGGCGCCCGGTTGGAGACCATAGAGCCGGACAGCCGTGTCGCCCGGGGTGCGAGCCGAGAGCAGGCCGGCGTCCGTGAGCCGGGGCAGCAGCCGCACCCAGAACTCGTCGGCCTGCTCGCGGGTCATGTCGAGGCAGCGCTGCGCCCAGGTCTGGTACCAGGACAGACGCCCTGCGGCGAAGTCGAACTCGCTGCCCTGCTTGGGCCGTGCGAGCAGGAACGTCGGCGCGGAGACGCCCTTCGGGAAAGCCTTCATGCCGCGCGGACGGCCACCCCAGATGAAGTAACGGCTGGTGCCCGCCTCATCGAGGAATTTCTCCTGCCACCGGTGCCCGACCGCGCCCCGCGTACGAAGCCGCTCCAACAGCCCGCGCAAAAACGCGAGATAGCGTCCGTCGTCGTGGTCGGTGAGCGCCAGCCCGTGATCGGTGGATTCCTCGTGGGCGGCACGTGTGATTGCCACGGCCCCCTGTATGTCGGGGATGTCCACCCAGGCGGCCGCGGTACGGGTCAGCTCAAGGGTACGGCCGTTGCGCGAGCGGTGGCCGAACTCCATGACCGCCTCGAACGCGAACCGTTCACCGATCAGGTCCCACGTCTTCCTGTCCCCGCCCCGCCCCGCGCCCGACAGCAGACGTGCCACGCCCGTGTCGTCGTGCAGGTCCGGCGGGACGACGGCGGCCAGCGTCTCACGGTCGGTGGTGGCCGCGACGACGTCGGCGACGAGGTCGTTGAGCGCAATGGGCCGTTGCTCGCTCAGGTGCTTGGTGAACAGCGCCCGCAGGGAGAAGGTGTACGAGCGGGAGGCGACGAACCCTGCCCGGTGGGCGGCATCCTGCACCGAGTCGTTGAACATCAGCGTCTTCGTCTCGCGCTGCTCCTTGTCCATCTCCCCACCGGTGAAGAGCTGGGTGACGGACGCGGCGGCGAGCGCGGCGGCGCCCGTACCGACGAAGCGGATCGCGTTGTGCGTACCGCAGGCCGGGCACCAGTCGTCCTTGGCGGCTCGTTCCGCGGTGTCGCCGAGCTGGACGAGGACGAAGGCGGAGTCGGGGCTGCCGGGCGCCGGGTTGCCCTCGGCGTCATAGTCGGCCTCGGGGTCGGGCAGCCGCAGCCGCTGGGACAGACCGTCGAGCACCATCAGCACGCCGGCACCGCCCGTGGTCAGCGACTTCTGCGCCGCCCGGTCCATGGCGGCGCGGCCATTGCCCTCGCGTGCCTCGTTGTCGGTGGCCGCCACCAGGGTCCGTACCTTGGCCTTGTCGGCCGTGACGGTGGCCCGGCGGATCTTGTGGGGCTCGAAGCTCAGCTCCTCCAGGTCCGACTCGGGGGCGAGCACCGACCAGCCGGAGCGTCCGCACTCACGGCAGTACACCGCGGGCAGGAAGATCTTGGTGTCGCGTGAGGTGGTGGTGTTGGGTGTTGCGCGCGACTGGCTCTGCGCCCCGGTCGTGTCCCACGCGAACTCGGCCTTCGGCCACGGCAGTACGCCACGCAGGATGCGTGTCACGGACCGCGCCCACTGGTGCACCTCGATCTGGACGAGCGGACGGCTCATCCCGGCCGGTGCCTCCGGTGCCCGCGCCACGGCCAGCAGGGCGACGAAGCGGGTGAGTGCCACCGCGGCGATCTGCGGCCGTGTCGTTATCGCCTCGTCCCAGCTCCTCGCCCCACTGCGACGCATCACGTCGAGCACTTCGTCGTATGTGCGCACCGTGCCGTCGAAGGCGTTCAGGACCGCGTACGTGAGCCGGTTGCGCTTGAGCGCGGCACCGAGAGCGACCGGGTCGGTGGTACGGCTTCCGGTGACGGCCTTGGCGAGGTCCCCGAGTGCCTCGGGGCCGGCGGCCGGGTCAGGTAAGGCGGTCAGTGTCTCGGGAGGAGTGGCCTGGCCCGGCAGGAACTTCGCGTCCGGGATCGACTCGTCGTTGCCGAGGATGAACTCGTCGACCGTCAGCCGGTCTTCGCCGACGATTGCGTCCTCGGTGAACTCGGCGCCGAAGACGTTGGTGGCCACGGAGAGGAGCTGGCGAACCCCGTCCTCATCGGTGCCCGAGGCGAGCGTCGCGGACGTGGCGACCGGGGTGATCGTGCCGAGCGGCTTGCCAGGCCGGTTGGCGTCGACGGCGATGGCGAGACGGCGCAGCAGCATGGCCACGTCGGTGCCCTGTGCGCCGTCGTAGGTATGGAACTCGTCGACGACGACGTACCGGATGTCGCTGCCGTCCCACAGCGGCGCATCGGCAGCCCGCTGCAGGAGCAGGTCGAGCATCTTGTAGTTGGTGATCAGGATGTCCGGCGGGGACAGTTGCATGTCCTGGCGGCGGGTGTAGACCCGGTCGTAGTGCGTCGCCGCCTTCTCCCCGATGTACAGGCCGGCGCGTACGCCGCTCAGCTCGTCGCACTCAGTGAGCAGTTGGTTGATGCGGGCCGCTTGGTCGGTGGCCAGGGCGTTCATCGGGTAGAGGAAGACAGCCTTTACCCCGTCGTTCCCGGCCGCGCGCTCGCGGGCGCAGTGATCGAGTACGGGGTACAGAAACGACTCCGTTTTGCCGGACCCCGTGCCCGTGGTGACGAGGGTGGGCTGGGGGGTGTGGCCGTCCTTCGAGGTGAGCCGGGCGAAGGCACGGGCCTGGTGCGCGTACGGCGTCCAGCCATCCGTTCGTACCCAGTCCAGGTGCTGTTGCCAGCCGTCGTCGGCCGGGGTGAAGGGAGTACGCAGGCGCAGGTACGGCCCGCGGAACATCCCCGTCGTCTCGTCCCCGAGAAAGGCGTGCAGGGCCTTTCGGGCCCCCTCGTCCGCGAGGCCGTACGTCGTGGACAGGTACTGGAGCAGGCTCTCCTTGAGCCCCTGCGCTTCGAGGGTCGGCCTCACGAGGTCGGGACCTCCATCTTCTCCGGGTCCCAGAGACCCTTGCTCACGGCTTCATCGAGACGCTTCTGGAAGTAGGCGTGGGCCTCTCGCATTTCGCGTTCTCGGTTGGCCTTGTAGAAGGGGGCGGTGTAGCCGTGGGGAGGTGTGGCGTTGGGGTCGGCGGGGAGCACACCTTCGGAAGACGGCTCACCGACCGCTTCGCGGTAGGCCTCGAACTGGGTCCAGGTCTCCTTGGTCTGACGCTGACCGATGGTTCGCGCATTGCTCGCCAGCTTCCACCCCTCGGCGTCGAACCAACTTGCCGCCTCGTACTTCTGGAGCACGGGAAATCGCCCCTTGTACGCGGCGATCAAGGCATCCGCATCCATGCCGAGCCAGACGGCGACCAAAGCGTCGATCTCGACGAGTGCGGCGCGACGGGCGTACTCGGTACGGAGGGGGGTGTCGCGCTGCCAGGTCGGGGTCACAGAGTGAAGGTCCGTGTTCATGCCTGGCCAGTTGAGGGCCCAGGGTTCGTACGCCGACCAGGTCGCGTCGTACAGATCCTGCCAGAGATCGGCGTAGGCGGTGGTGAGGCAGTTCAGGCGGAGGGTACGGAGGAGGAGGGCGGGGGCGAGGGGGTGATGTGGTGACGGGGCGGGCATAGCCTTCGCTCCGGCGATCCGCAGGTCCCCCCGGCCGGAAGAGCGGAGGAGGTAGTCCACAGGCAATGCCGCCCAAAATCCAGCAACCAACGAGGTCATGAGACCTCCGGGCATCGCCATGCTGTGCATGGCGTCGATGTGCGTCACACCGGGAGGCACAATCGCGGGGTACAACGCTCGTTCGGTATTCGGTGCAACCTGTCGCCGCCAGGCTGTGCGATAGAACGCCGCGTACCGCCTCCGCGCCCGGTCCACGAGCAGCGCATCCACCTTCTCTGGATCGGCATCCGCCAGCGCCACCCCCATCATCTCCGCGACCTGAGCCCGCGCACGCGCCACGGCCCTGTCGCTCGCCCGGAGCCGTTCGAGCGTGGCGTGGTCGATCCACCGATCCTGCGCCTTGAGGTACTCCTGCGTACGACCGGGCACTCTCACGTACTCCGTGTCCGGTACGAAGTCCGAAGGCAGCGAGACCAGATCGGCGCCGAAGGGCGCGTTGGAGTTGGCGTCATGCCGCTTGAAAACCGGTGTGGCGACGCTGATTTGCGTGCCCTTGAGGATCACGTGGCGCCACCGGTCGGGTTCGTACGGCTCGCCCGTCTTCGGGTCCGGCCGGTTGTAGTCGATCAGACGGTCCTTCTTTGCTCCACTCTCGTCGTAGCCACGGGTGATCTGCGGCTTGAAATCTGCAAGGCGCAGTGGATAGTTCGCCAGGGCCTCAATAGCGGACGCCTCGGCCGTGCTCACCGGAAACAGCAGACGTGCCTCGTCCACCGGACCCGTGTCACCGAACAGCCGTTTCCAGACCGTGAGCAGCTCCCTGTTGACGTGCACCACGCGCGTCTTGTGCGGGCGCTCGTCGAACTCCCCGTTCTGGTAGCGGATTCCCGGGGCCGTTCCCGAACCGTCATGGTTCGCCGACAAGCGCAGGGCATCGGCCGACACCAGCCAGGAGAGGTGGCTGAAGTCGATGTCCTGAGGGCGACCGTAGACATGCACACCGAAGTGCGTGGTGTCGCCCACGGGGCGCGGGAAAAACCGCTGACCGGAGTTCACGAAGTCTCCGTGGATCCGAAGCCGCCGATACGCCGCACCCCGCAGCGCACCTTCCTTGTCCCCTGTGAAGTGTGTGTCCGAGTGCAGGAATCCGGTCGTGCCTCGCACAGACGCGTGGTCCCACACCTGGCACATGAAGGCGCGGTACAGATCGGGTTGGGTTCCTTCCAGCAATGGATACACCTGTGGCGCTCCGTAGAACGCGACCTGTCCGACGTTGTCCGTGATCTCGCCCAGCACATAGGCGGCCGCAGCCGGCGTTCTCAGCAGGTCATCCCGGCGCTCCGCCTTCACCGACGTGGAGACCCGCTCCTCCAGCTCGAACCACGGTTCGCGTTCCGCCAGCACCAGGGACTCGTTCCAGCGCGGCCGTACCCAGGGCGGATTCCCCACCTGGAGGTCGAAGCCCCCCGCCTCACTGGCGAACACGCCCGCGAAGTCCAACTCCCAGTGCAGGAAGCCCTGCTCTTTCGCGATGTCGCGCACGCCACGCATCCACGGATAGCGGCTCTCGACCGCCTTTCGGGCATCGTCCATGTCCATCTCAGGCTGAGTCTGGATCAGGTCCTCAAGGTCGTTCAGCTCCTCTAGGGACCCGACGGACGACACGATGGTGCCCTGCTGCACGTCCTTGGTGCCAAGCATGGATTCGAGAAAGTCGAGCCAGTCATCGAGGTCGGCCAGCGGCACGACGTCGCGGCGTCGGGGCGGCCCCCCGCGCTTCTTCGCCCCGGCCTCAGTAACTCGCCTCTTCTTGATCTCCTGTTTCTCGACAAGGTCGCCATCACCTGAATCGTCGGCGAAGGACATCTGGTCACCTTCGAGGGCGAACAGCAGTCCGTTCTCGACGAAACGCGGTTCTGCCTGGGGCTCATCCTGTGATGTCGTCCCGACCTCACCGACGACTCCTGCCGACAGCAGAGCGTCCATCGACACGACCGGCGCAGTCCCGTACTCCGCGTCCGTGCCATCCAGCAGCCCGACTTTGTCCAGCGGCCAGAACCACAGCGCGCACCACGCGTCCATGACCTGCTTGAGGCGCCAGTACGGCGAACCTTCCGCCTCGAACAGATCCTTGAAGACCCGTTCCTTGGTCAGCGGCAGATCGGTGTCCCCAGCGCCCTTCTTGTCACGGCGCAGGAACGCGTACTCCTCCGCGTCCTCCTCCCGGCCCGTGCCCCACACGTCGATGGTGCGGGCGATCTCGCGCTCGCTCAGTTCCATGCGCTTGGCGACGAGCTGCCACAGGAACTCAACTCGTCTGGCCGCCGCCTGAAGCCGGGCCAGCTGGCTGCTCTTGCCACCCACCGTCTTGGGTTTGGCCTTGATGCTGTTCTTCCATGCCTTCAGGTGCTCGACCTGCGGCCCGGCAAGCTGCTCGGCAAGCTTCTTGGCGTCACCGCTCGCCCCCGCGACCGCACCCCAGCCGGGCGTCGGAAGCAGGAACTGGTGCACGGCGCCGTCCGGCAGCGGCTGCTCCGCGCCGTTCCCCTTCTCCCGGAACGGCAGCTTCGTCGGCGTCTGTGCGCCGATGGTCCGCTCCTTCTTGATGCGCTCGGCCTCGTACACCCAACGGCGCGCCCCGATGAGGGAGTTTCCGGGTCGCAGATGCAGCCCGAACCACGGTGCCCGCATGCCGGGGTGCATGGTGTTGAGCCACAGTGACACCTCCGCCAGCTCCACGCCCGTCGGGTTGAGGTCGATCCCGTATACGTTGTGGAGCGCGATATATGCCTTCACCTTCTGCTTGGCATCGAGCGTCTTTGACGTATCCAGTGTGACGCCGAGTTCTGCCTGGCGGCGCTTGAGGTACTCCTCCGCGACCTGGCTGATCGCTTCGTTGAGGAACGCACCCGACCCCAGAGCCGGTTCGCAGATCGTGTAGCGCAGCAGCTCGCTCGCCCGCGTCTCGTCGGTGATGCGGTGCTTGAGCGCCAGCTCGACCGTCACCTTGGTGAGCGACTCCGGCGTGTAGTACGACGCCGACGTCTCCCTGTCCCGCCCCGCCAGGCGGTACACGAACGTACCCTCGGGGTACTTCTTCGGGCCGCGCAGGCCGTACTGTTCGGCGTCCTGAGCCGAGTACACGACGTGCGTGTTCTCCCTGTACTGACTTAGCCGGTCGGCGGGGATGAGCCAGGACCCCTTCTCGGGGTCGCCGTACTGCTTGTCGCCCTGCTTAGCGCCGGGTTTGGCGACCTCGGCGAGTTCTTCATCGGCGATGATGCCGGTGTAAGAAATAAGCCCTTCGTACACGGCACCGAGCTGGTTGATGCCCAGGTTGCGGTAGGAGATGAAGCCGCCCTGTCGGCCCTTCTGGCCGGCCTCCTTCATGGTCAGCAGACGCAGCACCTGGTGCAACGCCTCGTTGCGCAGCCTCAGGTCCAGCCAGCGAGGTGGCTCGTCCCCGTCCTCGTCCCACCGGGGGTCGAGGACGCGGCGGCCGATGAGGGTGATCGCCTTCGGGTCGAACAGCTCGCTGCGCAGCGGCTCGAAGCGCAGGCCGCGCAGTTCGCTGCGTTTCTCGGCGGGCTTGTCGTCGTCCGCCTCGGTGCCGTGCGGGCGGTGGCCGTAGTTGACCTTGTTGAAGAGGACGTCGAGGGAGGCGTACAGGTGGAAGCCGCCTCGGCTGTCCTCGTCGACCAGCTTTCGTTCGCGTGCCACCAGTTCGCGGAGCCGGGCGATCGAGTACCCGGCCTCGTACGTGTCGTCGCTGGCAGGAAGGATGCCCAGCTCGGGACGGGCCTCCGCGTACAGGAGGAAGAGGATGCGGTAGAGGTAGCGCAGCGACTCGCGGGTGAGCTGCTTGGCGAACGGGCCCTTCTTCAGGTCCTCGATCTCCCGTGGCAAAACCTCCGCTTTGCGCAACCGGGCGAGTACCTCGTTCGCGATGATCTCGACGGAGTGCTGGAGACCCTTGCGCAGCTCGGAGTTGACGCCGACGGCGTTGTCACGGGACGCCTTCAGGAGGTCGTCGATGCGGGGGCCCTTGCCGTCGGGGCGGGGCGCGAGCATGTCGTGGGAGAAGAGGGCAGTGAGGAGGGCGAGTTCGCCGGCCTTCGCGGTGTCGTTGCGGGTGAGGGCCGCGTCCAGACTGGCGGCGAGGTAGCGGCCTTCGGCCCAGGTGCCCCGGTCGGCGAGGACGAGCACGCCGCCGCAGAGCAGCAGGACGAAGCGGGGTGCGTCGCCGCCGGGCTCGTGCAGTTCGCTCTGGAAGAGCCAGCCCACGAGCTTCTCGCCGACTTCGTGGAGGCCGTCGGCAGTCTTGAGGGGGTGGAGGAGCCGTCCGGCCTTTTCGGGGTCGAGGGCGTCGTCGAGTTTGGCGGTCCAGCCGCAGTCGACGGCGAGGATGCCGTCACCGTGCCAGGCGACCTGGAGTGCGTACTCCCTGTCCGCGTGGTGCACGGTGAGCGGACCGGGCCGGTCTCCGCCGTAGCCGAGAGCCTTCAGGACGGCGGCGTGCCAGGTGGTGACGCGCTCGGTCCACTCGCCCGTCGGGTCGTCGTAGGTGCTGTCGAACTCTTCCTGCTGGGCGCGGGAGGCCAGGAAGGGGCGCACGGTGGACAGGTACTCACCGCGGAGCCGCGGGAGTAGTTCGCGTGGGGTGGGCCGCGGGTCGTGCGGGTCGGTTTCGCGGCTGGTCCACAGGGTGAACAGACCTTCGTCGCCTGCCCTGCTCTTCTTGAGGGTGTTCTCCAGCTCCTCGCTGAAGTAGTGGGCGGAGAGGTATTCGCCGCGGTTGGCGAAGGAGTCGTAGGTGTAGCTCATCGTGCGGACTCCTCGGCGTACGCGGCGGACACGGTGGTGGTGTGCAGGGGTTCGAGGACGCAGAGGACCCGCAGCATCGGATCGCCGTCGGTCCGCAGGCGGCGTACGAGCTTGCGGCGGCGGGTGGCGGTGTCGCACACCTGCTTGCGGCGTTGCTGTTGATTGCCCACGGCGATCAGGGCGCCCTGCTCCCAGACCTGTACCCGGTCCTCGTACGGGGCCAGGTAGGAGTCGACGTGCTTGTCGTAGTCGGCACGGCGCTCGCGCAGGTGGGTCTCGGCCGCGTCGACGGCCGCGGGGACGAGTGCCTGGAGGAGGTCGGGGTCGACGGGCCGGCCGCGGCCGGGCATGCCGGGGCCCACACCGCAGGCGGCGAGGAACGCCGAGTCCATGCGCCATACGCGAGGAGCGGCCTCGGTGAGACCGGTGACGGCCATCCACTCCACGACCGTCGGCCTTCCCGCCGCGTTGGAGTAGACGCCTTGGAGGAGGTAGACCGGGCTGGTCAGGGCCTCGGGCAGGGCGGCATCGATCCGTTTGGCCTTGTCGGCGTCGGGCTGGTGGGCGAGGACGAACGCCTCGTCGTACCTGAGCTTGGCGAGGACCTTGTCCGTCACCCAGTCGAGCACCGGGTGGATGTCGGAGACGTAGGAGACGTTGGGCCACTGGGATGTGGGTTGGTCGCCCTTGCCCTGCTTGGCGTTGCGGGCGGCGTCCAGCCGGTCGGCGGCGTACCGCTTGTCGAAGGTGATGCGCAGTGTGCCGTCGTACTTGGGGGTGGTGAGGATCTTCTCCTGCTCCAGGTACGACTTCGGAAGCTCCCGGAAGCGGTACTGCAGGTCGCCTGGCGGAGTGAACTCGATGCGTCCGTGGGCCGTTTCGGGCTTCCAGTCGAGAGCCTTGCGCTCGGCCTCCGGGTAGATGAGGTCCATCGCGGCGTGGAAGTACGCCTTGGTGTCGGCGAACACGTGGGGCACGTCGGCCTCGGGCACCGAGCCCGTGCCGGGGGTGGCCGGCGCGGCTGTCGGGTCGGCGAGGCGGGCATTCGCGCCGGCGAGAAGGTCGGCGAGGACTCCGCCGGACTCCTGTTGGGACTGCTTGATGGAGCGTTCGACGGTGCCGCCCTTGATGAGGTCGCGGGTGAGGCGGTCCTCTTCCTTCTTGTCGTCGTAGAGGCCGGTGACGGCCTCGGCGCTGCCCTCGCCGGTCTCGATCTCGTGGGCCTGGGCCTCCCGGCGCAAAAGGCGGGCGCCGACCAGCCGGTCGTCGAGCGTGAGCATCCTGCCGCTCTCCTCGTCGCGCCGCCAGGGCACGTCGGCGGTGAGGGTGATCGCACGGAACTCGGGACTCACCGCCTGCCCGTACCGGTCGATGCGCCCGTTGCGCTGCTCGATGCGGATGAGGGACCAGGGGAGGTCAAAGTGAACGAGGTCGTGGCACTGGTGGTGCAGGTTGACGCCCTCGGAGGCGATATCGCCGGTGAAGAGCAGCCGCACCGGCTCGTCGGCCCGACCGAAACGGTCGATGATCTCCCGCTGCTGCTCGTCGTTGGTGGTGTCGCCGTGCATGACCTCGACGACACCGCCGTACACCTGCCAGGGGCGCGTCTTGTCGGGCTTGGCCGCCGGTTTCTTCTTGAAGCCGAGCAGGGCCGGGACCTCCTGTGCCAGCCAGTCCAAGGTGTGGACCCGCTCGGAGAAGATCACGACGCGGCGCTCGCATCCCGGGCCGACCTTGAGGTCGTCCTGCAATGTGCGGACGAGCGCGTCGAGCTTGGCGGAGTCCTGATCGGTGAAATCCGCGACCAGTGCCTCCAGTTCCGCGAGGGCTGTGCCCTCTGCCGCCAGGGCGGCGCGGCGCTCGGGAGAGTCCGCCTTCTTGCCGTCCTTGCCTTTCACCATGGCGCTCCTGGGGTTGTCCAGGTAGGCGCGGCGGGCGGTGAGGGATTTGCGCAGGGCGACGTGGGAGGAGAGAAACGCCTTCAGGAAGTTGTAGCCGACCAGCGGATCGGCACACACCGACGAACGGTTCGGTTCCCCGGGCGTCCACTCGCTCGCGAGCTTCTCCAGGACGGCGACCTCCTTCCGTGTCGCCGGAGCCGGCACCGGCAGGGACGCGCCGCGTTCGGCCCAGGGCTTGTCCTTGAGGCCGTCGCGCACCTCGCGGTCGGACTTGGTGCGTCGGATGTAGAGGTGGTCGAGGGCGGCCACCTTGTAGTTCTTGGGGTCGGCGATCGCCGCCGGATCGAGCATCCCGATCAGCTCGGCGAAGGACTCCGCGTCGCCGTTGTGCGGAGTGGCGGAGGCCAGGATCAGCGCGTCGGTCCGCTCGGCGAGGCGGCGGGCGAGGCGGTTGTTGCGGGTGCCCTTGTTCACGAGGTTGTGCGACTCGTCGATGACCACCGCGTCCCAGGTGATCTTCTCCAGGTGGTGGGCGTATGTCGCCGACTTGAGGGTGTCGACGGAGACGATGACCCGCTTGAAGTGGGCGAACGGGTTCCGGCCCGCCGGGATCTCCTGCTGGATGCGCTGGATGCCGGTGGAGTCCAGGCGCACCAGCGGCAGGGCGAAGCGGGTCCACAGCTCGCGCTGGAACTGCTCCAACACATGGGCGGGCGTGACCACGAGAATGCGTTCGCCGCGCCCGCGCCGGATCAGCTCCGAGAGCGTGACGCCGATCTCCAGCGTCTTACCCAGACCGACGACGTCGGCTATCAGCAGCCGGGGCTGTGGGTTGCGCATGGACAGCGCCAGCTCGGCGGGGCGCAGCTGATGCTCCTGCCGGTCCATGAGGAAGGAGCCGGCGAGCGCGAGGCCGTGCTCGGTCTGCGGCAGCGCGGTCTTGCGGATGACCGCCTCCAGGTAGAGGCGGGCCTTGGCGTGCTTGGAGGTGTCGTCGGGCACGAGCCGGGTCTTGCGCGGATCGAGTACGTCGATCTGGTCCAGGCCGGAGTAGAACACCGCGTCCGTGCCACGGACGAATGGGGAAACCCCGCTGACCTCGACCATCAGTCCGTCGCGGGACTCCCCGACGGACTTCACGAGCCACTGCTCGTCGCGGATGCGCACCTGGGCGCCGGGGGCCAAGACCAGCTTCGCGCCGGTCGGGTACGGCGGATGCGCCGGATCGGCGTCGCGCGGCTCAGGGACCTCTGGCTGCTTCGCCGTGGTCACGTGGTGCTCCTCTGTGAACGGTCTGCTCGTGCTGTCTGGTGTGCTTGTGGGGGAGCCCGCGTGGTCGTCCGGTGAGCCGGGTGCGCTGTGTCCAGGGGGCCATACCGATGCCCCGAGTCCCGTACTGTGTCGGCTCGTTGGCGGGAGGACGGAGGAGGGAAGCGGCTCAGCGCTTCGGCCAGGCGAGTGCCGGTCGTCTCGCGTAGCGCTCGCGCAGCTCGTCGGCAACCCTGCGGGAAGCGGGGGGACGGCCCGGCTGCGGTACGGGCTCCGCCGGTCTTCCGCTCCCGGGTACGGAACCGAACGCGGCCGAGGGCTCGGGCGTCAGCGAGATCTCGACGTCGATCTCGCCCGCAGTGTCCGTACCGGGCTCACCAGCGGCGGTGGGGACAGGGATGTTCCGCTCCCCGGACACCAACTCTTCGCGCAGCAGCCTCTCCAGCGAGTCGAGCCGGTCAAGCATCGGTGCGTCCGGCTGCGGAAGCACCATCGTCGGGTGATCCTTCGCCGTCGTCTCCTCGATCAGAGAGCGGCGCGCGCGGGCTGGACTCGTACCCAGCAGACGCATGAGATCGGCGCACTGCCGGGTCACCTCCTCCAAAGAGGGGCGGTCCTCCGCTTTGTGCGCCAGCATCGGCTGCACGACGGGGGCAAGGTCCTTGGGCAGCCCGGACAGATCGGGGTCGACCTCGGGATTGACCACCTGCGCGGCCACCGCCTCCCACCGGGCGCCGTCATACGGGTAGTGCTCGGTCGCTGCGTAGAGAAGCACCGTGCCCAGGCCGTACACATCGGCGGCCTGTGTCATGTCCACCTCGCCCAAGGCTTGCTCGGGTGGCATGCAGCGCACCGTACCGATGACAGTGCCGGCCTGGGAGAGCGAGCCCTTGGAGGCTCCGAGGAAGGCGCCGAGCCCAAAGTCGATGATCACTGGGCCGAAGTCGCCCAGAATGACGTTCTGCGCCTTCAGGTCGCGGTGGACCAGGCCCACGGCGTGCACGGCAGCAAGGCCCTCGGCCAATAATGCGCCCAGGCTCGCCACGAGAGGCGCGGCGAGAGGGCCTTGGTCCTTCACGAGGTCGGAGAGTGAGCGACCCGGGACGTAGTCCATGGCCAGCCACGGCTCCTCGGCGAACGGGTCCGCGTCGATGAAACGGGCTACCCGGCCCGTGCCGGAGATCGTGCGCGCGATCGTCGCTTCGCGTTCGAAGCGGGCGCGGGTGTGCGGATCCGTGCGGTCGGGCCGGATCACCTTCACTGCGACCGGTTCACCCGCGACGGAGTAGGCGAGGAACACCTCGCCCATGCCGCCCGCGCCGAGCCGTCGCTCGACGAGGTACGGACCGATACGCGGCGGCAAAGTTCTGCCGTTCACCGCACCCCCCTGACTCCCGTAACGACAGCGCGACCTCGCTCGGTGCGTGCATCCACGCCGCCGCACAAGAACGGCGTGGTGACGTGGACACCGACGAATCACTGCTACAAGCGTACTGATCGACATCCTGTCGTAGGAAGCGGTCACACAGGACCGGATCGACTCCGCGGTAGCCGTCGGCACCCTGCACCCGGATCCCGCAAGGCCCCCGGGCGCTCACTTCTGACTATCCATCACGCAAGCTCGCCGTATGTCACTTAGTGGGAGTGGGTAAATTTGTCGTTCCGGACACGAGGGCCACAGGCAGGGGGACTGGCACGTGGGCTGGCGCGAGGAGATCGCCACGGCGCTCGGGGAGTGGATCAACGTGGAAGGCGGTGCCGGCAAGCAGCCCCGCTGGCAGCGCATCGGTCGGGCGGCACGTACTGGGGACGTCGGTCAGTACGCTGTCGACCTCCGTGGCTCCGATATCGGGCCCGACCAGCTGGACAGCCTGCGGCTCGCCGGACCGGAGCACGAGGGCGTCGAGACGAATGGCTTCGCGGTCTCAGAACTGGTCCAGGACGGTTCTCTGCTGACCTTACGGGTGGCCGAGTTCGCCGACGTGGCCGACCCGCACCTGTGGATGCTGAAGCAGCCGCCCACCTTCCTCATCGAGGCTCTGCGTGACGGCATTTCCGGTCTCGGTGAGCACCCTCTGGCGGCAGCCCTGGCGGCCGGCCGCATTGGCGGAGCACCGGCCCACGAGGCAGACCCGCCCGGATTCCACCCCGCGCAGGGCGACGCGTACCGGGCCTGCCTCGGCGAGGGGGCGTACCTGGTGTGGGGTCCTCCGGGCACAGGGAAGACGACCGTCCTGAAACGCGCCATCGGCGATCTCATCGCAAGGGACGACCGGGTACTGCTCGTCTCTGCCACGAACATCGCGGTGGACAATGCTCTGCTCGGAGTGGTCCGGGCCAAGCAGCACAACCCCGGCGACATCGTCCGGGTGGGCCCACCGCATCTGCGGGAGGTTGCCGAGGACGCTTCGGTGTCCCTGCCGCTGATGGTCAAGGCGCGCTTGGCGGACACGGCGGCCCTGCGCCGCACCCTCGAAGCCGAGCTCGTCGCGATCAAGCACCGAGCCGAACAGCTCGCCACCCTGGACAGCGGTCTTGCCGGATTCGACTCCTCTGCCTACTTCGCGGCGCTGAAGCTGCTCCGCACGCCCGGTGAGGATCTCGCATCGGCACGGTCGCGAGAGGAAGCTGCCAGCCGACGTCTGGCTGACTCCGAGGCGATGTTCCGGGAGGCATTGTCCGATGCCGAGACGGCCGCGGCCCGCGATAAAGCTGCGGAGCCGTCGCGGGCGCAGTGGCGCCAAGTCGACCGGCTGTCCGAGGAAGTGGTCCAGGTACGGAAGGCAGCGGAGGCCCGTGAGGCAGCTGCGCTACTGGCCGAAGGCGCCTGCGATCCCCTGCGCCAGGAGCTGGAGGAAATAGAGGGCAAGGGCTCTGTGAAGAAGTGGCGTCTGCGCGAAAGGGCCGGCGAGCTGCAGCGGAAGCTCGCCGACGCCGAGCAGGCTGCCGCGTCCGCCCAGAAGTCGGCGGCCAAGGCCCGCGCCACGGCCACCACCCACATCGCAGCCCTCGACGCTCAGATCGCAGCGCTGGTCGACACCGTCGCGCTCACTCGGGAACAGGCCGCCCGTCTGGCGGCCGACGTCAAGGCCCGGTTGGCGGCAGAGCAGCAGGCCGGACGCCACTACGACAGATGCAAAGAAGACAAGACCCGGGCGGAGGAGGCCGCGGAGCGGGCTCAGCAGGCCGGCGACCTGACGGAGCGGGCCGAGCAGCAGGGCTGGCCGGCCCGGTTCGATCTGGCCCGCCGCCTACGACCGGCCGTAGCCGCCGACACGACTCGGCAGCCTGGACTGGAGAAGCAATACCAAGAAGTCCAAGAGGAGTACGAGCGCCTCGCCCGTGACGCCCAGAGCGAGATCATCAAAGGCGCCAAGCTGGTCGCCACGACCCTGGCCCGGTTCCGCACGAACCGGGCGGTCTTCGACGGCCCGTACGACGTCGTTCTCGTGGACGAGGCAGGCGCAGCCACCCTGCCAGAAGTTCTGCTCGCCACAGGCAAGGCCGGTCGGACCGTGGTCCTTCTCGGGGACTTCATGCAGCTGGGTGCGGTCGTCCCGCCCGAGCTCAAGGGACACGATCGCGCGGACATCAAGCGCTGGCTGCTCCCCGACGTGTTCCAGCACTGCGGGATCGTGGAACCGTCCGACGCTCAGGCCCACCCGGCCTGCGTCACCCTCACCCAGCAGCACCGTTTCGGCCCCGCCGTTATGCAGTTGGCCAACGGCCTCGCATACGGCGGAGTGCTGGGCGGAGGCAGCCAGACACAGGCCGCACGCCCGGCCGACGATCCGGAGATCGTGCTGATCGACACGGACGGGCTGCACGAGCTGGCCCGGGCGCACCTGACCGGAAGTCGCAGTGGCTGGTGGCCGGCGGGCTCACTGATCGCGCGGGCGCTGGTGGAGCTGCATGGCGAGCTGGGTGAGGAAACGGGCGTGGTCACGCCCTACCGCGTCCAGTCCGACGCCACTCTGGAGGCCCTGCGAGACGTCGAAGGCCCGGGAGGGGGCGCGCTGGCAGAGGTCGGTACCGCGCACAAGTTCCAGGGCCGGGAGTTCGACATCGTCGTCTTCGACACGGTGGAGGGAGGGGTGGGCAGCCGCGAGCTGTGGATGGCCTGCGCCCACCTCCAGCCGGCGGCCAGCAGCTGGCCCCGGGACGGCGTCCGTCTCTTCAACGTGGCTGTCACCCGGGTCAAGACCCGCCTGTACGTGATCGCCAGCGGCGAACGAGTCAAGAACGCGAAACCAGGAACGGCCCTGGCGCAGCTCGCGGCGCTCATCGATACCCGACGGGGCGTGCGGGTCCTCCAGGCCAAGACCTTGATCACCCCACCGACCGCGCCGCCCACGTTCCGTGGGGAGTTCGGCACCGCGCTCGCCGAGGTGCTGAGCCGGCATGTCGAGGTGACGGAGATCGACGACGAACGCGACTTCTACCGTACGTTCACCGAAGAGATCCGCCACGCACGACATTCCCTGTGGCTCTGGGCCCCCTGGGTGGCGAGGCGGGTCAGCTCCCTGCTGCCCGAGCTACGTGCGGCCGCCGACCGCGGAGTACGGATCAGTGTCTTCATCCGAGACGACACCGACCAGCTTCAGAAGAAGCCTGCCAACCAGAAACTCATCACTGACCTGAGAGCCGTTGCGCATGTGGTCGTACCGATGAACGTCATGCACCAGAAGATCGCGGTCATCGACGAGCGGACGGTCATGCTCGGCAGCCTCAACGTCCTCTCACAGAGCTGGACCCGTGAAGTCATGCTGACGATGCGGGGTGCGCACTTCGCCGGGAAGCTGCTGGAACACGAACACGCGGCGGCCTTTGCGGCTCCGCCCCGCTGCGGGCGCTGCAACGGGAGTGAGATCGAGATCCGCCGCAGGCAGAATGGCACCTGGGTCTGGCGCTGCTATGCCCCCGCCTGCAAGACCACGCCGAGGGGCGGGACGAACGCCTGGACCCAGAACATCCGCTTGGGACGGGGGCGCTGAGAAGCCTTTCATGACTGCTGGAATGATTCCGTCGTCGCCTCTTTCGCGCTGCGGAAGTACGCCCCCCACCTGCCCCGGGCTGGTGCGGGCAGCGCCGCGGTCGACGCGATCTTCGCATAGTCCCGGCCGGGGCGGCAGGCCACCTGGATCGCGGCCTGCAGGAGCGGGCGGGAGGCCCAACCCAAAGTCCCAGAAGTCCCGCGAGTGCCGCCGCATCCCTTCGAGGCCCGCATGCACACAGGTCCGGTGGGTTGCGGCGGCCTTCCTCCGGAGGGGCGTCAGATATCCCGGAAGATCTCGATCTGTGCCCCGAGCGAGTTGAGGCGTTCTGCCAGGTCCTCGTAGCCGCGGTTGATGACGTAGACGTTGCGGAGGACGGAGGTGCCCTCGGCGGCCATCATGGCGAGGAGGACGACGACGGCGGGGCGGAGGGCCGGGGGGCACATCATTTCGGCGGAGCGCCAGCGGGTGGGGCCGTCGACCAGGACGCGGTGCGGGTCGAGGAGTTTGACCTGGGCGCCGAGGCGGTTGAGGTCCGTGAGGTAGATGGCGCGGTTGTCGTAGACCCAGTCGTGGATGAGGGTCTGGCCCTGGGCGCTGGCGGCGATGGCCGCGAAGAAGGGGACGTTGTCGATGTTGAGGCCCGGGAAGGGCATCGGGTGGATCTTGTCCAGGGGGGCCTGGAGCTTGGAGGGGCGGACCGTCAGGTCGATCAGCCGGGTGCGGCCGTTGTCGGCGGCGTACTCCGCGCTGCGCTCGTGGTCCAGGCCCATCTCGTCCAGGACGGCCAGTTCGATCTCCAGGAACTCGACCGGGACCCGGCGGATGGTCAGCTCCGACTCGGTGACAACGGCCGCCGCCAGCAGGCTCATTGCCTCGACGGGGTCCTCGGACGGTGCGAAGTCCACATCGCGTTCGATGTGTGCGGCGCCGTGGACGGTGAGGGTGGTGGTGCCGATGCCGTCGACGCGGACGCCCAGTTCCTCCAGGAAGAAGCAGAGGTCCTGGACCATGTAGTTGGAGGAGGCGTTGCGGATGACCGTGACGCCGTCGTGGCGGGCGGCGGCCAGCAGGGCGTTCTCGGTGACGGTGTCGCCGCGTTCGGTGAGCACGATCGCGCGCTTGGGGGCGACGCTGCGGTCCACCTCGGCGATGTAGGTGCCGTCGGTCGCGGTGATCTCCAGGCCGAAGTGGCGCAGTGCCGTCATGTGCGGCGTGACGGTGCGGGTGCCGAGGTCGCAACCGCCCGCGTACGGCAGCTTGAAGTGGTCCATGCGGTGCAGCAGCGGGCCGAGGAACATGATGACGCTGCGGGTGCGGCGGGCGGCCTCGGTGTCCATCGAGTCGAGGTCGAGTTCCGCGGGCGGGACGATCTCCAGGTCGTTCCCGTCGTTGATCCACCGGGTCCGCACGCCGATGCTGCCCAGCACTTCGAGGATGCGGTAGACCTCCTCGATGCGGGCCACCCGGCGCAGGGTGGTGCGGCCCGCGTTGAGCAGCGTGGCGCACAGCAGCGCGACGCAGGCGTTCTTGCTCGTCTTGACGTCGATGCTGCCGGACAGCCGGCGTCCGCCGACCACGCGCAGGTGCATCGGGCCGGCGTAGCCGAGCGAGACGATTTCGCTGTCGAGCGCTTCGCCGATACGAGCGATCATCTCAAGGCTGATGTTCTGATTCCCGCGTTCGATGCGGTTGACCGCGCTCTGGCTGGTGCCGAGAGCTTCGGCGAGCTGCGTCTGTGTCCAGCCACGGTGCTGTCGGGCGTCACGGATGAGCCTGCCGATGCGTACGAGGTAGTCGTCTGCCATGGGGTGACCGTATCTCAGATATGAGATGGCTACGCAACTGTCGATAGTCGAGTAGTTCTACTACTATGCAAACAATCGAGAGGTGGTCGACCAGCCGATGAAGAGTGCCCAGCGTTCCTCCCCGCCCTTAAATGCCCGTCCGTGGGCCCTGATTGCCGTCCTGCCGTTCGTCGCCGCCGCCGTGGCCGTCGCCGTCGTCTACTTCTCGATCTCCGCCCGATTGCCCGAACCGCTTGCCACCCATTTCGGTGAGGGCGCCGCGCGGGCCGACGGCTTTACCTCCGCCCGCGGCTTCCTGCTGCTCGTGTTCACGCTGCTGCTCGTGTTCGGTACCGTCGCCGGCCTCCTCGCGCGGCTGCCGGGGCCGTCGGCGGGGACGCCCTGGCTGATCGCCGGTGGCTACGCCCTCGCGGCCGCCATCGCGTTTCTCGCCTGCCGGACCCTGTTCGCCAACGCCGGCGCCACCGACGCCTCGGCGGTCCGGCTGCCGCTGTGGGAACTGGCCTTGACACTCGCCGTCGCCGTGCTCGCCGGGGCACTGGGCCGTCTGCTGGCGGGCCCCGCGCCCCGGCCGTCCGACCGGGCGGCGGGCGGGGCGCCCCGGCTCGACCTCCCGGCGGGTGTGTCGGCGGGCTGGTCGCGCACCATCGGCTCGCCACCGATCGTCGCGCTCGGCACCCTGCTGCTCGGCGCCGGGCTCTTCTTCCTCGCGTTCGCCGACTGGCAGGCGGGTATCAGCCTGCTCATCGGCGCGATCGCGGTCCTGCCCTGTGCCGCCGCGCGGGTCACCGTCGACCGCCGAGGTCTGACCGTCTCGTCGACCCTGCTGCCGCCCCTGCGCATCCGCCACCTCCCCCTCGACCGCGTCACGGAGGCCACCAGCCGCCCGATAGGCGCCTTCCAGGAGTTCGGCGGCTGGGGCTACCGCATCCGGTCCGGCCGCAGCGGCCTCGTCCTGCGCTCGGGCGAGGGCATCGTGGTAAGGCTGACCGACGGCAAGGAGTTCGTGGTGACGGTCGATGACGCCGCGACCGCCGCCGCTCTGCTCAATACGTACCTGGACCGCGCGCGTTCGCGGAAGGAAGGAGCCTGACGTGCTCTTCCGGGTGGACCCGGGATCGTCCGTCCCGCTCGGTGACCAGATCGCGGCCTCGGTCCGCGGCGCCATCGCCGACGGCACGGTCGACGCCGGGGAGCGGCTGCCGGCCGCCCGCGCGCTCGCCGCCTCGCTCGGCGTGAACGTCCATACGGTGCTGCGCGGCTATCAGCGCCTCAAGGAGGAGGGGCTGATCGAACTCCGGCGCGGCCGCGGCGCGGTGGTCACCGGCGCCGCGTCCCCGGCCCGCGCCCGCCTCGGCGAGACCGCCCAGCGTCTGATCGCCGAGGCCCGCCACCTGGGGCTCTCCGACGAGGAGATCGTGACGGTGGTGCGTACGGGGCTGGCGGGGAGGTAGGCGGAGCGCCCCTGCCGCGCCTCCCGGTGCCAGTGGCCCCCGCCTCCCGGCGTCGGTGGCCCCCGCCTCCCGGCGTCAGTCGTCGAGGAGCGTCAGGTCCAGCCGGCTCAGCCGTGCCGGGTCGGCGAGGATGTTGATCTCGATGATCCTGCCGTGCGCGACGGTGAAGCCCATGACGGAGAACGGCCGGCCGCCCCGCGCCGTGACGAGCCCCGGCGCGCCGTTGACCAGGGCCGGCCGGGCGAAGGCCGCGACGCGGGAGAAGGTGAGCGCCTGCTCGATGACCGCGCGCGCTCCCCGGACCAGCTTCGAGACGCCTTCGGGCGCGTCGCCCGCGTCGGCGCGCAGGACGACGTCCGGGTCGAGGACCGCGAGCAGCGCCTCGAAGTCGCCGCCGCGCGAGGCGGCGAGGAAGGCGTCGACCACTTCCCGCCGGCGGGCGCGATCGGCGTCGGCGGCCGGGGCGGTGCCCCGGACGCGGCGCCGGGCCCGGCTGGCGAGCTGCCGGGCGGCGGCCGGGGTGCGGCCGACGAGGGGCGCGATCTCGTCGAAGGGCACCGTGAACAGGTCGTGCAGGACGAAGGCCAGCCGCTCGACGGGCGTGAGGGTCTCCAGCACGACCAGCAGCGCGAGCCCGACCGAGTCGGCCAGCAGTGCCTCCTGCTCCGGTCCTGCGGCGTCCGCGGGGCTCACGACCGGCTCGGGGACGCGGACGCCGAGCGGGTCCTCGCGCCGCGCCGCGCGCGTCCGCAGCTGGTCCAGGCACACCCGCCCGACGACCGTGGTCAGCCAGCCGCCCAGGTTCTCCACGCCGTCCGCGCCGGACCGGCTCAGCCGCAGCCACGCCTCCTGGACGGCGTCGTCGGCTTCGCTCACCGAGCCGAGCATGCGGTAGGCCACGGCCCGCAGGTGGCCCCGGTGCTCCTCGAACCGCTCCGCCAGCCACTCGTGGTCGTCGTTCATGGCGCTCGTTCCTCCCCCGTCGGGTTCCGTCACCGGCATGACGGATGCCGGGGGACGGATGTGACACGAGCCGGGAGGCGAAGCGGGCGGGAGGTGACACGGGCGGGGTATCCGCACGGGCCGCGCCGGGCCGGAGGCGACACGAGCCGCAGGTGGCATGCGCCGGACGGGGCACGGCGAAGCCCGGCGGCGGCCTGCGCGGCCTGCCGTTTTGTCCCGTACGGGCGGGCGGATGCGTGAGCGGGGACACAGGCCGGGGCATGACCAGGCCGCGACGATGTACTAGAGTTATCTCGACATCGAGATATCTGCCGAGAGGCGTACCGCTGCCGCGCCAGTAAGGCGTGCCTAACTTAGGCATACCTTAGCGGACGGGGCAAGAAGCTGTGACGGCAGCATGGCGGTGGTACGCGCGAATTTCATGCATGAAGGAGACTGTCGTGTCGGCGAACAGCTTCGACGCCCGCAGCACGCTGCAGGTGGGCGACGAGTCGTACGAGATCTTCCGGCTGGACAAGGTCGAAGGCGCCGCGCGTCTTCCCTACAGCCTGAAGGTGCTGCTGGAGAACCTGCTCCGCACCGAGGACGGCGCGAACATCACCGCCGACCACATCCGGGCGCTCGGCGGCTGGGACTCCCAGGCCCAGCCCAGCCAGGAGATCCAGTTCACGCCGGCCCGCGTGATCATGCAGGACTTCACCGGCGTGCCCTGTGTCGTGGACCTCGCCACCATGCGTGAGGCCGTGAAGGAGCTGGGCGGCGACCCGGCGAAGATCAACCCGCTGGCGCCGGCCGAGCTGGTCATCGACCACTCCGTCATCGCCGACAAGTTCGGCACGAAGGACGCCTTCGGCCAGAACGTCGAGCTGGAGTACGGCCGCAACAAGGAGCGCTACCAGTTCCTGCGCTGGGGCCAGACCGCCTTCGACGAGTTCAAGGTCGTCCCGCCCGGCACCGGCATCGTCCACCAGGTGAACATCGAGCACCTGGCGCGCACGGTCATGGTCCGAGGCGGCCAGGCGTACCCCGACACCCTCGTCGGCACCGACTCGCACACCACCATGGTCAACGGCCTCGGTGTGCTGGGCTGGGGCGTCGGCGGCATCGAGGCCGAGGCCGCGATGCTCGGCCAGCCGGTCTCCATGCTCATCCCGCGCGTCGTCGGCTTCAAGCTGACCGGTGAGCTCAAGCCCGGCACCACCGCCACCGACCTGGTGCTGACCATCACCGAGATGCTGCGCAAGCACGGTGTCGTCGGCAAGTTCGTCGAGTTCTACGGCGAGGGCGTCGCCGCCACCTCGCTGGCCAACCGCGCCACCATCGGCAACATGTCGCCGGAGTTCGGCTCCACCGCCGCGATCTTCCCGATCGACGACGAGACCCTGAACTACCTGCGTCTGACCGGCCGCGACGCCCAGCAGGTCGCGCTCGTCGAGGCGTACGCCAAGGAGCAGGGCCTCTGGCTCGACCCGGCCGCCGAGCCCGACTTCTCCGAGAAGCTGGAGCTGGACCTCTCCACGGTCGTCCCGTCGATCGCCGGTCCGAAGCGCCCGCAGGACCGCATCGTCCTGGCCAACGCCGCCGAGCAGTTCGCGCTGGACGTGCGCAACTACGTCGAGGACGACGACGAGGCGGGCAAGGAGTCCTTCCCGGCCTCCGACGCCCCGGCCGCCACCAACGGCGTGCCGACCCGCCCGACCACGGTCACCGCCCCCGACGGCTCGACCTACGAGATCGACCACGGTGCGGTGACGGTCGCGGCCATCACCTCCTGCACCAACACCTCGAACCCGTACGTCATGGTCGCCGCCGCGCTGGTCGCGAAGAAGGCCGTGGAGAAGGGCCTGACCCGCAAGCCGTGGGTCAAGACCACCCTCGCCCCGGGCTCCAAGGTCGTCACCGACTACTTCGACAAGGCCGGGCTCACCCCGTACCTCGACAAGGTCGGCTTCAACCTCGTCGGCTACGGCTGCACCACCTGCATCGGCAACTCCGGCCCGCTGCCGGAGGAGGTCTCCAAGGCCGTCAACGACCACGACCTGGCCGTGACCTCGGTGCTCTCCGGCAACCGCAACTTCGAGGGCCGGATCAACCCCGACGTCAAGATGAACTACCTGGCGTCGCCGCCGCTGGTCGTCGCGTACGCCCTCGCGGGTTCCATGAAGGTGAACATCACCGAGGACGCGCTGGGCACCGACACCGAGGGCAACCCGGTCTTCCTGAAGGACATCTGGCCGACCGAGGCCGAGGTCAACGACGTCGTGGCGAACGCCATCGGCGAGGACATGTTCAACAAGTCCTACCAGGACGTCTTCGCGGGCGACGCCCAGTGGCAGGCGCTGTCGATCCCCACCGGCAACACCTTCGAGTGGGACCCGCAGTCCACCTACGTGCGCAAGCCCCCGTACTTCGAGGGCATGACGATGGAGACCACCCCGGTCTCGGACATCTCCGGCGCCCGGGTGCTGGCGAAGCTGGGCGACTCGGTCACCACCGACCACATCTCCCCGGCCGGTGCGATCAAGGCCGACACCCCGGCCGGCCAGTACCTCACCGAGCACGGCGTCGAGCGTCGTGACTTCAACTCCTACGGCTCGCGCCGTGGTAACCACGAGGTCATGATCCGCGGCACCTTCGCCAACATCCGCCTGCGCAACCAGATCGCGCCGGGCACCGAGGGCGGCTTCACCCGCGACTTCACCCAGGACGGCGCTCCGGTGTCGTTCATCTACGACGCCTCGCAGAACTACCAGGCCGCCGGCACCCCGCTGGTCATCCTGGCCGGCAAGGAGTACGGCTCCGGCTCGTCCCGTGACTGGGCCGCCAAGGGCACCGCGCTGCTCGGCGTCAAGGCCGTCGTCGCCGAGTCCTACGAGCGCATCCACCGCTCGAACCTCATCGGCATGGGCGTCCTGCCGCTGCAGTTCCCGGAGGGCGCGTCCGCCGAGTCCCTCGGCCTGACCGGCGAGGAGACCTTCTCGATCACCGGCGTGACCGAGCTGAACGACGGCACCACCCCGCGCACCGTCAAGGTCACCACGGACAGCGGCGTCGAGTTCGACGCGGTCGTCCGCATCGACACCCCCGGTGAGGCGGACTACTACCGCAACGGCGGCATCATGCAGTACGTGCTGCGCTCGCTGATCCGCAAGTAGGTCCACCCGCGGCACCAGGACGGGCCGTACTCCCTCGGGCGAGGGGGTACGGCCCGTCCGTGCGTCGGCGTCGGCCACCGGCCGGGACTACGGCGACCCGAGCAGCTCGATCTCGGCGAGGGTGCCCGCGCCGTCGGGGACCAGCCGGTAGTGCGCATAGCTCCCGGGCCGGCCGACGGCGAAGACGCGGGTCTGGCGGTCCCAGGTGAAGGACTCGCCCGCGCGGTGGTCCAGCCGCGTCCACCGCTCTCCGTCCGGGGAGCCCTCCAGGGTCCAGCCGCCGGGCGCGGCGGCGCGGTCCGACGAGGTGAGCGTGTACGACGTGACCCGGGCGGGCCGGGTGAGGTCCACCGGGGCGCCGGTCGGCCGGGCCGAGGTGGCGGAGGTGTTGTCGAAGAGGGGACCGCCGCCGGCGCCGGTCACGTCCCGGGGCGGGTCGGGAACCCTGTCGTCCTTGGTGATCGACGTCGGGGCGGCGTGCGCCGCGGTGCCCCAGTGGGACGGGCGGTCGCCCATGGTGAAGTCCAGGGTGCCGCCGCGGGCGAGGATCCGGTGCGGCAGGGCGGTGGAGTTCCAGGTTTTGCCGTTCACCCGGAGGCCCTGGACATAGACGTTGCGGGCGTTGTTGCGCGGGGCCCTGATGGTGAGGTCCCGGCCGTTCTCCAGATGGACGGTGGCCTTGGTGAACAGCGGGGAGCCCACCGCGTATTCGCCCTGGCCCATCACCAGCGGATAGAAGCCGAGCGAGCTGAAGACGTACCAGGCCGACATCTCGCCGTTGTCCTCGTCGCCCGGATATCCCTGGCCGATCTCGCTGCCGAGGTAGAGCCGGGCCATCGCCTCGCGGACCTTTTCCTGCGTTTTCCAGGGCTGCCCGGCCGCGTCGTACAGGTAGCCGATGTGGTGCGAGGGCTGATTGTTGTGCCCGTACATGCCCATACGGGTGTCGCGCGCCTCGGTCATCTCATGGATCACGTCGCCGTACGAGCCGGCGAATTCCTTCGACGCGGTCTCCGGGGTGGCGAAATAGGCGTCCAGCTTCTCGGCCAGGCCCGCGCGGCCGCCGTAGAGGTTGGCCAGGCCCCGGGTGTCCTGCGGCGCGGTGAAGGCGGCGGTCCAGGCGTTGGTCTCGGTGTAGTCGTTGCCCCAGACCCGCGGGTCGAACCGGTCCGGCGGCAACCGCCACTTTCCCTGGGCGTCCTTGCCCTGGAAGAAGCCCACCGTGGCGTCGAAGAGGTGGACGTAGCCGCGGGCGCGGTCCAGGAAATAGGCGGACTCCTCCTTGTAGCGGGGCTTTCTGGTCTTCTCGTAGAGCGCCCGGCCCATACGGGCGATGCCGAAGTCGTTGAGGTAGCCCTCCAGCGCCCAGGACATGCCCTCGCGGGTGTCGGTGCTCGTATAGCCGAGGAACGGCGCGGTGGTCATGCCCTTCCGGCCGACGCCGGGGTTCGGCGGGGCGACGGTGGCGTTCTTGACGGCCGCGGCATAGGCGGCCTCGGCGTCGAATTTCACCCCCTTGGCGTAGGCGTCGGCGAAGGCCACATCGGAACTGGTGCCGGTCATCAGGTCCGCGTAGCCGGGCGAGGACCAGC
Organism: Streptomyces angustmyceticus; assembly: GCF_019933235.1. NCBI lineage: Bacteria > Bacillati > Actinomycetota > Actinomycetes > Kitasatosporales > Streptomycetaceae > Streptomyces > Streptomyces angustmyceticus. The sequence continues at coordinate 1,903,529 of NZ_CP082945.1, read as the reverse complement.
GGGAGATCCAGCCGCCGTCCTTGTACTGCTGGACGAAGCCGTCGACCATCTTCCCGGCCCGTTTCGGGGTGAGCAGGGAATACGCGGGCCAGGTGGTCCGGTAGGTGTCCCAGAAGCCGTTGTTGACGTAGACCTCACCGTCGACGATCTTCGAGCCGGTGCGGGTCGGGGTGTCCTGGCCGGTCTGCGGCGAGAAGGGGGAGGCGTAACGGCTGCGCGAACCGACCTTCTCGAAGCCGGAGTTGGGGTAGAGGTAGAGGCGGTAGAGGTTGGAGTAGAGGGTGGTGAGCTGGTCGCGGCTCGCGCCCTGGACCTCGATCCTGCCCAGGAGGCCGTCCCACTGCGCCTGCGCCCGGTCCCTGACGCCGGCGAAGGTCGCGTCGGCCGGGATCTCCCGGTCCAGATTCGCCCTGGCCTGGTCCACGCTGATCAGGGAGGTGGCGATCCGCATGGTCACGGTGCGGTCGGCCCCCGGCCGGAAGCGGAGATAGCCGGTGACGTCCTTGCCGGCTCCGCTCTCCAGCTTGCCGCCGCCGGTGACCGGGGCGTCGAAGACGCCGTAGACGAAGAGCCGGGTGGCGCCGACGGACAGGCCGCTTTTGACGTCCGAGAAGCCGGTGACGACGCCGTGCTCGGTGTCCAGGCTCAGCCCGCCCTTGTCGTTGACGTTGTCGAAGATCAGGCTCGCCCGGTCGCCGGGGAAGGTGAACCGCATCAGCGCGGCGTGGTCGGTCGGGGTGATCTCCGTCTTGAGGCCGTTGTCGAAGGTCACCCCGTAGTAGTGCGGCTTCGCGGTCTCGTTGGCGTGGTGGAACGGCAGCGCACGGCCGGTGCGGGAGGCGTCCGGGGTGCCGGCCGCGACGGACGGCATGACCTGGAAGGTCTGCCGGTCTCCCATCCACGGGCTCGGTTCGTGGCTGGCGCTGAACGCCTGGAGGGTGGGCAGGTTGTCGGCGTTGTTCTTGCGCGCGTACTCGTACAGCCAGTCGGCGGAGCCCGCGTTGGTGACCGGGGTCCAGAAGTTGAACCCGTTGGGGACCGCGGTGGCGGGGAAGGTGTTGCCGCGCGAGAAGCTCCCGCTGGAGAGCGTGCCGCGGGTGGTGGCGGCGTAGTCGGAGAGGTGGGCGAGCGGCTTCTCGGGCGCCTTCGGGCCGAGGACGATGTCGTCGACCCAGCCGCGGAAGGCGGGCGCGGTGCGCGGCGCCCGGGGCGCGTCGTAGGCGACCAGGACGCGGTCGACGGTCTTTCCGGCGGCGACCGCGCCGATCCGCGACTCCCGGTTGTTCCACTGATTGGCGTAGAGCGTCTTGGCGGCGCCCTGGCCCTGCGGCGTCAGCGGCGTGCCGTGCTGGTCGACGGCGGACAGCTCGCTGAGGTAGGTGCCGTCGGTGAAGGCCAGGTCCACGGCGGCGTGGGTCGCCGGATAGTCCGGATCGCTCTTCGCCATCTCGGGGAAGAGCTTGTACGAGAGCGAAGTGGCCGCCGTGACGGGGACGTTGACATCGAAGATCTTGTTGTACGAGTAGCCGCGGCCGGCGGCGGTGTGGGTGCCGGAGTAGCGCAGCGCGCGGGTGCCGCTGAAGCCGGCGTGCGCCTTGGCGGTGGGGGAGGCGTCGGGGCCGGTGTCGGTGGCGGTGTTCATTCCGGGGGCCGCGGGGGCGGTCTGCGGACTGACCCCGGAGGCCCGGGGTTTCCCGTCGGGGCCGGTGTCGACGCTGTCGGTCCAGTCCGGCTGCGGGTCGCCGGCCTCGAAGGACGAACGGAACTCCGCTGCCCCCTGGGGCGTTCCGGGCGGCGCGGCCTGGGCGGCGCCCGCCGGCCCCGGCACGGTGATGACGAGCAGAGCGGCCGCCGCGAGGGCGGCGGGGCGGGCGATCCCCCGCAGTGGACGGTGCCGGTGTCTGAGCCGCACGCGAGCCCTCTCAACGAGATTGACATCGTTGTCAGTTACATGACGCCGAGATAAACAGAGATAAGTAAGGTGCGTGGGGGCTTTGGTGTCAAGGGTGCGGCTGAGATCGGTGGGTGCCGTGTCGCGGTGGCGTCCAGGAGGGTGACGGCCGGGCAATCCCGTGCATACCGGCGAGGTCTCAACTCGGGAAAGACTCCCGGCCAACCCTGCATTCGATCTTGCCCCTGCGGCCGGAAGTGGACTATACCTGTCGGCGTCCGACCGGCCGTACGACCACGGCCGCGGATCCGGGGGGAAGGCGGGAACGGATGACTGCCCCGCATTTCTCTAGCGCGCCCGGTGCACATCCCGTACAACTCAGCTTCATCTGACCCGCGGTGCCGGGGTGGCTCCGGTACACCGCCTGAGTCCTGAAGAAGGCGAGGACTTGAGCATGGGATCCACCTCGGAATTCAACCGTCGCGATCTGGTCAAGCGGGCCGCGGCCCTGGGAATCGTCGCCGTACCGGCCATGAGTGTGCTGTCGGCGTGTGCCGGCGGCGGCAGCGGCGGCGACAACAAGGTCGAAAAAGGCAAGAAGTCGGCCAGGAATCCGCTCGCGGTCAATGAGTCGGCCGGCCTCGACGTGGTCATCTTCGACGGCGGATTCGGCGACAAGTACGCCAAGGACGCGCAGGGCGAATATCTCAAGTCCTTCCCGAAGGCCGACGGAAAGGTGAAGCTCTCGTCGACCCAGAAGATCCAGTCGACGCTGCAGCCGCGCTTCAACGGCGGTAACCCGCCCGACCTGGTCGACAACTCCGGTGCGGAGCAGATGGATTTCGGCACGCTGGTGGCCAAGGACCAGCTGACCGACCTCACCGCGCTCCTGGACGCCCCCTCCGTCGACGACCCGGGCAAGAAGGTGCGTGACACTCTGCGCCCCGGTGTCGTCGAAATGGGTCAGTTCGGCGGCAAGGAAACCTGGATCCTCTACTACGCCTACACCGTCTACGGCGTCTGGTACTCCAAGAGCAATCTGCGGAAGCTGGACGCGGAATACCCCGAGACCTGGGACGACATGCTGGCCCTCTGCGCCAAGGCGAAGAAGAAGGGCGTCGCCGGCTGGACGTACCCGGGAAAGTACCCGTACTACCTCCCCTTCAGCCTGTACCCGTTCATCGCCAAGATCGGTGGCGCGGAGGTCCTGCGGAAGATCGACAATCTGGAGCCGAACGCCTGGAAGGACCCGGCGGTCAAGGCGGCCTTCGACGCCTATTACGAGCTCTACAAGAAGGGCTATGTCCTCAAGGGCTCGCCCGGACTGGACCACCTGCAGTCGCAGAAGGCGTGGGCCGAGGGCAAGGCGCTGTTCATCCCCAACGGTTCCTGGGTGGAGAACGAGTCGGCCAAGCAGATCGCGAAGAACCCGCACTTCGACCTCGCGGTGGGCGCCCCGTCCAGCCTGTCGGACTCCGACAAGATGCCGTACGGCACCCTCTGGGCCTCCGGCGGCGAGCCGTACATCGTGCCGCGGAAGGCCAGGAACGCCGAGGGCGGGATGGAGCTGCTGCGCATCATGCTCAGCAGGAAGTCCTCGCAGAACTTCATCAAGCAGGTCTCCTCGCTCACCTCGCTCAACGGCGGCACCGAGGGGCTGACGCTCCCGCCCGGCCTGGCATCGGCGCAGGTCGCACTGCAGAAGGCCGGCCAGAACATCGTCAACCCGCGTCTGCAGGACTGGTATGTGGCGCTCCAGAAGGAGCGGATCGGCGTCGGCGCCCTGGGCGAGATGATGGCCGGCCGGATGACACCGGACGAAGCCATCAAGAAGATCCAGAAGTACGCGGACGACACCCGCGACGACTCCAGCGTCAAGAAGTACAAGCGCTGACCGACGAGTTCGCAGGGGAACCTCCCGGCACGGGCCGGGGCGCGTCACCGGCGGCGGCGGACGCGGGGAGAGAACGGGATCGGTAGTCATGAAACACGGTAAGTACCGTTTCATCGCGGGGTTCTTGGCCCTCCCGCTGGCGATTTACGCGATCTTCGTGATCTCGCCGTTCGTCCAGGCCATCTACTACTCCTTCACGGACTGGACCGGCCTGAGTCCGGACATGAAGATGGTCGGCTTCGACAACTACGCCCGCCTCTTCCGGGACGACGTCTTCTGGGCCGCCGTGGGCAACAGCGTGACGTTGTTGCTGCTGCTGCCGGTGGTGACGCTCTCGCTCGGGCTCTTCTTCGCCTTCATGCTCAACGTCGGTGGCCGCCGCAGGAGGAAGGCGGTCATCGGCGGGGTGCGCGGCTCGGGCGCCTACAAAATCCTCTATTTCTTCCCGCAGGTGCTGTCGGTCCCGATCGTCGCGCTGCTGTTCCAGTTCGCGTACAACCCGGAGAGCGGCGCGCTCAACGCCTTCTTCAAGGCGGTCGGGCTCGGCCGGGTGCAGCCGGACTGGCTGGGCGATCCGCAGATCGCGCTGTGGTGCGTCATGGCCGCGATGGTGTGGGCCAATGTGGGCTTCTACGTCGTGCTCTTCTCCGCCGGTATGAGCTCCATTCCGAAGGACTTCTACGAGGCCGCGCTGCTGGACGGCGCGAACCGCCTCAACACGTTCTTCCGTATCACCCTGCCGCTGCTGTGGGACACCGTCCAGACCGGCTGGATCTACATGGGCATCCTCGCCCTGGACGTGTCGGCGTTCGCCTTCGTCCAGATCATGAGCGTCGGCCCCGGCGGCCCCGACTATGCGACCGAGGTCCTTCCGCTGTACGTGTACCAGAAGACCTTCCGTGACGGTCAGGCCGGATACGCGACGGCCATCGGCGTTTCCCTGCTGATCGTGACCCTCGTCTTCTCGGCCGTCGTGCTGCGGCTGGGACGACGCGAGCGACTGGAGTTCTGATGAGTGCGCAGACGGATCCCGCGGACCTCCCGGGCGTGACGAAGCGGCAGGGACCGGGGTCGGGCACCCCGCGGCTTCCCGGGCCGCGCGGCGGACGGGACCGGAAGGTCGGCGCCCCGTCCGGCGGCGGGAGCGGTGAGGGCAGGGTCCTCAACGTCTTCTCGCACGGCGTGCTGGTGATCTGGGGCCTCCTGGTCACCATGCCGCTGCTGTGGGCGGTGGTGAGCTCCTTCAAGGACGACACCGAGATCTTCGGCTCGCCCTGGGGGCTGCCCTCGGTCCTGCACTTCGACAACTGGTCACGCGCCTGGGACAAGGCGAACATGGGCCAGTACTTCTTCAACTCGCTGATCGTCGTGGGTGGTTCGCTGATCGGCACGATGCTGCTGGGCGCGATGGCGGCGTATGTGCTGGCCCGCTTCGACTTCCCGGGCAACCGCTTCGTGTACTTCCTGTTCGTGGGCGGGATGGGCTTCCCGGTCATCCTGGCGCTGGTCCCGCTGTTCTTCGTCATGAAGAACATGGCGCTGCTGGACACCTACCACGGCCTGATCCTGGTCTACATCGCCTACTCCCTGCCGTTCACGGTCTTCTTCCTCAGCGGGTTCTTCCGCACGCTGCCCACCTCGGTGGCCGAGGCCGCGCTCATCGACGGCGCCTCGCACACCCGCACCTTCTTCCAGGTGATGCTGCCGATGGCCAAGCCCGGCCTGATCAGCGTCGGCATCTTCAACTTCCTCGGGCAGTGGAACCAGTACCTGCTGCCGACGGTGCTCAACGTCGGGGACCCGGACAAGAAGATGCTGACCCAGGGGCTGGTGGCGCTGGCGGTGAGCCAGGGCTACAAGGGGGACTGGTCCGGCCTGTTCGCGGGCCTGACGATCGCGATGCTGCCGGTGCTCGCCGCGTACATCGTCTTCCAGCGGCAGGTGGTGGCCGGGCTGACCGCGGGCGCACTCAAATAGGGGAGCGCGGCGGCGAGTGCCGGCGGGGGAGCGGGCCCGGTGCGTGTCCCCCTCCCGGCGGCGGTGCGGAGGCAGGGGCGTGTGCCGGCTGTGCGTACCGCCGCGTCTCGCCCCGGGGAGCCTTCGGGTGCCTCCGCTGCCGCGGGGCCGCCGTGCCGGCCGCCCCGGCGGGCCGATTGCCGATCATGTGTGGGCTCAACGCCTTGACGGGACTTCCCGGCTGGAGTTCTGCTTAGAGTTCACATGTTGAATCGAGGGCCGTTCCACAACGGTGTGGGCGCGGCCGGCGGGCGGTCGTCGTGCCTCCCCAGTCACCACTGGGAGGCACCCCCGGCCCCAGACGGGAGTGGATGAGTCGATGGAGACTCCGGGGTCGCAGTCCTCGCTGCACCGGGCCAATCTGGAGCGGGTCGTACGCGCGGTGCGTATGGCGGGCTCACTCACGCAGGCGGAGATCGCCCGGAGCACGGGGCTGTCCGCGGCCACCGTCTCCAACATCGTTCGCGAGTTGAAGGACGGCGGGACCGTCGAGGTGACCCCGACCTCGGCGGGCGGGCGCCGGGCGCGCAGCGTCTCCCTGTCCGGTGACGCGGGCATCGTCGTGGGGGTCGATTTCGGGCATTCCCATCTGCGGGTGGCGGTCGGCAACCTCGCCCACCAGGTGCTCGCCGAACAGGCCGAGCCGATCGACGTGGACGCCTCCGCGGCCGAGGGCTTCGACCGGGCCGAAGAGCTGGTCAACCGGCTGATCACGGCCAGCGGGCTGGACGTCGGCAAGGTCATCGGCGTCGGCCTGGGCGTACCGGGCCCGATCGACGTCGAGTCCGGGACGCTGGGCTCGACGGCCATCCTGCCGGGCTGGTCGGGGACCAACCCGCGCCAGGAGCTGTCCGGGCGCCTCGGCGTGCCCGTCCACGTCGACAACGACGCCAACCTCGGCGCACTGGGCGAGCTGGTCTGGGGCGGCGGCCGGGGCGCCGCCGACCTGGCGTACATCAAGGTCGCCAGCGGTGTCGGGGCCGGCCTGGTGATCAGCGGGCAGATCTACCGGGGGCCGGGCGGCACGGCCGGGGAGATCGGGCACATCACCCTGGACGAGTCCGGCCCGGTGTGCCGCTGCGGCAACCGCGGCTGCCTGGAGACCTTCACCGCGGCCCGCTACGTCCTGCCCCTGCTGCAGCCGAGCCACGGCCCGGACCTGACCATGGCGCGGGTGGTGCAGCTGGCCCGTGAGGGCGACCCGGGCTGCCGGCGGGTCATCGCGGACGTGGGCCGCCATATCGGCAGTGGTGTGGCGAATCTGTGCAATCTGCTCAATCCGAGCCGGGTGGTGCTCGGCGGCGATCTCGCCGAGGCCGGTGAGCTGGTCCTGGCGCCGATCCGCGAATCGGTGTCGCGGTACGCGATCCCCAGCGCGGCACGGCAGTTGGGTGTGGTCCCCGGCACGCTCGGCGGCCGGGCCGAGGTGCTGGGTGCGCTGGCGCTGGTGCTGAGCGAGATGGGCGATTCGACCCTGCTCGACGGCGCGCAGTCCCCGGGCGCTCCGGCCCTGGCATGAGATCACTGAGTTCATACAGCTAACGCATGGCACCGTTGTCATCTCGTTAAGGATTTACTCCTTGACGGTCGGCTGGGGGCCGAGTTGACTTCCAGCCACCTCGGCCGCAACGACGCGGCCTCGTCAGGGAGGCAACCCCATGAACGTTTGGACGCGTCGCGTCGTCATAGGCACCGCCGCCGTCTCGATGGCGCTCTCCGTGGCCGCCTGCGGCAAGGCCGGTGACAACGCCAAGGGCGGCGGCGACAACAAGACCATCGGCCTGCTCCTGCCGGAGAACAAGACCACGCGCTACGAGACCTTCGACCGCCCGATGATGGAGGCGAAGATCAGCGCGCTGTGCCCCGACTGCAAGGTCAAGTACAACAACGCGGCACAGGAGACCGAGACCCAGAAGAAGCAGTTCGACGCGCTGATCACCCAGGGCGTGAAGGTGATCATTCTGGACGCGGTGGACTTCAAGGCGACCAAGTCCTGGGTGAACCAGGCCGCCGCCAAGGGTGTCAAGGTCATCGCCTACGACCGGCTGGCCGAGGGCAAGCTCTCCGCCTACGTGTCCTACGACAACGAGAAGATCGGCCGTATGCAGGGCCAGGCGCTGGTCAAGGCGCTCGGCGACAAGGCCAAGGACAGCCAGGTCGTCATGATCAACGGTTCGCCGACCGACCCGAACATGCCGTTCTTCAAGAAGGGCGCCCACAGCGTCCTCGACAAGCAGGTCAAGAAGGTCGCGTACGAGCAGGACATCCCGGACTGGTCGACCGACGAGGCCAACAAGAAGATGAACGCGGCCCTCGACTCGCTCGGCAAGGACGGCATCCAGGGCGTCTACTCCGGCAACGACGGCATGGCCGGCGGCATCATCACCGCGCTCAAGCAGAAGGGCGTCAAGGTCCCGGTCGGCGGCCAGGACGCCGAGCTCGCGGGCCTGCAGCGGATCCTCAAGGGCGACCAGGCCTTCACGATCTACAAGCAGATCAAGCCGCAGGCCGACTCCACCGCCGAGATCGCGGTCAAGCTGCTCAAGGGCGAGAAGATCGGTTCCCTGACGGACACCAAGGTCGACAGCCTCAGCGGTGAGGTCAAGGGCATCCCGGCCAAGCTCTACGACGCGCAGATCGTGACCAAGGACAACATCGCCTCCACGATCATCAAGGACAAGGTCTACAAGGCGAGCCAGATCTGCACCGGCGACGTCAAGAAGGCCTGCGCGGCGGCCGGCATCAAGTAGGCCCCGGCCACCTCCCCCACGCCGCCGGCCCCCGGGCCCGTCGGCCACGCCTCCCGGCCACGGCCCGCCCGGCCCGCCGGCACACCACTCCACCCCGGCCCCGGCCCTCCGGCCTCTCCCGGGCCCCCGCCAGGCGGGGCCGCGCGGCACACCGCCCGCGGCCCCTGCCCCGGCCGTACCCGCCCGGCCTCGTCCCGTCCCGGGCGCCGCGCCGGACCGTTCCCCGCAAGCCCCCCGCTCCACGCACCACCATCCCCGCCGTTGTGACGGCGGCGAAGGAGATGATTCACGTGTCCGCTACGCCTGTGCTGGCGTTGCGCGGAGTCTCCAAGCGGTTCGGCGCCGTCCAAGCACTCACGGACGTCACCCTGGAGATCCACCCCGGTGAGGTGGTCGCCCTCGTCGGCGACAACGGCGCCGGCAAGTCCACCCTCGTCAAGACCATCTCGGGCGTCCACCCGGTCGACGACGGCGCCATCGAATGGGAGGGCGCGGCGGTCCGCATCACCAAGCCGCACGACGCCCAGGAACTCGGCGTCGCCACCGTCTACCAGGACCTCGCGCTCTGCGACAACCTCGACGTCGTCGCCAACCTCTACCTCGGCAACGAGATCCGCACCGCGGGCGTCCTCGACGAGATCGCGATGGAGAAGCGCGCCAAGGAGCTGCTGGACACCCTGTCCATCCGCATCCCCAGCGTCCGCATCCCCGTGGCCGCGCTCTCCGGCGGCCAGCGGCAGGTCGTCGCCATCGCCCGCGCGCTGATCGGCGACCCCAAGGTCGTCATTCTCGACGAGCCCACCGCGGCCCTCGGCGTCGAGCAGACCGCCCAGGTCCTCGACCTCGTCGAGCGGCTGCGCGAGCGGCAGCTCGGCGTCATCCTCATCAGCCACAACATGGCCGATGTCCAGGCCGTCGCGGACCGGGTCGCGGTGCTGCGGCTGGGCCGCAACAACGGTGTCTTCGATGTCGAGGGCACCTCCCACGAAGAGATCATCGCCGCCATCACCGGCGCCTCGGACAACGCCGTGACCCGCCGCAAGGCGCGTACGGACCAGGTGAAGAAGGAGGCCGGCGCATGAGTGACCTCACCAAGCGGCCTGCCGCGGACGAGGGCGAGGCGGCCGCGCCGGCCCCCGCCGCCGACACCCCCCAGCCGGCCGCCGTCGACCCCCGCCTGCTCGTGCGCGAACAGGGCTTCACCGGCTATCTCAACGACTTCAAGCGCCGGGTGCGCGGCGGTGAGCTGGGCTCGCTGCCGGTCGTCATCGGCCTGATCGTCATCGCGGTCGTCTTCCAGCTCAAGAACAGCAGCTTCCTGTCCGCCGACAGCCTCGCGAACATCGGTGTCTACACCTCCGGTCTCGGCATCATGGCCGTCGGCATCGTCTTCGTGCTGCTGCTCGGCGAGATCGACCTGTCCGTCGGCTCGGTGGCGGGCGTCGGTGCGGCGGTGTGGGCCGTGCTCAGCGTCACCCACGGCGTCAACGACTGGGTCGCCGTGCTGGTCGCCCTCGTGGCCGGTGTGGCCATCGGGGCCCTGCACGGGTTCTTTTTCGCCAAGATCGGAGTGCCGGCCTTCGTCGTCACACTGGCCGGATTTCTCGGGTGGAGCGGCCTGCAGATCTGGATGATGGGCCAGGAAGGCTCCATCAACACGCCGAGCGGCAGCGTGGTGGAGGCCCTCACCGGCTACTACTTCGAGGACAAGGCAGCGGCCTACGGTCTCGCGCTGATCGCGGTCCTCGCCTACGCCGGATCGCTGCTGCTCGACAGCAGGCGCCGCAAGGCCGCCGCCCTGCCCTCCCGGCCGCTCAGCGAGATCCTGCTGCGCACCGGCGTGGTCGCGGTGCTGGCCTTCGCCGTCGCCTACGTCCTGAACGAGCCCGCCGGTGCCCGCGGTCTGCCGCTGGCCCTGGTGCTGTTCCTCGCGGTCCTGGTCGTCGCCGACTTCGTGGTGCGCCGCACCCCCTACGGGCGGCAGATCTTCGCGGTCGGCGGCAACGCCGAGGCGGCGCGCCGGGCCGGCATCAACGTGAACCGGATCCGGATCAGCGTCTTCGCCATCTCGGGCATGCTCGCGGCCTTCGGCGGACTGTTCATCGCCAGCCTCTCCGGTGGTGCCACCAAGAACCTCGGCTCCGGCAACACCCTGATGAACGTCATCGCGGCGGCCGTCATCGGCGGCACCAGCCTCTTCGGCGGCCGCGGCAAGATCTGGTCCGCGCTGCTGGGCATGCTGGTCATCCAGTCGATCCAGCAGGGGCTGAACCTGCTCGGCATGGCGAGCGAGATCCAGTACATGATCACCGGCGCGGTGCTGCTCGCCGCCGTGGTGATCGACTCGGTCTCCCGCCGGACGCAGAAGACGGCCGGACGCACCTGATCGCGCCCCCGTTCCGACCCTGCCGGCCCCCACCGGGCATCATCCGGTGGGGGCCGGTGCGCGTGCGGCGGCGCCCCGCGGGCGGCGCGCCGGATCCTGCTTCACCCGAGTGACATACATCGCAAGGCCCGGGCGTCGGCGCGGCGGGCGCGACATTAGACTCATCTGATCGGCAAGCTCGATCCACGGCAGCAAGCAGCAAGGAGGCAGGGGTGCAGGAGGTGCCGCGCAAAGCGCGTCCGGCCGGGGTGTCGGCGGGCGACGGGAGAGCGTTGCTTTCCCGGATCAAGGGACCGCGCGATCTGGACCGACTGGGCCCGGAGCAGCTCGAGCAGCTGGCAAAGGAGATCCGTACCTTCCTCGTCGACGAGGTGTCCAAGACCGGCGGACACCTCGGGCCGAACCTCGGCGTGGTCGAACTGACCATCGCCCTGCACCGTGTCTTCGACTCGCCGAAGGACAAGGTGCTGTTCGACACCGGGCACCAGTCCTACGTCCACAAGCTGCTCACCGGCCGTCAGGACTTCTCCAAGCTCAAGGCGAAGGGCGGCCTGTCCGGCTACCCCTCGCGTGCCGAGTCCGAGCACGACGTCATCGAGAACAGCCACGCCTCCACGGTCCTGGGCTGGGCCGAGGGCATCGCCAAGGCCAACGAGGTGCTCGGGTCGGACGACCGGGTCGCCGCGGTCATCGGTGACGGCGCGCTGACCGGCGGCATGGCCTGGGAGGCGCTCAACAACATCGCCGCCGCCAAGGACCGCCCGCTCGTCATCGTCGTCAACGACAACGAGCGCTCCTACGCCCCGACCATCGGCGGCCTCGCCAACCACCTGGCGACGCTGCGCACCACGGACGGCTACGAGCGGTTCCTGGCCCGCGGCAAGGACCTGCTGGAGCGCACGCCCGTCGTCGGCAAGCCGCTCTACGAGACCCTGCACGGCGCCAAGAAGGGCCTGAAGGACTTCATCGCCCCGCAGGGCATGTTCGAGGACCTGGGCCTGAAGTACGTCGGCCCGATCGACGGCCACGACATCGAGGCGCTGGAGTCCGCCCTGACGCGCGCCAAGCGCTTCGGCGGCCCGGTCATCGTCCACTGCCTGACCGAGAAGGGCCGCGGCTACCAGCCCGCCCTCCAGGACGAGGCGGACCGCTTCCACGCCGTCGGCAAGATCCACCCCGACACGGGCCTGCCGATCTCCTCGGGCGGCAAGGACTGGACCTCCGTCTTCGGCGACGAGATGGTCGAGCTCGGCAAGGAGCGCAAGGACATCGTCGCCATCACGGCGGCCATGCTGCAGCCCGTCGGCCTGGACAAGTTCGCCAAGGCGTTCCCCGACCGGGTCTACGACGTCGGCATCGCCGAGCAGCACGGCGCGGTCTCCGCGGCCGGCATGGCCACCGGCGGCCTGCACCCGGTCTTCGCCGTCTACGCCACCTTCCTCAACCGCGCCTTCGACCAGGTGCTGATGGACGTGGCGCTGCACAAGTGCGGTGTCACCTTCGTACTGGACCGGGCCGGTGTCACCGGCACCGACGGCGCCTCCCACAACGGCATGTGGGACATGTCGATCCTCCAGGTCGTGCCCGGCCTGCGGATCGCCGCGCCGCGCGACGCCGACCAGGTGCGCGCCCAGCTGCGCGAGGCCGTCGAGGTCGACGACGCGCCCACCGTCGTGCGGTACTCCAAGGGCGCGGTCGGCCCGGCCGTCGAGGCCCTTGACCGGGTGGGCGGCATGGACGTGCTGCGCAGGCCCGACGAGGCCGTCAAGCACCCCGACGTCCTGCTGGTCTCCGTGGGCGCGCTCGCCCCGATGTGCCTGGAGATCGCCGACCTCCTGGACAAGCAGGGCATCTCCACCACCGTCGTCGACCCGCGCTGGGTCAAGCCGGTCGACGCGGCGCTGCCGGGCCTCGCCGCCAAGCACCGGGTCGTGGTCACCGTCGAGGACAACGTCCGCTCCGGCGGCGTCGGTTCGGCCGTGGCGCAGGCCCTGCGGGACGCCGGCGTGGACCTGCCGCTGCGCGACTTCGGCATCCCCGAGCGGTTCCTCGACCACGCCTCCCGCAAGGAGGTCCTGGCGGAGATCGGGCTCACCGCGCCGGACATCGCCCGTCAGGTGACCGGCCTGGTGTCCAAGATCGACGGCCTGCCGCAGTCCCGGCTCCGCTCCGAGCCCGCCGGCACCGAGGACGTGGCCGAGCGGGCGGAGGCCGCCCGCGACTGACTCCGCGAAAGCCCGCACGATGGGCCGGCCGGTCATCCGTACGGATGTTCCGCCCGGCCCATCGGCATGTCCACGGCCGCACTCCATCGGGTGAATCCCGGCCGTCCGGAGGCCCGCCGAAGCTGACTGTTTCCTGACATTGCGGAGACTCGGTCAGTTCAGGAGAGTTGCGAGGGTCGTCCAGGCGGAGGTTCGCCCATGAGCACACAGCACGGCACACCACACGAAGCGCGCCGCAAGCGCGGCATGTTCCGGACGAAGACTGTGGAGCAGTCGATCCTGGACACCGAGGAGCCGGAGCATTCGCTCAAAAAGTCCCTGTCGGCGCTCGACCTGACCGTTTTCGGGGTCGGTGTCGTCATCGGCACCGGCATTTTCGTCCTCACCGGAAAAATCGCCAAGGAGCAGGCCGGGCCGGCCGTGGCGCTGTCGTTCGTCGTCGCGGGCGTGGTCTGCGCGCTGGCGGCGCTGTGTTACGCGGAGTTCGCCTCCACCGTGCCGGTCGCCGGCTCGGCCTACACCTTCTCGTACGCCTCGCTCGGCGAGCTGCCGGCCTGGATCATCGGCTGGGACCTGATCCTCGAACTCGCCCTGGGCTGTGCGGTGGTCGCCGTCGGCTGGTCCGGCTATGTGCGCTCGCTGCTGGACAGCGCCGGAGTGCACCTGCCCGCGGGGCTCTCCGGCACCCATGAGGGGCACTTCGGCTTCGACCTGCTCGCCACCCTCCTCGTCCTGGCGCTGACCGGCATCCTGGTGCTGGGGATGAAGCTGTCCTCGCGGGTGACGGCGCTGGTCGTCGGGGTCAAGGTCACCGTTGTCCTGCTGGTCATCGTCGCCGGGGCCTTCTTCATCACCGGCGCCAACTACACCCCGTTCATCCCGCCCAGCGAACCCAGCCGGGCCGGCGGCGGGCTGGCCGCGCCGCTGTCCCAACTGCTGTTCGGCTTCGAGCCGTCCAACTTCGGGACCATGGGCATCTTCGCCGCGGCGGCCGTGGTCTTCTTCGCCTTCATCGGCTTCGACATCGTGGCCACCGCCGCGGAGGAGACCCGCAACCCCCAGCGCGACGTGCCCCGCGGCATCCTCGGCTCGCTCGCCATCTGCACGGTGCTCTATGTGGCCGTCTCGGTCGTCGTCACCGGCATGGAGAAGTACAGCAAACTCTCCACCGACGCCCCGCTCGCCGACGCCTTCAAGGACCTCGGACACCCCTTCTTCGCCGACGTCATCAGCTTCGGCGCCGCCGTCGGCCTGACCTCGGTCTGCATGATCCTGCTGCTCGGCCAGAGCCGGGTGTTCTTCGCGATGAGCCGCGACGGGCTGCTGCCGCGGGTCTTCTCCCGCTCCCACCCCCGCTTCGGCACCCCCTACCGCTCCACCCTCGCGCTGGGCGGCGTCGTCGCCGTCGTCTCCGGCTTCACCTCGATCGACGAACTCGCCGAACTGGTCAACATCGGCACGCTCTTCGCGTTCGTCGTGGTCGCCGTCGGTGTCGTCCTGCTCCGCCGCTCCCGGCCCGACCTGCCGCGCTCCTTCCGTACGCCGTGGGTGCCGGTGGTGCCGCTGCTGTCGGTGCTCGCCTCACTGTGGCTGATGCTCAACCTGCCGGCGGAGACCTGGGTCCGGTTCGCGATCTGGATGGTCGTCGGATTCGGCGTCTACTTCCTCTACGGGCGCTCGCACAGCCGCCTGGGCCTGCGCGACCGCCAGGGCGACGGCAAGGACTGACGCCCGCCCGCACCCCCGACCTCCCGCCCGGTCCGGACCGCCCCGTACACCGCTCGCCGCGGGGTACGGGGCTCGTCCATGCCCGAAAGCGGCCGTGGCCCGGCGGCGAAACGGCTGCGCCGGCGCGGCAGGTCAGCGCGCCCGGCGGAAGGCGGCCCGCAGGAGGGGCCCGTGGACGACGCACGCGGCCGCGCCGACGGCGAGCGCGCACGTGGCCTGCGCCAGGACGAACCACGCCGGGCAGACACCGGGGATCAGGTCGACGCCGACGATCGCGACCGGCATGACCACCGAGACGAGGCGCACCCGCAGGAAGGCCCACCGCGCTCCCCGCGCCGCGAGGACGGTCAGCCAGTAGGTCACCGCGGCGCTCGCCAGCACCCCGGCCGACCGGCCCCACAGGAACGAGGTCACCGGGTGCCCGGTGAGCGCGCGGACGGCGACCGCGGCGAGGACCGCGGAACTCAGCGCACCGTAGGCGGCGACGAGGAACTTCGCCCGGCCGAAGGCCCGTTGGGTCCCCGGATCTCCGAGGCGGGCGGGCTCGGCGGTGGTGCGGCGGGTGGCCTCCATGGTTCCTTCTTCCGTTGTGCCGGCAGGTGTGGTCCCGACGCTAGGAAGCGCGGAGGCGGCCCGGTATCGGCCTGGACGCACGACCGGGTGGGGCCAGACCCACTTCCGCGCCGATCCGGGCGGCACCGGGCCCCGCGGGGCGCACAGTGGAGCCACACCGAGCCGTAGGGGAGAGGGAGCGACATGCGACAGCTGAGGTCGTGGGCGGCGAGCGTCTGCACGGGGTTCGTGCGCGCCTGTGCCGTGCTGGTCGTCAGCATGCTGGTCCCGGCCGTGTGGGCCGGGGCCGTGGCGCTGGGGATCTGGTGGGGGGCGGGCAACCCGTGGTCGTGGACGGCGCCGTGCGTGCTGGTGTGCGTGGGCACTCCCGCCCTGTCCCGCCCGGTCTGCCGGATGTTCCGCCACCTCGTCGCGCGGTGGACGACCACCGTCGTGCCCGCCGGATACCAGGAGGCCGGGCCGGTGACGCGGATGTCCACCGGCTACTGGTGGAACGGCTTCGGCTACGAGCGCACCAGCCGCGACGCCCTCCTGGACCAGAAGTGGCGGATCCGCCTGCGTGACCCCGCCACCTGGCGCGACCTGCGGTTCACGGCGATCGCACCGTTCACCGCGGGCGCTGTCGCGGTCCTCCCGCCCGCTGGGGCGGCCACGGCGGTCCTCGGGCTCGTCCGGCCGGAGCCCGCCGCCCGCGCGATCGGCCTGCTCGGCCTGGCCGTTGCCCTCGCCACCGCCCCGTACGCCTGGCGGTGCGCCGAACCGGTGGCCGTCCGCTTCCTGCGCGCCTCGCCCGCGATGGCGCTGGCACACCGGGTGGACGAGCTGACGGCCCAGCGCGCGGACACCACGGTCGCGCAGGCCGCCGAGATCCGCCGGATCGAACGGGACCTGCACGACGGGGCGCAGGCGCGCCTGGTCGGGCTCGGACTCTCCCTGGCGACCGCGGAGAAGCTGATGGAGACCGACCCCGACCGGGCCAGGGCACTGCTGCGGGAGGCGCGGGCCGGCGCCGCCACCTCGCTGACCGAGCTCCGCGAACTGGTCAGCGGCATCAGCCCGCCGGTGCTGAACGAGCGCGGCCTCCTCGCCGCCGTCCGCGCCTTCGCCCTGGACAGCCCGCTGGACGTGACGGTCGAGGCCGAGCTGCGGCTCCGCCTGGACCCGCCGATCGAGTCGGCCCTGTACTTCGGGATCGCCGAGCTGGTGACCAACGCGGTCAAGCACGCTCGGGCGACCCGGGCGCGGATCGTCGTCTCCCGGGACGCCACCGGCCTCGTCGTCGATGTCGAGGACGACGGCCGCGGCGGGGCGGCGGTGCGCCCCGGCGGCGGACTCGCGGGGCTGCGCCGCCGGCTCGCGGTCTTCGACGGCACGCTGGAGATCACCAGCCCGGAAGGCGGTCCGACCCGCGCGAGGATGAGGGTGCCATGCGGATCGTGATCGCCGAGGATCTCTATCTCCTGCGTGACGGGATGGTGCGTCTGATCGAGGCGTACGGACACGAGGTGGTGGCGACGGCGGCCACCGGACCCGAGACGCTGGAGGCGCTGCTGACCTGGCGCCCCGATGTGGCCGTCGTCGACGTCCGGATGCCGCCGGCCCAGTCGGACGAGGGCCTGCGGGCCGCGCTGGCCGCCCGCGCCCAGGTGCCCGGCCTGCCCGTCCTGGTCCTTTCCCAGCACGTGGAACAGCTCTACGCCCGCGAGCTGTTGGCCGACGGCTCCGGTGGCGTCGGCTATCTCCTCAAGGAGAGCGTGTTCGACGCCGACCAGTTCATCGACGCCCTGGAGCGCGTCGCCCGCGGCGGCACCGCCATGGACCCGGCCGTCATCGCCAAACTGCTGGCCGGCGGGCCCTCCCGCCGGCGCCTCGAAGGGCTCACCGCACGCGAACACTCCGTGCTGGCCCTGATGGCCGAGGGCCTGTCCAACCACGCCATCGGCCGCCGGCTCTTCCTCAGCGACAGCGCCATCAGCAAGTACACCACCTCGCTGTTCGGCAAGCTCGGCATCACCGACGACGACCACCACAACCGCCGCGTCCGCGCCGTCCTCACCTACCTGAACCGGCCCTGAGCGCTCCCGGGCCGGGGGGGACGCGGCGGACGGCACCCCTAGGGGGTGTCCGCCCTAGTCCCTTCCCCGCCCCCACACCGCCCGCGGGCCCGTGACCCGGGCGCCCAGGGCCTGGACGCGGGTGCGCAGTTCGCGGTCCGCGGTGATCACCAGACAGTCGCGGTCGCCGCGTTCGTCCGCGACCAGTCGCACGATCCGGTCGTCGCCGCTGCCGCTCGCCGCCACCACCCGGACGCCCTCGACGGAAGCGACCCCGCGCGCGGCGCCCTCCACCACCAGGACCATTTCCACGGGGGGCGCCACCAGACCGGGCAGTCCCGTGCCGGCGTACTCGACCAGTGCGTCGCGCAGCCGCTCCGCCGCGCCGTGCCGGTCGCGCCACCAGCCGTCCGGCACCGAGCCGACGACGTTGGCGGCATCGACCACGACCATGGAATCCATGCCGCCACCTTCCCACGCCGGGCGGCGCCGTCCGTGCCGTGGGGCGGGTCCGGCGGCTTCCCGGCACAACCACAGCGCGGGCCGGCTCCGCTGAGCCGGCCCGCGCCGTGGTGATCGGTGCGTCCTTACGCGGGAACGCTCGCGATGCCCGGGGCCAGGAACTTCTTGCCCCGCACCCGCTCGGAGACGCCCGCGCGGTCCAGGTACGGCGTGATGCCGCCCAGGTGGAAGGGCCAGCCGGCACCGGTGATCAGGCACAGGTCGATGTCCTGCGCCTCGGCGACCACGCCCTCGTCCAGCATCAGGCCGATCTCCTGTGCCACCGCGTCCAGGACGCGGTCGCGGACCTGCTCCTCGGTCAGCACCGAGTCGCCCTGCTTGAGGAGGGCCGCGACCTCGGGGTCCAGCTCCGGCTTGCCGGAGTCGTAGACGTAGAAGCCGCGCTTGCCGGCCTCGACGACGGCCTTGAGGTTCGGCGAGACCGTGAAGCGGTCCGGGAAGGCGCGGTTGAGGGTCTCGGAGACGTGCAGACCGATCGCCGGGCCGACCAGCTCCAGCAGCACCAGCGGCGACATCGGCAGACCGAGCGGCTCGATGGCCTTCTCCGCGGTCTCGACCGGGGTGCCCTCGTCGATGACGTTCTGGATCTCGCCCATGAAGCGGGTCAGGATGCGGTTGACCACGAACGCCGGGGCGTCCTTGGTGAGCACCGCGGTCTTCTTCAGCTTCTTGGCGACCGCGAAGGCGGTGGCCAGCGAGGCGTCGTCGGTCTTCTCGCCGCGCACGATCTCCAGCAGCGGGAGGATCGCGACCGGGTTGAAGAAGTGGAAGCCGACGACCCGCTCGGGGTGCTTCAGCTTCGAGGCCATCTCGCTGACCGACAGCGAGGAGGTGTTGGTGGCGAGGATGGCGTGCGCCGGGGCGACGGCCTCCACCTCCGCGAACACCGTCTGCTTGACGCCGATCTCCTCGAAGACCGCCTCGATGATGAAGTCGGCGTCGGAGAAGCCCTCGGCCTTGTCGAGCACACCGGAGACCAGGGCCTTGAGGCGGTTGGCCTTGTCCTGGTTGATCCGGCCCTTGCCGAGCAGCTTGTCGATCTCGGCGTGGACGTAGCCCACACCCTTGTCGACGCGCTCCTGGTCGATGTCGGTCAGCACGACCGGCACCTCCAGGCGGCGCAGGAACAGCAGGGCCAGCTGCGAGGCCATCAGACCGGCGCCGACGACACCGACCTTGCTGACCGGACGCGCCAGGTTCTTGTCCGGAGCGCCGGCGGGCCGCTTGGCACGCTTCTGCACCAGGTTGAACGAGTAGATGCCGGCGCGGAGTTCGCCGCCCATGATCAGGTCCGCCAGGGCCTGGTCCTCGGCGTCGAAACCGGCCTGCAGGTCGCCGTCCTTGGCGGCGGCGATGATGTCCAGCGCCCGGTAGGCGGCCGGGGCGGCGCCGTGCACCTTGCCGTCGGCGATGAACTTGCCCTTGGCGACGGCCTGGTCCCAGGCCTCACCGCGGTCGATCTCGGGGCGCTCGACGGCCACGTCGCCCTTGAGGACGTTCGCGGTCCAGATCAGCGACTGCTCCAGGAAGTCCGCGCCCTCGAAGATCGCGTCCGCGATGCCGAGGTCGAAGACCTGCTGGCCCTTGAGCTGCTTGTTCTGGTTCAGCGAGTTCTCGATGATGACCGAGACGGCCTTGTCGGCGCCGATGAGGTTCGGCAGCAGCGCACAGCCGCCCCAGCCCGGGACGAGACCGAGGAAGACCTCGGGCAGCGAGAAGGCCGGGAGGGCCTTGGAGACGGTGCGGTAGGAGCAGTGCAGACCGACCTCGACGCCACCTCCCATCGCGGCACCGTTGTAGTAGGCGAAGGTCGGTACGGCGAGCTTCGCGAGCCGCTTGAAGACCTCGTGGCCGCCCTTGCCGATGGCCAGCGCGTCCTCGTGGCGCTTGAGCAGCTCGACGCCCTTGAGGTCGGCGCCGACGGCGAAGATGAACGGCTTGCCGGTGACGCCGACGCCGACGATGTCGCCGTCCGCGGCCTCCTTCTCGACCTGGTCGATCGCGGCGTTGAGGTTCGCCAGCGAGCCGGGACCGAAGGTGGTCGGCTTGGTGTGGTCGAAGCCGTTGTCCAGCGTGATCAGCGCGAACTTGCCCGCGCCGTACGGCAGGTCGAGGTGGCGGACG
Source organism: Streptomyces angustmyceticus (assembly GCF_019933235.1). Taxonomy (NCBI): domain Bacteria; kingdom Bacillati; phylum Actinomycetota; class Actinomycetes; order Kitasatosporales; family Streptomycetaceae; genus Streptomyces; species Streptomyces angustmyceticus. Next base: position 1,883,366 of record NZ_CP082945.1, on the reverse strand, counting down.
TGCGCCGACGTGACGACCTCGTCCGGGAACAGCTCGGCCGCACCCTTCAGGAGTTCGGCGGTGGTGCTGGTGCTCACTTGTCGCCTCCGGCGTCCTTGTGGTTCGGGTTCTCCCAGATGACCGTCGCGCCCATGCCGAAGCCGACGCACATGGTGGTCAGGCCGTAGCGGACCTCCGGCTGCTCCTCGAACTGCCGGGCCAGCTGGGTCATCAGCCGGACGCCGGAGGAGGCCAGCGGGTGGCCGAAGGCGATGGCGCCGCCGTACTGGTTGACGCGCGCGTCGTCGTCCGCGATGCCGTAGTGGTCGAGGAAGGCGAGCACCTGCACGGCGAACGCCTCGTTGATCTCGAAGAGGTTGATGTCCTCGATGCCCAGGCCCGCCTTGGCGAGGGCCTTCTCGGTGGCCGGGATCGGGCCGTAGCCCATGACCTCGGGCTCGACGCCCGCGAAGGCGTAGGAGACCAGGCGCATCTTGACCGGGAGGTCGTTCTCCCGGGCGAAGTCCTCGGAGGCGAGGATCGAGGCGGTGGCACCGTCGTTGAGGCCCGCGGCGTTACCGGCCGTGACGCGGCCGTGGGTGCGGAACGGCGTCTTCAGGCCGGCGAGGTTCTCCAGGGTCGTCCCCGGGCGCATCGGCTCGTCGGCGGTCACCAGGCCCCAGCCGGTCTCGCCGACCTCCGCGTTGGTGTTGCGCACCGAGATCGGCACCAGGTCCTGCTGGATCTTGCCGTTCGCGTACGCCTTCGCCGCCTTCTCCTGCGAGCGCACGGCGTACTCGTCGGCGCGCTGCTTGGTGATCTGCGGGTAGCGGTCGTGGAGGTTCTCCGCGGTCATGCCCATGAACAGCGCGGACTGGTCGACGAGCTTCTCGCTCACGAACCGCGGGTTCGGGTCGACGGCCTCGCCCATGGGGTGGCGCCCCATGTGCTCGACACCACCGGCGATGACGGCGTCGTACGCGCCGAAGGCGATCGATCCGGCGGTGGCGGTCACGGCGGTCAGCGCACCGGCGCACATGCGGTCGATGGAGTAACCGGGCACGGACTGCGGGAGGCCGGCGAGGATGCCGGCGGTCCGGCCGAGGGTCAGGCCCTGGTCACCGATCTGGGTGGTGGCGGCGATGGCGACCTCGTCGATCTTCGCGGGGTCCAGGTCCGGGTTGCGGCGCAGCAGCTCCCGGATGGCCTTCACGACGAGATCGTCGGCGCGGGTCTCGTGGTAGATGCCCTTCGGGCCCGCCTTGCCGAACGGGGTGCGGACGCCGTCGACGAAGACGACGTCCCTAGCGGTACGAGGCACGTTGGCTCTCCTCCATGTGCGGGATGGCACTGCTGCGGGGCGCCCCGGGGGACGCTTCACACCGACATGCTACTTACGGGTAACCACGCTGCACACCCCCACCGCCCGGAGCGGTGAACGTCACACCGGAGTGCGGGGCCTCCCGCCGGGCGACGGCGCGGCAGGCGGCCGAACGTGCTGATCAAAAACGACCGAATGCGGTCGGGTCTTGGCGCAATTCATCCCATCACACACTTAAAGTGCCCATATGGATACGAAAAGGAGTGGTGTCGTGACCCGATATGGGCGTCCGGCGGGGCCGCGCGCGATCGGTCTGGTCTGCGCCGTCGCCGCCGCGGGCGCGCTGCTGTCGGGCTGCGGGAACAGCGAGAAGGAGAGCGCCCCCAAGCGGGCGGTGCCCGCCTCCGCCCCCGCCTCGCCGAGCAGCTCGCTCAACGCGGAACAGGCCCAGCGCAAGGCCCTGATCCCCAAGGCCAAGGTGGGCTACGAGCAGGCGCTGAAGGCGGCGGTCGCGGCCGTCCCGGGCTCGAAGGCGATCGCCGCGGAGCTCAAGGGGTCGCCCGCCAGCCCCTATTGGAGCACCGCGGTCGCGACGACCGACGGGACGGTGCACACCGTCCGCGTCGACGCGGTCTCCGGAAAGGCCGAGCAGCCGAAGACCGAGTCGGGGGACTCCGGCGACAAGCAGCAGCTGGCCGACCGGCTGTCCAAGGCCAAGGTCACGGCCCAGCAGGCAGCGCAGACGGCCACCGACAAGACCAAGGGCACCGTCACCAGCATCGAACTCGGCGATGCCCAGAACGGGAGCGACGCGGTGGCCTGGACCGTGGGCGTCGTGACCCCCGACAACTGGAACGAGACCACCTACGGGATCGACGCGGCCAGCCGCAAGGTCCTGTGGATGCACGTCAACCAGGACTGAACCCGGGGAACCGAGGGGCGGCACCGGACTCCCGGGCGACCGGGAAGCGGGACGCCGCCCTCGGGGACCCTTCGCCTCATCCCCCGATGCCCTCTCTCCGGCCGGGACGCATGGTGCCGGTCCCCGCACCGTCCCGGCGCCGCGCCGTGGCGGCGGGAAACGCTCCCGCCGCCACGGCGAACGGTGACGGTGACGACGACGCGCCGAACGACCGGCGACGACCGGCGACGGGCGGAGCGGCGCATGCGGCGCCGTGCCGCCGGCGTCAGTCGGCGTCGGTCAGCAGCGCCTCGGTGAGGATCGGCGTGACCTGCTCGATCTGCCAGGGACGGGCGCCGTGGCCCGACAGCACCTCGGCCACCGACTCCCGGCTCGGCTCGGCCGGCGGCTCCCAGCACAGCCGGCGCACCGTGTCCGGGGTGATGAGGTTCTCCTGCGGGAGGTTCAGGCTCTCGGCGAGCGCGGTGACCGCCGCGCGGGCGGCCGACAGCCGGGCCGCGGCGACCGGGTCCTTGTCGGCCCAGGCGCGGGGCGGCGGCGGCCCGTTGAGCGGCTGGCCGGGCTGCGGCAGCTCGTTCTCGGCCAGCGCGCGGGCGCGGTCGACGGCGGCCTGCCACTGCTCCAGCTGCCGGCGGCCCATGCGGTGGCCGAAGCCGGGGAGCGCGGCCAGGGCGTGGCTGTTCGGCGGCAGGTTCAGCGCCGCCTCCACGATCGCGGCGTCCCCGAGCACCTTGCCCGGTGAGACGTCCCGCCGCTGCGCCACCTGGTCACGGGCCGTCCACAGCTCCCGTACGACCGCCATCTGACGGCGCCGTCTGACCTTGTGCATGCCGGAGGTGCGGCGCCAGGGGTCCTTGCGGGGCGGCGGCGGGGGAGCCGCGGCGATCGCCGCGAACTCCTGCCGGGCCCACTCCAGCTTCCCCTGCTGCCGCAGTTCCTCCTCCAGCGCGTCGCGCAGGTCCACCAGCAGCTCGACGTCGAGCGCGGCGTAGCGCAGCCAGGGCTCGGGCAGCGGGCGGGTGGACCAGTCGACGGCGGAGTGTCCCTTCTCCAGAGCGAAGCCGAGGACGTTCTCGACCATGGCGCCCAGGCCCACCCGGGCGAAGCCGGCCAGCCGGCCCGCCAGCTCGGTGTCGAACAGCCGGGTGGGGACCATCCCTATGTCACGCAGGCACGGCAGGTCCTGGGTGGCGGCGTGCAGCACCCACTCGGCGTCGCCGATCGCCTCGCCCAGCGCCGACAGGTCGGGGCAGCCGACCGGGTCGATCAGTACGCTGCCGGCGCCTTCGCGGCGCAGCTGTACGAGGTAGGCGCGCTGGCCGTAGCGGTAGCCCGAGGCGCGCTCGGCGTCGACGGCCACCGGACCCGTGCCGGCCGCGAAGGCGGCCACGACCTCGGCGAGCGCCTCGTCGGTGGCGGTCACCGGGGGGATGCCCTCGCGGGGCTCCAGGAGAGGGACCGGCGCCGGTCGGGGATCCGGAGGGGAGTCTCCGGTCGCTCGCAGTGTCGTGTCTGCTGCGGTCTTTTGGGCGTCGGTCACCAGTCAAGGGTATCTGTGTATGCACGTCGCCCGTCGAGGGAACGTTCCCTCGACGGGCGAGCCGGTCGGATGGACGGTCAGTGAATGATCCCGGTGCGCAGCGCGACCGCCACCATTCCGGCCCGGTCGCCGGTGCCGAGCTTGCGGGCGATACGGGCCAGGTGGCTCTTCACGGTCAGCGCCGACAGCCCCATCGAGACGCCGATGGCCTTGTTGGACTGGCCCTCCGCCACCAGCCGCAACACCTCCACCTCGCGGCCCGACAGCTCCCGGTAGCCGCCCGGGTGGCCGGGGGCACCCGGGGGACGGCGCTGCATCCGGGCCGCGTTGGCGCCGATGGGGGAGGTGCCGGGGCGGCCCGGGAGGCCCAGGTTGGTGCGGGTCCCGGTCACGACATAGCCCTTGACGCCGCCGGCCAGGGCGTTGCGCACGGCGCCGATGTCGTCGGCCGCGGACAGCGCGAGGCCGTTGGGCCAGCCGGCCGCCCGGGTCTCGGACAGGAGCGTGAGGCCGGAGCCGTCGGGAAGGTGGACGTCGGCCACGCAGATGTCGCGCGGGTTGCCGACGCGGGGACGGGCCTCCGCGATGGACGACGCCTCGATGACATCACGCACTCCGAGGGCCCACAGGTGGCGGGTGACGGTGGAGCGGACGCGAGGGTCGGCGACGACGACCATGGCCGTCGGCTTGTTCGGGCGGTAGGCGACCAGGCTCGAAGGTTGCTCGAGGAGAACAGACACCGGGCCTCCTGGGGGGAGTGGCGGGGGGACGGAAACCGGCTGGGGGGAGCCGGAATGATCCGTGTTGGAAGGGTCACTGACCTCTTCGGCAGCAATCCGGCGGGACTTTAGACTTTGATCACGATTTAGTTGGGGGCAATTCGGGCAAATCGGATGGGTGATCGATCAGAGGTGGACACCGGGTGTGCACCAAGATGATCAAAGCCGTACGCGATGCCGCCGGAACCCGTTACCGAAAGCGGCAGCGCGGTGATCACGGAGACCGCGGGCGCGGGCGCACGCCCGGACCGGCTCTGCAAGAAGGTGATCACCGCGCTGGGGGGAGAACGGGAAAGCGCAGCTCAGCGGGGCTGCGCGCCGCGGCGCTGCGGCAGCGGGACGATCCCGCCGCGCGGCGTCATGTCGAGGGTGGCCGGCGGCAGACCCGCCACCTGGCACAGCAGATCGCACCACGCCGCCAGATGCACCGCGAGCTCCGGCACACCACCGGCGCCCTCGGCCGGCGTCCAGGACGCGCGGATCTCGATCTGCGTGGCGGGCTCACGCGCCGCGAGCCCGCCGAAGTAGTGCGAGCCGGCTCGGGTCACCGTGCCGCTCGGCGCGCCGTAGCGCACCCCGCGCGCGTCCAGCGCGCCGGTGAGCCACGACCACGACACCTCCGGCAGCAGCGGATCGGCGCCCATCTCCGGCTCCAGCTCCGCGCGCGCCAGCGTCACCACGCGGAAAGTGCCCTGCCAGGTGTCGTCCCCGGCCGGATTGTGCAGCACCACCAGCCGGCCGTCCGCCAGATCCCGGTCCTCGCCGTCCGGACCTGAGCCGCGCTCGACGACCGCCGCCTCCAGCGCGTACGCGTACGGGGCGAGCCGTTTCGGAGCGGGCGTCGGGTCGATCTCGATCTCCGGCCGCAGCCGTGCCGCGCGGAGCGCATCGACCGCCTGACGGAAGGGGATCGGGGCGTCGTCCGCGCTGTCCGCGAGGTGTTCGTGAGCCGCAGCCATGCCCGGAAGATTAGGCGGAACCGGGCCCGCATACGGGGAGGACACCCGGTGCGCGCGTCGCCCATTCGGAGGTGCCCCCGGGCGCATGCGGAGATATCGGCCACCTGGCCACGGGGACGGCCGGCCCGGCGTGCGAAGATTCGGGGCGTGAGCGCCAACGATTGCCCCACGGGCCAGCAGCAGACCGGTACACACGACTCGGCCTTCCTCAAGGCGTGCCGGCGTGAGCCGGTGCCGCACACCCCGGTGTGGTTCATGCGCCAGGCCGGCCGCTCACTGCCCGAGTACCGCAAGGTCCGCGAGGGCATCGCGATGCTGGACTCCTGCATGCGCCCCGACCTGGTCACCGAGATCACGCTGCAGCCCGTGCGCCGCCACCGCGTCGACGCCGCGATCTACTTCAGCGACATCGTCGTCCCCCTCAAGGCCCTCGGCATCGACCTCGACATCAAGCCCGGCGTCGGCCCGGTCGTCGAGAACCCGATCCGCACCCGCGCCGACCTGGAGCAGCTGCGTCCCCTGGAGGCCGGCGACGTCCCCTATGTCACCGAGGCCATCGGCATGCTCGTCCGCGAGCTCGGCGCCACGCCCCTGATCGGCTTCGCCGGGGCGCCCTTCACGCTCGCCAGCTACCTCGTCGAGGGCGGCCCGTCGCGCAACCACGAGCGCACCAAGGCCCTCATGTACGGCGACCCGCAGCTGTGGGCCGACCTGCTGGACCGGCTCGCCGACATCACCGCGGCCTTCCTCAAGGTCCAGATCGAGGCCGGGGCGAGCGCCGTCCAGCTCTTCGACTCCTGGGTCGGCGCGCTCTCGCCGGCCGACTACCGCCGCTCGGTGATGCCCGCCTCCGCCAAGGTCTTCCGCGCGGTCGAGGGCCTCGGCGTGCCCCGCATCCACTTCGGCGTCGGCACCGGCGAACTCCTCGGCCTGATGGGCGAGGCGGGCGCGGACGTCGTCGGCGTCGACTGGCGCGTCCCCCTGGACGAGGCGGCCCGCCGCGTCGGCCCCGGAAAGGCGCTGCAGGGCAACATCGACCCGGCCGTGCTCTTCGCCCCCCGCGAGGCCGTCGAGAACAAGGCCCGCGAGGTCCTCGACGCGGCCGCCGGCCTGGAGGGCCACATCTTCAACCTCGGCCACGGCGTGCTGCCGTCCACCGACCCGGACGCGCTGACCCGCCTCGTCGACTACGTCCACACGCAGACGGCGCGCTGAGCCCGGCGCACCGCACGACGGCGGAACCGGGGCCGGCGGCCCGCCCGCGCGGTCAGGCGCCGGCGTCCCGTACCGCGGCGGTGGCCTTGCGGGCCGCCACCAGCACGGGGTCCCAGACCGGGGAGAACGGCGGGGCGTAGCCGAGGTCGAGCGCGGTCATCCGCTCCACCGTCATCCCGGCGGTCAGCGCGACCGCCGCGACGTCCACCCGCTTGCCGGCGCCCTCCCGCCCGACGATCTGCACGCCCAGGAGCCGGCCCGTACGGCGCTCGGCGAGCATCTTGACGTGCATCGGGCGGGCGCCGGGGTAGTAGCCGGCGCGGTTGGTGGCCTCGACGGTCACCGAGACGAAGCGCAGCCCCGCGGCGCGCGCCTCGCGCTCCAGCAGCCCCGTCCGGGCGATCTCCAGGTCGCAGACCTTGCTGACGGCCGTGCCGACCACACCGGGGAACGTCGCATAGCCGCCGCCCACGTTGGCGCCGATGACCTGCCCGTGCTTGTTGGCGTGGGTGCCCAGCGCGACATGCCGCAGCTGCCCGGAGACCAGGTCCAGGACCTCCACGCAGTCGCCGCCCGCCCAGATGTGGTCATGGCCGCGGACCCGCATGGCGAGGTCGGTGAGCAGCCCGCCGGACGCGCCCAGCGGCAGCCCGGCCGCGGCGGCGAGCGTGGTCTCGGGGCGGACGCCCAGGCCCAGCACGACCACGTCCGCCGGGTACTCCGCGTCCTGGGTGGTGACCGCGCGGGCCCGGCCTCCCCCGGGGGCGCTGCCCTCGTCGGTCAGCACACCGGTGACGGTGGCGCCGCGCACCGTCTCGATGCCCATCGCGCACATCGCCTCATGGACCAGCGCGCCCATGTCCGGGTCGAGGGTGGACATCGGCTGCGCGCTCTGCTCCAGCACGGTGACCTCGTAGCCGCGGCGGATCAGCGCCTCGGCCATCTCCACCCCGATGTAGCCGGCGCCCACGACGACCGCCCGCCGTCCCGGGGAGGCGTCGAGGGTGTCGAGCAGGGCCCTGCCGTCGTCCAGGGTCTGCACCCCGTGCACGCCGGGGGCGTCGATCCCCGGCAGGCCGGGGCGGCGCGGGCGGGCGCCGGTCGCCAGGACCAGCTTGTCGAAGCCGGTCCACGACTCCCGGCCGCCGTCGTCCAGTTCCCGGGTCAGCACCCGGCCGCGGTCCAGGTCGAGCGCGGTGACCTCGTGGCGCAGCCGCAGATCGATGTCCCGGGCACGGTGCTCCTGCGCCGTCCGGGCGATCAGCGCGTCCGGGCCGTCGACCTCGCCGCCCACCCAGTACGGGATGCCGCAGGCGGAGTACGACGTGTAGTGGCCGCGCTCGAACGCGGTGATCGCCAGCTCGTCCGGGGTCCGCAGCCGGCGCGCCTGCGAGGCGGCGGCCATCCCCGCCGCGTCGCCCCCGACGATGACCAGCCGCTCCGTCGCCATGCCGTGTGCCCCTTCGCCGTGTGACCGCTTCCTCGGGTGTGCTGCGCCGCGCCGCGGTGCTCAGCGCTCCAGGACCAGCGCGAGCCCCTGTCCCACGCCGATGCACAGCGCCGCGAGCCCGGTGCCCGAGCCCGCGGCGGCCAGCTGGTGGGCCACCGCCCCTGCCAGACGCGCGCCGGAGGCACCCAGCGGGTGGCCGATGGCGATGGCGCCGCCGCGCGGATTCACCACGGCCGGGTCCAGCTCCGGCCACTGCCCGATGCAGCCCAACGCCTGTGCCGCGAACGCCTCGTTGAGCTCGAACGTGGTCACCTCGGCGAAGCCGCGCCCGGCCCGCTCCAGCGCCCGCCGCACCGCCTCGACCGGGCCCAGGCCGAACAGCTGCGGCTCGATGCCGGTCACCGCGCTCGCCCGGATACGGGCCAGCGGCTCGCGCCCGGTGGCCCGCAGCCCCTCCTCGTCCACCAGCAGCAGGGCCGCCGCACCGTCGTTGAGCGGCGAGGAGTTCCCGGCGGTGACCGTGCCTCCGGCGGGGCGGAACACCGGCTTCAGCTTGGACAGCGACTCCAGGGAGGACGCCTCCCTGATCGTCTCGTCGCGCGGCAGGTCCACGTCCGGCAGGGGCACCACCTCGTCGTCGTAGGCGCCCTCCCGCCACGCCCGCACCGCCTTTTGATGGCTGGCCAGCGCGAAGACGTCCTGCTGCTCGCGGGTGATGCCGTGCTGGTCGGCGATCAGCTCGGCGCCCTCGCCCAGCGCGACCGTCCACTCCGGGGCCATCCGCGGATTGACCATCCGCCAGCCCAGCGTCGAGGAGAACATCTCCTGATGGCCCGCGGGGAAGGCGCGTTCGGGCTTGCGCAGCACATACGGCGCACGGCTCATCGACTCCACACCGCCGGCCACCGCGATGTGCGCGTCGCCGTGCGCGATGGCGCGGGCCGCCTGGATGACCGCCTCCAGACCCGACCCGCACAGCCGGTTCACGGTCACCCCGGGGACGGTCACCGGCAGCCCCGCCAGCAGCACCGCCATCCGCGCCACATTGCGGTTGTCCTCGCCCGCGCCGTTCGCGTCGCCGAAGCAGACGTCGTCGATCCGCGCCGGGTCGAGGTCCGGGGTGCGGTCCACCAGGGCCCGGACCACATGCGCGGCGAGATCGTCCGGCCGGACCGCGGCCAGTGCGCCGCCGTACTTGCCGACGGGGGTCCGTACGGCGTCGACGATGTAGACATCCCGTGCGCGTGGGTCGGTCATCAGGCCCTGTCCTCGCTGTCCCGGCTCGACGGTCGGCGGACGGTACGAAGATCGCCACCCGCCGCCCCCGAGTCTTTGCCCGCCGCTGCCCGCTGTCAACGGGGCTCTTGGCCACCCTGCCCGCCCGCGGCGCCCGCGGCGAAAGCCATGATCCGGTCCCGGTACGGCCGGCGCGCTCTGAGAGAGTGGGGGCATGAGCGCAGCGCACACCCGTACGGGCCGCGGGCCCGGCGGCACCGGTCATGTGGTCGTCATCGGCGCGGGCATCTCCGGGCTGGCGGCGGCCCACCGGCTCCTCGAAGGCGGGGCCCGGGTGACCGTGCTGGAGGCCGCCGACCGGCTCGGCGGCAAGCTGCGGGCGGGGGAGATCGCGGGCGTACCGGTCGATCTGGGCGCCGAATCGATGCTGGCCAGGCGGCCGGAGGCGGTGGACCTCGCGCGCGCCGTCGGGATCGGCGACCGGCTGCAGCCGCCCGCCACGGCAGGCGCCTCGCTGTGGACGCGCGGCGCGCTGCGCCCGATGCCCACCGGCCATGTCATGGGCGTCCCCGGGGACCTCGGCCCGCTCGCCGCCTCCGGGGTGCTCTCCCCGGAGGGGCTCGCCCGGATCGACGAGGACGCCCGGCTGCCGCGCACCGAGGTCGGCGAGGACGTCGCCGTCGGCACCTATGTCGCCCGCCGCCTGGGCCGCGAGGTCGTCGACCGGCTCGTGGAGCCCCTCCTCGGCGGGGTCTACGCGGGCGACGCCTACCGGATCTCGATGCGCGCCGCCGTGCCCCCGCTGTTCGAGGCCGCGTGCGGACACCGCTCCCTGCTCGACGGCGTACGGGGCATCCAGGCGCGCACCGCCGCGACCGTCCACCAGGCCGGCGCCGCCGCGACCGGCCCCGTCTTCATGGGCATCGACGGCGGCATCGGGACGCTGCCGGGCGCGGTGGCCGACGCCGTACGGGCCCGGGGCGGCGAGATCCGCACGGGCACACCGGTCACCGGCCTGCGGCAGACCCCCGACGGCTGGCAGCTCGACCTCGACGGCACCGGGCTCACCGCCGACGCCGTCGTCGTCGCCACCCCCGCGCCGGCCACCGCCCGGCTCCTGGCCCCCGTCTGCCGGCCCGCCGCCGCCGAGCTGGAGTCCGTCGAGTACGCCTCGATGGCCCTGGTGACCATGGCCTTCCGCCGCTCGGACGTCGAGGGGCGGCTGACCGGCAGCGGCTTCCTCGTCCCGCCCGTGGACGGCCGCAAGATCAAGGCGTCCACCTTCTCCGGCAACAAGTGGGGCTGGGTGGGCCGCTCCGATCCGGACCTCTTCGTGCTGCGCACCTCCCTCGGCCGCTACGGCGACGAGGAGGACCTCACCCGCGAGGACGCCGAACTGGTCGGCTACTCGCGCGCCGACCTGCGCGAGGCCGTCGGGCTGACCGCCGCGCCTGTCGCCTCGCGGGTCACCCGCTGGAACGGCGGACTGCCCCAGTACCCGGTCGGCCACCTGGCGCGGGTGGCCCGCATCCACGACGCCGTGGGGCGGCTGCCGGGCCTGCGGGTGTGCGGCGCGCTCTACGGCGGCGTCGGCATCCCGGCCTGTATCGCCTCGGGCCGGACGGCCGCCGACGACATCCTCGCCACCCTGCGCCCGGTCCCCGCTCCCGCCGAGCGAGAATGGACGGCATGACAGACGCTTCCACCCCCGCTTCCGCGCCGCAGGCACCCGCGGCGCCCGAGAAGGTCCCGCACGCCGGCAAGAAGGCCAAGGACCTCAACGAGATCATCCGCTACACCCTCTGGTCGGTGTTCAAGCTGCGCGACGTCCTCCCGGAGGACCGCGGCGGCTACGCCGAGGAGGTCGAGGAGCTGTTCGCGCAGCTCGCGGCCAAGGACGTGGTGGTGCGCGGCACCTACGACGTGTCCGGCCTGCGCGCCGACGCCGACGTGATGATCTGGTGGCACTCGGAGAGCTCGGACGCCCTCCAGGAGGCGTACAACCTCTTCCGGCGCACCCGCCTGGGCCGCGCCCTGGACCCGGTGTGGTCGAACATGGCGCTGCACCGCCCCGCCGAGTTCAACAAGTCGCACATCCCGGCCTTCCTGGCCGACGAGCAGCCGCGCGCCTACGTGAGCGTCTACCCCTTCGTGCGCTCCTACGAGTGGTACCTCCTGCCCGACGAGGACCGCCGCCGCATGCTGGCCGACCACGGCAAGATGGCCCGCGGCTTCCCGGACGTGCGCGCCAACACCGTGCCGTCGTTCTCGCTCGGCGACTACGAGTGGGTGCTCGCGTTCGAGGCCGACGACCTCTACCGCATCGTCGACCTGATGCGTCACCTGCGCGGCTCCGAGGCGCGGATGCACGTCCGTGAGGAGATCCCGTTCTACACCGGCCGCCGCAAGCCGGTCTCCGAGCTGGTCGCGGGCCTGGCGTAACCCGCGGGGCCGACCGGGCTCCCCGGCGCGGCGCCGCCGCACACAGCGCCACGGGCCGCCCCCTCGGGGACGGCCCGTGGCGCATACGGCCCGCTACTTGCCCGGCAGCGCGTGCTGCGCCCGCATCAACTGCTGGCCCGGCACCGGCTCCGCGCGCGGCGTGCAGTACACCTTGCGCGCCGGGATCTTCCCGTGCAGCAGATACGCCTCGACGTACCTGTTCACACAGGCGTTGTCGCCGAACGCGATGCCGTGGGTGCCGGCCCCGTTCTCGGTGACCAGCGAGGAGCCGGGCAGCCGCCGCTGCAGCTCCAGCGCCCCCTTGTAGGGCGTCGCCGCGTCCCGCTCGGCCGCCAGCAGCAGCACCGGCGGCAGCGCGCCGGGCTCCGTGCGGACGTCGAGCGGACCGCGCCGCCCGTGGAGCGCCTCGTCGAGCTGGACCGAGGCCGCGTGACCGGCGGCGTCGGTCAGGTCCTGGCCGCCGGCGCGGCCGTCCGCACGGTGCGCGGCCGCGGCGAGCCCGGCCGCGGCCGTCTCCGCCCGGTCGGGCCAGAAGGCGCAGGGCAGATTCATCCAGGCGTTGTCCCAGGTCTCGAACGGCGCGATCCGGGCGACCTCGGTGTTGTCCCGGTCCCAGGTCCGCCAGTCGTGCGGCCAGCGCGCGTCGTTGCACTCCACGGCCGTGTAGACGGCGTTGCCGTTCTCCTCGTCCTTGGCGTTGCCGGGCCGCGGCAGGGCCTGGGCGGTCAGCGGCTTGGGGTTGCCGCGCAGATACGCCGAGAGCGCCTCGGCCCGCATCGGCCAGAAGGCGTCGTTGTACCCGGTCTTGAGGAACGCCGACTGCAGCTGGCCGGCGCCGATCTTCCCCTCCAGCGGGTGGCGGCGCAGCCGGTCCGCGGCCGTGTCGTAGGAGCGCTGCACCGCTCCCGTGGTCCTGCCGAGGTGGTAGCGGTCGTGGTGCCGGGCGGCCCAGCGCAGCCAGTCGTTCCAGCGGTGCTGGAAGGCGATGTCCTGATCGAGGTTGTTGCGGTACCAGATCTTGTCGGGCGCGGGATTGACGACGCTGTCGAAGAGCATCCGCCGGACGTGGCCGGGGAAGAGCGTCGCATAGACCGCCGCGAAGTACGTCCCGTACGAGGCGCCCATGAAGTTCAGCCGCCGCTCGCCGAGCGCGGCCCGCAGCATGTCCAGGTCACGGGCGTTGTTGACGGAGTTGTAGAACGGCAGGTCCGCGCCGTTCCGGCGGACGCAGCCGCGGGCGTACTCCCTGGCCTGGGCCAGCTTGCGCCGCTTGAAGGCGGCGTCGGGGTGCGACCGGCTGTCGGTGGGCGCCGTGGCGAACTTGTGGGGGTCCTGGCACGACAGCGGCGCCGAGCGGCCCACACCGCGCGGCGAGTAGCCCACGAAGTCGTAGACGCGGGCCAGCTTGTTCCACTTGGGGAGCCCGCCGTACAGCGGGAACTCCATGCTGGACGCGCCCGGGCCGCCGGGGTTGAAGACCAGCGTGCCCTGCCGTTCGCGGCGTGCCGTGGCCCGGATCCGGCTGACGGTGAGGTGGATCTTCTTGCCGTCCGGCCGCGCGTAGTCGAGGGGGACGGTGAGGGTGCCGCACTCGACGGACGACGGCATGTGCTCCACCGGTGCGCAGCGGCCGAAGCCGATGCGGTGCGCCACGGGCGCGGGTGGCGCGGCGGCCCCCGTGGCGCCACCCGCCGGGGCCGTGGCGAGGGCGGTCACCAGCAGCGACCCGATGGTGCCGTACAACGCAAGTGCTCTCACTGGCCGTCCCTTCGTGTGTGCATACAAAAGGGATAGTTGGGGCGTCGATTGTCGATGTAAAGCACCTGGCACCGGTGTCGGAGGCTATGCCCCGGAAGAGTGGAGCGCGGCGCGCAAGGTGGGGTCGGTGAGGGCAATGGGGCCGCGGAGGGCGAACGAGGTGAGAGAGGGGAGAGGGGCGGGGGAGCCGGAAGCGCGGGGCAGTCGCCGCCCTCCCGCTTCGGTCGCCCAGTCGCTGTACGGGTGCAGCTCGAAGCGGGCCACGGCCCAGGTGCCGAGCGTGAGGACCAGCGGGAGCGCGAACCAGCCCAGGAGCAGCCCGCCGTCCGCGCCGGCCGGCGCCATCCAGAGGGCGGCGGCGGCACACAGCACCACCACCAGCGCGGCGCCCCGCACCAGACGGACCCCGGTGGCGATGCCCGGGCGCACCGCGGCGGGCAGCGCCAGCCCGTCGGTCACCAGCCGCTCGGCCACCTCCCGCACCGCGGCGTCCCCGGAGAGCGACTCCCGTATCCGCGGTATGCGGCACTGCCCACCGGGGCCGATGGCGGTCAGGGCGGCGCGCTCGACGGCGTCCTCGGCGACCGGGTCGACGACGGTGGCCCACCCCGTCTCGGTGAGCAGCAGCCGCCGCTGCTGGGCCATCAGCACCAGGACGAGGTCGGCGAGGCGGTGCGGGCCGCCGGAGAGGTAGGCCATCTCATAGAGGGTCAGCCCGGCAGGGTCGCCGTCGGCGGCCGGAGCCGGGGCGGCCCCCGGCGCCGGCCGGGTGGTGCGCGCGGCGGATACCGCGGCACGGCACAGCAGCGCACAGGACAGAGCCGCCACGCCCGAGGCGAGGAGGAAGAAGAAGAGCCACATGCCCGAGGTTCTACGGGATCGGCACAAATACCGCCACAAAATTTCTCACGATCCGGGCGGCCGCGGGCACCGGCCCTCAGCTCCCGCCGCCGCAGCCGCCGCCCCCGCAGCCCGAACCGCCGCCACAGGACGAACCGCCCCCGCACGACGAGCCACCGCCGCAGGACGAACTGCTGCTGCCGCAGGACGAGCCGCTGCTGCCGCAGCCCGAACCCGAACCGCCGTCCGAGGAGCCGCACCAGGACCCGCCGTCGCTCCCCGCGCCGCCCCCGCCGTCCGCGGACGAGGACCCGCCGGACGACCCGGAACCGCCGCCCGGCGCGGCGGCCGTGGCACGCTGCGCCTCCTCGAACTGCTGCCGCAGCAGCTCGTCCGCGACCAGCGCCGTACCGCCCAGCGCCACCACCACCGCGGCCGGCTGCCAGACACCGGCCGCACCGCCCGCTCGGGGGTGCGCCGCCCGCGCCGAGCGCAGCGCGGCGGACCCCGCCGTGGTGATCCGGCGGTTGAAGACCTTCTTGCACAGCGACGCCACGACGAGAC
The DNA here is from genome assembly GCF_019933235.1 of Streptomyces angustmyceticus. NCBI lineage: Bacteria > Bacillati > Actinomycetota > Actinomycetes > Kitasatosporales > Streptomycetaceae > Streptomyces > Streptomyces angustmyceticus. Next base: position 1,868,340 of record NZ_CP082945.1, on the reverse strand, counting down.
CCACCACGAGACCACCGAGCAGCGCCGGCAACGCCGGGGCGACCGACGTCGGGCCGTCCGTACCGCCCCCGATGAGGGAGAGCAGCACCGCGAGGAAGAAGCCGACCACACAGGCCGCCTTCTGGGCGCTCGCCAGCCGGCGCCAGCCGCGGCCCAGCTCCGGACGGCGCAGCAGACCGCGGTCCGCCAGCCGGTCGCCGACCCCCTGGACCGCCGGACCGCGCATCGCCGCGGTGCGCACCGCCACCAGCGCACCGCCGGGCGTCCGGGCGATCGCCTCCAGGACGCCCGCCTCGACCGCGTCCCGGGCGACGGCCCGGCGCACGGTCACCACGCCGGGACCGCCCACGGCCAGCCGGCCGTCCTCGTGCATCCCGGCGACCGCGGCGTCCACCACCCGGCCGGGACCGCCGGCGAGGAACGCCGTCTCCCACACGTCGTGGGCCACGGCGTCCCGCCGCCGGACCGACGGCGTCCGCAGACGTACCGAGACCGCGCCGCACAGGAGCACCAGCGACGAGACACCGAGGGCCGCCAGGGCCCACGAAGCGAAGGACATCGCGCTCACCCCCGCCCCAGGACGCGCCGCACGGCGCCCGCCAGCCGGGCAAGGGGCCGGTCCGACAGCGGCCTCGGCCCCGCGCGCTCCCGCCACCAGCGCGTCAACTGCCGTCGCGCGGCCGGGTCCTGGGGACGCGACCGGGCCAGCAGATGCGCCGCGAAGTCCAGGGCGTCTTGGCGGTAGCCGCCGCTCATGGGCCGGTGGCGCGCATAGTCGACGAACGCGGGCCGGTAGCCGGCGCCGAGGATCTCCGGCAGCTCCGGCGCGACCTTGGCGACCACGTCGGCCCGCTTGGCGGTCAGCGCCCGGCTCTGCACCCGCAGCCGCACCCGGTCGAAGCCCTCGGGGACCGGCGTCCCGGCGACCAGGGCGGACAGCAGCGCGGTCTGCGCGAGGGCCAGCCGCTCCCGCGCGGCGTCGGTGCCCGCGCCGGTGCCGGGCAGCGCCGCCGGCGGAGTGAGGGCGTCCGGCCGGCCGGGGGTGACCGGCCGGACGCGGGCGTCCGCCGTGGCTCCCGCGGCCGGCTCACGCCGCGCGGACATGGCGGGCCTCCTTCAGTACGGTGCGTATCGCGTCGAGTTCACCGGACAGCTCCCCGATCCCGGGGAAGTCCTCGTCCCGCTCCAGCAGCACACCGGGCGGGGTGGTCCGGGCGCACAGCTCGGCCAGCACGTCCAGCACGGGCCGGGTCACCGGGTGGGCATGGCTGTCGTGCCACACCCCGTCCCGCTCCACACCGCCCGCGACATGCACGTACGCCAGGGCCTCCAGCGGCAGCCCGTCCAGGGCGACCACCGGGTCCTCGCCCCGGTTGACGTGGTTCGTATGGAGATTGGCGACATCGATCAGCAGCCGCACCCCGGTCCGTTCGACGAGCCCGGTCAGGAACTGTCCCTCGGTCAGCTCCTCGCCCGGCCAGTTGATCAGCGCGGCGATGTTCTCCAGCGCCAGCGGCACCGGCAGGGCCTCCTGGGCGATCCGGACGTTCTCGCACAGCACGTCCAGCGCGTCACGGGTGCGGGGCACGGGCAGCAGATGCCCGGCCTCCATGCGCGGCGAGGCGGTGAGCGGACCGCCGGCCCGCACGAACGCGATGTGCTCGGTCACCAGCGGCGCGCCCAGCGCCTCGGCGCGTTCGGCGAGCGCGGTCAGCCGGCCGGGGTCCGGGCGGTCGGCGCCGCCGAGCCCGAGCGAGACCCCGTGCGGGACGACGGTGGTGCCACGCTCGCGCAACTCCTGCAAGGCGTCCGGGAGATGGCCGGGACAGACGTTCTCCGCCACCACCTCGACCCAGTCCACCCCGGGCAGCTCCGCGATCTCCGCGGCGATTTCCGGCCGCCAGCCGATCCCCGTACCCAGGCGCTCCATGGCTCCCCCTTCGCTCCGTGGTGTCGGTACTCATGGCCGCGGCAGGACGGAGCGAACCCTGCGGCGGACGAGTTCAGAGCTTGATTTGAGCTTGCGGTGCGAGGGCGGGGACAGGGCCCGAGCTTGCCGTAGCGGGGGGGCGGGGCCCGCCGTGCCTCGCGCGTGACGCGGCCTCCCGGTGGCCCGATCCGGTCGCGGGCCGGCCCTGTGGTTCCCCGACGCCGTCCCCTCTTCAACGGCTGCGCGGCAGCGCCCCGCGCAGCGCGGGATGGTCCGCGACGACCGTGCAGGAGCCGGGCGCGATCTCCGTGAACCCGGCGTCGCGCACCACGGGCAGGCCGCTGCGGGTCAGCTCCGCCCAGTCCGCCCCGCGAGCGGAGCGTACGGACAGGGGGAAGCCCGCCGCGCGCCAGGCGGCCCGTTCCTGCTCGGACAGTTCCCACCACGCCAGCTGGGCGCCGTGCCCCGCCTGCGCCATCTCCTTGCCCGCGGACATCTCCAGCCCGGGGTTGAACCACAGCACCGGCGCGCCCCCGGCGGGCGGCCCGGGTGGCCGGGGGTCGTCCAGCTCCGTGCCCGAGACCTGCAGCCGCGCCAGGTCCTTCGGCCAGCCGTCCAGCGGGACCGGCGGGAAGACCCGCACCTCGGCGCGGTGGCCGGTGACCGTGATGCCCGGCAGCGCCCCGGCCCGCCGCCACTCCGCGCCGCGCGCCCGCCGCACCACCTTCCGGATGCGGGCGTCCTGCCAGTCCCGTACCGCCGCGGCCCACTCGCCGTCCCCGGCCGCCCGCTCGTCCGACAGCAGCACCAGCACCGCCCGCGCCGCGGTCTCCAGCGCGTCCGTACGCGCCGGCGGCTCGGCCCGCTCGATCCGCGCGACGAGGGGCAGCACGAACTGCGGTGCGGCGTCCCGGTCGGTCTCCTCGCGGCATACCGGGCTCTCGAAGTCGTTGCCGGGCTGTCCGGCGGTCTCTGCGCTGGTCACCCGCCCAGTCTGCCAGCCGCCGCCGACAGCGCCCCCGCCGCTGTGGACAACCACCCGCAGGCCCGCCCGCTGCAGGCGCGCCGGGAACGCCAACGCCGCCCGTCCGGACCCGGGTTGGCGGCGGACCGCGCCGACCGCGCCGACGTACGGGCGCCGGACGGCCCGTCCGGCTACCGTCGGGGACGGCGGAGCGGTCGGCCGCCGACGGGCAGGCGGAACGCGCGGGGCCATCGACGACGGGGCAGCGGGCGGGGCCGCCGGGAGACGGTGGAGGTGCCGGAACGCATGAGGCTGGACGGGGTGGGGCGGCGCTACGGGGTGCGCGGCCCCTGGGTGCTGCGGGAGGTGCGGCTCGACGTGCCCGCAGGCACGCTGCTGCGCATCGAGGGCACCAACGGCAGCGGGAAGTCCACCCTGCTGCGGCTGCTGGCCGGCATCGACCGGCCCACCACCGGACGGATCACCGGCCGCCCGCGCAGCGCCTATGTGCCCGAACGGTTCCCGGCCGCGCTCCCCTTCACCGCCGCCGGCTACCTCACCCACCTCGGCCGCGTCCACGGACTGCGCGGGCCCGAGGCGGCCCGCCGGGCCACCGAGTGGCTCGCCCGCTTCGGCGCGGCCGGACACGCCCGCACCCCGCTGGCCGAGCTGTCCAAGGGGACCAGCCAGAAGGTCGCGGTCGCCCAGGCGCTGCTCGCCGCACCCGGACTCCTGGTCCTGGACGAGGCATGGACCGGCCTGGACCAGGGCGCCAGGGAGGTGCTCGACCGCGCCGTCGCCGAACGGGTCGCGGACGGCGGCTCCGTGGTCTTCGTCGACCACGACCCGCAGCGCCTGGCGGGCGCCGCCGACGCCCGCTACCGGGTCGCGGACGGCCGGCTGCTGCCCCACGAGGAGAGCGGCCAGGCGGAGTCCGCGGCCTCCGTGACGGGCCCCCGGGTGGTCATCGAGGCCGAAGCCGCACCGGGAACGGCCCCGCCCGGCGCGCCGGGGCACCCAGCCGACGGCGCACCACGGCTGCCCGGCGGACCGGAGGTCGTGCCGCGGCCGGACGGCATGACCCGGCTGACGGTCCCCGCCGTCCACTCCGACGCCCTGCTGCGTGCCCTGCTCACCGCACGGCCGCCTTGGCACATCCGGTCGGTGACCGGTGCGGGCACTGGCACGGGCACTGGCATTGGCACGGGCACTGGCATTGGCACGGGCACTGATGCCGGCACCGGAGCGGGGCCGGAGGACGGTTCCGGCGAGGGCGCCCCCGCATCCGGGCCTGCGTCCACCACCGCTCCTGTGGCCCCCTCCACGCCTGCTTCCCCCACCGCGCCTGCTCCCGCATCCGCCGCGGGTCCCGTATCCGCTCCCGCACCCGACGAGGCTCCCCTCCCGTGACCGCTCTCCTCCGCTATCAGGCGGCGTTGCTCATCGGCTCGCACCGCTGGCTGCCGCCGGTGATCCTCTACGCCGCCTGGCTGGCCATCGGCGTCCAGAGCGGCGGCCCGGTCCTCGACGCGTTCGGCTACGCCGCGGGCGGTCTGCTGCCCGTCGCCGTATGGCTGACCCGGGTCTGTGTCACCAACGAGCCGCCGGCCGCCCGCAATTGCACCGCGGCGGCCGCCGGGCCCGGCCGGGCGCACCTCGCCGCGGTGCTGACCGCGGTCTGCGCCGCGACGCTGCTCGCCCTCCTCGGTACGGCACTGGCGCTGCTGCTCTCCGACCCGCACTCCAGCGACCATCGGGCCGTCCCGCTCGCGCCCGCGGCGCTCGCCGGGCTGCTCGCCGCGCTGGTGTGCCTGCTGACGGGCACCGCGATCGGCGCGCTGAGCAACTGGCCGGTGCTGCGCAGCCCCGGCTGGAGCATCCCGGTGGGCATGCTCGCCGCCCTGCTGCTGCTCGTCCTGGGCGTCTCGCCCGCCAACGCCGCCATCTCGGACCTGATCACCGGCTCCCTCCACGGCACCGTCACCACCCCGTGGCTGCCGCTCGCCGGCACCGTCCCGCTCGCGACCGCCGCCACCGCCGCTGCTTGCGCCCTCAGCTCCCGCCGGGGGTGAGGCGCCCGCCGAAGGCGGGGGTGGAGGCGGGCATGGGCGCACTCGGGGGAGGGCGCGGCGGGCTCTGGCACGGGCTCGGGGAGGGCTCCGGAGCGGGCTCGGGGGAAGCCCCGGCAGGGGCTCGGGAAGGCTCGGGCAGGAGCCCGGGGGAGGGCCCTGGCCGGGCTCCGCCCTGCTCCGCGGATTTCTCCCCCGCCCCCTCCCCCTCTCCCCCTTCGGGGGAGGGGGCGGGGGGTGGGTTCGGGGGTGGGGGGGGGAAGCAGCCGCCCGCCCGACACGCCGCCCACCACCCCACCACCCCACCACCCCACCACCCCACCGCCCCCCCCGGGCGCCGGACCAGGATTCAGTGGTGCCAGGGCCCCGTCACCGCGAACGTCGTCCCGGGGGTGTAGCAGTTGACGTACATCGTCCGGTGGTCGGGCGAGAAGGTCACTCCCGCGAACTCGCCCCACTCCGGCTTCTCCGGGGTGCCGATGTTCTGCCGGCCGCGTGCCATCGGATAGACCTCGCCGCGCCGGGTGAGGCCGAAGACGTGCTGGGCGCCGTCGCCGTCCTCACAGACCATCAGGCCGCCGCTGGGCGCCAGGCAGATGTTGTCGGGGGACTCGCCGGGCAGCTGGAGGTCGCTGTCCGGGCCGAAGACGACGACCTGGGTCAGCCGCCGCTTCTTCGGGTCGTACCTCCAGACCTGGCCGTAGTGGTCGGCTGCCGAGCCGTCCTTGCGGTGCGCGAAGCTGGAGACGAAGTACACGCAGGAGCCGCCCCAGTAGCAGCCCTCCAGCTTCTGGGCGTGGGTGACGCCGCCGGGGCCGAAGTCCTGGAAGCGGATCGGGGTCTGACGGGCGAGCGGGTCGGGCACGTCCACCCAGGTGACGTCGTCGAAGGTGGTGCCGGGCCGCTGGACGGTGGAGAGATCGGGCACCCCGGGGACCCGCAGCGCCTGGAGGCGGCCGCCGGCCCGGAGGGAACCGCGGCCGCCCCTCGGCTTGTTGGGCAGGAAGCGGTAGAACAGGCCGAAGGGCTTCTCGAAGGCGTCCTCGGTCTCGTAGACGATGCCGGTGCCGGGGTCGACGGCGATCGCCTCGTGCTGGAAGCGGCCCATCGCGGTCAGCGGGACGGCGCCGGTGCGCAGCGGGTCGTACGGATCGACCTCGAAGATGAAGCCGTGGTCCTTGGTGTAGTTCTCCTCACCGGCCCGGAACTCGGTCTCCTCGCAGGTCAGCCAGGTGTGCCAAGGGGTGGGGCCGCCCGCGCAGTTGGTGGACGTACCGGCGATGGCGACCCGCTCCGAGAGCACCCTGTTGTCCCGGTCCAGGGCGAGGGCCGTGCAGCCGCCCTCGCCGCCCGGGTCGTAGGTCAGCTCGCGGACCGTGGGGACGGCCTGGCGGGAGCCGGTGCGGTTCTCGTGGTTGCGGACGAGGAACGTGCCGCCGCGGTGACCGCCGGGAAAGGCGGCCATGCCGTCGCAGTTGCCGGGGACCTTGCCCTCGCCGGAGCGCAGCGGGTCGCCTTCCCTGGACAGGACCCGGTAGCGGAAGCCCCGGGGGAGGTCGAGCAGGCCGTGCGGGTCGGGGACCAGCGGGCCGTAGCCGCGCTGTCCCATGCTCCGGGCGGTCGCGGTCCCCGCGAAGAGTTCGGTGAGGCTGCCGGAGAAGGCGATCCCCGCCCCCAGCACTCCGGTTCTGGCCAGGATCTGACGTCGTGTCGCGGACATGGGCAACTCCCTGTTGGCGGACAGGTGACGTGACCCGCTCGTGTGTACCACGGTGCCGGGCCGCCGGGAACCAGGCGGCGGCCCGGTGTCGCCTAGGACTTGTCGGCCACCAGGGCGCCCGCGTCGCGTGCCAGAGCCGTCAGCCGGGAGATGGCCCGGAAGTACTTCTTGCGGTAGCCGCCGCGCAGCATCTCCTCGCTGAACAGCTCGTCGAAGGGCTTGCCGGAGGTCAGCACCGGCACCTCACGGTCGTAGAGCCGGTCGGCCAGGACCACCAGGCGCAGCGCCGTGGACTGGTCGGGCACCGCCTGCACGTCGGTGAGGCAGACCGCCTCGATGCCGTCGCACATCGCGCCGTAGCGGCTGGGGTGCACCTTCGACAGGTGCTCCAACAGGGAGGGGAAGTCGTCGAGCGAGGCACCGGGGGTGCGGTACGCCGCGCGGGTGACGGTCTCGTCGTCGTACGGGGCGGGCGCCTCGGGCAGGCCGCGGTGGCGGTAGTCCTCGCCGTCGATCCGCAGCGGGCGGAAGTGGGCGCTGAGGCCCTGGATCTCCCGCAGGAAGTCGGCGGCGGCGAACCGGCCCTCGCCGAGCTTGCCGGGCAGCGTGTTGGAGCTGGCGGCCAGCGCCACACCGGCGTCCACCAGCTTGCCGAGCAGGGTGGATACCAGGACCGTGTCGCCGGGGTCGTCCAGCTCGAACTCGTCGATGCACAGCAGCTTGTGCTCGCCGAGGGTGCGGACGGTCTGCTGGAAGCCGAGCGCGCCGACGAGGTTGGTCAGCTCGACGAACGTGCCGAACGCCTTGCGCTCGGCGGGGGCGGGGGTGGCGTGCCACAGGGAGGCCAGCAGGTGGGTCTTGCCGACGCCGTAGCCGCCGTCCAGATAGACGCCGCGCGGGCCCCGGGGAGCCGCGGGCTTCTTGGCGAACCAGCGCCGCTTGCCCGTGCCGGCCCGCCCGGCGTCGATGCTCTCCGCGAAGTCGCTCAGCACCTGGACGGCCTCGGCCTGGCTGGGCTGCTTCGGGTCCGGGATGTAGGTGTCGAAGCGGGCGCCCTGGAAGCGCGGCGGCGGCACCATCTCGGCGACCAGGCGGTCGGCCGGGACGTGCGGGGCGCGGGCGGTGAGCGCGGCGGGCGCCGCGTCGTCCCCGTCGGCCGGCGGTCCGGCTATCGGGTCGGGCTGCGGGGAAGAGGGCTGGGAAGGCGACACAGCCGTCCAGCCTATCTCTTGTGCGGGGGCCGCCGGTCCGCTGAGCGAGGCATGTCACACTGCCGCCATGCGACGCCTGTTCCCCCTCACCGCCCCCTCCGTACCGGCCCCCGACAGCGAGAACACCGTGGTGGGGGCGATCGACCCCACGGACCGCGAGTGGACGCTGGACGAGCTGGCCGACGCCTACGCGTACCCGGCGGCCGACGCCCCGGAGCGCGCGGGCCGTACCGGCTGGCTGCGCGCGAACATGGTGTCCTCCCTGGACGGCGCGGCCCATCACGAGGGCCGCTCGCAGCCGCTCTCCGGCGATGCCGACATGCGGATCTTCGGGGTGCTGCGAGGGCTCGCCGACGCGGTGGTGGTGGGCGCCGAGACGGTGCGGCAGGAGGGCTACCGGCCGGCCCGCGCCCGGGAGGCGTTCGCCGCCCGCCGGGCCGCCGCCGGCCAGGGCCCGGCCCCGGCCATCGCCGTGGTGAGCGCCGGCCTAGGGCTGGACTTCACCCTGCCGCTGTTCACCGATCCGCTGGTCCCCACCCTGGTGCTGACCGGCGCGGGCGCGCCGCCGGACCGGGTGGCCCGGGCGCGTGCCGCGGGCGCCGAGGTGCTGTTCGCCGGTGAGGGACGGGGCGTCGATCCGGCCCGGGTGACCGGGGTGCTGGCCGAGCGGGGCCACACCCGGCTGCTGACGGAGGGCGGGCCGAAGCTGCTGGGACAGTTCGCGGCGGCCGGCGCGCTGGACGAGCTGTGCCTGTCGCTGGCGCCGGTGGTCGCCGTGGGCGAGGCGCCGAGGATCATGAACGGTCCGGCGGTCGCGGTGCCGGAGCGGTTCGCCCTGGCGTCGGTGCTGGAGGAGGCCGGGTTCCTCTTCACCCGCTACCGTCGGGCGTGACAATCGTCGGAATTGTCTGTTCCGGTTAGCTTCCGTTGGGCACACTAAAAGCCAACAGTCCCGCACGGCTACGGGGCAGGATGGTGTCTGTCGGGCTCCGTGCCATGCGGCGCCCCGAAGAGAAGAAGGGCGTCCGTCGTGTTCACGAGCGTATTGATGATCGAGAAGCCACTGACGCCCGCCGATGTGGAGTTTGTGACCACCCTCCACGGCGATGACCGGATCTCGTTCTTCGTGCTCATGCAGCCTCGCGGCAAGCAGGATCTTCTGCTACGGGCCATCGACGACGTCGCCCTCGGGGAGTTCGACGACGCCGTACGGGAGGGCGAGGAGCCGGGCGGCGACCGGGCGGAGGCCCCCGCCGAGGTCGCCCTCGCCCACACCCTGCAGGCGCTGCGCGACACCGGCGCGGAGGCCGTCGGCCGGGTGGTCGAGGACCATCCGCTGGACCTGCTGCGCTCCGTCGTCGACGAGACCGGGGCGGACGAGGTGATCGTGCTGACCACCCCGCACTTCGTGGAGGAGTTCTTCCACCGTGACTGGGCCTCCCGCGCCCGCCACAAGGTCGGTGTCCCGGTCCTCAAGCTGTTCTCCCACGCGGCGGACGACCAGCCCCAGGGGACCGCCGGAGGCTGACCGGCCCGCCGGCCCCGGCCCCGCCCGGTCACGGGCGGGGGGCCGCCCGGGGGCGGAGCCGGCCGTCGCGCACCTCGGCTACCGCGTCCGCCGACGCCAGATGCGCCGGGTCATGGGTGACCAGCACCGTCGCGGTCCCGCGCTGCCGGGTGAGGGTGACCAGCAGTTCCAGCACCGCGGCGCCCCGTTCGTGGTCCAGGGCGCTGGTCGGTTCGTCCACCAGCAGCACCGCGGGCTCGTTCATCAGCGCCCGCGCGATGTTGACCCGCTGGCGCTGACCGCCCGACAGCTGGTGCGGCCGCCGGTCGGCCTGCCCGTCCAGGCCGACCGCGGCCAGCAGCTCCCGGGCCCGCGCCCGCGCCGTACGGGCCGGCCGGCCGTCCAGGTGGGCCATCACCTGCAGCTGTTCGGCGGCGGTCAGCGACGGCAGCAGATTCGGCTGCTGGAAGACCGTGCCGACGGCGGTGCGGCGCAGCGCGGTGCGCGCGGCCCGGCCGAGCCCCGCGGTGTCGGTGCCGTCGATCACCACCCGCCCGCGGTCCGGGGAGATCAGCGTGGCGGCGACCGCGAGCAGGCTGGACTTGCCGGAACCGGACGGGCCGATCACCGCGGTCAGACAGCCGGCGGGCACGGTCAGCGACACCTCGTCCAGCGCCGTCAGCCGCGCCTCGCCGTCGGGGTAGGTCAGGGTGACATCGGTCAGTTCGAGGCTCATCGGGCACTCCCCAGGGCGGTCAGCGGGTCGACGGAGGTGATGCGGCGGACGGCGAGCGCGGCGCCGGCGGCGCCCAGCGTGATCATGATCAGGGCGGGCGCCAGCACGGTGGACGGGGCGAGCACGAAGGGCACCGTGCCGCCGATCGCGGCGCCCACCGCGGCCGCCACGGCGGTGCCCAGACCGGTCCCGGCCACCAGCAGGACGACGGCCTGGCCGAGCGCGTCCCGCAGCAGCGTGCGGGTCGAGGCGCCCAGCGCCTTCAGCACGGCGATGTCGCCGCCGCGCTGGATCGTCCACACCGTGAAGAACGCCCCGATGACCAGCGCGGAGATGACGAACAGCGCGCCGCGCATCAGCTGCAGGGACCCGTTCTCGGCGGTGTACGAGCCGATCGCCCGCACCGCGTCGTCGGTGCCGACGGTCCGCGTGCCGAGCGCCTTGTCGGCGGCCGCCAGCCGGGCCGTCCCGGAGGTCGACAGGGCGAGCACGGTCGCTCCGGGACGGTCGCCGGACGCGCCGTCCCCACCGGGGCCGCGGCTGCCCGGCCCGGTTCCGCCGGTGAGCCGCTGCCAGTCCGCCAGCGACGTCCAGGCCACCGGCGTGTGGCTGTACATCGCGGCGCCCGCCACCGCCCCGACCCGGACCGTACGACCGCCCAGCGTCAGCGCGTCCCCGGCCCGCGCCCCCAGCGAGGCGGCGGCCTTCGCGGACAGCACCACCGCGCCGTCGCCCACGCCGGCCGGCGCAGGACCCGACCCCGGCCGCACCCCGAACGCCGCCACCGCGGCGGTCCGGCCGCCCGCACCGGCCTTCGTCGTCGTGATCCCCAGCGGGTCGGCGTGCCGGACGCCCGGCACCCGCGCCCAGGCCCGTACGGTCCGCTCCGTCAGCCGCGAGTCGGTGAAGGCGACGTCCCGGCCGTCGGCGGGCGCCGAGAACACCAGGTGGTCGGCGGGCAGCGCGGTGATCGCCGAGGTGTTCTCCCGGCCCAGGCCCGCGGTCAGGCCCGACAGCAGCCCCACCAGCACCGTGATCAGCACGACGACGGCCCCCATCAGGGCGAACCGCCCCTTGGCGAATCTCAGGTCCCTCCAGGCGACGAACACCGGCAACTGCCTCCTCACATCAGGGCCGGGCTCCACTGCCCGGCGGCCGGGGTCCACCGTCGCCTCCCGGGCGGGGCGCGGGCATCGCGCGGGGGAGTGGTCCGCCGGCGCCGAAAGGCGCGGTCCGCGGTCAACCCTTTGGTTGATGCCGCGGGCCGGGAGGGCCCTTAGCCTGAGGGGGCCGTGACCGAAGAAACCGTGACCGCCCACTCCCTCACGCCCGTCCTGCGGGTCCTGCGCAGCTGCCTGCACCTGATGGTGGCCGCGCTGCTCGCGCTCGCCGTCGTCCGCGCCGTCGCCGGGCACGCCCCGGACGCCCCGGCCGTGACCGCCACCGCCGCCGCGCTGTGCGCCGTCTACGCCGTCGGCCCCCGGCTGCCCCGGCTGCGCACCTCCACCGGCGCCGCCGCCCTCTGGCTCACCGCCGTGGCCCTGCTCTGGCTGGTGCTGCTGGCCCTCACCCAGGACGGCGTCTGGCTGGCCTTCCCGATGTTCTTCGTCCAGCTGCACCTGCTGCCGCTGCGCGCGGCCCTGCCCGCCGTCACGGTCACCACCGCCCTCGCCATCGCCGGCTTCGGCCTGCACACCCACGCCCTGAGCCTCGGCACGGTGCTCGGTCCCGCCCTCGGCGCCGCCGTCGCCGTCGCCGTCGTCCTCGGCTACGAGGCCCTCTACCGGGAGAGCGAACAGCGCCGCCGCCTCATCGAGGAGCTCACCGCCGCCCGCAGCGAACTGGCCGCGGCGGAACACGCCGCCGGGGTGCTCGCCGAACGCGAACGGCTGGCCCGCGAGATCCACGACACCCTCGCCCAGGGCCTGTCCAGCATCCAGCTGCTGCTGCGGGCCGCCGAGCGCGCCCTGCCGCAGCGGCCCGGCACCGCCCTAGGCCACGTCCGGCAGGCCCGCACCACCGCCGTCGGCAACCTCGCCGAGGCCCGCCGCTTCGTCCGCGCGCTGAGCCCGCCCGACCTGGAGGCCGGTTCGCTGCCCGCCGCCCTGGAGCGGCTGTGCGCCACCACCGCCCGCACCTCCCCGCTCGCCGTGCACTGCCAGGTCTCCGGCACGCCCACCGCCCTGCCCACCGCCCACGAGGTCGCCCTGCTGCGCATCGCCCAGTCCGCGCTCGCCAACACCGTGCGGCACGCCGGCGCCGGACGGGCCGAGCTGACCCTCAGCTACATGGGCAGCGAGGTCGTGCTGGACGTCGTCGACGACGGAGTGGGGTTCGTGCCTGCCGAGGTGCCCGCCCCCGGCTCCGCGGCGGCGGACGGCACCGGCTTCGGCCTCGCCGCGATGCGCGCCCGGGCCCGCGCCCTCCAGGGCACCCTCGTCGTGGAGTCCGCTCCCGGGGAGGGCACCGCCGTCGCCGTCACCCTGCCCTGCCCCGCCGCCGCGCCCGGCACCGCCGTCGGAGCCGCCCCGTGACCGGCGCGCCCGCCCCCGTCCGGCTGCTGCTCGCCGACGACCACCCCGTGGTCCGCGCCGGGCTGCGCGCGGTCCTGGAGACCGAGGACGACTTCGAGATCGTCGCCGACGTCCCCACCGCAGAACAGGCCGTCGACCTCGCCGCGCGGCTCGCCTGCGACGTCGTCCTCATGGACCTCCAGTTCGGCGGCCGGATGCTCGGCTCCCAGGCCACCGCGGCGATCACCGCCCGCCCCGGAGGGCCCCGCGTCCTCGTCCTGACCACCTACGACACCGACGTCGACATCCTCGCCGCCATCGAGGCCGGCGCCACCGGCTACCTCCTCAAGGACGCTCCGCCGGAGGAGCTGGCCGCCGCGGTCCGCACCGCCGCCGCCGGGAAGTCCGCCCTCGCCCCCACCGTCGCGCTGCGCCTCATGGACCGCATGCGCACCCCCGCCACCGCGCTCTCCCGCCGGGAGACCGAGGTCCTCCAGCTCGTCGCCGACGGCCTGTCGAACGCGGCGATCAGCAAACAGCTCTTCCTCAGCCAGGCCACCGTCAAGTCCCACCTCGTCCACATCTACGCCAAGCTGGGCGCCGACTCCCGCACCTCGGCCGTCGCCGCGGCCACCGCGCAGGGCCTGATCCGCCGCTGAACGCCGCGCGCCGGGCCGCCTCCCGGCCCCGCCGGGGGTCCACGGACCCGCGCTGTCGGTGCCGGGTGCGAGAATCATGGACAGCACCACCGCTCGCGATGATCGACGATCAGGGAGACCCGCCCATGGCACCCGCCATCCCAGCCTCGATGGACCGGCCGCACTTCATCGGCATCGGCGGAGCCGGTATGTCGGGCATCGCCAAGATCCTCGCGCAGCGCGGCGCCCAGGTGGCGGGCAGCGACGCGAAGGACTCCGCGACCGCCCAGGCCCTGCGCGCCCTCGGCGCCACCGTCCACATCGGCCACGCCGCCGGGCATCTCGCCGAGGACGCCACCAGCGTCGTCGTCTCCTCCGCGATCCGCGAGGACAACCCCGAGCTGGCCGCCGCCCACGAGCGCGGCATCCCGGTCGTGCACCGCTCCGACGCGCTCGCCTCCCTCATGGACGGCCTGCGCCCCATCGCCGTCGCCGGCACCCACGGCAAGACGACCACGACCTCCATGCTCGCCGTCTCTCTCGGCGCCCTCGGCCTCAAGCCGTCCTACGCCATCGGCGGCGACCTCGACGCGCCGGGGTCCAACGCCGAGCACGGTTCCGGCGAGATCTTCGTCGCCGAGGCCGACGAGAGCGACCGCAGCTTCCACAAGTACGCCCCCGAGGTCGCGATCATCCTCAACGTGGAGCTGGACCACCACGCCAACTACGCCTCGATGGACGAGATCTACGAGTCCTTCGAGACCTTCGTCGGCCGCGTCCGCCCCGGCGGCACCCTGGTCATCGCCGCCGACCACCCCGGCGCCCGCGAGCTGACCGAGCGGATCTCCGGCCGCTACGACATCGAGGTCGTCACCTACGGCGAGTCCCCGGACGCCGACGTCCGCATCCTCAAGGTCAACCCCCGCGGCCTGACCAGCGACGTCACCGTCACCCTGACCAGCGGCAAGATCCTCACCTTCACGGTCTCCGTCCCGGGCCGGCACTACGCCCACAACGCCGTCGCCGCCCTGGCCGCCGGCGTCGCCCTGGGCCTCGCGCCGCACAACCTCGCCTCCGCGCTCGGCAAGTACACCGGCGTCAAGCGCCGCCTCCAGCTCAAGGGCGAGGCGGCCGGCGTGCAGGTCATCGACTCCTACGCCCACCACCCCACCGAGATGACCGCCGACCTCGAAGCCATCCGCGGCGCCGCCGAGGGCTCCCGGGTGCTGGTGGTCTTCCAGCCGCACCTCTTCTCCCGCACCCAGGAGCTGGGCACCGAGATGGGCCAGGCGCTCGCCCTCGCCGACGCCTCCGTCGTCCTGGACATCTACCCGGCCCGCGAGGACCCGATCCCGGGCATCACCAGCACCCTGATCGTCGACGCCGCGCGCGCCGCCGGCGCCGATGTCACCCCCGAGAGCGACCAGGCCGCCGTCCCGGACGTGATCGCCGGAATGGCGAAGCCCGGTGACCTTGTTCTCACCATGGGCGCGGGCGACGTGACCGACCTCGGCCCCGCCATCCTGTCCCGCCTGGGCAGCTGAGCTGAGGAGGACCCCAGATGCCGTACGAGATCGACAAGCCCGACGAGCAGTGGCGCGCCGAGCTGACCCCCGCGGAGTACCAGGTGCTCCGCCAGGCCGGCACCGAGCCCGCCTTCGTCGGTGAGTACACCGACACCAAGACCGCCGGTGTCTACTCCTGCCGCGCCTGCGGCGCCGAGCTGTTCCGCTCCGACACCAAATTCGAGAGCCACTGCGGCTGGCCGTCCTTCTACGACCCCAAGGACACCGACGCCGTCGAACTCATCGAGGACCGCAGCCACGGCATGGTCCGCACCGAGGTCCGCTGCGCCCGCTGCGGCTCCCACCTGGGCCACGTCTTCGCGGGCGAGGGCTACGCCACCCCCACCGACCAGCGCTACTGCATCAACTCGATCTCCCTCCGGCTGGCTCCGGACGAGAAGTGAGCGCGGCGGGGGAGAGCACGGCAGCGTCCCGCTCACTCTCCCCCGCGGCCCGTCCGGCTCACCGGCAGGTGAGGCGCGGCCCGCCCCAGTCGGCGTGGTCGGAGTCCATCCCGTTGCCGCCGTCGGTGACCACCAGCCGCAGCCGGCTGCCGCCCGTGAGGTCGGCGGTGAGGTGCTTCGCGGGCTGGTCGACCGTCATCAGGCCGCTGTCGGCGACCTTTGTGTCGTCCCGGTAGATCTGGAAGACCACGGAGCCGTTCGCGCCCACCTCGTCGTCGACGCCGACATCCACGCCGAGTGCGGTGCAGGCGCCGCCGAGCTCGTAGGTGATCTCGCTGTAGGCGTGCGCGCCCAGCCCCTGGGAGTAGGTGGCCCCCTGGATGGTGAGGGGGTGGCCGTCGATGCTGCTGTCCGGCCTGAACGGCGCGAAGCTGTACTTCTGCGAGGTCCACGGCCGGCTGCCCAGCGGCGCCGTGTGGCCGGCCGGCGGCTTGTCCGCGGGACCCGGGCGGGGCGCGTGCGACGGCTTCGCCGGTGCCGGGGGCGGGGAACTCGGGTGCTTGGGCTTCTTGCTGTGCGTGGGGGAGGGGGAGCCCGACGGCGAACGGGAAGCGGTCGCGGAACTCGTGGCGGACGCCGACGGCGGCCGGTCCGTGGCGGGGGCGGAGGAGCGGTCCGCCCGGTCGCGGCGCCCGGCCGCGGCATCGTCGTCCTTCGCGCCGAACAGCGGGCCGACGGATATCGCGACACCGGCCAGGACGGCCACGGCGACCGCGAGCACGGTGATCCGCGCCGGCGAGAACCGCGCCCGCCGGGGGGTGTCCGGCGCGGCGGACGGGACCTTCCCCGAGAAGCTCGGGCCGGGCGTGGACACGCGGTCGGCGCCGAACGACCGGGCGCCGTCGCCGGGGCCGGAACCTTCCCCCGGCTGGGCGGCCAGCCAGGCCGCGAAGTCGTCCCGCAGCTCGGCGTTCCGGGCGGTGCGGTGCCAGGCGGCGGCGGTGGTGCCCACCGCCGTGAGCAGCGCGGCCCGCCAGGCCGGATCGGGCCCCTCGTCCGGATCGGGGAAGTACAGGACGCGGCCGATGGCCTCCTTCGCCAGATCCGCCGCGGCCTGGGACGAGCGGCAGCAGTCACGGGCCTTGGCCAGCACGGCCGCGTAGTGCCGCTGGTGGAACTCGTGAAGGGCGTCCTGTCCCGTCCGGGCGCTGCCGTCCGGAGCCGGGGTGCCGAACGGGGCGTCCGCCGTCCGGCCGCCGGACCGGGCTCCCGCACGGATGCGCCGGACCAGCTCGGTATCGGAGGGTGCTGTCCCACCGGTGGTGTCGCAGTGCTCTTGCATGAGTGGGCAGCTGACCCTTCAACGTCCTGACGGGCCATGAAAAATACCGCAACCAGGGGCGGGGACCGGCGGCCGGTGCGGCGTTGGGCACCGGACGGGCCGCGGGGACCCGCCCGGCCCGCGGTCGCCCCGTCACGCCTTTTCCACGATCGCCGTCACCACCAGCCCCGACCCGATGAGCCAGCGGCCGGTGAATTCGGTCAGCTCCGTGCCGTCGATCACCGGGCCGGGGACGAGGAGTTGGGCGGTGAAGGTGGCGTTCGAGGGATCGAGGGTGAGGTGGGCCTCCTCGAAGTCGAGCCAGCGGTGGGTGAGGGGGAACCAGGCCTTGTAGACGGACTCCTTGGCGCTGAAGATCAGGCGGTCCCAGCAGATGCCGGGCTGCGCGGCGGCCAGGCGGCGCAGTTGGGCGCGTTCCTCGGGGAGGGTGATGAGGTCGACGACGCCGGGGTCGTCCACGGGGAGGTGGGGTTCGGCGTCCAGGCCGACGGTCCGTATGTCCGTCGCGCGGGCCACGGCGGCGGCGCGGTAGCCGGCGCAGTGCGTCATGGCGCCGACGATGCCCGGCGGCCACTGCGGTTCCCGGTTCGGGCCGGGGAGCAGGGGGGCGGGGGCGATGCCCAGCTCGGCCAGGGCGCGGCGGGCGCAGCCGCGTACGGTGCCGAACTCGTTCTGCCGCAGCGGCACGGCGGCGGACACCAGCGCCCGCTCCTCGGGGAACATCTCGGTGAGCGGGGCGTCGTGGAAGGTCTCGGCGGTCACGACCGGGGCGGGCAGCAGTTTGTCGATCATGCGCGGGTCCCGGTGGCCTCGGCGGGGGCGGCGGCCGGCGCGGGCAGGATCCGCACCGGGCGGCCGGGGACGGCGGAGCGGCGCTGCCACTCCCGCGGGTAGCCGAGCGACACCTCCTGATGGGGGACGCCGTCGCAGACCAGCAGGCGCGGGATGTGGAGGTGGCCGTAGACCACGGTGGCGGCGCGGAACCGGCGCGGCCAGTCGGCGGTCGCCTCCGTACCGCACCACAGCGCGAAGTCCGGGTACCACAGCGGCCGGGTGGGCTCGCGCACCACCGGCCAGTGGTTGACGAGCACGGTGGGCAGGTCCTCCGGCAGGGCGGCGAGCCGGGCCTCGGTGGCGGCGACCCGCGCCCGGCACCAGTCCTCCCGGGTGGGGTACGGGTCGGGGTGCAGGAAGTACTCGTCGGTGCAGACCACTCCGGCCTCCTCGGCCCGCGCGAGCGCCTGCTGCTTGGACGTCGTGCCGGGCTGCCGGAAGGTGTAGTCGTAGAGGAGGAAGAGCGGGGCGATGACGGCCGGGCCGCCGGCGCCCTCCCACAGCGGATAGGGGTCCTCGGGGGTCAGGACGCCCAACTCCCGGCAGATGCCGACCAGATGCTCGTAGCGCGCGACGCCGCGCAGCTGCACCGGATCGTGCTCCGGCGTCCACAGCTCGTGGTTGCCGGGCACCCACACCACCTTGGCGAACCGTTCGCTGAGCCGGGTGAGCGCCCAGCGGATGTCGGAGACGCATTCGCCGACGTCGCCGGCGACCAGCAGCCAGTCGTCGTCGGACTCCGGCCTCAGGGCCTCGACGATGTCGCGGTTCTCCTGGTAGCGGACGTGCAGGTCGCTGACGGCCACGAGGGTCCCGCCGTGGCCGCCGCCCCGCGGGGCGGCGGGAGCGGGCGCGGGGGCGGGTCCGGTGGCGTCGGGCGGGAGGGTGCGGATCTCGTAGGTCACCCCCCGAAGTAAAGACGGTGTGGAGGAGAGAGTGAAGGGCGGGCGGGGTGGCGGGGCGCCGCGTCACCGGCCTGGCGGTGGGGGAGCCGGCCGGCCGCCGGGCCCGGCGGCGGGGGCGCCGCCGCGGCGGATGCGGGTGGCCAGCCAGAGGTCGAAGCGGTCGTCGGGGTCGTCGAGGCGGCGGCCGGTGAGCTCCATGGCCTTGTCGAGGCGGTTGCGCACGGTGTGCCGGTGGACGCCGAGCCGCCGGCTGGTGGCGTCCCAGGCGCCGCCGGTCTCCAGCCAGGCCGCCAGGGTCGCGATCAGCTCCTCGCCGTGGTCGGCGAGGTCGAGCGGGCCGAGCACGCTGTCCGCGTAGCCGTGCAGCGTGCTGCCGTCGCCCAGGTCGAGCAGCAGCCGGCTGGCCTGGCTCTGCCGGGCGTGTGCGGGCTCGCCTGCCGCCCTGCTGACGGCGAGCAGTCCCGCCGCCTGACGCAGGGACACCCGTACCGCCTCGGGCGCGGTGGCCGGGCCGATACCGGCCGGGCAGCGCGGGGCGAAGCGGGCGAGCACCTCGCGTACGTCCGGCTCCTCGCCCACCACCGCCTCGACGACCGGGCCCGTCGCCCCGTCCACCACCCTGACCAGGCCGCCGGGCACCGCCAGCGCCAGGTCCGCGGCCATCTCCCGCGCGGCGTCGTCCGCGGTCCCGCCCGCCGCCCCGGTGCCGGCCGCTCCGGCCCCGTTCGCCGTACGGGTCCCCGGGGTGCCCGCGGCCTCCACCACGACGGCCCGGACCCGCTCGGCCGTCAGCCCCACCGAGCGCAGCATGTCCCGGGCCCGGTCGGCGGACGGGTCCTCGTCGGCCAGCAGCTCCGAGAGCAGCGCCGAGCGGCGGCGGCGCTCCGGCTCGTCGCTCAGGTGGCGGCGCTCCAGCTCCAGGGAGAGCAGCGCGACCAGACCGGGCACCACCGAGCGGGCGGCGTCGTCCGGCCGGCCGGTGAGCAGCAGCAGCCCGCGCAGCCGCCGCGCGCCCAGCGGCTGCACCTCCAGCTGCTGCCCCGCGGCGGTGCTGGACGCGCTGCCGCGCAGTCCGCGCGCGGCCACCCGGTCGAGCAGCTCCCGCGCCTGCGCCGGCAGGGTCCGCCGCTCCGGCCCGCTGGTGGCGAGCAGCCGCCCGAGCGGGTCGAGCACCGCCGCGTCCACGCCGGTGGCGGCCGTCCACTCCGCCAGCATCGGCAGCAGCCCGTCGCCGGCCGCCGCGGCGGTCAGCCGGCGCTGGGTCGCGAACGCGCGGTGCAGCAGCGCACGCTGTTCGTCGGCCCGGGCGTCGAAGACGGCTTTGGTGACGGCGATGAAGGGCACCTCGTCGGGCACCGTCAGCAGCGGCAGGCCGGCCTCCTCGGCCGCTCTCACCAGCGGCTCCGGCGCCTCCTGGAACGGCAGCCCCTGCCCCAGCCCGAGCGCCAGACAGGCCGCCCCGCCCTCGGCCGCGTCCCGGACGTACGCCCGGCAGGCGGCCGGCTCCATCGGCAGCAACAGGCCGATCGTCATGAGGAGTTCGCCGCCCTGCAGCCACTTCCCCGGCGTCGGCAGGTCCGAGACCGTGGCCGCCTCGATGGTGCGGGCCAGCTGCTCGGGCGGCACGTCGTAGGTGACCGCCAGGCGGAGGTCGGTCCTGGCCAGCAGATCGGAGAGGTGCAGGGGCATGGACACAGTGTCCATCAGATGGCGGTGGAGTGGACGGCCGGGCGAGCCGGGGGAGGGTCCCCGGACGAGGACGGTGGGCCCGTCCGGCGGCCGGAGGGTGTCGTCGGGCAGCGCCCGCGGGCATTCCCTCCGGCCCGGTCCGCGCACCCGCCGGCTGCGGATGAGTGAAGGTGCTTCGCCCCGTTATGGTCGAGAGGTGGGGAGTGGTGCGCGGTCCCCGCTTCCCGACCCGACGAAGGGACGTGAGCGCGCTATGCAGGCGGCGTTTCTGGTGGCGAGCGAGGGTACCGAGCAGGTCGAGCTGACCCGGCCGTGGCAGGCGGTGACCGACGCGAGCGGCGGCCCGACGCTGGTCTCCCCCCACGCGGGCAAGGTGCGCGCGTTCCACCACCTGGACAGGGCGGACACCTTCCCCGTCGACCTGACGGTGGACGAGGCGACCGCGGCGGACTTCGACGGACTGGTGCTGCCCGGCGGGGTCGCCAACCCGGACGCACTGCGCCTGGACGAGCGGGCGGTGGCGTTCATCAAGTCGTTCTTCGACGCAGGGAAGCCGGTGGCCGCCATCTGCCACGCGCCGTGGACGCTCATCGAGGCCGATGTGGTGCGCGGCCGCACCCTGACCTCCTGGCCGAGTCTGCGCACGGACATCCGCAACGCGGGCGGGACCTGGGTCGACGAACCGGTCAGCATCTGCACCAGCGGGCCGAACACCCTGATCACCAGCCGCAAGCCGGCCGACCTGGAGCCCTTCTGCGCGGCGTTCGTCGCGGAGTTCTCACACTGAGGGCACGGGGCCGCGCGGTGAACCATGCGGGCGGACACCCCTACGGCCCGAGCACCACCACCGACTCCGGGGGGAGCCGCAGCACACCGTCCGCCCCGGGGAGCCGGGCGGCGGGCCAGGCCGCCAGCGCCTGCAGCCCGGTGGCGGGCCGGCCTGAGTCGTCCCCGCCCGCGCTGTCCTCGGCGACCGGGACGGCGGCCGTGGTGTCCCGCGAGAGATTGACCGCGATCCGCAGCGGGCCGCGCCGCAGCAGGAGCCAGCGGGCCCGTTCGTCGTAGCGGACGGCGGTGTGGCGCGGGTCCGGGTCGGTCAGCGGCGGCAGCTCGTGGCGCAGCGCCAGCAGCGTACGGTGCCAGGCCAGCAGGGCGGTGTGCGGTTCCACGGCCGGCTCGCTCCAGTCCAGGACGCAGCGGTCGCGGGTCGCCGGGTCCTGCGGATCGGGCCAGTCGCCGGCCTGCCCGTCCCACTCGTGCGCGGCGAATTCGCGGCGGCGCCCGGCGCGTACCGCCTCCGCCAGCTCCGGGTCCGTGTGCGCGGTGAAGTACTGCCACGGGGTGGTCGCCCCCCACTCCTCGCCCATGAACAGCATCGGGGTGAACGGCGCGCACAGCACCAGGGCGGCGGCGCAGGCGAGCAGCCCCGGGGAGAGCCCGGCCGCGAGCCGGTCGCCGAGGGCACGGTTGCCGATCTGATCGTGCGTCTGGGCGTAGGCCAGCAGCCGGTACGCGGGCGTCACCCGCAGGTCGAGGGGCGCGCCGTGGGTCCGGCCGCGGAAGGTGGAGTACGTCCCGTCGTGGAAGAAGCCGCCGGTCAGGGTCTTGGCGAGGGCGGCGAGCGGGGCCCGCGCGAAGTCCGCGTAGTAGCCCTGGGATTCGCCGGTGAGCGCGGTGTGCAGGGCGTGGTGGAAGTCGTCGTTCCACTGGGCGTGCAGGCCCTGCCCGCCGTCCGCCCGCGAGGCGGTGGTGCGCGGATCGTTGAGATCGGACTCGGCGACGAGGAACAGCGGCCGCCGCAGCTCGTGTGCCAGCGCGTCCACGGCGGCGGACAGTTCGGCCAGGAAGTGCGGGGAGCCGTCGTCGTGCAGGGCGTGGACGGCGTCCAGCCGCAGCCCGTCGAGCCGGTAGTCGCGCAGCCAGGAGAGCGCGCAGCCCAGGAGGTAGCCGCGTACCTCGTCGCTGCCGGGGGCGTCGAGATTGACCGCGGCGCCCCAGGGCGTGTGATGGGTCCCGGTGAAGTACGGCCCGAACCGGGGGAGATGGTTGCCGGACGGGCCGAGGTGGTTGTGCACCACGTCGAGCACGACCCCCAGCCCGTGGCCGTGCGCCGCGTCCACGAACCGCTTGAGGCCGTCCGGCCCGCCGTACGGCTCGTGCACCGCCCAGGGCGCGACCCCGTCGTAGCCCCACCCGTGGTTGCCGGGGAACGGGCAGACCGGCATCAGGGAGACATGGGTGACGCCCAGGTCGGCGAGGTGGCGCAGCCGCGCGGCGGCGGCGTCGAAGGTGCCCTCGGGGGTGTACGTCCCGATGTGCAGCTCGTAGAGGGCCGCGCCGGGCAGCGGGCGGCCGGGCCACGGGTGGCGCCACTTGAAGAGGTCGTGCTCGACGACCGCGGCGGGCCCGCCGGGTCCCTCCGGCAGCCGCGCGGCCCGGGGATCGGGCAGCGGCGGCCCGCCGTCGAGCCGGAAGCCGTACCGGTCCCCGTCACCGGCCGGGGCCTCGGTGCGCCACCAGCCCGCGCGCCCCGCGGTGCGCTCCATCGGCACGTCCGGTTCGCCGGCCCGCTCACCCGCCCACCGGAGAGCGACCCGCCCGGCCTTCGGCGCCCACACCTCGAACAGCACGGCCGTCCTCCTTCGTTCGGTCCCGGTCCCTGACGAAGAAAGCATGCGGACCGCCCGTCCGACAGCCCGGCGCGGCGGCACGCGCCGACATCACGCCATCCCGCCGGACCCCTCCGGCCGACCGCACGCTCACCTGCGCCGTCCGGCGAACCGCGCCCCGACCTGCACTGTCCCCCGCGGCCACCCTGCCTGGACAGCGGCTCACGGTGGCCCGAGAATCACGGTATGACTTCGCTCGAGTTCCCTGCGCGCCCCGCGCGCCCGTCGGACGCCGACCGGGAACGCGCCCTCGACCTGCTGCGCGACGGTGCCGCGCAGGGACGGCTGTCCCAGGACACGTTCCTCCGGCGTCTGGAACTGGTCCTCACCGCCGAGCAGCAGTCCGAACTCGACCTGGTCACGGCCGACTTGGCAACCCGCGGCAAGGTCCAGGGCGTGATGCTGCGGATGGTGGGCCGGGCGTCGGCGTTCCATCTCCGGGTGCGCCGGGCCTGGCGCCTGGAACGGCTGCCGAAGCTGCTGCTGCCGGAGCCCGGCCCGCTCCCGCTGCTCATAGGCCGGGCGCCCGGCGTGGGCCTGCGCCTCAACCACGACACGGTCTCCCGCGCCCACGCCGAACTCCGCAGCGAGGGCAAGGGATGGGTGCTGCGCGACCTCGGCTCCACCAACGGCACCTGCGTCAACGGCCGCCGGGTGGTGGGCGAGGTGCCGGTCGGCCCCGGCGACCACATCACCTTCGGCCGGGTGGACTACGTCCTGACGGAGCGCTGAGGGGGGACGGGCATCCCCCTCAGCGGGCCCTGTTCCGTCGCGCTGAGGCCGTTCCGGTTCCGCCCTCATCCAGAAGCGGAACCGGCACCGTCCCGTCCGCCGGCGGCCCCGCCGTCCGCCCGCGCCGCTTCGGCCCGCCGTACCGGCCGGTCCCCCGACGGATGCGAGGTCCACACGCCCTCCCCGTGGGTCAGACCGGGCAACGCCAGCTGGAAATCCCGTACCTGACGGGCCGGGAGATGCCCGCTGACCAGCCAGGACTGCCGCCCGCCGGTGGTCTCCGCGAAGGTCGCGCCCAGTGCCGCGAGGCGGGCGGTCACCGGTGCCAGCGCGGTGAGCGGGACGTCCGCCTCGAACGCGTGGTACGGCTCGTGGACCCGGGTGCCGGCCCGGCGCAGGGCCCGCCGCAGCACGACGGAGGTGACCGCGCGGAAGTCCCCGGCGGTGCTGAGCGGGCCGACGAAACCGGAGCGGATCAGCACCACCCGGCAGTCCGTCACCGCCCAGCCGTGCAGGCCGTCTCGCAGGCCGGCCAGTGCGGTCTCCTCGACGGCCTGGTGGAAGCCGTGCGGCAGGGCGCCGAGTTCCGTCTCGTAGGCGAAGACCGGGCCGGAGCCGCGGGGGCCCGGCTCGACGCGGAGGCCGACCGTGGCCCAGGGGCCGGTGTGGCCGCGCTTGGTGATCTCCTCGCAGGCCGTGCCGACGCCGCGCGGACGCTCGACGCACACCACCCGGCTGGGCGCGAACGCGGCCTCGATGCCGTGCTCCTGACGCAGGGTGGCCGCGACGATCTCCTTCTGCACCTCGCCGTGCAACAGCACCGAGGTCGCGCCGTCCGGCGCGGGGCGGGCCCGCAGCAGCGGGTCCTGGTCGGCGAGCGCCAGCAGCGCGGCGCGCAGCGCGGCGGCCTGCGCCGGACGGCGGGCCCGCACCAGGGTCTCCAGGGTGGGGGAGGGGAACAGGGCGCTCCCGGCGGGGTCCTCGGGGGCGGGTCCGAGGCGGTCCCCGGTCCGGATGCCGGACAGCCCGCGGAGCACCCCGATGTTCCCCGCGGTGAGCGGCCCGTCGTCGCCGGGCGGCCGGCCGACGACCCGGAGGGAGGTGATCCGTCCGGTGAGGGAGCCGTCGGCGCCGTCCGCCCCGGGCCGGTGCAGGGTGATCTGCTGCCGTGGCCGCAACTCTCCTCCGTAGAGGCGGACATGGGCCGTCCGTTCGCCGTTCGGCGGCTGATGGACGGCGAAGACCGTGCCCCGGGGCGCGGCGCCCGCGCGGGGCGGCGCCGGCGGGATCAGCCCGGCCATGCCCGCGACGAGCGCGCCGACGCCCTGGCCGCCGAGCGCGGAGCCGAAGTACACCGGGTGCAGCGAACCGTCGGCGGTCCGGGCGGCGAGCGCCGCGCGGACCTGTTCCACGGCCGGCCCCCGCCCGCCCGGCCCCGGGTCCGCCCCGGCGCCCACCAGTTCGGCCAGGACCGACTCGTCCACCTCGGCCAGCGTCTCGGCGACCCGCTCGCGGACCCGGGGGTCCTCCAGGGCGTACGGCACCACCTCGGCCCGCGGGGTGCCGAGGCCGGTGACGGACGTCATCGGGACGGCGGCCGGCGCCAGCAGCCGGCGGATGTCCGCGAGCAGCGCCTCGTCCCGGGCGCCGACCCGGTCGATCTTGTTGATGAACAGCAGGGTGGGCAGCCGCAGCCGCCGCAGCGTCCTCATCAGCACCCGGGTCCTGGCCTGCACGCCCTCCACCGCGGACAGCAGCAGGACGGCGCCGTCGAGCACCCCGAGGGCGCGTTCGACCTCGGCGATGAAGTCGGAGTGTCCGGGGGTGTCGAGAAGGTTGACCTGGGTGTCGCCGACGGTGAAGGAGGCGACGGCGGAGCGGATGGTGATGCCGCGCCGCCGCTCCAGCTCGCCGGTGTCCGTCGTGGTGTCACCGGTGTCGACGCTGCCGAGCCGGCCGATGGCGCCGGTGTGGAACAGCAGCCGCTCGGTGAGGCTGGTCTTACCCGCGTCGACGTGGGCGAGAATCCCGATGTTCAGGGTGTGCGAAGGGAGCATGGAAGGGCGATTCCTCGAGAACTGTCGTCCGGCCGGTCGGCTGAGTGGTTCCGAGGAATCCGCGCATGCTCTGCTCCTGAGGCGGGGGAAACGGGCGTACCGGGCCATGGTTCGCCGGTGGTGCGCGCCGCGGCAACCGAATTACGGTCCCGGGCCGCACGGCCCGCGCCGCCGCCCGCCCCTCACCCCGCCGCGAACAACGCCACCGGCGACGGCGCCAGCAGCTCGCTGAGGGCCACCGCCGTGCCGCCCGGCAGCTCGCGGCCGGTCAGCAGTTCGCGCCAGGGCCCGCCCGGCGGCACCCGCAGCAGGGTGTCCCACCAGCCGCCGGTCTCCACCAGGCGCAGCGACAGGCGGGTCACCACCGTCAGCACCCGTCCGCCGCGGCAGAACGCCACACAGTGCTCGGCGGCCGGGCCCTCCGCGTACACCGGCTCGTACGACGCGGCGGCGCCGAACCACCGCGGACGGTCGCGTCGCAGCCGCAGCGCCGTGGCGGTCAGCCGGAGCTTCTCGGCGGACAGGTCGCGCGGCGCGGCGCCGCCGTCCAGCTCGGCGAGCAGCTCCGGACGGAAGCGGGCGGGCCCCCGGTTGTCCGGGTCGACCAGTGCGGCGTAGGCGCGTTCGGTGCCCTGGTAGAGGTCGGGGACGCCCGGCATGGTGAGGTGCAGCAGCGCCGCGCCCAGCACATTGGCGCGGACGTAGGGGGCGAGTTCCGCCTCCAGGGCGGCGAGCGGGGCGGCCGCCGGACCGCAGGGCCCCTTGCGGACGAACTCCGCGACGGCCTCCTCGTAGCCCGCGTTCCGCTCCGTCCACGAGGTGCGCAGCCCGGCCTCCCGCGCCGCCTTGAGGACCGCGGGCGTCACCCGCTCCGCCGCGGCCGGGTCGCCGGGCGCGCCCAGGCCGAACACGGTCTGCCAGGCCAGCCACGACACCATCGGGTCGGCCGGGCCGGCCGAGTCCACCCCGCCGGCGCCGAGGTCGCACACCGCGTCCTCGCCCATCGCCCCCAGGGCGTCCCGCCACCGGTCCGGGCACTCCGACAGCACCGCGATCCGCGCCCGCACATCGGCGCTGCGCTTGGTGTCGTGCGTGGACAGGACCGTGCCGGCCGTCGGACGGTCGCGTTGCATCCGCGCGCAGTACGTGTGGAACGCCTCCGGGGGCAGCGCCGGGTCGCCGGGGGCGCCGCCGACCTCACAGGCCGACAGCAGCACCGGATAGCGGTAGAAGGCGGTGTCCTCCACGGACTTGGCGTGCAGCGCGGAGGCGGTCTGGGCGAACCGCGCGGCGAAGTCGGCGCGGTCCGCGGCCTCGTGGTCCGGGCCGTCGTCCGGTCCGACCTCCGGCCGGCCCGTCGTCCGGCCGCGCGCCAGGTCGTGGATCAGGTCCACCGCCCGCGCCTCCTCGGGCACCCGGAAGGCGGTGCGCGCCCCCGCCGCCGCCGTGCCCAGCATCGCCGCGTCCACCTCGGCCTGCCCCGCGTCCGCGGCGTACGGGCGGTAGACCGGCAGCCGCACCATCAGCTCGCGGACGGCGTGCCGCAGCGCCCACGCCGCGTGGTCGCCCGGCGCGGGGACGCGGGCGCTGATCCGGGCCGCGGTGCGCACCAGCCGCTCGACCTCGGTGGCCAGGTCGTGCGTGACGACCTCGTACGCGGCCCGGCGCACCGTCTCCTCCCAGTCGCCGCCCTCGTCGGCCAGCGGGGTGACGAAGTCCCGGTAGTGGGAGAACAGCCGCCCGGCGCCCTGCGGGCAGACGAACAGGCCGTCGACGCGGCGCAGCGCGTCATAGCCCGTGGTGCCCGCGCAGGCCCAGCTCGCCGGCAGCCGTTCGTCACCGGTGAGGATCTTCTCGACCACCGTCCAGCGGCCGCCGGTCCCCTCCCGCAGCCGTTCCAGATAGCCGGCGGGGTCCGCCAGGCCGTCCGGATGGTCGATGCGCAGGCCGTCGATGACGCCCTCGCGGACCAGCCGCAGCACCGTCCCATGGGTCGCCTCGAAGACGGCGGGGTCCTCGGCGCGGACCGCGATCAGCTCCGAAATGGTGAAGAACCGTCGGTAGTTGAGTTCACTGCGGGCCAGCCGCCACCAGGCGAGGCGGTACCACTGGGCCTCCAGGAGGCGCATCAGCGGCAGCCCCTCCGTACCGGGGCGCAGCGGGAAGCTCTGCTCGTGATAGCGCAGCACCCCGTCCTCGACGCGGAGGTGCCGGGCCTCCTCGCCGAGCCGGCCGCCGAGCACCGGCAGCAGCAGCCGGCCGCCGTGCCCGGCGTCCCAGTCGATGTCGAACCACCGCGCGTACGGGGACGCCGGGCCGTCGCGCAGCACCTGCCACAGCGGTGCGTTCAGCGACACCGGCGCGGGCACGGCCATGTGGTTCGGCACGAGGTCGACGACCAGCCCGAGGCCGTGGTCCCGGGCCGTCGCCGCCAGCGCCCGCAGCCCCGGCTCGCCGCCGAGTTCGGCGCGGACCGCGGTGTGGTCGACCACGTCGTAGCCGTGGGCGGACCCCGGGACCGCCTCCAGCACCGGCGAGAGGTGCAGATGGGAGACGCCCAGCGCGGCCAGGTGCGGGACGGCCCGCTCGGCGGCGGCGAACGGGAAGTCCGGCTGGAGCTGCAGCCGGTAGGTGGCGGTCGGCGACGGACTCGGAGGCTGCGTCATGGCAACACCCGTACCCCGCCGGCGGCCCGTTGTGTCCTCCTCGCCCGGCATTGGTGTCGTTCCTTCCTCCAACGGGACGCGCGCGCCGGCGGTGGATCTTCGTACGTCCGGTGTGTGGGGTGCGGCGCACGGGCCCGGTTAGCGTCTGCCGATGACCGTTGCCATGGCCACCTATCGCCGGGTGCTCGCGCTGACCGGGCCGCTGCTGCCCGTCGTCTCCTTCCTCGGCCGGCTCCCCACGGCCATGTGCCAGCTCGGCAGTCTGCTGCTGGTCGCGCGCACCAGCGGCTCGCTGGCCACCGCGGGGCTGGTGGCGGGCGCGCTGGCGGCGGGCCAGACGGTGGGCGGGCCGCTGCTCGGCCGGCTCGCCGACCGGCACGGACAGCGGCCGGTGGTGCTGGCCGCCTGCTGGTTCGACGCGCTCGCGGTGGCGGCGCTGGTGGCCGCGGCCCTCGCCCGGACCGGGACGCCGCTGCTCGTCCTGACCGGGCTGCTCGCCGGCGCGGCCGTCCCGCAGATCGGGCCGCTGGCCCGCACCAGGCTCGTGGCGCTCGCCCGGCGGGCACGGGCGGACGACCGCCTCGTCAACACCGCGCTGTCCTTCGAAGGCACCCTGGACGAGACGTCGTTCGTGCTCGGCCCGGCGCTGGTCGGGCTGTCCGCCACGGTGGCCCACCCGGCCGTGGCGCTCTCCCTGGCCGCGCTGCTGCTCGCGGTCTGCGGCTCGGCCTTCGCGCTGCACCCGACGGCCGCGGTGCTGCGTCCGTCCGCCGCCGGGCCCCCGCCCGCCCTCGCCGCGGCGTGGAGCCCGGGCCCTCCGGGCGGGCCGGCCGTACCCGCCGCGGGCGGACACCGCGGCCGGGGACGCGGCGCCGGGACCGTCCGCGCCCCGATGCCCCGCGCGGTGCACGGCCTGCGCGTCTCGATGGCGCTGCAGGGCGTCCTCTTCGGCGCCTGCCAGGCCGGCATCACCGCGCTCACCGCACGCCTCCACCAGCCCGACCAGGCCGGACTCGTCTACGCCGCGATGGGGGTGATGAGCGCGGTCGCCGGCGTCCTGCTGGCGCTCGTCCCGGCCCGGATCACGCTGCCGGTGCGGTGGCGGGCGGCCGGGGCCGCGCTGGTCGTGCTGTCCGTGCCGCTGTTGTGGGTGCGGTCCCTGGGCGCGCTCTATCTGGTCGTCGTGGTGCTCGGAGTGGCCTTCGCCCCGCATCTGATCACGGTCTTCGGACTCACCGAACGGCTGGTGCCGGCCGGCCGGCTGGCCGAGTCGATGGCGTTCCTCACCAGTGCGGTGGTCGGCGGCCAGGCGCTGTCCCTGGCCGCCTCAGGACGGCTCGCCGAGGCCCACGGCCCCGCGGCCGCCTTCGCCGTCGCCGTCGGGGCCGCCGCCTCGATCTGCGCACTCGCCCTCGGCTCCCGCGCCGGGGCGTCCGCCCTCCCTACGCCGGCCGCTGCAGCACCAGCAGGCTCCGGCCGATGAGCGTCAGCCGGTCGCCGGCCTTCACCTTGGCGCCGCCGCCGTCCGCCACCGCCCGCGGCCGGTCGGTGTCCACCACGATCTGCCACTGCCGGCCGAGATGCTCGGGGACCATGAACTCCTTCTCCTGGTCGTGGGCGTTGAACATCAGCAGGAACGAGTCGTCGGTGACCGGCTCGCCCCGGGGGCCCGGTTCGGAGATCGAGCTGCCGTTGAGGAACACCGTCAGCGCCTTGGCGTGCACCGACTGCCAGTCGCGCGGCCCCATCTCCTCGCCGTCCGCCGTGAACCACGCGATGTCGGACAGCTCGTCGCGGGCGCCCTCCATCGGGTGGCCCTGGAAGAACCGCCGGCGGCGGAACACCGGATGGTCGCGCCGCAGCCACACCATCTGCCGGACGAACGCCAGCAGCGCCAACTGCTCCTCGTCGCCCTCCGGCGCCTCGTCCGCCCCGTCCGCCGCACCGGGCCCGTCCGCCGCGTCGTCGTCCCCGCCCGGTGCCCGCTGCGGCCAGTAGACCCACGACAGCTCGTTGTCCTGGCAGTACGCGTTGTTGTTGCCGTCCTGGCTGCGCCCGAACTCGTCCCCGTGGCTGAGCATCGGCACGCCCTGCGACAGCATCAGCGTGGCCAGGAAGTTGCGCATCTGCCGGGCCCGCAGCCGCCGCACCCCGGGATCGTCGGACGGCCCCTCGGCACCGCAGTTCCAGGACCGGTTGAAGCGCTCGCCGTCCCGGTTGTCCTCGCCGTTGGCCTCGTTGTGCTTCTCGTTGTACGCGACCAGGTCGTGCAGCGTGAAGCCGTCGTGGCAGGTCACGAAGTTCACCGAGGCCAGCGGCCGCCGCCCGTCCTCCTGGTAGAGGTCCGACGAGCCGGTCAGCCGCGATCCGAACTCCGCGAGGGTGCGCGGTTCGCCCCGCCACAGGTCCCGCACGGTGTCGCGGTACTTCCCGTTCCACTCGGTCCACAGCGGCGGGAAGTTCCCCACCTGGTAGCCGCCCTCGCCGACGTCCCACGGCTCGGCGATCAGCTTCACCTGGCTGACGACCGGGTCCTGGTGGACCAGGTCGAAGAACGACGACAGCCGGTCCACCTCGTGGAACTGCCGGGCCAGCGTCGCCGCCAGATCGAAGCGGAAGCCGTCCACCCGCATCTCCTGCACCCAGTAGCGCAGCGAGTCCATCACCAGCTGCAGCACGTGCGGGCTGCGCATCAGCAGCGAATTCCCGGTGCCCGTGGTGTCCATGTAGTACTGCTTGTCCTCCGACAGGCGGTAGTACGAGGCGTTGTCCAGCCCGCGGAACGACAGCGTCGGGCCCAGGTGGCTGCCCTCGGCGGTGTGGTTGTAGACCACGTCGAGGATCACCTCGATACCGGCCTGGTGCAGCGCCCGCACCGCCGTCTTGAACTCCAGCACCTGCTGCCCGCGGTCGCCCCAGGAGGCGTAGGTGTTGTGCGGGGCGAAGAACCCGATGGTGTTGTAGCCCCAGTAGTTCGTCAGGCCCGCGTCCACCAGCCGGTGGTCCTGGACGAACTGATGCACCGGCATCAGCTCCAGCGCGGTCACCCCGAGCTTGGTGAGGTGGTCGATGACCGCCGGATGCGCCAGCGCGGCGTAGGTGCCGCGCAGCTCCTCGGGGAGCTCCGGATGGCGCATCGTCAGGCCCTTCACATGGGCCTCGTAGAGCACCGTCTCGTGGTACGCGGTGCGCGGCGGACGGTCGTCGCCCCAGTCGAAGTACGGGTTGACCACGACCGACGCCATGGTGTGCGGTGCCGAGTCCAGGTCGTTGCGGACCTCGGGGCGCCCGAAGTGGTAGCCGTAGACGGCCTCGTCCCAGTCGATGCGGCCGCTCATGGCCCGTGCGTAGGGGTCGAGCAGCAGCTTCGCCGAGTTGCAGCGCTGCCCCCGCTCCGGTTCGTAGGGGCCGTGCGCCCGGAAGCCGTAGCGCTGTCCCGGCATCACTCCCGGGAGGTAGGCATGGCGCACAAAGGCGTCGCTCTCCCTCAGCTCGACGGCGGTCTCCGAACCGTCGTCGTGCAGCAGACACAGTTCGATGCGCTTCGCGGCTTCGGAGAACACCGCGAAGTTGGTGCCCGCCCCGTCATAGGTGGCACCCAGCGGATACATCTGTCCCGGCCAGACCTGCATGGGTTGACTCTTCCACTTTCTTCTCGGGCGCTGCGGCGACTCCACGACACACATCCGCGGAACGGAACGAAATCCTTCCCCAACTTTTCGCAACTTCTCGCACACAGAGGGCCTTTCGCCGAATCTCCGCTCAATCGTGGGCAACCTGTCGCGATGTCGGATCGTCCTATTGGTCGGCCTGACCGGAGGACGGACGGAGGTCCGACATGCGTGTCACGGAACGTGACGGCGGGGGAACCGCGCACCAGTTCATGCGTCGCCACCTCGGCAAGGTCCTCGTGGGCACCGCCCTCGCGCTGACCGGCACCGCCCTGATGGCCGCGGTCACCCTGCCCGTCGGCGCGGGCGCCGCCGACGGCACGGTCGCCGGGGCCCGGACCGGCGCGTCCGGCGCCTCCGGCCCGTCCGCGCCCGGACACGACCCGGGGGCGCCGCCCGGCGTCGTCGAGGCGGCCGGCCCCCAGGGGGCGCGCGGCCGGGGACGCGACCCGCTCACCGACGACGAACTCCGCCGCGCCCGGGAGCTGGCGCTGCCGCGCGCCCGCCGCGGCGCCGCCGCCGACGTCACCGGACGGCCCGGACCCGAACCCCTCACCACCGACCTGGCCGAACTCGCCCCCTCGGAAGTCCGGCTCGCCGACCCGCCGCGCCGGGCGCTGGTCTCCTTCTACGACTACGCCGACGACAGCTACGTCACCCGGACCGTCAACCTCACGACCTCGACGGTGGAGTCGACCGACACCCAGCACGGCGTCCAGCCGCCGCCCGACCGTGCCGAGGCCGTCGAGGCGGCCCGGCTGCTGATCGCCGCCCCGCTGGGATCCGGGCTGCGCCAGGACTACCGCGAGGCCACCGGCCGCGACCTCACCGGGCCCGAACCGCTCGTCGTCACCGGTTTCGTCTACCGCGGCCGCGCCGAAGGAGCGGCGCCGGGCGCCCTGGGGGAGTGCGGGAAACACCGCTGCGTCCGCCTGTTCACCAAGGTGCGGAACGGCCCGTGGATCGACACCCGCCGCTTCGTGATCGACCTCAGCGCCCGCACCGTCGCCCGCCTCGCCTGAGCCGCCGCACCGTCTGCCCCCGTCACTCCTCCCCAGGAGCATGTGCATGCCCGTGAGAAGCCCCGCCGGATCCCGCCGCCCGCGCCGCCGCGCCGCGACCCTCACCGCGATTCCCCTGGTCTTCGCGGCGACCGCCCTGCTCACCGGCCCGTCGGCCCAGGCCGCCCCGGAAGCCGCCGGCCCGGCGCCCGCTCCCCGCTGCAGCCCCGCCCACCGCATCACCCGGACGCTCGACGGCGGCACCGTCTGGCGGATGTGCTGGCACTACGAGGGCAACGCCGGTCTCGTCCTGGACGACGTCTCCTACCAGCCCAAGGGCGAACGCGCCCCGGTCACAGTGCTCACCACCGCCAAACTCGCCCAGATCCACGTCCCCTACGACGACGGGGGCAACGAGTACGACGACCTCACCGGTCAGGGCTTCGCCCAGGGCCTGATGACGCTCGACCCCGCCGAATGCCCCGGCGGCACCATCAAAACCGTCCGGGTCCCCGGCGCCTACGACCCCGCACACCCCGACGTCAGCGGCCTGTGCGCCACCACCCGCGCCCGCGGCCACGCCTACCGGATGGGCCCCTACCCCGGGGAGCACGCCAGGACCTACCAGCTCCAGGGCAAGGACCTGCTGCTCTACACCGTCAACAAGGTCGGCTGGTACGAGTACATCAGCGAGTGGCGGTTCGCCGGCGACGGCACCATGACCCTGCAGGTCGGCGCCACCGGCACCGTCTCGCCCAGCGACTTCGACGCCGGCGACGGCCGGGGCGCGCCCCTCGGCAAGGGTGCCAAGGACTACGCCACCAGCCACAGCCACAACGTCTTCTGGCGGCTGAACTTCGGCCTGGACGGCTCCGCCACCAACAAGGTCGAGCAGGTCGACTCCGCCACCACCCTCCGGCCCGGCGGCAGCACCCCCACCATCCGCACCACCCGCACCCCCGTCACCAGGGAGCTGGCCGGGGACACCGGGGCGCTGCGCTGGTGGCGGGTGGTGAGCGACGCCGGCAAGAACCGGGACGGCCACCCGCGCTCGTACGAGATCGTCCCGGGCGCCAGCAGCAAGTACACAGGGCGCAGCTACACCCGGCACGACATCTACTTCACCGAGTACAACAAATGTGAGCAGTTCGCCAGCAACAACCTGGCCAACTGCGGCGACCGGGCCGGCCGGAGCGTCGACACCTGGGTCAACGGCCAGCCGCTGAAACACCCCATCGCGTGGGTCAACATCGGGTTCCACCACATCGCCAGGGACGAGGACCAGGAGCCCATGCCTGTTCACTGGCAGGGCTTCCAGCTCGTTCCCCGTGACGTCACGGCTATGAATCCGCTCACTCCACCCGCACTGTCCGGGCACAACGGGCACTATGGATAAGGGGAGTTGGTAACCGACTCGATCCATCCTGCTGCACCGCCTCCCGCACCGCAGTAGTCTGCCTTGATCGTTGGCACGGGGGTTCGGAAGGCGGTGGCAGGTGAGCGGCGGGCTGGAGTTGCCCCCTGGTGACGAGAGTCATGAGGGCCATGAGGGCGGCTCCGTCGACGCACCGCCCGGCGCGGTGTCCCTGGCACGCCCGCTGGAGATCGGGGCGGAGCTGGACTGGGGCGCCGACGCCTGGAGCGAGGTGCGCACCCGGGCCCGGCGGGCCGGACGCGCCTATATCTGGCTGAATCTCGTCGAGCAGCGGCTGCGGGCCGTCGTCGCGGCGGTCCTGCGGCCCATCTACGAGCCGGTGCACGGCGACGAATGGGTCGTCGCCGCGGCCGGGCCCGCCGGACAGGAGTGGGTCCAGCGTGCGGTCGCCGTCCGCGAGGTCAGCCGCCGCAAGGGCTACCTCCTCGACCCCGCCGACGACAACATCGTCAGCTTCCTGACGCTGCCGCAACTCCGCGAACTGATGGTCCAGCACTGGCCCTGCTTCGAGCCGTACTTCGACGACCGCCGCGAGGTCGAGCTGGCCCTCGACGAACTCGAGGTCGCCCGCAACATCGTCTCCCGCAACCGCGCCCTGTCCGAGACGGTCCTCGCCCAGGCCGAGCGCGCCTCCGCCCGCCTCCTGGACCTCCTCGGCTCCGGCGTCGGCACCCGGATCTCCGGGCGGCTGCCGATCGACGCGGTGGAGGACCTCGTCGGCGACCGCTACGCCGACGTCATCGGGGTGCACTCCGACCGGGTGCGGCTGCAGCGCCAGCTCCCCGCCGAGGACCTCTTCGGCAGCGCCCGCCGGCTCGACGCCGTGGGGATCGGGCTCAACCTCCTGGTCCAGAACTACTCGGGCCGCCGCCTGGTCCGGCTCGCCGAATCCGGCTGCCGCGTCCGCCTGCTCTTCCTCAACCCGGCCAGCAGCGCGGTCCGCCGCCGGGAGCGCGAGATCGGCCTGAAGAAGGGCGAGATGAGCCGGTCCATCGAGATGAACATCCTCCATATGCGGCGGGTGCGCGCCCGGCTGCGCGACCCCGGCGCCTTCGAGATCCAGGTCTTCGACGAGACCCCCCGCTTCACCGCCTACCTCGTCGACGGGGACGGACCCGACGGCGTGGCCGTCGTCCAGCCCTACCTCCGCAAGAGCCGCGGCATGGAATCGCCCGTCCTCGTGCTGCGCGGCGGCGGCCGGGAGGTCGTCCGCCAGGACGCCCGGGGCGCCGGCGACGACGACCACGGCCTCTTCGAGACCTACCGGGAGGAATTCGAGAGCATGTGGGCGGATTCGCGGCCGGTTTCCTGAACGGGTGCCCCGCAGCGGCGGCAGGGGGCTCGGCGGCTTACGGAGTCCCCGTGATCCCGCCGTCGACCCGGAGCTCGATCCCGTTGACGTAGTCGGCGAGCGGGCTCGCAAGGTAGGTGACCGCGGCGGCGATGTCCTCCGGGCGCCCCAGCCGCCCGCTCGGGTTGGGGGCGTACTCGGCGACGATCCTCGCTTCGTCCGGTCCGTCCGCCGCGCCCGTCGCGGAGCCCTCGTCCGCGCCCGCCCGCTCCTCGAACATCCGGGCCATGGAGGGGGTGACGATCACTCCCGGGCTCACGCAGTTCGCGGTGACGCCGGTCCCGGCGAGGTGCCGGGCCAGGCTGGTGGTCATGTTCACCACGGCGGCCTTGGCGGCGGAGTACGCCGCCATGTTGGGCAGGGGGGTGCGTACCGCGCGGCTGCCGATGGTGATCACCCGCCCCCAGCCGTGCGCACGCAGCGACGGCAGGAGTGTCTGGCTGACCCGCACGGTCGGCAGCACGTTTCCCTCGAAGGCGGCCCGCCAGTCGGCCGGCCCCGAGCTCTCCCAGTCGTGCTCGGCGAACGGGCCCGCGTTGTTGACGAGGATGCGGGCCCCGAAGTCGCGTGCGGTGAGGGCGACCTGTTCGGCGACGCCCGGTTCCGTCAGATCGCCGAGCACCACTTCGGCCCGTACGCCGCGGGCCGCGACCTGTTCGGCGACGACCGTCGCGGCCCCCGCGTCCCGCCCGTGGACCAGGACGTCGCAGCCCTCGTCCGCCAGCATGTGGGCGATCGTCGCCCCGATTCCCGCACTGCTGCCCGTCACCAGGGCGCCCTGTCCTGCCAGCCGTAGGTCCATGGCGGCCAGCCTAGGGGTGTCCTACCGGTCTCCGCGGGTCCGCGACGCCCGCCCCGGCCGACGCCGGGCGGGGCCACCGGCCTGCGCGCCTCGCGGGCGGGGGCCATGGCCGTCGGTGGCCGCCCGTGCCGCCCGTCGCGCCGGGCGGCCGGTCGATTGTCAGTGGTGCGTGCGAGAGTGAGCGGGCAACGGGGGAAGTACCACCGAAGGAGGCCGTGTGAGCGAGCGCAGTGAGACAACCGCGGAAGGGCGCGCGCCCGGCGCGTGCGGGACGAGGCGCAGCGAGGTTCCGGCATGAGCTGGCATCAGGAACTGCTGGTCGGCTTCGACCTGGAGACCACGGGCACCGATGTCGAGCAGGACCGCATCGTCACCGCTGCGCTGATCCGGTTGGAGGGGGACGGCCGCACGGCCGCGCAGCAGACCTGGCTGCTCGACCCGGGAGTGCCGATCCCCGGGGAAGCCGCGGCCATTCACGGCATTTCGACCGCATATGTCCGAGAACACGGCCGCCCGCCGGCGACCGCCATAGAGGAGATCACCGAGGCGCTGGCCGACGCCCTGCGCGCGGACATCCCGCTGGTGGTGATGAACGCCCGCTACGACCTCTCCCTCCTGGACCGCGAGTGCCGGCGCCACGGCCTGCGCACACTGACCGAACGCCTCGGCCACGCCCCCGCGCCGGTCATCGACCCCCTCGTCCTGGACAAGCACGTGGACCGCTACCGCAAGGGGAAGCGCGCACTGCAGGCGCTCTGCGGTCACTACGGCGTCCCGCTGGACGGCGCGCACGAGGCGGGTGCCGACGCTGCGGCCGCGGCCGGGGTCGCCCGGCGCATCGGGGAGACGTTCCCGGCCGTCGCCCTCCCGTCCCCCCGCGCGCTGCACGCCCTCCAGGAGCAGGCGGCCGCCGAGCAGGCCGCCTCGTTCCAGGCGTATTTGCGGCGCTCCGGCGACCCGCGGGCGATAGTCGAGCCGGCCTGGCCGCTGATCCCGTACCAGGCCGGGGCCTGACCGCGCGGCAGGTGCCGTCCCAGGGGTGACGCGGGGCGGGCCCGGTGAACCTCCCTCAGGACGGGGCGGCACTCCCCGTCCGGGACGTCCGGTGGCACCCGGCTCCGGGCGCCCGGCTCAGAAGGGGTACCACCGCACCGTCGCGTCCTTCTCGCGCAGCGAGGCGATCCGGCGGCGGAACTCCCCCAGCGCCGCCGGGTTTCCGGGCGCGTGCTGGGACACCCAGGCGCAGCTCGCCGTCTCCCGCGACCCCCGCAGCACGGCGCAGCCCTCCCAGTCCCGTACGTCCCAGCCGTAGACGGACACAAAGGTGTCGTAGGCGTCCGGGGACAGGCCGTAGCGGTCCCGGCTGAGCGCCATCACGACCAGGTCGTGTTCGCGCAGGTCGGCGGAGAAGGTCTCCAGGTCGACCAGCACCGGTCCGTCGGGCCCGACATGCACGTTGCGGGTCAGCGCGTCGCCGTGGATGGGACCACGGGGCAGATGCGGTTCCAGGGCCGTGGCGGCCGCCGCGAACGCGTCCCGCCGCCCGCGCAGATACTCCGCGTCCGGCGCCGACACGGCGTCGCCGGCCAGCCGCAGCCAGCGCTCGACGCCGCCGAGCAGTTCGCGCCGGGGCAGCGCGAACGGCGGCTCCGGCAGGGCGTGGACCAGCTTCAGCAGCGCGGCCAGATCGTCCGGCCCGGCCGGCCGGACGGCCTCCGGCAGCCGGTGCCAGTAGGTGACGGGGTGCCCGTCGACCAGGGTGGCCTCGGTCTCCGCGGCCCGTACGGCCGGCACCCCCTCGGCCGCCAGCCACTGCGCCACCCGCAGCTCCCGCTCGGCCCGCTCCAGGAGTTCGGCGCTGCGGCCCACCCGTACGACCGGTCCGTTGCCGCCGAGGGCGAAGACGGCGTTCTCGCCGAGCGAGAGCAGCGTGGCGTCGGCTGCCGCCTCGGGGCGCCCGGCCGCGGCCAGTACGTCCCGGGCGCGCGCTTCCGTGAAGGCGGCGGGGCTCGGTTCGGTCATCGGGGGCCTCCTGCGGTGCGTGGACGCGACCAGTGTCGCAGGTCGGCCGGGCCGCCCCGGAGGACCTCCCGGAGGGGGAGATCCTCCGAGGAAACCGGCCAGGACCTTGACGGAGGTGGCCGCCGTCACGACGATGACGGCGGCCGGGAGCGGCGCGGCCGGGAGCAGCGGGGCCCGGCCAGGAACAGCCGGGCGCGCGGCCGGGCGCGGCCCACGGGGGAGAGGGGAAGCGATGGCAGGAGTGACGGCCGCGGGGCCGCTCGGCGGCGGACCGGCCGGGCCGCGCCCCGGGGAGCCCCCGCCGTGAGCCTGGCGACCGCGCCCCGGCGGTCCGGCAAGCCGGCCGCGGACCCCGCCGCCCGCACCCGGCGCGACCACGGCGCCTGGTTCCTCGTGCTGCCCGCCCTGATCCCGATCCTGCTGCTGAGCGTCGGACCGCTGCTCTACGGCGCCGGGCTGGCGTTCACCGACGCCCAGTCGGGCCGCACCCGGGCCACCCGCTTCGTGGGGCTGCTGAACTTCTCCGACCTGTTCCACGACACCCTGTTCTGGGACTCCTTCCGGATCGGGCTGGGGTGGGCCTTCGGGGTCACCGTCCCGCAGTTCCTCCTCGCCCTCGGCCTGGCCCTGCTGCTCCACCTCCCGCTGCGGCTGCGCTGGTTGGCCAGGGCGCTGGCGATCATCCCGTGGGCGATGCCGGAGGTCGTCGTCGGCATCATGTGGCGGCTGGTCTACCACCCGGACGCCGGCATCCTGAACGAGACGCTCCGCGGCCTCGGCCTGCCCGGAGCCGACGGCCGGGACTGGCTGAGCGGCCTGGCCACCGCCCTGCCCGCGGTCGTCGTCGTCGGCATCTGGGCCGGGATGCCCCAGACCACCGTGACCCTCCTGGCCGGTCTGCAACACGTCCCACGCGAGCTGCACGAGGCCGCGGCCATGGACGGCGCGGGCGCCTGGCGCGGCTTTCGCGCCGTCACCTGGCCCGCCCTCCGGCCCATCGCCCTCTCCGTCACCGCCCTCAACTTCATCTGGAACCTGAATTCCTTCGCCCTGGTCTTCGTCCTGACCGACGGCGGCCCCGGCGGCCGGACCCGGCTGCCGATGCTCTTCGCGTACGAAGAGGCCTTCCGCTACGGGCAGTTCGGCTACGCCGCCACGATGGGCCTGGCGCTGGTCGCGGTGATCTCGGTCCTGCTGGCGTTCCACCTGGCCGGCCGGCTGAAGGGGGCGGACGACCGGTGAGCGGCAACGAGAGCGGCCCTACGGGGGACGCCTCCACCGTCCGGCGACGGACGGCCACCACCCGCACCCGCCGACGGGGTGTCGCCCCCACCGCCCGGCGCACCGCCACCCGCACCGGCCAGTACGCCGCACTCCTCGCCTATCTCGCCTTCCTCGCCTTCCCGTTCCTCTGGCTGCTGTCCACCGCCTTCAAGCCGCCACGGGAAATCGGCAGCCTCCACCCCACGTGGATCCCCGAGGCGCCCACCCTGGAGAACTTCCGGCAGGCTTTCGCCGAACAGCCCCTGTGGGCGGCCGCGGGCAACAGCCTGCTGGCCGCGGCGGTCTCCGCGCTCCTCGCGATCGCGCTGGCGACCCCGATGGCGTACGTCCTGGCCCGCTGCCGCACCCGGCTGTCGCGGGCGGCCACCGGCTGGGTCGTGATCAGCCAGGCATTCCCGCTGGTGTTGGTGATCATCCCGCTCTTCCTGATCCTCAAGGGGCTCCATCTGGTGGACTCCCGGACCGGCCTGATCCTGGTCTACGTCGTCTGGTCGCTGCCGTTCGCCCTGTGGATGCTGACCGGCTATGTCCGGGCCGTACCGGCCGAGTTGGAGGAGGCGGCCGCCGTGGACGGCGCCGGCCGGCTCCGTACGCTCCTCTCGGTCACCGCGCCGCTGCTCGCCCCGGGAATCGTCGCCACCGCGCTGTTCGCCTTCCTCACCGCCTGGAACGAGTTCTTCTTCGCCCTGGTCCTGCTCAAGTCGCCCGGAAAGCAGACCCTGCCGGTGGCGCTGACCCACTTCCTCGGGACGGAGGGCGTCGCCGACCTCGGCCCGCTCGCCGCCGCGGCGCTCCTGGCCACCCTCCCGAGCCTGCTCCTCTTCGCCGTCATCCAGCGGCGGATCACGGGCGGGATGCTCGCCGGGGCGGTGAAGAACTGATGGGCCACGACCCCGCCCCCGCGCCCCCGGCCCAACTCACCCGGCGGGGCCTGCTCGCGGCCACCGCCGCACTGCCCGCGGCCGCCCTGCTGCCGGGCTGTTCCGGCGACCGGCGACGGCGCACGTCCGGCGGCCGGATCACCCTGCGCTTCCAGTCCCTGGCCTGGCAGCAGGACTCCCTCGCGGCCAACAGGCACCTGGTCGCCGAATGGAACAGGCAGCACCCCACGGTCCAGGTGCGGTACGTCCAGGCATCCTGGTCCACCGTCCACGACCAGCTGCTGACCTCCTTCGAGGGCGGCGAGGCACCGGACATCATCCACGACGCCACCGACGACCTCGCGGACTTCGCCCACGGCGGTGACCTCGCCGACCTCACCGCCCTCCTGCCGCCGCGCCTGCGTCGCGACATCCCGCAGCGGACCTGGGAGACCGCCACGTTCGACGGCCGGATCCACGGCGTCCCCTTCCTCCAGGAACCGCGGGTGCTGATCGCCAACCGCGCGAAACTCCGCCGGTCGGGGGTGCGCCTGCCCACCCCCGAAGACCCCTGGAACTGGGAGGAGTTCGCCCACGCGGCGCGGCGGCTGACCCGCGGCACCGCACACGGCGTCGCCTGGCCGCTGAAGGAACCGGTCTCGGCCACCCTCAACCTCGCCCTGTCCACGGGCGGCCGGATGTTCCACCGCCACCCGGACGGCAGGGCGGAGGTCCGCTTCGACGCCGTCGACCAGGTGGTGCCGCGCACCATCCACGACCAGGTGAACGTCGACCGCAGCGCCTCCCGTACGACCCTGGGAATGGGCGGCTCCGACACCCTCCCGGGCTTCTTCGCCGGGCGCTGCGCGATGGTGCCGCTCGGCTTCTCCTACCGTCAGCAGATCGTCCAGCAGGCGCCCGGGGGCTTCGACTGGACGGTGCTGCCCGCCCCCGAGGGCACCACCCCGGACCAGGGGGTGAGCCCGCAGACTCTGTCGATCGCGGCCGACTGCCCGCACAAG
Organism: Streptomyces angustmyceticus; assembly: GCF_019933235.1. Lineage (NCBI taxonomy): Bacteria > Bacillati > Actinomycetota > Actinomycetes > Kitasatosporales > Streptomycetaceae > Streptomyces > Streptomyces angustmyceticus. The sequence goes on along the minus strand of NZ_CP082945.1, from coordinate 1,826,741 downwards.
GAAGTGGCGATGGCCTTCATCGACTTCCTCCTCCGCCCGCCGCACATGGTCCGGCTCGCCCTGGGGGACTGGCTGTTGCCCACGGGCCGCGAGGCGCTCAGGGATCCGGCACTGCGGACCGCCCGCTACGACTGGGCAACCGGCACCGCACTCGCGAGCACCCTGCGCGCGGCCCCGGCCCAGTCCGTCCGCGGCTATCCGGAGTGGAAGGACAAGGTCGCCACTCCCGGTCTGCAGGAGTACTACAGCGGGGCCATCGACCTGGACGCCCTGAAAGAGCGGCTCGTCGGGGACGGCAACCTGGTCCTGGCCCGCTATCAGCGCTGAGCGGCCCCGGACGCAGCGGTACGCGACATCGCCCAACTGCCCCTGAAGCAGCCGGATATGAAGGCATCCACACGATGCGTAACCCCCGCGCGACAGCCCGCGTCCGGCTGTGGCGCTCCGTCGCGCCCGACGCCTTCGCCATCTCCGCGAAACCCTCCATTGCGCCTGTGTAAACGGAGTTGAGTCGCTCCGGTTCAACTCCGCGTTCCCTTTGACCACTTCTGAAACATTTCTCGGTTCAGAAGCCTTGTTGGCTATCTCACACGCTCCGACTGGCCTTGAAATTGAACTCATCAATCAGACAGGGTTTCGAACCAGTCCGACGCAGATCTTCCGGTCTGTTCGGGCTATTGCGCAACGCTTTCCCCCCACACCACGAACGAGGAGAATCCTCGCAATGGCTCACAAGCGTTCCAGCAAGAAGCGGCTTGTCACGGCGATATCCGCCGCCGTAGCCGCCACTGGTATCGCCGCCGTCACCGCGGTCACCGCGGGCGCGTCGCCCGCCGCCGAAGGCAAGATCTACGGAGCCGAGGCCAAGGGTGCCGTGAACGGCAGCTACATCGTCATGCTGAAGAAGTCGGTCCGTACCGCCGAGAGCGGTGACCTGGCGTCCAAGTACGGCGGCCACGTCAAGCGGCAGTACTCCTCCGCCATCGACGGCTTCTCGGCAACCGGTCTGAATGAGGACGAGGCCAAGCAGCTCGCTGCCGATCCGGCCGTCGACAAGGTCGTGCAGAACAAGAAGTTCCACATCGACGAAGCCCAGGCCAACCCGCCGTCGTGGGGTCTGGACCGCATCGACCAGACGGACACCAAGGGCGACAAGAAGTACAAGTACCCCGAGTCCGCGGGCGAGGGCGTCACCGCGTACGTCATCGACACCGGCATCCACATCAGCCACAAGGACTTCGGTGGTCGCGCGTCGTACGGCTTCAACGCCATCGACAAGGGCGGCAAGGCCGAGGACGACAACGGCCACGGCACGCACGTGGCCGGCACCATCGCCGGGACCGAGCACGGCGTCGCCAAGAAGGCCAAGGTCGTGGCCGTCAAGGTCCTCGACGGCCAGGGCTCCGGCACCACCGAGCAGGTCGTCGCGGGTATCGACTGGGTCACCAAGAACCACAAGGGCCCCTCGGTCGCCAACATGTCGCTCGGCGGCGGCGTGGACGAGGCGCTGGACTCGGCCGTGAAGAAGGCCATCGACGCCGGTGTCACCTTCGGTGTCGCCGCGGGCAACGAGTCCTCCGACGCCGGCCAGAGCTCCCCGGCGCGCGTGAAGGAGGCCATCACCGTGGCCTCCAGCACCAAGGACGACGAGCAGTCCGACTTCTCCAACTTCGGCAGCGCGGTCGACCTCTACGCTCCCGGCTCCGACATCACCTCGGACTGGAACGACGGCGCCACCAAGACCATCTCCGGTACGTCCATGGCCACCCCGCACGTCGTGGGTGCCGCCGCGGTCTACCTGGCCGGCCACAAGGACGCCAAGCCGGCGGACGTGGAGAAGGCCCTGACGGACGGCGCCACGTCCGGCAAGATCAGCAACCCGAGCGAGGGCACGCCCAACAAGCTGCTGAAGGTCGTCGAGTAACCACCTCGCCTCCTCAGCACCACACGCCGGCCGCCGCGCTCGCCCCCACGGGGCGCGGCGGCCGGCGCCGTTGTGGTGCGGGGGCCGGTTTCGTACGGGGCGTGCGCCGGTGTCAACTACCGCTGGATAGGGTCATGTTGAGGTGCGCTGGCGCACACCGGGGAGCGACGGCACCGCACCCGCCCCCCGCTCGCCCGCACCCGACCAGTGAACGATCCCGACCGACCCGAACGGTGGCAGTCCATGGCAGATCACGACCTGACCGGATTCGACCGCAGCACCTTCACCCACGACGGTGCCACCCGCCGGATCCTGCGGCGCGGTACGGGGCCCGCGGTGATCGTGATAGCGGAAATCCCCGGCATCACGCCCAAGGTGCTGGCGTTCGCGGAACGCGTGGCCGCCATCGGCTGCACCGCCGTGCTCCCGGTGCTCTTCGGGACGCCCGGCCGCGACGCCGACCCCGTGTCCGCCGGGCGGCTGAAGGCGGGGCTCTACACGGCCTCGTCGATCTGGAAGGTGTGCATGAGCCGGGAGTTCACCGTGCTGGCCACCGGGAAGACGTCCCCCGTGGTGACCTGGCTGCGGGCCCTGGCCGCGTACGAGCACGAGCGCTGCGGCGGCCCCGGCGTCGGAGCCGTCGGGATGTGCCTCACCGGCGGCTTCGCGTTGGCCATGGCGGCCGATGAACGCCTGGTCGCCCCGGTCCTGTCCCAGCCGTCCCTGCCGCTGCCCGTCACCAGGAGCCGGGCCGCGCGCATCGACATCTCCGCCGAGGACCTCGCCGCTGTCCGGGGGCGCTGCGAGCGTGCGGGCCTCGGGGTCATGGGCCTGCGGTTCCGCTCGGACAAGTTCGTTCCGGACGACCGGTTCGCCTTCCTGCGCCGCCAGCTCGGTTCCGCGTTCACGGCCGTCGAACTGGACGACGACGCCGCGAACCCCGACGCCGTGATGCCGCCGCACTCCGTGCTGACCGAGCACCTCGTCGACGAACCCGGCCAGCCGACCCGCGCGGCACTGGACGAGGTGCTCGACCTCTTCCGCACCCGCCTGCTCGACCAGCACCACGACGCGCCGGAACAGACGCCGGCCACTCCAGAGGACGCGTAAACGAGGCTTCGCAACCCGACCCGCGTTCCCTGCGGCCCGGCAACTCCCCCGCCTCTTCCCGCCTTTCCTTTCCTCTCCTCCTGCCTCCCCCCCGTCTCCCGCGAGTTATCCACAGGAGGTCGCCTCCGGAACTGCTCGGTGCCGGCTCTCGCTACCGTCGGTGACATGCACGGAGGACTGCCGTTCATCGGCATCAGCACCATGGTCTACGGCGTGATCGGACTGATCACGCTCGTAGTCGGCGCGATCCGCAAGACAGGGGGAGATCGAGTTGCACACCATCACCGTCATCGTGCCCGCTCACAACGAGGAGGAGGGACTGCCGGCCACGCTGGAGTCGCTGGCCAGGCAAACGGTCCGGCCTGACCGGGTCCTGGTCGTGGACGACGCCTCAACGGACCGTACGGGAGAGGTGGCGTCCTCACACGGAGTCACCGTACTGCGCCCGCCGCACAATCTCGGCAGCAAGGCCAAGGCGCAGAACTACGCCCTTCCGCGGTGCTCCACCGACCTCGTCCTGGCCGTCGACGCGGACACCGTCCTCGCGCCGGACTACATCGAGACGGTCCTGCCCGCCTTCGACGACCCGGAGGTCTCGGTCGCGGCCGGCACCGTCCGCACCCGCCATACCCGCACGCTCTGGGAGCGCGGCCGCTCCACCGAGTACCTCTTCGGCTTCCATTGGCACCGCCCCATCCAGGCCCGCGCCAACAGCCCCATGGTGTGCTCGGGTTGCTGCTCCGTCTTCCGGCGCGACGATCTGATGGCCTTCGGCGGCTTCCCCGAACGGACCATCGTCGAGGACATGGACTACACCTGGTCCCAGCAGATCGCGGGCAGACGCGCGGTCTACGTCTCCGATGCCGTGGCCCTCGCCGCCGATCCGGAAGACCTCACTTACCTGCGCAAACAGGTCTGGCGCTGGATGGCGGGCTTCTGCCAGAACGTCCGGCTGCACCTCGGTCGGCTGGTCGTCCGCAAACCCCTGCTGGCGGTCTGGGTACTCCTCGCCCTCCTGGAGATCCTCACCGCACCGCTCTGGTGGGCGACCCCCTTCGTGCTCGCCGCGACGGTCCACGAACCCCTCGCCCTCGCGTTCGCCTGGTGGGCAGGAGCCGAACTCCTACTGACGATCCCACCACTCCTCTACGCCGCCCACCGCCGCAAACTCCCGGTCCTGGGCGTGCTGGCAAACATCCCCTGCGTCTACGCGACCAAGGCCGTCAACCTCGTCTACGCCTGGAAGGCCCTCATCGTGGAACTCCTCCTGGTCCCGCTCCGCCTGTCCCGCGGCCTGACGGTCTATGAGAAGGGCCGGGCCGATACCGTGCCGACACGGACGGCGCTGGCCGGCGGATAACACGCACCGGACGACGACCAGCTATACGGAGCGGCCCCACCCGGTGTTCCCGGCGTCTCGGTATCCCCGGTAGTCCCTGATGTGCCGGGAGGGGCCGGCTCTCTTAAGGACAGAGTGCGCTGCTGTCCGCCGTCGCGCGTGTGCACCGCTACCGGCGAGCGCTCCATACGACGTCACGTTCCTCAAATCCGCCGTGATTCCCAAACGGATCTTCGCCGCCATGCAGAGCGGTGGCTCTCGCACACAGCACAAACCCTGATGTGCTTCTGGACCGAAGGGAGAGAGCGAGATTCCGTTCCCTCCAGATGGGAGCCAATCCTGAGAATTCAAGGATCCGCTGAGCCTCGGCCTCACTTGCCGGGTGGAGCTCAAGCGACTGGTAGTGAGTCGCCAGTTGCATGGCTCTCACACCTTCGAAAAGAAGATCCAGACACGTGGTCTCCGTATCGTCGGGAACCGCACGAAGGAGCAACTGAGAGTGCCCAACACCATAGCGCCAGACCTTGAAGGTGCGCTCGGACCTGAACAGGACAGCAGAAAGGCCGGCGCCATCCGGATCGCTTATCAACTGGATGCCCTCTTCGATACTGGGATGCTGGGTGACACTGTCTCAGACCTGCGGACTCCAACTGACACGATAGAGCTTTCATTGACTTCAGCCCTCTAAATTCATCCGGATCAGGCGGACTTGCCCGCACCCGCTCAGGCAGCGGGGCAATATCCACCGGAGCTCTGGTGGCGCCGCTGAGGGCCGTTCGCGCCAGCCGTCGTACGCCACCTGTACGGGCGCGGGTGCTCGGTCACGAAGCGGAGTCCAGAGAGCGGTGATGGCGCCTGCTGCGTGCGAACTCGATGCCGTACGGGTATCCGAGACTGCCGGACCCTGTGAGCACAGCTGAGGCGGCATCTTCAGCTGCCTCTCGCACCTGAAGGTTGTCGCAATGTCAACGGGCAAGATCGCAAGACCGCAAGTGCCCGGCCCAATATGGACATCGACTTAACGCGAGCGAGGCCCCGGCCTCCACCCCTGCTGCGAGTGGAACAGCGGCACAACGTGAGGGAGTAACCATGACGGATGTGACGGGCCCGGATGACGCACAGCGAATGCGCGTCCCGCACCCCCGCTCCCGGGTGGGGGTGGTCGCGTCGTTCGACTTCGACCGGGACCGGGAGATCTGGCGCTGGGTGCCCGAGTCGGCCTCGCTGTTCATTGCGCGTACCGACCCTGTGCCGTTCTCCGACAACCTCGAACTGGTCTCTTCCCTCAACCGGCCTGGGTGCGTGGACCGGCCGACCCGTGAGGTCTGTGCGATCGGCTCCCAAGTCGTCACCTACCTGTGCACGGCGTGCAGCTTTGTCGGGGGAGCCGCCGGCGAGCGGGCACTTCGCCGGGCCATGCGTACCGCTGGTGCCCCGCAGGCACTGACGTCGGCCGGGTCGGTGGTGGCGGCCTTACATGCCTTGAAGGCGCGACGCATCGCCGTGGTGCACCCCTACGAGCCGCCGGTGGGCAAACGGTTGCGCGAGTACCTGACTGGTGAGGGGCTGGAGGTGGTGTCCCTCACCGACCTCGGCCTGGGCTCCGTTCACGAGATCTACGATGTGTCCTATGAGCAGGTGACCGCGGCGGTCCGAGCCGGAATCCACCCGCGGGCCGAAGCCGTGTTCATCAGCTGCACGGCCCTGCCGACCTACGACCTCATCTCCCCACTGGAGGCCGAGCTCGGCATGCCCGTCGTCACGGTCAACCAGGCCACGATATGGGCGGCCCTGCGCGCGGTGGGTGAACGCGCAGTCGGGCCTCGTCAACAGTTGCTCACGGTGTGACCTGGACGCAGAGCCGCTGCACTCCGGCGCATGCCGACTGGCCTGGTCCGGCAATTCCCCGGCAGACAGGGGGACATGAGCCCTCAGCGCATGCCATTCCAACGCGCCGCATCAGTCGCCCCCTTGGGGCTGCGACCGAGGGAAACGGCACCCCGGTCGAACATTCGATCCCTATCCTGACGGCATGATCGAAGTACCTCTTTCAGCGCTGGAAGTCGCGATGGTGCAGGCGGGTACCCGAGCCGTGGAGACCCTGCGCGACACCACCGCCTTCGCGCAGGAGCTGGAGCGGCTCGGCTACCACCGGATCTGGTATGCCGAGCATCACCACTCGCCCGCCATCGGCGCGTTCCCGCCGATCGTGCTGACCGCGCACGCCGCCGCTTCGACCTCGGCCATCCGCCTCGGTTCGGGCGGTGTACTGGCCCCCAACCACGCGCCCCTCACCCTCGCGGAGCAGTTCGGAACGCTGGCCGCCCTGCACGAGGACCGGATCGACCTGGGAATCGGTCGCGGCCCCGGCACCTTCGACGAGGCCACCGCCCGCGCACTTCGCCGCGGAGCCGGGCCCACGACGGATGCGGAGTACCACGGCGACGTGGCCGCGGTCCTGTCCTTTCTGGTCGACGAAGTGGCACTCGGCCCCCTGCCGGAGCCGTGGCTGTTGGCCTCCAGCACCGCGGGTGCCGCGCTCGCCGCGGAACTCGGCCTGCCCATCGCCGTCGCCCACCACATCCGGCCGGACAACACCCGTGCGGTGCTGGAGCGTTATCGGGCCGGATTCGCCCCGTCCCGTTGGTGCGAGCAACCCCGGGTGCTGCTGTGCGTGGAGACGGTGTGCGCCGAGACGGAGGAGGAAGCCGCGTGGCGCGTCGGACCGATGGATGTCGTCAAGGCCGGGCTCCTCAAGGGCCTGAGCGAGATCCCCTTCCCCGCGCCCGCTGACGCGGCGGTCCATGCCTTCACGGCCGAGGAACGACGGGCACTGGCAGGCTTCCGCGCGCAGCAAGCCGTCGGCACACCGGAGACCGTCGTACACCGGCTCGCGCAACTGGCGGCCGAGACCGGGGCGGACGAACTGATGCTGACCACACCCGTCTACGACCTCCGCGACCGCCTTCGCTCCTACGACCTCATCAAGAAACACGCGGAGGCCACGACGACCGCAACTTAGGAACCGTGCGGGGAGGGATTGCCTGGGGCCCGGAACCCCGCTCGCCGCAGGCGGTCGCCGCCCGCCGATCCGCGTCACTCCGTTTGTTCGCGGTGAGACGGGCCCTCGGCGCAGTCCGCCCACAGCTGCCTGCGGACGCTGAGATGAACGCCCTTCTGGGTGGGCGTCGGTCATCTATCGGGGCCGGCGGACCGATGCCGGGTGCTGGTTGGCGGGGCTTGGCACCTTTCCTGAAACGGCCGCCGGAGGTCACTGGGCGGTCCCGACCCCGAGGAGCCACCATGCACACGCCTGTCACGATCACCGGCGCCGGACTCGGCGGACTCACGCTGGCCCGGGTCCTGCACGTCCACGGAATCCCGGTCACGGTCTACGAGGCCGAGTCCTCCCCGTCGGCGCGCACGCAGGGCGGGATGCTCGACATCCACGACTACAACGGGCAGCTCGCCCTCAAGGCGGCGGGTCTGATGGACGAGTTCCACGCCATCGTCATCGAGGGCCGCCAGACGATGCGGCTCGTCGAGCAGGACGGGACCGTTCTGCACGAGATGGCCGACGACGGCACGGGCGGACGCCCCGAGGTGCAGCGCGGGGAGCTGCGACGGATCCTGCTCGACTCGCTCCCGGCCGGCACCGTCCGGTGGGGGCGCAAGGTCAGCGGCATCCGTGCCCTCGGTGAGGGCCGTCACGAGGTGACGTTCGCCGACGGCGGCACCGTCGTCACCAGCCTGCTGGTCGGCGCGGACGGTGCGTGGTCGCGGGTCCGGCCGTTGCTCTCCGACGCCGTACCCGAGTACGCCGGCACGTCGTTCGTCGAGACCTGCCTGTTCGACGCCGACACCCGGCACACCGGCACCGCGATGGTGGTCGGCGGCGGATCGATGATCGCGCCCTCGCCGGGCAAGGAGATCTTCGCTCACCGGGAAAGCGGTGACACCCTGCACGCCTACGTGGCATTGTCCAGGCCGCAGGATTGGTTCGCCGCCCTCGATTTCACCGATGCCGACGCCGACGCCGCGGTCGCGCGGATTGCCCAGGAGTTCGAGGTCTGGGCGCCGGAGCTCACCGCGCTGATCACGGACGCCGACATCCCGCCTGTCCTGCGCCCTCACTACGCCTTGCCGGCCGGGCACCGGTGGGACCGGGCGCCGGGGGCGACCCTGCTCGGCGACGCCGTCCACCTCGCCGCCCCGAACGGCGAAGGCGCCAACCTGGCCATGCTCGACGGTGCCGAACTCGGCGAGGCCCTCGCCGCGCATCCCGACGACATCGAGGCCGCGCTCACCGAGTACGAACAAGCCATGTTCGCCCGCAGCACCGAGGCCGTCACGTTTGAAGGCACCGAGGTTCACGGGATCGACTCCGAAAACAGCACAGCCCGGACCATGCTCAAGATGATCAACGAGCAGGGGTGATAAGCCACTCCCCGGGCCGAAACCGCCGAGCAGTCCGGCATGAACGCCCGGTCAAGCACCCCGGTCACGTGCTAAGAGGCGAGGGCGGCATGGGGCCGGAGAGGCTGCGAACGAACGTGCGCGGGTGCTAGCTTTCCCTCCCGTGACGGGGCACCAGGACGAGACCAGGGCGGCCTATGACGGGGTCGTCGAGCTGTACGCGTCGATGTTCGCCAATCGGTTGGAGACGCAGCCGTTCGCGCGGAACATGATCGGCACCTTCGCCGAGCTGGTGCGTGGGACGGGGAACCCACGGGCAGCCGACGTCGGGTGCGGACCCGGGCATCTGACGGCCATGCTGCACGACCTGGGGCTCGACGCCTTCGGGCTCGACCTCTCCTCGGCCATGGTCGACCATGCCCGGCGGGCCCATCCGGCGCTGCGATTCGACGAGGCGCGGATGGAGGCCCTGCCGATCGAGGACGGCGCGCTCGGTGGCGTGCTGGCTCACTATTCGATGATCCATACTCCGCCCGGGGAACTGCCCGCGTTGCTTGCCGAGCAGGTACGGGTTCTGGCGCCAGGGGGTCTGCTCCTGGTCTCGTTCTTCGGTACCGATGGACCCGAACCGGTCCGCTTCGACCACAAGGTGGCCCCCGCCTACAGCTGGCCGGTGGACCGGTTCGCGCAGCTACTGGCCGGGTCCGGTCTGGACATCGTCGCCCGGCTGCTCCACGACCCGCTCTCCGAACGCGGTTTCCTTGACGCCCACTTGCTGGCCCGGCTTCCCTAGAGCGGATGTCGCGGTCTTCGGGGCGGGTTGCTGTAGAGCATCCCTGTGGATGGGATACGTCTACCTCGGCACCGTCACCGCCGCCGCACTCCTCCTCTGGCTACGCGCCTGACCGGTATCGGACCTTCGTGAACGGCCAGTCGGATGCCAGCCAGGCCGCCACGGTCTTGTGCAGTGGGCCGTCCATGTCACCATGGTCCGCGCGGACCCACGAGCGGACATCTGCCACGCGCTCGTCCGCGCGTGACGGGTAGATGTAGACGCAGCCGATCACTTCTCCGGCGTCGTCGAGAACCGTGTACGTGAAGCCGGACCGCTTCTCGAAGTCGCTCGCATGGCGTTTCAGGTCACGCAGGTTCTCGGCCAGGCTCAATCCCGCAGGAGGCGGCCACCCACGCTCGTGGAAGCCGGGGGTGGCCTGGATGTGCTCGATGCTCGACGTCCAGGCGGCATGGTCGGCGTCGTTGTGTTGCGGGCCGAGGGGCTCCAAGCGGAACCCGTCGGCAGCGAGACTCGGGGGAACGACGAAGTCGGCGGGGACGAAGCGCTGCTCGGGCATGCGGAGAGGCTAGCGAGCAGGGCCGACATTCGTTCTGGAGCCACAGCTCGTCACCCGCCGGATGGATCGAGGGGGCGGGCTCTAGTACCGGCCGCAGGCCGTCGCCGGCAGTGGTGCCGGTGCTGGTGGTCCGCCGTTCAGTTCGGCCAGTGAGGCGTCCAGGGCCTCGACGAGGTAGGTCTCCTGAGGGGGCGTCAGGAGGGGGTGGCAGGGGAGGTTGAGGTGTTGGTCGAACCAGCTGCGTTCGGCGGCCGGGCACTCGCCGCGCAGGTGTCCTCGGTGCCGCCACTGGGGCAGCAGGTGCTGGGGGAAGTAGCGGAGTTGGATTTCCACCCCTCTGCGGTCCAGGGCCAGGACGAGTTGGTCGCGCAGTTCCTGGCGGTCGGCGAAGCAGGTGTAGAGGTGGTAGGCGTGCTCGCTGTGTGCGGGTGCCGACTGGGGGGTGACGAAGGGGTAGCGGGTGAGTACCTCGTCGAGCCGTGCGGCGAGTGCGCGGCGGCGGTCGACGGCGGCCCTCAGCCCGGTGAGCTGGGCCTGCCCGAGGGCGGCGACCGCGTCCGGCATGGTCGCGTCGCTGCCGGGCCGCCGTGGGGCGCCGCGGTGCAGGGGCTCGGTGCGCGCGGTCCACGGCAGCAGACCCGGCCGCGCCGCCCCGGCCGGCGGGGTGCGCGCGATCCGGGTGTCCCGGTCGGCGGTGCGCAGCCGGCGGAGCCGCTCGGCCCAGTCGTCCCGGTCGCAGGTGATCACGCCGCCCTCGCCGGGCAGGGCGCCGTTCTTGGCGTTGCGGAGGCTGAAGGTGGCGAGGTCGGCCAGCGAGCCGGGACTGCGTCCGCGGTAGCGTGCGCCCAGCGCGTGCGCGCAGTCCTCCAGTACGACGACGCCGTGCCGCCGCGCCAGCGCCATGATGGTGTCCATCTCCGCGGGGCAGCCGCCGTAGTGCACCAGCAGCAGGGCCCTGGTCCGAGGAGTGATCAGCGCTTCGAGCGCGGCCGGGTCGATGTTGAGGGTCGCCGGGTCGATGTCGCAGAAACGGACGCGTACGTCGTGGTCGCACAGCGGCTGGACGGTGGCCCGGTGGGTCTGCGGGGTGGCGATCACCTCGTCGCCGGGCGCCAGGCCGAGCAGCCGGACCGCGAGGTGGAGGGCGACGGTTCCGCTGGTCACCGAGATGGCATGGCGGCTGCCGACGGTGTCGGCGAAGGAGCGCTCGAACGCCTCGCGCCGACTGCCCGCCGGCAAGGGGGCGGTGTCGCGGGCCAGTTCGGTCAGTACGGCCGCCTCGGCGCCGGCCGAGATGCTGCCCCGCTTCCCCCAGGGCACGACGTAACTCCTGTCCAGCATCGGTTCCCCCAGATCGTCGCCGGCCGCACCGGTGGGTGTGCGGTTCCTATGACATCCGAAGGGAGGGCGCTGTTGAAGGGGCAGCCGTGGTCAGCAAGGTCAGTTAGGTCAGCTTTCCGGTCGAGGCCGGCCGGATATGCGAACCGGACGAGTGTCGGGCGGGTCCGCCGCTGGTTCCGGCTTCGGGCCCCGCCTTCAGCTCCGGGGCCGGTCACGGGTGCGCGATGGTTCCGGTGCCGGCACCGGGTCCGGCCCCGGCCCGGTGTCCACCGCCCGTACTGCCGGTCCCCAGGCGAGGGCCGGCGGAGCGTAGCCCTGCCGCGCCCGTCGACATCCGCGAAGCACTGGGCACGGCCAACTCCGTGCGGGCGCGGTCGAGGTGGGGAGGTGACTTCCCCCTACCCCCTCCCCGGCGGCGGCCCCGTGCTGCCGCGGGGGACGAGTTCGGTCGGCAGGACGATGTGGCGTTCGTGGGCGCCGTCGGAGTCGTCGATGACGGCGCGGGTGAGGCGGACGGCGGCGCGGCCGATCTCGACGGCGGGCTGGGCCAGTGTGGTCAGGCCCATGACGGCGGCCATGACGTGGTCGTCGAAGCCCATCACCGAAACCCGGCCCGGCACCGGGACGTTGGCGTCGCGCAGGGCCGCGAGCAGGCGGAAGGCCATGTCGTCGGTCTCGGTGAACAGGGCGGTCGGCGGGTCGGGGAGGCTCAGCAGCCGGCCCACGGCCGGGGCCATGCCGCCGCCCTTCCAGTCCGGCACGCTCATGACCAGGGACTCGTCGTGCTCCAGCCCGGCCTCGGCCAGGGCCCGCAGATGCCCGGTGAGGCGGTTCTTGCTGCTCCAGGCGAAGCCCGTGGTGTCGGAGGTCTGGAGGAAGGCTATCCGCCGGTGCCCGAGGTTGATCAGATGGCGGGTGCCGCGCAGGGCGGCGTCCTCGTCGTCCACGTAGACGCTGGGCCGGCCCGGGGCGTGCTGGCTGACGAAGACCAGGGGCATGCCGAGCTGGTCCAGCCGGGCGCGTTCGGCGGGGGAGAGGGAGAAGCTGACCACGAGCAGGGCGTCGGCGTTGCGGCGGGCAGGCAACCGGTCGAAGAAGTCGGCCCGTTCGTGCACGTCGGTCACGCTGTAGACCAGCAGCTCCAGGCCCGCCTCGCGCAGCGCGGGGGCCATGCCGGACAGCGCCGAACTCAGGAACCACGACGCCAGGTCCGGCATCAGGACGGCGACGCGGCCGGTGCGGCCGGTGACGAGGCTGGAGGCGCTGCGGGTGATCGCGAAGGAGAGTTCGCGGGCTGCGGCTTCCACCCGGGCGCGTGTGGTTTCCGAGACCGTCGGGAGTCCGCGCAAGGTGCGCGAAACGGTGGACACCGAAACCCCCGCCCGCTGGGCCACATCGGCCATCGTGGCCTCGCTCTGCGCTGAGGACATGCGGGGACGCTAGCACAAAAAGGCGATGACAGCGTTGCCAGTGAATTCCCTCGAAATCTCTCGTTCACGAGCCGTTGACCTGGCGACAAGGCCACTTCTAGCCTGCAAGCGCTGTCATCGATGACAGCCAAGACGTGAGGAGCACTCATGGCCTTGAGCCGCAGAACCCTGCTCGCCGGCGCTGTCGCCGCCGGAGCCGGGCTCACCAGCGGTTGCGCGGGCAAGCCCTTGGACACCCTGCTGACGCAGGCCGCCCAGGTCCCGCGTACCCCGGCCACTCTCACCTGGTGGGTGTCCGAAATCCCCGCCCGGAACGGGCCCGTGGTGGCGGACCTGATCATCCGCGCCTTCGAGCGCCGCCATCCGCACATCCATGTCCGAAAATCGAACGCCCTGAGCGCCACCGACGCCAACCGCGCCGCGGTCACCACCCAGCTCGCGGGCGCCTCACCGACCCCCGACGTCTATCTCGGCGACACCACCTGGCCCGCCCAGTTCGGCACCAACTCCCTGGCGCTGCCGCTGCAGACGCTGCTGCCCAAGGACTTCTGGTCGGCCTACCCGGCAGCCCTGCGGCGGGTCAGTGAATACCGCGGCGCCGTGTACGCGCTGCCCTTCTACACCGACAGCGCCTTCCTCTTCTATCGCAAGGACCTGCTGGCCAAGCACGGCCGGCCGGTGCCCCGCACCTGGGAGGAGCTGCTGCGCACCGCGCGCACCATCCAGCGGGCCGGCGACGCCGCGTACGGATTTCTCTGGCAGGGGTCCGTCTCGGAGTCGCTGACCTGCAACGTCGCCGAGTTCCTGGCCGACGCCCAGGCCCCCGTGCTGGACGGCGCGGGGCGGGTGGCGCTCCACGGGCCGGGCGCGGAGCGGGCCTTCGCGCTGATGCGGGAGTTCACCGAGACCGGCGTGACGCCCTCGACGGTCGCCACGTATGCGGAGGCGGACTCGCAGGACGCCTTCACCGGCGGCCGCGGCGTCTTTCTGCGCAACTGGTCCTACGCCTGGGGCAACGCGGCCGACCGCTCGGCCTCCAAGGTGGCGGGCCGGGTCGGCGTCGCGCCCCGCCCCGGGTTCGAGGGCGACGGGCCGCGCGGGGTGAGCTGCGCCGGGGGCTGGAGCAACTTCGTCAACCCCAACTCGCGCCACCTCGGGGCCGCGGTGGCCTTCGCCCGGTTCTGTGCGGGTGAGGAGGCGCAGCTGATCCTGCTGAAGCACGCCGGGGTGATCCCGGCGCTGGAAGAGGTGCTGACCCGGCCGGAGGCCCGTGCGGTGGGCGATCCGACGCTCACCCGGGTCCGTGAACTGCACCTGGTCGCCCGGCCGGTGCAGACCCCGTACTACCCCCAGGTCAGCAAGGCGCTCTACACCCGGGCCAACGCCGTGATCGGCGGCCGGGCCACGCCCGCCCAGGCGCTGCGCGCCGCCCGCGCCGACATCCGGACCGCGCTGGAAGGCAGAGCGCTGTGAACGCCATGACATCCTCCGCCCCCGCATCGCGCCGCCCCGCCGCGGAGCCGGCCGGTCCGCCTCCGGTGCGGCCGCGGCGCGGCGACGGCCCCGGCCGGGTGAGCAGGCGCCGCCGGGCGCGCACCGGCTGGCTCTTCGCCTCCCCGGCGCTGCTGATCATCAGCGCCGTGACCGTCTTCCCGGTGCTCTTCTCGGTGCTGCTGAGCTTCGCCGAGGTCCGCCTGGAGTACGGCGGATTCAGCATCCGGTCCCTGACCGGCGACCACTACGCCGCCGTGCTGAGCAGCCCGGAGTGGCGCCAGGCGCTCTTGTTCACCTTCGGGTTCACCGTCGTCACCGTCCTGCTGGAACTGGTGCTGGGCACCGCGGCCGCCCTCGTCCTGGAGCGGCTGGGGGCCGCCCGCGGCTGGGTGCTGGCGGTCCTGCTGCTGCCCTGGGCCCTGATCAATGTGGTCGCCGCCCAGCTGTGGGGGTACCTCTTCAACGGCACGTACGGCGGGCTGACCTGGCTCTTCGAGCAGCTCCTCGGCCATCAGCCGGACATCCTCGGGCAGCCCGCCTCCGCCATGGGCGCCATGGTGGTGGTCGACGTCTGGAAGACCACGCCCTTTGTCGCGATCGTCGTCCTCGCCGGGCTGATGCTGATTCCCGGCGACGTCTACGAGGCGGCGGAGATCGACGGCGCCGGCACCTGGACGACGTTCTGGAAGGTGACCCTGCCGCAACTGCGGCCGATCATGGCCATCGCGGTCCTCTTCCGCATCCTGCAGGCCTTCGGCATCTTCGACCTGCCGTTCGTCCTGACCCAGGGCGGTCCGGGCACCGCCACCGAGTCGCTGGCGATCCTCGGGTACAAGACGCTCTTCCAGAACCTCGCCATCGGCCGCGGCGCGGCGGTGGCGACCACCACCGCCGTCATCGTGATCAGTTGTTGTCTGCTCTTCCTGCGGGTCTTCAAGGCGCAGGCCGACGAAGGAGGGCGGGCATGAGCCGCCGTGCCCCGGCGTCCGGCGTCCGCCGGTACGTCAACGCCGTCAACCTGGGCGGTCTGGCGATCGTCGTGCTGTCGGCACTGCCGCTGTACTGGATGATCGCGTCGTCCTTCAAGGGACCGGGCGAGATCAGCGCCGCGCCGCCGAGCCCGGTGCCGAAGGCCGCGACGCTGGGCAACTACGCCGAGGCGTTCGTCCGCAACGGCATCGGCCGTTATCTGCTCAACAGCGTGCTGGTGGCGTCGGTCTCCACGGTCGCCGTGCTGGGGCTGTCCTTCTTCGCCGGGTACGCCCTGGGCCGCACCCCGCTGCGGGGCCGCGGCGGCATCATGACCGCGCTGCTGATGCTGTCCGTCTTCCCGCCGATCGCGCTGGTCGTCCCGCTCTTCCTGCTGGAGCGGCAGGTGGGGCTGCTCAACAGCTACGCGGGCCTGATCGTGCCCTATGTCGCGCTCAACCTCCCGTTCGCCATCTGGATCATGCGCAACTACCTGGCCGGCGTCCCGCGTGAACTGGAGGAGGCCGCGACCGTGGACGGCGCCGGGCCGCTGCGCACCGTCCTGACCGTCATCGCCCCCCTGGCCCGGCCGGGGCTGTTCACCGCGGGCATCTTCACCTTCACCGCGACATGGTCGGAGTTCCTGCTCGCGCTGACCTTCAACAGCGAGGACGGGCACCGCACCGTCCCCGTCGGCATCGCCCTGTTCACCAGCCAGTACACGGTCCCCTACGGGACGCTCTTCGCGGGGGCCGTGGCGGCCACCCTGCCCATCGGCATCCTCGTCATGATCTTCCGCCGCTCGATCGTCTCGGGCATGACCTCCGGGGCGGTGAAGGGCTGAGACCGGCGTTCCGAAGGCCCGTCGGCCCCGCCCGCCCCGCCTGCCCCGACCGCACCCGGCGCCGCACCGCGCCGCATTCCTCCCCCGGCTACCGCTGGGAGGTGCCCCCATGCGACCGCTCCCGTACCGAAAGGCCCTTCCGTGACCGCACAGCACCTCGGCACCGACCGCAACACCACCGACTGGTGGCGGCAGGCCGTCGTCTACCAGGTGTATCCGCGCAGCTTCGCCGACGCCGACGGCGACGGCATCGGTGACCTCCCCGGCGTGACCTCCCGGCTGCCCTACCTCGCCGACCTCGGCGTGGACGCCCTCTGGCTGAGCCCCTTCTACCCCTCGCAACTGGCCGACGGCGGCTACGACGTCGACGACTACCGCGATGTCGACCCGCGCCTGGGCACCCTCGACGACTTCGACGCCATGGTGGCCGAGGCACACCGCCTGGGTCTCAAGGTGATGGTGGACATCGTGCCCAACCACTCCTCCGACCAGCACGTCTGGTTCCAGGAGGCGCTGCGCGCCGAGCCCGGCTCCGCCGCGCGCGAGCGCTATGTCTTCCGCGAGGGCAAGGGCGAGACGGGCGAACTGCCGCCCACCGACTGGGTCTCCTGCTTCGGCGGCCCCGCCTGGACCCGGCTGCCCGACGGCTGGTGGTACCTCCACCTCTTCGCCCCGCAGCAGCCCGACTTCAACTGGGACAACCCCGAGGTCCGCGCCGACTTCCGGCACACCCTGCGCTTCTGGTCCGACCGCGGCGTCGACGGCTTCCGGGTCGATGTGGCCCACGGCCTGGCCAAGGACCTGGCCGCGCCGCTCCGCGACATCGGCACCGTCGAGGGCTACACGCCCGGCGACCTGCCCGAGGACGGCAGCCACCCCTTCTGGGACCGCGACGAGGTGCACGACATCTTCCGCGACTGGCGCAAGGTCTTCAACGAGTACGACCCGCCGCGGGTCGCCGTCGCCGAGGCCTGGGTGCGCGCCTCCCGCCGCACCGCGTACGCCACCCCGCAGGAACTCGGCCAGGCCTTCAACTTCGACTTCCTCAAGACCCCGCTGCGCGCCGGGGAGCTGCGCGCCGCCATCGACACCGCACTCGCCGACGCCCGGGCCGCCGGGGCGACCGCGACCTGGGTGCTCTCCAACCACGATGTGATCCGGCACGCCTCCCGGTACGGCCTGCCGGACGGCCGCGACGAGGAGGCCTGGCTGCTCTCCGACGGACAGGAGCCCGTACTGGAGCGGGAGTTCGGGCTGCGCCGCGCGCTGGCCGCGACCCTGCTGATGCTGGCGCTGCCCGGCTCCGGCTACGTCTACCAGGGCGAGGAACTCGGACTGCCCGAGGTCGCCGAACTCTCCCGGGACAGCCTCCAGGACCCGGTGTGGACCCGCAGCAAAGGACGGCTGAAGGGCCGGGACGGCTGCCGGGTGCCGCTGCCGTGGCGCCGCGAGGGCAGCTCGTACGGCTTCGGCAGCGGCGGTGCCTGGCTGCCGCAGCCGGCCGGCTGGGGCGAACTGTCCGTCGAGGCACAGCAGGGCGTGGCCTCGTCGCCCCTGGAGCTGTACCGCGCGGCGCTGGCCACCCGGCGCCGGCTGCTGGCCGACGAGGCGCTGGAATGGGCCGACGACGCGCCCACCGCGGCGCCGGACGTGCTGCACTTCCGCCGCTCGGGCGGCTGGGAGTGCGTGACCAACCTGTCGGGTGAGCCCCGGCCGCTGCCGCCCGGCGACGTCCTGCTGGCCTCCGCCCCGGTCACCGGCGACGAACTGCCGGCCTGGACGACGGTCTGGCTGCACACCCCGCGGCCCTGACCGCCCAGGGCGGTGCCGCGGGGGCCCGTCAGGCGCTCAGCGCCGTCAGGTCCCCGCGGGCGCCGGCCAGGGCCGCCACGTCGTAGCGCCGCAGCAGCAGGCGGGCCAGTTCGGGCGCCGGGCCGAGGACGGGGGCGAGGACATCGGCCCGCGCCTCACGGGCCCCGGCGGCGATGCGGTCGGGGAGGAAGCCGGGCGCGATGACGTACGGGGCCACCGCCACCCGGGCGACGCCCTCGGCGCGCAGGGCGCGCACGGCATCGGCCGTCCGGGGAAGAGATGCGGAGGCGAACGCAGGTCGCACGGCACACCAGCCTGCGGTGTGCCGCCACTCCCGCGCGATTTCAGCGATCACTGCGATCGCCTCCGGGTCCGAGGAGCCCGCCGAGGCCAGGACGACCCCGGTCGAGCGGCGGTCGCCGGGCCGCAGCCCGGCCTCCGACAGCCGGCGCTCCAGCGCGGCGGTCAGGAGAGGTGAGGGGCCGAGTACCTCGGCCTGGCGGACGGTCAGCAGCGGCAGCCGCGCGGCCGCCTCCCGCAGGACCGCCGGGATGTCGGACTTCGCGTGGAAGGCCCGGGTGAGCAGCAGCGGCAGCGCCACCACCTCCCGCGCTCCTTCGGCCGCCAGGCGCTCCAGCACCCGCGGCACCCGCGGCGCGTTGAAGTCGAGGTAGCCGACCTCGACGCGCAGCCCCGGCCGCAGCGACCGGACCCGCGCGCAGAGCGCCGAGACGGCCGCCGCGTGCCGCGGGTCGCGGCTGCCGTGGGCGACGACGAGGAGGGTGGGGCGAGAGGGGCGTACGTCCATGGGTCAGCTCTTCACGAGGAGGCCGCGGCTGCGCAGCACCCGGCGTTCGATCGGGGCGAAGATCAGCAGCTCGATGCCGATACCGACGATGAGGATGAGGAAGATCGCGGCGAGCACCCAGGACATGTCCTGGATCTCGCGGCCCTGCTCCAGCAACTGGCCCAGACCGGTGCCCAGGTCGGGCGCGTTGACGATGAGTTCGGCGGCCATCAGGGAGCGCCAGGAGAACGCCCAGCCCTGCTTGAGGCCGGCGATGTAGCCGGGCAGGGCGGCCGGCAGCAGCACATGCCGTACGCCCGTCAGCCCGGTGGCGCCGATGGTGCGGCCGGCCCGCAGGTAGAGCGGGGAGATCTGGTCGACGCCCGCCACCAGGCCGTTGGCGATGGAGGGGACGGCGCCGAGCAGCACCACCGCGTAGATCGTGGCGTCGCTCAGCCCGAACCAGATGATCGCGGCCGGGACCCACGCCACCGACGGCAGCGACTGCAGACCGCTCAGGATCGGCCCGATCGCCGCCCGGACCGCCTTGACCTGGGCGACGACCAGCCCGAGCAGCGTGCCGAGCACGACGGAGGCCACGAAGCCCAGGGCGCCGCGGGAGACACTGGTCCACACGAAGCCCAGCAGGGTGCCCTCCAGCCACTTCTGCCGCAGTGAGTGGGCGACGTCGAGGGGGCTCGGCAGGAGGTAGTGTGGCTTCAGCTCGAAGTGGTAGGCGAGCTGCCACAGGCCCAGCACGATGACGATCGCGACGAGCGGGGGGAACGCCTTCGCGGCGGCGGTGCGCAGCCACGGCTGGCGGTCGACGACCCGGGATTCCAGGGCGTCGAGCCCGGCCTCCAGGCCCGCGATGTCACCGGCCGTGCCGGCGTTGCCGCCGTCCGCGGTGCCCGTGCCGTTCCCGGCGGCGGGCGTGGTCTCAGTGCTGGCCATGTCGGCGGATCTCCCCACGGAGCTGTTCGGTGATCTCGATGGACAGGTCGGCGACCGCGGCGTCCTCGATGCGGCGCGGCTGCGGGATGTCCACCCGCCACTCGCGGGCGACCTTGCCGGGGCGGGAGGACAGCAGCACCACCCGCTCGGCGAGCCGCACGGCCTCGCGGACGTTGTGGGTGACGAACAGGACCGAGAGGTTCGTCTCGCGCCAGATGCGGGTCAGCTCGTCGTGCAGCACATCGCGGGTGATCGCGTCGAGCGCGGCGAACGGCTCGTCCATCAGCAGCAGTTGGCTGTCCTGGGCCAGGGCACGGGCCATCGCCACGCGCTGGCGCATACCGCCCGACAGCTCGTGCACCCGCTTGCCGTGGGCCCCCTTGAGCCGGACGAGTTCGAGCAGCCGCTCGGCCTCGTCCCGGCGCTCCGCGCGCGGCACCCCGCGCAGCCGCAGCGCCAGTTCGATGTTGCGGCCCGCGGTCAGCCACGGGAACAGCGCGTGCTCCTGGAACATCAGGGCCGGCCGGCCGCCGGGCGTCTCGATGGCGCCGGCGGACGGCGCGTCGAGCCCGGCCACGAGGTTGAGGAGGGTGGACTTGCCGCAGCCCGAGGCCCCCAGGAGGCAGACGAATTCACCGGGCGCCACATCGATGCTGATGTCGTCCAGGACATGCTGCTGTGCGCCGGTGCGGCCGAACGACTTCGAGACGTGGTCGATGCGCGCCGCGTACGGCACGGCGGGGTCCGTGTCCGCCGTGGCGGGCCGCTGCTTGCTGAGGGTGGTGGTGGTCGTCATCGGTGTCACCTCCTGGGGGAGTGCGGTACTGCGGGGGAGGGGGCTACTTGCTGCCGAGTCCGGCGTCGGAGACCGGCGGCTTGCCCTGGGACTTCAGCACCTTGTTGAGCAGCGTGAGGTCGTAGATGCCCTTGAGGTCGGGCTTCTGGAGCAGACCCGCCTGGACGGCGTGGTCCGCCTCCTCCTGGAGGGTGCCGGCCAGCGGGTCGTCGGTGACGTCGACGTTCTTGAACGCCGGGTCGATGACGTTGTCCGGCAGTGCCTTGCCCGCGACGCCCGAGGAGGCGAGCTTGTCGTTGAGGGCCTTCTTCGCCTCGGCCGGGTGCGACCGGATCCAGGCGTTGGTCTTCACCGAGGCCCGCAGTACCGCCTCGACGGCCTTGGGGTGCTCCTTGAGGAACTTCTGCGAGACGATCATGTTCGTGATGACGAACTTCCCGTCCTTCCACAGCTTCTTCTCGTCCAGCAGCGTCTTGCCGCCCTCGGCGACCAGCTTGGAGGCGGTGGGCTCGGGCACCCACGCGCCGTCGATGCCGCCCTGCTGGAAGACCGTCGGCGTCACCTTGTTGTCGGTGCGCTGGACGGTGACATCGCCCTTGCCGGTGGTGGCGTCGACCTTGAGGCCCTTCTGGGCCAGGTAGTGCAGCAGCGCGACGTCCTGGGTGTTGCCCAGCTGCGGGGTCGCGATCGTCTTGCCCTTGAGATCGTCCAGGCTCTTGATCTTCTTGGGGTTGACCACGAGCGAGACCCCGCCGGAGGCCGAACCACCTATGATCTTCAGGCTCTTGCCGTGCGACTTGGCGTAGCCGTTGATCGCGGGGGAGGGGCCGATCCAGCCGATGTCGATGGCCCCCGAGTTGAGCGCCTCGATCTCCGCGGGGCCCGCGTTGAAGGTGGAGGACTTCACCTCGGTGCCGCCCAGCTCCTTCTGGAACCGGCCGGTCTGGAGGCCGACCAGCGGCGTGGCGTGCGTGGTGTTGCCGAAGACGCCGATCGTGACGTGATCGAGCCCGTCGGTTTTGGCACCCTTGGGCGCGACACCGGCGCCGGTGTCCTTCTTGGCCTCGGAGCCGTAGCCGCAGGCGCCCAGCGCCACGGTCAGGAGCGGGACGGTGACGGCGGCCGCCAGCAGGCGGTGACGAAGGGCAGTCACGGGAGGGGTTCCTCTCGGAGGGCCGGGTCGCTGGGCGCCTGCTATGGCGCGCCCGGCAGATCGATCGATCTTCGGAAGGGTGGTGCGGTGGATACGGAGCCGTGCCTCGTCAGCGCACACATCGGCCGACTCCGCCCTGCCCGCTGCCCAGGGCGCCGCTGCCGACGCGGCCGCCCTCCTTGGCGAAGGTCGAGAAGACGTCCTTGAGCATGCTCAGAAGTCCCATCCCTCGTCGTCCGCGCCGTCGGCCGGCGCGGCCTCGGCGGCCGCCTGCGCGAAGGCGTCGCCCGCCATGCCCGCGGTCAGCGTCGTGCCGTCCGCCGGGTCGATCAGCAGGAAGGAGCCGGTGCGGCGGGAGTCGGCGTAGGCGTCCAGGGCTAGCGGCTCGGCCGTACGGACCACGACCCGTCCGATGTCGTTGGCGGCCAGCTCGCCCGGCGCCGGGTGCTGGGAGAGGTCGTCCAGCGTCAGCCGGGACGGAATGTCCTTGACGATCGCCTTGACGGTGCGGGTGGTGTGCTTGAGCAGCACCCGCTGCCCGACGGCCAGCGGACGGTCCGCGACATGGCAGACGGTCGCCTCGATGTCCTGCGTGACACCCGGCGCGGTGGCGGTCGGGGCGATCAGATCGCCGCGCGAGACGTCGATGTCGTCGGCGAGCCGGACGGTGACCGACTGCGGCGCCCAGGCGACGTCCACGGCCTGGCCGAGCGCGTCGATCGCCTCGATGGTGCTCGTCCGGCCCGAGGGCAGCACGGTCACGGCGTCGCCGACGCGCAGCACACCGGAGGCGATCTGGCCCGCGTAGCCGCGGTAGTCGGGGTGCTCGGCGGTCTGCGGACGGATGACGTACTGGACCGGGAAACGGCCGGGGTCGTCGCCCGGGTCGGTGACGACCGGCACGGTCTCCAGGTGCTCCAGCACCGTCGGGCCGCCGTACCAGTCCATGTTCGCCGACGGCGACACCACGTTGTCGCCGGCCAGCGCCGAGATCGGGATCGCGGTGATCTCCGGGACGCCCAGCGAGGCCGCGTACGTCGTGAACTCCTCCGCGATGGCGGCGAAGACGGGCTCGGCGTAGTCGGCCAGGTCCATCTTGTTGACGGCCAGCACGACGTGCGGGACGCGCAGCAGGGCGGCGACCGCGGCGTGCCGGCGGGTCTGCTCGACCACGCCGTTGCGGGCGTCGACCAGCACCACGGCCAGCTCGGCGGTGGAGGCGCCGGTGACCATGTTGCGGGTGTACTGCACATGCCCCGGGGTGTCCGCCAGGATGAAACGGCGCCGCGGGGTGGCGAAGTAGCGGTAGGCGACGTCGATGGTGATGCCCTGCTCGCGCTCGGCGCGCAGCCCGTCGGTCAGCAGCGCCAGGTCGGGCGCCTCCTGCCCGCGGTTGCGCGAGGCGTGCTCGACGGCCTCCAGCTGGTCGGCCAGCACCGACTTGGAGTCGTGCAGCAGCCGCCCCACCAGCGTCGACTTGCCGTCGTCGACGGACCCGGCGGTGGCGAACCGCAGCAGCGAGGCGGCACCCGCGTCGACGGCGTCCAGGGCGTCGGTGTGCGTGGTCGTGCTCATGGCTAGAAGTACCCCTCGCGCTTGCGGTCCTCCATGGCGGCCTCGGACATCTTGTCGTCGGCCCTCGTCGCGCCCCGTTCGGTGAGGCGGGACACGGCGATCTCCGCGATCACAGCCTCGATGGTGCCGGCGTCGGAGTCGACGGCACCGGTGCAGGACATGTCGCCGACGGTGCGGTAACGCACCTGCCGGGTCTCCAGGCTCTCGCCGTCCTTGGGGCCGCCCCACTCGCCGGGCGCCAGCCACATGCCGTTGCGGGCGAAGACCTCGCGCTCGTGGGCGTAGTAGATGGCGGGCAGTTCGATCTTCTCGCGGGCGATGTACTGCCACACGTCCAGCTCGGTCCAGTTGGACAGCGGGAAGACCCGCACGTGCTCACCGGGCGAGTGCTTGCCGTTGTAGAGCTGCCACAGCTCGGGGCGCTGCCGGCGCGGGTCCCAGCCGCCGAACTCGTCGCGCAGCGAGAAGACCCGCTCCTTGGCGCGCGCCTTCTCCTCGTCCCGGCGGCCGCCGCCGAAGACCGCGTCGAAGCGGCCCTTCTCGATGGCGTCCAGCAGCGGGACGGTCTGCAGCGGGTTGCGGGTGCCGTCCGGGCGCTCGCGCAGCTCGCCGCGGTCGATGAAGTCCTGGACGGAGGCGACGTGCAGCCGCAGGCCGTGCCGCTCCACCGTGCGGTCGCGGTAGTCGAGGACCTCGGGGAAGTTGTGCCCGGTGTCGACGTGCAGCAGCGAGAACGGCACCGCGGCCGGCGCGAACGCCTTCAGCGCCAGGTGCAGCATGACGATGGAGTCCTTGCCGCCGGAGAACAGGATCACCGGCCGCTCGAACTCGCCCGCCACCTCGCGGAAGATGTGCACCGCCTCGGACTCCAGGGCGTCGAGGTGGGAGAGGGCGTACGGGTTGTCGGCGTCTCCGGCGTTCCCGGTCACCGCGGTGACGGTCGTCATGCCAGTCCCCTTTCGGCGAGCAGCGCGTGCAGCGCCGCCGCGGACTCCTGCACGGTCTGGGTGTGCGACGCGAGGCGCAGGTCGGGCGATTCGGGCGCCTCGTACGGGTCGTCCACGCCGGTCAGGCCGGAGATCTCACCGGCCGCCTGCTTGGCGTAGAGCCCCTTCACATCCCGCTCGGAGCACACCTCGACGGGCGTCGCCACATGCACCTCCAGGTAGGGGGTGCCCTCCGCCTGGTGCCGCTTGCGGACCGCCTCCCGGCTGTCCGCGTACGGCGCGATCACCGGCACCAGCGCCTTGACGCCGTTGCTCGCCAGCAGTTCGGCGACGAAGCCGATGCGCTGGACGTTGGTGTGCCGGTCCTCGCGGGTGAAGCCGAGGCCCGCGGAGAGGAACTCGCGGATCTCGTCGCCGTCGAGCACCTCCACTCGGTGGCCGTCGCCGCGCAGTCGGCCGGCCAGCTCGTGCGCGAGAGTCGTCTTGCCCGCGCTCGGCAGACCGGTCAGCCAGATCGTGGCGCCCGTCATCGATATCTCCTGATGCTCTGTCATCCGTGCAGCCCGCACTCGGTCTTGTTGCTCCCGGCCCAGCGGCCGGCCCTGGCGTCCTCGCCCTCCAGCACCCGGCGGGTGCAGGGCGCGCAGCCGACGGAGGCGTAGCCGTCCATCAGCAGCGGGTTGGTGAGCACCCCGTGCTCGGCGACGTACGCGTCCACGTCGGCCTGCGTCCAGCGGGCGATCGGCGAGACCTTCACCTTGCGGCGCTTGGGGTCCCAGCCGACGACCGGGGTGTTCGCCCGGGTGGGCGACTCGTCCCGGCGCAGGCCCGTCGCCCAGGCGTCGTAGCCGGTCAGGCCCTCTTCCAGCGGCGCGACCTTGCGCAGCGCGCAGCACAGGTCAGGGTCGCGGTCGTGCAGCTTCGGGCCGTGCTCGGCGTCCTGCTCGGCGACCGTCCGGCGCGGCGTCAGGGTGATGACGTTGACGTCCATCACCTCGGCCACCGCGTCCCGGGTCCCGAGGGTCTCGGGGAAGTGGTAGCCGGTGTCCAGGAAGACGACGTCCACGCCGGGGAAGGCCCGCGAGGCCAGGTGCGCGACGACCGCGTCCTCCATCGAGGAGGTGACGCAGAAGCGCGGACCGAAGGTCTCGGCGGCCCATTCGAGAATCTGCAGGGCGGACGCGTCCTCCAGGTCCCGGCCGGCCTGCTCGGCCAGTTGCTGAAGGTCGGTAGCGGTGGTCACGAGGTACCTCCGTCGGAAGCGGAAGGGGTCCGGCCGGTGCCTCCGGGCGCCAGCAGGCCCAGGAACTTCAGCCGGAACGCCCGGCTGCAGGCCCGGCATTCCCACGCTCCATGGCCCTCCTCGGAGGGCTGCAGGTCCTCGTCGCCGCAGTACGGGCAGTAGAACGGGGCCGCGCGCTCGCTCATTTGAGGGCACCCTCTTCCGCCCGCGCCGCCCACTGGGCGAACCGCTCGCCGTCCGTGCGCTGCGCCTCGAAGTTGCGCAGCACCCGCTCGACGTAGTCGGGGAGTTCGTCGGCGGTGACCTTCAGGCCGCGGACCTTGCGGCCGAAGCCGGCCTCCAGGCCCAGCGCACCGCCCAGGTGCACCTGGTAGCCCTCGACCTGGTTGCCGTCGTCGTCCAGGACCAGCTGGCCCTTGAGGCCGATGTCGGCGACCTGGATACGGGCGCAGGCGTTGGGGCAGCCGTTGAGGTTGATGGTGACCGGCTCCTGGAAGTCCGGCATGCGGCGCTCCAGTTCGTCGATGAGCGAGGCGCCGCGGCCCTTCGTCTCGACGATGGCGAGCTTGCAGAACTCGATGCCGGTGCAGGCCATCGTGCCGCGCCGGAACGGTGAGGGGGTGACCTGGAAGTCCAGCGCCTCCAGCCCGGCGACCAGCGAGTCGACCTGGTCCTCGGCGACGTCGAGCACGATCATCTTCTGCTCGACGGTGGTGCGCAGCCGGTCGGAGCCGTGCGCGCCGGCCAGTTCGGCGATCTTGGTCAGGGTGGTGCCGTCGACCCGGCCGACGCGCGGGGCGAAGCCCACGTAGAAGCGGCCGTCCTGCTGCCGGTGGACCCCGATGTGGTCGCGCCAGCGGGAGAGCGGCTCCTCGGGCGCGGGGCCGTCGGTCAGCTTGCGCTGGAGGTACTCGTCCTCCAGCACCTGGCGGAACTTCTCCGGGCCCCAGTCGGCCATCAGGAACTTCAGCCGGGCGCGGGTGCGCAGCCGGCGGTAGCCGTAGTCGCGGAAGATGCCGACGACGCCGGCCCACACGTCCGCGACCTCGTCCAGCGGCACCCAGGTGCCCAGGCGCTGGGCGAGCTTGGGGTTGGTGGACAGGCCGCCGCCGACCCAGAGGTCGAAGCCGGGGCCGTGCTCGGGGTGGACGACGCCGACGAAGGCGACGTCGTTGATCTCGTGGACCACGTCCTGGACGGGCGAGCCGGAGATCGCCGTCTTGAACTTCCGCGGCAGGTTGGAGAATTCCTTGCTGCCGATGTACCGCTCGTGGATCTCGTCCACGGCCGGGGTGCCGTCGATGATCTCGTCCGCCGCGATGCCGGCCACCGGGGAGCCGATGATCACACGCGGGCAGTCGCCGCAGGCCTCGGTGGTGGACAGGCCCACCGCCTCCAGCTTCTCCCAGATGGCGGGGACGTCCTCGATACGGATCCAGTGCAGCTGGATGTTCTGCCGGTCGGTGATGTCCGCGGTGCCGCGGGCGTACTGCTCGGAGACCTCGCCGATGGCGCGCAGCTGCGCCACGCTCAGGCGTCCGCCGTCGATGCGCACCCGCAGCATGAAGTACTTGTCGTCCAGCTCCTCCGGCTCCAGGATCGCGGTCTTGCCGCCGTCGATCCCGGGCTTGCGCTGGGTGTACAGGCCCCACCAACGCATCCGCCCGCGCAGGTCGTTGGGGTCGATGGAGTCGAAGCCGGACTTGGCGTAGATCGTCTCAATGCGTGTCCGCACATTGAGACCGTCGTCGTCCTTCTTGAACTGCTCGTTGCCGTTGAGGGGCGTGTGGTGACCAACGGCCCACTGGCCCTCGCCGCGGTGGCGTCCGGCCTTGCGGCGGGTCGTGGCAGCTGCGGGGAGTTCGGGGGAGGCGGCCATGGATGTACGTCCTTCTGGGCGGGCTCAAGGAATGCGGACGGGGCGCCGGGCACCCGCGACGGCCTGCGCAGGCATACCGAAAGGCGGCGCGTGGCACACGCGTCGGAAGGTCTGCGGGTCGAGGGGTGTCAGCGCGTCCGCGACGGTGGGGACGGCGGGAGGTGCGGTGGTGGTGCTGGGTGCTGCCCGGGGCCGTGGCCCCTGGTGGGGGCAGCCTCAGCCCGCCCGACAAATGGCGCTGGACATGCGGCCGAGGTCGACGTGCCGCCGACTCACCAAGGCAATTCCAGCTCGAGACATGACGGAAGCGTGTCACGCCGCTCTCCGGCCAGTCCACCGTTATCCAGAATCCGGACGCCTCTGTCTCGTATGGCGAGACGTTGTGGTGCCGGTCACTCCCCGGCGGGTGCGTCGGCCGTCAGCGGGCCCGCGCCGGGCCAGGGTCCCGGGGCCGGTGCGTCGGGCTCCTCGGTCACCGTGGTCTCGTACACCCGGAAGCCGCGCCGCTCGTAGTTGGCCTTCGCGTGCGGGCCGTCCAGGCTGCAGGTGTGCACCCATACCCGCTCGGTCGGCGGCAGCCCCGGCCACCGCTCGGCCAGGTCCCAGGCCCGCTCGGTCCCGTACGCGAGCAGGTACCCGCCGATCCGGCGCCCGCGGAAGCCCGGGAGCAGTCCGAAGTAGGCGATCTCCACTGAGCCGCCCTCGGCCACCAGCTCGATGAACCCCGCCGGCGTCCCGCGGTCGTGCGCCACCCAGGTCTCCACGCCGGGGCGCCCGAGATGTGCCGCCCACTGTGCGTACGGCCACGCCAGCCGGTCGGTCCAGGTGATGTCCCCGCCGACCGCCGTATAGAGGAAGCGGCTGAATTCGGGCGACGGCACCTCGGACCGGAGGATGCGGACGTCCCGGTCGGGCGCGGGACCCGAGGTGGGGGACAGGTCGGCGCGCGAGGTCTGTTCGAGGTACCACGTGGTGACCGAGATGCTCATGCGGCCAGCACATCACACCGGGGGCGGAGGGCCGGGGCCGGGCCGAGGGGGCGGTGAGGCCGGGCGGGACGGTGAGGAGGCCGAGGGTGGTGGCGAGGCCGGGCGGGGTGGTGGCGAGGCCGGGGAGGGACCATCCGTATCGTGAGACGGCGGCTCACAGTGTGGGGGATCACCGGCTCCGGGGTGCCGCGCCGGCAGTGGTGGTCATCCGGGCGAAGACCACCACGTTTCCCGTGTAGCCGGAGCCCGCCTCGTAGGGGCCGCCGCAGGTCAGGACGCGCAGCTCGGGGCGTCCGGTGCGGCCGTAGACCTTCCGGGCCGGGAACTTCCGCTTGTCGAAGACCTGGATGCCGTAGACCTCGAAGACCGCGGTCCGCCCGTCCTCACGGGTGACCCGGATCGTCCGGCCCTTCTCCAGGGCGCCCAGCCCGTAGAAGACCGCGGGCCCGCTGCGGCTGTCGACATGGCCGACGATCACCGCGGTGCCGTTCTCGCCCGGGGTCGGCGCACCCGCGTACCAGCCCGCCAGCCGCGGGGCGTCGGCCGGCGGGGCCTCGATCCAGCCGTCCTTGTCCAGCCCCAGCGGCAGCAGCGGGGCCGACACGTCCAGCGACGCGATCGCCACCCGGGCGGGCGCGGAGCGGGGCAGCGGCGGCGGCGCGGGGCCGTCGGGCGGGAGATCGCCGGGGAAGAGCGCGGTATCCGCCCCCGGCTGCGGCGGCCCGTCCGCCTCACCGGACAGCCCCTGGCGCACCATGCCGATGCCGATGAGCCCGGCCAGCGCCAGCGCACCCCACCGGGGCCGGCGCGCGGCCGCGGACTCCCCGGCCGCCGGCTCCCCGGCCGCCGGCTCCGGCGGACCCGTCGGGCTCATCGCTCACCTCCCGTGACCGGCCGCGCTTCCCGGGACGCCGCTTCCCGAGGCGCACGGTCCGCTGTCGGCACGCTAGGCGCGCGCCCGGACGGGGGCGACAGCAGACGGCCGGACGGGTGGCGGACACCCCCTGGCCGTCCGCCTCACCCGAGCCGGGCCGCCGCCACCGCCGGGGCCAGGGACTGCGGCAGGAGGTGGGCGGGGCGGGGCGGCAGCAGGAGTTCCACCTCGACGCCGTCCGCGAAGCGGTAGGGGCGGTGGGCCAGGACGCTCGCGAGGTGGCGGCGCAGGCGGGACAGTTCGGCCCGTACCGTGACCGTGCGGCTGTCGTCGCCGAAGAGGTCCCGGGCGAGCTGGGCGGCGCTGCGCCCCTGGGGGTGCGCGGCGAGGACGAAGAGCAGCTCGGCGTGGCGCGGGGTCAGCTCGTGCGACCAGCTGCCGGCCGCGCCGCTGACGGTGACCGTCGAGCCGTCCCGGCCGCTGACGTCCAGCACCACCCGGCTGGGCCGCGGCTCCGACTCCTGCCGTCCGACGCGGATCAGCCAGCCGCCGGGCAACGGCTCCAGGGCGCACATCCCGTACCGCGGCAGCCACAGCGGCCCGGCCTCCGGCGCCTTGGGCAGCGGCACCCGGTCCGGCGGCGTCAGGCCCGTCACCCCCACGACCCAGCCGCCCGGGTCGACGGCCAGCGCCCGCCCGCCGATCCGTGCCAGCACCGGTGCCGCGCTCGACCGCAGCCGTTCCAGGGACCGGTGGTGGCGGGTGCGCAGCTCGCCCTCGGCGAGCCGGGCGACCGAGGACACCAGGGAGAGCGTCATGGGGTGGAAGGCGGGCGCCGGACCACTGAGGTCCACGGTGCCCAGCAGGCGCCCGTCGCGCGGGTCGTGGAGCGGCGCCGCGGCGCACGTCCAGGCGTGGTGGCTGCGGACGAAGTGTTCGGCGGAGTGCACCAGCACCGGCCGGCGGGCCACCAGCGCGGTGCCGATGGCGTTGGTGCCGACGACGCCCTCCGTCCAGTCGGCGCCCTTGTCGAAGCCCAGCCGGTCGGCCATCCGCCGGACCGGGGCGCTGCCCTCCCGCCACAGCACCCGGCCCTCGGCGTCGGTGATCACCATGATCTGCTGAGCGGCGTCGGCCGCGGATAACAGCCCCTCATGGAACACCGGCAGCACCGTCGCCAGCTGGGACACCTGCCGGCGGCGCTCCAACTCCGCGACGGGGAGCGGGGTCTGGGGCCGGTCGTGGTCCGGGTCGACGCCGGAGACCAGCATCCGCCGCCATGACTCACCGATCACCGCACGGGGCGCGTCCCCCGCCTCGCCGGGTGCCGTCCCGCCCGCGAGCGCCGCCTCGTGGACCGTGGCGAGCCGGTGTGCGGTGGCGCGGTTGTCCGGGGCCGACCAGACGGCGCCGTCGATCGCTCTGTCGCTCACGCTGTTCTCCGTACTGCCCAATTCCCCGGGCCGTGCCTCGTGCCGCGCGTGCCTCTCGCACGCTCACCGGGCGACCGGTCCGTCCTGGAAGCGGCCATTGTCCCGGGCCGCCGCCCGGCGCTGCAACGCAATGCAACCGTTGTCGCCCACGACGCGTTGCGGGGAGTCTGGCCGAAGCGGCCGATGGTGTCTCGCCCCCGCGGGTTCGCCGGTCACCCGTCGAGGAACCCGTGGGATGTCGCAGGGACTCCGTCGGCCGCCACACGTGACGCCGGCGCGGCGCGGGAGGGGCTCACGAAGCCGGCGGCCGCCCGCGCACCGGGGACCCCGCGGGGTGCCCCGGACACCCTTGTGCCGGGAGCGGTGCCGTGTCGGCGCGGCACCGCTCCCCGACGGCGCGGCGGCGGTGACCCCCTGTCCCCGTAGCCTCGTGGGCGACGGCCCGGAGGCGACGGGGAACCGCCGCCGCGCCGGACCCGGGACCGCCTCACATCCCGGCCACCGGCTGCGCCCGTGCCACCACGGCCCCGAGGTCCAGGGTGTGCGGCAGCGTCCCGAACGCCGCGCCCGCGTCGCCCCCGAGCCGGCCGGCGCAGAACGCGTCCGCGACCTCGGGCGGCGCATGGCGCACCAGCAGCGAACCCTGGAGCACCAGCGCCATCCGCTCGGTCAGCCGCCGGGCCCGCGCCTCGATGCCCTCCAGGTCGGCGAGTTCGGTGAGCATTGCCGTGATGGCCCGGTCCAGGCGGTGGTCCGCGCCCCGCGCCGTCCCGATCTCGGCCAGGAACGCGTGCAGCGCCTCGGGTTCGCGCCGCAGGGCCCGCAGGACGTCCAGCGCCTGGACGTTGCCGGAACCCTCCCAGATCGAGTTGAGCGGCGCCTCGCGCAGCAGCCGCGGCAGCCCCGACTCCTCCACGTAGCCGTTGCCGCCCAGGCACTCCAGCGCCTCGGTCACCGCCGGGGTGCAGCGCTTGGTCACCCAGTACTTCGCGGCCGGCACCGCCAGCCGCAGGAAGTGCCGGTCCTGCTCGGTGCCGCCGTCGTACGCCGCCGCCAGCCGCAGGGCGAGCGTGGTCGCCGCCTCCGACTCCAGCGCCAGGTCGGCCAGCACATTGCGCATCAGCGGCTTGTCGATCAGCCGGTCCCCGAACGCCTCCCGGTGGGCGGTGTGGTGCAGCGCCTGCGCCACCGCCTGCCGCATCACCGCCGCCGACGCGCTGACGCAGTCCAGCCGGGTCGCCGCGACCATCTCGATGAGGGTCGCCACCCCGCGCCCCTCCTCGCCGACCCGGCGTGCCCAGGTCTGCCCGTCGAACTCGACCTCCGCGGAGGCGTTCGAGCGGTTGCCGAGCTTGTCCTTGAGCCGCTGGATGCGGAAGGCGTTACGGCTGCCGTCCGGCAGCACTCGGGGCAGCAGGAAGCAGGTGAGCCCTCCCGGCGCGCGGGCCAGTACCAGGAACGCGTCGGACATCGGCGCCGAACAGAACCACTTGTGGCCGGTCAGCACGTACTCGCCGGGCGCGGCCAGCGGCTCGGCGCGGGTGGTGACGGCCCGCAGGTCGCTGCCGCCCTGCTTCTCCGTCATGGCCATCCCGGCCAGCGCGCCGCCCTTCTCGGCGACCGGGCGCAGCTCGTGCGCGTACACCCGCGAGGTCAGCAGCGGCTCCCACTCGGCCGCCAGCTCGGGCTCGGCGCGCAGCGTGGGCACCGCCGCGTGGGTCATCGACACCGGGCAGCCGTGTCCCGCCTCGGCCTGGGTCCACACGAGGAACCCGGCGGTGCGGCGGACATGGCCGTCCGGCCGGGACCACGCGCCGGTCAGGCCGGCCGTGACGGCATGGCCGAGCAGCCGGTGCCACGCCGGGTGGTACTCGACCTCGTCGATGCGGTGGCCGTAGCGGTCGTGGGTGTGCAGGACCGGGGGGTGGGCGTTGGCCTGTTCGCCCCACTGCCGGGCGTGCGCGGAGCCGGCCGCCCGCCCCAGTGTGCTGAGCTCTTCGCGTACCTCGACCAGTCGGACGCCGGCGACATACCGGGCGACGCCCTCGGTCAGGGCCGCATCGCCGGTGAAGACGTCGTATCCGACCAGCGGCGGAGGCTGGTTCGTGACCGTGTGAGTGGTGGCTGCCATGCCGGATACGGTAAGGACGTGCAGCCGGCAAACGAACCAACCGAGCGGCCCGCGGGCCGTCTGACCAAGGCCCGTGCCCTCTACCGCAACGTCTCCAAGCGCCGGCTGGCCTGGCTCCTGCTCAAGGACACGGTCAACTCCTGCATGAAGTACCGCGTCACCGGCCTGGCCGCCGAGGCCGCCTTCTGGAGCCTGCTGTCGCTGCCGCCGCTGATCCTCGGACTCCTGGGCGTGCTCGGCTACACCAACACCTGGATCGGGCACGACACCCTCGACAACGTCCGCCGGCACATCCTCGGCGCCGCCGGCACGGTCCTGTCGAGCAAGGGCGTGAACGAGATCGCCCGGCCGCTGCTCAACGACGTCTTCACCGGCCGCCGCCCGGACGTCATCTCCCTCGGCTTCGCCATCGCCCTGTGGTCGGGGTCCCGGGCGATGAACGTCTTCGTCGACACCATCACCATCATGTACGGGCTCGACGGCCGGCGGGGCATCATCAAGACCCGGCTGCTGGCGTTCGCGCTGTACCTCGCCGCGCTGGTCGTCGGCGCGGTGGCGCTGCCGCTGATGGTCGCCGGTCCCGACACCGTCGTGGGCTGGCTGCCGGCCAGCGAGCACATCATCCGGGCGCTGTACTGGCCGGTCGTCCTGCTCCTGTCCGTCGCCTTCCTCACCACGCTCTACCACGCGTCCGTCCCGGTCCGTTCGCCCTGGCCGGAGGACATTCCCGGCGCGGTGGTGGCACTCGGGATGTGGGTGCTCGGCAGCTTCCTGCTGCGGCTCTACCTCGCCTCGACGGTCGAGGGGCCCACGATCTACGGCTCGCTGGCCGCGCCGGTCGCGGTGCTGCTGTGGATCGGGGTGTCGGCCTTCGCGGTGCTGGTCGGGGCCGCGATGAACGCCTCACTCGACCGGGTGTGGCCCTCGGTCGCCACGGCCGCGGCCCGCGAGGAGGTCGCCCGGCGGGCGGCCGCCAAGGCGGAGTCCCGGCCGGGAGCGGGGGAGCCGGACGCGGGCCGTGCGAAGGGGGACGGCGCGGACGAGGCGGACGAAGCGGACGGCGGCGGTCACGGCGAGGGGGGCCGGGGCCGGAGCAGCGACGGCGACGGGGACCGGGACGGCGACGGGGACCGCGGCACCGGGGACCCGCGCGACGACTGAGCGGCGCCCGGGAGCCGACCGGCCGGGAGCTGACCCGGAATCGGCTCCCGGCCCGGCCCGACGCCGGGTCAGCAGGCCCCGCGGTAGCGGACCAGCAGCATCGCCGCGTCGTCGTGCAGCGGCCCCTCGGCATGCTCGACCAGGTCCTCGCGCACCGCGCGCAGGGCGGTCTCCGGATCGGGGTCCTTGAGCAGCGCGGCGCGTTCGTCGAGGGGGTAGAAGCGGCCCGCCGCGTCGCGGGCCTCGGTGACGCCGTCCGTGTAGAAGAGCAGTTGGTCGCCGGGCGCGAAGGGCACCTCGTAGGGGGCCGGCGCCCCGGCGTCGTGCAGGCTGAGGCCGAGCGGCAGGGCGCGGTCCGGCGGGGCGGCGAAGGCCACCGAGCCGGCCGGGCGGACGACCAGCGGCGCCGGGTGGCCGAAGTTCAGCAGGGTGGCGTGCGGGCCGTCACCGATCTCGGCGAGCACCGCCGTGACGAACCGTTCGCCGGACAGATGGCGGTTCAGCGCCCGCTCGACCCGCTCGCCGACGGCCGGCAGATCCGGTTCGTCGTGCGCAGCCTCCCGGAAGGCGCCGAGCACCACCGCCGCGCTCTCCACGGCCTCCAGGCCCTTGCCCTGCACATCGCCGACGATGATCCGCACCCCGGCGGGCGAGGTCACCACCTCGTACAGATCACCCCCTATCCGGGCCTCGGCCACCGCCGAGGTGTACGAGACCGCGACCCGCAGCGGCCCGGCGCCGCGCGGCACCGGGCGCAGCAGCACCCGCTGGGCGACCTCGGCGATGGAGCGGACGCTGGCCAGCTCCGCCTCGCGCCGCTGCCGCATCACCGCGGCCACCACCCCTGCCGCGGTCACCCCGGCCACCGACAGCAGCGCGGTCAGCCCGCGCCGGCTCTCGAACAGGCCGTTGTAGACGCCCAGGCCGACGCAGAGCACAAAGGCCGTCAGCCCGACCACGGCGGTCCGCCGCCAGCCGCCGACCAGCCCGGCGAACGCCGGTCCCAGTGACACCAGCGGCAGGAACCCGACGCCCGGGCCCGCGGTGAGGTCGACCGTGGTGACCACGGCCATCACCGCGTACGGAAGCGCGGGCAGCACCCGGGAGCCGGTGCGCTGCTCCACATTCTCCACGGCCAAGGTGTTCTCCGACGGTGTCTGGTGAGGTGAGCGGGCAAGGTCGGGCAAGGGGCCCGTCGGCCGTCGGAGTGTCCGAAAGCGGCCCCCCACGCCCGACCTGAGCATAGGCGCCATATGCCGTACCGAAATACCTCGAATGCGCCCTGTTACCGAATCGCAGTGGCCCGCAGGGTGCGGCAGCGGGCGGTCCGGGCGGCCGCGGATCTTACGGACCCGTGACACGGCGGCTCATGCGCGCGCCGGAGCGCCCCGTCCCGCTTAGCGTGACCGGCATGCGTGTACTGGTCACCGGCGGTGCCGGATTCATCGGATCGCAGGTCGTCGAGGCGCTCATGGCGCACGGGCACGAGCCTGTCGTGCTCGACGCGCTGCTGCCCTCGGCGCACCCCGAACCCCCGCCGCCGCGCCCCGGCGAGCGGCGCATCGTCGCCGACGTCCGCGACCGGGCGGCGGTCGACGAGGCCCTGCGGGGCGTGCGGGCGGTCTGCCACCAGGCGGCGATGGTGGGCCTGGGCAAGGACTTCGCGGACGCGCCCGACTACGTCGGCTGCAACGACCTGGGCACCGCGGTGCTGCTGGCCGCGATGGCGGACGCCGGGGTGCGCGAGCTGGTGCTCGCCGGCTCGATGGTGGTCTACGGGGAGGGCCGCTACACCTGCCCCGTCCACGGGGTGGTGCGGCCCGGCCCGCGGGCCGTGGACGAGCTGGACGCCGGGCAGTTCGAGCCACGCTGCCCGGACTGCGCCGCCGCACTGCGGCCGGGCCTGGTCGGCGAGGACGCCCCCACCGATCCGCGCAACGTCTACGCCGCCACCAAGCTCGCCCAGGAACACCTGGCGGCTTCCTGGGCCCGCGCCACCGGCGGCCGGGCCGTCGCGCTGCGCTATCACAACGTCTACGGGCCCGGCATGCCGCGCGACACCCCGTACGCGGGGGTGGCCTCGTTCTTCCGCTCGGCGCTGGCCCGCGGACAGTCCCCGACCGTCTACGAGGACGGCGGCCAGCGGCGGGACTTCGTCCACGTACGGGACGTCGCCACGGCCAACGTGGTCGCCCTGGAGGCGCTGCCGGACCGGGCGGCGGGCACCCTGACCGCGTACAACACGGGCAGCGGGGTGCCGCACACCGTCGGCGAGATGGCGCGGACCCTGGCCGAGGCGTGCGGGGGACCGGCGCC
This sequence comes from Streptomyces angustmyceticus, assembly GCF_019933235.1. Taxonomy (NCBI): domain Bacteria; kingdom Bacillati; phylum Actinomycetota; class Actinomycetes; order Kitasatosporales; family Streptomycetaceae; genus Streptomyces; species Streptomyces angustmyceticus. The sequence goes on along the minus strand of NZ_CP082945.1, from coordinate 1,790,472 downwards.
CGTGGTCACGGGGGAGTACCGGCTCGGCGACGTACGGCACATCACCGCCTCCTCGCAGCGCATCGCCGACGACCTCGGCTGGCGGGCCGCGACCGGATTCGCGGCGGGCATGCGGGAATTCGCCCGGGAGGGGATGCGGGCGGCACCGATGGTCTGACCCGCGCGCCGCCGCCCGCCGGCACCCGCGCCCCACACACCTCAACCCCCTCTGCCCGTCCGCTTCTGATGCATAGGTGAAGGCGTGACCCACTCCCCTCCTCCCACCCCCTCCGTGGACGTCGTCCTGCCCTGTCTCGACGAGGCCGCCGCGCTGCCCTGGGTGCTGGCCCGCATCCCGGCGGGCTGGCGGGCGATCGTCGTGGACAACGGCTCCACCGACGGCTCCGCCGAGGTCGCCCGCGGCCTGGGCGCCACCGTGGTGCACGAGCCGCGCCGCGGGTTCGGCGCCGCCTGCCACGCCGGACTGCTGGCCGCCGACGCCGACATCGTCTGCTTCTGCGACTGCGACGCCTCCCTCGACCCCGCCCTGCTCGCCCCGTTCGTCCGCGCCGTCCACGACGGCGCCAGCGACCTGGTGCTGGGCCGCCGCCGCCCCGAGGGGCGCGGCGCCTGGCCGCCGCACGCCCGGCTCGGCAACCTCGCCCTCGCCCGGATGCTGCGCCGCCGCACCGGACTGCGGCTGCACGACCTCGGCCCGCTGCGCGCCGCCCGGCGCACCGCGCTGCTCGGCCTCGGGCTGACCGACCGCCGCAGCGGCTACCCCCTGCAGATGGTCGTCCGGGCCGCCGACGCGGGCTGGCGGGTCGAGGAACGCGACGTGCCCTACCGCCCGCGCACCGGCCGTTCCAAGGTCACCGGCACCTGGCGCGGCACCTGGCACGCGGTGCGCGACATGCGCGACGTCCTGAACCAGCCCCCGCTCGCGTCCCGTACGGAGGAGACCGCCCGATGAGCGCGCCCGCAGACCGCCCGGCGGGTACCGGCCCGACCACGCTCCTGGTCATCGCCAAGGAACCGGTGCCCGGCCGGGTCAAGACCCGCCTCACCCCGCCCTTCACCCCCGACGAGGCCGCCCAGTTGGCCGAGGCGGCGCTGTCCGACACCCTCCGGGCCGTCCGCGCCATGCCCGCCCGGCGGCGGGTGGTCGTCCTCGACGGCCGCCCGGGGAGCTGGTTGCCGGACGGCTTCGAGGTCCGGCCCCAGAGCGCCGGCGGCCTCGACGAGCGGCTCGCCGCCGCCTTCGCCGGCAGCGCCGGCCCCACCCTCCTCATCGGCATGGACACCCCGCAGATCACCCCGCACCTCCTCGCCCCCGCGCTGGACGCCGGCGCCTGGGACGACTGCGACGCCTGGTTCGGCGCCGCCGAGGACGGCGGGTTCTGGGCGCTCGGCCTGGCGTCCCCCGACCCCCGGCTGCTGCGCGGCGTCCCCATGTCCACCGGCCGCACCGGCGCCGCCCAGCGCGCGCGGCTGACCGCCGCCGGGCTGCGGGTGCGGGACCTGCCGCCCCTGCGCGACGTGGACACCGCCGACGACGCGGAGCGGGTCGCGGCCGCGGCCCCCGCCGGCGCCTTCGCCGCCACGCTCGCCCGCCTGACCCCGGTCACCGGCCGATGAGCACCGCCCTGCCGCCGACGGCACGAACCGACCGCCGCGACACCGTCACCTGGGGCGCGGACCCGTACGCCGACGCGCTGCGCAGCGGCCGCGGCCCGCTCTTCCTGCGGCGCAGCGACGGCTGGCTGCTGCCGCTGGAGGTCGAGCGCTGGTGCGCCGGGCCGGACGCCGCCGACCTGTCGGCGCTGCGCCGCTGCGAGGGCGCCGTCCTCGACATCGGCTGCGGCCCCGGCCGGCTGGTCGCCGCGCTCGCCGCCCAGGGCCGGCGGGCGCTCGGCATCGACGTCAGCACCGCCGCGGTGGCCCGCACCGCGGCGTCCGGCGGCTCCGCGCTGCACCGCTCCGTCTTCGACTCCCTTCCAGGTGAGGGGAGTTGGGGCACCGCGCTGCTCCTCGACGGCAACATCGGCATCGGCGGCGACCCGCGCGCCCTGCTCACCCGCACCGCCGAACTGGTCGGCCGGCCGGGCCTGTTGATCGTGGAGACCGCCGCGGCGGACGTCGACGAACGGGTCCAGGTCCGGGTCGAGCGGGGCTACCACCCCTCGCCCGGCGCCCCGTGCGCGCCGGGCGAGTCGTTCCCCTGGGCCCGGGTCGGCGCCGCCGCGCTGCTGCGCCACGCGGCGGCCGCCGGCTGGACCCCCGTCGAGGAGTGGACCGTCACGGACCAGTCCGGTCAGGCGCCGGGCACCGCGCGCTGCTTCGTCTCGCTGCGCCGCCGGGGCGCCCCGCTCATCCGCCGCTGAACGGTACGCACCAGCAGCCACAGCGCGGACAGGACACACAGCCCGGCGGTGATCAGCAGCCAGCGGCTCAGGAACACCTCGCCGGGCAGCCGCGTCGTGGCCTCGTAGTGCGCCGCCGAAGCGCCGCCCGCCGCCCCGGCGATCAGCGGGAACCACACCAGCAGCAGCAATCCGGACAGCGCGGCGGGCACCCGGACGTACGCCGCCCGGACCCGCGGCCGGCCGGTCCCGGCGGTCCAGCGGACCAGCGCCCGGTCCGCGAGCGCGTACAGCGGCAGCAGCACCAGATCGTGCAGCAGCGCCGCCCCGGCGAACCAGACGAGCACCAGCGGCCACTGCCCGCCGGCCAGCAGCCGCACTCCCGCGTAGCCGGTGAGCGCGAACGACGCGAGCATCAGCAGCAGATGCAGCGGTCCCTCGCCGTAGCGGCGGGGGAGGCGCAGTGCCCCGAGCGCCCGCCCGGCGCTGGTGCGCGGGGCCGGTACCGCCCGTTCACCCGTGGCCGGTCGCCGTGTCCGTGCCGCCTGTCCGGGCAGGTCCGGCCGCCGCGTCCGCGCCGCCCGTTCCCGCACCGTCCGCTGCCTGTTCCGCATCCTCACCACTCCCCGAACGTCAGCCGTGCCACCCACTTGGTCTGGAGCACCCCGGGCGCCGCCGGCACGATGATCCGCGCCGGATAGCCGTGGTCGGGGGACAGCTCGGCGCCGCCCACCCGCAGCGCGAGCAGCGAGCGCGGATCGCGCACCTGGTTGTCGCGCAGCGCGGCCCGGCGGAACGCGCCGTGCAGCTGGAGCGACTCCACCAGCACACCCGGGGGTCGGTCGCCGAGCCCCACCAGCGCGGCGAGGTCCCGCAGCCGCACCCCGCTCCACTCCTGGTCGCCCGTCGACCAGCCCTCGACACACGCGATCGGCAGCGCCGCCGAGTGCTGGGGCAGCGCGAGCAGTTCGGCCCGGCCGATCCGCACCCGCCGTCCGCCGCCCTCGACCGTCAACCGCCAGGCGTCGCCCGTCTCCCGGGCGGTGACGCCGACGGCCGCGGCGGTCTTGTTGATCTGGAAGCCGTTCGGTCCGCCGCCCGGCTCCCGGCCGCCGTGCGGCGCCAGCAGGGCCGTGCGCCGCCACCAACCGCCCAGGCTCTGCCCGGCGGTCGTGGCGAACAGCAGCAGCGAACCGGCACCGACCAGCCCCAGCGCTCCCCGCCTGGTCATGGTCGGCGGGTCCGGCCGGGCCGCCACCAGCCCGGTGTCGTCGGCCGCCGCGGCCGGGTCGGTGCGCTCGCGCAGCGCCCGTACGGTCCGCGGCATGCGCAGCACCACATGAGCGGCGAACGCCCCGATGAACACCCACGCGCCGTAGAAGTGCAGCGGATAGAACGACCCGGGGAAGAGGTACTCCAGCTGGATGTTGAGGATGCCGGTGACGAACTCGAAGAGCGCTCCGCCCACCAGCAACAGCAGTGAGAGCCGCTCCAGCGCATGGCCCACGGACCGGGCCGGCGGCAGGGTGAAGAGCTTCGGGATCACCGACCACAGCTTCGCCAGCAGGACCGGCACCAGCGCGATCCCGAGGGTGACGTGCAGTCCCTGGGTGAGCCGGTAGAGCCAGGAGGGGCCGGTCGGCCAGCTGAAGAGGTAGAAGCCCAGCAGGCCCTTGCCGGGCGTCTTGTCGTTGACCCCGCCGCCCAGATCCGGGTTGTACGCGGCGTACGACAGCAGACCGGTGACGAACAGCAGCGTGATCCCGGCCAGCAGGACGACGCCGAGCAGCGCGGTCAGCCGCGGACCGCGCAGCGGGCTGCGCCAGACGGGCCGTGACGCCGGGGGCGGGTGAGACGAGGCGGGCGAGGGGAGGGAGGCGTGTGGGGCACTCATGGTGTGTCCTTGGCGATTCGGTGCGGCGCGGGTCCGCCGCCTGGGCCCGCCCGGCGCTCGGGGCCGGCGCGGCCTGGCTTCGACGGTATGCCGCGGCCGGTGCGCCGACGGGCCCGTGACGCATGACGAAACTCTGACGTCGCGGGGCGGGGGCGCCCTGCGCCGCCCGCGCTCCGGGGAAATCTGACGGAACGATGACACCGCCGCCGCGGAGCGTCCGCGGCCGCCGCCCGGCGCCTAGCGTGCCGCTGTGACCTCCCGTGCGACCTCCCGTATGACTCCCGATCCGGACCCCCGCCCGGCTCCCGGTCCGGAGCCCCGGCCGGCTTCTCCTCCGGCCCCCTCTCCGGCACCCGGCGATCCCGCCGCGGCGCCTCCCGCGGCACGCGCCGCGCACCGCCGCGACCTGGCGGCCGTCGCGGCCTGCGCCCTCCTCGTCGTGGCGGCCGCGCTGATCGGCACCGCCATCGAGCACGCCAACGGCAGCCTGCACGTCAACTGGCCCCCGCTGTACGCCTCGTGGTACCCGCACCTGGGCCCCGGCACCCCCGCCGCGCTCGCCGTCGCGGTCGTGGTGATCGTCCACGGCCCGTCCCTCGCGGCCCGGCTGCCCTGGCGCCGTCTCGTCCTCACGGGCTGGGCGGCCGCCCTGCTCTGGACGGGGTCGCTGGCCCTGATCGACGGCTGGCGGACCGGTATCGCCGAGCGGCTCACCACCGCGTACGAGTACCTGACCGTCATCCACCGCTTCGACGACGCGGGGGCGGCGCTGCGCGACTTCACCCACCACATCCTCAACAACGCGCCGGACCACTGGCCCGCCCATGTCGCCGGGCACCCGCCGGCCGCCGTCCTCACCTTCGTCGGCCTGGACCGCATCGGCCTGGGCGGTGGCGGCTGGGCCGGCGTCTGGTGCATCACGGCCGGCACCTCCGCGGTGGCCGCGGTCCTCCTCGCGCTGCGCGCCCTCACCGACGAGGCCACCGCCCGCCGGGCCGCCCCCTTCCTCGTCCTGAGCCCGGCCGCCGTGTGGGTGGGCACCTCGGCGGACGGGTACTTCGCGGCCGTCGCCGCCTGGTCCCTGGCGCTGCTGGCCCTCGCCACCACCCGCCCCGCCCCGCCCCGGTCACCGCGGGCGGGCGCCCTCCTCCGGGCCGCCGCCGCCCTGGCCTCCGGCCTCCTCTTCGGCCTGACCTGCTACCTCTCCTACGGCCTCACGCTGATCGCGCTGATCGGCGCGGCGGTCTTGCTGCTCACCCGCACCGCACGCCCGCTGCCCCTCCTGGCGGCCGGGGCACTGGCCGTCGCGGCCGGCTTCACCCTCTCCGGATTCCACTGGTGGGAGGGTTACCGGCTGCTCGTCGAGCGCTACTACCAGGGCGCCGCGGCGGTCCGCCCGTACGCGTACTGGGTGTGGGGAAACCTCGCCTGCACCGTCCTGATCACCGGCCCGGCGACGGTGGCCGGTCTGCGCCGCACCCTGGCGGGGGCACCCACCGCCCTGCGCGGGCTCCGCCCCTCCGCCGGGCCGCTGCGCGCCCCCGCCGCCCGGCTGGCCGTCCTCGTCCCGGCCGTCCTGCTCGCCGTGCTCGTCGCCGACCTCTCCGGGATGAGCAAGGCGGAGACCGAGCGGATCTGGCTGCCGTTCGCCGTCTGGCTGCCGGCCGCCTGTGCCCTGCTGCCCGCCCACCGGCACCGCCGGTGGCTGGCGGCCCAGGCCGTACTGGCCCTGCTCCTCAACCACCTGCTGTACACCGGGTGGTGACGAGGCATCAGGACAGGCTGAGGGCCGGGTCAGGCGAGATACGGACGTGTCGAGTTGACCCGGCCGGGGCGCAGGATACGGATCGGGCCGAGGTTGCACGACGGGCAGTCGGAGAGGGTCAGCGGAGAGCGGACCCGGGCGCCACGGGCGAAGTAGTCGGCACGCCGATGGCCGGCCAGGTCCGTGGTGTGCCGGATCTCGTACTCCTCTTCCCAGCCGTGCCCGCAGTGCAGACAGACGAAGGAATAGGCCTCGTGAACCGTCTCGGTGTCCCGTTCCATGGTCCTCACACCCTCTCGGGCCCGCCGCGCTCGCGCCGGGCCGGATGCATGCCGCACCTCCCATTATCGCGCTCGGCAACGGGGTTCGCGGGCCCGGATTCCGGACCCCTCGATGACCTTCGACAGGGCCCGCCACCAGGCACGACGCCCTCGGCGGGGAGGACGGGCGCCCTGGGGCACGCCGCGCGGCGCGCACCGCGGCACGTCGCGGCGGCCGCACCGGCGAGGAAATCGGTCATGACGCCGAGGAGGGCCGTCGCCGCCGTACGGACCGCCTCCCGGCCGGGACCCCCGGCGTCCCAGAGCGGCCGCTCCCTCACCCCCGGGTCCCCTCCAGGGCCCGGTACACCGCCCGGACCAGGCCGCGGCTGCGCGGATCGTCGCCCGTCGTGCCCCCGCCGTACTTGTTCATGGTGTACGCGAACGACAGCCGGTTCTCCGGATCGGCGAAGGCGAACGAGCCGCCCGCGCCCCCGTGCCCGAACGCCCCCGGATTCGGGCCCGCCTGGCCCTGGTGGTTGAGCATGTAGCCCAGGCCCCAGCGGTGTTCGCGGCCCGCCGGGGCGAGCGCGTCCATGGTCAGATCGCGCTCGCCCGGCAGGCTCTGCGACCGGCGCATCGCCTCCAGGGTGGCGGGCCCGACGAGCCGGCCGCCCGCCAGCGCGCCGTACACGGTCGCCAGCCCGCGGGCGCCGGCGTGGGCGTTGCCCGCCGGGATCTCCGCCGACCGGTAGGCGGCGCTGTTGACATCGCCGGTGGGGATGGACGTCAGCGCCAGCATCACCACGGCCAGCGGATGGTCGGACAGCGCACGGAACGGCGGCCGGGGCACGCCGCCGGGGAACTGCGCCGCGAGCCGCGCCTCGTCCAGCTGCCCGACCATGTCCGCGCAGCGGGCGTGCTCCTCGGCGGGGGTGCCGATGAACACCCCGGCGCCCAGCGGCCCGGTGATCTCGCCGCGCAGGAACGTGCCGAGGGACTGCCCGGTGATCCGCCGTACCACCTCGCCCACCAGGTAGCCGAACGTCACCGCGTGGTAGCCCTGCGCGGTGCCCGGCTCCCACCACGGCGCGGCCGCCGCCAGGGACGCGCACACCCCGTCCCAGTCGTAGGCGCACCCGGCGGGGAGCGGCTCACGGGGCGCGATCAGGCCGGCGCGGTGGCTGAGCAGCCAGCGCACGGGTATGTCCCGCTTGCCGGCCTGCCCGAACTCGGGCCAGTACCGCGCCACCGGCGCGTCGAGGTCCAACTCGCCGCGGTCCACGAGGAGATGCGCGCACAGTGCGGTCATCCCCTTGGACGTCGAATAGACGTTGACGAGGGTGTCGCGCTCCCAGGCGCGGGTCCCGGCGGCGTCCGCATGGCCGCCCCACAGGTCGACCACCGTCTCGCCGTCCAGGGTCACCGCCACCGCCGCGCCGATGTCGCCGTGCTCGCGGAAGTTCCGCTCGAACGCTTCCCGTACGCCGGCGAAGCCCGGTGCGCAGCGGCCGTGGACGGTGGCTGGTCCCATGGGTGACTCTCCTCGCGTCGTCCGTGTCCGGTCGTCCCCGTACTTCCGTACCCCCGTACGCGCGTACGGGGTCCCGTTCCGGATGATCCGTCCGGGCCGCGGCCCGTGGCAATCACGGGGCCCGGACGGCTCAGCGGCGCGTGTCCGGATTCCGCCCCGGCGGATGATCACCGGCCGGACCGGTTCGCCGTTCGCCGTTCGCCGAGGAGTTCACCCGAGTGCCCGAAGGGGGCCCGGTCTTCGCGGCCGGCCGCACCCGGCCGGGCCGCGGGCCGCCCCGGCGGGCCACCGGCTCCGGGGTGCGGCCGCGCCCCTTCACCCCCTGCGTGCGGACTCCGGTCGCACACACCGGTCGGCCGGGCGAGCCTGGAAGCGTTCGGCTCCCGGAGAACGGCCAGGAAGGTCCCACAGTGAACAGCGCGAAACCGGCAGGCACGCAGCACGTATCGGCCGAGGTGGTGGTGGAGCTGGAGAGCTGCGCGACGCAGGACGCGCATGCCGTCTTCAGCGCGCTGCGCACCTCGTTCAGCTCCGACCGGGCCGCGGACGACGTCCCCGAGGAGGTCTCAGGGCCGGGCTCGACCGTGTGGACCTCGACGTTCGACGTGAGCGACCTCAAGTCGGCGGCCGAGCCCCGCCGGCTGAGCGCCCCCGTCCTGGTCAGCCTCCAGGGCGGCTACTGGGCCGTCGACCAGCTGTGCAAGGGCCTGGAATCCGCGTTCACGGTGCACGTCCTCGGCACGGCCGCCGGCGACCAGGAGAAGGAGGTCGAGCTCCGGCTGGAGTCCCGATGATCTGTTGCGGAACCCGCCGCACGGGGTCACCATGACAAATGACCCATACGTGATAAATGCTCACTCTTCGTGATTCGGGGTTCGTTGGTCCAACGAGGTGAAGGGCGTGAGCCTCGCGGTGAGGAGCCACGACATGACACTTCCCAGCGACCGGCACTACACGGTCGAACTGCATGCTTCGGCGGAGCGTGTGCCGCAGATCCGGCGAATCCTCGCCGCGCACCTGCGGTACTGGGATCTCGAACTGCATATCCCGCCCGTGTGCCGGGGAGTGGCGGAACTCCTGACCAACGTCCACCGCCATATCGGCCCGGACGCCAAGTGCGTCGTCGAACTCCGCTGGAGCGGCCGCCACCTCACCGCGTCCGTCGCCGACGAGGGCCCGCGACTGCCGAAGCTGCGCTCCGCCGCCGGTGGCGGGCTCGCCACGGTGGCGGCACTGAGCGACAGTTGGGGCACCTGCGGCACGCCGGACGGCAAGGTCATCTGGTTCACCCGCCGGGTCGAGGCGACCCGCAGGACCCGGCTGACCAGCCGCACCCCGCTGCGCAGCGTGCCCGACGCGAAGGGCCAGCCGGCGGTGCCTCCGGCGGTTCCGGCCGAGCCGCTCGCCGAGCCCGTCCCCGAAGCCGCCGCTGCCACCGCGGCCGCGGCCGCCCCGGCGCCGTCCTCCACGGACGCGCTGGTCTGACGGCGTTCGTCTGACGCGGTGCGTCCGACGGCGCTCGTCCGACGCCTTCCGGCCCGCGCTCGTCCCACGCTTTCGCCCCGGGCCCGTCGAGGACACCTCGGCGGGCCCTCGCGCATGACCCCGTCCGGCCGCGCCGCCGTGCCGGCCGCCGTCCGGCCCCTGGTGTCCGGCCGCCGCTCACCGTAGCCTGGCCCCCGCGCCGTTGCCCGTCGGCGGTGTGCCGTGCGCTCGCTCCGGGCCGCGGCCCGCCGCGCGTCGCCCGGGTCGCTTCGCCCTGCCGTGACGCCGTCCCGCTGCCGGGCATCCGGCTGCCCGCGCCCGTATCCCGGCCGCCGCCCGGCCCGCCTGCGCCGCCGGCCGGGCCCGCCGCCGGGATTCTCGTGTGCCCCTCCTGGCCTGGGAGTTCGCCGTGCGTACGGCGATACGTCACACCTGCGACACCCCCCCTTCCCCGCGCCTCGTTCCTCTTGGAACACTCTGCTGACGGTTTCCTCACGACCGTGCACCACCGCACAGCAAACACTCCCTGTATCGCGCATACCCCCACACGACATGAGGTCCCCAAAGTCATGCCTGAACTGAATCGGCGGCGTTTCCTCCAGATCGCCGGTGCCACCGCGGGTGTCTCGGCCCTGTCGAGCAGCATCGCCCGTGCCGCGGCCATCCCCGCCAAGCGACGCTCCGGCTCCATCAAGGACATCGAGCATGTGGTCGTCCTGATGCAGGAGAACCGTTCCTTCGATCACTACTTCGGCTCGATGAAGGGCGTCCGCGGCTTCGGCGACCCGCGCCCGCTCATCCTGGACAACGGGAAGTCCGTCTGGCACCAGCCCGACGGCTCCTCGGAGGTCCTGCCCTACCACCCGGACGCCGAGAACCTCGGTATGCAGTTCATCGAGGGCCTCGACCACGAGTGGGCGGGCGGTCACAAGGCCCGCAACGACGGCAAGTACGACAACTGGATAGCCGCCAAGACCTCCGGGACGATGGCGCACCTGACGCGCAAGGACATTCCGTTCCACTACGCGCTCGCCGACGCGTTCACCATCTGCGACTCGTACCACTGCTCGTTCCTCGGGGCCACCGACCCCAACCGCTACTACATGTACACGGGGCACGTCGGCAACGACGGTAAGGGCGGCGGCCCCGTCCTCGGCAACGAGGAGGCGGGCTACAGCTGGACGACGTACCCGGAGCGGCTGGAGAAGGCCGGGATCTCCTGGAAGTTCTACCAGGACATCGGCGACGGTCTGGACGCGGACGGCAAGTGGGGCTGGATCGAGGACGCCTACCGCGGCAACTACGGCGACAACTCGCTGCTCTTCTTCAACCAGTACCGCGACGCCAAGCCCGGCGACCCGCTCTACGACAAGGCCCGCACCGGCACTAACGCCAAGAAGGGCGACGGCTACTTCGACCGGCTCAGGGCCGACGTGAAGGCCGACAAGCTCCCGCAGGTCTCCTGGGTGGCCGCCCCCGAGGCGTTCTCCGAGCACCCCAACTGGCCCGCGAACTACGGCGCCTGGTACGTCTCCCAGGTGCTGGACGCGCTCACCTCCAACCCCGAGGTGTGGAGCAAGACCGCCCTGCTCGTCACCTACGACGAGAACGACGGCTACTTCGACCACGTCCTGCCGCCCTTCCCGCCGGCCTCCGCCGACCAGGGCAAGTCGACCGTGGACACCTCGCTCGACTACTTCGGCGGCAACGCCAAGTACGCCGCCGGCCCCTACGGCCTCGGCCAGCGCGTCCCGATGATCGTGGTCTCCCCCTGGAGCACCGGCGGCTACGTCTGCTCCGAGGTCTTCGACCACACCTCCATCATCCGCTTCATCGAGCGCCGCTTCGGGGTGCACGAGCCCAACATCTCGCCGTGGCGCCGGGCCATCTGCGGCGACCTGACCTCGGCCTTCGACTTCAGTCTGGAGAACACCAAGCCGGCCGCGCTCCCGGCCACCGACGGCTTCCGGCCGCCGGACAACGAGCGGCACGACAGCTATGTGCCCAAGCCGCCGGCCAACCCCGTCCTGCCCAAGCAGGAGGCGGGCTCCCGGCCGTCCCGTCCGCTGCCGTACGCGCCGCTCGTCGACGGTGCCGCCACCCCCTCCAGCGGGCGCTACACCCTCACCTTCAGCGGCGGCGACAAGGCCGGCGTCTGCTTCACCGTCACCGGCGGCAACCGCACCGACGGCCCCTGGACGTACACCACGGAGGCCGGCAAGAAGATCTCCGACACCTGGAACACCCAGTACTCCAAGGGCACTTACGACCTGACGGTGTACGGCCCGAACGGCTTCCTGCGCTCCTTCAAGGGCGACGGCAAGAAGGCCGGACCCGAGGTGACCGCCCGCCACGACGCGCGGACCGGCCGCATCGCGCTCACCCTGACCAACCACGGCAGCACCGACTGCCACCTCACCGTCACCCACGCCTACGGCGGGGCGAGCGAGACCTACCCCGTCCGTGCCGGCGCCACCGTCACCCGGCAGATCGACCTGCGCGCCAGCAAGCGCTGGTACGACCTGTCGGTGGTCTCCGACACCGACCGCACCTTCCTGCGCCGGTTCGCCGGCCATGTGGAGAACGGTGAGCCGGGTGTGAGCGACCCGGCGCTCATCACGGGCTGAGCCGGGCGGACGGCGCACGCCGTCCCTCCGCCTCCTCCGGTACGGGGCACCCGCGGTCCGGCGGGTGCCCCGCACTGCGTTCCCGGGACACGGGCGGGGCCGGCACCGCCACGGGCGCCGGCCCCGCCCGCCGTCAGGAAGCCGGGTCCGGCACGCTCGCGCGGACCTCGTGGGCCGCGGCGACCAGGTTCTGCAGGGCGGCCCGTACCTCCGGCCAGCCGCGGGTCTTCAGGCCGCAGTCCGGGTTGACCCACAGCCGCTCGGCCGGAATGGCGTCAAGGCCCTTGCGCAGCAGGGCGGTTGCCTCCGCCACGCCCGGTACGCGCGGCGAGTGGATGTCGTACACGCCGGGCCCCACCTCGCGCGGGTAGCCGGCCGTGGCGAGCTCCGCGGCCGCCTGCATGTGGGAGCGGGCCGCCTCCAGGCTGATGACATCGGCGTCGAGGTCGTCGATGGCCGCCAGGATGTCGCCGAACTCCGCGTAGCACATGTGTGTGTGGATCTGGGTGTCCGGGCGGACCCCGGCGGTCGTCAGGCGGAACGCCTCGGTGGCCCAGGCCAGGTACGCCGCCCGCGCCGCGGTCCGCAGCGGCAGCGTCTCGCGCAGCGCCGGCTCGTCGACCTGGATCACCGAACTCCCGGCCGCCTCCAGGTCGTCGACCTCGTCGCGCAGGGCGAGCGCCACCTGCCGCGCGGTCTCGGCCCGCGGCTGGTCGTCGCGGACGAAGGACCAGGCGAGCATGGTGACCGGGCCGGTGAGCATGCCCTTGACCGGCCGGTCGGTGAGCGACTGGGCGTACGTCGTCCAGCGGACCGTCATCGGCTCGGGGCGGGAGACGTCCCCGGCCAGGACCGGCGGGCGGACATAGCGGGTGCCGTACGACTGGACCCAGCCGTGCCGGGTGGCGAGGTAGCCGGTGAGCCGCTCGGCGAAGTACTGGACCATGTCGTTGCGTTCCGGCTCGCCGTGCACCAGCACATCGATACCGGCCTTCTCCTGGAAGGCCAGCACCTCCCGGATCTCGGCCGCGATGCGCTCCTCGTACCCCGCGGCGTCGATCCGCCCGGCCCGCAGGTCGGCGCGGGCGGTGCGCAGTTCGGCGGTCTGCGGGAACGAGCCGATGGTGGTGGTCGGCAGCAGCGGCAGCCCGAGGTGCGCGCGCTGGGCCGCGGCCCGCTCGGCGTACGGCTGCGAGCGGCGGCCGTCGGCGTCGGTGACGGCCGCGGCGCGGGCGCGCACCGCCGGGTCGTGGGTGAGCGCCGAACCGGCCCGGGACGCCAGGTCGGCGCGGTTGGCGACGAGTTCGGCCGCGATGGCGCCGGTGCCCTGCGCCAGCCCGCGCGCCAGGGTCACGATCTCCGCGGTCTTCTGCCGGGCGAAGGCCAGCCAGCGGGCGATCTGCGGGTCGATGTCGCGCTCGGCGGCGGCGTCCAGCGGGACGTGCAGCAGCGAGCAGGACGACGCCACATCGACCCGGTCGGCCAGGCCGAGGAGCGTCCCCAGGGTGGCCAGCGACTTCTCGTGGTCGTTGATCCAGACATTGCGGCCGTCCACGACACCGGCCACCAGCCGCTTGCCGGGCAGCCCGCCGACCGCCGCCAGATCCCCCAGATTGCCGGCCGCGGCACCGGTGAAGTCCAGCGCCAGCCCCTCGACGGGGGCCTTGGCCAGCACCGGCAGCGCCTCGCCCAGCCGGTCGAAGTACGAGGCGACCAGCAGCCGGGGGCGGTCCGGGAGCGTGCCGAGGTCGCGGTAGGCGCGGGCGGCGGCGTTCAGGACGGCGGGGGAGCGGTCCTGCACCAGGGCCGGTTCGTCCAGCTGCACCCAGTCGGCGCCGGCCGCCCGGAGGTCGGCGAGCACCTCGGCGTAGACGGGCAGCAGCCGGTCGAGCAGCGTCAGCGGATCGAAGCCGGCCGCGACACCGGGCGCCGGCTTGGCCAGCAGCAGGTAGGTGACCGGCCCGACGAGGACCGGGCGGGCGGCCGCACCGAGCGCGAGCGCCTCGGCCAGCTCACCGACCTGCTGGGCGGAGTCCGCGGCGAAGACCGTATCGGGTCCCAACTCCGGCACCAGGTAGTGGTAGTTGGTGTCGAACCACTTGGTCATCTCCAGCGGCGCCACGTCCTGGGTGCCGCGGGCCATCGCGAAGTACCCGTCGAGGGGGTCGGCGGCCACCGCGTCGCGGTGTCGGGCCGGGACGGCGCCGACCATCACGCTGGTGTCCAGGACGTGGTCGTAGTACGAGAAGTCGCCGGTCGGCACCTCGTGGACGCCGGCCCCGACGAGCTGCCGCCAGGTGTCGCGGCGCAGTTCGGCGGCGGTGGCGCGCAGGGCGTCGGCGCCGACCCCGCCCTGCCAGTAGCCCTCGATGGCCTTCTTCAGTTCACGGTTCGGCCCCTGGCGGGGGTAGCCGTGCACGGTGGCGCGTGCGGCCGCGGCCGCGGACGTGCTGGTCACGGAACTCTCCTTCGCGAGTATGTCTCCATGGACCCCGGGACGGGCCGAGGGCGCGAAGGAACGGCAAACCGGACGGACCCGGCGCCTGCGAGGCCGGAGATACCCGTCCGATGTCCGCCGACCCGCCCTCGAGGTCACCGAGATCTCCCCGCGCGGTCGCGCGGGGGCACTGGCAGGTCTTCGGACTCATGGGCACATCCGCCAAGGGCGGACACCTACTGGCCGTCGCTTCCCAGACCCGGCCGGGCCCAGTGCGTATGACGGCGGTCGTTCCCACTCACCGCTGCGGGGCAGTCCCGGATTCCCACCGGGTTCCCTCTTGCGACGCGCCTGCCTGGCGGGCAGGGCGAACCAGTTGCTCCGCCCACACTAACCCCCGCCGTCAACGCCCCGCCCGGCCCGATCCCCCCACCCGGCCGGACCCGGACGCCGCCGGGCCGCGCCTTGCGCTGGAGTGCGCTCCAGCTCCTAGCGTGAGCGCACCACCGGAGAGCTGCGCCGATCGAAGGGAACCACATGCGTTACACACTGTTCGGCAGGACCGGCCTGCGGGTGAGCGAGCTGAGCCTGGGCGCCATGACCATCGGCGACGACTGGGGCTGGGGCGCCGGCAAGGACACCAGCGGCCGCATCCTGAACGCCTACGCGGAGGCGGGCGGCAACTTCCTCGACACCGCCAACATCTACACCGACGGCACCTCGGAGCGGATCCTCGGGGAGCTGCTCGAAGGCCGCCGGGACAGCTTCGTGCTGGCGACGAAGTACACCTGCGCCACCCGCAAGGGCGAGGTGAACGCGGCGGGCAACCACCGCAAGAACCTGGTCCGGTCGGTGGAGGAGAGCCTCGGCCGGCTGCGCACCGACCACCTCGATGTGCTGTGGGTGCACGCACGGGACAACTTCACGCCCGTGGAGGAGGTGATGCGGGCGCTGGACGACGTGGTGCGGTCGGGAAAGGTGCTCTACGTCGGGGTGTCCGACTGGCCGGCCTGGGAGATCGCGCAGGCCAACACCCTCGCCGAGCTGCGCGGCTGGACCGCGTTCGCGGGCTCGCAGTTGCGCTACAACCTGCTGGAGCGGACGCCGGAGCGCGAACTGCTGCCGCAGGCCCGCGCCTTCGACCTGGCCGTGCTGGCCTGGGCGCCGCTCGCGGCCGGCCGGCTCACCGGCAAGTACCGCCGCGGCGAGCCGGGCCGGCGCGACGTCGTGGGCGAGGAGAACCAGCGCGACCACAACGCGGAGGAGACCGTCACCGCGGTGCTGGAGGTCGCCGAGCAGGGCGGCTGGAGCCCGGCGCAGGTGGCGCTGGCCTGGCTGCGCAGCCGGCCCGGCAACATCATCCCGATCATCGCCGCCACCAAGGAGAGCCAGCTCCGCGACAACCTCGCCGCCGTGGACGTCACGCTCGACGCCGACGCACTGGCACGGCTCGACCGGTGCAGCGCGGTACCGCTGGGCTTCCCGCACGACTTCCTGCGGGAGCCGGGCATCACCGAGACCGTCTACGGCGACCGGTGGGACCGGATCGAGGACCGCCGCTCCACCTACCGCCGCACGGCGAACGAGATCCGCTGACGGGCAACGGCTGCCGCGGCGCACGGCCCGGCGCGCGTCGCATACGCCCCGGCCGGTTCCCAGCCGCCCACTACGCCGAACGCCGCCGCCCGGATGGCCGGGCGGCGGCGTCTGCGGTCTATTGAGGGGGTGCGCACCGGCACGACCCACCGGTACACGAAGGCCACGCTCACCGTCCGCTGACCCGGCCACCGCCACGCACCGAGAGGCTTGGAGGAGCCGTGGCACCAGACCACTCGGCCCCGCGGCGGGGGCGGCCCGGCCGGATCGTCCGCGATGCCGCACGGCTGCTGGCGGCGGCCGGACTGGCCCTTGACGCCTTCGTCCACGCCCGGCTCGCCGGCCGGTACGACGCGGTCACGGCGACCATCGGCCAGGGCATGCTCTTCCGCGTCGAGGCCGCGCTCGCCGCGCTCGCCGCCCTGTTCGTGCTGGTCTGGCGGCGGCCGGCCGGCGACACCTTCGCCTGGCTCGTCGCGACCGGCGGATTCGCGCTGCTGCTCCTGTACACCTACGTGGACTTCGGCGCGCCCGGCCCGCTGCCGGACATGTACGAACCGCACTGGAGCGCCGACAAGAAGCTCGCGGCCCTGGGCCAGGCCGTCGCCTTCCTGGCCACCGGCTTCCTGCTGCTCACCCGCACCCGCGGCCCCCGCAGGGACCGCAGGTGACGGGCGGCCGCCCGGTCAGTGCCCCAGCGCGCTGCGCTGCTGCCACTGCTGCCAGTTCTCCTGCCAGACCTCCAGGCCGTTGCCGACGTCGGTCTTGTTGGTGTTGGTGGTGCCCTTCACCTCGACCGTGGAGCCGATCGACAGGAAGTCGTAGACCTTCTTGGCGTCCGAGGTGGACATGCCGAAACAGCCGTGGCTGTTGTTGACCACGCCGAGCGACTTGTTCCACGGCGCGGAGTGCAGGAAGGTCCCGGACGCGGTGAGGTGCGTGACCCACTTGGAGTCCAGCATCCATTCGCTGCCGTGGCCGATGGTGGCGGAGTCCATGGTCTCGGCCGCGTTCTTGCTGCGCACGGTGTGCACACCGCCGCGGGTCGGGTCCTGCGGGGAGCCCGCGGAACCGGTGATGGTGCCGACGCTCCTGCCGTTCTCGTACATGGTCAGCTGGTGCGCGGGCACGTCGATGACGGCCTTGTGGTCGGCGCCGATGCGGAAGCCGAAGTTGTAGTCGCGGGCGAACCAGCCGCCGTCGTCACCGGAGTCGATCCCGGACAGGGCGCCCTTGACGGAGACCTTGGTGCCGGTGGGCCAGTAGTCCTTGGGGCGCCAGTCGATGCGGTCCTTGCCGGAGTAGTCCTTGACCCAGCCCCACGCACCCTCGACCTTCGGCTGGGTGGTGACCTTCAGGGCCTTCTCGATCTCCGCGCGCGAGTCCTTGGCCACCGGGTGGTCGAAGAGGATCGAGATCGGCATTCCGGTGCCCACGGTCTGCCCGCCGCCGGGCGTGTTGGTGAGCTTGTTGACCTTGTCGGCCCGCTCCGTGGTGAACTTCGAGGTGGCCGACGACTCCTTGCCCTTCGACGACTTCGTCTTGGTCCGCACGGTGTACGTCGTCTGCGGCCTGACCTTGCCGTCCGACTTCCATGACACCCCGTCACCGGCGAGCCGTCCGGCGACCTTGCCGCCCTTGTCGTCCTCGACCTCGACGGAGGTGAGCTTGCCGCCGTCGGCCCGCACGGATATCTCCGAGCCGAGCTTGGCCGAGGTGGTGCCGGCGGCCGGGGTGACGGTCACCTTCGCCGCGGGCTCGTCCGCCTTCGGCCCGTCAGCGCCCGGGCCGCACGCGGTCAGCAGCGTGCCCGCCGCTATCAGGGCGGGTATCAACCGGGTGGGGTGGCGGCGTGGTCCGGCGTACACGGGGGTTCCCTCCAGAGCAGAACGACTGACAGTGGCGGGGCACGGCCCCCGTACGGGGGTGACCGTCGTGGGCTGTCCGTGCATCCGCCACGTACAGGCAGAGGGGTTGTCCGCGTCCGCGGTTGTCCGGAGCGGCGGTGTATTAGGACACAGTTCGATATCGGGGGCCACAGCGGAGCAAAGCGGCGCCGGAGGGCCGCGGCGCAGCGGCGGGCCGGCCCCTCGGCGCACCGGCCGGACGGGCGAGGGGCGGACGGCCGGCTGCGGCTTGCCCCGCCCGGGTGGCTCCGCGGCGTCCGCGAGCGGGGGGCCGCGCCGGTGTCTACGGTGGTGCGTGCACGCCGCGTACGCGGGAGACGTACCGGAACCGCCGCCGAGCGGTATCCGTACCGGCTCCGGGCGGGGCGGCACAGGGCGGCCGGCGCCGTGCCGGGCAGCGCACGGCGGCCACCCGCGTCCTTCCAGGCGGACCGCCGGTACGCGGTCCCGTGACCGGCAGGAGAGAACGTGAGCCAGCTGCGAGGCCCCGCGTCGGCCGGTTCGCCGGGCCCGGTACGCCGCCGTGGCGCACCGCCCGCCCTGCGGGCCTGGGCGGAGGCCCTCGGCGCGGCCGTGGCGGGCGTCGTCACCATGCTCGTGGTCGCCGTGCTCGGCCTGTGGGCGGCGGGCGCCGCGGACCTGCCCGGCGGGGCGTTCCCCTCCGTGGTCGCGGCCACCGTACTGGTCGCGGCCGGCGGCTCGGTCGGCCTCTTCGGCGACATCGGCGGCCTGGCACAGGCCGGTGCCGCCCTGGATGTCGTACCGCTGTCGGTCACGCTCGCCGGAGCGCTGGTGACCGCCGTCCTCTTCCTGCGGCCGCTGCGCCACCGCGCGGTGGCCGGTACCAAGGAACTGCTCGCCCGGATCGCCCGAACGGCCGTGTGCTGGCTGGTGCTTCTGCTGCTGCTCACGTTCGCCGCCCGGCACAGCTTCCGGATTTCCGTGGGCAACGACCTCGCCGACCGGCTCGGCGCCGAACTGGGCGCCACCCCCACCGTCGGCTTCCGCGCCGATGTGCCCGCCACGCTCGGGGTCGCACTGGTGTGGGTGCTGGCGCTGCTCGTCCTGGCCTTCGCGGTCTCGCGCCGGGCCCCGCTCTCCCCGCAACTGCTGCGCTTCCAGGACTCGGTGCGGCCGCCCGCCTTCGCGATGCTGCTGACGCTGCTCGTCTACGTCGCGATCGGGCTGGTCATCGGCATCGTCGAGCTGATCACCAAGGACCGCCCGGCCGACACCTTCGCCGCCCTGTTCCTCGGACTGCCCAACCTCACCTGGATGGCGCTGGGCATCGGCACCGGCGGCGCGTGGGCGGGGCATGTCGACAAGGCCATCGGACTGCCCCTGCCGCACGTCCTCGACCAGATCCTCCGCACCCACGGGCAGCAGACCCTCGATCTCGGCTCGCTGTCCGAGCACGACGGCCGGGCGTGGATCCTGGTGCCGGTGGCGGCCGTGGTGCTGCTCGTCGCCGCCTTCACCGCGGCGGTCCGCTCCCCGGCCCGGCGGCCGGCCTGGCGGCACGCCGTCGAGATGGCCGTCGCCCTGGCGCTCACCCTGCTCGTCGTCGGCCTGCTCACCCGCATCTCCGCCCACTACGGGCTCTCCCTGATCGGCGTCGGCGACCTCGGCGGCGACCTGGGCGGCCGGGTCACCCTGGAGCCCCAACTCCTCCGGCTCGTGGGCGTCGGCCTCGCCTGGGGAGTGGCCACCGGCTACCTCGGCAGCCTCCCGGCGCGACGGGTACGCCATCCGGGCGAGGTGGGACGGGAGTAGCGGTGCGGCGGGCACGGTGACGCGCCGCCTGGAGCGGTACGGCGAACGACACGGCAGGCGTCGCCCCCGGGGCCCCGCCGACCCCGCCCTCACCCCGCCGCGGTCTTCCCGCCCTCCTCCGGCCCGGTCCCGTAGTTCCGCACCTCCTCGGTGAGGCGCTGCAGGAGGGCACGGACGCCGGAGAGGTCCTCCTCGGGGAGCTTCGGGGCGATGACCCGGTGGGCGGCCTCCGCGCGGGCGGTGATCCTGCGCAGGGTGGTGTGCCCTTCGGACGTCAGGGCCAGCAGCGGGGAGGTGCGGTGGTCCGGGTTGGGCAGGAACTCCGCCAGGTCCGCGTCCGTCAGGTCGTTGGCCACGCGCTGGACCCCTTGCCGGGCGATGCCGAGGCGCCGGGCCGCCTGCGGCACCGTGAGCGCCTCCTCCGACACCGCGCTCATCAACTGCCAACGGGCCTGGGTCTGCCCCTCGGCAGCGGCGAACGCCTCCCCCGAACGCCGCAGCGCCCCCGCCGCCTCGAACACGTCCGCCACCAGCAGAGCCAACTCGTCGGACATCGTCGCTCCCGCCCTCTCTCCGGCATATGGCAACATGGCGCCATCTTGGCACTCTGTTGCCATGGTAACCGTGCCCCACCCGGGTCGCGGGAACCGCATCCCCGGAGCCTGAGGCCACCGCAGGCACCCGGCCGGCGATATCCGGCCGCCGCGGGAACCCTTTCTCCGTCCGGTTGCCCTCCCCGGCACGGTCGTTGGGCGAAAATGATCCTTTCCAGCGCGGGATGGCCGACGATGGTCGGACCACCGTGATCGAAAGTGCTGTGACGAGGGGGATGACATGCGCATCGAGGTTCGTGTCGAGTCGGCGGACGACGAATTGCGTTCGTTGCTCAACTGGCTTCGCAAGGACCCCGACCTCAGGCGTTCCGCCGTGGTGGAGCTGCGCGAGCAGCCCCCGCAGGAAGGCCGGATGGGGTCCGTGGCCGACATCGTGCAACTGGTCACCGACAACGGCTGGAACGCGGCGAACTTCGTGCTGGCGCTCGCCGCCTGGAAGCGGACCCGTCCGCGGGCCTCCCGCGTCACGGTCCGGCGCGACGACCTCGCCGACGCCCTGACCGACTGCAGCGACCAACAGATCGCCCGCATCATCCGCCTCCTGGAGGAGGAGCGGGGCGGGGGCGGAGAGGGCGCGGGGCGTTGAGCGTGCTGCCGGACCCCGGCGCCTCGGCGGCGGTGCTGATCGGGACGAGCACCTACGAGTTCCTCGTCGACCTCCCCGCCGTGGCCAACAACCTCAGCTCCCTGGCCGAGACGCTCCGCGGGCCCGCGTCCTGGAACCTCCGGCAGGACAACTGCACCGTCCTCGCCGATCCGGCCAGCGGTGAAGCCGTGATGGACGCCCTGCGGGACGCCGCCGCGACGACCCGGGACACCTTGCTCGTGTACTACGCGGGGCATGGGCTCGTCGACCCCGAAGGCGAACTCTACTTGGGGCTGCCCCGCTCCCGGCAGCAACGGGTCGAAACGGGGATCTCGTACAAGTGGGTGCGCAGTGCGCTTCTGGAGGGGATGGCGGAGCGCACCGTCGTCATCCTCGACTGCTGCTACAGCGGCCTCGCCCTCGGCATGATGGGATCCTCCGACCTGGCCGCTCAGGCCGACGTGGAAGGGACCTACCTGCTGGCGGCGGCCTCGGAGACCCGCCAGGCACTCGCCCCGCCCGGGGAGACGCACACGGCGTTCACGGGCGAACTGCTCGGCATCCTGGACCACGGCATCGCGGGCGGCCCCGAGAAGCTGGACCTCGACTCGGTCTTCCGGCAGTTGCGCACCGCTCTCACGGCCAAGGGCCGTCCGGTCCCTCAAGGGCGGGGACGCAACAGCAACGGGCGACTCGCGCTCGGCTGGAACGCGGCCTTCAGCCGGAGCCCCCTGGCGGCCGACGCGAGCGATGGCCGGGCCGAACTCCGCTCCTGGCCGGACCCCGAGGCCATCTGCACGGCCCAGGGCTTCCTGGAAGCGCTGGGGCAGGTGCGCATCGTGAGCGGACTCACCCACGCCGCCGTCAGCCTTCGTTCCGGCGGGGGGATCGCCGCCGGGACGGTCAGCGGCCTCCTCAACCGCAAGGACCTCCCGAAGACCTGGAAGACAACAGGCATCTATCTGGCCGCGTGCGGTGTCCCGGACGAGCGGGCCGACGGCTGGCGGCGTACCTGGGAGCGCCTTCGGGCACAGACGCCCGCCACCGGGGCCGCGAGTCCGGCCCTGGATCGCGGCAGGGACCGTGGTGGGCGTGCCGCGTCCGTATGGTCCCGAGTCGTTCGCCGCAGGGGCCGTGATTAGCGGTCCGGATCGGCCTTCTGGTGATGCGCCGTTCGCTGCGGGCCGGGTGTCGCCTTGCTGTCATCGCCCCCGAAGAGGGTGTTCCAGGTGGCGATCACCAGGAGCGCACCGACCACGAGCACCCACAGCGCGGGCGTCTTGGCCCGCCGGGAGCCGCTCGACGGCCGTACATAGTGCCCCGCCCGGTAGTAGCCCTTCCTGCTCTGCGCCACGGCGCCCCACCCCCGATTTCCGCTTCACTGCATGTCAGCAGTGCAGTGTGCCAGGGAAGCGGGCCCGTTCCCGGGCGTATCGGAAACACCGGCTTGATCTTGTCGGCAATTGGCGCTCAACGTGTGCCCGGTGTCCCTGTTCTCCGTCGCCCCGTCTCCCTTCCGGCCTCGCCGTGGGCATATCTCGCCGAGGCGGGGTAATTTCCCTCGCCAAAACGGGATTTCGGGACCTGATCCCCTTTTATGGGAGCGAACGCGACGGGTTACTCGCGAGAAATGGTGCAGGTCAACTAAGGTGAACCGCTCCGATCGGCCCACCCGCACATGCCAGTTGAATACCGGAATATGCGGCGCTGATCGAAGGAAGTCCTACCGAATCAGGACGCAAGTGCAGCGCAGGGCTACGTGGTGTCGGCGACACCGCCCGACGTCGGCTTTGTAAGACCCAGCCGGCCCGTCCGTCATCGGCACGCGACGGCGCCGGTTCCTTCTTATTCACCTACCTCCCGAAGGCAAGGCAGAGATGGCACGAGTCTCCCGACAAAACCCCGAGCAGGTCCACCCCGTCGACGAGGTGCTCCCCGTCGGCAAGCTCACCCTCTACGGATTCCAGCACGTCCTCGCGTTCTACGCGGGAGCGGTGATCGTCCCGATCGTCCTCGGGAACGCCCTGGATCTCTCCCATGAGGAGCTCGTCTATCTGATCAACGCGGACCTGCTGACCTGCGGTGTGGCCTCGATCATCCAGGCCCTCGGCGTCTGGAAGATCGGCGCCAGGCTGCCGCTGGTCCAGGGCGTCACCTTCACCGCGGTCTCGCCGATGATCGCGATCGGCATGGGCGCGGGCGGCGGGACCGCCGGACTGCTCGTCGTCTACGGCGCGGTGATCACCGCGGGCATAGCGACCTTCCTGTTCGCGCCGTTCTTCAGCAAGCTGGTGAAGTACTTCCCGCCGGTGGTCATCGGCACCGTCCTCACCATCATCGGCCTGACCCTCATCCCGCAGGGCCTCCAGGACGCGGCCGGCGGCGCCAAGCTGATCGGGCACCCCGGCTACGGCGACCTCAAGAACCTCGGCTACGCGCTGGGCACCCTGCTCTTCATCCTGCTCGTGGTCCGGCTCGGCAAGCCGTACCTGAGCAGCCTCGCCGTGCTGCTCGGCCTGGTCGTCGGCACCGCGGTCGCCTGGCTCCTCGGCGACGCGGACTTCGGCCCGGTGAAGGACGCCGACTGGTTCGGTGTCAGCACGCCCTTCCACTACGGCATGCCGAAGTTCGAGCTGTTCCCGATCATCGCCATGGTCGTCGTCATGCTGATCACCATGGTGGAGACCACCGGGGACGTCTACGCCATCGGGGAGATCACCCGCAAGAAGGTCGACAACGCCACGGTCGCCAACGCCCTGCGCGCCGACGGCGTCGCCACCGTCCTCGGCGGCGTGTTCAACTCCTTCCCGTACGTGGCCTTCGCCGAGAACATCGGCCTGGTGCGGATGTCGAAGATCATGAGCCGCTTCGTGGTGGTCGCGGCCGGCGGCTTCATGATCGTGCTGGGGCTGCTGCCGAAGGCGGGCAGCGTGGTGGCCGCGATTCCGCACCCGGTGCTCGGCGGCGCCGCGATCGCGATGTTCGGCATGGTCGCCGCGGTCGGCGTCCAGATCCTGGGCAAGGTGGACCTGCGCGAGGAGCGCAACGCCCTGATCCTGGCGGTCAGCCTCGCCGCGGCGCTGCTGCCCAACGCCGTCGCGCCGTTCTTCGAGCGGATGCCGGAGGACGTCCGGGCCGTCCTCAACAGCGGCATCACACTGGGCAGTCTCACCGCCGTCCTGCTGAACCTCTTCTTCAACGTCTTCACCCGCCGCAGCACGATGGAGATCGACTGGGACGAGATGGAGGACGACGAGCCGGCCGAGGCGCAGGGTCCCCTGGGCGCCCCCGAGCCGGCCGGCGCGCACGTCCCCGCGGAAACGTTCGCCCCGCAGGGCGTGCGCCCGCAGCCGGGCCGCTACGAGCCGCAGGGCCCGCACACCCACACCCAGCCGGGCCACTACGCGCCGCAGGCTCCGCACACCCCGCAGGGCCCGTCCGGTCCGCAGGGCCCGCAGGGCCCGAACTGGGGCGCCCCCGGCCACTGAGCCGCGGACGCCGAGCGGGCGGGGAGGGAACCTGATCCAGGTCCCTCCCCGCCCGCTTGTGTCCGTCCCCCGCCGCCCGCGTCAGTGGGTGGCCACCGAGTTGAACGGCGGCGCCTCGCCCGCCTCCCCGATCAGGTCCCAGAAGTGGTCGACCAGCCGGCGCAGGTACGCCGAGCGCTCGGCCGCGACCTCCTTGAGCCGGGAGTCGTCGTTCCGCGCCACCACATGCCCCATGTAGCGCTCGGAGAACTCCGCGAACTCCGCGTGCATCGTGCGCAGGGCGTCGCTCACCCGGGTCTTGTTCAGCGTGGTGATCTGGCTGATCGGCCCCACGTGCCCCTTCCAGCGCCCGTCGATGGCCGACCGCAGGTGCCCTGCCAGGTCGTCGTTGCGGCCCATCACCCCGATCAGCTTCCGCAGCGACAGCCCCAGCGCCTCCACCAGCGCCTTGGTCTGCCGGTAGTCACCGCTCCACTGCTGGGCCGACTCGGCCGCCCAGTACGCGGCCGGCTCCATGCCGATCAGCTGCGCCAGCCGCTCCACGCTCAACTGGCGGGCCATCCGGTGCTCGGCCAGCGTCCGCGGCTCGACGCCCATCAGCACCGTCGGCGGACACCACAGGACATCGGCCAGGGCGAACAACTGCGCCTCGGACGGCGCCTGGGTGCCGTACTCCCAGGACTCGATCAGCTCGGGGCGGACCGGCACGCCGCACGCGGTCATGGACTGGGCGACCTGAGCCGTGCTCAGGCCCACCCGGGCCCGCGCGGATCTGGCCTCGGCGGCGGAGAACGGAGTGCTGCTGTACACCTGCGGGACACCTCGCTGCCCCCGGGGGACGGGGGGCGCTTGGGGGGAGGGGACATGGAGGAACATCCAGGAGCGGGCAGATTAACAGATGGGCGATAGGTACGAATCTCCAGTTCCCCCGGGAGGCGAAGCCGGTCAAGGGGTGCGGAGTCGGATGCGCGGGAGATGTGCGTTATCTGTCCGATTTCAGGCATCGACTTGCTTACTGGGTATAGCCGATTCCCCATCCCTTACCGGGCGGTAGGAATTCTTGGGGCCGCCAGGACGGCGGGACGTCATCGAAGCGTTATGGGTAAGGGTCTCCGGCCGGGGCGGGATCGCCCCTGGGGCTATTGCCCCACCCTGCCGTCGAGGCACTCGCGCAGCAGGTCGGCGTGCCCGCAGTGGCGGGCGTACTCCTCGATCCGGTGCACCAGCAGCTCCCGGATCGCGATCCGGTCCCTGCCCGCCCGCGCGCCCAGGTCCGGGTACGCGGCCAGCGCGGCATCGGTCGCGGCCTGTTCACGCTCCAGGTCGTCGTACGCGGCGTCGACCACGGCCTGTTCGGCGACCGCTTCGTCGAAGTCCGCGTCCCGCGCGCCGTACAGCTTCGGCAGCGGTTCGCCGTCGCCGATCCAGGTGCGCCAGTCCCGTTCCACCTCGGCGAGGTGCCGCACCAGGCCGAGCAGCGACATCGTCGACGGCGGAACCGTCCGGCGGGCCAGTTGCTCCGCGTCCAGGCCCTCGCACTTCATCCGCAGGGTCAGGCGGTAGTTCGTCAGGAACTCGTGCAGCGTTGCCCGTTCGCCGTCCGGGCTCGGGCCGTCGCACTCGCGGGGGTCGTCGTCCGGATCGGTCCACATGTCGGGGTGGACGGTTCCCTGGCTCCATCGTGCGGGTCGGTCGCTCATGCGGTGCATGCTCCTCCGCGGGGCACGGGGGTGCCAGCGAATTCCCGCTCGGGGGCGGCCTGAGGTGTCAACCAAGGGTTGACACTCGTGCGGCTGTCAACCTAGGGTTGCCTCATGGCTGAACCGACTCAGATGAACCATCCCGTCCGCCTCGACGACCTCATCGAAGCGATCAAGAAGGTGCACGGCGACGCCCTCGACCAGCTCCAGAGCGCCGTCGTCGCCGCCGACCATCTCGGCGAAGTCGCCGACCATCTCATCGGCCACTTCGTGGACCAGGCCCGCCGCTCCGGTGCCTCATGGACCGAGATCGGCAGGTCCATGGGCGTCACCCGGCAGGCCGCCCAGAAGCGGTTCGTGACGAAGGACGAGCCGTCGTCCGACATGAGCCAGAACTTCGCCAAATTCACCCCCCGGGCCAGGAGCGTCGTCGTCGCGTCCCAGAGCAAGGCCCGCGCGGGAGGCCACACGCAGATCGGCACGGGCCATCTCGTGCTCGGCCTGCTCGCCGATCCGGAAGGGCTGGCCGCACGGGTGCTCGTCGCCCAGGGCGTACCGCTGGAGACGGTCGAAGCGGCCGTGACCGAGGCGCTGCCGGAGCCCTCCGGCGAGCCCGTGCCCGACCTCGTGCCCTTCGACGCCCACGCGAAGAAGGCGCTCGAACTCACCTTCCGCGAGGCGCTGCGACTGGGCCACAACTACGTCGGTACGGAGCACCTGTTGCTGGCGCTGCTGGAGCAGGAGAACGGCGAGGGCGTGCTCAGCGGGCTCGGCCTCGACAAGGCGCGCACCGAGGAGCACGTGTCGGCCGCCCTGCGGGCGATCCGGGACGGGCTCCAGGAGTAGGCGGCGCACCGGCCGGCGCCGCCATGGAGCGCCGGCCGGTCCGCCTCAGAACGCGGAGTGGGTGAACCAGCGCGTCAGCAACTCCTCGTCGCCCGACGTCCCGACGGTGTCCGTGGCGCGCGCCGGGCGTCCGTAGAGGCGGAGCAGCAGATCCGCGGCGGCGCCCTGCACGACGGCGTCGGCGGGGGCGGCCACCGCGTCCCGGGCCCCGGACGTCACCTCGAAGCCGTCGGGCCGCAGGCGCACGAGCCAGTCGCCCGCGGTGTCCGCGCACCGGAAGCGCAGGGTCTCCCCGTCGCCGCGCAGGTGCGCCACCCCGGGGGCGAAGGGGGTCGCGAACGGCAGGTTGACCAGGAACTCGTCCACGCCGTCGGCCGCGAGTCCGGGGTCGATGTCCGTGCCGAGGCCCAGGGCGCGTTCCGCGTCCGTGCGGTGCACCAGGGTCTCGAACAGCATCCGCCGCATCCAGAACCGGGCGTGCTGATCGACGCCCCAGGCCCACATCGGGGCGTCCGGGTCGGTCCCGGTGATCACGTCGGCGGCCCGGGCCGCACTCGCCGTCAGCCAGTCGGCCCAGCCGGTGTCGTCGGCGGGCAGCTCCAGGTCCACCTCGCGGCTGCGCGGCGGCTCCTGGACGCGCCGGCGCAGCAGCACGGAGAACCAGCGCTGCACGCTCCCGGCGTGCCGGACCAGGTCGAGCAGCGTCCAGTCGGGGCAGCCCGGCACCGGCAACGAGAGGTCCGCGCCGTCCAGTGCCGCCACGAACCGCGCGGTCTCCGCCGCGACGGCGGCGCGGTGTTCGGCGGGGGAGAGGGGCTCGCGGCCCGGGGTGTCCGGCGTGTTCATGGGCGCTGTTTCCCGATCTCCTCGGCCCGGCGACCTGACCGGCCGGGCATCCGACGGGCAGCCTGTCACACCCCGGCCGCCGTGGTTCGCCCGCCGTGGGTCAGCCGACGTGGACCCGCGGGCGGCGGGCCGGGTCGGGCTCGGCGCGCCGGAGGACCTCGCGGGCGACCGGCGCGACCTCGCCGTCACCGAAGACCAGGAACCGCAGCAGATGGCCGAGCGGATGCCCCTCGGTCCAGTTGAAGTAGACGTGCGGGACCTGGCCGGTGTGCTCGCGCAGCCGCATCAGCACGGCGGCGATGGTGTTCGCCACGCCGGCGCCCTCCACCCGCAGGATCTGCGCCCCGTACCGCTCCTCGCCCCGCACGTGCAGCTCGGTGGTGAAGTCCGAGGAGTCCGGGACGGTCACTTCGAGGAACAGCACCGGACGGCCGTCGGGTATGTGGGTCTCCTCGCGCTGGCTGTACTCCTTCTCCCGGTACTCGGCCTCGTCCCGCTCGTCGGGCTCGTTGGCGATGACCCGCAGCGGCCCGGCCGCCGTCGCCGCGCCGATCAGCCGCTCGGCGGTCTCGTCGAAGTCGACCTGTACGGCGCGCAGTTCGAAGGCCCGGTGGACCCGCGAGGCGAACGAGGTGAGCAGGATGCCGAGGATGAACAGCAGCGCGATCTTCAGGCCGTCCGGCCGCTCGATGACATTGGTGACCAGGGTGTAGCCGAAGACGAGGGTGATGGCGCCGAAGCCGGCGGTGGCCGCCCGCAGCCGCCGGTGGCGGGCCGCGACGGTGGAGGCGAAGGACGCCGAGAGCATCAGCACCAGCACACCGGTCGCGTACGCACCGCTCTGCTCGTCGACGCTGGCGTTGAAGAAGAAGGTGATGCCGAAGGCGGTGGCCAGGAAGATCAGCACCAGCGGACGCACCGCGCGGGCCCACTCCGGCGCCATGCCGTACCGCGGCAGATAGCGCGGAACGAGGTTGAGCAGCCCGGCCATCGCCGAGGCGCCGGCGAACCAGAGGATGGCGATGGTGGAGAGGTCGTAGACGGTGCCGAATGCCTCGCCCAGATACCGGTGCGCGAGGTAGGCCAGCGCGCGCCCGTTGGCCGACCCGCCGGCCTCGAACTCCCGCTGCGGGATCAGCAGCGTGGTGGCCAGGCTCGACAGCAGCAGGAAGCCGCTCATCACCAGCGCCGCGGTGGTCAGCAGCCGACGGGTGCCCCGGATCCGGCCGGCCGGGCGGGCCTCGGTGTCGGTGGCGTCGCCCTGTACCTGCGGCATCACCGCCACGCCCGTCTCGAAGCCGGACATGCCCAGCGCCAGCTTGGGGAAGACCAGCAGCGCCACCCCGACGATCGCCACCGGCGAGGAGTGCTCGGCGGTCATCGCGTCCCACCAGTTGCCGACCACCACCGGGTGCGCCAGTACGTTCGCGGCCGCGGTGGCCAGGACCACGACGTTCAGCGCCAGATACGTCCCGACCAGCCCGACGGCGATGCCGATCGCCTCACGGAAACCCTTGAGGAACACCGCCCCCAGGGCGGCCAGCAGCACCAGGGTGATCCACAGGTTCGCGCCGTGCAGCAGCGGAGGGGCGAACGGGTTCTCCACGACATGCGCCGAGGCGTCGGCGGCCGACAGCGTCATGGTGATGATGAAGTCCGTGGCCGCGAACCCCAGCAGCACCAGGACCAGCAGCTTCCCCGCCCACCACGGCAGCAGGCGCTCCAGCATGGCGATCGAGCCCTCGCCGTTCGGGCTCTCCTTGGCGACCCTGCGGTAGACGGGCAGCGCGCCCAGCAGCGTCAGCGCGATCAGCACGAGCGTGGCGAACGGCGAGAGCAGCCCGGCGGCCAGCGCGGCGATGCCCGGCTGGTAGCCCAGCGTGGAGAAGTAGTCGACGCCCGTCAGGCACATGACGCGCCACCAGGAGTGGCCCTTGTGCTCGGCCGGCGGGGTGCCGTGCGGCCCGGGGTGGCGGGCGGCCTGGCTGCTCAGTCCGTCCAGGAGCCAGGCGCGCCACCTCTTGGAGGCGGTGGTGGGGGACGGCGTGGGGTCCGCCTGGACAGTGGTCATGCGGGGAGGGCCTGCCGATCATCGGTCGTCGTTCGGGCAACGAGGAGCGAGTATGCATCACCACGTCAGCGGCGCCGTGTCGCACCCCGCGCCGGGCGACATCGGCCGCCGCACCCCCGCCGTCAAGACCGCGTCAGAAAGCGCCCGCGGCCCGTAGACACGGCGTCAAGGACGGAAACCGGGCGCTCCCGTACCGGTCCGGGGCGCGCAGTCTGGCGGCAAGGGGCCTTCGCGGATCCGCGGAACCGTCCGGTCCGCCGCGGGGCCAAAGCAGGAGGTGTTCTCCGTGGCCACCCTTCACCGCCCGGCGCCCGCGCGCCGCACCTGCGTGCCCCACGCCTCCGGCGTCCCCCGCACCGCACACCGCCCGCGGGTGGCCCCGCCCCGTACGCGGCCGGTCCGCCGGCCGCCGCCCCGCCCCGCCGCCCTCGCCCGTGACCTCGCACTGCCGCTCGGCGCCCTGGGCGCGGCGCTGCTGGTGACCGCCCTGATGCTGACCGGCACGGCGGCGCACGCCACGGCGGCGCTCGCGGTCTTCGCCGCGCTGACGGCCGCCGTGTCCCTGCTGGCGCGGCCGCTTCTGGCGCCGGTCGTGGCCCTGGTGTCCTGGATGTTCTACGACGGCTTCGTCCTCAACCAGCGCTCCGACCTGGCCTTCCAGCCGCAGGACCGGACGAGCCTGCTGGTCCTCCTCCTCGCCGGGGTCACGGCCGCGGGCTGTGCCGCCGCCGTACGGGCCCTCCGGCGGCCCCCGGCCCGCTGACCGCGCCCGGCCCCGCACGTCCGGCTGCCCGCCCCCGTTGCCGCACTCAGCAGCGGCAACGGCCCCGGTGATGGTGCCCGTGATGCCGGCGGCAGGCGTGCCGGTACCGGGCGGCCGCGGCCCGCTTCCGCCGCCCGGCCGCGCCCAGGAACCCCAGCCCGATGCCCAGCAGCCAGCTGTCCTTGGCCAGCGGGATCCCGTCCTGGGTCGGTCGCAGACCGCCCTCCTGCCGCATGCCGGGGAGGCGCAGATACAGGCCGAACAGCCCGCCGGCGAAGCCGGTCAGCCCCAGCCCGGCCAGCCGGGTCGGTACGAACGGCGCCAGCAGCGCGCCGCCGAGGGCGAGTTCCGAGCACGCCAGCAGCCGGGTGAAGCGCTCGGCGGGAATCCGGTCGAGGAACGGGTACGCGACGCACGCCATGCCGTGCACGGCCTGCGCGGTCGCCTCGTCGGCCCGCAACTTCGTCAGACCGGAATTCAGCAGGAACGCACCGGTGGCCAGGCGAGGGGCCAGATCACGCGCTTCGGGCAGCTGCACCACGGGGAGCCTCCATGATCAGATCTTCGGCCCCTTCCCCGAGCTTAGCCAGGGGGCAACGGGGGTGCATCCGACGGCCGCCGCGCGCGGCGGCGGAGCGCGGGAACGCTGTCGCCAGGGGCGGCGTCACAGCGCGGGCACGTCGTCCCACTGGTCGAGGATGTCGTCGGCCGAGTCCGGACCGGGTTCCGGCCGGCCGCCGTCGAGGGTCTGCTCGGTCCAGATGACCTTGCCGTTGGGCGTGTAACGGGTGCCCCAGCGCTGGGCGAACTGGGCGACGAGGAAGAGGCCGCGGCCGCCCTCGTCCGTGGTCGCCGCCCGGCGCAGGTGCGGGGAGGCGCTGGTGCCGTCCGAGACCTCGCAGATCAGCGCCCGGTCGTGCAGCAGCCGGACCCGGATCGGCTGGGCCCCGTAGCGGATGGCATTGGTGATCAGCTCGCTGAGGATCAGCTCGGTGGTGAACGACAGCGCCACCAGCCCCCACGACTCCAGCGTGCGCAGACAGGCCGACCGGATGCGGGCGACGGCCGCGGGGTCGGAGGGCACGTCCCATTCGGCGACCCGGCCGGGGGCCAGCAGCCGGGTGCGGGCCACCAGCAGGGCGATGTCGTCACTGGGGTGTTCGGGCAGCAGAGTGTCGAGGACCGCCGTGCAGATCTGTTCCGGGGCCCGGTCCGCCGCGCCGGCCAGGGCCGTCCGCAGCAGCTCCAGGCCCCGGCCGAGGTCGCGGTCGGGGCCCTCGATCAGCCCGTCCGTGTACAGCACCAGCCGGGAGCCTTCGCCCAGGGTGAGTTCCGTGGTCTCCACCGGCTCCCCGCCGCCCAGGCCCAGCGGTGGGGAGACAGGGACCTCGGGGAACGAGACGGTGCCGTCCGGGGCGATCACGGCCGGACCCGGGTGGCCCGCCCTGGCCAGGGTGGTCAGGCCGCCGACCGGGTCGTAGATGGCGTACAGGCAGGTGGCACCGGTGATGCCGGTGCGGCCCAGCTGCGCCGGCGCCCCGTCGGCCGTGCCGCCCGGCCAGGTCCCCTCGTCCCCGCCGGCGCCGGCCTCCGCCGTCCCCGCCTCGTCCGTGTCGATATGGGTGACGAGTTCGTCCAGATGGTTGAGCAGTTCGTCGGGCGGCAGGTCGAGGGCGGAGAAGTTGTGCACCGCGGTGCGCAGCCGGCCCATGGTGGCGGCGGCGTGCAGCCCGTGCCCGACGACATCTCCGACCACCAGGGCGACCCGGGCGCCGGGCAGCGGGATGACGTCGAACCAGTCGCCGCCGACCCCGGCGAGGGCGGGAAGGTAGCGGTGGGCGGCCTCCAGGGCGGACTGCTCGGGCAGGGTCTGCGGGAGCAGGCTGCGCTGCAGGGTGACGGCCGTGGTGTGCTCGCGGGTGTAGCGGCGGGCGTTGTCGATCGCGACCGCGGCGCGCGCGGCCAGTTCCTCGGCGAAGGCCAGATCCTCCTCCTCGAAGCCGCCGGCGCTCCCGGTCCGCCAGAAGTTGGCCAGCCCCAGCACCACCCCGCGGGCTTGCAGCGGCACGGCGATCAGCGACCGGATACCGGCGTCCAGCACCCGCTGGGTGTGCTCCGGGTCCGGCCGGCGCCACTCGTCCGACCGGGGCAGATCGTCCACCAGGACCGGGCGGCCGCTCGCCAGGGCCGTGGCCATCGGTGTGCCGGGCGCGAACCTGAGGTCCTCGCCCACCCGGTAGATCGCCGCGGCCTGGGGGACCCCGCTGACCGCCAGCCGCCGCAGGCCGGTGCCCGGCCCGGCCGCCGGTTCGTCACCCCGCAGCACCGGCTCCAGCAGTTCGACGGTGGCCACGTCGGCGAACCGGGGGACCGCGACATCGGCCAGCTCCTCGGCGGTCCGCCCCACCTCCAGCGTGGTGCCGATCCGCAGCCCCGCGTCATAGATCAGCTTCAGCCGCTCCTGGGCCACGCCCGCCCGCCCGGCCAGCGTCCGCAGTTCGGTGGTGTCCCGCAGCGTCACCACCGTCCCGGCGGGCCCGCCGTGCGGCGCCGTCGGCCGGACGTTCACCGCGATCAGCCGGTCGCCGGCCGGCAGCACCTCGTCGGTCGCCTCCCGGCCGGAGGCCAGCAGCGCGCTCAGCCCGGGCTCCAGATCCAGGTCGGCGAGCGGGCGCCGCTCCGCGTCGGCGGGCAGGGCGAGCAGCCGCCGGGCCTCGTCGTTGGCGAGCAGCAGCCGCCCGTCGCCGCTGATGACCAGCACGCCCTCCCGTACGGCGTGCAGCACCGCGTCGTGATGCTCGTACCTCCGCCGCAGCTCGGCCGGCCGCAGCCCGTGCGTCTGCCGCCGCAGCCGGCGGCTCGTCCACGCCGCCCCGACGGCGACCACCAGCAGCCCGCCGGCCGCGGCGCCCAGCACCAGCGCCAACGGCTGCGCCACCCGCTCGCCCGCCCGCTGGACACGTATCCCGGCGGCCACGAACCCGGCGGTCGAGCCGTCGGGAGCGGAGACCGGAACCGTGGTGTCCACCGCGGGACCGACGGACGAGGTGAAGGTGGCGGTGCGGGGCGTGCCGTGGAGCGACGGCGGGTAGGTGCCGGCGCCGACGACGTGCTTGCCGATCAGCCGGGTGCCGGGGTGCGTCCAGCGGATGCCCGTGGGGCGGAACGCGACGCTGTGGTCGACCCCGGCGGCCTTGCGGGCCGCCTCCGCCCCGGGCTGCAGCAGCGCGCTGGGGTCGCGGGACTGCATGGCGGTGAGGGTGCCGGGCGCATGGGCGAAGGCGGCGGCCCCGGCCGGGGAACGCTGACGGGCCTCCTGCATGCTCGCGCCCTCCGCCTGGAGGACGAGCGCGACGACGGCGGCGACGACCAGCAGTACCGCCAGGGCGAGCTGCAGCACGAACACCTGGCCCGCGACGCTGGGCACCTGCAGCAGCGAGCGGAGGCGTCGTCCCGGGGAGTGTGATGACGCGGAATCGTCACCCTCTCGCCCGAAGTATTCCGTCATGCCCCATGTCTAGCATTGTGCTCCGCCAGGGGGCGGACGGCCGGGTGGGCCCCGCGGCCCGCCGACGCGCCGACCGCGCCCCCCCGCGCCCGCCCAGGTGCGGAGCCCGGCCGCTCGCGCCCTCCCGCTCCCCTCTCCCCGCCTTCTCTCGCCTCTTTCCGCTCGCCTCGTCCCGTCGGGTCCGCACGAAAAGGGGCCTCCGTCCCAGGACCCCGCCGTGAAAGGCTGCGCCCATGCATGCCACACCGGACGGGCGGCCGATTCCGCCCCTGCAGGCCGATGAACGCGCCACGCTGGAAGGCTGGTTGGACTTCCACCGCGCCACACTCGCGCTGAAGTGCGCGGGCCTGGAAGACCGTCAGGCCCGCCTCGCCCCGGTGGCGCCGTCCGGGATGACGCTGCTGGGCCTCGTCCAGCACCTGGCGGAGGTCGAACGCAACTGGTTCCAGAGGGTGTTCGCCGGCCAGGATGTCCCGCCGGTCCACGAGGCGGACAA
This sequence comes from Streptomyces angustmyceticus, assembly GCF_019933235.1. NCBI lineage: Bacteria > Bacillati > Actinomycetota > Actinomycetes > Kitasatosporales > Streptomycetaceae > Streptomyces > Streptomyces angustmyceticus. The sequence continues at coordinate 1,755,934 of NZ_CP082945.1, read as the reverse complement.
CCCGGACGGCTTCACGCTCACCCCCGACCGCGGGCTGGGCCAGGCCCTGGCCGGCTGGCAGGCCGAAGTCGCCCGCAGTCGCGAACTGACCGCCGGCGCCGCGCTCGACGCCACCGGCAAGCTCTCGGAGCAGGAGGCCGGCCAGGCCGGCGGTCAGGGCGTCTCGCTGCGCTGGATCCTGGTCCACATGATCGAGGAGTACGCACGCCACAACGGTCACGCGGACCTGCTCAGGGAGGCCATCGACGGCGCCACGGGGGCATGAGGCGGTCGCGCGCGGCAACCCGCCCCGCCCCTTATTGCATATCCTTCGCAGTTACGTAGCCAGCGCAGAAAACTGGCTGCCGTATGCGAGAGGAGAACGGCATGCGTGGAACACCCGTCGTGCTGGGCATCGAGTCGTCCTGTGACGAGACGGGCGCCGGCCTGGTCCGGGACGGCCGGCTGCTGGGGCATGCCGTGGCGTCGAGCATGGACGAGCACGCCCGGTTCGGGGGAGTGGTGCCGGAGATCGCGGCCCGCGCCCATGTCCACGCCTTCACCCCGGTCGTGCACCGGGCCCTGGCCGAGGCCGGGCTGCGGATGTCCGACATCGGGGCGGTCGCGGTGACCACCGGGCCGGGGCTCTCCGGCGCGCTCCAGGTCGGGCTGGCCGGCGCGAAGAGCCTGGCGTACGCGCTGGACGTGCCGCTCTACGGCGTGCACCACCTGGCCGGCCATGTCGCCGCCGACACCCTCGCGCACGGCCCGCTGCCCGACCCCTGCGTGGTGCTGATCGTCTCCGGCGGCCACACGTCGCTGCTGCTCGTCCGCGACCTGGCCCGGGACCGCATCGTGCACCTCGGCGACACCCTCGACGACGCCGCCGGCGAATGCTTCGACAAGGCCGCCCGGGTCTTCGGTCTGCCGTATCCCGGGGGACCGGCCATCGACCGGACGGCGCGCGAGGGCGACGTACGCGCCGTCCGCTTTCCCCGCCCCCTGACCGGACCGCACGACGACCCCTACGGCTTCTCCTTCTCGGGGCTGAAGACCGCCGCCGCACGCTGGGCGGAGCGGCACCGCGGCCGGGAGCTGCCGGTGGCGGACGGGGCGGCCGCCCTGCAGGAGGCGGTCGCCGACGTCCTGACCCGCAAGGCGGTCGCCGCCTGCGCCGACCACGGCGTCAGCACCCTCGTCGTGGTCGGCGGAGTCGCCGCCAACTCCCGGGTCCGGAGCCTGGCGGAGGAACGGTGCGCCGCCGCGGGGATCACCCTGCGGGTGCCGCCGCTGCGGCTGTGCACCGACAACGGGGCGATGATCGCCGCCATCGGAGACCTCCTGGCCCGCGCGGGTGCCGCCCCGGCCCCCCTGGACGTCTCCATCGACCCGTCCGCACCCCTGGAGTACGCCGCCCTGCACCCGACGGGGCGCACGGCCGGGGCGGCGGGGCGAACGGCGGCGTAGCAGGGGAGCGGGCTGCAGGAGCGGGCGAAGGCAGCGGAAGAAACCGAAAACAGAAGCCGAGGAAGGGAGCGGGAAAAAGAAGTGGCACCGCCGCTCCGGGACGGCCTAAGGTCGGCGGTGTTCGGACGGGACCCGGGGTCACCGTCGTCGGCTGTCGAGGAATCCGGGAGGTGAGGACCGATGACTGTCGCTGCGCAGGGCGCTGCCCGCCTCCAGAAGACCATCAACCTCTCTCCCGTGGTCTCCGGCTGACTCGACATCACCTTTCTTCTTCCCGCGCCGTGCGCGGGCGGCCGGGGCTGCTCCTTCCTGAAGGGTCATCCCGTTGTTGGACCTCGATTTCTCTGCTGCGCACCCGCTGACCGCCTACGGCTGGGACGACGGGTTCGCGGAAAGCTTCACCCCCCACGCCGGGCGGGGGATCGTGCCCGGCCGTATCGTCCGCGTGGACCGCGGGCGGGTGGACGCCGTCGTCGCCGACGGCTCCGGCGAGGGCGCGGGCGTCCGGACCGTACTGGCGGACACCGCGCTGGTCGCCACGAGCGACCCGATGCGGGTGCCGTGCACCGGGGACTGGGCCGCGATCGACCTGGAGAACGGCCTGACCGGCAGCCATCTCGACGGCGTGGTACGGGCGTTGCTGCCCCGGCGTACGGCGTTCTTGCGGTCCACCTCCTCCAAGCGCTCCGAGGGACAGATCCTCGCGGCGAACGTCGACCACGCGGTGATCGCGGTGTCGCTGGCCGATGCGCTGGACCTCGGACGTATCGAGCGGTTCGTCTCGCTGGCCTGGGAGAGCGGGGCACAGCCGCTGGTGGTGCTGACCAAGGCCGACCTGGCCGGGGGACCGGACACCCTGGCGCATCTCGTCGCGGACGCGGAGACCGCGGCACCGGGCGTGCAGGTGCTGACGGTCAGTTCGATGACCGGCGAGGGGGTGGAAGTGGTCACCGCCGTGCTCGCGGGCGGCACCTCCGTCCTGCTGGGGCAGTCCGGCGCGGGCAAGTCCACGCTGGCCAACGCCCTGCTCGGCGAGGAACTGCAGCGGGTGCAGGCCATCCGCGACCGGGACGGCAAGGGCCGGCACACCACGACCACCCGCGACCTGCGGGCGCTCCCCGGCGGCGGGGTGCTGATCGATACGCCGGGGCTGCGCGGCGTCGGCATGTGGGACGCGGGAACCGGGCTGTCCCGGACGTTCTCGGACGTCGAGTCGCTGGCCGAGGAGTGCCGCTTCCACGACTGCGCACACCAGGCCGAACCCGGCTGCGCGGTCCAAGAGGCCCTAGAGACCGGGGAGTTGCCCCTGCGACGGCTGGAGAGCTACCGCAAGCTCCTACGGGAGAACCAACGCATCGTGGCGAAGACCGACGCCCGGCTGCGCGCCGAGATCCGCCGCGACTGGAAGCAGAAGCAGGCACTGGGCCGCCACATGATGGAGCGGAAGCGGGGGCCGCAGCGGTGAGGTGACGGAGCGCGGGGGCCCCGGGCCCTCGTCGCTCGGCGACGGGGGAGGAACGGAGTGATCCGCTCCTCCCCCCTCCACAGCAGCGGGTTCGCGGAAGCTGAACCAGCAGGTGGTGCTCGACCGGCTGTTGGACTGGATGCTGGTCTGCACGCTGCGCGAGTGGTTCGACCCGAGCGAGTTCCGGCGCACCGCGACCACTGCCTCATCAGCGACCGAGCGGCTCGTTCCAGCCCGCACCAGCCCGGCCGAATGAACGCCTGCACCGGGGATGAGACAAGCCGGGGCGCGATCCGCTCCGAACCCGACTCCGGTGGCGGAGGCTGGTTGCTCGACACCCTTCAGCGCGCCGAGGAACAGCCGTGCGAACTGTCGGACGGTGGCGGTGTGGTCCGTGTCAGCCATGCCACGACGTCGGGGGTGGGCCGAATGCGCGACGGCCGGACCGCACGGTCAGAGTGGCGAGAGCGGCGTTGGCGCCCCCGCCAATGACAGCGCCGATACCGAACGGCGCCACCCGGCCGAGCACGATGATCCCCTGCTTGGTTCCGTACTTCGTGACGAAGTTCTTCCCCAGGATCTTGTTGATCTGACGCAACATCTCGACAGGTACCTTGGCGACCACCTGACGTCCCCAGTGTTGCCCCGTACGCTCGGCGACCTTGGTAATGGTGGTGGAGCCGGTCCCGCCGAGCATGATTCCCATCACGATCGTTCGGCGGCGTTCGAGCTCGTCGATGGGGACGCCGTGCACTTCCGCGATCGAGAGCGCGTAGAGGGCGCTCAGTTCAAGAGATGAGAGGGCCTCGCCTGCCGACAGCGCCAGCGCGACTCCCGTCCCGACGCCGGGCGCGGCTGCAGTTCCTCCCACCGCAGCACCCGTCCCGGTCAAGGCGCTGACGTACATCCGCTCCAGATTGCGGATCACCTGTGCCGGTGTCGCCTCCGGGTTCCGCTGGCGGGCCCGGGCGATGTTCTTGCGCACCAGGGGGCTCTGGGCGTCGATTGCCTTGTCCAGGAGGTCGAGGACGCGCTGCCCGCGTGGGGCTGCTGCCGGAACCGGTCCGTCGAGGGCACCTGTTGCCATGCCTTGAACTCCTCAGATCGTCACGTCCCGACCGAGTCTTCCACTCGACCGGCCGAGCGGGAGCCAAATGGAACAAGTCGCCAACCGCAAGAAGAAGGGCATCGAAGAAGGGCATCAAGGATGTTCGGCCCGTCAGTCATGAAGAATCGGTCTGTCAGTCATGAAGAAGCTGATGGAGGAGGCGGTGCCGGGGCGGGACGGGGGAGGATTCAGCCCGCTGCCACCGCGCCCGTCCAGGCGCCGACGACCAGGAGGCAGGCGAACAGTTCGATCAGGACGCTCAGGCCGATGGCGCGCAGGGCGGTGCGGGCCGAGGCCCAGGCGTCGCCGTGGCTGCCGAGTCGGACGCGTTCCAGCAGGTAGAGGCCCCCGACGGCGCACAGTGGTCCTCCGATGACCGGGATCACGAAGAACCCCACGATGCCGGCCACGCCCGCCAGGAACAACGCCCGGTACGGCGCGCCCGCGGCCCGCAGGTTGCGGGCCGGCAGCAGCCACTTCAGCGTCTGGTTGAGGAGCAGCACGGCGGTCGCGCCCATGAGCACCACCCAGGCGAGGGAGGACTTCTCGGACAGCGTCCACCACAGCACGGCGGCCCAGACGATCAGCGGGCCGGGGATGCCCGGTACCAGCACCCCGAGCAGCCCCAGCAGCATCACCAGGCCGACCGCGACCAACTGCCACACGCTCATGCGCCGGTCCCGTCACGCCCGGCCCGCCCGCCCGGGGGCGGCACGCGCCGTCCGCCGGCCCGCTCGCCGCACTCGTTCACGTGCCGGCCTCACACCCGGCGGGCACACGCCCCGTGACGGCTCGTAGGCTGCACACTCTCATGGGCCCAGCGTGCCGGAAGCGGCCCGGAAGCGCTTGCCGGCGGCCGGGGTGGGGCGTTGGCCGGGCCAGGGGCTCCCGCCCGCCGGGAGGGGCGCCCGCCGGCCGGACCGGAACCCCGTCGGACGGGCCGTCGTCAGCCCCGCCCCTCCCGTTTCACCCCGTCAAACCGACGACGCCGAAGACCGGACCGGCTGACGTCCACGGTCGTCCGCTCCACCGGGCCACCCATGACCTGCGCGGTCCGCTGAAGTCCCGCGGCCGGTCACCCGTAGGAGGCCGGCCGCCCGGTGGACGCTCTTTCGCGCCCTGTTTCGGGCGTGGTCGCGCAGGGACAATACGGCCCATGAATCAGCAGGGAGCCGCGCGGAGCCACGAAGACGACTGGTGGCGGCAGTTGTACGGCGGCGAGGGCGCGGGAGAGGGCGCCCCGGCACCCGGCGCGGTGGGCGATGCCGGGCCGTCCGACGCCGTGGACACCCTCGACGAACGGGTCGCGTCGGCGCTGCGGGCGCTGGGAGCGCCGCGGAGGGGCGGTACGACACCGCGGAAGCCCCCGGCTCCGCCCCCACCCCCGGATTCCGGTAAGGCCGAGCCGCCGCCGCGAAAGCCACCGGGCAGGGCCGCGCCCTCCCCACCCGTGCCGTCCCCACCGATCCCGCTCCGGTCCACCGGTCCCGGGACGCGCGGGACCTCCGCCGATCGCCCGTCACGGGACCGCCGCTCGGCCCCCGGCCCGTCTCCCGACCGTCGAGCCGCGGACCGTCCCTCCCCCGAGGCCGAGCCCACCAAGCCGACCGAGCCCACCCACCAGACCGAGCCCACCAAGCCGGCCGACTCTGCCCGGCCGGCCGGCCCCGCCCGGTCCGCCCACCCCGCCCCACCCGCCGAGCCGGGGGAACTGCCCGTAGCCGACCCGGCGGTTCTCGACGATCCGGTGCCCGACACCACCCTCGACGGCTCTTGCTACGGCGCGCTGACCCTGCGGGCCGCCTCGCAGCGCGGTGAGGGCGCCCGCGTGCGTGGTGAGGTACGCCGTGACGCGCTGCTCACCACCCGCTTCGGGGCGGGCCGGCACGCGCTGATCCTGGTGGCCGTCGCCACCGGCAGGCCGTCCGCCGGGGGCGCCCACCGTGCCGCCCGGGACGCCCGGGACGCCTGCACCTGGATCGGTGGCGCGATCGGCCGCAGCTACACCCGACTGGCGGAGGACATCAAGGCGGAGCGTCGCGACGCCCTCAAATCCGGGCTGCAGCGGCTCACCGACCGCAGCTACGGCAAACTCCGCGGCCGGGCGCCCGAGCGGGACGCCCCGGCGGAGCGGTCCCGGGACGTTCCCGCGCGGTGGCAGCCGGCCGCGCTGCGCTGCCTGCTGGTGCCCGCCGACCCGGACTGCCGTACCCGGGTGTTCTTCGGCGTCGGCGCGGGCGGTCTCTTCCTGCTGCGCGACGGGGCCTGGCAGGACCTGGAGCCCGCCGTGACGGACCACGACTCCGGCACGACGGCGGGCGCCGGCAGCGGACTGCCGCGTCCCGCCCCGGAGCCGGCGCACGACCCGTACGCGCCGGCCGAGGGCCCGGAGCGGCCCGAGCCGTTCCTCTTCCGCACGGCGTTCGCCCGTCCGGGGGACACGCTGCTGCTGTGCAGCGCGGGTCTCGCCGAGCCGCTGCGGGACGAGGCCGCGCTCGCCGCCCGGCTGGCCGAGCGGTGGTCCGCCGCCGAGCCGCCGGGTCTGGTGGAGTTCCTCGCCGCCTCGCAACTACGGGCCGAGGGGCACGCGATGGACCGTACGGCCGTCGGGGTGTGGGAGTCGTAGCGCCGGGCACACGGGGAGCCGGGGTGCGCAGAGGGCGGTGACGCACAGCGGAGGCGCGCCGCGGCACCGCGTGGGTTCATGGGAGAGCAGCCCCCTCCGCCCCAGCGGGCAGCCCCCACCCGTCGAAGGAGCGACAGCGACATGGCGAAGCAGACCGTGGCCGAGCAGTTCGTGGACATCCTCGTGCGCGCGGGGGTGCGCCGGCTCTACGGGGTCGTCGGCGACAGCCTCAACCCGGTGGTGGACGCCATCCGCCGCAACTCCGCGATCGACTGGATCCAGGTCCGCCACGAAGAGGTCGCCGCGTTCGCCGCCGGGGCGGAGGCGCAGCTCACCGGCTCGCTGGCGGCCTGCGCCGGCTCCTGCGGCCCCGGCAACCTGCACTTGATCAACGGCCTCTACGACGCCCACCGCTCCATGGCCCCGGTCCTCGCCCTGGCCTCCCACATCCCCTCCAGCGAGATCGGCACCAGCTACTTCCAGGAGACCCACCCGGACCGGCTGTTCGTCGAGTGCAGCCACTACAGCGAACTGATCTCCAGCACCAAGCAGATGCCGCGGGTGCTGCAGACCGCGATCCAGCACGCCATCGGGCAGCGCGGGGTCTCGGTCGTCTCCCTCCCCGGCGACATCGCCGCCGAGCAGGCGCCCGAGCGCACCGTCGAACACGCCCTGGTCACCACGCGCCCGTCGGTCCGCCCCGGGGACGTCGAGATCGACACGCTGGCCCGGATGATCAACGAGGCCGACAAGGTCACGCTGTTCTGCGGCAGCGGCACGGCGGGGGCGCACGCCGAGGTCATGGAGTTCGCCGAGCGGGTGAAGTCCCCGGTCGGGCACGCACTGCGCGGCAAGGAATGGATCCAGTACGACAACCCCTACGACGTCGGCATGAGCGGACTGCTCGGCTACGGCGCGGCGTACGAGGCCACCCACGAGTGCGACCTGCTGATCCTGCTCGGCACGGACTTCCCGTACGAGGCGTTCCTGCCCGACGACGTCACGATCGTGCAGGTCGACGTCCGGCCCGAACACCTCGGCCGCCGCTCCAAACTCGACCTGGCCGTCTGGGGCGACGTCCGCGAGACGCTGCGCGGCGTGATGCCCAAGGTGAATCCGAAGACGGACCGCAGGTTCCTGGACCGGATGCTGAAGAAGCACGCCGACGCCCTGGAGGGCGTGGTCAAGGCCTACACCCGCAAGGTCGAGAAGCACCTGCCGATCCACCCCGAGTACGTGGCCTCGGTCCTGGACGAGGAGGCCGACGACGACGCGGTCTTCACCGTCGACACCGGCATGTGCAACGTCTGGGCGGCCCGCTACCTCACCCCCAACGGCCGCCGCCGGGTGATCGGTTCGTTCAGTCACGGCTCGATGGCCAACGCGCTGCCGCAGGCGATCGGCGCCCAGTTCATCGACCGCGGACGCCAGGTCGTCTCGATGTCGGGCGACGGCGGGTTCTCCATGCTGATGGGCGACTTCCTCACCCTGGTCCAGTACGACCTGCCGGTGAAGGTGGTGCTGTTCAACAACTCCTCGCTGGGCATGGTGGAGCTGGAGATGCTGGTCTCCGGCCTGCCCTCGTACGGCACCGGCAACAAGAACCCGGACTTCGCGGCCATCGCCCGCGCGGCCGGGGCCCACGGCATCAGGGTCGAGAAGCCCAAGCACCTGCGCGGCGCCCTGCGCGAGGCCTTCAAGCACAAGGGCCCGGCGCTGGTCGACGTCGTCACCGACCCCAACGCCCTGTCGATCCCGCCGAAGATCAGCGCGGAGATGGTGTCCGGCTTCGCGCTGTCGGCCGGCAAGATCGTCCTGGACGGCGGCGTCGGCCGGATGCTGCAGATGGCCCGCTCCAACTTGCGGAACGTGCCCCGGATCTGACGTGCTCCCGCCCGGCCGGTCCGCCCGGCCGGTCCGCCCGCCCGGCCGGTCCGCCCGCCCGGCCGGTCCGCCCGCCCGGCCGGTCCGCCCGCCCGGCCGGTCCGCCCGACCCGGAGCCCGGTTCAGCTCCCCGGCGGGTGCTGCGGCCGCAGCCGGAGCGTCAGGATCTGGAACGGACGCAGCTCCACCGCCACATCCGAGGTCGGCCCGCTCTCCTCCTCGTGCAACGGCCGCTCCAGCAGGTCGGTCACGGTGACCCGGGCGACCGGGAAGCCGGGGGAGAGCAGGCCGCTCGCCCGGCCGCCCTGCGACTCGTAGAGCCGCACCACCACATCGCCGCTGCGGTCCTCGGCGAGCTTGACCGACTCGACGGTCACGGCCGGGTGGTCGACGCGGATCAGTGGCGGGACGGGCGGCGCGGTGGCGGTCCGCAGGGGCAGGTTGAGCGCCAGCCCCTCGGCGACCGCCTCGCCGGTCCCGGCGCCCGGCAGCAGGGCGTAGCGCAAACGGTGACCGCCCTGGTCGGTCTCGGGGTCGGGGCTGTGCGGGGCGCGCAGCAGGGTCAGCCGGACCGTCGTGCCCAGGCCCTCGGGGTGCGGGGTGCGGGTGACGTCGTGGCCGTAGGTGGAGTCGTTGAGCAGGGCGACCCCGTAGCCGGGCTCGGCGACCCGCAGCCAGCGGTGCGCGCAGATCTCGAAACGGGCCGCGTCCCAGCTGGTGTTGGTGTGGGTGGGGCGGTGGACGTGCCCGAACTGCACCTCGGAGGTGGACCGCTCGGCGTGCACGTCCAGCGCGAAGGCGGCCTTGAGGACCTTCTCCGACTCGTGCCAGTCGATGTCGCAGGCGATGTCGAGGCGGGGCGAGCCCGCCCGCAGGGTCAGCTCCTGGGTGATCCGGGACGCGCCGAACGCCCTGGTCACCCGGACCGTCGCGGACAGCGGCCCGGCCGCGGCCAGCTCGACGGACTCGGCGTCGGTCAGATCGGTGTGCCGGCGGCGGTAGTGCCGGTCGAGGTCCCAGGCGTCGTACTGGTTGGGGTGGTCGGGGTGCAGTTGCAGCAGATTGCCGCGGGCGCCCGGCGCCAGCACCTCCCGCCCGGCGTGCAGATCACGCACCGACGCCAGCAGGCCGTCGGCGTCGACGACCACCCGCAGCAGCCCGTTGTCGAGCGTGACGGTGTCCCCGGTGCCGGTGTCCGCCCGTACGGGCGGGGGCGGCGGGGTGGCGCTGTCCGGGGCGGCCGGGCGGACCGCGGCCGAGCCCAGCGCCGGGACGTGCACCGCGGCCTCGGTGGGCCCGCCCGCCCCGGACTCCGGCAGCGCCACGACCTCGTCCCGGTCGTAGGGCGAGGCGTTGAACACCGTCGGCACCCCGGCCGCCGCCGGCTCCCCGCCCGCCAGCGCCCCGAGCGCCGTCTCGATGATCCCGGTCAGCTCGGCCGCGACCGCCGCGTACGTGTCACGGGCCTCGCGGTGGACCCAGGCGATGGACGACCCGGGCAGGATGTCGTGGAACTGGTGCAGCAGCACGGTCTTCCAGAGGCGGTCGAGGGCGTCGTACGGGTAGGCGTAGCCGCCGCCCGTCCGCACCGCCGCCGTGGTGGCCCACAACTCGGCCTCGCGCAGCAGGTGTTCGCTGCGCCGGTTGCCCTGCTTGGTCTTCGCCTGTGAGGTGTAGGTGCCGCGGTGGAACTGGAGGTACAGCTCACCGGACCAGACCGGCGCCGCCGCCCCGTACTCCGCCTGGGCGGCCTCGAAGAACCGGGCCGGCGGCTCGATCGCGACGCGCGGCGAGCCCTCCAGGGAGCGCAGCCGGCGGGCCCGCTCCAGCATCTCGCGGGTCGGGCCGCCCCCGCCGTCGCCCCAGCCGAACGGCACCAGGGAGCGGGTGGCGCGGCCCTTGTCGGCGAAGTTGCGCTCGGCGTGGGCGAGTTCGGGCGCGGCCAGCCGGGAGTTGTAGGTGTCGACCGGCGGGAAGTGGGTGAAGACGCGGGTGCCGTCGATGCCCTCCCACCAGAAGGTGTGGTGCGGCATCTTGTCGGTCTGGTTCCACGACAGCTTCTGGGTGAGGAACCACTTCGCGCCGGCCAGTCGCGCCAGCTGCGGGAAGGCGGCGGTGTAGCCGAAGGAGTCCGGCAGCCAGACCTCCTCGGTCTCCACGCCCAGCTCCTCCAGGAAGAAGCGCTTTCCGTGCACCAGCTGCCGGGCCAGTGCCTCGCCGCCGGGCATGTTGGCGTCCGACTCCACCCACATCGAGCCCACCGGCGCCCAGTTGCCGCTCCGTACGGCCTCCTTGATGCGCTCCCAGATGTGCGGCTGGTGCTCCTTGACCCAGGCGTACTGCTGCGCCTGCGAGCAGGCGAACACCACCTCCGGGTACTCCTGGGCCAGCTGGGTGACATTGGCGAAGGTGCGGGACGCCTTGCGCACCGTCTCGCGCAGCGGCCACAGCCAGGCGGAGTCGATATGGGCGTGCCCGGTGGCCGAGACGCGATGGGCGCTGGCCGCGGCCGGGCGGCCCAGGACGTCCGCCAGCGCGTCCCGCCCCGCGGCCGCGGTGGCACCGACGTCGTGCAGGTCGAGCGCGTCGAGCATGTCCTCCAGGGCCCGCAGGATCTCGTGCCGGCGCGAGCCGTCGGCGGGCAGCTCGTGCATCAGCTCCGACAGCACCTCGATGTCCAGGACCAGCTGCCACACCGTCTCGTCGAGCACCGCGAGGTCCGCCGAGGCGAAGCGGTACAGCGGCCGGCGCGGAGCGGTGCGCACATCGCCGAGGCCGGTGGGGCGGAAGTCCCGCAGCACCGCCGGGTTCGCGGCGGCCTCCAGCAGCAGACGGACCTCCTCGCCGCCGACCGCCGGCGCGCCCACGGGGACGTGCCGGTTGCGCGGATGGATCCCCTTGACCGGTACGCCCTCGGCGTCGTAGACGAGGCCCTCGGCCTGGAACCCGGGCCCGTCACCGGTGAAGCCGGGGTCGATGACGGCCTCCACCCGCCGCCCCGCCCACTCCCGCGGCACCTCGCCCGCCAGCCGGAACCAGCTCGTGGACCACGGCGGCCCCCAGGACTCGCCGAGCGCGAACGGCTCGTACGCGGCCCGCAGCGCCTCGCCCACCGGCACCGTTTCCCCGGTTCCCGATTCCCCGCGCGCAGGGGATCCCCCGATTGCCGGCGCGTGCCAGACGGCCAGCCGCAGCGGCACCCGCGCCGCGTACCGCGCGGGCCGGATGAACTGCCCCAGCGCTCGCTCCAGGCGCCCCTCCACCAGCAGTCGGTCGTCGTGCACAGCGGCTCCTCACGCTCGTACTCCCCGACGCCTCCCGGGCGCGGGCGGGGCCCCGGCGGTTGCCGGGGGAGTGCCCGGCGCTCCCGGCCGGGCCTCCACGACAGGCTCGGATCAGGCATACCCACTCAGGGGGTGCCTGCCCGGTCGTGCCGGAGCACGGCGCCGCCCACGGCCCCGCCCGGTCCCTCCGGCGCACGGGTGGCGGATCGGCGGCAAGGCGGGCGGAAGCGGCAAATCCGAAGCATGGCGGCAGAGCGGATGGGCATGCTGAGCGTGAGGCTGTTCGAGGCAGAGCGCCGGAGTTCGTTGGGGGCGGGGGAGAAAATGCGTCAGCCTGTGCGGCGCGAAGGACGGGACAGACGGCAGGAAACGGCCGAGGGGGGCCGGGACCGGGGGATCACCGCACGAGCGCCGGGCGTACTGCAGCGCAAGGTGCGGCATGCGGATCTGAAAGCGGTCGGCGAGGTGCGCAGGGAGCTGCGCCAGCTGCTCAGCCGCTGGGCGTCGCCGGGGGACGGCGAGCTCGCGGAGGTCGCGACGCTGCTCACCAGCGAGCTGGTCACCAACGCCCTGGTCCATGCGGAGGGCGGCGCCGTCGTCACGGCCAGGGTCGGCGACCGGCTGCGGGTGGAGGTCAGGGACTTCGTCCCCGGCCGCCCCGAGCCGCGCGCGCCGACGACCGACGGGACCTCCGGCAGGGGACTGATGCTGGTGCGCTCCTTAGCCGACGCCTGGGGCATACGCACCGAAAGCCTCGGCAAGAGCGTGTGGTTCGAACTGGGCGGCGGACCGGCCTGACCCATGGGCGGGGGTGCCGGAGGGCACGGTCCGCCACCGGTCAGCCGAATTGCCGTTCGATCTCGGCGAGTTTCTCCTCCAGGGAGTCCAGACGGGGGATCGTCTGGGTGTCGTCCTCGGCGGTGAGATCCACGGTCCGCGGAGCCGCGGCACCGGCACCCTCGGCCTCAGCGCCGGACACGGCCTTGAGCGCCGGACGGGCGCGTGACGGCAGGTCCCCGGTCCGCGGCGGCTCGACGTCACCGGCTATGGCGGGGTCGGTCCCGGCCACCTCCGCGGCCGCCGCCGTCGTCACCAACTGCCGGCCGCCACCACGCCCGAGGCCCCAGCTGCGGTGCTGCCGGTTGATGGCCTTGAGCCGTGCACGATCGAGCCTGCCCTGCTCGCGCCTGCGGAGCCGGTGGGCCTCCTTCTCGCGCCGGTCCTCACGGACCTCCTCGACCGCCTCGTCCAGCGTCCGTACGCCCTCCAGCAGCATCAGCGACCAGGCCGCGAAGGTCTCGCGGGGCGCGCGCAGCCAGCGGACGATCCGGATCTGCGGCAGCGGACGGGGCACCAGTCCCTGTTCGCGCAGCGCCGCCCGGCGGGTCTGCTTGAGCGCCCGGTCGAAGAGGACCGCCGCCGACAGCGACATCCCGGCGAAGAACTGCGGCGCTCCCGCGTGGTCCAGGCCGCGCGGCGCGTGCACCCAGTTGAACCACGCCGCCGCACCCGCGAACGTCCACACCAGCAGCCGCGAGCCCAGCGCCGCGTCACCGTGGCTGGCCTCCCGCACGGCGAGCACGGAGCAGAACATCGCCGCACCGTCGAGCCCGAACGGCACCAGGTACTCCCAGCCCCCGGAGAGGTTGAGGTTCTGCACGCCGAAGCCGACCAGACCGTGGAACGACAGCGCGGCGGCGACCGCCGCACAGCAGAACAGCAACAGATAGGAGGCCGAGGCGAAGACCGTCTCCTTACGACGACGACGCTCCTCGCTGCGCTCCCAGGAGTCCTCCCCGCCGGCCCGCGCGGCCGCACGCCTGCCGCGCATCACCAGCGCCACGGCCACCGGCACACCGACGACCACCAGGGCCCCGGGAACCAGCCAATCCAGCGATATGTCGGTCATCCTCATTCTGGGGTCCCTTTGCCTCGTGCCTCGGATACGCGATTTCCGCGACATCCTGGCGGAAACCACTGTGGCAACCGAGGCGTTCGGAACAAGAAGCCGCCAAGGGGTGCGAGGAAGTCACCTCGGATTCGAACCGTCGCGCGCAACGGGAAAGGGATTTCGATTAAATCGCCCTGTTGGATGGCATGGACGCCAGGAGCGCCGAAGCGCGGCACGAGGATCGGGAAGCTGCCCGACGTGCATCGCGCCGCACCGCGGATTCTTATGACGCCTGTCTTTGAAAGAACGTGTGTGCAGCGCTTCGACGTTTCGGGTCGAAGGCGTCGATCGTCCCCGCGCCGTTGTTGCCAGGGCCGCTGTTCCACTCGCGGATCTTGCGAGCCACCCCCTTCAAGCGTGGGTGGCCGGGTCTGAGCGCGATCTCGAAGTGGGATTCCTTCGGTCTCTTGAAGTCACCGCCCCATGCGACGACACCGTCGAGTTCAGCGAGGATGTCCCGGATGATGACGAGTTCGTGCGGATATAAATTGCCTTTGGCGCCGACCGGATAGTCCACGGGACGGATCGCCAGCGCGCTGCCGGACAGGTAGTTCGACTCGTATGTCTCCGTCAGCTTATGGTCGCGTGTCCAGCCGTGAACATCGCCGGCGCGCAGGGAGTCGATCTCATAGTGGAACCGGCGGGCCACGTTGAGGAGGATCGTGGCGGCGTCCCCCTCCGCGAGTGAGACCTTCCGGCCGCTGCCTTCGATGGTGAAGCTGGTCGCCTCGTCCAGGACAGGCCACCTGTTCTTGGATACCGGACCCTTCCAAGCGCGGGTATCGGCCGACGCGCAGTTGGCGCCACCGAGGTTGACCAGCGTTGCAGCGGCGGCAACGCCGGAGCCGGCGGCTATGAACCGGCGCCTTGACAGACCAGACTGATTCATGACTGGTTCTCCTTTCCGGGCAAGCGGGTGAGGTGTGTGGTGCCGAACCACAGGAGGACGGCGAGAGCGGCCAATGAAATGACGGCACAGGTCACAATGGCCGGATTGATCCATGCGGGAACCAAGTCGTAATGCGCATTGCACTTGTTGTGCAGCGGGAAGACTTTCCTGAACTCCTCGGCATGGGCGTCCCAGTACGTCGCGTCGTAGCGCTCATGGTGGACGAACAGACACGTTTCGCGGACGTCGAGGCCTCCCCCGAACACTCCCCGGATCCACGATGCGAGGCCGGCACAGAGCGCGACGGAGCACAAGCGCGTCCACCACATCGCCCGCCGCCATGATCCGTTTCGCAGGCCGACGGCCATGTGAAAGAGGTTCCACAGGTTCCACACGAGCCAGGCGGCAAGGATCACTGCGACGATGAGGACCGAGGCTTCTTTCATGCCGTTGTTCTTTCGTTGTCATCGAGCGGAGCGGGCGCGGGCCGCCTTGAGGTACTTTTCATGGTTTGCGCGGTACCGGGACAGGCTGCGTCGCTCCGTGCCCATGCGGGCCAGCAGGGCGTCGACGAACCCCTGCTCGAACTTGCCGAGCTTTTCGCTTCCGCCGGGGAGGTTTTGGTAGTCCGCCGGCTGAGCTGCTCCGGAACAGGTGATGAGGTATATCTGCGCGGCTGAAAGGGTCTTGTCCAGCGACGTCAGGGCATTGTGGGCGGAGGTCTTGCAGTCTGTGGCGTTGCCCCACCTCTGGTTGAAGTAGTTGTTGAAGCGTCGCAGGCCGCCGCCTCCGTTGTAGTGGTCCTTCAGGGCGTCGACGATGCTCTTGTTGCCGCGTACGGCTCGGGCGAGGTGGTACCCGTCGGCGTCTTCTATGAGGTCGGTGAAGCCGAAGGACGATGCCACGCCGGGGACCGCGAGCCTGTCGTGGGCGAACTGCCACGGGTTGGCATAACTCTGTTCGGAGTTGCGCCAGTCGGCCCAGAACGTCATCAGATCGCCGGCCCAGCCACCGACATCCCCGCCATTGGCGGCCTTCTTGTCGCCCGGCTGATCCCTGAGGAGATGTGCGTTCGCCGTGGCCATCATGTGCGGGGAGCCGAGTTGATAGCCGGTGAAGGGGTCGGTGAAGGAACCCTTGATGCTCATGCCCTTGGAATTGCAGTAATCGACGAATCCGGTGTCGTACGAGCCGATGAGGTACCACCAGCCCAGCTTGTTGGCCAGATCCTTGTCGCCGTACTCGCGGTGGCGGATGTACTCCATGACGAGTTGGCTGCGCTTTTGTCCGCCGGCCCCGTACGAGCCGGCCAGGTCGTACAGTTGCTGGACGTAGTTGATGAAAACGTCCGCCGGTCCACCTGCGTCGTTCACCGAGGAGGCGCCGGGGTCGATCCCGGAAACTACGTCGCGGTCCAGGTCGAACGTGTCGGAGCCGTTGGTGACCTTGAATTCCTTGATCTGGTTGAAAGCCCAGTTTCTGGGGATGGGGAATCCGAGGTTCCCTGAGAACCCCCAGGACATTCCGGATACGAAAGAGGAGCGGGCGAACGTCGCGTTGCTGACGGTGCTGCAAACGTTCCGGGATCCGTACACCCCGTGCGTGTATTTCTTGCCCTGGCTGGCGAGGGCGGCCTGCACGCCATGGAAGTACGGAACGATGGCGCTTCGGATCTCTTCTCCGGTCGCGTCGTAATCCACAGCGAAGTAGATGGTGGTGCCCCGGTTGAATCCGTAGGCGGAGGCGTGTTTGTGTGCGTTGAGCCCGTGCTGGTAACCGGAGCTGTATGAGAAATCTCCGAGTCTTCGGGCGTTGTCCTGGTAGATCGGGAAGACCTTGAGGCCGTTACTGAAGATGGTCTCCAGCTCGCCCGGCTTGATTTCTTTGTCCAGGGTTGAGCCGGGCGGGTCGTATATGTAGCGCCCGACGAACCGATAGCCCTTGTCATACATCCATTTAGCGCGAGCGGGAGTGATCTCGAATCGTGTGTCCGATCCGTGCGCTTCGCGATCGGGGTCTCCCATGGAGACCAAGAGCTGAGCCCACGTCGCGTAGTCACCTTTCCCGCTTTCAGTCAACTTGTTGAATTTCTGGAAGAACTTGACCCATGCGGCGAGGCTTGAATCGCCGGAGTCATAGGTGGACCGCCAAGTCGTGAGGACCGGGTCCCCACTCGGAAGGTAGGTCGGAGCGTTGAAGACGCATGCGGCCGAGAAGAGTTGGACGAAGACCCCGGAGTCGCCCGGGGCGAGGGTGTGGGCCTTCAAACCTTCCTGGGTGCCGGGACCGAAGTTGCCGGTCGGAGCGGCGATGCCCAACTCGTACTGGAGGGCGATCATCAGTGACTTCTGGACATCCCGGGAGTAGACGCCGTCGCAGGGACCGATGTTGTAGGCGTCACGGGTCCAGTAGCGGCCGTTGAGCCACTGCTGAATCGAGCGGATCCCGTCGGTGCCACCGGCCACGACGACGTAGGCGTCCATGTTCAGGACAGCTCTGGCGATCGGGGCGTTGATGACGCCTTCGCCGCCGATGCCCATGTTCCCGCGAAGCTTCTTGACGGCGTCACGGGTGACACCGGTGAACCAGCCCTCGCTTCCGGGCTCGACGGCCCAGTACCCCTTGCACCACAGGCCGTACTGAAGGACGGAGACAAGGTTGCGGTTCTTGTCCCACTGGAAGCCGATGTCACCGAGGGCGGCGAACTTCGCATACGTGGTGGGGCCGAACGAGCCCATGACCGGGCTGATACCGAGTTCATGCTGGAGCGCCATGACAAGGGAAGTCATGGTCCCCCAGCCGGTCCGGCCGTCCTCGGGGCAGCGCACGTAGCCCGCAACGCTGCTGTAGCGGGAGTTGACCCACTTCTGAGCTCTGAGAACTTGCTCGTCTGCCATGTCTGATTCCTCTCGTGTGGATACTCGGGGACGAGCCCCACGGCCGGGTTGGGCGATGGGCGATGGGCGGTACGGACGTCAAAGCCGAACTGCTTCACAGGCCGGATGTGGCTCTCGCCAGGCCGGAGAGAGGCCGGGGACCGGGCCGGTGGGCAGGGTAAGCGCGGGCGGCGGCACCGATGGTGGGCGTGAGGAATCAGTCGCGGACGAGTGTGACCGTCGTGACGACGGGGCGCTGAGTGAGGCGGCGATCATTCTCCTCGGCCCATGGAAATATCCATCGGTACAGCGGAATTACTCAGATGCGAAGGAACAGCCGTTCCGCCGGTGCCGGCCCCTCGCCGGAAAGGTCTCCCCCATAAAGGCACGGTGCAAGGAATTGGATCGTGGCCGTTGCCGGCTGAGCAGTGAACGCATCCCATCCCATGCGCTCCGGGCAGTCAACCGCCCATCACGGCCTGCCGTTGAACTGCGCGCTCCGCATATGAGATCCAGTCAAACTGGCTGGATTGAGGCCGTTCTTGTTGTGTACGGGCCTGTATGTCTCAGCCATGGCACGGTAATTGAGACAAGAAATAGGGAGACTTGCCCATCAAGCCTGATATTTTAGACATGGAGCCTAAAGTTCCGCTGTTCGCTGCGGATGTCCGTGGGTTACTGTGCCTGAGCGCGATGACTTGTATCCCTGTTCGCTGTTGCCGGGATCGCGCCGAGACCGCACCGGAGTGGCTCTGAGCCCTTTCCCGCCGGGGCGTTGGATGTAACTGACGCGGTGCGCGCAGAATTGCTCCCGTAGGGATCTCCCGGCGTCATGTGTCATGGCCGGTCGGGATCATTGCGTGTCTTCCAGGTGCGACTTCGCAGTGCCCGGAAACGCCTGGATCGTATTCGTCGGGCAAGGTCTTCTCGTGAAGAAGGAGTGGCTTTCTCATGCGTAATGTCTTACGTACCGCTGCCGCGGGAGCGGCACTCGCTCTTACGCTTCTCACAGCTCCTCGAGCAACGGCCCAGGACTTGCCGTCGAGCGATCGGCACATCGCCGGCACCAGCGCCCTGCTGTCCGAGAAGGGGGCCGGAGATGCTCGGACCCGTGCGATCGCTGAGGCGGACCCGGAAGCCGTCACGGCGACCGCAACCCTCTGTGGCAGCGGCTACGAGCTGGAATACGCCGAACGACTTCCGGACGCGAGGCGGTACGGAACTCTGTTTACGTACACGAAGTTCACCACCGGGTCGTCCGGTGTCTGCGCGCTGTTCGACAACAACACCGGCAGCGCCAAGCGCATGAAGCTCAAGCTGTGCCCGAACAAGACCGGTGCTACCTGCACGGTCGATGAAGGCACCTTCAGCCGGTACGCGGGTCCTGTGAAGTACGCGGACGTATCCGGTAGATATGTCCAGTGCTCAATGGTCAGCGCGCTGATGTGGGACGCGAATGGCAAGGTCCTCATCGACCGCGTCACGTCGGCCACGCTGTGTGACTGACGTCGGTCGACGCGCTGCGACGTCAGTGCAGCGCAATGGTGTCCGCATGAGTGCATGGCTGCGTTCCTGGAGGAGAGTCCGCTGCCGTGCGGCGTACGGCCGGAAGCGCTCGCAGCACGAGGTCATGCGGTTGATGGGAATCCAGAACAGCCTGGGGGGAAAGTGACGGACAATCAATGGCGCCTGAAATGGCGCCACGCATTGAGTCTGGCCGTATTGGGGCTGGTGGCGTCAACGGTCACTGCATGCGGTGGCGCACACGAGCGCACGGCCGCAGCGCACACGGAAACGCCCGGAGCTCACGCTGAGTCGGGCGAGGGGCCGGCGCCCGCTCAGTCCACAGCTCCTCGGACTGAAGCTCCCCGGGATCCCGCCTCCGGCCCGGCGGAGCGCGGTGAGGACAAGCAGGCGCAGGACAGGGCTGCGGAGGAGCGCAGAAACCGCGCACCGTCCGGCGACATCATCACCTCGGCTCCGCGCCATGGCATTCCGCGAGGTACTGAGGAGTTCGGGTCGGCCGTTGCCGAACAGGGCGACCTGACGGTTTATGCCGCCAAGCGCGAGGGTGCCGGGCTCGTCGTGCCGTGCAAGATCACCAACAGAGGTGACCGGCGCGCCTCATACGCCTTTCGCATCCGCGTCACCGGACCTGACGGGTACAACGCCACCGCGCAGGCGTCACTGGATACCGTCGGTCTCTACCCCGGAACGTCGTGGCCGACCGAATTGACCGTGCGGCAGAGCGGCAAGCCCGTGCCGGCTCACCCGAAGATCACCGTCGAGAGGCTTCAACGGACGGAACTTCGGCAGTGAGGAGGCTGGTTCGGGGCATCGCTCCGCCCCGAACCAGAAAGGCCGGCAACCGAGGTCTCAGCCCGCCCCGGTGAGGCGCCGGACGCGTTCCTCGTCGCGAGTGCGGGGGCAGGTGAGGCAGGTGTCGGCGGGGCGCAGTGTGTAGTACATGCAGCAGCTGGCGCGGTCGCGGGTGGGCAGTGGCTCGCCGCACGGTCCGGTCAGCTCGCGGAAGCCTGCGCTCCCCACGTACGGGGCGGTGGCGCCCGGCAGCAGGAGCTGCAGCGCGGCGACCGCGCGCTGTTCCTCGCCCAGCAGGTGACCGACGTGCCACAGGCCCTCGGCGATCTCGTCGGACGCCATGCCCCACAGTGCTCGCGGCCCGCGCCGCGTCCGGGTGCGGAAACCGTCCAGGACGGGCCCGAGGTGTGCGGCGACCGCCGCCCTGACCTCCGCGCGCAGCGCCTCCTCGTCCGGTACCACCCGGGCGCCGGGCAGCGCCGCCGCCGGATCGTCCGGAAGGCAGGCGAACGCGCTGATCCGCACCGCCATCCGGCCCGGCTCGCGCTGGAAGGAGACGTCCTGCACGGGCAGCCGCGGGACCCGGCGGTGCAGGAACCAGGGGAGGGTGATCAGCAGGCAGGCGGGCCAGGCGTAGCGGTGCAGGGCGAAGCTCGCGACGACGTCCGGCCGGGCGCGCTGCCCGTGGTCCCGCACGATCCGGGCGTCGTTCCGGGCGAGGAAGGACTCCAGGCTGTCGCCGCCGGCCGCCAGCCCGGCCGCGCAGACCCAGCCGTCACCGCTGGGCGGGGCCGCGTCCCACAGGGTCACCCGCAGGCCGGGGAAGACCGCGGAGAGCCGGGCGTAGGCCGCGGTGAGGGGGTGGGCGGAAGGCGGGGCGGCGGGGGCACGAGTCATGCGGGGACCACCGAATCGCGATCGTTAGCAGGTAAGCCTTACCTTGCTCGAAGGCTTACCCTTGCCCGCTGAACACCAGTCCTGGCGCCGGTACGACCTCCGGGCAGGCTCCCCGGATTTGCACGGGGGCGTCCGCCGCCTATGGTGCTTCAGACGTCAGGAGGAACCGTGAGGGAACAGGGCACGGCGGAACAGGAACCGCACGCCCGGGCACGGGTGCCCGAGCAGGCCGGTCCCCCCGTGCCCCGGCGGCACTCCGTGCGCGGCCAGGTGCTGGCCGCGCTGCGCCATGCGCTGGTCGGCGGGGAGCTGACCCCGGGCGAGGTCTACTCCGCACCCGGGCTCGCCGAGCGCTACGGCGTCTCCGCGACCCCGGTCCGCGAGGCCATGCAGCAGCTCGCCTGCGAGGGCGCCGTCGAGGTCGTGCCCAATCGCGGCTTCCGGGTCGCCGAGTGCAGCTCCCGGGACCTCGCCGAGCTGGCCGAGGTCCGGGCGATGCTGGAGGTGCCCGCGGTGGTCCGGCTGGCCCGGGCGCTGCCCCCCGAGCGCTTCGAGGGGCTGCGCCCGCTCGCCGAGGCGGGCGTCACGGCCGCGGCCCGCGGGGACCGGGTCGGCTACGCGGAGGCCGACCACGCCTTCCACGACGCCCTGATGTCGCTCACCGGCAACCGCAGGCTCACCGAGGTCACCGGTGACCTGCTGCGCCGCTCCCAGTGGCCGCCGGCCGACCGCCCCCGGAGGCGCACGGCCGACCTGCTGGCCGACGCCTCCGAGCACACGGCGCTGCTCGACGCCCTGGTCGCCCAGGAGTACGCGGTGGCCGAGCGGATCACCCGCGAGCACGTGTCGGTGGCCCGCCACCCGCACTGAGCCCGCACCGGGCGGGCCCGGCGGGGTGTCCCGGCCGGGCGCCGGGCCGGCTAGCCGGGCAGCAATTCCTCCAGCGGCAGCGCCGCGACATCGGCGGCGGGCCGGGAGAGGTAGAGATCGGCGTGGTAGAAGCCGTCGGCTTCCTTCTGCGCGGTGGACAGGCCCCGGGCGGCCAGGGCGTCGAACGCCGCCTGCCGCTCGTTGCCGTCGGCGAACTGCCGCTGACGGAAGGTGCGGGTGGTGAGTCTCTCCGTCACCAGCCCGGCCCGCGCCAGCAGGGCGGAGATCGGCCGGTAGTCCACCTCGCGCAGCACGAACGCGGCGACCCACGGCGGTGCGGACACGCAGTCGAAGAGGCGGCCGAAGGTGCGCGCGGAGATGTAGCCGACGCCGCCGGTGACGGTGATCAGGTCGGTGCCGGCCAGTACCTTCCGCAGCTGAGGGCTCGGCTCGTCGAGCTCCAGGTTCTCCGCGAAGCCGTGGTCGAGCAGGCCGACCGACCGTGCGTAGCCGACCGCGCGGTCCGCCGCGTCGATGCCGGTCACCCGCCAGGGTTCGGCACGCCGCCGGGTGGCGAAGAACGAGCGGTCCTCTTCGAGGAGTTGGGCGGTGGACGGCAGCGCGTGGCCGTTCGCCGTGTAGCGGCCGTAGAGATCGGCGAGGGACAGCTCGTGGTTGAGCAGGGCCGCGTTGACCCCGTACGAGCAGCAGAGGTCGACAACGTTCAGTGGCGGGCGGTCGCTCCGGTGCCGCTGCAGGGTCTCGGCCACGGCGCGGAACACCGCTTGGCCGTGGTGCGGAATCTGGTAGTCCAGGGGGTGGAGAGTGGTGAAGTACCTACGGGGATCCGGGCAGTTGTAAATCGCCTCGAAATCTGCCTTGCCCCAGTCGGTTGCAGCGGTCGTGTTGGTCACTCCTGCTGTCATGTGGCCTCCTGAAAGGCTGTGCCAGTGGGTGGGGCCAGCTGGTCCCGGACCAGCATCCATACCCCGCTGCCGCCTCACAGTGCGACTTGTGGCCATTCTCGGGGCCTGTGGGGCGTTGTGGGACACCCCTTCCCCGGGCCTTCGGCCCATAGTCCCACCTCAGGGTTCGCCTGGCGCGTCGGCGGCCGGCCGGAGCGGGAACCATCGCACCCCGGCCGATCCGGCGCGGGGACCGTCCGGATCCGGCCAATCGCCGACGGTGCCGGCATGGCTGAAGTTGGGGGGTTGACGGCGCGTGGACGAGGAGGCACGGGCGGTGACGTACAAGCGGCGGCCGGTCCGCCACGGAGTGTGGTGGACCGGCCGTCTTCCGTGAGGGGTGCGGACACGTCCTAGGTGGCCGTGATGCCGGTGGACAGATGGTCGGCGAGCCAGGTGGGCACGCCGCCCATGAGGCGGTAGAGCCGGGCCGCCTCGGCGCGCAGCCGGTCCGCGTCGGCGTCCGGGGCGGCCTCGGCCAGCGCCACGAGGGCCGGTGCCGTGCCGACCAGGAAGCCGAGTTCCTCGCGGATCCGCAGCGATTCGGCGAATCCGTGCCGGGCCTCGGCCAACTCGCCGTCGCGCAGCGCCAGTCCGGCCAGATGGCGCCAGGTGAAGGACAGCAGCAGGGTGTCGCCGTGCGCGGTGGCGCCGGCGTGGGCGCGGCGGTAGGCGGCCCGCGCCGAGTCCGGGCTGTCGGCGACGTGCTCGGCCATCAGCCCGCGGCGGAAGTCCAGCAGCGGGCGCCCGGCCGCGGTGGGCGCCAGCAGCGCGGCGGCCCTGCCGAGTGCCGAGCGTGCCTCGTCGGCGCGGTCGCGGACGCCGAGGACCGTGGCGGCGTACGCGAGATGGCCGCGCTCGCAGGCCGCGCCGCCCCGTTCGTCGTCGGTGCCCGCCAGTGCCTCGGCGGCGCGCAGCGCGTCCTCCGCCCCGGCCCAGCCGGCCGCCGTGAACATGCACCGCTCGACCAGCAGCGCGGCGCGGCGCAGCGCGGACGGTGCGTGGTGGACGGAGTGCGGTTCCAGCAGGGCGGCCGCGTCGTCCCAGCAGCCGCGGGAGCGCAGCCGCCAAACGGCACGGTCGAGGGGGTCGTCCCCCTCGACCGTGCCTGCCGAGCCTGTTTCCGGTGCGGATGCGGGTGCCGGCACCACGATCGGCACCGGAACCGCAGAACTGACCGGATCCGCGGAATCCGCGGATTCCGACATGGCGGTATCCGCCACATTGCCCTCCCCGAGCGCGCCATTGAGCTGGAAGTTGGAAGCAGTGGGCGAATCTCAGCACGGATTCCGTGGTGCGGCCAAGAGGGTGGGTGAATGAATTCACAATCCCCGGGAGGGGGTTTCGCGGTCCCCGCAGGGCCCTGATCGGGCGCATCACCGCACGGTGCGACCGGCGTGCGGCCAGGGGAAGTTGAGTGCGATGACGCCCGATCGAGTTACCCCGAACGGAGTAGCCGGGCCCCGCCGGGTCGTACCGGCGGGGCCCGGGAGCGCGGGGCGCGAGGACGCCGCGGCGCGACGCCCGGACGGGGTCGCCGTCAGCTCATCCGCAGGGCCAGGAAGAAGTCGAGCTTGTCCTCCAGGCGGGACAGGTCGCGGCCGGTGAGCTGCTCGATGCGGCCCACGCGGTAGCGGAGGGTGTTGACGTGCAGGTGGAGGCGGCTGGCACAGCGCGTCCAGGAGCCGTCGCAGTCCAAGAACGCCTCCAGGGTGGGGATCAGCTCGGCGCGGTGCTTGCGGTCGTAGTCGCGCAGCGGGTCCAGGAGGCGGGCGGTGAAGGCCCGGCGGACGTCGTCCGGCACGAACGGCAGCAGCAGGACGTGCGAGGCCAGCTCCTCGTGGCCGGCGGCGCAGACCCGGCCGGTGCGGGCGGCGGCGACCCTGCGGGCGTGCCGGGCCTCCTCCAGGGCGCCGCGCAGCCCCTCCGCCGAGTGCACCGCGGCGCTCACCCCGACCGTGAGCCGCCCGTCGTCGGCCAGCCCGCGGCTCAGCGGTTCGCGGACGACGGAGAGCAGCTGGTCGGCGTGCAGACCGGTGATCGAGGCGTCCGCGGGCTCGTCCGGGACGGGCAGCGGCACCAGGGCCACCGCCTCGTCGCCGGTGTGCGCCACGGCGATGCGGTCGGAGGGCTCCGGGCCGAAGGTGCCGGGGTCGACCAGCATCTCCTCCAGCAGGCTCTGCGCCACCGGGCCGCCGGGCAGGTCGCCGTCCGCCCACTCGACCCTGGCCACCACGATCTGCCAGTGCGGCGCGGCGCCCAGTCCGGGCAGCAGCACCGGGGCCGCCACCCGCAGCCGGGCCGCGATCTCGGCGGGCGGAGCGCCGGTCTGGACGAGCTCCAGCACCTCCTGGGCGAGCCGGCGGCGGACGGTGCGGGCCGCGTCGCGCCGGTCGCGCTCCACGGCGATCAGCTGGGTGACCCCGTGCAGCAGGTCGAGCCGCTCGTCGGGCCAGTCGCCGGCGTCCGCCTCGACGGCCAGCAGCCAGTCGCTCAGCAGCGTCTGGCGCAGGTCACGGCCCTCGTGGCGGATCGGGAAGAGGGAGAAGGTGGCGGAGTCCAGGGTGACGCGGTGCGGGCCCCTGCGGCCCGTGCGGGCCGCCGCCAGGTGCTCGCCGGCGAGCCGGGCCGCGAGTTCGCCGGAGAGCTCGGGCCCGGAGTCCGCCAGCGTCGAGCCCGCGATCTGCCGGCCGGTGGGGGAGAGCACCCAGGCCCGCAGGTCCAGGTCGGAGCCGAGCAGGTCCAGGACCACCTCCGGGCCGCCGCCCGTGGGGCCGGAGGTCATCAGCCGCCGGTGACGGTCCACCACGGCGGCCAGGTCGCCCGCCCGTTCGCTGGAGACCTGGCGGACGACATGCTCGGTGATGGAGGCGAACGAGACGTCCTCGACGACGGAGAACAGCGGCAGCCGGTGCCGGCGGCAGGCCACGACGAGGTCGTCGGGGACCGAGCCCAGCTCGGCCTCGCCCGCGGCGAGTCCGGCGACCCCGGCCGTGGCCAGGATGCGGACGAACCGTTCGGAGTCGTCGGGCTCCCGGCGCCACGCGAGCCCCGTCAGCACCAGTTCGCCGCCGGAGAGGTAGCGGCTGGGGTCGCGCAGGTCGGTGGTCATCACGCCGCGTACCGTACGGTCCAGCTCGTCCTCGCCCCCGAGCAGCCGAAGGCCCAGGGTGGGAGTGTCCAGGAGTGCGCGGAGCCGCATGACCTCGCCCGCCGTTCTTTGCTGTCTGTGTTGCCGGTGGAATGCCGCGAGGTTTCAGAGCCTCGTCTTTCGTTCGAATCTACAAGACGGGTGGCCTGGCCAGCCAACCGCTTCATGGTTTCGGTGACTGCACCCAGTGGGTGCCGGGCGCGTTCACTGACCTCATCCGCATGAACAGGACATGAACGTATCCGTGGCGATGGCGACGCAGCGTCCTCACCATGAGTAGCGACGACCCGATTTCGTAGAATTCGTAGAAGAGGCCAACCATGGACTTCCTTCGCCCCGCCAGCTGGGAGGAGGCGCTCGCCGCCAAGGCCGAGCACCCTACCGCTGTGCCTATCGCGGGGGGCACGGACGTGATGGTCGAGATCAACTTCGACCACCGCCGTCCCGAGTACCTGCTCGACCTGAACCGCATCGGTGAGCTGAGCGAGTGGGAGGTCGGCGAGAGGACCGTGCGCCTGGGCGCCTCCGTCCCGTACACCAAGATCATGGAGAACCTGCGGGCCGAACTCCCGGGCCTGGCCCTGGCATCGCACACGGTGGCCTCCCCGCAGATCCGCAACCGCGGCGGCGTCGGCGGCAACCTCGGGACCGCCTCCCCGGCCGGCGACGCGCACCCCGCGCTGCTCGCCGCCGGCTGCGAGGTCGAGGTGGAATCCGTGCGCGGCCGCCGGATGATCCCGATCGACGACTTCTACACCGGGGTCAAGCGCAACGCCATGGAGGCCGACGAGCTGATCCGCTCGGTGCACCTGCCCAAGGCGGACGGCCCGCAGCAGTTCTCCAAGGTCGGCACCCGCAACGCCATGGTGATCGCGGTCTGCGCCTTCGGCATCGCGCTGCACCCGGAGACCCGCACGGTGCGCACCGGCATCGGCTCCGCCGCGCCCACGCCCGTACGGGCCCGCGAGGCCGAGGACTTCCTCGCCGCGGCGCTGGACGAGGGTGGCTTGTGGGAGTCCGGCAACCCCATCCCGCCGTCCGTCGCCAAGCAGTTCGCGCAGCTCGCCGCCGGCGCCTGCAACCCGATCGACGATGTGCGCGGCAGCGCCAAGTACCGGCGGCACGCCGTCGGCATCATGGCGCGCCGCACCCTCGGCTGGACCTGGGAGTCCTACCGGGGCAACGAGAGGAGCGCACAGTGCGCGTGACATTCACCGTCAACGGCCGCCGGCAGGAGGCCGACGACGTCTGGGAAGGCGAGAGCCTGCTGTACGTCCTCCGTGAGCGGATGGGCCTCCCGGGCTCGAAGAACGCCTGTGAGCAGGGCGAATGCGGGTCCTGCACGGTCCGTCTCGACGGGGTGCCGGTGTGCTCCTGTCTGGTCGCGGCCGGCCAGGTCGAGGGCCGCGAGGTGGTGACCGTCGAGGGCCTGGCGGACTTCGCCCGGCAGCGCGCCGAGGGCGGCTGTGCCGACGGCACCTGCGGCACCGGCCTGGACGAGGCCAAGGGCTGGCAGGCCCGCCCGGCCGCCCCGCAGTCCGGTGACAGCGCCCCGCACGAGGGGCTCTCGCCGATCCAGCAGGCGTTCATCGACGCCGGCGCCGTCCAGTGCGGCTTCTGCACCCCGGGCCTGCTGGTCGCCGCCGACGAGCTGCTGGAGCGCAACGACTCCCCGTCGGACGCCGACATCCGCGAGGCCCTGTCGGGCAACCTGTGCCGCTGCACGGGCTACGAGAAGATCCTCGACGCGGTCCGGCTGGCGGCCGCCCGCGGCGAGAACCGGACCGCCGGACAGGGGGCCTGACCGCGATGGCCGACAAGGAGACCCGGGTCGCCACCGCGCCCGGCCGTACCCCGACGAACCTGACGCAGGGCAGCCAGACCAAGGCCGGCATCGGCGAGTCCACCCTGCGGCCCGACGGCACCCTCAAGGTGACCGGCGAGTTCGCCTACTCCTCGGACATGTGGCACGAGGACATGCTGTGGGGCTACACCCTGCGCTCCACCACCGCGCACGCCGAGATCCGGTCGATCGACACCTCCGAGGCGCTGGCGACCTCCGGCGTCTACGCCGTCCTGACCTACGACGACCTGCCCACCGACGTGAAGAACTACGGCCTGGAGATCCAGGACACGCCGGTTCTCGCGCACGGCAAGGTGCGCCACCACGGCGAGCCGGTGGCGCTGGTCGCCGCCGACCACCCGGAGACCGCGCGCCGCGCCGCCGCCAAGATCAAGATCGACTACGCCGAGCTGCCGGTCGTCACCGACGAGGCCTCCGCCACCGCCGAGGGCGCCCCGCTGGTCCACGAGAACCGCACCGACCACCACATCGGGCACGTACCGCACCCGAACATCGTCCACCGCCAGCCGATCATCCGCGGCGACGCCGCCGAGGCCGCGAAGAAGGCCGATGTCATCGTCTCCGGCGAGTACGTCTTCGGCATGCAGGACCAGGCGTTCCTCGGCCCGGAGTCCGGCCTCGCGGTACCCGGCGAGGACGGCGGCGTCGACCTCTACGTCGCCACCCAGTGGCTGCACTCCGACCTGCGTCAGATCGCCCCCGTCCTCGGCCTGCCCGAGGAGAAGGTGCGGATGACGCTCTCCGGCGTCGGCGGCGCCTTCGGCGGCCGCGAGGACCTGTCGATGCAGATCCACGCCTGCCTCCTGGCGCTGCGCACCGGCAAGCCCGTCAAGATCGTCTACAACCGCTTCGAGTCCTTCTTCGGGCACGTCCACCGGCACCCGGCCAAGCTCTGGTACGAGCACGGCGCCACCAAGGACGGCAAGCTCACCCACCTCAAGTGCCGCATCGTGCTGGACGGCGGCGCCTACGCGTCCGCCTCGCCCGCCGTCGTCGGCAACGCCTCCTCGCTCGCCGTCGGCCCGTACGTGGTCGACGACGTCGACATCGAGGCCATCGCGCTCTACTCCAACAACCCGCCCTGCGGGGCGATGCGCGGCTTCGGCGCCGTCCAGGCATGCTTCGCCTACGAGGCGCAGATGGACAAGGTCGCCAAGAAGCTGGGCATGGACCCGGTCGAGTTCCGGCAGCTCAACGCCATGGAACAGGGCACGATCATGCCGACCGGGCAGCCGGTCGACTCCCCGGCCCCGGTCGCCGAACTCCTGCGCCGCGTCAAGGCGATGCCGCTCCCGCCGGAGCAGCAGTGGCTGACGGCCGGGGCGGGCGCGGACGTCCGTGCGCTGCCCGGCGGGCTGTCCAACACCACCCACGGCGAGGGCGTGGTCCGCGGCGTCGGCTACGCCGTCGGCATCAAGAACGTCGGCTTCTCCGAGGGCTTCGACGACTACTCCACCGCCCGGGTGCGGATGGAGGTCGTCGGCGGGGTGCCGGTCGCCACCGTCCACACCGCGATGGCGGAGGTCGGCCAGGGCGGCGTCACCGTCCACGCCCAGATCGCCCGTACGGAGCTGGGGGTCCAGCAGGTCACCATCCAGCCCGCCGACACCCGGGTCGGCTCGGCCGGATCGACCTCCGCCTCCCGCCAGACCTACGTCACCGGTGGCGCCGTCAAGAACGCCTGTGAGCACGTCCGCGAGCAGGTCCTCGACATCGGCCGGCGCAAGTTCGGCACGTACCACCCCGCGTGGGCGACCGCCGAACTCCTGCTGGAGGGCGGCAAGGTCGTCACCGACGGCGGCGAGGTCCTCGCCCACCTGGCGGACGTCCTGGAGGACGAGGCGGTCGACCTGGAGCTGGAGTGGCGCCACCGCCCCACCGAGCCCTTCGACCTGCACACCGGCCAGGGCAACGGCCACGTCCAGTACTCCTTCGCGGCCCACCGCGCGGTCGTCGAGGTGGACACCGAACTCGGGCTGGTCAAGGTCATCGAGCTGGCCTGCGCCCAGGACGTCGGCAAGGCGCTCAACCCGCTGTCCGTCGTCGGCCAGATCCAGGGCGGCACCACCCAGGGCCTGGGCGTGGCGGTCATGGAGGAGATCATCGTCGACCCGAAGACCGCGAAGGTGCGCAACCCGTCCTTCACGGACTACCTCATCCCCACGATCCTCGACACCCCGACCATCCCGGTCGATGTGCTCGAACTCGCCGACGAGCACGCCCCGTACGGGCTGCGCGGCATCGGCGAGGCCCCCACCCTGTCGTCCACCCCGGCCGTCCTCGCGGCGATCCGGAACGCGACCGGGCTGGAACTCAACAAGACGCCGGTGCGGCCCGAACACCTCACCGGCACCTAGAGACCGTCCGGGGGCGACCCCGGACACCGGCCTCCGGGCGGTGGGTGTCAGGGGTGTCCCTGTCCGTCCTCCTCCGCCCACCGCCCGGAGGCCCACCACCGCAGTCGCTGCTCCGCTCCGGCGGAGCCAGTACCCCCCGTTCGTCTCGGGCCGTCCCCCGGGTCGTGCAGCCGATGTTTCATCCCAAATCTCGCACCCGTGCGAGTGCCCCTGTGAACCTTGGGAGTAAGGCACCATGACCCAGCAGTCCACCGAGCCGAGGACCACGGCGGAAGACGCCGGGGCCGGCTCGCGCCAGCCCGCGGGCCGGTCCTGGCTCGACCGGTACTTCCACATATCCGACAGAGGATCGACGCCGGCGCGAGAGGTGCGCGGCGGCATCACCACCTTCATGGCGATGTGCTACATCCTCCTGCTCAACCCGCTGATCCTGTCGACCCCGGACGTGGAGAAGAACACCCTCGCGCACGCGGGCGTGGTCACCGCCACCGCACTGGCCGCGGCGGTCTCCACGCTGCTGATGGGCTTCATCGGCAAGGTGCCGCTGGCCCTGGCGGCCGGCCTGAACGTGTCGGCCGCGCTGACCGCCCAGGTCGTCCCGCACATGACCTGGCCGCAGGCCATGGGGATGTGCGTGGTCTACGGCGTGGTGATCTGCCTCCTGGTGGTCACCGGCCTCCGCGAGATGATCATGAACGCCATCCCGTTGGCGCTCAAGCACGCGATCACCATGGGCATCGGCATGTTCGTCGCCCTGCTCGGGCTGGTGAAGGCCGGTTTCGTGGGCAAGGGCGAGGGCGGCCCCGTCACCCTCGGCCTCACCGGGCAGCTGTCCGGCTGGCCGGTGCTGTTCTTCTGCGTCACCCTGCTGCTGATCTTCATGCTGCAGGCCCGCAAGGTGCCCGGCGCGATCCTCATCGGCATCGTGGCCGGCAGCGTGCTGTCCATCGCCGCGACCAGGATCGGCGGCCTCACGGCCAAGGACTGGGGCGGCACGCCCCCCGAGCTGAGCGGCAGCGCGGTCGCCATGCCCGACTTCGGCCTCTTCGGCCATGTCGAGTTCGGCGGCTGGGGCTCCCTCGGCGTGCTCAGCGTCGGCATGATCGTCTTCACCCTGGTGCTGGCCGGCTTCTTCGACGCCATGGCCACCATCATCGGCGTCGGCACCGAGGCCGAGCTGGCCGACGACAAGGGCCGGATGCCGGGCCTGTCCAAGGCGCTGTTCGTGGACGGCGCGGGCGGGGCGATCGGCGGCGTGGCCGGCGCGTCCGGCCAGACCGTGTTCATCGAGTCGGCGAGCGGCGTCGGCGAGGGCGCGCGCACCGGCCTGTCGTCCGTCGTCACCGGCCTGCTCTTCGCGGCCTGCCTGTTCTTCACCCCGGTCACCCAGCTCGTACCGGCCCAGGTCGCCTCGGCCGCCCTCGTCGTCATCGGCTCGATGATGATGAGCGCCGCCGGCCACGTGGACTGGCGCGACCGCTCGGTGTCCATCCCGGTCTTCCTGACCGTGGCCCTGATGCCGTTCACCTACAGCATCACCGCAGGTGTCGGCGCGGGCGTCATCGCCTACGTTGCCATTAAGGCGGCACAGGGCAAATGGCGCGAGATCGGCGGCTTCATGTGGGTGCTGGCCGCGATCTTCGTCGTCTACTTCTCGCTCCACCCGATCGAGCAGTGGCTGGGCGTCAAGTAACCGCCCGCCCTCTCCCCCGTCCGTAAGGAGACCGACATGCTGGACATCGCCGAAGAGCTGCACCGGTGGGTCGGGCAGGGCCGCGACTTCGCGGTGGCCACCGTCGTGGCCACGCACGGCAGCGCGCCCCGCCAGCCCGGAGCCGCCCTGGCCGTCGACAGTGACGGCACGGCGATCGGGTCGGTCTCCGGCGGATGTGTGGAGGGGGCGGTGTACGAGCTGTGCCAGGAGGCGCTGCGGACCGGCGAGCCGGTGCTGGAGCGCTTCGGGTACAGCGACGAGGATGCCTTCGCCGTGGGCCTGACCTGCGGCGGCGTCATCGACATCCTCGTCCAGCCGGTCCGGGCGCCCGCCGCGCGCCCGGCCGGCGACCGCACGCCGGGGGAGCCGGCCGACGGCGCCGCAGGCACGCTCGCCGCCGGCCTGGCCGCCGCCGCCACGGGCCGGGCGGCGGCCCTCGCCCGGGTCATCGAGGGCCCCGCCGGGCTCCTCGGCCGGGCGCTGGTGGTCCGCCCCGACGGCAGCCACACCGGCACCCTGGGCGGCCACCCCGCCCTCGACCGCACCGCGACGGCCCTCACCCGCGCCCTGCTGGACGCCGGGCGCACCACGACGATCGAGCTCGGGGCGGGCCCGGCACCCGGCGAGGACGCCACGGGCGACGACGCGGAGCAGCCGGCCGGTGCGCAGTGCGGTCAGCCCGTCCGCCTCCTCGTCGAATCCTCCGTCCCCGCGCCCCGCATGATCGTCTTCGGCGCGATCGACTTCGCCTCCGCGCTGGTCAAGGTCGGCAAGTTCCTCAACTACCACGTCACGGTCTGCGACGCCCGCCCCGTCTTCGCCACCCGCACCCGCTTCCCGGACGCCGACGAGATCGTCGTCGACTGGCCGCACCGCTACCTGGACTCCCAGGACCTCGACCCCCGCACGGTGCTGTGCGTGCTGACCCACGACGCCAAGTTCGACGTCCCGCTGCTGGAGCGGGCGCTCAGGCTCCCGGTCGCCTACGTCGGCGCGATGGGCTCGCGCCGCACCCACCTGGACCGGCTGCGGCGGCTGCGCGACACCGGCCTGACCGAACTCGAACTCAACCGGCTGCGCTCGCCCATCGGCCTCGACCTCGGCGCCCGCACCCCCGAGGAGACCGCGCTGTCCATCGCCGCCGAGATCGTCGCCAACCGCCGCGGCGGCACCGGCACCCCGCTGACCGGCGCCCACACCCCCATCCACCACGACACGGGGCGGCCGGTGGGGCGGATCGGGTCGGTGGCGTGAGGACGGGGCGCGGCGGTGCGGCGGGCGCGCGGGAGGCGACCCGCGTGCGGCGTCCGGGGCCCGGGGCGCGTGGGAGGCGGCCGCCCGGTGAGAGGCGCCGGAAATCGGGATGACCGTCCCGGCGCACCGCGCTAGCGTCCCCCGGTGACCACTGACGACGACGCCCGCGCCACCACGGAGTTCCGCGACGTCCCGGAGGCCGACTGCGACCGGGCCCTGGACCTCACGTACTCCGTCTTCCATCTGACGCCCGGCGACAAGACCCGGCACCGGCACGCGGGAATGCTCCGGGCCGCCCTCCGCGTCGGCGCGTACGACGGCGGACAGCTGGCCGGGGTGGCCGGGGCGCACCGCCGCACCCTCTCCGTCCCGGGCGGCCAACTCCCGTGCGCGGCGGTGGACTTCGTCTCCGTACTGCCCACGCACCGGCGCCGCGGCATCCTCACCTCGATGATGGACGGCCTCTGGCGCCGCTGCGCCGCGGACGCGTACCCACTGGCCTGCCTGTGGCCGTCCGAGAGCGCCATCTACGGCCGCTACGGCTTCGGCGCCGCCACCGAACTCTGCCGCATGGAGATCGACTCCAGCCGTCCCCTCGCGCTCCGTACCGCCCCCGACAGCCGCCCGCTGCGGCTGATCGACCCGGCCGGGGCACCCGCCCGGCTCGCCCCGCACTACGACGCGACGCTGGCGCGGCGGGCCGGCCGGTTCACCCGCGACGAGAGCTGGTGGCGCTGCGGGGCGCTGGACCTCGACGGCGCCAGCATGAGAGCCGGTCAGGACGGGTTCGGGCCGGCGTACGTGGTGGTGCTCGGCGCCCCCGGTGAGACGCCCGGCGGCTACGCGGTCTACCGCACCCGCGGCCCCGGCGGGAGCGGCCCCGGCACGGTCCGCGTCGCCGAACTCGAAGCCGAATCCGGACCGGCCGCCGCCGCCCTGTGGTCCTACCTCGTCTCGATCGACCTGACCTCGACCGTCGAGATCCAGGGCCGCCCCGCCGACGACCCGCTGCTCCACCTCGCCGCCGACCGCGACCAGGTACGCGTCACCGGCCAGGAACCCGACCTCTGGCTCCGGCTGCTGGACGTCCGCGCCGCGCTGACCGCCCGCTCCTGGGCGGCCCCCGTCGACGTCGTCGTCGACCTGCGCGACACCGTCCTGCCGGCCAACGCGGGCCGCTTCCGGCTGACCGCCGGCCCCGAGGGCGCCACATGGGAGCCCGCCGCCGACACCCCCGACCTCTCCCTGGACGTACGGGAGTTGGCCTCCTGCTACCTCGGTGGCACCCCCCTGCGCCACTTCGCACACGCCGGCCTGGCCACCGAGCACACCCCCGGCGCGGTCCGCCGCCTGGACGCCGCCCTGCAGACGGAGTGGCTGCCCTTCACGGGGGAGAACCACTGAGCGGGGCGGCAGGGGCACGGGCTGGGGACGGATGTGCGGCCGGCCTGCAACGGGGGCTCGCTCCACGGTGCGCGCCCGGCCTGTAGCGTGCGCCCGGTCGTCACTGTGTGGCCGGTCGTCAGCGTGTGGCCGGCGCCCGGCCCGCGCCCCCGTCCCGCCGTGGCCGCAGCGCCGCCATCACCAGCACGTCATGCCACGCGCCGTCCCAGAACAGGGCCTCCCGCATCCGGCCCTCCACCTCGAAGCCGCACTTCTCGTACGCCCGCCGGGCGCGCGGGTTGTAGTCGTAGACCTCCAACTGGACGCGGTGCAGGCCCACCCGGTCGAAGGCGTAGTCGAGCAGCAGCCGGATCGCCTCGGTGCCGATGCCGCGGCCGGTCGCGTCCGGGGCGAGGGCGATCCGGAAGCTTCCGCAGGCGTTCGGCGCGTCGATGTCGTGCAGCGCGAGTTCGCCCAGGAACGCGCCGGACTCCCGGTCCTCGACGGCCAGGTCCAGCCGGTCCGCGCAGGCGGCCCGGCCGGCGCACCACGCCTGCAGCTCTTCCAGCGTGAAGTCATGGTGGGTGCCGGTCAGCCGGCGGATCTCCGGGTCGGCGGCGGAGGCGTGAAAGGCGGCCGCATGGCGCGCCGACAGCGGCGTGAGACGGATCCGGTCGCCCGTGAGCACCGGTTTCTCGGAGAGTGCGGTGGCGTCGATCATGAGGGGATGATGTCCGGGCCGCGGATCGGACGGCAACGGAATTGACGTGCAGGGGAGTTGATCCGCAACGGGAGCGGCCTGCACCACGCCCTCTCGCCCCTACGGGAACACCCCCGGCTCGGGGCCTACGGAAACACCCCGCCCCCGCCCCTACGGCAGCACCCCGACCCGCCGCGCCGCCACCACCGCCTGCAGCCGGGTGTGCGCCCCCAACTTCCGCATGCAGGACCGGAGATAGCTCTTCACCGTCTCCGGGCGCAGCCCCAGACGCTCCGCCACCACCGCGTTCGTCGCCCCCGACGCCACACAGGCCAGGACGTCCACCTCACGCGGCGACAGCCCCGGATCCGCGCCGGCCGCGCAGGCCGTACCCGCCACGCCGTCCGCGCCCGCCACGCCGTCCGCACCGCCCCCGCCGCCCCGCCGCGACGAGGCCGCCGCGAGCCGCCCGCACGCCGCCAGCAGCTCCCGGCGCAGCAGCGGGTCGCCGACCCGCTGCGCCAGCGCGCGCAGCTCACCGTGCGCCTCCCGCACCTCCTCCCACCTCGCCGGATCGCCGGCGGCAGCCCCCGGCCCCGGAGGCACCGCCCGCGCCCCCGTGGCGGGCGGCAGGGCCTCCGCCAGCAGCCGCGCCGCCTCGTCCTGCAGCACCAGCGCCTGCTCCAGCTCCCGCGCCGCCTCCACGGCCGCCGACAGCGGCCGGTCGCCCAGCCGCACCGGCCGGCGCAGCGCCCCGTACAGCACGCCGCGCACCCGCCGCCGGACGATCACCGGCACCGCGAGCACCGACCGCAGCCCCTCCGCGGCCACCGCCGCGTCGTACTCGTGGCTGATCACCGACGAGGCGCCGTAGTCGGTCACCGCCAGCGGCCGGGACAGCGTCGCGGCCTTCCCGCCCAGCCCGTTGCCCTGCGCGATGTCGAGGCCGTGCAGCACCGTGGTCTCCGTACCGGCCAGCTCGTTGATGCGGTAGCGCCCCGTGCCGGCCAGCAGCCCGCC
Organism: Streptomyces angustmyceticus; assembly: GCF_019933235.1. NCBI lineage: Bacteria > Bacillati > Actinomycetota > Actinomycetes > Kitasatosporales > Streptomycetaceae > Streptomyces > Streptomyces angustmyceticus. Next base: position 1,719,911 of record NZ_CP082945.1, on the reverse strand, counting down.
GAACGCCACCGGCAGACCGGTCGCCCGCCGCAGCCGCGACAGCGCCGCCCGTACGTCCGCCGAATCGTTCGCCGCGGGCTCGAACTGCACGCCGATACCTCCGGTTCCCCCCATTCGGGGGTGGTGAGACCTGCGCCACTGATTACACGATGGCAGGGAGCGGTGCGGCAATGAGGAGGACACATGACGGACACGGAAAACGGTGCGACGGGCCGCGCACCGGCCGCCACCGAGGCGTTCCGGGCGGCGCGGGATCTCCTGCTGCGGCACCGGGAGGACTACGACGCGGCCCGCGCGGAATTCCGCTGGCCCCGGCCCACCCACTTCAACTGGGCCCTGGACTGGTTCGACGCCATCGCCCGCGGCAACGACCGCACCGCGCTGCACCTCGTCGAGGAGGACGGCAGCGAGACCCGGCTGAGCTTCGAGCAGCTGCGCCGCCGCTCCGACCAGGCCGCCAACTGGCTCTCCGCCCAGGGGGTCCGGGCCGGCGACCGCATCGTCGTGATGCTCGGCAACCAGGCGGAACTGTGGGAGACCGCGCTGGCCGCGATGAAGCTGCGCGCGGTCGTCATCCCCGCGACCCCCCTGCTGGGCGCCGCCGATCTCGCCGACCGGATCGACCGCGGCCGGGCCCGCCACGTCCTGGTGCGCGCCGCGGACACCGACAAGTTCGCCGCCGTCCCGGGCGACTACACCCGGATCGCGGTCGGCGGCGCGGCGGACGGCTGGCTGGCGTACGAGGAGTGCTACGCGAGCCCCGAGAGCTATGAGCCGGACGGCCCCACCCGGGCCGGCGACCCCCTGATGCTCTACTTCACCTCCGGCACCACCGCTCTGCCCAAGCTCGTCGAGCACACCCACGCCTCCTACCCCATCGGCCACCTCGCCACGATGTACTGGATCGGCCTGCGGCCCGGCGACGTGCACCTGAACATCTCCTCGCCCGGATGGGCCAAGCACGCCTGGTCCAATCTCTTCGCGCCCTGGAACGCCGAGGCCACCGTCTTCATCCACAACTACACCCGCTTCGACGCGGCCCGGCTGATGGCCGAGATGGACCGGGCCGGCGTCACCAGCTTCTGCGCCCCGCCCACCGTCTGGCGGATGCTCATCCAGGCCGACCTGTCGGCGCTCCGCACCCCGCCCCGGGAGATCGTCGCGGCCGGTGAACCGCTCAACCCGGAGATCATCGAGCGGGTGCGGCAGTCCTGGGGCGTGACGATCCGCGACGGCTTCGGACAGACCGAGACCGCCGTCCAGGTGGCGAACACCCCGGGCCAGCCCGTCACCCCCGGCTCCATGGGCCGGCCCACCCCCGGCTTCGACGTGGTGCTGCTCGACCCGGTCACCGGCGCACCGGCCGACGAGGGGGAGATCGCCCTCGACCTCTCCACCCGGCCGGTCGGCCTGATGACCGGCTATCAGGGGGACCCCGAACGCACCGCGGAGGCGATGGCCGGCGGCTACTACCGCACCGGCGACATCGGCTTCCGCGACAGCGACGGCCGGCTGACCTACATCGGGCGCGCCGACGACGTCTTCAAGGCGTCCGACTACAAGATCTCGCCCTTCGAGCTGGAGAGCGCCCTGCTGGAGCACGAGGCGGTCGCCGAGGCCGCCGTGGTGCCGGCCCCCGACCCGCTGCGGCTGTCCGTGCCCAAGGCCTATGTCGTGCTGGCGGCCGGGTGGTCGGCAGGGCCGGAGACCGCGAAGCTGATCTTCGCGCACTCCCGCGAGGTCCTGGCCCCCTACAAGCGCATCCGGCGGCTGGAGTTCGCCGAACTGCCGAAGACCGTCTCCGGCAAGATCCGCCGTATCGAATTGCGCGAACGCACCGCCCAGGGCGACGGCAGCGCCGAGTACCGCGAGGAGAACCACCGATGAGCCGCCCGGACCAGCAACTCTCGTACGCCGCCGGGGCCGGCGACCGGCCGCTGCTCGACCGCACCATCGGCACCGACCTGGCCCGCACCATCGCCCGGTTCGGCGACCGCGAGGCGCTGGTCGACGTGGCGAGCGGCCGCCGCTGGACGTACACCGAACTGGGCCGCGCGGTCGACGAAGTGGCGCTCGGCCTGCTCGCCAAGGGCGTCGGCAAGGGCGACCGGGTCGGCATCTGGGCGCCCAACTGCGCCGAGTGGGTCCTCGTCCAGTACGCCACCGCCCGGATCGGCGCGATCCTCGTCAACGTCAACCCCGCCTACCGCGTCCACGAGCTGGCGTACGTCCTGCGGCAGGCCGGCATCACCCTCCTGGTCTCCGCGACCCACCACCGGACCAGCGACTACCGCGGGATGATCGAGCAGGTGCGCGCCGAGAGCCCCGCGCTGCGCGAGGTCGTCTACCTCGACGACCCGACCTGGGACGAGCTGCTGGCGGCAGGCGCCACCGTCCCGCCCGCCCGGCTCACCGAGTACGAGCAGACCCTCGCCGCCGACGACCCGGTCAACATCCAGTACACCTCGGGCACCACCGGCTTCCCCAAGGGCGCCACCCTCTCCCACCGCAACATCCTCAACAACGGCTACTGGGTCGGCGAGACCGTCGCCTACACCGAGCACGACCGGGTGTGCCTGCCGGTGCCCTTCTACCACTGCTTCGGCATGGTCATGGGCAACCTCGCCGGCACCTCGCACGGCGCCTGCCTCGTCATCCCCGGCCCCGCCTTCGACGCCGCCGCCACCCTCCGGGCCGTCCAGGACGAGCGCTGCACGTCCCTCTACGGCGTCCCCACCATGTTCATCGCCGAACTCAACCACCCCGACTTCGCCACCTACGACCTCACCACCCTCCGCACCGGCATCATGGCGGGCTCGCCCTGCCCGGAGGAGGTGATGAAACGGGTCGTCTCCGAGATGCACATGGCCGAGGTCTCCATCTGTTACGGCATGACCGAGACCTCCCCGGTCTCCACCCAGACCCGCCGCGAGGACGACCTCGCCCACCGCACCACGACGGTCGGTCGCGTACTGCCGCACATCGAGGTCAAGGTCGTCGACCCGGTGAGCGGCGCGACCGTCCCCCGCGGTACCCCGGGCGAACTGTGCACCCGCGGATACAGCGTGATGCTCGGCTACTGGCAGGAACCCGAGCGCACCGCCGAGGTCATCGACACCGACCGCTGGATGCACACCGGCGACCTCGCCGTGATGAACGACGACAGCTACGTCCGGATCGTCGGCCGCATCAAGGACATGATCATCAGGGGCGGCGAGAACGTCTACCCACGCGAGATCGAGGAGTTCCTCTACTCCCACCCCAAGATCGCCGACGTCCAGGTGGTCGGCGTCCCCGACGACAAGTACGGCGAGGAAATCGCCGCCTGCGTCATCCTCCGCGACCCCGAGAACCCCCTCACCCGCGACGAGTTGGACCACTACTGCCGCTCCCACCTCGCCCACTTCAAGATCCCCCGCTACCTCCACATCGTCGACACTTTCCCCATGACCGTCAGCGGCAAGGTCCGCAAGGTGGAACTGCGGGAACGGTTGGCGGGGGAGGTGGGGCGGGTCTCGCAGTGAGTCCGCGCCCCGGGCTACTGCCCCCGCTCGCCGCCGGCGCGGCGGGAGCCGACCCGGGCGGGGCGCGTCCACGGGATCAGGGCGGGGACCCGCGCCCGGTAGGTGTCGTAGGCGACATCGAACTGACTGCCCATCAGGCCGTCCTCAAGGCACACCCTACGCAGCAACCAGGGGACGGCAACTACCAGATAATCCACCCAGACCCCGAAGCCGCAGGCCAGCATGCCGCCGACGATCAGACCGAGCAGACCGGTGTAGATGGGGTGGCGGACCAGCCGGTAGGGACCGTCGGTACGCAACTCGTGGTGCTCCTGCACCAGCGGGACGCCGGCCCACATCGTGCCCAGCACCCAACGGGCCCACAGCAGCAACGCGGTGGAGGCGGCGGCGAGCAGGGCACCCAGGAGTGCGAGCTCGGGCTGCCAGTACTGGAGGTGGCGCCAGGAGGACGGCGGGGCATGGCCGACCAGCACCGCGAAGACCCCGGCGCCCACGATCACCGGAATCCGTGCGTGCGCGGTGCGCCGCAGTCCGCGCACCCAGCCGGCCCCGGCCCATTCCGGCTCTTCACACCGCAGTAGACCGCCCCCACGACCCAGGCCACAAGAACGATGACGACGCAGATGTCGGTGACCGCAACCACTGCCGAATGAAGAGAGCCCATGGGGCGAGACTGCTCCGCGTGCGGCGTGGTGCACCACCACCCACGGGAACCGGGAAGCTCCACCCCCAGGTGGAGGCCCCGCACGGGCATGAAACGGGGACGTACCGGTCGGCATCCTCATTGACCGTGGCCGCCCATCCGTCTGGGGACGCACTTGGCGCTGCGTGACTCGCCGCCGCTTGGACCTGAGCCGACGACAGGTAGCCACGAGGGCGGGGGCGCTGGCCGATCAGGCTCGCGTCTGCCTCGCTGCACCGCCACCGCCACCGCCACCGGCCTCGCTACCGGCTCATGCCGTCGACCAGAGGGCGGCAACAAGGGCCGATACGTGGCCGAAGAACTGATCTCGGTGCCCCTCTCGAACTCTCGGCTACGGGAACTGGACTTTTTGGTTGTAGCGCCTTTCCGTGGCGGTTGGTTTTAGGCTGGTAGTCCTTGCTGGTAGAGCGTCGAGGGGGATTTGATGCTGGTAGAAGCGTTGTCGGCCTTGGCGGCTGCGGGTGGTGGTGCCGTCGTGCAGGCTGCTGGTACAGATGCCTGGAACGGGGTCCGCGGTGGTATTGCCCGAGTGCTGGGCCGAGGCGAGGCCGCTCGTGAGCAGAGCGAACTGGAGCGGCTGGACCGCACGCGAGCTGTGCTGGAGGCCTCGAACGAGGATGAGTTTGAGGGGGTGCGTACGGCCCAGGCCGCGGCTTGGCAGAACCGTCTGGAGATGCTTCTGGAAGCACTGCCCGAGACGCAGCGTCGGCAAGCCGCGGCGGAGCTGCGGGCTTTGATCGAGCGGGCGGGTGCAGGAGGTGGGAGCCAGTCCGTGCATAACGACTTCAGCGGGGCGACGTTTGAGAAGTCGGCGGTGCAAGGCAGCGGTTCGCAGCACAACACCTTCAACTGACGCAGAGGGCGGCATCTGGTGGGGGGCAAGAACAAGTCCAAGGGACGGAACAAGAAGAGCGGCAGCCGCAGTCAGCGGGTCGCTGCAGGGCCGGGGACCGGAGCGGAGCGTGACAACAGCTTCGCCGGCAGCCGGTTCGATCGAGCCGCTGCCTTGGGCAGTGGAACGCAGTACAACACGTTCGTGCACGAATACGCACCGGCACCGTCCGCGCTCGCCTCGCTGCCGGAGCTGCCGGCAGAGTTCACCGGACGAGAGGAGGACCTGGCATTCCTGCTGGACCTCCTCGATCCAGGGTCGGGTGTAGAGCGGCCGGGGGTCGTCGTAGCGGGCATGGGGGGCGTGGGCAAGACGACGCTGGCTCATGCCGCCGGTCATGAAACGTTGAAGCGAAAATGGTTCACCGGGGTGCTCCTGGTAGACCTGCGTGGGTACGACTCCCAGCCTGCCCAGGCCGAGCAAGCCCTTGATTCCCTGCTGCGTTTGCTCGGGGTGCCATCGGAGCACATTCCTCCCACCGGGCCCGAACGGGAAGTCTTTTACCGCTCCCATCTCGTGGAACGCGCCCGGGGGAGTGAGCGGCTGCTGGTAGTCGCGGACAACGCCTCCAGCGCCTCCCAGGTCAAACCCCTGCTGCCGCCCGCGCCGCACGGGATGATCGTCACATCCCGTAAAGCGCTCCCCGGAATCGGCCGCCTGCGCTCCCTCCATCAGCTGCAGCCCGAAGACGCCGTCGACCTCCTGGACCTCGCTCTGCGCGAAGCAGATCCCAGCGACCAACGCGTCGAAGGGGACCAGAGAGCAGCTGAGCGCATCGCTGTTGCATGCGGCTGCCTGCCCCTGGCCCTGCAGATCGTGGCCGCGCAGCTGGTTCAAGACCCCGGACAGCCTCTGGCCGAACGCGCCCAACGCCTTGCCTCAGGCGAGGGACGGCTGGACAGCATCAACGACGGAGAACGCGACCTGCGCACCGTCTTCGACCAGACCCTCAACAGCCTGCTCCCACAACAGCAGGATCTGTTCCGCATGCTGTCTCTCAATGCCGGTCCCGACATCTCTACGGCCGCAGCCGCCGCTCTCACCCACCAGACCGAGACAGTTACCGACAACCAGCTCAGCCAGCTCGCCGCCACACATCTCATCGAACGCAGCCCAGTTCGGGGTCGGTGGCAGATGCACGACCTGCTACGCGACTACGCCTACGAAAAATCTCGGTCCCACTGTCAGGACAACCGCACCGCGCGCCGTAAATACGAGCAAGCACACCAACGTCTGACTGACTATTACATTCGACTGGCCGAAAACGCGGACACTCATATCACATCGTCCGGGCAGGGTGCTTCCCCTACACTTTCTGGCCGGGATGAGGCGCTGACGCAGCTGGACGCAGAGTGCGCCAATCTCATTGCCGCCGCTCACGCTGAAGCCCCCTCCGAAAGCACCGCCCGCCTTGGTTTCGCTATCCGTGACTACCTGGAATGGCGCCACAGGACGCAGGACGTTCTGGCAATCGGAGCATTGGTTTTGGATACCTGCCGTGCCCTCGGCGATTTTCATAATGAACCAGGCGCCTGGCACAACCTTGGGAGCGCCTTGGATGAACTGCATCGTTACGACGAAGCTCTCACCGCATTTCGCACCGCGCGTGCACTCGCCGAACAAACCAACGACAAAGATGGTCAAGCCGCCGCGTGGAATGGTGCCGGTGGCTCTCTGTACCGGCTGCACCGTTACGATGAGGCTCTCACCGCATTTCGCACCGCGCGCGCCTTCGCCGAACAAACCAACAACAAAGACGGCCAAACTAATATCTGGAACAACATTGGCAATGCTCTAGAGGCGCTACACCGTTACCAAGAGGCCCTCGCCACCTCTAATGCCACGCGCGCTCTCGCCGAGCAAACGGACAATAAGGACAGTCAAGCCGTCGCGTGGAATAGTGCCGGGAACGCCCTGGAGAGACTGCACCGTTACGACGAGGCTCTCGCCGCATACGACACCGCGCGTATCCTCGCCGAACAAACCAACCACAAAGACAGGCAAGCCGCCGCATGGAATAATACCGGAAATATCCTGGAGGACCAGTACCGTTACGACGAGGCTCTGACCGCATACCGCACCGCGCGTACCCTCGCAGAACAAACCGGCAACAAAGACAGTCAAGCTACCGCGTGGAATAACACCGGCCGTGTTCTGTCCAAGCTGCACCGTTACGACGAGGCTCTGACCGCATACCGCACCGCGCGTACCCTCGCAGAACAAACCAGTCACCCTAGTGGCCAAGCCACCACCTGGCATGGCATTGGCAACGTCCTGTACAGCCTGCACCGTTACGAGGAGGCTCTCACGGCATACGGCACCGCGCGTGGTCTTGCTGAACAGACTGGCAACAAAGACAGTCAGGCCGTCGCGTGGAATAACACGGGTAGTGCTCTGGAGAAGCTGCATCGTTACGAGGAGGCTCTCACGGCATACGGCACCGCGCGTGGTCTTGCTGAACAGACTGGCAACAAAGACAGTCAGGCCATCGCATGGAATGACACCGGTGACGCTCTGGAGAAGCTGCATCGTTACGAGGAGGCTCTCACGGCATACGGCACCGCGCGTGGTCTTGCTGAACAGACTGGCAACAAAGACAGTCAGGCCGCCGTGTGGAATAACACGGGTAGTGCTCTGGAGAAGCTGCATCGTTACGAGGAGGCTCTCACGGCATACGGCACCGCGCGTGGTCTTGCTGAACAGACTGGCAACAAAGACGGACAGGCCGCCGTGTGGAATAACACGGGCAGTGCTCTGGAGAAGCTGCATCGTTACGAGGAGGCTCTCACGACATGCGACACCGCGCGTGGTCTTGCTGAACAGACTGGCAACAAAGACAGTCAGGCCGCCGTGTGGAATAACACGGGCAGTGCTCTGGAGAAGCTGCACCGTTACGACGAGGCCCTCACGGCATACGGCACCGCGCGTGGTCTTGCTGAACAGACTGGCAACAAAGACGGACAGGCCGCCGCGTGGAATAACACGGGCAGTGCTCTGGAGAAGCTGCACCGTTACGACGAGGCCCTCACGGCATGCGACACCGCGCGCACCCTCGCTGAACAGACCGGCGACAAAGACGGCCAAGCCGCCGCATGGAATGGCACCGGGATCGCTCTTAGAGGCCTGTGTCGTTACGACCTGGCCGAATCTGCTGGCCGGCGCGCGGTGTCGATTCTTGAAGCTCTCGGTGACCTCACCTCCGCCGGAGAAGCATTGGGTGAACTGGCGCAAACTCTCAGTGCGGCTGATGCCGACGTTGTGAAGGTGTGTGAAGTCTGGCTGCTCTCCGCTGATTCCTATAAAAGGGCGGGCGCGCTGGAAGAGGCAGCCCGCGCATATGGGAAGGTAAAGCAAGCCGAGTCAGGGCAGGCTCCGTGAGGCAGTGGAACAAGCGATATCTGACTCGTGGAGAAAGTTGTTGCTCAGACTTCGGAGCGACGTCATCGGAGGCCCTGAGGGGGCGAGGGTTGAGCCCGTGTACATCGGTGCCATGACCCGGTACCCGAGTCCGTGGCACGGGCCCGGCGCCGGTTCGGGAAGTTCGCAGATCCGCATGAGCTGGCGTGCTCGGTGGGGCCTGGAGCTGGGGGCGGTGCGCGGCGGCGGCGGTTCAGGGCCGCCGCTCCCCGGGCCAGTCGAGCAGCAGGCGCTGGGTGCGGGGGAGTGAAGCGACCACGAGGTCGTAGGAGTCCTCGATCATGTCGAGGACGAGTTGGTCGGGGAGGGCGCCGGTCAGCGAAACGGTGTTCCAGTGGCGCTTGTTGAGGTGGTAGCCGGGGACCACCTCGGGGTGCGTCGCGCGCAGGCGTTCGGCCAGTTCGGGTTCGCATTTGAGGCTCACGGTGAGCGGGGTATTCGTCAGTGTCGTCAGCGCGAAGATTTTTCCGCCGACCTTGAAGGTGGACACGTCGGGGTGGCGCGGAAAAGGGAACTCCTCGACCGCGCCGTTGAAGTCCAGGCAGACGGCCCGCAGGGCATTCGCGTCGATCACCAGGTCATTATGTCCGGCCGCCGGTTCATGCCCTGCCATCCGACTGGCCGGGCTCCCGGCGCATCGCCACCCGCCGCCACCGGTCCAGCCCCAGCGTCGCCTCATGGGCGCGGATCGCCCGTAGGCCCGGGGTGAGTTCGGGATCGGCGAGGACTCGGAATCCGAGGCGGGCGTAGTACGGCGCGTTCCACGGGACCTCGGCGAAGGTGGTCAGGGTGAGCGGGAGCGGGGCCGGGCCGCCTTCCCGTTCGGCCCGGTCGATGAGTGCCCGGCCGATGCGGCGGTGGGCATGGTGTGGGTGGACCGACACCTGCTCGATGTGGGTGCATCCGTCGACGGGCTCCCAGAGGAGATAGCCGAGGGGCCGTCCGGGCGGCGTGTCCGTGGTGGTCGCCCGGCCCGGTTCCTCGTACGCGGCCAGGACCCGTCCCGCCCGTTGATATGCCGTCAACTGAGCGAGTGCCGACGGTTCGTCGTCGGCGATCGCCGCCATCCCGAGTCCGCGGAACGCCTCGCCGGCGGCGCGTTCGAGGGTGCGCAGGGCGGGCAGCTCGGTCGGGGAGGGGGCATGGATGAGCACGGTGTCAGTGTCGCCGGTCCGGGGGCCGGGGGCGAGCGGATTTCGATGGTCGTCGGCCGTCACGCGGCGGCGGCCTCACGGGTCCGCCGCCCCGTACCTGATCAGTTCGTCGGCCGGGTCGTTGACCGGCTGTGGGGTGCCGGTGAGGTCCATGACGAAGAGGGGGAGGTGTAGTTCGTCGGCGCGGGAGCGGGCGTCGCGGGCGTAGCCGGCGAGGGAGAAGAAGACCGCTATGGCCGAGTCGTTGAGGCCGTTGAGCCAGAGGCATTCGATCTCGCGCAGTGGGGTGGCGCGGGTGGTCGGGTCGACCTGGGCGACCACGCCCGTGCCGCGGAGGTCCACGCCGGAGGCGGTGCGCTCCCTGGTCCGTGCGATGTCGGCGTAGCCCAGCCACTTCAGGTACTGCTCGGCGGCGGTGACGCAGTCGCGGGCGGTGCGGATGGTGACCGGGCGGAACGCCGGGCGCCGGGACGCGTGGGGAGTTCCGGCGGTGGGGGAGGGGGAGGCCGCCGGGGTGGGGTTCGGGGCGGTGGGGCGGCCGGATGAGGGGAAATTCGGGGGTGGTTGGGGTGGTGCGGGGGCGACGGGGATCCGTACGACCGTGCCGCAGGCGCAGCCGGACTCCGGTGCGGGCCACTCGTCCTGCCGGCCGCAGACCTCGCAGCGCACCTCCACCCAGGATGCCTGCCAGGTGCGGTGGAGTATCTCGACGGGCACCCCGCCGCGCAGCACGGGCAGGGTCAGCGGGGCACCGCACGCGCACGGGAACGTGGGCGGGGTGAAGGCGTTCTCACGGCGGCACGTGGGGCACCGCACCGGCACGCTGTCGGCCATCGTCGGCTCCTGGCAGGTCGGGCGGCAGACAGGTCGGATCTGCTGCTGTCCCCATGGTCTCTCCAAAACCGGGCGGAGGGGGGTGATTTACGAGGAGAGCCCAGGTGGGGAAGGGCAGTGGGGGAGCTGCGGCGCATGGGGGAGCGCATCGCGGAGCGCGGGGGCCGTCCGTGCGGGCGGGCGCGCGCGCCACGCACCCGGGGCCCGGAATCCGTGACCGTACGGATTCCGGGCCCGCTGTGGTTCCCGTCCGACAGCGCGAGCATCGGGCGCGACAGGACATCGCGCCGCCGGACGGAGTCTGGGGGTGGGGTGGTGGAGATGAGGTGGGGCTTTGCGGACACGCCCAAGGGGGAGCAGGCGGGCTCCGCGGCGGGGGAGAGGCCCGCCCTGTCTGCCGGGCGGGCGCGGCCACCGCACTGGTTCTCCCGGTGTACCGCGGAGCTCGCGCTGCCGCTCCGTACCGGCCGGCCACCCCTCAAACAGGCCGGCCGGTACGGATGCGCGAGGATGCCGACCTCCCGTCAGTCCTCGCGCAGCTCTCGGACCCTGGCTTCGACGCGGGCGCCGTACTCCGGGTCGGCCGCGTGGAAGTGGGCCAGGTTCTTCTCGATCACGTCGTCCCGGCTGACCTGGGAGAGGCCGCCGGCGATGTTGTTCACCAGGCGGGTCCGCTCGTCCTGCGACATCAGGCGGTAGAGCTCACCGGCCTGGAAGAAGTCGTCGTCCTTGGTGTGCGGCGGGGCCTCGTGGGTGCCGGTGTGGCCGGAGACGGCGAACGGGGCGGAGAGGGCCTCGTCGGTCTGCACCGGGCCGCCGTAGGAGTTCGGCTCGTAGTTCTTGGCGTGCCGGTCGTAGCGGTGGGTGGCCATCAGGCCGTCCCGGCCGTAGTTGTGGGCCTCGGTCGCCTTGGGGGCGTTCACCGGCAGCTGGGTGTGGTTGACGCCCAGGCGGTAGCGGTGCGCGTCGGCGTAGGCGAACAGCCGGCCCTGGAGCATCTTGTCCGGGGACGGGCCGATGCCGGGCACGAAGTTGTTCGGGGAGAACGCCGACTGCTCGACCTCGGCGAAGACGTTGTCGGGGTTGCGGTCCAGGACCAGGCGGCCGACGCGCTGCAGCGGGTAGTCCGCGTGCGGCCACACCTTCGTCAGGTCGAACGGGTTGAAGCGGTAGTTCGCCGCCTCGGCCGCCGGCATGATCTGCACGTACAGCGTCCAGGAGGGGTAGACGCCCCGCTCGATGGACTGGAGCAGGTCGGTCTGGTGGCTGTTGGGGTCCGTGCCGGACAGCTCGGCGCCCTGCGCGGCGTCCAGGCAGCGGATGCCCTGGTTGGTCTTGAAGTGGTACTTGACGAAGAAGGCCTCACCCTCGGCGTTCGTCCACTGGTAGGTGTGCGAGCCGTAGCCGTTCATGTGGCGGTAGGAGGCGGGGATGCCGCGGTCGCCCATGAGCCAGGTGACCTGGTGGGTCGCCTCGGGGGAGTGTGCCCAGAAGTCCCAGACGTTGTCCGGCTCCTGCTTGCCCGTGAAGGGGTCGCGCTTCTGGGAGTGGATGAAGTCGGGGAACTTGATGGGGTCCTTGATGAAGAACACCGGGGTGTTGTTGCCGACGAGGTCGTAGTTGCCCTCTTCGGTGTAGAACTTCAGCGCGAAGCCGCGCGGGTCACGGGCCGCGTCCGGGCCGCCGAGGCTGTCGGCGACGGTCGAGAAGCGGATGAACGTCTCGGTGCGCTTGCCGACGGCGCTGAGGAAGTCGGCGCGGGTGAAGCCCGTGACGTCGTCGGTCACCTCGAAGTAGCCGTACGCGCCGGAGCCGCGGGCGTGCACGACGCGCTCCGGGATGCGCTCGCGGTTGAAGCGGGCGAGCTTCTCCAGCAGGTGCTGGTCCTGGAGGATGATCGGGCCGCCGACGCCGGCGGTGGCGGAGTTCTGGTTGTCGGCGACGGGGGCGCCAGCCTCCGTAGTGAGAAAGCGCGCCGTCAGCGTGGGCTTCGACATGGTGACCTTCCGTACGAGAGCGCGGAAGTTGGCTTCCGCGTGTCGGAGCGTAAGAAGCGCTACGACCAGACGTCAACAGTTTGTTGAAACAAAGCGGGGAGGTATCCGGAGGGATTCCGGGCGGCGGCCGCGCCTGGGCGCGACAGGACAAGTGTCGGCGCGGCCGCCGCCCGGAAGTCTGGGGGCCTGGTCCGGGGGACCGGGCTAGGTCGTGTCCGCGGGGGCGTTCTCCGGATCATGGCTGTGCTGGTGCACCGGGCTGTCGGCGGCGTCGCCGGGCGGGCGTCCCGCGGGCCCGGTCCGGACGTCCACGAGGACCGGCCGCCGGGTGGAGACGGCCTCCTTGCGGGCCCACTCGACCGCCGAGCGGAGTTCCGCCGGTTCGACGACGTCGCGGCCCGCGCAGCCGTACGCCTCCACGAGCTTCACATGGTCCGTGAGGTACTCGTCGGGCGCGCAGGGGTCCCGGCGCCGGCCGTGGCCGTCGTGGCCGGGCCGGTGCAGCAGCGGCACGAAGGGCACCTCGTGGCGCACCGCCGACGCCAACTCCTCGGCGAGGAACGGGAATTCCTCGCCGTCGACGGCCGCGATGACCTCCGCGTCCCGCTCACCCCGCAGGTCCAGCGCCCTGTGGACGCCGATCGCGGCCGGTACCTCCCAGCCGGGCGGGCCGCGGTGGTGCCACCGGCCGCAGCCCTGGCCAGCAGGCGCGCCGCCCCCCCCGGGACGGCCGCTCGTACGGCGGGAATCCGCTGCGCCGCCATGGCCTCAGTTTCCGGCGGTGTGCCCGGAGAGGCGTTCGACGCCGCGCAGGAGGGCGGAGTGGTCGAGGCCGCCGTCGCCCTGGGCGCGCAGGGAGGTGACGAGACTGGCCACGAGGCTGCCGACGGGAAGGGCGGCACCGACGGTGCGGGCGGCGTCGGTGACGATGCCCATGTCCTTGTGGTGGAGGTCGATGCGGAAGCCGGGCCGGAAGTCGCGCTGGGCGAAGTTGCCCTTCTTGCGGGACAGGACGGTGGAGCCGGCCAGGCCGCCGTTCAGGACGTCGAGGGCGGCGCCGAGGTCGACGCCGGACTTCTCCAGGAAGACCACGGCTTCGGCGCAGGCCTGGATGTTGACGGCGACGATGAGCTGGTTGGCGGCCTTGACGGTCTGGCCGGCGCCGTGCGGGCCGCAGCGCACGATGGTCTTGCCGAGCGCCTCGAAGAGCGGGCGGGCCGCGTCGAAGTCGGCCTGGTCGCCGCCGACCATGATGGACAGGACGGCCTCGACGGCGCCGGCCTCGCCGCCGGAGACCGGGGCGTCCAGGACGCGGACGCTCTTGTCGGCGGCGGCCCGCGCGAGGTCGATGGAGGTCTGGGGCGTGATCGAGGACATGTCGATCAGCAGGGTGCCGGGGCGGGCGTGGGCGAGGATGCCGTCGGGGCCGTAGGCGATGGCCTCGACCTGCGGCGAGGCCGGGACCATGGTGATGACGACATCGGCGTCGGCGACGGCCTCGGCGATGGAGCCGGCCGCCGTTCCGCCGGCCGCCGCGAGGCGTTCGAGCTTGTCGGTCTCCAGGGTGTAGCCGGTGACGGGGTAGCCGGCCTTGATCAGGTTCTCGGCCATGGGGGAGCCCATGATGCCGAGACCGATCCATGCGACCTTGGGCAGATTGCTCATCGGGGTGCCTTTCTTTCCGGGCGGTGCTGCGTCGGCGGCGGGGGCGGGCCGCCGGGGTGTGCGTGCGGGGGTGCGCGGGCCGCGCCGCGGTGCGCCGGGGCGGCCCGCGCCGCGCCGGGTCAGGTACGGGCGGCGCGCAGGGGCGCGGGGAGCCAGGCGAAGGCTCCGGCGCTCGGTCCGTCGCCGGGCTTGTACTCCAGGCCGGTCCAGCCGTCGTAACCGGCCTTCGTCAGCCGGGCCAGCAGGGCGGCGAGGTCCAGCGAACCGGTGCCGGGGGCGCCGCGGCCGGGGTTGTCGGCGATCTGCACATGCGCCGTCTTGGGCGTGTACCGGTCGATGACCTCGTCGAGGTCCTCGCCGTTCATGGACAGGTGGTAGAGGTCCATCAGGAAGCGGGCGTTGTCCAGGCCGGTGGCCGCGTTCACCGCGTCCACCACCTCGATCGCCTTCGGCGCGCTGACGATCGGGCAGTTCGGCGACTCGGGCGCGTTGAGCGCCTCGATCAGCAGCGTCCCGCCGACCTCCGCGACCGCGCGGGCGGCGAAGGCCAGGTTCTCCAGCGCCAGCGCGTCCTGTTCGGCGGCCGGCACCCCCTCGACGCGGTTGCCGTAGAGGGCGTTGAAGGACGTACAGCCCAGCGAGCGGCCGAACTCCACCGCCACCGGCACGTTCGCGCGGAACTTCTCCGACTCCTCGCCCGGCACCGACAGCGCGCCGCGGTCGGGTCCGGGCAGTTGGCCGGCGTAGAAGTTCAGCCCCACCAGCTGGGTCCCGGCGTCGTTCAGCGCCGTGCGCAGCGCCGCCAGCTCCGCTTGCTCGGGCACGGGGGCGTCCACCCACGGCCACCACAGCTCCACCGCCGTGAACCCCGCCGCCCGCGCGGCCGCCGGCCGCTCCAGCAACGGAAGCTCGGTGAACAGGATCGACAGATTGACGTTGAAGCGCGTGTCCGTGAAACCCATCAGGCCCGGCGCTCCTTCCGGATAGTGGAACTGTTTTTCTGCGTACTGGAACACTGCCTGTCGGGTTCGGAGGCTGTCAAGGGGGGTCCGAGGCAATTTCTGGTGGCCGGGCCGAACCGCGCGTAGGTTGAGCGGCGTGCGATTGAGAGTGGAGTTCACGACGGAGCCGTTCGACCTGGACGAGGCGCCGGCGCATGCGGTGGTGGCGCGGGACGTCGTCACCGGCGCCGCCCTGGACGCCGTCGACGTCGGGCCGTTCGGCAACACGGCCGAAGGTGACGCCGACCAGGTGCTGGGCGCCGTGACCGCCCTGCTGCGCGAATCGCTGCAGGCGGGCGCCACCCGGGTCTCCCTGCAGGTCAATGTGATCCGGGAAGCCGGGCAGGGCGAGGGGGAGGCGACGTGACCGGGCCCGCCGACCACCCGTTCGTCGAGGCGGTCAAACCGCTGATCGACGCGATGGGCGGACAGATGGTCGCGCCCGACCAGGCCCGGGGCGACGACGTCGTGCTCACCTGGGAGGGGCAGGACCGGGTGGCCGTACGCCTCCCGCACCTGTCGGACTCGCTCGACCACATCCTCGCCGAGCTCCAGCGCCGGCACGGCATGCCGCTCGCCGAGCTGGACCGCAGGACCAAGCAGTCGGTGGTGCGGATCCTGGAGTCCCGCGGCGCCTTCTCGGTCCGGCACGGCGTCGAGACGGTCGCGGGCGCCCTCGGTGTCAGCAGGTTCACCGTGTACAACTACCTGAACCGCGAGAACGCGGCGAAGGACGGGAACGCGCAGGTGGAGGGCCCGTAGGCAGCCGGGTGCGGCGCCGGGCGGCTCCCCGGTGAAACGGGCCGGAACGTCACCCGGGCGGCGGCTTTGTGCCGCCGAGTTTTCAACAAAGTGTTGACGTGATGTTGCCGGGGGTCTTAGCTGTTTCCAGCCAAAGAGAGCTGTCCAGCACCAGGCCACGGAGGCTTCCCGTGTCTTCGAGTTCACCGCGCTCGACGGGGGACACCCCCGAGCGCCCGCCGGGGCTCACCCGGTTCAACACCGCCGACGACGGTACGGCCCTGGCCGCACTGCACGAGGTGTGTGCCAGCCGGGCATGGGGCGGCAAGCTCCTCGCGCAGCGCCCCTACGCCACCGCCGACGCCCTGTTCGCCGCCAGCGACGCCGCCATGGCCGAGCTGAGCGACGAGGACCTGGCCGAGGCGATGGCCGGGCACCCGCCGATCGGCCGGCCGAAGCCGGGCGACGCCACCTCGCACCGCGAACAGAGCGGGATGGCCGGCGCCTCCGACGCGCTCAAGGCCGAGATGCTCGAACTCAACCTGGCCTACCAGGAGAAGTTCGGGCATGTCTTCCTGATCTGCGCCTCCGGCCGTACCGGCGAGCAGATGCGCGACGCGATCCGTCACCGGATCGACAACACGCCGCAACAGGAACGAGAGATCGTTCGCGGGGAGCTCGGCAAGATCAACCGCATCCGCCTGACCCGTATCGCGGAGCACGCAGAAGGAGACGCAGCATGAGCGGCGAGACGGCTGCACCGACGTCGGTGTCCACGCACATCCTGGACACCAGCGTGGGCCGCCCCGCACAGGGCGTCGCCCTCACGCTCGCGGTGCGCTCCGGCCGCGACGGTGCCTGGAGCGCCCACGGCGCGTCCACCACCGACGCGGACGGGCGCTGCAAGGATCTGCCGGCCCTGCCGGAAGGCACCACCCATGTGCGCCTCGACTTCGCCGTCGAGGACTACTTCGTCCATCACAAGGCAACCCAGCAAGCCGAGGAACAGCAGGACGCCCCCCGCGTAAGGGACAGCGGAGCTTTCTTCCCGGAGGTGGCGATCACCTTTGCCGTCACGCCGGGCGAGCACTATCACGTACCGCTGCTGCTCAACCCGTTCGGCTACTCCGTATACCGAGGGAGCTAGCACCGACATGACTGCCCATTCCCGCCCGGCCCGCGCTGCCCATTCCCGCCCGGCCCGCCCGGTGATTCTCGGCCAGAACCAGTACGGCAAAGCGGAGAACCGCGTCGTCAAGATCACCCGCGACGGCGACACGCACCACATCAAGGACCTGAACGTCTCGGTCTCCCTCTCCGGCGACCTGGAAGAGGTCCACCTCTCCGGCTCCAACGCCCACTGCCTGCCCACCGACACCACCAAGAACACCGTGTACGCCTTCGCCAAGGAGCACGGGATCGAGTCGGCCGAGCAGTTCGGCATCCACCTGGCCCGGCACTTCGTCACCAGCCAGGAGCCGATCCACCGGGCCCGCATCCGGATCGAGGAGTACTCCTGGGAGCGGATCGCCACCTCCGACGCCAACTCCCGCTTCATCGGGGCCGACGAGGTCCAGCACTCCTTCGTCCGCAAGGGCCAGGAGACCCGCCTGACCGAGATCACCTACGACGGTGAGCGGTGGCAGGTCATCTCCGGCCTGAAGGACCTGGTGGTGATGAACTCCACCAACTCGGAGTTCTGGGGCTACATCAAGGACCAGTACACGACGCTGAAGGAGGCCTACGACCGCATCCTGGCCACCGAGGTGTCCAGCCGCTGGCGGTTCAACTGGACCGACGACGAGCAGCGGATGCCGAACTGGGAGCGCTCGTACGAACAGGTCAAGAAGCACATCCTGCAGGCATTCGCGGAGACCTACAGCCTCTCGCTCCAGCAGACCCTGTACCAGATGGGGTCACGCGTGATCAACAACCGTTCCGAGATCGACGAGATCCGCTTCTCGCTCCCGAACAAGCATCACTTCCTCGTGGATCTGGAGCCGTTCGGTCTCAAGAACGACAACGAGGTCTATTACGCGGCCGACCGCCCGTACGGCCTGATCGAAGCCACTGTTCTGCGCGACGGTGTCGAGCCCGGGATCCCGGTGGATCTGACGAACCTCTGAGCGGCTCCGACGCAACGCCGTGCCTCGTGTCCCCCTCCCCGTTCCACAGCGGGGAGGGGCACGCGAAACCCGAGGGGAACGACCCATGGCACAGCACACGCACGCCCCGCACCACCCCGCGCCACCGGTCCACCCGGTGGACGAGAAGCCGGCCGCCGGACGGCTCGTCCCGGCCGCGCTCCAGCACATCGCCGCCATGTACGCCGGTGTCGTCACCCCTCCGCTCATCATCGGCCAGGCCGTCGGCCTGGACACCGCGGGCCGGACCCGGCTGATCGCCGCCGGCCTGATCGTCGCCGGGCTCGCCACCCTCCTGCAGACGCTCGGCCTCCGCCGGTTCGCCGGCAACCGCCTGCCGTTCGTCAACGCGGCCAGCTCCGCCGGCATCACACCGATGCTCGCCATCGCCGAGACCACCGCCAAGGGCCACCAACTCCCCGCGATCTACGGGGCGGTGATGGTCGCCGGGGTCTTCTGCCTCGCCGTCGGACCGTTCTTCGGCAGACTGCTGCGCTTCTTCCCGCCGCTGGTCACCGGCGTCGTCATCACCCTCATCGGGGTCACCCTGATGCCCGTGCCGGTCGGCTGGGCACAGGGCGGCGACGCCCACGCCGCGGACTTCGGCGCCATGCGGCACCTGGCGCTCGCCGCCTTCACCCTCGTGGTGATCCTGCTCGTCCAGCGCTTCGCCCGCGGGTTCCTCCAGCAGATCGCGCTGCTGGTCGGCCTGGTCGCCGGCACGCTCGCCGCGATCCCCTTCGGCATGGCGGACTTCGGGGCCCTGCGCACGGCCCCGGTCGCCGCGCTGCCCACCCCGTTCGCCTTCGGCGCCCCCGAGTTCCAGCCCGCCGCGATCCTCTCGCTGTGCATCGTGATGCTGGTGCTGATGACGGAGTCGTCGGCCGGCATGCTGGCGCTCGGCGAGATCTGCGACCGCCCGGCCACCGGCGCCACCCTCACCCGGGGACTGCGCACCGACGGCCTCGCCACCCTGCTCGGCCCCGTCTTCGGCGGCTTCCCGACCAGCGCCTTCGCCCAGAACGTCGGCGTGGTCTCGCTGACCCGGGTGCGCAGCCGGTACGTCGTCGCGCTGGCCGGCGCCACGCTGCTGGTCCTCGGCGCCTTCCCGGTCCTCGGCGCGGTGGTCTCGCTGGTGCCGATGCCGGTCCTCGGCGGCGCGGGCATCGTACTGTTCGGATCGATCGCGGTCAGCGGCATCCGTACACTCGCCGAGGCCGGTCTCGACGAGAGCTCCCACATCATCCTGGTGGCCGTCTCGCTCGGCGCCGGCCTCGTCCCGCTCGCCGCACCGGCCTTCTACGACGACTTCCCCGCCTGGGCGCAGACCGTGCTCGGCTCGGGGATCAGCGCCGGCGCCCTGGTCGCGGTGCTGCTCAACCTGTTCTTCCATCACCTCGGCACCCGGAGCACCCCACGGGCAGCGGTACTGTCAGCCGCCTCGCCCGGCTCCGGCACTCAAATCCCGTAGGGCCATGCCGTGCCCACCGCCGGAATCGAAAGTAGGAGCACCATGGCTGCCTCGGCATCCCCTGACGGCGCGATCGAGCGCCTCGTCATCGAGAACTGCGCCATCGCGACGGTCGACGCCCAGGACACGGAGTACGCCACCGGCCATGTCGTCGTCGCCGGGAACGTCATCGAGTCGGTGGGCGCCGGCAAGGCGCCCGAGAACCTGGCGGGCGTCGCCCGCCGGATCGACGGCACCGGGCACCTGGTCACCCCCGGCCTGATCAACACCCACCACCACTTCTACCAGTGGATCACCCGGGGCCTCGCCACCGACCACAACCTGTTCAACTGGCTGGTCGCGCTCTACCCGACGTGGGCCCGGATCGACGCCCCGATGCTCGCCGCGGCCACCCAGGGCTCGCTCGGCATGATGGTCAAGGGCGGCGTCACCACCGCCTCCGACCACCACTACGTCTTCCCGCGGGGCTCCGGCGACCTCGTCGCCGCCGAACTCGCGGCCGCCGCCGAGATCGGCGCCCGGATCACCCTCGCCCGCGGCTCCATGGACCGCAGCGAGAAGGACGGCGGGCTCCCCCCGGACTTCGCCGTCGAGACCACCGAGGGCGCCCTGCTGGCGACCGAGGAGGCCATCGACGCCCACCACGACGCCTCCTTCGGCTCGATGGTGCACATCGCCGCCGCGCCCTGCTCGCCGTTCTCCGTCTCCACCGAACTCATGCGGCAGGGCGCCGAGCTGGCCCGCCGCAAGGGCGTACGGATGCACACCCACGGATCGGAGACCGTGGAGGAGGAGAAGTTCTGCCACGAGCTGTTCGGCATGGGCCCGACCGACTACTTCGAGTCCACCGGCTGGCTCGGCGACGACGTGTGGATGGCGCACTGCGTCCACATGAACGACTCCGACATCGCCGCCTTCGCCCGCACCGGCACCGGCGTCGCGCACTGCCCGTCCTCCAACGCCCGCCTCGCGGCCGGGATCGCCCGCGTCCCCGACATGCTCGCAGCCGGCGTCCCGGTCGGCCTCGGCGTGGACGGCACCGCCTCCAACGAGTCCGGCGAACTCCACACCGAGCTGCGCAACGCCCTGCTGATCAACCGTCTCGGCGCCCACCGGGAGGCCGCGCTGAACGCCCGCAAGGCGCTGCGGCTGGGCACCTACGGCGGCGCGCAGGTCCTCGGCCGGAGTGCCGAGATCGGTTCGCTGGAGGCCGGCAAGCTCGCCGACCTGGTGCTGTGGAAGCTGGACGGCCTCGGCCACTCCTCCATCGCCGACCCGGTCACCGCCCTGGTCTTCGGCCCGGCGGCGCCGGTCACCCTCTCCCTCGTCGGCGGCCGGCCGGTCGTCGAGGACAACCACCTCAGCACCGTCGACGAGGACGCCGTGGCCCGCACCGCGCGGGCCGAGGCGCAGCGTCTGGCCCGGATCGCCGCCGAGGGCTGACCCCTCGGCGCGGCCGCGGCCGACGCCACCGTGAACTCGGCTGGGAGGGACGGCTCCCGGCCGGGCTTGTGGATCCGAGCGGGGTCCACAAGCGCCGGACCCGGGGGTGCGGGAACTTCTCGCCACCCCCGGGCCGGTCGGCTCCCACCCCCGGGCCGGCCGGCCCCGCCGCCGTCCCCCGCGCGCCACGAGCCCCCCTGCCGCACCCTCGCTCACCAGGCAACTTCCTGCACCACGCACCACATGGCAAGCCCTCCGTGACAGCCTCGCTCGCCGGCCCCCGGCGACGCAGAAAACGAAGGAGGCCCGCAGTGGCCGCAAGCACCGGGCAGAAGCCGGAGGGGGACCGGAAGCATCCGGTCGACCAGACCCTCCCGCCCTTCAAGATGTTCACCAGCGGCCTCCAGCACGTGGCCGCGATGTACGCGGGAGTGGTGGCCCCGCCGATGATCGTGGGGCCGGCCTGCGGGCTGAGCGCCACCGAGACCGCGTTCCTGATGGGCGCCAGCCTCTTCACCGCCGGCATCGCCACGCTGCTGCAGACGCTGGGCTTCTGGAAGGTCGGCGCCAGGCTGCCCTTCGTCAACGGCGTCTCGTTCGCCGGCGTCACACCGATGGTCGCCATCGGCAAGGCGCACGGCCCCGCCGACGCCCTGCCGGTCATCTTCGGCGCGGTGATCGTCGCCGGTGTGCTGGGATTCCTCCTCGCCCCCTACTTCTCCAAGCTCGTCCGGTTCTTCCCGCCGGTGGTCACCGGCACCGTCATCACCCTGATCGGCGTCTCGCTGCTGCCGGTGGCCTTCAACTGGTCCCAGGGTGGCAACGACCGGGCCCCGGACTACGGTTCGCTGACCAACATCGGCATGGCCGCGCTGACCTTCCTGATCGTGCTGGTGCTGCGCCGGGTGCTGCGCGGCTTCCTCCAGCAGATCGCGATCCTGCTCGGACTGATCGCCGGCACCCTGATCGCGATACCCGTCGGCATCACCCACTTCTCCGCGCTCTCCCAGGCGTCCCTGATCGGCTTCCCGACGCCCTTCCACTTCGGCGCCCCGCAGTTCGACCTCGCCGCCATCGTCAGCATGTGCATCGTGATGCTGGTCTGTATGACCGAGTCGACGGCCGACATGCTCGCCCTCGGCAGGATCGTCGACCGCCCGGCCGACGAGCGCACCATCGAGGGCGGACTGCGCGCCGACACCCTCGGCAGCGCCCTCAGCCCGCTGTTCAACGGCTTCGCCAACAGCGCCTTCGCGCAGAACATCGGCCTGGTCGCGATGACCAAGGTGCGCAGCCGCTTCGTCGTGGCCACCAGCGGCCTGATCCTGGTCGTGCTGGGCCTGTGCCCGGTGGCCGCCTCGGTCATCTCGCTGGTCCCGCTGCCGGTCCTCGGCGGCGCCGGCATCGTGCTCTTCGGCTCGGTGGCCGCCAGCGGCATCCAGACCCTGGCCTCCGCCGCGATGGAGAAGGGCGACAACGCCCTGATCGTCGCGGCGGCCGTCGGCATCGGCCTGATCCCGATCGCCGCGCCGGACTTCTACCACAACCTCCCCAAGGACCTGCTGGTCGTCCTGGACTCCGGGATCAGCACCGGCGCCCTGGTCGCCCTCGTCCTCAACCTCGCCTTCAACCACCTCGGCAGGAAGACGGCGGACGGCGAGGCCGCCGGGGAAACGGAGGCCGACGCGGCCGACGCGGTCCCGGTCGATCCGGGGATCGCCCAGCCGCCCGCCCCCGGCGGCGCGGACGGTGCCGACGAGGCCGCGGCGGTCACCGCCCACTGACACCAAAACGCCCAACGGCCCCGTAGGAGGCGGCATCCGCGGCTCTCCTGGGGGCCGTTGGGCGTTCCGGGAGCGGTGCGGACGGCGGTCCGGTGGCCCGGTGGTCCGCCGGTCCGCCGGGCGCTCAGCCCAGCAGCCCGCCCAGGAACTCGCGGAGGCCCGGCCCCGGATCGAAGTCCTGCTCGGGAAAGGCGAGTTGGCGGAAGGCGACGCCGTCCATGTAGTCGCAGAGGATCGCGCAGTGCCGCCGCGGCGCCGGCGAGCCGATGCGCCGCAGCCACTCCGCTCCCCAGCCGACCACGGCCTCGCGGCCGCGGGCGAGTGCGGGACGGAGCTCGGGGCGGGCGCAGGACTCCAGGTAGAGCGCGAAGCGGGCGGCGGTCCTGGCCCGCTCCGGACCGGTCGCGTACCGGAGGAACTGGGCGACGGCATCGGCGAGTTCACCGGCGTCGGCTGGGTCGGCCGCCGTGGCGAAGGTCTCCCAGTCGCGGTGCTCCAGGGCCTGGAGGTGGTCGACGATGCCGTCGATCAGGGCCGTCCGGTTGCGGAAGCAGTTGGAGGTGGTGCCCGACGGGACCCCTGCCGCGGCATCCACGGCCTGGTAGGTCAGCCCCCGCGCCCCCGCGCTGCCCAGGACCTGGATGCCCGCGTCCAGCACCTGCTCCCGCCGTCGTGCCACCCTGAGCGCCCTTCGTGCCGAGTTGCTTCCCACTACGTTTGTAGTGTCAGCCACTATAGGCGAGCTGCGCGGCGCCCTCCGATCGCCGAGGCGGCCTTCCGGGCCGAGCGAGTCCCGGGGCCCGCCGGTCCGCCGGTTCCCGTGACGGCGAAGGGCCGGTACGGCCACCGCGCGGCGGTGCGTACCGGCCCCTCGGGCGCCACGGGCGAGGGCCTCAGCCCAGCAGCTCGTACGCGGGCAGCGTCAGGAACTCCGTGTAGTTCTCGTCCAGGGCGACCCGCAGCAGCAGGTCATGGGCCTGCTGCCACTTGCCGGAGGTGAAGGCGTCCTCGCCGACCTCGGCGCGGATGGCGGCCAGCTGCTCGGCGGCGACCGCGCGCACCAGCTCGGCGGTGGCCTTCTCGCCGTTCTCGAAGACGACGCCCGCGTCGACCCACTGCCAGATCTGGGAGCGGGAGATCTCGGCGGTGGCGGCGTCCTCCATGAGGCCGAAGATGGCGACGGCGCCCAGGCCGCGCAGCCAGGCCTCGATGTAGCGGGTGCCGACCTGGACCGCGTCGATCAGGCCCTGGTAGGTGGGCTTGGCGTCCAGCGAGTCGATCGCGATCAGGTCCGCGGCCCGGACGTCGACGTCCTCGCGCAGGCGGTCCTTCTGGTGCGGCTTGTCGCCGAGGACCGCGTCGAAGGAGGCGCGGGCGACGGGCACCAGGTCGGGGTGGGCGACCCAGGAACCGTCGAAGCCGTCGCCGGCCTCGCGGTCCTTGTCGTTCTTGACCTTCGCGAGGGCCCGCTCGTTGGCCTCGGGGTCGCGGCGGTTGGGGATGAAGGCCGCCATGCCGCCGATCGCGTGGGCGCCGCGCTTGTGGCAGGTGCGGACCAGGAGTTCGGTGTAGGCGCGCATGAACGGGGCCGTCATCGTGACCGCGTTGCGGTCCGGGAGGACGAACTTGGCGCCGCCGTCACGGAAGTTCTTGACGATGGAGAACAGGTAGTCCCAGCGGCCGGCGTTCAGCCCCGAGGCGTGGTCGCGCAGCTCGTAGAGGATCTCCTCCATCTCGTACGCGGCCGTGATGGTCTCGATGAGGACGGTGGCGCGCACGGTGCCCTGGGGGATGCCGACATGGTCCTGGGCGAAGACGAAGATCTCGTTCCAGAGGCGGGCCTCCAGGTACGACTCGGTCTTCGGCAGGTAGAAGTACGGCCCCTTGCCCAGGTCCAGCAGGCGCTGGGCGTTGTGGAAGAAGTAGAGGCCGAAGTCGACCAGCGCGCCGGGGACCGGCCGGCCCTCGAACTGGAGGTGGCGCTCGTCGAGGTGCCACCCGCGCGGGCGCATCACGACGGTGGCGAGCTCCCCGGCGTCCTTGAGGGCGTACGACTTCCCGGACGCGGCGTCGGTGAAGTCGATCCGGCGCTCGTAGGCGTCGATCAGGTTGAGCTGACCGGAGACGACGTTCTCCCAGGTCGGGGCGGAGGCGTCCTCGAAGTCGGCGAGCCAGACCTTGGCGCCCGAGTTGAGCGCGTTGATGGTCATCTTGCGGTCGGTGGGGCCGGTGATCTCCACCCGGCGGTCGTTGAGCGCGGCGGGTGCCCCGGCCACCTTCCAGCTGTCGTCCGCCCGGATCTGCGCGGTCTCGGGGAGGAAGTCCAGCGTGCTGGTCCGGGCGATCTCCGCGCGGCGCTCGGCCCGGCGGGCGAGCAGCTCGTCGCGGCGCGGGGTGAACCGGCGGTGCAGCTCGGCGACGAACGCCAGCGCGGCGTCGGTGAGGACCTCGCCCTGCCGTTCGGGGGTGTGCGCGGGGTCGACTTCGGCGATGGCCAGCGGGGACGGCGCTGGTGCGGACATGAGGGTCACTCCATTCAGCGGCGGTGCCTGGCGGCCTCGCGGGGCGTGCCGCGGCACGGGGTGCCGCGGGCTCCGCAATGCGGTCGCGGGCGCCGTCTGGGTTCAGGGCGCTTCTGACCAGTGGAGACTAGTTTCCTTATCGCGGAACTTCAATGGTTTGTTGATGTCGAGATTCTCCGAGTCGACAGAAGGCCCGGCCGAATGGCTCTCGGTGCCACGCCGGTCACTCTCGATCACCCCTGCCCGCGCCCCTACTCCCTTACCCCGCTGGCCAGTTGCCCGCCCGGCGGGCCCCTCCGCCCCGGGCGGGGGGAGGGGCGATGCGGCCGCTCCCGGGCGCGCTCACTCCAGCCGGCCGAGGTCCTCCGGCGTGTCGATGTCGTACGGCTCGGCGATGTCGGCGCACTCGACGAGGGTGAGGGCGTCCGCGTGCCGCTGGAGATAGGCGCGCGCCCCGCGGTCGCCCTGCGCGGTGGCGGCGATGTCCGCCCAGCGGTCGGCCCCGAAGAGCACCGGATGGCCGCGGCGGCCGTCGTACGCCGCGGAGGCGAGCGAGGCCCGGCCCTCGTACGCCGCCACCACCCGCGCCACCGCCGAGGCGCCGATGCCCGGCTGGTCCACCAGCGACACCACGACCGCGTCCGCCCCCGAACCGGCCAGCGCGGCGAGGCCCGTCCGGAGCGAGGAGCCCATACCCTGGGCCCAGTCCGGATTCTCCGAGAGGCCGTACCCCGAGAGATCGGCCCGCTCACGTACGGAACCGGCGGCCGCCCCCAGCACGATGTGCACGGGGTCGCAGCCGCCGTCCCGAAGCGCCCGCGCCGCGTGCTCGACCAGGGGCCGTCCCCGGTGGCCGAGCAGTGCCTTGGGCCGTCCCCCCAGGCGCCGCCCGCCGCCCGCCGCGAGCAGCAGGCCGGCCACCCTCCCCTCGGGCCGCCCGGTGCCACGCGTCCCCTCGGGGGCGCCGGGCCCGGTGTGCGGCGGCTGTCCTTGCGCTTCTCCGGTCTCCCCGGGTGTCGTCGCTGCCATGGGGACTGCTTACCTCATGACGCCCGGCCTCAGGGCCCGTTGGTGGCGGCGCGGCCGGGTCAGGCGGCGTCGCCGGAGGCTCGCGGACGGGGAATGCCCGCCCGGAACCGGCTGCGCAGATGGGGCGTGCGTTCCTCCGCGGGCCGGTGCTCGTCGACGTAGCGGTGTATGTGCTCCATCGTGATCTCCGAGGCATCGGAGAGTCCGTACGCACGGCAGATGAGTTGCACGACGCTGACGTCGTGGTGGTGGTTCGAGCCGGTGTCGGGGCCGGAGTGGGATTCCATGGCACTCTCCGATTCAGTGATATGCCGGATATTTCCTTGAAAGGGAGAATGCTCCATCGTGCCGCGGCATACGCTTCGGAGCGCACGCACCCACACCAAAGGGTGGCCTGACGAACAGACGTGCTGACGTGTCATCAGGTCGATGCCTGGGTACCGCGCGGGGCGGCCTTCCGGTCGCGGACGGCGTGCCTGCCGCGCGGGGCGAGGAGGCAGGGCCCCTTCCGTGCGTGCGACCGACGTCGCGTCAGGTTCCGGCCGCGGCAGCCGGATCCGCCCGGTGATCCGGCTATTTCGCTCTCCGTGTGGCGCGATCAGCGGAGAGTGGCGTTAACTGTCCCGCGTCGCGGTACGGGCAACGGCTTGGGAGGGCTCCGTCGTTGTGGAACAGCTGCAGAGGGATCCACGAGTGACCGGGGGTCAGGGCGACCCGCGTGTCCAGGAGCTGCGCGGGGCGGTGGCCCGGCTGCGCAGGCAACTGGCCGTACTCCCCGGGGAGTTACCGGACCGGGCGGCCGCCGACGACGAGCTGGCCGCGCTGGACGCGATGGTGAGCCACGGGCTGCCGGAGGTGCCGCGGCTGCGCCGTTCGCTCCTGCTGATCGCCGGGGCGGTCGGATCGGTGAGCGCGCTCTCGCCGGCGCTCGCGGAGGTGCGCGAGGGGATCGACCGCTTCGGCGGGCTGCCGCGCCCCTGGTGAGTGATCCGCGACCGCCCCGTGTGGCCCGTGAGGCGCCCGTGTGCGGTCCTGTGAAGCGCCGGCCGCGCCTACGCCGGCGTCTGGTTCGCCAGCGCCACCGAAAGCTGTGCCGCGACGTCCTGCAGCACTGGGACGATCTTGTCCGTCGCGGCCTCGGTCACCCGCCCGGTCGGTCCGGAGATGGAGATCGCCGCCGAGGTGGGGGAGTTGGGAACCGGCACGGCGAGGCAGCGGACGCCGATCTCCTGCTCGTTGTCGTCGACCGCGTAGCCCAGGCGGCGGACGTCGGCGAGCGCTTCCAGGAAGCGGTCCGGGTCGGTGATCGTCTTCTCGGTGGCGGCGGGCATGCCCGTACGGCCGAGGAGGGCGCGGACCTCCTCCGGGGCGTGATGGGCCAGTAGGGCCTTGCCGACGCCGGTGGAGTGCGGCAGCACCCGCCGGCCGACCTCGGTGAACATCCGCACCGCGTGCCGCGACGGGACCTGGGCGACGTAGACGATCTCGTCGCCGTCGAGCAGCGCCATGTTGGCGGTCTCGCCGGTCTCCTCGACCAGGCGCGCCAGGAAGGGCCGCGCCCACGTGCCCAGCAGCCGTGCGGAGCTCTCGCCCAGCCGGATCAGGCGGGGGCCCAGCGCGTAGCGGCGGTTGGGCTGCTGCCGGACGTAGCCGCAGGCGACGAGGGTGCGCATCAGGCGGTGGATGGTGGGCAGCGGCAGCCCGCTGCTGGTGGACAGCTCGCTCAGGCCGACCTCGCCGCCGGCGTCGGCCATCCGCTCCAGCAGGTCGAAGGCGCGCTCGAGGGACTGGACGCCGCCGCTGGCGCCCGCGGGCTTGGCTTCGGCGGCGGAGGTGCTGGCGCTGGACGGCGGCACGTCGCGTTCCTTTCGGGGCGGGTCGATCGGTCTCGGCCGGGGCTTGCGGGCGCCGGGCCCGACCGGAGCAGCCTACCGGTCCCCCTACGGTGACACACGGTCTCTCGCACACTCGTTCGCGCCGGTCAGGCCCGCTTCGTCCCACGGTGCGAGCGGCCCGGCAACTGCCTAGCCGCGATCCCTTGACGGTGCCAGTGGCCGTAGCTACGTTCTGCTGCGCGAAACCTACTGTCCATTCTATGGAATCCTCCAAATCGTTGGAGAGTCATGCGCATTCTCGTCATGAACCCGAACACCACGGCTTCCATGACTGCCTCCATCCGCGCCACGGCCACCGCGGCCGCCGCCCCGGGCACCGAGATCCTCGCCACCGAACCCCTGTGGGGCCCGGAGTCGATCGAGGGCCACTTCGAGGGCTACCTCAGCGCCGCGGCCGTCCTGGACCGGCTCGCCACCCTCGACACCCCCTTCTGAACCGGATGGGGCACGCCGGGCACCGGACCGGCGTCCCCTACCCGGTCCTCGCCCGCGCCAGCTGGGGCGTCTACGGCGCCAACATCCCCGCCCTGCTGCGCGCGGTGATGGCCGTGGCCTGGTACGGCATCCAGACCTGGCTGGCCTCGACCGCGGTGGTCCTGCTGACGCTGCAGATCGCGCCGGGGCTGGCGGTCCACCACCACAACTCGGTGCTGGGGCTGTCCACGCTGGGCTGGATCGCGTTCCTGCTGATGTGGGGGCTGCAGGCGGTCCTGCTGACCCGGGGGATGGAGTTCATCCGCAAGGTCCAGGACTTCGCGACCGGTCCGGTGGTCTGGCTGGTCGTCCTCGCGCTCGCGGTGTACCTGGTCGTCAGGGCCGGCGGCGACATCTCGCTGACCCGCAGCCTCACCGGCCTCAGCGGCTCCGCGCAGGTCGAGCAGAGCCTGATCGCGGTCAGCCTGACCGTCGCCACCTTCCTGACGCTGGTCCTGAACTACGCCGACTTCGCCCGCTTCACCCCCGACCACCGCTCCTACCGGCGCGGCAATCTGATCGGGCTGCCGGTGAACTTCACCGCCTTCGCCGTGGTCGCCGTCCTCGTCACCGCGGGCACCATCTCCGTCTTCGGCGAGGCGGTCTACGACCCGGTGAAGGTGATCCAGAAGATCGACAACCCGGTGGTCACGGTCATCGGGGCGCTGGCCTTCATCGTCGCCACCATCGGCATCAACGTCGTCGCCAACTTCGTCTCGCCCGCCTACGACTTCGCCAACCTCGCCCCGAAGCACCTCGACTTCAAGCGCGGCGGCATGATCACCGCGGTGCTGGCGATCGTCGTCATGCCCTGGAAGCTCTACTCGTCCGCGCTGGTGATCCAGTACTTCCTGGGGGCGCTCGGCGCCTTCCTCGGGCCGCTGGTGGCGATCCTGCTCGTCGACTACCACCTGGTGCGGCGCGGGCGGATCGACGTCGACGCGCTGTTCTCGGCCGACGCCCGGGGCGCGTACTTCTACCGCAGGGGCTACAACCCGAAGGCCGCGGCCGCCTTCCTGCCGGCCGCCGCGGTCTGCGCCGTGCTTGCCCTGGTCCCGGCCTTCGACGTGGTCGCGCCGTTCTCCTGGATCGTCGGCATGGGGCTCGCCGGCGCGCTCTACGCCCTGCTCTCCCGTCGCGAGCGGGCCGCGGCGGGCACCGTTCCGGTCCCGGAGGAGATCATCCCGTCGCAGGTCAGCGCGGCCGTGGCGGCCAAGGCCGCGGCGCCGGAGGGGGCCCGGCCGCCGGCCCCGCCGGTGCCCGTCGAGGGGTCTTGACGGGCCGCGGTCCGGAGTGAAGACTCGTTCAACAGACTGTTGAATTTTGCGGATCGTGCTCGCGTGCGCTCAGGGTCGCGGCCGTGCGCGGCCCCCGATGCCGTGCGCCCCGCACGCCGTCACGCCACGATGAAGACAGATACGAGGAGGGGACCGGGTGTCCGAAACAGAGCTGGTGCTGCGCTCCACACGCGTCGTCACCCCGCAGGGGACGCGCGCCGCGTCCGTCGCCGTCACCGGCGGCACGATCACCGCGGTGCTGCCGCACGACGCCGAGGCCCCGGCCGGGGCGCGGGTACGGGACTTCGGCGACGACGTCCTGCTGCCCGGCCTCGTCGACACCCACGTCCACGTCAACGACCCCGGCCGCACCGAATGGGAGGGCTTCTGGACCGCCACCCGCGCGGCCGCGGCCGGCGGTGTCACCACCCTCCTGGACATGCCGCTCAACAGCCTCCCGCCCACGACCACCGCCGCCCACCTCGACACCAAGCGCGCGGTCGCCCGCCCCAAGGCCCATATCGACGTCGGCTTCTGGGGCGGTGCCGTGCCCGGCAACGTCAAGGACCTGCGCCCGCTGCACGACGCCGGCGTCTTCGGCTTCAAGTGCTTCCTGTCGCCCTCCGGCGTGGACGAGTTCCCCGAGCTCGACCAGGAGCAACTGGCCGCCGCCCTCGGCGAGATCGCCGGATTCGACGGCCTGCTGATCGTGCACGCCGAGGATCCGGGCCACCTGGGCGCGGCCCCCGCGCCGCACGGCCCGAAGTACGCCGACTTCCTCGCCTCCCGCCCCCGCGCCAGCGAGAACGACGCCATCGCCGGACTGATCGCACTCGCCCGGCGGCTCGACGCACGGGTGCACGTCCTGCACCTGTCCTCCAGCGACGCGCTGCCGCTGATCGCCGCCGCCAGGCGCGAGGGCGTACGGATCACCGTCGAGTCCTGCCCGCACTTCCTGACCCTGACCGCCGAGGAGATCCCGGACGGCGCGACGGAGTTCAAGTGCTGCCCGCCGATCCGCGAGGCCGCCAACCAGGACGCCCTCTGGGAGGGGCTGGCCGACGGCACGATCGACTGCGTCGTCTCCGACCACTCGCCCTCCACCGCCGACCTCAAGACCGCCGACTTCGGCGCGGCCTGGGGCGGCATCTCCTCCCTCCAGCTCGGCCTGCCCGCCATCTGGACCGAGGCGCGCAAGCGCGGCCACACCCTCGACGACGTCGTGCGCTGGATGGCCACCGCACCGGCCGCGCTCGCCGGTCTCGACCGCAAGGGCGCCATCGAGCCCGGCCGGGACGCGGACTTCGCGGTCCTCGCCCCCGAGGAGACGTTCACCGTCGACCCGCAGGCCCTCCAGCACCGCAACAAGATCACCGCGTACGCCGGGAAGACCCTGCACGGCGTCGTACGCTCCACCTGGCTGCGCGGCCGCCAGATCAACGACGGCACCGCCCTGACCGAGCCCACCGGCACCCTGCTCGAACGGCCGCGGCGGCCCTGACGGCTCCCGCGCCGAGGAGGGCGCCCGCCGGCTCGCCGCCCGTCGCCACGGGCTGAGCGGGCGACCGCGGCGGGCGCGGGCGCCCCCCGCTGCCCGTACCCGCCACCCCGGCGCCCTCCTCAGTCGGCGACCGAGTTCCAGAACATGAGCTCGTACGCCTGGAGCAGGCGGCCGTAGCGGTGCGCCGTGGCCGGTTCCGCCTGGCCGGTGTCGAGGCCGTGCTGCACCGCCGCGCGCGCCCTCTCCCCGACGTCGGGTGCGGGGCCGGCGAAGAAGCCGAAGAACCCGCACGCCTCCTCGGGGAAGGCGTACCGGTCCCGCATCGCGGTCTCGACCACCGCGCAACAGCGGCCCCACGCCGCGAAGTTGGCGGTCAGCGCGATCGCCACATCGGTCGGCTCGCCGCCGAGGGCGAGCCGCGCCGCGTACGAGGGATACGCCTGGCAGCCGGGCCGCGGCTGGTACTCCGCGATCTCCCGCTCGCTCAGCTCGCACGCGTCCGCCAGCCCGGCGAGCTGCTTCATGGCCAGCGCCTCGCCCTGGGCGAGCAGATCGAAGAAGTCGGCCACGGGCGGGTCGCCGTCCGCCCGCCGCGCCAGGTGCTGGAAGCTGACCCGGTCCGCGCTGATCACATGGTGCTGTTCGAGGGCGAGGGTGGCGAACACCGAGCGCGGCGCCGCACCCTCCTCGATCCGCGCGACCAGCCGGTTGGCGTCGGTGTCGGGGGCGAGGGAACGGACCGCGTCATCGAGCACGGCGGCCGCGGTGGGGCGGGGGGCATCGGGCGCAGGACGGGCCATGGGGTCGGTCTCCTCCGGGGCGAGGGCGGCGACGAGAGCCTCAGAGTAGGGCGCACGGCACGGCCCGAGGGCCCGATGGCGCGGCCCGTCGGGAAATGGTCGTTCCCTTCAGCCCCTTGGCCCCCCTCAGCGCAGAATCACCTCATTGACCTCGGGTGTCGCCGGCCCGGCCCGCCAGACCAGACGCACGCCCCCGACGGCGCCGCCGCCCGCGCCGAGCCGCGTCCAGGCCCCGGACAGGGTGCCGATCCCGCGCCAGGCGCCGCCGGTCCGCACCTCGACGTCCGCCGCACCGGCAGGCGCCCCCTGTGGCCGCAGCACGGTGACGGAGCGTGCCGCGCGGGGCGCGTCCGGGGTGAACTCCAGCGCCTCGCCCGGCTGCGCCGCCCGCGCCGCCCGGTACGCCGTCGCCGGGTCGCCGTCCCCCGCCGACCGCAGCGCGCTGCCCGGTGCCGCGGGCGGGCCGCCGGCCACCGCCGCCGCCCCGGCCCCGGCCACCGTGAACTCCCGCACCACCAGCCAGGTGTCCTGCGCCCGGGTGGCCCGGGCACGGACGTACCGGGCCGAGGTCCCGGCCGGCGGCTCGGCGCGGACCTCCGCCCGCTGGTCGAACGCGGCCAGCGGGTGCCAGTTCTCGTGGTCCGAGGAGTACTCCAGGACGCCGTGCCGCAGGTAGTCGTCCGGGCTGCCGCTCTTGCCCATCGCCAGCCGTACGGCGCCCAGCGGCCGCTCGGCGCGCAGATCCAGTTCGACGAAGGAGCCGGCCCCGGGCGCCGCGCCGCTCCAGAAGCAGGTGGCGTCGTCGCCGTCGGTCATCCGGGACACCGCGTTGTCCTGGTGGACCGGCAGGTCCGTGGCCCCCTTCGGGCGGCCGGCGAGGCCCAGCGACGCGTCGTGCGCGGCCACCGCGTCCTCGACGAAGGTGTCCAGCACCCCGTCCGCCACCACCACCGGAACCCGCTTCCCCGCCATGTCCACGTAGACGAACGACCTGGCGGTCCGCACCAACTCCGGTATCCGCTGACGCAGTTGCCAGGCCGTCGGGCCGTCGCCCGCCCGCACCGCCTCGACCAGCCGCAGGGCGGTGCGCGCCGCGGTGCCCCAGGCGCGGGTGGCGTCCAGCCAGGGCCCGCTGTCCTGGACGAACCCCCGGTCGGCGAGCCGCTCCCGCAGCACCGCCGGCGCCTCCTGCAGGGACCGCAGCACCCCGTCCAGCCGCCGCGCGTCCCCGTCCCCGCCGAACCGCTCGATGGCGGCGGACAGTTCGGGTGCCTGCCGCGGATTGAGCGAGGAGGCGTACTGGGCGTCGGCGAAGGCCCGCAGCGCCCGTGCCGTGCGGGCGTCGCCGCCGGCCAGCTCACCGATCGCCGCGGTCCACGAGGCACGGGCGTCGTACGCGGCGTCGTTCCACGCGTAGTCGGCCACCGTGTACAGCGCGAGCTTGGACGCGGCAGGCTGGATCATCGGGTTCGCGGTGATCCCCGCCAGCTGTTCCGGCAGCCCCTTCTCCCGCCCGTTGAACGGCCCGAGCAGCAGCCGGCTGGTCACATAGTCGTTGACCGGATAGTTGTCCCACGTCAGGATCGGGTGCCCGAACACCTCCCGCGCCCGCCGCGCCTGGGCGACGGTCATCGTCGGCGCGATCACCCCCACCCCCGTCCACTCGACCAGCACGTCCTTGTCCAGCCGGGCGGCCAGCGCCTCCTTGTACGGCGACGGCTTCACGTCGTAGTACTCGGTCGGCACCATCTGCAGCGGCGCCGCTCCCGGATGCCCGGCGATGAACTCCCGCTGGAGGCGGTTGAGCAGATGGGCCTGTGCCGCCCCCGCCGCGCCGCCGCCGGTCCCGAACGCGTCCTTGTCCGCGGCGCAGTTCCAGTCCGTGTAGCTGATGTCGTCCAGCGGCACCGCGAAGGTCCGCACACCGATGTCCCACAGTGTTTCGAACTTGGCGGTCAGCGCCTTGAGGTCCGCGTCGGAGCTGTAGCAGACCGACAGCCCCGGGGAGAGCGCGTAGGTGAACTCCACATGCCGCTGGTGCGCCCGGTCCACCAGCTCCTTGAGCTGCGCGAGCCGGTCCGCGGGGTAGGGATCGCGCCACTTCGCCCGCAGGTAGGGGTCGTCCTTGGGCGAGTACGCGTAGAGGTTCATCTTGTGCGCCCCGTAGAAGTCGAGCTGGTCGAGCCGGGCCGCGTGCGACCACGGGGTGCCGTAGAAGCCCTCGATGACGCCGCGCAGCGGGGTGGCCGGCCAGTCCCGTACGGCGGTGCCCGGTATCCGGGCGCCCGGCCGCGCCCGGTGGGGCAGCAGCTGCCGCAGGGTCTGCGCGGCGTAGTACGTACCGGTGGCGTCCTTGCCGGACAGGGCGATCCGGCCCGCGCCGACGGCCAGCGCGTAGCCCTCCGCCGGCAGCCCGTCGCTGCCCCGCGCCCCCAGGGCCCGCAGCGTCCGGGCCGCGCCCGCGCCGTCCACGTACACCGTCAACTGCCCGCCGCCCGGCGCCCGTCCGGCCCGCACCACCCGGGCCGCACCGGCGTCCGCCAGGGCCTTCTCGACGACGGCCAGCGCCGGGCGGTCGGTGTCAGGACCGGCGACGACGGTCACGGAGGGCGTGACGGTGACCTGGTCGGACCGGCTGCGGACGGAGCGGGGCACGGGGGAGAGGGGGCGGGACACGGCCGCTTTGTGGCTGTCCCGGGGGCCGTGGTGCCCGGACGTCGGGCCGCCGGCGCCCGGCGGCCCCGCCATGCCCGTCAGGGGGAGCACGGCCAGGGCCGTGGCCAGTGCCGTGGCCGCCGCGGTGCGCGTACGGTGCATCCTTCGGTCCTCCTCGGTGCGGCGAGGTGCGGGACGAGCGTCGTGCGGGCCTTCGCGCCAGCAGGCTTCACCCGCCCGCCGCACCGCGGCAATGGACTTTCGCACCGAAGGGATGGACGTTGGGGCGCGGCGGCCGCCCGCGGTGTCACCGCGTCTTGGCGACGATCACCAGGAAGCTCAAGAACGCCAACAGCACATGCGACGCCACGACATAGATGAACACCCGCACATAGAGCCCGCGCGGCGGCGCGTCCTCCTTGTACGTCCGGGCGGCGGGCCCCGCCTCGGGCGGCGGCCCGGCCGGCGGAGGACTGGCAGGAGTGGTCTGATCAGGCACGACGTACGGTCCTTCGGTCAGGAGAAGGCGCGGGGCTCACAGCCCGCGGCGCCTGGCGTCGTCGCCGAGGCACAGCTCGGCGGCCCCGCTCTGCAGCAGCGTGTGGACGAACAGCAGGACCACCCCGCCCGGTCCGGCGGCGGCGATCCGGTGCGGCGTCAGCGAGTCGAAGTGCGCGGCGTCGCCCGGGTCCAGCACATGCACCGCCGCGCCGAGCGTCAGCCGCAGCCGCCCCTCCAGGACGTACAGCCACTCCTCGCCCGGGTGCACCCGCACCAGCTCGCCCTGCGCCCGCTGGGGCACATGGACCCGCAGCGCCTGCATCGCCCGCCCGGCGCCGCCCACGGTCCAGTACGTCCAGCCGCCGGCCTCCGACGGCTCCGTACGGCCCGCGCGCACGATGGGGTCCCGCTCCGCGGCGGTCTCGCCGAGCAGGTCGGATACCGTGGTGCCGTACGTACGGGCCAGCGCCAGCAGCATCGGCAGCGACGGCTGCCGCTGGTTGGTCTCCAGCCGCGACAGGTGCGCGGGCGAGAGCCCCACCAGCCGGGCCGCGGTCTCCAGCGTGAGACCACTGCGCCTGCGCAGATCACGAAGGCGCGGCGCGACGGTGGACAGGTCCTCCGGCACTGTGCCGGCGGGCCCGTCGGGGAACTCGGTCATATCCCCGGTATAGCGACCCCTCGCCCCTGGGGCAAAAGATTTGCCTGAGAGGCAAGTTCCGCGCGCCGTACGGGGGATGGCGCGGGCGTGGCCTCTCCGGGCCCCCGGGAGGGGTGCGGGCGGCGTCGGCCTCCGCCGGTCCGGCCGGGGAATCGGCACCTTCAGTGCGTAACACCCCCCTCACCATGTGTACGCAAAAAGTCCGAATAGCGGGCGTTCACCTCCCGCGCGCGCACGTGTCTTCACACTCGTGAGGCTCACCGAACGTCTCAATTAGTGAACAGGCACGACCATGAGTCGGACTTCCACCCGGTCATCCCAGGCCGCCCCGCAGGACGCGCAGAACAGCGAGTCCGTGCTGTCGCACGGCCTCAAGCAGCGCCATCTCTCGATGATCGCGCTCGGCGGGGTCATCGGCGCGGGGCTCTTCGTCGGCTCCGGCGTCGGCATCGCCGCGGCCGGACCGGCCATCGTCCTGCTCTTCGCGGGAACCGGCGCGCTGGTCATGCTGATCATGCGGATGCTCGGCGAGATGTCCGCCGCCCGGCCCTCCACCGGCTCGTTCTCGGTGCACGCCGAGGAGGAACTCGGCTCCTGGGCAGGGGCCACCTCGGGCTGGATGTACTGGCTGATGCTCTGCGCCGGCGTGGCCGCCGAGGCCACCGCGGCGGGCACGATCATGCACAGCTGGGTGCCGTTCGTCCCCGCCTACGGCTGGGTGGCGGTCTTCATGGTGTTCTTCTGCGCCAGCAACCTGACCGCGGTCAAGAACTTCGGCGAGTTCGAGTTCTGGTTCTCCGCCGTCAAGGTCACCGCGATCGTCGCCTTCCTGGTGCTGGGCGTGCTCGGCATTCTCGGGGTCTTCGGCGACGCGCCCGGCACCCACCACCTCACCGGCCACGGCGGCTTCTTCCCGACCGGCGCCGCCGGACTCGCCGCCGGCCTGCTGACCACCATCTCCGGCTTCGCCGGTCTGGAGACCGTCACCATCGCGGCGGCCGAGTCCGACAACCCGAGCCGGAACGTGGCGCGTGCCGTCCGCACCGCCGTCTGGCGCATCGCCGTCTTCTACATCGGCTCCATGGCCGTGGTCGTCACCCTGGTGCCGTGGAACAACCCGAGGGTCGCCACGGACGGCCCGTACGTCACCGTCCTCGACCGGCTCGGCATCCCGGCCGCCGGCACGATCATGCAGATCGTGGTCCTGGTGGCACTGCTCTCCGCGATGAACGCCAACATCTACGGCTCGTCGCGGATGGCGTACTCCCTCGTCAACCGGGGCCAGGGGCCGCGCCTCCTGGCCAAGGTCACCCGGGGCGTGCCCGCCGCGGCCGTGGTGGCGTCCTGCCTGTTCGGCTTCGCCGCCGTGATCGCCGGGATCATCTGGCCGACCACGGTCTTCGCCTGGCTGCTGAACATCGCCGGCTGCTCGGTGCTGGTCGTCTGGTCCATCGTCTGCCTCACCCAGCTGAGGATGCGCCGCCGCCTGGAGCGCGAGAGCCCCGACCTGCTCCTGGTGCGGATGTGGGGCTTCCCCTACCTGACCTGGCTCGCGCTCGCCGCCATCCTCGGCGTCTTCGCCGTCATGGCCGGCAGCTCCGACGGCCGGCAGCAACTCCTCGGCACCGCCGTCGTGGCCTCGGCGCTGGCCGGCGCGGGCCACCTCAAGCAGCGCCGCGACCGACGGGCCACCGCCCAGACGTAGACGCCGTCGCAGGGGGAGCGGCTCGGGCTCCGGGGTGCGCACCCCGGGCCGCCCGGCGCGGCTGCCGTGCCGCCGCCCCTCCGGTCCGGCCGCAACCCGTTCGCCCCGGCGTCGGCGAGACGACCGCCGCCGGGACGTCAGGTGCCCGGTCGGCGCACCAGCAGGTCGATCACGCCCGTCAGGTCCTCCTCGCCGCTGCCCTCGGACAGGCGGTGGCGCATCAGGGCGAAGTAGGGGCTGAGCAGTTCCGGGCTGACGCCCTGCTGCTCGGCGGTGCTCAGGAAGGTCGGGGTCCCGGCCACCTGCATGGCGAGGGTGGAGCCGACTCCCTCGGTGTAGTCGCCGCTCCGCAACTGGCCGGCGGTCCGGTGCACCGCCGGGGCCATCGCGACGAGCCAGTCGGCGAGCAGCGGGGCGAGCGCCGCCGGGTCGATGTCCTCCTTGCGGATCAGGGCGAAGGCGTGCGCGGCACCGGCGAACATCCCGTACATGGCGCTGAGCAGGGCCACGTCGTACAGGGCCGCGAAGCCCGCGTCCTCGCCGACGTACGTGGTGCCGACCGGGGCGCCCAGGGTCTCCCGGTGCCGCTCGAACAGCTCCCGCGAGCCGCTGTAGAAGACGTAGCCGCCGGCTTCCGGGACGCCGATCATCGGAGGTACGGCCATGATCCCGCCGTCCAGGTAGCGGGCGCCCCGTTCGCGGGCCCACCGGGCGCGGCCGCGGGCCTGGGCCGGGGTGCTGGTGGTCAGGTTGACCAGGTCCTTGCCGGCCAGGTCGGTGCCGGCCAGCACCTCGTCGACCGAGGTGTCGTCCAACAGGCAGACGACGACCAGGGTGTTGGCCGCGACCGCCGCGGCGGCGCCGTCCGCGACCCGCGCGCCCTCGGCGGCGAGCGCGGCGGCGCGGGCCGGGGTGCGGTTCCAGACGGTGACCGGGTGGCCGGCGGCCAGCCAGGTACGGGCCAGTG
The DNA here is from genome assembly GCF_019933235.1 of Streptomyces angustmyceticus. NCBI lineage: Bacteria > Bacillati > Actinomycetota > Actinomycetes > Kitasatosporales > Streptomycetaceae > Streptomyces > Streptomyces angustmyceticus. The sequence goes on along the minus strand of NZ_CP082945.1, from coordinate 1,681,154 downwards.
CGGTGCCCATCGCGCCGAGGCCCAGCAGCGTGACGGAAGTCTTTCCGAGAGCGTTCTGTGTCATGCCGATTAGGCTGGTCACAGGCCCGGAGGTGATCAAGTACGCACTTGGGAGTGGGTGGTTACCCCGGGGGAAGCGAGCACGTCGGAGGGGTGGGGCATGACGACGCTGAACCGGCCGGGCGCACCGGACGGACACGCTTGTGGGATCGACGCCGCGATGGAGGTGATCGGCGGCAAGTGGAAGGTGCTGATCCTCTGGGCGCTCCACGAGCATCCTCGTCGCCGCTTCGGTGAGCTGCGCCGCCTGCTTCCGGGCGTCACCGAGAAGGTGCTGGCCTCTCACCTGCGGGAGATGGAAGCGGACGGCGTGGTGCGGCGTGTCTCCTACGACGAGGTGCCGCCCCGCGTCGAGTACGCGCTGACCGAGGACGGCGTGCGCCTCAACGACGCCCTCCAGCCGCTGGCCGCCTGGGGGCGTGAGCGGCCGTCCGCACCACGGGCAATACCCGGGTAAAAACAGCGCCGGGACGTGAGCGCAATTTGGGGACGATTGGGGCGGTTGAGAGTCATGAGGTTGTGAACTCCCGGAAAACTTCGGCCCGTTGGGATTGACAGGATCATGTCTACGCGCGTCATTCTGGAGGCATGAGAATCCCCCCACGGATCACCAGGTTCGGCGCCGCGGGCGCCCTCGCTTCGGCCCTTCTCATCGGCGGGACCGCGGTCTCCGCCACGCCCGCCCTCGCCACGACCCCCACGGCCGCCTCGTACGCCGCGACGGCGCACGCCCCGGCCGCGCACGTCGCGGACGTCGGCAAGGTCTGCTACTCCAAGCTGCCCTCGCAGGCCCACGACACCCTCGACCTGATCGCCAAGGGCGGGCCCTACCCGTACCCCAAGGACGGCACGGTCTTCGACAACCGGGAGGGCATCCTCCCGTCCCAGAGCGCGGACTACTACCACGAGTTCACCGTGGTCACGCCCGGCTCGCCGGACCGCGGTGCGCGACGCATCGTCACCGGCGAGAAGAAGGAAGAGGACTACTACACCGCCGACCACTACAAGACGTTCGACCTCGTCGACCGGGGCTGCTGACGGTCCGACGGAAACACCGGAGCGGCGGCCCCTGACAGGGGCCGCCCCCCAACCCGCGGCGGGCGGGGTGCACTACGCACCCCGGCCGCCGCCGTGCTGTGCGCCGGTGCTGGGCGTCTTCGCCGTGCGCCCCCTTTGACCTCCCTCTTCTCCCCATTCTTGGCAGAAGGGGCGCACGGGGCGCACCCCCGCGAGAGGATTGTCGGTGGTTCCCGGTAGCGTTTCGGCAGAAACGAGGAGCGGGCGGGCATCGGCGGAAAAAGACCATGTGCGGTCGGCTGCTGGGGCACGCCCCGGTAAATGCCGTATCCGCCATGGGTCATGGTGGGCCGGCGTGGCGCGTCGCAGACAAGGAAGGACGGCGAACTGCCGTGTATCGCTGGGAGATCACCCGGGCCGCGCTGGCGCAGCGGGTTTTCGCCATCGTCCGCAGCAGAACCTACGACGAGGCGAGCGCGACGGCCGACACCCTGCTGTCGGCGGGCATCATCAGCCTGGAGATATCCCTCACCACCCCCTTCGCCCTGGAGGCGGTGACGACGCTCAGCCGCGAACTCGGTGACGACGCCATCATCGGCGCCGGCACGGTCCTGGACGCGGCATCGGCCCGGATGGCGGTCGACGCGGGCGCCCGCTACCTGGTCTCGCCGAGCCTCGACGCCGAGGTCATCCGTACCGGCCACCGCTACGGCATCCCGGTCTTCCCCGGCGTCTCCACGCCGACGGAGATGGTCCGCGCGCTCGAACTCGGCGCGGACGCGGTCAAGCTGTTCCCCGCGTCGGCGTACGACCCGTCCTGGCTGGCGGAGGTCCGCGCCTCGCTGCCGCAGGTACCGGTGCTGCCGACGGGCGGGGTCACGGTCGACAACGCCCCGGAGTGGATCGCGGCGGGCGCGGTCGCGGTCGGCATGGGGACGGCGCTCTCCGAGGGCGACCGCGACACCGTGGCCAAGCGCGCCGCCGACCTCCTCAACCGCCTGGACGAGGCCGCTCCCGACCGCCCGACGACCCGGGGCACCGCGGACCTCTACGAGGACTGACGGCCCCTCGGCTCGCCCCCGCCGCGGCTCCTCGGCCGTCCCGGTGGCCGGCCGGGGGCTTCACCCGCACCACGGGCTCTGCCACCCTGAGCGCTTCGATCACGCGATCCCGCCGCCGCGTCCAGGAGTCACAGGAGCCCCCATGAAGCGCGCCGCCACCCTCTCCGCCCTGGCCTGTCTGCTCGCCGTCACCGCCGCCGCCCCGGCGGTGTCGCACGCACCGGCCGGCCGAGGGGCCACCACCGCCGCCGCCGGCCGGGCATCGGCCCTCGACACCGTTCCCCGGCGCGGGGTGCTGCGTGTCTGCACCACCGGCGACTACCGCCCCTTCAGCCACCTCGACCGCACGACCGGCAGCTACAGCGGTGTCGACATCACGATGGCCGCGGACCTCGCCAAGAGCCTTGACGCCACACCCCGTTACGTGGCGACGACCTGGGCCGGGCTGGTCGGCGACCTGTCCGCCGGCCGCTGCGACATCGCGATGGGCGGCGTCTCGGTCACCCTCCAGCGCGCCCGCCACGTCGCCTTCAGCGAGCCCACCCGCACCGACGGCAAGACACCCATCGTGCGGTGCGCCGACAAGGACAAGTACCGGACCCTGGCCCAGATCGACCGGCCGGGGACCAGGGTCGTCGTCAACCCCGGCGGCACGAACGAGGAGTTCGCCCGCGCCCACCTCAAGCGGGCCACGCTCACGGTCCACCCGGACAACACCACGATCTTCGACGAGATCATCGCGGGCCGCGCGGACGTGATGATGACCGACGCCGGTGAGACCCGCTACCAGGCCAAGATCCACCCCGAACTCTGCTCGCTCCACCCGGACCAGCCCTTCTCCTTCTCCGAGAAGGCCTACGCGCTGCCCCGCGGCGACCACGACTTCCAGGAGTACGTGGACCAGTGGGTGCATCTGGCCACCCATGACGGCACGTACCGGAAGTACGAGGACGCCTGGATGAAGTAGGGCGCCAGGGGCCGTCCTCGCTTCCCTCGGCGGCCTAGTTCTCGTTCCCGTGCTCGTTCTCGCGGGACGGTGCCCGGTGTGCGAGGACATTGACGATCCGGCCGTTCGGATCCCTGACGAAGAACCGGCGGACGCCCCACTCCTCGTCCCGGAGCGGCCGGACGATGTCCGCGCCGGCGGCCTGCACGGCGGCGTGGACCGCGTCCACGTCCTCGACCTCGATGCTCATGTCGGGGGTGACCGGGGCGGTCTCGTCGTGGGTCATGAAGGTGAGCTGGGCGGTGGGGTTGGCGGGCGACGCCAGCGTCATGACCCAGCCCTGGTTCATGACCTCCTCGAACCCCAACAGGCCGTAGAACGCGCGGTTTTCCTCCAGGGCATCGGACTGGATATCGGGGACGACGCGACGTACGGACATACCGGCTGACTCCTCGGGGAGGGTCGGATGGAGGCGGATGGGCAGACGGGGCGGAGGGGCGGAGGGGTGCTGCGCTCGCCGGTTCTTGGTTATCAGAGAACGGAGCGGGTGTCCCGGATACGGCCGGGGTGCCCCGGATGCGCGGGGAAGCGCCGTGGATGCGGCGATCCCAGCCGCCCCCCGTCCGCCCGGCCCCCCCGGCTGCCCGTTCACGACCGTCCGCCCCCGTCCGCCCGGCTTCCCCGCCGCCTCGTCCGCCCGGCCGCCCCTGCCCCGGCGCCCTTGTCCGGACAATGTGACCTCCGGACTTCCCGTCATCTGTCCGGGCGGATACGCTCGCGAACGTGGGGAAACGCGATACAGAAGCCCTGGGTGCCGAGAGCCCCGTCCAGTTCAGCGTGGACCGGAGCAGTCCGGTCCCGTTGTATTTCCAGCTGTCCCAGCAGCTGGAGGCCGCGATCGAGCACGGCAAGCTGGCTCCCGGCAGCCTGCTCGGCAACGAGATCGAGCTGGCCGGCCGGCTCGGCCTGTCCCGGCCGACGGTGCGGCAGGCGATCCAGTCGCTGGTCGACAAGGGGCTGCTGGTGCGCCGCCGGGGGATCGGCACCCAGGTCGTCCACAGCCAGGTCAAGCGCCCGCTGGAGCTGAGCAGCCTCTACGACGACCTGGAGGCGGCCGGGCAGAAGCCCGCCACCCGTGTGCTGCTCAACACCACCGCCGAGGCCGACGCCGAGGTCGCCGCCGCGCTGGGCATCGCCGAGGGGGCCGAGGTCGCACTGGTCGAGCGGCTGCGGCTGGCGCACGGTGAGCCCGTCGCGCATCTGCGCAACCTGCTGCCCGCGGGGCTGCTCACGCTGGAGACCGCCGCACTGGAGGAGACCGGGCTCTACCGCCTGATGCGGTCGGCCGGCATCACCCTGCACAGCGCCCGGCAGGCGGTCGGCGCGCGCGCCGCGAGTGCCGAGGAGGGCGAGCGGCTCGGGGAGCCCGAGGGCGCCCCGCTGCTCACGATGCAGCGGACCACCTTCGACGACACCGGCCGCGCGGTGGAGTTCGGCACGCACGTCTACCGCGCCTCCCGCTACGCCTTCGAGTTCCAGCTCCTCGTACGGCCCTGAGCGTCCCTGAAGGGAGCCCGGAAGGGTCGATCCGCCGCCCCCTCCGGGGCAACCTGACGCGGCGGTTTCGGCAGCGATGTCCCGCTATGAGGGCCCTGAGCGACCCCTTCTCGTCAGAATGTTCTGACAAACCATTGACGTGGCTCCGCGCGCGCCGTTACAAACTCCTCCAGCCGCAGTCCGGCGGCCGGGAGAAAAGGCGGTCCCACGATGATCGGCGTGCGTACGGCTGGTCCCCTCACTGTCCGCGGCGTCACGGTGCGCACCGCCGCCGCCTTACTGACCACCGCCGCCCTGGCCACGGGGTGCGCCGCCGCCGGCGGGCAGGACGCCGCGGGCGCGGCCGCCGGGTCCGGCAAGGGCGCCAGTACCCCGCGCATGACGATCGGGATGGTCAGCCACGCCGGCGACGGCGACACCTTCTGGGACATCGTGCAGAACGGCGCCGAGCGGGCCGCCGCGAAGGACAACGTGAAGTTCCTGTACGCGCACGACAAGGAGGGCGCCCAGCAGGCCGCGCTGATCCAGTCGTACATCGACCAGAAGGTCGACGGGCTGATCGTCACCCTCGCCAAGCCGCAGGCCGTCAAGGCCGCCGTCCGCAAGGCCGTGGCGCAGGGCATACCCGTGATCACCATCAACTCCGGCGGCGAGTTCTCCCGGGCGTACGGGGCGCTGACGCACATCGGGCAGGACGAGTCCGTGGCGGGGCGGGCGGTCGGCGACGAGCTGAACCGCCGGCACCGGAAGAAGGCCCTCTGCGTCGTCCACGAGCAGGGCAACGTGTCGCTGGAGGACCGCTGCGCCGGTGTCCGCGAGACCTTCCACGGGAAGGTCGCGAACCTCGATGTCGACGGCACCAACGCACCGGCCTCGCAGTCGTCCGTGGAGGCCAGGCTCCAGTCCGACAAGGACATCGACGCGGTCGTCACCCTCGGCGCACCGATGGCGGCGATCGCCGTCAAGGCCGAGGAGGAGGCGGGCAGCGCGGCGCAGCTCGCGACGTTCGACCTGAACTCCGCCGTCGTCAAGCTGCTCAAGGCCAAGGACGTCACCTTCGCCGTCGACCAGCAGCCCTACCTCCAGGGCTACGAGGCCGTCGACCTGCTCTGGCTCCACAAGGCCAACGCCGATGTGCTCGGCGGCGGCCGTCCGGTGCTCACCGGGCCGGCGCTGGTCACCGGCGAGGACGTACCGAAGCTGACCGAGTACACCGGGCGGGGCACCCGGTGAGGCCACAGGGAAGACGGGACCCGATGAACCGGGACAGATCACTGGTAACGGATACTTGGCCGGTTGCGCCCGGTCGGCCGGTGCCGGAGCCGGTGCACGGCACCGCGCGCGCCCGGTCCGGCCGGCGCGGGCAGGCAACGCAGTCGAGCAGGCAACCAACGCGGTCGATACGGCAGCATCAGCGGGAAGGGCGAGTCCTCGTGGCACGGGTTCGGAGAAGGGGACGCGTCGTCGGCGCCGTGCTGGCGGCGGTGCTCGGCGTGAGTCTGGCGGGGTGCAGCAGCACCGGGGGGCTGCGCGCCGAGCAGGAGCGCGCCGGCCGGGCGGCCGGCGGCAAGGCCGCGGTGAACACCCCCAGGTGGACGTTCGCGATGGTCACCCACTCGGGAGACGGCGACACCTTCTGGGACATCGTCCAGAACGGCGCCCAGCAGGCCGCCGTCAAGGACAACATCAAGTTCGTCTACGGACACGACAAGGAGGCCCAGCGGCAGAGCGAGCTGGTGCAGTCCTACATCGACCAGAAGGTCGACGGGCTGATCGTCTCGCTCGCCAAGCCCAGCGCCATGAAGGACGTGATCGCCAAGGCCGAGAAGGCCGGCATCCCGGTGATCACGGTGAACTCCGGCGCCGAGGCGTCGAAGGCCTTCGGCGCGCTCAGCCACATCGGGCAGGACGAGACGGTGGCCGGTGAGGCGGTCGGCGAGGAGCTGAACAAGCGCGGCCGGAAGAAGGCCCTGTGCGTCCTGCACGAGCAGGGCAACGTCGGTCACGAGCAGCGCTGCGACGGCGCCGAGAAGACCTTCAAGGGCGATCTGCAGAAGCTCTACGTCGAGGGCACCAACATGCCCGACGTGCAGTCCTCCATCGAGTCCAAGCTCCAGTCGGACAGCTCCATCGACGCCGTCGTCACGCTCGGCGCGCCGTTCGCCCCCACCGCCGTCAAGGCCAAGGAGCAGGCCGGCAGCAAGGCCGAGATCGACACCTTCGACCTCAACGCCCAGGTCGCGACGGGTCTCAAGGACGGCTCCCTCGGTTTCGCCGTCGACCAGCAGCCCTACCTCCAGGGCTACGAGGCCGTCGACCTGCTGTGGCTGTACAAGTACAACTCCGACGTCCTCGGCGGCGGCAAGCCGGTGCTCACCGGCCCCCAGGTGATCACCAAGAAGGACGCCGCCGCGCTGCAGGAGTACACGAAGCGGGGGACCCGATGAGCCACACCGACGCACCCACGCCGGTCCCCGCGGGGCCGCCCGCCAAGGTCACCGGCGACGAACGGCTGCTGCACCGCTCCCTGGCACGCCGGCTGATGGGCCGCCCCGAACTGGGCTCGGTCGTCGGCGCCGCCGCGGTCTTCGTGTTCTTCTCGATCGTCGCCGAACCGTTCCTGCGGGCCTCCAGCCTCTCCACCGTGCTCTACGCGTCCTCGACGATCGGCATCATGGCCGTGCCGGTGGCGCTGTTGATGATCGGCGGGGAGTTCGATCTCTCGGCCGGCGTGATGGTCGTCAGCTCGGCGCTGATCTCCTCGATGTTCAGCTACCAGATGACGGCGAACACCTGGGTGGGCGTCGGGGTGTCGCTGCTGGTCACCCTGGCCATCGGGGCCTTCAACGGCCTGCTGCTGACCCGCACGAAACTGCCCAGCTTCATCATCACGCTCGGCACCTTCTTCATGCTGACCGGCCTCAACCTCGGCTTCACCAAGCTGATCGACGGCACCGTCTCCACGAAGTCCATCGCCGACATGGAGGGCTTCGACTCGGCCCGCGAGGTCTTCGCCTCGCACCTGACCCTCGGCAGCGTCGACATCCAGATCACCATCCTGTGGTGGATCGTGCTGGTCGCCCTCGCCACCTGGATCCTGCTGCGCACCCGCGTCGGCAACTGGATCTTCGCGGTCGGCGGCAACGCCGACGCCGCGCGGGCGGTGGGTGTCCCGGTCACCAAGACCAAGATCGGCCTCTACATGGGCGTCGCCTTCGCCGCCTGGGTCTCCGGCCAGCACCTTCTGTTCTCGTACGACGCGATCCAGTCCGGCGACGGGGTGGGCAACGAGTTCCTCTACATCATCGCCGCGGCGGTCGGCGGCTGTCTGATGACCGGCGGCTTCGGCTCGGCGATCGGCGCGGCTGTCGGCGCCTTCATCTTCGGCATGGCGAGCAAGGGCATCGTCTACGCGCAGTGGAATCCGGACTGGTACAAGTTCTTCCTCGGCGCGATGCTGCTGCTCGCCACGCTCCTGAACGCATGGGTCCGCAAGCGGGCGGAGGAAAAGGCATGACAGCGCTGGTCGAGCTGACCGACGTCAGCAAGTACTACGGAAACGTCCGCGCCCTGGAAGGCGTGTCCCTGGAGGTGCACGCGGGGGAGATCTCCTGTGTGCTCGGGGACAACGGCGCCGGCAAGTCCACCCTCATCAAGATCATCGCGGGGCTGCACCGGCACGACGCCGGGTCCTTCACCATCGACGGCGAGGAGACCTCCCTCGCCTCCCCGCGCGAGGCCCTGGACCGCGGGATCGCCACCGTCTACCAGGACCTGGCCGTCGTCCCGCTCATGCCGGTGTGGCGGAACTTCTTCCTCGGGTCCGAGCCCACCACCGGCATCGGCCCCTTCAAGCGGCTCGACGTGGAGACGATGCGCGAGACCACCCGCGGCGAGCTGCTGCGGATGGGCATCGACCTGCGCGACGTCGACCAGCCCATCGGCACCCTCTCGGGCGGCGAACGCCAGTGCGTGGCCATCGCCCGCGCCGTCTACTTCGGCGCCAAGGTCCTCGTCCTGGACGAGCCGACGGCGGCGCTCGGCGTCAAGCAGTCCGGCGTCGTCCTCAAGTACGTCGCGGCCGCGCGGGACGCCGGACTCGGCGTGGTGTTGATCACCCACAACCCGCACCACGCGTATCTCGTCGGTGACCGCTTCGTCCTGCTCAAGCGCGGCACCATGGCCGGCAGCCACACCAAGTCGGAGATCGCCCTGGAGGAGCTGACCCGCCAAATGGCGGGCGGCAGCGAACTGGAACAGCTCAGTCACGAGCTGGCCCGGACCGCGACCCCGGAGTTCCCCGGCGGCCATCGCCCCGAGTGATCACCACCGCGCCCCGTACGGCCCCGAGGCTGTGCGGGGCGCATCACTCTCCGTCGCGGTGCGCCGGACGCCGCCGGTGATGCACAATCGCACCGAACCCGCACATCGAGGCCCCGGCCTCCCGAGACCCGCAGGGACGAGACGACTCTTGCGAGCACACAGCCGCCGCATGGGGGCACTGCCCGTGCCCACCAGGCAGTGCGGGAGCAACGGCGAAGAGGTCGGTCGATGAGCATGTACCGGGACCGGGTGCACCGAGGCTCCGCCAGGGCCACCGTGCTGCGCACGGTCGGCACCCGTGAGCGCCGCTCGCACCTGACCGCCCCCCGGGTACCCACCGTGGGTATCGACATCGGCGGCACCAAGGTCATGGCGGGCGTCGTCGACGCCGACGGCACCATCCTGGAGAAGGTCCGCACCGAGACGCCGGACAAGTCCAAGAGCCCCAAGGTCGTCGAGGACACCATCACCGAGCTGGTGCTCGACCTCTCCGACCGGCACGACGTCCACGCGGTCGGCATCGGCGCCGCCGGCTGGGTCGACGCGGACCGCAGCAAGGTGCTGTTCGCACCCCACCTGAACTGGCGCAACGAGCCGCTGCGCGACCGCCTCGCCGGCCGCCTCGCGGTCCCGGTCATGGTCGACAACGACGCCAACACCGCCGCCTGGGCGGAGTGGCGCTTCGGCGCCGGCCGCGGCGAGGACCACCTCGTCATGATCACGCTCGGCACCGGCATCGGCGGCGCGATCCTGGAGGACGGCGCCGTCAAGCGCGGCAAGTTCGGCGTGGCCGGCGAATTCGGCCATATGCAGGTCGTCCCCGGGGGCCACCGCTGCCCGTGCGGCAACCGCGGCTGCTGGGAGCAGTACAGCTCCGGCAACGCCCTGGTGCGCGAGGCCCGTGAGCTGGCCGCCGCCGACTCCCCGGTCGCGTACAACATCATCGAGCGGGTCGGCGGCCGCATCGGCGACATCACCGGACCGCTGATCACCGAGCTGGCCCGGGAGGGCGACGCGATGTGCGTCGAACTCCTCCAGGAGATCGGCCAGTGGCTCGGCGTCGGCATCGCCAACCTCGCCGCCGCCCTCGACCCGTCCTGCTTCGTCATCGGCGGTGGCGTCAGCGCCGCCGACGACCTGCTCATCGGCCCGGCCAGAGAAGCCTTCCGGCGCCATCTCACCGGCCGCGGCTACCGTCCCGAGGCCACCATCGCCAAGGCCCAGCTCGGCCCCGAGGCCGGGATGGTCGGCGCCGCCGATCTGGCCCGCCTGGTGGCCCGCCGCTTCCGGCGCGCCAACCGGCGGCGCGTCGAGCGCTACGAACGCTACGAACGGGCAGGCCGCCGATGACCGACACCGACCTGCACACCGTGCACGACGACGCCCAGCCCGTCCCGCCGCCCCGCGTCAAGCGGCGGCGCCCGGTGCTGATGGCGCTGATCATCTTCCTGCTGATCGCGATCCCGGCGGGCTACATCGTCATCTCCGCCGAGCAGAGCCGGGACAGCGGCGAGGGCAAGGAGGCCGAGGCCGCCGCCACCGGCCTGACCAACGCCTTCCCCTCCAAGGTCCAGCAGCGGATCTACAACGTCCCGGTGCCGATCGGCTCCACCCCGGTCTACTACTACGAGACCAACTCCTGGCAGACCAGTTCGCTGTTCGTGCAGTTCAGGACGAACGCGTGGGGCCTGGAGCACTACCTCAACGCCGTCGGCACCAGCACCGCCGCCCTCAAGAAGGACCAGCGGACCATCCCGCCCGAGCAGGCGGCGAAGGTCGGCTGGGACCTCGGCACCGACGCACCCTGGTCCGGCACGACGACCTCGGCGAAGGCACCGCACCCCTACCAGCGGATCATGGTCAGCTACGACGAGCCGGGGCACCCGGTGGTGTACACGGTGTCGACTGTGCGGTTCTGACCGGGGTCGGTGGGAGAACCGGGAGGGGCCGGCCGGGAAGGCTCGACGTCCCGCAGATCCAGGACGCGGGCACGCTGAGGCCGACACCTATGAGTGGGCCGGTCTCACGCAGGTCGGCCAGGGGTCGACCGTTGGCCAGAGCGCAAGCGCCACTGTTCATCGGCCAGGAGCCGCATGCGCAGCTCAGTCGCACCCCACGCCGGCACGTCCGTGCCGTTGCGGCGCCGGTGGTGCGGCCTCTTCTCTGCCGGCTTCGTCTCATTGACGGCCCAGGGCGGTGCCGGTGACCGCCGCTTGCCGGGTCTTGCCGGTTTCAGTCGGTGTTGTCCGGGCGGAGGGCCAGGTCGAGGAGGCCGGGAAAGCGAGCATCAAACTCCGCGCGACGAAGTCGGTTGAGCCGTTTGGGGCCCTGGTCGCGTTGTTCGACAAGGCCGGCTTCGCGCAGGACGGAGAAGTGGTGGCTCTTGGCGGCTCTGCCGACCGGCACGTCGAAGTTGCTGCAGCTGAGCGTCCAGTCGGGGTGGCTCGCCAGGCTGCGGATCAGCTGAATGCGCACAGGGTCCGCGAGCGCGGACAGCGCGGTCAGCAGGGGGACTTCATCCGGGTGCGTGTGCACTGGTGCCGGGCGGTGACTTCCGCTTTCGGCCTGATCCGACATCCCCGTTCCTCCCCTGGAGTGAACACACCCACTTGCTGAGTGTTCGATGCTGATCTTACACTGCCATTGTTCGCTTTCGATTGAACACCTACGGGAGGGCAGTCTGCGTATGCGCGCGGTCGAGTTACAGGAGCACGGCGGCCCCGAGGTGCTGAAGGCAGTCCAGAGAACCGGTACGTCCGAGCCGGGAGCCGGCCAGGTGGCCATCAGGGCGCTCCGGGCCGTGACCGTATCCCCGCTGCCCGACAAGCTGGATCTGCGGACCGCTGCGGCGCAGCCGACCGTGCTGCCGACGGCACATGCCCTGACCCACGACGTGAGGCGGCTGCGCGCCGGAGAGAGTGTGTGGTGCATGGCGCGGCGGGAGACATCGGGACCACGGCCGGGCAATTGGCCCGGGCGGCGGGCGCCGGTGCGGTGTACGGCGTGGTCCCCACCGATGCCAAGGCCGAGTACACCCTCAAGCACGGCTACGACGACGTGTTCCGGACCGAGACCCTCGCCGAAGACGTCCGCCGCGCTACCGGCGGCCGAGGTGTCGACCTGATTCGCGATCCCGGGATGGCGAAACGCTGTGGCGCCGCCTGGACGAATTGGCCGCCTCAGGGCGCCTGGCGTCCTTCGGCAATGCGAGCGGCGCCGATCCCTGCCGGGCCGGACAGCCTGAACTCTACGCAGAGGGTCGCGCCATCGGGGGCGTCTCCGTGCCGGCGCTCACGCAGAGCGCACCCGGCATTGCGCGCGAACTGACCGCACGCGCCGTGCGCACGGTCTGCGAGAGCAAGCTGTCGCCGCCCGTAACCGCTGAGTTCCCGCTGTCGGGCGCAGCGGCCGCTCAGACCGTCATGGGTGGCACACGTCCACCGGCAGACTGCTGCTGTGTATCGCCAAAAAGCGACGCCGATCAGGCATGACGGGCCGGTGGAGCGGCTCATCCCACCGGCCGTCCGCATGCGCCATCACGCCCGGGGCATCCCCGGATGCCTGGGCCCAGAACCACGGAGGGAAGAATGCAGCAGAGCAGCACGACCCAAGGACTCTCCAGCGTCACGGACAAGGTACCCGCACCCTGCCTTGTGCTGGTCGGGGTATGTGGAATCCAGTTCGGTGCAGCGCTCGCCCCCAGCGCATACCCCCAAGCAGGCGCTGCTGGTGTGGTGTTCCTCAGACTACTGATTGCCGGCGTACTGCTATGCCTGTTATGGCGCCCACGACGCCAAAACCTCAGCGGAGTGAAAGGGGCCTGGGGCACAGTACTTGCCGCCGGAGCTCTGCTTGCGGGACACCACATCACGTTCTTTGAAGCCGTCAACCACATCCCTCTCGGAATCGTCGCCACCATCGAATTCCTCGGCCCATTCACTATCGCGCTGGCCGGCTCCCGCCGCGCGATCGATCTGCTCCCGGCCTGCCTGGCGGCAGGCGGCGTGTTCCTGCTGAGCGACGGCGGCAACGCCTCCCTCTCCGTAACCGGCCTCGCCCTGGCTGCCGTGGCAGCCACCTGCTGGGCCGGATACATCCTCGTCGCCGCCCGCATGGCGACCCGCCTCAGCGGTGGCCAGGGGCTGGCCGTGGCCATGACATGGGCGGCGCTGCTCAGCGCCCCCTATGGCATCGCGCATGCCGGGAGCGCCCTGCTGGATACGCACGTTCTCTGGGTGGCGACAGTCGTGGCCGTCGCCTCCAGTGTGCTGCCATACTCGCTCAACCTCGAAGCGCTCCGCCGGATTCCGCCACGCGTCTTCGGCGTACTGACAAGCCTGGAGCCGGCCGCGGGCGCCTTGTTCGGCCTGCTGATCCTCGGCCAGCACCTCCACTTGCCCCAGTGGCTCGGCATCGCCGCTGTCGCCTGTGCCTCGATCGCTGCCACGTATCTGGGCGCTGGGAAACGCAGAGCCGCGCGCACCCGCGCAACGAGCGTCTCGGCTCGCGAGGAGAGCACCGATCCGAACGGTGCTCACATCCCGCAGGACGCTCACTAACCCTTGGCCCGTCCAGGCCATCACGTACGGAGTCAGCATCCAGGCCGGAAGGCTGCCTTGGACCGGCAGACGTGCAGCGTCAACCGGTCCGGCCCGCGGCTCGCGCAGCGACCGTATCCCGCCGTGCGACGGACTGCGGCATCGGCCGACCCGCGCGGCCGTGGCCCGTCCCGCGCTCTATGAGCGCGGGACGGGCCACGGTGCCATCCCATGGCGTGCCGGTCGGTCAGTCCAGGAACAGGCCGAATGTGGCATCGGCCCCGTTGCGCCAGCTTCTGATGCACGTCAGGCTGTGCGTTGGATTCGTTACCGGCCCCGAGTTCAGGTGCGACGGGCTTCGCAGACATATGCTTGTTCAGGGCATGGCGGGGCATACCGAATTCGAGTCGGCAAACCGGCGATTTCTGTAGCCTCGGCCCTTCGCTGAACGGCTCGTAGGACGTGTGACGAGAGTGCGGGCGGTCATGAAGCCTCTTCGTCGACCAGAGCGTGACGTCGCCCGCCGACGCATCGGCGGGCGAGTGGCTCGGAGGGGTGTGGCGGCATGACGGGGCGGAAGAGAGGCCATTGGATCGCCCCCTGTTCCGCCCCGGGGCGACCAAGCTGAATATCCCGAGGGGGCATTGCACCGACCAGCACAAGAAGATGTGCCCCCTCCGGAGCCATCCAGCGTCAGCTGTGGCGCACCTGCGTACGCATCGCCTCCTTGACCTCTGCCGCGGCGGTCACGACATCGTCCAGCAGCGCATCGATCTCCTCCTTCGTCGTGGCCGGGTTCAGGAAGACCAGCTTCAGATGCACCCACGTCTCGCCGTCTTGGCGCCGTACCTTGGTACGGGCCAGAAGGGCCCGGCCCTCGGTCATCAAGCGCCTGCGAACAGCGGCATTCCAAGCGCTCTCGTCTTCGATCGCCTCACTGGTCCGGCAACGGAAGATCACTGTGCTGAGCACCGGTTCGGCAAGCAGTTCAAGGTCCGGGTGCCGGTCGATACGAGCGGCGGCGTACCGTGCTTGGGAATGGCAGGCGTCGACCCAGTCGCCCATCCCCTTCCGGCCGAGGCTCAGCAACGAAGCTGCGATCTTGAGGGCATCGGAGCGGCGGGTGGTTTGCATCGACGTTCCCAGGAGTGCGGTGTATCCCTCAGCCTCATCGTCCGGCGGGTTGAGGTAGACGGCCTGTTGGGCGAGAGGACTCAAGCGGGCCTCATCGCGTACCAGCAGGATGCTGGAAGAAGCCGGGGTCCAGCCGAACTTGTGCAGGTCGAAAGCGATGGAGTCCGCCTCGGACAGGCCATCGAGGAGAGGCGCGAGACTGTTCGAAAACAGAGCTCCGATCCCGTATGCGGCGTCGACGTGAAACCAGATCCTCCGCTCAGCAGCGAGGGCGGCCAGTTCGGGCAATGGGTCGAAAGACCCGTGGTCAGTGGTGCCCGCAGTCGCCACGAGAGCGATGGGTACCTCGTCCGCGGTGAATCCGTCGAGCAGTCGGCAGGCTTCCTCGGGGATCATCCTGCCCATTTCGTCCGTGGGTACCTTCACCACCGCATCACGCCCGAGCCCGAGGAAGCCGGCTGCACGCGCGATGGAGAAATGTGCGGCGGCTGAGCAGAGGATGCGCGGTCGCACTGCGCTGCCAGCGAGCCCCGACTGCGAAATATCGCTGCCGACCGCGTCGGTCAGCATGTGATCACGGCTGAGCAGCAGCCCCACGAGGTTGGAGATGCTGCCGCCGGGGGTCAACGTGCCCGATGCCGTTTCACCGTAGCCGACCCAGCCGGCCATCTCGCTGATGAGCCGGCGTTCCAGCTCGAGGGCGAAGGGACCGCTTTCCCATGAGTGCAGCGATTGGTTGAGGACGGCGGCGAGGAGCTCGGCGGCAGCAGCGGCCGGTGTGGGCGCGCACTGCATACGCGAAACGGCGGACGGGTGGGTCAGATCAGCCGACCAGGCGGCGTATGTCTCGAACAGCTCCGTTACCCGGTCCGGTCCGGGCGCATCGGTCAGGAACCCTTCACCATGCATCATGTCTCGCACGGCTGCGATCGCAGCACTGGGACCGCCGACCGTGACCGGACCGCCATGCTTGATCGACGACGCGGCGACTGCGTCGAGGGCGGCGTCCACCAACGTGCGCAGTTGCTCAAGGCCGTCAGCGGTGCCGGCCAGGGCCACGGTCTGGTGGGCACCGGCGTCGACAGCGTTTGCTCGGTTCACTATCGCTTCCTTCTATCGGGTTCTGTGATGGTGCGTGAGTGCAAGTGCGGGTTCAGGCTCTGCGGGTTCCTCCGGTCGAAGCAACGACCACGGATGCCGGGCCCGGCATCCGACCAGGCGACCGAGCCCTCCCGAGCACGGTCACGGCAACCTGCGTGCCGATCGCCGGCTCCGGCTCAGCAGCACTCCGGACACGAGTGCCGACGCCCGGGACGCAGGCTTGCCCGCCGCTGGGCGGATCCGATTTCAGCGCCGTGTCCTCAAGGCGTCAGCAGGACCTTTCCTGTCGTGCCTCGTCCCTCGAGCAGGGCGTGCGCGTGAGCTACCTCGGTCAGCGGCATCTCTACCTCCACCACGGGACGTACGACCCCATCGGCCACATAGCCGAACAGTTCCCTAGCAGCGGCACGCAGGGAATCCGTGTCGGGCACGTGGTCGGCGAGAGAAGGCCGGGTCAGGCTCAGGGAGCCGGCCGTACGAAGCATCTCGATATCGACCTTGCCGACGGAGCCGCTGGAGAGTCCGCAGACCACGAGGTGGCCTCGGCGGCGCAGCGAACGCAGACTTCGCTCGAAGGTGTCCGCGCCTACGGAGTCGTAGACGACGTGAGCTCCTTCTCCGTTGGTGATCTCGTGAACGCGCTCGTCGAAGCCCTCATACGGCAGGGCTTGCCGGGCCCCGGCCTGCAGCGCGATCCGCTGCTTCTCCTCGTTGGAGGCCACCGCGATCACGCTTGCCTTGCGGTGCGCAGCCATCTGCACCAGCAGCTGACCAAGGCCGCCGGCCGCGGCGAGGACGACCACACTCTCGCCGGGATGGACTGCATGGGTCGTATGGGTGAGGTAGTGCGCGGCCAGGCCCTGCAGCAACACTGCGGCGGCATCGCGGAGGTGAACCTCCTCGGGAACGGGGATGAGCTTGCCCGCAGGCACAGCCGTGTGTTCGGCGTAGGCGCCGAGCTGGGTGGCGTAGGCGACCCGATCGCCAATGGTGATCTCCTCGACGCCGTCGCCCACCGCGATGACTGTCCCGGCCGCCTCCTGGCCGGGAATGAACGGGCATGTTGTCGGATAGGTTCCGTCACGGAAGTAGACGTCGATGAAGTTGAGCCCGATTGCCGCGTTGCGCACCACGACCTCACCAGCGGCGGGCAGGGGATCAGGCAACTCGACGGGGGTGAGAGCTGCGGAGCCACCGACCCGGCTCACCTGGATTGCGCGCACAGATACCTCACTTGGGGATGTCGTCGTCGGCTGTGCCGGACGAACGGGTCTCGTCGGTCTCGCGGAAGAGCCTGCGGAAGTAGTCGATGTCGCCGGTGAGTCCGGCCATGAGGGATCCGAGGTTTGTCCCGTCCTCGGGTCCGGCCTTGAGTAGCTCCTCGTTGCGACGGCGATTGGCCGCGGAGAACGGCAGGGCCCCGACCGACAGGTAGCGGATGGCTCCGTCGCCGTCGCGCCGGGGTATGAGGTCGGAGCGCGCATAGCGGCTGGCGCTGAACGGGATGTCCAGGGTGCCCTGGTTGAATGCATCGGCTACGGCTTCGATCAGGTCCACCTGCTCGATCAGGGGATCAATGAGCTCGCCGACCTCAGCCAGGATCCACTCCATTTCCTCGCCGATGCGCGTCTCGTCGACCGTGAGGACCTCCAGCAAGGGGGAGTTGGCGCGGTTTGCGAGGCGCAGGCCCTCCACGTTGGCTTGAGTGTCGGGGATGCCGTGCGCCTCCTGATAGGTCTTGGTGATGAGCTTGGAAGCCCCTCCGAGCCGAGCCACCAGCGCGCCGTAGAAGATGAGGTCCTCGGCGTTGCCACGCTGCCGCGGGAAGACCCCCATGAACTCGTGTAGTACGGCGTGCACCTGAATGCCGGCAGGCAGGTAGCGCTCGGCGAGCAGTGGGATGCATCGAAGGGCCGCGACGTCTTGAGCCAGGTGTCCGCCCTGCGGGTACGCGACCGAGATGCAGTGCACCCCGGAGCGTGCCGCCAGAACGGCCTCGATGACACTGATGGCCAAGCTGATAGAGGGGGGCACGAGGACTGCTGTGAGAGTGCCGAACAGCTCCCGGTCGATGACCACACCGTGCTCGACGAGCTCGCCGCACCGGCGGTCCACGTCCTGCCAGGCGCCGAGGGACTCGGCGAGCGGCACGGCCTTGGAATAGGGCAGGTTGTACGAGATTCCGCCGCCCTCGAAGGAAGTGATGCCGGCCGCAACGGAGACATCGAAGAGCCGCCTGGCATCCGGCGAGCCGTGACGGACTTCCAGCGGGGCAGATACCGACTCGTTCAGCTCTCGACCGCGCCGCCAACCGTGGGCAACCAGCGGGTAGCCGTTGAGGTCGGAGGGGCGAAGGTTCAGGGTGCGCAGAGCTTCGTCGAAGCGCTTGAGCCGGGTGTGCGAGTCGATGGTGAGAGTGAGGATGTCGGGGCGAGCCTCGGCCTCCAGGGTGCCCAGCAGGTTGGTCATCTCCGTGTGGCCGCCGACGCCGCATCGAGGTTGGATGGCGACCCGCCCCGAGGCACGGCAGCGTTCGAGGACATCGGCGGCCGTGGGTTTGCCGAGTTCGGCGATATAGGCGGCGGAGTCCGCCAGGCTGGGCAGGTTCGGGATCATGTCTCCCGAGGGGCCCTTCCCGGCCGCGGGACCGAGAAGGGCCAGGGAACTGTGCGTACTCGTCATGACGCCGCCCGCAGGGGTGTTGTCCGGTGCCGTGCGGCGCGCAGCTTGTTGAGAAGCGCGGGAAGTTCCGCCGGGTCGATCAGGATATGGTCGACGCCGAGTGCGTAGAGGCGCTCGTGAGCGGATGCGTCCTTGTGGCTGCCGACGGAGAGATTCCCGCCGACGATGACCGGGCAGGCGATCTGCCCGGACTCTTTGGCCTCGGCGAGGCCGCGCAAGTCCTCGTGGATGTGGCCGTTGAGGCTGCCGATTATGACGGCTTCGGCGTCAGCGTGTTCGTGGCACGTCGCGGCGAATTCCTCAACGGGGGTGCAGGTGCCGAGATTGACGACATCGAATCCGGCGCCCCGGAGTGAGTAGGCGATCAGATGGTTGGCCACGGCGTGACTGTCGCTGGCGGCCACCCCGAGGATCACTGTGCGGGGCGCTGTTGTTTGCTTCGTCATGGGTCTGTTTCCTCGTCTAGGTGCCGGTCGCCGTGTCAGTCGTCGAAGGCGGCGAACAGCTCGCGCTTGCTGACCGCCTTCAGCCGATTGATGTCGTACTCCTCGACGTCCGCATGGGAGAGCGAGTCGAAGACGTAGTTGATGGCCGGGACAAGTCCCCAGACTTCGTGGTACGGGGGCCAGCCCTGGTGGCCGGTGTCGATGTCCTGCTGGCGGGCGAAGATGTAGTTCGCCCAGTTCCGCGCCGCCGGATAGCGATGGTGGTAGTCGTGCACCACGGTGTCGCCAGTCAGCACGAGGTAGCGGGACGGTGCATGCAGAAACACCAGTCGAAGCGTCCAGCGGGCCCAGGCTGCGATTCGGCGCCCGAGCGGAATTTCGACGGACGGGATCGGGTCGCCGATGAAGATGGCATTGGTCAGGCTGGAGAAGTACTCGCGCCCGTGGCGGAGCTCGATACCGGGTTCGGGGAAGGTGTGCTTCACACACAGCCGCAGTGTGTTGCTCACCTGGAACAGGGGAATGAGCGGCACGAACCAGATGATCAGCAGCGCCGGCCAGGTGCCGGTCGCCACGGTCGCAGCGAGGGCGGCTCCGTACAGGACGCTTGCGGAGACTTTCTCGCTGCGGGCCGACTCGCTCCAGAAGGACCGGGCGCGGGAGACTGCGAAGGCGAAGTGGAAGCGCGGGGAAATGAGCTTGCCGAGCACTCGACGCCACATCTGGCGACGGGTCATGCCCGGGTGAAGTTCGAGACTGACAAGGAAGGCCTGGACCGTGGGGTCCTTGAGCGTCATGTGCCCGGCGGCGTGGTGGTCCTTGACATGTTCGCGGCTGTATCGTTGAAAGTTCTGGATGATGAGCAGGCTGGAGATGCCGTGCCCTATGAAGCGGTCGAGCTTGCGCTGCCGGTACATGTTCCGGTGCGAACACTGGTGGTAGATCATCATCCGTAGGTTGCGCATGCCGTGCAAGGTGAGGGCCCACCCCGGAATCAGGAGCAGCAGCCAGCCGCCGCCCAGCGCGTATCCGAGCGTGGCGAGCAGGACGCCCGCGACGGTGGAAGCCAGTGCGGTGGCCAGGTGAAGGGTGGGGGTCCACCCTAAGGAGGTCTGGCCGGGCAACGCCTTGCCGGTGAACAAGGTCAGCGGGCGCTGTAGCGCCTTGGGCAGCCGCGTCATGGACTCGCGAGGATCATGACTTTCGGGTGGGTGGACGGGACGCGCATCGGGCTTTAGGACTGCGGAGTTGGTCGCCGACATAGGAACTCCAATCGTTTCCGAGGTTCTTTGCGGTTGCGGTCAGCTGGCGGCGGCAGCCGAGACGGATGGCCAGAACAGGTCGGGTCATGGAAGCCCGGGGAGCCGGCCGGACAGTGTTCGTTGCGCAGCGCTGCGCCGAGTGCGATGACCGTGGTGGTCGGACATTGCGCTTCGTGGATCAGCGCGAGCGCTTGGGGCCTTTCACCAGCAGTGGTCCTGAATCGCGCTCGGATCCGGCTCTACCTGATGTGACAAGCACAGGCCCCGGAGGCCAGTCGGCGTGTCGCACGTGCCGACGACGTTGCCTTCTGTCCGACGGGGATCATTGCTCCTCCGCGACGCGGACTGTCGCGGCGTCCATGAGGCGGCACTGGCAGGCCAGTCGGTATGGCCCATCCGTCCGGCCGAGGTCCTCGAGGAAATCGACTTCGTCGGGGTCCATTTCGCCCAGCGAGTCAAGGCCGTCCAGTACCTCGATCATGCAGGCTCCGCACGCCCCCGACTGGCAGCCGAACGGAATGACCCTCTGGGAGGTCCCCCGTTCGAGTTCGGTCAAGGATGCTCCCTCGGGAAGAAGGACCTCCAAGCCGTGTGGCATCAGAGTCAGTTTCTTGAGATCCATTGGTGCATGACTCCCTGAGAAGATGAGAGATTCCCGGAAGCGCCGGGATGTGGTGTCCGCTGTTCTACGGGCCGCTGGGCCGCGCCCGTACGGTGCGCGGGTGTTGTGCCGACGTACGAGGTCAAGCAACAGCAATGGGCGACATGGTCAGTTGGGGCGGAGGGACAGTGTCCGAGGAGTGGCCGGGCGTGAGACGCTCTCCGGGCCTCAGGGCCACGGCGGCGTGATTGACGGCGGTCGCAGCCTCGCCGAAGCCGACAGAGATGAGGGGCACCCGGCCGGGGTAAGTGCACCCGTCCCCGACCGCGTAGACCCGGGAGAGGTTGCTCTGCATGGTCGCGTCGACCTTGATCTGCCGGTATTCCAGATCGATACCCCATTCGGCGATGGGCCCGAGGTGTGCGGAGAAGCCGAGCGCGGTGACCAGCGTGTGAGCGGGTAGCGTCAGGAGTTCTTCGCCGGCTTGGACTTCGACCGTTTCGAGGCGTGGTTCCCCCATGCAGCGCGTGATCTGGGCGTTGGTGATGACGCGCACCGGCGTGGCACGCAGCTGCCGAACGCTGTGCTCGTGGGCACGGAATGTGGTCCGTCGGTGCACGAGGGTGACAGAGCGGGCGATGGGAGCGAGGGCGAGCGCCCAGTCCACCGCGCTGTCCCCGCCGCCGGCCACCACCACGTCACGACCACGGTGCTCGGCAAGGCGTGGCACGTGGTACACCAGCCCACGGCCCTCGTAGTCACTGGCTGTCGGCAGCCTGCGTGGCACGAACCTGCCAAGACCGGCGGCGATGACTACAGCACTGGCACGTACGCGGGCTCCGCGGTTGGTTTCCAATACCCACCCTGAGCCGCTGCGGTCCAGCGTCGTGACGGTCTGCCCCAGAAGGTAGCGCGGCTCGAACGGCGCCGCCTGCCGGAACAGGTTGTCGACGAGGTCTCGTCCCTTGATCGCTGGATGCGCGGCGACATCGTAAATCAGTTTTTCCGGATACATGGCTGCCACCTGGCCGCCGACGTGCGGCAGTGTGTCCAGGACGGCGGTGGTCAGACCCCGGAATCCGGCGTAATAGGCGGCGTAGAGTCCGCTTGGTCCAGCACCGACGACGGCTAGATCGACAGCTGGCTCATATGACGCGGGCATGTCAAACTCCTTCTTCGGGGCGGGCCGTGGCGCCCGAGCGTGCCTCGCGCGGGCGGGGCATTTCGTGGAGGGAGAAGTCGACCGGGGTCTGCGGGGCTGTCCTCTGGATCGCTGCTTCCCGGCGCAGCCGCGCAGTTCCCGTCTGGTTGTGCACTTCGCCGATCGCGTAGTCCACCGCCGCGCCGCGCTCGCCGAAGAGCGCAATGGACGCCGACTTGGACCGCGGGGGTCTGCGGAAGGTCAACTCACCCGCACCTTTGGCGACTTGGAGCATGTCGCACAGTTGTCGGTCCTGTTCCCCGAGCTGCTCACCCTCGGACGCGAAGGACTGCCGGCGAAATGCCGTGGCCGGGCAGCCGCCGACGTCGACTGCGCCCATGGTCACAACTGTCATAACGCTCCCCCATTCGACCAATCGGCTACCTGTGTGCCTCAGGGTGCGGAGAATCCGCACGCCCTGATCACCGGAAGCTCTTGAAGCGTAGAGAACGTTCGCTATGTTTTTCAAGGGTGATCGGGTGAGTGCCTCTGATGCGACGGACATCTTCAGGGAGTGGCCACTGCCCCCCGCAGCACCACCTCCCACATGCGCTCCAACTGTGTGGCCACGGCCGGGAGATGCGGATCGGCCCCTCCTGCGCTGGCGCGGGCGAAGGTTTCGGCGCCGGTTACGAGGTGCACAGCCAGTGCGGTCATGACCTGAGGGTCAACTCCCGGTCGAAGCTCCTCGGACCGCTGCGCCTCCCGCAGCAGGCACCGCACCGCGGGGAGCCATGACTCCAGCCAGCCGCCGTCACCTGGGCAGTCCCGCTCCAGCCGAGCTGCCGACCGCACGACCACCTCTGTCTCCAAGAGGTGTGCGAGCTCCCCGGTCAGGTGAATCAGGCAGTCCAGCCCCGGGGCGTGTCCGTGCGCGACCTGCTTCATCCGGTCGTTCGTGAGCGCGCGGGCATCAGCCCGCACTGCGTCGGCAAGGTCACGCTTGGAGTTGAAGTGAAACGTGAGCGCCCCTATGGAAAGTTGGGCATACTTGCAGATTCGAGTCAGTGTGGCCCTTTCATAACCATTCTCGTCGATCTCGACGGCTGCGGCGTGCACCAGCCGCTGTCGAGTGCGGGCAGACCTCTCCTGAGCCACCACGGGGTTACCTCCATCCGAGGGTCAAAATAAAAGCAATCGTTCGCTTTATTTTCCAGTGCTGGATCAAGTAACGTCCGCTGTGCCGTGACGCACCGGTTGGTTGCTGCGCCCGGCGGCACCGGATGGCAGGAAAGATCACGTGGCTGAACGTGTGCAGGCCCGGGGGGGGCGACGGTGACGAGGATCGGCGGTTACTGCGGATCGTCCGCAGAGGCACTGGCTCGGGCAAGGGCGCCCGGCGAGATGAGCGGCGGCCTCTCCAGCCGCTTCTCGGTCCCTCTCGCCCCCTAAGGGGCTGTCCCGTATTCTCTGGCGGGCGTTACGGGACAGCCCTTGGCCATGCGCCGATAGGGGCCGAGCGCGCTCTCAGACCGCTGTTCTCCCGCCGTCGACGGGCAGGGCCGCGCCGGTCACGAACTCGGATCGCTCGCTGCAGAGCCAGGCTGCGGCCTGGGCGATCTCATCAGGGGCAGCCATACGCCGGCGCAGTGTGTGTCTGACGAAGCGCTCTTCCAACCAAGGCGAACCAGACAGTACTTGGTCCATCATCTCGGTTCGTGTGCTGCCCACGACCAGGGCGTTGACCCGGATCCCACAAGGACCGTATTCCCGCGCGGCGGCTCGGGTCAGACCGATCACCGCGTGCTTGGCGGCCACGTACGCGGCGGACGCACTGGAGGCGAGTACGCCGGCGACGCTTGAGGTGTTCACTATTGCCCCGCCGCCGGACGCCTGCATTGCCGGGATCTGATGATGCAGACAGTTCCAGACGCCCCGCACGTTGACGTCCATGGTCCGGGTGTACTCCTCGTCGTCCATCTCGTGCAAAAGAGTCCCGACGCTGGCGTAACCGGCATTGTTGAAGGCCGCGTCCAGCCGTCCGAAGGTGTCGACGGCTGCCGCGACGGCCCGTTCGACGGCCTTGGACGATGCCACGTCGCCCTGGACGGCGACCGCGGACCCGCCCGCCGCGCGGATCTCCTCCGCGAGGCGTGTGAGACGGTCCCTGCGCCGCGCCATGAGCACCACAGCGGCTCCCTCCTCGGCGAACAGCCGACTCGCCGCCGCGCCGATGCCGCTGGACGCCCCGGTAATCATGGCGACCTTGCCTGTCAGCACGTCAGGCCCTCCAGACGCTGCCGAGGGCTGCCTCCCGGTCCACCCTGTGCAGTAGGCCCTCGTCGACGGCGTGCAGGGATTCAACCACGTGCCGCACGCCGATCTCGCGCATCAACCGCGGCTGAAAGCTGTACTCGAAGTTGGTGGGGTGGCCGATGAACGGCACATTGAGCTCCTTGGCCGCCAGGCCCACGTTCGCCACGTCGTCGATGAAGACGGCCTCGTCGTACGTGAAGCCGAAGTACTCCGTGATGATCTCCTGGATGCCGGGCCGGAACGTGTCAGTGCAGATGTACCCGGGGTTGTCGAAGAGGTCGGCGTACGCTCTGAGAAACTCGTCGAAGTGGTCCTTGGCCAGGCCGCCATAGCAAATGATCTGGAGCCCCAACCCACGCAGCCGCTCCAGAAGTTCCACCGCCCCACCGTTGAGCCTCACCGGATGGGTCTCCAGGTAGTGCGCACGCTCCCTGAAGTACAGATCTAACGCATCTTCAGGTGTGACGGGTTCGTCGATCGCCTGGGCGAGGATCCGGCCCGCGACGCTTCGTGGCTGCGAGAAGATGCTGCGTTCCACCTCGGCGGTGTACGCACACCCCCTGCTGACCAGGAATCGGTGGATGACCGGGCTGAAGGTGTCGTTGAGTACGACGCCGTCGATGTTGACTGCGGCTAAGCGCAGCCGGCTGAGCATAGGTGCCATGTGCTGCTTCCCCCTGCGGTGATAGGAACCGCGCCTGTATGGCGCTGCCGAGCCGGACATGCCATGAGGCAGCGGGCTCAACTCGGCGAAGACTACTTGCCGTTGCCCGTACGACCAGCAGGGGGCGGTCACGATGAGGTGGCGGAGGAGTGTCAGTCAGAGGGCCCCGCCGGGGCCACCGCCTCACCGATCGGCATGGCACGGGTGGGATTCACTTCGGTTCGGGCAACCACGGCCGGCACGGCGACGCCTGGCAGCAAAAGTCGCCACATGCGGACCACGCGGTCCGGAAGATCCGCTCGGCAACTCTTGGCAGCCGCATACATCTGCATGCCGGTACAGGACTCGACGAGCAACTCGGCAAGCTCCCACGGTTCAACGCCCGCCTGCAGCTCGCCCTTGTGCTGGGCAACCCGCAAACACTCTTCCATCACTTGACTCCACTCTTGATAGGGGGTGGAGTCGCGCATTCCGAAGGTTTCCTGCTCCCCTGTGAGCCGGACTCCCGCACGCAGCAGCGGGTCGGTCTGCAGGCGGCGGGCCCAGATCAACGTGATGTCGACCAACTGCTGGAGCCCCTCCGAGTCGAGCAACGGCACGATCGTGCCGGGCTGAGCGTTCATCACGGCCTTGGCAAGGTCTTCCTTGGAGCTGAAGTGGAAGTACAAGGCTCCTGCCGTCATCCCCGCACGCTGAAGGATGCGACTGATGCTGGCGCCGGCGAAGCCGCTCTCATCGAACACCTCCGCCGCCGCGCGAATGAGCGCCTTGCGTGTCAGTATCGCCCGCTCTTGCCTGGCTGACCCCACGGCCGGCCTCCTTAGTTCAGATGAAACGCTCGTTATGTTACTGCTGGCAAGTCGCGGGGGCTGCACGCACCAACTCGGCTGCCACCAGGGGTGGAGCCGGTCATCGGCAGGTCGCACGCACCCCTCTGGCCCGGCACGTGGCCTCACTCAAAGATCTTTTTACCTTCACCTTACCCAAAACAAAACGAGCACTCTTTATGTTGTGGTGCACAGCATCGCAGCACCTCGACGTCCCAGGGCGTGAGGTCCTTCCGCTGTCACAAGGGGGAATTCAGTTGCTCACCATGGATCCCAGTGCAGTGCTGGCTTCCGTCGCTTCGCGCGTGCCCAGGGAGTACGTGCACAAGGAGGATGAGTCCGAGGTCCTCCTCACCGGGTGCAGAGCGAGCGGCCCGGACACTTTTCTTGTCACTGCACGCTGGCCCATCGACCACGGCTTTTACCATCCTGTGCATGGCCTGTTCGACCCGCTGCTCGGTGCGGAGTCGATCCGGCAGGCGGTACCACTGCTCAGTCATGTCGCATACGGTGTGCCGTTCGGGCACAAGCAGTCATGGGGCTACTACCGCCAGAACCTCGATCCCACAGCTCTGGAGAGCGACGGGTCCACTGCTGAAATCGAGCTGCGCATCGCCTGCACCGACGTCATCCGTCGAACGGGAGGGCTGGCTTCGCTCACCATGCGAGTCGACATGTTCCGCGAGGGCTTGCCGCTCGGCACGGCGGAGTTAGGCTTCCGCAATCATCCGCCGGCAATCTACAAGCGGTTGCGTCGCAGATATGCGGACATCGACTGGGCCACAAGCCGGGCCATACCTGCCGTACCTCCGACAGCTCCCCAGCGAGTCTCCCGCGAACAACTGGCGGACGTCGTTCTGTCGACGACTGACTCGCCCAACTGCAGCCGGTTGCGCGCGGACCTCTCGCATCGTGTTCTCTTCGATCATCCGGTCGACCATGTCCCTGGCATGCTCCTGCTCGAGGCTGCACGCCAGTCCGCCCACGAAGCGGCGCACCCGAGACCAACGGTGGCGGTCGGACTCGATGCCGTCTTCCGGCGCTACGTAGAGCTGGATGCTCCGTGCTGGATTCAATCCAGGTGCGAACTGCCGCTCGACGACGGGCAGCCAGTGGGCGTCGACGCCGTTCAGCACGGAGAAGAGCTCTTTACCTGCACGGTCACACTCGCATCTGCCCCGTGATGCGCCGTACACCAGGTAACCCGGGCTGCGTGCGAGAGGCGTGGGCGTACACCCGTGGCAATGCACCGAATCTGCTGTGCAACGGCGGCGTGCCCCAGGCCCGTCCGAGAACGTCAGTGCGGAACCGGCTACCGCGTCGGCAGGACGGCCGAGCGCCGATCCTCGGCCGTGAGGCGGACGTCGCCCGCCCGCTCGGCCTGGCGCGCCAGGCCGGTCAGCTCCACGCTGCGCTCGCCGTGCTCGTGGAAGAGAGCCAGCTGGCTGCGCAGCGCCCGGAGGCGGATTCGGTCCCGGAAGGCGAGGCGCCCGCCGTCCTCGCCGACGCGGTCGCACAGTTCGCGCGCGGTGGTGTGATCGCCCTGGTGGAAGGCGAGATACGAGCGGAGCAGCAGGAACTCGCGGCGGCAGGCGGCGTTGCCCAGCAGGTCGACGACAGGAGCGGCCTCGCGCAGTCGGCGCCCGGCCTCGGCCGGGCCGCGCGGGGGCATCTGGAGGAACAGCCACGCCGCGGCCAACCGCAGCCGCAGCCAGGGCAGGATGTCCCCGGAGTGCGGGCCCGCGCCGGGATCGAGCCGTTCCAGGGCCTGTTCGAGCAGCCGGACGGCTTCCGCGTGCCGTTTCTGGCGGACACGTACCGTGCTTGCCGTACACAGGGCCTCGGCGCCCAGCCGCAGGGGCAGTGCTGCCGTGAGGGCCAGCAACTCCTCCGTGTGGGAGGCGGCTTCGTTGTGCCGCCCCGTGTCGGCCTCCAGCAGGACGAGGGCCAGGAGCGCGCGGGCTGTGTCCGGCGGTGGCATGGCCGCGGCGACGGCGAGCGCGTGGGCGTCGCGCGCGGCGCCCAGTGCTTCCCGGAGCCGGCCGCCGTCCCGCAGGCAGCGGGCGAGCCGGGTCCGGCCGCGGACCTCGAGGCGGGGGTTGCCGATGGCGGTGCCGAGTGCGACGAGGTCCCGGAGGACGGACTGTTCCTGGTCCCGGTCCTCCTGAGCGCTGTAGGTCTCGGCGAGGATCCACAGTGCCTGCCAGCGCAGGGCGGGGTCCATCGCGCCGGGCCGTTCCAGGCTGCGCAGCAGCAGCGGCACGATGTCGATGTCCTCGGTGGCGCTGCTGGAGAGCGCCACCGCGAGCTGCTGTGCGGCTTCGTCGGGATCGTCCCGGCGGAAGATCTCGGCGGGAACGCCGAGTTTGTCGCTGAGGTACGCGAGGGCCCGTTCCGTCGGAGGCCGGTTGCCGGACTCGAGGCGTGAGAGATAGGCCGGTGACATGCCCGGGCCGGTCAGCTCCGACTGCAGCATGCCGCGAGCCTGCCTGATCTCCCGTAGCCGGGCCCCGAACCCCGGCTGCTCCAGGAGAAACATCTGTCGCTGCCGCATGGCCGTCATGGTGTCACGGGCGGGGCGGCGGGCACAGGGGAGCGGACCGCGTTCGGCTCTGATCGGCGGAGTTGGCCAAGGCTTGACAAGTCTGGCAAATGATCTTTCGCTAAGGAGAACAGGGGATGCGTGTGGGCGGTACTGCCGCACGCGAAGAAAATAGGGGGAGCCTGCGTTGTCGAAGACGCCCACAGAGACGAAGGACATGTCGGTGGTGCCCGGGCCAGGATTGCGGGGCGTGCCGCGCCCGGTGATCAGGGTCCCGGTGAGCAGCCTCAAGGACGGCGACTCACCCCGGGCCGGCGGCATCGATCCGGACCACGTCCAGGCCCTCGCCGAGTCGCCCCGGGGCTTCGACCCGATCCTCGTGCACCGTGCCACGCGCCAAGTGATCGACGGCATGCACCGGTTACAGGCGGCGGTGCTACGGGGCGAGCGCGATATCGCGGTCCGCTACCTCGACGGCCCGGCCGACGAGGTCTTCATCCAGGCCGTCAGGGCGAACATCACCCACGGCCTGCCGCTGACCCTCAAGGACCGCAAGCTCGCGGCCGAGCGGATCCTGCGGATGCACCCCGCCTGGTCGGACCGGGCGATCGCCCGGATCACGGACCTGTCCCCGAAGACTGTGGGGGCGGCCCGCAGGCGCTCGACCGAGGATATTCCTCAGCCGAACACGCGCGTCGGGCAGGACGGCCGTGCCCGCCCGGCCGACCCGGCCCTGCGCCGGGAGATCGCCCGGACCCTGCTGGCCGAACGCCCCGGGGTCCCGTTGCGCGAGGTGGCCGCCTTCGCAGGGATCTCCGTCAGCACCGCCCACGACGTCTCCCGGCGCATGCGCGGCGGTGAGCAGCCGGAGTCGGCCGGAGTGAGCCGGACCGACAAACGCGGGACCCGGTCCACCGTGGCGGGGGTGCGCAGAGATCCCGACGTGGGCCGCAATCGGGTGACGGCGCTGCGCAGTCTGGCGAGCGACCCCTCGCTCCGGCTGACCGAACCGGGGCGTGCGCTGGTGCGGTGGCTGAGCGCGCGGGCTCTGGATATCGAAGCAGGCGAGCGGCTGCTGGCCGCCGTGCCGCCGCACTGCGCGGTCACGGTCGCCGATCTGGCCCAGTGCTACGCCGAGGAGTGGGAGCGGTTCGCCCGGGAACTCTCCCGCCCGCAGGAGCAGGAGGACGCGCAGCGCGCGGGCTGACGGCACTTTCGGCACGGTGTCCGCCGGGACCGTGCCCGCCGGGCGTCGTCATGTGATCACGCGCTGGAGCGCGGCCCGCGTTCGGCTTCGAGCAGGACGCGGCGCAGCAGGTCCGCGAGGAGTCCCTGTTCGGCCGGGTCGAGGGCCCGCAGGATGCGGTGCTCCTCGCGGCCCTCGGTCTCCAGAGCGGACTGCCAGGCGGCCTGCCCGGCGGGGGTGAGCTCGACGGTCACCTTGCGGCGGTCCGTCACGGACGCCGAGCGTCGGACGAACGCGCGCCGCTCCAGGCCGTCGAGGCGGCTGGTCATCGCCGAGGGGGAGAGCCGCAGTTCGGCCACGAGCTCCGAGGGGGTGGCCCGGCCACCGCGGCCGGACAGGGCGCGCAGTGTCAGGTACTCGAAGCTCTGCAGGCCGTGTTCGGCGAGTGCGGCCTCCCTGGCCCGGCCCAAGTGTTGGACCAGCAAGGACATCCGGGTCACCGTGCCCTCCACCACGGGGTCGAGTGACGGCAGGATCCGCCGCCAGCGGGTGACGTGTTCGTCCACGGAGTCGCGCTCGGTCATGAATACATTTTACTTCGTCGCCATAAAGTACGTTGCCGAATATTGCGATGTCGAATTAATCTCCCGTCATGACCCACCCCTTGCGCCTCCGCAACTTCCGGCTGCTGTTCGTCAGCCGGACCATGTCCACGCTGAGCGACGCCCTAGTGCCCACCGCGTTGAGCCTGGCCGTCGTCGAGGTCACCGGCTCCGCCACCATGCTCGCGGTGGTGCTCGGGTGCGCCCTTGGCACCAGGCTCGTGCTGCTGCCGGTCGCCGGCGCGGTCGCCGACCGGTTCGACACCCGCAAGGTCGCCCTCGTCGCGGATCTCACGCGCATGGTCACCCAGGCGGTGGTGGCCGTGGAGCTGCTGGGTGACAACCCCAGCATCGCGCTCATCGCCGTGGCCCAGGTGGTAGCGGGGGCGGCGTCGGCGGTCGGCCTGTCCAACCTCTCGCCCCTGGTCACCAAGACCGTGCCCGCTTCCGGCGGCCAGCGGATCAAGGCCAATTCCCTGATGGGTGTGGCCAAGAGCGTCTCCCTGCTGGCGGGCCCTGCCCTCGCCGGCGCCCTGATCTTCGCAGTCGGCTTCGGCTGGGTCTTCGTCGCCGATGCGACCGCCTTCGGCATCAGCGCCACCCTGATGCTCCTGATACGCCTGGACAAAGGCGCAGAGGCGACGGAGGGGGCCTCTGCCGGTCCTGCTGAGCGCCGCTCCATCCGGGCCGACCTGATCGAGGGGTTCACGGAGGTGCGGGCCCGGGACTGGTACTGGACCAGCCTCATCGCGCATGCCGTCTGGAACTTCGTCGCCAATATCCTGCTCACGCTCGGTCCGCTCATCGCCGTGAAGCGGCTCGGCGGCGAGGGCTCCTGGGTTGCGGTGACCCAGGCGGGCGGCGTCGGCCTCCTCCTCGGCTCGCTCGTGTCGGGCTGGGCCCGCCCGAAGCGGCCGGTGCTCGTCGGCAACATCGCCCTGGCCAGCTACGCGCTGCCGCTCACGCTGTTCGCCGCCGGCGCCCCCGTCCTGCTCCTGGCGACCGGCTACGGCATCGCCCTTGCCGCCCTCGGCTTCCTCAACCCCACCTGGGACTCCACCGTCCAGGCGGTCATCCCGCAGAGCGCGCTCGCCCGGGTCAGCTCCTACGACTGGCTGGTCTCGCTGGCCGCGCAGCCGCTCGGCGTGATCCTGGCGCCGGTCGCCCTGTCGCTGTGGGGCGAGCGGGTGCCGTTCGCCGCCGCGGCCGTCCTGGTCGCGGTGGTCTGCGTGGGCACGGCCGCGGTTCCCGGTGTCCGCGGGCTCCGGCTGGACTATGCGGCACAGGCCCGGTCCGCGCCCGTGGAAGCCCCGGAAACAGGGGCAGTGCCCGAGGCCAGGACCGTCCAGAGTGGAGGGAAGGGCGCGGGCTCCCTCGCCTGACACGGCAGCAACGTCCGTTCGACAGACATTTCTTGACGGGGTAAATCCCGGTTCGGAGGATGGGTCCCACGGTCGGCCCCGGCGCCCTCGCCAGGTGGAGCGCACACCGTGCGCGAGCCGGGCCGCCACCGACCACTGACGCTTCCTCCGCCCGTCCGCGGGCTCCGCACCGGCGGAGCGCTCACCTCATGAACCGCCTGGGACACCGACGACCGGTGCCCGGGCGCGGACGGGCACGCCCCGAAAGGAACCCCATGGGCACTGCCACGCACGACCTTCAGGAGCAGATACGGCTGATCTGGGCCGAGGTGCTCGACCAGGACCCGGAGGATGTCCCGGTCGACGAGAACTTCTTCGAGGCCGGCGGCGACTCCCTGCTCTTCATCGTTCTCCTGGAGCGCGTGAACCGCCTGGCAGGACGTGAGATCGAGGCCGCCGAACTCTTCGACCACGCCACCGTGGAGGCTCAGACCGAGTTCCTCGCCGGTGACGCCGCGGACGAGGGAAGTGGCCGGCTGCTCTCCAGCGGCCGCTGAGACAGGGCAGCGAAGGCGTGAGCCGCGACACCGACATCGCCGTCATCGGCGCCGGGTGCCGATTCCCCGACGCGTCGCATCCGTACGAGTTCTGGCGCAACCTGGACCAGGGCACCGTCTCCGTGCGTGAGCTCTCCGACGAGGACCTGCTCGCCGCCGGGGTGGAGCCGGAGACCTGGGCCGATCCCGCGTACGTCCGGAAAGCCGCCCGGCTGGGCGCGCCCGCCGACTTCGCCGGGGAGTTCTTCGGTTACTCCCGGGCGGAGGCCGAAGCCGTCGACCCGCAGCAGCGCCTCTTCCTCGAAGTGTGCTGGGAGGCCCTGGAGTCCGCGGGGCACGGCGCCCGCTCCGGGAGTGCCACCGGCGTGTTCGCCGGCAGTCACGCGGGGCCGTATTCGGCACGCTTGCTGGCCGCGACGGCGCAGCAGGAAGGTTGGCCGACGGCGCTCAGCGACGTGCCGCTGCACCTCGGCGGCCTCGGGGACTTCATGCCCGCCCGCGTGGCCTACAAGCTGGGGCTGCGCGGGCCCACCGTCGGCGTCCAGGCGGCCTGCGCCTCGGCCCTGTACTCCGTGCACCAGGCGGTGCTGAACCTGCTCGCGGGCGAGTGCGACCTCGCGCTGGCCGGCGGCGCGACGGTCCTCGAACCGGAGACCGGCTACCGGCAGCGTCCGGACGGCAGCCTGTCCGTGGACGGCTACTGCCGCTCGTACGACGCGAAGTCCACGGGCACCTTCTACAGTTCGGGCGTCGCCGCCGTGGCGCTGCGCAGACTCCCGGACGCGCTGGCCGACGGCGACCCGGTGCTCGCGGTCCTGCGCGGCACGGCCGTCGGTAACCACGGCGCCGACCGCGCCGGCTTCACCGTGCCCAGCGCCGCAGGTATCGCCGGCGTCGTGGGCCGGGCCCTGGAGACGGCCGGGGTCCGCGGCGAACAGATCGACTACGTCGAGGGACACGGCGTCGGCACGCCCATCGGGGACCGCCTGGAGATCCGCGGGCTCACCGTGGGCCTGGGCCCGGGGGTGCCGGCCGGGCGCATCGCGCTCGGTTCGGTCAAGGCCAACATCGGGCACACCGGGCCCGCTTCCGGACTTGCGGGACTGCTCAGCGCCGTCCACGTGGTCCGCACCGGCTGCCTCGTGCCTCATCCGCTCTTCGCGTCGCCCCGGGAGCCCGAGGCTTTCGCGAAGAGCCCGTTCCACGTGACGACGGAGCCCGGGACGCTTGCCGGGACCGAGCGGTTCGCGCTGGTCAACAACATCGGCTTCGGCGGCAACAACGCCGTCGCCGTGGTTGCCGCACCGCCTGCGCCGGAGCGCCCCGCGGCCCCGGAACGGCCCGTCGTACGGCTCGCCCTGTCGGCTCGCAACGACGTCGAACTGGACGCTGTGGCACGGCGGCTGGCCGACGCCGCCGAGTCCGGCGACATCCCCCCGGGCGACTTCGCCCACACCCTGCGGGTGGGCCGCCGCGCGTTCCCCGCACGGCGCGTGGTGACCGTCCCCGCCGGTGCCCCCCACGACAGCTCGGCCCGCCTCGCCGCCGCCCTGCGTGACGCCACGGACCCGGCCGTACGCTGCCGCCGTGCCGCCTCCGGGCAGCGGCTCGCCGTGGTCGTCGCCCCCGGCGCCTCGGAAACCGGGGAACTCCTCGACCTGCTCGCCGCCGCCTTCCCGCGCCGCAGCGCCCTGCACGACGCCGTCGCCGACGTGCCCGACAAGGCCTTCGCCGTTCTCGTGGGCGAGGGCCTCGACGCGGGCACGCGCACCGGCCCGGTGGTTCACCTGCCGGCCCGGCCCGCGGACGTGGCCGACGCCGTCGAGGAACTGGCCCACGAGGCCTGGCTGCACGGCGTCGACGTCGACTGGGCCGCCCTCTCCGGCTCCCGCGGCCGGCGCGTGCCCCTGCCCACCTATCCCTTCCCGCGCGAGCGCTACTGGGCCCTCGACCGTTTCCCCGAGTCCTCCGGGCGGGAGGCCGTGCCCCCGCCGCCGGGCGACGGCTCCTGCCCGCACCCAGCCCAAGGAGACCCCGTATGACCGCCCGTACCCTCTACTCCTGGTTCCAGGAGGCGGTGGACCGGTACCCCGACCACACCGCGATCGAGGTCCAGGACGCCTCGTACACCTACCGCGAGCTGCACGACCAGGCCGAGGCCCTGGCCGAACTCCTGATCCGCGAGCACGGCCGGGCCCCCGAGCGCGTCGCGCTGCTCGCGATGCGCAGCCACGTCGCCTACGCGGGCTACCTGGCCGCGCTGCGCCTGGGCGCGGTCGTGACCCCGCTCAACGCGCGCTTCCCAATCACCCGCAACCAGGCCACCTGCGACCTCGCCAAGATCGACATGGTCATCGCCGACGAGTCCGGCGCGGCACAGCTCGACCGGCCCGAGGGCTGGGAGGGGCACCGGGCGATCGCGCTGACCGCCGCCGACGTGGTCGAGGGCAAGGCCGGTGGCTCCCTGCCCGCCTATCAGGGCGACCTGGACGACGTGGCCTACCTGCTGTTCACCTCCGGCTCCACAGGCCGCCCCAAGGGTGTGCCCATCCGGCACCGCAACGCCTCCGCCTACGTCGCGTACTCCATGGAGCGCTACGACGTGCGGCCCGGCGACCGTGTGTCGCACACCTTCGACCTCACCTTCGACCCCTCGGTCTTTGACCTCTTCGTGACCTGGGCCGCGGGCGCGACCCTCGTCGTGCCCCAGCGCACCGAACTGCTCGCGCCGGTCGACCACATCATCGACCGCGGGATCACCCACTGGTTCTCGGTCCCCTCGGTGGTGTCGGTCAGCCGCAGCCTCGGCAAGCTGTTCACCGGCGTCTCGGATACGCTGCGCTACAGCCTCTTCATCGGCGAACAGCTCACCCTCGACCAGGCCGCCGCCTGGCGTCGGATCGCGCCCGGCGCGGTGCTGGGTAACGTCTATGGCCCCACCGAACTCACCGTTGCCTGCACCGGTTACGAGCTCCCCGCCGACCCGGAGCAGTGGCCGTCCACCTCCAACGACACGGTGCCGATCGGCCCGGTCTACCCCTTCCTGGAGTGGCTCGTCCTGGACGAGGACGGCCGCCCGGCCGAGGACGGCGAGCTCGTGGTGCGCGGCTCCCAGCGGTTCGCCGGCTACTACGACCCGGCGGACAATGCGGGCCGGTTCCTGTCCGTCCAGGAGACCCCCGACGGCCCCGTTGCCACGGTCCACGACGGCACCGGTGAGCTGACCGACGCGCACTACTACCGCACCGGGGACCGGGTCCGCCTGGAGAACGGCACCTGGGTGCACCTGGGACGGCTCGACAACCAGGTCAAGATCCGCGGCTACCGTGTGGAGCTCGGCGAGATCGAGACCGCGCTGCGCCGCCACCCCGGCATCGACCAGGCCGTCGTCGTGGTCCCCCCGCAGGGCCCCGCCGCCGGCGTCGTCGCCTTCGTCACCGGTCCCGGCGAGCCGGACCTCAAGGAACTGAAGTCCTGGCTGCGCAAGAAACTCCCGGTGCACATGGTGCCGCAGCGATACGAGCACCTGGCCGCACTGCCCCTGAACGCCAGTGGGAAGGCCGACCGACCCGCCCTGATCCGGATGCTCGCCGAACGTGCGACGCAGGAAGGCAAGTGAGCACGACCGTGGACTTCAGTCTCTTCTACTTCGCCAACGACAGCGTCGGCGACGGTGGTGGCAACCGCTACGAACTCCTCATGGAAGGCGCCAAGTTCGCCGACCGCAACGGCTTCACTGCGGTCTGGACGCCCGAACGGCACTTCCACCCCTTCGGAGGCACCTACCCCAACCCGTCGGTGACCAGCGCGGCCATCGCCGCCGTCACCGAACGCGTCCAGATTCGCGCGGGCAGCGTCGTGGCCCCCCTGCACCACCCCCTGCGCATCGCCGAGGAGTGGTCGGTCGTCGACAACATCTCCGGCGGCCGGGTCGGCATCTCCGTCGCCTCCGGCTGGCACGCCACGGACTTCTGCCTCAACCCCGGCGCGTACGAGAACCGCAAGGCGGGCCTCTTCGAGCAGGCGGAACAGGTCCGCAAGCTCTGGCGCGGCGAGCCGATGACCGTCACCGGCGGCACCGGTGACGAGGCCAGCGTGCGCATCTTCCCGCCGCCGGTCCAGCCCGAGCTGCCGGTGTGGATCACCAGCGGCGGCGATGCCCGCACCGTGCAGGAGGCCGGCACCGGCGGATACGGCCTGCTCACGCACCTGCTCGGCCAGGACCTCGACGAACTCGCCGAGAAGATCGCCCGGTACCGCAAGGCCTACGCCGAACGCCCGGGCGCGGACGGCCGGCCCGGCCACGTGGCCCTCATGGTGCACACCTTCCTCGCCGAGGACGACGACGCGGCCCGCGAACTGGTCCGCGCGCCCCTCTCCGCGTACCTGCGCAGCTCGCTCGGGCTCATCCTCAACGGCTCGCAGCTGGGCGGCGCCCGCAAGATCGACCCGTCGAAGCTGCGCGAGAAGGACATTGACTTCCTCGTCGAGCGGGCCTTCGACCGCTACTACGACGACGGCGGCCTGCTCGGCGGTGTCGACAAGTGCCGCGCGGTGGTCCGGCGGCTGCGCTCGATCGGCGTCGACGAGATCGCCTGCCTCATCGATTTCGGCCTGCCCGCCCAGGACGTCCTCGACAGCCTCGACCACTTGGACCGGCTGCGCCGCCTCAGCCTCGACGACACGGAGTGACCCGATGACCATCACACCCGTCGGCGGGGCACCCGCGGTGCGCCCCCTCCACGAGACCTTCGCCGCCGCCGCGGCCACCTGGCCCGAGCGCGTCGCCGTGAGCGACGGGCGGCGTCATCTGACGTACGCCGAGCTCGACGGCGCGGCCAACCGGCTCGCCCACCGGCTCATCGCCCTCGGCGCGGGCCCCGAGCAGCTGGTCGCCCTCTGCTCCACGCGCACCGT
This sequence comes from Streptomyces angustmyceticus, assembly GCF_019933235.1. NCBI lineage: Bacteria > Bacillati > Actinomycetota > Actinomycetes > Kitasatosporales > Streptomycetaceae > Streptomyces > Streptomyces angustmyceticus. The sequence continues at coordinate 1,644,313 of NZ_CP082945.1, read as the reverse complement.
CGACCTGGTGGTCGGCGTCCTCGGCATCCTGAAGTCGGGCGCCGGCTACCTCCCGCTCGACCCGCGCTACCCGCTGGAGCGGCTGCGCGCCACCGTCACCGACGCCGGCTGCTCGCTGGCCGTCGGCGACGAGGTGCCCGACCTGGGCCTGACCACCGTGGCCCCGGCGCAGGACGACCTCGCGGGCGAGCCCGGCACCGCGCCCGCCACCGGCGCGGAGCCCGGCCACACCGCGTACGTGATCTACACCTCCGGCTCCACCGGCAAGCCGAAGGGCGTCGTCGTCACCCACGCCAACGCCGCCCGCCTGTTCACCGTCACTGCCGAGGAGTTCGGCTTCGGCCCGGACGACGTGTGGACGATGTTCCACTCCATCGCCTTCGACTTCTCCGTATGGGAGCTGTGGGGCGCCCTGCTGCACGGCGGCCGCGTCGTCGTCGTGCCGTACGAGCTGAGCCGCGACCCCGAGGCGTTCGTCCGGCTGCTCGTCGACGAGCACGTCACCATGCTCAGCCAGACCCCCTCCGCCTTCCGGCAGCTGGCCACGGCCGCCGAGGCGCTCGGATTCCCGGAAACGGCGCTGCGCGCGGTGGTCTTCGGCGGCGAGAAGCTCGAACCGGCCATCCTCAAGCGCTGGGTGGAGCGGTACGGCGACGACCGGCCCCGGCTGATCAACATGTACGGCATCACCGAGACGACCGTGCACGTCACCCTCCGCCCCCTCACCCGCGCCGACTTCGACGACCGGCGCAGCCCCATCGGAACCCCGCTGGCCGACCTCACCCTCCACGTGCTCGACGAGCAGCTGCGCCCCGTCGCCCCCGGCGAGGAAGGCGAGCTGTACGTCGGCGGCGCCGGCGTCGCGCGCGGCTACCTGAACCGGCCCGAGCTCACCCGCGAGCGCTTCCTCCCCGACCCATTCGCCCCGGGCGGCCGGCTCTACCGCACCGGCGACCTGGCGGAGCGGGGCGCCGACGGCGAGGTCTACTACCACGGGCGCGCCGACGGACAGGTCCAGATGCGCGGCTTCCGGATCGAGCTGGGCGAGATAGAGGCCACCGTGCTCGCCCACCCGGACGTGCGCGAGGCCGTCGTCCTCCTGCGCGAGGACGAGCCCGGCATGCAGGCCCTCGTCTGCTACTCGGTCGGGCGCGGCGGCACCGGGCCGGACGACCTGCGCGCCGCCCTGCGGGAACACGCCGCCGAGCGGCTGCCCGCCCACATGGTGCCGTCCGCGTTCGTGCCCATGGCCGCGCTGCCGATGACACCCAACGGCAAACTGGACCGGGCCGCGCTGCCCCGCCCCGAGGCCCCGGCCGCCGCGCCTGCCACGGGCGGTCGAGCCCCCGCCGACGGCGTCGAGACCCGCCTCGCCGAGATCTGGGCCGAGGCGCTCGGGGTGCCCGCCGTGGGCCTCGACGACAACTTCTTCGCGATCGGCGGCGACTCCATGCGGGCCATCCCGATGGTGGCCCGGGCCAAGGAGGCGGGGCTGCCCGTCACCGTGGTCGCGCTCTTCGCCAACCCGACCGTCAGCGCGCTCGCCGAGTACTGCCGCACCCAGGAACAGCCCGTCGCCGCACCGGTGGTGGAGGAGACCGCCCCCGAGGCCGACGACGACCGGTTCCTGGCCGCCGCCCCGGACGGCGTCGAGGCGGCCTACCCGGCGTCGGCGCTCCAGCAGGGCATCATCTTCCACTCGAAGCTCAGCAACGACCCGACGCTCTACCACGACCTGGAGAGCGTCCGCGTACGGGGACCGCTGGACCTCGGGGCGCTGCGGCGCGCGCTCGACGCCCTCGTCGGCCGCCACGAGATCCTGCGCACCTCCTTCGACCTCGGCACCCACCGGCAGGTCGTCCAGTACGTGCACACCGCGGCCGAGGTCCCGCTGACCGTCGTGACGCCCGCCGAGGGCCTCTCCCCGGACGCCGCGCTGCGCGCGTGGTGGCGAGAGCAGTGGCGGAACCGCTTCGACCTCACCCAGGCGCCGCTGCTGCGCGTCCACGTGCTCCCGCACGGGGAGGAGGACTTCCACCTGGCGGTCTCCACGCACCACAGCATCCTGGACGGCTGGAGCTTCGCTCTCCTGATGACCGAGCTGCTCACCGGCTACGACCGCGAGATGACCGGCCGCCCCGCCTACGCCGACGACGAACGACCCCTGCCCTACCGGGAGTTCGTCGCACTGGAGGCCCGCGAGGCCACGTCGGACACGGCCCGCGCGTACTGGACGCGCGTGCTCGACGGGGCCACGGCCACCCGGCTGCCCGCCCCGGCCGAGGCGCCCACCGCTGCCGCCGACGCCGCCGGCTCAAGAGACCTCGGTCCGGACGTCACCGTGGTCTTCGCGCCGGAGCTGGTACAACGGGTCGCCGAACGGGCCGCCGCCCTCGGCACGCCCGTCAAGAGCCTCTTCCTCGCCGCCCACCTGCGGGCGCTCGGCCGCCTCGCCGGGACCGAGGACGTCGTCACCGGCCTCGTCTCGGGCGGCAGGCCCGAGGCAGCCTCGGCGGAGTCGACCCTCGGGCTGTTCCTCAACAGCGTGCCGCTGCGCGTCGACCTGGCGGGCAAGGACTCCGCGGACCTGGTCCGGGCGGCCTTCGCCGCGGAGCAGGACATGATGCCGCACCGCCGCTACCCACTGTCCCGGATCAGCCGGGACGTCAAGGGCGCACCGTTCGAGGTGCTGTTCAACTTCACCGTGTTCGGGGTGGTGGACAGCCTTGAGGACCTCATGCTCCTCAAGGCGACGGACTGGTGGCTGAGCGACCGCAACAGCTTCCCTGTCTCCGTGGAGATCGGCCGCATGACCGGCAGCGACCAGTGGAAGCTGGACATCACGGTCGACCCGGCGAAGGCCGACCCCGCCTCCGCGCGGGGACTGGCCACCGCTCTGGAGGCCGCGCTGTGGGAGCTCGTCTCTCCGTGAGCCGCCGATGGATCCGTACGCTGGGCACGGCGGCCGCGGCCGCGCCGCGGCTGCTGTGCCTGCCCCACGCAGGCGGCACCGCCGGTTTCTTCCGGCCGCTGGCCGGGGAGCTGGCGGCCCGCGGGTCCGCGGCCGAGGTGCTCGCGGCCCAGTACCCGGGGCGGCAGGACCGGCTCGGCGAGCCGGCCTTCACCTCGCTGCCCGAGCACGCCGACGCGCTGCACACCGCGCTCCTGCGGGAGCTGCCCGGCTCCGACGGGCGGCCCCTGGTCCTCTTCGGGCACAGCATGGGCGCGGTGCTCGCTTTCGAACTGGCCCTGCGCCTGGAGGCGGCGGACGGGCCGCGCCCCGCCGCCGTGGTCATCGCCGGCCGGCGCGCGCCCTCCGTGCACCGCGCGGAGCCGCACCCCGACGACCTCGACGACGGCCGACTCCTCGACGACGTCCGGGCGATGCACGGCACCGACGCCCGCGTCCTGGCCAGTGAGGCACTGCTCCGGCTGGTGCTGCCCGCCGTGCGGGCCGACGTCCGGGCCGTGCTGACCCACCGCCCGGACACCCGGGCGGCTGTCGATGCCCCCGTCACCACCTTCGTCGGGTCGGCCGACCCCACCACCTCGGTGGCGGACGCGGCGGCCTGGGCCGCCCACACCCGCGGCCCCTTCGCCCTGCGGGTGTTCGAGGGCGGCCACTTCCACCTCGGCGACCGAGCCGCCGGTCCGGCCGCCGCACTTGACGACATACTGGAGGAAGCCGTGTGCAACCGTACGAACAGGGCGATGCCCGAGGCGGTGCGGCCGTGAGCGGGATCGTCGACCTGGACGTCCGTTTCCCCCGCGGCCGCGCCACACTGGAGCAGATGCGGCGCGCCTCCGGCTTGTCCGCCGAGGAGATCCGCGAGATCACCCTCTGCGAAGAGATCCCCGTCCTCGGACCGGACGAGACGGCCTGGGAGATCACCCGGGACGCGGCCGCCGCGGTCCTGGAGCGCACCGGTGTGGACCGCGCCGCGATCCGGCAGGTCCTGTACGTGGGCTCGGGTGTCTGGGACCGGCCCGCTTGGTCCCCGGCCGCGAAGATCGCCCACGAGCTGGGCATCGAGCACGCGCACTGCTTCGAGATCGTCAACTTCTGCAACGCGGGCATGACGGCGCTGCAGATCGCCAGCGAGCGGACCCGCCTGGACGGCGGGTACGCCCTCGTCCTCCTCGGCGACCGGCTGGGCCGCTTGGTCGACTACCACGACGCCGACACCCGGCCGCTGTTCAACGTGGGTGACGCGGGCGGCGCGATGCTGGTCGGCCCGCACGGCTGCACCTACCGGCACCTGCACGCGGCGATGCACACCGATGCGAGCTGGGCCGACTTCTGGGCCGGTGAACAGGGCCCGGACGGGGCGAAATTCCGGCGGAAGAGCGACCGCAAGGGCCTCTCGACGGTCTACATGGAGAATTTCACGACCCTGGCACAGCAGACCCTCGACGCGATCGGCGGCAAGCGCGGCGACATCGCCTACGTCCTCACCAACCAGGGCGACCGGAACATCCAGTCGCGCTTCCTGGACGTCCTCGGCCTGACCGAGGAGCAGAGCGTCTTCACGTACGGCCGGCTCGGCCACATGGCGAGCAGTGACACCGTCATCTGTCTCAAGGAACTGGCCGGGCGCGGGGTACTGCGCGATGGCGACCTGATCCTGGTGGCGTCCAGTGGCATGGGCTTCAGCTTCGGCGTCACCGCTCTCGAATACTGCGCGGAGGGTTCCCGATGAGCACCGCCCGGACGATCGCGGTCGTCTACGACAAGGGCGCGGTGGCGCCCGCCCAGTTCGCGGCAGGCCTGTCCGGCCTCGGCGAGCTGCTTTTCCTGCTGCCCGACTCGGCCCACAACGAGGAGATGCTGCCGCTCCTCGAACACGTCGGGCGCACCGTGCGGCTCACCGGCGATCCGGAGACGGACATCGCCCGCGTCCGCGCCGAGGCTCCGGCCGCGGTGCTCACCTTCGCCGAGTCCCAGCTGGGCACCACCTCGGCGCTGACCACGGCGCTCGGCCTGCCCGGCCACTCCGCTGAGACGGTCCTGATGCTCACCGACAAGGCCCGCCAGCGCGCCCGCCTCGCGGAGACCGGCGTGGACCGCGTCCGCAGCATCACGCTGACCTCGCCCGAGGAGTGGCCGCGGGTGGCGGCCGAGGTGGGCCTGCCCGCGATCGTCAAACCCTTGCAGGGCGAGGGCAGCCGGGGCGTCTTCGTCGTCTCGGACCCGGACGGGGTACGGCGCATGGTGGCCGAGGTCTTCGTCACCGCGGACGCGACCGGGACCACCGTGGTCGCCGAGGAACTCCTCCAGGGCCGTACCGACCTGGACTTCGCGGACTACGTCTCCGTGGAGAGCCTCTGCGGGCCGCACGGCGTGACGCATCTGGCCGTCACGGGCAAGTTCCCGCTCGCGCCGCCGTTCCGCGAGACCGGCTACTTCTGGCCGCCGGCCCTGCCGGACGGGCTGGAGGACGAGATCCGGACCCTCACCGGAAACGCGCTGCGCGCCCTCGGCGTCACCACCGGGATCACTCACACCGAGGTCAAGCTGACGCCCGAGGGTCCGCGGATCATCGAGATCAACGGCCGGATCGGCGGGCACATCCACCTGCTCGGCCAGAACGCCTGCGACGTCGACCTGGCCCGGGTAGCAGGGCTGCTCGCCCTCGGCGAGCAGGTGCGTCTCCCCCCGTTCCGCCCGGACCGGGCGCACTTCGTGTTCATCGGGCTCGGACCGGTGGAGCCGGCCCGATTCCTCGCCGTCCACGGCGAGGACGACGTCCGCGCCCTGGAGGGCATCGCCGGCTACCGGGGCTTCACGCGGATCGGCGAGGACCTGCCCGGCGGCGTCAACACCCAGATCCTCAACCTGGTCTGGGGCAGTGGAGCGGACCACGCCGAGATGGCCGCGCTGTACGACAAAACCCTGGCCACGCTGAGCTACGACTTCGCGTTCCCCGACGGGACGACGCGCACGCTCGACCCGACCGAGCTGATGTGGTGACCTCCGCCGCCGCAGGCCCCCGTTTCCGTACGACTCTCCGCTGGGAGGAGACCCCGTGACCACGACCGCACAGGCGGCCCAGGCGTCCATCGGCGCGGACGAGTTCCGCGACGCGATGGCGCACCTGGCGGCACCGCTGACCATCATCACCACCACGGACGCGGAGGGGAACCGCCGCGGCTTCACCGCCAGCGCGGTCACCTCGGTGTCCATGGAACCGCCGCTGCTGCTCGTCGGGATCGGCCGTACCTCCAGCTGCCACGCGATCCTGACCACCGGCACCGAGTTCGTGGTGAACCTCCTGGGCGCCGCCCACGCCGACGTCGCCAGGACGTTCGCCCGCAGCGGCGCCGACCGCTTCGCGACCGGTGAGTTTGCCCAGTGGCCGGGCTCCGGCCTGCCGGTGCTCGCGGACGCGCACGCCGCCTTCCGGTGCCGCCGGGTGGACGTCCTGCCCGCGGGCGATCACGACTTGCTCATCGGCGAACTCCTGGAAGTACGCCAGGGCCCGGGTGGTGAGCCCCTTCTGTGGTACCAGCGGGAATTCCGTACGCCGCTCGGCGACCCCGCCCGGTAGGCCGGGGAGCTGTGTCGGCTGCCGGCCGGGATGGTGCGTTGCCGGTACCGGGCCGGCCGGGTGTGCCGACAGGGGCTTGGCGACCAGGCGTCGTCACGGCTCCGGCCGTCCGTGCGGTCCGGTGCCGGCTGCGCGATGTGCCATCGGGTCATGAGGATCTGACCTGCGCGTTTCCCGCTTCGGGTGTGGCCGGCGGCCACGCCTCGGCGGTCCTCGTGCCGGCCCTTCCTGACCCGGGCGTCAGGACCGCTTCGGAGAGCCGGTAGCTTGGCCGGGTGAGTGAGAAGACCCTGCAGCACCGGATCGACGGCCCCGACGACGCCCCCGTACTCGTACTGGGCGCCGCGCTCGGGACCACCTGGCACAGGTTGTAGATCGCGTCTCGTGCGGTCCAGGTGGTCCAGGTCAGGGGCGCAGGTGCAGGTCAGGGGCTTGTGGTCCAGGAGCGTCGATGCTGTTGGTGAGACGCGTGTGATACCGCGTGAGAGGTGAGGAACCCTCGTCGGCTTGCCGGCGGGGGTTCCTGTGTTCGGGGGCGGGTCTGGTGAGGTGTTCGGCACGGTCTTGCTGTGCTCCGGCTCTGCCGTTCGGCCACGACTGTTGCATCAAGACCGGACCTGGAGTGAGGGGCCGTGAGCGTTCGGCATCGGATGCCCAGGCATTGTCACAGTTCTGCCGTCCGCGCGGTCCGGTGTCGGCCACTTGGAGGCGCCATGTGGTCGGGAGGCGAATGACCATGGCCCGTACGCCCAGCACCCCACGCACCGGCCGGCGTCCGCCTGGTGGGGAGGTCGTCCTCGGTGTGGACGCGTACCGGGATGTTCATGCCGCCGCGGTGGTCTCCTCGCTGGGGGAGGTGATCGGGACCGGGAGCTTCCCCGCCACCGCGGTGGGATATCGCGAACTGCTGATGTGGGTCAGGGGGTGGGCACGGCTCGGGATGACTGGCATGCGTGATGCTGCCGGCGAGCCGGTGTTGCCCGGTCGATCAGGTACGACCTGTGCGTCCCGGCCCTGCTCAAGGCCGTTCGGTGCATGTCCGGACCAGCCTTACGCCTCCGCGGGGGTGGCCGGTCGTGTCGCGTAGCGGTGGCGCATGGCGTCGCTGGCCGCGGGGCCTGCGGTGAAGACGTAGGTGGCGCTGTCGTCGAGTCGGCGGCCGGTCTTGGCGTCGACGATGACGGGATCGACTTCCTCGCCGCTGTGCGCGTCGATGAGGATCATGCTGCGTTCGGCCGATGCGAGGCGGGAGTTGCCCCATGCGGCCAGGGCGACGATCACCGGTCGCAGGGAGTGCCCGAGTTCGGTGAGGACGTACTCGTGGCGCACGGGGTTGGACTGGTAGGGCCGGCGCTCCAGTAGCCCGTCCGCGACGAGGGTTTTCAGCCGGGTGGTGAGCATGCTGGAGGAGATGCCCAGGCTCTCCTGGAACTGGTCGAAGCGGGTGTAGCCGTCAAAGGCGTCGTGGAGGATCAGCAGCGTCCACCACTCGCCCACGTGTTCCACCGTCGTAGACAGCGGGCACTCTCGGTCCGACAGCCTGATCCGGCTTGCCACGGCGACCATCCCCTCGGTTACTGCTAAAGTCGAAGTTAGTGGGTGCTATTTTAGCAGTAACGACGGGAGCGGTGCCTTCTGTGTCCGCACCCGGGAACGGAGCACACCGTGACCACGTCCATCAGCGAATCCCTCGAAGGCCGATGCGCTCTGGTCACCGGCGGCACCAAGGGCACCGGAGCCGCCATCGCCCGACGGCTCACCCAGGCCGGCGCAAACGTACTGGTCACCGCCCGCAGCCGCCCCGACGACGTCGAGGAGAACGCGTTCATCACCGCCGACCTGTCCACCGCCCAGGGCGCAGCCCACGTCGCCGCCGAGGTGGACGCCCGCGTGGGAGGCGTCGACATCCTGGTCAACACCCTCGGCGGGTCCGAGTCGCCGACTGGAGGGTTCGCAGCGCTCGGCGAGGACGACTGGGCCAGGGAGCTGAACACGAACCTGCTGGCCGCTGTCCGCCTGGACCGCGCACTCCTGCCGCACATGATCGCCACGGGCAAGGGCGTGATCGTGCACGTCACCTCGATCCAGCGCCGCATGCCGCTGTGGAACGGAACCCTGGCCTACGCCGCCGCCAAGGCCGCCCTGACCACCTACAGCAAGGGCCTGGCCAACGAGGTCGCCCCGCACGGCGTCCGCGTCAACACCGTCTCGCCCGGCTTCGTACAGACCTCGGCCGCCGACAACCTTGTCGCCCGGATCGCCCATGACGCAGACATCACCCAGGAAGCGGCGCTGGGACGGCTCATGGACTCCCTGGGCGGCATCCCGCTGGGCCGTCCCAACCGGCCTGAGGAAGTCGCCGAGCTCGTCGCCTTCCTCGTCTCCGACCGCGCCTCGGCCATCGTCGGCGCCGAACACGTCATCGACGGCGGCACCACCCCCACCGTCTGAACCGTCCACCACCCCAGGGAGCGTCATGCACGACAACCAGCCCCGAACCAGCATCCCGGACACCCTGCCCGAGGTGATCACCCGCTACCTGAAAGCGCATCGCGCCCACGACACCGCCACCGCAGTCACGGCGTTCACCCGCGAAGCCACAGTGATCGACGACGGCAACACCTACGAGGGCACCGAGGCGATCGGGGAGTGGCTCGACCGATCCGCCACCGAATTCAACTACACCATCCACCTCACCGGCGCCCAGCAGACCGACGAAACCCGCTACATCGCCACCCACCACCTCGAGGGCAACTTCCCCGGCGGGACCATCGATCTGCGCTACCAGTTCACACTCCGCGACGGCCTCATCGAACGCCTCGTCATCGAGCCCTGAGTCCCCACCCATGCCACACGTTGCCGCCACATGCGAGAAGCCCCGCTCGCCCCGGACTGCCGTTCCAGGCCGTTGTGCCCAGCCACTCAACCACCGGTCCGGCCCTCCAGTTTGGGATCAGCACGTGCACGCCTGAGGAATCAAGGTGAGCAACTCCGAGGTCATCCTCAGCACAGGGTGAGGAGATTCAAATATCCCCACCAGAGCAGCTGACCGGGCAGATCCGTGAACTGGAAGACCATCTGGCCCGGCACGTGAAGTGCCATTTCCCGCAGTTGCTCGCCTCGGTGGGCATCGGTCCGGACAGTGCCGTCACCTTGCTGATCACTATCGGGGACAATCCGGAACGTCTGGGCAGCGAGGCGTCCTTCGCCGCGCTGTGCGGGGTCAGCCCCATCGAGCGCTCCTCGGGACGCCATCATCACCGTCGGCTCAACCGTGGGGCGACCGGCAGGCCATCGCAGACCAGGGCGATCTTTCTGGGTCTTCGCTTCGAGCCCGAAGGGCAGGCAGCGGCGCCGCGTTGTTTGGGTGCCTACGGTGTGCTGGGCGCAGTCGGCGCTGCTCCTGGGTGTGCATGCTGATGGGCCTCGGTTTTCTGATCGCCGCGGCCGGAGTGATCTGTTCCGCCACCGCGCAGCGCCGTCAGGTGGCGGTGTCGCCCCCGTCCGCGCCCTCCGCCGCATAGCGCTCCAGCCAGGACGGAAACTCCGTCAGGTCGGCGAGCACCACATCGGCACCGGCGTTGCGCAGTTCCGTGGCGTCGCACGGGCCGGTGGCGACCGCGACGGACAGCGCGCCGGCGGTGTGCGCCCCGACGACGTCACCGATGTGGTCGCCGACGTAGACCTGCGCCTGGTGCTTGCGCAGCGCCTCGGCCTTGCCCTCCGCCCACAGGGAGCCGAAAAGGGCGTCCACGTCGAGGCCGAGGTGGTCCAGGTGCAGCTTGGCGTTGGGCTCGTACTTCGCGGTCACCACGATCGCCCGGCCGCCCGCCGCGTGGATCGCGTCGATGGCCTCCCGGGCACCGGGCATGGCGGGCGACGCCGCGACCGCGTACTGCGGATACAGCTCGCGGAAGAGAGCGGCGGTCTCCGCCACTCGCTCCTCGGGGAACCAGTGGCGGATCTCGTGCTCCAGCGGGGGCCCCAGCCGGCTCGCCGCGAGGTCGGCGTCGATGAAGGTGCCGGTCCTGGCCGACAGCTCCTGATACACGGCCTTGATGCCCGGACGTGAGTCGATCAGCGTCATGTCGAGGTCGAAGCCGACCGTCAGAGAGTGTGCAGCCATGCCTGCCATTGTGCCTGCGGCGGCATCCCCGGTCAGGGAGGCACGACCCCGGCCCCTCAGCGGGGCACCCGCCGCATCCGCCACACCAGGAACAGCGCCGAGGCGACCGCCGCGACCCGCACGATCCCCGGCAGCCCGTCGGCCATCTCCTGCCCCAGCTGTCCCTGGGCGAGGGGCTTGCCCCACCGCCCGTCGAACCGGCCCCACAGCCGCACCACCAGACCGCCGACGACGCTCCCCGGCACGCCGAGCGCCGCGAACTTGGCCTCGGCCCGGCTCAGCCGCCACGATACGTAGGCGAGCCCCCAGCCGCCCGCCAGCGCGAGCCACGACCCCAGCGCCGCACCGGCCACCAGCAGCACGGCCGGCGTCAGGACACCGACCGGCCCGGCACGGACCGAGGCTCGCTCACGCTGGAACCGCGGACGAGATTGCCTTCCTGGGCCCGGTGCTCATGGACGAGCCGGACGGCTATGGCGCCTTCCCCCGCGGCGGAGGCGACCCGCTTGACCGACCCGCTCCTGACGTCGCCCGCGGCGAACACACCCGGCATCGTGGTCTCCAGCATCAGTGGCCCGCGCCCGAGCGATTCCCAGATGTTCTCGTCGGCCGCTGCCCGGGCGTCGGCGCCGGTGAGCACGAACCCCCGTCGGTCCAGCGCGACCACGTCCTTCAGCCACTCGGTGTACGGCCGGGCGCCGATGAACACGAACAGGGCTCGGGCCGGCAGTTCGCGACGGTCGCCGGAGGCGTTGTCCTCCACGGTCAACGACTGCAGGGTGCCCTCTCCGTTGACCTGGCGCACTTCGGTGTGGGTCAGCACCTCGACCTTCGGATGGCGTGTCACCTGGTCCACCAGATAGCGCGACATGTCCTTGCCGAGGTCGCCGCTGCGGACGAGCAGATACACCTTGGGTGCGTATCCGGCGAGGAAGAGCACCGCCTGGCCTGCGGAGTTGCCCCCGCCGACCACGGCCACGGGGTCCATCCGGCACAGGTTGGCTTCGTGGAGGGTGGCGGCGTAGTAGACGCTGGAGCCTTCCAGCCGGTCGATGCCGGGGACGTCGAGCCTGCGGTAGCGCACTCCCGAGGCCAGGACGATGGTGGCGGCCCGGATCTCGGAGCCGTCCGCGAAGGTGAGGGCGTACCGGCCGTCGCGCGGTTCGAGCGAGGTGACCTCGGCGGGAACGGTGAGCTGTGCGCCGAATTTGCGGGCCTGGAGCACCGAGCGTTCCATGAGTTCGCCACCCGAGATCCCGGACGGGAAGCCCAGATAGTTCTCGATGCGCGAGGAGGTGGCGGCCTGGCCTCCGGTGGCCATGGCGTCGACGGCTACGGTCACGAGGCCGTCGGAGGAGCCGTAGACCGCGGCGGCGAGCCCGGCCGGGCCCGCGCCGATCACCACCAGGTCGTATTCACCGTCGCCGTGCGCAGAGGTGGGGAGCCCGATGAGGCGGGCGAGGTCCGCGATGCTGGGATTGCGCAGTATTTGCTCTCCCTTCCACATGACGACCGGGGTCTCGTCCGGACGGATGCCGAACCGGCGCAGCAGCGCCTCGGCTTCCTTGTCCTTCTCCAGGTCGATCCATCGGTGTGGTAGCCGGTTGCGGGCGGCGAATTCACGCAGCCGCAGGGTGTTGGGCGAGTAGCACGAGCCCAGGATCCGGAAGCCGGCGCCCAGGCCGATGAGCAGGGACCGGCGGCCGAGGTAGGCGCGCAGAACCAGGTCCCCGAGGGCCGGATCGCGTGCCACCAGGGCCCGCTGGCGCTCCACCGGGACCGCGAGCACCTGGCCGGGCTCGCGTACGACCGCGGTGTCGAACGCCGTCTGCCCTTCGAGGAGACCGAGTTCCCCCAGAAAGCGGCCGGGGCCGTGTACCGCCACGGTGCGTTGGTCGGGACCGCCGTAGTCGTGGATGACCTCGACCATCCCGCTGACGATGGCAAGGAACTCCTCGCACGGTTCGCCCTCGCGGAACAGCACCTCGCCCCGCCGCGTGGGGCGGTACTCGCCGTACTGGGCCAGCGCATCGAGCTGTTCCGGCGTCAGCCGAGGGTAGGCACCGTGCTGATCGGGGGTTTCGGTGGGTACCCCGCCCGGGCCCGCGGCAGTCATCAGACCACGGCCTCGTGGACGTAACACCAGCGCCAGTTCTCTCCCGGCTCGAGGGGCTGCACGATGGGGTGGCCGATGTTGGCGGCGTGCAGACGGGCGTGCTTGAGTGGCGAGGAGTCGCAGCATCCGACGTGTCCGCAGGTCAGGCACAGCCTGAGGTGCACCCAGGGAGAGCCGAGGCGCAGGCACTCCTCGCAGCCCTCGGGGGTGCGCGGCGTCACCGGGCGCACGAGCGACAGGTGCCAGTCGCTTTCGGTAGTCATGATGGTCGTCCTTCCTTGGCGGACGGGCTCAGCGGCGACCCGCGATGGTCTCCTCGACCCATTGGCGCAGCACGTTGGCGGGGGCGGCGCCGGCCTGTCGAGCGATCGCCTCTCCCCGGTCGAGGAGGAGCAGGGTCGGCACGGCCTGCACCTGGAATCGCTGGGACAGCCCGGGGGCCTGGTCGACATCGACCTTGACGAGCTTGATCTTTCCGGCGAGCTCGCGGGCGACCTGTTCCAGTGCGGGGCTGACCTTGCGGCAGGGACCGCACCAGGTGGCCCAGAGGTCGACGAGGACGAGGGGCGCCGCCTTACCGGCGATCTCCGCGAAGTCGTCATCGCCGGCATCGACGATCCAGGGCAACGGGGTACCGCAATTTCCGCATTTGGGGCGCCCGTCCCCCGCTGCCGGCACCCGGTTCTTGCGGCCGCACGACTCACAGACGACCGTCTTGCTCCGGCTCGTTGTCACCGTGCTCACGCAGCCATTCCGTGGTCGGCCTGGGCCGGCCTGTCGTACGTCACGACCAGTTCACCGTTCTGGGCGTCGACCCGGATCGCCGAGCCGTCCTGTACATCGCCGCGGATCAGGGCCCGCCCGACGAGTGTTTCGACCTCGTGCGAGATGTAGCGGCGCAGCGGCCGTGCCCCGTAGACGGGGTCGAAGCCCTGCTGGGCGATGAGCTCGCGGGCGCGCTCGGTGAGTTCGACGGTGATCTGGCGTTCGGCCAGGCGCCGGCGCAGGTCGTTGAACTGCAGCTCGACGATGCGCTTGATCTGGTCCATGCCCAGCGGCTTGAACAGCACGACGTCGTCGACGCGGTTGAGGAACTCGGGGCGGAAGTGGCTTTGCAGTTCGCCCATGACCAGGGCCCGTGCCTCGGGCTTGATCTCGCCCTCGGGGGTCACCCCGTCGAGCAGATGGGTGGATCCGATGTTGGAGGTCATGATGACGACGGTGTTGCGGAAGTCGACGGTGCGGCCTTGGGCGTCGGTGATCCGGCCGTCGTCGAGTACCTGCAGCAAGGTGTTGAAGACATCGGCGTGTGCCTTCTCGACCTCGTCGAACAGGACCACGGAGTAGGGCTTGCGGCGTACCGCCTCGGTGAGCTGGCCGCCCTCCTCGTAGCCGACGTATCCGGGTGGCGCTCCGACCAGTCTGCTGACGGTGTGCCGTTCCTGGTACTCGCTCATGTCGAGGCGGACGATGCTCTCCTCGGTGTCGAACAGTGCCGCGGCGAGCGCCTTGGCGAGCTCGGTCTTTCCGACGCCGGTGGGGCCGAGGAAGATGAACGAGCCGATGGGGCGGCGCGGGTCGCGGATGCCGGAGCGGGCCCGGATGATGGCGTCGGTGACCAGCTTGACGGCCTCGTCCTGGCCGATCACCCGCTCGGTGAGGATCTCGTCGAGCCGCAGCAGCTTCTCCCGCTCGCCTTCCTGCAGCCGGGTCACCGGGATGCCGGTCCAGGCGGCGACGATCTCGGCGATCTCGTCCTCCGTGACGACCTCGCGCAGGAGCCGGGTATCGCCCTGCTTGGCGGCGAGCGCCTCCTCTTCGGCGGCCAGCCGGCGTTCGAGTTCGGTGAGTGTGCCGTAGCGCAGTTCGGCGGCGCGGTTGAGGTCGTAGTTGCGTTCGGCCTCTTCCGCTTCCTGACGGACCTGTTCCAGTTCCTGACGCAGCTCCTGCACTCGCCGGATGGCCTGGCGTTCGGCCTCCCACTGGGCGTTCATGGCGTCGGCCTCGGCGCGCAGGTCGGACAGTTCGCGCCGGAGCTCCTCCAGCCGCTTACGGCTGGCAGTGTCGGTCTCCTTTGCGAGGGCCGCATCCTCGATCTCCAGACGGGTCACCCGGCGGGTGATCTCGTCGAGTTCGGCCGGCATGGAGTCGATCTCGGTGCGCAGCCGGGCGCAGGCCTCGTCGACGAGGTCGATGGCCTTGTCCGGCAGGAAGCGGTCGGAGATGTAGCGGTGGCTGAGGGTGGCCGCGGCGACCAGCGCGGTGTCCTGGATCTTCACGCCGTGGAAGACCTCAAGACGTTCGCGCAGGCCGCGGAGGATGGAGACGGTGTCCTCCACGCTCGGCTCGTCCACCAGGACCTGCTGGAAGCGGCGTTCGAGGGCGGCGTCGGACTCGACGTGCTTGCGGTACTCCTCCAGCGTGGTGGCGCCGATCATGTGCAGTTCGCCGCGGGCGAGCATCGGCTTGAGCATGTTCCCGGCGTCCATCGCGCCCTCGGCGCCGCCGCCGGCTCCGACGACCGTGTGGAGTTCGTCGACGAAGAGCAGGATGCGCCCCTCGGCGGCCTTGACCTCGCTCAGCACGGCCTGCAGTCGTTCCTCGAACTCACCGCGGTATTTGGCGCCCGCCACCAGCGAACTCATATCGAGGGAGAAGATGGTCTTCTCGCGCAGCCCCTCGGGGACGTCGCCGCGGACGATCCGCTGTGCCAGTCCCTCCACGATGGCCGTCTTGCCGACGCCCGGATCGCCGATCAGGACGGGGTTGTTCTTCGTCTTGCGGCTGAGGATCTGGGTGACGCGGCGGATCTCCGCGTCCCGGCCGATCACCGGGTCCTTCTTGCCGCTGCGCGCCTCGGCGACCAGATCACGGCCGTACTTCTCCAACGCCTCGTACGCGGCCTCGGGCGTGGCCGAGGTGACCCGCTGGTGCCCGCGGATGCGGGTCAGCGCGGAGAGGAAGACGTCCTTGGTGATGCCGTGTTCCTTGAGCAGCCGTCCCGCCGCGGTCCTGGAGCCCTCATCGGCCAGTGCCAGGACGAGGTGCTCCACGGACACATATTCGTCCTTGAGCCGCTTGGCCTCCTGCTCGGCGGTGTCCAGCAGCTTGGCCAGCCGCTGGGTGACGTACACCTGGCCGGGTGTGGCGCCGGGTCCGGTCACCTTCGGTCTGCGTGACAGCTCGCCCATGAGCGCGGCGCGCAACGCCTTGGTGTCGGCGCCTGCTTGGTCGAAGAGGCGCGGCACCAGCCCGTCCGGCTGGTCGAGGAGGGCGAGCAGCAGATGCTCACCGTCGACCTCGGTCTGGTCCATCCGGCCGGCGATCGTCTGCGCTTCCTGAAGAGCTTCCTGGGACTTCTGGGTGAGCCGGTTCATATCCACGATTCATCACTCCTCGAGCCGGCGTTGCTGCGTCTCAACGCGGCCTCCAGCTCGCTGATCCGGTCGAGCAGGTCGAGCACCAGACCGAGGGAGGCGTAGTTGAGGGGGAGCCCGGCCCGTAGCCGTTGGATGCGGGCGAGAGTTGCGGGCGCGCCCGGGTCGAACCACAGCCGGCCGCTGTGGTCGCGGGTGGCGTCGACCAGGCCGAGGGTGACGAACCGCCGGACGAGATCGGGGTGGAGTCCGGAGCGCCGGGCCACGACGTCCAGGCTGAGTCTGTCGACGGGTGCGAGGGCGTAGTTGCGGACAACGACGTTCAGGGCCCGCTGCTTGTCCGGCGCCGTCGGCCGGCGATGCCCGGCCTTCGGCCCGGCGGCAGCGCGCCGTGGATCATGGGTCATCCTGGCTTCCTCGGGTCGAAGGTGGACACGGCAGCCAGCTCCTCGAAGAGCTCACGCTCCCGGTCGCCGAGTTCGGGCGGCACCATGATCCGGACCTCCGCGTAGAGATCTCCGTTGGCGCCACGGGGGTTGGGCATGCCCTCGCCGCGCAACCGCAGCCGGCGGCCGCTGGACGAGCCCTTGGGAACGGTGACTTTGGCGGTGCCGCCGGGCGTGGGTACCGGTACCGTCGCGCCGAGCGCCGCCTCCCAGGGCGTGACGGGAAGCGCGACGTGGATGTCCCGGCCCTCCAGGCGGAATCGCGTATCGGGCTTGATCCGTACGCGGAGGTACAGATCTCCCGGGGGACCGTCGTCGCTGCCCCTGCCGCCTTCCCCGGCCAGCCGGATGCGCTGTCCGTCGACCACGCCACGCGGGATGTTGACGTCGTAGGTCCGCTGTCCGCCGGGTCCGGCGAGGGTGATGCTGCGATGACCGCCGTGGTAGGCCTCCTCGACACCGAGCTGGATCTCGGCCTCCTGGTCGGCGCCGGGAACCGGGCCCCAGCGTCCGCCGCCTCCGCCGCGGCCGTACATCCCGCCGAACAGGTCCTCGAAGTTGATGCCGGCGCCGTCGAATCCCTCGCCATAGTCGGTGAACCGGACCCGGCCGCCGCCGGTGGCCCGGCCACGGCCGCTGCCTCGGGCTCCCGCCCCGGCCCCCACGCCCGCGCCCACCCGTTCTTCCCAGTCCTCCGGGATCTGCCGGAAGTCCTCGCCGAAGCGGTCGTAGCGCTTGCGCGTCTTGGGGTCGGACAGCACGCTGTACGCCTCGTTGAGCTCCTTGAAGCGCTCCTCGGCCTGCGGGTCCTTGTTGATGTCGGGGTGGTATTTGCGGGCCAGCTTGCGGAAGGCCTGCTGTATGTCGTCGGAGCTCGCGTTGCGCTGCACCCCGAGCACGTCGTAGTAGTCCCGTGCCATGGGGCGTCACTCCTGCCGCTTGCTGACCATGACGGCCGCGGGGCGCAGCTGCCGGCTCCCCTCGCCGTAGCCGGGACGCATCACCTGCACGACGGTGTTCGGCTCGGCATCGGGGTCGTCGACGGTGCCGACGACCTCGTGCACGGCCGGGTCGAACGGCACTCCGGTCTCCTCGTAGCGGGGATAGCCGAGCCGGCGGAGCACGTCGACGGCCTGGTCGCGTACGGCCTTGACGCCTTCGACCACGGCGGACGGATCGGATCCGGCATGGGTGAGCGCCAGGTCCAGATTGTCGACCACCGGCAGCCAGGCCGCCGCGGTGCGGGCGCGTTCCTCGTTCCGTACGGCGGCCAGTTCCTTGGCGTGGCGCTTGCGGAGGTTGTCGAGGTCCGCGAGGGCGCGGCGCCAGCGGTCTTGGAGTTCGTCGAGGGCCGCGGCGTGGTCGTCCACCTCCGGCTGCTCCGGGGGCAGGGCCTGGCTCAGCTCGCCCTGGGGCGTCGTCGGCTCCTGTTCGGTGGACATCGCCGCACCTCAGCTCTTGTCGAATTCGGCGTCGACCACGTCGTCGTCGGATCCGGCGGAGCTGCCCGAAGCACCGCCTGCCCCGGCGTCCGCCGTGGCCCGCTCCTCCGCGGACGGGCCCGCGCCTGCCTGGTGGGAGGCCAGCGAGGCGTGGATCTGCTGGAGTTCGGAGGTCAGCGACCTGACCTTGTCGAGCGGCGCCTCTCCCTTGACGGCTTCCCGGGCGTCGGTGACAAGCATCTCGGCCCGTGCCTTCTCGTGCGCGGGTGCGGCGTCGCCCAGCTCATTCAGCCGGCGTTCGACCTGGTAGGCAACGGCGTCCAGTTCGTTGCGGGCGTCCACCGCCGCGCGCAGCGCCTGGTCCTCGCCGCGGTGCGCCTCGGCCTCCTGGACCATCCGCTCGACCTCGCTCTGGTCGAGGTTGGAGCCCTCGCTGATGGTGATGCCCTGCTCGGCGCCGGTGTCCTTGTCACGCGCGGCGACGTTCAGGATGCCGTTGGCGTCGACGTCGAAGGTGACCTCGACCTGCGGCTCGCCGCGGGGCGCGGGGCGGATGTCCTTGAGCTGGAAGCGGCCCAGGACGCGGTTGTCCTTCGCGAGCTCGCGCTCTCCTTGCAGGACGACGATGTCGACGGCTCCCTGGTTGTCCTCGGCGGTGGAGAAGGTCTCCGTGCGCCGCACCGGGATGGTGGTGTTCCGCTCGATGATCTTGGTCATCACACCGCCGCGGGTCTCCACGCCCAGCGACAGCGGGATGACGTCGAGCAGCAGGACGTCCTTGACGTCGCCTTTGAGCACTCCTGCCTGGATCGCGGCGCCCATGGCCACGACCTCGTCGGGGTTGACGCTCATGTTCGGGTCCTTGCCCCCGGTCAGCCGGCGGACCAGGTTCTGGACGGCGGGGATGCGGGTGGAGCCGCCCACGAGGATGACCTCGTCGATATCGCTGTCGCTGATCTTGGCGTCGGCCATCGCCTGCTTGACCGGTTCCATGGTCCGCTCGACCAGGTCGGAGGTGATCTGCTCGAACGTGGACCGCATGACCGTCTCGGTCAGATGCTTCGGGCCGGCGGCGTCCGCGGTGATGAACGGCAGGCTGACCTGCGTCTGGCTGACCGAGCTGAGTTCGGTCTTGGCCTTCTCCGCGGCCTCGAAAAGCCGTTGCAGGGCCTGCGGGTCGTTCCGCAGATCGATGCCGTTGTCGCGTTGGAAGTTGTCCGCCAGGTGGTCCACCAGCCGCCGGTCGAAGTCGTCACCGCCCAGGTGGCTGTCGCCCGCGGTGGACCGGACCTCGACCACCCCGTCGCCGACGTCGAGCAGGCTGACGTCGAAGGTGCCGCCGCCCAGGTCGAAGACGAGCACGGTCTCGTGCCCCTTCTTGTCCAGCCCGTAGGCGAGGGCCGCCGCCGTGGGCTCGTTGATGATGCGCAGGACCTCCAGTCCCGCGATGCGCCCCGCGTCCTTCGTCGCGGTGCGCTGGGCGTCGTTGAAGTAGGCGGGGACGGTGATGACGGCTTCCGTCACCTTCTCGCCCAACTGCTTGGCGGCGTCGTCGGCGAGCTTGCGCAGGACCAGTGCGCTGATCTCCTCGGGCGCGTACAGCTTGCCGCGTACCTCGAAGCGCGCATTGCCGTGGTCGTCGGCGACCACGTCGAAGCCGACGGCCTTCGCCTCGTCGGAGATCTCGTCGTAGCGGCGGCCGATGAAGCGCTTGGCCGAGTAGATGGTTCCCTTGGGGTTGAGGATCGCCTGGCGGCGGGCCAACTGGCCGACGAGCCGCTCGCCCGTGTCGGTGAACGCAACGACTGAAGGGGTCGTGCGGCTGCCCTCGGAGTTCGGGAGAACCGTCGCCTCACCGCCCTCCCACGCGGCGATCACCGAGTTGGTGGTTCCGAGGTCGATGCCGACTGCCTTAGCCATGGGGATACTCCTTCATCGAAAGCCACGGAAGTGTTCGCGCGCCCTGTGCCGCGGGGTCGGGGTCTCACTTCTCGGTGGCGGTGGTGCCGGCCGCCGCGCTCCCGAGCCGGTTGAGCAGCTTGGCGGCCTGATCGGCCACCTCGGCGTCCGCCACGACCTCGTACCGGCTCGGCTGCATCGTGCTGACCGAAGCGAAGTCGCGGCGCCCGCGCTGCACGCTGTACAGAAGTAGTCCGAGCAGCGCGCCGATCACTGCGCCGAAGATCATCCCGTAAAGGGCCAGCAACAGCGACGACAGCACCGGGTCGAGCCAACTGAGCAGGCCGAAGATCCAGCCGATCAGTGCACCGGGGAGTGCTCCGGAGGCGGCCCCGCTCAGCGCCGCCCTGCCATGACCGACACGGCCGACAACTTGTTCGACGAGTTGCAGGTCGTGGCCGATGATGGCGACGCGTTCCACCGGGAATTCCTGGTCGGACAGGTAATCGACGGCGCGTTCCGCCTCCGAGTAGGTGGGGTACGACGCGATGGTCCGACGGTCCTGCTGGCTCATGTCCCCTCCTCCCGACGACACGCCACTGCTGCTGGTTCACGGCTGACCGCTTCAGTCTCGCCATCGCGGGCGACCCGCGGCCTGCGCCTGCGAGGCCGAAATCCGTAGGCAATCTGGGTCTGCCAGGGTGAGCTGATCGAGGCCGACATATTCGGACAAGATCTGCGTCGTTGGGTAGTGTGGATCGCGGGCGAGTCCCTTAGAAAGGCCGTTGATCCCACCATGGCCACGACCTCGGGCACGACGGGCCGGTCCCCCCGGACCAGCTGGGGACGCGAGCACCTGGCGAACATGTACAGCCTTTTCGTGCTCTCGATGATCATGAATGACGCGCCGGACGAGAGTGACGTCCTGACGCGGGCCCTCACCGCCGTTGGCACCCTCGGTCCGTGCCGCGCCGAGGCCGCCTACCTCACGCTCGACAACGGCCTGACCCGCACACCCACCGACTGGCCCCGCGCCACCCCCCACCTCGATGCCCAGGTCCGGAGACTGGACGGTCAGGGTGGGCCGGTCACGGTGCCGGACCGGGAATGGGGCTGGAGCCTCGCGCTGCGCAGCACGGCGGACGTCATCGGCCACTTGGTGGTCAGCGCACGGTCCCAGCCCACCGATGACGAGTACTTCCTGCTGCGGGTCCTGGCTCAGCAGACCGCGGCAGCCCTCACGCAAGCCATGGCCCGGCGCACGGAACGCGACCGTGAACAGCGATTGCGGCAGCTCAGCGATGACCGCGCGGCCACGAACGCCCGGCTCACCACGTCCGTCTCCGAACTGGAGCATCAGCGCTCCGTCCACGAGATGCTCAGCGACGCCTCCGCGAACGACGACGGCGTACAGGGCATTGCCGGGGCTCTTCACCAGCTCACCGGCTACCCGGTCGCCATCGAGGACCGCTTCGGCAATCTGCGGGCCTGGGCGGGCCCGGGCCGCCCCGACCCCTACCCCAAACCCGAGGCGGCCCCGCACGAAGAGCTTCTGCAGGATGTGGCCCGCCGACTGCGGCCGGTGCGGGTGGCGGAACAGGTCATCGCGCTGGCCCAGCACCGTGGCGAGGTCCTCGGCACCGTGGCCCTGATCGACCCCGAAGCGGGCGCCGGCGAGGAAGAATGGTTCGCCCTCGATTACGCCAGCACTGCGCTGGCCCTGGAACTGGCCCATCTGCGCAACCTCGCCGAGGTGGAGCTGCGGCTACGACGCGAACTCGTGGACGACCTGATCACCGGCACCGACGACGCGAGCGCCTACGCCCGGGCCGCCGCCGTAGGCCATGACCTGCACGGTCCGCAGTATCTCGTCGCCGTGCAATGGACGGGCCGGCCGGCCGACGACACCTTCGTGCAAGCGGTCGGCAGGTCGGCAGCCGGGCTGCGGATGCGGTCACTGCTGGCCAGACGGTCCGGGATGGCCGTCCTCGTACTGCAGGGCCGTCCCCAGGCGAAGGCCCTGTACGAGGCAGTGGGCCGCGAACTCGGCTCGCCCACCGGCTCGATCGGTGTGGGCGGCCGCTGCGACACCCCGAGCGAGATCCCCCGCTCGTTCCAGGAAGCGTTGCGCGCCCTGGAGGTCCGCCAGCGCTCGCAGTCCCCCCACGGGGCCACGACCTTCGACGAACTGGGTCTCTACCGCATCCTGGGGTCGGGCGGCGGCTACCGGGAGGTCGAGCAGTTCGTCCGTGAGTGGCTCGGCCCGCTACTGGACTATGACGCCGCACACCACTCGGACCTGGTCCAGACCCTCTCCCAGTACTTCGAGTGCGGTGGCAACTACGACGCCACGGCAGCCGCCCTGGCCATCCACCGCAGCACCCTGCGCTACCGGCTCCAGCGCATCCGCGAGGTCAGCGGCAATGGCCTCGGGGACGTCGACGGCCGGCTGAACCTGCACGTTGCCACCCGGGTGTGGAAAGTCCTGGGCGGCTGACCCTGACCAGGAGGCGAGCGATGCACCGGCGGACAGCGGACACTCCCGTGGCCGCTGTCGCTCACCTGGGCGGAGTACCACTGACTCCCGGCGACCACATCTGTGCCCTGTACCGGGGGCGTGCCGAGCGGGACCAGCTCATGACCCCCTTCTTGGCGGAGGGCCTGAGTGCAGGGCACATCTGCCTCCTCTTGGGCACCGAGGGCGACGGCCGTACTTTTCGCGACGTCTTGGCCTCGCACGCCCCCGCGGTGGGCCGGCGCGGCAACAGCCTCCAGATCAGGGGCCCGAATGAGTATCTGCGGGACGGGACGACCTTCGACGGAGATCGCACACTGGCCCGGCTCTCCGCATGGTCGGACGAGATGTTCCCGTCCGACAACGGCACCTGCGCCCGGCTCGCCGCCGATATGAGCTGGGCCCAGCCCTTGGTGCAGCCCGCCTTCGTCCAGGATCTGGTCCGGTATGAGATGCGCGCGACCCGGTGGCTGCGGTCGTATCCCCAGGTGGGGATGTGCATGTACGACCTGGAGATGTTCCACAGTGACCTGATCGTCCCACTGGTCAAGGCCCATCCGAAGGTCTGGCTGAACGGCATGATCATGGAAAATCCGTACTTCCTCGATCCCGATGAGGAGACCGGGCCACCGGCCTCCGGGGAGACCTGACACCGCTCACCGCTCACCGCTCACCGCTCCGGCCGTGCGCACGTCCCGCCGTCCGGTTCCGGCACGAAATCCCGGCTTGCCGCACGGAGCGTAGGCGCTGTCTATCCGACGTCCTTGGGAGGCGGAGCCGAGCCGTCACCGCGCCCCCGCCGGAGTTCCTGTTCCTCTTCCGCGTCTGCCGCCTCTTCCTCCGGCGCCGGTCGCTCCTGCCGGCCCTCCCGCGCCTCCCGGACCGGCTCGACATCCCGTTCCAGCGGTGTCGTGCCCAGCGCGGCCGTCAGCTCCTCCAGGGCCCCTAGCAAAAGTTCCGCGCCACGCCGCACCACCGGATCATCACCGCCGTCCGAGCCCTCCCAGGCGTCGAGCGCCGCCGCTACCCGCTCCCATCCCGGGGCCCGCCGCTCGCGTACGTCCCGCGCCGCACGCGCGGTGTCCGCCCGCAGGGCCGCCGCGAACAGTGCGGCTTCCGGGACGGGCCGCACCTCTGGCCCCGGCAGATGGGCCTCCAGAAGCATCGCCGCCCGCCCCATCGACTTGAGCGCCTCATACGCGTCCTGGGCCGCACTGCGGGTCAGTCCACGATGCTTCACCGGCTCTTGCTTGGCCCGCTCGAAAGCCTCGTCCCATGCGGCCTCCTTCGTACGGGCGGCAAGCAGTGCCTGCCGCACTTCCGCGCGATGCCCGCGGTCGGGATCCGCGTAGCTGTCGACCACCGCCGCCGCGTACCGCCCGTTCGCGGCGAGCCAGTCCGCGAGACGGTCCAGCAGCCGCGGGGTCTCCCAGGCCGGAAAGACCACATAGGCCAGCATCGCGAGCGCACCGCCGAGCAGGGTCAGCAGCACTCGGTCCCGCACCGTCTGGTGCCACTCCGCGCCCCCCATCCCGAGCAGGAAGACGACATACGCTGCGGCGAAGGACTGCGAGACCGCGTACCCGGTGCGCATCAGCAGGTACATCAACCCGGCCGAGAGCACGGCCAGCCCGCCGGACAGATATGCGCCCGGGTGAGCCAGCTGCACCACTCCGGTGGCCAGGCCGACGCCGACGAGAGTGCCGGAGAACCGGGCCACAGCACGGGAGTAGGTCTGGTGGAAGTCGGGCCGCAGCACCATGACGGAGGTGATCGGCACCCAGTAGCCGTGGCCCAGCGGAAGCGCATTGCCGAGCAGGTAGCCGAGGCAAGCCACCCCGGCGAGACGTACAGCGTGCCGGAGAACAGTCGAGTCCCAGGTGAGCTCGCGGCGCATCGCACGCAGCACGACCGGCACCATCCGGAACATGGTCGGACGCACCAGTGCCGGGGCGTTCGCCGCGTGCGTGTCGCTGCTGTCCGCGGTCTCCACGACCTCGCGCAGCAGATCGAACAGCCGCACTGCTGCCAGCCGCGCCGGCCCCCGCAGCACCTCGTCCTCCCCGCCCCGGAGGACCTCCATGGCTTCGGAGGGCGCCCGGACCGGGGTACCGCGGCGGATCGAATGGGCAGCGGCGTCCAGCACCTCGCCGGCCGCCTTCAGGAGTTCCCGCGCCCGGTCGCGTTCCGGCCCCTCCGCCGGAGCGCCGACCCGGGGGTCGGCGAGGGAGGCGAGGACCGGGCGGATGCGCTCGGCCAGGCCGCGGGGGCCGTGCAAGGCGGCGGGCCGCCGGCGCGCCTGCCACGGCGTGACCGCAGCGGCGTCGCGGGCCGTCATCATCGGTTCCGGGGCGAAGGGGGCCACCGGGTCGTCCCGCAGCCGCCGGGCGTAGTCGGCCACGGCGGCGAGGGCGCAGGCGAGCGCATCCCGGTGCGCTCCCCAGCGGCGGATCGGGAACAGCAGGATCAGCGTCGCTTGCACCACACCGCCGAAGGCGATCACCGCGGCGTGCTCCAGCGCCTGCACCACGGTGGTCGGCAGGGTGATGGTCACCAGCATGATGCCGATCGTGGTGGCCGCGACGATCCCGGAGGTCGAGCCCGCGGCCCAGGCCATTCCGGCGCCGAAGGACCACACGGCGAGCAGCAGGAGGAACGACACGGGGTGCGCCCCCGCCAGATATCCCAGGAAGGTGCTGAGCGCCAGGCCCGCGCCGGCGGCCAGCGCCAGCACCTTGCGCGGGCGCCAACTCCGCTGGAACGTGGCGGTGCCAGCCGAGAAGGCCCCGAACGCGGCGGACGCGGCATAGGCCGGGGAGACAAGCCACAGCGCGAGCCCGATCACGGTTGCCACTCCGGCCGCGGCGCGCAGTGCGACCAGCGGCTCGAGCCGGGTCCTCTCAATGGTCAGTCCGGAGCGCACGATCAGCCCCAGCGCCCGCAGCCACGTCACGGCGCCGAGCTTAGGGCGAGGCCGGGGCCGTCCGCCGTCAGCCGCACCGTGCACCCGTCCACGTGAGCTACCACGCGGTGCCGCCCGGGAACGAACCGAGGAGTCCGGCCGGAACGCCTGCCACCAGACGGGGCCGATCCAGGTGCCGCTGTCACGGGCGCCGGCCCCGCGGCATCCCGATGTGTGGCGGCTGCGCTCGGGTTCCGGGAGCCGGGTTGCCGGCTGAGTGTTCGCCTGGGCGAGTGAGAGCAGCTACTTGGGATCTTCTCCATTCGGTCGTGTCATCGTCTTCATGGGGCGGGGCAGGGGGATGAAGCCGTCACGGCCAATTCCGGGAACGTTCCGATCGCTTGGCCTGTCAGGTGAAATAAGCGCCACGGCTTCGGCCTGGCATGCGCAGGCGTGCCCCGGTGGTGTCTGGAATCCTGGAACTGGGCATTGCGCGCCGGTGGGCGGACAGTCGCCGGTGTGGGCTGGTCACCGAGGGCGAGGAGGCGAAAGGCATGACCGTGATGGGCGTGTCCAGGTTCGAAAGGTTCTTCCGTGCCGCCGCAAGTCTCGACGTGGACAAGAACGATCTGAAGCGGTACAGCGACTTCGTCGACGGCAAGCTCTACGACCTCCTGCTCGTCGCCCAGGCCGCGGCCAAGGCGAACGACCGGGACATCGTCGAACTGTGGGATCTACCGATCACCAAGGGGCTTCAGGAGAGCATTCACCGGTTCCGGCAGCTGGACGAGGAGGTCGAGCTCAAGCCGATCCTCGAGCAGTTGGCCGCGCACCCCCTGCTCGACCGGGCACCCAGTGAGGAGGCCGAGGCCCGGTACCCGGAGATCATCGGCGGGCTGAGCGTGGCACTCGCCGAAACCTTCAAGATCATGTACCCCGACGTCAAAAACCCCCAGACCAAGCACTGGGAGGGCGCGACCGCCATCTTCGACCTGCTCCTGTAGCCGGCCCTGCCCGGATTGCGCAGGTCACCCCTCCAGGGGCCAGAGCCACCCGCCCCCGCCCGGCTTGGCGAGCGGCGGCCGCGCAGGTGTGGCTACCTACAGCCCTGACCTTCAAGTTCGGCGGGGCGAAGAGGCGCCATGCGTGGCAGGTTCGGGGAATCAATGGCCCTCCCTGATGAAAGAACTTGATGGTGTGCCACTGGGGGCGCCGTCACGTGAGTGACGGGGTCACAGGTTCAACTGGAGTTTGAGCAGGCATACGACTACGTCGGTGCGGGAACTCAGCAGGCCGGCCATGAGAATGCCCCTTTGGTTCTGGAGAATCCGGTAGCGGCCGTGCAGGGGTTCCGCCTGGGGAATGAGTACGGCGACCTGCCTGTCGTTGCGGGCGAGCTGCTCGACGTAGCCGATGACTGGATGCACCAGGGAGTGCTGAGGGCTGTCGATGATGTCTAGCCGTGGGCCGGGGTTCCATCGTGCCCAGTCGGCGCGCATAGCGTCCGCTTTCGTCCGGTCGTCGAAGACGGCGACCACGACGACCTCATCGCCCAATGAGGACGCGGCGTTGAGGGCGGCGGCGGCGACCATGTCGACCCTGCCCAGGGGGACGATGACCAGACTGTGGGTTCGTGTGGGGCGTGGCGGGGTGCCGTCCCATCCGAGTTGGTCGCGAACGCGCGTGTAATAGCGCTCGATCCGGGAGAACAGCAGCATCAGCAGCGGCACGGTGAGGACTGCGATCCAGGCACCGGCGAGGAACTTGGTGGCGAGCAGGACGATTCCGGCGACGCCGGTCAGCACAGCCCCGACGCCGTTGACCAACGCCCGGGGCAACCAGCCGTCGGGGCGTTGCATGCTCCAGTGCCGGACGAGGCCGATCTGGCTGATGGTGAAGCCGACGAAGACGCCGATGGCAAAGAGCGGGATCAGGCGCTGGGTGTCGGCACTGACGACGACCAGCATGACGCCGGCCAGCACCGCCAGTGCCACGACGCCCCAGCGGTGGACGGGCCGCTCCGAGCGGAGGGCGAACAGATGAGGGAGACGGTCGTCCTTGGCGAGGACGCTCATCAGGACCGGAAGGCCGCCGAAGCTGGTGTTCGCGGCGATGCCCAGCACGAGAGTGACGATGAGGCTGATGGCGTAGTAGGGCCAGCCGGTCCCGAAGGCGCCGGCGGTCAGCTGGGCCAGCAGCGTCACACCGCCGCGTGGCACCACGTGATGGCGACGGATCAGCAACGACAGTCCGATGAGCATGGCGCCCAGCAGCAACCCCAGCATCAGCTCGGTGTGTTGCGCCCGCTTGACGCGTGGTTGGCGGAACATCGGAACGGCGTTGGCGATGGCCTCCACCCCGGTCAGCGCCGAGCATCCGGCGGAGAACGCCTTGAGCACCAGGAGCACACCCAGCGCCTCGACGGCGGGGAAGGACTGGGATGTTCCGACCGTGGCTGCGGGATGGGCTCGAAACAGCCCCACGACGATGACACCGATCACGCTGACGATGAACAGCACTGTGGGCAGCATCAGCACCCGTGCGCTGTCCGCGATGCCGCGCAGATTGACGACGGTGAGGAGGAACAGCGCGATCAGGCATACGGCCAGAAGATGATCGGAAAGGACGGGAAACGCCGATGCGAGGCTCGCGGCGCCGGCGGCGAGACTGACGGCGACGGTGAGGACGTAGTCGATGATGAGGCTGGCCGCGGCCATCAGACTGACCGTTCTGCCCAAATCTTTCTTCGCCACCGCGTAGGCTCCACCGCCGTCCGGGTGCACGGCGATCACCTGGCGGTAGGAGACGACCAGGACGGCCAGCAACCCGGCGATGACCAGGGTGATCGGCAGCATCGCCGTGAGCGCGCCCGAACCGGCGGTCACCAGCACGACGACGATGGCCTCCGGGCCGTACGCGACCGAGCTGAGGGCGTCCAGTGATAGGGCGGCCAGCCCCTGGAGCACGGTCAGGTGGGACTTTCCGCCCTCGCCGTGACGCCGTGGGACCTTGGGGTGAGGTTTCTTGGGCGCAAGCCCGAGGGTCACGGAAACTCACTCGTTCATTTGGCGGATGCACCCACCCATGCCGGGCCGTGGCACAACGGCAATGCTCATGATGTCTCCATTTCGGTGAGAGGTAACCGCCTGATCCAGCTTCGGAGAGTCTCCGGGGACCTGCACGCCCACCGCGCTGGACGGGTGCGATGTGGAGGACGGCCAGGCACAGGTTCTGGACCTGGCGGACATCCAGGGCACGGTGCTGCGGCAACGGGCGGCAGTCGGCGTGCGCCAGCGCGCAGTCGACGTGCGCCAGCACGGAATCCGGGCTGGGGCGCGTGGAGGGGGCTCTCCACGCGTGGGAGGACGCCGCCGCCAGGGACCGGCGCCCGGTGGTGCGGCGCGGGGCGGAACTGCAGAAACGGGCCTTGGAGGACCACGCGACGGCCGTGAGCCGCACCCCCCTGGAACGGTACGTCGGCTCTGCTCGCGAAGACAGCGGGTGCGGGCGGCCATGGAGGCGGAAGGTGACGGATCAGGACCCGCGCACCGAGGGGGATGACGGCGCCGGCGACGGGGAGCGCCCCGCCTCCTGGAGCGGGAAGTAGTCTCCCGGCCGCGTCGAACGCCGCCACACGTACGCCGCTGTCGCCATCACGAGGATCAGCCCCGCCAGGATGAGCAGTTCGATCCCCTCGACGTTCCACCGGAAGGACTTCTCCGCCTCGGCCGTCACGATGAGCACCTTGCGGATGCCGGCAATCAGGCCGACGACGAGGAACGGTTCCGCGTCGAGGGTCTGGTTTCTGATGGTGAGGCGGACGGTGTGGAGCAGCTCGGCCACGATGAACAGCACAAGGCCGTTGTCCAGGGCGGAGAGAACGACCGCATCCTCGCGGTACGGCCCCTGGATCGACCTGATGACGTCGTGGACGACCCCGATGGCCAGGAGCCCCGCGAGCACTACGAGGAGCGCTGCGACGACGAGGTGGATGCCGTCCTCGATGAGTTGCAGGAGGCCCTGTACCCGGCCGCCCTCGATCTTCGGGAGAATGGGGCGCACAGTCAGCATGCTAGGGGTGCCCCGGCCCGCAGGCGCGGCGTGCTGCCGAACGGGTGAACCGGTGAACGGGCGGACCCTCCCTATGGTGGCAGCCTGGGGGAAGGGGCGAGGCGCGACATCACCGAGGCATACCTGGCGGCAGGACGGCGCTGATAGCGGGTGCTGACTTACGTCAGGCCACGCGTGCAGCTGAGGCGGCGCAGACCAATGTCCGGCAGGCCGCGGTGGCCGCGCGGCAGTCGCGCAATGCCGCCAATGACGCAGCGAAGCATGCCGAGGCCGCGGCGAAGGCGGTGTACAAGGCCGCGGACGTAGCGGGTCAGGCGGTGGATGCGGCCAATGCGGCGCTAGACCGCGGTGAAGCCGCCGTCAGCGGCGACCACGGCTCCTGTGATGAAGCTCGAGCGTGGTGAGGCGAGGAAACACAGGACCTCGGCGATCTCTTCGGGCTGTGCGACTCGACCCAGGGGCTGCACGTCGGCGAAGGACGCCAGGTACGCACGGCTGTCGGAGCGGATCGTGTCGAGGAAATCGGTCTCGATGACACCTGCGGCAACGATGTTGGCGCGGATGCCCAGTGGCCCGCCCTCGACGGCGAGCACCTTGGTCAGCTGGGCCAGAGCGCCCTTCGACGCGCTGTAGGCGGCGCCTTCGGGCAGGGCGACGGTGCAGGTGTAAGAGCCGGTACTGACGATGGCGCCGCCGCCGCGGTTCTTCATGGCCCGGAAGGCTTCGCGGGTGCAGAAGAAGGCGCCGCGGGCGTTGACCGCCATCACAGCGTCCCAGTCCTCGGCGGTGGTTTCGGTGATGGGCTTGTTCAGGGTGCGTCCGGCGTTGTTCACCAGGATGTCCAGTCCTCCGAAGGTGTCCAGGGCCGATTGCACCGCGCGGGCGGCGGTCTCTTCCTGCGTGATGTCGCCGCACATCGCGAGTACGCCGGGAAACTCGTCCGGCAGAGTCGTGATGTCAGGGCGTAGGTCGACGGCGACGACGCGGGCACCGCGGGCGTAGAGGAGCGCCACGGTCTCCTTGCCTACGCCGCGCGCGGCCCCGGTGACGAGGGCGCTCTTCCCAGCGAACTCGGCGGATTCGGATGCTTCGGCGGACGCAGTTGCAGGTGTCATGGGTGCGGTCCCTGGAGAAGGCGAGTGTGAGTGCAGGCGCCGGTGCGGGGCACCTGAAGTGCTGTGCAGTGACACGGTGAACGGGCCAGGTGGGCCAAGCCGTTGACGCGCTCACGGGGGCGCTGCGTTCACAGCAGGCCGTCGTGGACGTCGCACGGCCGGGCCGTTCAGTGCGCGGTGAGCCCGCCGTCGACCACCAGCTCCGAGCCGGTGACGAACGAGGAGTCGTCGCAGGCCAGGAAGAGGATCGCGGGCGCGATCTCGTCGGCACGGCCGGCTCGGCGCATGGGGGTGCGTTGGATGTCCGGCTGCTGGTCGCCCTGGTCGTCCAGAAGTTCCTGGATCATCGGCGTGGCGATCACCCCGGGATGCACCGAGTTGATCCGTACTCCCTGCCGGGCGTACTCGACCGCGGCGGTCTTGCTCAACAGGCGCACGGCCCCCTTGGACGCCTGGTAGGCCGCAGCTGCACCGCTTCCTACCAGGCCGAGTACTGACGACGTATTGATCACCGACGCGTTGCCGCTCGCACGCAGGAGCGGCAACGCCGCCTTCATGCCGAGCCATGTGCCTTTCTGGTTCACGTCGATGACGCGGTCCCAAGCCTCTTCCTGCGTGTCCTCGATACCTGGCCAGTCCAGGATGCCGGCGAGGTTCACGAGCACGTCCAGCGTTCCGAACCGGTCGCGTACGACGCTGATCACTTCGTCCCACTCCCGCGCGGAGGAGACATCGAGGCGGGCAGCGACGACCTTCGCGCCGCGTTCCCCGATCCGGTGGGACAGGTCCCGCAGGGGGCCTTCGGCGACATCGGTGATCACTAGCCGGGCGCCTTCGCGGGCGAAGAGTTCGGCGGTCGCTGTGCCGAGGCCGCCGGTCGCGCCCGTGATCAGCGCGACCTTGCCGTCAAGTCGTGGTCCTGTCATGGATATGGTCCTTGATTCTCGTTGTTGCTGGCTGACTGACTGCTGTGTCGGGACTTCTTGGTCCGCCGACGGCGGATTCGCCCCCGGTGACCACGGCGGCCGCGGCCCGGCCTCCTCTACGACGACTTCTGCTCCCGGTAGAGCACGAGGTGCTCGTGATACAGCACTCCGTCCCGGAGGTCGCCCGTGGCGGTGAACCCGGTGTCGTCGACGTAGTCCAGGTGGCTGCCGGTCACCGTGTACCGGCCGGTGTACGCGCTGCGCCGCTCGCCGCGAGCTTCGTCGTAGCGGCCGTCCGGCAGCAGCTCCTGACGGATGTGACCATCCGCGGTCACCCACATCCCGACCACGTCGACGTGGTCGCCCTCAACGGTCCCGGCCATGGCGGACTCCTCTCCTCTCCTCGAATGGTGCGGTCTTTCCCGCTCCACCGAGTCTGGGCAGGTCAGCGGCCATCAACCAGGACGCGTGCTGCCTGGGTGTGCCACGCCCAGGCAGCACACCGGGCTGCCGCCTAGCCAGGAACACATGGACGACAACCACCTGGGAGACTTCTTGCGCACACGCCGCGCCGGCCTGCGGCCGGAGGGCGTCGGCATGGCGGCTACGGGGCCCGCAGAGTCGCCGGACTGCGCCGCGAGGAGGTCGCCGTCCTGGCCGGAGTGAACGCCGACTACTACACCCGCCTGGAACACGGCCGAGCGCAATCCCTCACCCCAGGTGGCCGACGCGCTCAGCCGCGCGCTGCGCCTCGACGCGGACGCCCGCGCGCACTTGTACCGGCTGGCCGCGGCCACGCGGAACGACCGGCGCTCCGTCCATGCCGCCGAGCGGGTCAGCCCGGCGCTGCGACAGCTTATGGACGGCTACCCGAACACTCCAGCGTTCGTCATGAGCCGGACCCTGGGCCTCCTTGCCGTCAACGCCCTGGCCGATGCCCTCTACGCCCCGTTCGAGCCGGCGGGCAACTTGGCCCGCATAACCTTCCTCGACCCCGCAGGCCGCAACTTCTACACGGACTGGGACCGGGCAGCACAGGCCACCGTCGCCAACCTTCGCGAGGCAACCGGTTCGACCCGGACAACCCACGGCTGCGTGAACTCGTCCGCACCCTCACTGAGCACAGCGCGGACTTCACCCGCCTCTGGAACGCCCCCACCGTGCGCGGCAAGGCCCAGGACGCCAAACACTTCCTCCACCTGGAAGTCGGCCCCCTCACTCTCACCTACCAGGCTTTCGACGTACGGGAAGCGCCCGGCCAGCAGCTCGTCATCTACCATGCCGAACCAGGCAGCCCCAGCGCCCAGTCCCTCAATCTGCTCGGTTCCATCCACGCCGCCCGGCGCCAGCCCGACCCCCGGCCCCACCGCTAATCAGCCGCCGCGGTGCCTCAACTCGCCAAGGTGCTCAGCGTGCAATCCCCTGCCATACGCAAACCGGGCTTGGTGTGGACCGAGCTACCCCGGCCCGTCAGGGTGCCCCGGCCCGCAGGCGCGGCGTGGTGCCAAACGGGTGCCGCCGCGTCGCCGGGGGCATCCGCTGGCGGGCGGACAACGTGAGGCGCCTCTGGTGGCGGACGAGCAGGTCGACGTGTCCGACGTGGCCGAAATCGTCGGCACCCGCCTAGAGGGCGGCTCTGGGACATCGGCGTCTTCTCACCAACCTGCCGAGCCGGATGGAGCGCAACCCGGTCAGCACCGAGGTCTAGTCGCAGCCACTCGCAGTCGGCCGAGCCGGAGGAGGCGAGATCGGGTGGGGGCGAAGCCCGCGTCGGCGGGCAGCGGCGGGCGGGCCGCCACGTCCTGGAGGCTCTCCCAGTCCGGAAGGTTGATGGCAGCCAGGAACTCACCATCTTTCGGGTGGCTGTTCGGTGTGCAAGCGGCGATCAGCTCGGACATGGTGACCTCCCGGTTCGAGGCGGCCGGGGATAGTTGAGGCCCGGCCGCGCCTGGCAGCCGGGTCTGCTGACGCGGCAGCGGTGTGGGCTCCCTTACGGTCGTGCCTGCGGGGGCAGGGTGAGAATTTCGGCTCCGTTGTCGGTGATGGCGATGGTGTGCTCGCTGTGCGCGGTCCGGCAGCCCGTCGCGCTGCGCAGCGTCCAACCGTCGGCGTCGGTGACGAGTGTGGCGGTGTCGTCCATGACCCAGGGCTCCAGGGCGAGCAGCAGTCCGGGGCGCAGCTTGTATCCGCGGCCGGGCCGTCCGGTGTTCGCGATGTGTGGGTCCTGGTGCATGGTCGAGCCGATGCCGTGGCCTCCGAATTCGGTGTTGATCGGGTAGCCCGCCTTGCTGAGGACCGTGCCGATGGCGTGGGAGAGGTCGCCGATGCGCGCCCCAGGCTTGGCGGCGGCGATGCCGGCGGCGAGTGCGCGTTCGGTCGTCTCGATCATCGCGACGCTCTTCGCCGGCCTGGCCTTGCCCACCAGAAAGCTGATCGCGGCGTCCGCGGCCACCCCGCCCCTGGCTACGGCGAGGTCGAGAGTCAGCAGATCCCCGTCTGCCAGCGTGTAGTTGTGAGGCCGCCCATGGAGCACTCCGTCGTTGACGGCCGTGCAGATGTAGTGCCCGAACGGGCCGCGCCCGAAGGAAGGCGCGTAGTCGACGTAGCAGGACTGTGCTCCCGCCTCGGTGATCATCTCCTTGGCCCACTGGTCGATGTCCAGCAGATTCGTCCCGACCGTGCTGCGCTGCTTCAGCGTGTGCAGGATGTCTCCGACCAGGGCGCCGGTGTCCCTCGCCCGCTCAAGCCGCGCGGAGTTCAGGATCTCAATCATGGGGGACCTCTCATGTACGTCCAATAACTATACCGGTATAACTGTACCGGTATTAGAATGGGTTCATGGTCAGGTTGCCGCTCACCCCCGCCGAGGTAGAACGCGGACAGCGCCTTGGCGCCCTGCTCCGCCGAGCCCGGGGCCGCCGCTCGATGCTGGACGTGGCGCTCGCTTCACACATCTCGCCGGAAACTCTGCGGAAGATCGAATCCGGCCGTGTGGCTACTCCCGCCTTCCCGACCATCGCAGCGATCGCCGACACCCTCGGCCTGTCTCTCGACGCCGTCTGGGCCGAGATCAGTCAGGAGGCGCGAACCGTCGAGGATCAGTCGGTCCTGCTTGTCACACGGCACCCATCGCTGGTTTCGTAACGCCGCACCCCAAGAGTCAGCGGTTCACTGACCGTGCTGAGCCGGTACGCCTGCGCGCACGCTGATCACCTCGTCGACCAGCCCGAGCACCGCCTCGCGGGCCTGTCCGTCGCTTCCTGCCCGAAGGCCGACCAGCTCGGTGAACACCAAGCCACTGGCTAACCGGCAATCCCCCTACGTGGCGTCGCTTGGAAGCGACCAAGCGCGCGAAGCCTCCAGCGGAGTCATTCCTGCCTCAGCCCGGCCACGTTGGTGGTGAGGAAGTGCGTGGCCGCGCCGGCGAGTAGTACCGGTAGAAGTCCGACGGAAGCCACCGCTGCGGCCTGAGTCAGTTGGTCGCACCGGCGGCGGCCCTCCCCGCACCCGGCCCGTTCACGTGCTCGCCGACCGGGCGTACTCCTCCCGCGAGATCCGTGAGTACCTGCGCCGACGGCAGATCCCGCACACCATCCCCGAGAAGCGCGACCAGGCCGGACACCGGCGCCGACGCAGCTCAGCAGGGGGCCGACCGGCCGGTTTCGACCGCGAGATGCAAAGGCGCAGGCACAAGGTCGAGAACCGCATCGGTCTGTTGAAACAGGCCAGGAGCGTCGCCACCGCTATGACAAGCTCGCCGTCCGCTACGAAGCCACCATCCAACTCGCCCTGATAAGGCAAGCCCTGTGACCACATCTCAAACACGCCTTAGCGCAGTGCCGACCGGCAGCGTCTGGACCCGCGTTTCCTCGACGGTTGCTACCAGGGCACGGTCTGGTCCTGGTAGTTGAGGTATTTCAGGCCGGGTTCGCCGCTGTGGCGGTCGATCGTGTCCGCCACGCGGATGGACTGGTCGATGGTCAGCGGTGCGTCCGGC
The DNA here is from genome assembly GCF_019933235.1 of Streptomyces angustmyceticus. Classification (NCBI taxonomy): domain Bacteria; kingdom Bacillati; phylum Actinomycetota; class Actinomycetes; order Kitasatosporales; family Streptomycetaceae; genus Streptomyces; species Streptomyces angustmyceticus. The sequence continues at coordinate 1,608,833 of NZ_CP082945.1, read as the reverse complement.
CCGCCGAGTTCGGTGCGGACGTGGCCGGGGCACATAAGCAGGAGTGCGTGAGCGGCTTCGGCGTACCGGGCGGCGTAGCTGCGCATGAGCTGGTTCAGGGCGGACTTACTGGCGCGGTAGACGTCCTGTCCACCCCTGGTGTTCAAGCTGAGGCTGCCCTGGCGCGAGGACATGACGCCGATGGTCCCGGTGGGCGCGACCAGCGAGCGGAAGGACTCGACCACGCGCATCGGGCTGAGCGCGTTCGTGACCATGACCTCGACGAACATCTCCTCCGGGACATCGCCGATCGGAATGTCGCCCCTCGTGATGCCGGCGTTGACGAACAGCAGGTCGAGGGTGCGCTCCGCCAGGCGCTCGCGCAGCGCGGTGATCTGCTCCGGCTGCGTCATGTCCAGTGACTCGATCGTGACCCGCCCACCGGACGCCTCGGCCACGTCGTGAAGACCGGTGCGGTCACTGCCCCTGACGGTTCCGATGACGTCCCAGCCGCGGTGCGCGTACTCGGTAGCGAGGCCGAGCCCGAGGGTGCGGGAGGCTCCCACGATGAGAGCGGTCTTGGCGCTCATGCCTGGACCGCCGGCTTCAGGACCTCTTCACACCATTCGCGGAAGGTGGTCGGGCTCGCGGTCTGCGGGATGCGCTGTACGCCGTCGTCGAGACCGGCGTCCTTGGAGCGCATCATGTTGGCATAGCCCTCCACGAGCGCTTCCCCGACGCCGCGTCCGGTGAGCGCGGCGCGGAAGTCGTCGAGCGACTGCCGCTCGTAGCGGACCGGGCGGCCGAGCACGTCGGACATGATGCGCGCCATGTCGTGCGCCGAGAGGTCCTCGGGACCCAGCACCGGGACCTCGCCCGTCCCCGTCCACGAGCGGTCGAGCAGCAGGTCGGCGGCGGCCGCGGCGATGTCCCGGGTGGCGGCCATCGGTGCTTTGCGGTCGGCGGCGACGGTGTCGGTGAAGACTCCGTCGTCGCGGATCGAATCCGCCTGCCGTAGCAGGTTGTCCATGAAAGTCGGGTTCGCGAGCGCCCGGTAGGCCACGCCCGTACTCGCGATGAGGTCGTCCATGGCCAGCGACACCGTGACCAGTCCGGCGCGGCCGGCGACGGGTGTGCCGCGGCCGAGCGCCGAGACACCGACGACGTGCCCCACTCCGTGGGTCGTGAATGCCTTCGCGGCGGCGCGGGTGAACCCGGAGTACGCGGCGTCCAGGCTCAGTGCCTGCGGGTCCGCCGGCGGGACCAGCCAGAAGACGGCGTCCGCGCCGGCGAAGGCACGGTCGACGACCTCGGCGTCGCCGTGCGAGCCGGTGACGACATCGACGCGGGCGCGGACCGCGTCGGGAAGTTTCCCGGGGTCGCGCACGATGACGCGCAGCTCTTCGCCACGCGTGGGGGTTTCGTTGAGCAGGATGTCCAGGAGCCGGCCGCCGATCTGGCCGGTGGGGGTGGTGATGAGGATCATGCTTCGAGTCTCGGGCCGGCGCATCTACGGCGTCCAATACTCTTCCTGGGCAATTGGTACCTTGAGGGCATGGATCTTGATCTGCGCAAGCTCCGCTACTTCGTCGCGGTGGCCGAGCGCCGGCACTTCGGCCGGGCGGCGGAACAGCTCTACATCACACAGCCCCTATAACCGGTATCTCCGCCTGGAGCCCTCTTCGACCCTACTGGCGTGCGCCTATCGGTATCGCTGCTTTCCCCGCGTGGGGCGGTACCCAGGTGAGCGACCGTTTCCAGGCACGGTCGGATGCGCCAGATCAGCACAAGTTCAGTACGGGTTCGGCGATCGGTCCGTATGCGGGCTGGAGGTGGACGAGGGCCTGATGGGCTGCCGCCTCTTGCTGAGCGTGCTGATGCCTGCGGTGCCAGTGCATCGCGAAGGCCAGCGCGGTCCACGCGTGTCCCGGATGGCGACCTGCCGTCGGCGGCGTGGCGTCGCCCTGTGCTCGTCGGCCTTCGGCCTGGCGTGGGGTGCCGCTACGAGAATGCGGCGGTGCAGAACGCGTTGCGAATCGCGGTCAGGGGATCCCGGTCGCGGGTGTAGTAGAGCTTGTTGGTGAGGAGGATTGCCCAGCGGCCCTTCGACGGTGAGATCCACATGCCGGTACCGGTGAAGCCGTAGTGCACCCAGACGTCGTCCGTTGCCGGAACTGTGCTCGGGGCTGGGTGCCAGAACAGACCGCGCTCTGGTGTGAGCTCACCCGTGTGGATTTGCAGGGACCTCTCAACCCAGTTCGCCCCGAATCCCGGCTGCTCCGAAGCGGCTGCGGGAACCAGCATATGGCGCAGGAAGGCGGCGAGGTCAGCAAGGACGGAGAAGGCGCCGGCGATCCCGCAGATGCCACCGAGGAGGCGCACGGAGAAGTCATGGGCAGCGCCCCGGAGATGGACCCCCGTGGCGTCATCCATCTCGCTGACCTGCTCGGCGACTCCCAGACTGATGAGCCTGCTGAGGGCGTTGGCGATGGCGCCTGAGGGCTTATCAATGATGCGGCTGATCCGGACGGCGGTGAATGACTCGTCGGGGTGTGCCTGGAGGTGGTCGATGACCATGTGTCGGGGCGCTCCCGGCGCGAGCCGCCTCCCACGCTTGGCGCGGGGCGCGCCGGTTCCGTCGGCCGCCCGCAGTAGGCCGCTGACCGTGGGCGCGGGTTGATCCTCGTCCGGTGGTCGGGGGCAAGGCGCTGTCAGTCGACGACGCCGTTGGTGAATCCTGAGGACTGATCGTGATGTGGACCTTTGCGATCCGTTGTGGTCGGCCAGAGTCAGATTCAGGGTGTTCCTTGAGCTGGGGTGGAGAATGTTCTGCGGGCTTGGGCGGGACGCAGTGAGTACCGGGAGGATTGGTGGGTGCTGTCCCGGGCCGGGGTCTGACTCATGAGAACTCTGACCGCGGTGTCTTACTCACGCTGTGTCGACCGCGGACCGGGGAGGTGCGTTGCTGGCACCGGGCCGGCCGGGTGTGTCCCGATAGGGGCCTGCCGACCAGCCAGGCTTATTCACAGTTCTGACCGCCCGCCCGCCCGCCCGGTCCGGTGCCGGCCACGCGATGTGCCATCGGGTCGGAAGGTGAACGAACATGACCGATACGTCCTTAACCCCGCGTACTCGCCGACGCCGGCCCACGGGGGAGGTGGTCCTCGGAGTGGACACGCACCGGGACGCTCATGTGGCTGCCGTGCTCTCCCCGGTGGGGGCGGTGATCGGTACCGAAGAGTTCCCGGCCACCGCGGCCGGATACCGCGAACTACTCAAGTGGGCCAGAGGGATGGGCACGGTGCGGTGGGCCGGAGTAGAGGGGACCGGCTCCTTCGGGGCGGCCCTGTCCCGCTATCTGCTGGCCCAGGGCGTGGAAGTGTTCGACGTGAACCGGCCCGACCGGACCGACCGCCGTCAGCGCGGCAAATCGGATCCGCTCGATGCCCAGAACGCAGCCCGGGCGGTGCTGAGCGGGCGAGCACGCGCCCAGTCCAAGTCCGGCGACGGACCAGTGCAGATCGCCCGGATGTACGAACTCACCAAAGGGTCGGCAGTCAAAGCGCGCACCCAGGCGATCAACCAGCTCAAGGCCGTCCTCGTCACTGCTGACCCGGGCCTGCGGGAAGAACTGGCCCGGCTGAACAACCCGGAACTCTTCCGTACCTGCGCACGGCTCGCCGACGACAGCAAGAACGACGAGGGCGACGAAGAGGCGGTACAGCAGGCCACCCGCATCACCCTGTGCCTGCTGGCCCACCGAATCCAGCAGCTCACTGAGCAGATCCAGGATCTGGAACGCCGCCTGGCCTTGCTCGCGGAACGCCACGCCCCGCAGCTGCTCACTGTGGTGGGCATCGGCCCGGACACGGCCGCCACTTTGCTGATCACGATGGGGGACAACTCGGAACGTCTGCACAGTGAGGCGTCCTTCGCCGCGCTGTGCGGGGTCAGCCCCGTAGAACGCTCCTCGGGCACTCGGCAGTACCGTCGCCTCAACCGCGGCGGCGACCGGCAGGCCAACGCCGCCCTTCACCGGATCGTGCAGACTCGCCTGCGCTTCGACCCGCGCACCCAGGACTACTTTGAGCGCCGCACCAAGGAGGGCAAGACCCGGCGCGAAATCGTCCGATGCCTCAAACGCTACGCCGCCCGCGAGGTGTTCCACCTGGTCAGGCCCACACGGCCATGACCCCCGTTATAGGGGCTGTGCGGTGTTGATGGCGGCGACGCCAGCGACCCCAGTACAGGAAGTGACCGGCTTCGTGTCGGGCGGTGTGAGCGAACGTGTTCAGCAGGCGGCGGATCTCGTTCACGCTCAGTCGGATCAGGTCGCGGCTGTGTCCTCCCTGTCATGAGTGGTGGCCCGGACCGCTGTCAGGTGGGCGGAAGCCGCCATGGCCAGGGTGATGTGCCGGTACCAGGCTCAAGAGGCACCGGGCGGTCGCCACTCGCTACGAGAAGCTCGCTGTCCGCTACGAGGTGACCGTCCTCGTCGCGGCTATCAATGAGTGGCTGTGACTGTCTCGTGCCCCACTCGCAGCCTCATCAGTGCCTTGGCCGTAGAGTGCGATCATGCGGGCTGTAGTGATCGACTCCGACGGGCAATTCCATCTGGAGCGACGGCCGAACCCGGTGGCGGGGCCAGGAGGTGTGGTGGTCCGTGTGCGCGCCGCAGGTCTCAACGCCGCCGACCTGCAGCAGGCACGGGGGGACTATCCGGCGCCGCCGGGATGGCCAACCGACGTGCCCGGCCTGGAAATCGCCGGTGAAGTCGAGCACGTGGGGAGCGCCGTTACCGGCATCTCCACCGGAGACCGAGTCATGGCGCTGGTCGGTGGCGGCGGTCAAGCCGAGCGGATCGCCGTCCCTGCCGATCTCCTGCTTCCGGTGCCGGATGCGCTGTCCTGGCAGGAGGCCGGCGGCTTCCCGGAAGCCTTCAGTACCGCCTGGGACGCCCTGATCACCCAGGCCCAGGTCCGCGCGGGCGACCGTGTACTGGTCACCGGAGCGGCAGGCGGCGTGGGAACGGCCATGGTGCAGGTTGCCGCCGTTTCCGGAGCCCATACCGTGGCAAGTGTGCGCCGTCCCGAGCTTCACCACCAGGTGAAGGCGCTCGCCCCGGACGGCGCACACGTCGAACGTCGTCACTCCCGCCGATGAGGCGCAGCACGGGCCGTACGACGTGATCGTGGAACTCGTCGGCGGACAGGACAGCCTGCAACGGGTCAGCCTGCTGCGCAGCCGCGGCAAGGTCCTCATCGTCGGGGTTCAGGCCGGCGCTACGGTGCCGCTGCGAATGTTCGACCTCATGCTGGTACGCGGCCATCTGATCGGAACCACCATCCGCGGCCGCACGCACGCGGAAAAGGCGCTGCTCGCCGACCTCGTTCGCACCTCGGTCGTTCCCCTACTCGCCCAAGGTCGCTTGCGGGTCCCCGTGGACACGACCCTCTCCCTCGACCGGTACGCCGATGGTTATGCCCGGCTCGCCGGCCCAGGCAAGTTTGGCAAGGTCATCCTGACTTGCGGATGACAGCGCGCCGTACAGGGACTCGTAACGGACCTGGAGCGTGGGCCGCCGGTTGATCAACTCTTCGACTTCGGCACCATTCCGTGGGCCATAGCTCGCGATACTCAACAACTACTACTCGTAGTCGGTGGCGATGGGAGCTGCCTGCCGGAGGATTACGGGCCACCGCGCCATCCGGTCGGTGGCCTGCAGTGACGGACTGCGAAACCGCTGGGATGCGGCCGAACCGAAGCCGTGGTTCATGCAGCGTGGTAGTGGTCCGCCAACTCGGCGATGGCGCGGGTCATCTCGGCGCGGGCCTCGGGAGGGCTGACGACTTGGATGTCGGTGCCGAACTGCAGCAGGTGGCGGACCGCCTCTACGACAGGGTAGGCGACCTCGACCCGGAGCCACTCGTCGGTGCCGGCCTCGGGGACAGGTGGCCCGGTGAAGTAGCCGCCGGCGATACGGGTCACCATGTCCAGCCGCTCCCGGCGCACCCGGACGACGATCGTGACGCCGACGCTGCGGTCTTCCACTTGGCGGCGCAGGTCGTGCCAGACCTGGGTCAGCTCTGCGCCGGGGCGGCGGCGCGCTTCGGCCGCGAGGAGGCTGACCTGCGACAGCCGGTCGGTTCGGAAGAGCCGCGGTTTGCCCTTGTGGTCGGCGACCAGGTACCAGGTGCCGGCCTTGGCCACCAGCCCGTAGGGGTCGAGGGTGTAGGTGCGCAGCGCGGTCTGGCCGCTGTGGCGGTAGCGGATGCGCAGCCGACGGTCGCTGAGGACCGCGGTGTACAGGGCCTCGAGGTCGGTCTCGGGGCGGGGTGCGGCATGCCAGCGGTCGGGTTCGATGAGGATGCGGCGGCTGGTCAGCTCGGCCGCCGGGCGGTGCGGGGCGGGCAGCGCGGCCATCACCTTGCGCAGCGCGGAGCCGTGGGCGTGGTCGAGGCCGAGCGCCGAGTGGGCGCTCTGCGACGCCAGCACGAACAGCGCGCGGGCCTCGTCGGTGGTCAGGCCCGTGACGTCGGTGCGGAAGCCGGCCAGGAGCCCGATGCCGCCGTCCTGGCCACGCTCGGCGTACACCGGGACGCCGGCCGCCGACAGTGCTTCGACGTCGCGGTAGATGGTGCGCTGCGACACCTCCAGGCGCTCGGCGAGTTCCTTGGCCGGGACCAGGTCACGGTGCTGGAGCAGCAGCACGATCGAGAGCAGGCGGTCGAATTTCACCTGAGCAGAATATGACGGCAGATGTCATATACGCCCATCAAGATCGCTCCCGTTGGCACGACGAAGGAGCAGGACTGTGGAGCGTCACGACATCGAGACCCTGGCCGCCCGTACCGAGGGGCCTGTGCTGTTGCCCGGCCAGGAGGGCTTCGACGAGGAGCTGACGGGCTTCAACCTGGCCGTGCGGCACCATCCGGAGGTGATCGTCGGCGCCGCGCGGGCCGAGGACGTGGCGGCGGCCGTCGACTTCGCAGCGGCGCACGGCCTGCCGGTAGCCGTACAGAACACCGGGCACGGCTTCTCGGTGGCCGCAGAGGGCGGGCTGCTGGTCACCACCCGGCGCATGGCCGCTGTCCGCGTCGACCCCGAAACGCGCAGCGCGTACGTCGCAGCAGGCGCCCGCTTCGACCAGGTGATTCCCGAGGCGGCACGGCACGGCCTGGCGCCGCTGAACGGCTCCGCCCCGCACGTGGGCGTCGTCTCCTACACCCTGGGCGGAGGGCTCGCGCTGCTCGGACGCAGCCACGGCTGGGCCGCCGACCGGGTGCAGGCCATGGACGTCGTGACCGCCGACGGGCGGCTGCGTCACGCCACCCCGAACGCCGAGCCGGAACTGTACTGGGCGCTGCTGGGCGGCCGGGACAACTTCGGCATCGTCACCGGCATGGAGTTCGACCTGGTCCCGGTGGCCCGGCTGTACGGCGGCGGGCTCTTCTTCGATGTCGAGCAGACCCCCGGGATCCTGGAGGCGTACGGGGGGTGGGCCGCCACGGTGCCTGACGAGATGAACTCTTCGCTGGCGCTGATTCCCTTCCCGGACGACCCGCAGGTGCCCGAGCCGATGCGCGGACGCCATGTCTGCCACGTGCGGATCGCGTTCACCGGCTCGACCGAGGACGGCGAGCGGTTGGTCGAACCGCTCCGCCAGGCCGGTCCCCGACTGCTGGAAAACCTGCGCGACATGCCCTACGAGCACAGCGGCGACATCCACGACGATCCCCCGGTCCCCATGCCGTGGGCCGCCGACAATGCCTTGCTGGCGGACTTGGACGGCGACACGGCCCGTACGATCCTCAAGCACACCGGCCCCAGCACCGCACTGCCGGCCATCGTGGAGCTCCGCCACCTGGGCGGCGCGCTGGCCCGCCGACCCGAGCACCCGAACGCCGTCGGCCATCGCGACGCGCGCTTCATGCTGGCGGTCCTCACCCCCTTGACGGGAGACTCCACCGCCGACGCGCACGCCTTCCTGGAGCGCATGTTCAAGGACCTGGAGCCCTGGACCAGCGGCCGGTTCCTCAACTTCATGGGCCACGGCGACACCGCCGATCAGGAACGGACCCGCACCGCCTACACCACGGACGACCACAGGCGGCTGACCGCTCTGAAGGCCGAATACGACCCCCAGAACATCTTCCGCCTCAACTACAACATCCCGCCGCGCGCCGCCCGGTGACGTCGAGTGCTTGGAGACCTCATGACACCGTCATCCGCGGACGTCGCCCCGACGCATCCCCGCAGGCCGGCGCTACCTTCGCTGCGCCGGATCCTCGCCATGGACGCCGCCGGAATGATCGTGTTCGGGCTGGTGTACCTCCTCGTCTCCGACCCCCTCGCCCGGCTGCTGGGAGTCGGCGACAAGCTGGTGCTGACCGCCGGCGGCCTGATGCTGACGATCGGCGTGGGCGTCGCTCTGCTGGCCCGGCGAGCTGATCCACCCGCCGCATCGGTATGGCTCGTCGTCGCGATCGGGGCCGCGTGGGTGGCGGCGAGCGTCGTCTCTCTCGTCCTCAACTGGTGGGACACCAACACCGTCGGCACGGTGTGGACCGTCCTGCAGACCATCCCCGTCTCGGTATTCGCCCTCCTGCAACTCGCCGCACTGCGTGGCAGAACCTGACCGCTGGCCGTCGTCCCATCCGCACCGAGCGGACCACGTAGCGCCACCAACTCTTGGAGACCCCTGTGACCGCAGATAGTCGGCCCGTCAACGTGCCGAGCCCGGCCGTCACTTTCATCAACATCTTCGAAATCTCCGCCGAGCACCTCGATGCATTCATCGCCCAGTGGGAGCAACGCGCCGCACTCATGAGCACCAAATCCGGCTTCATCGACTCCCGGCTGCACCGGGCCCGATCCACGGAGACACGGTTCCAGCTCGTCAACGTCTCTCACTGGGAGAGCCGGGAAGCGTGGGAGGCGGCCACTGCGGACCCTGAGTTCGGTAGGCGCACCAGAGCCGCGCAGGACGGCCCGCAGACGCAGATCACGTCAAGCCCGGGCCTGTACGACGTCGCCGTCGAGTTCCCCGCAGCAGCTGCCGAGCCCGAGGCAGCTCATGGCAACCAGGAACTCCAGGGCCAATGACCGGAGCCGCGACAAACGTGTCACCGACGCCAACTACCTTGATGAACCACGCGCCTTGAAGCAGCCGGCCGCGGTTCCAACCCACAGAAGAGCCACCGCGACGCTGACCAGTGGGTTGCCTCTCGAAGCGGTGCGCTGCCTGCCGGGTCACTGCCCTTCACGCGTGGGCGACCGGTCAGTGCCGCCCAGCCAGGAAAGCGGCCCCGTCCGGAGTCGTGGCGGCGCCAGTGTTCACAAAGGCCAGATGCGGTGTGCTCGAGGGTCGGCCCGTCGCGTTCCGTTCAACCGTGGTGATCGTGACGCCCTGTGAAGAGGCTCGACGTCTCCAGGACAGCGCGGCGAACGAGGCAGACGGACCCTGGACTGAGGCGGCCTGGTTCAGACGCGTGATACCGGAAGGAAGCACCGAGCTTGATGAATTCTCTTGGTCTGATTGTCCGTTGTTGGCAGCCCTCCGAGCAGGCGGTGAAACGGGCCGCGCTGGCCTCGGTGATGACGGCCGTCCTCATCGTGGTCACCGGCGGCGCGGTGCGCCTCACCGAATCCGGGCTCGGCTGCGAGACCTGGCCGAAGTGCACCGACGACAGCCTGACCCCGACCGCTGACATGGGTATCCACGGCGTGATCGAGTTCGGAAACCGCATGATGATCGGCCTCATGGGCGTCGTGGCCGGCCTGGTCATTTTGACCGCCAGGTCGCGTACACCGGTGCGTCGCGATCTCGGCCGGCTGGGCTGGGCGCAGTTCTGGATCATCATGGGCAATGGAGTGGTCGGCGGCATCACTGTGATGACCGGGCTCAACCCGTACATCGTCAGCTCGCATTTCCTTCTGGCCATGGCACTGCTCACCGTGGCCGTAGTGACCTGGCAGCGCGCCCGGGAGGGCGACGCCCCAGCGCGTTACCTGGTGACGAGGCCACTGCGGCAGCTGACAGGGCTGCTCGTTTCATCCGCTGCAGCACTGATCGTGATCGGCACCGTGGTGACCGGCGCAGGGCCGCACGCGGGCGACGCACGCAAGGTGCACCGGATCCCGCTGGACTGGCAGGAAATCACCCAAGTGCACGTGGACTTCGTCTACATCGTGGTGGGCCTGACCGTGGCACTCTGGTTCGCGCTGCGCGCTGTGTCAGCGCCTGCCGTCGTCCGTCGTCGGGTACTGGAGCTCCTCGCCGTGTTGGCCGGCCAGAGTGTCATCGGATATGTGCAGTACTTCACGCATCTGCCGGAGCTGGTCATCGGTGCCCATATGTTCGGCTCGTGCCTGGTGTGGATTGCGGTACTGCGGATCTTCTCCGCGCAGAGCCAGCGCTCCGAACTGCCAGCGCGGCCCATGCAGGACGGTTGATCGTCCCGCATGTCGGCCGCTTCCTCACGCCGCAGCAAGCGGTGGCACGCGCCTCGGCTCGATGCGGCGGCCCAACCGCCTATGCCGCCCCCGGTGCCACCTTCTAGGGCGTGCATCGAAAGTGCCTGGTGAGGATGGCGGAGAGAGCCCATTTTGTGATCCAGAAAGATTGGATGGTCATGCTTGAGACTCCCCGTTTGATCCTGCGTCGCTGGCGCGAGGAAGACGTTGCGCCCATGGCTGCCGTCAATGCCGACCCCGAGGTCATGCGGTGGATCCGTGACGGCAGCGTCCGTGACGAACAGCAGACTCGCGGCGGGGTCCAGGCATGGGAGAGCGAGTGGGAGTCACAGGGCTTCGGGCTGTTCGCCGTGGAGATCCGGTCCACTGGCGAGCTGGCCGGGTTCACCGGCCTTTCGGTGCCCCACTTCCTGCCGGAGGTACTGCCGGCGGTGGAGGTCGGCTGGCGGCTGGGACGTTCCCACTGGGGGCAGGGCCTGGCTACCGAGGCCGCGAGGGCTGCTGTGCGGTTCGGGTTCGAAGAGCGAGGGCTGGAGCGGATCGTCAGCATCGCTCAAGTGGGCAACGACGCCTCCGAACGGATCATGACCAAACTGGGGATGCATCCGGTCCGTGAGACCGTCCATCCCACCGGCGGTCGGCGAGTACGGGTGTTCGAGTTGTCGTCGGACCAGTACCTCACAACCACTCGTTGATGGCGGCAACGAGGACGGTCGCCTCGTAGCGGACCGCGAGTTTGTCGTACCTGGTGGCCACGGCTCGATGCATTCTGTGCCTGCTGGCTCAGCGAATTGGGCAGCTCACCGACCAGAATCCAGGATCTGGAACGCCGCCTGGCCCTGCTCGCGGACTCCATGCCCCGCAGTTGCTCACTGTGGTGGGCATCGGTCCGGACGCGGCCGTCACTTTGCTGATCACGATGGGGGCAACCCGGAACGTCTGCACAGTGAGGCGTCCTTCGCCGCGATGTGCGGGGTCAGCCCCGTAGAACGCTCCTCGGGCACTCGGCACTACCGTCGCCTCAACCGCGGCGGCGACCGGCAGGCCAATGCCGCCCTGCACCGGATCGTGCAGACCCGCCTGCGCTTCGACCCACGCACCCAGGACTACTTTGAGCGCCGCGTCAAGGAGGGCAAGACGCGACGCGAGATTGTTCGATGCCTCAAACGGTACGCCGCCCGGGAGGTGTTCCACCTGGTCAGGCCCACACAGCCATGACCTCCGTCATAGGGGCTGTTGTGAGATTTGAGAGCGTGCAAGGCGTGAGTGAGCTGTCCGCGCCCACCCCGCAACGCCGCTTCTCTGGGCCAGAAGGCCCCGGCCCTGATCATGAGCAAGGCACCGCATCCGTACCGGCAGATGACGGTGAGCTACGACGAGCCGGGGCATGCGATCGTCCACGTCGTCTCCACGCTGAGGCTCTGACCTGCGCAAACCCTGCTTCGGGCGCCGTCGGCGGCCATGCTCCGGTGGCTCTTCCTGACCCGGGTGTAAGGATCTTGTCAGAGAGTCGGTAGCGTGGCCGGGTGAGTGAGAAGACCCTGCAGCACCGGATCGACGGCCCCGACGACGCCCCCGTACTTGTCCTCGGTGCCGCTCTGGGTACCACATGGCACATGTGGGACCGGCAGATCCCCGAGCTGACCCGTCACTGGCGGGTCATCCGGTTCGACCTTCCCGGGCACGGCGGCTCGCCCGCGCACGCGGCGGCCTCCGTGGCCGAACTGGCCGACCGGCTGATCGCCACCCTCGACGCCCTGGGCGTGGACCGCTTCGGCTACGCCGGCTGCAACATCGGCGGGGCCATCGGCATACAGCTGGCGCTCACCCGCCCGCACCAGGTCACCTCGCTCGCCCTGGTGTCCACCTCGCCGCGCTACGGCACCGCCGACGCCTGGCGCCAGCGCGGCGTCGTCATCCGCACGAACGGGCTGGACCCGATCGCCCGCACCGCGCCCGAGCACTGGTTCACCCAGGGCTTCGCCGGCGCCCAGCCCGCGATCGTCGAATGGGCCGTCCAGATGGTGCGGACCACCGACCCCGGCTGCTACATCGCCGCCTGCGAGGCGCTGGCGTCCTTCGACGTACGGTCCTCCCTCGGCCGGGTCGGGGTGCCCACGCTCGCCGTCGTCGGCTCCGAGGACCAGGTCACCCCGACCACCGACGCCCGCACCCTGGTCGCCGGGATTCCCGACGCGAGCATGGCGCTGGTGCCCGGCACCTCCCACCTCACGCCGGTCGAGCAGCCCGCGGCCGTCACCGAACTCCTCATCCGGCACTTCTCCACCGCCTGGCACGACAAGCCCGGCCCCGGCGGCCAGAACGCCATCGGCGCCGCGGCCCCCAAGCCGCAGATCGCGCCCCCGCCGCCCCCGATGGCGCCGCCCGCCGCCATAGAGTCCGGTCTCGCGCAGCCGGAGCAGGCCCGTGGCGCCACGTACGAAGCGGGCATCAAGGTCCGCCGCGAGGTCCTGGGTGACGCCCATGTCGACCGGGTCGAGGCCGCCGCCGACGGCTTCACCGGCGACTTCCACGACTTCATCACCCGCTACGCCTGGGGCGAGACCTGGACCCGGCCGGGCCTGGACCGCCGTACCCGCAGCGTCATCACGCTCACCGCGCTGGTCGCCCGCGGCCACCACGACGAGCTGGCGCTGCACACCCGCGCGGCCCTGCGCAACGGCCTCACCCCCACGGAGATCAAGGAAGTCCTGCTGCACACCGCCGTCTACTGCGGTGTCCCGGCGGCCAACTCCGCCTTCGCGGTCGCCCAGCGGGTGATCCGGGAGGAGACGACACCGGAGGGCTGACGGGTTTCCAAGGTGCCCAAGGGCTGACTGGCTCCCCGGGCCCCGAGGGCTGACGGGCTCCCGAGGGGGCCCCGGAGCGGGGCGGCCCCCGTAAGTGGCGTGCGGATGTGCCGCGGTGAGGGGCGGGAGCGCACCCGCCGCGGCCCGCCACGGCAAGATGGGCCCATGGAACTCACCAAGAAGACCCACGCCTGTGTCCGGTTGGAGAAGGACGGGCGGACGCTCGTCATCGACCCCGGTGTCTTCAGCGAGGAGGACGCGGCCGTCGGCGCGGACGCGATCCTGGTCACCCATGAGCACATGGACCACTTCAACGAGGACCGGCTGCGGGCGGGCATGGAAGCCAACCCGGCGGCCGAGATCTGGACCCTGTCCAGCGTCGCCGACCAGCTCGCCGGCGCCTTCCCCGGCCGGGTGCACACGGTCGGCGACGGGGACACCTTCACCGCCGCCGGCTTCGAGGTGGAGGTGCACGGCCAGCTGCACGCCGTCATCCACCCCGACATCCCGCGCGTCACCAACGTCGGCTTCCTGATCGACGGCGGCACGGTCTTCCACCCGGGCGACGCCCTCACCGTCCCGGAGGGCCGTACGGTCGACACCCTGCTGCTGCCCGTGCACGCCCCCTGGAACAAGGTCGCCGAGATCATCGACTACGTACGCGAGGTCGCGCCGCGACGGGCCATCGACATCCACGACAGCCTGCTCCAGGACCACGCCCGCCCGATCTACGACTCCATGATCGACAAGCTGGGCGGCGGGGCCGAGCACGGCCGTCTCACCCCGGGGAACCGGACCGCCCTCGGCTGAGGGCCGGCTGTCAGTGCCGCGCGGTAGGTTTACCGGCATGCGCATCGCGACCTGGAACGTCAATTCGATCACCGCCCGCCTCCCGAGGCTGCTGGCCTGGCTGGAGAGCACCGGCACGGACGTGCTGTGCATCCAGGAGACCAAGTGCTCCGCCGAGCAGTTCCCGTACGACGAGCTGCGCGCGCTCGGCTATGAGGCCGCGGTCAACGCCGACGGCAGGTGGAACGGCGTGGCACTGCTGTCCAAGGTGGGGCTCGACGACGTCGTCCTGGGCCTGCCCGGGGGCCCGGAGTACGACGGGGTGCAGGAGCCGCGGGCCGTCTCGGCGACCTGCGGCCCGGCCCGGGTGTGGTCGGTGTACGTCCCCAACGGCCGCGAGGTCGGCCATGCGCACTACACCTACAAGCTCGGCTGGTTCGAGGCGCTGAAGACGGCCGTCGCCGAGGACGCGGCGGGCACCCGCCCGTTCGCGGTCCTCGGCGACTACAACGTCGCACCGACCGACGACGACGTCTGGGACCCGGCCGTCTTCGAGGGCGCCACCCATGTCACGCCCGCCGAGCGGGCCGCCCTGAGCGCCCTGCGCGAGGCGGGCCTGTCGGACGTGGTGCCGCGCCCCCTCAAGTACGACCGGCCGTACACCTACTGGGACTACCGCCAGCTCGCCTTCCCCAAGAACCGCGGAATGCGCATCGACCTCGTCTACGGCAACGAGCCGTTCGCCAAGGCCGTCTCGGACGCCTATGTGGACCGCGAGGAGCGCAAGGGCAAGGGCGCCTCGGACCACGCCCCGGTCGTGGTGGACCTCGACGTCTAGGGCGGTCCGACGGGAGGCGGCTGCGGGGGCGCTGGAGCCCGGGGGCTGGGGGTTGGTCGAGGCAGGCCCCGCAGGACCCCGTCCGGGCAGGCCCCGCGAGCCCCGTCCGGGCAGGCCCCCAGGGACCGGTCCACACAGGCCCCGGGACCGGCCCGGCCCGGCGTCAGCCCCGCCCCGGTACCAGCGCCCGGAGGTCCACCGACTCGCCGAGCGCCGTCAGGCCCGTGTCGCCGGGGTGGAGGTGGTCGCCGCTGTCGTAGGCGGGCAGCAGCCGGGCGGGGCGCTGCGGGTCGCGGAGCACCGCGTCGAAGTCCAGCGTCGCGTCGAAGACGCTGCCGGCCCGGTCGCGGACGAAGGCGTTGACGGCCTGGCGGCGGGCCTCCACGGCCGGGGTGCAGTCGGGGTAGCCCTCACAGGGCGCGACGGTCGCCGCCACCACCCGCAGCCCCCGCTCGTGCGCCCGCCGCGCCAGCGCCCGCAGACCGGCGGCGACCTCGTCCGCGGAGGTCCCCCAGCGCACGTCGTTGATGCCCTCGAAGATCACCACCGTCCGCGCCGAGGGCTGCGCCAGCACATCGCGCTCCAGCCGGTGCTGGGCGCTCACCCCGCCGGTGTCCGTGCTGACGCCGTCGCCCGGGTAGCGGTCGGTGACGATGCGGTTCGCCGAGATGCCCTGGTTGAGCACGCCGTAGCGGGGCAGGGTGTGCTGCGCCTGGAAGCGGCGGGCCAGGACGTCCGGCCAGCGGCGGTTGGCGCCGCTCGTCGACTTCACCCCGTCGGTGATCGAGTCGCCCAGGGCCACCACCGAGCCGGGCCCGCCCCCGACATCGACGCCCGTGAGGAACGGCCAGAAGGCCATCGTCTCGGGGTACGCCGCGCCCCCGGTGTCCGCGGTGCGGTCCCCGCTGCCCGCGGCGCTCAGATACGACAGCTGCGCCGCCTCCTGGTGGACCGGCGCCGCGGTCACCGTCCCCGGCAGATGGATGCTCACCAGCAGATCGGCGCCGGTCGGGACGGTGAAGGCGACGGGATCGCTGAACGCCTCGGCCCCGGCCGGCACACGGACCCCGGTGTGGCCCTTCCCGAAGGTCAGGGGCACCGGCGCACGGTCCGCCGCCGCCCCGGCGCCACGCACCGCGATACTGGCCGCCCCGATGTCCAGGGGCGCCGCGGCGAAGGTGTTGGCGAGCCGTATTCGCGCCCGCGGCCCGCCCGCGCCGCTGTGCACCACCAGCCGCAGCGTGCGGTCGGTCCAGGGCCCCACCGCCCGGTAGCCGGCCGTGCTCGCCGCCCAACTCCCGGTCCTGCCGCGGCCGCTGTCCCGTACGGACACCGCGAACACATGCAGCGCGCCGGGCGCCGCGGCCCGCTCGGGCAGGACCACGGAACTCACCTCCCGCCCCGGCCGCAGCGCGACGGTCACCGCGTAGAGCCGCGCCGCCCCGGTCAGCTGTCCGCCCGGAGCGTTGATGTGCGGCAGCGCCACGGCCTTGGTGCTCATCGGCCCCGACCGCCAGTCGGGAGCGGTGAGTTCGTAGCCGCTGTGCGAGCCGTCCCGGTAGCGCACGGTCCCGGTGCCGGTGGCCGCGCCGCCCGTCCCGGCGACCAGGAAGGTCAGCGCCTCGCCCCGGCCGCGTACGGCCACCGCCTGACCGTCCGCCACCACGTTGTCCGGTGTCCCGGGCGCGGCGCGCGGCAGGGCGAGCCGGGTGCCGTCGAGGGTCGGTGTGCTGCCGGGCGACCAGCCGGCCGCCGCGAGGTCCTGGGCGGACAGCGAGCGGCCGGCACCGTCGAAGTCGGCCGCTCCGGGCCGGGAGTTGTCGCTGACCGCCCGGTTGTCGAAGAGCCGCGCCAGGGGGAGTGCGGGGGGCGGCCGGTGCGCGGCGGCGGCCGTCGCGGTCCCGGGCCCGGTGGCCGGCAGTGCGGTCGCGGTGAGCAGCAGGGTCAGGGCGGTGCCCCATCGTCGTCCACGCATCGGTCCGTGTCCCTCCGGTTGGCGCCAACGGGCAGGCGTGCACTGCGTTCCAGGCCGGGGCCCGCGAGGGGCAGGGGGGTACCCGGGATCTGGTTGATCCGATCCGAGCGCCATGAAGGTAGGGAGGCGAAGGGGAGGCGTCAAGGTGACGAACCGGGCACGGGTGTGCCGCGCGCCTGTGGCCGCGACCGGAAGGCGGGTGGGACCCTGCGGACCATGAACATGTCTTTCCTGGACAGGTGGCGCAGGCGGCGGAACGCGCACCGGTCCGTGCCGCTCGCGGAGTCGGTGCGCGCCGACCCGGAGAGCGTCGTCGAGCTGCTGTCCGAGTGCGAGCTGCTGCGGGCCCAGGCCGCCACCGCCGGCGTGGAACTGGACGACTCCGTAGGGTCGTTGGAGGCCCTGGACCAGCTGCAGCCCGTCTGGCGGGACGACCCTGAGGTGCTGCCCTGGCTCGGCAACGACGCCGGTCTCTACCTCGGCACGGTCCTGGTCCGCACGGTGCGCGGCGCCGTCTGGCACGTCTGGCCGGACGGGCAGCCGGTGGTCCGGCTGGCCTCGGGGCGGGAGATCGACGTGGTGGCCGTGGGCCACGACTGGGCCGACATCGGCGCGCCCGAGCTGTCGCAGGTCTACGCCGAGGCGTCCGAGAGCTGACCCCTGGCCGGGAGCGCGGACGGCGGCCCCGCGTCCTCGCGGGCCGTGCGGAAGGTTCATCCGTAACCCTGATTTATCCGCCCATCTCCGTGCATGCGTGCGTGTCAGGGGAGAGGCGCCCTGTCCGCCCCGGTAGGTTGCGGGCTCTCCGCTGTACGGATGAGAGTGGGCAGGTCTGCATATGGCCGGTGATGCGCTGATTGAACTGCGCGGGGTCAACAAGCACTACGGAAAACTGCATGTCCTGCGGGACATCGACCTCACCGTCGGCCGCGGGGAGGTGGTCGTGGTCATCGGGCCCTCCGGGTCCGGGAAGTCCACCCTGTGCCGGGCCATCAACCGCCTGGAGACCGTCGAGTCGGGCACCATCGAGCTGGACGGGCAGCCGCTGCCCGAAGAGGGCCGCGCACTGGCCCAGTTGCGTGCCGAAGTCGGCATGGTCTTCCAGTCCTTCAACCTCTTCGCCCACAAGACGGTGCTGGACAACGTGATGCTGGCGCCGATGAAGGTCAGGAAGAAAAAGAAGGACGAGGCCGCCCGGCGCGCCCGCGAACTCCTGGACCGGGTGGGGCTCGCCTCCCAGGCCGAGAAGTATCCGGCGCAGCTCTCCGGCGGCCAGCAGCAGCGCGTCGCCATCGCCCGCGCACTCGCCATGGACCCCAAGGCGCTGCTCTTCGACGAGCCGACCTCGGCCCTCGACCCGGAGATGATCAACGAGGTGCTGGAGGTCATGCGGCAGCTCGCGCGGGACGGGATGACGATGGTCGTGGTCACCCACGAGATGGGCTTCGCCCGCTCCGCCGCCAACCGCGTGGTGTTCATGGACGACGGCCGCATCGTCGAGGACCGCAGCCCCGACGACTTCTTCACCGCGCCGCGCAGCGAACGGGCCAAGGACTTCCTCTCCAAGATCCTCAAGCACTGAACGGGGGTGCCGTGATGCCGCACAGCCACTCCACGCCCCCGCGCCGTGCCCTCGCGGGCGTCGTGTTCGCCGTGTTCGCCGTGCTCGTCCTGGCCCTGGCCGGCTGCGGCCGGGAGGGCAGTCCGCCGGTCAAGGGCCCCAAGGGCAGCGAACTGCCGCAGTACCCGGTCGCCCGGAACTTCTCCCTGCCCGCCTCCCCGACCTGGATGAAGGCCAAGCGCCGCGGCCATCTCGTCATCGGCGTCAAGGAGGACCAGCCCTACCTCGGCGAACGCGACCCGGCCTCCGGCCAGTACACCGGCTTCGACATCGAGATCGCCAAGATGATGTCCGCCGCCCTCGGCTTCCCGCCGCACACCATCGAGTTCAAGACGATCGCCTCCGCCAACCGCGAGACGGCCCTGCAGAACGGCCAGATCGACCTCTACGTCGGCACCTACACCATCAACGCCAAGCGCAAGAAGCTGGTGGGTTTCGCCGGTCCCTACTACATGGCCGGCCAGTCGCTGCTGGTGCGCACCGACGAGAACGACATCAAGGGCCCGCAGGACCTGGCCGGCAAGCGGGTCTGCTCGGCGGCCGGCTCCACCCCCTACCAGCGCATCCAGGCCGACTACCCCAAGGCCGTGCTCGTCTCCTACGACACCTACTCGGTGTGCGTCGACAACCTGCTCACCTACCAGGTCGCCGCGGTCACCACCGACGACGCGATCCTGCTGGGCTACGCGGCCAAGGTGCCCGACGAGCTGAAGGTGGCCGGCAAGCCGTTCTCCGAGGAGCCGTACGGCATCGGCGTGCCCCGGGGCGACAACGCGCTGCGGTTCGCGCTCGACGACGCCCTCGCCGCGAACGAGAAGAACGGCAACTGGCGCAAGGCGTACGAGGCGACGCTCGGCGCGTCCGGCGTGCCCGCCCCCAAGCCGCCCCCGATCGACCGCTACCCGGCGACCTGAGCCGCCAAGGAACTGACCGATGAACGTTCTCCTCGACAACCTCTCCCTCTACGGGAAGGGCCTGCTGGGCACCGTCGAACTCACCGTCTTCGCCTCGCTGCTCGCGCTCGTCCTCGGTTTCCTGATGGCCGCGTTCCGGGTGGCGCCGGTCGGGTCGCTGCGGGCCCTCGGCACGGCATGGGTGACGGTGCTGCGCAACACGCCGCTGACGCTGCTGTTCTTCGCGGTGGTGCTGGGCCTGCCGCGCTTCGGGCTCGTCCTGCCCTTCAACCTCTTCGCCATCCTCGCGCTGGGCTGCTACACCTCCGCCTTCATCTGCGAGGCGGTGCGCTCCGGCATCAACACCGTGCCGGTCGGGCAGGGGGAGGCGGCCCGCAGTCTGGGCATGACCTTCCCGCAGACGCTGGGCGGGATCGTCCTCCCGCAGGCGTTCCGGTCCGTCATCCCGCCCATCGGCTCCACCCTGATCGCGCTCGCCAAGAACTCCGCGATCGCCGGCGCGTTCAGCGTCACCGAACTCCTCGGGGTCTACAAGCCGCTCAACGAGCTGGGCTACAGCATCATCTGGACCTTCGTCTGGATCGCCGTCGGCTACCTGATCGTGACCCTGACCATCAGCGCGCTCTTCAACGTGCTGGAGAAGCGCTTCGGAGTCGCCCGATGACCACCGCCCTCTACGACATCCCCGGCCCGCGGACCCGGCAGCGCCACCGGCTCTACGGGCTTGCCTCCACGGCGCTGATCCTCGCCCTGCTCGGCTGCGTCGTCTACCTCCTCTTCTCCACCGGCCAGTTCACCGCGGCGAAGTGGACTCCCTTCACCTACAAGGGAATTCAGGAGCTGCTCCTGCGGGGCCTGGGCAACACGCTGAAGGCCTTCGCCCTCGCGGCCGTGCTGTCGCTGGCGCTGGGCGGGGTGCTGGCGACCGGCCGGCTCTCCGCGCACCGGCCCGTGCGCTGGGTGTCCACGGTGCTGGTGGAGTTCTTCCGCGCCATGCCCGTACTGGTCATGATCTTCTTCATCTATGTGGCGCTGCAGGCCGAGCCGCTGATCGCCCTGGTCGCCGGCCTGACCCTGTACAACGGCTCGGTGCTCGCCGAGGTCTTCCGCACCGGCGTCAACGCCGTCGACCGCGGCCAGCGGGAGGCCGCCTACGCGCTGGGCATGCGCAAGACCCAGGTCATGACGCATGTGCTGGTGCCGCAGGCGGTCCGGGCGATGCTCCCGGCCATCATCAGCCAGCTGGTGGTCGCCCTGAAGGACACCTCGCTCGGCTACCTCATCACCTACGAGGAGTTCCTGCACGCCGGCAAGCTGATCGCCTCCAACCTCGACTACGACCTGCCGTTCATCCCCGTCGTCATGATCATCTCGCCGATCTACATCGGGATGTGCATGCTGCTGTCCTGGCTGGCCCACTGGGTCTCGAAGCGCCAGCGGCGCAATCCCAAGGTGGAGGGCGTCGAGGTGGCCGCGCCGGAGCCGGGCCCCCTGCTGCCGGGGGGCCACCGGCCGCCGGCGTGAGAGCCAGGACGGAAGCCGGCCCCCGGCCCGGCCACTGCCTCCGCCTCAGCGGATGCCGCGCGCGAGCCAGGGGCTGAGCACGCCGCCGAAGAGGCGCTCCTTGTAGGTCTCGTCGCCGGGCAGCGGCACCACCAGCCACTGGCCCGGCGGGAAGAACCGCGTCCTGACGTGGGCGAGGCCGCCGTACACCGAGCGCAGGAACGCCGGCACCGCGTCCCGCGGGACATCGGCGAACGCCACCCCTTCCACGGTGATCGTCGCATCGTCCTCGGGGAAGAGCTGGACGGTGACCGCGGGCGACCCGTCCAGCTCCACGAAGGCCTCGTGCGGCAGCGAGCCGTCCGCGTCCAGGGCGGTGAACACTCCGGCCGCGGTGCGGCGGGAGGTACGGTCCGCGCCGATGTCGTCCGTGACGGTCAGGCCGAGGCGGTACTCGGCCGCGATCGCGCGGAGGGCGGTGACGGCGGACTCGGTGGTGGGCAGGTGCGGGTGGTCGTTTCTCATCTCCTTGATCATCTCAACGGGGCAGGCACCGCACCCACCGGCTTCCGCCCGGCCCGTCCGCGGACGCTCACTCCGCCGGGCGGCGGGCCCAGGCCGAGAGGGTCAGCTGCGGGATGTCGATGAACGCCGGGTCCTTGAGGAGGGTGTGGAACTCCGCCAGGTCGGCCTCGGTGACCGCGCCGTCGGCGAGCAGGCCGGGCGTGGCCTGGCTGATGAGCGGGAGCCAGCGGTCCTTGTCGAGTCCGCCCATGTACCCGGGGTTCGCGGCGAAGGCGACGTCGGACAGACCGCTGCCGGCCAGGAGGGCGGGCAGGCCCCGGACCCAGGTGAGGTCGGCGCCGTTCTCGTGGTAGACGCGCTGGTAGGCGTCGAGGATGCGCCCCATCACGGGGAAGGGGGAGGTGGCGCCGGGCAGGTGGTAGGGCTCCTCGATGACGAGCCGCCCGCCGGGGGCGAGCCAGCGGGCGACCCGCGCGACCATGTCGTCGCGTGCGGCGAGATGGCAGAACAGGTAGCGCGCGTGGATGAGGTCGAAGCTGCCGGGGGCGTAGTCCTCGTCGGTGATGTCGGCTTCCTGGACCTCCAGGTTCGCGGCACGTCCGGCGTCGAGGTGGCGCGTGTCGAGATCGACGGCGACCACACGGCCTTCCGGGCACCGCTGTGCCAGCCAGTAGGCGATGGAGCCGGCCCCGGCGCCCAACTCCAGGCAGTTCCAGGAGGATTCGACGGGGAGGCGCTCCAGGATTCCGGTGGTGAACGTGTCCACGCTGCCCTGGATGGACGTCAGACGGTCCCGCTCACGGCCGTCGTCATTGCTCAACATGCCGCTGGTGTAGGGGGTGCGGGCGGACTGCTGGGTCATGGATTCCTAACTCGTACGAGACGGTGGGGAGTGGGGGGTCCGCAGGTCCGGCACGGCGGGACGGGCCCGTGCGGGGCCGGCCGGTGCGGGCGGCACGGCGAAGGAGCGTACGGCGGGCAGCGCGCGGGCCTTGAGGACGGCGAGCAGGAAGTCGGCCTCGCTGCGCAGGCCGTCGTGGGCGGGCCCGCCGGGGGTGAGCTGGTTCGGCCGGGGGGTGGCCTCGGCCTGCCGGGCGTCGAGCGCGGTGCACAGCCAGCAGGCGGTGACCGCCGGCTCGACCTGTTCCCCGGGCAGCTGCTGGGTCCCGATGTGGTCCCGGGCGGCCTCCATCGCCTCGGAGGACACGTAGTCGTGCAGCACGAGCAGCGCGTCGCGGATCTCGATGACCTGGCGGTAGAGCCGGAGGCGGACCGTACGGGGGCCGCCGAGCACCGCGCGGAGGCGGGGGAGCGGCTTGTCCAGGGTGACGTACGGAACGGCTTCGGTGACTTCGCGCCACAGGGGGTGCAGGCGCCACAGGGCGCTCATGTCGCGGGCGGCCCGGCGGACGGTGACGACCAGCGGCAGCCCGACCCCGGCGGTCATCATCCAGGCCGTGACCCCGATGTTGAGCGGGAACAGTGCCCCCAGCCAGGCCGGCCGGGCGAGGAGGAAGGCCAGGACCACGCACCAGAACGTGGCGGACGAGGTGAACCCCGCGGCGAGCAGCAGGAGCCCGGTGCGCACGGGCCGGTCGTCGCCGGCCCGGCGCCCGTAGCGCACGCACAGCACCGCGCACGGGATGGTGCCGATCAGGTGGGCCGCGATGAGCAGCCACCAGAACGGGCTGTACCAGGCGACGGCCTGGCTGGTGACGCAGCCGGCGTCCGGCGCGATCGTGTAGTTGAGCGCGATCAGCGCGGCGATGGTGAGGACCATCGGGCCGTAGACGAGCCAGGGGCGGCGCCGGGACATGGCGGCGAGCACGAAGTCGAGGATGAGGGCCGAACTGAGGACGCCCCAGCCGTTCATGAACAGGCCGCAGCTCTCGGCGAAGCGGAAGGTCCGGGTCAGCGCCGCGGTGACGGGGTCGAGATAGACGGTGATCGAACCGGCGAGACCGATCGCGGACAGCAGCAGCATCTTCTGCTGCCGGGAGCGGCGGGCGGTGGGCAGCCGGAGGGCGATCACCAGCCAGAGGGCCAGTGCGCCGGTGAGTTCGACGCGGGTGCCCAGTTCGTAGAGGGAGTGTGTGTCCACGCACCTACCTGCGGATTCCTAGGGCGACTTCGAGCGTGCCGCGCACCCCTGGGGACGACGAAGGGGGCAGCATGCCCGCGGCCGAGTGGATGAGACTGGCGACGAGTTCGGCCTCTTGCTCCTGCTCGGAGGTGTAGCTGGTGCGGCCCAGCAGCCGGCTGACCACGTCGGGGCGGAGGCCGGGCAGCAGCGTGGCCAGGGCGCGCCGGTTCTCGTCCTCGCCGGCGCCGTGGTCCATCAGGATGTGACCGATCTCGTGGAGCACGATGTGCTCCTGGTGGAACCTGGTGGTCTTCTCCTCGACGAAGATGTGGTCGCAGGAGTCGGTGGCGATCCACAGGCCGCAGGCGTTCACGGCGGAGCCGATCGCCAGCGTGTGGATCCGGATGGGCCGGCCGCGCCGGGCCGACAGTTCACGGACGAGGGCCTCGACGGAGAAGGGACT
Source organism: Streptomyces angustmyceticus (assembly GCF_019933235.1). Lineage (NCBI taxonomy): Bacteria > Bacillati > Actinomycetota > Actinomycetes > Kitasatosporales > Streptomycetaceae > Streptomyces > Streptomyces angustmyceticus. The sequence goes on along the minus strand of NZ_CP082945.1, from coordinate 1,584,857 downwards.
GGGCAGGTCGAGCGCGTTGACGAGCGCCTGGCACCGCTTGCGGACCTGCCGTGTCGTCATGGTGTCACCCTGTTTCCGGCGCCTCGGGTCGGCTGTTCCTCGCTCGCCACGATTCTGGCGCAGTGCGATGAGTCCGCTGAGACCGCATGCCGCCAAGGACTGTGACGGCAGCCATCGTCGCCGTTGCGCGGGACGATCTCAAGGGGGGCCCGGCAGCGGTCCGTTGGCTCCCGCCGGCTCACTTCCCGCCGCACGAGCTCGGCGTGCTGGGCGAGGGCCAGCGGTTCGCTCCGCTCGGCAGGTTGATCCAGATGCCGCAGGCGGCGCGCAGCGCGAAAATGAAGAGAGACCGTGAGTGCTCCGGGAAGGTTCCCTCACCGGCCAACGGCCAGAGGTGGGGCGGGCCCCTGGATCGGCGCCGCGGTGGACGCCGGCGCCGGCAGCCAGGGAGGACGGGCTGGTGACCGGCCCTCCGCAAGGCGGTGCCGTAGCGCACCACAGCACCCCCGCCGGCTGAGTCCCCCCAGCGAGGGGTCGTTCAGGAACCTCCCATCGCTGGAGGGAGGACACCATGGCCGCACCCATGACCGCGGACCAGATGCTCCGGGCACTTCGCAACGAAGACCTGGTCATCGAGGAGACCCGCGATTGGCGCCACCACAACCGCAACCACAAGGGGCCGTTCAACAATGTGAACGGCGTGATGATCCACCACACCGTCACCTCCAACACGAAGAACACCGTCAGGCTCTGCTATGACGGCCGCCCGGATCTCCCCGGCCCGCTCTGCCACGGCGTCATCGCCAAGGACGGAACCGTCTACATGGTGGGCAACGGTCGCACGAACCACGCCGGCCAGGGTGACGACGATGTGCTTCGGGCGGTCATCGAGGAGAGGCCGCTGCCTCCTGACAATGAGCAGAACACCGACGGCAACGCGAGGTTCTACGGATTCGAATGCGAGAACCTCGGCGACGGAATCGACCCGTGGCCGGAGGAGCAACTCGAGTCGATCGAAAAAGCAGCAGCTGCGATCTGCCGCGTCTACGGCTGGCACGCCGGCAGCGTGATCGGCCACCTGGAGTGGCAGCCCGGAAAGATCGATCCCAAGGGATTCACGATGGATAGCATGCGCGCGAGGATCGCCAGGCGCCTCGCCGCCGCCTGAGGAGCTGACCATGACCATCAAGGGAATCGACGTGTCGTCGTTCCAGCCGGAGAAATACCACACCGGCGGATTCGCCTTCGTCTTCATCAAAGTCACGGAGGGGACCACCTACACGAACCCCAGGTGGGTCGCTCAGCGTAAGACCGCACGGGACGCCGGATTGGTGACGGGCTTCTATCACTTCGCCCGACCCGGATCCTTCGAAGACCAGGCCGATTTCTTCCTCTCCAAGATCAAGCTGGCCGAGGGGGACATTCTCGCCCTCGACTGGGAGGACCGTGGCGTCTCGAACTCCTTCAAGGACAACTGGATCAAGCGCGTGCAGCAGCGCACGCCCGGTCACAGGACGGTGCTCTACTGCAACCGGGATTTCTGGCTGCATCGTGACACGACGTCCTTCGCCGGGGACGGCCTGTGGATAGCCCAGTACAACGGCAGGGCCGGCCGGCCCGACATTCAGCAGCCGTGGATGTTCCACCAGTACACCGACCACCCGGTCGACACGAGCCTTGGAAACTTCAAGGACAAGGTGGCACTGCGCGGTTGGTCCGTGCACCGGCAGCTGGCTTCGTTCGACTGAGGCTCAGCCGAAGCGGCTCACGGTGAGGCGGAGCCGGGAGTTGCTGCCGAGGATGGGACGGACCGTCTCAGGCATCGGGATCTCGGTGTGCAGGTCTTCGCCGTCCTCGGTCATCCGGCATGGTTCCCCGGCGATCGGGTCGATGTCGTCGATGCTGCCGGGGACTCGTGAATTCCATGCCACCCAGGCCTGCGATCCTGCCGCTTCGTACGAGCCGCGCGGGCCGACGTCGACGATGAGCGTGTCCTCCCAGTCGGGCACCTGCTCGAGGTGGTCCTCCCAGAAGAACCGGCCGCTCTTCTCCACGAGGTGGAAGACGCGCAACACCAGCGTGTAGCGGGAGCGGAGCGTCGGCCGGCTTTCCCGGCCGCCCTGGCCGTTGACCGGGTCGAGGAGGAAAGCGGTGGCCAGGTGTACGCGGCCGGTGTCGCCCTCCGCGGAGCCGTGCCGGGCGGATTCCTGGTTCAGCTGAATGGGGCAGTAGTGGGCCGCGCGCTGCTCATGCATGACGGTCGGCAGGCCCCGGACGGCCAGCCGCACCTCTGCCTGCCATACCCGTGAGGCGCCGGAGGGCTGATCGGGCAGGTCCAGGCCGCGAAGTTCGGCCCGAACCTGGTAGTTCCCGAAGAGGAAGCGGCGCAGGTTCTGGTAGCCCTCTTCGGAATTCACCAGTCCGTAGCGGCCGGAGTGTGAGCGGTGGACGAAGGCCCGGTGGGCGTTGCGCACATAGGCGTTGTCGATATGGACCAGCCCGTCGCTGCTCGGTCCGACCGCCTTCTCGACCAGCCCGTAGTCGGCCGCGTTGGTCCCGACGACACAGAACACCCGGCGTGCGTCGAAGACCTCCGGCGGAATCTCGTGGGGCCGCCAGCCCGGCGGGGGATCGTCGCCGTGGGACGCACCCGGGGTCAGATAGGTGTACATCCGGTCAGGAGCGAAGATGTCCGAACCACTCGGCCCGAAGGTCTCCATCGCCCAGTCGACGAGCCCTCCGCCGAGGTCGAAGGCGATTCCGCCGTGCGGGGTGCCATAGGTGAAGAGCTTGTCCACGAGTTCGCTGCCGGGGCGGCGAGGCTCACCCGTGCGCGAGTCCGCCGTACGGGAGACCTTCTGGATCAGGCAGCGTGCGAGCAGCCCTCCCATGGAGTGGGCCACCAGATGCACCTTGGCGGCGCCGGTCTTCTGCCGGACGAGCTGGACGAAGTCATAGAGGCGCTCTGCCGCCTTTTCGAGGTCGAATTCCTCGGGGATCGCGGTGACGGACGTACCGAAGGTGGACGCGGCATAGTCGTAGAAGCGGTGCACCCAGATGGACTCGGGCGTGACCGCGCCATCGGGCTGCGAGTGGAGATAGGCGTGCTGATCGCCGCGCACCAGGAGCTGATAGCCCTCGTCGCTCATCAGCCTCAGCAGGGGGCCCTCGAACTGGTAGAAGCGCGGCGTCCCCTCCGCGCCGACGCGAATGTGGGTGGCGCCACTGTTGAGCCCGTAGAACGGGTCGTCGGCCTGCTTGTCCACACCGCGCTGCGGACCGGCATATCCCCGCAGGTAGATGATGGGTGATCGCTCCGCCATGGTGAAACGCCTTCCCGAGGCACGCGCGGCTGGTGCGGCCGGCGCGCGGTCAACCGGTGACCAGGCCAGATTGCGGCAGGACCGTGGGGAGCACCAACCCGTCCGAGCCAGACGGGGCGCCCGAGCCGCCGCGTGCCGGCCATCGCCCGCCGCAGGGCCGGGCACGGATCCGCATCGGGCCGGGAAAGGGCTCGCTGGTGACGGCGCCGTCAGAGTGCCAGGTCGCGGACGAGGACGGCCGCGTCTCCGGAAGAACCGACCTTGATTTCCGCGGCGGTGGCCCTGGGAGTCTCTGCCATGCTGCCGTTGTCGCACGACGCACCACGTCGTGCACCCGGCGTCCACCGGCCCGGCTGACCGGTGGCGACGCTGTGTTGCGGGTCTTCACACCCAGTGAGACGGTGTACGGGGGGCAATGCCGACGGCCTGGAGATGGACAGCCCCGCAGGCCACGGCACCACGCGTCGATACGCGACTGATCCGCGCCCCAGCCTCCCCGGCGCCTGACACTCCGTGAATCGGCGCGCGTCCACGAAACGGGGGCAGCGCACAGAGAGCGGGAAATTCAATGGTGAACGGACCCATGGACAGGCGCGCCTTCGGCGAGCATCCCGATCGGCCCAACGGCACCGTCACGGGCCAGGGCACGGAGTACACGGGACGATATGTAGTCCTGCTCGAACCGAATGACCAGGAGAGCGGTCTGAACGCACTGCGTTCCTCCGCCGACATCGCGTCCGTCGAGCGCGTCCGAGGAACCGAGGCGGCGCATGTCGCCGGACTCCTTGAGCGCCCCGACGTCTCGGTGCTCTTCGAGGAACTCGGCGCCGCCGTGGTCGAGGTGCGGCCCGAGCAGCGCCACGCGCTGGTGACCTCGGCCGAGGCGGAGCCCTCGATCATCGCGGCAGAACCGGAGCGCATGGTCTACGCCTTGCCGATCACCGCTCCTCAGCAGGCGCCGACCGAGTTCTTTCCGGCCTACCGCAGTGACGAGGAAGTGGTCGGCCAGCACACCATGGCCGAAATCGCCGCTGCCCAGGGCCCCTCCTTGGACGAGCAGAACTGGACCTGGGGCCTGCAGGCGATCCGGGCCAATCTGTCCAGCCTGACCGGACGCGATGTGAAGATCGCCATCATCGACACCGGCGTGGACACCGACCACCCGGACCTGGTCGGGCGCATCGAGGCGTCGGCCTCCTTCGTGCCCGGCGAGGCCGTCGAGGACGGCAATGGCCACGGCACCCACTGCATCGGCACCGCAGCCGGGCCGGCACACCCCCGGCAGGGACCCCGCTACGGGGTGGCCTGCGAGGCCCGGATCCTCGCAGCCAAGGTGCTCAGCAACGCGGGGAGCGGCACCGATGGCCAGATCCTGGCGGGCATGGCCTGGGCCGTCGCGCAGGGCGCCCGCGTGATCTCCATGTCGCTCGGAGCCCGGGTCCGACCGGGTGAGCTCTTCCCGCAGACATACGAAAAGCTGGCCCAGCGCGCACTCGAGCGCGGGACGGTGATCGTCGCTGCCGCGGGCAACGACAGCCACCGGCCCCCGGAAATCAGGCCCGTCAGCCGGCCCGCCAACTGCCCCTCCATCCTCGCGGTGAGCGCGCTCGACAAGGCACTCACGCCGTCGTTCTTCTCCAATGGCGGCATCAACGGCCAGGGCGGTGAGGTCAACATTGCCGCACCCGGCAGGGATGTGCGTTCGGCCGCCCCTGGCGGCGGGTACCAGAACCTGAGCGGCACCAGCATGGCCACGCCGCATGTCGCGGGCGTCCTCGCCTTGCTCGCCCAGGCAAACCCCCACGCTTCCGCGGCCGATCTCAAACTCAGTCTGACGTCCGGTGCCTTCCCGCTGACGCAGCCCGCCAGGGACGTCGGCTCGGGTCTGCTCCAGGCGCCGTGAGCGAAGCGTCCCGGCCCGCGCCGGTCGGGGTCATCCTTGCGGTCGACCCCGACCGGTTCGCGGAGGTGGTCGAAGCCTTGCGGCGGGCGGGGCTGACGGTCACGGGCGAGCAGCCGATCCTCGGCACGCTCCACGGAACCGTCACGGAGGACCGGATACCGGCCCTGGAGGCAGTCGACGGCGTCGAATCGGTCGACCGGGAGCGCACCATCCAGCTCCCACCGCCCGACTCCCCGATCCAGTAGGTCCCAGGAACGCTCCGGGCCTCAAGTCCGGAGCATCTTCCTCCCGGATGAGCTCCGTCGGCTGGGGAAAAGGGCTCCTCACTTGAGGAAACCCATCTCAGGAGCGGCCCCAAGGCAACGGCTCCGTCGGCCGATTGACGTCGGTAGCCCGGTTGCGGGGCATTCGGGCGAGAGTAGCCTGAAGTTGATGTGCTGTCGTTTCTGGAGGTAGGCGATGATTCTCCGATTGCTGCGGCGCCGTAAGCCGCATCAGCTCGTTTTTCTCGGTGACGGTTGTCTGATCCGCGGCTTCAGCGGCGGATTCTACGACGGTCACGGATATCAGCACTGACACCGTTCACGTTCATTCACAGTCAATCCTGGAGGATATGCGGTGGCAGAGGATGTCGATGCCCTGGCAGCCATGGCAAGAATCCTGTCACCGCATTGCCGTGTTACCCGGATGTCCGACGGAGCGCTGATCGCGGACTGGAAGCGGACGCGTTTTCACGGATTGGCGATGACGGAAGTCCAGAAATTCGCCTCCGGAAGCCCTGAGGAACGCGCCGAACTCGTCATCGGTCTCACGCGTGCCGGGTGCGCGACGCGCCGCCGGAAGACATACGTGGACGCCGGCGTCAGGCTCTGGCTGGGTGGAGTGCACCTGCTGATCCGGGCCCTTGGATTCGGGCGCGTCCTCCGGCTGCTGTCCTTGGCCGCCCCGGGGTACGCCCGTGCGGACCTCCCCTCCGCGGAGGAGCTCGGACGGCTGAAACGAGCGGTGCAGTCGCACAGCAGCAGAAGCTGGTTCGTCAACGGCGACTGCAAGTCCGAGGCGGTGACGGCCTTCGTCCTGCTGCGGCGGTGCGGTCTGCAGGCCGTACTCCACGTCGGCGTGCGCGAACACCCGTTCGCCCTGCACGCCTGGACGGTCTCCGGCGGCCTGTGCATCCCCGACGCCGATCCCCGAGGGCACGCCTTCACACCGGTGCTCTCGATCGACTGCGGTGGATGCTGACGTGGAGGCGCTCCGCCTCGACTGGGCCGGGGGCGCACCGAGGCTCCGGACCAGCGAGGCCCTGGCCCGTCAGGGACTCGTGACGACGGTCTCCTCACGGGCCGGCACGGCGGCCGTCGTCGGCTGGGTCGGCTCGGCCCGTGACCGGGCGGCGGGCGCGCGGAGCCTCCTCGACGACGCCGGCAGGCGGGGGGCCGCGCCGCCGACGCCGGCCGGTGACTACGCGGCTGTCCTGGTGTACGGCGATCGCATCCTCCTGACGCGTGACGAGCAGGCACGCATCCCGCTGTTCTTCAGGGAGTCCGGCGGCCGCGTGAGCGCCGTGAGCACCTCGGTCCGCTGCCTGGGGAGCGCCACAGAGCTGGAACCCCGCTACTTCTGCCGATACCTCGCCGGGAACATGGCACAACCGCACTCGGACCTCACCCCTTTCTCCGGGGTGCACCGCGTCCTCGGCGGTGAGGTGGTCGAGCTGTCCATCACCGGGCAGATGCGCGGCCGGACGCCGCGACGGTCCCCTCGGGCCACCGACCCGCCCGAGCCGGCCGCGGAAGGCCCCTGCCTCGATGAGGCCGCGCAGGAGTTGCGCCTCGCGCTGGAGACCGCGGTGGGACGCCGCATGGGCACGATGACGGCATGTCATGTCTCGGGCGGCACCGACTCCACCAGCGTCGCGCTGCTCGCGGCACTCCTGCTGGCCGCGGAACGGGGCGACGCCGGGGACCTGGTCCTGCTCGCCGGGCGCTTCTCCCGCGGGGAGCTGGCCGCGGAGCGGCCGTACCTCGACGTCGCGATGGAGGCGATCCGCCGTCACACACCCGCGGCTCGCCCCGTGATCGTCGATGCCGACGACGTAGCCGACTTCGACGACTTCCAGCACCACGCGGGAGACGCCGACGAACCTCATGCGCACGCCTTCCGCGCCCCGTTCTGGGCCAGGCTCCACGCCGCGGCCGCCGAACTGGGCTGTGACACGCTCCTGACCGGCTGCGGGGCCGATCCGGTCGTGGACGCCAACCCGTTCCATCTGCACAGGCTGGCCCGCACGGGACGGCTCCGGCAGATGACCGAGCAGGCACGTGCCTGGGCCGCGGGAAGCGAGCGGGGCCTGCGGGACATCGTCCGCGCCTACGTGGTGCAGCCGGCCTTCCCGCTGGCAGCCGAACGGATCACCGCCCTCCGCGGCGGCGGAACGGTGCTCGGCGGTCTCGGCACCTTCAACCGCCCCCGATGGCTGCGCCCCGGATTCGCGCGCGCTCACGGCTATCGGGATGCGGGCATCGCGGAGAGCCGGTTCGTGTTCGGACGCAAGCCGGAACAGTCGCTCTACGACGCCGCCAATTACGTCGCCGCTCCCGACCTGCTGTCCTGGCAGCGCGCACGACGGGACGGGTTCTTCCTCTCGCACCCCTTCCTCGACCCGGAGGTCGTCGCCACGATGAGCCGCCTGCCCGCCGCAGCCACGTTCCGGCCGGGCCGTCCGAAGGCCGTGCTCCGTGCGGCCATGGCGGATCTCCTCCCGGCCCCGATCCGCGGCAGGTCGGTCAAGGTGCCCTTCAACGACCTCTATGCCCGGGGCCTGCGGAGACACGGCGATGAACTCATTGCCCTGTGCCGCTCCGCCCGGCATCCGCTGGTCGCGGAGATGTTCGATGTCGAGACGCTGTGCCGGGCCGTGCGGGAGGCCCGGCTCGGTCTGGGGGACTCGTACTCCTGGGACCGCGTGAACAGCTCGCTCGCCCTGGTGGCCTGGCTGGAGGGACTGGACCGGCGTTCCGGCGCGCTCGGCGGGGCGGCGCCCGTCAGCGCTGGCTCTTGACGTCCCAGAGGGTCCGCTCCACCGGGCCGGTGATGAGGTCGACGAGGCCGTACCGGCTCGCTACCTCCCGGTTCTCCGCCGGGTTGGGGATGCGGTTTTCCTCGCCCTTCCGCGTAATGGATGAGGACACGTTCGCGCCGTGCGTGCCGAACTGCCAGTAGACGGTGATGAAACGCGGGTCCCTTGTGTGTTCGTCGAGCGCATTGTTCTCGTGCACCCTGGCACGGTAGAGGAGAGAGTCAAGACCGCCCCTCTGTTGCGCCTTCACCCATCCGGGGATTTTTTCCCTGCCCCAGGAGTACGCCACGAAGTCGAGCGGCTGCAGCACGAGCCGGTCCTTGCGCGCGAGGCTCGCGGTGGCATAGAAGGCCACCTGGTCGTACGGCGTGTTCATGGGCAGTTGCACCACCATTCGGGTGGCGTAGGTGTCGTTCGACTCAACCCAACTTCCGTAGGGCATCCACGGTTTCGCCTCGACCAACTCTCCGGGCTGGTGCATCTCCCGGCGGGAGAGCGGGTTCCACTCCGATGAATTGCGCCATTGCTCGGCATCGGCCCGCCACTGCCGGCGGAGCCGGTCCTTCGGGCTCAGCGGAACCTGTTTCCCCATGGCGTGGAACTCGGTGCCGAGCACGTAGAAACCCACCTCGCCGTGGTTCTGGAGAGTGATGTCGACCGGTACGGCGAACGCCTTGCGGTCCTTGCTCAGTACCGGCTTTCCCATGGACACCGTGATGAGCGGCTGGGTCTGTCGCTGGTACGGCTGAAAGAGGTTCTGGTAGCCGAAATTGGCCGCCGCGATGACCGAGGAGACGATCACCGCGGCGGCCACCCGCTTCGGAGCGGGGATCACGACCGATGTCCGCCACACCACGAAGGCGGCGTATGCCGAACCCGCCGTGAGCACGCCGAACAGCGCCGGGTAGACCGCGGACTCGCCGTCCTTGACTGTCTGCGCCAGGAGCATGGCGTTGGTCAGCAGGGCCGCGAACGTGCCGATCAGCGCGACCAGGCCGGAGTAGGGGAAGCTCTGCCGGATCCAGTGGTCCAGGACCGCGGCGGCGCCCACGAGCGTGGTGAACGAGACCGCGAGAAGGACGGCACCGGTGAGGCGACCGGCGAAGGTCAGATCATGGACGAAGTCCTCCAGGCCGAACCGGGCCAGTAGCAGCGTGGTCATAAGGAGCACCAGCACGATCACTGACAGGGCTGCCCGCGACCACCAGGTACTGAGCGAGGGTCGCCGTGCTTCCGGGTGCGGGTGGGAATGAGGCTTGGGGGGTGTCCGCATACGATCGCCTCCTGAGGCCGCCGGTCATGCCCTCCACATGTGCAGCGCAAACTCAGGGGATCTGCCGTCGCGCCGAAGGTTCGAGCACCATCGTCCGTGGCGATCCGTCGGGTTGCCATTCGAATGCTTCGCACGTGCGAGCCGGTGATAGGCCAGTTGGGCTTCACGACGTCCTCGTAGGACCAGGCCGCGGCCCCTCGGGCCTCTCGAAGCGCAGGTGCGCTGAGGCCAACCTGCCCGGAAGGCGTGCCTTCCAGGGCAGAGGTAAAATCGCCCCTATGGGGCGGGGTGCACTCGTGTCGCACATTTCAAGAGCGGCAACAGGAGCAGCCGATGACTGCCGCATGTGGCAGCTTGAGGTGCTGGTGCTCCATCTCTTCTCCGCGTGGAAATCACTGAGGGCCTGGCGGCAGGCGCCGCGGAATCAGTGCGGAATGTCCGGGAGAGATTTCCCGTCGCAGTGGACTGATTCACCTGAAACTCTCCCGTGCAGTGGCACGGCCGGCAGCCGATGGTGATGGCAGCCCGATTTCGGTGAAGCGTCTCTCCCCCCGGATGCCAGATGCCTGTCAACGGCCTGTATGACCCTGACGTTCGAGAACGGGAGTTTCTCCCGGAGCAGCCGGGAACTCCACCAAGGAGATCGCCATGAACAGCTCGGGACGGGGACACCCAGAGCACGAAGACTTTCCGTGGACCATCACCGTGGCGGACCATCCGCCGCGCAGCGAGAGCTCCCAGTACCGGGCGAGCCGCACATTGATGGTCAAGCTCGTCGGGACAACTGGTGACTGGACGTTCGCGCCTGGGCCGTATCAGGACCACCACGGTGGTGGAGTGTGGGTACACGACGGCGACGGCTGGCTGTGCCTGCTTCTGCCGCTTGGCATCGAGTGGTCGGCGCAATTCTGCGCGGACCCTGCGAAGGTGGACCGCATCCGCCGCTGCGCCGCTCGGGTGGTCGGAGCATTCCCGGACACCCTGCCCGGGTACGCGAACCTCGGCTACGACGACGGTCAACGGCTCCTGGACACCCCCGTAGAGACCGCCGAGCAGGTGGCCGAGTGGACGGACTCGATATTCAACGCCTCGGTTCCGCTGCCCGCCGGTACCCACTCCGGGGTGCTCCCGAAAGCCGCCGGGTACCACCACTACCCGAAGCCCATCGTGGACATCGACCATTTCCGCTACGACGACTTCGACCTGTTCGTCACCGACGGCAGAGGTCTCCCGGCTGCGGTGGTGCCGGTCTCCCCGCGCGGCTCCGGCGATGGCCGGGTGCGGCTGCTTGCTGCCCACCCCAGCTCGCCGTATGCGGACCGCCTGGCCGGCCCCGGCCCGGTGGACCGGACTGTCCGGACCGAAGAAGCACCGGCCACCGACGGGGAGGGGGCGCTGCTCTCCGCCGACGACCTGCTGGCCCAGCAGGCCTTCAGCCGGCAGACCTGACCGAGCCGCCAGCGCCGTCGGGAGGCCGGGCCTAATCGCGCACCGGCACCGATACGTACGACGGGTCGTTCGCCGGGGAGGAGAACGTCAGCCGGGCGCCGCTCGGGTTGTGCTCGTTGTAGAGCGGGTCGACGGTGTCCACGACCACCGCGAGACGGTGGCCTGCCGGGACGTCGTACGCCGTGGAGAACAGGTCCAGGTCCACGCCGAAGGGCTGGTTCGGCGTCTTGTCGTGGAAGGTGTACGGCGCGTGGGTGACCAGCTTGCCGATGCCGAGCGGGCCCACGTCGTAGAGGTAGGCGATGGCGGTGCCGCTTTCCGCGGTGCTGGTCATGGTGGTGTGCAGCCGGGTGGTCCCCCGGACCCGCTGCTCGGTGTCGTAGCGCTCGGACTGCCAGACGGCGGCAAGGGAGCGCGGCAGCAGGGGGATCGAGGCCATCGGCGGCAGCCGGAGGAACTGGTCCAGCATGCTGGAGAGGATGACCAGGCCGCCGTCGGCGCCGGAGTCCCAGTTGGTGTGGAGCTGCTTGCTGCCGTCGAGGCCGATCCGGCGCTGTGCGGACGGGACGTCCTGCCAGCTCCGGTAGCCCTCGTACGCCCCGGTGGAACGGGACTTGAGCAGGACCGGCGACTCCCGCTCGACGCCGTTGTCGGCGCCCTTGAGGTAGTGGTCGAACCACCGCTGGGTATCGGTCCAGGTGTCGTTGGGCAGTCCGAACAGTCCGAGCCCTTCGGCGGTGGCGTGGTCACCGGGGCGGAACTCCAGCCGCTTGGGGCCGGTCAGCTTCTCGTAGAAGTCGGCGGTCTGGTTGGGCGGGAAGATGGAGTCGCCCCAGGCGTTGCCCAGCATGATGGCGGCGCCGTTGGCATTGATCTTGTCGAGATAGGTGGCGGGGGAGCGCTTGCGCCCCCAATTGATCAGGTCCTGCTCCTTGTCCAGGTTCGAGGCCAGGAAGTCCTTCATGATGGTGCGGAATTCGGCGCTGGGGCGTCCGGTCAGCGCGCCCGTGGCGCCCAGGAACTCCGCGGCCTGCCGGTGCTCGGTGCGGCCGCTGTAGATCGAGCCGACGAGGTCGCCCCAGCCGCTGAGCGCCGCCACCGCCTTGATCCGCTTGTCGAAGGCGGCGGCCAGCAGGCTGATCCCGGCCCCGTAGGAGACACCGCCCATCCCGACCTTCTGCGGATCGGCCGGTGTGTGGGCCAGCGCCCAGTCGATGACCTTCGAGGCGTCGGCGACGTCCTTCGGTCCGGCGGTGTCGATCTCCCCGCCGGACTGCCAGAACCCGCGCGAGTTGTATCCGACGACCACATAGCCCTTGTCCGCCAGCTTCTTGGCCTGCGCCATGTACTCGATCTGCGGCATCGACCAGCTGGTGGGCAGCACGATGACCGGGTAGCGCCGGGTGCCGTCGGCGCCGGCCGGAGTGAAGACGTTGGCCTTGAGGGTGGTGCCGCCGTCGCCCTGGATGTCGACGAACCGCACGGAGGGGGCACCCGCCGCCGCTGCCGCGGGGGCGGATTCCGGCTCTGCCGCCCGGGCGGTGGCCGGTGCGCCGGCGAGCACCGTGGTGGCGAGCACCGCGGCGGAGACGGTGCTGATCGCGGCGCGCAGTGTCGTGCGGGAGGGCCTCATCTTCTGCTCCAGATCTCGACGCGGGCGGGCCGCACGCTGTCGGAGGACAGGAGGGGCATACGGCCACCCGAATGTGAACTGGAGATTAAGTGCCATGCCTTACCTGAGGTAACCCATCGGTAGGTTACGGGTGAGTAACGCCCTTGCGCGCAAGGGGAGTCGACAGGAGAGGGGGAACGGTGGCGTACACACCGTTCGATGAGAGTGAGCGCCGGGCGTGGGCGGGGACCGCGGCCGCGTACGAGGCCGGGTTCGGCAGGCTCTGTGCCCATCCGGTGCCGCGGCTGCTGGACGCCGCGGGGGTGGTCGCGGGCGCCCGGGTGCTCGATGCCGGTACGGGCACGGGCTCGGCGGCCGCCGCGGCCTGTGCGCGGGGAGCGCGGGTGGTGGCGGTGGACGCCGAGCCCGGGATGGCCCGGCGTGCCGCCCGTGCCGTCCCCGGCGCATGCGTCCAGATCGCCGCACTGCCGCACCTGCCGTACGCCGACGGGCGGTTCGACGCCGTGATCGGCAATTTCGTACTCAACCACGTGGGGCGGCCGCGGGAGGCCCTCGCGGAGCTGCGCCGGGTGACCCGGCCCGGCGGCCGGATCGCGCTGACGCTCTGGGCGGCTCCCGCCGCGCCGGGGCAGGCGCTGCTCGGCCGCGCCGTCCGGGCGGCCGGTGTGACCCGTCCGCCGTCCCTGCCCGCGCTCGCCCCCGAGGACGACTTCCCGCGCACCGAAGAGGGTCTCGTCGCCCTGCTGCGGGACGCGGGCCTGGCGGACGCGGTCTGCCGGCCGCTGTCCTGGGACCACCGCACCACGCCGGAGGAGTGGTGGAGCGGCCCGGCGGCGGGGGTGGCGACCATCGGCCGGATCGTACGGAGCCAGGGGGAGGCCGCGACCGAGCGCATCCGCCGGAAATTCGTCGTGCTGGCACGGGAGTTCACCGGGAGCGACGGGGCGCTGGTGCTCCCGCACCGGGCACTGCTGGCGTCCGGGCGGGTGACCGGGGCGGGTGGTGACGTCGGATGAGGGGCCCGACGCTGCCGTCGAGTGAGGACCCGGGGGCGGGCTGCGGACCCCGCCCCCAAGGTCGTTCCCGTACGGCGCCCCGGCCTACGGCAGCGCGTCGAGGAACGCGCCCAGCGCCGCGTTGAAGGTGTCCGGCTGTTCCAGGTTCGGCATGTGGGCCGCCTGCTCGATGACCGTCAGCCGGGAGTCGGGGACGCGCTCGTGGATGTCCAGGGCGTCGCCCACCGGTGTGTAGGCGTCCTCCGCGCCGACCACCACCAGAGCCGGAACCGTGACGCGTGACAGCAGCCCGGTGTAGTCGGGGCGTTCGGCGCGGCCGCGGAGTGCGGCGGCCGCGCCTTCCGGGGGCGTGGCCGTCATCATCCGCAGGACGTGCGCGGCGACGTCCGGCCGGGCGGCGATCGTGGCCGGGGAGATCATTTTGGCCAGCACCTCGTGTGCGTAGCCGTCCATGCCCTCGCGCAGCAGGCGCTCCGCCATGGCGTACCGCGCGGCCTTGCCGTCCGCGGTCTCCGCCGAGGCGAAGGTGTCGGCGAACACCAGGCCCCGTATCCGCTCCGGGAAGAGCCGGTAGCACTCCATGACGATCTGGCCGCCCATCGAGAGGCCGCCGAGGACGCAGCGCTCGATCCCGAGGTGGTCGAGCAGTCCGGCGAGGTCGCGGGCGAAGGCCGCCAGCGGGGTCGTGCCGGGCACGGCGGTGCTGTCCCCGTAGCCCCGCAGGTCCGGGGCGATCACCCGCCATCCGGCCCGGCTGAAGTGCTCGGTCTGCGGGTGCCACATCGAGCGGTCGAAGGGGTGGCCGTGGACGAGCACCAGGGCCTCGCCGCTGCCCTCGTCCTCGTACCCGACGGTGATGTCGCCGTGAAAGACCGATCCCATGGGAGGTGCCCCCTCTGCTGTGACTTGACTCCTCGATGCTATAGAGGGCAATCTCTCGGTGCAATGTAAAAAATGTACTCGGTGCAATGTGGGGAGTGGGCGATGGACGACTATCGCGCGATCGCCGATGAACTCGCGGCCGACATCGCCGCCGGCCGGCTCCACCCCGGTGACCGGCTGCTGCCGCTCCGCCGGTTCGCCAGGAGCCGGCGCATCGCCGCCTCGACGGCGGCCCGGGTGTACCAGGAATTGAGCCGACGCGGCCTGACGGTGGGCGAAGTCGGCCGCGGCACCTTCGTCCGCGACGCCGCACCCGCGGACGAGCCCGCCCTGGCCGAGCCGGGTGGCGCCCGCGTCGACCTGGAGATGAACTTCCCCGTTCTGCCGCACCACCCCGCGCTGCTCGCCAAGAGTCTGGAACACCTGGCGCGCCCCGACGCCCTGGCCGCCGCGCTCCGCCCGGTCGGCGCCGCCGGCACGGCCGCGGCCCGCCGGGCCGCGGCCGCCCACCTCGCCCGCGCCGGCTGGGCGCCGGACCCGGGGCGGCTGCTCTTCGCGGGCAACGGCCGGCAGGCGGTGGCCGCCGCGATCGCCGCCCTGGTCCCGGCCGGTGAGCGCCTGGGCGTCGAGGCGCTGACCTACCCCGTCGTGAAGGGCATCGCGGCCCGCCTCGGCGTCACCCTCGTCCCGCTCGCCATGGACGAGCACGGCCCGGTCCCCGAGGCGCTGCGGGCCGTCGCCCCGCTGCGCGCCGTCTACCTCCAGCCGGCCCTGCACAACCCGCTGGGCATCACGATGCCCGGCCACCGCCGCGCCGAACTCGCTGCGCTCCTGCGGGAGTTGGACATCCACGCCATCGAGGACGCCATCTACGGATTCCTCCGCCCCGACCTGCCGCCCCTCGCGGCTCTCGCGCCGGAGCGCACCGTGCTCGTCGACAGCCTGTCCAAGCGGCTCGCGCCGGGCCTCTCCCTGGGCTTCCTCGCGGTGCCCGCCGGCGTCGCCCAGGACGTCGGGACGGCCCTCAGGTCGGGTACCTGGGCGGCCGCCCGCTTCGCGCTCGACGCGGGCACCCGCTGGATGGCCGACGGGACCGCGGCGGCCATCGAGGAGGAGAAGCGCGCCGACGCCGCCGCGCGCCAGCGCATCGCCGCCGAGCGGCTCGCCGGCTTCCGGGTGCGGGCCGATCCGCACGCGTATCACTGCTGGTGGGAACTGCCGGAGCCCTGGCGGGCCGACACCTTCGTCGCCGCCGCTGCCCGCCGCGGCATCGCGGTCACCCCGGCCGGGGCGTTCACCGTCGGGTCGGGCCATGCGCCGGGCGCCGTCCGCCTGGCTCTCGCCTCGCCGCCCGCCGACGCCCTGGCCGGGGCGCTCGATGTGCTGGCCGGGCTGGCGCGGGGCGCGCCGGAGGACAGTGCGCCGGAGTGAGCGAGGGCGGCGCCGGACCGTCAGGTGCCGCTCATCAGCTCCGAGAGGCCGGTGCGCAGTTCGTCCGCGTTCATCACCGGCTGCAGCGAGACCTTGGCGTTCAGGTCCATGAAGAACGATTCGAGGAGCGTCGGCATCTGCGACGACTCCTTCATGTCGAAGTAGAAGAAGGCGGTGCGCTCGCCGTCGCCGAGGGTGAAGTAGGCCGCCTCCGGCCGCAGGGCGGCGTAGGCCGACTCCAGGATCTTCGACAGCTCGCCGTTCTGGATCAGTTCGTTGCCTGTCGGGGTGGGTATCCGGGCGGTCAGGACCATCCTCATCGGGCTCACTCCTCGCTGGAGTGCGTGGATCGCGGGGGCGGGTGGATCGGTGGGCGGGTGGTCTGCGGCGGGGAGGGTGGCCCGCGGGCCCGGCGGGTGCGGGGCGGGCGGCCCGGCCGGCGCGGGTTCCCCGGTCCGTCGCTGTCCTGTTCTCAGGGTCTCACGGTCCGGGAGCCGCGGCCGGATGGCGGCGGCGGCCCGCGGGGCCGGCCGGGTGCCGGTTCAAAAGTGGGTCGGCGCGGGCTCGGGGCGTCCGCTGGGCGGGACCTCCTCGGCCGGCGGGACCGGGCCCGGCGGGGTGCCGTCGCCGAACGGCCGTCCGCCCAACTCCTCGCGGTGGTGCGGGGTCAGCCAGCCGGAGAGGTCCGGTCCGAGGGGGACGACGCCGGTCGGGTTGATGCCGGTGTGCACCCGGTAGTAGTGCTGCTTGATGTGGTGGAAGTCGACGGTGTCGCCGAAGCCGGGGGTCTGGTAGAGGTCCTTGGCGTAGGCCCACAGCACCGGGTCCTCGGCCAGCTTGAACTGGTTGCACTTGAAGTGCCCGTGGTAGACGGCGTCGAAGCGGACCAGGGTGGTGAACAGCCGGATGTCGGCCTCGGTGATGCTGTCGCCGACGAGGTAGCGCCGGTCGGACAGCCGCACGGACAGCAGGTCCAGGCGCCGGAACAGGTCGTGGAAGGCGGCCTCGTAGTCGCCCTGCCCGGTGGCGAAACCGGCCCGGTACACGCCGTTGTTGACGTCCCGGTAGACGCCCGCCATCACGATGTCGATCTCCTCGCGCAGCGGCTCGGGGTACAGATCGGGGGCGCCGGGCCGGTGCAGCGCCCGCCACTCGGTCGCGAAGTCCAGGGTGAGCCGCTGGTAGTCGTTGGTGACGAGCCGCCCGCTGGGCACGTCGACGAGGGCGGGGACGCTGACGCCGCCTGGGTGATCCTTCTCGCGGGCGTCGTAGGCCTCGCTCAGGAAGCGGATGCCGAGGACGGGGTCGCGGCCGTCCGGCTCCAGGGTGAAGCGCCAGCTGCGGTCGTCCTGGAGCGGGTCGGTGAGGGCCAGCGAGATCGCGTCCTCCAGGCCGAGCAGCCGCCGGGAGATGACGGCGCGGCTCGCCCAGGGGCAGGCGCGGCTGACCACCAGGCGGTAGCGGCCGGCCTCGACCGGCCAGCCGTCGCGGCCGTCCGCCGTGACCCGGTCGGCGAAGTGGCTCCTGGCGCGGGTGAAGGGCTTCCTGCCGTACGCCGTGTTGCCCTCGGCGGTGGCGGGCGGGGCGTCGTCCGGTGCGCCGTCGGCGCTGCGGTCGGTGGGGTGGGGCATCACCGACTCCTTCCGTCGTGCGTTGCTCGGTTCCTCCATGGCCGGCCTTCCCGGCGTCGCGCCGGTCTCCCCTCCCTCATCCGAGGTGGGTCAGATCGGGGCGAAGCCGGTGCCAGATCGGATGCCGCAGCCGGCCGGCCGAGGTCCAGCCGCTGAGCGTGATCTCGGCGACGAGCCGGGGCTCGGCCCAGTGCGCGCCCGGTGCGTCCACGGGGTTGACGAAGGGGGAGCTCTCGCGCGGGATCACGCCCAGGTATCGCGCCAGTTCCTGGCGCTCCCGGTCGGAGAGCCCCGAGCCGACGGAGCCGACGTACCGCAGCCCCGCGGGCTCGGCGACCCCCGCGAGCACGGACCCCGGCAGGCCGGCCAGCCCGCCGTGGCCCTCGGTCCAGCCCCCGATGATCACGTCCAGGGTCAGCACGTGCTTCGTCTTGCGCCACTCGGGCGACCGGACCCCCGGCAGGTACGCCGAGGCCAGCCGCTTGGCCACCACCCCTTCGAGGCCGCCCTGCAGCGAAGCCTCCCAGGCCTGCTGCCCGTGGCCCGCCACGTACTCGGGTGCCGACCAGTTCGGGCCGCGCAGCCCCAGCCCGGACAGCAGGCGCCGGCGCTCGTAGTAGGGCGATCCGAGCAGCGACCCGTCCAGGTACATCAGGTCGAAGAGGACGAGGTGCACGGGGTGCTCCATGGCCAGCCGGGCCGTGCGGCGCGGGTTCACCACGCCCATCCGGCGCTGCAGCAGCCCGAAGTCCGGCCGCCCGCGCGCGTCCAGGACCACCACCTCGCCGTCGAGCACCGCGGACCGGCCCCGCAGTGCCTCGCCCAGCGGCCCCAGCTCCGGGTAGGTCGAGGTCGCGTCGTTGCCGGCCCGGGTGACGAGCCGGAGCGTGCCGTCGCCGGGAGTGCTGACGATGCAGCGTGCCCCGTCCCATTTGGCCTCGAACGCCCAGGCCGCCTCCTCGTGCGCGGCGGGCAGCGGACCGACCGTGGCCAGCATCGGCCGGATCACGGGGTACGGGGCCGAGCCGGGCTCGGCGTGCGGGGCCATATGTCGATGGTCGTCGGATCCGGGGGCGCGCGCAGATCGGCTGCCGGCGGGTCAGGCGGCCGGACCGGCCGCGGGGAGCTGTTCCTCGCCCTCGGTGCGCACATGCGGCAGGATCCGGTCGAGCCACCGCGGCGTCCACCACGCCGCCCGGCCCAGCAGCGTCATCACCGCCGGGACCAGCAGCAGCCGGACCACGGTGGCGTCGATCAGCACGCTCACGGCCAGGCCGAGGCCCAGCATCTTCACCACGATGTTGTCGCTGATGAGGAACGCGGCGAACACGCTCACCATGATCAGTGCGGCACAGGTGATCACCCGGGCGGTGATCTCCAGCGCGTGCGCCACGCTCGCCTTCGCCTCGCCCGTCCGCTGCCACGCCTCGTGCACCCGCGACAGCAGGAAGATCTCGTAGTCCATGCTCAGCCCGAAGACGATCGCGAACATCATCATCGGCACATAGCTCTCGATCGGCACCGTGCCCGAGACGCCGAGCGCCGGACCGCCCCAGCCCCACTGGAAGACCGCCACCACCACCCCGTACGAGGCGGCGATCGACAGGATGTTGAGCACCGCCGCCTTCAGGGCGACCAGCACCCCGCGGAAGACGGTCAGGATGATGACGAACGCGAGGGCGACGACCACGGCGATGATCAGCGGGAGCCGGCCGGCGACGAGGTCGAGGAAGTCCACCTGGGCGGCGGTCGTGCCGGTCACATAGCCGCGTGCGTCGGTCCCCTTCACGGCCTGCGGCAGGAGGTCGTTCTTGAGCCGGTTGACCAGGTCGGTGGTGGCCGCGTTCTGCGGGGCCTGCGCGGAGTACGCGGTACCGGTCAGCACCGCGCCGTCCGGGGTGGCCTTCAGCGGGGTGACGACGGCTGCGCCCGGCACCTTCGCCAGCGCCTTCCGCGCCTGCGCCGTCACCATCGGGCGGTCCGCCTGCGGGACGGCGGACTCGTCGACGACCAGGGTCAGCGGGCCGTTGGAGCCCGGTCCGAAGGCCGAGGACATCAGGTCGTAGGCGCGCCGGTCGGTGAAGGACTTCGGGTCGGCGCCGTCGCCGATGTGGCCCAGCTGGATCGAGAACACCGGGAGGGCCAGCACCACGATGACGAGCACCCCGCCCGCCAGGTACCACCACGGGCGGCGCTCCACCCGCCGCGCGTACCGGTGCCAGGTGCCGCGGGCCTCCTCGCCCGGCGCGGCGTCCGTCTCGGCGACCGGCCGGCGGACGCGGAACCGGTCGATGCGGCGGCCGATCAGCCCGAGCAGCGCCGGTACGAGCGTGAGCGCGCCGAGCACCGCGGAGACCACGGTGAGGGCGGCCGCCAGCCCCAGCTTGCCGATGAAGGACAGGCCGGAGACCCACAGGCCCATCAGCGCGATGATGACCGTGCAGCCGGACACCAGGACCGCCCGGCCGCTGGTGGCCACGGCCCGGCCCGCGCCGGCGACCGGATCCGCGCCGTCCATGAGGTTCTGCCGGTGCCGGGTGATCAGGAACAGGGCGTAGTCGATGCCGACGCCCAGGCCGATCATCGTGGCCAGGGTGGGGGAGACGGTGGCGAAGACGAAGACGGCGGCGAGCAGCCCCAGGCAGGCCAGCCCGCACAGGGCGCCGATCAGCGCGGTCAGCAGCGGCACCCCGGCCGCCGGCACGCTCCCGAAGCCGACCAGCAGCACCCCGATCGCCACCGCGAAGCCGACCACCTCGCTGACCAGGTCGTTGGGCGCGGGCCTGGCCAGTTCGCCCAGCGGCCCGCCGTACTCCACCTCCACGCCGGCCGACCGCAGCGGCCGCACCGCCGCGTCGACGCCCTGGAGATAGTCCGGGCCGAGGGTGGACGGCTGCACGGCGAACCGCATGGTGAGGTACGCGGTGCGGCCGTCGGCGGACAGCGGGCCGGCATTCGGCGTGCCGGGCGGCGGCGCGGCGGGCGGGGTGCCGGGCGCGGGCAGCGGGTTCTGCACCGAGAGCACCTCGGGCAGCTTGCCCAGCGCGGTGACGGCGCCGTCGATCTGGCCGCGGAACCCGGCGAGCGGCTTGCCGGTGCCGTGCAGGACGACCTGGCTGCTGTAGCCGCCGGCCTTCGGCTCGTGCCGTTGGAGCACGTCGCGGCCCTGGCTCGACTGGACGCCCGGCAGCGCGAAGTCGTCGGAGTAGTCACCGCCGTACGCGCGCTGCAGGACCTGGAGGCCGGCCAGGGCGACCAGCCACAGCACGATGACCAGGACACAGCGGCGGGCGCACCATTCGCCGAGGCGCCGCAGAGCTTCCTCGCGGGGGCGGGGGACCGGCGCGGCGGGAGCGCTCGGGGTCTTCGGTAACGACATGGGTGCTCCCGGTGCGGGCCGGCGCTCACGGCACGGGCGGACACACAGCATTCAACGGCGGCCCGGCCGCCGCGGCATGCCCACGAGGGGAGACGGGTGTCGTCCGAAGGGGTGGGGCACCGTCCCCGGGCCCGGCTCCTTACGATGCGTCACACATGGTGGTGACACGGCACGAGAGAAGGATCGATCTGTTGATGAGCCATTCCTGTTCGTTCGCCGAGTGGTCGGGGTCAGGTGGCGGGCGCGGCGGTACGGGCCGTCCGCGCGCCGGGGCGGAGGGTGTCCGATGAGCCGGGCGGTGCTGGTGACCGGTGCCTCGCGGGGCATCGGCCGGGCGGTCGCCGAGATCTTCGCCGCGCACGGGGACCGGGTCGCGTTGCACTACGCGTCGCGGCGGGCGGCGGCCGAGGAGGCGTTCGAGGGGCTGGCGGGCGACGGGCATGTGCTGCTGCAGGGGGATGTGAGCACCCCGGAGGGGGCGGCGGCGCTCGTCGGGGCGGCCGTGGACGGGCTGGGCGGTGTCGATGTGCTCGTCAACAACGCGGCCGCCAACATCGCCCACCCGCTGGACCGGACGTCCTTCGAGGACTGGCACAGCGCCTGGCGGCGGACCCTGGACGTGAACCTGCTGGGGGCGGCGGACGTCACCTACCACGCGGCCCGGAACATGATCGAACGGGAGGTGGAGGGCCGGATCGTCAACATCGGCTCGCGCGGGGCGTTCCGCGGCGAGCCCGAGCATCCGGCCTATGGCGCGTCCAAGGCGGGGCTGCACGCGATGGGGCAGTCGCTGGCCGTGCATCTGGCGCCGTACGGCATCGGCGTGGCCTCCGTGGCCCCCGGTTTCGTGGCCACCGAGCGGGTCGAGGACCGCCTCACCGACGACGTCCGGCGGCAGAGCCCGTTCGGCCGGGTCGCCTCGCCCGAGGAGGTGGCGTCCGCCGTCCACTATCTGGCCTCGCCCGCGGCCGTCTGGACTTCGGGAACGGTGCTCGACGTCAACGGCGCGTCGTACCTGCGCTGACCGCGCCGCCCCGTAGGGGGCGCGTCGTCCTCGCGCCGGACAAGGGGAAGCCCCGGCCGAACGGGGGAAGTCGGCCGGGGCGGCTCTGGTGGCGCGGGCGGTGACGGCGGCGGCCCCTCGGGGCCTGCTGCCGCGCGGCGGTGGGCCGGCTCCCCCGGGGGAGGGCCCTCGGACGCCGTCGTGCCGGCACCCGCTTCCAATTGAACGATAAACCATTGGTCGGAGTTCCGGAGTATCGGGGGACCGCTCTCACCGCCGCCGGCCCCCGGCCTCCCTGCTCTCCCGGCCTCCCTGCTCTCCCGGCCTCCCTCGCTTCCCCGGGCTCCGCGTCCCGGCGGTCAGGGCCGGATGCGCAGCGGCCGGTAACCCTCGGCCAGCAGGCGCGGCAGGTACCACTCCAGCGCCTCGACGGTCTGCCGGCGCCGGCCGCCCCCGTCGTGGGACAGGACGATCGCGCCGGGATGCATCGCCTCCAGGACGGTGTACGCGATGGTCCCGGCCCCGGGGAGGGTCCAGTCCTGGGAGTCGATCGCCCAGCCGACGGGAGACATGCCCAGGTCGTTGCAGATGTCGAGCGAGGAGTCGTCCCACTCGCCGTACGGGGCGCGGGCCAGGTCGGGGGCGGTGCCGAGGATGTCCTCGATCAGGCGGCTGGTGCGGCCGAGTTCCCAGCGGACGGCGTCCGGCGCCAGCGTGGTGAGCTGCGGATGGGTCCAGGTGTGATTGCCGACGGCATGGCCCCCGTCGGCGATGTCCCACAGCAGGCCCGGGAATTCGGCCACGTTCTCGCCGATGACGAAGAACGTGGCCCGGACCCCGTGCCGGCGCAGGATCCGCAGGACGGCCGGGGTGTAGCGGGGGTGGGGGCCGTCGTCGAAGGTGAGGAAGATTTCCCGGTGCGCGCCGGCGAGGTGGAAGGCGACGTCCGGATGCGGGGGCGAGGCGCCAGGACCGGAGCGGGAGGTCTCGCCGGCCATCGGACGCAGCCGGTAGGGCTCCGGGGTGTGCGCGGCACCGCCGGGGCCGGCGGCGGAGGCCGGGGCGTCGGGCGGCCTCGGCGGGCGGGGCCGGGCCCGCGGCGGGTCACCGGTCTCCAGGGCGCCGCCGCGCGGGAGCAGGGCGCGCCCGGCGGCGAGCACCCCGGCCACGACCGCGGCCTGCAGGAACCGCCGCCGCGTGGGCGTGCGCTTGTCGGATGCCATCTCCACGTGCTCTCACGCGGTCCGCGGCGGTCGCGGGAACGACACCGGCGCGGGCGGCATCCACACCCGATCGGCCCCCGCGCGGACGGGCCCGGCGGGCGGCCGCCGAAGGGGACGGCGGGCCCGCGGCCGCGATGCGCGACGGCACCGCGAGCCTCCCTCTGCCCCCGCCGGACGGCCCCTAGTTTGACCGCCTATGAGCCAATTCTTCAGGCCGAAGCGGATGATGGTGGGCCGTCCGCTGGACAGCACGCGGCTCGGCGAGACGCTGCTGCCGAAGCGACTGGCGCTACCGATCTTCTGCAGCGACCCGCTCTCCTCGGTCGCGTACGCCACCGAGGAGATCCTGCTGGTCGTCGGCCTCGGCGGGATCGCCCTGCTCCATCTGACCTGGTACGCCGCGGCCGCCATCGTCCTGGTGCTGGTGGTCGTGGTGACGTCCTACCGGCAGACCTGTTACGCGTATCCCGGGGGCGGCGGGGCCTACCTCGTCAGCGCGCGGAACCTCGGGCGCAACGCGGCGCTCACCGCGGCCAGCGCGCTGCTCGTGGACTACGTGCTCACCGTCGCGGTGTCCGTCGTCTCCGGCGTCGCCGCGATCACCTCCGCGATCCCCTCGCTCGGCGGCCACGACCAGGCGCTGTCCGTCGGGTTCGTGGCGCTGCTGGCGATGATGAACCTGCGCGGCGTACGGGAGTCGGGACGGGTCTTCGCCGTCCCCACCTACGGGTTCGTCTTCTTCATCTACCTGATGTTCGCTTTCGCGGCGGCGCGGATCGCCACCGGCGCGACGCCCCGCGCCGAATCCGCCGGCCTGCCGCTGCACGCCGTCTCCTCCTACACCGGCCTGGCGCTGGTCCTGCTCGGGATGCGGGCCTTCGCGTCCGGCTGCACCGCGCTGACCGGTGTCGAGGCGATCAGCAACGGAGTGCCCGCCTTCCGCCGGCCCAAGAGCCGCAACGCCGCCACCACGCTGCTGATCATGGGGTTCTTCTCCGTCACCATGTTCGCCGGGATCACAACCCTGGCGATGCTCTACGACGTGCACGTCGCGGTGGAGCCCACCGAACTGGGCCTGCCGCCGGGCACCCCGACCTCCACCGCCCTCGCCCAGATCGCCCGCGCCACCTTCGGCGACGTCACCGTCCTCTTCTACCTGCTGCAGGCCTTCACGGCCGGGGTGCTGATCCTCGCCGCCAACACCGCCTTCAACGGCTTCCCGATGCTGGCGTCGATCCTCGCCGAGGACCGCTACGTCCCCCGGCAACTGCGCAACCGCGGCGACCGGCTGGTCTTCTCCAACGGCATCATCCTGCTCGCGCTGGCCGCCATCGGGCTGATCGTGCTGTTCAAGGCGGAGCTGACCCACCTCATCCAGCTCTACATCATCGGCGTCTTCGTCTCCTTCACGCTCTCCCAGACCGGCATGGTCCGGCACTGGCGGACCGTGCTCGCCGCCCCCGGACTGCCGGCCCGGGAGCGGGTCCGGCACCGGCGCTCCCAGGCCATCAACGCGGTGGGCGCGGTGCTCACCGGGGTGGTCCTGATCGTCGTCCTGATCACCAAGTTCACGCACGGCGCATGGATCGTGGTGATCGCGATGCCGCTGCTCTTCCTGGGGATGCGCGCGGTGCGCCGGCACTACGACCGGGTGGCGCGGGCCCTGGCGGTCGCGCCCGACGCCCGGCCGTGGGAGCCGGCCGGGAACTTTGTGCTGGTGCTGGTCAACGCCTTGAACGCGCCCACGCTCAAGGCTCTCGGCTACGCCCGCGCGATGCGCCCCACATCGCTGGACGCGCTGATCGTGGCGGTCGACCCCCGCGATGTGCGGGGGCTGCGCGAGCAGTGGGACGCCCACGACATCGATGTGCCGCTCCAGGTGCTCAGTTCGCCCTACCGGGACTTCACCCGGCCGGTGATCGACTACGTCCTGGACAGCTGCGCCCGGCACCCGCGCGGCGCCGTCACGATCGTCATCCCGGAGTACCTCGTCGGCCGCTGGTGGGAACAGCCGCTGCACAACCAGAGCGCACTGCGCCTCAAGGCCCGGCTGCTGTTCACGCCGGGGGTGAGCGTGGTCAGCGTGCCCTACCGGCTCCCGTCGGGCCGGACGCGCGACGCCGGCCGGGCGCCGGGGGAGAGCGCCTGACGCGCCCGCCGGGCACCCGGCGGCGCACCGGGCGCAGACCCGCTGGGGGACACCCCTACGCGTCCTGCGGGTACCAGCGGAGTTCGACGGTGTTGCCGTCCGGGTCCTCGACGTAGAGGGACTGGCCGTCGCCCCGGGCGCCGAAGCGCGGCCCCGGGCCGTCGGCCACCGTGAACGTGCCCGAGTCGATGACCTCCTGCCAGTCGAGCGGCTCGACCACCAGGCAGAGGTGGTCGACATTGGAGCCCTCGCGGGGCCCCTGGACCAGGTCGATGAGGGTCGTCGCGCTCACCCGCACGGACGGGAAGGGCACCTCGCCCGCGCGCCAGGCGTCCACCCGGACCGGCTCCAGGCCGAGCTGCCCGCAGTAGAAGGCGAGCGACCGCTCGACGTCGGCGACGTTCAGCACGAGGTGGTCGAAGGCGATGACGCGCATGGGAGTCCCCCTGAGGACACCGGGTCCCCGCGGGGCCCGTCGGACGGTTGCCCAAGGAACGTACCGGCCGGGCGGACCACGGTGCGATCGGCCGTTGGTCCCGGTCCGCCGGTGGTGGTCCTGGTCCGCTGGTCCTGGTCCGACGGACGGAGGCAGGGGCAGGCGGCACGGGCGGGGAGACGCACATCACACGGGGGCATGTCACATCCCGCCGCGCCGTCCGGTCCTAGATGCGTAACCACGACAACGGCCAAGGAGCACACCATGGACGCCCGTTTGCAGCTGATCGGCAACCCGTTCGCAGGCAAGATCGTGAAGCACTTCATCGCGGTGGACAGGGAGGCCGCGTCCTCGGCGCTGCCCGCCGCGACACAGGAACTGGTGAAGATCCGCGCGAGCCAGATCAACGGCTGCGCCGGATGCCTCGACATGCACACCAAGGACGCCGCGCACGCCGGTGAGACCTCGGTGCGCCTCAACCTGGTCGCGACCTGGCGGGAGGCCACGGTCTTCACCGAGGCCGAACGCGCCGCCCTGGAGCTGACGGAGCAGGGCACCCGCATCGCCGACGCGGCCGGCGGGGTCACGGACGAGGCGTGGGCCCGAGCCGCCCGGCACTACGACGAGGAGCAGCTCACCGCTCTGGTGTCATTGATCGCCCTCATCAACGCCTTCAACCGCCTGAACGTGATGACCCGGCAGCCCGCGGGCGACTACCAGCCCGGCCAGTTCGGATAGCCGGGGCCCGGGGCACCGGCTGCCGGAGTTCCGGATCGCCGGGCCGGGGCCGGGCCGGGGCCGGCGCGGACCGGCGCCGTGGGCTGTCCCGCCCCGGCGCCGGCCCCGGCCGCGGCCCCGCCCTACGGGCTGACCGCCAGCACGAGGTACGCCGCCAGCAGGGTCAGGTGCACGCCGCCCTGCAGGGGGGTGGCCCGGCCGGGGAGGACCGTCAGGGTGCCGGCGGTCACGGTCAGGGCGAGCAGCACCATATGGCTCGCGCCCAGGCCCAGGACCAGGGGGACCGGCAGCCAGACGGTGGCCAGCGCGACGGCCGGGATGGTCAGGCCGATGCTGGCCATCGCCGAGCCGAGGCCCAGGTTGAGGCTCGTCTGCACCCGGTCGCGGTGCGCCGCGCGGACCGCCGCGATGCTCTCCGGCAGCAGCACCAGCAGCGCGATCACCACGCCCACCACGGACGAGGGCAGCCCGGCCGCGATCACCCCGGACTCGATGGCCGGTGACACCGTCTTGGCCAGGCCGACCACCGCGATCAGCGCCAGCGCCAGCAGGCCGAGGCTGGCCGCCGCGGCCCGTGCCGGGGGCGGGTCGGCGTGGTCCTCGCCGTGGATCACCTCGCCGGACGTGGTCACCGGCAGGAAGTAGTCCCGGTGCCGGACCGTCTGGGTGGCCACGAACAGGCCGTAGAGGACCAGCGCGGCCAGCGCGGCGAAGATCAGCTGCGGGGTGGAGAAGCGCGGGCCCGGCGGGACGGCTGCCCGCTCGGTGCGCCGGGCGGAGGGACGGGGACGGGCGGAGAGCAGGGGACAGGCGGGGGGTGGGGTGCCGGTTCGGGGACCGGGCCACCCGACCGTCCGCCGGGCTCAGGCCGCCGCCCGGTGGCCCTTCGGTTCCGCGGCGGTGAGTGCGGCCTTGGTGACATCGGCGACCAGCTCGACGACATCGGGCCCGTACGCCTGCGAGTTGACCACCTTCAGCAGCAGGCAGAACTGGCCGTCGGCGCCGTGCTTCCGGGCCAGCCGGGCCCGGTTGCGGACCAGGTGGCGGACCGCGGCGCGGTGGGTGACCGGGCGCTGCCCGGCCGCCAGGAACACCGGGCGGTCGCCGCCCTCACCGGCGGTCAGCCGGGCCAGCAGGACGTACTCGACCGCGCCGGGCTCCATCCGGTACGCCGTCCCGCCGATGGTGAAGGTGCCGCGGCCCGCGCCGGCCTCGTCACCCGGATGCACCGCCACCCCCGGCAGCAGATTGGCCAGGTGGGCCGCCAGCCGCCGGTGCGCGGTCGGGTCGCCGACGCAGAACTCGGTACGCGCCCCGAAGCCCTGCAGGCCGGTGTCGTGCGGCGCGACCTCGGGGTGCGCACCACAGTTCTCGATCACCGCGGCCAGCCCCAGCAGCGCCAGCGCGTCATGGCGGGGGATGCTCCAGTGCGCCGAGGAGCTGTCCCGGTGGGTGACCAGCACGCACTCCGAACCGTCCGGCAGCCCGAAGAAGCCTTGTTCGCGGGTCAGCTTCCGGCGGACCGCCGTCGATTGCACGGCCCAGCCGGCCACCAGCCCCACGATCAGGGCCACGGCCGCCGCGGTCAGGAGCAGCAGGGTGTCGTCCATGGCCGGGGAGCGTAGCGGCTCACCGGGTGGGTGTTCGAGGGCGGGGCGCGGCCGCGGGGAGGCTTGTCCCGGTCCGTCCCGGCCTACCGGATCCGTACCGGAACGACGCGGCTGATCCCTGCCGGACCCGGGGCGGCGACAGGCGAAATGCCCTCTGTCCGCCCGCTGTTGGGCCGAGTAGGCTCACCGCCCGCTGCCGCCCCCCGCGCACGCGCTTGGAGGAACATCCGGAATGAGCAGAGCCCGACGCCTCACCGTCCTGGGAGCGGCCACCGCGCTGGCCGGCTCCCTGATGGCGGTCCCGGCCGCCGCCGGGTCCGCCGCGCCCGCCCGGCCGGCTCCCGCGGCCCAGGACAGCGCCACCCCCGCCACCCCGGGCAAGACGCCGGTCGCCGTCGGCTACGGCGGGGCCGTCTCCAGCGTCGACGCGGACGCCTCGGCCGCCGGCATCGCGGTGCTGAAGCAGGGCGGCAACGCCGTGGACGCCGCGGTCGCCACCGCCGCCGCCCTCGGCGTCACCGAGCCCTACTCCGCGGGCATCGGTGGCGGCGGCTACTTCGTCTCCTACGACGCGCGGACCCGCACCGTCCGCACCCTCGACGGCCGGGAGACCGCCCCGCGCACCGCCGGCCGGGACCTCTTCCTGGAGAACGGCACCCCGATCCCGTTCGCCGACGCCGTCACCAGCGGTCTGAGCGTCGGCACCCCGGGCACCCCCGCCACCTGGGACACCGCCCTGCGCCAGTGGGGCAGCCGCTCCCTGGCGCAGGTGCTGCGGCCCGCCACGAAGCTGGCCGCGGACGGCTTCACGGTCGATCCGACGTTCCGGCAGCAGACCGCGGACAACGAGGCGCGCTTCAAGGACTTCCCGGCGACCGCGCGCCTCTTCCTGCCCGGCGGCGAACCGCCGGCGGTCAGCTCGACGATCAAGAACCCCGACCTGGCCCGTACGTACACGGAGTTGGCGAGGAAGGGGGTCGGGGCGCTCTACGACGGCGCACTGGGCCGGGACATCGTCCGCACCGTTCAGAAGCCGCCGGTGCGCTCCGGGGCCACCCGCCAGGTGCGGCCCGGCAAACTGACCGCGGGCGACCTGCGGGCCTACCGGGCCCTCGGCCACGCCCCGACCCGCACCCGCTACCGCGGCCTGGACGTCTACGGCATCGCGCCGTCCTCCTCCGGCGGCACCAGCGTCGCCGAGGCCCTCAACATCCTGGAGAAGAGCGACGTCTCCCGGCTGAGCGAGCGGCAGTACCTCCACCGGTACCTGGAGGCGAGCCGGATCGCCTTCGCCGACCGCGGCCGCTGGATCGGCGACCCGTCGCAGGAGGACGTGCCGGCCAAGGCCCTCACCTCCCAGCGCTTCGCCGACTCCCGCGCCTGCCTCATCCGTGACGACAAGGCGCTGACCAGCCCGCTCGCGCCCGGCGACCCGCGCCATCCGGGCCGCTGCGCCGGCGGCGGCAAGGGCGTCGCGACGACGTACGAGGGCGAGGACACCACCCACCTGACGGTCGCCGACAAGTGGGGCAACGTCGTCGCCTACACCCTGACCATCGAACAGACCGGCGGCAGCGGCATCGTCGTCCCGCACCGCGGCTTCCTGCTCAACAACGAACTCACGGACTTCTCCTTCGCGCCCGCCGACCCGGCGGTTCATGACCCCAACCTTCCGGGCCCGGGCAAGCGGCCGCGCTCGTCCATCTCGCCGACGATCGTGCTGCGCCACGGCCGGCCGGTGGTCGCGCTCGGCTCGCCCGGCGGCGCGACCATCATCACGACCGTGCTGCAGACCCTGGTCAACCACCTCGACCGCGGGATGCCGCTGGCCGACGCCATCGCCGCCCCGCGCGCCAGCCAGCGCAACGCGGCGACGACCGAACTCGAACCCGGCCTGTGGAACAGCCCGGTCCGCCGGCAACTCGAAGCGATCGGACACGCGTTCAAGCCGAACCCGGAGATCGGCGCGGCGACCGGCGTCCAGCGGCTGCCGGACGGCCGCTGGCTGGCCGCCGCCGAGAAGGTGCGGCGCGGCGGCGGCTCGGCGAGGGTCGTCCGCCCGTCGTGACGGGCCCGCGCCACCCGTCGCGCCCCCGGTTCGTGCGCAGGGCGTCACCTCGCCGGAACACGGCGGGCCGCTGTGTGCCGTCCGTGTGTCGTCGATGTGGCGCACCGCGCGGCATCGTTGATGGTCTCCGCCGTGACGATTAGCCTCCTGGGACCGTTCGTTCGAATGAGCGGTCCCAGGGAGGGCACGCAGCGTGAGCGTTGACGAGAGCCAGGACAGCGAGACCGGGCGCTCCCCGGCCCGGCACACCGGTGTCACGGCCGGGGAGTGGGAGGGCCTCGCCGAGCAGGCACGGGCGCTGGCCGACGGCCGGGTGACCTCGACCGCGCTGGTACGGCGGTCGCTGGAGCGCATCGAGGCCACCCAGAGCAGCGTCAACGCCTTCCGCCGGGTACGGGCCGAGGCGGCGATGGCGGAGGCCGCCCGCGCCGATCGCCGACTGGCCGGCGGGGAGCGGCTGCCGCTGCTCGGGGTGCCGGTCGCCGTCAAGGACGACACCGACGTGGCGGGCGAGCCCACCGCGTTCGGCTGCGCCGGCGAGTTCCCGCCCAAGGAGCGCGACGCCGAGGTCGTCCGGCGGCTGCGCGCGGCCGGCGCCATCATCGTCGGCAAGACCAACGCCTGCGAACTAGGGCAGTGGCCGTTCACCGAGGGCCCGGCCTTCGGCAACACCTGCAACCCCTGGAACCTCGCCCACACCCCGGGCGGTTCGTCCGGCGGCTCGGCCGCCGCGGTCGCGGCCGGGCTGGTCCCCGCCGCGCTCGGCACCGACGGCGCCGGATCGGTCCGGATCCCCGCCGCCTGGTCCCATCTCGTCGGCATCAAGCCCCAGCGCGGGCGTATCTCCACCTGGCCGGACCCGGAGTCCTTCCAGGGGATCACCGGCATCGGACCGCTGGCCCGTACGGTCGAGGACGCGGCGCTGCTGCTGGACGTGGCCAGCGGCAACCACGACGGCGACCTGCACCGGCCGCCCGCCATCGCGGCGCGCGAGGCGGCCGGCCGCGACCCGGGGCGGCTGCGCATCGCGCTGTCGTGGAAGGCCGCCTTCACCTTCACCCCCAAGCCGCTGCACCCGGAGGTCCGGGAGGCGGTGACGGGCGTGGCCCGCACCCTGGCCCGGCTGGGGCACTTCGTGGAGGAGGCGGAACCGGACTACGGGCTGGTCGGCCTGGCCTTCGTCCCGCGCGCCACGGCCGGGGTGGGGGAGTGGGCCGACCGGGTCCCCGACCGCTCCCTGCTGGACCGCCGCACCCGGGAGGCGGCGCGGATGGGACGGCTGCTCGGCGGGCCCGTGCTGCGCCGGGCGCGCGCCGTCGAGAGGCGCCAACAGCGCAGGATCGGCGCGCTGTTCGGCCCCTACGACGTCCTGCTGACGCCGACCACCGCCACCCCGCCGCCGCGCATCGGCACCCTGGCCAAGCTCAGCGGCTGGCGTACGGATCAAGCCATGATCGCCGCCTGCCCGTACGCCTGGCCATGGAACGTCCTCGGCTGGCCGGGCGTGAGCGTCCCGGCCGGCTTCAGCACCCACGGCCTGCCGCTGGGCGCCCAACTGCTCGGCCCGGCCCACGGCGAGCCGCGGCTGATCTCGCTGGCCGCCCAGCTCCAGGACGACCTGCGCTGGCACGAACGGCGCCCGGCCGGCCATCCGGCACCGCTCGACGGGGCACGCCGCTGAGGGGAGTCGTCCGGATCGGTCGTTCTCATGGGTCCCGGCCACCACGCGAGGAACAACGGCAGTACGCGGCACCGCTGTCCGGATTCCCTTTCCGTGTAACGGATATGGCGCACCGTCAATCGTGCGGCAGGCGAATCAGACCCACCCCGATCGCACAACTTCCTATGCGTGACGGGCGCGTTCCGGACGCGTCATCCAGATGTCCCGCACTCCATGCGACCGGATCCGGCCACCCTGTCCCTGTCGCACATTCTTCCGGTCGCCGTCTTCTGGGAGTTCGAGGATTATCGCGGAGCCCGAAGGGATATCTGGAGTTCTGCGGGTATCGGCGGGACTGGGGTGGATAGGATATTGCGCGCTGCTCGCGATGGCGGTCGGTGAGGTCGGCGGTGGGGGGCGAGGGCGCCGTGATGGAGTTGCCAGAAGACGCGAACCAGGGCCGTTCTGCCCGAAGCCCTGAACGCGCGTTCGCTTTTCCTGTTCCGCGACGCTTACCGCTCGCCTGCAATTCCCCCGAGCGATCACCGCAAGGCGGTCCACGCAACTGCGTGGGCCGTCTTTCTTTTGCGTGGCGTTCGCCTCGGTGTTCGTTTCCGGGGGCATGAAGTGGACGGGCGGCGAGCAGCGGGTGCTTCGTATTCCTGAAGAGAAAAATGTGGAGCGTGATGCCATGAACCGAGTCGGCAGAGAATCTCGCCGGTCGGCCTGGAGGCTGGTGGAGGCGCTGGCGCGCATGGGGTTATCTGTTCTCCTGCTGGCGGGCGGCGCCGTGGGAGCGACGGCCGGCCAGGCCGCCGCTTCGACGGCCGACGGCACGTTGACGGTGCAGGTGCTGCGCGACTTCTTCGGCACCGGCGTGATCCACACGGCGATGGACGTACCGCAGCGGGGCATGAAGGTGGAGATCTCCGACCCCGCCGGGCACCGTGCCGGCGGCGTCACGGATGCCACGGGAAAGGTCGTGGTGTCGCGGTCGACCGTGCTGAGCGGCGGCCACTACCGCGTCGACGTCAGCATCCCGGCACCGTACCGCGGCTATCTGCGGGCGGCGCCCGCGTCGACGGCGGAGAACCACTTCGACAGCTTCACGTCGTTCGTGGATGTGTCGGACGGGAAGAACGCCTCGGTGGTGACGGGCGTGTGGGATCCGGCCGACTACGCGCTGCCGGACTCGCGGTACTTCGTGCCGGTCCACAACGGCGCCAACGGGACCGACAACCGGGCGTTGGTGGCGTTCGGGACGAAGACCCGGGGCACGTGTCCCACCGATGTGGCGTGCCCGGCCACGCTGGCCACGCAGGACCAGGTGGGCACCACGTTCGGGTTGGCGTACGACAAGGACCGGACCCGGCTGTTCCAGAGCGCGTTCGCCCGCCGGTACGCCCCGTACGGGCCGAAGGGCGGGGGCGCGATCTACACGGTGCCGGTCAACGGCTCGGGTGCGCCGGAGCTCTTCGCGCGGGTGCCGGACGCCGCGGTGACGCGGCACGACTCCGCCAACATGATCAAGGACCCCGGGTTCACCGACGCGCCGGGCAAGGAGAGCATCGGTGGCCTGGCCCTGTCGGAGGACGGCTCCACGCTGTACGCGGTGAACCTGCGGACCCGCAGCCTGGTGAGCTTCGACGCGACAGGGGCCACCGCCGCGGCGCCCAAGTCGACGGTCCCGATCCCGGACCCGGGGTGCGCGAGCCCCGACGACTGGCGGCCGTTCGGTCTCCAGGTCCACAACAACACGCTGTACGTGGGCGGCGTGTGCAGCGCGGAGAGCACCCAGCAGCGCGCGGACCTGAAAGCCTTCGTCTCCACCTACGACGGCAAGCGGTTCACCACGGTGCTGAGCCACCCGCTCACGGACAAACGCGGCAGCGTCTTCGGTTCCGGCGACAAGGCCACCCACTGGAACCCGTGGAACACCGGCCTGGACACGTGGGACGACCGGAAGTCGGGCGGCGTCTTCATCGATCCGCAGCCGGAGCTGGCCTCCCTCGCCTTCGCCCGGGACGGCTCGATGATCCTGGGCTTCCGCGACCGGTTCATGGACGTGCTCAGCTGGGGAGGGCTGGACCCCCGCCCGGGGAACGACACGGCGGAAAACGCCATGTCCGGTGGGGACATCACCATGGTCTGCGCCACTCCCACCGGTGAATACCAGTGGGAAGGCACCGGGAACTGCCCCAACCACGCCACCCCCGCCAACAATGGCGGCCAGGCCGCCGATGTCGTCGAATACTTCCCGGGCGACTTTTACGCCAACGCGCACCAGGAGACCGCGCTGGGGTCGGTGGCCTACATCCCGCAGCAGCAGTGGGTCGTCAGCACGGAGTTCGACCCGGTCGTCAACGTCGCGACCTCAGGGACCGGGTACCACGACATCACGACCGGTCAGGGCCCGGGCAACAACCCGAAGGCCAACGGGTTCCAGTTCGTCAGCGGGGTACAAGGCGGGTTCGGCAAGGCCGGCGGGCTCGGTGACATCGCGTACGCGGCCGCGAACGCGCCGGTCCAGATCGGCAACGTCGTGTGGTTCGACGGCGACCACAACGGGATCCAGGACCCGGGGCACGTGCTGCTGCCGGGGGCGACGATCAACCTGCTGGACGCGGACGGCAAACAGGTCGCCACGACCAGGACCAATGCCGCCGGCGAGTACTACTTCGGTGGTGTCGGCGCCGCATACCAGCTCACACCGGGTGCGAAATACACGGTGCAGTTCGACGTGTGTACCGCGGACACCGGCAAGGTGCCCGGCCGGCCCCCGGCGAGCGAGCTGCGGTTCACGCTCCCGCGAGCCGGTGCCCACCGTGCGCATGACTCCAATGTGACCCCGCCGACCGCCGGTCGGTTGTGCGACGGCCGGGCGCCTGTCACCGCGCCGGACAAGCCGGGCGGCGTCGATCACACGATCGACGCCGGGGTGTACGTCCCGACGGCAACTCCGACGCCGACGGCAACTCCGACGGCAACTCCGACGGCAACCGCGACGCCGACGCCGACTCCGACGGCAACCGCGACGCCGACCCCGACGCCGCCCCCGAGCACGGCCCCGACGCCGCCTTCGAGCTCCGCCCCGGAGCCGAGCCTGACGCCGAGCCCGCCCCCGGCGCCGAACCCGGCCTCACCACCGGCCGCTACGCCGCCGTCACCCGCGCCGCCTGCCGGCAACCCGGCCCCGGCCGGTGGGAGCAGGGGTTCGCTGGCGCAGACCGGTATGTCCGGGCTGCCGAAGATGATCGCCCTCGCCGGTCTGCTGGTGGGTGCGGGCCTGGTCATCGCGTTCATGAGCCGGAAGCGCCGCTCCCGGAAACGCTGAACGAAACGGACCACAGCGATCTGCCTGCCCGCGCTCCGGAGGGCGCCGGCAGGCAGATCATCTCTCGGCCGGTCCACGAGGGCCGGCCCTGGCGTCGTCTGTCACCGGACTTCCGAGTGCCGCCACGACCGCACGGTGGCCGGGCAGCATGGTGACCGAGAGGGTGAATCAACAGAGTGTCAGCGTCGAGCCAGGTGCGGAGCGTGAGAACCCGGCAAGCTCCACCGGACCCCGCGGCTGACCGGCGGCGATGGCCGCGGCCACGCCGGGCGGCAGCCGTCCTCGCCGCCGCGGCCGCCGCGGTGGCCGCGGCGGCCGCGTTCCTTCTCGCCGACGGCGGCATCGGCTCCGGCGGCCCGCGCGCCCTGACGTCGGACGAGGCGAACCGGCTGGCGATCGCGCGGTTCCGTAACTACGAGGCGCACGGCCGTGCGGTGACGATCACGGTGCCGGGTACCGCCGGCGGACTGACCGTCACCGGGTCCGTCGACTACCGGGGAAAGCTCGGTTACGGCGTGGTGCACGGCACCGGGCGCGACACCTCCGGCGACGGGCTGATCGAGTGGACGGCCACCTCGGTGTTCGTCCACCCGATGGTGAAGGCCCCGGCGCACGCACCCGCGTCGCCGCCCCGCTCGGCCTGGTACCGCCGTCCGCTGCTGTCGGCCGGCAGCGCGCTGGACAGTTCGCTGACCATCGCGCTCGGCCTCGGCAGCGACCGGCCGGACAACGCCGAACTGCTGCCGCAGAACGGCGCCGCCTGGTGGGGACAGGACCAGGTGGACGGGCGTCGGGTGGACGTCATGACCGGGCCGTCCTCCCCCGGCCGCTCCGGTACGGCGGGCAACGTGCGCTACTGGATCGGCCCGGACGGGACCATGTACCGGGTCCGCGTCAGCGTGGGTTCCCAGCCGCAGCCGGTGGTCATCGACTTCGACACCCGGAAGTACGTTCCGGTGGCGCCGGTACCCGGAGTCACCCCGGGCCGGTAGGCGCTGTTCAGGACGTCTGCACCCGCGCGTTCGCGGCGAGCAGGGATGCTGACGGCAGTGGGATGCCTGCCGTCTTCGGCAGGACGGGAACGGCCGGGACAGGGGTGGCGCCCGTGGTGGTGGCACGGGGGAACTGCGGCTGTGGACCCGGCGCCGCGACCTCGGTGAAGGGGATGCCGCCGGGCGCCGTCGGCATCGCCCACCTGCCGGCCGGCGAGGGCGACTTGCCCGGACGCGGGCAGGACGCGGTGGTCGCGAGCCGGCCGGGCACGGTGGTTCGCAGGTCGTTGCCGCGCAGGCAGTTGCCCCGTCCCCGCGTGGCGGTGGGGAACGTCCAGCCGACGTCGATGCCGTTACCGGTGAACGTGTTGTCCTCGATCCGGTTGCCCACCGCAGGCATGTCGGCGGTCGCGGTGATCACGAGCCCGGCGTTGCTGTTGCCGGCGACGCGGTTGCGGACGAAGTGGTTGTCGCTGCCGCCGTCGATGCCGATGCCGGTACCCCACCCGCCGTCGGCCTGCACCGGGGTGGCCCGCTGCTGGTTGGCGGCGATCAGATTGCCCGCGATGACGGCGCCCTGCTGCGGGAGCAGCTTCTCCTGGTGGTCGGAGTCGGTGGTCAGGCCGACCCGGTTGCCGACCAGGCGGTTGCCGACCACGTACATGTCCTCGCTGGCGTTGGTGCCTTCGTAACCGACCGCGTTGAGTTCGGCGATGTTGTCCCGCACCACGACGCGACAGGGCTTGCACTGCCCGACGTAGATCCCCGAGTCGGCTCCTCCTGACGCGTACGAGTGCTCGATGACACCGTTCTGCGCGGAGAACGCGTAGATGCCGTAGAGACCGTTGCGGGTCGCGGTCACGTACGAGACCAGGAACGACTTCAGGAAGGTGACGGGCTCGTCGCCGGTGTCGTAGCCGCCGCTTCGTCCCGGCTGCCCGTCGGCCGCTTTCGCCGAACCGGTGACCAGGACCCCGTTCTGGGTGTTGTTCCGCACGGTCAGGTTCTCCACGGCCACCCCGGGCGCCGCGACGACGACACCGTTCGGCTGCCGCAACCGCCCGTCGATGACGACCCTGTCCCGGGACGCGCCGCGAAGAGTGACGCGAGCCGTGTCGATCCTCACCGACTCGTGGTACACGCCCGGAGCGACCAGCACCAGGTCACCGGGCCGGGCCAGCGCCACCGCGCCCGAGATCGTCGGCGCATCGGCAGGCACCCGGATCGTCACCTGCGCACCGGCCGGTCGCCGGCCGCGGTCCGGTCCGCCCTCGCCGCCGCAGCCGACCACAAGTGTCAGCGTGCCCAGTACCGCCGCCAACACGCGAAGAGCTGATCGAGGCATGATCCCAGTTTGGCAGCAGACGCCCAATTCCGCGCCGGAATCGGGAGGTTGACCGGCACGGGCGATTCGCGTGTGGCACTCTCGCTCCATGCACCGAGCCGATCACCATCCGTCGCGCCGGGCGTTCCTCGATGTCACCGGCGCCATGGTGGCCGCCGGTCTGACCGCCGGGTGCACATCGGACTCCGCCCGGCCGGGCCGGCCCGCCCCCGTCGCGGCGGCCACGCCGACGCCGGTTGCGGCAACGGGCCGGCACCAGGCAGGCATCACGCTGCCCCAGCCGGCCCAGCCCCACCTGCTGGCCGTGGTCGCCGACCTCGACGCCACCGCGCACGCCGGCCCGCTACTGGCCGAACTCGGCAGTGCCATCCGCACGCTCACCGCGGGGACCGACCCGCGGCTGCTGGGCCTGCCGCCGGGCGACCTCACCGTGACCGTCGGCGTGGGCCCCCGGCTGGTACGCGCGGCCGGTGCCTCGCTGCCCGGCGCGGCCGACCTCCCGCGCTTCTCCCGCGAACGGGTCGCCCCCCGGGCACGCGGCGGAGACCTGCTGATACAGATCTGCGCCGGCGACGCGCTGCTCCTGCCGGTCGTCGGCGCCGCGCTCCTGGCCCAGGCCGGTGACCGCCTCCACGAACGCTGGCGGCAGTCCGCACGCCGCGGTACGAACGTGCCCCTCGGCAACGGCCTCACCGCGTCACGCAACCCTCTCGGTTTCCTCGACGGCATCGTGGGCCCGCACACGACCGCCGAACAACAACGCGACCTGTGGCTGGCCGGTCCCCCCGCGGTCGCGGGCGGCACCCTTGCCGTACTGCGGCGCATGGAGCTCGACCTGCCGCGGTTCGCCGCCCTGTCCGTGGCCCAGCAGGAGGCGGTCTTCGGACGGCGCCGGGCCAGTGGCGTCCCCCTCTCCGGCGGCCCCGTCGCCTCGGGCCCGGACCTGGGGGCCAAGACACCGGACGGCCGCTACCTCGTCCCCGTCGATGCTCACGTGCGCCGGGCCAACCCCGCCGTCGTCGGCGCCGGCCTCATGCTCCGCCGCTCCTACAGCATCGACGAACCCGCCCCTGGCCTGCTCTTCCTGAGCTTCCAGAACGACCTGCGGGCCTTCACGGCCACCCTCACCCACATGGACGCCTCCGACGCGCTGCTGCGATTCACCACCACCACCGCCAGCGCGACCTTCCTGATCCTCCCCGGCTTCGACCGGCAACACCCCCTCGGTTCAGCGCTGTTCGGCTGATCCTGCGCGGTCCCCGGAGGAGGCCGGCCGGAGTGCGGCCGCGGCCGGCGTCCTCGGAGCGCGCCGGGCCTCAGTCCAGGAGGGCGAGGATCGCCGCGGTCGTGTCGCTCTCGCCCAGCCGCGGGAAGATCTTCTCCAGGCTGTTGCGGTGCGCGTCGGCGTCCAGGTCGGTCATCGCGTCGGTGGCGAGGGTGACGTGGTAGCCGTGCTCGTGGGCGGCACGGGCGGTGGACTCCACGCCGATGCTGGTGGCGATGCCGGCGAGGACGACCTGGGTCACTCCGCGGCGGCGCAGCTCCAGGTCCAGGTTCGTGCCGTGGAAGGCGCCCCACTGCTGCTTGGTGACGAGGATGTCGCCGGGCTGCCGGTCGAGTTCGGGCACCAGCTCGGCCCAGTCGGCGGGCGGGCTGCCGGCGGGCCGCGCGGTCTGGGTGCGGCCCGGGGCGCCGCCGGTGACGTTCACCAGGACGACCGGCAGCCCGCGCTCGCGGAACGCGGCGGCGAGCCGCGCGCCGCGCTCGACGACCTCGGCGGAGGGCAGCGGGGTGCCGGGCAGGGCGGCGATGCCCTGCTGCAGGTCGATCAGTATCAGGGCGGTCGTGGCATCGAGGGTGGTGGCGGGCACGGGTGCTCCTTGTGTGGTGGTGACGGGTGGTGGAGATGTCGCGGAGGTGGCCGTTGCGGCGGGTGGCCGGTGGCCGGATTCAGACG
This sequence comes from Streptomyces angustmyceticus, assembly GCF_019933235.1. NCBI lineage: Bacteria > Bacillati > Actinomycetota > Actinomycetes > Kitasatosporales > Streptomycetaceae > Streptomyces > Streptomyces angustmyceticus. The sequence goes on along the minus strand of NZ_CP082945.1, from coordinate 1,545,343 downwards.
CCGCTCCCGAGGGCGCCGGGCCGCAGACCGCGGTCGGCGAGGGTCAGCAGGAGCAGCAGCAGGCCGAGCGCCCCGCCGATCAGCGCGATCTGGTGCAGCCCGGCGTCCCCGGCGCGCTGCCCGTAGAGCAGCCCGATGAGGCCGGACGCGGTGATCGCGCCGAGGTACTGGGCGGTGCGCTGGAGTCCGGCGGCCGCGCCCACGCCGTCGGCCGGGGCCTGGGCGTAGACGGCGGCCTGGTTGCCGGTCGACGCCAGGCCCTGCGGGATGCCGAACAGCGCGCCGGCACACAGCAGCGCGACCAGCGGGCCGGTGCCGTGCAGCAGGAGGAAGACCCCGCTGCCCAGGGCGAGACACGCCGCGGCGAGGGTCAGCGGGGCGCGGACGCCCTTCGTCCGGGCGCCCACGAGCGAGCAGGCCGCGGCCGCCAGGGACATCGGCAGCATGATCAGCCCGGCCTGGAAGGACGAGGCGCCGTACGCCTGCTCCAGCCACTGGCTGAAGCCGTACAGCACGCAGTAGATGACGAGGTAGGTCAGTCCCTGGCGGAGGTAGGTGCGCACCAGCGGGCCGTTCCCGGCGAGCATCCGCAGGTCGATGAAGGGCGCCGGGTGGCGCAGTTGCCACCACACCAGGACGCCCGCGAGCACCCCGGCCGGCGCGAGCAGCGGCCACCGCGGGTCCGCGAGGCGCAGCAGGAAGACCATGGCGCAGGTGAGCGCCCCGGCGAACAGGGCGATGCCCAGCGGGTCGAGGGAGGACGGGGAGCCCGCGCGCCCCGGCCGGGCGTCCTTCGGGTCGGCCGGGAGCCAGGCGAGCGCGCCGGCCAGGGCGAGCAGCGCGAGCGGGACGTTCACCGCGAACACCGCGCGCCAGCCCGCGGTCGCGGCGAGCAGCCCGCCGAGGGTGGGGCCTACGGCGGCGCTGGCCAGCGCGGCGAGCGAGAGCCGGCCGAGCACACGGCGGGGCGTCGGGCGGCCGGTGCGCAGCGACTCGGCGCGCAGCACCGCCATCGCGGCGGGGTAGGCGGCCGCCGTGCCGACGCCCAGTACGACCCGGGAGACGATCAGCAGCGTGAAGGTGGGCGCGAGGGCCCCGATGACGCCCGCGGCGCAGACGGTCAGCGCGCCGGCGGTGAACACCCGGCGGGGCCCGATCCGGTCGGCGAGCCGCCCCAGCGACGGCTGGCCCACCGCGCTGGCGAGGTACATCGCGGAGATGAGCCAGGCGGTGTCGGCGGCGCCGACCCGGAAGTCCCGGCCGATCGCCACCAGCGCGGTGGCGATCATGGTCGAGTTGACGGGGTTCAGCAGCGAGCCGAGCAGCAGTGGCGCCATCAGCCGGGCGCCGAAGGCACGGTCGGCGCCGACGGTCGGGCCGGGGCCGGTGACCGCGCCGGGGCCGGCCGGGGCGGCGGGTCCGCCGGGCCCACCCCCGCCCTGCGGGAATCCGGCGCCCGGTCCGGCATCCGATCCGGCTGTCCCCCCGGCGCTCATCCCGGCCTTCATTCCGGCATCAGCCGCCGTATCAGCGCGGTCGCCGACTCCAGCGTCTGCTGCTCCTCCGGAGTCAGCCGGTCGGCGATGGCCTCGGCCAGCCAGTTCTGCTTCTCCTGCCGTACGACGGCGAGCATCCGGCGGCCCTCCCCGGTGAGCGAGAAGACCACCTGCCGCCCGTCCGTCGGGTGCGGGCTGCGGGCGAGGACGCCGCGTTCCTCCAGCGCCCCGACGGTCAGCCGCATCGACTGCGGGCGGACCAGCTCGGCGCGGGCCAGGGCGGCGATGGTGGCCTCGCCGTCGGTGTCGATGCGGCCGATCACCGCGCGCTGGGTCGGGGTGAGCTCCCCGTGCGGCGAGGCGGCGCGCAGATGCCGCATGAGCAGCGAGACGGTGGCGCCCAGCTCCGTCGCCAGGCGTTCCTGGTTCTTTTCCGGCATATCCCCAGCGTAATTATCGACAGGCAAACTTGCAAGATTCCCTGTCGATATCCCGGACGCGCCATACGGAGATGGTCTTGCCACGGTGCGTGACGGGGCTTACGGTCACCTCCACACGCGTAGATCCCGCGCGGGCTGCAGGCTGACGCATCGACAAAGGAGCAGCTCATGGCCGATGTTGTGCGTGCCGCACTGGTCCAGGCGACCTGGACCGGCGACACCGAATCGATGATCGCGAAGCACGAGGAGTACGCCAGAGCGGCGGCCGCGCAGGGCGCGAAAGTGATCGGCTTCCAGGAAGTCTTCAACGCCCCGTACTTCTGCCAGGTCCAGGAGCCCGAGCACTACCGCTGGGCCGAGCCGGTGCCCGACGGGCCGACCGTCCGGCGGATGCGGGACCTCGCCCGGGAGACCGGCATGGTCATCGTCGTCCCCGTCTTCGAGGTCGAGCAGTCCGGCTTCTACTACAACACCGCCGCCGTCATCGACGCCGACGGCACGGTGCTGGGCACCTACCGCAAGCACCACATCCCGCAGGTCAAGGGCTTCTGGGAGAAGTACTACTTCAAGCCGGGCAACGCCGGATGGCCGGTCTTCGACACCGCCGTCGGCAAGATCGGCGTCTACATCTGCTACGACCGCCACTTCCCCGAGGGCTGGCGGCAGTTGGGCCTCAACGGCGCCCAGCTCGTCTACAACCCCTCCGCCACCTCCCGCGGCCTGTCCGCCTACCTCTGGCAGCTGGAACAGCCCGCGGCGGCCGTCGCCAACGAGTACTTCATCGCGGCGATCAACCGCGTCGGCGTCGAGGAGTACGGCGACAACGACTTCTACGGCACCAGCTACTTCGTCGACCCGCGCGGCCAGTTCGTCGGCGACGTGGCCAGCGACTCCAAGGAGGAACTGGTCATCCGCGACCTCGACTTCGACCTGATCGACGAGGTCCGCCAGCAGTGGGCGTTCTACCGCGACCGCCGCCCCGACGCGTACGACGGGCTGGTGCAGCCATGAGCCACGACCCCGCGAGCCTGTACGCCCGCCACCAGGCCGTCCTGCCCTCCTGGCTCAGCCTCTACTACGAGCGGCCCCTCGAACTCACCCACGGCGAGGGCCGCCACGTCTGGGACGCCGAGGGCAACCGCTACCTCGACTTCTTCGGCGGCATCCTCACCACCATGACGGCCCACGCGCTGCCCGAGGTGACCAAGGCCGTCGGCGAGCAGGCCGGCCGCATCCTCCACACCTCCACGCTCTACCTCTCCCGCCCCATGGTCGAGCTGGCGGAGCGGATCGTGGCGCTCTCCGGCATCCCCGACGCCCGGGTCTTCTTCACCACCTCGGGCACCGAGGCCAACGACGCGGCCCTGCTGCTGGCCACCACGCACCGCCGCTCCAACCAGGTCCTGGCGATGCGCAACAGCTACCACGGCCGGTCGTTCTCCACCGTCGGCATCACCGGCAACCAGAGCTGGTCCCCGACCAGCCTCTCCCCGCTGCAGACGCTCTACGTCCACGGCGGGGTGCGCAGCCGCGGCCCGTACGCGGAGCTGAGCGACGCCGCGTACACCGCCGCCTGCGTCGCCGACCTGGAGGACGTGCTCCAGCAGACCGCCGGCGGCGTCGCCGCGCTGATCGCCGAACCGGTCCAGGGCGTCGGCGGGTTCACCATGCCGCCCGACGGCCTCTACGCCGCGTTCCGCGAGGTGCTCGCCCGGCACGGCATCCTCTGGATCAGCGACGAGGTGCAGACCGGCTGGGGCCGCACCGGCGACCACTTCTGGGGCTGGCAGGCGCACGACGGCAACGGCCCGCCCGACATGCTCACCTTCGCCAAGGGCATCGGCAACGGCATGTCCATCGGCGGCGTGGTGGCCCGCGCCGAGGTGATGAACGGCCTGTCCGCGAACTCCATCTCCACCTTCGGCGGCAGCCCCGTCACCATGGCCGCGGGCCTGGCCAACCTCAACTACCTCCTCGAACACGACCTCCAGGGCAACGCCCGGCGGGTCGGCGGCCTGCTCATCGAGCGGCTGCGGGCGGTCGCGGCCGGCCTCGACGTCGTACGGGAGGTGCGCGGCCGCGGCCTGATGATCGGCATCGAACTCGTCAGACCCGGCACCGACGAGCACTCGCCCGAGGCCGCCTCGCTGGTCGTGGAGGCCGCCAGGGAGCGCGGCCTGCTGGTCGGCAAGGGCGGGCAGGGCGGCTCCTCGCTGCGGATCGCGCCGCCGATGACGCTGACGGTCGCCGAGGCGGAGGAGGGCGCGGAACTGCTCGCGGACGCGCTGCGGTCGGCCCAGGGCCTGCTGGCCGCGTCGTAGCCGGCGCCGCCGCGCACGGGGCGGGGGCCTCACGGAGAGGGGCGTCCCCGCTCCTGCGCGGCGGGCCCCGGCCCCGTCTCAGTCCGCCCCGGCCGCCTCGCGCACGGTCTCGGCCAGCAGGGTGAAGAAACGGGTGTGTGCGCGCCGGCTGCACGGCGCCTCCGGGTTCCACGGCAGCAGCCGGGCCCGCGCCTCGATCGCGCGCCAGTGCGCGTCGGCCCGGAGTTCCTGGGGCCGGGCGGCGTTGGTCCGTACGTCCATGAGCACGATGTCCGGGTCCATCGCCGCGGCCTCCGCCCAGCCGACGGTGGACCAGTTCACCCCGGCGCCCGCGGCCGGCTCCAGCAGCCCCACGCCGTGTTCGGTCAGCGCCCGCAGGTCCGGCCAGGAACCGGGCCGGGCCAGATGCACCCGCTCCGCGCCCGCCGGCGACAGCGCCAGCACCCGCGGGCCCGCCGCGGCGCCTGCCGCCTGCCGCAGGGCGTCCTCGGCGGCGTCCAACTCCCGTGCCGCGCCGAGGGGTTCGCCCCGTCCCAGCGAACCGGCGAGCGCCGCGAACCGCTCGCGCACCCCGGCCAGGCTGCGCCCCGGGCCCACCGCGACCGTGACCACCGGGACATGCGCCTCCAGCTCCAGCGCGGTCTTCGGCTCCAGGCCGTAGACCTGCTCGCCGTCGTAGGTCACGGCCACGACGAGGTCGGGATCCGCCTCCAGCACGGTGTCCGGGTGCAGGGCGGCGCCCGACCCCAGATAGCGGAGTCCGGCGAGCGGCAGCTCACCGGCCTTGGCGGGGTCGGGGGCGGCGCCGTCGTGCTGGGAACCGAAGAGCCCCACGGGACGTATGCCGTGGTCCCACAGCGTCGCTCCCGCCTGTATGTACGCCACGATCCGCGACGGCCGCTCCCCGGCCACCGCGAGGCGCCCCCGGTCGTCGGAGAACTCCCACGGTGTGCTGTGCTCCATGCCCGCCCGCCTCTCTGCCGCGTCCGCCAGGATGCCGTGGCGCTCGCGAGGAACGGCCGCCGGCGCCGGCGGATACCTGCCCATCGGGCCGCCCCCGCACCCCTGTGCCGCACGGCGCGGCCGTGGCGCCCGGCCGCCGCGTTGAACCGTCCAGATGATCGTCGGCGCAACACGAAGGACTCCGCTGATTAACGGTCACGGTATTGCCACGGTGGGTGACATGCTTCTACGGTCTCCTTCTCGACCGCGATCTACGGGTGTAGATCCGGTCGTGGCGTGGCGTCAGCGGAGCAGACCTGCCGAGGGGATGGTGCGCGTCGAGCTCCGCACTCCCGTGCCGCCGAAGTCGCTGGTGTGGAAGGAGCAGGGATGGTGACCCGTACGGTCGTCCGGGGCGGACTGGTGATCACAGCCGCCGATGAGATCCATGCCGATGTGCTCGTGGAGGACGGCCGGGTGGCCGCCCTCGCCGCGCACGGCAGTCCCGGCGCCGAGAGCTGGGTGGAGTCGGCGGACCGCGTCCTCGACGCCACCGGAAGATACGTCATCCCGGGAGGTGTCGACGCCCACACCCACCTGGACTTCCCGTTCGGCGGGACGTTCTCCTCCGACAACTTCGAGACCGGGACCCGCGCCGCCGCCTGGGGCGGCACCACCACCCTCATCGACTTCGCGGTCCAGTCCCGCGGCAAGTCCCTCCGCGCCGGCCTGGACACCTGGCACGCCAAGTCCGACGCCCAGTGCGCCATCGACTACGCGTTCCACATGATCCTCTCGGACGTCAACGAGCACACCCTCAAGGAGATGGACCTCCTGGTGGCGGAGGGCGTTACCTCCTTCAAGCTGTTCACCGCCTATCCCGGCGTCTTCTACAGCGACGACGGACAGATCCTGCGCGCGATGCAGCGCTCCGCCGACAACGGCGGCCTGGTGATGATGCACGCCGAGAACGGCATCGCCATCGACGTCCTCGTCGAACAGGCGCTGGCCGAGGGGAGGACCGACCCGCGCTACCACGGCGAGGTCCGCCGGGTCCTCCTGGAGGCCGAGGCCACCCACCGCACCATCCAGCTGGCACGGGTGGCCGGCGCGCCGCTCTACGTCGTCCACGTCTCCGCGGAGGAGGCCCTGGCCGAGATCGCCCAGGCCCGCGACAAGGGGCTGAACGTCTTCGGCGAGACCTGCCCGCAGTATCTGTTCCTGTCCACCGACAACCTCGCCGAGCCGGGCTTCGAGGGCGCCAAGTACGTCTGCTCCACCCCGTTGCGGCCCCGGGAGCACCAGGAGGCGCTGTGGCGCGGGCTGCGCACCAACGACCTCCAGGTGGTCTCCACCGACCACTGCCCCTTCTGCTTCCAGGGGCAGAAGGAGCTCGGCCGCGGTGACTTCTCCAAGATCCCCAACGGGATGCCCGGCGTGGAGAACCGGATGGACCTCCTCCACCAGGCCGTCGTGGAGGGCCGGATCAGCCGCCGCCGCTGGATCGAGATCGCCTGCGCCACCCCGGCCCGGATGTTCGGCCTCTACCCGAAGAAGGGCACCATCGCCCCCGGCGCCGACGCCGACCTCGTCATCTACGACCCCACCGCCCAGCAGACCGTCTCGGCCGAGACCCACCACATGAACGTCGACTACTCGGCGTACGAGGGCAAACAGCTCACCGGCCAGGTCGAAACGGTCCTCTCGCGGGGCGAACTCGTCATCGACCGGCGGGAGTTCACCGGCCATGCGGGGCACGGCCAGTACATCCCGCGTGGCACCTGCCAGTACCTCATCTAAGGAGCGCCGCCGTGGACTTCGGAGTTGTTCTGCAGGCCGACCCGCCCTCCTCCGCCGTGGTGTCCCTGATGCGCCGTGCCGAGCGCAACGGCTTCCGCTACGGCTGGACCTTCGACTCGACCGTGCTGTGGCAGGAACCGTTCGTCCTCTACAGCCGCGTCCTGGAACACACCGAGCGGCTGATCGTCGGCCCGATGGTCACCAATCCCTCCACCCGCGCCCCCGAGGTCACCGCCTCCACCTTCGCCACCCTCAACGAGATGTACGGCAACCGCACCGTCTGCGGCATCGGCCGCGGCGACTCCGCGATGCGGGTGGCCGGGCGGCCGCCCAACACCCTCGCCCGGCTCGGCCAGGCCATCGGCACCATCCGCGATCTGGCCGAGGGGCGCGAGGCGTACGTCGGCGACCACCGGATCAAGATCCCCTGGATCAAGGACGGCAAGCTCCCGGTGTGGATGGCGGCCTACGGGCCCAAGGCCCTCGCCATGGCCGGCGAACTGGCCGACGGCTTCATCCTCCAGCTCGCCGATCCCTTCCTCACCGAATGGATGATCAAGGCGGTACGAACGGCAGCGAAGGACGCAGGACGCGACCCGGCCGCGATCACCATCTGCGTCGCCGCCCCGGCCTACGTCGGCGACGACCTGGACCACGCCCGCGAGCAGTGCCGCTGGTTCGGCGGCATGGTCGGCAACCACGTCGCCGACCTCGTCGTCCGCTACGGCGAGCACTCCGGCATGGTGCCGGACGAGCTGACCGCCTACATCAAGTCCCGGGAGGGCTACGACTACGCCCACCACGGCCGGTCGGGCAACCCCGACGCCGGCTTCGTGTCGGACGCCGTCATCGACCGCTTCTGCCTGCTCGGCCCGGCCGCCGCGCACCTGGAGAAGCTGCGGCAGCTCCAGGCGCTGGGCGTGGACCAGTTCGCGCTCTACGCCATGCACGACGCCAAGGAGTCGACCATCGACGCCTACGGAGCGGAGATCCTTCCCGCGTTCGCCGACTGAACGGGCGCCGGTACGGGGTGGTGCGCACCGCCCTCGGCGCGGCGGCCCGCGAGTGCCCCAGCGGCCGTGGCGGCCGGCCCGACCGGCCGGCCGCCACGACCGAGGACCTGCTGCGCCGCCCGTCCGCAGGGCGGCCCGCACCCGGACGAAAGGCCAGGCCCCGTATGCCCGCGACCTCCGCACCCGTGCCCCCGGAGCCCCCCATAGCATCCCCGGCGCAGCTCACCGCCCCGGACGGCCGCGTCGAGCCGGCGCCGGGCGCCATCGCCGCACACGGCCGGTACGTCAACGCCGACCTGCGCCCCGTGCCGCTCGCCGAACGCCGCTGGACCACCTACAACTTCACCGCCCTCTGGGTCGGCATGGCCCACAACATCCCGTCCTGGACGCTCGCCTCCGGGCTGGTCGCGCTCGGCATGGACTGGAAGCAGGCGGTGCTGACCATCGCGCTGGCGAACCTCGTCGTCCTCGTCCCGATGCTGCTCACCGGGCACGCGGGCCCGAAGTACGGCATCCCCTTCCCCGTCCTGGCGCGGGCGTCGTTCGGGCTGCGCGGCGCCAATCTGCCCGCGCTGGTCCGGGCCGCCGTGGCCTGCTGCTGGTTCGGCATCCAGACCTGGATCGGCGGCCAGGGCATCTACATCCTGCTCGGCAAGATCTTCGGCGGTGACTGGGCCTCCGCGGCGTCCATCGGCGGCTACCCCTGGACCCTGTGGCTCTGCTTCCTGGTCTTCTGGGCCGTCGAACTCGCCATCATCCACCGGGGCATGGAGACCCTGCGCCGCTTCGAGAACTGGGCCGCGCCCTTCGTCCTCGTCGGCGCGCTGGCGCTGCTCGGCTGGATGGCGGCCAAGGCGGGCGGGTTCGGCCCGCTCCTGGACCAGCCCAGCGCACTGGGCTGGGGCGCGGACTTCTGGCCGGTCTTCTTCCCGTCCCTCATGGGCATGATCGGCTTCTGGGCGACGCTGTCCCTCAACATCCCCGACTTCACCCGCTTCGGCGCCGGACAGCGGGCCCAGGTCTGGGGGCAGTCCCTCGGGCTGCCGACCACGATGACGGCCTTCGCCCTGCTGTCCGTCCTGGTCACCTCCGGCTCCCAGGCGGTGTACGGGGCGCCGATCTGGGACCCCGTCGCCCTGGCCGGCAAGTCCGACAGCGTCTTCGGCCTGCTCTTCGCCCTGGTCACGGTCCTGATCGCGACGATCTCCGTGAACCTCGCCGCCAATGTCGTCTCACCCGCCTACGACCTGGCCCACCTGGCCCCGAAGTTCATCAGCTTCCGCACCGGCGCGCTGATCACCGGCGTGGTCGGCGTGATCATCCTGCCGTGGAAGCTCACCGCCACCCCCGAGCTGTACATCTTCACCTGGCTCGGCGTGGTCGGCGGCCTGCTCGGCACCGTCGCCGGCATCCTCATCGCCGACTACTGGCTCGTCCGCCGTACCGTCCTCGACCTCGCCGGCCTCTACCGCCCCGACGGCCCCTACTGGTACACGGCCGGCTGGAACTGGCGCGCCGTCCTCGCCTTCACCACCGGCGGCCTCCTGGCCGTGGGCGGCTCCTACTCCCACCCCGGCAAGGGCCCCTTCCCCGCCGACGGCCTGATTCCCCTCCTCAAACCCCTGGCCGACTACGGCTGGGCAGTGGGCCTGGCCACCGCACTGACCCTCTACACGCTGCTGATGGCCACGGCGTCGGGACGGGCCGGGCGGGCGCGGGCGTCCTGAGGGGCCGTCCGCGCGGTCCGGCCGGGGCTTTACGGCGGCCGGGCGCACAGCGGCCCCCTCCTGGGCATCCGGGAGGGGGCCTTCTGTACTTCGGCGTACGCCTTACGCGGGGAAGTCCCCTGCCTGCACACCGGTAACGAACGCTGACCACGCGGTCGGGGCGAAGTTCAGGGCCGGTCCGTTGGGGTTCTTGCTGTCCCGGACGGGAACGGTGCCGTGGGCGTTTGCGTGCGCCGGGGACCACTCCAGGCAGTTGCCGCCGTCTTGGCTGCTGTAGCTGGACTTGACCCAGGGGTGAGTCGGGGGGGTCACGATGCCTCCAAAAGCTTGCGGATCATGCGGGTGGACACGTCACGCGCCAGGGCTGAAGCGGTGAGTACATCGTAAGACCGGGAGAGATGACGCACGGCTGACGGCTCATCAATGATCGCGCCGGACCTGATGCCTTCTGTGTAAATCACGGGTTGTCCATCGTCGCTGGTCAGAATCGACATGGACCCGTCCATCAGTCCGTGAGTCCCCGCAGAGAGCGGAAGTACCTGCAAGACGGTGGTGGGCTGGGCGCCATGGTGGAGCAGCGCGGCAAGCTGTTCCCGCATGATCTCCGGGCCGCCGACGTTCCGCAGAAGCACGGACTCACAAATGATGACGGAGAAGTCCGGCGGTGAGCTTCCTCTGAGCACTTCCTGGCGGGCCATGCGCTTTTGAACCTTCTTCGCCAGTTCCTCATCGCTGGCCCGCGGGTCACCCTCCCGGAAGAGGGCGTATGCGTAGCTCGCTGTCTGGAGGAGTCCGGGCACGACGGTCGGTGACCACTCGGCAATCGCTATCGCCCCGGGCTCCAGCTTCATTCGCTTTCGGGAGTGCTCCGGGAAGGACTGGGCGGTGATCTCTTCGTACAGCCGCTTGAACAGGCCGTCCGTCGAAAAGACCTGGTCCAAGAGGGGTGGGAGATCGACCGGCACTGGCCCCACGAACGTCTCCACGCGGCTGATGGTGCTTTTGGACGTCCGGGTCAGCCTTGCCAGTTGAGTCTGGCTCAGGGGCTCTCCTGGATACAGCTCCCGGTGGCTCCGGCACTCCTCCCCGAGTTGCCTGCGTGGGTCGTTTGTGTCCTCTGGGCTCCCTGCACCCCCTGGCGCGCCCCCGGTACGGTCCATAACTCCCCCTGCCCATTGACCTGGTCACGTGCGGCCGTCGCGTCATTTATGCCGGTCAACGGCGTACGCATATGTCCGCGTTCCCAACGCCCAGACCGGGCGCTGAATCGCTCCTCACCGTACCGATTTCTCCCCCACTCTTGTCACCAACCAGCCGCAGAGAGTGAGGGGTTCGGATGGGTGAGCGAAAAGCTTCAGCGGCCAGCGATGTTGTGGATTCGGGGACGGCCGCCGCACGTGCCGGGCTGGAGCGGATGCGCGATGAATCGGAGTGAGAACGGCCCGGCGGTTGTCGGGGCGAAGCTGGAGCCCGTCCCGGTTCCGGGGTGCGACGTGTGCGAAACCTGCGGATGGGAACGGGAGGCGGCCCGGCAGGCGGGCCGGTCGTTGGAGGTCCGGAGCCTGAACGGCGTGATCGCTGGTCACCCTCACGGAAGGGAGGCGCGGGCGTGACCAGGACGCAGGCACCACCCGAGTTCAGCGCGTCGCCGCAACAGCTCACGACGCGGACGCGCCTGCGAGGTGCGTCGTGAGCTGTGCGAAGTGCGGCGACCTGGAACGGGAGTTGGAGGCGGCCGAGAGGGCTGGTGACCGGACCCGGGCCGTGGACTGCCGGGTGCTGCTCCGGCGTCATCCGCAGCACGACGACGTGCCCGTGGCGGCCGCCGCGCGTGCCCGGAAGGGAGGGGGCGGGGAATGAGCAGGCCGCTGAACGCCCGCAAGCCGCGGGGTGACTTGAAGCAGACCGGCGCCGTGGCGAAGGACGACCGGAACGCGGACAGGCAACGCGCGGAAAGGGCCGACCTGTTGGACCGGATGCGCCAGCGCATCCACGGCAAGCCGGACGCCGGCCGGCCCCGGACTCCGCCTCCTCGCCGGACGCCCGTTCCGGCGTCCCCCGCGTTGTTGAGGGACCCCGGCAGGGGGGCGGGCAAGACCCCGGGCGACCGTCCCACGGACAGCGGTGGTCGGACGGGTGGGCAAGAACCGAGAGAGCACATGGAGGAGCAGTGATCATGATCCTTGCGTATGACGGTGGCGACAAGGTCCCGGGTGAGCCGTGGCCCGGCCCGCAGACGCCCCCGACCCCGGACGGTGGTCCCGGTGTCCCCAACCCGCCCAAGGGTGACTGAACCGGTGACCACCGACGCACCCGAGGAGCGCCCCGGCCTCGACGGGCTGGGGCGTGCCCTCATGTCGTCAGGGGTCCTGTCCTCCGACTGGGCTCCCTCGTACGCGGCCGTTCCCCGTTCCACCGTGCTGCCGGACCTCATGTGGCCCTTCGACATGGAGACCGGCCGGAGCGTGGCCGTCTGCAAGGCCGACGACCCCGTGAGGTGGCAGGAGTTCGCGGACTCCGACGTGCCCGTCGTGACGCAATGGGACGACGGGAAGCACGCCGGCACCGAACCGGGCCATGTGCCGACCAGTTCCGCGTCCATGCCTTCGGTAGTCTTCCGGATGCTCCGGGACCTGGGCCTCCGGCCCGGTCACAGGGTCCTGGAAATCGGCACCGCCACCGGCTGGAACGCCGTGCTCATGGCCCACCGCACCGGGCCCGGGTGCGTGACCACGGTGGAGGTGGACCGGGCGGTGGCCACGGCCGCCATGGCCACGGTGGAGCGCCTGGGAATCCCCGTCCATGTCGTCCACGGCGACGGGGCCCAGGGATACCCGGGCGGCGCGCCGTACGACCGGATCATCGCCACGTGCGGCCTCCGGTCCATCCCGCCCGTGTGGCTGGAGCAGTGCCGGCCGGGTGGCGTGATCGTGGCCCCGTGGGGGACGGACTTCTCCCACGGCGACGCGGTGGCCCGCCTGGTGGTCGCGCCGGACGGGAAGTCCGCGGCCGGGAACTTCACGGGCCCCGTGGAGTTCATGAAGCTCCGTTCCCAGCGGCTCTCGCCGGTGGTCCACAAGGAGTTCGTCCCGGGCAGCGTGGCGGAGGGCGACGAGTCGTCCACGACGGTCACCGAAGCGGAGTTCGTCGGGGACCACTTCGGCCCCGAGCGGTTCGCCCTGAGCCTCCGGGTCCCGCGATGCCGGCAGGTCGTGGCGGCCAGGGACGGCGGCGCACGGCCGGTCTGGTTCTACGGCCTCGGTGACCGGTCCTGGGCCTGTTGCCTGTTCCGCGACGGGCAGGCGGCGCGCGTCTGGCAGTCCGGCCCCCGCCGGTTGTGGGACGAGGCGGAGGCCGCGTTCCGGTGGTGGGAGGGCCAGGGCCGTCCCACCACCTCGCGCTTCGGTCTGACCGTGACCGCCAGGGGCGAAAGGGTGTGGCTGGACGACCCGGCCGGCTCCTGGGCGCTGTGAGAGACCGGCCCCGTCCGTGCGCGACCCTCGCGCGCGGGGGCGGGGCCTGTGCCACGGCGGCCGGTCAGGGGATCAGGGGATGCGCGCGGTCCACGCGGCGTCCTCGAACTTGGTCCGGACGAGCTCCCGGGCGCGGGCCATCTCGCCCTCGGTGACCTCTCCGTGAGTGAGCCCGTAGCGGGAGCGGAAGGAGTCGATCATCTTCTCGATGACGGTCTCGCGGGGCAGGCCGGTCTGCCGGCGCAGCGGATCGACGCGCTTCCCGGCGCTCCGGGTGCCCTTGTCGGACAGCTTCTCCTTGCCGATGCGCAGCACATCGAGCATCTTCTCGGCGTCGATGTCGTAGGACATGGTCACGTGGTGCAGCACCGCGCCCGGTCCGCCGCCCGGCCCGACCACCCGCTTCTGCGCGGCGCCCGCGACCTTGCCGACCTCGGTCGCGATGTCGTTGAGCGGCTGGTACCAGGCCTTGATGCCCATGTCGCCGAGCGCGGCGAGGACCCAGTCGTCGAGGTAGGCGTAGCTGTCGGCGAACGAGAGGCCCGAGACGAGCGCTTCGGGGACGGCCAGGGAGTAGGTAATGGTGCTCTGCGGCTCCACGAACATGGCGCCGCCGCCGGAGATCCGGCGCACGACGGTGATGCCGTGGCGGGCGACGCCGTCGGGATCGACCTCGTTGCGCAGGGACTGGAAGCTGCCGATGATGACGGCGGGGGAGTCCCATTCCCAGACCCGGAGGGTGGGCGGACGCCGGCCCGCGGCGACCTCGGCGGTGATGACCTCGTCGAGCGCCATGTGGAGGGCGGGCGGCTGCGGGCCCTCGTGGATGAGCTGCCAGTCGTAGTCGCTCCAGTCCGTGGCCTGGGCCAGGGCACGGCGTACCGCGATGGCCACGCTTTCGGCGGTGAAGCCGAACAGCACGGCCGACGGGGGCAGCGCGGCGTTGATCCGGGCGGTGAGGCCGGCGGCGTCGGTGTCGGCCGGGGCGCCTTCCAGCGCGTCGTCGATCAGCAGGATGGCCTCGTCCGGTTCGAGGAAGAAGTCACCCGCGACCCGTACGTTCTTGAGCCGCCCCGCCTCGACGCGGAGGTCCACGACCACGAGCTTGCCCCCGGGGACCTTGTACTCACCGTGCACTGTGCTACCTCCGAGCCCGGCAGACGGTTGGCAGCGCTCAGGATATGTTCAGGCAGCCGGTGGCACGGTCGGGCACCATGACAGCTGATATCCCTGGGGCCGTTGAGGCGCACATGGCGTCCGGCTCCCCTTCCGCTCCCGTCGGCCGGGGCCTCCGCCGGAACAAGGTTCCCGAGGTCACGCCGTACTTCTGGGTCATCAAAATCCTGTGCACCACGGTCGGCGAGACCGCGGCCGACCTGCTGAACGAGAAGCTCGGCCTGGGCCTGACCGGTGTGTCGCTGCTGATGAGCGTCCTGCTCGTCGCGGTCCTGGTGGCGCAGTTCCGCACCCGCGCCTACCGGCCCGGCGTCTACTGGCTCGCCGTGGCGCTGATCAGCGTCGTGGGCACGCTGATCAGCGACAACCTCACCGACAACCTGGGCGTACCGCTGGAGACCAGCACCGTGGCCTTCGCGGTGGTCCTCGTCGTGGTGTTCGTGGCCTGGTACCGCAGCGAAAAGACGCTGTCCATCCACCACATCGACACCACCCGCCGCGAGACTTTCTACTGGCTCGCCGTGCTGTTCACCTTCGCCCTGGGCACCGCGGCCGGTGACCTGGTCGCCGAACGGATGGACCTCGGATACTGGGTCTCCGCCGGCCTGTTCGCCCTGGCGATCGCCGCCGTCGCGGTGGCGCACTTCGCCCTCGGGCTGGACGCGGTCTGGAGCTTCTGGATCGCCTACATCCTGACCCGGCCGCTGGGCGCGTCGATCGGCGACTACCTCTCCCAGCCCACCTCGGGCGGCGGACTCGGCCTGGGCACGGTGATCACCAGTGTGTTGTTCCTGGCCGTCATCCTCGGCCTGGTGGTGTTCTTGACGGTCACCCGGCGGGACGTCTCCGAGCCGGAACGGCTTCCCTCCGCAGCGAGCTGAGCACGGGATCGCCCCGGCCCGGACGTGAAGCCGGCCCCTCCGAGCTCCGGGGGCCGGCTTCACCCGTCCGGGGCTGTTTCGCGGGTGCGTCCGGTGGCGTTCAGGATGCGTTCAGGTCGCGGCTGGAAGCGTGGGGCGGCGTGCGACGCCATCGCTGATCGCGGTGTCCCTCGTACCCGCCCATTGCCGCCACTGCGCGCACTTCGCACGGCCCCACGGCACGACGTGAGGCGAGGCGGAGGCGCCACCAGGAGGGATCGACCTTGCCTGAGCCCGAAGTCCTGACCGACCGGGACGTCGCCGGTACCGACAGGTACGTGCTGCGGAAGCTCCCGGAGGTCACCCTGGCCTTCTGGGTCATGAAGACCGCGGCGACGACCCTCGGCGAGACGGCCGGTGACCTCTTCGCCCAGACCCTCAAAATCGGGTACTTCCTGACCACCATCGCGCTGTTCCTGATCTTCGTGGTCACGCTGGTGGTGCAGCTCCGGTCCCGGCGCTACAACCCGTTCTTCTACTGGACGGTCATCCTGTCCACCAGCATGGCGGGCACCACGATGTCCGACTTCATGAACCGGGACGCCAGCGCCAAGTTCCTCACCGACGGCGCCAAGTCGCTCGGCTGGGGGCCGCAGGGCCTGGGGCTGGGCTACCCCACCGGGGCCGCCATCCTGATCTCGCTGCTGATCGCCATCTTCGCCATCTGGAAGGCCACCGGGCTGACGTTCGCCATCCGCGACATCGTCACCTTCCGCGCGGAGGCCCTCTTCTGGGCGGCGATCCTGGTGTCGAACACGCTCGGCACGTCCATGGGGGACTTCCTCTCCGACAGCTCCGGACTCGGGTACGCGGGCGGCGCCCTGCTCGTCACCGGTGTGCTCGCCGTACTCGTCGTCCTGATGCGGGTGCCGGCCGTGCCGAACGTGGTGCTGTTCTGGATCGCGTTCGTGCTCACCCGGCCCCTCGGGGCCACCGCCGGAGACTTCCTCACCAAGCCGGTCGCCAAGGGCGGCCTCGACCTCGGCACGGCGGGGTCGTCGGCAGTGCTCCTCGCGGTGCTGCTCGGCCTCATGGGATACGCACACGTGCAGGAGCGCAGGACCGCGGTCCCGGAGGACCAGACCCTCACGGGCGTTTCCTGAGCGGCGCCGGGTGCGGCGGGGTCATCCGGCGGGCAGGCCGACCACGAAGCGCGCGCCCGGGGTGTGCCCGGCGTCATGGGTCACCTCACCGCCGGCGGAGCGGGCCAGGCGTCGCGCGAGCGGCAGTCCCAGGCCCGCTCCGCCGTGTCCGTCCTCGGGGTCGGCGCGCCGGCCCGGCTGGAAGAGGTGCGCGGTGAACGCGGCCGGGACGCCGGGACCGTCGTCGGCGACCGCCACCCGCATGCCGTCGGGCTCCGGCGAGACCTGGAGGGCGACCCGGGTGCGGGCGTAGCGCAGGGCGTTGTCGAGGAGCGGGGCGACGATGCGTTCCAGCAGCGCGGCGGGCACCCCGGCCACCAGGGTGCCCGGTCCGGAAACCGTGAGCGTGGTCCTCCCCGGGGCTTCGAGCCGGGCGGCGAGCCGGCGCAGCACGGCCATGGCGTCCGATGTGCCGGGGACGGTGTGTGCGTCGGCCCTGGCGTCGTCGAGGACGGTCTCGCAGATGGTGCGCATGGACGTGGCGGCATCGGCGATGGAGGCGTGCGTGGCGCGGGTTTCGGCGGTGGAGCGGGGGCGGGTCTGCCACCAGTCGAGTTCGGCGGTGATCCGCGCCAGGGGGTTGCGCAGTTCGTGGGAGAGCTCCCGGGTGAGCTGCTGTTCGTGGCGCAGCACGGCACGGATCCGGTCCAGGAGTTCGTCCAGCGAGGCCCCGAGCCGGGTGAGTTCGACGGGGCGGTCCCCGGCGCCGAAGCGCTGTTCGGAGGCGACCACGCTCCACCGGGTGGCCTGCTCCGTCATCGCCCGCACGGGCCGCAGGGCGCGTCCCACCGCCAGCCGGGTCAGGACATAGGTGCAGGCCAGGACGCCGGCGTCCAGGGCGAGGGAGGCGATGAGCAGGGTGTCGGCCGAGGCGCGGTAGGGCGCGAGGTCCATGGCGGTGACGACGACTGCCGCGGGTCCGGCGCCCGGCCGGACCCCGCCCACGGGCTCGGCACACAGGCGTATCCGGTCACCGGCCGTCATGGCCGTGCAGCGTGGGTCGCCGTGCGCGGCGAGACCGGCCGCGGCGCGGGTGACCGTGTCGCCGGGCGGGGCGGACACGGGGTGCTCCAGCAGCCGGGTGCCCGCGTAGATCCACACGTTGGTGTCGAGGGCGGCGTCGCCCGGCGTCTCCAGGACCCGTACCGGGTGGTGGCGGGTGTCGACGGTCGCGGCCACGGCGCCGGCCCGGGTGCGCAGTTCGCCGTCCGCCTGCTGCTGGAGGCGCTGGCGGACGACCGTGTTGAAGACGACGGTGAGGACCACCATCACCAGCGCGGCGGTGGTCAGCGCGATCAGGGACAGCCGGCCCCGCAGCGTACGGGGGCGGCAACGGCGGGCCGGCACGGCGAGGAGGCCACGGAGGGCGCTCATGACAGCCGGTGCCCGATCCCCCGGAGGGTGCTGATCGTCAGCTCACTGCCCGCCTCCCGGATCTTGCGGCGCAGCCGGCTCAGATACTGGTCGAGGGTGTTGTCGCTGACCTGTGCGCCCTCCGGCCAGCCGGCCCGGACCAGCTCCCTTCTGCGCACCACCGCCCCCAGCCCGGCCATCAGCGCGGCCAGCAGGCGGAACTCGGTGGGTGTCAGGGCCACCTCGACGCCCCGTACGCACAGGCGGTGGTGCAGGGGATCCAGGACCAGGTCCCCGGTGGCCGTGGGCGCTTCGGGTCCCGAACGCTTGAGGGCGGCGCGCAATCGGGCGGCCAGCTCGGCGAGGTGGAACGGCTTGGGGAGGTAGTCGTCACCCCCGGCGGAGAACCCGCTGAGGCGGTCGTGGAGTTGGTGGTGCGCGGTCAGGAAGACGACCGGGCCGGCGAATCCCCGCGCCCGCATCGCCTGGCACACGTCCCGCCCGTCCGCGTCCGGCAAACCGACGTCCAGCACCACCGCGTCGACGCCGTCGCCGGCCAGCCGCAGGGCGCCGGCGCCGTCCTGCGCGGACCGCGTGCCGAAGCCCTCGTCACGCAGTCCGCGCAGCAGCACGTCCCGCAGGGCGTGGTCGTCCTCGACGACCAGGACGGTGACAGGCAACGAAGATCCTCACAGGCCGACGTCGTGGGCTCGGGTGCGACCGGGCTGCGCGCCCCGGAGCGACTACAGGTAAGTAGACGGTCTACCGCACTGTAGACGATGGCGGGAGGAGGGGGCGTGGCCCAGGACACAGTGCCCCGTCCGACGCGGCAGGTGCCGGTCGGCGTGGATCGGCCGTGCCGGGTTCGCCGGGCCGAGGCGTGGCCCCGGTCCGGCGGGAAGAGCGGCACCGAGGACGGAAGGCCGCGAGGGCCGCGCCTCAGCCGCCCTCCGTCAACCCCGCCAGCAGCCTCGGCAGGGCACTGCCGATCGGTTCGCGGATCACCTCGGCGGCGAGGGCGTCGTACGGCGTGGGCTCGGCGTTGACGATGATCAGGCGTGCGCCGTGTTCCGCGGCGACCCCGGCGAGCGAGGCCGCCGGCTGTACCTGGAGGGTGCTGCCGACCGCGAGGAAGACCTCCGCCGCCTTCGCCACCCCCAGCGCCGTGGCGAGCACCTCCGGGTCCAGCCGCTCGCCGAACATCACCGTGGCCGACTTGAGGATTCCCCCGCACACCAGACACGGCGGATCGGGCTCGCCCGCGGCCACCCGGTCCAGGGCCTCCCGCATCGAGGACCGCGCATGGCAGCGGGTGCAGGTCACCGCCCGTACGGTGCCGTGCAGTTCGAGAACCTTGCGCTCGGGCAGCCCGGCGCGCTGATGCAGCCCGTCCACGTTCTGCGTGATCACCCGCACCGGCGTCCCGGAGCGTTCCAGCCGGACCACCGCCTCGTGCGCGGCGTTCGGCTCGGCCCGGAACGCCGGGCTGTCCTGCCGCATCCGCCACGACCGCCGCCGGATCTCCGGATCGGCCATGTACGTGTCGTACGTGACGAGCTTCTCCGCCTCCGGGTCCCGCCGCCACAGCCCGTTCGGCCCGCGGTAGTCGGGGATCCCGGAGTCGGTGGAGATGCCCGCCCCGGTGAGGATCGCGACGAGCGGGCGCCGGGGAGGCTGAGCGGGGGGCGTATCGGAGCCGGCCATGGGGCGAGCGTACGCAGCGGCGCGGGGAAGGGCGAGGGGGTTCCCGGGGAGGTGCGCCGGGCGCACGGCGGGGTGCCCGAAGCGCGCGGCCGGGGCCGGGCGGGCATCTTGCCCGATGGTTGTAGGGGGCATACGGTCTGCCCGTCTCCGCGGGCCGTGCGCCCCGTTCGCGGAGCCGGACCGCCAGGCAGAGGAGTTCTCGTGTTCACCACCCGCCCGACCCTCCAAGGCACCTTCGGCATGGCCTCCACCACGCACTGGCTGGCGTCCCAGTCCGCGATGGCCGTCCTGGAGGACGGCGGAAACGCCTATGACGCGGCCGTGGCCGCCGGATTCGTGCTGCATGTGGTGGAGCCGCATCTGAACGGCCCGGCGGGCGAGGTGCCGATCATCCTGGCGCCGGCCGGCGGGCCCGTACGGGTGCTGTGCGGGCAGGGCCCGGCGCCGGCCGGGGCGAGCGTGGCGCACTACACCGCGCTCGGCCTGGACCTGGTGCCCGGCACCGGGCCGCTGGCCGCCGCGGTCCCCGGCGCCTTCGACGCCTGGATGCTGCTGCTGCGCGACCACGGCACCCGGTCCCTCGCCGAGGTGCTGCGGTACGCCATCGGCTACGCCGAGCACGGCCACCCCGCCGTCGAACGCGTCGGCGCGACCGTCGAGACGGTCCGCGCCCTCTTCGAGACGGAGTGGACCTCCTCCGCCGAGATCTACCTCCCGGGCGGCAGGTCCGTCGCCCCCGGCGGGCTGCTGGGCAACCGGCCGCTGGCCGCCACCTGGCGCCGGCTGCTCGCGGAGGCCGAGGCCGCGGCGGCGGGCCGCGAGGCGCAGATCGAGGCCGCCCGCCGCATCTGGCGCGAGGGCTTCATCGGCGCGGCGCTCGCCGACTTCGCGGCCCGCCCGGCCATGGACACCTCCGGCGAACGCCACGCGGGCACCCTCACCGGCGACGACCTGGCCGCCTTCTCCGCCGCGTACGAGGCACCCGTCACCCACGACTGGAACGGCTGGACCGTCGCCAAGGCGGGCGGCTGGTCCCAGGGCCCCGCCTTCCTCCAGCAACTCGCCCTGCTGCCGGACGAGTTGCCCGCCTACGGCAGCGCCGCCTACGTCCATCTGCTCATCGAGGGCTGCAAGCTGGCGATGGCCGACCGCGAGGCCTGGTACGGCGACGCCGACGAGGTGCCGCTCGCCACCCTGCTCGGCGCCCGGTACAACGCCGCCCGCCGGGCCCTGATCGGCGAACGGGCCTCCTACGAGCTGCGGCCCGGCAGCCCGGACGGCCGCACCCCGCGCCTGAGCGGGCACGCGGCGGCGGCCGCGGCCGGGGCGGCGCCGGCGGCCGGCTCCGGGGCGGGCGGTGTCGCCGGCAGCGGAGCCGGTGAGCCGACCGCCGGGCGCGGTACGGCGGCCGCCGCGCCCGCCGGGGCCGGTGGTGGTGTCCCGGCGGCCGCCGCGCCCGGCGTCGACCGGAACGGCGCCACCCGCGGCGACACCTGCCACCTCGACATCGTCGACCGCTGGGGCAACCTGGTCTCCGCCACCCCGTCGGGCGGCTGGCTGCAGTCCAACCCCGTCGTCCCGGCCCTCGGCTTCCCGCTCGGCACCCGGCTGCAGATGGCCTGGCTGGAGGAGGGCCTGCCCAACACCCTCACCCCGGGACGCCGCCCGCGGACCACCCTCACCCCGTCCCTCGCGCTGCGCGACGGGGTCCCCGTGATGGCCTTCGGCACGCCGGGCGGCGATCAGCAGGACCAGTGGCAGGTGCACTTCTTCCTGGCCGTGGCGCTGCGCGGCGCGGTCCGCGGCGGCCTCGACCTCCAGGGCGCCATCGACGCCCCCAACTGGCACAACGACGCGTTCCCCGGCTCCTTCTTCCCGCGTGGGATGCGGCCGGGCAGCGTGACCGTGGAGTCGCGCATCGGCGAGGGGGTCATCGGTGAGCTGCGCCGGCGTGGGCACCACGTCACGGTGGGTGACGCCTGGTCCGAGGGGCGGCTCTGCGCGGTGGCACGGGACCCGGAGACCGGCGTGCTGTCCGCCGCCGCGAATCCCCGGGGGATGCAGGGGTACGCGGTGGGGCGCTGAGCGCTGGTGGGCACCGCCGCCTCGCCCCGTGCGTCCCGCCGCCTCGCCCCGTGTGCCCTGCCGCTTTGCCCGTGCGCCTTGCCCCGTGCGCTCCGCGGCACCCCGAGTTCACCTGGAGTCCAGGCCCCGTGTCAGTGGCTCATGGTTCGATGGACACATGATCGATGCACTTCGTACCGAAGAAACCGGAGAGACCGCGATTACCCCGATTGCCGTGCCCCCGGCCGCCGCGACCGCCCCCGACGCTCCTGAGACCCCGCTGTTCGACGTGGCGGCGCTGGACCTGGCCGCCGTCGAGGACGCCGTCCGCCGCGCCGCGGCCGACGAGATCATGCCCCGCTTCCGGCAGCTCGCCGCCGAGGACATCGTCGAGAAGAACGGTCCGCACGACCTCGTCACGGTCGCCGACCGGCGCGCCGAGGAGCACCTCACCGCCGCGCTCACGGCCCTGCTGCCCGGTTCCGTGGTCGTCGGCGAGGAGGCGGTGCACGCAGACCCCCGCGTCCTCGACGCGCTGCACGGCGACGCCCCCGTCTGGATCGTCGACCCGGTCGACGGCACCCGCCAGTTCGTGCACGGCGACCCCGGCTTCGCCACGCTCGTCGCGCTCGCCCACCGGGGCGAGGTGCTGGCGTCGTGGACCTACGCCCCCGCGCTCGGCCTGATGGCCGTCGCCCGCCGCGGCGCCGGTGCCTGGCTCAACGGCGTCCCCCTCCGGGCCGGCACCCCCTCGTCCGGCGCCGTCCTCGATGTCGCCACGTCCCACTACGACTTCACCACCGACGCCCAGAAGCAGGTGCTCGCCGCCCTGGACACCGGCGGCGTCGCCCCGCGCCCCTGCGGCTCGGCGGGCCTGGAGTATCTGCACGTCGCCCGCGGCGAGATCGACGCCACGGCCTTCAGCTGGGAAAACGCCTGGGACCACGCCGCCGGGCTGCTGCTGGTCCACGAGGCGGGCGGCGCCAGCGGCACCGTCGCGGGGCAGCCGTTCCGCATAGAAGGCGGCAATGCGCTGCCCTTCACCGCGGCGCGGGACACCGCGACGGCGCGGCGTATCCTCGGACTGCTGGCGGCCGCCAACTGACCCTCACCGACGAGGGTCGGACATGAGGGGAGTGGCGCAGGTGCCGAGGATGCTCGATGCCGTGGTGATCGGGGCGGGGCCCAACGGCCTGACGGCGGCGGTCGAACTCGCCCGCCGCGGCATGTCCGTGGAGGTCTTCGAAGCCCGCGACACCATCGGCGGCGGCGCCCGCACCGAGGAGCTGACCCTCCCCGGATTCCGCCACGACCCCTGCTCGGCGGTGCACCCCACCGGCGTCGGCTCGCCCGCCTTCCGCACCATGCCGCTGGAGCGCCACGGCCTCGAATGGCTGCACGCCGACCTCCCCATGGCGCACCCCTTCCCGGACGGCACGGCCGCCGTCCTCGGCCACTCCGTCGGCGAGACCGCCATGTCCTTCGGGCCGCGCGACGCCGGCACCTACCGCAGGCTCGTCGCCCCCTTCACCGGCAAGTGGGAGTCGATGGCCCATGACTTCCTGCGCACCCAGTGGCTCGGCCTGCCGCAGGACCCGCTGACCTACGCCCGCTTCGGCCTGGTCGCGGCCCAGCCGGTCACCCTCCTGAACCGCCGCTTCCAGGACGAGAAGGCCCGTGCCCTGATGGCCGGGCTCGCCGCGCACGCCAACGCCCCGCTCGGCGGCTTCGGCACCTCCGGCATGGCCCTGATGTTCGCGCTCGCCGCACACGCCAAGGGCTGGCCGGTGCCGCGCGGCGGCTCCCAGGCCATCTCCGACGCGCTCGCCGGCCTGCTGCGCGCCCACGGCGGCGCGGTGCACACCGACTTCGAGGTCAAGCGCCTGGACGACCTGCCGCCGGCCCGCGCCTATGTCTTCGACACCTCGCCGACCGCGCTCGCCCGGATCGCCGGCCTGGGCAACGCCTACCGCGACGTGAAGTACGGCCCCAGCGTCTTCAAGGTCGACTACGCGCTGTCGGCCCCCGTGCCGTGGACGGCCGAGGAGGCCCGCCGCGCCGGCACCGTCCACATCGGCCCCACCAGCGGCGAGATCTCCGCCGCGCTGAACGCCGCCACCGAGGGCCGGGCCCCCTCCGTCCCCTTCCTGATCACCGCTCAGCCCAGCCTGATCGACCCCACCCGCGCCCCCGAGGGCAAGCACACCTTCTGGGCGTACGGCCATGTCCCGCACGGCTGGGAAGGCGACGCCACGGACGTCGTCGAGCGGCAGATCGAGCGCTTCGCCCCCGGCTTCCGCGACCTCGTCCTGGCCCGCGCGGTCGCGGGCCCGCCCCAACTCGCCGCGCGCAACGCCAACTACGTCGGCGGCGACACCGCCACCGGCTCCGCGGCCGGCCTGCGGCTGCTCATCCGCCCCAAGCTCGCCCGCGTCCCCTACGAAACCGCCCACCCCGCCGTCTTCCTCTGCTCCCAGGCCACCCCGCCCGGCCCCGGTGTCCACGGCATGTCCGGCCACTACGCCGCCAGGGCCGTCTGGCGCAGGCTGCGCGGGAAGGGCCGCTGACGGCGCCGGCCGCGAGGTCGCCGAATCGGGTGGCCGCGCCGCAGGACCGTCCGTAGGCTCGGACACCATGAGTCCCACTCTCACCCTCATCCAGGGCGACATCACCGAACAAGCCGTGGACGCCGTGGTCAACGCGGCCAACTCCTCGCTGCTGGGCGGCGGGGGAGTGGACGGGGCGATCCACCGGCGCGGCGGCCCGGAGATCCTCGCCGAGTGCCGCGCCCTGCGCGACGGGCACTACGGCCGCGGCCTGCCCACCGGCCAGGCCGTCGCCACCACCGCCGGCCGGCTGCCGGCCCGCTGGGTCATCCACACCGTCGGCCCGGTCCACTCCGAGAGCGAGGACCGCAGCGACCTGCTGGCCTCCTGCTACCGCGAATCCCTGCGGATCGCCGGCGAACTGGGCGCCAGGACGGTCGCCTTCCCGGCCATCTCCACCGGCGTCTACCGCTGGCCCCTCGACGACGCCGCCCGCATCGCCGTCGCGACGGTCCGAGGCGCGGACACGGCCGTGGCGGAGGTGCGTTTCGTGCTCTTCGACGAGCGTGCCTACGCGGCCTTCGCCGAGCAGGTGCGATGACGCGGCCGTACCCGCCGATCGAGCCCCACGACAGCGGCATGCTGGACGTCGGCGACGGCAACCTCGTGTACTGGGAGGTCTGCGGCAACCCCGGGGGCAAGCCCGCGCTGGTCGTCCACGGCGGGCCGGGCTCCGGCTGCGGCACCGGCGTGCGCCGGTCCTTCGACCCGGACCGCTACCGCGTCGTCCTCTTCGACCAGCGCGGCTGCGGACGCAGCACCCCGCACGCCAGTGACCCGGCCACCGACATGCGGCACAACACCACCGGCCACCTGCTCGCCGACATGGAACGGCTGCGGGAACACCTCGGCATCGACCGCTGGCTGCTGTTCGGCGGCTCGTGGGGCTCGACGCTGATCCTGGCGTACGCGCAGCGGCATCCGGAGCGGGTGTCGGAGATCGTCATCCCCAGTGTCACCACCACCCGCCGTTCGGAGATCGACTGGCTCTACCGCGGGGCCGGCCGGTTCTTCCCGGAGGCGTGGGAACGCTTCCTGGCAGGGGCACCGGGCACGGACCCGGACGGCGACATCGTCGGGGCGTACGCACGCCTGGCGGCGGACCCCGACCCCGCGGTGCGCGAGCGGGCCACCGCGGACTGGTGCGCCTGGGAGGACACGGTGCTCTCCCTGGAGCAGCACGGCGCCGCCCGCCCCTACGGCGACCGGCCCTCCCGGGCCCGGCTGGCCCTGGTCCGGATCTGCTCGCACTACTTCTCGCACGGCGCCTGGCTGGAGGAGGGCGCCCTGCTGCGGGACGCCGGGCGGCTGGCGGGCATCCCCGGGGTGCTCGTCCACGGCCGCCGGGACATGGGAGGGCCGCCGCACACCGCCTGGGAGCTGGCCCGCGCCTGGCCCGACGCCCGGCTGACGGTCATCCCCGACGCGGGACACAAGGGGAGCGAGGCGATGCAGGCGGAGGTGATCGGCGCGCTCGACCGGTTCGCCGGGACGTGACCGCCCAGGTGACGGCCCGGGTGACCGGCGCCGCCCCTGGTGGCCCGACCCTGATGTCGGATTCCCGCCAGCCGGATGCCGTCGACTGAGCAATCCTGAGGTCATGCACACCGACACCGAGCGTTGTCTGCGCGCCGTGCAGTCCAAGGATGCCCGCTTCGACGGCTGGTTCTACACCGCCGTCCTCACCACCCGGATCTACTGCCGTCCCAGCTGCCCCGTGGTGCCGCCCAAGCCGGAGAACATGCGGTTCTACCCGAGCGCGGCCGCCGCCCAGCAGGCCGGCTTCCGGGCCTGCAAGCGCTGCCGCCCGGACGCCAGCCCCGGCTCGCCCGAGTGGAACGAGCGAGCCGACCTCGTCGCCCGCGCCATGCGGCTGATCGCCGACGGCATCGTCGACCGCGAGGGCGTCCCCGGACTCGCCGCCCGGCTCGGCTACAGCACCCGCCAGACCGAGCGCCAGCTGCTGGCCGAGCTGGGGGCGGGGCCGCTCGCCCTGGCCCGTGCCCAGCGCGCCCAGACCGCCCGGCTCCTGGTGGAGACCACCGCGCTGCCGATGGCCGAGGTCGCCTTCGCCGCCGGCTTCGCCAGCATCCGCACCTTCAACGAGACGGTGCGGGAGGTCTTCGCGCTGTCCCCGACGGAGCTGCGGCAGCGCGCCAGGCCGGGGCCCCGTGCCGCGGCGCCCGGCGCGCTCGCGCTGCGGCTGCCCTTCCGGCAGCCGCTGAACCCCGACAACCTCTTCGGGCACCTCGCCGCCACCGCGGTCCCCGGCGTCGAGGAGTGGCGCGACGGCGCCTACCGCCGGACCCTGCGCCTCCCCTACGGACACGGCATCGTCGCCCTCGCACCGCGCCCCGACCACATCGACTGCCGCCTCTCCCTCACCGACCTGCGCGACCTGGCCGGCGCCATCGCCCGCTGCCGCCGGATGCTCGACCTCGACGCGGACCCGGAGGCCGTCGACGCGCTGCTCCACGAGGACCCGCTGCTGGCGCCGCTCGTCGACAAGGCACCGGGACGACGGGTCCCGCGCACGGCCGACGCCGAGGAGTTCGCGGTCCGCGCCGTCCTGGGCCAGCAGGTGTCCACGGCGGCGGCCCGCACCCACGCCGGCCGGCTGGTCCGCGCGCACGGCGAACGGGTCGACGACCCCGGCGGCGGCCTCAGCCACCTCTTCCCCTCCACCGCCACGCTCGCCCACCTCGACCCGGAGTCACTGGCGATGCCCCGCACCCGCCGGGCCACCCTCACCGGCGTCATCGCCGCCCTCGGCTCCGGCGCGCTGCACCTGGGCGTCGGCAGCGACCGGGACGAGGCCCGCGAACGGCTCGCGGCGCTGCCGGGCATCGGCCCCTGGACCGTCGAATGCATCGCCATGCGCGCCCTCGGCGACCCGGACGCCTTCACCCCGACCGACCTCGGACTGCGCCGCGCGGCCGCCGGCCTCGGCCTGCCGCACACCCCGGCGGCCCTCACCCGGCACTCCGCGCGCTGGCGCCCCTGGCGCGCCTACGCCGTCCAGTACCTCTGGGCGACCGACGACCACCCCATCAACCACCTTCCGACGAACTGAGCCCGCAGCCATGACCGTTCACACCCCCGCGCCCGACGCGCCCCGCACCCACACCGTCCTGGACGGCACCCCGGTGGGGCCGCTCACCCTGGTCGCCGCCGGCGACGCCCTCACCGGCCTGTACATGACCGACCAGCGCCACCGCCCGCCCCAGGAGACCTTCGGCGCTCCCGCGGACCCCGGCGAGCCGCCGTTCGCCGCCGCGATCGACCAGCTCCGGGCCTATTTCCGCGGCGAGTTGACCACCTTCGACCTGCCGCTCGCCCTGCGCGGCACCCCCTTCCAGCGCCGCGTCTGGGCGGCGCTGTGCACCATCCCGTACGGCGAGACCCTCTCGTACGGGCAACTCGCCGAACGGCTCGGTGCCCCGACGGCGGCCCGCGCGGTCGGCCTGGCCAACGGCCGCAACCCGGTCGGCATCATCGTCCCCTGCCACCGTGTCGTCGGCGCCAACGGCAGCCTCACCGGCTACGGCGGCGGCCTCGACCGCAAGCGCCGGCTGCTCGCCTTCGAGCGGACACCGGACACCCTGTTCCCCCTGGAGCCGGCCGGGTGACGGCGACCGGCCGGGGACGGCCGCCGGCAGCCCGCCCCGACGGGCCCGCGGCGGCGACGGGCCCCGGCCGGGCCGGCTCACCACGCCGAGACCTCCAGCACCAGCTTCCCGGTGGTCGCGCCCGACTCGATACGGCGGTGCGCCTCGGCGGCCCGCCCCAGCGGCAGGGCGTCGACCCGCACCCGCAGGTCCCCCGCCGCGGCGGCCGCCACCGCCCGGCGCAGGGCCCGGCCCGTCTCCGCGGGAAAGGCCGCGGCGAAGGCGGCCAGGTTGAAGCCGGAGACGGTCTTGTTGGTGAACCACAGGTCGTTGGCCGGCAGGCCCACGTCCTCGGCGCCCGAGGCGTTGCCCATCACCACCAGGCGCCCCATCGGCGCCAACAGGTCCAGGCCGGCGCGGCGGGCCGGGCCGCCGACCATGTCGACCACGATGTCGAACGCACCGGCACCGGCGGCCTGATCACGCAGGATCACCTCGTCGTACCCGAACTGCCGGGCGGTCTCGATCTTGGCTTCGCTGCCGACGGTGCCGACCACCCGGCCCGCGCCCAGCAGCCGGGCGACCTGGCCGAGCTGACTCCCCACGCCGCCGGCCGCCGCATGGACCAGGACGCTCTCCCCGGGGGCGATCCGGGCCACCCGGTCGAGCACCAGGAACGCGGTGGTGCTGTTGGACGGCAGCGCCGCGGCGACGCCCAGCCCGATGCCGAGTCCGTCCAGCGGCGCGACCAGGTCCGCCGAGGTGACCACCACCTCGGCGTAGCCGCCGCTGTCGACGATGGTCAGGGCCGCCACCGGCTGCCCGACGCTCAGGTGCGCGACGCCCTCGCCCACGGCCCGGATCCGGCCCGCCACCTCGATGCCGGGCACGAACGGGAGCGGCACGTCGACCACCCCGCGCCGGTAGAGGACCTCGGCGAAGTTGGCGCCCGCGTACGCCACGTCGATGGCGACCTGGCCCGGACCGGGCTGGGGGAGCGGCAGTTCGGCGGTGCTCAGCACCTCGGCCCCGCCGAACTCGGGGATGGTCATGGCGTTCATCTGCGCGCTGCTGGAGTTCATGCCTCCGATCCTCCGGGCAGGTCAGCGGCGCGGACAGTGTCCCCTCATCCTGGGTGTGCCACCACCAGGCTGTGCTGCCGCATCAGCGCCTCCAGCCGCTCCTGGGTGTCGGTGCCGGGCCGCGGGTTGTGCATGATCAGGTGGTGGCCGGGGTGCTGGGGCAGCGGCAGCAGCGTGGCGTCGAAGACCATCGTCCCGGCCTCGGGGTGATCGACCGCCTTCACCGCGCTGGTGTGCTCGGCGACGTCATGACGCGCCCACAGCGCAGCGAACTCCGGGCTGACCGCGGCGAGTTCACCGGCGATACGGCCGAACTCCGGATCGTCCGGGTAGCGCGCCGCGTCGGCCCGGAACGCGGCGGCGACCTCGGGCGCGGTCTCCTCCCAGTCCCGGTGCCGCACCCGGTAGCGCGGGTTGGTGAAGAAGGAGACCAGGCAGTTGTGGTCGCTCTCGCGGTAGCCGAACACCACACGCGCCGCGTCGTTGACGGCCGTGAAGTGCCAGTGCCGGTCGCGCACATAGCCGGGCCGCGGCGACCAGGCGTCCAGCAGCCGCCGCACCTCGGGCGAGAGGGCCACCGACGGCGCGGACGGCGCCTGCGGCGGGGTGAGCCCGGCCAGCCGGTACAGATGCGCGCGCTCCGCGGCGTCCAGCAGCAGCACCCGGGCGATGGCGTCGAGCACCTGGCCGGACACCGTGATGTCGCGCCCCTGCTCCAGCCACGTGTACCAGGACGCCCCCACACCCGCCAGCACCGCGACCTCCTCGCGCCGCAGACCCGGCGTGCGCCGCCGCCCGCCCGCCGGCATCCCGACATCGGCCGGCGAGACCCGGGCGCGGCGGCTGCGCAGGAACTCCCGCAGCTCGGTGCGACGGTCGTCGCGGTACGTGGACGAAGAAGCGCTGGCCATGGCGCCAACCCTATGGCGTCCGCCGCGGTGCGGGGCGGCGACGGCAGATCCTCGGTGCCGGCGACGTCAGACGATCACGCTTCGGCCCCGACGATCTCCCGCACTTCGTCGACCAACCCGGTCGCGGTCTCCAGCGACCGCGTCAACTCCGCCTCCCCGCGCCCGATGCCGCCGAGCAGGGCGGTGGCACGGGCGCCGAAGTCGTGCGGGGTCTCCGGCATCGCCGAGGCCGCCGCGAGCGCGCCCTTCTCGTTCAGACACCAGACGCGGTGATGGGCGTGCAGCGCCTGGACGAGGCCGCCGACGGCGCGGGACAGGCACAGCGCCGCGTGCAGCACGTCCCGCGCCAGGCAGGACTTGCCCGCCATCGCCACCGAGAACCCCGCGTCCCACACCGCGCCCCCGGTCAGCGCCGTGCGCAGGGCCTCGGGATAGGTACGGGTCTCCTGCCGGAGGCGGGCCAGCTCCCCGTCGGTGTCGGCCAGCACCCGGCCCAGCGCCGCCTCGCCCGGGTAGGCCGGGGACCAGAACCCGAGGGGGTGCCCGGCCTGTGCGCCGATCTCGTAGCGGCCCTCGCGGCACTCCTCCCACACCCGCCGCACCCGGTCGACGTCCCGCAGGATCCAGTCCACCCGGCTGCCGTCGGGCAGGACGAGCCAGGCCCCGCCGTTGACCCACGCGCCCCAGGCACCCGGCGCGTACACCTCGACGGGGCCACCGGTCACCTCGGCGGCCAGCTCCTCCAGCGCCCCCAGATCCGGCGCGCCCCGGTAGTAGACGCCGAGGTCCCAGTCGGAGTCCGGCCGATGGGTGCCCCGCGCCCGGCTTCCCCCGAGCATCACCCCCACAACTCCCGGAACCTGAGCGACCTTTGCGGCAATGTCATCCATCCCGCCAGGGTAGGGCGCGCCGGATCAGGCGCGCTGGAGGAGCGGGCCGGACGCCACAGACCGGCCGGATGCCTCAAGCGGGCCGGATGCCGCAGAGGGCGCCCGGCGCCGCAGAGACAGCCGATGCCTCAGCGACTCCCGACGCCTCAGCCCCGCCCCGCGGCGAACGCCCCGCCGGGTCCGAAGGCCAGCTCGGCGAAGCGCGCGCCGATGCGGCGGTGGGTGGCGGCGTCCGGGTGGAGCTGGTCGGGCAGCGGCAGTTCGGCGAAGTCCGCGGGGCCGTAGAGCGCGTGGCCGTCGAGGTGGTGCAGGTGCGGGTCGTCGGCCGCCCGCTGCCGCACGATGCGGGCGAGCTCCTCGCGGATGACGCCCAGCGTCAGCTTCCCGGCGGCCCGCTCCGCGGGATCCCCCGCCGCCCGGAACCGCAGCTTCCCCTCGGCGAGGCTGCTGAAGTCCGGGGCGCTGGGGCCGGGGGTGTCCTCGTGGATGGGGCAGTGGATCGGCGACACGACCAGCAGCGGCGTGGTCGGGTGCCCCTCGCGGATGGTGTCGAGGAAGCCGTGGACGGCCGGGGTGAAGGCCCGCAGCCGCATCAGGTCGGCGTTGACCAGGTTGATGCCGATCTTGACGCTGATCAGGTCGGCGGGGGTGTCGCGCAGCGCGCGGGCGGTGAACGCGTCGAGCAGGGCACTGCCGCTCAGACCGAGGTTGATCAGCTCCGTGCCGCCGCGGGAGGCGGCCAGGGCGGGCCAGGTCGTGGAGGGGCTCGCGGCGTCCGAGCCGTGGCTGATCGAACTGCCGTGGTGCAGCCAGACCCGGCGGCTCCCCGGCTCCACGGCCTCGACGGGAGCGTCCGTGCGCAGGGCGACCAGCTGGGTGATCTCGTTGTGCGGCAGCCAGATCTCCACGTCCTTCATCCGGGCGGGCAGACCGGCGAACCGGACGGTGCCGACCGGGCCGGGGCGGGTTTCCGCGGCCCCGGTCGTCATGTCCATCATCAGGGTGTTGCCGCCGGTCACGCTGCCCTGACCGGCCAGGACGCCGTCGACGAGCAGGTCGTACACGCCGTCGGGGCGGGGCGGCGCGCCCTGGTAGGCCATCTTGGTCCGGAGCGTGTCCAGCTCGACGGCGGTGGCCCGGGTACGGAACACCAGGCGTACGCCGGAGGGCTGGGACTCCGCTATCGCGAGTTGCCCGTCGGCGCACTGGGCGCGGGCGCGCCCCGGGAGCCGGTGCGGCAGCACCCCGTGCTCGGTGCGCTCCAGGTCGAGCGCGCCGCGCAGGAGGGAGGCGGTGACGGGCGTGGTGATCAGGTCCGTCGTCCCGGAGGCCGCGGGTGCGGGGGAGGAGCCGGGGGCGGAATCGTGCGGTCGGTTCATGCCCCCAGCCTGTCAACCGGACGCCCGCTCCACACACCATTTTCCGGCCCGGACGCCCCCCGCCCGCCCCCCGCCCGCCCCGACGCACCGTCAGCCCCGGTGCGGGGGTACGCCGTCCTCCAGTTCCGCCGGGCCGCCGCCGTCCGCGAGGGCCTTCAGGGCGGCGCCGATGCGCAGCGCCAGGTCGCGGTTGACCAGGGTCTGGGCCTCGTCCCAGTGCACCATGCGCCAGGACAGCAGCTCCTCCTCCTGGACGCGGATCGCGGACAGCCGCGCGGCGTCCAGCACCCCGCCGTCGTAGAGGTACGACACCAGCGGCGGCCGCTCCTTGCCGCGCACCCAGTCGACGGTCAGCAGCCGGCCCGGCTCGACGTCCAGGCCGATCTCCTCCGCGGTCTCCCGCCGGGCGGCCTGCCGGGGCGACTCGCCCTGGTCCGACTCGACCGTGCCGCCCGGCAGGACCCAGGTGTCGCGGTAATTGGGCTCCACGAGCAGCAGACGGCCCTCCGCGTCGCGGAAGAGGACGGCCGCGCCCGCGAGCACACGGGGCAGACCGGCGATGTACGTGGCGTAGTCCATGGTGGTCACGGCGTGAGCCTAAGGGCTGGCCGGCGGCCGTGCGGTTCTCCGCGGCGACCCGGGGCACTCTGCGGCGCCGCCGGCCCGAGTGCCCTGTTCGCCGGGCCCCGCGCCGGATAGGGTCACAGCGGCGCGACTGCCCGTACAAAAAGCAAGGGGAAACACGGTGGCGGACGCAGCAAGGACACCGTCGGCACAGGTGCTGATCGCCGCGGACAAATTCAAGGGCTCGCTCACGGCCGTCGAGGTCGCCGAGCACGTCACGGCCGGTCTCCGGCGCGTGGTACCCGGTCTGGACGTCGCGGCCGTCCCGGTCGCGGACGGCGGCGACGGGACGGTCGCGGCGGCGCTCGCGGCCGGCTTCACCCGTCACGAGGCACGGGTCACCGGCCCGACCGGAGCGCCGGTGACCGCGACCTTCGCGCTGCGCGCCGAGGGCACGGCGGTGGTGGAGATGGCGGAGGCCTCCGGGCTCCAGCACCTCCCGGCGGGCGTCTTCGCGCCCCTGACGGCGACCACCTACGGCACCGGCGAGCTGCTGCGCGCGGCGCTCGACGCGGGCGCGACCTCGATCGTCTTCGGCGTCGGCGGCAGCGCCACGACCGACGGCGGCGCGGGCATGCTGGCGGCGCTGGGCGCCCGGTTCCTGGACGCGGACGGCGCGCCGGTCGCCCCCGGCGGCGGCCCGCTGCGCGACCTGGCCACGGCCGACCTGTCGGGGCTCGACCCCCGGCTGGCGACGACGGAGATCGTGCTCGCCAGCGACGTCGACAACCCGCTCACGGGTCCCAAGGGTGCCCCGGCGGTCTACGGCCCGCAGAAGGGCGCGAGCGAGGAGGACGTGGCCGCGCTGGACGCCGCGCTGGCGCACTACGCCGAGGTGCTGGGGCGCGCGGTGGGCCCGAAGGCCGCGGAGGCCGCCTCGGCGCCGGGCGCGGGCGCCGCGGGAGGCATCGGCTACGGCGCGCTGGTCGGCCTGGACGCGACGTTCCGGCCGGGCATCGACGTGATGCTCGACGTCCTGGGCTTCGCCCCGGCGCTGGCGAAAGCCGGCTTCGTCGTCACCGGCGAGGGCTCGCTCGACACCCAGACGCTGCACGGCAAGGCCCCGGCCGGGGTCGCCGCCGCGGCCCGGGCGGCGGGCCTGGACGTGGCCGCGGTCTGCGGCCGTCTCCAGCTGCCGCCCGAGGCGCTCGCCGCGGCCGGCATCCGGCGGGCCTACGCCCTGACGGATCTGGAGCCCGACCCGGCCCGCTGCATGGCCGAGGCGGGCCCGCTGCTGGAGCGGGCGGCGGAGCAGCTGGCGCGGGACTTCCTGGTCTGAGGCGCGGTGCGGCCCGGGCGCGGGCCGCACCCACCACGAACGCCGCGGGCCCCGGGCGAAAGAATTCGCTCGGGGCCCGCGGCGTTCGTGGTTCTCGCTAGGGGAGCTGTGCGGCGCGGGACTCGGCCCGCGACTCGCGGCGGTTGTCGCGGAAGGTGTTGACCCTCCGGGCCGTCGCGAACAGCGGGATCATCGCGCCCATGACCACCTGCAGGGCACAGCCGGTCTGCAGCAGCAGCTGGCCGCCGGGGGCGTCCAGCGCCCAGGCCGCGAGCATGCCCATGCTGAGCACGATCCAGCTGAGCATCGCCACCGCGAGCCGGCCCCGCGGCTTGGGGTACTCGACCCGGCTCACCATCAGCCAGGCCACCCCGACGATCGCCAGCAGCGTCGGCACGAACGGCAGCTCCAGCAGCACGATGGCGACGACGGTCAGGGCGCCGAACGGGCTCGGCATGCCCTGGAAGATGCCGTCACGCAGGGTGACGCAGGAGAACCGCGCGAGCCGGAGCACCACCGCCAGCAGCACCACGACCGCGGCCACCACCGACACCCGCTGGTGCGCGTCCTGGGCGACCATGCCCCAGGTCACGACGAAGTACGCGGGCGCCAGGCCGAAGCTGATCAGGTCGGAGAGGTTGTCGAGCTCGGCCCCCATCGCCGAGGCCCGCAGCTTGCGCGCCACCAGACCGTCGAAGAGGTCGAAGACCGACGCGAGCAGCATCAGGATCACGGCCATCGCCGCACTGTGCCGGGCCATCCCGCCGTCGTCGGTGCCCGTCAGATGCGGGATGAGGACCCCGGTGGTCGTGAAGTACACGGCCATGAAGCCGCAGATCGCGTTGCCGAGGGTGAGGGTGTCCGCTATCGACAGCCGCGTGGACAGCGGCATGTCGTCCTCGTCCTCGTCGGTCTCGGGCGCCCAGCCCGCCTGTGTCTCGGGATCAATCACGGTCAAGGCGTGTCACCCCCGCGGTAGTGGCCTGGCCGACCTCGACCGCGGCCTCGACGCCTTCCGGGAGGTAGACGTCGACGCGCGAGCCGAAACGGATCAGCCCGATCCGCTCGCCCTGCTCGACCTTGGTGCCCTGGGGCACGTAGGGGACGATGCGGCGGGCCACCGCGCCGGCGATCTGCACCATCTCGATGTCGCCGAGCTCGGTGTCGAAGTGCCAGACCACCCGCTCGTTGTTCTCGCTCTCCTTGTTGAACGCCGGGACGAACCCGCCGGGGATGTGCTCCACGGACGTCACCGTGCCGGCCAGCGGCGCGCGGTTGACGTGGACGTTCAGCGGGCTCATGAAGATCGCGACGCGGGTGCGCCCGTCCTTCCACGGCATGATGCTCTGCACCACGCCGTCGGCCGGGGAGATGACGCGGCCCTGAGCGATCTCCCGCTCCGGGTCGCGGAAGAACCACAGCATGCCCGCCGCCAGTGCGGTGGTGGGCACGGCAACGGCGGCCCAGCGTCCCGACCGGCGGGACCGGGCGAGGCTGACCGCTGCCGTGGCAACGGTCGGCAGGAGCCACGGCGACGCTCCGCGCGCGAGGCGGACGCTACCGCGTGATGCAGAGGATTGGCTGTGGGGCATGGATGACCTTCGTAGCGGAGGATGCCGCGTATGGATACGGGGGACGGCGGCTTTCCGGGGATGCTATCGGTTACAAGCGGCAACTGGCCAAGAGCCAGAGCCAATCCGTGGCCGAAGAACGATGACGGGGTGTGATCTTCGTCTAGGACAAAGCACCCCGAACGGGACGTTCAGCCCTGGATCCGGTACTCCTCGAGTAGCCGTCGCCCAATGATCATTTTCTGGATCTCGGCGGTTCCTTCGCCGATCAGGAGCATCGGGGCCTCGCGGTAGAGCCGCTCGATCTCGTACTCCTTGGAGAAGCCGTAACCGCCGTGGATGCGGAAAGCGTCTTCCACTACCTCCTTGCAGTACTCGGAGGCCAGGTACTTCGCCATGCCCGCTTCGAGGTCGTTTCGCTGGCCCGAGTCCTTTTTGCGAGCGGCATTAACCATCATCGCATGCGCCGCTTCGACCTTTGTCGCCATTTCCGCCAGTTTGAACTGGATGGCCTGGTGCTGGGCGATCGGCTTGCCGAAGGTGTGTCGCTGCTGCGCGTACGAAACACCCAGCTCGAACGCGCGCTGTGCCACACCGCAGCCGCGGGCCGCCACATTCACCCGGCCGACCTCGACGCCGTCCATCATGTGATAGAAGCCACGTCCGGTCTCGCCGCCGAGCACCCGATCGGCCGGGATCCGCAGCCCGTCCATGATCAGCTCGGTGGTGTCGACGCCCTTGTAGCCCATCTTGTCGATCTTGCCCGGAATGGTGAGACCGGGGCGCACCTCGCCGAAGCCGGCCTCCTTCTCCACGAGGAAGGTCGTCATCGACTTGTGCGGCGCGGTGCCCTCCGGGTGGCCCTCGTCCGTCCGGCACAGCACCGCGACGAGGGTGGACGAACCGCCGTTGGTGAGCCACATCTTCTGGCCGTTGAGGACGTACTCGTCGCCGTCGCGGACACCCTTGGAGGAAATGGCCGAAACGTCCGAGCCCAGCGCCGGCTCCGACATCGAGAAGGCGCCCCGGATCTCACCGGCCGCCATCTTCGGCAGGAAGTAGTCCTTCTGCTCCTGCGTGCCGTGCTGCTTGAGCATGTACGCCACGATGAAGTGGGTGTTGATGATGCCCGAGACGCTCATCCAGCCGCGGGCGATCTCCTCGACGGTCAGCGCGTAGGTGAGCAGCGACTCGCCCAGCCCGCCGTACTCCTCGGGGATCATCAGGCCGAACACGCCGAGTTCCTTCAGGCCCTCGACGATCTGCGACGGGTACTCGTCGCGGTGCTCCAGTTCCGTGGCGACCGGAATGATCTCCTTGTCCACGAAGTCGCGGACGGTGGAGAGGATTTCCCGCTGGATGTCGGTCAGGCCCTCGGTCTGCGCGAGACGGGTCATGGCTACTTCTCCTTCTTGGCCGGCGGGGCCTGCAGCTCCGGGCGGCCGGGCTGCTCGCCGCCGCGCTCCTTGATGTAGGTGGCCGTGGGGACCATGACCTTGCGCCGGAAGACGCAGACCAGGGTGCCGTCCTGCTTGTAGCCCTTGGTCTCCACGTGCACGATGCCGCGGTCCGTCTTGGAGCGGGAGGGCGTCTTGTCGAGCACGGTGGTCTCGCCGTAGATCGTGTCGCCGTGGAAGGTGGGCGCCACGTGCTTCAGCGACTCGATCTCCAGGTTGGCGATGGCCTTCCCGGAGACGTCGGGCACCGACATGCCCAGCAGCAGCGAGTAGATGTAGTTGCCGACGACGACGTTCTTGCCGAAGTCGGTGGTCCGCTCGGCGTAGTTGCTGTCCATGTGCAGCGGGTGGTGGTTCATCGTGAGCAGGCAGAAGAGGTGGTCGTCGTATTCGGTGACGGTCTTCCCCGGCCAGTGCTTGTACACATCGCCGACGGTGAACTCTTCATAGGTACGGCCGAACTGCATGGTGCTTATGCCTCCGGGGCCTCGAACTTGGAACTGCGGGCCATGCCGGCGGCCCGGCCCTTGCCGGCGATGACCAGCGCCATCTTCCGGCTCGCCTCGTCGATCATCTCGTCGCCGAGCATCGCGGAGCCCTTGGCCCCGCCCGCCTCCGAGGTGTGGTACTCGTAGGCGTCCAGGATCAGCTCGGCGTGGTCGTAGTCCTCCTGGGAGGGGGAGAACACCTCGTTGGCGGCCTCGACCTGACCCGGGTGCAGCACCCACTTGCCGTCGAAGCCGAGGGCGGCGGCGCGGCCGGCGACCTCGCGATACCCGTCAATATTCTTGATCTGAAGGTACGGGCCGTCGATGGCCTGCAGATCGTAGGTGCGTGCCGCCATCAGAATGCGCATCAGAATGTAGTGATAGGCATCCGCGCCATAGCCGGGCGGCTGCTCGCCGACCACCAGGGACTTCATGTTGATGGAGGCCATGAAGTCGGCCGGGCCGAAGATGATGGTCTCCAGGCGCGGTGAGGCACCGGCGATCGCGTCGACGTTCACCAGGCCCTTGGCGTTCTCGATCTGTGCCTCGATACCGATCCGGCCGGCCTCGAAGCCCATGGTCTTCTCGATCTGCGTCAGCAGCAGGTCCAGCGCCACGATCTGCTGGGCGTCCTGGACCTTCGGCAGCATGATGCAGTCGAGGTTCTGCCCCGCGCCCTCGACGACCGTGATGACGTCCCGGTAGGTCCAGTGCGTCGTCCAGTCGTTGACCCGTACGACCCGGGTCTTGCCCGTCCAGTCGCCCTCGTTCAGCGCCTCGACGATGTGGTGGCGGGCGCCCTCCTTGGCGAGCGGCGCACAGGCGTCCTCCAGGTCCAGGAAGACCTGGTCGGCCGGGAGGCCCTGGGCCTTCTCCAGGAAGCGCGGGTTGCTGCCGGGGACCGCGAGACAGGAGCGGCGCGGGCGCAGCCGGGACACCGGGGGTGCGGCCTCGGTCATGCGGGGACCTCCAGGGGGTCGAGCTGGTTCGCTTTCCGGATCTCGTCGACGATACGGCCGATGATCTCCGTAATACCGAAGTCCTTGGGGGTGAACACGGCCGCCACTCCGGCTTCCCGGAGCGCTGCCGCATCGGCGGAGGGGATGATGCCGCCGACGATCACCGGTATGGGAGGGCCGCCAGGCCCGGGAGTGGTGTCGACGCCGGTGCGCCGCAGCCGGTCCAGGACGTCCGGGACCAGCTCGGCGTGCGAGCCGGACAGGATCGACAGGCCCACGCAGTGCACGTCCTCGGCGACCGCGGCCGAGACGATCTGCTCCGGGGTCAGCCGGATGCCCTGGTAGATCACCTCGAAGCCGGCGTCCCTGGCCCGTACGGCGATCTGCTCGGCACCGTTGCTGTGGCCGTCCAGGCCGGGCTTGCCGACCAGCAGCCGCAGCTTTCCGCTGCCGAGTTCGGCGGCGGTCTTGGCGACCTTCTCGCGGACCTCGGCGAGCGGGCTGCCCTCCTCGGCGGCGACCGCCAGGGGAGCGCTGGAGACGCCCGTGGGGGCCCGGAACTCGCCGAAGACGTCCCGCAGCGCCCAGGCCCACTCGCCGGTCGTCACGCCGGCGCGGGCGCA
Source organism: Streptomyces angustmyceticus (assembly GCF_019933235.1). Lineage (NCBI taxonomy): Bacteria > Bacillati > Actinomycetota > Actinomycetes > Kitasatosporales > Streptomycetaceae > Streptomyces > Streptomyces angustmyceticus. Next base: position 1,506,295 of record NZ_CP082945.1, on the reverse strand, counting down.
CTCCAGGGTGGCCGCGAAGAGGTTGCCGTCGCCGGCCGCGGTCTTCTTCAGTGCCGAGAGCGCGTCCTGCGCCCGGACCTCGTCGCGGTTGTCCCGCCACTCGTGCAGGGCCTGCACCACGCGCGCCTCGTTGGCCGGGTCGACGGTCATGATCGCGGTGTCGAGGTCCGCGGTGAGCGGGTTGGGCTCGGTGCCCTCGAAGCAGTTGACGCCGACGATCTTCTCCTCGCCGGCCTCGATCCGGGCCCGCCGCTCGGCGTGCGCGGTGACCAGCTGCGACTTGAGGTAGCCGGACTCCACCGCGGCCATCGCGCCGCCCATCTCCTGGATCCGCTCGATCTCCGCCAGGCAGTCCTCGACCAGGGCGTCGACCTTGGCCTCGATGACGTGCGAGCCGGCGAAGATGTCCTCGTACTCCAGCAGGTCGCTCTCGTGGGCGAGGACCTGCTGGATGCGCAGCGACCACTGCTGGTCCCAGGGCCGCGGCAGCCCCAGCGCCTCGTTCCAGGCGGGGAGCTGCACGGCGCGGGCGCGGGCGTCCTTGGAGAGCGTGACGGCCAGCATCTCCAGGACGATCCGCTGGACGTTGTTCTCCGGCTGCGCCTCGGTCAGGCCGAGCGAGTTGACCTGGACGCCGTAGCGGAACCGGCGCTGCTTGTCGTTCTCGATGCCGTAGCGCTCGCGGGTGATCTTGTCCCAGATGCGGCCGAAGGCGCGCATCTTGCACATCTCCTCGACGAAGCGGACGCCGGCGTTCACGAAGAACGAGATACGGGCCACGACATCACCGAACTTCTCCGGCGGCACCTGCCCGGAGTCCCGTACCGCGTCCAGCACCGCGATGGCGGTGGACATGGCGTAGGCGATCTCCTGGACCGGTGTGGCCCCCGCCTCCTGCAGGTGGTAGCTGCAGATGTTGATCGGGTTCCACTTGGGGATGTGCGCCACCGTGTACGTGATCATGTCGGTGGTCAGCCGGAGCGAGGGTCCCGGCGGGAAGACGTGCGTCCCGCGCGAGAGGTACTCCTTGACGATGTCGTTCTGCGTCGTCCCCGACAGCTTGGAGATGTCGGCACCCTGCTCCTCGGCGACCACCTCGTACAGCGCCAGCAGCCACATGGCCGTCGCGTTGATGGTCATCGAGGTGTTCATCTGGTCCAGGGGTATGTCCTGGAACAGCCGTCGCATGTCGCCGAGGTGGGACACCGGGACCCCGACCCGGCCGACCTCGCCGCGGGCGAGGATGTGGTCGGGGTCGTAACCGGTCTGCGTCGGGAGGTCGAACGCGACCGACAGACCCGTCTGGCCCTTGGCGAGATTACGCCGGTACAGCTCGTTGGACGCCTCGGCGGTGGAGTGGCCGGCGTAGGTCCGCATCAGCCACGGACGATCCTTCTGACGCTCAGTCATATCAGGCCCGAATCTTCCTGGTCCGGAGTCCGAGGTGCTCAGACGTTCCGGAAGCGGTTGATGGCGTCGAGGTGCTTGGCGCGCATTTCCTCGTCACGCACGCCCATGCCCTCCTCGGGGGCCAGTGCCAGCACGCCGACCTTGCCCTGGTGGAGGTTGCGGTGCACGTCGTACGCCGCCTGTCCGGTCTCCTCGAGGCTGTACGTCTTCGACAGTGTCGGGTGGATCTTGCCCTTGGCGATCAGGCGGTTGGCCTCCCACGCCTCGCGGTAGTTGGCGAAGTGCGAGCCGACGATCCGCTTCAGCGACATCCACAGGTAGCGGTTGTCGTACTGGTGGTTGTAGCCCGAGGTGGAGGCGCAGGTGACGATGGTGCCGCCCTTGCGGGTGACGTAGACGGACGCGCCGAAGGTCTCCCGGCCGGGGTGCTCGAAGACGATGTCCACGTCCTCGCCGCCGGTCAGTTCGCGGATGCGCTTGCCGAAGCGCTTCCACTCCTTGGGGTCCTGGTTGTGGTCGTCCTTCCAGAACTTGTAGCCCTCGGCGTTGCGGTCGATGATCGCCTCGGCGCCCATCTGGCGGCAGATCTCCGCCTTCTGGTCGGAGGAGACCACGCAGATCGGGTTGGCGCCACCGGCCAGCGCGAACTGGGTGGCGTACGAGCCGAGTCCGCCGCTGGCGCCCCAGATCAGGACGTTGTCGCCCTGCTTCATCCCCGCGCCGTTCTGCGAGACGAGCTGGCGGTAGGCGGTCGAGTTGACCAGACCGGGCGACGCCGCCTCCTCCCAGCTCAGGTGCTTGGGCTTGGGCATCAGCTGGTTGGACTTGACCAGTGCGATCTCGGCCAGGCCGCCGAAGTTGGTCTCGAAGCCCCAGATCCGCTGCTCGGGGTCGAGCATCGTGTCGTTGTGGCCGTCGGAGGACTCCAGCTCGACGGACAGGCAGTGCGCGACCACCTCGTCGCCGGGGCCCCAGGCGTTGACGCCGGGCCCGGTGCGCAGGACCACGCCGGCCAGGTCGGAACCGATGACGTGGTACGGGAGGTCGTGCCGCTTGGTGAGGGGGGAGAGCTTGCCGTAGCGCTCCAGGAACCCGAACGTCGACACCGGCTCGAAGATCGAGGTCCACACGGAGTTGTAGTTCACGGAGGAGGCCATGACGGCCACCAGCGCCTCGCCCGGGCCCAGCTCGGGCACCGGCACCTCGTCGACGTGCAGCGACTTGCGGGGGTCCTTCTCCTTGCTTTCGAGGCCGGCGAACATCTCGGCCTCGTCCTTGTGCACGGTCACCGCGCGGTAGGACTCGGGGATGGTCAGGCCGGCGAAGTCGGCGCTGGTGGTGTCAGGCGCGAGGATTGCGTCCAGGATTTCGTTCACGGGGTGCCTCCGGCGGTTGGGGCCTCCCCGGCCCGGCAAGTGCGGCGGGCTCGGGGAACCGTTGAGGGAAACGGTTTGGGGGAACGTCGGGGGTGGTGCAGAGGTGGTGCCGTCGGTTCGGCCGGGGCGGCGCCGCTTCCGTCGCCTCTGCGGGGGTCGCAGAGCCGTCGGCCGCGAAGCCTGGCAGCGCTTGGTGAGCGCGGTTCCCGGCAACAGCCGGGACGTGCCTGTGACGCAGGCATCCGGGCGGACAGCCGCGTACGGCTGGTGGGACAGCCGGCGCGCGTTGGTTCTCAGCACGCCGGCCGCCCGGACACCTTCAACGTATGACACCGCGTGCCAGGCGACAAGACACTGAGTGCCAAGAATTTCTCTCAGATGTCATCCGGACGGCACGCATGAGCAAAAGAGGGCCGATGGGAGCCCTGGATGTCACGCAAAGAAAAGGCGCATGTGCGCAGCGTGTGCGGGGGTGGCGTTACGCCATCCGTGTCGCGGCCCGGTCCGCCCAAGGGCGCCGGGCCGCGCTCGTCTCCGGTTCGGGCCCGGGGGCCGTTACTTGCGTTCCTTGATGGCCTTGCGGATGGTGCGCATGACCTCGTCCAGCGGGGCGTCCGTGCGGGCCACCGCGACCAGCACCTCGCCCTCCCGCGAGACGGCCGCCGGGGGGTTCTCCCCGCTGCCGGTGCGGCCCGCGCCGATGCCGGCGCCGAAGGTCTCCCGGACGATCTCGAAGGCGTGGTCGAGCTGCGCCTCGACATCGCCCTGGGCGTCGGCCCGCAGCCAGCGCCGCAGCACATGGTTGTGCGCGGTGACCACGGCGGACGCCGCGACCTCGGCGAGCAGCGGATCGTCGTCGCCCTCGCGGTGCGCCCCCTCGTCGAAGTGGCCCAGGAGATAGCGCGTGAACAGCCGCTCGTAGCGGGCCACCGAGGCGATCTCGGCCTCCCGCAGGGTGGGGACCTCGCGGGTCAGGCGGTAGCGGGCCACCGACACGGCCGGGGAGGCCGCGTACATCCGCATGACCTCCTTGATCCCGCGGCAGACCGTGTCCAGCGGGTTCTCGTGCGGCGGAGCGGCGTCCAGGACGGCCTCCGCACGGACGAGGGTGTCGTCGTGGTCGGGGAAGATCGCCTCTTCCTTGGAGCGGAAGTGGCGGAAGAAGGTCCGCCGGGCGACGCCCGCGGCGGCCGCGATCTCGTCGACCGTCGTCGCCTCGTAGCCCTTGGTCGCAAACAGTTCCATCGCCGCCGCCGACAATTCGCGGCGCATTTTGAGCCGTTGCGCGGCCGCCCGGCGGGTGCCGGGAGTGACGGCGTCGGGGGTGTCGGAGGGTGGCGTGCGAGCGGGCTGGGACATGTGGGGACGGTACTGCATATTTACGCGACCTGCGGCATGAGGTGCGGCCCTCGTCCCCGTGAGCGGGGGTGGACCGCCGTCGGGTTCCAGCAGTCCACCCCACCCTCCCCCGGCCGGGCCGGGGTGCCGCCACGCGTCAGCGCCGGGCGTACTCACGGAAGCCGCGGCCGGTCTTGCGGCCGAGGCAGCCCGCGGCGACGAGGTGCTCCAGCAGCGGCGCCGGGGCCAGCCCGGGGTCGCGGAACTCCGCGTGCAGCACCTTCTCGATGGCCAGCGAGACGTCCAGGCCGACGACGTCGAGGAGTTCGAAGGGGCCCATCGGGTAGCCGCCGCCGAGCTTCATGGCGGCGTCGATGTCGTCCAGGGACGCGTAGTGCTCCTCGACCATCTTGATCGCGTTGTTCAGGTACGGGAACAGCAGCGCGTTCACGATGAAGCCGGCCCGGTCGCCGCAGTCCACGGGGTGCTTGCGGACCTTGGCGCAGACCGCCCGCACGGTGGCGTGGACGTCGTCGGCCGTCAGGACCGTACGGACCACCTCGACCAGCTTCATGGCGGGTGCCGGGTTGAAGAAGTGCATCCCGATGACGTCCTCGGGGCGCGAGGTGGCGCGGGCGCAGGCCACGACCGGCAGCGACGAGGTGGTGGTGGCCAGGACCGCGCCCGGCTTGCAGACCTTGTCCAGGGTCTTGAACAGCTCCTGCTTGACCGCCAGGTCCTCGGCCACCGCCTCGACCGCGAGGTCCACGTCCGCGAACGCGTCCAGCGACCCGGCCGGGGTGATCGCGGCCAGCGCGGTGTCCCGGGCCTCGGCGCTCATCCGGCCCTTGTCCACCGAGCGGCCCAGCGACTTGGCGATCCGGGCCTTGGCCTTCTCGGCCTTCTCCAGGCTGCGGGCGGCCAGCACGACCTTGTAGCCCGCCTTGGCGAAGACCTCGGCGATGCCGCTGGCCATCGTCCCGGAGCCGGCCACGCCGACGCCGGTGACGCTCCGCCCGCCGGCCAGCTCGTCGGCGGCCGCCGGGCTCTCCGCGTCCGGCACGACCGTGGTGCTGCCCGGCGCGTCGTACGTGTAGAAACCGCGGCCCGCCTTGCGGCCGGTCAGGCCCGCCTCGGCGAGCTGGCCCAGGATCGGCGCGGGGGCGTGCAGCCGGTCCTGGGACTCGGCGTACATCGCCTCCAGGACCGTCCGCGCGGTGTCCACGCCGATCAGGTCCAGCAGCGCCAGCGGGCCCATCGGCAGGCCGCAGCCGAGCCGCATCGCGGCGTCGATGTCCTCGCGGGTGGCGTACTTGGACTCGTACATCGCCGCGGCCTGGTTCAGGTAGCCGAACAGCAGGCCGTCCGCGACGAAGCCGGGGCGGTCACCCACCGCGATCGGGTCCTTGCCCAGGGCGTGGGCCAGCTCCGTGACGGCCGCGACCGCGGCCGGCGCGGTGAGCACGGACGAGACCACCTCGACCAGCTTCATGGCCGGCGCGGGGTTGAAGAAGTGCACACCGAGCACCCGCTCGGGGCGCTGCGAATCGGCGGCCAGCCGGGTCACGGACAGGGCGTTGGTGCCGGTGGCGAGGATGGTGTCCGGGCGGACCACGGCGTCGAGCCCCGCGAAGACCTGCCGCTTGAGCTCGTAGTCCTCGGGCACGACCTCGATGACGAGATCGGCGTCCGCGGCGGCCTGCAGGTCGGTGAAGGTGCGGAAGCGGGCCAGGATGTCCTGCCGCTCCCGCTCGGTGATCCGCTCGCGTCGCACCGCGCGGGCGGTGGTGGCTTCGAGGGCCGTGACGGCGTGCCGGGCCGCGGCCTCGTCGGTGTCGATGCCGATGACCTCGCGGCCGGCCCGGGTCAGCACCTCGGCGATACCGGTACCCATGGTGCCCAGGCCGACGACGGCCACGGTGGAAAGGGACAGGGGGGAGGCTTCAGTTGAGAGATCTGGGGTGGACTGAGGGCCCATCGCGAGACTCCTGAGGGTGTTCCCCTGGCAGCAGGGGAGAAGTGACGACTGGGGGTGTCCGCAGGGCGCGGTACCTGTCGTACGCGGCGGCGGAGATGCGGCGGTGAACCGCGGGAGCCGCAGCGCCGCAGGAACGCCTGCGGTGCGGGAGCCGCGGCGGGCCCTGTCCCGGGGCCGTGCCGTGTGCTCCGTACTGATGTCGTGCTGTGCGGTGCCGAACCGACTTCACTCTGTGGCGGCTGCGTCACCAGGCCGCCCGAGCAGTGGTGCTGCTCGTTCCAGCAGGTTAACCGGTGAGTAACCAGAGCGCCAGGGGTAGCGGGGGTCATTAGGCTGTGGTGCAGGCCACGTCGCGGGAACCGGGGCGGCCCGGCGGGAGGGGATCGGCAAATGGAAGAGGAATTCCACGAGTTGACGGACCGGGTGCGGACCGAACTCCGCTCCCCACAGGATCTGGTCGCCTACGAACGGTTGCTGGGGCTGGCCCGCAAGAACACCCCGGCCGGGCGGGAGGAACTCGCCCGGATGCTGGTCGCCGTCGAACGTCCGCTGTGGGCCAGGGAGATCGCCGCCTTCGTCCTCGGCTGCGCCGGCGACAAGCGGGCCTTCGAGACGCTCGTGCTGCTGCTGAACTACCGCGACCCGGTGCGCTGCGCCACCGCCGCGCACGCCCTGGGCCGCCTCGGCGACCCCCGCACCGCCCGCGCCGCCGCCGCACTCGCCACCAACCCGCTGCGCACCGCCTACGCCCTGCACCCGGTCCGGCTGCTGGCCGAACTCCGCGCGCCGCAGTCCGTGCCCGCGCTGATCGCGACCCTGGAGCGGCTGCTGACCCCGCACAACCCCTACTGGCGGGTGGCGCTCGCCTGCGTCGAGGGCCTGGGCGCGCTGGGCGACCGCCGCGCGGTCCCCACGCTCACCACGGCCGTCGCCCACCCCCGCCTGGCCGCCGCCGCGGCGGCGTCACTGGCCCGGCTCGGGGTCCACGAGGACGCACCGGCACAGCCCGGCCCCGGGACGACGGGAGCCGACGCCGGACCCGGAGGCCCGGCTCAGGACGCCGAGCGCGGCGAGGGGGCCGCCGGCGGCCCGTCCGGTCCGGGCGTCAGCGGGCGGCGGTAGCGCACCTCGGGGACGTTGCGGCCGCCCACCTCGTACGCCTGCTGTGCGCCGTCCGGCACGAATCCCGCCCGCTCGTAGAACCGCCGGGCGTGGGTGTTGCCGCGCACCACCCACAAATGCAGCGCGCGGTAGCCGTTCGCCCGGGCGCGGGCTGTGCCGGCGGTCAGCAGGGCGCGCCCCACGCCGGTGCCGATCAGATCGGGCGTCACGTAGAGGGCGAGCAGCTCACCCGCGGTCGGCCGGGGTGCGGGCAACTCCGCGGGCTCCGGCGCGGGATCGGGGTCCCCGGCCGGTCCGAATTCCCGGGGCCGGCGGGCCGGGCGGCGGGCGGGGGCCGGCCCGCCGGTCATATCAGGGTCAGTTGGGTGGGGCCCGGGGGAGAGCCGGGGCGGTCGTCCGCGGGGGCGCCGGGCGGGGCGGGGGCGGGGTCCGCCGGCGCGATCCCGCGGGCCGCGCCGGGGCGGGAGGGCCCGATGCCGTACTCCGCGGCGAACTCGTGGACCTGGCGGGTGATCCGGCGCTGGTACCAGGTGGGGGCGTAGGCGCCGTCGCGGTACATCGTCCGGTAGCGCCCCACCAGCTGCGGGTGGTGGTCGGCCAGCCACGCCATGAACCACTCCCGGGCGCCGGGCCGCAGATGCAGCACGAGCGGGGTGACGGAGCCGGCGCCGGCCTCGGCGATGGCGCGCACCGTGGCCCGCAGCTGCTCCGGCGCGTCCCCGAGGAAGGGGATCACCGGCGCCATCAGCACACCGCAGGGGATGCCGTGCGCGGTGAGCGTGCGCACCACGTCCAGCCGGCGCTCCGGCGCCGGGGTGCCGGGCTCGACCGTGCGCCACAGTTCGCGGTCCAGGAAGCCGACGGAGACGGAGATGCCGACGTCGGTGACCTCGGCGGCCTGCCGCAGCAGCGCCAGGTCCCGCAGGACGAGGGTGCCCTTGGTGAGGATCGAGAAGGGGTTGGCGTGGTCGCGCAGCGCCGTGATGATGCCGGGCATCAGGCGGTAGCGGCCCTCGGCGCGCTGATAGCAGTCGACGTTCGTGCCCATGGCGACGTGGTCGCCGCGCCAGCGCCGCCCGGCCAGTTCCCGGCGCAGCAGCTCGGGAGCGTTGACCTTCACCACGATCTGCGAGTCGAAGTCCTGCCCGGTGTCCAGATCGAGATAGCCGTGCGTCTTGCGCGCGAAGCAGTACACACAGGCGTGGCTGCAGCCGCGGTAGGGGTTCACGGTCCATTCGAACGGCATCCGGGACGCGCCCGGCACCCGGTTCAGGATCGAGCGGGCGCGCACTTCGTGAAAGGTGATCCCGCGGAATTCGGGGGTGTCGACCGTGCGGCTGACGACGTCCGCGCCGAACAGCGCGGACCGGCCGTCGCCGAGGTTGTCCCAGCGCATCGGGCCTCCTTCGGGAACCAGCAGAGCCCCCCCCTGCGCCATAATAGAACACATGTTCCCTTCGGGCTCGGCGGCCCTGAATTTGGGTGCGCCGCCCCGGGGTGGTTGGCTTGGCGGCGCATCGCAGCACCGGCAGCCGAGTACTGGAGGACCACACACATGGGGCAGGTCGAAGCCATCACGCAGCGCGAGATCGCGGCGGACCCGGAGGACGTGTTCGACGCGCTCGCCGACTACTCCGGCACGCGCCCGCAGCTGCTGCCCGAGCACTTCAGCGAGTACGAGGTCCGGGAGGGCGGCGACGGCAAGGGCACCCTCGTCCACTGGAAGCTCCAGGCCACGAGCAAGCGGGTGCGCGACTGCCTGCTGGACATCGACGAGCCGACCGAGGGCCAGCTCGTGGAGAAGGACCGCAACTCCTCGATGGTGACCACCTGGGTCGTCACCCCGGCCGGCGAGAAGCGCGCCAGGGTCGTCGTCACCACCACCTGGCAGGGCGCCGGCGGCATCGGCGGCTTCTTCGAGCGGACCTTCGCGCCCAAGGGGCTGGGCCGGATCTACGACAGCATCCTCGACAAGCTCGCCGCCCACGTCGCGAAGTGATCGGCCTGCCCCACCCGTCACCCTGAGCGTTTGCCGTCACACTCACCGGTTCGGGTGGTTTCCGGTGGGCCCGAGGCGTCCGGCCCGCCGGAACGCCTCGGTACGGAAAGCCCTGATGGGAGCCCAAGAGGCGCTCCGGGCACCGCACTTGACGTCCCTCCCCGCCCCGCACGCACCCTTTCGCCGCGGTTGATCGGTGTTGTCGCCCAATGCGAGAAATTGGGCGGCAACAGGCGTGACGAGGGGAGCAGCACGTGGGCGGGACCACCCTGAGCGAGCGGGACGGGCGGGCCGGGCGGACCGGCCCGCCCGTCGCCGGTGCGGCCGCGGGTCCGGCCGGGACCGCGGCCCCGGCCGCGCACGGCGCCCCGCAGGACCCGGCCCCCGGCGTACCCCCGGAACCCGCCCCCGGCGCGCCGGCGCCGCTCGGCCCCGGCCGCCTCCGCCTGGTCGTCCTCGGCCTGATGCTCGCGCTGCTGCTGGCGGCCCTCGACCAGACCGTCGTCGCCACCGCGCTCCCCAAGATCGTCGGCGAGCTGCACGGCCTGGGCCGGATGTCCTGGGCGGTGACGTCCTACCTCCTCGCCTCCACCATCGGACTGCCCCTCTACGGCAAGCTCGGCGACCTCTTCGGCCGCAAGCCCGTCTTCCTCTTCGCCATCCTGGTCTTCACCGTCGGCTCGGCGCTGACCGGCTGGTCGCGGACGATGGACGAACTGATCGCCTTCCGCGCCGTCCAGGGCGTCGGCGGGGGCGGGCTCATGATCGGCGTGCAGGCGATCATCGCCGATGTCGTACCGCCACGGGCCCGCGGCCGCTACATGGGCCTGATCGGCGCCGCCTTCGGGATCGCCTCCGTGGCCGGACCGCTGATCGGCGGTTTCTGCACCGACCACGCCTCCTGGCGCTGGTGCTTCTACCTCAACGTCCCGTTCGGCGTGCTGACGTTCCTGGTCATCGCCCTCGTCCTGAGGCTGCCCCGGCCGGCGCGCCGCGCCCGGCTGGACATCACCGGCGCGCTGCTGCTCGCCGCGTTCTCCACCTGCCTGGTCCTGCTCACCAGTTGGGGCGGCACCGAGTACGCCTGGAGTTCGCGGGTCGTCCTCGGGCTCGGCGCCGGTGCGCTCGGCTGCGCCCTGCTGTTCCTCGCCGTCGAGCACCTCGCGGCCGAACCGCTGCTCCCGCTGCGGCTGTTCCGCGACCCGGTCTTCAACCTCACCGGCCTGATCGGCGCCGTCATCGGCGTCGCGCTCTTCGGCGCCGCCGGCTACCTGCCGACCTTCCTGCAGATGGTCGACGGGGCGACGGCCACCGAGTCCGGGCTGCTGATGCTGCCCATGATGGGCGGCATCGTCCTCGCCTCCCTGGCCTCCGGGCAGTTGATCAGCCGCACCGGGCACTACCGGGCCTACCCCGTCCTGGGCTGCGCCGCGGCCGCCGCGGGGATGTGGCTGCTGTCGCGGCTGCGGCCGGACACCCCGCGCGAGGTCTACAGCCTCTGGATGGGCCTCCTCGGTCTCGGCATCGGTCTCGTGCTGCCGGTGCTGGTGGTCGCCGTGCAGAACTCCGTACGCGCCGCCGACCTCGGCACCGCCACCAGCGCCAACAACTACTTCCGGCAGATCGGCGGCAGCGTCGGAGCGGCCGTCTTCGGCACCCTCTTCGCCGACCGGCTGGCCCGCGGGCTCGGCGAGCGGCTGCCGGGGACGGCGCGGCTGCCCGACCCGGAGTCGATCACCCCGCAACTGGTGCGCGCCCTGCCCGCCCCGCTGCGCGACGGCTATATCGCGGCGTATGCGCACGCCATGCCGGGGATCTTCCGCTACCTCGTGCCGGTGCTCGTCCTGGGCCTCGTGCTCGCCCTCTTCCTGAAAGAGAAACCCCTGGTGTCCCACGCCTCCCCTGCCCCGCAGACCTCCCCGACCCCGCAGCCCCCGTACGGCGAGCCGCTCGCCTCCGCCGCCGTGCCCCCGGCCCGTTCCACGACCGACGCGACCGCCCCCGACTCCCACGACACCAGGGCGAGTTACCCGCGCACGCACGGCTACGGCGCCGCCGGCGTGCCGCCCGTCACGCCCGGCGTCCCGGTGTGCGGCACCGTCCAGCACCACGACGGCAGCATCGTGCCGCGCGCCGCGCTCACCCTCATCGACGTCGCCGGCCGCCAGGTCGGCCGCGGCGCCACCGGTGACGACGGGCGCTACGCCCTGAGCACCCCGGGAGCCGGCTCGTATGTGCTGATCGCGGCGGCCGGCGGGCACCAGCCGCAGGCCGTCAGCGTCACCGTCGGCGAGCGGCCGGTCGAGCTGGACGTCGTGCTCGGCGGCGCGGGGCGCCTCGCGGGCACCGTCACCACCGCAGACGGCACGCCCGTGCGCGACGCCATGGTCACCCTCACCGATGTCCGCGGCGAGGTCGTCGCCACCACCCGCAGCGGACGCGAAGGCGGCTATGTCATCGGGGAGCTGGTGGCCGGCGAGTACACGCTCGCCTCCAGCGCGCCCGCGTTCCGCCCCGCCGCCCTGCCGGTGACCGTGCAGGCGTCGCGGGAGACCCGCCAGGACATCGAACTGGCCGGCGGCGCGGTGCTGCGCGGGACGGTACGGGCCGGCGGCGGCCGCCCGGTCGAGGACGCCCGGGTCACCCTCCTGGACGCCGGGGGCAATGTCGTCGACACCGCGACCACCGGGTCCGACGGGCTGTTCCGCTTCGTGGACCTGTCGGCCGGCGAGTACACCGTCATCGCCGCCGGATACCCGCCGGTGGCCACCGTCCTGCGGATGGCGGGCGGCGGCCGCACGGAGCGCGACCTCCAACTGGGGCACGAGGACTGAGCACCGGGCGACGGCTGCGGCGGACGGTGCGCACGGTACGCGGGCGGCACTCCCTCTTCGGGGAATGCCGCCCGCCGTACCGGGCGGCGGTCGTACCGTGGTGGGGGTGGTGCACGGCCGGTGTACGAAGGAGCAACCACCCATGGAGCGTGGCCCGTCGAACGGCGACGACCCGACCCTCGCGGCGCCCGTGCCCCGGGACGCGGTGCCCGCACGGATTCCGCTGGCGGTCGTGGTGGTGGGCGCGGACGGCCGGATCGCCCACTGGAGCAGCGGCGCCCACCGGCTCTTCGGATCCACCCCCGAGGAAGCGGTGGGCGCCCCCGCCGTCGATCTGATGCCGGTCACCGGCGCGCTGGGCGACAAGGGGTGGGACGGGCGGACGAGCGGCCCCGGGACGGGCAGCGGCTACGACGAGTGCAACGGGCCCGGCGGGGAGGACACGTGGTCCTGCGGCGTCTGCCCCACCGCCGGCCGGGCCCGGATGGCCGCCGCGGGAACCGGCCCGGTGGACCTGCTGTGGTGGGCCTACCCCCTGGTGGGCCCCGGCGCCGGACGGATCCTCGTCCTCGCGGTGGCCGCCGACCGGCTGCCCGGCGAGGGCGCTACGGGGAACGGCGCGGGGCCCGAGCGCTTCGCGCCCGCCTTCGGGCCGCACACCGAGGTGCCCGGCGCCGCGGACCTGGCCCGCAGACTGCCGGAGATCCTGCCGGCCATAAGTCCCAGGGAGAGCGCCCGGATCGTCGCCCGGATCCTCGAACTGGGCTGCCCGGTACTGGAGGTCAGCCTCCAGGAACGGTTCCCGGTGACCCTGGACTGAGCGGCACGGCCGCGCCCCACGGCCCCGCGGCCCCCGGGCGTCAGTGCGTCAGATCGCGGTGGACGACCCGGGCGGCGCTCTCGACGGTGTCGATGCCGTAGTCCATGGTGCGGTTGCCGGTGGAGAGGACGGCCAGGCCGTAGTCGTGGCCGGTGCAGGTGAAGGTGCCGACGCTGTTCACGCGCCAGCCGCCGGTGTCGCGCGGCAGCCAGCCGTTCTTCACGTGCACGGACGTCTCGGCGGGGGCGCCGGCGGGGACTCCCCAGCGCTGGTCGGCCTCGACCCGGTGCATCAGGTCGAGGGCGTAGCCGCGGGAGGACGCGGTGAGCACCGTGTTGTCCGTGGTGAGCAGCTGCATCAGCCTGAGCTGGTCGCCGGCGGTGACCTGGGTGAGGCCCCAGGCCCTGCCCGCGCCGGGGACGGTGTGCCGCATACCGGCGAGGGACAGGAAGTGCTTGACGCCGGCCGCGCCGATCTGGTGCCAGAGGGCGGAGGTGGCGGCGTTGTCCGACTTGGTGATCATGTCGGTGGTCAGCTTCACCTCGTGCGGGGTCAGCGCGCGGTGCGTCTCCTGGGCCTGCCGCAGCAGGGCCCCGAGCACCGTGACCTTCACCACACTCGCCGAGTCGAAGTGGGCGCCGGGCTTGAACTCGCAGTGGGTGCGGGTCGGCCGGTCGTAGAGCGCCAGTGCCGAGGAGCCCTTGCGTCCGTGGAGCGCGTCGGCGAGGTCCTGGGACAGCGCGGGCGCCAGGCCGGGCTTCCCGGAGGTGCACACGACCCTGGAGTCGCCCACCGGCGTACTGGCGGTGCTGGCCGAGGCCGAGGTCGCCGTGGTGAGTGCCGTGAGCAGTGCTCCGGCGACCACGGCCGCGGCCAGCCCGCGGCGCGTGCGGGTCGCTGTGCGTGATCCGTGCATGGAGGTGTGTCCTGTCCCGCTGGGTATCGGAGGCCCGCGAAGGGGCGGCCGGCCTCGGGCGACCGACGGTGCGCCGGGCCTGGGCGGCCGCGCGGCGGCCGGGGTCCCGGACGAGAGGTCACGGTGACGATACGGGGCGGGGGAAGGGGACGCTCCGGACGGATGGGCTGGAATGTCCGTATTTATGCGGTATGTCGTGGTGTGACTTTCGACAAACCGGACGGGTGGGCAGGGGGTGGCGTGCAGGGGGCGGACGGGAGGTGGTCAGGGGGTGGGCTTTGTGGGGTGGGACGGGGTGGTCGGGGGTCGTTTCCTCAGGGGCGGGGCAGGGCCTTGCGGGCCTTGCCGACGGCACGGGGGCGGCGGGTGGCGGCCGCGCGGCGCCGGCGCGCCCCGGCCATGAGCTGGCGGCTGCGGAGTGCCATCTCGATCTCGAAGCGGGTCCGCGGGTCGCGGAGGCGGGACCCGAAGAGCTTCTCGAGCTGGCGCATCCGGTAGCGCACCGTCTGCGGGTGGATGCTGAGCGCCTTGGCCACCTCCGGTGCCCCCATGCCGCCGAGCCAGGCCAGCAGGGTGGCTTCGAGCCGCTCGCACCGCTCCGGCGTCAGTCCCGCCAAGGGGCTCAGATGGCGGGCGATCAGGGTGCGGGAGAGCGATTCGTCCTGGAGGAGCAGGAGGGCGGAGAGGTGGTCGTCGACGAACATCACGCCGGCCTCCGGCCCGTCGTGCGGGGACGCCAGGTCCAGCAGCCGCGACGCGGAGCGCGCGGAAGCGGCCGCCTCGTGCGCCGGTACGGCGTGGCCGACCACCGCGGCGCGGTGCCGCAGGACGCCCTTCAGCCGGGCCCGTCCGCTCTTGCCGTCGGCGAGCTGGGCGGGGATCAGCAGCCCGGGCGCCTCGTCCGGCGCGCTGACCAGACAGTCGCCCAGCGCGGACGCCACGAGGTGGATGTCGGTGTTGGTGCGCAGCATGATCGCGCGCACCTTGTCGGGCAGCGGCCGGCCGCGGCGCAGTACGTCCTCGATGAGGCGGGTGACCTGCTGGTGACCCCCTCGTTCGATGACTTCCCGGAAGCCTGGGTTGCGATCGCAAAGTGTTTGCGCGATCAGATCGGTCAGGATCGCGAGTTGGTCGTCTTCGCTGTCGGCCCGGATGCCGCATTGCGGTAAGGCGTCGTTGAGGGCTTCGCTCACCATTCTGCCTCTGTTTCATCGCGTGGGAAGCTGGTCCGGCCTGTTCTACCTCACCTGGCACGTGCCGTCGGCAGCTGACAGAACTCGTTCGGAAGTCCTTACGGATTCCGTCGGAAGCTCTTCCGCTTTGCGACAGAAACTGTGTGAGATGCGGCGCCACAAGAGCGTACCCCCAGGTTCCGCTTGGAAGGAATCGTGTTGCTCAGACGAAGAAATCGTGATGCCGCCGCCAACGCGCCCGCCCCGGAACGTCCTGGACGGGGTGTCAGCCCAGGGGTGCTGGTTAGGCTGGTGAGCCGTCCGGGCCCTGCGAACGCGAGGTGAACGCGTGCCGTCAGGGACCGTGCGTACCGCCTCCTACCTGCGATAGGACTGGTGAATGTGAAGATCCTCATCTCCGCGGACATGGAGGGCGCCACCGGCGTGACCTGGCCCGCCGATGTGCTCCCCGGCACCCCCCAATGGGAGCGCTGCCGCCGGATGTTCACCTCCGACGTGAACGCGGCGATCGCCGGATTCTTCGATGGCGGCGCCGAGGACGTCCTGGTCAACGAGGCGCACTGGACAATGCGCAACCTGCTGCTGGAACAGCTCGACGAACGGGCGCAGATGCTCACCGGGCGACACAAATCGCTCAGCATGGTCGAGGGCGTGCAGCACGGCGATGTCGACGGCATCGCCTTCGTCGGCTACCACACGGGTGCGGGCACCGAAGGTGTCCTGGCTCACACCTACCTCGCCAACACCGTCACCGGCGTCTGGGTCGACGGCATCCGCGCGAGCGAGGGCTATCTGAACTCCCTCGTGGTCGCCGAGTTCGGGGTGCCGGTGGTGCTGGTCACCGGCGACGACCGCACCTGCCAGGACGCGCTGGGCTACGCCCCGCAGGCGCCCGCCGTGGCGGTCAAGGACTATGTGTCGCGCTATGCGGCGGTGTGCCGGCCGCCGGCCCGTACGGCGGCCGGGATCCGGGCCGCGGCCCGCAAGGGGGCGGCGCTGGCGGTGCGTCATGAACCGACCCGGGGCGGGCCGTTCCGGGTCGAGTTGGAGTTCGACGCCGAGCATCTGGTGGGCGCGGCGACCTGCGTTCCCGGCGTGGAGCGAACGGAAGAGCGCCGCGTTGCGTATACCAGTGGGGACATGTACGAGGCGATCCGATGCTTCAAGGCCGTCACGACCGTCGTGTCGTCCGCCGTGGAGGAGCAATATGGCTGAGCGTGCGGCAGGAGCCGGGGAGCCGGCGGCCGGACAGGCCGGCGGCGTCGGTCAGCAGGCGCTCGACGAGGTGGTGCGGTTCACCTCCGAGCTGATCCGGATCGACACGAGCAACGCCGGTGACGGCGCCTGCCGCGAGCGGCCGGCCGCCGAGTACGTCGCCGAGCGGCTGGCCGGTGCCGGGACGGCACCGACGCTGCTGGAGCGCAGCAGGGGTCGCACGAACGTGGTCGCCCGCATCGAGGGCACCGACCCGGGGGCCGACGCCCTGCTGGTCCACGGCCATCTCGACGTGGTCCCCGCCGAGCCCGCCGACTGGAGCGTGCACCCCTTCTCCGGCGAGGTCCGCGACGGCGTGGTCTGGGGCCGGGGCGCCATCGACATGAAGAACATGGACGCGATGGTGCTCGCCGTCGTACGGGACTGGGCCCGCAGCGGGGTGCGGCCGCGGCGCGACATCGTGCTGGCCTTCACCGCCGACGAGGAGGCCAGCGCCGAGGACGGCTCCGGATTCCTGGCCGACCGGCACCCCGGGCTCTTCGACGGCTGTACCGAGGGCATCAGCGAGTCCGGGGCCTTCACCTTCCACGCGGGCGGCGGGCGGCGGCTCTACCCGGTCGCGGCGGGGGAGCGCGGCACGGCCTGGCTGAAGCTGACCGCCCGGGGCCGGGCGGGGCACGGCTCGAAGGTCAACCGCGAGAACGCCGTCAGCAGGCTGGCCGCGGCCGTGGCCCGGATCGGCGCGTACGAGTGGCCGGTCCGCCTCACCCCGACCGTGCGGGCCGCGCTGGACGAACTCGCCGCGCTGCACGGCATCGAGGCGGACGTCGACGCGCCCGACTTCGACGTCGACGCGCTGCTCGGCGCCCTCGGCCCGGCCGCCAAGCTCGTCGAGCCGACCGTCCGCAACAGCGCCAACCCGACGATGCTGTCGGCCGGTTACAAGGTCAACGTGATCCCGGGAGCGGCCGTCGCCCACGTCGACGGCCGGGTGGTGCCCGGTGGCGAGGACGAGTTCCGCGCCACCCTGGACGAGCTCACCGGACCCGACGTGAGCTGGGAGTACGACCACCGCGAGGTCGCGCTGCAGGCCCCGGTCGACGCCCCGGCGTACGCCGCGATGCGCGCCGCCATCGAGCGCTTCGACCCGGACGGCCATGTCGTGCCGTACTGCATGTCCGGCGGCACGGACGCGAAACAGTTCTCCCGGCTGGGCATCACCGGCTATGGTTTCTCGCCGCTCAAACTGCCCGAGGGGTTCGACTACCAGGCACTCTTCCACGGCGTGGACGAGCGCGTGCCCGTCGAGGGACTGCACTTCGGTGTCCGGGTGCTCGACCACTTCCTGCGCACCGTCTGACCGGCCGGCGGCTGCCCGGCCGGTGGAGGAGAGGAACTGCACATGGTGACCACGGCTCCCTACGGCGCCTGGACGTCCCCGATCGAGGCCCGGGCGGTCGCCGCGCACGACGGCCGCCCCGGCTTCGTCGGGGTGGTCGGCGACGAGGTGTGGTGGACGGAGCCGCGGCCCGCAGAGGGCGGCCGGCGGGCGCTGGTCCGCCTGCGCCCCGACGGCACCGAGGAGTCGGTGCTGCCCGCGCCCTGGAACGTCCGCAGCCGGGTGGTGGAGTACGGCGGCCAGCCCTGGGCCGGCACGGTCACCGCGCACGGACCGCTCGTCGTCTTCAGCGACTTCGCCGACCTGCGGCTGTACGTCTGCGCGCCGGACAGCGGCGAGGCCCCGCGCCCGCTCACCCCGCTGTCCGGCGTCGGTGCCGGACTGCGCTGGGTCGATCCGGTGCTGCGCCCCGAACTCGGCGAGGTGTGGTGCGTCCTGGAGGAGTTCACGGGCGACCGGCCGACCGACGTGCGCAGGGTGATCGCCGCCGTTCCGCTCGACGGCTCGGCCGCCGAACACCGCGACCACGTACGGGAGTTGAGCGACGACCGGCACCGCTTCGTGACCGGGCCGCGGATCTCGCCGGACGGCCGGCGGGCCGCCTGGATCGCCTGGGACCACCCTCTGATGCCGTGGGACGGCACGCTGGTGATGGGGGCCCGGATCACCGGCGAGGGCACGTTCGAGGACATCCGGCCGCTCGCCGGCGACCTCGGCACCGGCGGGGCGGACGGCGGCGCGGCCGGCGAGTCCGTCGCCCAGGTCGAGTGGGCGTCCGACGGCTCGCTGCTGTTCGTCTCGGACGCCGGCGGCTGGTGGGAGGTGCGGCGCCTCGACCCCGACGCGGACGGCGGCGGCCCGGCGGCGGGCAGGCGCCTGTGCCCCTCCCGGCAGGAGGAGTTCGGCGGGCCGCTGTGGAACGTCGGGCAGCGCTGGTTCCTGCCCCTGGAGAACGGCACCCTCGCGGTGATCCACGGCCGCGGCTCCACCACCCTGGGCATCCTCGACCCGGTGAGCGGCGACCTCGTCGACTCCGCGGGACCGTGGACGGAGTGGGCGTCCAGCCTCGCCGCGCACGGCAGCCGCGTCCTCGGCATCGCCGCCGGTCCGCACAGCTCGTACGAGATCGTCGAACTGGACACCTGCACCGGGCGCGCCCGGGTGATCGCCTGCCGGCATGCCGACGTCCTGGACCCCGCCTACTACCCGCGGCCGCGGAGCCGTACCTTCACCGGCCCCGACGGGCGGGACATCCACGCCCACATCTACCCGCCGCACAACCCCGACCACGTCGCCCCGGACGGCGAGCTGCCGCCCTTCGTGGTGTGGGCGCACGGCGGTCCCACCGGCCACGCCCCCATGGTGCTCGACCTGGAGATCGCCTACTTCACCTCCCGCGGCATCGGCGTCGCCGAGGTCAACTACGGCGGATCGACCGGCTACGGACGGGAGTACCGCGAGCGGCTGCGCGGCCAGTGGGGCGTGGTGGACGTCGAGGACTGCGCGGCCGTCGCCCGGAGCCTGGCCGACGAGGGCACCGCCGACCGCGCACGGCTCGCCATCCGCGGCGGCAGCGCCGGCGGCTGGACCACCGCCGCCTCGCTGACCGCCACCGACCTCTACGCCTGCGGCACCATCAGCTACCCGATCCTCGACCTGACCGGCTGGGCCACCGACGAGACCCATGACTTCGAGTCGCGGTACCTGGAGTCGCTGGTCGGCCCGTTCGCGGAGGTGCCCGACCGCTACCGCGAGCGCTCGCCGCTGCACCGCGCGGACCGCATCACCGCACCGTTCCTGCTGCTCCAGGGCCTGGACGACGTGATCTGCCCGCCCGTGCAGTGCGAACGCTTCCTCGCCGAGGTCGCCGGGCGCGGCATACCGCACGCCTACCTCGCCTTCGCCGGGGAGGGACACGGCTTCCGCCGGGCGGACACCATCGTGCGCGCCGTGGAGGCCGAACTCGCCCTCTACTCGCGGACCTTCGGCCTCGACCGGACCGATGTCCCGGCGCTGGAGCTGCGCGGATGACCCCGGCGCTGCCGGTCAGGCCGCCGCGGCTGCGGCCCGGCGACCGGGTGGCGGTGGTGGCGCCCAGCGGCCCCCTCGCGCCGGAGCGGCTGGACGGCGGGCTGGACGTCCTGCGCGGCTGGGACCTCGACCCCATCGCCGCGCCCCACGCCAGGGACACCCACCCCACCCTGCGCTATCTGGCCGCCACCGACGAGCAGCGGGCCCGCGACCTCCAGGAGGCGTGGTGCGACCCGTCCGTCAAGGCGGTGTTCGCGGGCCGGGGCGGCTACGGCGCCCAGCGGATGGTCGACCTGCTGGACTGGGACGCCATCCGGGCCGCGGTTCCCAAGCCGCTGGTCGGCTTCAGCGATGTGACGGTGCTGCACGAGGCGTTCGCGGTGCGCGCCGGGGTGTCCACCCTGCACGGCCCGGCCGTCGCGGGGGAGGTCTTCCTCAAGGACGAGGCCACCCGCGAGCATCTGCGGCGCACCCTCTTCGCGCCGGAGAGCGTGCGGACCCTGACCGCGCCGTCCGCCCGCCCGCTGGTGCCCGGACGGGCCCGCGGGGTCACCCTCGGCGGCTGCCTGACCATGCTCGCCACCGAGGTGGGCACCGCGGGGGCCGGGCGGGACGCGGCGGGCGGTCTCCTGCTGCTGGAGGACGTCGGGGAGCCGCCGTACCGTCTCGACCGCGCGCTCACCCAGCTCCTGCGCGCCGGCCGGCTGGACGGTGTCGCCGGGATCGTGCTCGGCTCCTGGGCCCGCTGCGGTCCCTACGACCAGGTGCGGGCGGTGCTGGTGGACCGCCTGGCCGGGCTCGGGGTGCCGGTGGCCGAGGAGTTCGGCTTCGGCCACGGCGACACCGCGCTGACCGTGCCGCTGGGCGTCCCCGCGGAGCTGGACGCGACGGCCGGGACACTGACGTTCGAGGTGCCGGCGACCGTGTGAGTCTGTTCGCGGACAGATTTGACGGAGTGTCAAAAGTCAACAGTGCCGCCCCTTTTCGGACACCCCGGTGATCCGCGTCGCCGGCGGACGGCGCTGAACGCACGTCCGAACGGCGACTCGCGCCGGGCGCGTTGACTTCCCCGGACGGCTGCCACAGCATGAGCGCGCCGGTACCGACTGGTTGGTACGACGTGTGTGGAGGTCCCCGTGCGCAAGGTGTCCCGAGGCGTGTCCCGCCCCCTCCTCCGCAGGTCCCTCGCCCTGCTGGCCGGCTCCGCCCTGCTCGCCCCGCTCGCGGCGACCGGCCCCGCGGTCGCCGCCGCCGACCCGTACACCGTCACCGCACTCAAGGTCACCGTCCGGGCCGGCGACCGCACCTGCACCGTCGACGCGGACGTCTACCGCCCGGCGGGTGCCGGCGCCGCCCACCCGGCGCCCGCCGTGCTGACCACCAACGGCTTCGGCGGCAACAAGGCGGACGGCTCCACCGACGCCCTCGCCAAGGCCCTCGCGGCCCGCGGCTATGTGGCGCTGGCCTACTCCGGGCTCGGCTTCGGCCGGACCGGCTGCCCGATCTCCCTCGACGACCCCCGGACCGACGGCCGGGCGGCCGGCGCGCTGGTCGACCTGCTGGCCGGGACCCGCAGGGCCGACGACGGGACGCGGATCGACTACGTCGCCGAGGACGGGCCGGGCGATCCGCGGGTCGGCATGATCGGCGGGTCCTACGGCGGGGCGGTCCAACTGGCCACCGCCGCCGTCGACCACCGTATCGACGCCCTGGTCCCGCTCATCACCTGGAACGACCTCGCCTACTCCCTCGCCCCCGACAACGCGGCCCGTGCCCACGGCGCCGGCGGGCCGCTGCCCGGTGCGTACAAGTGGCAGTGGACGGGCGGGTTCTTCCTGATCGGCGAGGCGCAGGGGCTGCTGCACCCGAACCTCGACCCGTCGCGGGCCGGCGGCGCCGGCTGTCTGCACTTCGTCGCGCGGGCCTGCGACAGCAAGCGGCTGCTGGACTCCGGCAGCTACCCGGCCGCGCGGACCCGGGAGGTGCTCGCCTATCTGCGCAGCGTCTCCCCGGTGTCGTACCTGTCCTCGGTCAGGGCGCCCACGCTGCTCGTCCAGGGCGAGGACGACACCCTGTTCAACCTCAACGAGGCCGCCGCCACCTACCGGACCCTGACCGCACAGGGCACCCCGGCGAAGATGATCTGGCAGTCCTGGGGCCACAGCGGCGGGATGAAGAAGCCCGCGCCGGGCGAACTCTCCTTGTCCCGGGGCAACCTCGACACCAGCTACGTCGGGCGGCGGATCCTCGCGTGGTTCGACCGGTACCTGCACCGGCGGACGGCGACCGCCACCGGCCCGGCCTTCGCCTACTACCGGGACTGGGCGTCCGCCGGCTCCCCCTACGCCGCCTCGGCCGTCTTCCCCGCGGGCGGCAGCCGGCGGCTGTACCTGTCCGGGGACGGCACGCTCGTCGGCACCCGCCGCGAGGTGGTGCGCGGCAGCCGGGAGTACCGCAACCTGCGCACGCCCACCAGCCACTCCGAGAGCTCGCTGAACGGGCTGCTCGGCCTGCCGGACGCCCCGCCGTACGACGCCAGGGGCACCTACCTGGACTGGACCTCGAAGCCGGTGGCGGGCGGGCCGGTGGACGTGGTGGGGGCGCCCAGGGTGACGCTGAAGGTCTCCTCGCCGCAGGCCGAGCGGGCGCAGCGCTCCCCGGACGCGGCCGACAAGCTGGTGCTCTTCGTCAAGCTCTACGACCTCGCGCCGGACGGCGGAAAGACGCTGGTGCACCGGTTGGTGGCCCCGGCCCGGGTACCCGATGTGACCCGGCGCTTCACCGTGGAACTCCCGGGCCTCGTGCACCGGTACGCGCCGGGGCACCGGCTGCGCCTCGTCCTCGCCGCGAGCGACGACGCCTACGCGGGCAATCGGGGAGTGAAGCCGGTGACGGTCGGCGCGTCGCCCTCGGACGCCGGGGTGCTCGAACTGCCCGTCGTGCACGGGGTGTTGCGGTAGCGGACGGGCGCATGCCGCAGGGGCGGGCAGGAGGGCGGCAGCGGGCCGGGCGCGCCGCGGCGCCGGGGCCGCGCGCGCCGGCCGGCCGTCCGCGGGGAGGTGGTGGCTCAGTCCTCGGTGACCGTGATGGCCTGCACGGGGCAGGCACGGGCGGCCTCGCGCACCAGCGGATCGCCCGCGCCGTCCTCACGGCCGGGCAGCAGGGCGCTGAAACCGTCGTCGTCCTGGGTGAACACCCCCGGTGCGGTCAGGGCGCACTGGCCGGCGCCGATACAGATGTCGGTGTCGATGGTGATCCGCATCCCGGACCCCTTTCGTTCGTCCGCCGTCCCGGCCGTTACCAGGCCAGCGGCAGTTCGATCATTCCTTGCAGGGTGTCGCCGGGCTTGAAGGGCACCTCGGCCGCCGGAACGGCCAGGCGCAGGTCCGGGATCCGGGTGAACAGCGAGCGCAGCGCGATCTCCATCTCCGCGCGGGCGAGGTTCTGGCCCAGGCACTGGTGGATCCCGAAGCCGAACGCCACGTGGTGCCGGGCGGAACGGCCGAGGTCCAGGTCGTCCGGCGACGCGTAGACGGCCTCGTCCCGGTTGATCAGCGAGGTGGGGAACAGCACGCCGTCGTCGGCGCGGATGAGCTGCCCGCCGATCTCGATGTCCTCCGTCGCCACCCGCAGCATGCCGTCCGCGATGGACAGGAACCGCAGCAGCTCCTCGACGGCGGTCGGCATCAGGCCGTCCTCGGCCTTCAGCTGCGCCAGCTGCTCGGGGTGTTCGAGGAGGGTGAAGGTGCCCAGCGAGATCATGTTGGCGGTGGTCTCGTGGCCGGCCACCAGAAGGATCATGGCGAGCCGGACCAGGTCCTCGTGGGAGAGGTCGCCGGTCCGCAGCCGGTCCGCGATCAGTTCGTCGAGCAGCCCGTCGGCCGGATGCTTCTCCTTGTGGGCGATCAGCTCGGTGAAATAGTCCTCCAGCTCGATCCGGGCGTGCTCCGCCTCTTCGGCGGTACGGCTGCGCAGCAGGCGGCTGGAGCGGCCCTCGAAGAACTCGTGGTCGGAGTACGGGACGCCGAGCAGCGAGCAGATCACCATCGAGGGGACCGGCAGCGCGAACGCGGAGACCAGCTCGGCGGGCGGGCCCTCGGCCAGCATCCGGTCGAGCAGCTCGTCGACGACGCGGTGGATGTCCGGCCGCAGCGCGGCGACCCGTTTCACGCTGAAACTGGGGATCAGCATCCGGCGCTGGGTGTTGTGCTCCGGGTCGTCGACCCCGAGCAGCGGGGTGCGGACCTGGCGGATCGCCGCGAAGCGCTCCATCGGCATCGGGAAGGCGGGGTTCTGCCGGTCGGAGGAGAGCCGCTGGTCGCTCAGCAGGGCCCGGGCCTCGCGGTGGCCGGTGACGGCCCACACCTTCCGGCCGTCATAGAGGGCGACCTGGGTCAGCGGTCCCGACTCGCGCAGCGGCTGGTAGCCGGCGGGCGGATGGTAGGGACAGGTGCGGTCCTGGAAGTAGGAGATGGCTTCGGTCACGGAATTCCTCCCGTACGAGGAGCGCGAGCGGGGCGGGCTGCTCGGGTGTGAGAGGTCCCTGCTCAGGCACGCCGTTTTCGGCGTGCCGATCTCACCTCATGCCGCGGAAGCCGGGCACGTCTACGCGCAGTTCGGCCAACTTCGATCAGGTTCGCTCATTTTCGGAACCTTCACCTCCGTTCAGGGCCGTACGAGGGTCTCGATCACCATGTCCGCTCCGCACGGCGCTCGTGCGAAGAGCGCGGCGATGCGGTCCGGGCGCCGGGCGCTCGCCCGGCGAGCGCGGCGGCCACCGGCGGATGGACCGGCGCGTTCGGGTGATGTACGTGTATGAACCATTGTACGGAGGTGTCCCGGGTGTGATCCGGCGAGAGGCCGTGCCACGGACGCGCCGGCGGGGCGGAAGGGGCGGGCCGCGCATACGGGGCGACACGCCGCTGCGGCGACGGGCGGCGCCCCCGAAACCGCTGGCCCACCGCCCCCGCCCTCCGTACGATCCTCCGGTGACGATCGACGACCGCTACCTCGCACGTGGCCCGCGGGTGGGCATCCGGCACTTCACCGCCGCCGACCGGGAAGAGTTCACCGCGCTGGCGCGGGAGAGCACCGGACTGCACCGGCCCTGGCTGTTCCCGCCGGCCGAGGACGCCGCCTACGACGCCTATCTGCGGCGGCTCCAGGAACCGCCGCGCGAGGGCTTCTTGATCTGCGAGCTCGCCGACGGCCGGATCGCCGGCTACCTCACGATCAACAACATCGTGCACGGCGCCTTCCGCTGCGGCGCGATCGGCTACGGCGCCTTCGCGCACGCCGCCGGGCGGGGGCTGATGGGCGAGGGGCTGCGGCTCGTCCTGCACCACGCCTTCGGGGAGATGGGGCTGCACCGGCTTGAGGTCAACGTCCAGCCGGCCAACGAGCGGTCGATCGCCCTGGTCAGGCGGGCCGGATTCCGGCTGGAGGGGTTCTCCCCCGACTTCCTCTTCATCGACGGCGCCTGGCGCGACCACGAACGCTGGGCGATCACCGCCGAGATGGTCGCCGGGGACGCCGTGTGATTCCCTGTCCGCCATGGACATCGTCTTCCACCGCACCGTGCCGGTCTTCCGGATCTTCGATGTGGCCAAGGCCCACGAGTTCTACCTCGGCTACCTCGGCTGCACGGTCGACTGGGAGCACCGCTTCGAGGCCGGTATGCCGCTCTACACCCAGGTCTCGCGCGGTGACCTCGTGCTGCACCTCTCGGAGCACCACGGCGACGCGACCCCCGGCTCCACGCTCCACACGGAGCTCAGCGGGGTGCACGCCCTCCACGCCGAACTGGCGGGCAAGGGCTATCCGTATCTGCGGCCCGGCCTGGAGCAGGACGAGACCGGCACCTCGCTCACGCTGACCGACCCGTTCGGGAACCGGCTGCGCTTCACCGAGCCGGACGCCGGCGCGTAGCGGGCCGGTTCCCGGGGACGGCCGGTCCGGGAGGCGCGGCCGCGGCCCGGGGCGGGGAGCGCCTCAGCGGGACTTGCGGTTGATCTTCATGGAGTCCATGTCGGTGACCGTGGACCGCAGTTCCCGGTAGCCGAGGCCGGCGGCCCGCAGGGCCTGCTCCGCCTTGTCCTCGGCGAGCGCGGCCGCCATCTCCTCGCCGTCCGCCGCGTCCGAGACGATGACGAAGCGGTAGCTGAAGGAGTGCAGCGCCCGGTCGTACGCCAGGGTGCCCTCGGGCGTGAACCGCAGCTGCGCCAGGTCGTTGTCGTCCATCGTGGCGAGCAGCTCGGTCCGGGACCGCGGGGTGAGGCCGTCCCACTTGCCGCGGACGATGACGCGGTAGGTGTGCTGGGTCGCCATGGGTTCGTGGTCCGTTCTGTCGTTCGCCGGTGGCCGGGCGGACAGGCTATGTCAGCGGATCTTCCGGGGCCTCCCCATTTTCCGTGCGACTGTGTGACGATCCCGGTATGCGCCGGACCGTACTCATCGATGCCCCCTCCAACCTGGGACTGCGGCCGCCCGCCCCCGGCACCGTGCCCGGCTGCTACAAGCTCGCCGGCGCCCTGCGCGAACAGGGGCTGCTGCGGCGGCTGGGCGCGCTGGAGGGC
Organism: Streptomyces angustmyceticus; assembly: GCF_019933235.1. Classification (NCBI taxonomy): domain Bacteria; kingdom Bacillati; phylum Actinomycetota; class Actinomycetes; order Kitasatosporales; family Streptomycetaceae; genus Streptomyces; species Streptomyces angustmyceticus. The sequence goes on along the minus strand of NZ_CP082945.1, from coordinate 1,480,089 downwards.
GGTGTGGTGGTGCCGCCCCGCTACGACCTGGGGGAGTGGCGGGAGGGCGACGGGGACTTCAACGCCGCCGCCCTCGCCGCCTATACGGGAAAGCTCGCCGGCCGCGTCGGGGAGCACGTCGGCGGCGGAGACTTCCCGGTGGTGCTGGGCGGGGACTGCAGCATCCTGCTCGGCGTGGTGCTCGCGCTGCGCCGGCTGGGGCGGTACGGCGTGGCCTACCTCGACGGCCACGGCGACTTCCGGCACCCGGGCAACACCGCGGTGTCCGGTCCGCTCGGCGCCGCGGCCGGCGAGGGCCTGGCGCAGATCACCGGGCGCGGGCAGGCGGATCTCACCGACATCGACGGGCTGCGGCCGTACGTCCGCGACGAGGACCTGCGCGCGCTGGGCCTGCGCGACGCGGACGAGGACCAGGCGGAGTTGAGCGCCCTGGGCATCGGTCATGTCCCGGTCGGCGAGATCCGGCGGCGCGGCCCGCAGGCCGTCGCCCGCGACGTCCTCACCGACTTCGCGCGGGCACCGCTCGACGGCTTCTGGATCCACCTCGACGCGGACGTCCTCGACCCGTCCGTCATGCCGGCCGTCGACAGCCCCGACCCGGGCGGCCTGCTCACCGACGAACTCCGCGCGCTGCTCGGCCCGTTGGCCGCCTCGCCGCGCTGTGCCGGCATCGACGTCACCATCTACGACCCGGACCGCGACCCCGAGGGGACCGGTGCCGTGCTCCTCGCCGGTCTCCTTGAGGACCTCTTTGCGCAACCCTGACCTCACCCGGCGGCCAACGGCCCTGTGCAGAGCGGCGGGCACGCGGTTGCATGGTCAACAGGAGGCCGCCGCAGCCGAGGCGGCCCGCTCCAGCATTGCGAGGCAGCCGTGGCCACGAGAGTGCGACGCACCACCCTGACCCTCCCCGCAGCCCCCCTCGGCCCCGACAACCCCCTCCCCGCCCTGCGCGGCGGCCCGGACCTCCACCGCGTCGAGATCCCCCGGGACGCCGGACTGCCCGCCGACATGGCACGGCAGATCGGCGCCGCACCGCCGCGCTCGCTGCTGCCGGTCCGGCTGCGCGACGGCTACGGCCGCACCCGCCGGGCCACGGACCTCGACGCGCTCGTCATCGAGAACGACCGGCTGCGCGCCACCGTCCTGCCCGGCCTCGGCGGCCGGGTGTACTCCCTGCACCACAAGCCCACCGGCCGGGAACTGCTCTACCGCAACCCGGTGTGGCAGCCCGCCGCCTTCGCCCTCAACGGCGCCTGGTTCTCCGGCGGCATCGAATGGAACATCGGCGCCCCCGGCCACACCGCCCTCTCCTGCGCCCCGCTGCACGCCGCCCGCGTCCCGGCGCCGGACGGCGGGGAGATGCTGCGGCTGTGGGAGTGGGAGCGGCTGCGCGACCTGCCCTTCCAGGTGGACCTGTGGCTGCCCGACGGCTCCGACTTCCTCCACGTGGGCGTACGGATCCGCAATCCGCACCACCACACGGTCCCCGTGTACTGGTGGTCCAACACCGCCGTCCCCGAGGACGAGCGCACCCGCGTGCTGGCCCCCGCCGACGCGGCCTGGCACTTCGGCTACGAACGGAGCCTGCGCCGCGTCCCGGTGCCGGAGGACGGCGGCGTCGACCGGACCTACCCGCTGCGCGGCGAGTTCCCCGCCGACTACTTCTACGAGGTGCCCGACGACGCCCGCCGCTGGATCGCCGCCCTCGACGCCGACGGCCGCGGCCTGGTGCAGACCTCCACCGACACCCTGCGCGGCCGCAAGCTCTTCCTGTGGGGCGCGGGCCGGGGCGGGCGGCGCTGGCAGCAGTGGCTCACCGAGCCGGGCACCGGCGGCTACGCCGAGATCCAGGCCGGACTGGCCCGCACCCAACTGGAACAGCTGCCGCTGGACGCCGGCGGGGAGTTCACCTGGCTGGAGGCGTACGGGCCGCTGGCCGCCGACCCCGCGACGGTGCACGGCACGGACTGGGGCGCGGCCCGCGCGGAGGTCGCGTCCCGGCTGGCAGCCGCCCTGCCGCGCGCGGACGTCGACGCCGCCCACGCTGCCTGGCTGCCGTACGCCGACCAGGAACCGAAGGAGCCGCTGGCCACCGGCTCCGGCTGGGGCGCGCTGGAGGCCGCCCGCGCGGGCCTGGACCTGCCCGGCACGCCGTTCGACGCGGCCACGCTGGGCGCGGAGCAGGAGCCCTGGCTGACGCTGCTCAGAACCGGGGCGCTGCCGGCCGCCCGCCCGGTGCCCGGCGCGGCGCTGGTCGGGCCGGCCTGGCGCGATCTGCTGGAGTCCGCCCCGTCGGGCGCGGCCACCGACTACCACCTGGGGCTCGCCCAGTGGCACGCCGGCGACCGCTCCCAGGCCGTCCGCAGCTGGGAGCGTGCGCTCGGGCACGGCGCCGGGGCGCTGCCGCTGTACTGCCTGGCCGTCGCCGAAGCCGAGGCGGGCGAGACCGGGCGCGCCGCCGACCGCTGTCTGCGGGCCTGCGACGAGGCGGCGCGGGAGGCGGCGGAGCCGGGCCCGGACGCCGGGGACCGGCAGGCCGTGCTGACGGCCCTCGTCCGGGAGGCGGTGCCCGCGCTGCTCGCGGCCGGCCGGGCCGACGAGGCGGCGCGGCTGCTGGCGGGGCTGCCGCGGACCGGTCCGGCCGACGGCCGCCGCCGGCTGCTGACCGCTCAGGTGCTGCTCGCCCAGGGGCGTCCGGAAGCGGCCCGGGAGATCTTCGACGCCGGCTTCGAGATCGCCGTGCTGCGGGAGGGCGACGAGGTGCTCGCCGACACCTGGTACGCCATCGCCGAGCGGCTGGTCGCCGCCGGCGGGCCGGTCACCGCACAGGTCCGCGCCGAGGCCCGGAGGCGGCATCCGCTGCCGGAGCGGTACGACTACCGGATGCGGCCGGTGTAGCCGGTGGGCCGGGCGGGCGGCACCGGCGCCCGGACGCGGCGCACCCCGGCACCGGCGACGGTCCCTCGTCCGGCGAGGCGGCCCTCCGCGAACTCCTGCCGTTCCTGCTGCGCGCGCTGGGGGCGCGGGCGGACTGACCGGTGGGGCGGGCGCCCCCGGCTCTCCGTCGTACGCCATTGCGGTGATCGTCCACGGCCGCGGAATGCGCGCCGGCCGTCATGTGTTCTGGCGGATCATGAAGGCAATCATCGCGAAGAGCTACGGCGGCCCCGAGGTCCTCGAATACACCGACCACCCCGACCCGAAGGTGGGCCCGGACTCCTTCCTGATCCGGGTCAAGGCGATCGGGATCAACCCGGTGGACTGGAAGATCGTCGCGGGCTATCTGGACCCGATGATGGACGGCCACTTCCCGCTGATCCCCGGCTGGGACGTGGCGGGCGTGGTCGAGGCGGTGGGCGCGGACGCCACCGAGTACGCGGTCGGCGACGAGGTCATCGGCTATGTCCGCAAGGACGAGGTGCAGCACGGCACCTACGCCGAGCTGGTCGCCGCGCCGGTCAGGACCCTGGCGCGCAAGCCCGCCGCGCTCAGCTGGCAGCAGGCCGCCGGACTGCCGCTCGCGGGGCTGACGGCCTATCAGTCGCTCAAGCGGGTCGGCGTGACGGCGGGCGAGACCGTCCTGGTGCACGCCGCCGCGGGCGGTGTCGGTTCGCTCGCCGTCCAGATCGCGGTCGCCCAGGGCGCCCGGGTCATCGGCACGGCCAGCGAGCGCAACCACGACTTCCTGCGGTCCCTGGGCGCCGAACCGGTCACCTACGGCGACGGCCTCGCCGGCCGGGTGCGGGCGCTGGCGCCCGAAGGCGTCGACGCGGCCGTGGACTTCGTCGGCGGCGGCGCCGTGGACGTCTCGCAGGAGCTGCTCAAGGACCGCGGACGGGTGGCGTCCATCGCCGACGGCGAGGTCACCGGCAAGGGCGGCCACATGGTGTGGGTGCGCCCGGACACCGCCGACCTGACCGCGCTCGGCGCCCTCGCGGACGCCGGGAAGCTGACCGTGCCGGTCGAGGTGACCCTCCCGCTCCCCGAGGCCGCCGAGGCGTTCCGGCGGAGCATGGCCGGCCGGACCCGCGGCAAGATCGTCCTTGAAGTGGCCTGACGGCAGCCCGCCGCAGCAGGAGGGGGAGGCCCTAGACCTCCCCCTCCTGCTGCCGGTCGACGTACTCGAAGACGGAACCGTCCGGGTGACGGGCCACCAGATTGCGGCCGATCGGCGTCGGCAGGGGACCGGCGATGATCTCGGCGCCGACCGCCGTCAGATCGGCCACCGCCTCGTCCACGTCCTTCACGGCGATGGTCGCCGTGATCTTCCGCAGCACCGACAGCTCCGCCTCGGGGCCGCTCATCAGGAAGAAGGGCCCGACGGCCGCGACCGCCACCCCGCCGCGCTGGAAGCGGATCGCCTCGGCACCGGTCAGTCGTTCGTACACGCCGATCGCCGCACCGAGATCGCCGACGCACACCCGCAATGAGGTCCCCAGAATGTCCATACGGGCAACCCTAGTTGGACGGCCCGCCGGTGCGCGATCACTTGGCGACGATCGGACCGGAGGTGGTAGGGGCCGGGTGTCAGACGCGGCAGAGGATCTCGCCGTGCAGGATGCCGAACCAGCCGTCCTCCTCGGCGCCCCACGCCCGCCAGGCCCGGGCGATCCGGTCCAGCTGCTCCGTCGTGGCGTGCCCGCCGTCCACCGCCAGGCGCGCATAGGAGGAGTTGACCGTGCGGTCCGCCCACAGCTCGCTCCACCAGGAGCGCTCCTCGGGGGTGCGGTAGCACCAGGTGCCGGCGGTGGCGGTGATCGCGTCCGGGGCGAAACCGGCCTGCCGCGCCCAGGCGTGCAGCCGCCGCCCGGCGTCCGGCTCGCCACCGTTGGCGCGGGCCACCCGCAGGTACAGGCGCAGCCAGTCGGCCATCCCGTCGACCTCCGGGTACCAGGTCATGGCCGAGTAGTCCGAATCCCGGACGGCGACGAGCCCGCCGGGCCTGGTGACCCGGCGCATCTCGCGCAGCGCCTGGACGGGGTCGCCGACGTGCTGCAGCACCTGATGGGCGTGCACCACGCAGAAGGTGTCGTCGGGGAAGTCCAGGGCGTGGACGTCGCCGACCGCGAAGCGGAAGTTCGTCAGGCCCCGGTCGGCGGCGGTGGCGCGTGCCTGGCGCAGTACGTCCGGTGCGTGCTCCAGGCCGGTGACCTGACCGTCCGGCACCAGGGCCGCCAGGTCGGCGGTGATGGTGCCGGGGCCGCAGCCGACGTCGAGGATCCGCATGTCGGGCCGCAGCGCGTCCCGCAGGTACGCCGCCGAGTTGGCGACGGTGCGCCAGGTGTGGGAGCGCAGTACGGACTCGTGGTGGCCGTGGGTGTAGACGGCGGACTCCTGCGGCATGGCCGGCTCCTTCGCATGCTGGGGAGCGGTGGCCGGCGGGCGCGCGGCGCCCCGGGCCACCGCTCAAGCGGCCGCACGCCCCCCGGGGCGCGGCCGCCGTGCGGCGTGGTGCTCACACCGTACGCCGCGATCTCGCATCATGAGAGTGGGGTCTCATCATTCGGGCAGGAGGCGGTAGACCGTCAGCGACTCCTTCTTCTTGTCCAGCGTCAACTGGTCGGGAGCGGGCGCCACTTCACCGTCGAACGCGAGCGTGGTGCCCTCGGGAAGGTCGCTGATCCGCAGCCGGGAGAGCCGCGCCTCGCCGAGCACCGGAGAGCTGCGCGGTGTGCCCAGCAGCGCGGCGGCGAGCAGCCGGGTGCGGGCCAGCCGGCCGCCGTGCACCACCCGCACATCCAGCACCCCGTCCGCCAGGTCGTGCCGGCGCACCGGCGCGAACCCCAGCCCGCGGTACTGGCAGTTGCCGACGAACAGCAGCCACACCGCGCGCCGCTCGCCGTTGATCCGCAGGGTCAGCGGCTCGGCGGTGCGCAGCACCTCCCACGCGGCGAGCACCCCGGCCGGCCAGGCGCCGATCTTCCCCGCCCACCGCTCGCGGATCCGCACCAGCTCCGGGTACGCGCCGATCGAGAAGGTGTTGAGGAAGTGCCGCGCCTCCGGATGCGGCCCGGCCCGGAAGCGCGCCACGTCCACCGCCACGGCCTCACCGGACTCCACGGCGCGGGCCGCCTCCGCATACGTCTCGATCCCGAGGTCGTAGGCGAAGTGGTTCAGGGTGCCGCCGGGCAACACCGCGAGCGGCAGCCCGTGCCGGAGCGCGACCTCGGCCGCGGCGTTCACGGTGCCGTCCCCGCCGAGCACGCCCAGCGCACCGCCCAGCGTCCTGGCCCGCTCCGCCGCGTCGTCGAGGGCCTTGTCCAGCGGCTCCCCGTCCGGCCCGCCGCACAGCGTCACCTCGGCCTCCGGCAGCACCCCGTGCACCTCCTCGGCCCGGTCCGGGCGGGGGCCCGAGCGCTGTCCCGAGCCCTGGTTCGCCACCACGACCAGGCCCCGGCCGCCGGGCAGCGCGGGCGCCTCGGCGCGCGGTCTCGCGGGCGGCGCCAGCTGGGCGCGGGTCGGCGCGAAGCCGCGGACCGCGAACGCCGCGCCCGCCCCCAGCGCCGCGCCCGCCAGCACATCACCCGGATAGTGCACGCCCGTATAGACACGGGAGAACGCCACCGACGCGGCGACCGGTGCCAGCGCCAGCCCCCACCACTTGTTCTCGAAGGCCACACCGGTCGCGAAGGCCACCGCCGAGGCCGCGTGCCCGGAAGGGAACGAGGAGGTGATGGGCTGGCGGTGCAGCTGCCGTATGACCGGCACCGCGTCCAGCAGCGGACGCTCACGCCGCACCGAGCGCTTGCCGAGGGTGTTCACCGTCGCCGACGCCACGGCCAGCGAGGCCACCCCGCGCAGGGCGGCCCGGCGCATCGGCCGCCCGCCCAGCGCGGCCGCGCCGGCCGCGATGCCGAACCACAGCAGCCCGTGGTTGGCGCTGCGGGTCAGCCGGGGCAGCACCCGCTGCGCGCCCGGCCATTCGCGCGAGGCAATCTGCTGGAAGGTCCGCCGGTCGAGATGGGTCAGTAGCGATCGCATGCGCCACCTTGTACCCCAGACTGCCCGTAACAGGCAGGAACGTGCGGTTCGGGCCGCCGCGCGGTGTCGCGGCGCACCACCGGGCGTTCGCCGGGCGGACGCGCCCCGCCCGGCCGTGCTTCGCTGCCCGCATGATCAGGAAACGGCACGACACCGACCTCGACGCCTGTGTGGCGCTGCTCGCCGCGGTGCACACCCATAGCGGCTACCCCCACCGGTGGCCGGACGACCCGGCCCGCTGGCTGACCCCCGACGGGCTGACCGACGCCTGGGTCGCCGAGGCGGACGGCGCGGTCGTCGGCCACGCGGCGCTGTGCGGGAACGAGGTCAGCCGGCTGTGTGTCGCCCCCGCCGCCCGCGGCACGGGCCTCGGCGGCCGCCTGCTGCGCGCCGCCGAGACCCGCGCCGCGGCCCGCGGTGTGCGTCCCGTCCTGACGGTGAAGGCCACCGACACCGCGGCCATCGGCCTCTACGAACGGCGGGGCTGGATCCGCCGCGCCACCGAGCGGGAGGACTGGGGCCACGGCGGGACGGTGACCGTGCACCGCTACGAGGCACCCGCCGGGCGCCCGGCGCACTGACCACCCGACCCGCCCTCGGCTGACGTGTCGGCCGCGCCGCCACCCCCGCGATCTGCCAAGGTGGGACGGGGCCGCACCCGGGCCCCACGATCGAGGCGCCGCCGGGAGTGGAGGTACGGATGCAGCGGACCGCGCCGGATCCGCAGCGGGAGCCGGACCCGGAACCGCCGGCGGGCCTGCCGGTCCTCCCGGAACTCGCCGCGCACCTCGCCGCGGCCGCGGACCGCACCGAAGCCGAGCCCCCCGGCGGCGGCGCCCCTTTGCGCACCGCCGCCTGCGGCTACTGGGAACGCCGCGGCCAGGCCACCACCCCCGACCGGGTCCTCGTCGCCCCCGGGGCACCGGCGCTGCTCCTCGCGCTGTACGCCGCGGCCGACGGGACCGTGGTGCTGCCGCGCCCCTGCTCCGAGTGGTACGCCCCGCCCGCCCGGCTGCTCGGGCGGCCGGTGCACCTCGCGCCCGTACCGGCGGAGTCGGGCGGGGTACCCGACCCGTTCGCGCTGCTGGAGACCGTCCGCCGGGCCCGGATGCACGGCGACAGCCCCCGCGTCCTGGTCCTGTCCGTCGCCGACGACCCGACCGGCACCTGTCCGGCGCCCGAGCAGCTGCACGAGGTCTGCGAAGCGGCCGCGGAGGAGGGCCTGTGGATCATCAGCGACGAGACGCGCCGCGACCTGCTGCACGATCCGCACGACACCGTCATGCTGAGCCCCGCCGAGATGCTGCCCGGCGAGGTCGTGGTGCTCACCGACCTGCGGGCCACGCTGGTGCCCGCCTCCTGGCCGGCCGCCCTGGCCCGCTTCCCCGCCACCGACCGCGGAGCCGTCCTCCGGGCCGCCGCACTGGACGCGCTCACCGCCGTCCCCGTGCCGGTCCCGGGCCCGCTCGGCTGCGCCGTCACCCACGCGCTCGGCGAACCCGACGAGGTGCGCGCGCGGACGGCCGCCATGGCCCGGGTCTACGGCACGCTCGCCGCCGCGCTCCACCACACCGTCACCGAGGCCGGCGCCGTCTGCCGCCCGCCGCACTCCGGCAGCCATCTCTACGCCGACCTCGAACCGCTGCGCCGGCCGCTGGCGGCCCGCGGCATCGTGGAGTCCCGCGCACTGGAGCGGAGGCTGGCGCCGTGGGGCGCGCGCGGCGGACACCGCTTCGGCGACGCGCCGGGAGCTCTGCGGGTCCGGCTCGGCGCCGAGGCCCTGCTCGGCACCGACCGGGAACAGCGCCGGCGCGTCCTGACCGCCCCGGACCCGCTGGAACTCCCGCACATCATCGAGGCGTTGACCGCCCTGTCCCGCGCGCTGGCCGGCCTCATCACGCCCGCGGGCGGCTGACCACCGCGCCCCGCCGGGGAGGGCCGCGCCCGCCGGGCCCCGCAGCCACCGAAGGGCCCCACAAGGACGAACTGCGGCGCGCGGCACCCCCGGCCGAAGGTTTTTCGCCGCCGGCCCCCGCCCCGCAGGACAAAGCCCGCTGATTTTGGCGTACGCCGCCGATCCCCGACCATGTGCATTGCTCGGTAACCCCGGGTGCACAGCGCACGACGAGAGGCCCGCCACGTCATGAACGACCGGCACACCCGCCGCTTCGGACTGGGAACCGCCACCTGCCTGGTGATGGGCAACATCATCGGCGGCGGCATCTTCCTGCTGCCGGCCTCGGTGGCCCCGTTCGGCACCGTCAGCCTGGTCGCCTTCGGCGTGCTGACCATTGGTGCCGTCGCCCTCGCCCTGGTCTTCGGGCGGCTCGCCGAGCGCCACCCCGACACCGGCGGCCCCTACGTCTACGCGCGCGAGGCGTTCGGCGACTTCGCCGGCTTCCTCTCCGCCTGGTCGTACTGGACCATGACCTGGGTCAGCAACGCGGCGCTCGCGGTCGCCATCGTCGGCTACGTCCACGTCCTGCTCCCCGGCCACCCCTCCAGCGGCACCGACCTCGCGATCGCCCTCGGCGCGCTCTGGCTGCCGGCCCTCGCCAACTTCGCCGGCACCCGCTACGTCGGCCTGGTCCAGACGGTCTCCACCGTCCTCAAGTTCGTCCCGCTGCTCTTCATCGCCGTCGTCGGCCTGTTCTTCTTCGACCCGTCCAACCTCGGCTCCTTCCACGAGGGCGGCGGCAGCGCGCTCGGCGGGATGTCCGCGGCCGCCGCGATCCTGCTCTACTCCTACGTCGGTGTGGAGTCCGCCGCGATGAGCGCGGGCGAGGTCCGCGACCCGGAGCGGAACGTCGGCCGGGCCACCGTCCTCGGCACCATCGGCTCCGCCGTGGTCTACCTCCTGGGCACCGTCGCCGTCTTCGGCACCGTCGCCCACGACAAGCTGGTGAAGTCCCAGGCGCCGTTCTCCGACGCGGTGAACGCCATGTTCGGCGGGCACTGGGGCGGCACGGTCGTCGCGCTCGCCGCCGTCGTCTCGATCGTCGGCGCCCTCAACGGCTGGACCCTGATGAGCGCCCAGTCCCCGTACGCCGCCGCCAAGGACGGGCTGTTCCCCGCGCCGTTCCTGACCAAGCGGCGCGGCGTGCCGACCTTCGGCGTCCTCGCCGCCGGGGTGCTGGCCAGCGCCCTGACGGTGCTCAACTACCTCACCGGCGCCGGCGGCGTCTTCGAGATCCTGGTGCTGATCACCACCTTCTCGGCGACCGTCCCCTACCTCCTCGCCGCCGGCGCCCAGGTCTACTTCCTGCTGACCGGCCGCAGCGACCAGGTCCGCCCCGCCCGCTTCGCCCGCGACCTGACCCTCGCCCTGACCGCCTTCGGCTTCACCTTCTGGCTCGTCGCCGGCGCCGGCTACGCCGCGATCTACCAGGGCGTGCTCTTCCTCTTCGTCGGCATCCTCGTCTACGCCTTCATGGCCGCCCGGCGCACGGTGCGCCGGGCGGAGACCGCGGCCGCCCCGGAACTGCCTAGCCCCGCGGACCACGAAGCGGCTCCCCGGCCCGCCGCAAGTGCCGCAACGCCTCCGCATACGACCTGATCAGCCCCGTCTCGTGGTACGGGACGCCGAGCTCGGCACAGTGGGCCCGCACGATCTTCCGGGCCCGGCGCAGGTGCGGCGTCGGCATGCCGGGGAAGAGGTGGTGCTCGATCTGGTGATTGAGCCCGCCGAGCAGGAAAGAGGTCAGCGCGCCGCCCCGGACATTGCGCGAGGCCAGCACCTGACGGCGCAGGAAGTCCGGCCGGGCGTCCCCCGTCAGCGTCGGCATCCCCTTGTGGTTGGGCGCGAACGTGCACCCCAGGTAGACACCGAAGAGGGCCTGGTGGACCAGGAGGAACACCAGCGCCTTCCCGGGCGACAGCACCAGGAACAGCGCGCCGAGGTACAGGCCGATGTGCGCCGTCAGCAGCGCCGCCTCGCTGCCCCAGTGCTTCATGGTCGGCGACCGCAGCGCCCGGACGCTCGCCACCCGCAGGTTGAACCCCTCCAGCGTCAGCAGCGGGAAGAACAGCTGCGCCTGATAGCGGCCGACGAAGCGGGGCAGCCCCGTGGCGGCCCGCGCCTGGGCCGGTGACCACACCAGGATGTCCGGCGCGACATCCGGGTCCAGCTCCTCGTGGTTGGGGTGGGCGTGGTGCCGGGTGTGTTTGTCCATCCACCAGCCGTACGACATCCCCACCCCGAGGTTGCCGAACAGCCGCCCGGCGATCCCGCTCGCCCGCCGCCCGCGGAACACCTGCCCGTGCGCCACGTCATGGGCGACCAGCGCCACCTGCCCGTACACGAACGCCAGGAACACCGCCACGGCCGGCTGCCACCAGCTGTCGCCCAGCACGAGGAACACCGCCCAGCCACCGGCGAACGCCGCACTCACCGCCGCCAGCCGCACCGCGTAGTACCCGGGCCGCCGCCTCATCAGCCCCGCCGCCACGATCCGCCGCGACAGCCGCGCGAAATCACTGCCTCCGCCCGCTCCCGGACCAGCGGTCGCGGAAGAGGTCCCCACACTCGTCGTCATACCGCCGAGTCTTCAGGCGCCACGCCCACCCCGACAGCCGGTCCACCCCAGACCGGAGCGGGGGACAACCGCACCTTGAAGGGGGTGCCTGCACCCTGAAGGGGGGTGCCTGCACCCCGCCGCCGGGGGGCTCCCCGCGCCGCCTACGTACCGGCCTCGCCCGGCCGGGCGGCACCGCCCTGCTGGCTGAACACGGGCAGCGCCCGCACCAGGTCCGGTGGAAGGGCCAGCCCCTCCTCGCTCGACGGATCGACCGCCAGCCACAGATCGTCCGCCGGCCAGTTCGCCGCCAGGTCGAGGACCGGGACGCGGAGCGCGGTGCCCAGGTCCCCGCCGGCCGCCAGCAGCGCGTCCTCGGTCGTGAAGACGGGCACATAGCGATTGCCGTCCTGCTCGATCACCGGCAGCGAGATGGCGCCCTCGGGACGCTCCCCCTCGCCCTCGGCCGGCGGCGCCTGCGGCAGCAGGGCCACACTGGCCGCGAGCGCGATCAGGGCGGCCTGGGTGTCCTCGGCCTCCGCCGCGGCCTGCGAACCGTTGACCTCGCTCGGGGGCGAGTTCTCATCGGGGGTCGGAGTGCTCATGGCCTGTCCTCTCGTCGGCGTTGCTCACCGGCCGCCCGCTCGGCACGGGCCGCCACGGTCGCCACAGCCGCCGCCGGAAGCCGCCCAGCGGCAGACAACCGGGGCAAGCACGGCAATACCTCCCAGGCTAGGCCGCCCTACGTTCTGTGCACGTCCTGAGCGGACCGGGCACACACCAGGAGCGGAACGAGGCGCCTCGGGTGGCACCCGGGATCACTCACCCCCCGCCCGGTTGCCGCCGCCCGATCGCACACTCTCCGGAACGAGACATCAGCGCACGGCGGAGGGGAAGCGCGGTGGAGACGACGAACACCCCGAACACCGTGATCGCCGACAGCCCCACGGGACGCAGATAGGCGACCGGATCCGCGACAACGGCACCCCACTGGAACCACCAGTTCGCCACCACGTCCGCGACCATCACGACCGCCCCCACCAGCGGCCCACCGGGCCGCCCCCGCACCACCAGCACGACAACCAGCGGATCGAGCAAGAGCAGCCCGTGGAACAGCAGTTGCGCAGCCACCGGCGCGTACGCATACGCGTCCACGCCACCCGTCACCACGAAGTACGCGTGCGCCCCCGCCCCTTCCGCGAACCCGACGACATACACCGCCGAAACCCACCACGCCCAACCCGGGCGCCTCCCCCTACGCATGCCGTCCATCCTAGGAACGTGGCTTCCGCGGCGGGCCGCGTCGCCCGAAACTACAGCCCGCGCAGGGCCTCATACAGACCGTCGTAGGCGCTCCAGCAAAGAACGCTGCCGTCCTGCTTCAGGTCGCCCATGTACCACTGGTCGTCATCGACGGGTTTCACCAGGCACAGATCATGAAAGGCGAGCACGATCTCGGGATCGACCTCCTCGTCGGGCCCGGAGAAAGCGGACCAGGTCACGCGCCGGTCGGGGCTGAGCGCGAGGGCCTCCTCGTCCCCCGACACTTTCCGTATCTCCGTGAGGTTCCACCCTGCGGGCAGCCGTGCGTCTGTCATCCGCTGATGATTTCAGAGACCGGTACCCCGCCCGGAAATCCGGGGCATCGCCCCCGCGCCCCGCTCAGTAGGGTTGCCGCATGATTCGCGCTGTGGTCTTCGATGTCGGTGAGTGCCTGGTCGACGAGACGCGGGAGTACGGGACATGGGCGGACTGGCTCGGGGTGCCGAGGCACACCTTCGCGGCGATGTTCGGCGCGGTCATCGCCCAGGGGCGGGACTACCGCGAGGTGTTCCAGGAGTTCCGCCCCGGTTTTGACCTGTACGACGAGAGGGACGCGCGCGTCGCCGCAGGCCGGCCGGAGCACTTCGACGAGTCGGATCTCTACCCTGATGTCCGGCGCACCCTCGCGCGATTGCGCGGTGACGGGCTCTGGCTGGGCATTGCAGGGAACCAAACCGTCCGGGCGGGCAGGATCCTCCGCGACTTGTTCACCAACGACGTCGACCTGATCGGCACATCCGACGACTGGGGAGCCAGCAAGCCCGATCCGCTCTTCTTCGGGCGCGTTGCTGACGTCGTCCCCTTTGAGAACGATCAGATTCTGTACGTCGGGGACCGGGTGGACAACGATCTGCGCCCCGCCGTGGCCGCGGGCATGCGTACGGCTCTCATCCACCGCGGCCCCTGGGCCACGATCCAGTGGAACACGACGGAAGCGCGCGAACTGCCGACGTTCCGCATCGCGTCGCTGGAGGAACTGCCGCAAGCCATCGCCGAGTTCAACGGGAAAGGGCGCTGACCGTCGTCGACCACCCGTAGAGCCGCTCGTCGAAGTCACGTACACACTGCAGGTGTTGGTGTGGGGCGAGCGCTCGCCGTACTTCCCGGATCCGGTCCATGCCCGTCGCGTACCAGGTGTTCTCCAGTTGGTCGAGGGCGAGGCAGGCATACCGGCAGGCTTCCTCCGGCTGACCGGCGGCGGTCTCGATCGCGGCCAGATCGCCGTAGACGACGGTCCGCTGCTTGTCCTCCGTCTCCGGCATCCGGTCCAGCACGTCGAGCAGCGTGGTGCGGGCTTGCGGCAGATGGCCGGCCTTCAGCTGGATGTTGCCCTTGAACGCGGCCAGACGTACCGGGCTGAACCAGTCCATCCATACGGGCGTGGTGTCTTCGCCCCCTGCGGCAAGGGTGTCCTCGGCGTGCCTGATCAAGTGGAGTGCGGTGCGGGTGTACCCGCACCGGCTCTCACACTCGGCCTCGACCGCGTCGAGCCACGCCAAGAACTCGGCTGAGGCGGAGCCCCGACGGGCATACGTCCGGGCAGCGACCATGCGCTCCGCGGAGGCTTCCCGTTCTCCGGCCCACCCGGGAAGGAAAGCGGTGTGTGCGAGGACCGCGGATCCGAGCAGGGCATCGTCTGCCTCGCCTGCGGCCTGCAGAGCGCGGAGCAGGGTGGCACCTGCGTCGTCCGGCTCTCTGAGGTCGAAGAACTCGATTCGTCCCGCGAGCAGCCAGGTCTCAGCCAAGGCGGCCGCCACAGTGCGGCGCGTCTGGCCGGCGGTTTCGGAGAGCAGCGCACAGCCGAGGCCGGCATGGGCGATGACAGCGGGGTGGAGGGTGGCAGGCGCCACTGACCAGTACAGACCCCGATGGACGCGCGTGACGCTTGCATAGTCGTCCGCCACGGATGCGGGCTGCATGGGTGCGGTGGTCTGCGAAGGGACGGTGGACAGTTGGTTGCCGATGTTCCTTGGGGTGACGGTGGCATAAGGCCGCCGCCGGCTGGGTTGGTCGCGGCCCGGGGGAATGGTGAAGCCCAGAGCTTCCATGTCCTGCCCCGTGAGGTGCGTGAGCCGCGCTTGCACGTCCGGGTGAGGCCATGGTGGATTGTCGGATTCCCAACGACGGACCTGTCGTACGCCTACCCCCATTGCCTCGGCGAAGGCTTGCTGGGTGTGGTACCCAGCTGCCACGCGGGCCGACTTGAGCCGGGTGTTTCCTGCAGACCGCATCACGATGCACCTCCGTCGCGGGACTGCCAAGCAGTGTCCCCTGGAAGTCCTCTCCTTGGCTACACGTCACCCGTGGGACGGCGTCAAAGTCCCCTTTGCTGCACACAAGAGGCCTCTGGAAGTCCTCGCTTGGGGAATACGGCAGGGCCCAGGATGGGCGCATGTTGATCCGAGAGCGGATTGAAAAGAGCAGCTCTGTGCCCACCACCCGCGGCCCCTCCGGAACCCACGGCGAAGTCGTGCGCGCGGATGGGGACGATGACGCAGCCACGAAGACCGGTCACGCGGAAAGGACCGGTGAGCGGAGCCCTGAGGCAGCCGAGCCCCTTGCCATCGACGTGCTCACCATCGAAGAGACCATCACCTTGGCGCTGGGCGCGAGTCGAGGGCAGCTTCAGGTGAGTGCGCTCGTCGACCTCGGGGCGCGGTTGCGCGGCCATATCGCCTTACTCCGGGGGCCCGCTCGGAAGGCCGCCGACGAGATGTGGCACGGCGGCGTCGCGTGGTATCGCCATGTCGCGCGCCTGGACGGTATCGAACGGCAGACGGCGCAGGCGCCGAGTCCGCTTCCGTTCGCCGCGCTGATCGAGGTGCAGCTGATGGCTCGTGACTGTCAATGGCTGCTGGACGGCTACCGGGAGGGGTGGCGGTGAGCGGGAAGCGAAGGTTCGTCCGCCGGCTGTCCACGCTGCCTGCGGATCTCCGGTGAGCGCCCGCCGGGCCGAGGTCGGCGACGAGGTCGAGTACGCCCCGGGTCGCCGCGCCGTGGTGACGGACATCCGTGGAGGCGAGTACTACCTCCGGTCGCCCGGGAACCGGGAGTGGCCGGTGCGGGACCCTGGCGCGTTGACGGTGAAGCGGACGCGGGCCGAGCGGGTCGCGGCGGGTGATCTGTGGTGAGAGCCGTGGCGCCCCCACCGCATCAGCCGTGACCGGTGGCCGGAGCACGGAGCTTCCTGCGGCGGCGTACCACCGGCGTTCTCCGGAGGGTCGCCGAAGGGACGAAGCGGGCGTGTCCGCGGGCCGGTGTGGTCGTTGGCCACCGCGTCGGTGGTGGCGGGGGCGGGGTACGTCAGGAGCGTGGAGCAGTGGCCCGTTGGTTCGTGATCAGCGTCCCGCCCTGGGTGCTGCTGGCCGGGTTCATCGTCGTCATCGTGGGTGGGACAGCGGTGGTCCAGGCGGGTGTGCGGCGCTGCTTCCCTCGTCTCCGGCGGGGTGAGCACAACGAGATGGCGCAGTTCGTCTTTCCCGTTGTCGCCGTCGTCTACGGGTTCCTCATCGGCTTCCTGGTCCTCGCGCTCTGGGGCCAGGTGAACTCGGCGGACCAGGCGACGCGGACCGAGGGGGCCGCCGCGGTGCAGATGGCCCAAGGTCTCCATGCGTTCGGCAAGGCCGATGGCGAGCGGATCCGACAGGGCCTTCTGGCATACGGGCGCGCGGCAGCGGCCGAGTGGCCCCGCGCCGCGGCCGGCCGTACCACGCCCGGGGCCGAGAACGCGCTCAAGCGCCTGAGTGCCACCTACGAGGCCATCAAGCCGCGCGACGATATCCAACGGTCCTTCCTCACCAGTTCGCTCGCGTCCCTGAGGGATCTGAGCGGTGCACGCACGACTCGGCTGCTCCAGGCACGCACCAACACCGGCCCACCGCCGTCGTTGTGGCTGGTGATCCTGCTGAACAGCGGACTGGTCCTCTGGTTCGCCGTCGTCTTCGGCGCCGAGCGGGCCCGGATGCATTACGTGATGGTCGCGGCGGTGAGCGTCCTCGTCGCCGCCAACCTGTTCCTCGTCACAGAACTGGCCTACCCCTTCGTCGGCGTGTTCTCCACCTCGCCGGAGCCGCTGAACGAGGTGGTCCGGGTCCTGTCGCCGTCCCGGTAGAACGGAGGACGAGGGGCACGCGCCGAGGTTCCTGCGCCATTACCTCTCGCGTAATCGACCCCCACCGCACGGCCCGGCAGGGTGAGGGCACCGGTTCACGGGCCGGCGCACTCCGGTCCGTGATCCGGGTCAGGCGGCAGTGGTGCCGTTCGGAACTCGTCGGGAGTGGGAGTACGTCATGACGCAGCAGGAGCAGGGCGGGCAGCAGGGGGAGCAGCGGGCCGGGGACGCGGGGGCGCGGTACGAGGCGGCCGTGGCGCGGTACTTCGAGGCGTGGAACGCGAGCGGGGAAGGGGCGTCGGGGAAGGCTGTCGCGGCTGCCTTCGGCGAGGACGTGACGTACACCGATCCGCTGGTCGATGTCGCGGGGCACGAGGGGCTGGCGGCGGCCATCGCGGGGGCGCACGCGCAGTTCCCCGGGTTCGAGTTCCGGCGGTCGGGGGGTGTGGACGGGCACCACGACATGGCGCGGTTCGGATGGGAGCTGGTCAGCGTCGCGGACGGGTCGGCGCCGGTGGCCGGGTTCGATGTGGTGCGGCTGGGGGAGGACGGGCGGATCCGGTCCGTGTGCGGGTTCCTGGACCGGGTGCCCGCGGTCTGATCGGGGGCGGCAGCGGGCCCCAGCCCCAGGCACCCGGGCCGGCGCCGCCCGACCAGCGGCGGGGCCGTCGGCCGAGCCGCCCCCAGCCCCTTCACCCCGGCAGATCCAGCCCCCGCAGATAAGCCGCCGTCTCCGGATCCGCCGGCAGGAGGGTCTCCACGGCCAGTTCGGAGACGGTGACGTCCATCGGGGTGTTGAAGGTGGCGATGGTCGAGATGAAGGAGAGCACGGTGCCGTGGTGTTCGAGCATCATCGGCAGGGCGAAGGGGGCGTGTTCGCCGGAGGCCGCCGTCTCGTGGCCGCCCGGCGGGAAGGGGTAGGCGCTCACCTCGTCGTAGAGCGCGCGCAGGGGGGAGGAGCGCAGCAGGGCCAACTGGCGCTCCATCTGGGAGAGGAGGTGGCCGCGCCACTCCCGGTAGTTGCGGATGCGGGGGGCCAGGCCGTCCGGGTGCAGGGTGAGGCGCATGGCGTTCAGCGGGGGCCGGAGGAGGGCGGGGGCGACGCCTTCGAGCAGCACGGTGATGCCGCGGTTCGCGGCCTGGACGTGGTAGGTCCCGTCGACCACCAGGGCGGGGAAGGGCTCGTAGCCGGTCAGGAGGCGTTCCATGCCGGAGCGCAGGGCCGCCATCGACGGGTCGTCCAGCGGGGTCTCGGGGAACGTCGGGGCGTAGCCGGCCGCGATCAGCAGGGCGTTGCGTTCCCGTACGGGGACGTCGAGGTGTTCGGCGAGGCGGAGCACCATCTCCTGGCTGGGGCGGGAGCGGCCGGTCTCGATGAAGCTGATGTGGCGGGCGGAGGAGTCGGCGCGCAGCGCCAGTTCCAGTTGGCTGATCCGGCGCCGGTCGCGCCACTCGCGCAGGAGGGCGCCCACGCCCGTGGTCGTCTCCGGTGAGGACACCGCAGCAGTTGTCATGGGAGGGACGGTAGTCGAGCGGCCGGTGCGGGCGGGCCGTACGGGAGGGGTGTGCCGTGGGTGCGCGAAACGGCCGTCGGCGTGCCAGGCTGGAGGGAGCGCGGCCGTCGCGTCAGGGACGGCGGCGTGGTCGGCATGCGTATTCGGGGACCGGCTCATCGGCGGCCGGCACGGCGAGAGGCGAGCGCCATGAACGCTCCGTTGGAACCGCTCACCTTCAAGGAGATCGAGGACCGCCTCGCGGAGCTGCCCGGCTGGTCCGTCGAGGGCGGGATGCTCTGCCGCGGCTACGCCTTCCACGGGCACTTCCCGGCCGCCGCGATGGTCATCCATATCGCGCAGATCCAGGAGGAGTTGGGCCACCACGCCGACCTGACGCTGGGGTACAACCGGCTCGCCGTCTCGGTCAACACGCACAGCCTCGGCGGCCGGATCACCCGCCTCGACTTCGGTCTCGCCCACCGGATCGAGGAGATCGCGCCGGTGCACGGGGCCCGCTGAGCCACCGGCCCGCCGGCCTCCCCGCCCTCAGCTCCCCGACCGCGGCCGCACCACCCGCCCGGCCCGTGCCAGCTCGACGTTGAACTGGGCGCCGGACAGCAGGGACAGGTGGGAGAACCACAGCCAGATCAGGAACACCACCGGCCCCGCGAGCGACCCGTAGAGCCGGTTGAAGGTGCCGACGTACGAGGCGTAGAGGGCGAAGGCGGCGGACGAGATCAGCCAGAGCAGGACGGCGACGATGCCGCCGGGGGCCGCTCGGCGCACGCCGCGGGAGCTGGGCGGTCCGGACCGGAAGAGGACCATGGCCAAGACCGTGGCCAGGACGACCAGCAGCGGCCACTTCAGCAGGTTCCAGGTCGCCTCGCCCGCCTCGCCGAGCCCGATGGCCCGGCCCAGGGCGGTGGCGATCGGCCCGCTCACCAGCAGCGCCACCGCACTGCTGATCAGCAGCGCCATCAGCAGCAGCGCCGTCATGAGGATCCGCGGAGCCTTGCGCCACGGCGGGCGGTCGTCCTTGGTGCGGTTCATGGCGTGCAGGGCGCGGCGGAAGACGGCCAGATAGCTGCACGACGACCACAGGGCGCTGACCAGGGCGCCGCCCAGCACCACCCACGCGGCGGTGCGCTGGTGCGCCATGCCGAGCAGCGCGCGGTGCACGGTCGGTCCCGACTGGGCCGGGGCGATCGAGCTGAGCTGGTTGATGAGCTGCTCGGTGGCCGGGGGATCGGCGAGACCGATCAGCGACACCGTGACGATCAGCGACGGCAGCAGCGCCAGCACCGAGTAGTACGTCAGGCTCGCGGCCCAGTCCGTCACGTCGTCGTGCCACACCGACAGCGGGGTACGGCGCAGTGCGGTACGGCACTGGGCCCACGTCGGCAGCGTGGCCGGCTGCCTCGGCCCCACCGCCCCCAGCGCGCGGTCCAGCTGCGTCCGGTCCAGCCCGCGGCGCATACCGCTCCCGCCCATGTCGTGTCCGTCCTCTCCGTCGGTCCGTCCTGCATCATCTCCCGGCACGGCGGCCGTCCACGACACGTCGGCCGGCCGGGCCCGGGCCCGGTGTGCCGTTCGGGTCATGGCCGCACTACACCCCCTACTCCAGCCCGCGTGCCCGCCGGAACCGTCCCAGCCCGTCCGCCAGGTCGACCACGGGATCGGGATAGTCGTACGCCGCGCGCTCCGGCCCGGTCAGTTTCCAGGGCTGGTGCACCGCGGCGCCCGGGAGGCCGGCCAGCTCCGGTACCCAGCGCCGTACGTACTCGCCCCGCGGGTCGAACCGCTTGGCCTGGACGAGCGGATTGAGCACCCGGTTGGGCCGGGTGTCGGTGCCGGTTCCGGCCACCCACTGCCAGTTGAGCTGGTTGTTCGCCATGTCGCCGTCCACCAGCCAGTCCAGGAAGTGCCGCGCGCCGACCCGCCAGTCCACGTACAGCGTCTTGGTCAGGAAGCTCGCCACCAGCATCCGGGCCCGGTTGTGCAGCCACCCCTCGTGCAGCAGCTGCCGCATTCCCGCGTCGACCACGGGGTAGCCGGTGCGGCCCTCCTTCCACGCCGTCACCTCGGCGTCGTCGTACCGCCAGCGGTCGCCCTTGGTGCGGTAGTCGGCCCGCGCCGCGTCGGGCCGGGCCGCCAGCACCTGGTGGTGGAAGTCCCGCCAGGCCAGTTGCCGGACGAACGCCTCGGCGCCGGCGTCCCGGCGGGCCGACGCCTTGTGCACCAGCTCCACCGGCGACAGGCACCCGAAGTGCAGATACGGCGAGAGCCGCGAGGTGGCATCGCCCGGCAGATCGTCCTGCCGGTCCTGGTAGTCGGCCATGCCCGCGCGCTGCCAGGCCCCGAACCGGCGGCGCCCGGCGCTCTCGCCGCCCTCCGGCAGCGCGGGCGACGGTTTCCCGTCCGGGCACAGCTCCGCCGCCGACGGCACGTCCTTCGACCGCACCCCGTCCGGGACCCGTACGGTCCGCGGGACGGGCAGCACCGACCGCAGCCCCGCCGCCTGCCAGCGCCGGAAGTACGGCGTGAAGACCGCGAAGTGGTCCTTGCCGGGGCCCGAGGGCAGCACCGCGGCCGGCGGCAGCGCCGTGACGACCGCGTCGTGCACCACCAGCGCACGCCCCGCCGCCGCCAGCTCCGCGCCCAGCCGCCGCTCCCTGCGCAGCGCATAGCCGCTCACCCCGGCCGCGAGATGCACCTCCCCGGCCCCGGTCTGCGCCGCCACCCGGCAGGTCTCGGCGACGACGTCCCCCGTACGGATGACCAGCCGACCGCCGCGAGCGCGCAGCCCGGCATCGAGATCCGCCAGCGCACCGGCCAGGAACGCCGCCCGGTTGGGCACCATGAACCCGGCGTCGGCGACCCCGCTGTCGACGACGAACAGCGGTACCACCCGCGTCGCGGAGCGCAGCGCGGCGTGCAGCACCGGCTGATCGTGCAGCCGGAGGTCGGAGCTGAACAGGCAGATCGCTACATCCATGCCCTACGTCTACACCGAACCCGCGCCCCGCGAGCCCCGACGGGCGGCGTCCGTCAGGCGAAGGGCAGTGCGCGCCACGGCGACGACGGGTCCTGGGTGAGGACCCGGTGCAGGTGCACGGCCTCCGCGTACTGCGGGCCGAACCAGCCGTGGTCGAACGCCAGCATCCGGCCCAGCGCGTAGCCGGCGGCGAACTCCTCCCACGAGCCGTACACCTCGCGGGCCCGCGCATGGGCCTGCGCCACGGCGTGCTCGGCCTGCTGCGGTGCGCACAGGCGGGCGCCCAGGCCCCAGCGGACGAGGGCGACGGCATGGGCGTGGTCCAGCGCGACGAGGGAGACGACCCGGCCGTCCGCCGGCAGCAGCCCGTCCGCGCGGAACCGCTCCTCGTACCGGGTCACCAGCTCGGGGACGGCGGGCGGCGGCGCGGCGTCGGGGGTGCCCGCGGCCTTCTCCCCGCCGGCGGCGTCCTCGGCGCCCTCGGCGCCCGGAGCGGTCCGGTCGCGGGCCCTGGCCCGCAGCGCCGCCTCCGTCTCCGCCGGGACGAACTGCCCGCCGAGCAGCTGGTCCAGGCGCTGCTGCCAGGCGGCGGGGTCGGTCACCGACCACTGTTCGCGCAGCGTCCGCGCGTCGGCGTCATGGTCGAGGAAGGCCGTACCGAGCTCGTTCCACGGCACGCTGTGATGCACCGCGATCGGCGCGCCGCACGCCAGCCCTTGCGCCAGGGGGCCGTGCAGCGGGCCCCCGAAGTGGGTGACGAGCAGCCCGCCGGGCCGGGGCCCGATCTGGCCGCGCCGCTGCAGCCAGGCGGCGCGGTGGGCCGGGGAGGCGGCCAGGTACGCGGCGCACGGCGTCCCGGGGTTGACCGCGAGCCGCCACTTGTCGTTCGGCCAGTCCTGCGCCAGCTCGTCGAGCGACACCCGGTCGAAGAACTGCTGCGGCTGCCACGGCGGCAGCATGCCGCGGGTCAGGACGGGAATGCACTTACCACCCGCCGCCGGGTCGTCGTAGACGGGCAGCGGGTCCTGACCCTCCTGCGGTGCCGCCAGATAGAGATCCTCACCGGCGATCGCCGCGATCTGCCCGTCCCAGTCCCCACGCGCCGTCGCTTCGCACAGCCGCCGCTCGGTGTCCGTCGGCGGTATCCATCCCGGAGTAGCCACGGGCCAGACCCTACGATCACGCCGCTCCCCGCCGGAATCCGGGGTTGCCGGAACGGCAACGCGGATTGCACGGGCTCGACCGGTAACGGAGGCTCGATGTCATGAGCAACGACGAACGGCCCGCACCCGGGCACGGCCCCCACGACGAGGGGCAGATCGACTGGGAGGTGGCCGGACCGCTCCTGGAACGCGGCGCCGAACTGCACCTGCCGCTCCACGAGCAGGCCGCGGCCTGGCTGCGGGAACTCCTCGTCGGGCCGGGCGCGGACGGCGGCCAGGGCGTGGACCGGGTGCTCGACGTCGGCAGCGGACCGGGCGTCATCACCTGCCTGCTGGCCCGGGCCTTCCCCGCCGCCGAGGTGGTCGCGGTGGACGCGAGCGCGGCGCTCCTGGAGCGGGCGCACGCCCGTGCCGGGCGCCTCGGCCTCGGCGACCGGGTCCGCACCCATCTCGCCGAACTCCCCGACGGGCTCGACGCCCTCGGCGGCGCCGACCTCATCTGGGCCGCCAGGACCCTGCACCACGTCGGTGACCAGCGGGCCCAGGTCGCCGCCCTCGGCGCCCATCTGCGGCCCGGCGGGCTGCTCGCCGTCTGCGAGGGCGGTCTGACGCCCCGCTTCCTGCCGCGCGACATCGGCATCGGGCGCCCGGGGCTGCAGGCCAGGATCGACGCGGCCTGCGAGGACTGGTTCTGCGAGATGCGCGCGGCGCTGCCCGGCACCGTCGACGACATCGAGGACTGGCCCGCTTTCCTCGCCGACGCCGGTCTGCGCACCCCGTGCACCCGCAGCTTCCTGCTGGACCTGCCGGCCCCGCTGTCCGCCGCCGCGCGCGCCTGCCTCCAGGACACCCTGACCCAGGGTCTCGACCTGTACGGCGACCGCCTGGACGAGGGCGACCGCACCACCCTCGCCCGCCTCGCCGACCCCGACGACGCGGCCGGCATCGTCCGCCGCCCCGACGCCTTCCTGCTGTCCGCGCAGACCGTCCACACGGCACGCGCGCAGTAGTTCACGGCCGGCAGTAGTTCATGGCCGGGAGCCGGGAGCCGGGAGCCGGGAGCCGGGAGCCGGGAGCCGGGAGCCGGGAGCCGGGCGGCGGCGCCCATGACGTCACATCAGTTCGCGACGCCCCTGATCAGCCCTGGTCCATCGGCTTCGGATTGATCACGGCGAAGGTCGCGCCCTGCGGGTCGGTCACCACCGCCATGCGTCCGGCGACCATGTCGAAGGGCTGCTGCAGCGCCGCGCCGCCGGCCGAGGTGATCTTGTCGACGGTGGCGTCGGTGTCCGCCACCGCGAAGTACACCAGCCAGTGCGAGGGGGTGTCGGCCGGCATCTGCTCGGACATCGGCTGCATGCCGCCCACCGGCCGGTCGTTCACCGTCAGGCCGTAGTAGTGCTCGGCGCCCTCCATGGGGGCGCTCTCGATGCCGAAGGCCGCCTTGTAGAACGCGGCGGCGGCGGACGGTTCGGTGGTGTTGAGTTCGTTCCAGATCAGCGCGCCGGACTCGTTGACGATGCCGGCGCCGGGGAAGTCCATCGGCTGCCAGATACCGAACACCGCGCCGGTGGGGTCGGCCGCGATGCACATCCGGCCCAGTGACATCACGTCCGTGACCGGCATCAGCAGCGTGCCGCCGGCCTGGCTCACCGCCTGGGAGGTGGCGCCCGCGTCGGCGGCCGCCAGGTAGCTGGTCCACACGGTCGGCGGCGCGGGCTGGCCGCCCATCGGGACCGCGGCCATGATGCCGGCCACCGGTTTGCCGTTCAGGGTGCAGACGGCGTAGCCCCCGGTCTCCGCGGGCCCGACCTCTCCGGCCCACCCGAAGACCTCGGAGTAGAAGTCGATGGCGGCCTGCTGGTCGGGAGCCGCGAGATCGACCCAGCAGGGCGTCCCGGCCTGGTAGGGAGAGGTGACTTCGGGCATCGTGGCCTCCTCGATGGGGGCACCTCCCATGCCTGGGCACGGGGGAGCAAGGGCGGAGCGCAGGGGCAGGGGCCCCGGTCGGCGGACCGCCGTGACCGCCCCACGCTCACCCTCCACACTTCCTGGCGTCCGCCGGGCCCGCCACTCGGGTACGACGACGGCGCCGCCCGGACGAGCCGGGCGGCGCCGTGCGAGCGGGCCGGTCAGGCCACGTCGAAGGTGGCCGGGTCCGGGCCGAGACGGGTGCCGGTGTCCAGGCGGGCGAGGGTGGCGAGGTCCTCGTCGTCCAGCTCGAAGCCGAAGACGTCGATGTTCTCGGCGATGCGCGAGGGGGTGACGGACTTCGGGATGACGACGTTGCCGAGCTGGAGGTGCCAGCGCAGCACCACCTGGGCGGGCGTCCTGCCGTGCTTGGCGGCGAGCTCGGCGATCGCGGGGTTCTCCAGGAGACCCCTGCCCTGGCCGAGCGGCGACCAGGCCTCGGTGACGATGTTGTGCCGGGCGTGGAAGGCGCGGGACTCGGCCTGCGAGAGCTGCGGGTGCAGCTCGATCTGGTTGACGGCCGGGACGACGGAGGTCTCGCCCATCAGCCGCTCCAGGTGTCCGGGCAGGAAGTTCGAGACGCCGATGGCCTTGGCGCGGCCCTCCGCGTAGATCTTCTCGAAGGCCCGGTACGTCTCGACGTAGAGGTCCTTCGACGGCAGCGGCCAGTGGATCAGGTAGAGGTCCACGTACTCCAGGCCGAGCTTGGCCAGGGAGGCGTCGAAGGCACGCAGGGTGGAGTCGTGGCCCTGTTCGGCGTTCCAGAGCTTGGTCGTGACGAACAGCTCGTCACGGGGGATGCCGGATGCGGCCAGCGCCTTGCCCGTGCCCTCTTCGTTGCCGTAGATCGCCGCGGTGTCGATGCTGCGGTACCCGGCGTCCAGGGCCTGGCCGACGGTGGTGAACGCCTCGTCGTTCTCGACCTGCCAGACGCCGAAGCCGAGCTGCGGCATCGTGACGCCGTTGTTGAGCGTGATGGAGGGAACCTTGCTCACGGGGGAATCGGTCCTTACGTCGGCTTTCTCGTTCACGGATGTCAACGATCATCCGTGGACGCGCATTCCCGCACGGCGCGAAGCGATGCGGACGACAGGGGGTCTTCCCGTGTGCCCGGGGCGGGCGGAGCCGGCACGCCCCGCTCCGAGGCCGCCGGTGCGGGGCCCGCCGCGACGGCCAGTTCGCAGAGGGCGAACGCACCGGCGCAGAGCACCACGAGCCCCGTGCACAGCTCCAGCGCGCCCAGCAGACCGGGCAGGCCGCCGGGGACCGCACCGGCGCCGAAGAGGCCGCCGGCCACCGCCTGCACGAGCCAGGTGCAGCCGCCGCACGCGAAGACCGTGGCACTCCCGGCCCAGGCCAGGGCCAGCGGCGTACGGACCCGGAGCCGGGGCAGCAGGCCGGGCAGGACCAGGAGCACCAGCCCCACGGCGCCCGCGACCGCGTACCCGCCCTGGGCGCAGTCCGAGGCGGCCGAGAGGACCGTGCGGGGCGGCCCACCGGCCGTCGGCGTCCCGGGGCCGGCGCCCGCGCCCCACAGGACACGGACGGTGCCCAGCGCCGCGAGCACCGCGGCCGCGGGCAGCAGGAAGAGCCGCTGCAGCGCCCGGCTGCCGGTACGGGGCAGCGCGCCCAGCGGGCGGCGCAGCAGGGCGCCCCAGCGCTGGTGCGCGTACACCGCGAAGGCCCCGAGCAGGGTGACGGCCTCCACGAGGAAGCCGCCGTAGACGACGCCGAAGACCCATGGCTGGAGGAAGTCGCCGTCGGCCAGCGGGTTGCGGGCACCGGTGACCAGGCCGGTCAGGCTGCCGCCGAGGAGCCCCGTCAGCAGCGGGAGGAGCAGCCCGGCGGCCGCCCACAGGGGGAGGGCCAGCAGCCAGGCCGGGGCGCGGCGGCCGGCCGGGCGGGTGAGGGTGTGGGCCACGACCGCGGCGACGGCGTCGAGGAGGAAGGTGGCGGCGTTGGCCGCGATCCAGGTGGTGCGGCTGAAGCGGGAGGCGTCGACGACGCCGACGTCGAGGCCCAGCACCCACAGGAGTTTGAGGGCGAGGTAGGGCACGCAGGCGACGACCGCGATCCAGCCGAGGCGGGTGAGGCGGCTGCTCTTCATGGCAGCAGCCTCGCCGGGAGCGGTGCGGCGGCCGTCCGGCCCGCGGGCGATCCGGGTCCGCCGGACGGGGGAGGGGCGGCCGGGACGCGGGTGCGGTGGGGGCGCCGCACCCGTGGCGCCCCCACCGTCCGTCACGTCCGGTACAGCGCGTCCACCTCGACCTCGTAGGCCGTCTCGATCGCCTTGCGCTTGAGCTTCAGCGACGGGGTCAGCAGGCCGTGCTCCTCGCTGAACTGGTTGGCCAGTATCCGGAAGGTACGGATCGACTCGGCCTGCGAGACCAGCGTGTTGGCGGCGACCACCGCGCGCCGGATCTCGGTCTCCAGGTCCGGGTCGCGCACCAGGTCGGTCGGCGGCATCTCCGGCTTCTCCCGCATGGCCAGCCAGTGCGCGACCGCCTCCGGGTCCAGGGTCACCAGGGCCGCGATGAACGGCCGGTCGTTGCCGACGACGATGCACTGGGCGACCAGCGGATGCGCCCGCACCCGCTCCTCCAGCCCCACCGGCGAGACGGTCTTGCCGCCGGAGGTGACCAGGATCTCCTTCTTCCGGCCGGTGATCGTCAGATAGCCGTCCTCGTCCAGCGCCCCCAGGTCCCCCGTGGAGAACCAGCCGTCGTGCAGCACGGCGTCGGTCGCCTTGGGGTCGTTGTGGTAGCCGTGGAAGATCTGCCCGCCGTACAGCCAGATCTCGCCGTCCTCCGCGATGTGCACGGTGGTGCCGGGCACGGGGGTGCCGACGGTGCCGAAGCGGGTCCGCTCGGGCGGGTTGGCGGTGGCGGCCGCGGTGCTCTCCGTCAGGCCGTAGCCCTCGAAGATCCGGACGCCGGCGCCGTCGAAGAACAGCCCGAGCCGGCGCTCCATCGCCGAGCCGCCCGACATCGCGTGCCGCACCCGGCCGCCCATCGCCGCCCGGACCTTGCTGTAGACGACCTTGTCGAAGAACTGGTGCTGCATCCGCAGCGCGGCGCTGGGCCCCGACCCGGTGCCGAAGGCCTTGTGCTCCTGTGCCTCGGCGTAGCGGACGGCGATCTCGACGGCCTTGTCGAACGGCCCGGCCTTGCCGTCGGCCTCCGCCTTGCGCCGGGCCGCGGCGAAGACCTTCTCGAAGATGTACGGCACCGCGAGGATGAACGTCGGCCGGAAGGTCTGCAGGTCGGGCAGGAGCGCCCGGGCCGCCAGCTCGGGCTGGTGGCCCAGTTTGACCCGGCCGCGGACCGCGGCGACCTGCACCATCCGCCCGAAGACGTGCGCCAGCGGCAGGAACAGCAGGGTGGCGGCTTCCTCGTCGCCCTTGGAGGTGAAGACCGTCTCGTGGCGCAGCACGATGTTGTCGGCCTCGGCCATGAAGTTGGCGTGCGTGATCACACAGCCCTTGGGGCGGCCGGTGGTGCCGGAGGTGTAGATGATCGTCGCGGTGGCGTCCGGGGTGACGGCCATCCGGTGGCGGTGCACCACGTCGTCGTCGATGTGCGCGCCGGCCGCGGTCAGTTCGGCCACCGGGTCGGCGTCCAGCTGCCACAGCTTGCGCAGCTGCGGAAGCCGGTCGATGACCGAGCCGATGGTCATCGCATGGTCCTCGTGCTCGACCAGGCACGCCGAGACGCCCGCGTTGTGCAGCATCCAGAAGACCTGCTCCGCCGACGACGTCGGATACAGCGGTACGGACTGGACGCCGATCGACCACAGGGCGAAGTCGAACAGGGTCCACTCGTAGCGCGTACGGGACATGATGCCGACGCGGTCGCCGAAGCGGACGCCCTGCGCGAGGAGGCCCTTGGCGAGGGCGAGGACCTCGTCCCGGAACTGCCCGGCGGTGACGTTCTGCCAGTTGCCCGCGTCGTCCTTACGGGCG
The DNA here is from genome assembly GCF_019933235.1 of Streptomyces angustmyceticus. Taxonomy (NCBI): domain Bacteria; kingdom Bacillati; phylum Actinomycetota; class Actinomycetes; order Kitasatosporales; family Streptomycetaceae; genus Streptomyces; species Streptomyces angustmyceticus. Next base: position 1,451,571 of record NZ_CP082945.1, on the reverse strand, counting down.
AAGGCGACGCGCTCGGGATCGGCCTCGGCGTACTCGTAGACGACATCCGCCAGCCCGCCGACCCGGGGCGCGGTCGCCAAAGGTGGGACGGTGAACTCGCGCAATGACCCAGCTCCTCGTGGTGTTGCTCACAAGGCCGCGACCGTACCCCACCGTGACGGCATCCGGCAGAGCCGTACCACGTCGTGAATCGGGCCGCACGGGATCTGGCCAAGCGCCGAAATCGGGTTACTTCGGAGAAGCTTGGACATGATCCAGCCGGTTCGCCGCCGGACGATCACGACGCCGGGACCATATCTGCACCAAATCTCTGCACCTGGCACTGAACGCGCCGGCCGGCCCCGGCGCGGAGCCCGCGGCCAGCGGCTTTTCCGGTGGATCAAGGGCGTGCTCCTAGGGGATCTGCAGCCGGTCGCCGCCCGCCAGGATCGCGTCGGCCAGCGCCTCCGCCGGGCCCCGTGCGGCGCGTTCGGCCCGCCCGTGGAGCAGGACGAACTCCACTCCGCCGAGTTCCGGCAGGCCCGCACGGGAGGAAATCCGGACCAGACCTGGCGGGATCATGCCCCTCGTATGTGCCATGACGCCCAGACCTGCCCGAGTTGCGGCGATCAGTCCGTTGAGGCTTCCGCTGGTGCAGGTGATACGCCATTCCCGGCCCGCCCGCTCCAGCGTCTCCAGCGCGCGGGCGCGGGTGAGCGCGGGCGGCGGGTAGACGACCAGCGGGACCGGGCGCCGCGGATCGAGGCGCAGCCGCTGGGCACCCACCCACACCAGCCGGTCGCGCCACACCAGCCGGCCGCGCGCCTCGTCCGGGCGCCTCTTGGCGAGGACGAGATCGAGCCGCCCGGCCGCCAGCAGCTCGTGCAGGGTCCCCGACAGCTCGACCGTCAGCTCCAGGTCGACCTCGGGGTGCTCCCGGCGGAACTCCTCCAGGACCTCCGGCATCCGGGTCAGCACGAAGTCCTCCGAGGCGCCGAAGCGCAGCCTGCCGCGCAGCCGGGTGCCCGCGAAGAAGCCCGCGGCCCGCTCGTTCGCCTCCAGGATCGTGCGGGCGAAACCGAGCATGGCCTCGCCGTCCTCGGTCAGCTCCACGGCATGGGTGTCCCGGGCGAACAGCCGGCGCCCGGCGGCGTCCTCCAGCTTCCGCACGTGCTGGCTCACGGTCGACTGCCGCAGCCCGAGCCGGTGCGCGGCCTGGGTGAAGCTCAGGGTCTGCGCCACGGCGAGAAAGGTGCGCAACTGCGCGGGGTCGAACACGGGCCCTCCGCTCGGGTGCTGTCGTCCGCTGCCGCCCTCCCCGTGCACCCCCAGCTGCCGGGCATCGCGAAACGGAATAACAGTGACCACGGTAAGAGGGTTTCCCGATTTCCGGTGGGCGCGGCACCCTGGAGGGCCCGTGGCCGTGCCACCCGTACGGGAGCCGTCGAACGACCGAAGAGAGACCATGCGCCGCCCTCTGCCGAAGCTTCCCTCCTGGCTGCTCGTGGACGGCTATGTCCTGGCGCTGGTGGGCACGGTCGCCCTGGCCGCCGTGCTGCCCGCCCGCGGCCCGGCCGCCACCGTCGCCGAGAGCACCTCCACCGGCGCCGTCGCGCTGCTCTTCTTCCTCTACGGCGCCCGGCTCTCCACCCGCGAGGCGATGGCCGGGCTGCGCCACTGGCGGCTCCATCTCACCGTCCTGGCCTGCACCTTCGTGCTCTTCCCGGTGCTCGGACTGGCCGCGCGCGCCCTGGTCCCCGCCGTCCTGCCGCCCGCCCTCCACACCGGGCTGCTGTTCCTGTGCCTGGTGCCGTCGACGATCCAGTCCTCGATCGCCTTCACCTCCCTGGCCCGCGGCAATGTCGCGGCGGCGATCTGCGCGGGGTCGTTCTCCAGCCTCGTCGGCATCGTCGCCACACCGCTGCTGGCGGGCCTCGTCCTGCACGGGAGCGGCGGTGGCTTCTCGGCCGACGCGCTGCTGTCGATCGTCTGCCGGCTGCTGGTGCCGTTCGCGGCCGGGCAACTGCTGCGCCGGTGGGTCGGCGGCTTCCTGGTCCGCCACAGGAAGGCCCTCGGCACGGTGGACCGCGGCTCGATACTGCTCGTGGTCTACACGGCTTTCAGCGCCGGCATGGTCGAGGGCATCTGGCACCAGGTCTCGGCCCCGCGGCTGCTGGGCCTGCTGGGGGTGGAGGCCGTGCTGCTCGCGGTGATGCTGACCGTCACCTCGTACGGCGCGAAGCGGCTCGGTTTCCCCCGCGAGGACCGCATCGCGATCACCTTCGCCGGTTCCAAGAAGAGTCTGGCGACCGGACTGCCGATGGCCAGTGTGCTGTTCGGCGCGCAGGCCGGTCTGGCGGTGCTGCCGCTGATGCTCTTCCACCAGATGCAGTTGATGGTGTGTGCGGTGCTGGCGAAGCGCTACGCCGCCACCGCCCGTCCGGCGGCCGGGACGGCAGCCGCACCGGCGGGGGCCGCGGCCGGTGCGGGGCGCGAGGCCGAGGCCGGGGTGGGCGGGACGCGGGGCTGAGGCCCGCCCGGCGCGCGGGCCGGGCGGGCCGGGGCGGCGCGTCGGCTCAGCTCCGCGCGGCCCCGCGCACCCGGTCCAGCGCCAGCCCCAGGACCAGCGGGGCGCGCACCGGGGCGTTGTCACTGCGGACTTCGGCCAGTTCGGCGTCGGTCAGGGCCCGCCGGTAGACGCGGACCTCGTCCAGCGCGCCGGTGAACTGGGCGCGGCTGTCGGGCCGCTGGCCCAGGTGCACGCCGAAGACCGAGCCCTGGCTCACCGATCCCGGGACATCGGGGACGACACCGGTCTCGCCGCCGTCCACGGTGAGCAGCAGCCGGCCGCCCGTACGGCGCAGCGCGAGATGGTGCCAGCCGCCGTCGTTGTAGCCGTCGTGGGTGACGGCCTGCGCGGTGGCGGCCGGGGCGGCGCCGTCGACGGCGGTGAGGCGGGCGGTGATCCGGTGGTGTCCGGGGTCGCCCTCCACCGCGACCTGCGGGGCCCTGGCGCCCACCCCGCCCATCCACAACAGCGGCTGTTCGCCCGTGGCGGCGTCGTAGCGGAACCACAGGCTGCAGGTGAAGTCGTGGGTGCCCAGGGGAAGGGAGCGGCGGAAGGGGAGGCGTACCGCGTCGTCCGTGCCGTCGAAGGACAGTGCCTGCCCGAAGCGTCCTGCGGTGGTCCGGGCGCCGCCCAGGACGAGGGCCGGCCGGGCGCCGGGGGCGGCGTCGCGGGTGGTGGGGTCCGGACCGCGGCGCGGGCCGAGCCAGTCCTCGGTGAAGCGCGCGAAACGGATCTCGTCCCGGGCGTCGACCGCGCCGCCCTCGTACAGCAGGCCGGTGACGTCGTCGGAGACGGCGACCAGGTCCGAATAGCCGGACCAGTCGGTGGTGACCCGGGCGCCCCGGTCGACGCCCTCCCAAGTGCGGCCCTCGTCCCAGGAGGAGCGGATGGTCATGGTCCGGCGCCGGTCGGGGTCGGCGGGCGCCGCGAACAGGGTGCGGCCGCGGCCGGCGCGCGGGTGCGCCAGCCGCAGCGCCGAGCCCTGCACCATCGGGGAGTAGAGGTCGGGCAGGGCGCGGAACGGCGCGGCGAAGGAGGCGCCGCCGTCGCGGCTGACCGCGGCGGTGCGGTGGCCGAGGTCGGTGCCGTCCTGTTCCCGCCCGTTGACGTAGAGCGTGCCGTCGGAGCGTTCCAGGAGCGTCATCTCCGAGGGCTTCTGACGGAACGTGCCCGCTGCGGCGACGGGCCAGGTGTCCAGCGCGCCGACCCGCCAGGTGGCGCCGCCGTCGTCGCTGTGGACCAGGGCGGCGTGGTTGGCGGTGACCCGGCCTCCCGCGTAGCTCTCGGCGTTGATGCCGAAGACCAGCCGGCCCGCATGCCGTCCGCGGGTGAGCTGGATGCCGTGCACGGGCCCGGTGGCGTACCAGGAGTTCCACCGCGGGGGGCGGAGGGCGGCGGTCAGGTCCCGGGGCGCGGACCAGGTCGCGCCGTCGTCGTCGCTGTACTGGAGGTGCGGGGTGCGATCGCAGGGGACATCGCAGTTGAGGCCGTCGGCGCGGCCCTTGTTGTAGGTCTCGGCGAGCACGATCCGGCCGGTGCGGCGGTCCACGATCGGCGCCGGGTTGCCGTGGGTGTCGCCGTCGCCGTGGTTGACGACCTGGAGCGGGCCCCAGGTCCGGCCGCCGTCGGTGGAGCGCTTGAGGACGAGGTCGATGTCGCCCGCGTCGCCGCAGTCGTGCCGCCGGCCCTCGGCGAACGCGAGCAGGGTGCCGCGTACGGACCGCACGACGGCCGGTATACGGAAGCAGGAGTAGCCCTGTTCCTGGGAGGACTTGAAGAGGATCTGCTGGTCGAAGCCCCCTGCGGGGGACGCCGTCGCGGCGGCACGGGTACGGCCCGACGCCCCGTCAGGCGCGGCCTGCGCGGGAGCGGTCGGCAGGAGGGCGAGGGCGGTGGCGGCCAGTGCGGCGAGCAGGGCCGCGGCGCGCGGTCGCCGGGGTCTGCTGCGGCGGCTGGGGTGTGCGCGGAGAGCTGACGTCATGGTCCGGCCTGCCCTTCGAGGCATCGGCGTCGGGTCATCAGGACATCCCACGTCCTATGTGCATCGCGACGGAAGCTACTGCCGCGTGCGGACCGCGACAAGGAGCGTGCGGCGGTTCTCCGTGCCGCGGGCGTAATTCACTCTCCCGGCCCGCAGGCGCCGTGCCGGGAGCGCCCGTGCGGTGCGAGGGCCGGGAGTGCCCGGTGGGACGGGTGCGCCGCCGATGCCGCCGACGGCCACCGTGCCTCACGGCCGCAGCACCACCTTGCCGAGGTTGGCCCTGGCCTCGATGATCTCGTGCGCCTTCGCGGCCTCGGCCAGGGGGAGTTCGGCGTGCACCGCGGCCCGCAGCCGGCCGGCCCGGGACAGCTCCCACAGCCGCGCCCGGTGCTGCTCGTGCCGCTCCCGGTGGACGGTGGAGAAGCGGCGCATCGTCAGGCCCGTGATGGTCTTGGCGCCCGCCAGCAGCTCGTGCGCCGGGACCGTCCCGCCACCGGAGTTGAAGAAGATCAGCCGGCCGCCGGGAGCCACTGCGGCCAGCGCGCGCGGCAGCAGGTCGCCGCCGACGCCGTCCAGGACGACATCGACCGGCGCGCCCCAGGACTCCTGGTCGTAGACCACTACTTCGTCGGCCCCCAGCCCGTACAGGAACTCCGCCTTGGCGGCCGAGCCGACCGCGGCCACCACCCGCGGCACCCCCTGGAGCTTGGCGAGTTGGACGGCGAGGTGCCCGGTGGCGCTCGCCGCGCCGGTGATCAGTACGGACTCGGCGCCCCGCGGCGCCGCGGTGCTGAGCGCGGCGAGCGCGACCTGGCCGCCGCGCACCAGCGCCACCGCCTCCACGGCACCGGCGTCGTCCGGAATCCGGCTCGCCAGGAAGGCGGGTGCCAGGGCGAGTTCGGCGTAGGAGCCGGTGAGGGTGAGCGAGGTGACGCGGTCGCCGGGGGCGAAGCCGGTGACGTCCGGGCCGAGCGCGACGACCGTGCCGGCGATCTCGCCGCCGGGTGTGGCGGGCAGCGGATCGCCGCCGCCCCTGCCGTCCCCGCGCACCCGCCGTACGCACGGCAGCGTGACGCCGATCGCGTCCGTGCGCACCAGCAGGTCGCCGGGGCCTGGCACCGGCGCCCCGGCCTCCTCGACGCGCAGGACCTCGGGGCCGCCGTAGGTGTGGAAACGGACTCGGCGCATGGGCGGACACCTCCGGGATCGCCGGACGGCACGCGCCGGCCGGGCTTCGTTGGGTACACCAACAATAGCGATATTCATGGGGTGCGCCAATGGTTTTTCGTAGGGCCTGCCAATGGTTTTCTGGGTACGGTGGCCCCATGGCCGACACCCCGTACGCCCCCAGCCGGATCCGCGCGCTCCCCAGCTGGCTGCTGGGCCGCGCCGCCGCCCGCGGTCACCGCCTGGTCGCCGACGCCCTCGCCGCCGAAGGCATGCGGATGATGCACCACGCCGTGCTGTCGGCCGTCGGCGAACTCGGCCCGGTCTCCCAGGCGGAGCTCGGCCGGACGCTGCGCATCGACCCCAAGGACATGGTCGCCATCGTCAACGACCTCCAGCGGGACGGGCTGGTGACCCGCACCCCCGACCCCCGGGACCGGCGCAAGAACGCCGTCGAGATCTCCGCCGACGGCCGCCGGCGGCTGCGCCGCACCCAGCAGCTCGGCGACGAGGCCAACGCGGAGCTGACCGCGGACCTCACCCCCGCCGAACGCGAGCAGTTGGTCGCGCTGCTGACCCGGATCGCGCTGCCGGAGGGGTGAGCCACGGGCGGGGAGGGGCGGCCGCCGCGCCGGCCCGTGCGCCCGTACGCGGCCTCAGCCCGTGGGGGTGGCGGCCTCGGCCGGCAGGGCGAGACGGTGCTCGCCCGCGTACACGTTCATCGAGGAGCCGCGCAGGAACCCGACCAGCGTCAGCCCGGTCTCGGCCGCCAGATCGACCGCGAGCGAGGAGGGCGCCGAGACCGCGGCCAGCACGGGCACGCCCGCCATCACGGCCTTCTGCGCCAGCTCGAACGACGCCCGGCCGGAGACCATCAGCACGCTCGACGACAGCGGCAGCCGCCCCTGTTGCAGCGCCCGGCCGACGATCTTGTCCACAGCGTTGTGCCGCCCCACGTCCTCCCGGATGTCGAGCAGCTCGCCGTCCGTCGTGAACAGTGCCGCGGCGTGCAGCCCCCCGGTCCGTTCGAACACCCGCTGTGCGGCCCGCAGCCGGTCGGGCAGGGCGGCGAGCGTCGCCGGCTCGATACGGAACGGGGCGGCGGGGGAGGCGTCCAGGGGCCAGCGGGTGGTGGTGCGCACCGCGTCCAGGCTCGCCTTGCCGCACAGCCCGCACGACGACGACGTATAGACGTTGCGCTCCAGGGTGATGTCCGGGACCGGGACCCCGTCGGCGAGCCGGACGTCCACGACGTTGTAGGTGTTCTCGCCGTCCGCGGTCGCCCCCGCGCAGTAGACGATGTTCGCCAGGTCGTCGGCGCTCGCCAGGACGCCCTCGCTGACCAGGAAGCCGGCGGCGAGCGCGAAGTCGTCGCCCGGCGTGCGCATGGTGATCGCGAGCGGTTTGCCGCCGAGCCGGATCTCCAGCGGTTCCTCGGCGACGAGGGTGTCCGGGCGGGTGCTCACGGCACCGTCGCGGATGCGGATGACGCGGCGTCGCTCGGTGACCCGTCCCATGTCTGATCAGTCCCGTCCGCACCGGGCCGTGCCCGGTCCCGGTGCTGTCCGTGTGGCGGGCCGGAGCCCGTGGTGCGCAGGCCGCCGCCCTGGTCACCGGGGGCGTGCGGCGCGGCGGCCCCGGCGTTCCATTGTCCTGCACGGCGGTGCGGCGCGGCAGCCGGGCGTCGCACCGCGCACCGGCCGGCCCCGCCGGCCGGCGGAGCGCGGTGCGCGGTGTCCCGCGGCGTCAGCTCTTCAGCTCCCGGCCGCCGAAGGAGCCCGAGCCGTCGGCCGCGGCCCAGGCGGCCGTCAGCCCGGCCTGGTCCAGCGTCCGCCAGTCCGGGGTGTCCTGGACCAGGAACCGGCCCAGCCGCCGCCCCAGCTCGACCATCGTCCGGCCGGCCGCGCCGCGCTCGGCGCCGTACCCGGCCGCCGCGTCGGGCCGCTCCGGCGTGGCGCGCAGCGCGGCCTCCAGGGCCGCGGCGTCCTGCAGCGCCTTGACCGCGCCGGCGCCGGTGTGCGGGCGGGCGACGGTGGCCGCGTCGCCCGCGAGCAGCAGCCGGCCCGCGGTGTAGCGCGCCGCGGTGAAGTCGTACATCGGCTGGATGAACAGCTCGTGACGTGGCGTCAGCCGCATCAGCCCGCCCCAGTAGGGCGGCAGCAGCTCGTCGGTGACGTAGGCGAAATGGGCGTGCAGGGCGTCCGTGAGGGTGCCGGGCGGCAGGCTGGTGGGGGTGTCGAGGCCCAGGTCGAGACCGGCGGGCGGGGCGGTGTACAGGACCCAGTTCGCGCGGTGGCCCCCCGCGCCGTCCGGGATGCGGTAGATGATGACATGGCCGCCGTCGAAGACGCCGTAGACGCAGTCCTCTTCGGCCCAGGGGCCGGCCGGCAGGCCGGGGAAGCGGAGTTCCGTCAGCCGCTCGGCCGGGACCGCGCCGCGCCAGGCGAGATAGCCCGCGTAGTCGGGCCGCACGCCGGGAAACGCGGCCTCGCGGACCACCGAGCGATAGCCGTCGGCGCCGATGACCAGGTCGAAGTGCTCGCTGCGGCGGCCGCTGCCGGAGCCGGGACCGTACCGCTCGCCGTGGCCCGCGGCGCTCTCGCCCCCGTCGTCGGCGCCGTCGAGGCGGAGGGTGGCGCCGTCCGCCGTCTCGGCGACCGCGTCCACCCGCACCCCCGGCCGGAAGACGGTCTCCTCGGGCAGCCGCCGCCGTAACTCCCGCCAGAGCGGCCCCCAGCAGTACGAGCGGAACGGAAAGGGCAGCGTCCCGATCTCGCGGCCGAGCGGAGCGGCGCCGTCGCGGACGTACCAGCGACGGGTGGTCAGCTGCACCCACGGCATGCCGGTGTCCAGATACCCGGCGGACGCGAGTTCGGCGTACCGGGCGTTGTGCACCGCGAGGCCGACCCCGCGGTCCGCGAGGTGCCCGGCGGTGCGTTCGAAGACGGTGACCCGGCCCGCGCCGCCCCGGTGGGCGGCCAGCGCCGTGGCGCACCCCGCGATACTGCCGCCCACGACGGCGACATCGGCCCCCGCGATACGGATTCGGTCCCTGCTCATGGCGATTACCCCCTGCGTTGTCCGGCGCCGATGGTCGGTCGGCTGCCAGGTGCGACCGGGCTCATCCTCCCAGGGGGAGCCCGTACCGTCCCGCCGTCCGCGCGCCCGTAGGACGGTCGGCCTCGATGTCGCCGCCGGTCAAGTGAACCGTCCGCCTGGGCGGACCGGTGTCCCCCACATCGCCCGGATCCTCGGAGCGAAATGAGGGATGGCGGGACCGCGACCTGGGTATGTGCCTGAGCCGGGGACGGGCCGCGTGCCGCGCCCCGGGATGAGCGGCCCGGTGGCGGGTTCTGTGGGGGAGCCTGCCACCGGGCGTGGTCCGCGAGGAGAGACCCCGGGCCACCGGCGCCGGGGGCGTCAGGATCACGAGAGAACCGCGTCCGCCGTCGCTGCGGCCCCGGCAGGGTCCCGCCCGCCCGGAAGGGCCCGCTCCGGTCCGATCGGCGAGACCGGCCCGGCCGCCCGTCACCGTCCGGGTAATGTGCACCCGATCATCGCGGAAACAGCACCCGCACGACACCGCACCAGGCAACCGAACCACGAATGGCGAGACGCACATGAGCGAGGGGACAGCACCGGCGGCCGGCGAAGCGGCAGCCGTCGCCGACGAGGCGGCCCGTGAGCGGCTGAGCTATCTGCGCGGCAGCATCGACAACCTCGACGCCGCCCTGGTGCACCTGCTCGCCGAGCGCTTCAAGTGCACCCAGCAGGTCGGCGAGCTCAAGGCCCGGCACAGCCTGCCGCCCGCCGACCCGGCCCGCGAGGCCGCACAGATCGAGCGGCTGCGCCGGCTGGCCGAGGACGCCAGGCTGGATCCGGCCTTCGCCGAGAAGTTCCTCAACTTCATCATCGGGGAGGTCGTCCGCCACCACCGGGCGATCGCCGACCGGACCCAGGAGACGGGGGAGCCGGCCGAACCCGCGGCCGGCTGAGCCGGTACGCACGACGGACGAGGGTGGGCGGTGCCATCGCGGCGCCGCCCACCCTCGCCGCGTTGCGCGCCGGGCAACTTCCCTTCTGCTACCGCCTGTTGGCGCCGGATACCGGGAGTGCCGGCGGCCCGAGCCGCCCCCGGGAGCCACGCGGTCGCCTCACCCGGGTGGCCCCGCCGCCCGCGCCGAGTGACACTCGCCATACCTGACGCCGGACCGTCCCGCGGTGCCGCCCTGCCCACTACCGTCCAGTAACACGGTTCCTCCGGGAGCCGCCCGAGCGCCACCACCCTGTCCCTCCGGCCGTGCACCGAGAGCGGAGACACCGATGGCCCCCACCGCCCCCTCGAACCCGCAGCACGACGCGCACACCTCGCCCGCCCCGACGCTCGCCCTCAAACCCGGAACGTCCTGGCAGGACGCCTGGCGGCGCAGCCTGGCCGCCGCCCCCGAAGCCTTCCGCGACGACCGGGTCCTCAACCTCTGGGCCGCCGCCTGGCATCCGGACGGCGACCCGCTGCCCGCCACCAGCCCCGTCGACAACACCCCCATCGCCGGCCCGCCCCGCCTCGACGCGGACGCCGCGCTGCACGCCGTACGCGCCGGTCTCGACCAGCACCGGGCCTGGCGCCAGGTGCCGCTGACGGACCGCAAGGCCCGGATCTCCGCGGCCCTCGACGCGCTGACCGGGCACCGCGAACTGCTCGCGCTGCTGCTCGTCTGGGAGATCGGCAAGCCCTGGAAGCTCGCCCAGGCCGATGTCGACCGCGCCATCGACGGCGTCCGCTGGTACGTCTCCGGGATCGACGGGATGGTCGCCGGCCGCGCCCCGCTGCCCGGCCCGGTCAGCAACATCGCTAGCTGGAACTACCCGATGTCGGTGCTGATCCACGCGATGCTCGTCCAGGCGCTGGCCGGCAACGCCGTGATCGCCAAGACCCCCACCGACGGCGGCCTGGCCTGTCTCACGCTGGCCTGTGCCCTGGCCGTCCGTGAAGGGGTCCCGGCCACCCTGGTCAGCGGCAGCGGCAAAGAACTCTCGCCGGCCCTCGTCCGTTCGCCGGAGATCGGCTGCGTCTCCTTCGTCGGCGGCCGCGACACCGGGGCCAGGGTCGCCACCGCCGTCGCCGACCTCGGCAAACGCCACATCCTCGAACAGGAGGGCCTCAACACCTGGGGCATCTGGAACTACACCGACTGGCCGTCCCTGACCCCGCTGGTGCGCAAGACCTTCGACTACGCCAAGCAGCGCTGCACCGCCTACCCCCGCTTCGTCGTCCAGCGTGAGGCTTTCGCCGACTTCCTCGCCGCATACCTCCCGGCCGTGCGCGGTGTCCGGTTCGGCCACCCGCTGGCCGTCGCCGATCCGGCCGACCCGCTGCCCGAACTCGACTTCGGCCCGCTGATCAACGCCGCCAAGGCCAAGGAGCTCGCCGGCCTCACCACCGAGGCGATCTCCCGGGGCGCCGTCCCGCTGCACCGCGGCAGCCTCGCCGACGGCCACTTCCTGCCCTCCCAGGACACCTCGGCCTACTTCCCGCCCACCACCCTCCTGGCCCCGCCCTCCTCCTCCCCGCTCCACCACGCCGAGCCCTTCGGCCCCGTCGACACCCTCGTCCTCGTCGACACCGAGGCCGAGCTCCTCGCCGCCATGAACGCCAGCAACGGCGCCCTGGTCGCCAGCCTGTCCTGCGACGACAAGGAGACCTTCGACCGCCTCGCCCCGCAGATCCGCGCGTTCAAGGTCGGCCACGGCAAGCCCCGCTCCCGCGGTGACCGCGACGAGCTCTTCGGCGGCTTCGGCAACTCCTGGAGCGGTGCGTTCGTCGGCGGCGACCTCCTGGTCCGCGCGGTCACCGAGGGCCCGGCCGCCGAACGCCTGCCGGGCAACTTCCCCGACTACCACCTGATGCCGTAGCCGTACGGCCTCGCCGCCGGGGGGAAGCCCCCCGGCGGCGGGAGCGCACGTGGCCTGCGGGGGCCACTGATATGCGCGACATGTCCCTCGATGCCCATAAATCGAAGTTATGTAGCGGACGGATACGCAGGTGAAAGGCACTCCGAAACCTTGGTATTGTTGTCCACGTCGCCGCGGGAAGCGCCCCGCGAAGATCACACCTAGTCCGGGTGGCGGAATGGCAGACGCGCTAGCTTGAGGTGCTAGTGCCCTTTATCGGGCGTGGGGGTTCAAGTCCCCCCTCGGACACCAACGAAAACCCCTGCTGAGCAGGGGTTTTCTGCTTTTCCGGGCGCCGCCGGGAAAAAGTCCGAATTGACTGTTCCATTCAGTTTGGTCGGGAGTATCCTGAGGGCAGGCCTACGGGGCGAGCGAGGGAGTCCGACCGGACCGGCCTCGGGGAAGGCAACTCTGGTTGCCGCCGAGGACGTGAAGGAAGGCCGGGCTGAGAGGCCGGAAGGTCGGAAGACCGGACGGCGACCCCTAGCACCTGATCCGGACCATGCCGGCGAAGGGAGCCCACCTCGTAGGTCGTCGCTGTGCGCCGGGGCGCCGGTCAGTCGGCGCGCATCAGGTCCGCGCACTTCTCCCCGATCATCATCGTGGTGATACAGGGGTTCACGGCCGGCAGGAACGGCATCACCGAGGCGTCGGCCACCCGCAGACCCGTCACCCCCTTGACGCGCAAGTGGGGGTCGAGGGGCGTCGACGGGTCGTCGGGAGCGCCCATCCGGACCGTGGACGCGGGGTGGTAGACGGTGTTGTGGGTGGCGCGGATGTAGTCGAACAGGTCGGCGTCGGAGTGGGTGGAAGGGCCGGGGGCGAGTTCGGTGCCGGCCCACTCGGCCATCGGGGGCTGGGAGACGATCTCGCGCGCCAGGCGCAGGCCGTGGATCATCACGCGGACGTCGTGCTCGTCGGTGAAGTAGCGCGGGTCCACCATGGGCTTGTCGCGGAAGTCGCGGGTGCGCAGCCGGACCGTGCCGCGGGAGCGGGCCCGGGTGACGTTCGGGGTGAGGCAGAAGGCGTTCTCCGACGTGGGGTAGCCGCGGCGGTAGGTGTTCATGTCGAAGGGCACGCTGCCGTAGTGGAACATCAGGTCCGGGCGGTCCAGGCCCGGTTCGGTGTTCACGAAGATGCCGATCTCCCACCACTGGGTGGACGTCTCGACCATGGGTCGCTTGGCGTCCCACATGATCACACCCTCCGGGTGGTCCTGGAGGGAGGAACCGACGCCGGGGGAGTCGACGAGCGGCTCGATGGCGGTGGCCCGCAGATGGGTGGCCGGGCCGATGCCGGAGAGCATGAGGAGCTTGGGGGTGTCGATGGCGCCGCAGCAGACGACGGTCTCGCGGCGGGCGTTGACGGTGCGGGTGTGGATCAGGTCCGGTGCGAGGTAGTCCACGCCGGTGCAGCGCCGGGCGGAGTCGAAATTCAGGTGCTTGGCCTGGAGGCCGGTGCGGATGTCGAGGTTCTTGCGGGTGCCCATGAGGGGGTGCAGATAGGACACCGACGCGGAGGAACGGGTGCCGTCCGGGCGGCAGTTGATCTGGAACCAGTTCGCGCCCCGGACGACGGTCTTGCCGGTGTTGAACGGGGTGGTCGGGATGCCGGCGGCGACACAGGCCTCCAGCAGGGCCGCCCCGCACGGGTCGTGGGGCGGGACGGTGCGCAGGGTGACCGGGCCGTTGCGGCCGTGGTGGTCGCCGGGGGCGTCGTTGGTCTCCAGCCGCTGGTAGAGGGGGAAGCAGTCGGCCGCGCTCCAGCCCGTGGCGCCCATCGCGGCCCACTCGTCGAGGTCCTCGGCCGGGGCCCAGAAGGCGATGCAGGAGTTGTGCGAGGAGCAGCCGCCGAGCACCTTGGCGCGGGCGTGCCGCATGAAGCTGTTGCCGTTCTCCTGCGGTTCGACCGGATAGTCCCAGTCGTAGCCGGACTCCAGCAGCCCCATCCAGCGGTCCAGGCGCAGCACGTTCTCGTCGCCGACGTCGGAGGGGCCGGCCTCCAGGAGGCAGACGGTGGCCGCCGGGTCCTCGCTGAGCCGGGCCGCCACGACGGCACCGGCCGTGCCGCCGCCGACCACGACATAGTCGAACTCGTCCACGGGGACGTCTGGGGACATCGCGCGCTCCTGGTCAGGGGGTGGGGGTGCTGCTGCTTCCCGGGCTGCCGCCGTCGGGGGCGCCGGCGGCGTGCATGGCCAGGACGCCGGTGCGCTTGCGCTGGACGAACCAGTAGTAGGTGAACCCGCCGATCGCCACGACCCCGATGAACAGGAAGGCGCCCCAGCGCAGGTACCAGTGCTGCGGGCCGGTCGCGTTGTACACCGCGGCGCGCGGCCAGGCGAGGTTGAGGGACATCCCGAAGCCCCAGAGCACGGCCAGGACGTTCACCGGAAGGCCGAACCTGCCCAGGGAGAAGCGTCCCTTGACCGGGGTCCAGTTGCCGCGCAGCCGCTGGAACAGCATCGGCAGGGTGACCGCCAGGTAGGCGAGGTAGATCATGATGATCGCGATGCTGGTGATCACCGAGAAGATCTGCGGCTGGTTGACGTTGATGAGGAGGATGCCGATCCCCACCAGGCCGATGACGACGGCCGGCAGCACCGGCGTCTGGAAGCGGGGGCTGACCTTGGCGAGCAGCGAGGCGGCCGGGAGGTTGTTGTCACGGGCCATCGCGAACGCCAGCCGGATGCCGGCGGTGTGCACCGCCAGCTCGCACACGGTGATCGCGATGACCACGCACCAGAGCACGATCTGCCCGATGGTCGAGCCGAGCGTGGAGAGCACCACGTACTGCAGACCGTCCACGGCCAGCTTCGCGGAGTGCAGATCGGGCACGGAGAGCAGCGCGAAGAGGAGGATCAGGCCGCCGATGAGGAAGGACGCGACCAGCGCCCGCAGGATGGCGCGGGGGGCGTTGCGGCCGGGGTCCTTGGACTCCTCACCCAGCGACGAGGCGGTGTCGAAGCCGTACATGACGTACGCCGAGGCCAGTGCCGCGGTGAGGAACGCGCCGAAGTAGCCCAGGTTCGTGCCGCTGCCCAGCCCGAAGGTGTTCAGCACCACGCCGGGGCCGCGGGTGACGTGCGCGGCGAGAAGAATGACCAGGACGATGGCGGCGATGAGTTCGATCGCCACGCCCGCGGAGTTGATCCGCGCCATCAGCTTGACGCCGAAGGCGTTCACCAGGGTGGTGAAGGTGATGAGGATGGTGCCGAGCACCACGGCGTTCTCGGCCGCGGACTGGCCGGTGCCGTCGCCGATGAACTGGAACCAGGACGAGATCTGCGGCAGCGTCACCTGGTACGCCAGCGCCACCGCGGACAGCGACACCATGGTGGCGGTCAGCATCATCCAGCCGCCGAGCCAGCCGATGTGCGGGCCGCCGAGTTTCTTGGACCAGTTGTAGACCGATCCGGCCACCGGGTAGCGGGCGGCCAGCTCGCAGAAGCACAGCGCCACCATCAGCTGCCCGAGGAAGACCATCGGCCACGACCACCAGTAGGCCGGTCCGCCGTGGGCGATGCCGAAGTAGAAGAGCTGGAAGGTGCCGGTGAGGATGGAGATGTAGCTGATCCCGGCGGCGAAGGTGTGGAAGTTGCCCAGGGTGCGCTTGAGTTCCGGCTTGTAGCCGAGCTCGGCGAGCGAGTCGTCGTCGTGCGAACCGTCGGCCCGGGTGCCGGGGCGGGGGGTGTCGGGGCCGGTCACTCGAACCACCTCTGCGGACGCGGCGCGGTGTTGCGCCAGACGTGCTTGGCCTCCTGGTACTCGGCCAGCCCCGCCGGCCCCAGTTCGCGCCCGACGCCCGACTGCTTCATGCCGCCCCACTCCGCCTGCGGCACATACGGGTGGAAGTCGTTGATCCACACCGTGCCCGCGCGCAGCCGGGCGGCGACCCGGTGGGCCCGGCCGCTGTCCTGCGTCCAGACCGCCCCGGCCAGCCCGTAGACCGTGTCGTTGGCGAGCGAGACCGCCTCGTCCTCGGTGCGGAACCGTTCGACGGTCAGCACCGGGCCGAAGCTCTCGTCGCGGACGACGGTCATGTCCGGGGTGCACTCGTCCAGCACGGTCGGCAGGTAGTAGAAGCCGTTCGACAGCGAGGGGTCGTCGGGCCGGGCGCCGCCGCACAGCAGCACGGCGCCCTCGTCGAGCCCGGCCGCCACATACGCCTCGATCTTCGCGAGGTGCGCGGCCGAGATCAGCGGGCCGGTTCTGGCGTGTTCGTCGAACGGCCCGCCGAGCCGGATCCGCTGGGCGCGGGTGACCAGTTCGTCGACGAACGCGTCGTGCAGCTCCTCCTGGACCAGCAGCCGGGCGCCCGCCGAGCAGACCTGCCCGGAGTGCAGGAACACCGCCATCAGCGCGTAATCCACGGCGGTGTCGAAATCGGCGTCGGCGAAGACGATATTGGGGTTCTTGCCGCCCAGCTCCAGGGCGATCTTCTTCACCGTGGGCGCCGCCGCGGCCATGATGCGCCGGCCGGTGACCAGGCCGCCGGTGAAGGACACCATGTCCACCCGCGGGTCCTCGGTCAGCGGGGCGCCCACGGCCTGGCCGGTGCCCAGCACCAGGTTGGCCGCGCCGTCCGGCAGGCCCGCCTCGGCCAGCAGCCGCATGAGGTGAATGGCGGTGTGCGGGGTCAGCTCACTGGGCTTGAGGACGAAGGTGTTGCCCGTGACCAGCGCGGGGGCCACCTTCCACGCGGTCTGCAGCAGCGGGTAGTTCCACGGGGTGATCAGCGCGCAGACGCCGACCGGCTCGTGCCGCACCGTGCTGTCGATCTCCGGATCGCCCGCGTCCACCACCCGGTCGGTGCCGCCGGCCGCGCCGAGATTGCCGAAGTAGCGGAAGCAGTTGGCGATGTCGTCCATGTCGTAGGCGCTCTCGACCAGCCGCTTGCCGGTGTCCAGCGACTCGGCCCTGGCCAGCGCGTCCTTGTCGCGCTCCAGCAGCTCGGCGACGCGCAGCACCAGCCGGCCGCGCTCGGCCGCCGGTGTCCGCGGCCAGGGCCCGTCGTCGAAGGCGGCCCGGGCGGCGCCGATGGCGGTTGCCGCGTCCTTCGGCCCGCCCTCGTCGACGGTCGCGACCAGCGTGCCGTCCGCCGGGCAGCGGATCTCCCGCACCTGCCCGTCGGCCGCTGCGGTCCACTGACCGCCGATGAACAGCTCCGGCATGGTGGTGCCTTTCGGTCTCCGGCTCGTACGAGGCGGCAGCGGCGGGCGTGGCGCCCCGGCCGACGGCGTCGGGCCGACGGGCGGCCCGCCCTGAGGGCCTCGGTGACGGTCACTGAACCGAGAGTAAGACGGGCGGTGCGGCTCCGCACGGTACGAGGGGCCGGGGGAGAGGGGAGCGGTACCGGGTGGGGCCGACGGAGTGACCGGGGCGGGCGGACGGGAGAATGGGGGGATGGGCAGTGAGCTGGACCGGGGGCGCGAACGGGAGCCGGGGCGGGGCGCGGGGGCGCGGCCGGGCGCGGAGGCGTCGCCGGTGGCAGGTCCGGACGTCGCGGTGCCGGGGCAGGTCGCGGAGCCGGTCGCCGGATCGTCGCCGTACCCCGTCCCTGATGCCGCGGGGTACCTCGGCGGCCGCTGGAGCATCGAGCGCACCGTCTGCGACCTGCGGGCCGGCGTCGAGGGGAGCTTCCGCGGCACCGCCGAGTTCCGTCCCGATCCGGCGGGTCCCGGGATGCTGCACGTCGAGGAGGGGCACCTGCGGTGGGGCGGCGCGGAGCAACCGGCGAGCCGCACCCTGCGACTGCGGCCCCGGCCCGACGGCACCGCCGAGGTCGAGTTCGCCGACGGCCGGCCCTTCCACGACCTCGACCTGAGGACCGGCCGCTGGAACACTGTCCACCCCTGTGCCGCGGACCGGTACGCGGGAAGCTTCACCGTCACCGGGCCGGACACCTGGCACCTGGAGTGGCGGGTCGCCGGGCCGGCGAAGGACCAACTGCTGCGCTCTCGGTACCGGCGGCTGGGGTGAGAGCGGCGGCGCCGGTACACGGATGACCGCGGCGTCCCGTGCGCGGACGACCACCGGCACCGTGCGCGGACGCGCCACGGCGCCCCCGGGGAGAGCTGTCCCGGGGGCGCCGTGGTGCGTGTGGGGAGCGTGGGCTCAGGCAGCCGGCAGCTTCCCCCGGCCGAAGAGCTTGCGCTCGTCGTGCAGGGCGAACGGCGTGGTCCGCAGGTCGGCGATCTGGATGCCGAAGATCTTCAGTTGCAGCATCAGCTCGGTCTTGAGGTCGTAGCCCGCGCTGAGCGCCCAGGCCGGGGCGCCGCCGCCACTGGCCGCCGCGGCCCGTCCGGTGAGGTGCACGGACAGGTCGCCGCCGACGCCCGCGGTGTCGTAGAGGAACACCTGGGCGTGCGCCCCGACGCGGGCCGTCGCGGAGGCCGCGCCCTCGACCCGGGGAGCGGCGCCCCGGGTCTGCTGCCGCGCCTCGTGCAGCGGCTGCCACCCGCCCTGGCGGTCGTACTTCGCGCCGACGGCGAACGCGCCGGAGGTGCGCTGGTCGGCGTCGAGCACGATGCGCCCGCCCGCGGTGAAGCGGTAGGTGAAGGTGACCTCGGTGCTGACCACGACGGGGACCGGGCCCACCCAGAAGACGTGCCGCCCGGTGACCGCCGCCAGCGGCACCGCGACCTGTCCGGTGTCGGCGGTCCCGCGGACCTTGCCGTGCACCTGCCAGCCGTAGGCGTACGAGCCGCCGAGGCCGATGGCCGCGCGCTGCGGCAGCAGGTTCAGCCCGCCGCGCTTCTCGTACTGGAAGATCAGCTCGGGCCGGAAGGTCACCTCGCCGGACAGCCGGGCGGGAGACTTGCCGGTCGCCTCGATGCCCTTGGGCAGCGGCACCTTGACGCCCAGCCGCAGGGTGGTGAGCGCCTTGCGCGCGTCGGGCGACAGCGCGCTGCCGGAGGAGCTGGGGGCCGGGCGGGTACCGGAGGGCACGAGCTGGGTGCGGACCCCGGAGGAGCCGGACGCCGAGGGGCTCGGGGAGCCGGAGGCGGTGGCGCCGGGGCTGCCGGACGGGGTGGCCGGAGCGCCGCTCTCCGTGGCGGAACCGGCACCGGGCTTCTGCACCGTGACACCCGAGGAGAGCGGCCTGACCGAGATCTCACCGGGCTGCAACGCCGCGCGCTGGTCCACCTTCTGATCGCCGAGCAGCTCCGAGAGCGTGGCGGGCGCGGTGGTGACCCGGACCTTGCCGTCGCGGGAACCGG
The DNA here is from genome assembly GCF_019933235.1 of Streptomyces angustmyceticus. Classification (NCBI taxonomy): domain Bacteria; kingdom Bacillati; phylum Actinomycetota; class Actinomycetes; order Kitasatosporales; family Streptomycetaceae; genus Streptomyces; species Streptomyces angustmyceticus. The sequence goes on along the minus strand of NZ_CP082945.1, from coordinate 1,432,701 downwards.
TCACCTTGCCGACCTTGAACAGCGCACCCGACGGGGCATGGCGGTTGGGCGCGGCGGCGATCACGTCGCCGGTCCGTACGGTCTTGCCGGCCGACGGCTTGAGTTCCGCCTGCTTGCGCTGTGCGTCGTACGACGAGAGCTGCACGGAGACCGAGTTGCCGGAGCGGGTCGGCGCGTCGGAGGGCCGGGCGACCGCGGCGGTGCCCTCCGGACCGGAGGCCCGGGCGTCGTCCGGCACGGCACCGGGGGCGGTCGGCCCGGTGGCCGGTATGCCGGCCGAGGAGGTGCGCGGGGCGTCGGGGCCCGAGAGCAGCGCATGGGCGCCGAGGGCGGCGGGGACGAGCACGCCGACCGCGGCGGCGGGCACCGCGATGCGACGCCAGGAAACAGCCATGGGATTCCTTGGTGGTGCGGGGGGTGACGGGGAGGTACAGCGGGGCCGGGCGCCGAACTGCCGGACGGATCCGGACGGCTGGGGAAAAGTCGTCCAAGATCGAACATCTGTAGGGGTTCGGGCGGCTTCCTCGTAGCATGGCGACGAATGATCGCTTTCGCCATGGGGAAAGACACCGAGTCGGGAGGGGACGGGTGGAGACTTCCACAACGGTGCCGGAGTCCGTCGCCGCGCTGCACGCCGGAATCGACGCCCTCACCGACGAGGTCATCGGCGGCCTGCGGGCCCAGCTCCCCTCGTACGCGGCGGTGCCGGCGGACCGGCTGCGGCCACGGGTGCTGGCGTCCCTGCGCAACGGCCTGTCGCTGGTGCAACGCTGGTCGGAGGAACGGCGGTTCCCCCGCGGGCCCGGCCACGACCGCGACCGGGCGTACGGCATCCCCGAGACCCACCTCGACGAGGTGACGACGCTGGCGCGCTCCCTGCCCGCCGAGGACATCATCTCGGCCTACCGGATCGGGACGGACATCGTCTGGCGGCGGTTCGGCGAGGAGATGGCGGCCCGCCGCGGCACCGCCGAGGACCTGCTGCCGATCGCCGAGACGCTGCGCGCCTGGGTCGACGCCAACACCCTGCGCATCGTCCGCAGTTGCGGGGTCGGCATCCCGGGCGACCGGGCGACGGACCGCCGGCGCGCGGCGCTGGTCCGCGCCCTGCTGCTCGGTGAGGCGCGGTGGGGCGCCTCCGGTTCCCCGGGCGGCACGTGGGGCACCGGACCGGCCGGCGACGGCGCGGGCGACGGGCACCGGGTGGGCGGACACCCCGACGACGGGGACGCCGCGGAGGGCGGGTACGACCACAGCGCGCTCCGTCTGCCCTTCCGCGCGCGCCTGCCCGAGGATGCCCCGCCCGGCGCGCCGGACCGCATACCCGCGCCCGGCCCCGACCCGCACCCCGCAGCCCATCCCGGCCCCGGCGACCGCGCCTTCGAGCGGATCGTCGCCCTGCTGCGCCCCTGGCTCGCCCTGGACGGGGACGGGAAGCCGCTGGTCACGACCGTGGACGGCGATGTGGCGGGGCTGCTGACCGGCCGTCCGGCCGGTTTGTGCCGCGGCCTGGTCCTGGGGCTGGGCGCCCCGGCCCCCGCGCCCGGACTCGCCGCGGAGTTCACCCGGGCCACCCAGGCGCTGCGGGCCGCGGACGGCTTCGGACTCGTCGGGGCGTTCACCCGCGAGGAACTGGGACTGCGGGCCACCGTCGTGGCGCTGCCGGCGGTGGGGGAGCAGCTGGTCGGGCTGCGCCTGGCGCCGCTGGCCGAACGGGGCGAGGACGGCGCCCAGTTGGAGGAGGCCGCGGCCGCCTACCTCCAGCAGGGGCTGCGCCTGGAGGCCGCCGCGCGGACCCTCTACGTCCACCCCAACACCCTGCGCAACCGGCTGCGGCGCTTCGAGGAGATCACCGGCACCAGCCTGCGTGACCCGGCCGACCTGGCGGAGGTCTGGTGGGCGCTGACGCACCGCAGGATCCACGGTCCGGCGAACTGAGGCGCGGGCCCGGCCCGTACCGACGGGCCACCGGGGCCGGGCCGGGCCGGAGCGGGCCGCCGGGCGCCCGCGCCGGCCGGTGGCTCAGACCTTGACCGCCCGCAGCGCGTACAGCAGCGGAATGATCGGCTCCGACGGCGGGAGCCGCCACCAGCCGTTCTCGGACGGCACCATCGAGTCGAACCGCTTCCACGGCAGCAGCTCGGTCTCCCGGACCAGTTGCACGGTCAGCCCCGCCCCGACCACGGCGGAGACGACCTCCCCGAGGCCGTGCCGCCACTCGTAACTCGTGGTGGCACCCTCCACCGGCGGGCCGTCGGTATAGGTGCACGGCGTATCGCTCCGGAGTGGCCCGCGACCGCCCAAGTAGTCGTGGTGGAGCCGCAGTTGCTGCCGGTCCGGGCTCGGCGTCGGCCCCAGGGAGTCGAGCAGCGGATGGAATTCGACGAGGTAGAGCGTCCCGCCGGGCCGGAGCAGCGAGCTGACGATCTCCGCCCAGGCGGCCAGGTCGGGCAGATAGCACAGCGCGCCCTTGCCGGTGTAGATCACGTCGAACCGGCGCCCGCCCAGCGCCTCCACGGCCCGGTGCACATCCGACCGGACGAACTCCACGCTGCGGCCGGCCTCCTCGGCAAGCCGTCGTGCCTCGCCGACCGCGGCGGCCGAGAAGTCGAGCCCCACCGTGCGCGCGCCCCGCTCGGCGAACGCGGCCGTCTCGGTGCCCAGATGGCACTGCAGGTGCAGGACGTCCCGCCCGGCCAGCTCGCCCAGGTCCGTCCACTCGAAGGGCGCGAACCAGTCCTCGGCGGTCCGGGACCCGTCCAGGCCGTAGAACCGGCTCGCCACATGCACCGGGGTACGGGCGTCCCAGTTCGCCTCGTTGGCCCGCACCATCTCCTCGACGGTGGGCGCCTCGGCGCCGGGCGAGGCCCCCGGGGCGGTCGACAGCTCACTCTGCTCTGTGGTCATCCCTCTCTTGTACCGGCCGGGCAGGGGACCCGGCCAGTACGGCAGGCGCCATGTCGCCACGCCTCGGGGAGGACCCCCTACGGCTCCCGGCCCGGCGTCGTCCACACCTCGCCGTCGAGGACGTTGCGCATGCCCACCCACACCATGTTCATCAGCCGCAGGGTGATCCGCTCGGGCGGTTCCTCGGGGTGCAGCGTCATCCAGTCGGTGAGCGAGTCCGCCGCCCCGACCAGGGCGTACGTCACGAAGTCGGCCTCGTCGTCGGGGCAGGCGGGGCCGGCATCCGCCGCGTCGCCGGCCCGGACCAGCCCGGAGACCTCCGTCACCACCGCCCGCCGGGTGCGGGCCAGCTCCGCCGCGATCGCCGGGCTCAGCTCCGCCGCCTGACGGTGCAGCACCACCCAGCTGTCGCGGTGCCCGGTGACGAAGGTGAAGAACGCCAGCAGTCCGGCCCGCAGCCGGAGTTCGGGACCGTGCACCGGGCCCGCCGCGGCCCGTAGCGCGCTCACCAGGCGTTCGGTCTCGCGCCGCAGGCAGGCGAGGAACAGCCCCTCCTTGGAGTCGAGGTAGAGGTAGACCATCGGCTTGGAGACCCCGGCGAGTTCGGCGATCTCCTCGACCGAGGCGGCGTGATAGCCGCGCTTGGCGAAGACCCCGATCGCCGCGTCGATGATCTGCTGCTCCCGGACCGGGCGGGGAACGCGTCGCCTGCGTGTATCCGTCATCCGGTCCAGCCTACCGTAACGTTACTAACGGGTAAGTTTACGTTGAAGTAAGGCAGTGGCCCGCCACGGGCCTCTCCGGGCGGATCCGGAAGACGGGTGTAAAGCGGGCCGACGGTGGTAGGCGTGGTCACACAACGCTCCATTCCACAACGGGAGTTGCTCGGGTGCCTGCCGTGGTGGAACCGGATGCGGACCGGGCCGGAGTGCGCTCCTGGGACGACCCGGACCGCGCGGGGGGCGTGCCCGGCGTCGGGTGTCGCCGGGGAAGTGGAACGGGCCGCCGCCTGTGAGTGGCGTGGCGGCGGCCCGTACCCCCGCGCCGGCGGACGCGCGGCCCGCGGCCCGGTCTGGCCGATTGAACACCCTTGATTCGTACGTCTGTTGGGGTGCTCCGGCGTGCCCGTGGCGCGGCATCCGGCACTTCTTGCCAAGGGACCCCGCCGCTCGTCTGCGGCAACCGCCGTTCGGTGGGTATGTTGGGGCCTTGCGGCGCGTGGTCACTCCTGTACGGAGCGATCACCCCTGCCCCATGGCTGATGACTGTCGAAGCGACGGGAAAGTGTGGAATGAGCCAGGAATCACGACCGCAGTCCAGTGCCGTCGATGTCAGCATCCCGAGTGTGGCGCGGATGTACGACTACTACCTGGGCGGCAAGGACAACTACGCCGTGGACCGCGAGGCCTGTGAAGAGCTGAGCAAGGTCGTCCCGAGCACCCAGGTGCTGGCGATCAACAACCGGCGTTTCCTGCAGCGGGTGGTCCGCTGGCTGGCTCGCGAACACGGCATCCGCCAGTTCATCGACCACGGATCAGGTCTGCCGACCCAGGACAACGTCCACCAGGTCGCCCAGCAGGTCGACCCGGACTCCCGGGTGGTGTACGTCGACAACGACCCCATCGTGCTGGCGCACGGCCGGGCGCTGCTGGAGGAGAACGCCAACACCGCCGTGATCCAGGCCGACATGCGGGACACCGACGGCATCTTCGGCAGCTCCGAGGTCGAGCGGCTGATCGACTTCGACCGGCCGGTCGCCGCGCTGTTCGTCTCGGTCCTGCACTGCATACCCGACGCCGACGACCCGGCCGGCCTCATCAAGAGGGTCGCCGACCGGCTGGCGCCGGGCAGCTTCCTGGTGGTGTGTCAGCTGGTCAGCGAGGACGCCGCGACCCGCGACTTCGTCACGGAGTTCATGCGGGTCAGCACCCACGGCCAGTGGGGCCGGGTGCGGCAGGCCCATGAGCTGGCCGGGTTCCTGGAGGGGCTGGAGATCCAGGAGCCGGGCCTGGTGGAGGTCTCCACCTGGAAGCCGGACGCCGACCTCGGGCCCAAGCAGCTCACCCAGGAGTGGATCGAGTTCGGCGGGGTGGCCCGCAAGCCGTAGCGCGCTCGCGGCGCAGGAAGAGGGGCGGGGTGCCCGGTGGGCGCCCCGCCCCTCTCCCTGCGTGATCCGCTCCGCCTGTGCGGTGCCGCGCGTCAGTCCTCCTGCTTGAGCAGCCGCTCCAGGATCGCCAGGGACTCGCGGGGCGACTCGGACTGTGCGCTGAGACGGTCCATCACCGCGAGGTAGTGGTCGACGTCGTCGCGCTTGTCCAGATAGAGCGCGCTGGTCAGCTGCTCCAGGTAGACGATGTCCGGCAGGTCCGGCTCCAGGAACCGCAGGATCGTGATCGGCCCGCCCGCCGCGGCCAGACCGCCCAGGCTGAACGGCGCGATCTGCAGGGTGACGTTGGGCAGTCCGGCCATCGTCAGCAGGTGTCTGAGCTGGCCCGCCATCACCTCCGGTCCGCCCAGCGGCCGGCGCAGCGACGCCTCGTCGATCACGGCCCACACCCGCGGCGCGTCCGAGACGGTCAGCAGCTCCTGGCGCTGTACACGCAGCTGCACCCGCCGCTCGATCTCCTCCGGGGAGGACCGCGGATGCCCGAGCTGGGCCACCGCGCGGGCGTAGTCCGGCGTCTGCAACAGGCCCGGGACGAACTGCACTTCGTACGTGCGGATCACCGAGGCGGCCTCTTCGAGGCCGATGTGCGTCTCGAACCAGCCGGGCAGCACATCGTTGTACTGGTGCCACCAGCCCGGACTGCTGGTCCTGCGCGCCAGCTTGAGGAAGTCGTCGCGGACCGCCTCGTCCGTGACGTGGTAGAGCGTCAGCAGATCGGCGACATCGCGCTCCTTGCAGCTCACCCGGCCGAGTTCCAGGCGGCTGATCTTCGCGTGCGAACCGCGGATGGCCTCCCCGGCGGCCTCGCGGGTGATGCCCGCGCCTTCGCGCAGCCGGCGGAGTTGCGTACCCAGCACGATGCGCAGGACGGTCGGGCCGCCCCGCGGATGCTCCAGGTAGCGGCGCAGGGACGGGTCGCTGCTCGACTGCGCGGCGGTCATGCTGACTCCCCTGAGTGGTCGGGCGAGCGCCCAGTGTCCCACCGCCCCGAGTGCTTCGTACAGCCGGGGCGACTATCCGGCCGACATATGCGCCAATCGCGCCGGCGCACGCTCAGCGGCCGGCGATGAGATCGTCGAAGTCGCCGTCCTTGGCGCCCTGGACGAAAGCCACCATCTCCTCGTGGGTGTAGACCAGCGCCGGACCCGAGGCGAACCGGGAGTTGCGCACCGCCACCCCGCCGTCCGAAAGGGCGGCCAGTTCCACGCAGTTGCCGCTGGGGTTGCTGCGGCGGCTCTTGCGCCAGACGGCGCCTTCGATGCTGGTCGCCTGCATGCCGTTGGTCACCGGCTCCATAACAGCTGCTCCCTTGCTGGAGGCCGCTCTCCGACGGGATCCGGGCCCGCGATCACCTTGGCGTGAACGAGACCCTGAGCGACCGTCCTTACTGATGTAATTGCAGATGCACTTGCATCATGCGACGGCTGACGAGGATATTAGCTCTCCGAGGCAGTCCGGCCCAGCCCCGAAATCCCCCTCGCGGAGATGTTGATGACCACTCATCCGGCAGAGACCGTGCACGACGCCCTTCGGGATGAAGCGTGTGAGGACAGCTGGTGGATGCCCGCCCCTGACGGATTCGCCGCCTGCGCCCTCAGCGGAAGCACCCGCAGCGTGCCGGAGGCCCGCCGGTTCACCCGGGCCACCCTCGCCGGCTGGCAGATGTGCGCCGGCGTGGCCGACGACGTGGCCCTGGTGGTCTCGGAACTCGTCAGCAACGCCCTGCGCTACGGCGCCGAGGACTCCAAGGAGGCCGGGACGTCCGGCGCGCCGGCTCCCTTCTGCACCGCCTGGCTCGCCCTGACCCGCCAGAACTCCTCGGTGCTGTGCGCCGTGTCGGACGCGGGCCGTGGCGCCCCCGTCGTCAAGCCCGCGGACCACCTGGCGGAGTCCGGGCGCGGTCTGCACATCGTCGACCGGCTGAGCGACGCGTGGGGCTGGACGACGCCGGACCCGACCGGGAAGACGGTGTGGGCGACGGTGTCGATGCGCGGCTGAGACCGGCCCGGCGGGGATCCGGCGCGGGCGGCCGTACGCCGCGGGCACGGCGCCGCCGGATGTGTGACGATTCCCGGGTCGTCCCGCTCCGTACGGAAGGCCCGGAATCCGATGGATCTGCTGTCACTGCGCTACTTCCGGGAGGTCGCGCGCCGGGAGCACATCAGCCGGGCCGCCGAGGAACTACGGGTGGCCCAGCCGTCGGTGAGCCGGACGATCGCCCGGCTGGAGGCGGAGCTGGGCGTACGGCTCTTCGACCGGCAGGGCCGTGCCATCCGGCTCAACCGCCATGGCGCCGCCTTCCTGACCCGGGTCGAACGGGCGCTGGACGAACTCGACGACGCACGGCGGGAGATGGCCGACGCCGCCGGGCTGGACGACGGCTCCCTCGCCGTCGCCGCCGAGACCCTGCTGCCGCTCACCGAACTGCTCGCCGCCTTCCGCGCCGCCCACCCCGGCGTCACCCTCCGGTGCCTGCAGTCCACCCCCGAGGTGATGCGGGCCCAACTGCGGGCGCGGGACGTCGACTTCTGCTTCGCCTCCCAGCCGCTGTCCGGGCCCGGTCTGGGCGCGGTGCGGCTGCTGCGCGAAGAGGTGCTGCTCGCCGTGCCGGCCGGTCATCCGCTGGCCGCACGGGAGCGGGTCACGGTGGCCGAGATCGCCGATGAGCCCTTCATCACCACCAGGCAGGGGAACTGGCAACGCGCCCTGCTGGAGCGGCTGTTCACCGCGATCGGGCGACGGCCGGTGATCTCCTGCGAGGGCGACGAGCCCGGCGCCACGCACTTCCTGATCGCGGCCGGGCTCGGCATCGGCCTGATCCCCGCCCTCGCCCGCCCCGAACTCCCGCACGTGCCGCTCGCCTGGCTGCACCTCGACACCCCGGACTGCGTACGGACCCTGGACCTGGTCCGGCGCGAGGACAGCTATCTCTCCACGGCCGCCCGGCGGTTCCGCGCCATGGCCGTCGCCCACTTCGCCGCGCGGGAACACCCCGCCCGGCCGGGACAGGAGACGGGGGCCGGATAGCCGGCCCCCGGGTCCCGCGCCAGCCGCGTGATGGTCCGCTACGCCCCGGCCGCCAGGCCGTCGCCGAGGCCGAACGCCTCCAGCAGCCGTTCCGCCGCCAGCGTCGCGGTGATCTCGCCGTCGCGCACCGCCTGTTCCACGCCGGGGCCCAGCCGGCGCACCTCCGGGTGCTCCTGGAGGCGGTCGATCAGCCGGTCGCGCACCATCGACCAGGTCCAGTCGACCTGCTGGGCGCGGCGCCGCTCGGCCAGTGCGCCGGTGGACTCCAGAAGGGCGCGGTGCTGCTCGACCCGCTCCCAGACCCCCTTCAGGCCGGTGCCCTCGCGGGCGCTGCAGGTCAGCACGGGCGGCGTCCAGGCCGCGTCCGGGGGCTGCAACAGCCGCAGCGCGCCGGACAGTTCGCGGGCCGCCGAACGGGCGTCCCGCTCGTGCGGGCCGTCGGCCTTGTTGACGGAGACCAGGTCCGCCAGCTCCAGCACACCCTTCTTGATGCCCTGGAGCTGGTCGCCGGTGCGCGCCAGGGTGAGCAGCAGAAAGGTGTCGACCATGCCCGCCACCGTGGTCTCGGACTGGCCGACGCCGACCGTCTCCACCAGGACGACGTCGTAGCCCGCGGCCTCCATCACCACGATGGACTCCCGGGTGGCCCGCGCCACCCCGCCCAGCGTGCCGGAGGTGGGGGAGGGGCGCACGAACGCCGCCGGATCCGTCGCGAGCCGCTCCATCCGGGTCTTGTCGCCCAGGATGGAGCCGCCGGTACGGCTGGAGGACGGGTCGACGGCGAGCACCGCCACCCGGTGCCCGGCGCCGGTCAGCAGCGAGCCGAGCGCGTCGATGAAGGTCGACTTGCCGACACCCGGCACCCCGCTGATGCCCACCCGGCGGGCCGCGCCGGAGTGCGGCAGCAGCTCGACCAGCAGCCGCTGGGCCGCCGCCCGGTGGTCGGTCCGGGTGGACTCGACCAGGGTGACCGCACGGGCGATCCAGGCCCGGGAGCCCGCGCGGACCCCCTCGGCGTACCGTTCGACATCGATCGTCGCAGGCATGACCCCCCGATCAGAGTTCGTGGCCGAGGACCGACGCCAGGTCCCGCACCAGGTCGTGCGCGGCGTCCGGGATGACCGTGCCGGGCAGGAAGACCGCGGCGGCGCCCATGTCGCGCAGCGGCTGCACGTCCTGCGGCGGGATCACCCCGCCCACCACGATCGTGATGTCCTCGCGGTCCTCGGCGGCGAGCGCCTCCTTCAGCGCGGGCACCAGGGTCAGGTGGCCGGCCGCCAGCGAGGACACCCCGACGATGTGGACGTCCGCCTCCACGGCCTGGCGGGCGACCTCGGCCGGGGTCTGGAACAGCGGGCCGACATCGACGTCGAAGCCCAGGTCGGCGAAGGCCGTGGCGATCACCTTCTGGCCGCGGTCATGGCCGTCCTGGCCCATCTTGGCCACCAGGATGCGCGGCCGGCGCCCCTCGGCGCGCTCGAACTCGGCCACCAGGTCCCGGGTGCGCTCGACACCGGAGGAGGGGCCCGCTTCATCTCGATACACACCGGAGATCGTACGGATCTGGCCGGAGTGCCGCCCGTAGACGGTCTCCAGGGCGTCCGAGATCTCGCCGACCGTCGCCATCGCACGGGCCGCGTCCACGGCCAGCGCCAGCAGATTGCCCTCCAGCCCCTCGCCGGGGCCGGACTCGGCCGCCGCGGTCAGCGCCCGCAGCGCCGCCTGGCAGGCGTCCTCGTCGCGCTCGGCGCGCAGCCGCTTCAGCTTCTCGATCTGCTGGGCGCGCACCGAGGAGTTGTCGACCTTGAGGACCTCGATCTCCTCGTCGGTCTCCACCCGGTACTTGTTGACGCCGATCAGCGCCTGCCGCCCCGAGTCGATCCGGGCCTGGGTACGGGCCGCGGCCTCCTCGACGCGCAGCTTGGGGATGCCCGCGTCGATGGCCTTGGCCATCCCGCCGGCCGCCTCGACCTCCTCGATGTGCTGCCAGGCCCGCCGCGCCAGGTCGTGGGTGAGCTTCTCGACGTACGCGCTGCCGCCCCACGGGTCGATGACCCGGCAGGTGCCCGACTCCTGCTGCAGGAACAGCTGGGTGTTGCGGGCGATCCGGGCGGAGAAGTCGGTGGGCAGCGCCAGCGCCTCGTCCAGGGCGTTGGTGTGCAGGGACTGGGTGTGGCCCTGCGTCGCCGCCATCGCCTCCACGCAGGTGCGGGTGACGTTGTTGAACACGTCCTGCGCGGTCAGCGACCAGCCCGAGGTCTGCGAATGGGTGCGCAGGGAGAGGGACTTGGGGTTCTTCGGCTCGAAGCGCTGGACCAGACGCGCCCACAGCAGCCGGGCCGCCCGCAGCTTGGCGATCTCCATGAAGAAGTTCATGCCGATCGCCCAGAAGAACGACAGACGCGGCGCGAAGGAGTCCACGTCCATGCCCGCCGCCATGCCCGCGCGCAGGTACTCCACCCCGTCGGCGAGGGTGTACGCCAGCTCCAGGTCGGCCGTCGCGCCCGCCTCCTGGATGTGGTAGCCGGAGATGGAGATGGAGTTGTAGCGCGGCATCTTCTGCGAGGTGTACGCGAAGATGTCGGAGATGATCCGCATCGAGGGCTGCGGCGGGTAGATGTAGGTGTTGCGGACCATGAACTCCTTGAGGATGTCGTTCTGGATGGTCCCGGCCAGCTTCTCGGGCGGTACGCCCTGCTCCTCGGCGGCCACGATGTAGAGCGCGAGAACGGGCAGCACCGCGCCGTTCATCGTCATCGACACCGTCATCTTATCCAGCGGGATGCCCTCGAAGAGCTGCCGCATGTCGTAGATCGAGTCGATCGCGACGCCCGCCATGCCGACGTCGCCGGTCACCCGCGGGTGGTCGCTGTCGTAGCCGCGGTGGGTGGGCAGGTCGAAGGCGACCGACAGGCCCTTCTGGCCGGCCGCGAGGTTGCGGCGGTAGAAGGCGTTGGACTCCTCGGCGGTGGAGAAGCCGGCGTACTGCCGGATCGTCCAGGGCTGGTTGACGTACATCGTCGGGTACGGGCCGCGCAGGTACGGCGTGATGCCCGGGTAGGTGCCCAGGAAGTCCAGGCCGTCGAGGTCCGCCTCGGTGTACAGCGGCTTGACGTCGATGCCCTCCGGCGTCTCCCACGTCAGGTCGTCGACGGCCTTGCCGGTGGACTGCGCCACCGCGGCGGCCCACTCGCCGGTGTCGCCCGCGGCGTCCGCCCCGCCCGGCTTCCCCAGCTCGACCGTGCTGAAGTCCGGGATGGCGCCCGTCTGCTGTGTCGTGTCGTTCATCACGCCACCTCCATGACATCCAGGGCCGAGGACAGCGCCTCGACCGCGTCGCAGCCCGCGAAGACGAAGGCGTCCACCCCGGCCGCTGTGAATTCCTCCCGGCGCTCGCCCGGCTTGCCCGCCAGGTGCACCCGCAGCGCGCCCGCCGACTTCAGCGCGGCCGCCACGGCCGCCGCCTGCTCGCCGTACACCGCGTCGCTCGAACACAGGCAGGCGATCCGCGCACCGCTGCGCGCGAACGCCTCGGCCACCGACTCCGCGTCCACCGGCGCGGCCTCCTGCACCGTCTCGATGCCGCCGGCCTGGAACAGATTGGCCGCGAACGTCACCCGCGCGGTGTGCGCCGCGACCGGGCCCAGCGCGGCCAGGAAGACCTTCGGACGGGCGCCGCTCGCCGCCAGGTGGGCGTCGGAGCGCGACCGCAGCCGCTCGTAGGCGTCGTCCCTGCGCACCCGCGGCAGCCCTCCGCCGATCGGATCGGGCGCCGGCTCGCGGTGCACCGGGGCCTCGGCGAGGTGCGGGAACTCGCTGACACCGGTGATCGGTTCGCGCCGGCGGGCCAGCTCGCCGGTGCGGCGCTCCCAGGTACGGGCCAGCCGGCCGGCGATCATCCCGGAGCGCAGCGCCGCGGCCTGGCCGCCGGCGCCCTCGATCTCCTGGAAGAACGCCCAGGCCGCACGGGCCAGCTCGTCGGTGAGGCGCTCCACGTACCAGGAGCCGCCCGCCGGGTCGATCACCTTGGACAGGTGCGACTCCTCCAGCAGCACGGACTGGGTGTTCCGGGCGATCCGGCGGGCGAACGCGTCGGGCACGCCCAGCGCCTCGTCGAACGGCAGCACCGTGACCGACTCCGCGCCGCCCACACCCGCGGACAGCCCGGCGACGGTGGTGCGCAGCATGTTCACCCACGGGTCCCGACGGGTCATCATCACCGTGGAGGTGACGGCGTGCTGGCGCTGCGCGGAGGCGGCGGGGGAGGCCCCGCAGACCTCGGCGACCCGGGCCCACAGCCGCCGGGCGGCGCGCAGCTTGGCGATCGTCAGGAACTGGTCCGCGGTCGCGGCGTAGCGGAACTCCAGCTGCCGGCAGGCGTCGTCGATGCCCAGGCCGGACTCCGTCAGCTGCCGCAGGTAGGCGACACCGGTCGCCAGCGAGGCGCCCAGTTCCTCGGCGGCGGAGCCACCCGCCTCGTGGTACGGCAGCGCGTCCACAGCCAGCGCGCGCACGCCGGGCGCCTCCGCGGCGCAGCGCGCGGCGATCCGGGCGGCCGATTCCCCCTGCAGGCGCAGCTTGGCGTCGTCGCCCGTACGGGCCAGCAGCCCGAGCGGGTCGGCGCCCAGGCAGCCGACGGCCTCGGCCGTCGGCGCGCCGGACGCGGTGTACAGCCGCAGCAACTCCTCGGCGGCCGGTGCGAAATCGGCGCCGGCGTCCAGGACGACCGCGGCCAGGTCCAGGTAGACACCGTCGAGCGCGCGGGCCATGCCGTCCACGGGCAGCCCGCCGTCGCCGACGGCCAGCCAGACCGAGGTGACGCCGTTCTCCAGGTCGGCCAGCACCGCTTCGTTGGCGCGCACGGGATCGGTGTGGACATGGCGCTGGCGTACGTCCCACCCGGCGACGGTCGTGCCCTCGGGCCGCCCGGCGCGTACGAACGGCGGGAAGCCCGGATGGCCGAGGGCGGCCGTGCCGTCCTCGGCGGTGTAGAGCGGGCGGACGCGGATGCCGTCCTGCAGATCGGTGGCGAGCGCGTCCTCGGCGGCGGTGCCCGTCGCCTCTGTGACGCCCGATTTGCGCAGCACGCCTTCGACGAGGCGCTGCCACTGCTCTCGATCGGCATCGGGGAAGGCGGCGGCCAGGGGGAGTTCGGGGGACTCGGCGGTCATGGCAGCAGGCTAGGCGAACGACCGTTAGCTGGAGCAGGGGCTCCAGCTGTGACGTTGCCCTCGTTGACCTCCCATGGATCTTCATATTTATGCGCCGGAAGGGGCAGGTGGGGCGGTTCGGCCGTATGGCACGGAGTCATCTCTTTCCCCGCGCGTCGCGCCTGCCGCGTGACGCCCGGGGGTTCCGTACGGTGGACGCGGCACCCTCCCCCAGGGTCTTGAGGAGTAGGGAAATCCCCAGAGGAGGGCGATGCCTCAGCCGCCGCTGACCCGCACCGTCGCCGTCGCCGCCGCGCTGCTCGCCTCCGCCGCCCTGCCGGGGGCGACGCCGTGGGCCTCCCCTCCCGGCCCCGCCGCGGACTGCCGGGGGCGGCGGATCGCCTCCTGGTCCGCCGATTCCCGGCATACCGCGGAATTCGCCCGATACGGAGACGACAACTCCCGGGTGGACGACTGGACCGGCGGTGACGGCACCCACTCCGTGCGCCTCCCCGACGGCCGTACGCTCTGGCTCTTCTCCGACACCTTCCTCGACCGGATCCAGCCACCGCCCAACCCGCGCGGCGAGCGGCACCGTTGGCGCACCGCGGACACCGGCGGCACCCCGCTCCTGCGGCACAACTCCGCCGTGGTGACGTCCCCTACGGGCCGGCCGGCGCGCACCCTGACCGGCGGCACCGCGGCCGCACCCGGCCCGCTCTTCCCCGACCCGCCCGGCGGCGGCTGGCGCTGGCCCGTCGCCGCGAGCGTGGAGCCCCGTACGCCCGGCGCGGCCGAAAAGGTCCTCCGGGTGCTGCTGTGGAACCGCGTCCCCGGCACCGGACCATGGATCTTCGGCCTGCCGCGCGGCACCGAGGTGGCCACGCTGTCGCTGCCCGCCCTGCGCCTGGAGGGCATCACCGAGACCGTCGGCCGGACCTCCGCCGACCCGGACCGGCGCGTCCTCTACGGAACGGCGGCGGTCCGCGACGGCGGCTGGACCTATGTCTTCGGCGGCGACGACCCCGCCTCGTCACCGGCCTCCAGCGCCTTCCTCGCACGGGTTCCCCGCGGACGGCTCGCGGACCGCGGGAGCTGGCGGTTCTGGGACGGGGCCCGCTGGCAGCGCCGGGCCGGGCGGGCCGCGCCGGTGCTGCGCGCCGGCGGCCGGCGGGGCGTCGGCAGTGCCTTCACCGTTGTGCGCGACGGTCCGGCCTGGCTGCTGTTCACCATGGACACCGGGGGCGACGGGGCGGCCGGAGTGCGGTCGATCACCACCTACTGGTCCTGCTCGCCCCACGGCCCCTGGCACGGACCGGACGGCCGCCTCACCCCGCCCCGCCCGCCGGCCGCCGACCCGCGGTACGTCGTCGCCTACAACCCTCAGGTACACCCCGAATTCACCGCGAACGGGGAGCTTCTGCTCAGCTACGACATCAACTGGCTCGGCCCGCCGGGCACCCCGCCCGACGCCCGGCTCAACGGTGATGTCGAGCTCTACCGGCCGCGGTTCCTGCGGGTGCGGACGGGGCCTGCCGGGGAGTGAGGAGAGTGACGGAGGCATGACGGCGTGGTGGCGGACGCCGTGAGCCGCCGGCTCTCCCGGACGCCCGTCAGCCCGTCGGGTCCGGTTCCGCCGGCGTCGGGCCCGCGTCGGTCGGGCCCGGCTGTCCCGGCGTCGGGACGGGGGTGGGCCGGCTCGTGGAGGTGCCCGTCGGGCTGGGCTCGACGACCGGGAAGGCGTTGTTGCCGCCGCACACCATGGGGCCGATCCGGACGGTGTCGCCCACGAGGGTCACGGTGACCTCCCCCGGGGGCCGGCCCCCGGGCACCCGGGCGTTGGCCGCGGTGCACACCAGCTGGTTCAGTGAGCCGGAGTCCAGCAGTTTGACGTTCATCGGCAGGGTGATCACGACGTTGCCCGGATGGGTGACGGCGGTCAGCGGGCCGGGAAACTTCGGCAGCACGCTGGACAGGCCGCGCATCCGCTCCGCGTGGTTCGGCCCCTTCATCAGCAGGTCGATGGCCTCCTCCGGGTCGACCGGCTCCTTCGCCCGCCGGGTCGCGGAGCGCAGCCCCGAGGGCCCGTAGAAGAACAGCTGGACATCGGCCGTGCGCTGGCCGGGCGACCGTACTCCGGTCGCGGGCTCACCGGCGTCGATGACATCGGTGGGCGCGATGCCGCAGCCGGTCAGTGCTCCGCCCAGCACGCCGGTGAGCACCCCGCCCACCGTGGCGGTGAGCACTCCGGTCACCACCCGCCGGCGGGCACGCGTCGCCCGCGCGGCGTCCGGGGCGTCCGCGGTTTCCCTGGCGTTCGTGGTGCTCATGCGTGGGTCTCTTTCCCGGCTCCGGAGCGTACGCCGTCCCGTTCGTCGTCCGCGGCCGGTCCGCCGGCCGTCCGTGCCTCGTCGTCCGGCGGGTCCGCGCTCGCGTCGGGCGCCGGTTCCCCCGCCTCCTCGTGGCGCAGCGGCAGATCCACCGTGAACACCGCGCCGCCCTCGGGGGAGTTGGCGGCGCGCATGGAGCCGCCGTGCAGCCGTACGTTCTCCATCGCGATGGCCAGCCCCAGACCGCTGCCCTCCGAGCGGGCGCGGGCGGAGTCCGCCTTGTAGAAGCGCTCGAAGACGTGCGGCAGGACCTCGGGGTCGATGCCGGGGCCGCTGTCGGAGATCTCGATCAGCAGCCGGCCGGCGCCCGGCTCCGGGGCGTGCAGCCGCACCCGGACCGGCTCGCCGCCGTGGTGCAGGGCGTTGCCGACGAGGTTCGCGACCACGACATCGAGCCGCCGCGGGTCGAGTCCGGCCCGCACGTCCGCCGGCAGCTGCGCCGTCACCCGCTTCTGCCAGGCCCTGGCCTGCAGGGTCTTGCGGATGGTCTCGCCGACGTCCACCTCGTCCAGGTGGAGCGCCGCGGCCCCCGCGTCGAACCGCGACACCTCCATCAGGTCCTCCACCATCCGCGCCAGCTTCCCGGTCTCCTGGCTGATCAGCCGGACCGCGGAGGCGGTGTCGGGGTCGAGGGCGTCGGCGTCCTCGTCGAGGACGTCGGTGACCGCGGTCATCGCCGCCAGCGGCGTCCGCAGCTCGTGCGAGACATCGGCGACGAACCGGCGGGAGTTGGACTCCAGGCGGCGCAGCTCGGCCATGCTCTCCTCCAGCCGGGCCGCCATGTCGTTGAACGTCCGGGACAGGTCCGCGATCTCGTCGGCGCCCTTGACCTCCAGCCGGGTGTCCAGCTTGCCCTCGGCGATCCGTCCGGCGGCCTGCCGCAGACCGCGCACCGGCCGCAGCACCCCGCGCGCGGCGAGCAGCGCCAGGACCACGGTCAGCACCAGCACCGGCAGCGCGCCCCGCTGGGCGGCGCTCACCAGCGCCTCGACATTGGACTCCTCGGCGTTCAGCGGGAGTTGGGCGTACACGGTCAGCGCGGAGGCGCGGCCGTCGGACTGCCGTACCGGCATCCCGATCAGCAGCCAGGGGTCGCCGCCGCGGTCCACGCGCTGGAAGGCCGGCACATGGCGCTTCTCCACCGACGCCTTGAGGCCGCCCGGGATCACGACGTCGCCCCGCAGGCTGCCGTCGCCGCTGTCCCGCGCGCCGCTGTAGTGCACGGAGATGTCCCAGTCGCGGGACTTTCCGGAGCGCTCCAGCTGCACCCGCAGCGAGTCCAGGTCCGCCTGGGCCGGCGGCACCGGCAGCTCCGGCGCCAGCGAGTTGACCTGCGCCCTCAGGTCGTTGACGGCGATGTCCTGGGAGCGCTGCAGTATCGCGTTACGGGCCTCCTGGTACGTCAGCAGCGCGGTGGTCAGTGCGCTGAGGGCGGCCACCACCAGGAACCCCACGACGAGCCTGGCCCGCAGACCCCGCAGCAACTGGGGGTTCCCCGTGCGCAGGCGGGGGAGGGCCGGCATCCGGAGGCCGGGGCGCTTCACAGGGGTCCGAAGCGATAGCCGAAGCCGCGCACGGTCTGGACGTAACGGGGGCTGCGCGGGGTGTCCTCTATCTTCGTCCGCAGCCGCATGACACAGGCGTCGACCAGCCGCGCGTCGCCGTGGTAGCTGTGCTCCCACACGTGCTCCAGCAGCTGCTGGCGGCTGAAGACCTGCCCCGGGGTGGCGGACAGGAACAGCAGCAGCTTCATCTCCGAGGGGGCCAGCGCCAGGTCCTGGCCGCCCTTGCCGACGACCAGTCCGGCGCGGTCTATGGCCAGTTCGCCGTAGGTCTCCACCGGGGCCGGGCCCGGCTCGGCGGCGGCCGGGGTGCCGTCGGCGGGCAGCGCGGTACGGCGCAGCACCGCGCGCATCCGCGCTTCGAGGACCTCACCGCGGGCCGGTTTGACGATGTAGTCGTCGGCGCCGGCCTCCAGACCGAGCACCACATCGAGATCGTCGCCGCGGGCGGTGAGCATGATGATCGGCAGCTGCCGCTCGGCGCGGATGAGCCGGCAGACCTCGAAGCCGTCCTTGCCGGGGAGCATCAGGTCCAGCAGCACGATGTCGGGGCGGAAGCCCGGCAGGACCTCCAACCCCTCCTCCCCGCTTGCCGCGGCCGCCACTTCGTGGCCGCGCCGCCGCAGGGCCAGGGACACTCCGTCCCGTACGGCGGCGTCGTCCTCGATCAGAAGTACACGTGGCATGGGTCCAGTATCAATAAGTTTCATGATGGATCCGTAACAGGAGCAGCCTGCCCGGACTCCGGTGCATCTCACGTGGTGCAAGGCGGTGCGCGCAACTCGGCCACCGCCCTTCGGTACGCACACGAGCACGGTAGGGACGGGGTCGGGATGGCACGGCGCTTCGGCAGGGAGAGCGGCATCATCGGGGCGGCCGCGGCGGCGGTGGTCTCACTCGCGGTCGCGGGGACGCTCGCCTTCGGCGATTTCGGGACCACGTCCCAGGCCGAGGCGGAGAGCGTCGATGACGCCAAGGCCCAGCAGGCGGCACCGGTCGACCCCTCCATCGTGCACGCCTCGGACCGCCCGGGGCGCAGCCTGAACATCACCATCGACGACGGCCCGGACCCGGCCTGGACCCCGAAGGTGCTCGCCGTGCTGAAGAAGCACAACGTCAAGGCCGTCTTCTGCATGATCGGACCGCAGGCCAAGGCCCACCCCGACCTGGTCAAGCAGGTGGTGGCGGCGGGGCACAGGCTCTGCGACCACACCGTCAGCCACAACACCGGTATGGATCACCAGCCGGAGAGCTACCAGTCGCGGCAGATACTCGACGCGCAGAAGATGATCGAGGACGCCGCCGGCGGCGCACGCGTCGAGTACTACCGCGCCCCCGGCGGCGCCTTCACGCCCTACAGCCGCAAGCTGGCCGCCCAGCACGGTATGCGGCCCCTGGGCTGGAACGTCGACAGCAAGGACTTCGAGGGCGGCACCGTCGACGGGATCGAGGCGACGGTCCGCGGTGAACTCTCCAACGGGCCCACGGTGCTGTTCCACGACGGCGGCGGCGACCGCGCCCGGACCGTCGAGTCGCTGGACCGGCTGCTGCCGTGGATGCAGCAGCAGGGCTACGGATTCGGGTTCCCCAAGCGCTGAGGCGGGACCCCGGCGGCCGCCCCGGAAGCCGGGCGGCGGCCCGTCCCGCCGGACATCCCGGGGCCTGTCCGTCACCGACCTGCCGGACAGGCCCCGGGCTGTGCCGTCGCCGTCCGGTCTCCCGGTGCGACGGCCTCCTCCCCCGGCCTGGTTGCGTCATCGGCCCGCCGGCCCTGTACCCCGCCCTACGCCGCGCCGAACAACTCCGCGAGGCCGTAGTCCATTCCCAGGTGCGCCGACTCGCCGCCCGCGGGCACGGCCTCGTAGGAGCGGGCGAGGAAGTGCCGGACGTCCGCGGTCCGCAACTGGACCATGGCCACGCCCTCCTCCGCGTGGAACTCCATCACCGTGCGGTCCGGGCCGGACGGCCGTATCCGCACGTCGCCCCGCCCGGCCGGCACCCGCAGCCCCTCGTCGAGCAGTTCCCTGGCGAACGCCCATTCCACGGCGGATCCGTCCAGCGAGATCTCCGGCGGGAAGAACATCCGTACCGCCAGGGGGTCGGCGGGCTGATAGTGCAGCACGGCGGGTACCGCGTGCGGGCCGGAGGTGGTGGCGATGAGGCGAACCTGGACGGCTTGGTCGATGACAGTGTTCATCGCGCTGCTCCCTCACGGCTGTCGGGTCATGGGCAATGGCTCGTCCAGTAGGACGGTGTGCCCACGCAGGTCGTGCACGCGACATGGGTGTGAGGTATCTCATGTTGCGCACGGGTTGTCCGACGGTCCGTCATATCGCGATGTGTGGTGGCATCCCTCGCCCGGCCCCTGGGGCGCACGGCCGTCGGCCCGGCGGCGGACGCGGCGCGGGAGGCCGGGACGAGGTGCCTTCGCCGCTACGGCAGCCGCTGCTCCGAGAGGCGCCCCGGAGGCTCCGGCGCCCCGGGGTGCTGGAGGAACTCCTCCAGGATTCCCGGGGCCGCCGCCGCGGCGAAGGCCGGGGCCTCGGCGGCCGAAAGGTCCGGGACGCGGTAGCCGTCCTCGCCCGCGGCGACCGCGGCGGTCAGCGTGACCAGACCGGCCCGGCGGGCGAACGGCGAGGTCGAGAACGTCCAGGCGGCGACGGCCTCGCGCTGGAGGGCGAGGGTGTCCCGGCTGAAGGTGCCCGAACGGGTCACCAGATAGGGGCCCTGGATCCCGTGCCCCAGACTGCGGTACGCGTCCCGGGCCAGCCACAGCACGAGCGCCGTGGCCACCACCGCGTAGATCCACGCGCAGTGCAGCAGGACGGGGGTGAACGCCGCGCCGAGACCGGCCAGTACGGCGGTGCCGGGCAGCACCGCCCACAGCAGCCCGCGCACCCGGCGCCGGCGCAGTGCGACGCGGGGGTGCGCGGCCAGCGCCACAGGGGCCCCGCTTCCCGGGAAGGGCGCGCGCAGGGCGCCGCCCGCCACCCGCAACGCCTCCGGACGGGGCGCCGGGGGCAGCAGCCCGCTGCGCTTGCGGTTCTCCTCGCGATTGCCCAGGCCGCCCGCCACCGCGCGCACCAGCGCCCCGCCGCCGGCCCGCAGCAGCAGCGGTTCACGCAGCAACACCCCGCGCAGCCGCGCCCGTTCGATGGTCACCGAGCGGGTGGTGAACAGCCCGCGGCGCACCCGCAGCGTGCGCGCGTCGGTCCACTCCAGGCAGTAGTCCCACCAGTTCTCGACGTACAGGGCGACGGCGCCGGCCGAGCCGAGCGCGAGGACGGCGAGCAGCGCCACCGGGATCGTCAGCCACAGGGCGCTCGCGCCGAACTCGCGGAACGCCTCCTGGACGAAGCCCAGTTTCCAGGGCTCGATGCCGATGCCGTCCAGGACGCGGTAGACCGACCCGGCCGTCACGAACACCCCGCCGACGACCCAGAACGTCAGCGGCGCGTACCGCAGCCAGCGCCACCGGATGCGGGCCAGCACCGGATCGTTCCCGGCCGCCGCGGCGTCCGCGTACGCGAGCAGCTCCGCGCGCAGCCGTTCCGCCTCCGGGACCGCGAGCGCCTCCAGCGACAGCTCGCTGCGGCCGTCGCCCGAGCCCGCCGTGCCGGCCCGCAGGACGGTGACCCCCAACAGCCGGTGCAGCGGCGACGCGGTCAGATCGACCGTGCGGATGCGCCGCAGCGGCACACTGCGCAGCCTCCGGGTCAGCAGCCCGCTGCGCACCTCCAGGGTGAGGGCCGCGCGCCCCTGGCCGGGACCGCCCGCGTCGTCCGGCCGCCGGGCGACGCGGAACTCCGTACGGGCCCAGCGGATCAGGCCGATCGTGGTGACGACGGCGAACGAGGCGGCGACCGCGGCGAGTGTGATCCAGGCGCGGGCGGTGATACGGCCTCCGGTGGCCAGCGCCGTCAGTGCCAGCGAACCGAGCGGCGCCGCCAGCCAGCCGCAGTGCACCAGAAGGGTGCGCGGATCCAGCCGACGCCACTCGTCCGTCCCCATCAGGCCGGCGGGCGCGACGG
Organism: Streptomyces angustmyceticus; assembly: GCF_019933235.1. Lineage (NCBI taxonomy): Bacteria > Bacillati > Actinomycetota > Actinomycetes > Kitasatosporales > Streptomycetaceae > Streptomyces > Streptomyces angustmyceticus. Next base: position 1,411,467 of record NZ_CP082945.1, on the reverse strand, counting down.
GGTCGGCGCCGGCCGTGCCCGGTATGTCGTGCGCCACGGCGGGCGTTTCGTGCTCGTGCGGCGTGCTCATGCGGCATCACCCGGCACGTCCTGCGCCGCCTCGCCGATCCGCCGGGACAGCTCCTCGGCGTCCGCGTCGGACAATCCCGCGATCTTGATGTCGCCCGCGGTCGAGGCGGTGGTGACGGTCACCGTCGCCAGCCCGTACCGCCGCTGGAGCGGCCCGCGCACGGTGTCCACCGTCTGCACCCGGGACAGCGGCGCGATCCGCCGCTTCTGCCAGAACCAGCCGCCCGCCGCGTAGACCGCGCGCCCGCCCAGCTCCCAGGCGTGCACCGCGTACCGCCACCGCGGCATCACCGCGAGATAGCCGACGGCGGGCAGCACCAGCACCACCAGCAGCAGGGGGCCCAGCCACGGCAGCGCGCCCGGGAAGAAGAGGAGGGACAGCACCGCCATGACGAGTGCGGTGAGCAGCATCGGGCCGCTGAGCGTCAGCAGCGCCTGGACCGTCCACCACCGACGGGCCCGGGGATCGACTCGATGGCGGGGCGGGCGCAGCAACGGGGCGGCGTGCTCGGGCATCAGGGTCACCGTTTCCAAGTCAAGCGTATTGAGTAGCCATACGTTATAACGGTACAAGCGACTTGTAAAAGCGGACCGGGCTCCCCCGGGCCGGGGCCGCGTGAGGGTCGTGCACAGTACGAAGGAGTCATCCGTGCCCAAGAAGGTGGACCACGAAGCCAGGCGCCGGGAGATCGCGGAGGCGCTGTGGCGGATCGCGAGCACCCGCGGGCTCGACGGCGCGAGCCTGCGCGATGTCGCGGCGGAGGCCGGGATCTCGCTCGGCCGGCTGCAGCACTACTTCCGCACCAGGAACGAGATGCTCGTCTTCGCCCTCCGGTACATCAACCAGCTCGCCACGGAACGGATCCGCGCCCGCATCGAGGCGCTGCACGGGGAGCCGGCGCCCCGCCAGGTGCTGCGCGCCTGCCTGTCGGGCATGCTGCCGCTGGACGACCGGAGCCGTACCGGACTGCTGGTCGGCGCCGCCTATTACGCCCGCGCCGTGCACGACGAGGCCCTGCGCGCCGAGGCCGAGAACGGCATCCCCCGGCTCCGCGCCTTCTTCGCCGCCCAACTGCGGCTGGCCGCGGAACGCGGCGAACTGCCGCCCGAGCGCGCCACCGAGGACGAGGCGATGCTGCTGATCGGCGCGGTCGACGGACTCGCCACCTACGTCCTGCTGGGCGTGCACACGCCCGAAGCCGCGCTACGGCTGGTGGATCTGCAACTGGCGAAGCTTTTCGGGGCGGATGGGGCGGACGGGGTGTGCGAGGCAGGCAGGGCGAGTGACGTAGACGGGGCGGGCATGGCGGACGGGGTGGGCGCGGCGCCTTGGGAGGCTGGGGCGGTCGCGCCTGGGGTGGGCTAGGTGCCGTATGCGTCCGCTGGGGGCGGTCTGGGGGCGAGGGGTCCGGCTAGGGGGCCCGCCTCCAGGGGTGGGCTCCTGCCTCCAACGGGGAGGGGCCTGCCGTCGGGTGCCTCAGGGGCGGGTGGGGCCTACGCCTCGCGCAACAGGGCGACGAGATCGGCCTCGACGTCCAGGTGCCGCGCCTCCTCGCCCTTCGCGACGATCTGGTACGACCGGGTCAGGAAGGACCGCAGCTCCTGGGTGTCGAACTGCACCACCGCCATGCCCCCGACGGCGTGGAACTCCACCACCACGGCGTCCGTGTCGTACGGCCAGATCTGCACGTCGCCCGACCCGGCCGGCCCGCACAGCCCTTCCTCCAGCAGGTCGCGCCCGAACGTCCACGCCACCTCCGCCCCGTCCAGCGACGCGGCGGGCGGAAAGACCAAGCGCACCGCGAACGGGTCGGCGCGGTCGTAACGCAGGCTCGCCGCGATCACCTGCGACCGGGGAGCGGTCGCGATGAGACGGGCCTGAACGGCTTGGTCGATGACGCTGGACATCGCCGGCTCCCTTGTATTCGATGCGGTTCGCTGCGCCCGCGGCCACGAGACGGTTCGGCTGGGCCTTCAGGCGATTGATTGGGCCTTTGGCCACTAGGACGCACAGGTCATCGCGCCAGGTGCATTGAATTCCTGCGTGACCTGCATCACGGGCCTTTGAATGTACGTATATGCCCTCTTTGCTGTGCGCGCGGAGGCGGGATCGGCTGCGAATCGGTCCAAGTGATGGAGCGTCAGGTGTGCCGCGAGCCGTCGACGGGCTCGTTGTCGGAAGGCCATCGGGGGTGGGGCGGGTGGTGCGATGGGTGGTGGCCGCTGCGGTGGCGGGCCGGGGGGCTGGACGGCGCGGTCGGGCTGGGCTAGCTTCCAGCCCACAACCGGAGCGGGGTGGGGCGAATGCGGCGCAACGGGCGCTTGTTGGGCAGGGGCTCGGACCGGGAGGCCGAGCAGGCGTCACGTACCCGCAGGGCTCGCCGTGGGGCGGCCATGGCGGCAGGAGCGGCGGTGCTCGCCACGATGGCGGCCGGGCCGGCGGCCGCGGCCCGGCCGGGTTCGCCGGCGGCGGCACCGACTCGGGCGGGTGAGCCGGCATCGGCGGCCGTACTCAGCACCCCGCATGCCGGCTGGCGGCTCAAGGACAGCGGCAGCACCGCCCGCTTCCGCGGTCTCGCGGCCGTGAGCCGGACGACCGCCTGGGTCGCCGGCACGGCGGGCACCGTGCTGCGCAGCCACGACGGCGGCAAGCACTGGAGCGACGTCTCGCCACCCGGCGCCGGGGCGCTGGAGTTCCGCGACATCGAGGCGTTCGACGCCCGCCGCGCGGTCGTCCTCGCGATCGGCGAGGGCGTGGCCTCGCGCGTCTTCCGCACCGACGACGCCGGCGCCACCTGGACCGAAAGCTTCCGCAACACCGACCCCCGCGCCTTCTACGACTGTCTGACCTTCTTCGACCGGCGGCACGGCATCGCCCTCGGCGACCCCGTCGACGGCAGGTACCGCATCCTGTCCACGGCTGACGGCGGCCGCAGTTGGCGCGTACTCCCGTCGACGGGCATGCCGTCGGCCCAGCAGGGCGAGGCCGCCTTCGCCGCCAGCGGCCAGTGCCTGGTCTCCACCGGCAGCCGTGACGCCTGGATCGCGACCGGTGGCGCGGCCACCGCCCGCGTCCTGCACACCACCGACCGCGGTCGCACCTGGTCCGCCACCGACACCCCGCTGCCCGCGGGCGACCCGGCCCGCGGCGTCTTCGCGCTCGCCTTCCGCGACCGCCTCCACGGCCTCGCCGTCGGCGGCGACTACCGCCCCGGGCAGCCCTCGCCCCGCGCCGCCGCCGTCAGCGACGACGGCGGCACGACCTGGACCCCGGCCGCCGCACCCCCCAACGCCTACCGCTCCGGCGCCGTCTGGCTCCCGCACTCCCGGCACCTCGCCCTAGCGGTCGGCCCGTCCGGCAGCGACCTCACCCTCGACGGCGGCCGCACCTGGCACACCTTCGACCGCGGTTCGTACGACACCGTCGACTGCGCCCCCGACCTGGGCTGCTGGGCCGCGGGCGAACGGGGCCGGATCGCCCGCCTGGAGCCGTGAGGGCGGACGCCGGGGCGCGTACCGCGTGAGGGGCTGAGGGTGGGGGCGTCCGTGATGGGGGAAGGGGGCGTTGGTGAAGGGGTGGGGTGGGGAACGCCGGTTGATGCAGGGGGCGGCCCGAGGTTCCCCTCACCCCCGGCTTGCCGTCCCTACTCCATCAGGCTTCCGAGCCGTCCCTCCAGCACCACCAGCAACTCGCCCAGCGCCGCGGAGAGTTCCTCCTGCCGCTGATCGCCGATGCCGTCGAGCAGCGCTGCCTCGTACCGCAGCTGTTCGGGCAGCAGCCGGTCGATGGTCTCCCGCCCCTCCTCGGTGAGCGAGAGGTGCGCGACGCGGCGGTCCCGGTCGTCGGGGCGGCGGGCGATCAGCCCGCGCTCCTCCAGTTGCCGTACGCGCTTGGTCACCGCGGCACCGGACGCAAAGGTCTCGCGGACCACCCGCCCGGGGGTCACCTCACGGTCCATCCGGCGCAAGGTGCCGAGGATGTCGAACTCGGGACGGGTGAGTCCGGCCTTCCGCAGGGGCGCATCGGACGCCTGCTGCAGCAGTGCGGAACAGCGGTTGAGCCGTCCGATCACCGCCATCGGGCCGGTGTCCAGCCCGGGGTGCACCTGCTGCCACTGGCGCAGCACCCCCGCGACGATGTCCTCGGTCACCCGCACACTCCTCTCGGCCACATCCCTCAATTGTGCCTGCCGCCGTTCCTGCCGCCGCGCCGGGCGGGCACGCGGGTCAGCCGACCGGGACCGGCGCCGGGACCGGAGCCGGTCCCGGCTCCGGGGACTGTCGTACCAACCCGGCCAGGGCCCGGTGCCCCCGCTGCTCGGCACGCGCGATCCGCTCCTCGGGCAGCGCCCGCTGCCACCACTCACCGCTCGCCACCTCTACGGCTTCCCGCAACTCGACCAGACACCCGGCCAGCCGGTCACGTGCCCAGACGACCTCCAGGGCCCGGCTGGGCTCGGTGGCCCGGTTGGTCTCGGGGGCGTAGCCGGTTTCCCTGGCCCAGCCGGCTTCCGGGGTGCCGCCGGTCTCCGGGGTGTGGCCGGTGCTGGTCTCCGGAACGCAGCCGATCTCCCGGCCCCCGTCCGCTGCCGGCGTGGCCCCCGTCGTCAGCAGCCGCGCGGCGACGGCCTCCGCAGCCTCGACCCGGCCCAGGGCGGCTTCGATGCGGTCGGCGGCCCGCCGGTTGGTGACCAGGACGCAGCAGGCCAGCCCCACCACCGCGCCCACCACGGTGTCGATCCAGCGGTCGGCGACCAGCGTGCCGGCCGGCGTTCGCCGGCCGAACTCGGTCAGCAGCAGCGCCATCGGCGTGACACACACCGAGCCGAGCCAGTAATTGCGGGTGATGCACGCCTCGGCCCCGAGCTGGAAGGCCAGCGCCAGCGCGATCATCGCGAGCTCCCCGAGGTGCATCAGCGGCAGCAGCGCCGTGTAGAGCAGCAGGCCGAACAGGTTGCCGAGGGTCCGCTGCAGCGCCCGCTGCCAGGAGAGCGTGGTGTTGGCCTGATAGATCGAGGCCGCGGTGACCACGGCCCAATACGGATGCCCGACGCCGACCGCCATCGACACCCAGCCCGCCACCACACACCCCACGGCGACCCGCGCCCCGATGGGCAACAGCGGTGACCCGGGCGCCAGCCGGGCGAGCACCGCCCGCACCCCGTACGGCCGGCCGGGCGCGGGCCGCCGCGGCTCCCGCGTCTCTTCGGCGACGCCCGCCAACTCCGCCGCCTGCTCGTCCGAGAGCACCACCCGGGGCAGCGGCCGCCCGCTCCGCACCTCCCGCGCCCAGGAGCCGAGCCGCTCGGCTTCACCCGCCGCGGACCATCCGTCGTGCCCCAGCGCCGATTCGGCCCGCACCAGCAGGCGTTCGAGCCCGGCTCGCGCGACGGCCCTGGCCGGGTTACGCGCCGGGACCAGGAACAACGTGTGCCAGGCGGCATTCACCGCGGCCGCAGCGGCATGCCGCGCCTGCGCCACACCGGCGGGCTCGCCACCGGCCGGTCCCACCCCGCCGCCGGGTCCTGCTTCGGTACGCAGCAGCCCCGCCGCGGCCTCCAGCGCGCGGGCCACGGCGATCCGCTCCGGCCCCTGCGGGCGTATCAGCGCCGGTGCCATGCAGACCAGCCAGGCGAGCCCTCCGGTACCGAGGGCCAGCGCCAGATGCAGGGGTACCTCGCCGAGGTGCTGCGGCACGAAGAAGGCCGAGGCCGTGATGAACGTCAGGATGACGTTCGCCGGCGGACCGATACGCGTCGCATCGCACACCATCTTGTGGACCGCGGACATCAGCGAAGCGAGCACGACGAGCAACACGGCCGACGTGGTCAGCGAGGCGGCGGTCAGCGCGATACCGAGGCTCGCGACCATGCCGAGCACCACCCACATCAGCGTGCGAGCGCGGGCGGCGTACGGCAGACCGTGCGCATACAGGGCGCACATCGCCCCGGCCGAGGTGTAAAGGACCAGATCCAGCCGCCCCAGCCCGAAGAGCACGAGATCCGGAATCGCCAGCGCCACCACCGCACTGAGCGCCGGCTTGTGCCAAATGTCGACCGGCTTACGCAGCCGCACGCTGCTCCTGACGGGCAGCGGTCTGACCCGCACCCCACTTCCCGGCACGGCGCCCGCGCTCTTCCCGGACGGCCTGGCATGCTTCCCCATGGAGAAAAGATTAACAGGTGTTTTACTAGTGAAATATGCGAGCGGCGTGTGGCGGCACCGGGGCCTGCTGAATGGAGGAGCAGCGGGAAGGGCCTGCGGGGCGAGGGAGCAGCAGGAAGGGCCGGCCGGGGGAGGTCACAGGGGCAGCGGTTGGGCGAGTGCCCGGGTGGCCGGAGGCGGGCAAGGGCGGGGCGACAATATTCAGGTGCCAGCCGCCAAGAAGAAGCCGACGACCGCGAACGCGTCACCGGAGCGCCGCCGCGAAATCCTCAACATCGCGGCGGAGGTCTTCGCCGCACACGGCTACAACGCCACCACCGTCCGCCGCATCGCGGACGAGGCCGGGATGCTCGCGGGCAGCCTCTACTACCACTTCGATTCCAAGGAATCGATGCTGGACGAGATCCTCTCCAGCTTCCTGACCGAGCTGTGGGACGGCTACGACGCCGTGCTCGCCGCCCGCCTCGGCCCCAGGGAGACCATCGAAGCCCTGGTCACCGAGTCCTTCCGGGAGATCGACCGGCACCGCGCGGCCGTCGCCATCTACCAGAAGGAGGCCAGGCACCTCACCGCCCAGCCCCGCTTCGGCTACCTCGCGGACTCGCAGCAGAAGTTCGAAAGGGCCTGGCTGGGCACGCTGGAGCGAGGTGTCGCCGACGGAGTCTTCCGGGCCGACCTCGACATCCGGCTCACCTACCGCTTCGTCCGCGACACCGTCTGGGTCGCGGCGAGCTGGTACCGGCCCGGTGGGCAGCACAGCCCCGAGGAGATCGCCCGCCAGTACCTCTCCATGGTGCTGGACGGAGTCGCCGTACGTGCCTGACCCGCCCCGGCGGGGTCGCGGTCCCGCGAATCGTTACGCCCCGGCGTGCTGACGCCGACCGCTCAGCAGGAACTGTTCTTCACGAACAGGGCCCGCGACGTCCAGGTCGTGCCGTACCGGACGTCCTTCGTCGCGCCTTTGGGAAGGCTGCCGTGGGGGTCGCGCTGGTGCGGCACGACGATGGTGAAGCACGCGGTCCGCCGGCTGCACAGATTCGTCAGCCGGACGTAGCGCTGGTGCCCCTTGTTGAAGTACTTCCGCACCACCACGCAGTGTGGCGCCCGTTCCGCCGCCGCAGCGGTGGAGGCGCTGGTGATGGTCAAAGTGGCGCTGCAGGCCACCGCCGCCAGCGCTATCGCCATGATCTTCCGCACCGTAAGCTCCCCCGCTGGAAAACTTGGATTCCCCCGCGAAGCCCGCATCGGGTTCGCACGTTCATTCCCCATTGTCCACGCGCACCCCGGGGAAATCAGCCCCGGGGGTCCCACAGGGACACACCCGCGACATCAGGGCAACCCTTCCGCAACCGCCCCCGCCCGAGTCCACAACCGACCCGGCCCTAGCTGATTCCCGGCCGAACCACCCGCACGGAAGCCCCAAGCGAGGGCCACGCCCCGCAACCGGGCGGTACCGCTCGACAGTGCCGTGTTGCTCATGGAGACCGAGCCGCTCGACTAGGCCGTCGCTCGACGGGGCCGTGTTGCTCAAGGGGGCCGAGCTGCTCGACGGGGCCGAGCCACCCTCGGAGCCGTGTCGGCGACCGAGCCGAGTCGTCCTGCCCGGAAAGGGGGGCCGGAGCGAGCGCGGCGCAGTGGAGAGGCGTGGAAAGGCGTGGAGAGACGCAGGCGGAGCAGCAGGCGGACGGGCTGACGGTGGCTCGGCGCTCAGGCGTCACTCGCCGACGGGTGGGCGAGCCGCCACGACCTTCAGTCCCCGGTCCGTGAACTCACGGCGGATTGCCTCCTTCGCTCCGTTGTCCGTGATGAACGTGTCAAAGACGTCCGCGCCGCCGACCCGGGCGAAGCAGCGCTCGCCGATCTTCGACGAGTCCGCCACGACCACGGCACGCCGGGCACGCTCGGCCATGAGGCGGTTGACCCGGGCCTCGGCCTCGTCGTGCACCGTGGCCCCCATCATCGGGTCCATGCCGTTGGCGCCGATGAACGCGGTATCGATGGAGATCTGCTGCATCACCAACTCGCTGAACGGTCCCACCAGTTCGAATGACCGCGAGTGGGCCACCCCGCCCGTGAGCACGATCTTGATCTGTGGTCGTACGGCCAGCTCGTTGGCGATGTTGAGGGAGTTGGTGACGATCGTCAGATGCGGTTGTGGGCCGGCCTCCGCGAAGTCCGGGCGGGTGGCGAGCACCCGGGCGATCGCCGTGGTCGTCGTGCCGCCGCTCAGCCCGACCACGTCGCCCCGCTCGACCAGCTTCGCCGCGGCCTGCGCCACCGCCTCCTTCTCTGCCGACCGATGAGCGTGCTTGTAGCGGATGGGCAGGTCGTACGCCACCGAACTGAGCACCGCCCCGCCGCGGGTGCGGGTCAGCAACTGCTGCTCGGCCAGTGCGTCCATGTCGCGGCGCATGGTGGCGGCCGAGACCTCCAGCGCGGTCGCCGCCTCCTCGACATCCACCCGGCCCCGGTCGCCGAGCAGCTCGAGCAGTGCGTTCATCCGTTCATGGCGCTTCATGACGCGAGCCTAATTCGTCCCAGCAGGCCACGACGACGCACCGTAGGGGCCTCGCGATCCACCCCCGCTCCACTCCGCACTCCACTGCGCTGACCGCGGCAAGCCCTCCCCTCTCTCCGGCCCTCTGGTCCTCCTGTCCTCTGTGACGACCGCCGTCGCCCCGCCCGCGCGGAAGAAGCGCCGCCGGGGCGATGATCCGCCCGCCGTCTCCTCACCCCCGGGCCGGCGCCTGGGCCGCGTACTGGCCCGGGACCGTCGCCGGAGCGCCCAGCACACCCAACAGCCTCGCCGCTTCCTCGGCCACCGCCTCCCGGGCGGGCTTGAGGTACTTGCGGGAGTCGACGAGTGCGGGGTCGGCGTCCAGTGCGTGCCGTATCGAGCGGGTGAAGACGGAGACCAGATGAGTGGAGATATTGATCTTCGTCATTCCGGCGGCGATGGCCCGCCGCAGTTCGTCGTCGGGCACTCCGGACGAGCCGTGCAGTACCAGCGGCACCGGCAGCGCGGTGTGCAGCGCCGCGATCAGGTCCTTGTCCAGTACGGCCGTGCGCTCATGCATCGCGTGGGACGAGCCGACGGCCACGGCGAGCGCATCCACCCCGGTCGCACGGACGAAGGCCAGCGCCTCGTCCGGGTCCGTGCGGGCCCCCGGCGCATGGACGCCGTCCTTGCCGCCCACTTCGCCGAGTTCGGCCTCGACGTAGGCGCCACGGTCGTGGCACCAGGAGGTGAGTTCGGTGGTGGTGGCCACGTTCTGTTCGTAGGGAAGGGCGGAGGCGTCCACCATGACGGAACCCACTCCGGCGGCGACGCCCTGGTGGACCAGGTCGGCATCGGTGATGTGGTCGAGGTGCACCGCGATCGGGGCAGTCGAGCCCTCGGCGAGGGCGAGGGTGGCACGGGTGAGGGGCAGCAGGCTGCCGTGATAGCGGATGCAGTTCTCGCTGATCTGCAGGATCAACGGGATGTCGGTGCGCTCGGCGGCGGTGACGAGTGCCTCGGCGGTCTCCAGATGGATGACGTTGAACGCCGCGGCACCGACCCGCGCCTCACGCGCGGAGTCGACGATCGACGAGGTCGGGACGAGGGGCATCGGAGGCTGACTCCCTTGCGGACGGGGTTGATTGGCGTGGGGGAGACGGGGCGGGGGAGGTGAGGGCCTACGAGGCGGCCGGCGTTTCGAGCATCACCGAGCGGGTCAGGCTGCGGGGGTTGTCCGGGTCCAGGCCGCGGGCACGGGCCCGCTCCAGGGCCACCCGCTGGACCAGGACCAGATCGGCCAGTGGATCGCGCGCATGGCGCACAAAGCGCGCCCCGGTCCGCACCACATCGGCCTCCAGCCCCTCCGGCGCCTGGCCGAACAGCCAGGTCACCCGGCCGGGTGCGGCTATCGCGATCGGGCCGTGGCGGTACTCCATCGCGGGGTAGGACTCGGTCCAACTCTGCGATGCCTCCCGCATCTTGAGCGCCGCCTCATTGGCCAGACCGAAGGTCCAGCCCGTCCCCAGGAAGGCGAACTGCTCGGCGTCCACCCATTCCTTCTCCACCGGCGAGGTCAGCGCCTCCTCCGCGTCGGCCACCGCCCGGGAGACGTCCTCGCCCAGATGCGCACGCAGCAGCGTCAGTGCCGTCGTCGCGAAACGGGTCTGTACCACCGACTTCTCGTCGGCGAAGGGCAGCGCGACCGTCTCGTCGGAGACCGCCACCGCCGGCGTCTCGGGATCACCGATGATCGTCACCGTCGGGATGCGTCCCTTGACGGCGTCGAGTACGCGCAACACCTCTGTCGTGGTGCCGGACCGGGTGATGGCGACGACCGCGTCATAGCCGCGGTCACTGCCGAGGAACGCCTCGGAGGCGGCGAAGGGGTCCGTCACGCCCTGTCCGGCCGCCTCGCGGAGGGCGGCATACGACTGCGCCATGAACCAGGAGGTGCCGCAGCCGACGACGGCCACCCGCTGTCCGGGCTTGGGCAGCGTGCCCGTGGCCGCCCCGATCCGCGCGGCTTCCCGCCAGGTCTCCGGCTGGCTGTGCAGTTCCTGCTCCATGTACGAGATCTCGCTCATGGCCCACCCTCCCGTGAGGTGCGTACGCTCGATGTGCTGCGTGAAAGTGCAATATTTGCTTTCGTTGCAATCGACTGTACGCAGAAATCTGACGCGCTTCCATCCCTCGTACGAGTGGAGGCGCCAGAGGGGAGGGGCGGGTTTTGGCCTTCGTGGATGCTCAACTGCCGGTTCTGCCGGGGTGAAGGCGGGGTGATGATGGGTTGTCGAGAGCGCGGCACGAAGTGTTGACAGGTGCGTGAAACTCTCCGAATACTTGCAAGATCAGTCATGCAGTAAGGCCCGCTCCGCCGCACAAAGGACTTCCCATGTCCGTTGCCACGCTCTCCGCGACGCCCCCGCCACCGTCATCCCGGACCACCCGCCGCACCGGCAGGCTGTTCGCGCTCACCGGCGCCGTCGTCGGCGTCATCTACGGCTACGACACCGGCAGCATCTCCGGTGCCCTGGTGTTCCTGAGCAAGGACTTCCACCTCACCGAGGCCGAAAAGGGCCTGGTCAACAGCATCCTGGTGTTCGGCTCCATCGCGGGCGCGCTGATCGGCGGCAAGCTCGCCGACGCCCTGGGCCGCAAGGCGGCGATGCTGATCGTGGCCGGCTCGTACGCGGTCTTCGTCGCCCTCTCCGCCGTCGCGCCCAACGCCGTCGTGCTGGACGTCGTCCGCTTCCTGCTCGGCATCGCCATCGGCATCTCGATCGTCGCCGCGCCGCTCTATGTCGCCGAATCGACCCCGGCACGCATCCGCGGAGCCTCCGTCGCCGCCTACCAGGTGGCCACGGTCGCAGGCATCGTCATCACGTACTTCGTCAACTGGGGCCTGTCCGGCGGCGGTCACTGGCGCTGGATGCTCGGCCTCTCCGCGATCCCGGCCGCCCTCGTGCTGATTCCGCTGCTCAGGCTGCCGGACACCCCGCGCTGGTACGTCCTCAAGGGACGGACGGAGCGGGCGGTCGAGGTCATGGCCATGACCGACCCGGACGTCGATCCGCGCGGGGAGGTCGCCGCGGTGGCCTCCGCGCTCGCCCAGGAGAGCGGCGGATCGGCGCGCTCGCTGCTGCGCAAGCCGTATGCCCGCGCCGCGTTCTTCGTCGTCGGTCTCGGCTTCTTCTGCCAGATCACCGGCATCAACGCCGTGACGTACTACAGCCCGCAGATCTTCGAGGAGATGGGCTTCACCGGCAGTGGCCAGAACTTCCTGCTGCCGTCCTTCGTGCAGCTCGCCTCACTGGCCGCGACCGTGCTCGCCATCCTCATCATCGACCGGCTCGGCCGGCGGGTGGTGCTGCTCTCCGGCATCGGCACGATGGCCGTGATGCTTGCGGTGCTGACCGCGGTCTTCGCCGGGGGCGCGCTGCACGGCGCCACGACCTGGGTGGGCTTTGCCGCCATCCTGCTGTTCACCGCGGCCTTCAACTTCGGCTTCGGGTCGCTGATCTGGGTCTATGCGAGCGAGTCCTTTCCCGCCCAACTGCGCTCCACCGGGGCGTCGGTGATGCTCACCGCCGACCTGGTCGCCAATCTGCTGATCGCCCAGTTCTTCCCCTCCCTGATGGCCTGGGCGGGTGCGGCCCGGACGTTCGCGGGCCTCGGGTTCCTGGCGCTCGTCGCGCTGGTCTTCGCGGCCGTCACGGCTCCCGAGACCAAGGGGCGCCAGTTGGAGGAGATCCAGGATTTCTGGCGCAACGGGGGGCGCTGGCCCGCGTCGCCTGCCCCCGCGCGCCCGGACACGCTCAGCGGTTCGGCGGCGCCGCCGACGACGTCGTAGCCCCGGGCGGGGCGCTTTCGCCGAGCTGTCGGGCAAGACCGCGTGCTCGACTGCCGGTTGCCCGGAGCGGAGAGCGGTCCTGGCGAGACCGCTGCCGACGGTGCCCGGACTGCCGGATCGCCGGCGGTCCGGCCCGGAGGGCCGGGCCCTCAGGACGGGAGCTGTTCGCGGTACTGCTCCAGGGCCGGAGCGGTCGTCGTCGCCACGAACTCCGTGATCCGGTACTCGCACACCCCGGCGAGGGTGAACGGATCCTCGGCCGCGATCCGCTCGACGGTCGCCCGGTCCGTCCCGGCGGCGAGAATCACGCCTCCGTCCCGTGGGACCTTGCGGCCGGCGGCGATGAAGTGCCCGGCGGCGTAGTGCTTCTGCAGCCACTCCACATGGTCCTGAAGGACGGCGTCGACGCGTTCGAGGGGCGCGGTATAGGTCAGTTCCAAGACGAACATAGCTGCAATATAGACGAGGAATCAGGCGGAATCGGCGCCTCCTTCCGCCCGGGAACGCGCAGGCCAGGGCCCTGGGGGAGCGGCCCCGGGACCTCGCTGGAACAGACCGCGGACCGAACCGGTCGGCGGCGCCCGGACCGGGGCGCGCTCTCCTTGGCATGCCCGGCCCGGGGGCATCCGGTGCCCCGACCGCCCGGAGGCTCGCTCGCTCACCGGTTCGGTAGCGTGGGGCCACCATGGACACTCCCGGAACGATCTCCCGTGACGACGAACTGCGGCACTGGCCCGCCGACGAGGAACAGGCGCGCGCGGTCCAGGACCGGTTGCGGCCCCATGTACGGCTCGACGAAGCCGGTCCGGAACCGGGGTTCGAGGGCACCGTCGTCGGAGTGGACGTGGCCTATGACGACGCACGCGATGTCGTCGCCGCTGCCGCCGTCGCGCTGGACGCCCGTACGCGCGCCGTCGTCGACGAGGCCACCGCGGTCGGGCAGATCTCGTTCCCGTACGTCCCCGGACTGCTCGCCTTCCGCGAGATTCCCACGGTGCTCGACGCGCTCGCCCGCCTCACCCGTACCCCCGGCCTGGTGGTCTGCGACGGCTACGGGCTGGCGCACCCGCGCCGCTTCGGGCTCGCCAGCCATCTGGGAGTGCTGACCGGACTGCCCACCATCGGTGTCGCCAAGAATCCCTTCACCTTCCGGTACGAACCTCCCGGGCCGGAGCGCGGCGACACCTCCCCCCTGTTGGACGGGGACGAGGAGGTGGGACGTGCGCTGCGGACCCAAAAGGGCGTCAAGCCGGTCTTCGTCTCCGTGGGGCACCGCATCGACCTGGACCGCGCCTGCGCGCACACGCTCCACCTGGCGGCGCGCTTCCGGCTCCCCGAGACGACCCGGGCCGCGGACGCGCTGTGCCGGAAGGCGCTCGCCGACGCCTGACGGCGGGCCCGGGGTGAGCCTCCACGGGGGTGGGCCAGCGTCCGTGGCTACTCCCGGACGACGCGGAACGTGATGCCCGCATCCTGGAGGCGAGCCGTCAGCGCGTCCCCCATGGCGACCGCGGTCGTCACCTGTCCCGCGGTCTCCGGCAGCTCGTCGAAGGCCAGGCTGAGCGCCGACTCGGCGAGCATCTTCGCCGTCTCGTCGTAGCCGGGGTCACCGCCCGACACCTCGGTGATCACACGTGCGCCACCGCCGGAACCGACGAACCGCACCTTGAACCAGCTGCGCGCGCGGCGCTCGGGACCGGGCCCGTCGCCCGGCTCCAGGCGCCGCGACATCCACCGCCGGGCGGGCGGCAACTGGGCGAGCGCGCACACGGCTCCCACCCCCAGGGCCCCGCCGACGGCGACCGGCAGCCGCCGTACGCCCGCGTAGTGGCGATAGCGGAAATCGGGCCCGTAACGGTCCAGCGCGGCGGCCGAGCGGGCGATGACCTGAGGGTCCAGGGTCGGCAACGGCACGCCCCAGGTGCGCGTTTCGGCGCTCTTGAGAGGCGGCCCGAACGACGCCCGCACCGTACGGCCGTCCGGTCGCGGTTCGACCCGCTGCCGCTCGCGCGCGGCCCGCGCCATGGCCACCGGACGCGAGGCGACGGTCAGCGCGGAGGTCAGCGTGCCGCCGGAGAACGTCGCGTTGGTCCGCACGAAGCCGTCGATGCGTACGGGGACGCCTTCCGGCAGGAGCCCCACCGTGAAGAGGACCCCCAGGTCGTGCGGGACGGAGTCGAATCCGCCGGCGTGCACGAGGCGCGCACCGGAGGCGCGGGCCGTCGCATCGTGGCGCAGGTACATCCGGTCGATGAACTCCGGCTCGCCGGTCAGGTCGACGTAGTCGGTGCCTGCCGCGGCGCAGGCGGCGACCAGCGGCTCGCCGTGGAGCAGATACGGGCCGACGGTTGTCGCCAGCACCCGGGTATCGGCGGCGAGGGCGCGCAGCGCGTCCGGATCGCCGCTGTCGGCCCGCAGCAGCGGCAGCTCGGCGCAGGACGGGTCGATGTCCGCCAGCCGGTCGCGCAACCGCTCCAGTTTGGCGGTGTTGCGCCCGGCCAGCGCCCAGCGGCAGTCCTTGGGTGCGTGCCGGGCCAGGTAGGCGGCGGTGAGCGCGCCCGCGAAGCCGGTCGCGCCGTAGAGCACGAGGTCATGGGCCCGTCCGGAGGTGTCCTGCCGTGGCATCCCGCGTCCTCTCGACCGCCTGTGGGGCATGGAGAACGGACCTTAGGCAGCTGCCGTTGCCTCCGTCAACGTCCCTTTGCGGCCGCGTCGTTGGTTTCCCGCAGGGCCGCTGGGAGCGCGGCGGGCAGCCTTGACAGGGCCTCGCGGCCGGTCCACATTCGCGGATGGGCGGTGACATGGGATGTCCCATGTCCCTACCGCCGGGGAGGCCGGGTAGTCATGACGACGCGTCCCACCGATACCGCTGAGCACGGACGGCACTGGTGGCGGGAGGTCGGTCCGGGCCAGTGGAAGGCGATGGCCGCCGCCTGGATCGGGTACCTCCTCGACGGCTTCGACTTCGTTCTGATCACGCTCGTGCTGACCGAGATCGCCGACGACTTCCGTCTGAGCACCGCCACCGCCGCCTCGCTGGTCTCCGGCGCCTTCGTCACCCGGTGGCTGGGCGGCGCCGTCCTGGGCGCGATGGCCGACCGCCACGGCCGCCGGGCCGCCATGATCGCCAGCATTCTGCTCTACTCGCTGGGCACCTTCGCCTGCGGTTTCGCCTGGGGCTACACCAGCCTGTTCGTCGCCCGGCTGGTGATCGGTCTGGGCATGGCGGGGGAGTACGGCGCGAGTGTGACGTATGTGCTGGAGAGCTGGCCCGTCCGGTGGCGCAACCGGGCTTCCGGATTCATCATCTCCGGTTACGCCGGCGGCACCGTCCTCGCCGCCGAGCTCTACGCCTGGGTGGTCCCGCGCTGGGGCTGGCGCTGGATGTTCTGGATCGGCGTGCTGCCCGTCCTGGTCGCCCTCTGGATGCGCAGATCGCTGCCGGAGGCCGGTGACTGGCAGCGGCAGATCGGCGCCGCCCGTACGGGGGAGGAACGCCCCCATCCGTTCCGGCCGTTGTTCACCGGCCGGATCCGGCCCTGGGTCAACGCGGCGCTGGCGGCGACGGCCTCGGTCGCGCTGTTCTGTGTCTTCACACCCGTCGGTACCGGCTTCGTGCCGGGGCTGTCCGTCGTCGCCGCGGGGTGCCTGGTGGCCTTCGCCGCACAGCTCGGCGGCCGTCGCGGAGGGCTGCTGTACGTCGCCCTGATGGTGACGGTGTTCTGTGCCTTCCTCTACAGCTGGCCGATCCAGGCCCTGCTGCCCACCTACCTCAAGACCGGCCTCGGGTACACCGCCGGGCAGGTCGGCGACGTGATGTTCTGCGCGGGCTTCGGCACCATGGCGGGCTGCTGGCTGGCGGGCTTCGTCGGCGACCGGTTCGGCACCCGCCGTGCCTATGCCGGCACCCTGCTGGCCTCCCTCGCCCTGGTCTTCCCGGTCTTCGCGGTGCGGGACAGCCTGCCGGCGCTCGGTGTGCTGCTCTTCGGGCTGCTCGCGCTCAGCCAGGGCATCTCCGGCATCCTGCCGAAGTACCTCGCCGGCCACTTCCCGACCGCCACCCGGGCCGCCTCCCTGGGCTTCGTCTACAACGCCGGGGCCCTGGGCGGGGCGGTGGCGCCCGTTCTCGGGGCCCATCTGGCCGAAGGCATGCACCTGGGCAGGGCGCTGGCCGTGCTCACTTTCGGGCTGACGCTCGTGGTCATCGTCCTGGTGGGCGGCGATGTGCCCCGGCGGCTGGGCCGGCTGGTGGACCGTAAGGCGTCCGGCGACCACCTGGTGCCGGAGGCCGGGGGAGCGGAGGCGTCGGCCGCGGGTCCGTCCGGCGGGTCAGGAGAGGCGTCGGCGGATGTGGCGTAGCGGCCCTGGAGTCCGTCGCCGACTCCGTGCACGCCCGCGGCCCCGGCCGTCGGGGAAGCCGGACAGCGCGGCGGCGAGTTGCGGGGGAAGGGACAGGAAGGGGGGACGGGTGTCCCTCGGTCGGCCCGGCGTCCGGCGCTCCGCGGGCCGTTGTCAGTGGTCGCCGTTAGCGTGGAATGCGTTGGGCGGGCCGGGCGTGACGAGCGCGGTCCGGGCGGCGCCGCGGGCGGTGTCGTACGGGGGACGGACGTGGAGGAGCGCATGGCGAAGGCGGCGGATCCGGCGAAGGTGCGCGAGCGGGTGCGCGCGTTCGCGCTCGGCCTTCCGGGGACGGTGGAGGAGTTCCCGTGGGGCGAGAGCGTCATCAAGGTCAACAAGAGGGTCTTCATCTTCCTGGGCGTCGGTGACGGCAACCATCCCTTCGGGGTCACGCTGAAGCTGAAGGCCCCCGAGGTGCATGCCCATGCGCTGACCTCGCCCGGTGCCCAGCCCGCCGGCTACGGCCTGGGCAGGTCCGGATGGGTGCGGGTCCCCCTCACGGAGCCGGGCGCTCCGCCGGCCGAGCTGCTCTGCGACTGGGCGGAGGAGTCCTATCGCGTCATAGCCCCCAAGAAGCTCATCGCCGAGCTCGACGGGGGATAGCGGCGCAGCGGCAGCAGGCGCGCAAAGGCCCGTGGCGGCGATGACAGTTGAGCATCGCCGCCACGGGCTTTTTCCGCTGCTGCCGCGCGACACGGGGGGCTTGTGGAAAGTGGAACACGTTCTTAACATCACGAGTGTTACATCAGAAGTGTCACAGTGCGGAAAGGCATGGGGCGCGATGACGGAGTCAGGGAACGGCCCGCTGAGCGGGGTGCGGGTGGTCGAACTCGCGGGCATCGGCCCCGGCCCGTTCGCCGCCATGCTCCTGGCCGACCTCGGCGCCGACGTCGTCCGTGTCGACCGGCCCGGCGGCGCGGGGCTGGGCATCGATCCGGCCTGCGACGTCACCAACCGCAACAAACGCTCCGTGCTGGTGGACCTGAAGAGCCCCGACGGGGTGGCGCAGGTCCTCGAACTCGCCGGGCGCGCCGATGTGCTGATCGAGGGGTACCGTCCGGGCGTGGCCGAGCGGCTGGGAGTGGGCCCCGAGGAGTGTCTGGCACGCAACCCCCGGCTGGTCTACGGCCGGATGACGGGCTGGGGACAACAGGGCCCGCTCGCCGGCACCGCCGGACACGACATCGGCTACATCGCCATCACGGGCGCCCTGGGCATGATCGGTTCGCCCGACGGCCCGCCCGCCGCGCCCGCCAATCTCCTCGGTGACTACGCGGGCGGCTCCCTCTACCTGGTCATCGGCGTCCTCGCCGCCCTCCAGCACGCCCGCACCGACGGCGGCACGGGCCAGGTCGTCGACGCCGCCATCGTCGACGGCACCGCCCATCTGACGGCGATGATCCACGGCATGCTGGCGGCCGGCGGCTGGCAGGACCGGCGCGGCGCCAACCTCCTCGACGGCGGGGCCCCCTTCTACGGCACCTACGAGACCGCCGACGGCGGCTACATGGCGGTCGGCGCGCTGGAGCAGCGGTTCTACGGCGAGTTCATCCGGCTGCTGGGCATCGAGCAGGAGGCCGCAGGACGCGACGACCCCGCCGCCTGGAGCGAGCTGCGCACCACCATCGCCGCCCGCTTCAAGACCCGCAGCCGCGAGGAGTGGACGGCGGTCTTCGCGGAGTCCGACGCCTGTGTGGCGCCGGTGCTGTCCCTGCGCGAGGCGCCGCAGCACCCGCATCTCGCCGCCCGCGGCACCTTCGTCGAGCACGGCGGAATGACCCAGCCCGCCCCCGCGCCGCGCTTCTCGCGCACACCGGGCGCGGTGCGCAGGCCGCCCGCACGGCCCGGGGCGGACAGTGCGGAGATCTCCCGTGACTGGCAGGTCCCCGGCCTCCTCGCCCCCCTCCCCGCCGAGTCCCCGTCCGCCGGCCCGGACCGCACCGGGCAGCAGGACACGGCCGGCTGATGGGATCCGCGCTCCGGCCGGCCACCGCCCGCGGGGCGGCCGCCGTCCTCCGCCGGGAGAGGACCCGCACCGGGGGCGGCGGCCCGCTCACCGGGCGCGCCGCCCGGCGCGGTCCCGTGGGGCCGCCGTCCGTCACACCGACCGAGACCGTCAAGAACCGGCTCCGAGGAGGGCCCGCAGGATGACCGCGCAGATGAAGCGCCAGATCTTCACCGAGGACCACGAGGCCTTCCGCCAGGTCGTACGGACCTTCCTCGCCAGGGAGGTGACACCGCATTACGAGCAGTGGGAGAAGGACGGCATCGTCAGCCGGGAGGCATGGCGGGCGGCCGGCAAGCAGGGACTGCTGGGGCCGGCGGTTCCCGAGGAGTACGGCGGGGGCGGGCAGCACGACTTCCGCTACAGCGCGGTGCTGGCCGAGGAATTCACCCGGGTGGGCGCGTCCGGGCTGGCCGTGGGCCTGCACAACGACATCATCGGCCCGTATCTGACGACGCTCGGTACCGATGAGCAAAAGCGCCGCTGGCTGCCCGGCTTCTGCAGCGGCGAGATCATCACCGCCATCGCGATGACCGAGCCCGGCGCGGGCTCCGACCTGCAGGGCATCCGCACCCACGCCGAGGACGCGGGCGACCACTGGATCCTCAACGGCGCCAAGACCTTCATCTCCAACGGCATCCTCGCCGACCTGGTCATCGTCGTCGCCAAGACGACGCCGGAGGGCGGGGCGCACGGCCTGAGCCTGCTGGTCGTCGAGCGGGGCATGGCGGGCTTCGAGCGCGGCAGCAACCTCGACAAGATCGGGCAGAAGTCCCAGGACACCGCTGAGCTGTTCTTCCACGACGTCCGCGTCCCCAAGGAGAACCTGCTCGGCGAGCTGAACGGCGCCTTCGTCCATCTGATGACCCATCTCGCGCAGGAGCGGATGGGTATCGCCGTCGCCGGTATCGCCGCCGCCGAACACCTGCTGGAGATCACCAGCGAGTACGTCAAGGAGCGCGAGGCATTCGGACGGCCGCTGGCCAAGCTCCAGCACATCCGCTTCGAGATAGCCGAGATGGCCACCGAGTGCGCCGTCACCCGCGCGTTCCTCGACCGCTGCATCGCCGACCACTCCGCCGGCGAGCTGGATGCGGTGCACGCCTCGATGGCCAAGTGGTGGGCCACCGAGCTGCAAAAACGCGTCGCCGACCGCTGTCTGCAACTGCACGGCGGCTACGGCTATATGGCGGAACACCGCGTGGCCAGGGCCTTCACCGACGGCCGTATCCAGACGATCTACGGAGGGACCACCGAGATCATGAAGGAGATCATCGGACGCTCCCTGCTCGGCTGACCCCGGACCGGCCCCGGTCCCCACCCGCTGCTCCCGCCTCCACCCTCATGCGAAAGGCTTGTTGACTTGAGTACCGAAGCGTACGTATACGACGCGATCCGCACCCCGCGCGGCCGCGGCAAGGCCACCGGCGCACTGCACGGCACCAAGCCGATCGACCTGGTCGTCGGCCTGATCCACGAAGTGCGCCGGCGCTTCCCCGGGCTGGACCCGGCCGCCGTCGACGACATCGTGCTCGGCGTCGTCGGACCGGTCGGCGACCAGGGCTCCGACATCGCCCGGATCGCGGCGATCGCCGCGGGGCTGCCCGACACGGTGGCCGGCGTCCAGGAGAACCGCTTCTGTGCCTCGGGTCTGGAGGCCGTCAACATGGCCGCCGCCAAGGTGCGTTCGGGCTGGGAGGACCTGGTCCTGGCGGGCGGCGTCGAATCCATGTCGCGGGTCCCGATGGCCTCCGACGGCGGCGCCTGGTTCGCCGACCCGATGACCAACTTCGACACCGGCTTCGTCCCGCAGGGCATCGGCGCCGACCTCATCGCCACGATCGAGGGCTACACCCGCCGGGACGTCGACGAGTTCGCCGCGCTCTCCCAGGAGCGCGCCGCCGAGGCCTGGAAGGACGGCCGCTTCGACCGTTCCGTCGTCCCGGTGCGCGACCGCAACGGCCTGGTCGTCCTCGACCACGACGAGCACATGCGCCCCGGCACCACCGCCGACTCCCTGGCCGGCCTCAAGCCGTCCTTCGCCACCATCGGCGACGCCGGCGGCTTCGACGCGGTCGCCCTGCAGAAGTACCACTGGGTCGAGAAGATCGACCACGTCCACCACGCGGGCAACTCCTCCGGCATCGTGGACGGCGCGGCGCTCGTCGCCATCGGCTCCAAGGAGGTCGGCGAGCGCTACGGCCTCACCCCGCGCGCCCGCATCCTCTCGGCCGCGGTCTCCGGCTCCGAGCCGACGATCATGCTCACCGGCCCCGCGCCCGCCAGCCGCAAGGCCCTGGCCAAGGCCGGGCTGACCATCGACGACATCGACCTGGTCGAGATCAACGAAGCCTTCGCCGCCGTCGTGCTGCGGTTCGTCAAGGACATGGGCCTGAGCCTGGACAAGGTCAACGTCAACGGCGGCGCCATCGCCCTGGGCCACCCCCTCGGCGCCACCGGCGCGATGATCCTCGGCACCCTCATCGACGAGCTGGAGCGGCAGGACAAGCGCTACGGCCTGGCCACCCTCTGCGTCGGCGGCGGCATGGGCATCGCCACCGTCATCGAGCGCCTCTGACCCTCGTCCCACCCACCACGGAGTACGCACCATGAGTGAATCCGCTGCTTTGTCGACCATTCGCTGGGAACAGGACGAGACCGGCATCGTCACCCTGGTCCTGGACGACCCGGACCAGTCCGCCAACACCATGAACAGCGCCTTCAAGACCTCCCTCACCGCGGTCGCCGACCGCCTGGAGGCCGAGAAGGACAGCATCCGCGGCATCATCTTCACCTCCGCCAAGAAGACCTTCTTCGCCGGCGGCGACCTCCACGACCTGATCGCCGTCACCCCCGCACAGGCCGAGCAGGCCTTCGCCGCGGGCACCGGCATCAAGCGGGACCTGCGCCGGATCGAGACCCTCGGCAAGCCCGTCGTCGCGGCGATCAACGGCGCGGCGCTGGGCGGCGGTTACGAGATCGCGCTGGCCTGCCACCACCGCGTCGCCCTCGACGCCCCCGGCACCAAGATCGGCCTGCCCGAGGTCACCCTCGGCCTGCTGCCCGCCGCCGGTGGTGTCACCCGTACCGTCCGGCTGCTCGGGATCGCCGACGCGCTGCTGAAGGTGCTGCTCCAGGGCACCCAGTACAACGCCACCCGCGCCAAGGACGCCGGGCTGATCCACGATGTCGCGGCCACCCCCGAGGAGCTGCTGGCCAAGGCCCGTACCTTCATCGAGGAGCACCCCGAGTCCCAGCAGCCCTGGGACGTCAAGGGCTACCGCATCCCCGGCGGCACCCCCGCGCAGCCCAAGTTCGCCGCCAACCTCCCGGCGTTCCCCGCCAACCTCAAGAAGCAGCTGAACGGCGCGCCCTACCCCGCGCCGCGCAACATCCTCGCCGCCGCGGTCGAGGGCTCCCAGGTCGACTTCGAGACCGCGCAGACCATCGAGGCGCGCTACTTCGTCGAGCTGGTGACCGGCCAGATCTCCAAGAACATGATCCAGGCGTTCTTCTTCGATCTGCAGGCCGTCAACTCCGGCGCCAACCGCCCCCAGGGCATCGAGCCCCGCCCGGTCCAGAAGGTCGCGGTCCTCGGCGCCGGCATGATGGGCGCGGGCATCGCCTACTCCTGCGCCAGGGCCGGCATGCAGGTGGTCCTCAAGGACGTGACCCTTCAGGCGGCGCAGAAGGGCAAGGAGTATTCGGCGGGGCTGCTCGACAAGGCGCTCTCCCGGGGCCGGACGACCGAGCAGCAGCGCGACGAGCTGCTGGCGCGCATCACGCCCACCGCCGAGCCGGCGGACCTCGCGGGTTGTGACGCCGTCATCGAGGCGGTCTTCGAGGACGTCGCCCTCAAGCACAAGGTGTTCAAGGAGATCCAGCACATCGTCGCGCCCGACGCCCTGCTGTGCTCCAACACCTCCACCCTGCCCATCACGCTGCTGGCCGAGGGCGTCGAGCGCGACCAGGACTTCATCGGGCTGCACTTCTTCTCCCCGGTCGACAAGATGCCGCTGGTGGAGATCATCAAGGGGGAGCGGACCGGCGACGAGGCGCTGGCCCGCGCCTTCGACCTGGTCCGCCAGATCAAGAAGACCCCGATCGTCGTCAACGACTCGCGCGGCTTCTTCACCTCCCGCGTCATCGGCCACTTCATCAACGAGGGCGTGGCGATGATCGGCGAGGGCCTCGACCCGGTCTCCGTCGAGCAGGCCGCGGCCCAGGCCGGCTACCCGGCCAAGGTGCTGTCCCTGATGGACGAGCTGACCCTGACCCTGCCGCGCAAGATCCGCGAGGAGACCAAGCGGGCGGTCGAGGAGGCCGGCGGCAACTGGCAGCCGCACCCGGCCGACGCGGTGATCGACCGGATGGTCGACGAGTTCGGCCGCCCCGGCCGCAGCGGTGGCGCCGGCTTCTACGAGTACGGCGACGACGGCAAGCGCGCCGGCCTGTGGCCCGGCCTGCGCGAGCACTTCACCAAGAAGGACGCCACCATCCCGTTCCGAGACATGCAGGAGCGGATGCTCTTCGCCGAGGCGCTGGACACCGTCCGCTGCTTCGAGGAGGGCGTGCTCACCTCCGTCGCCGACGCCAACATCGGCTCCATCTTCGGCATCGGCTTCCCGGGCTGGACCGGCGGCGTGATCCAGTACATCAACGGCTACCAGGGCGGTCCCGGACGCGAGGAACTCGTCGGCCTGCCCGGCTTCGTGGCCCGCGCCCGTGAGCTGCAGGAGGCCTACGGAGACCGGTTCGCACCGTCCGCGCTGCTGGTCGAAAAGGCCGAGAAGGGCGAGAAGTTCAGCGACTGACCGGTCATGGGGGCGGGCCCCGGCGGCCCGCCCCCGTCACCCCCGCGCGGTGCGGTCCTCCTGGCCCGTCGGGCCGTTGCCGCCCTCCTCGCCGAAGGACTCCCGCAGCTCCTGCTTCATCGACCGCTGGAACGCGGTGACCAGCGCCTGCACCACCATCGGCTGCATATGGGCCGAGAGCGACTTCATCCGCGCCAGCTCCTCCTCGTCCGGCCCGCCGTCCCGGTACGGCTCCCACACCTCGTCCTTGAAGAGCCGGCTGAGCTCCCGCGCCGCCGAGCGGGTGTGCTCGATGACCACGGTCCGCGCCGCGATGATCGTCTCCAGCGCGATGGGGACGTCCAGCAGCCGGGTGCCCAGGTGCAGCAGCCCCGGGTCGACCCGGAAGACCCGCGGATCATCGGTCCGTACGAGCACGCTCATGGCCGCCAGCCGGTCCAGGTCCTCCTCGGTCAGCGCCCGGCCGACCCGCCGCTCCAACTGCTCCCGGGTCGCGTCCTCCGCCTTGTCCGGGATCCAACTCGCCACCAGCGCCCGGTGGATGGCCAGATCCTGGGCGCTCAGGTCCGGCGGCAGCTGCTCCAGATAACGTTCGATCGCGGAGAGCGTCAGCCCCTGGTGCTGGAGCTCCTCGATGAGGGCGAGCCGCGAGAGGTGGTCGGGTCCGTAACGGCCGACCCGGCGCGGACCGATCTCCGGCGGCGGCAGCAGGCCCCGCGTGCTGTAGAAGCGGATGGTGCGGACGGTGACGCCGGCGCGGGCGGCCAGTTCGTCGACCGTCAGGTCCGTGGCGGTCTCGCTCATGTTGAACAGTATTGCTGTCTCACCACTCCTGTGAAACCTATCTGAACCCTTCTGCCCCCTTCTCCTCCTCGTTCACCGCCTCCATCGCCCTCACCGCCTCATCGCTCCATGCCGCGGCCGGGGCCCGCACCGTCCGGCGCGGCGCAGCCCGCGGGTTCGTTCTGGAGGGCAGGTGCGTCCCCCTCCTCAAGGGCCGGAAGGAGCGGCGGCATCGCTACGGAGCGTGTGCGCGCGGCTTCCGGAGATCGACGGGCATATGTCGGCGTCATACGGAGGTTCCGACGAGCCGGAATCTGCTCACGCAGGAGCAAACTCCGACTTCCATCGGACGGAACCGGTCACGAACAACGGGTTCCGGGTGCCGGGGGAGGGCCGGAATGGGGCGAACGGAAACCTGCCTGAAACTTAACCGCCAGATAATTCGCGACAAAAACGGACAAATCTTGGATGGCTTATACACGCTGTGATCTTGCACACAGACGGGGGGCCGGTCTTCAGGGAAGGTGTGCCGTCGGCCGTCCGCGTTGTCCGCGGGATCGGCATCGCTCAAGCGCCTCCCCGAAAGCGAGATGCACCACCAGTGAGCACAGAAACCGTCACCGACACAGCCCACAGGTCACCTGACGGGGGAAGCGGCGCGCAGCAGGATGCGGGCGACGCGGGCTACAGCAAGGGCCTCAAGGGCCGGCACATCAACATGATCGCCATCGGTGGAGCGATCGGCACCGGCCTGTTCCTGGGCGCCGGCGGCCGTCTGCACTCCGCCGGCCCCGCCCTGGCCATTGCCTACGCGGTCTGCGGACTCTTCGCCTTCTTCGTCGTACGGGCCCTGGGCGAGCTGGTGCTGCACCGTCCGTCGTCGGGTTCGTTCGTCTCGTACGCCCGCGAGTTCCTGGGGGAGAAGGGCGCCTACGTCGCCGGCTGGATGTACGTCGTCAACTGGTCCACGACCGGTATCGCCGACATCACCGCGATCGCGCTCTACACCCACTACTGGAGCCTGTTCACCGACATCCCGCAGTGGGTGATGGCGCTGATCGCGCTGGCGGTCGTGCTGACCGTCAACCTGATCTCGGTGAAGATCTTCGGTGAGCTGGAGTTCTGGTTCGCGATCATCAAGGTCGCGGCGCTGGTCGTCTTCATGTTCATCGGCATCTTCCTGCTGGCCACCCAGCACCCGGTCGGCGGCCACACGCCGGGGCTGAATCTGCTCACCGACCACGGCGGCATCTTCCCGACCGGTCTGCTGCCCGTGGTGATCGTGCTCCAGGGCGTCGTCTTCGCCTACTCCGCCGTGGAGCTGGTCGGTGTGACCGCCGGTGAGACCGGTGAGCCGGAGAAGGTCGTGCCGAAGGCCGTCAACTCCATCATGTGGCGGGTGGGCGTCTTCTACGTCGGCTCGGTGATCCTGCTGGCGATGCTGCTGCCGTGGAACCAGTACGTCGACGGCCAGAGCCCCTTCGTCACCGTGCTGTCCAACGTCGGTGTGCCGGCCGCGGGCGACGTGATGAACCTCGTGGTGCTGACCGCGGCGATGTCCAGCCTGAACTCGGGGCTCTACTCGACCGGCCGCATCCTGCGCTCCATGTCGATGGCGGGCTCCGCGCCCAAGTTCGCCGGCCTGATGAACCGCAACCAGGTGCCGTACGGCGGGATCATGCTCACCTCCGCGGTGTGTGTGCTGGGTGTCGCGCTCAACTACGTCGTGCCGGGCGAGGCGTTCGAGATCGTCCTGAACATCGCGGCACTGGGCATCATCAGCACCTGGTGCACGATCATGATCTGTCACATGGTGTTCGTGCGCCGCTCGAAGGAGGGCGTGGTCGAGCGCCCGCGCTTCCGGCTCCCCGGCACGCCGGTCACCGACATCGCCACCATCGCCTTCCTCCTCGGCGTCATCGTCCTGATGTGGTTCGACGACGGTGTCGGCCGGCAGACCGTCATGCTGATCCCGGTCCTCGCCGTCGCCCTGGTCGGCGGCTGGTTCGCGGTCCGCGGCCGGGTGAACCGCATCGCCGAGGAACGCGAGCTGTCGAAGTAGTCACGCAGTAGCGCACGCCCGCGGAACCAGGGGCGGTCGCGGAGGCCGGACGGCGTCCGCGACCGCCCTTTCGCCTGTGCGGCGGCGGGGCAGCAGGCGGCCGCACCGGTCCCGGCGCGGCACGGTTCCTCGGCCCCGGCCGATTGTCAGTGCCTGCCCCTACCGCCGCCCGCTGCCCGCCGTACGCCCCTGCCTCAGCCCCCGATCAGTGGATAGTGGTCGGAGAGGTTGGTGTAGGTGTACTTCTTGCCCCAGCTGGAGACGGTCCAGGGGGTCGACTGTTCCTTGATCACGGTGTTCTGCCATCCGGTGGGGCGGGCGTGGCCGTTGCGGTGCAGGACGTAGTCCAGGTCCTCGCGCGGGTCGTCCGGGTAGCGGTACTTCGCGACGGAGTTCTCCTGGGTGTCGAAGGAGTAGGGGTGGCCGGTGCGGCTGTCGGCGGGGGCCAGGTCGGCGTTGCGGAGCAGTGCGTCGTACTCGGGGCCGTGTGAGTCGATGTTCAGATCGCCGGCGACCATCACCTCCTCGTCCGCCGGGATGTTCTTGGCGTCCAGGAAGGCGTCCATCTCCTGGAGCTGCTCGGCGCGGTCGCCGGCCGCCTCGCCCGCCTCGCAGCCCGAGTCGGTGGACTGGGTGTGGGTGCCGACCACATGCACCTTGGTGCCGTTGACGTCCAACACCGCATAGACGAAGCCCTTGTTGGAGAAGGCGTCCGCACCGCAGGCTTCCTTGTAGACGTACTGCTCCTTGCGCAGGACCGGCCACTTGCTCAGCAGTGTCACCCCGCCGTCCTCCGGGGTGACGGCGGAGTAAGAGCCTCCGGTGGCGTCCCAGCCGCTCCTGCTCCGGCCCACCACCGGAGTCTGGTGCGGATACTGCGCCGCGGCCGCCGCCTTCAGCGCGTCGGAGGAGGAGTTGTCGAAGGCCTCCTGCAGCACCACGACGTCATTGCCCCGGAAGAAGTCCGAGGCCGCGATCGCCTGGGCGCGGTGGTCCTGGCCCCAGTTGGGATAGAGGGTCTTGCTCATGAGGAAGGTGTTGTAGCTGAGCACCTTCAGACGGGGGGCGGTGGCGGCCGACGCGGAGGGGGCGGCGGCCAGGGTGACGGCGGTGAGGGCCGTGACGAGGGCGGCGATCCGGGACGTGCGCAGCGCTGAGTGCGACACTGAATCTCCCTGTGGGGGTCGGGACTTGCTCCGGTGCGCTCATCCAACCAGCCGGGGTTACCTCCAGGTAACCGCCTGGCGGGCGGGAGATGGACAAGCCGAAGCCGTTCCGGGGTGACGTTCCGGGGCGCCGACCCTCTTGGTGTTGGTGTTGGTGTTGGTGTTGGCGTGCGGGTGCGGGTGCGGGTGCGGTGGGGGAGGGATGGCCGGTGCCGAGGTGTGCCCTGGGCCGGGGGTGTGGGGCGGCGCACCCGATCCAGGGTGCACGGAGCAACCCCAACCCAGCGCAAGGCGTCCCCTGATCTGGGCGGATCGCCGTGAAGCGGTGTCCGGTGCGGACGGGAGGGCGTGCCCGTCCTGGGTGCCCCGGCCTCCCTCGCCCGTCGGGTGCGCCGTATCATGATTAATGACATGAATACGGTGAAAAGTGACCCAAAACCCCCGCCGGTCGGAGGTGTGCTCTGGTCGATGGCCGGGGACATCCGCATCCTGCTCACCCTGCCCGCGGCGCTGGCCATGCAGGTCGCGCACCCGGCGGTGGGTGCCGGGGTGGACGACCACTCCGCGTTCCGTACGGACCCGTGGGGGCGCGGTGAGCGGTCGCTCGTCTCGCTGCAGACGTGGGTGTACGGAGGCGAGGGGGCGGCCGCGGAGGGGCGGCGGCTGCGGCAGATGCACAAGAGCATCCAGGGGACCGACGCGCACGGCCGCCGGTACCACGCCCTCACCCCCGAGTACTACGCGTGGGTGCACGCCACCGGCTACCCCGTCTTCCGGTACGCCCGGCGCTATCTCGGCCGCCCTTTCACCGAGGCCCAGGAGCGCCGGCTGTACGCGGAGTGGCTCCAGGTCGGGCGGATCCTGGGCATCCACGACCGCGATATGCCACAGAGCATCGAGGAGTTCTGGCCGTATTACCAGAAGGTCCTCGACAACGACCTCGAAGCGACCGCCGTGGTGCGGGAGTTGGTGGAACCGGACCCGCACCTGCCGGTCCCGGACCGCGGACCCCGGTGGCTGCGGCTGCTCCTGCGACTGACCTGGCCGTGGCTGTGCCCGCGGTTCGCCCGGGTCCGCCGCTTCCTGACGATCGGGCTGATGCCGCCGGAGGCCCGGCAGGCCATCGGCCTGGAGTGGACGGACCAGCAGGAGCGCCGGCTGCGCCGCTTCGGGCGGGTCGTCCGCGCCGTGGTCCCGGTGCTTCCGGAACGTCTGCGGTTCCTGCCGATCGCCCGCCGGGCCCGCCGCGCGGCGCGCCGCTAGCCGGAACAGCTCCGGCCGGAGCAGGGCATCGCCCCCGCTCCGGCCGGATCGTCGTACGGGCACCGAGCGGCGCCCGCACGCATACGTCAGTGCCGGTGCACGTTGTGGGTGGCCGCGATCTGCTTCCACGACTTGGGTGCGGCGACCGGCGTCCGTCCCGTGCCGAACGCCGAGGTGCCCGCGCCGACCGCCGGCTTGGACGGCTTGAACAGCCAGGTGTCGAAGAAGCCGGCCAGCTTCTTGCCGGACTTCTTCTCGGCGAACTTCACGAAGTCGGCCACCGAGGCGTTGCCGTACCGGTGCTCCGTCGGCCAGGACTTGAGGAGCGCGAAGAACGCCTTGTCGCCGATCTTGTTGCGGAGCGCCTGGAGGGCCAGCGCGCCACGGTCGTAGACGGCGTCGTCGAACTGGTTCTCCGCGCCGGGGTTGCCCGGCTTGACCTTCCAGAACGGGTCGTCGGCCGGGTGCTGGGCGTAGACGTAGTCCGCCAGTTGCTGTGCGGTGCCCTCGCCCTCCTTCTCCGACCACAGCCACTGGCTGTAGGCGGCGAAGCCCTCGTTGATCCAGATGTCCTTCCAGTCCTTGAGCGAGACACTGTCGCCGTACCACTGGTGGGCCAGCTCGTGCACGACGACGGAGACGTTGGTCCCGCGGTCGAAGGCCTTCTCGCCGTAGAACGGGCGGGTCTGGGTCTCCAGGGCGTAGTGGGCCGGCACGTTCGGCAC
Source organism: Streptomyces angustmyceticus (assembly GCF_019933235.1). Taxonomy (NCBI): domain Bacteria; kingdom Bacillati; phylum Actinomycetota; class Actinomycetes; order Kitasatosporales; family Streptomycetaceae; genus Streptomyces; species Streptomyces angustmyceticus. Next base: position 1,381,667 of record NZ_CP082945.1, on the reverse strand, counting down.
ATAGCCGCCCACCGCGTTGAACGGGTAGGGGCCGAAGACGCTCTCCAGCCACTCGGTGGCCTCGGTGGTGCGCTCGATGCTGGCCCGTGCCGAGCCGGCGTTCGCGCCGAGGTCCTTGCTGACCGCGTTGATGACCGGCAGGCCGTTGGCGGTCTTGTCGGTGGTGATGTCGAACTTGCCGACGGCCAGCGTCGTCAGGTACGTCGCCTGCGGCTTGTCCGAGCGCCAGTTGTAGCGCGTCCAGCCCAGCTTGGAGGACTGCGAGGCCAGCACGCCGTTGCTCAGCGCCTGGGTGCCGTCCGGGACCGCCACCGAGATGTCGTAGGTCGCCTTGTCGGTCGGGTGGTCGTTGCTGGGGAACCACCACACCGCGGCGTCCGGCTCCTGCGCGATCACCGCGCCGTCGGGCGTACGGGCCCAGGCGCTGAAGTTGTCGATCTTCAGCTCGGAGGGCTTGCCCGCATAGCGCACGACGACGCTGATCTGCTTGCCCTTCTCCAGCGGCGTGGCCGGGGTGACCTCCAGCTCGTGCTTGCCGGACGTGGCGAAGGAGGCCTTCTTGCCGTTGATCCGGATCTCGCTGACCTTGAGGCCGAAGTCCAGGTTGAAGCGCGACAGGTCCTGGGTGGTCGTGGCGAGCAGCGTCGCCGTCCCCTCCAGCAGGTCCGTCTTCGGCTGGTACTTGAGCCGCAGGTCGTAGTGGGAAACGTCGTATCCGCCGTTTCCGCTCTCGGGGTAGTAGCTGTCGCCCACACCCGGAGCGCCCGGGGTGAAGCCGGCCGCGGAGGCCGGGATCGCCAGCAGCAGGCTGAGTGCGACGGCACCCGGGACCAGGAGTCTGTGACGCACGAGTCCTCCAACTCGTAGGGGGATGGCTCGAGTCCGACCTTATGTACTGCGGCCGGGCGGCGTCATGTACATGGCCTCATCTGACACATGACCGACATGAACCACCCCGGGCCGCTCCGGCGGGGCGCACCGGTCCGGCAGGGCCTCCCGCGTGCGCTGTCACCGTCCCCGCCACCCGCATCAGTCGTCCGGCACCGCCCCTCGGCGGCGGCCGCGGCCGCAGGGTTCCCGAACGGGCTCTTACGCAGGGGAGTTGAGCCGCGCTACCGTCCGCCCGTGACGAATCCCGCGCGGATCCTCCGCATTCCCTTCACCGTGCTCGTGCTGACGGCCGTCGTCGCCCTGCTGTCCGCCCTGACCGGGCCGGCCGCCGCGCAGGCGGCGCCCCGGGAGAGCAGACCCGTCTACTCCTACGACCACGCGATACGCGAAACGGTCTGGGTGGACACCCGGCTCGACGGCGACGCGGACGGCAGGACCGACCGCGTCGCCGTCGACATCGTGCGGCCCGCCGAACCCGCGCGGCAGGGCCGCAGGATCCCCGTGATCATGGATGCCAGCCCGTACTACTCCTGCTGCGGCCGCGGCAACGAGAGCCAGAAGAAGACCTACGACGACCACGGCCGGCCGGTCCAGTTCCCGCTCTACTACGACAACTACTTCGTGCCGCGCGGCTATGCGACGGTCCTCGTCGACCTCGCGGGCACCAACCGCTCGGACGGCTGCATCGACATCGGCGGCCGCTCGGACATCGGCTCGGCCAAGGCCGTCGTCGACTGGCTCGGCGGCCGAGGCCGCGCCTACACCTCCCGTACCGGGGGCAGACCCGTCACCGCCGACTGGTCCAACGGCAGCACCGGCATGATCGGCAAGAGCTGGGACGCCACCATCGCCAACGGCGTCGCGGCCACCGGCGTCAAGGGGCTCAAGACCATCGTCCCGATCGCCGGCATCTCCTCCTGGTACGACTACTACTTCGCCAAGGGCGCCCCGCTCTACGACTCGGGCCCCGACACCCTCGCGGATCTCGTCAACAGCCCCGACGCGCACAAGCGTTGCGCCGCGACGCAGAAGAAGCTCGCCGACGGTGCGCCGCGCAGCGGCGACTGGACCGGGCTGTGGACCGAGCGCGACTACGTGCGCCACGCGGACAAGGTCCGGGCCAGCGTCTTCCTGGTGCACGGCATGCAGGACCTCAACGTCCGCACCCGGCACGCCGGGCAGTGGTGGGACGCGCTCGCCCGGCACGGCGTGGAGCGCAAGATCTGGCTCTCCCAGACGGGGCACGTCGACCCCTTCGACTACCGCCGCGCGGACTGGGTCACCACCCTGCACCACTGGTTCGACCACTACCTGATGGGCTACGACAACGGCATCGACCGCGCCCCCATGGCCGACATCGAGCGTTCCCCCGGCACCTGGTCCACCGACCGGCAGTGGCCCGCCCCCGGCACCCGGACCACCACCCTGCGGCCGCGCGGCGGCACCGCACCCGGCGTCGGCGTGCTGGGCACCACCAGGGCGCCGCACGGCGCGACCGCGGCCTTCACCGACGACCCGAAGCTGAGCGAGGCCGACTGGGCCGCCCGGATCGACGAATCCACCCCCGCCAAGGCCGGGTTCCGCACCGCCCCGCTGCGGGCCCCGCTGCGGCTGTCCGGTTCCGGCAAGGTGACGGTGACCGCCACCCCGAGCACCTCCACCGCCCATCTCTCCGCCGTCCTGGTGGACATCGGCCCGGACACCATCCGCGACTACGCGGCCGACGGCGAGGGCATCACCACCCTCGACAAGCGCACCTGCTGGGGCGCCGGAACCCCGGGCGACACCGGCTGCTTCAAGGAGACCGCCGCCGACACCCGGAAGGTCGGATACACCGTCTTCAGCCGCGGCTGGGCGGACCTCGGCAACTGGGCGGACGCCCGCAAGGGCCGCCCGCTCACCCCGGGCAAGCGCTACACCCTCACCCTGGACCTGGCTGCGAGCGATCACCTCGTGCCCGCGGGACACCGGCTCGCGCTCATCGTCGCCGGTACCGACGCCGGCCTGATCGACCCGCCCGCCGCCACCCCGAAGCTCACCCTCGACCTGTCCCGCACCTCCGCCCGACTGCCGCTGACCGGCGGCGCCCCGGCCTTCGCGCGGGCCACCGCGGACGCGCCCCGGCACGACGCCGGGGCCGCACCGCTGGACGGGATCACCCCGCCGCGCTCGATCAGCCGGCTGCCGGCCGGGGACTGACCGCCCGACCACCCGGGGCCGCCCACGAAGGGCGGCCCCGCACCGGACCCACTCCCCCCACCGCTCACCCAAGGGAGGCCCCCTCGTGATGTCCCGCTCCTGCCGCCCCGCCCTGGGAGTGCTGGCCGTCGCCCTGACGGCCTGCCTCGGCGCGACCGTGCCGGCCCCTCCCGCCCGCGCGAGCGGCACCCCCGCGCCCCGTACGGGGTTCGAGACCAGCCACGGTGCCCGCTGGACCAGCGGGACCGAGGAGCAGGCGTTCCTCTCCGCCGTCGACCGCGCCTCGGCCCGGGTACGCGTCGACCGGATCGGGACCACGAAGCAGGGCCGCCCGCTGCGGCTCGTCAGGATCGGCGCCCCGGCCCCCGAGCGCCCGGCGGCGGTCCGCCGCGGTAACTCCGTGCTGCTGGTCTGCTCCCAGCACGGCGACGAACCCTCCGGCCGTGAGGCGTGCCTGACCACCGTCCGCGACCTCGCCTCCAGCAAGTCCCCGGCCACCCGCCGCTTCCTGGAGCGCACCAGCGTGCTGGTCGTCCCGACCGCCAACCCCGACGGCCGGGCCGCGGACACCCGGGGCAACGCCGACGGCGTGGACGTCAACCGCGACCACCTCGCCCTGCGGACCGCGGAGGCCCGCGCGGTGGCCGGCGTCATCCGCGACTACCGCCCCGACACCCTCTACGATCTGCACGAGTACGGGCCGACCGCCCCGTACTACCAAAAGGACCTGCTGTCGCTGTGGCCCCGCAACCTCAACACCGCGGACGGGGTGCACCGCGAAGCCCTGGCGCTCTCCCAGGACTTCGTGGCTCCCGCCGTCCAGCGGGCCGGCTTCTCCACCGGCGTCTACGGCATCTGGACCGACCCGGAGACCGGTGACCCCGTCAAGCAGGTCGCGGGCGACGGCCAGGAACGGATCCTGCGCAACACCGCGGGGGTGAAGGGCTCGCTGGGGCTGCTCGTCGAGACCCGGGTCGATGCCCTCACCGCCGCCGAGCAGGCCGACCCCGCGCTCAACAACCGGCGCCGGGTGACCTCCCAGCTCGCCGCGCTGCGCGGCGCGTTCACCTTCTTCGACCGGCACCGCCCGCGCATCGAGGCGGCCACCGCCGCCGCCCGGCTCGCCGGCCTCGCCGACCGCGGCCCGGTCCACCTCGGCGGCGCGGACAACGAACCGGCCGGCGACGGGCAGGTCCTGTCCGACCCGCCCTGCGCCTACCGCCTGGACGCGGCCCGGTTCGCGCAGGTCAAGGACGTGCTGGCGCTGCACGGCGTGCGCTGGGAGCGGGACCGGGGCGGCGCCGTCGTGCCGCTGCGCCAGCCGCTGCGCGCGCTCGTCCCGCTCCTGCTGGACGCGCGGGCCGGTTATCACCTTACGGTCGCGACCCCCATGAACGTCTGTCGTCGTGTGGTAGGGGGTAACGGGTAAGGAAAATATGGCTCATTGAAAGGTTGACTCGTGTCGGACACAGTCAAGGAAGCCAGAGACGGGGGTGGCACCCCCTTGCTGGCCGATCTTCCCGAAGACCCGCGGCGGACCGGGCCCCCGCAGACCGACCGTGTGGTCTTCGGTGTGACCGCGCTGCTCACCCTCGCCTTCATCGCCTGGGGAGCGACCTCCACCGAATCCCTCAAGAGCGCCTCGACCGCCATGCTGAACTGGGTGATCGACAACGGGGGCTGGGCGTTCGTGCTCTCCGCCTCCGGTTTCGTGATCTTCGCGATCTGGCTGGCGGTCAGCAAGTACGGCCGGATCACGCTCGGTACGGAGGGCGAGGAGCCCGAATTCCGCACCGTGTCGTGGATCGCGATGATGTTCAGCGCGGGCATGGGCATCGGCCTGATGTTCTACGGTGTCAGCGAGCCGCTGGGGCACTTCACCGCGCCGCCGCCGGGCACCGATCCCAAGGACGCCGCCCAGGCGATGGACACGGCGATGGCGACCACGATGTTCCACTGGACGCTGCACCCGTGGGCCATCTACGCGGTGGTGGGTCTGGCGATCGCTTACAGCTGCTTCCGGCGGGGGAGGCGGCAGACGATAAGCGCGGTGTTCACGCCACTGATCGGGATCCGGCGGGCGAACGGCTGGGGCGGGCAGGTCATCGACATCCTGGCCATCTTCGCCACCCTCTTCGGCTCCGCGGCCTCGCTCGGGCTCGGGGCGCTGCAGATCGGCAGCGGCATCAAGGTGCTGGGCTGGATGGACAGCGTCAGCACCAGCCTGCTGGTGATCATCATCACCGTGCTGACCATCGCCTTCATCCTGTCCGCGGTCTCCGGCATCGCCAAGGGCGTCCAGATGCTGTCCAACATCAACATGGTGCTGGCGGTGATCCTGGCGGTCTTCGTGTTCGTGGTCGGCCCGACCATCCTCATCCTCAACCTGGTGCCGACCTCCCTCGGCTCGTTCATCGGCGAGCTGCCGCAGCTGGCGGGCCGTACGGAGGCCAGCAGCGGCGCCGACGTGGGCAGCTGGCTGCGCAGCTGGACGGTCTTCTACTGGGCGTGGTGGATCTCCTGGACGCCCTTCGTGGGCATGTTCATCGCCCGGATCAGCCGCGGCCGGACGATCCGGCAGTTCATCGGCGGCGTCATCCTCGTTCCGGGCGTGGTCAGCCTGGCGTGGTTCGCGGTCTTCGGCGGCTCGGCGATGAAGCTGCAGGCCGACAAGAAGCTGAGCGGGTCGAGCACCCCCGAGGGCCACCTCTTCGACGTGCTGCACCAGTACCCGCTCGCCACGGTCATGAGCATCCTGGTCATGGTCCTGGTCGGCATCTTCTTCGTGTCCGGCGCCGATGCCGCGTCCATCGTCATGGGCACCCTCTCGCAGAAGGGCACCTTCGAGCCGACCCGGCTCGTGGTGGTCTTCTGGGGCGTGGTGACCGGCGCGGTCGCCGCGATCATGCTGCTGATCGGCGGCGGCTCGGGCGACGCCCTGACCGGGCTGCAGAACCTGACGATCCTGGTCGCGGTTCCGTTCATGGTCGTGATGATCGCCATGTGCTGGGCGCTGATGCGCGATCTGCGCAGCGACCCGCTGATCGTGCGCGGCCAGAAGGGCGAGGAGGCCGTCGAGATGGCCGTGATCGCGGGCCATGAGCAGTACGACGGCGACTTCGAGATCCAGATCGGGCCGGGCGGCAACGGGACCGCCGAGGACCGCGCGGACGGCGGCGGCGCCGGGACCCCGAGCGGCGAAAGGGCCCGGGACACGACTCCTTGACGAGGTGTTCACCTGACGGACGCGTCCGGCGGCGAGCGCCTGCCGGGACATACATCAGTGCAGGTGAGGGGCCGGTCGGAGAGGTTTCCGGCCGGCCCCTCCGGCTGTCCGGAGCCTGCGTCGCGGCCCGATTTCACGCCGCCGGCGGGGGCGGGCCAGGGGGTGTGCGGAGCGGATTTGCCCCGGGCCGGGGGCGGTATGTCACAGTGGGCCGTCCCGGTCGGCCGGGCGCGCGCGTGCGCAGCCGCCGCCGGGCTCCCCCTGTACCCAGATGGACGGACTCCGGTCGCGCGAGCGCGTGTCCGGGCCGTTCGCCTCCCCCTTTACTTCCCCAGAGAGCGATGCAGGCAACGACTCTTCTCCCCCGGACCGCGGACCTGTTCGACCAGGGCCTGGAGCGGCAAACCGGCGCCGCGCTGCTGCGCTTCGGCGCGGCGCGGCGGCGTCCGGCCGGCCGCGTCAGCTGGTCGGGCCACGGCGCTGCCGCCTGGCTCGACGACGCCCGCGGGCATCTGTGGTGCGTCGGCGAACCGGATCCCGCGGCCGGGCTGGTGCTGCGCGCCGCACAGGGCCTGCCCGGGCACGTACGGGAGTTCACCGGGCCGCGCGGCACCGCCGCGCAGGTCGCACGGCATCTGCCGGTGGCCGACGTGGTGGAGTGGATCTTCCGCTGGACGCTGGAGGAGCCGGCCGTCCACCCCGCGGAGGAGCGGGTGATCACCCTCGACGCCTCGCACCACGGCGAGCTGCTCGACTTCCTCAACGAGCACAGCCCCGCCCACTCCACCGGGCCGGGATCCAGCGACGTCACCCTGTGGGCCGGGATCCGCGGCGCGGACGGGCAGCTGGTGGCCTGCGGCGCGCTGAGCACCCTGCGCGACAGCGGCGCCCCGCTGATGGCGTCCGTCGCCACCGACGCCCGCGAGCGGGGTCAGGGCCTGGGCGCGGGCCTGACCTCGTGGCTGACCCGGTACGCCGTACGCCACCACGGCTTCTGCACGCTGTGGCAGCTCGCGGACAACGCCCCCGCCGAACGGCTCTACGACCGCCTCGGCTACCGCAACGAGGACCCCTGCGTGTCGGCGCGCCTGGCCGCCGGCTGACGGCGGAGCGCGCCCCGGCGACGCCATGACGAAGGGGCCCGTGCGCGGCCGGACGGCTGCGCACGGGCCCCTCGTTCGCCCCGGACTACTTCTTGAAGCCGTAGTCCATCAGCTTCTTCGCGTCCGCGGTGCGGTTGACCACCGAGGAGGAGGCCAGAACCGTGCCGATGACGGTCTTGCCGCCCCGGGTGGCCGCGAAGACCAGGCAGTACTTGGCCTCCGGACCCGAACCGGTCTTGACGCCGATGGTGCCCGAGTAGCTGCCGAGCAGGGCGTTGGTGTTCTCCCACGACATGTTGCGGTAGCCACCGCTCTTCGTCGTGACCTTCTGCGTGGTCGCCTTCGTCTTCACGACCGTACGGAAGGTGGAGTACTTCATCGCGCTGCTCGCCAGCTTGGTCAGGTCGCGCGGAGTCGAGTAGTTCGCGCCCTTCCCGATGCCGTCGAACGAGTCGAAGTGCGTGTTCTTCAGGCCCAGCGACTTGGCGGTGGAGTTCATCTTGCCGATGAACGACTGCACGCGCGCGGCCCGGGTGGAGCCGCTGCCGAACTTGTCGGCCAGCGCGTACGCCGCGTCGCAGCCGGACGGGAGCATCAGCCCGTACAGCAGCTGGCGGACGGTGACCTTGTCGCCGACGATCAGCTTGGCCGAGGAGGCCCAGTTGTTGTCGACGATGTAGTCGCTGTACGCCTTCTGGACCGTGACCTTGGCGTCCAGGTCGAGGTTCGCCTGTGCCAGCACCACCCGAGCCGTCATGATCTTGGTGGTGGAGCCGGTGGAGCGACGGGTGTCAGCGGCCTTGGTGAAGAGGGTCTTCCCGGTGCCGTTGTTCATCACGAAGCCGCCCTTGGCGACGATCGTGGGGGTCTTGGGCGCGGCGGCCTGTGCCGGTGCGGCGAGCGCCCCGGCGGTCAGGACGGCACTCGCGGTGACGACGGCCGCGGATGCCCGACGCATACCCCTTTTACCGATTTTGCCGTTTTTCAAAATATATACTCCAAATGCCCCTGCAGCGCGGCCCTATGCGCATGCCGCTCGCTGATGAGACGCACGAGCCGACGGAATGGATGTGCGCCCTTGGGCGGCAACTTCATCTCGTCTGCCGCCGATTCACAAGTCCCGCAGGGCGCGCACGTGCCGCAGCACCTCGTCCGCGCACCCCCACGACACGGTCACCCCCGCGCCCCCGTGCCCGTAGTTGTGGACGCACGGCGTGCCGTCGGGCAGCGGTTCCACCGCCAGCCGGACCGCCGGACGGGCCGGGCGCAGCCCCACCTTGTGCGCCAGCACCCGGGCCCCGGCCAGCTCGGGGAAGCGCCGCGCGCAGCGCGCCACGATCGCCTCCGCCACCGCCGGATCGGGCTCCCGCGACCAGGCGTTCTCCCGCGCGGTCCCGCCCAGCACCACGCCGTACGGCTGGGGCAGCACATACGTCGTCTCCGCCGCGCCCGCGTCGGCGGACACCAGCCACTCCTCGATACCGGGGTTCTCCACGACCACCAACTGCCCCTGGACCGGATGCACGTCCGGATCGGGGACCAGCTCGCGCGCCCCCAGCCCCGAGCAGTTCACCACCACATCGGCCGACCGGCCGGCCTCGGTCAGCGACGCGACTCCGTGCCGCTCCACGGTCCCGCCCGCGGCCGTCAACCGTCGCTCCAGGTAGCGGAGATGGGCCGGCATGTCCACCAGGGGAGTGCGGGCCCGCCACCCCGACGCGTCCCCCTCGGGGAGCTCCGCCGCGGTGGCCCGCCGCAGTCCGGGCACCGCGGCGTACCAGGCGGCCAGTTCGTCGCCGGCGCCGTCCAGGGCCCTGCCGTCGTCCGGTCCGTCGCCGGCCGCCCGGGTCATCGTGCCCGTCACCATCCGGGCGCCGGTCTCCTGGGGCCGCTCGGCGAGCGCCGCGAGCACCTCGAAGGACCGCACCGACCAGCGCACCGCCCGTTCGAAGGGCCGGATGCGGTACGGCCAGCACAGCCCGCCGGCCACCGCCGACGTCGTCCGGTCCGCGGCGTCCCGGCTCACCACCCGCACCCGGTGCCCGTCCTCCGCCAGCGCGATCGCCGACGTCAGCCCGATCACGCCGCCGCCGACCACCGTCACGTCCATGCCACCTGTGTCGCTCGCCATGGCGGGACGCTAACGGGTGGGGCGGCGGTTGACGAGGGCGGGTGCGGGAACGCGCCCGGGAGAGGCGGAGGGCCCGGGGGCGGCGGCGCACCCGCTCGTGGCGCCCCGGCGGCGTGGGGATCATCTCGTCGTGATCTTGCGGTAACCCCGCGGCAGCGGTCCGGACAGGCACGGACCGTAGGCTGGTGGCAGCACCGTCGGCCGATGTCGCCCCTCGGATCCCGTTCCCGCCGTCCGTACGCCGTGACCTCGTACGCCGTCGTCTGAGGAGGCCCATGCTCCGCGCGCCGCGCGCCGTACCCGCCTGGCTGGCCCACCCGTTCCGCTGGCAGCGGCTGCCCGTGCCCTGGGCGGCCGTCGCCCGTGGTGCGCTGTGCGCGGGACCGCTGCTGGCCGCGGGCATCGCCACCGGCCAGGTGGCGCCCGGCGTCCTGAGCGCGCTCGGCTCGATGCTGGCCGGGGTCAACGACCGCCCCGGCACCCGTCGTACCGGCATCGTCCACATCGGCCTGCCCGCCCTGGCCACGGCGTTCGGCATGCTGATCGGCGCCTCGCTGCAGACGGCCGGCGCGGGCTGGTGGACGGTGCCCGCGCTGTTCGCCGTCGGCTTCCTCTCCGGCGCGGGCAGCGTGGCCGGTCCGGTGCGCTCCAACGCCGGCATGCAGATGCTGGCCGCCGCCATCCTGGGGGCCGGGATGCCGCTTCCCGGGGCGCCCTGGGAGAAGGCCCTCTTCGTCCTCGCCGGCTGCCTGTGGCTGCTCCTGCTGCGGCTCGTGGTGCGCTCACCGCGCCCGGCGGGCGGGGCGCTCAGCGGCGAGCGGGCGGCGGTCGCCACGGTCTTCGACGCGCTCGCCGACGCCCTGGGCGCGGCCGGCGGGACCGGCGCCGAGCCCGCCCGGCGCCGGCTCACCGCCGCGCTGGACCGTGCCGACGAGGCCCTGCGGCTGCGCCGGCTCACCAGCCGGCTGCTGCACCGGCCCGCCCGTACCGAGGAACTCCTGCTCACCGAGCGGTTCGCCGCGGCCACCGCGCTGTGCGAGGCCAGCGTCGCGCTGCTGTGGGAGGCCCGCCCGCTGTCGTCCCGCGTGGCGGACAGTCCCCGGCGGTTCGCCGATGCCCTGCGCACCGGGGGCTCCCCGGGCCGGCTGTCCGCCCCGGAGGCGAGTACGGCCGCGCGCGGCGCCTTCGACCAGGCGCTGCTGGACGCCGCGGTGGTGTTCGCCCGCCGCGAGCCGCTGCCGGCGCCGCCGCGGCAGCCGGCACCCGCCCCTTCGGGCCGTCCCGCCTGGATGACCCTGCCCGGCTCCGTGCTCCAGGGGGCGCTGGTTGCCGTCGGCGGGCGGACCCGGCGCGGGCGCGGCCTGTTCGGGCCCGCCGGGCGCGACTACGGGCTGCGGGTCGCCGTCTGCATCGCGGCCAGCGCCGCCGTGGCCCTGCTGCTGCGCCCGGAGCACTGGTACTGGCTCCCGGCGACCACCACCTTCCTCGTCAAGCCCGACCTGGGCCCGCTCTTCTCCCGTACGGTCAACCGCTTCGCCGGGACCGTCGCCGGCGTCCTGCTCTTCGCCGCGGCGGGCCTGGTGCCGGCCGGGGCGTGGTGGCCCGCGGTGGTGGCGGGCGCGGGCGGCGCGCTGCTGCCGTTCGCCACGCGCCACTTCGCGCTGCAGACCGTGGCGATCACGCTGATGGTGCTGTCCTTCGTCTACGCCAGCGGCGCCCACGAGGCCGCCGCCGAGCGGGTCGTCGACACCTCCATCGCCTGCGCCATCGTGCTCGTCGTCGGGCATCTGCCCCGGCTCGCCGATCCGCGCCGCCGGGTCGGCCACCGCGTCACCGCGGCGCTGCACGGCACCGAGGAGTACCTCCGGCACGTCCTGGAGTCGGAGCCGGGCACCGACCCCACCCGGCGGCTGGCGCTGCGCCGCGCCGCCTACCGCGCGCTGGGCGAGGCCAGGGCGGCGGCGGAGACCACCGCGGCCGAACTCCTCGCCGCCCGGGACCGCAACCCCGACTGGCTGACCGTCGTCACCGCGGCCGAACGCATCGTGGACGCCGCGACCGCCTGCGCCGTACGCCTGGACCACGGTGCCCACCGCCCGAGCGTGGCCGAGGCCGAGCGGCTGTGCCAGGCGCTGTCCGCCATGGCCGACGCGCTGGAGGACCCGCGCCGGCCCGCCGGCCCGCCGGGCCCCGACCTGCTGCCGGTTCCGGACTGCGCCACCCTCACGGACGTGGCGGCGGAAGTGGAGCGGATCCGCGGCCATGCGGGGGCGCCCTGAGACAGGGCCCGGGACGGGAGCTCCGGGCCGGGTGGGCGCCGGATACCCGGGAGAGTCCGCGCGCGGCCCGTCAGCGCCCCCGCAGACTGTTGAGCCGGGCGGCCTGGCGCGTCAGGTGGTCGCGCTCGGCGAGGTTGGGCGCCTCCCGGGCCGCCTCGGCGTACAGCCGCGCCGCCGTCGCCGGGTCGCCGTCGCGCTCGTGGAGGTAGGCCGCCACGGCGGTGCGGCGGGGGACCGGGTGCGCCCCGCCCGCAGCGCCCGGGGCCGCGTCGTCCAGCTCCGCGAGGGCCGCCAGCCCGGCGCGCGGCCCGTCCGCCTCGCCCACGGCCACCGCGCGGTTGAGCCGGACGACCGGGCTGTCGGTCAGGCGCACCAGCTCGTCGTACCACTCGACGATCTGCACCCAGTCGGTCTCCTCGGCGGCGGGCGCGTCGGCGTGCAGCGCCGCGATCGCCGCCTGGGCCTGGTACTCGCCCAGCCGGTCGCGGGCCAGGGCCCCCTGCAGGATCGCCACGCCCTCGGCGATCGCCGCGGTGTCCCACCGCCCGCGGTCCTGCTCGGCGAGCGGCACCAGGCTGCCGTCGGCCGCGGTCCGGGCCGCGCGCCGGGCGTGGTGCAGCAGCATCAGGGCGAGCAGCCCCGCCACCTCGGGGTGGTCGATCGCGGCCGCGAGCTGCCGGGTGAGCCGGATGGCCTCGGCGGCGAGGTCGATGTCGCCGGAGTAGCCCTCGTTGAAGACCAGGTAGAGGACGCGCAGCACGGTGGCGACGTCACCGGGCCGGTCGAGGCGGACGCCGGAGACGGTGCGCTTGGCCCGGCTGATGCGCTGCGCCATGGTCGCCTCGGGCACCAGGTAGGCCCGCGCGATCTGGCGGGTGGTCAGCCCGCCGACGGCGCGCAGCGTCAGCGCCACCGCGGACGCCGGCGTCAGCGACGGGTGGGCGCACAGGAAGTACAGCCGGAGCGTGTCGTCCGACGTGGGCACGGGACCGGGCACCGGCTCCTCGTCGACGCGGTCCTCGCGCCGGCGCCGGGCGGCGTCCGCCCGGGTCGCGTCGAGGAACCGGCGCCAGGCGACCGTGACCAGCCAGCCCTTCGGATCCCGCGGGGGATCGGCCGGCCAGACGCGGACCGCCTCGACCAGCGCGTCCTGCACCGCGTCCTCGGCCGCCGCGAAGTCGGCTCCGCGGCGGACGAGGACGGCGAGCACGCCCGGGATGAGGCTCCGGAGCAGGGCCTCGTCCATGGTGCGGGTCACTCCGTGATGGTGGGCGGCGCGGACAGGAAGGGGCGCACCTCCAGCCACTCGTGGATCGGCTTCCCGCCCGCCCCGGGCGCGGCCGACAGCTCCCCGGCCAGCTCGACGGCGCGCTCATGGCTGTCGACGTCGATCACCATCCAGCCGGCGATGAGGTCCTTGGTCTCGGCGAACGGGCCGTCGGTGACCGGCGGACGCCCCTCGCCGTCGTAGCGGACCCAGCTCCCCTCGGGGGCCAGCGCCTGACCGTCGACGAACTCGCCGGTCTTCTCCAGCCGGTCCGCGAAGTCCTGCATGTACTGCACGTGCGCCGAGATCTCCTCGGGCGTCCACTGGTCCATCGGCACGTCGTTGACCGCGGCCGGAGCGCCACGGTAGTGCTTGAGCAGCAGGTACTTGGCCATCGTCGGTCTCCTCGGAGCGGGTGCGACCCATTGTGGTCGCGTTCATAGCGGGGACGGAGCCGGTTACGGGTTCTCGACATCGCCGTCCGAAGTTTTTTGGCTCGTGCGGAGGACCCTGGGTACGCCGTCCCGCGGCGCCCGGCGACGCGCCGCGCGGGCCGCCGCCGCGAGGACGAGCGCGAGGGCCGTCAGCAGGGCGCTCACCCACAGCGGCGAGCGGGGGCCGAGCCCCGCGGTGAGCGCGGCGCCGCCGCACCAGGGGCCGATCGCCGCGCCCACGTTCAACGCCGCCGTGGCGAACCCGCCGCCCAGGGTCGGCGCCCCGGGCGCCGCGGAGAGCGCCTGTGCGACCAGGGTGGCCCCGACCGCGAACGACAGCGCGCCCTGGACCAGGACCAGCACCAGGGCGGCCACCGGGTCCCCGGCGGTGAACGCGAGCACCGTCCAGCCGAGCGGCAGCGCCGCCCCGCCGGCCACCAGCAGGGGGACGGGCCGGGTGTCGGCCAGGCGTCCGGCGGCGCTCACCCCGGCGAACGACCCCAGCCCGAAGAGCGCCAGCACCGCGGGCACCCAGCCGGTGCCGACGCCGGTGACGCCGGTGACCAGCGGCGCGAGGTAGGTGAAGGTGCAGAAGGTCGCTCCGTTGACCAGGGCTCCCAGCAGCAGGATCACCACCAGCCGCGGGCGGCGCAGCGCGCCCAGCTCGCCGCGGACGCCCCCACCGCGTCCCGTGGAGCGTGCGGGACGGCCGTGCGGTACCGACCGGAGGATCGCGAGGACGGCGGGCAGCGACACCAGCGCCACCGCCCAGAAGGCCGCGCGCCACCCCCACAGCTCCCCGAGGAGAGCGCCGGCGGGCACGCCCACGACACACGCCAGGGTGGTGCCGCCGAGCAGGACCGCGGTCGCCCGGCCCCGGGCACCGGGCGCGACCATGGCGGCGGCGGTCGTCAGCGCCACCGCCAGGAACCCGGCGTTGGCCAGGGCCGCGACGAACCGGGTGGCGAGCAGGACGTCGTAGCGGGTGGTGAGCGCGCCGACGACATGGACGAGCAGGAACGTGACCAGGAAGACCAGCAGGGCGCGGCGCCGTGGCCAGCGCCGGCCCAGCAGCGCCATCAGGGGCGCGCCGAGGACCATGCCCACGGCGAAGGCCGAGGTCAGCGCGCCCGCGGCGGAGACCGGGACACGCAGATCACGGGCGATGTCCGGCAGCAGACCGGACAGCATGAACTCGGAGGTTCCTTGGGCGAAGACCGCGAGTTGGAGCAGATGGAGAACGAACGGCACAGCAACACTCCGCAACCACAGGGGAATCGGCACGAGGCGGCGGGCGCGGCGGTACCCGTGACGGGGCGCGGAGAGCGACCCGTCCGGCCGGGCACGCGCGGCCACCGCGCGAAACGACCGGAGGCGGCGGCACGGCGGCACAGCGGTGCCGGGGGTGACGCGGCGTCAGGTCGGAGAAGCCCGTACTACGGCGATCCGGTGGCAGGCGGAACACGGCCGCGCGAAGGCGCGCCGAGAAGAAGGCGCGAGCGCGGAGCGGTGCGGGGCGCCACCGGACGACCGGTGGCTAGCGTCTTGACGCTTCGGGGCCGGACATGCGGTCAGGGTAGGCGCGAAGCGCGGTCCCCGTCCACGCAATTCGGGGCGGGCGGCATCGGGGGGCATCGCCGGTCCGGCCGTCCGGCGTCCGGCGCGGTGGTCCGGTCCGGGCGGGTGCCCGCTCGCCCGGACCGCACCGGACGGCGCCGGACCGCACCGGACCGCCGCACCGGACGGCGCCGGCGGCAGCGGGCACCGGGCCCGCTGCCGCCGGTCGTTGTCGTGCGGGTCGTCGCGGCCCGTCAGCGGCCGCCGCGCTCCGTGCCCAGGAGCCCGGCCCGCCGCAGGGCGTCCGCCATCGCGTCGTTGGCCGGCGCGGCGTCGCGGCCGCCCCGGCGGTCACCGCCGCGCTGTCCGCCGCCGCCCTGCCGCTGCCGCGGCGCGCCGCCCCGGCCGCCGCCCTCGCGCTGTCCGCCGCCGTTGCCGCCCCGGCGCTCGCCGCCACCGCGCCGCTCGCCGCCGCCGGCCGGCGCGCCCTTGCCGTGCTCGTCGTCCAGCCGCAGCGTCAGCGAGATCCGCTTCCGGGGGATGTCGACGTCGAGCACCTTGACCCGCACGATGTCGCCGGGCTTGACCACGTCCCGCGGGTCCTTGACGAAGGTCTTCGACATCGCGGAGACATGCACCAGACCGTCCTGATGGACGCCGACGTCCACGAACGCCCCGAAGGCGGCGACATTGGTCACCACGCCCTCCAGGAGCATCCCCGGCTGCAGGTCGCCGATCTTCTCCACGCCCTCCTTGAAGGTCGCGGTCTTGAAGACCGGGCGCGGGTCGCGGCCCGGCTTCTCCAGCTCCTGCAGGATGTCGCCGACCGTCGGCAGACCGAAGGAGTCGTCGACGAAGTCCGCGGCGTTCAGCGAGCGCAGCACCGCCGTGTTGCCGATCAGCGAACCGACCTCGCTGCCCGCCGACTTCACCATCCGGCGCACCACCGGGTACGCCTCCGGGTGCACGCTGGAGGCGTCCAGCGGGTCGTCGCCGCCCCGGATCCGCAGGAAGCCCGCGCACTGCTCGTACGCCTTCGGGCCGAGCCGTGCCACGTCCTTGAGGGCCTTACGGGAGCGGAACGGGCCGTTGCTGTCCCGGTGCGCCACGATGTTCTCGGCGAGCCCCGAGCCGATGCCCGACACCCGCGAGAGCAGCGGCGCCGAGGCGGTGTTGACGTCCACGCCGACGCCGTTCACGCAGTCCTCGACCACCGCGTCCAGCGAGCGCGACAGCTTCACCTCGGACAGGTCGTGCTGGTACTGGCCGACACCGATCGACTTCGGGTCGATCTTGACCAGCTCGGCCAGCGGGTCCTGCAGCCGGCGGGCGATGGACACCGCGCCGCGCAGCGAGACGTCCAGGTCCGGCAGCTCCTGCGAGGCGAACGCGGAGGCGGAGTACACCGAGGCGCCGGCCTCGGAGACCATCACCTTCGTCAGCTTCAGCTCCGGCTGCGCGGCGATCAGATCGGCCGCCAGCTTGTCGGTCTCGCGGGAGGCGGTGCCGTTGCCGATCGCGATCAGCTCGACATCGTGCTCACGGGCCAGCTTCGCCAGGGTGGCCAGCGAGGCGTCCCACTTCTGCTGCGGCACATGGGGGTAGATGGTCTCCGTGGCGGCCACCTTGCCGGTCGCGTCCACCACGGCGACCTTCACGCCCGTACGGAAGCCGGGGTCCAGGCCCATCGTGGCGCGGGTACCGGCGGGCGCCGCCAGCAGCAGATCGCGCAGGTTCGAGGCGAAGACCCGTACCGCCTCGTCCTCGGCGGCCTGCCGCAGCCGCAGCCGCAGATCGATCCCGAGGTGCACCTGCACCCGGGTGCGCCAGGCCCAACGGACCGTGTCCTGCAGCCACTTGTCGCCGGGCCGGCCCCGGTCGGCGATGCCGAAGCGGTGCGCGATGGACTGCTCGTAGGAGCTGGGGCCCTCGGTCGCCGCCGACGGGTCCTCCGGCTCCAGCTGGAGATCGAGGATCTCCTCCTTCTCGCCGCGGAGCATCGCCAGCACCCGGTGCGAGGGAAGCTCGGTGAACGGCTCGGCGAAGTCGAAGTAGTCGGCGAACTTCGCGCCCGCCTCCTCCTTGCCCTCGCGCACCTTCGCCGCGACCCGCCCGCGCGACCACATCCGCTCGCGCAGCTCGCCGATCAGGTCCGCGTCCTCGCCGAACCGCTCGGTCAGGATGGCCCGCGCGCCCTCCAGCGCCGCCGCCGCGTCGGCCACGCCCTTGCCGTCGTCCACGAACGCCGCGGCGGCCGCGGCCGGCTCCACCGACGGATCGCTCAGCAGTCCGTCGGCGAGCGGCTCCAGGCCCGCCTCCCGCGCGATCTGCGCCTTGGTGCGCCGCTTGGGCTTGAACGGGAGGTAGATGTCCTCCAGCCGCGCCTTGGACTCGGCGCCGCGGATCTGCGCCTCCAGGGCGTCGTCCAGCTTGCCCTGGGACCGTACGGACTCCAGGATCGCGGACCGCCGCTCCTCCAGCTCCCGCAGATAGCGCAGCCGCTCCTCGAGCGAGCGCAGCTGCGCGTCGTCGAGCGTCTCGGTGGCTTCCTTGCGGTAGCGCGCGATGAACGGAACCGTCGAGCCGCCGTCGAGCAGTTCGACCGCGGCCTTCACCTGCCGCTCCTTGACGCCGAGCTCCCCGGCGATCCTCGCTTCGATGGACCCGGGAGTCCCGATGGGCTCAGTGGATGCCGTCACGTTGATCCTGACCCGCCTTCCAGCGCTTGCTTGAGCCTGCATTGTGCCGGTTGGCGGCCCGGACTGTCGCACCGCCCGGCCGCCCGGGGGTGTCCGCGCGGCCCCGCGCCCGCCCGCGGGCGGGCACGGGGCCCGGTGACGCTACGCGGGCCTCACTTGCCGAACAGCGCGGCGGGGAACGCCCCGGCGTTCATGGCGGCCGTGGTGAAACCGGTCGCCAGCTCGGTGAGCCGGGCCACGCCCTCGGCGCCCAGGTGCTCGTACGGCGCCCGGTCCAGCCGGTCCGTCCTGCGCTCCAGGTCCTTGCGCAGCCGGACGCCCTCCTCGGTCAACTCGCCCTCCGCGTCCAGCAGACCGCGGGTCCGCAGCCGCTCCTGCGCCGCCGCCCAGTCCTCCTCCGACCAGCCACGGGTCGCCATGACGCCCTGGTAGCTCATCCCGCGGCCGCTGGCGGTGTGGGAGACCAGCGCCTCCAGCCCGTCGAGTTCGGCGTCGAGCAGGGCCAGCAGGTGGCCGTCGCCGCGGTGTTCGCGCAGCAGCGTCGCGGCGTGCCAGTAGGCCAGGTGCGGGGCGTCGGGCACCGGCTGGTCGGCGTGCGCGGCGTACAGCGGCCGCGCCTGTCGGCTGCAGCCCTCGACGGCGCGCAGCGCCAGCCGCGCCGCCTCCGCCATCTCCGGCGACTCGACGGTCTCCTTGCCCAGCAGCCGGCGCAGCGTGGCGTCGACGGCGCGAAGCCGGGCCTCCAGCACGGCCTCGGGCGTGGTGACCGTCCAGACGGCCGGGACGTGCTCGGCTATCAGCTCGTGCTTGAAGTTGTAGAAGGTGGCCGTGACGGTGCCGGGGCCCACCGCGCCCATGGCCGCCGCGCGGCACGCGAAGTAGGCGGCCCTGCGGTTCTCGACGCCCGCCTTGGCCATCTCCGCGGCGAGCTCCGGCGCGAAGTAGTGCGTGGAGTGGAACGGGTTGACGACGTTGTGGCAGGTCCGGCCGGCCTGCTCGGGCAGTGCGCTGGAAGTGGTCATACGGGCAGGTTACCGACCCGTCGGTATGGAGGCGGGGGCAGGGCACCGGAGGGGAGCCACCGGCCGCCGCGATGGCAGAAAGGGTGGGAAATCCGTCATTGCCGCCTTCGCCGCCGCTGTCCAGGATGGAGGCATGGAACAGCGCGAGGTGCTCGTCGTCCTCTTCGACGGAGTGCAGGCTCTTGACGTCTCCGGACCGGTCGAGGTCTTCCACGGAGCGACCCTGGAAACCCCGGGCGCCTACCGGATCCGCACCGCCGGCCTTGACGACGCCCCGGTCCGCACCACCAGCGGGCTGGCCCTGGTCCCCGACACCACCCTCGCCGCCGCCGGGCCGCCGCACACCCTGCTGGTGCCCGGCGGTGACGGCACCCGCACCCCCGATCCCCGGCTGATCGACTGGCTGCGCGGCAACGCCCACCACGCCCGGCGGAAGGTCTCGGTGTGCAGCGGAGCGCTGCTGCTGGCCGAGGCCGGGCTGCTGGACGGCCGCCGGGCGACGACCCACTGGATGCTCTGCGACACCCTTGCCGCACGGTTCCCCGCGGTACGGGTCGAGCCCGAACCGATCTACGTACGGGACGGTGATGTGGCCACCTCCGCGGGCGTGACGGCCGGTATCGACCTCGCCCTGGCCCTGGTGGAGGAGGACCTGGGCCGGGATGTCGCGCTGAGCATCGCCCGCCACCTGGTCGTGTTTCTGCGCCGGCCCGGCAACCAGACCCAGTTCAGTGCCCAGCTCGCCGCGCAGACCGCACAGCGCAGACCGCTGCGCGACGTCCAGCAGTGGATCACCGAGAACCCGGCGGGGGACCTCTCCGTGGACGCCCTCGCCGAGCGCGCCCGCCTCTCCCCGCGGCACTTCGCCCGTGCCTTCCGCGACGAAGTGGGCATGACGCCGGGGCGCTATGTCGACCGGGTCCGGCTGGAGGCCGCCCGACGGCATCTGGAGGACTCCGCCGATGGCATCGAGCAGGTGGCGCGCTGCTGTGGCTACGGCACCCCCGAGGCGATGCGCCGCGCGTTCCTGCGCGTCCTGGGCGCCTCTCCGGCCGAATACCGCCGCCGCTTCCGGACCGTCGGACCACCCCTCATCTCTTCCTGACCCCCTGCCGGCCGCCATCGCTCCACCGGGCCGGCGCCACCCCTACCGATACCGATCCACCGACAGGAGACGCCATGCAGCTCGCGATCCTTCTCTTCGACGGCTTCACCACACTGGACGCCGTCGGCCCCTACGAAACCCTCAGCCGGCTGCCCGGCGCCGAAACGGTGTTCGTCGCCGAGCGCACCGGCCCGCACCGCAATGACCTCGGTTCGCTCGGGCTGGTCGCCGACGCCACGCTGGGCGAGGTCACCGCGCCGGACATCCTCGTCGTGCCCGGCGGCGCGGGGCAGGCCGATCAGATGGCGGACGGCCCGGTGCACGAGTGGATCCGCGCCGTGGACGCCGGCACCACCTGGACCACCTCGGTGTGCACCGGCTCGCTGATCCTGGCCGCCGCGGGCCTCCTCAAGGGGCGCCGGGCGACCTCCCACTGGCTCGCGCTGGACCAGCTCCCGGCGCTGGGGGCCGAGCCGACCGGGGAACGGGTGGTCTTCGACGGCAAGTACGTCACGGCGGCCGGCGTCTCGTCCGGCATCGACATGGGGCTGACGCTGGCCGGCCGGATCGCCGGGGACGCCGTGGCCCAGGAGATCCAGCTCGGCATCGAGTACGACCCGCAGCCGCCCTACGACGCGGGCTCCCCGGACAAGGCCCCGGCCGAGATCACCGCGATGATGCGGGAGGGGGGCCGGGCCCTGCTGACCGGGCGGCAGTGAGCGGCCGTCCCACGGCCCGTGCGGGCCTCACCCGCCCGGGACCGCGTAAGGCCCGCCCCGCGTAAGGCCCGCCCCGGCGTCAGTCCGTGGGCCAGCTGAAACGCGGCGCCCTGCGCTCCAGGAAGGCGGCGGCACCCTCGGCGATGTCGCCGCTCGCGCGGGCCTGCGCGGCCCAGTAAGCGCCGCGCACCGCGGCCTCGGCCGGCGGCACGTCCCACGTCCCGTCGGCCAGCTCCTTCGCCGCGGTCTGCGTCAGCAGCGACCGGCTCGCCAGGACCGCCGAGAACTCCGCCACCCGCTTGACCAGCTCGCCCTCGGCCAGCACCTCGTCCACCAGTCCGGTGCGCAGCGCCCGTGCGCAGTCGATCAACTCACCCGAGAACAACAGGTACTTGGCGGTGGACAGCCCGGCCACCCGGACCAGCCGCCGGGTGGCGCCCGCCGGATAGGCGACCCCCAGCTTGGCCGGCGTCACCCCGAACAGCGCGCCCTCCTCCGCGAACCGCAGATCGCAGGCGGCCGCCAACTGGGTGCCGCCGCCCACGCAGTAGCCGCGTATCGCCGCCAGCGTCGGCTTGGGGAACGCCGCGAGCGCCTCCTCGGCCGCCGCCGCCAGGCCCTGCGACTCACCCGCCGGGTCCCGCAGCGAGCCGATGTCGGCGCCCGCGCAGAACGTCCCGCCCTCGCCGGTCAGCACCAGCGACCGGACGGCCCGGTCGGCCGCCAGCCGTGCCAGCAGCGGCGGCAGCTCCCGCCACATCGGCACGGTCATGGCGTTCCGCTTGCCGGGGTTGCTGATGGTGACGGTCGCTGTGCCGTCGCTGACATGCGTCTTCAGGCCGGGTTCCATGCTCCGGATATTAGAGCGACCACGACGGACCGGGCCGGATACGATCGGCGGCCTGATGTCAGCAACTCTCGTCGCCAAAGACCTCGCCGCCGGCCACGGCGAGCGCGTCCTGTTCTCCGGCCTCGACCTGGTCGTCGCCCCCGGCGACGTGGTCGGCCTCGTCGGCGCCAACGGCGCGGGCAAGTCCACGCTGCTGCGCCTGCTGGCCGGCCTGGACACCCCGGAGGACGGCTCGCTCGCGCTGAGCCCGCCCACCGCCACGGTCGGCCACCTCCCCCAGGAGCCCGACCGCCGCCCCGGAGAGACCGTCCGCGCCTTCTTCGCCCGCCGTACCGGCGTGACCGACGCCCAGCTCGCCCTGGACACCGCCACCCAGGCGCTGGTCGACGAGCGGCCCGGAGCCGACGACGCCTACGCCACGGCGCTGGAGCGCTGGCTCGCGCTGGGCGCCGCCGACCTCGACGAGCGCGCCGAGGAGACCGCCGCACAGCTCGGCCTGTCCATCGGCCTCGACCAGCCGATGACCACGCTCTCCGGCGGCCAGGCCGCCCGCGCCTCCCTCGCCTCGCTGCTGCTCTCCCGCTACGACGTCTTCCTGCTGGACGAGCCGACCAACGACCTCGACCTGGACGGCCTGCACCGCCTGGAGTCCTTCGTCACGGGGCTGCGGGCCGGCACCGTCCTGGTGAGCCACGACCGCGAGTTCCTGACCCGCACGGTCACCCGCGTCGTCGAACTCGACCTCGCCCAGCAGCAGGTCAACACCTACGGCGGCGGCTACACCTCCTATCTGGAGGAGCGCGAGCGGGCCCGGCGCCACGCGCGCGAACAGTACGAGGAGTACGCCGACACCAGGGCCGCCCTGGAGACCCGGGCGCACACCCAGCGCAACTGGATGGAGAAGGGCGTCAAGAACGCCCGCCGCAAGGCACCCGACAACGACAAGATCGGCCGCAAGGCCCGGGTGGAGGCCACCGAGAAGCAGGCCGCCAAGGCCAAGCAGACCCAGCGCCTGATCGAGCGGCTCGACGTCGTCGAGGAGCCGCGCAAGGAGTGGGAGCTGCGGATGGAGATCGCCGCCGCGCCCCGGGCCGGCGCGGTCGTGGCCACCCTGCGCGGCGCCGGCCTGCGGCGCGGCGACTTCCGCTTCGGCCCGGTGGACCTGCAGATCGACTGGGCGGACCGGGTCGCCATCACCGGCCCCAACGGCTCCGGCAAGTCGACCCTGCTCGCCGCCCTCCTCGGCAGGCTCCCGCTGGAGACGGGGCACGCCGCCCTGGGCCCCGGCGTGGTGGTCGGCGAGGTCGACCAGGCCCGCGGCCGGCTCTTCGGCGCGCACGGCCTGGGCGACCAGCCGCTGATGGACGCCTTCCGGGCCTGCGTCCCCGACCTGCCGCCCGCCGACGTCCGCACCCTGCTGGCGAAGTTCGGGCTGAAGGCGGCGCATGTGCTGCGCCCGGCGCGCACCCTGTCGCCGGGGGAGCGGACCCGGGCCGCGCTGGCCCTCCTCCAGGGCCGCGGGGTCAACCTCCTCGTCCTGGACGAGCCGACCAACCACCTCGACCTGCCGGCCATCGAGCAGCTGGAGTCCGCCCTCGCGTCGTACCCGGCCACCCTGCTGCTGGTCACCCACGACCGCCGGATGCTCGAAGCGGTGCACACCACCCGCCGGATCGAGGTCGACGGCGGACGGATCACCGACCGGGCGGTCTGAGGGCGCGGGCGCGGCGCCCCCCCGGACGCGGCGGTCAGCCGGTCCGGGTTGCGGCCCCCGGCGGCGGGCGCGCACCCGGCACCGACGGGTTCGCGCCACCCGTGAGGATTATCGATTTGGTCCTGAGGCGGCCGGCCCGTAGGGTGGTGTTCACCGACGCGGGGTGGAGCAGCTCGGTAGCTCGCTGGGCTCATAACCCAGAGGTCGCAGGTTCAAATCCTGTCCCCGCTACTGAAACAGTGCGGCGGGACCGGTGCTCAGGCATCCGGTCCCGCCGCACTGTGCGTTCCGGTCGCACCGCCGGCGGCGCGGATCGTACGGGGGTCACCTCCGGTAAGTCCGCGAACACCCCATAAAAGCAACAGGATCGGTCGCCGGGCCGCTCGCCTCACTCGCAATCGGCCATAAGGCGTCGATAGGCGCTGACTTGTGTTCAGCTGGCCGGTCCGGACCAACGCATTCTCAACACTCTTCCTGTGAGGATGCCTTCCGGACCCCCCGCAGAACCCCCCGAAGAGCTGACCTCCCCGCTCGCGTACGAAGGTGTCTGGCGGTTCACCGCCCCGGCACTGGAGGCTTCGGTGCCGCAGGCACGTCACGCGGTCCGGGATCTGCTCGCCGAACAGCGTGTGCCCGTGGCCGCCGAGATCATGGACGGCCTGCTGCTCATCGTCTCCGAACTCGTCACCAACGCCGTCCGGCACGCGGCCCTGCTCTCGCCCCAGATCGCCGTCCAGGTCACCATCGGGGCGAACTGGCTACGGGTCGCGGTCGAGGACAACCACCCCTACCGCCCCAAGGCACTGGAGGCGGAACAGGGTGATGTCGGCGGCCGCGGACTGTGGCTCGTCAAGACGCTCACCGCGGAGGCGGGCGGCAAGTGCGACGTCGAGAACACGAGGAGCGGCGGCAAGGCCATCTGGGCCGAGCTGCCGCTCACCCCGCTCGCTACCAGCCCGCCGAACGTCCTGTGAGCTCGCGCACCGCCGGACGCGCCGCGTCCAGCACGGTCATGAACCACGCCGAGAACGGCGCCTGGGCATGCCGCTCGGCCAGCTCCTCCGGCGTCACGAAGGCGATCTCGCCGATCTCCTCGGGGTCGGGCGCCGGCTCGGCCCGCACCAGCCCGACGAACAGGTGGTTGTACTCCTGCTCCACCAGGCCGGAGGCCGGATCGGGATGGTTGTAGCGCACGGTGCCCGCCTCCGCCAGCAGGGTGGGCGCCAGGCCCAGCTCCTCCGAGGTCCGCCGGGCCGCGGCCACGAACGGCGCCTCACCGGGGTAGGGGTGGCCGCAGCAGGTGTTGGACCACACACCGGGGGAGTGGTACTTCCCCAGGGCCCGGCGCTGCAGCAGCAGCCGCCCCTTCTCGTCGAAGAGGAAGACGGAGAACGCCCGGTGCAGCTGACCGGGAGCCTGGTGGGCCGCGAGCTTCTCCGCGGTGCCGATCGTCGTACCGTCCTCGTCGACCAGCTCCAGCATGATCGGTTCGGCGGCGCCGCCCGGTGTGCTCACCGCCGGGTCCCCGGCGGTCTGTCCGTTGGCAGGTGTGATCGGCATGCCCATCCTTGTCGTCGGTCTTCGACGCCAAGTCTGCCCTAGCCGGGTCCGCATCACCGGCAGAGCGGGTGCGCGGCGCCACATGCCAGCGCGCCGCCCGCACGGTGCGCCGGGCCGTGAGATGCTCCACACCCGCCGCCGGACCCTTCGCCCCCGCCGCGGAGCGCGCCGCGCGCCCCGATGGCGCCGGCGCCGGACGGCGACCGCCCCCCCCGGACCTGGGATGGCTCTCGCCACACCGGCCCCGGCACAACCCGCCCGCCCCGTGACCAGCCCGCTCATAACCGGCACCGGAGGGACCGCCCGGTCCGCGGGCCAGTTGTTCATGGACCACCTGATCCACCATGATGATCGCGGCAGGCGCAGCCGTCGGTCACTCGATCGTGCGATGAATGCGCGGTGAACGGCCGCATCCGGCGATCCGATAGCCTCTGCCGACGTGCCACCCGGCCCTCCGGGCGCCAGGTGTGCCACGCCCGCTGCCCGGGTAGTTCGTATCGAATGCGGATCGATCGCGAACCGTCCGTGCTGCCTTGTCAGCATCCAAGGAGTGAGTTCGACTGTCGACCGCCATCCTCACCGGTCCGCCGGTCGCCGGGTCGCCGCTCGAAGCCGACCTGCGCACGCTGGGCTTTGACGTCCGTACCGCGGACGATGCCGCCTCCACGGCCGAGCTGCTCGCCGCGGTGCCCGCCCAGGAGCGCGTCGCCGTCGTCGACCCCCGCTTCGTCGGCCACCTGCACGCCCTGCGGCTCGCGCTGACCGACCCCCGCTTCCCCGCCGCGGCCGTGCCCGGCGCGCTCACCGCGCAGCCCGCGGCGCGTGCCGCGCTGGCCCGTGCCGTCGGCAGGATCCCGGTCGGCGCCGGCACCGCCCACCTCACGGACGTGCTCACCGACACCCTCACCGAGTCCCTCGACCGCGAGGAGGCCGGACTGCACCGCGTCGAACTGGGCAGCCTGGTCGCCACCGTCGCGCTCACCCCGGCGCAGCGCGAGGACGCCCGCGAGGCCGTCGCCGCGGTCGACGACGAGGCGGTACGCCTGCGCACCGCCGTGAAGTCCCGCGACGGCTTCTTCACGACGTACTGCATCAGCCCGTATTCGCGCTACCTGGCCCGCTGGTGCGCGCGCCGCGGGCTCACCCCCAACCAGGTCACCACCGCGTCCCTGCTCACCGCGCTGATCGCGGCAGGCTGCGCGGCCACCGGAACCCGCGGCGGCTTCGTCGCGGCCGGCCTGCTCCTCCTCTTCTCCTTCGTCCTGGACTGCACCGACGGGCAGCTCGCCCGCTACTCCCTGCAGTACTCGACGATGGGCGCCTGGCTGGACGCCACCTTCGACCGGGCCAAGGAGTACGCGTACTACGCGGGCCTGGCCCTCGGGGCGGCCCGTGGCGGGGACGACGTATGGGCGCTGGCGCTGGGCGCGATGGTGCTGCAGACCTGCCGTCATGTCGTCGACTTCTCCTTCAACGAGGCGAACCACGACGCGACCGCCAACACCAGCCCCACCGCCGCGCTCTCCGACAAGCTCGACAGCGTCGGCTGGACGGTCTGGGTGCGCCGGATGATCGTGCTGCCCATCGGGGAGCGCTGGGCGATGATCGCGGTGCTCACCGCGCTCACCACCCCCCGCATCGTCTTCTACGCCCTGCTCGTCGGCTGTGCGCTGGCCGCCTGCTACACCACGGCCGGGCGGGTGCTGCGCTCGCTGACCCGCCGGGCCCGCCGCACCGACCGCGCGGCGCAGGCACTGGCCGACCTCGCCGACTCCGGGCCGCTCGCCGAACTGATCGCCGCCGGGGCGCGTGGCCGCGGCCGGACCGGTTCCTACCTGGCGCCCGCTATGGCGTTTCTCTCGGCCGCGGTGCTGCTGGTCTGGGTGATCTTCCAGGACGACCCCGCGTCGTGGCTCACCGTCGGCGTCGCCGCCTGCTCCGCGCTGCTGGCCGGCGCGGCCGTGTCCCGCCCGCTCAAGGGCGCCCTCGACTGGCTCGTCCCGCCCTTCTTCCGGGCCGGCGAGTACCTCGCGATCCTGGTCCTGGCCGCCCGCGCCGACGTCCCCGGAGCACTGCCCGCGGCGTACGGGCTGGTCGCGGCGGTCGCCTACCATCACTACGACACGGTCTACCGCATCCGTGGTGGCACCGGAGCCCCGCCCCGGTGGCTGGTCCGGGCGACCGGCGGACACGAGGGACGGATCCTTGTGGTCACCGTCCTCGCCGCCGCGCTGTCCCCCGAAGGTTTCACAATCGCGCTGACGGCCCTTGCTGTGGTCCTGGCGCTGCTGGTGCTCGTCGAGAGCATCCGTTTCTGGGTGTCCTCCCAAGCACCCGCCGTACACGATGAAGGAGAACCCGCATGATCGGCCTCGTGCTGGCTGCCGGCGCCGGACGGCGTCTGCGCCCCTACACCGACACTCTGCCCAAGGCCCTGGTGCCGGTCGACGGGGACACCACCATCCTCGACCTGACCCTCGGCAACTTCGCCGAGATCGGCCTGACCGAGGTCGCGATCATCGTCGGCTACCGCAAGGAAGCCGTCTACGAGCGCAAGGAGGCCCTGGAGCAGAAGTACGGCCTCAAGCTCACCCTCATCGACAACGACAAGGCCGAGGAGTGGAACAACGCCTACTCCCTGTGGTGCGGCCGTGACTCGATCAAGCACACCGTGATCCTCGCCAACGGCGACACCGTGCACCCGGTCTCCGTTGAGAAGACCCTGCTCGCCGCCCGCGGCAACGGCCAGAAGATCATCCTCGCGCTGGACACCGTCAAGCAGCTCGCCGACGAGGAGATGAAGGTCGTCGTGGACCCCGCCAAGGGTGTCCAGAAGATCACCAAGCTGATGGACCCGGCCGAGGCGACCGGTGAGTACATCGGCGTCACCCTCATCGAGGGCGAGGCCGCCGAGGAGCTGGCCGACGCGCTGAAGACCACCTTCGAGCGGGACCCCGACCTCTACTACGAGGACGGCTACCAGGAGCTGGTCAACCGCGGCTTCAAGGTGGACGTGGCCCCGATCGGCGACGTCAAGTGGGTCGAGATCGACAACCACGACGACCTCGCGAAGGGCCGTGACATCGCATGCCAGTACTGACCCGCCTCATCCCGTCCCCGGTCGTCGTCGACATCAACGCCGGCGCCCTGGACGACCTGGCGGGCCTGCTGGCCGATCAGCGCATCTCCGCGTCGGGCAAGCTCGCCATCGCGATCAGCGGCGGCTCGGGGGCACGGCTGCGTGAGCGGCTGTCCCCCGCGCTGCCCGGCGCCGAGTGGTACGAGGTCGGCGGCGGCACCCTGGACGAGGCGATCAAGCTCGCCGACGCCATGAAGAAGGGGCACTACGACGCGGTCGTGGGCCTCGGCGGCGGCAAGATCATCGACTGCGCCAAGTTCGCCGCGGCCCGCATCGGCCTGCCCCTGGTCGCCGTCGCGACGAACCTGTCGCACGACGGCCTGTGCTCGCCGGTCGCCACCCTCGACAACGACGCGGGCCGCGGTTCCTACGGTGTGCCGAACCCGATCGCCGTGGTGATCGACCTCGACATCATCCGTGAGGCCCCGGTCCGGTTCGTCCGCTCCGGCATCGGCGACGCGATCTCCAACATCTCCGCGGTCGCGGACTGGGAGCTCTCGCACCGGGAGACCGGCGAGGCGATCGACGGACTGGCCGCCGCCATGGCGCGCCAGGCCGGCGAGGCCGTGCTGCGCCACCCCGGCGGGGTCGGCGACGACGCCTTCCTCCAGGTGCTTGCCGAGGGCCTGGTCCTGACCGGCATCTCGATGTCGGTGGCCGGCGACAGCCGTCCGGCGTCCGGCGCCTGCCACGAGATCAACCACGCGCTCGACATCCTCTACCCCAAGCGCGCGGCCAGCCACGGCGAACAGTGCGGCCTCGCCGCGGCCTTCGCCACGCATCTGCGCGGGGACAAGGAGACGCGGGACCTGATGGTCCAGGCGCTGCGCCGGCACGGCCTGCCGGTCACGCCGGGCGAGATCGGCTTCACCGACGACGAGTTCGTCCAGGCCGTCGAGTACGCACCCAAGACCCGTCCCGGGCGCTACACCATCCTGGAGCACCTGGACCTGTCCACCGACCAGATCAGGGACGCTTACGCCGACTATGCACAAGCCATCGGTAGCTGAGCTCCGCCCGGTCGTTCACCCCCCGGGGGTGAAGGACCGGCGGAGCGGCGAGCACTGGGCCGGCCGGCTCTACATGCGCGAGCTCTCGCTGCGCATCGACCGCCACCTGGTGAACACGCGGATCACGCCCAACCAGCTGACCTACGTGATGACCGTCGCCGGCGTCCTCGCCGCCCCGGCCCTGCTGGTGCCGGGGATCTGGGGGGCCGTGCTCGGTGTGCTGATGGTGCAGCTCTATCTGCTGCTCGACTGCGTCGACGGCGAGGTCGCCCGCTGGAAGAAGCAGTTCTCCCTGGGCGGGGTGTACCTGGACCGGGTCGGCGCCTACCTGTGCGACGCGGCGGTCCTGGTCGGGTTCGGTCTGCGCGCCGCCGACCTGTGGGGCTCGGGGCGGATCGACTGGCTGTGGGCCTTCCTGGGCACCCTCGCCGCGCTCGGCGCCATCCTGATCAAGGCCGAGACCGACCTGGTCGGTGTCGCCCGGCACCAGGGCGGGCTCCCGCCGGTGCAGGAGGCGGCGTCCGAGCCGCGCTCGTCCGGCATGGCGCTGGCCCGCAAGGCCGCCGCCGCGCTGAAGTTCCACCGTCTGGTCCTCGGGGTGGAGGCGTCCCTCCTCATCCTGGCCCTGGCGGTCCTGGACACGGTCAGGGGCGACCTGTTCTTCTCCCGGCTCGGTGTCGCCGTGCTGGCCGGCATCGCGCTGCTGCAGACGCTGCTGCACCTGGTGTCCATCCTGGCGTCGAGCAGGCTGAAGTGAGGGGCGCGATGAAGGTCGGCGCGGTCATCATCACCATGGGCAACCGCCCCGAGGAGCTGCGGGCGCTGCTCGACTCGGTCGCCAAGCAGGACGGCGACCCGGTCGAGGTCGCGGTCGTGGGCAACGGTTCGCCGCTGCCCGAGCTGCCCGAGGGCGTGCGGACGGTCGAGCTGCCGGAGAACGTCGGCATCCCGGCCGGCCGCAACGCCGGCATCGAGGCGTTCGGACCCGGCGGCAGCGACGTCGACGTCCTGCTCTTCCTCGACGACGACGGGCTGCTGGCCCGGGAGGACACCGCACAGCTGTGCCGGGAGGCGTTCGCCGCCGACCCCGAGCTCGGGATCATCAGCTTCCGGATCGCCGACCCGGACACGGGGGAGACCCAGCGCCGCCATGTGCCGCGGCTGCGGGCCTCGGACCCCATGCGCTCGTCGCGGGTCACCACCTTCCTCGGCGGTGCCAACGCGGTCCGTACGCATGTGTTCGAGGAGGTCGGCGGGCTGCCCGACGACTTCTTCTACGCCCATGAGGAGACCGACCTGGCCTGGCGGGCGCTGGACGCCGGCTGGCAGATCGACTACCGCGCGGACATGGTGCTCTTCCACCCGACGACGGCGCCGGCCCGGCACGCGGTCTACCACCGGATGGTGGCCCGTAACCGTGTGTGGCTGGCCCGGCGCAACCTCCCCGCCCTGCTGGTTCCGGTCTATCTCGGCGTCTGGCTCCTGCTCACGCTCGCCCGCCGGCCGTCCCGTCCGGCGCTGCGGGCCTGGCTGGGCGGCTTCAAGGAGGGCTGGGCGAGCCCGTGCGGTCCCAGGCGCCCCATGAAGTGGGCTACCGTTTGGCGACTGACCCGACTGGGCCGCCCTCCCGTCATCTGACAAGCTCATATCTGAGAGCATCAGGCGCGAACCGGGGCGTGGCCCCGGCAGCGCACCTTGAGGACGAAAGTGTCAACTGTGAGCGAGACCACGCACGACAGTGCGGTCGCCATGAGTGCCCCGCCATCTTCCGATGAGGGGCTCACCCCTGCCCAGCGGGCCCAGAAGTACGGGCTCTCGCAGAGCGGGGCCCGGCCCGGCCTCCCGGAGTACGTCCGGCAGCTGTGGGCGCGGCGGCATTTCATCTCCGCGTTCGCCAGCGCCAAGCTGACGGCGCAGTACAGCCAGGCCAAGCTGGGCCAGGTCTGGCAGGTGGCGACGCCGCTGCTGAACGCGCTCGTGTACTACTTGATCTTCGGTGTGCTGATCGGCACGAGCCGGGGCGTCCCGGACTTCGTCCCGTTCCTGGTGACCGGCGTCTTCATCTTCACCTTCACCCAGAGCTCGGTGATGGCCGGCACCCGGGCGATCTCCGGCAACCTCGGCCTGGTGCGCGCGCTGCACTTCCCGCGGGCCTGCCTGCCGATCTCGTTCTGCCTGATGCAGCTCCAGCAGCTGCTGTTCTCCATGGGCGTGCTGGTGATCATCCTGCTCGGCTTCGGGCAGGTGCCGACCTGGTCGTGGCTGCTGGCCTTCCCGGCCCTGCTGCTGCAGTTCGTCTTCAACACGGGCCTGGCGATGGTCATGGCGCGGCTGGGCGCGAAGACCCCGGACCTGGCGCAGCTGATGCCCTTCATCATGCGGACCTGGATGTACGCGTCCGGCGTGATGTTCAGCATCGACCTGATCCTCAAGGGCAAGCACGTCCCCGGCTTCGTGGAGGTCCTGCTCAACGCCAACCCGGCCGCGGTCTACATCGACCTGATGCGCTTCGCGCTGATCGACAGCTTCACCTCCGCGAAGCTGCCGCCGCATGTGTGGGCGTTCGCCGGTGGCTGGGCGCTGCTGATGGGCGTGGTCGGCTTTGTGTACTTCTGGAAGGCTGAGGAGCGGTACGGACGTGGCTGAACAGAAGAACGGCATCGAGCCGGCGAAGGCCGCCGAGGCCCGCATTCCGACGGTGATCGCGGACGATCTGCACATCGTCTACCGGGTCTACGGCACGGGCGCGGGCAAGGGCAGCGCCACCGCGGCGCTGAACCGGATCGTGCGGCGCAAGCCGTCCACCGGTGTGCGGGAGGTGCACGCGGTCAAGGGCGTCTCCTTCACCGCCTACCGGGGGGAGTCGATCGGGCTGATCGGCTCCAACGGGTCGGGCAAGTCGACGCTGCTCAAGGCCGTCGCCGGGCTGCTGCCCGCCGAGCGCGGCAAGGTCTACACCCACGGCCAGCCCTCGCTGCTGGGCGTCAACGCGGCCCTGATGAACGACCTGACCGGCGAGAAGAACGTCCTGCTGGGCGGCCTGGCCATGGGCATGAGCCGCGAGCAGGTCCGCGAGCGCTACGACGGCATCGTCGACTTCTCCGGCATCAACGAGAAGGGCGACTTCATCTCGCTGCCGATGCGCACCTACTCCTCCGGCATGGCGGCGCGCCTGCGGTTCTCCATCGCCGCGGCCAAGGACCACGACGTGCTGATGATCGACGAGGCCCTGGCCACCGGCGACCGCAGCTTCCAGAAGCGCTCCGAGGCCCGCATCCGCGAGCTGCGCAAGGAGGCCGGCACGGTCTTCCTCGTCAGCCACAACAACAAGTCCATCCGCGACACCTGCGACCGGACCCTGTGGCTGGAGCGCGGTGAGCTGCTGATGGACGGCCCGACGGACGAGGTCATCAAGGCGTACGAGAAGGAGACGGGCAAATAGCCCGTACCGCACCCGAAGGCCTCCGTGAGTCCGCCTCGCGGGGGCCTTCGAGCGTGGGGGCAAGGCCAACTCCATTGACGCCGGAACGAGTTCGGGCGTAATGGACGCCGGCGAGGTGGTTGCCCCGGGCTTCGGCACCCCCTCGGACGCGGGTGAGATGTACGGCGTAAGCTGTACGGGTACCGACCAGCACAAGTGACACATCTCGGGCAACGCTCACCCGAGCGGGCGATGTGGGCTCGATCGGGGCGCGGCGCCCGCTGCGGCGTGTCCGAAATGGGATGTTTTAGCTTGGCGGTGTAGAACGGGAGACGTGACGGCAATGGCTACTGGTTCGCTCCGGCACCGAAATGCGCCGGGCAGCCCCCGGTGAGCCGAGACAACGAGCAGGCGCGTCGCGCCTTCCCCCGATGGGGGGCGGCGGGCGACGGGCGGGAGCAGACGCGCACCGTGCTCGATCAGGCCGCACACGAGAACTTCCCCGTCGCGCCGTTCTTCCTGCCCCGCGCCTGGCGGACCGACCTGATGGCCGTCTACGGCTTCGCCCGGCTCGTCGACGACATCGGTGACGGCGATCTGGCCCCCGGCGGCGGCGACGCCGTCCTCCTCGGGCTCGACCGCGCCCAGTACGACGACCGGCCCGCGCTGCTGGACGCCCTCGAAGCCGACCTGCACCGCGTGTTCAGCGACCGCGCCCCGGGACCCGGGCATCCGCTGCTGCGCCGCCTCGGCCCCACCGTCCGCCGCTGCGGCCTGACCCCGCAGCCGTTCCTCGACCTCATCGAGGCCAACCGGCAGGACCAGCGGGTCAGCCGCTACGGCACCTACGGCGACCTGGCCGCCTACTGCGAGCTGTCCGCCAACCCCGTCGGCCGCCTCGTCCTCGCGCTCACCGGCACCGCGAGCCCCGAACGGATCCGCCGCTCCGACGCGGTCTGCACCGCCCTCCAGATCGTCGAGCACATCCAGGACGTGGCCGAGGACCTGGGGCGCGACCGCGTCTACCTCCCGGCCGAGGACATGAAACGCTTCGGTGTCGACGAGGCGGATCTGGCCGCGCCGAGCGGGGGCGCGTCGGTGCGCGCCCTGATCGCCTTCGAGGCCGAACGCGCCCGTGAGCTGCTGCGTGAAGGGACCCCGCTGGTGGGTAGCGTCCACGGCAGACTCAAGCTGCTGCTGGCCGGTTTCGTGGCCGGCGGACGCGCTGCACTCCAGGCGGTCGCGGCCGCCGACTACGACGTACTCCCTGGACCGCCCAAGCCGACCAAGCTCAGCCTGCTGCGCGAGGTGGGGGCGACATTGCGAAGAGAGGGGTGAGTCGGACCGTGGAGGCAACCGCACACACGTCCGCGCCGGTGCTCGCTGCGTACCGCTACTGCGAGGCCATCACCGGGCAGCAGGCACGGAACTTCGCCTACGGCATCCGGCTGCTGCCGACCGACAAGCGGCAGGCCATGTCGGCGCTCTACGCCTTCTCCCGCCGGGTCGACGACATCGGCGACGGCACCCTGGAGCCCGCCGCCAAACAACGCCGCCTGGAGGACACCCGGGCGGTGCTGGCGCGCGTCAAGGACGGCCGGATCGACGACGACGACACCGACCCGGTGGCCGTCGCGCTGGCCGACGCCGCCCGCCGCTTCCCGCTGCCGCTGGAGGGCCTCGACGAGCTGATCGACGGCGTCCTGATGGACGTGCGCGGCGAGACCTACGAGACCTGGGACGAACTGCGGGGCTACTGCCGCTGTGTCGCCGGGGCCATCGGCCGGCTCTCGCTGGGCGTGTTCGGCACCGTACCGGGCGCGCCGGACGCCGACCGCGCCTTCGAGTACGCCGACACCCTCGGCCTGGCCCTGCAACTGACCAACATTCTCCGGGATGTGCGCGAGGACGCCGGCAACGGCCGCACCTACCTCCCCGCCGAGGACCTCGCCAAGTTCGGCTGCGCGGCGGGCTTCGAGGGCCCCGTGCCGCCGCCCGGCTCCGACTTCACCGGCCTGGTGCACTTCGAGGTCAAGCGGGCCCGCGCGCTGTTCGCCGAGGGCTTCCGGCTGCTGCCGATGCTCGACCGGCGCAGCGGCGCCTGCGTGGCCGCGATGGCAGGCATCTACCACCGGCTGCTGACCCGGATCGCCGCCGACCCCGAGGCGGTGCTGCGCGGCCGGGTCTCGCTGCCCGGCCGGGAGAAGGCCTTCGTCGCGGTGCGCGGGCTGTCCGGGCTCGACGCGCGGGCGATCGGCCGCCGGGAGTCCGTCCGGAGGCGTGGATGATGCGCCGGGCGGCGAACGACAGCGGTGATCCCGCGTCAGTGCGGCGGGCAACCCTTCCGGGGGTGGCTGCGTCCCTCAGAGCAGTACGGGGGGAGAGCACATGACATCGGGAGCCAGGCGGCCCGGCCGGCGGC
This sequence comes from Streptomyces angustmyceticus, assembly GCF_019933235.1. Lineage (NCBI taxonomy): Bacteria > Bacillati > Actinomycetota > Actinomycetes > Kitasatosporales > Streptomycetaceae > Streptomyces > Streptomyces angustmyceticus. The sequence continues at coordinate 1,346,919 of NZ_CP082945.1, read as the reverse complement.
ACGCGCTGCCGTCCGGCCTTCCCGGAGCGGCGGCCGCGGTCGTCGTCGGGGGCGGTCTCGCGGGCACCACCGCGGCGCTCGCGCTGGCCGACGCGGGGCTGCGGGTCACCCTCGTCGAGAGCCGGCCCCGCCTGGGCGGGCTGGTCTTCTCCTTCCGCCGCGAATCCGGCGTCGGCGAACTGTCCGTCGACAACGGCCAGCACGTCTTCCTGCGCTGCTGCACCGCCTACAGCGGGCTGCTGGAGCGGCTCGGCGCCGCGCACCTGGTGCCCCTGCAGGACCGGATGGACGTGCCCGTGCTCGACGCCGACCGGATGCGGCTCGGCCGGCTGCGCCGCACCGCGCTGCCCGTACCGCTGCACCTCGCCGGGAGCCTGGCCGGCTACCCGCACCTCTCGCCCGCCGAACGCGCCGGGGTCGTCCGCGCCACCCTCGCGCTGAAGGGCCTCGACCCGGCCGACCCCGCCCTGGACCGGCTGGACTTCGGCAGCTGGCTGCGCCGCCACGGCCAGTCCGCCCGCGCCGTCGAGGCGCTGTGGGACCTCGTCGGCATCGCCACCCTCAACGCCCGCGCCGGCGACGCCTCGATGGGCCTGGCCGCCAAGGTCTTCAAGACCGGCCTGCTGTCCGCCCCCGGCGCCGCCGACATCGGCTGGTCCCGGGTCCCGCTCGGCGACGTCCACGACGACCGTGCCCGCACGGCCCTGGAGAAGGCCGGCGTCCGCGTCGTCCTGCGCACCCGCGCCCAGGCGCTCACCCGCGGCGACGACGGCTGGCAGGTCACGGTCGGGAACGGCCCGCACGGCAGCGAGCGGCTCGACGCGGACACCGTCGTCCTCGCCGTACCGCAGCGCGAGGCGCACGCCCTGCTGCCCGACGGCACGCTGGACGGCAAGGACCGGCTGCTGGACATCGGCACGGCCCCCATCCTCAACGTCCATGTCGTCTACGACCGCCCGGTGCTGCGCCGCCCGTTCTTCGCCGCGGTCGGCTCGCCGGTCCAGTGGGTCTTCGACCGCACCGACGCCTCGGGGCTCAGGGGCCTGGCCGGCCAGGAGCGCAGCCAGTACCTCGCCCTGTCGCAGTCCGCCGCGCTGGAGGAGATCGACCACCCGGTCGGCAAGCTCCGGGCCCGCTACCTTCCCGAGCTGGAGCGGCTGCTGCCCGCCGCCCGCGGCGCCAGGATCCACGACTTCTTCGTCACCCGCGAGCGCACCGCGACCTTCGCGCCCGCCCCGGGCGTCGGCAGGCTCCGCCCCGCCGCCCGCACCCAAGCTCCCGGCCTGTTCCTGGCCGGTGCGTGGACCGCCACCGGGTGGCCCGCGACCATGGAAAGCGCTGTTCGCAGCGGCACTGCCGCCGCTCGCGAGGCACTCACCGAACTCGGCTTCCCCCAGGGCCAGTTGCCTCAGGAGGCGGCATGACTACGAGTACGAGCGCTCGCACGAGCACGAGCATCGGAAACAGAGGAGAAACCGTGAATCCGGCTTCCCCAGCTATCGACACCGCGAGCGTCACCGCGCTGCTGGAGCGCGGGCGGACACTTGCCACTCCCGTGCTGCGTGCCGCCGTCGACCGGCTCGCTCCTCCGATGGACACCGTCGCCGCCTACCACTTCGGCTGGATCGACGCCGAGGGCCGCCCCACCGCGGGCGACAGCGGCAAGGCCGTGAGGCCCGCGCTCGCCCTGCTGTCGGCCGAGGTGGCCGGCGCGGCCCCCGAGGTCGGCATCCCCGGCGCGGTCGCCGTCGAGCTGGTGCACAACTTCTCGCTGCTGCACGACGACCTCATGGACGGCGACGAGCAGCGCAGGCACCGCGACACCGTCTGGAAGGTGCACGGCCCCGCGCAGGCCATCCTGGTCGGTGACGCGCTGTTCGCCCTCGCCAACGAAATACTGCTGGAACTCGGCACGGTCGACGCCGGCCGGGCCACCCGCCGGCTCACCCAGGCCTCCCGCAAGCTGATCGACGGTCAGGCCCAGGACATCTCCTACGAGCACCGCGAGCGGGTCACCGTCGAGGAGTGCCTGGAGATGGAGGGCAACAAGACCGGCGCGCTGCTGGCCTGCGCCGTCTCCATCGGTGCGGTCCTCGGCGGCGCCGACGACCGCACCGCCGACACCCTGGAGAGGTACGGCTACCACCTCGGCCTCGCCTTCCAGGCCGTCGACGACCTGCTCGGCATCTGGGGCGACCCGGAGGCCACCGGCAAGCGGCCCTGGAGCGACCTGCGCCAGCGCAAGAAGTCGCTGCCGGTCGTCGCCGCGCTGGACGCCGGTGGCCCGGCCTCCGAGCGCCTGGCCCGGATCCTCGCCGAGGACGCGAAGAAGAGCGAGACCGAGATCGCCGACTTCACCGAGGAGGAGTTCGCCTCCCGCGCGGCCCTCATCGAGGAGGCCGGCGGCCGGGACTGGACCTCCCAGGAGGCGCGCCGCCAGCACGCCACCGCCATCGCCGCCCTGAACGAGATCGAGATGCCGGAGAAGGTCCGCGCACAGCTCGTCGCACTCGCGGACTTCGTCGTTGTACGCGAGAGATGAGCACCACCGACACCGAATAGATCGCAGTCGCCGGCCGGCGCCAGCCGGGCGCCGGCCGACGGAATCCCTGAGCACGCTTTTCACAGTTCACTGCAGAAGGGGAAGCCATGACAGCGACGACCGACGGAAGCACCGGGGCCCTGCCGCCCCGGGCCCCCTCGGCCCATGATGCCGCCGCCGGGACCACCGGAACGGCGCCACCCGCCCGCACCGCCGCGGCACGCGAGACGGTGGAGGCCGCCCGCCGCGCGAGCGCCCGCGCCAGGGACCACCTGCTCTCCGTCCAGGACCCCGCCGGATGGTGGAAGGGCGACCTGGAGACCAACGTCACGATGGACGCCGAGGACCTGCTGCTCCGTCAGTTCCTGGGCATCCAGGACCCGAAGCTCACCGAGGCCACGGCCCGTCACCTCCGCGCCGAACAGCGCCCGGACGGCACCTGGGCCACCTTCTACGGCGGGCCCGGCGAACTCTCCACCACCATCGAGGCCTATGTCGCCCTGCGCCTCGCCGGGGACGACCCCCGCGCCCCGCACATGGCCGGCGCCTCCGCATGGGTCCGCGAACAGGGCGGGATCGCGGCGGCCCGCGTCTTCACCCGCATCTGGCTGGCCCTCTTCGGCTGGTGGAAGTGGGACGACCTGCCCGAACTGCCCCCGGAACTCCTCTACTTCCCCAAGTGGTTCCCGCTCAACATCTATGACTTCGGGTGCTGGGCGCGGCAGACCATCGTGCCGCTGACCGTCGTCTCGGCGAAGCGCCCGGTGCGCCCGGCGCCGTTCGGCCTCGACGAGCTGCACACCGATCCCCGCCGGCCCAACCCGCCGCGCCAGCCCGCCCCCGTCACCAGCTGGGACGGGCTCTTCCAGCGCCTGGACAAGGCGCTGCACCTCTACCACAAGGTCGCCCTGCGCACGCTGCGCCGTGCCGCGATGCGCTCCGCCGCCCGATGGATCATCGAGCGGCAGGAGAACGACGGCTGCTGGGGCGGCATCCAGCCCCCCGCCGTCTACTCCGTCATCGCGCTGCACCTCCTCGGTTACGACCTCGACCACCCCGTGCTGCGCGACGGCCTGGCCTCGCTCGACCGCTTCGCCGTATGGCGCGAGGACGGTCCCGCCGGGCCCGGGGGCCGGGGAGCCGGCCCCGTCCGGATGATCGAGGCCTGCCAGTCCCCGGTCTGGGACACCTGCCTGGCCACCATCGCGCTCGCCGACGCCGGAGTGCCCGCCGACCACCCGCAGCTGGTCAAGGCGGCCGACTGGATGCTCGCCGAACAGATCCGCCGGCCCGGCGACTGGAGCGTCAAACGGCCCCAACTCCCCTCCGGAGGCTGGGCGTTCGAGTTCGAGAACGACAACTACCCGGACATCGACGACACCGCCGAGGTGGTGCTCGCGCTGCGCCGCGTCCGGCACCCCGACCCCCTGCGCGTCGAGGCGGCGGTGGGGCGCGCGGTGCGCTGGAACGTCGGGATGCAGTCCAAGGACGGCGGCTGGGGCGCCTTCGACGTCGACAACACCAGCCCGTTCCCCAACCGGCTGCCGTTCTGCGACTTCGGCGAGGTGATCGACCCGCCGTCGGCCGATGTCACCGCCCATGTCGTCGAGATGCTCGCGGACGTCGGCCGCGCCCACGACCCGCGCACCCGCCGCGGCATCGCCTGGCTGCTGGCCGAACAGGAGCCCAGCGGGGCCTGGTTCGGGCGCTGGGGCACCAACTACGTCTACGGCACCGGCTCGGTGCTCCCGGCGCTCGCCGCGGCCGGCATCCCCGCCTTGCACCCCGCGGTGCGCCGCGCGGTGCGCTGGCTGGAGCAGGTGCAGAACGACGACGGTGGCTGGGGCGAGGACCAGCGCTCCTACCAGGACAAGGAGAAGTGGGCCGGGCGCGGCGCCTCCACCGCCTCGCAGACCGCATGGGCGCTGATGGCGCTGCTCGCGGCCGGGGAACGGGACGGCGAGGCGGTACGGCGCGGAGTGCGCTGGCTGACCGACACCCAGCGCGAGGACGGCACCTGGGACGAGCCGTACTTCACCGGCACCGGCTTCCCCTGGGACTTCTCCATCAACTACCACCTCTACCGCCAGGTCTTCCCGCTGACCGCCCTGGGCCGCTATCTGGGCGGGGGCCCGGCCGGCGCGCCGGTGGGCTCCTGATGCCCGGCCGGCCCCCCGCGGACGCGGAGCCGCCGCTGCTCGTCGCCTGCGCGCTGGGCATCGAACGGTTCGCGCTGCGCCGCGGCGACCCCGGGGGAGCGGAGTGCGGGGCCGGCCCGCGGATTGTCACGCTCCGTACCGGCATGGGCCCCCAGGCGGCCGAACGCGCCGTCGCGGCAGCGCTCGGTGCGGGCTCGGTCACCGAGCGTTCCCCCGTCGTCGCCAGCGGCTTCTGCGCCGGCCTCGCCCCCGGGATGCGGCCCGGGGACGTGGTCGTCGCCGAGGCCACCCGCGATCACCACCCGGACGCGCCGGAGACCCGCTGCCACGACAACGGCCCGCTGCTGCGGGCTCTGCGCCGGCGTGGCCTGACCGTGCACACCGGGCTGCTGCGGGGCTCCGACCACGTCGTACGCGGCGCGGAGCGGGCCGCGCTGCACGCCGCCGGAGCGGTCGCGGTGGACATGGAGTCCGCGGCGACCCTCCGGGCCGCCCGGCGCGCCGGCAGCCGTCCGGTTGCGGCCGTCCGGGTGGTCGTGGACGCTCCAGAACATGAACTCGTACGCATCGGCACCGTGCGCGGTGGAATATCGGCCTTCCGAGTGCTGCGCTCCGTACTCCCCGTTTTCCACGAATGGCACCGTTCTTTGCTGCTCCCCTGGAGGTGAGCCAGATGGCCATGCCGCTCCGTCAGTCCATCCGGGTCGGAACGTATCTTTTTGAACAGAAGATCATCCGCCGGCGCGAGAAGTTCCCGCTCATCGTCGAGCTGGAGCCGCTCTTCGCATGCAATCTGAAATGCGAGGGCTGCGGGAAGATCCAGCATCCGGCGGGCGTGCTCAAGCAGCGGATGCCGGTGGCACAGGCGGTCGGCGCGGTGCTGGAGTCGGGCGCCCCGATGGTGTCCATCGCCGGCGGCGAACCGTTGATGCACCCTCAGATCGACGAAATCGTACGGCAGTTGGTGGCCAAGCGGAAATATGTCTTCCTGTGCACCAATGCGATGCTGCTGCGCAAGAAGATGGAGAAATTCACGCCCTCACGCTATTTTGCGTTCGCCGTGCACATCGACGGCATGCGTGAGCGGCACGACGAATCCGTCGCGAAGGAAGGCGTCTTCGACGAGGCGGTGGCGGCCATCAAGGAGGCCAAGCGGCGCGGCTTCCGGGTCACCACCAACTCCACCTTCTTCAACACCGACACCCCGCAGACCATCATCGAGGTCCTCAACTTCCTCAACGACGACCTCCAGGTCGACGAGATGATGCTGTCGCCCGCCTACGCCTACGAGAAGGCCCCCGACCAGGAGCACTTCCTCGGCGTGGAGCAGACCCGCGAGCTGTTCAAGAAGGCCTTCGCCGGCGGCAACCGCCGCCGCTGGCGGCTCAACCACAGCCCGCTCTTCCTGGACTTCCTGGAGGGCAAGGCGGACTTCCCGTGCACGGCCTGGGCGATCCCCAACTACTCGCTGTTCGGCTGGCAGCGCCCCTGCTACCTCATGAGCGACGGGTACGTCCCCACCTACCGGGAGCTCATCGAGGACACCGACTGGGACAAGTACGGCAGGGGCAAGGACCCGCGCTGCGCCAACTGCATGGCGCACTGCGGCTACGAGCCGACCGCCGTCCTCGCCACCATGGGGTCGCTGAAGGAGTCCCTCAGGGCGGCCAGGGAGACCGTCGCGGGCAACCGAGGGTGACCGCCGCCCCGGCCGGCGCCGCGCCGGCCCGTGAGGAGAGCGACTCGTGACCGGATTCGACCTGACCGCACTGCTCGCCGAGCGCGGCGGCGAACGCTACGACCTGCACACCCGCCATCTCAACCACCAGCTCCCGCGCATGCTGCACACCCTCGGCTTCGACAAGGTCTACGAGCGGGCCGAGGGTGCCTACTTCTGGGACGCCGACGGCCAGGACTACCTGGACATGCTCGCCGGGTTCGGGGTGATGGGCCTGGGCCGGCACCACCCCGTCGTCCGCCGGGCCCTGCACGACGTCCTGGACGCCCAGCTCGCCGACCTCACCCGCTTCGACTGCCAGCCGCTGCCCGGCCTGCTCGCCGAGCAGCTGCTGTCCCGCGCGCCCCACCTCGACCGGGTCTTCTTCGGCAACAGCGGCACGGAAGCCGTCGAGACCGCCCTCAAATTCGCCCGCTACGCCACCGGCAGGCCCCGCCTCCTCTACTGCGACCACGCCTTCCACGGCCTCACCACCGGCGCGCTCTCCGTCAACGGCGAGGCCGGCTTCCGGGACGGCTTCGCCCCGCTGCTGCCGGACACCGCCGTCGCGATGGGGGATCTGGACGCCCTGGAGCGGGAGCTGAAGCGCGGCGACGTGGCGGGGTTCGTGGTCGAACCGGTCCAGGGCAAGGGCGTCCACCCCGCCCCGCCCGGGTTCCTGCGCGCCGCACAGGACCTGCTGCACCGCCACAAGGCCCTGCTGATCGCCGACGAGGTGCAGACCGGCCTCGGCCGCACCGGCGACTTCTTCGCCTACCAGCACGAGCGGGGCGTCGAACCGGACCTGGTGTGCGTGGCGAAGGCGCTGTCCGGCGGCTACGTCCCGGTGGGGGCGACCCTGGGCAAGGACTGGATCTTCAAGAAGGTCTACTCGTCCATGGACCGGGTGCTGGTGCACTCCGCCAGCTTCGGCGCCAACGCCCAGGCGATGGCGGCCGGGCTGGCGGTGCTCGCGGTGATGGAGGACGAGCAGATCGTCGCGAACGCCCGGCACACCGGCGAGCTGCTGCGCTCCCGGCTCGCCGCGCTGGTCGACAGGTACGAGCTGCTGCACGACGTACGCGGCCGCGGCCTGATGATCGGCATCGAGTTCGGCCGCCCCACGTCGCTCGGTCTGCGCAGCCGCTGGACGATGCTGCAGACGGCCCGCAAGGGGCTGTTCGCGCAGATGGTCGTGGTGCCGCTGCTGCAGCGTCACCGCATCCTGACCCAGGTCTCCGGCGACCATCTCGAAGTCATCAAGCTGATCCCACCGCTGATCATCGGCGAACGGGAGGTGGACCGCTTCGTCGAGGCGTTCACCGCCGTCATGGACGACGCCCACCAAGGCGGCGGACTCATCTGGGACTTCGGGCGGACGCTGGTCAAACAGGCGGTCGCCCACCGCTGACCCTGCCGGCGGGAGAGGCGCCGGCCGCCGCGGGAACGGGGCGGGCCGTCCATGTCGGGACGGCCCGCTGGGCGCAGCGCACGGCGGGGGAGCGGGGTACCGCGCCGACCGCGGCCGGTGTCCGGATGCTGCCCGTCGCGGGGCGGGCACGGAGCCGTGCGCGGGCGGCGGCGGTGGTCAGTCCGTCAGCAGCCGGTCGCGCAGGCGTTCGCGGGTGGCGGGCGTCAGCTTCAGGCCGTCGGTGAGGTAGGCCTCCGTCGAACCCCAGGTGCGCTCGATCGCGTCGTAGGCGGCCGTGAGGTAGTCGGTGTGCGCCCCGAACAGCGGGGAGAGCAGCTCCATGACCTCCTGCGACATCCCGACCGCGGAGTTGTCGGAGCGGCGGATCTTGTAGCGCCGGTGGGGGTCGTTGGACTTGAGGTAGTCCGCCTCGATGGCGTCCCGCTCCACCCCGACCGCCAGCAGGGTCACGGCGACGGACAGGCCCGCGCGGTCCTTGCCGGCCGCACAGTGCATCAGCGCGGGGACGCTGTCGTCGGCCAGCGCGTGCAGCACCCTGCTGTGGTCTTCGGTGCGGGTGGTGATGATGTGGCGGTAGGTGCTGGCCATCCGGGCCGCGGCCTTGCCGTCGCCGAGCGCGGAGCGCAGCTGGTCCAGCTCGCCCTCGCGCACCATCGTCCAGAACTCCGCGCCGTCGGCCGGGTCGGTGAGCGGGATGTTCACGTTGCGCACGCCGGGCAGCGTGACGTCGGGGCCCTCCAGCTTGATGTCCGAGGCGTTGCGGAAGTCGAAGATGGTGTGCAGCCCGAGGCCGGCCAGGAACGCGGCGTCCGCCTCGGTCGCGTGGGCGAGGTGCCCGCTGCGGAACAGCCTGCCCTCCCGAACGCGCCGCCCGTCCACCGTCGGCAGACCCCCCACGTCGCGGAAGTTGCGGACCTCCGTGAGCTCGGGCTTGGCCTGTGGGACCTGCGGCGTCTGCTGCGTCACGCGCGCTCCTCGGGTTCGGTCGCCGACGCCGCTCGTCGGCGAGGCGGGCACCTCCGACGATACGACATTGATGCAACAGGAAATCAGGTCATCACAGGTGTGCCGGGGCGCGCGGGAGTGCCGGAGGGCGTGATCGATCCTTATTCCAACTTGACAAGAATTTGACCTGGTGGCATTAATCACCCCTCGTCAACCCCTGGTTACGGTGGCGTAGGTCACTTCATGAGGTGAAGGATGTCCTGACGTGGCAGACGATTCGAAGTACTTCAGCAACGGCGCCCAGGGCGCCATCGAGTCGTACGCAGCCGTCGGGGACAGCTTCACAGAGGGGGTCGGGGATCCCGGCCCTGACGGGGCGTACATCGGTTGGGCGGACCGCCTGGCGGTCCTCCTCTCGGACCAGCGGGCCGAGGGGGACTTCCGCTACGCGAACCTCGCGGTCAGGGGCCGGCTCCTGGACCAGATCGTCGAGGAGCAGGTGCCCCGGGCGAAGGAGCTCGCCCCCGCCCTGGTGACGTTCTGCGCCGGCGGCAACGACATCCTGCGGCCCGGCTCGGACCCGGACGCGGTCGCGCGGCGCTATGAGGCGGCGGTCGCCGATCTGCGGCAGGAGGTCGGCACGGTCCTGCTCTGCACCGGCTTCGACACCCGCGGCATCCCCGTCCTCAAGCATCTGCGCGGCAAGATCGCCACGTACACGGCGCACGTCCGGGCCATCGCGGACCGGCACGACTGCCCGGTCCTGGACCTGTGGTCGCTCACGTCGGTGCAGGACCGGCGGGCCTGGAGCGACGACCGGCTGCATCTGTCCGCCGACGGCCACACCCGGGTGGCGCTGCGCGCGGGGCAGGTGCTGGGGCTGCGGGTGCCGGCCGACCCGGACCAGCCGTGGCCGCCGGAGGCGGAGCGCTCGGCCGCCGAGGCGCGGCGGGACAACGTCCACTGGGCGCGGGAGCACCTCGTCCCGTGGATCGGGCGCCGGCTGCGCGGCGAGTCCTCCGGCGATCATGTCGAGCCCAAGCGGCCCGATCTGCTGCCGCTCTAGAGCGGCCGGGGCGCCCGTCGTCGGCCCCGGGCATGACGGAGGCCCCGTGTCCGCCGGAGCGGAGCGGGGCCTCAGCGTGCGAGGGAGGCGTACGGCAGGTCCGCCCAGACGACCCGGCCACGGCCGCTGTCGTCGGGGCGGGAGCCCCAGCTCTCCGACAGCGCGCCGACGAGGAACAGCCCTCGTCCGCACTCCTTGTCCACGCTGCCGGGCTGGACGTGCGGCGCCGAGTCCTCGGGGCCGCCCTGGTCCGTGATCTCTATGCGTATGTGCGCGCCGAGGAGGGAGAGTTCGCAGCCCACCTTCTCGCTGTCGGTGTGCCGGACCGCGTTGGTGAACAGCTCGGAAACCACCAACTCCACGTCGTCGCGGACGTGTGGGGCCGCGCCCCACTCGCGCAGCAGCGCACTGGCGCGTCTGCGCGCCTCGGGAACGGACGTGCGTCGCGCGGGCAAGTGGAACGCGTCCTGCGGGTACTGGGCGACGAAGCCGCCACAGCGCCCTAACGAGGGAGCGTTGTTGGAGGAAGCCACGCCGTAACTATGTGCGATGCCGGTCACCGATGGCAAGGATCACTCTGCAATTTGCAGAATCGTAAGGAGCAGTCTGTTCGTGCTGCTGACGGCATGACACACTGCTGAACACTGAAGTCAGTTGGAGGCGATCGGACGTGGCGGACCCACGGTCGGCAGGTGCGCCGACCGTCCTGCGGGTGGTGCTCGGCAAGCGACTGCAGGACCTGCGCGAGAAGGCGGGACTCTCCTTCGAACGGGCCGCGGCGGCCCTCGACGTGACCCACGCCACGATACGGCGCATGGAAAAGGCCGAGGTCGGCCTCAAACTCCCTTACGTCGAGAAGCTGCTGGCGACCTACGGCGTCACCGACGAGGAGGAGATCGAGGGCTTCCTCTCCCTCGCCCGCGAGGCCAACAAGCCCGGCTGGTGGCACCGCTTCCGGGACGTCCTGCCCGAGTGGTTCAGCGCCTTCGTCAGCCTGGAGAGCGAAGCCAACCTGATCCGGGCCTACCAACCGCACTACGTCCCCGGGCTGTTGCAGACCGAGGACTACGCCGCCGCCGTCCTGCGGGCCGGCATGCCGCACGCCTCCGCGGCGGACGTCGACCGCATCGTCGCCCTGCGCATGGAGCGGCAGTCGCTCCTCACCCGTGAGCACGCGCCGATGCTGTGGGTGGTCATGGACGAGACCGTGCTGCGGCGGCCGATCGGCGGGGCGAAGGTGATGCGCGACCAGGTCACCCGGCTGATGGAGGCCACCGCACTGCCGAACGTCCGGCTGCAGGTCATGCCCTTCGCCGCGGGCCCGCACCCCGCCATGTACGGCCCCTTCCACATTTTCCGCTTCCCGATTCCGGAGCTCCCGGACATCGCCTACGCGGAAAGCCTCGTCGGAGCCGTGTACTTCGACCAGCGCAACGACGTCTCGCAGTTCCTGGAGGCCCTGGACCGGATGTGTGCGCAGGCCGCGCCGGCACACACCACCGAGGCCATTCTGGGTGGCTTTCGCAAGGAGATCTGAACCATGGATCGCATACGCATCTACAACGGCATGCCCGCCAAGGAACTGGGCACTGAGGGCTGGCACAAGCCGTGGAGCGGCGGAAACGGCGGGGAGTGCGTCGAGGCCATGCGGCTGGGCGACGGCCGGATCGCGCTGCGCCAGTCGACCGACCCGGACGGCCCCGCGCTGATCTACACCCACCACGAGATGGTGAGCTTCATCGAGGGCGCGAAGGCCGGCCACGCCGACTTCCTGCTCGCGGCGGCCCCGGGCCGGCGCACCGAGCGGAGGACGGCATGAGCGAGCAGGGTATATCCGGGGGCACGCCGGACGACGCGGTCCCGGACTTCGGACCGTACGTCCAGGGCCCGGAGCCCTCGGGCTTCGCGGCCGAGGAGATCGACACCAGCCGGCCGCACCCTGCCCGGATGTACGACTACTACCTCGGCGGCTGGGACAACTACGAGGTCGACCGGGTGGCCGCGGAGCGCGTCATCGAGGTCCACCCCCAGGTCCGGCTGAGCGCCCGCGCCAACCGCGCCTTCATGCGGCGGGCGGTGCGCGCACTGACCGCCGGGGGCATCCGCCAGTTCATCGACATCGGCACCGGCATCCCCACCTCGCCCAACACCCATGAGGTGGCCCGGGAGACCGCTCCCGACACCCGGGTCGTGTACGTCGACAACGACCCGATCGTCGCCACCCACGCCGGGGCCCGGCTGACCAACACCGAGCACACCGGCTTCGTGCTCGGCGACGTCCGCGACCCCAAGGCCCTGCTGGACCACCCCACGGTCCGGGAACTGATCGACTTCGACCGGCCGGTGGCGCTGCTGCTGGTCGCCGTCCTCCACTTCGTCCGCGACGACGAGGACCCCGCCGCCCTGATCGCCACCCTGGCCGAGGCGCTCCCCGCCGGCAGCCATCTGGTGCTGTCGCATGCGACCGGTGAGCCCTACGAGGACTATGCGGAGGGCCGCACCGACGAGCAGGCGCGCGACGGCGTCGTGAACGTCTACAAGAGCGCCACCGCCTCCCTCAACCTGCGCTCGAAGGCCGGAATCGAGCCGCTCTTCGGGCCGTTCGCCCTGCTGGAGCCGGGAGTGGTGCGGGTGCCGCTGTGGCGCCCGGACGGCGCGGTGCCCGGGGCGCGGGAACTCAACAACACCATCTTCTACGGCGGGGTCGGCCGCAAGGACTGACCGGCCGGGCCCGTGGACCCGGCCGGCCGGGATCTACGCGCCCGCGGGGGAGACCCGGGCGTCCGGCGGACCCGCCGGCCGCGGGCCGTCGGCGGGCGGAGCGGTGGCACCGGCCGCCGACGGGGCGGTGCGGGCCGGGCGCAGGTCCTCCGGTCCGGCGAGGCGGGTGTGGGTGCCCGGCGAGGTGCAGGCGTACGCTCCCGCCACGGCGCCCAGGCGCGCGCACTCGTCGAGATCCCGGCCCGCCAGCCGGCCGTAGAGGAACCCGCAGGTGAAGGCGTCGCCGGCGCCGTTGCTGTCCACGACGGGGCCGGGCGGGACCGCGGGCGGTACCAGGCGCGGGGTGCGGTCCTCGGTGGTCAGGAGGTAGGCGCCGCCCGCCCCGGCCGTCGCGATCACCGCCTGGGCGCGTCCCTCGTGCAGGATCTCCCGCATGACGGAGCCGATCCGCTCGCCCGCCCCGGCCGTGCTGAGGAACACCAGGTCCGAGCGGAGCGCGAACTCCCGGTGATGGTCGGTCAGCCCGTCCCAGTCGTGCAGATCCGTCGAGACGGGGATGCCCAGGGCCTCGATGTCGTCGTAGAGGAAACGGGCGAAGTGCATGATCGACAGATGGACGTGCCGGGCGCGGCGCAGTGGCGGGAGGTAGTGCTCGGGCGGCATCCGCAGATCGGCCGGGTCACGGCCGTCGTAGAACGACATCCGACGGCCGTCGGCCGCCACGAGGTTGACGGCCCGCCGGGTGCCGTGCGGTGAGATCAGCGGCCGGAAGTCGACGCCGGTGCCGGCCAGCCGCTCACGGACCAGGCTGCCCGGATGGTCGTCGCCGAGGAAGTCCACGAATCCCGTGGTGAGCCCGAGGGCCGCGCAGCCGAGCGCGACGCCGGTGCCGGTGTGCCCCGCCCCTTCCCGGACAGGGGGGACCGCATAGGAGTCGGCGAGCGGTACGGGCAGCGCGCCGACCGACACGATGGTGTCCACGCCCGACCCGCCGACGACGAGTACGTCGTATGCGTCATACGGCTCAGAAACCTGCTGGAATGTCACAAGCGTCCCTGAATCCCTTGCTGGTGAGACGAATCCCCTGCTGGTGGAACCGTTTGCGGACGACGAGCGTCCGCTGCCGGGAGTCTAGACGCACGCCCGGCTCATCACGGGATGTCAGGGACTCCGGTGACGCGAGGGAACAAAGGGACCGCAAGAAGCCGCGCCGGTGATCCGTGGCCGGTGAGGAGCCGGCGGGGAGCCGCGATCCCTGGGACTGCCGGGATGCCCCCGTGCACCGGTTGGCGGAAAGGGCCGTTGACAGGGGCGGTGACGGCACTGAAGCCTGAGGGCCGCCAGTGATCGGGTTCCGGAGCCCGGCGCGCGCGAACCGGGGCACGCGTACGGGTCCCCGGGACGGCGGGCGGGCGGGTCCGGGAACAGGGACGAACGATCGTCGGCGGCCGGGCGGGCCGCCGGGGAGCGAGGGGCACGTGGCAGCGCACTCCGATGGCGGGCACACCGCGATCGTCATCGGCGGCGGGCTGGCCGGGATGCTGGCCGTCACCGCCCTGCTCGGCCGGGTCGACACGATCACCGTCGTCGAACGCGACCGCTACCCGCAGGAGCCGGCGTTCCGCAAGGGCGTCCCGCAGGCCCGCCACCTGCACATCCTCCTCAGCGGCGGCGAGCGCGCCCTGGAGGAACTGCTGCCCGGCACGGCCGCCGCGCTCACCGGGGCCGGCGCACGCAGCCTGTACCTGCCCCGCGATCTGCTCACCCGCACCCCCACCGGCTGGCAGCGCCGCTTCGACGAACGCCGGCACCGCACGCTGAGCGTCACCCGTCCGGTGCTGGACGCGGTGGTCAGGGAGCAGGCGCTGCGGGCCGCCGCCGGTTCGGCCACCCGGGTGGAGGTCCTGGAGGCGACCGAGGCCGTCGGGCTGACCGGGGACGCCGGCCGGGTGACCGGGGTACGGATTCGGCCACGGGACGGCGGGCCGGGCGGACGGGCCGAACGGGTGCTGCCGGCCGCGCTCGTGGTGGACGCCTCGGGCCGGGGTTCCCGCACACCCCAGTGGTTCACCGCACTCGGCCGGGCCGCGCCGCAGGAGGAGACCGTGGACGCGGGCCTGGCGTACGCCACCCGGATGTACCGCCCCAAGGACCCGGCCACCGCGCCCGACGCGGGCGTCAACGTGCCCGGCTGGCCACAGTGCCCGCGCGGCGCCGCGTATGTGCCGGTCGAGGACGGCAAGTGGCTGCTGACGCTGTCCGGGGTGCGCGGGCACCACCCGCCGACGGACGCGGCGGAGTTCACCGCCTTCACCGCCACCATCGGCGACCCGTACGTCCACGAACTGCTGGCCCGCGCCGAACCGCTCTCGCCGGTGCACGGCTTCCGCGACACCTGCAACCGCCGCCGGCACTACGAGCGGCCCGGGGCCCTCCCCGAGGGGTTCCTCGTCCTGGGGGACGCCGGCTGCACCTTCAACCCCGTGTACGGACAGGGCATGTCGGTCGCCGCACTCGGCGCGCTGGCCCTGCGCACCGCGCTCGCCGACGGCGGGCTGCGCCCCGGGGCCACCGCCGCGGCGCAGCGTGCGGTGGCCCGCTCCGTGGAACCCGCCTGGCTCGCCGCGGTCGGCTCGGACCGCCCCTACGCGAGCCCCGCCGACACCACGGCGGGCCCGGGGGAGCGGCTGACCACCTGGTACCTCGACCGGCTCGCGGCCCGTGCCGCCATCGACCCCGTCGTCGGGGCGGCCTTCCGGGACGTCTTCTGCCTCACCGCGCCGCCCGCCCGCCTCCTCGCCCCGCGGATCGTCCTGCGCACCGTCTTCCTGCCCCGCCGCCCCGGCCTGCCCGGTCCGCCCGCCGTCGAAGGGCGGTGAGCCCGCCCGGACCCGGCGGCGGCCGGCGGAGCCCGGCAAGGAGGGCTCGCCCCGTGGCCGGCCGCCGCCCCGATGGACGCGTCCGGGTTGCCGGCCTGCCGGACTCCGCGGCAGGCCGGCGGCGCGGGTCACACCCTTACTCCGGAATGCCGCGGCCGGTCGCGCCGTTTGTGTCTGCGGGTGATGGTGTGGAGTGTCCGGGTGTCGTGGTGCGGAAACCGTACGGCGGCACCGTGTGGCGCGGCGTACCGGAACCCGCCGCCCGCGCGGTCCGTTCACTTCGCGACTGCCCCGACCATGGAGGTGCCGTGACCGGTTCCAGACCCCGTCGCACTCGACTCTCCGCGCTGCGGCCCGCGGCCTTCGGCGCCGTGCCCACTGGGGAGCGGCTGGCCAGGATGCGCAGGTCGCCGCAGTTCGTGGACGGCCAGTTCCGCAATCCGGCGGAGACCAGGCAGCTGCTCCACGGCTCCGCGCTGCCGATGATGCGCACCCAGCTGAGCCGGGAGGGCCGGCTGCGCCGTGCACCGGTCGGCCCGATCCCGGTGTACCGCCCGACCGCCGCGGAGGGCGCCGAGCCGCCCGCCTCGGGGCTGCGGCTCACCTGGATGGGGCATTCGAGCGTCCTGGCCGAGATGGACGGGCAGCGGGTGCTCTTCGACCCGGTCTGGGGCGAGCGCTGTTCGCCGTTCACCTGGGCCGGGCCCAAGCGGATGCACCCGGTCCCCATCGCGCTGGACGAGCTGGAGCCGGTCGATGCCGTGGTGATCTCGCACGACCACTACGACCACCTCGACATGGCGACGGTCCAGAGCCTGACCGGTACCGGCGCCGCCTTCGTGGTGCCGCTCGGCGTCGGGGCCAATCTGGAGTTCTGGGGTGTGCCCGCGGAGCGGATCACCGAACTCGACTGGCACGAGTCCACCCGCGTCGGCGGCCTGACGCTCACCGCCACCCCCGCACAGCACTTCTGCGGCCGCGGCCTGCGCGGCCCGCAGCACACCCTGTGGGCCTCCTGGGTCGTCGCCGGACCCGAGCACCGGATCTTCCACAGCGGCGACACCGGCTACTTCTCCGGCTTCGCGGAGATCGGCGCGGCGCACGGCCCGTTCGACGCGACGATGATCCAGATCGGCGCGTACAGCGACTTCTGGCCGGACATCCACATGGACCCCGAGCAGGGGGTCCGGTCCCACCGCGACCTCCAGGGCGCGAAGGGCGGCGGGGTGCTGCTGCCGATCCACTGGGGCACGTTCAACCTCGCCCCGCACCCGTGGGCGGAGCCCGCCGAGTGGACCCTGACCGCCGCCCGGAAGGCCGGGGTCACCAGTGCCCACCCGCGGCCCGGCGAACCGTTCGAGCCCGCCGACCTCCCGGCGGTCTACCCGTGGTGGCGGGCGATCGCCGTGCCGCCCGTCCACGGCTGGCCCGCCTGGCCGCCGGCGGTCTCCCCGACCGACGTGGACCTCGTCGCGGACCGCTGAGGGCGCGCGCCGGGCGGTGGCGGGCCGTGGTGGTGCGCCGTGGGCACGCCGCGCTCGCGCAGGGGCGGACTGGTGGGTCCCAGCGCTGCGTCGTGCCTGCGAGCGCCGTCCGTGACGGTCGGGGGAAGTTCCCCCGTGCGCCCCCAACTCGCTCTCCATGAACGCGAGTTCGGATCGGGTCGCACTGGCGTGCGGGTGGCGCCCTCCCAGGGAGGTGGCGAGGGGTAGCGAAACCCCGAAGTGGGTCCGAACACCACCTGTGCAACAACTAGCGTGCGTGCTCCGTGAACTGCCAACGGCCGATCCGGAGGGCGCCGATGCCTACCGCATTCCCCCAGGGGACCCAGACCTCCCAGGAGGCTCAGAGATCCCCGGGGCTCCAGGGTTCCCCCGGGGCCGCCGCCGTCCCCCCTCCCGCCCGGCGGCGGGAGCGTGAGGGCGGACGGCACGGCCGGGCCTCGTTCCCCGAGTCGGTGGCCGACTCGGCGATACGGGCCCGCCTGGTCAGGCTCGCCGCCGTCCCCTGCCTCCTCGTCGCCGTCATCTGCACGGCCGTCGCCGCCTTCGTCGTACAGGCCGGCGGCGCCCGGATCACCGGGCGCGAGTGGGTGGTGCTGTGCGGCGGCCTCGCCCTGATCTGCGTCATCGTGCTCACCGCGAGCGCCGCCGCGAACGCCGAGGCCCGCGCCGCCGTCGCCCGCTACGCCCGGCTGCGTCAGGTCTGCGCGCGCAGCCAGTCCGACCTGTACGACCTGCTGGACCGGGTGCGGCAGGGCGAGTGGATCCAGCGCCGCGAGCCCGAACAGGGCGTCGCGCCCGTCGGCGACACCCTCGACCTGCTCGCCCACGAGGTGGCCGCCGCGGGCCGGGCCGCCGAGTCCGCGGTCATCGACGCGGTCGCCATCGCCCGCAGCAACGCCAGCGGCAGCGAGCAGAAGGTCGAGGTCTTCGTGAACCTCGCCCGCCGCCTGCAGTCCCTGGTGCACCGCGAGATCGAGCTGCTGGACGAGCTGGAGAACCAGGTCGAGGACCCGGACCTGCTCAAGGGCCTGTTCCACGTCGATCACCTGGCCACCCGGATCCGCCGGCACGCGGAGAACCTCGCCGTGCTCGGCGGCGCCATCTCCCGCCGCCAGTGGAGCCGTCCGGTGTCCATGACCGAGGTGCTGCGCTCCTCGATCGCCGAGGTCGAGCAGTACCCGAGGATCAAGCTGGTGCCGCCGATCGAGGGCACCCTGCACGGGCATGCCGTCGCCGACGTCATCCACCTGCTCGCCGAACTCGTCGAGAACGCCTCGATCTACTCCGCCCCGCAGACCCCCGTCCTGCTGCGCGCCCAGCTCGTCACCGCCGGCCTGGCCGTCGAGGTCGAGGACCGCGGCCTGGGCATGTCGGCGGACGAGCAGAACCGGATGAACGCCCTGCTGGCCGACCCCGAACACGTCGATGTCGCCGAGCTGTTGAGCGACGGCCGGATCGGGCTCTTCGTGGTCTCCTCGCTCGCCCGCAGGCACGGCATCGTGGTCCGGCTGCAGAGCAACATCTACGGCGGCGTGCAGGCCGTACTGATCGTGCCCCAGGAGCTGCTCGGCGAGGAGCCGGCCGACGGGGACGCGGAAGGAACGGAGACGCCGTCCGCCACCTCACCGGACACCGACCCCGCGCGCGAGCACGACGGGGCGTACGGCGGCGGCTTCGTCGACGACCCGGCGGAACGGTACGGGCACCCCGACCACCACCGGCACCACGACCGCGCGGAACGCCACGACCACCACGAAACCGGTCCGGGGCCCGACCGCCCGACGGTGGCGATTCCCGCCCCCGCGCCCGCTCCCGATCACGCGCTCGACCGGGCACCGCTCGGCTACGGCGACCGGCCGCTCCCGGAGCCCTCCGCGGTCCCGGCCCCGCGCCCCGCGCCCGCGGACAGCGATGCCGCGTCGGGCGCCGCGCGTCGCCGGCTGGTCCGCGCCTCGGGCGTCTACACCCCCGAAGTCCGGATGTCCGAACCGCAGTTGCCCGGGGCCCACACCTCCGGCGCCGCTCCCGCCGACCCCGGCCCGGTCGTGCTCCCGCCCGCGCCGCCGGTCGTGGACAACAGCGCCCGCCCGCGGCTGCCCCGGCGGCGCAAGCAGACGCACCTCGTCCCCGAGCTGCGCGGCGACCCCGTCCTGCCGTCCACGGCACCCCGTACGGGCCCGGAGCCCGAGCACGACCCCGGCCTGATGGCCGCCTTCCGGCGCGGCTTCAGCCTCGCCGACGACACCTACGCCGACGGCATCGCCGGCGGCGACGGCACCACCTCTGCCCAGGGCGGCGGCACCAGCGGCCCGGCAAGCAACGACCTGCTCTACGACCGTGACCACGACGCCACGATGGCCCGCCCCCGAGGAGACGACCGCAACCATGGTGAGTGATGTGCGTGCGCAGGCGCATTCGCAGCTGCAGGGAAGTCAGCACACCGACCTGTCCTGGCTGCTGACCGGACTCGTCCAGCGGGTCCCGCACGCCCGGAGCGCGCTGCTGCTGTCCTCGGACGGCCTGGTCAAGGCCGCCCACGGCTTCGACCCCGACAGCGCCGACCACATGGCCGCCCTGTCCTCCGGCCTCTACTCCCTCGCCCGCAGCGCCGGTGTGCGCTTCGGGGACGGCGACGACGTGCTCCAGGTGGTCGTCGAGCTGGAGTCCACCTTCCTGTTCGTCTCCACGGCCGGATCGGGCGCGTGCCTGGCCGTGCTCGCCGGCCGCGAGGCCGATGTGGCGGTGCTGGGCTACGAGATGTCGATGCTGGTCAAGAGCGTCCGGCCGTACCTCTCCACCCCCGCGCGCCACCAGACGCCCGCGGGCGGTCGTTGACCATGACCGTGCGTCGCCGACGGCGGCAGGGCGGGGAACCGTGGTACGACGACGCGGCGGGCCGGCTGGTCCGCCCGTACACCGTCAGCAACGGCCGGACCCGTCCGACGGCGCACTTCGACCTGCTGACGATGGTGATGGCCACCGGCCGGCGGCCCGTCTCCTGCCAGGGCCCCGACTACGCCAAGGTGCTGGGGCTGTGCTGCGGGCCGGTCTCCGTGGCCGAGATCGCCGCCCACATACGGCTGCCCGCCGTGGTCACCAAAGTGCTCCTCGCCGACCTCGTCGACTGCGGGGCGCTCACCGCGCGGGCCCCCGCGGCCGTTTCGGCAGGGCCCGCGTCCCGTACCGACCGAGCCCTGCTGGAGGCGGTGCTGAATGGACTTCGTCAACGACTGTGACCCCCCGCCCCCGGGGGACCCCTCGACCGACCTCTTCCCCACCGCGCTGAAGATCCTGGTCGCGGGGGGCTTCGGGGTCGGCAAGACGACCTTCGTCGGCGCGGTGAGCGAGATCGAGCCGCTGAGCACGGAGGAACTGCTCACCCAGATCAGCGTGGGCACCGACGACCTGGCGGGTGTCGAGAACAAGGACACCACCACCGTCGCCATGGACTTCGGGCGGATCACGCTCGGCCCGGCGCACGTCCTGTACCTCTTCGGGACACCGGGACAGCAGCGCTTCTGGTTCATGTGGGACGAACTGTCCAACGGGGCGCTCGGCGCGGTCATCCTCGCCGACACCCGCCGCCTGGACCAGTGCTTCGCCGCCGTCGACTTCTTCGAGCGGCGGGGCATCCAGTTCATCGTCGCCGTCAACGAGTTCGAGGGCTCCTACCGCTACGACCCGGACGAGGTCCGCTCCGCGATGGACATCTCCCCGGACATCCCCGTCGTGCTCTGCGACGCCCGCCAGTGCGGCTCGGCCACCCATGTCCTGGTCTCGCTCGTCCAGCACCTGCTCACCCCCGCCCTCGCCGCGACCCCGGAGCTGCCATGAACCACCCCGCCTCCCGCGTCCCGTACGTCTCCTACGACCCGACGCGCCATCTGCTGCTCACCCCGCAGGACGACGAGGCCCCGGCGCGGGTCGCCCGGCTGCGTGCCCTGGGGATCGGCGAATCGCCGCTGCCCGCCTTCGACGAGTTCGCCCGCAAGCTCGCCCGGACCACCCGGGCGCCCTACTCGATGGTGAACTTCATCGACGAGCGGCGGCAGTACTTCGCCGGTCTCTACACGCCCGCCCAGGACCAGGCCGTCGAGCTGGGGCCGGCGCCCGCCAGCGCCCAGCCGGGCCGGGTGATGGACCGCGACCACGGCTACTGCCCGCATGTCATCGTCCGCCGCAAGGCGCTGGTGCTGGAGGACGTCTGCGACTATCCGCGGTTCGCCGGCAACCCCGTCGTGGACGAGATCGGCATCCGCTCCTACCTCGGGGCGCCGCTGATCGACCGTACGGGCACGGCGCTGGGCACCGTCTGTGTCGTGGACCTCGAACCCCGCCCCTGGGGCCGCGAGGGGCTGGAGACCATCAAGGCGATGGCCGCCGAACTCGTCGACCAGATCCACCGGATGGAGAAGCAGCAGAGCGACGCCTGAGGCGGCTTCGCACTGCCCCGCCCGGCCCGGGGCCGCGGCATCGGCGTACTGCCGGTGGCCGCGGGCTCCGGGCCGGGCGGCCGGCCGCGTCAGGTGCGCAGGGACACCGACCCGGTGCGCTGGCCGGGGACCGTGGCCGTGGTGTCCTCGCCGCGTACGGCGGGGGCCGGGGCGCCGAGGGAGGCGTCGTCCTCGTCCGGCCACTCCGAGGGCTCCCGCCGCAGCAGGTCCGCCAGGCGGCTGGACCACTCGCCCCGCGCCCGCCCCAGGGCCAGCTCGCCCAGCCGCAGCAGCTGGATGTCGGAGGTGCCGGCCGGGGCGAAGATGTGGTGGGCGTCGCGCAGGAAGCGCTCCACCGGCCGGTCGGTGAACAGCCCGCACGCGGCGTGGATGTCCATCGCGTCACGCGCCGACTCCAGCGCCGATTCCACGTTGACCAGCTTGGCGTTCATCAGCTCCGCGTCGCACGGCAGCCCCTGGTCCAGCAGGTGCACCGCGTGGTACGCCGACAGCCGGGCCAGCAGCAGCCGCGACTGGATCCGGCCGAGCTTGAGCTTGATGGTGCCGAGGTCCGCCAGCGGCTTGCCGTAGCGCTGCCGCTCGGCGCAGAAGTCCGTGGTCTCGTCCAGCACCGCCTGGTGGATGCCCAGCGACACGGCGGTGAGGTTCGGCCGGCCGTACAGCACGCTGGAGGAGTAGGCGACCGACAGCCCGTCGCCCTCGCGGCCCAGCAGGTTCGCCGCGGGGACGCGGCAGTCGTCGAAGAACAGCTCGCCGAAGCTGAAGCCGTGCAGCCCCATCGCGGGCTTCTGCGGCCCGACCCGGAAGCCGGGCCGGTCGGACTCGACGAGGAACGCCGACAGGCCCCTGGACCCCTCACCGGTGCGGACGACGACGCCGTGCAGATCGCCGACGTGGCTGTTGCCGACGTAGATCTTGCGGCCGTTGAGGACGTAGTCGTCGCCGTCGCGGACCGCGGTGGACGTCATGCCCAGCACATGGCCGCCGGACTGCGGCTCGGTGACCGCGATGGTCGGCAGGCATTCCCCGGCGGCTATCGCCGGCAGCCAGGTCTTCTTCTGCTCCTCGCTGCCGAAGTGGACGATCTTCGCCACGCCCAGCTGCGACGCCTGCACCATGGCGCCCATCGCCGCGCTCACCCGGGAGAGCTCTTCGATGATCAGCGTCTTGGCGACATGGCCCGCGCCCATTCCGCCGTAGGCGCGGTGCACGGTCGCGCCTATCCAGCCCTGCCGCGCGATCAGGCGCGAGAGGTCGTGGCACACGGAACGGTTCGCCTCCATGTCCGCCACCCGGGGGCGGACCTCCCTCTCGGCGAACTCCCGCACCTGGTGCCGGAGTGCCTCATGCCGCTGATCCGTGAAGTAGCGGTGCAAGACGAGCCCCTCCTTCGCGATCTCCCCCGTGCTGGTCGCATCACGCCTCGGACGGCACCGGCGGTGCCGTCGCAGCGAACGTTCCGGAAAGTGATCTTTCGCTTACCCCGTGCAATACCCGTTGGCATACCTACTGCGGGGCGCATAAAACATCAACTGGGCGCATTTAAGTGGTGAGTTGAGGCGCGCGGCGGAGGCGCACCACCCCCTGTTCGAGGATGTGTGCGGTGTGGCCGAGGAGGCCCGGGAGGGGCCCGGGAACCGCGCCACCCCACGCCTCCCACCCCCGCCGGACGGGGGCGCGGGGCGTCAGCGCGAGACGTCGCAGCAGGACTCGTGGCGCTGCTGACGGCCCACCTGCAGCCAGTCGGTGCCGGCCGCCCGCAGCGCGCGGGCGGCGGGCGCCGGGAAGGAACCGGTCAGCTCCCGCTGCTCGAAGACGCGACCGCCGCGCAGCACCGCGGAGGTCCGCACCAGCGCGTCGAAGTCCTCGAACGGATCGCCGTCCACCACGGTCATGTCGCCGAGCTTGCCGACCTCCAGCGTCCCCAGGTCCCGCTGCGCGCCGAACACCCGGGCGGGCAGCACGGTCGCGGTGCGCAGCGTCCGGCTCACGCTGAGACCGCCGCGGTGCAGCGCCCGCAGGCACAGGTGCAGGCCCAGCCCCACGGGCACCAGTGGCTGGTCCGTGCCCAGCGCGACCAGCCCGCCGCCGTCCAGCACCCGCCGGTAGAACCCGACCTCGGTGTCGATGTCGGCCAGCTGCGCCGCGGTGGGGCGATGCCCGGCGTTCTCCCGTACGACCGCGGTGTCCCAGGGCGGCATCAGCCGGGTCACCCGCGGGTCGTCGGCGAGCGCGGGATCGGCGCCGAGCAGCGCGGCCGCCGAGAACGGCGTGGCGAGGAGGTGGAAGCCGGCGCCGGTGTAGATCTCCTCGACGTCCTGGTAGGCGTGCCCGGATCCGCTGACGGCATGACCGAACTCCAGCCGCTGGGTGGCCTGCAGATGCGTCGTCAGGTCCTGGCCCAGCTGGACGCCCGGGGAGAGGAGATGGCTCCCGGCCCGGACCCCGAGCCGCTCGTGGGCGAAGCGCGCGGCCTCCGCCATCACCCAGCCCGGCGCCCGTACATACGTCTTGACGAAGTCCCACTCCAGGGCCGCACCGCGGGCCAGCGAGCGGCGCAGCCCCGCCCGGGTGCGGTGCGCCCGCCCCATGCTGTACGCGACCCGGGCGCCGTCCAGCAGCTCCCCGCAGGTCAGCAGGCGCGGCCCGGCGAGCACCCCGGCCGCCACGGCCTCCCGGATACGGGCCTGTTCGTAGGAGAAGCCCCCGCAGGAGACCGCGGTGGTGATGCCGTAGGCGAGCTGCAGCGCCGTCTGCCGCCCGCCGTAGGTCGTCTGCCAGGGGTGCGTGTGGGCGTCCCAGAGTCCGGGCAGCACGGTCCGCCCGGAGGCGTCCACCCGCCGTGCCGCGCCGGACCGGGCCGGGCGGTGCGCCTCCACCGCGGTGATCCGCCCGTCCCGCACCACCACGTCGACGTCCTCCCGGACCTCGTCGCCGGTGCCGTCCCAGAACCGGCCCGCGTGGACCACGGTGTCCCGGGCGCGCGCGGGCCGGTGCTCCAGGGACACCGGGACGGTCCGCGCCGCGCCCCCGGACACCCCGGTCAGCCGCAGCTTCCCGGCCGAGAGGTACAGGAGCGTGCCGGAGTCGCCGGACCACGACGGATGGTCGGCGCACTCCTGCGTCAGCTGCCGCGGCGCCCCGTCCGGCGTGCCGTCGGGCCGCACCGGCAGCACCCACAGCGCCGACTCGACGATCACGGCGAGCCAGTGCCCGTCGGGCGACCACACCGGCCCGGAGTCGTAGCGGTCGGCGATCGAGACATGCTCGGCGACCGGGTGCAGCCGGTCCTCGCCGGTCTCGGTGTCCACGATCCTGATGACGTTGTAGCCCTCGCGGAAGCGGCGGTTGAGGCGGGTGCGGTCGCAGTACGCGAGGCGGCGCCCGTCCGGTGACCAGCTGGGGCGGCCGGGCAGCCCGCCGGCGCCCATCGGCGCGGCCAGCACCTTCTCCGTGCCGTCGGACAGCGTCCGTACGACGAGGTTCCCCGCCATGTCCAGCGCGGCCAGCCGTCCGCCGTCCGGCGACAGCGCGGGCTGCACCCGGCCGCCGGTGGCCAGCACGGTCTCGGCGCCGGAGGCGAGGTCGCGGCGGCGCACCGCGAACAGTCCGTCGCGGTCGTCGGCGTAGAGCAGCGCCCGCCCGTCGCGCGACCAGCTCGGCGCCAGGACGTAGCGGGTGGCGTCGGCCCGGACGATCCTGCGCGCGGCGCCGCCACCAGAAGTGGGCGCGATCCACAGGGAGTTGAGGGCGGCGAAGACGACCGTGCGGCCGTCGGGCGACAGCGCGGGCAGATGCACCCCGCGCACCGGACCGGCCGCCGTCCGCTCGAAGCCGTAGTCCTTGACGCGGTAGCGGGGGCGGTCCAGCGGCAGCCGCGCGGTGAACGGAACGGTCTCGGCGTGTTGCGGGGCGTCGGGCCGGACGATCCGGAACTGCCCGCCGACCGTCAGCAGCAGCTCGTCGCGCGAGACCCAGCGCGGCGGCACCGGCTCCACATCGCCGTCGACCGCGACCGGCTCGCCGTCCACCACCAGCGCGCAGGTCGGCCCCGGAAAGTCCGTGGTCCGCAGATAGGCCAGCCGTCCCGCGGGGGACAGCGCCGGCACCATCACCTGCGCGGCGGCCGGCTCGGTGTGCTCGGTGCGCACCGCGCCCCGCCCGTCGGCCGGCACGGAGGCGACGGTGCGGGACACCGGCTTCGCGCCCGCCGCCTGCCCCCGTACGAACACGATCCGCGAGCCGTCCGGCGACCAGCAGGGGTCGAAGTCCTCCCAGGCGGCGTCCTGGTGGGGGCCGTCCTGGCCGGGCAGCCCGGTCACCCGGGTCAGCCGCCGCGTCGCCACCTCCAGCACCCAGATGCGGTACGGGCCGCCGGCCACCGCGTCCCCGCCCCGCTCCGAGGCGAAGGCGATCCGGGTGCCGTCGGGCGACCAGGCGGGACCCCGGTCGTCCCACGGGCCGTCGGTCAGCTGCCGCAGGCCCGAGCCGTCGGCGGCGAGCGTCCACAGATGGAAGGCGCCGCCCCGGTAGGCGCAGACCGCGATCAGGCGGCCGTCGGGGGAGTGGACCGGACGGGTGGGCTCCAGATCGGGCGGGGTCAGCGCCACCGCGTCGCCGCCGGCCCGCGGCAGGGACCACAGGACGTTCTGGACCTCGGCGACCAGCCGGTCACCTGCGGGGGAGAGGGAAGCGGCGCCGTTGGTGGCGGCCGTGAAGGACAGGACGGCGCCGTTCGGGCCGGCGTCCTGCGCCCCCGCGGCGGGCGCCGCGACGCCGGCCAGACCCGCCGCGGCCGCGGCCGAGGCGGTGCCCTGCAGAAACCTGCGGCGGGACAGCGGAGCGGGGGGACGGGAGACGTGCGCGAAGGGGTTCTCGGAGCGGTCCGTGGTGTCCAACGTTCCTCCTGCGGCAGGGGGTTGCGGCACAGCGTCGGCAAAGAACCGGCCGATCGTGACACGCCGCCCGGGTGCCGGGGCAACCACGCCACGCGCGCCCCGTGGCGCGCCGCCGCCCCACACGAAAGAGTGGGCGCCGACGACTCGTCAGCCACCGCCCCGGCAGTCAGGAGACGACGCCATGCAGCCCCTGCAGCAGGACTTCCACCAGGCCCCGGACGGCGCCCGCATCGCCACCTACACCTGGCTCCCGGAGTCCGGTCACCCGCGCGCCCTGGTCCAGATCGCCCATGGCGCCGCGGAACACGGACGGCGCTACGACCGCTTCGCGCGCTTCCTGACCGTCCACGGCTACGGCGTCCTCGCCTCCGACCACCGAGGCCACGGCGCCACCGCCGCCTCCACCGGAGGCCGGGGCGTGGTCGGCGAGGACGCCTGGCGGGCGATCGTCGGCGACCTCAAGGGCATCGGCGACCACGCGGCCGCCGCCCACCCCGGCATTCCGCTGGTGCTGCTCGGGCACAGCATGGGCGCGATGCTGGCCCGCGACTACGCCCAGGAGTACGGCGCCGACCTTGCCGGACTGATCCTCACCGGCGCCTTCCGCACCCTGCCCGGCCTGGACATCGACGGCGCCCTCGCCGAGCTGGACCGGGAGATCGCCGAGCACGGCCGCGGCACGCTCTCCTCCTTCATCCCGCGCACCTTCGGCTTCTTCAACGACGCCTTCGCGCACCGCACCGGCTTCGAATGGCTCTCCCGCGACGCCGCAGAGGTGGACGCCTACGTCGCCGACGAGGACTGCGGCTTCCCGTTCTGCGCCGGCCTTGCCGCCGACTGGGTCCGCGCCATCCGCAAGATCAACGACCCGGCCCACCTCGCCCGCATCCCGCGCGGCCTGCCCGTGCATGTCGCCGTCGGCGACCAGGACCCCTGCCACCAGCGGATGACCCTCATCCACGAACTTCTGGAGGACTTCCGTTACCTGGGCACCCGCGATCTGACCTGGCGCGCCTACCCGGACGCCCGCCACGAGATCCTCAACGAGACCCATCGCGACGAGGTGCAGGACGACCTCCTGGCCTGGCTCGACAAGCACGTCTGAGCCACAGTTCGGGCCCGGGCCGCGGCCGGGAACCAAAGCGGCGGCCCGGCCGCGCCCGGTGCGCCGGGGCCGCGGACCGGGCCGCCGCGTCAGACCTGCCCCGGCTTGAAGACGTCCTGCTCGATGAGGATCTTGTCGATCCGGGCCTTGTCGACCCGGTTGGTCACCTCCGCGACCTCCTGCCGGTCGCGGACGCACTTGGCCAGCGTGAACGCCGACGACACCACGAAGACCAGGCCGATGGCGAGGAACCCGCGCTCCCAGGGCCCCACCGGCAGCCTGGTGATCCCGATCACCAGCGCCGCCAGCGACAGCCCGAAGGACACCGCGGCCTGCACGAAGAAGGCCGTCGTCGTCGGCCGCTGAATCGATGGAGTAGTCATGCGCGTAGCGTGGCGGCACCGTGACGGCGCTGCATGAGTACGCGTACTCATCTCTCCTGCCGCCGCTCCCCGCCCCGACGCACCGATATGGCAGCACCCACCCTCTGACATGCGGTATTGTTCTCGTGCGCGGTCAGCCGGGAACCTTCCGGCCGATACGGGCAACGGGACGTGGCGCAGCTTGGTAGCGCACTTGACTGGGGGTCAAGGGGTCGCAGGTTCAAATCCTGTCGTCCCGACTTGCTTTTCTGCAGGTCGGAGGGGTCCTACGGGGCCCCTTTTTCCGTTTCCGGTTTTCCGTTTCCGGAGATCGGAGCGGCCTCTTCGCGCAGGCGGTCATCTCGGCCGGGGCCGGTGGACGGAGCCTTCTCCGTCCACCGGCCCCGGCCGTTGGTGTGTCCGCCGCGCGGGGGAAGCGGGCTGTCCGTGGCGGCGGCCGCGGCCGCCGTGAGCGGGGCGGCCGCCGAGCCGGTGGTGCCGCCGAGGGGGGCGGCCCGTCACCGATGGCGTCACTCAACTCCGGGTTAAGGGGTGGTGGCCCCTACTGTCCGTAAGTGGACTGGTGCGCCGCGTTCTCTCCGTGTCAGGATGTGGGCGGCAATTCCGGTGCCTTAACTGTTCGTTGGGGTCGATCGACGGGGGGACGGCGGGGATGAGTGTGGGGGACGACGGCCGGTCCGGCGAAGCGGGCGGCACGCTCGCGGAGCGGCTGAGTCACCTCTTCGCGAACATGCATCCGCCGGGCGCCCCGTACACCAACGCCTTTGTGGCGGAGGAGATCAGCGGGGGCGACGAGGAGTACGGCGAGGTCAAGGTCACCGAGCAGTACCTGTCGATGCTGCGCAACGGCAGGCGTACGAACCCGAGCCCGGAACTCCTGCGCGCGCTGGCCAAGTTCTTCGGCGTACCGGTCGGCTATCTGCTGGGGGACCTCTCGCAGCCGCAGGCCGCGCGGGTGGAGGAGGAGGTCCGCTTCCTGGCCGCCATGCGCGACCAGCGGGTGCGCGCCATCGCGCTGCGCTCCGTGGGGTTGCCGCCGGAGGTGCAGGACAGCCTGACGACGATCATCTCCCAGTTCCGGCAGCAGATGAACCTGCCGGCCGATCCGCCCGACCGGGGCGGTGACCGGGGTGGTGAGTGAGGTGACGCGGACCGTTGAGCGCGGCCGGATTTTCGCTTCCTGGCAGCGGGCCGGAGACGAGGACGGGACGAGCATGCGAGTGGGGCAGATACGCAGGCGGTGCAAGCGGCTCATCAAGGAGCTGGCGCTGCCGGCCACGACCGATCTGCGCGGGATGTGCGACATCGTCGCCACACGGGTGGCGCGGCCCGTCCATCTGGTGCCGATGAGCCTGGGCGGGGTGGTCTCGGGGATGACGGCCGTCACCGACGACGGCTACTGGGTCTTCTACGAGCTGAAGACCTCCCCCTGGCACCAGGCGCACATCGTGCTGCACGAACTGAGTCACCTGCTGCTGGGGCACGGCCAGGACCCGGCGGTCACCGAGGACGCGCTGAAGCTGTGGACGCCCTCCGTGGACGTTGCCACGGCCATGCGCCGGATGGGCCTGACCATGGGCTTCGCCCGGCACCACGGCTACGACAACCTCGCCGAGCGGGAGACCGAGGTGCTCGGCACCCTGCTGATGGAGCGGGTGGCGCCGTCCGCGGGCGAGCGCGAACTCCCCCTGGAGGGGCAGGCGGCGGAGCTGGCGGCGGCGCTCGGTCCCGCGCTGCAGCACCTGCGGCGCCGGGAGGAGGCGCCGCCCGGCGACGGGGGCCGCGACGGCGTCGGTGCGGGCGTGGCGGGGGACGGGGGCCCGCGTGTTTGACGTCATCTACCTGTCGTTCGGGGTGGCCGCCTGGCTGATCGTCGGGTACAAGTCCCGTGCGTGGCTGCGCGACCGCAGCAACGCGGACCTGGGGCTGGCCTGCGTGATGACCGGCGGGGTCGCCACGGTCTTCCTGTTCTCCGCGCCGAGCCTCTACCGCGCCTTCGACCGGCTCACCGGCGTGGCCAACCTCGCCATGGTGTTCCTCTACTCCTCCGTCGTGATGTTCGCCGCGGGCGCGCTGGTGCTGATGCTGCGCTGGACGGCGGGCGAGGGCGCGGCCGCGCGGGCCCGCGCGCGGACCAGGGCGCGGGCCGCCGTCGGGGGAGTGGCCGCGCTCTGGGCGGTGGCCATCGCCGGTTTCGCGGTCGGCAGGCCGGACGCCGTCGAGCATCCCCGCGACTTCAGCACCGCCTACACCGACTCGCCGGGAGTGATGCTCTTCCTGGTGCTGTATCTGGCCATCTTCGGCATGAGTGCGGCGGCCCTGGGGACGCTGTGCCCGCGGCTCGCCGCCCGGCTCGGCCGGACCTATCTGGCGCGTGGCCTGCGGCTGCTGTCCGCGGGGTGCTGGCTCGGTGTGGGCTACTGCGGCTGCAAGGTCATCGGCTTCGTCCTGTCCTGGACGGGGCACGCGGCGCTGTGGCTGTCCAACGGCGTGGCCCCGCTCAGCGCCTCGGTCGCGGCGCTCATGGTCCTGGCCGGGTTCGCGCTGCCGGCGGCCGGCCCCCGGGTCGCCGCCTGGCGCCGGCTGCGCCGCCTCTCCCCGCTCTGGCGGACCGTCACCGCCCGCTCCCCGGAGGTCACGATGGAGCCCTCGGCGTGGGCCGTGCGGTGGCCGTTCGCGGATCTGGAGTGGCGGGCCAACCGGCAGATGGCCGAGATCCGGGACGTACAGCGCGGCATCCGCCGCCACGTGGAGTCCGACGCCGTCGACATCGCCCGTGAGCGGGCCCGCGCGGTCGCCCTGGACGACCGGCAGTTGGCGGCCGTCGCGGAGGCCGCCGCCCTCCGCCGGGGCCTGGAGAACCGTGCGGTGGGCCATGTCCCGGTCCACGGCGCCGACAGCGTGGTGGTCACCGACGGTTCGGATCCGGCCGAACTCACCGCGGAGTACGAGCACTTGGCGCTGGTCGCGGACGTCTACCACTCGCCGCTGATCGAGACCGTGCTCACCGAGCTGCGCCAGCGCAGCGCGGTGGCGCGCACCTGACGCACAACTCCACAGACGGGGTGGCCCGGCACGGGGGTCCGGGCCGCCCGTACCACCAGGCGGCACCGGTCCGTGCGGACCGGTGCCGCCGTCGTCGGACGACGGGCACGGACCCGGGAACCGGCCGGACAGGCCCTACAGTCGGGATCATGCCGAACACCGCCGATACCGGCTCCGACGCCCCCATCGACGTGACGCCGCTCCTCGACGATCCGTACCCCGCCTACGCCGCGCTGCGCGAAGCCGGGCCGGTGCACCGGATCACCGCCGCCGACGGGAACCCCGCCTGGCTGGTGACCCGTTACGACGACGTCCGCAGCGGCCTCGCCGACCCCCGGCTCTCCCTGGACAAGCGCCATGCCGCGCCCGGCGGCTACCAGGGGTTCTCGCTCCCGCCCGCACTGGACGCCAACATGGCGAACATGGATCCGCCGGACCACACCCGGATCCGCCGCCTGGTCGCCAAGGCCTTCACCCCGCGCCGGGTCGAGGCGCTGCGCGCGCCCACACGGAAGACCGCCGACGCGCTGCTGGACGCCATGGCGGAGCGCGGCCGGGCGGACCTGATCGCCGACTACGCGGGCCCGCTGCCGATCACCGTGATCTGCGATCTGCTCGGCATCCCGCACCGCGACCGCCGCGACTTCCTGGCCTGGTCGGACGCGCTCATCACACCGGACCCCAGCCGTCCGGAACTGATGAAGGAGGCGATCGGGGCGATGCAGGAGTTCTACACCGGCCTGATCGCGGCCAAGCGCGCGGAGCCGGGCGACGATCTTCTCTCGGACCTGATCGCGGTGCGCGACGACCAGACCGCCGAGGGAGCGGGGGAGGGGAGCGAGCGGCTCAGCGAGGACGAACTGACCTCGCTCGCCTTCCTCCTCCTCTTCGGCGGCTACGAGAACACCGTCCACCTCATCGGCAACGCGGTGCTCACCCTGCTCGACCACCCCGAACAGCTCCGCCAGTTGCAGCGTAATCCGGCCGAACTGCCCGCCGCCGTCGAGGAGTTCCTCCGCTTCGACGGGCCCGGCCCGCTGTCGCTGCGCCGCTTCCCCACGGAGGACCTGGAGATCGGCGGCGTGCGGATCGCTGCCGGGGAGACCGTGCTGCTGGCGATCGCGTCCGCGAACCGCGACCCGGAGCGCTTTCCCGATCCGGCCACTTTCGACCGCGGCCGCGACCGCTCGGGGCACCTCGCGCTGGGGCACGGCATCCACTACTGCCTCGGCGCCCCACTGGCCCGGATGGAGACCGTCATCGCGCTGGAAGCGCTCCTCGACCGCTTCCCGGGGCTGCGTCTGGACGTCCCGCGTGGCGATGTGCGGCATCGTCGGGCCCTGCGCTCGCGTGGCCTGATTTCGCTCCCCGTCGCCTTCTGAACGGCAAACGAACAAGTTTTTGAGGCATAACCGTTCGCTCATGAGGTAGAAAGGTTCCTGAGACCCGCCCGGTGTGCATCCCCCGTCGCACCGGGCGGGTCCTTCTTTGCACCCGTTGCAGTTGCGACACGCCGGGTGCCGGGCAGCCCTCGTGGTCCGTCTGGCTCAACTGTGCTGCGGGGCGCGGCACCGCTTCTTAGCGTGACGGCATGGCAATTGACGCGCGTGTGTCCAAGAAGGCAGCGGCGATGACCCTGATCGCCGCCGCCGCTGTGTCGCTGACGTCCATACCGGCCGCTGCGCACGACGCGACGTCCCGTCAGCCCGCCGCGGCCGGTGCCGGGGTGCAGGCCGCTGCCGCCCCCGGCACCCGGCGGCTGCCCGGCGGTCTGTCCGCCCTGTCCTGGATGGTGGCCGACGCGGACACCGGCAGCGTGCTGGCCGCGAAGAACCCCCACCGCAAGCTGCCCCCGGCCAGCACCCTCAAGACGCTGTTCGCGGTCACCGTCCTGCCGAAGTTCTCGGCCGGCACCGTACGCCGGGTCAGCTCGGGGGACCTCGCGGGCATCGGGGCCGGCAGCAGCGTCGTCGGCGTCAAGGAGGGCCGCCGCTACTCCGTCGCCGACCTGTGGCGCGGGGTCTTCCTGCGGTCCGGCAACGACGCGGTGCACGTACTGGCCGCGATGAACGGCGGCTGGGGCAACACCGCCCAGGAGATGCAGGAGACCGCCCGCAGGCTCGGGGCCCGCGACACCACCGTCAAGTCCCCGGACGGCTATGACGCGCCCGGCCAGGTGTCCTCCGCGTACGACCTGACGGTCTTCGCCCGCGCCGGGCTCGCCAACGACGACTTCGCCCGCTACTGCGCCACGCCCCGCGCCGCGTTCCCCGGCGCCGGCGGCACCACCATGATCGAGAACACCAACCGGATCCTGGTGGGCTCGCACGGGATGTCCCGCTACCCCGGCATCATCGGCGTCAAGAACGGCTACACCAGCAAGGCCGGCAACACCCTGATCGCCGCCGCCCGGCGGAACGGCCGCACCCTGCTGGTCACCGTGCTGAACCCGCAGTCGAACGAGAACAACGCCGTCTACAAGGAGGCCGGTTCGCTGCTGGACTGGGGCTTCGACAGCGCCGGCACGGCCCAGCCGGTGGGCACCCTGCACGCCGTGCGCACCGCCTACGACGGCGGCGTGCCGCTCGGCCCGGAGGCCGCCGAACTCACCGCGGCCGACACGGGCGGCGGCTCCCCCCGGCGCTCCGCCCTCGTCCTCGGGGCGGGCGCCGCCGGCCTCGTGGCCATGGGGCTGGGCGCCCTGTTCGGCCGCCGGCGGCAGGCGCGCGGGCGCGCAGGCCAGGGGTCAGGGCCGGCGTAGGCCCGGTGGCCCCTCCCACGGGGCGAAGAGGCGGCGGCTCCGCTCGTCCCGGCGGAGCCCCGCGTCACCGGTCGGCCGCGGCACCGTTGCCGCCGGGCCGGTCCCCCGTCCCGCTCCCGGTGGCCCGCAGCCGGGGCGTGTTCTCCGCCGCCGGTACGGGCCCGGCGCCGGCCAGACGCCCCGTCAGCGCGCCGGCCCAGGAGACCAGACCCGAGGCATCGATCCCGTAGGGGGCGGCGTCCGCGTACGGGGCGAGGGCCGCCGCACCCCGGTCGAGCAGCGCCGCACCGCCCGCCGCGTTGCCCCGCGCCGCGTGGGTGAGTCCCACCGCGAGCTGGGCGAGCCCCCGCCACAGCTCACGCTCCGCCTCCGGCGCCGCCTTCCAGGCGTCCTCCAGCACCTCATGGGCGTGGAACGGCATCCCCGCGTCGAGCAGCCGCTGTGCCTCGGCCAGCGCCCGCTCGGGCGTACGGGACACTCCCTCCGGCTGCCGTGCCACGCCCGGGGAGCCGTACGGCAGCGGCCGGCCGAGGCCGTCGCGCGGGCGGGCGCTGCGGGCCCGGCCCTCCTCGTCGCGGTCCCGCCGGCGCGTGGGCGCGGCGGCGGCGCCCGCCTCGTCCGGGGCCTTGGCCGCCGTCTCCCCGGTCCCGGCGCCGCAGTGTGCGCAGACCGCGTCGCCGGGCCGTTCGCGGATCCGGCCGCAGACCTCGCACACCCGGTCCAGCCAGCAGGCCGGGTCGCCGCCCTCGTCGCCTACGGGGGGTGCGCCCGGCGCACGGGGGCCGGGGCCGTCGTGGGGTCGCTCCGCGTCGTTCACCCTTCGATTGTGCGCCGTACGGGCGTCCCGCGTCGCAGGAGGGTCCGCCGCCGCGCGGGCGCCGGTGCTCCCGGGTCAGTCCGTGTCGACCTCGTAGAAGCAGAAGTGGTCCTTGATCCGCGCCACCGCGGGGCGCGGGTCGGGGTAGGCCCACACCAGGTCCTCCGGGCCGCCGGGAAGCGACCAGTAGGACGCGGTGCCCTTGAAGGGGCAGACGGTGTGGGTCGCGGACGGGGTCAGCAGGTCGGTGCGGACGTCCTCGGGCGGAAGGTAGTACCGCACGGGGTAGCCGGTCTCGTGGAGCAGGAGCGGGCGGCGGGAGTCGGCCAGCAGCCGGCCGCCGACCGTGACGCGGACGTGCTCGGTGCCCTGCTCGACCTCGATGTGATGGCCCTTGGTGGCGGTCATGGTGCCTTCCCCTCGGTGAGTGGTGACGATCCTCGCCCTTCCAGGATGGCACCGGCGGGGCCGGCCCGGTGCGACGGTCCGGCCCCGCTGCCCGCGGTCCTCACCGCCGTGGCGGCACCCCGTGGATCCCGTGGCCCGCCCACGGGGGCGCCGGGGCGAGGAGCCCGGCGAGGTGGTCCCGGCTCGCGGCGGGCAGCGGCGCGGCGCCCCCGGCGGCCCGGTCGACGTGCAGGGCGAACAGCTCCTCGGTGGCCACCGGGGAGCCGGACGGCGGGCCGGCGAACATCTCGTGGAGGAGGCGCAGTTTCCGGCCGTCGACGCCCAACACGCAGGTGCGGACGGTGAGTTCGCTGCCCCGGGCGACCTCGCGGAGGTAGCGGACGTGCGCCTCGACCGTGTACAGGGAGCAGCCGGTGCGGTCCCGGTAGGCCGCGTCGAGGCCGGCCGCGTCCATCAGGGCGTCGGTGGCGAAGCCGAAGACCAGGACGTAGTAGGCCTCGCTGAGATGGCCGTTGTAGTCGATCCAGTCGTCCCGGACGGTCTGGTGGAAGAGGGGGAGGGGGCCGGGCGGGTGGTCGGTCATCGGCGGGTGCTCCCCAGGCGGCCCGTGGCGCGCAGGACGTCGATGACGCCCTGGTCGCGCTCGGCGACCAGATCCGCGTACGTGCGGCCGCCCGCCGCGTCCGCGCAGCCGTCGACCATGGCGTCGCGCAGCTCGCGGTCGAGTTCGGGGGCGGCCAGCCGGGTCCACGGCGACTTCAGGGACGGGCCGAAGTGGTCGAGCATATGGGCCATCCCGCCCTCGCCGCCGGCCAGCGCGAAGGTCAGGCAGGGGCCCATGAACGCCCAGCGCAGCCCCGGGCCTTCGGTGATCGAGGCGTCGATGTCCGTGACCGTGGCCTCGCCGTTGGCGACCATGTGCAGCGCCTCGCGCCAGAGGGCCTCCTGGAGGCGGTTGGCGATGAAGCCGGGCAGCTCGCGGTCCATGGTGATCACGGACTTGCCCGCCAGGTCGTAGAAGCGCGACGCCCAGTCGACGGCCGCCCGGTCGGTCCGCTTGCCGCCGACGACCTCGACCAGCGGGATGAGGTAGGGCGGGTTGAAGGGGTGGCCGACGACCAGGCGGCCGGCGTCCCCGGCCGCCGTCTGCATGTCGGTCATCGGGTAGCCGGAGGTGGAGGAGGCGATGACCACGCCGGGCCGGGTCGCGGCGGCCAGTTCGGCGAGCAGGGAGCGCTTCAACTCCAGGTTCTCCGGGGCGCTCTCCTGGACGAAGTCGGCGTCGGCGACCGCCTCGGCGAGCGTGGGGGCGAGCGTCAGCCGGTCCGGTGCGGCGCCCTCGGCCAGGCCGATCTGCTCCAGGGCGGGCCAGGCGGCGGCCACCAGGCGGCGGAGCTTGTCCCCGGCGTCGGCGGCCGGGTCCCAGGCGGTGACTTCGTAGCCGCGGGCGAGGAAGTGGGCGACCCAGCCGCCGCCGATCACGCCGGCGCCTATACAGGCGATACGGCGTACGTCCTCGGGGGCACAGGGGGCGGGGGTGGTTTCGGGCATGCGGGAGCGGCTCCTCGGGGAGGGAAGGGGCGGACGGGCGGCGGGGCGGTCAGGCTCGCGGCTTCAGGCCCAGGAGGGCACGGGCCCGGTCGGGGGCGGCGACCGTGGCGCCGAGCAACTCGGTGATCTGGACGGCGCGTTCGACGAGGGCGCCGTTGGTGGCCTTGACGCCCTTGCTGAGGTACAGGTTGTCCTCCAGGCCGACCCGCACATGGCCGCCGAGGAGGACCGACTGGGCGACCCAGGGCATCTGCATGCGGCCGAGCGCGAAGCTCGCCCACTGGGCGCCCTCGGGCAGCAGGTTGACCATCGACTGCAGGACGCCGGGCTCGGCGGGGGCGCCCCAGGGGATGCCCATGCAGAGCTGGAAGACCGTCGGGTCGTCCAAGAGCCCCTCGGCCAGCAGCTGCTTGGCGAACCACAGCTGACCGGTGTCGAAGATCTCCAGCTCGGGCCGCACCCCGAGTTCCTGGATGCGCCGGGCGCCCGCCCGCAGCATGTCGGGCGTCGAGACGTAGAGGTTGGAGCCGTCGCCGAAGTTGAGGGAGCCGCAGTCCAGGGTGCAGATGTCCGGCAGCAGCTCCTCGACGTGCGGCAGCCGCTCCAGGCCGCCGACCAGGTCCGTACCGGGCAGCTGCCGCAGCGGCCGGTCGGGGTCGATCACCAGGTCGCCGCCCATGCCCGCGGTGAGGTTGAGCACGACGTCGGTGCCGGTCTCCTTGATCCGCTCGACGACCTCGGCGTACAGCCGCGGATCGCGCGACGGGGCGCCGGTCTCGGGGTCGCGTACGTGGATGTGCACCACCGCGGCGCCCGCGGACGCCGCCTCGACGGCCGACGCGGCGATCTGCTCGGGCGTCACGGGGACGTGCGGGGAGCGGTGGACGGTGTCGCCGGCGCCGGTGAGCGCGCAGGTGATGATGACCTCGTTGTTCACGGGGGTTCCCTTCGGTGGGTGTCGTGCCCCGGGGCCCGGTCGGGCGGGCGGCGGGGGAGCGGCCGCCCTCAGCCGGCGGGGGCGGCGGTGAGCTCGCTGTCGACGAAGGCGAGCAGCGCGGCGTGCATCGTGTCGGGTCCTGTGCTGTCCGGCGCGGTGGCGAGCACCTGGGTGGCCAGGCCGTCGATCAGGGCGGTCAGCCGCAGCGCGGCGAACTCCGGATCGACGGCGCGGAACACGCCCTGGCCGACGCCGCGGCGTACGACGTCGGCGACGGTGGTGCGCCACTGCCGGTAGTAGTGCTCGTGCAGCCGTCCCACGGCCGTGGAGCGGGCCGCCTGGGCCCACAGGTCGAGCCACACCAGCCACTGCCGGCGCTGCTGCTCGGTGCGCGGCGTCTGCAGCGCGATCAGGTGCAGCAGCTCGCCGCGGGCGTCGGGGGCGGCGGCCAGGCCGGCGGCGCGGCGCTCGGTGTCCTCGTCCATGCACCAGCGCACGGCCGCCTCCAGCAGCTCGTCGCGGCCGGGGAAGTGGTAGTGGACGGCGGCCGGGCTGGTGCCGCAGGCGGCCGCGATGTCGGCGACCCGTACGGCGTGGAAGCCGTGCTCGGCGATCAGCCGGACGGTCTCCCGCACGATCTGCAGCGGCCGGCCGCCCTCGGGGACGGCCGCCGGTGCGCGGTCGGGCGGTGCCGCGGGCCGCTCGGGGGCGCCGAGCAGCCAGCCCGTGTCCACCCCGCCGATGTCGGCGACACGGACGATCTCGGCCAGCGTGAACCGCCGGGTGCCGCCCAGTGACCTGGACAGTTTCGACGGGTCCATCACGATCCGGCGGGCGAATTCGCGGTGGCTGCAGCCGAGCCGGGCGATCACGTCGCGGACACGGTCCGTGACATCACCGCCCTCGTCGGTGATCCGGGGGCCGGGGGCGTCCTCCATGGCCAGGGACCGTAACAGCGTGTTGAGATCATCGCAACGAGTCGGGGATCGGGAGAGGGTGAAATTCCCTGGATTCCCGGGGTTCTGGGGAAGGTGTTGCGGGGAGTCTGGTGAGCGAGTCAGTTGCGCGCGCGATGCTGCCGGGCGGAGGGAGGGCGAGGCGGCCGGACACGCCGCAATCCGGGTGAATGTGGCAAAGTGACGACATGGCTGACCGGGGAGCGAAGCGGCCCACCGTGTCGGTGCCGGACGACTGGCCCGCCCACCCGGACCTGACCCTGGCCCTCAACGGCATGGGCGGCTTCGACTGGGACCTCGACAGCGGGCTGATGCACATGGACACGCCCGCCCTCGAGGTGTTCGACATGCTCCCCTCGGAGTGGGACGACCGCCCGGCCACCCTCGGCCGCCGCGTCCCGCCCCACGAGGCGGCCCGCCTGGACGCCCTGGTCGCCCGCGCCCTCAAGGACGGCAGCGACTCCTACGGCGCCTACTTCCGGGTCCGGCTGCGCGACGGCGCGCTGCGCTGGACCCACAGCCAGGGCAGCATCCGCCGCGACAGCAGCGGCCGGCCCCGCCGCATCATCGGCGTGGTGCGCGACGCCAGCCACGAATACACCCACGCGGCCGAGCGGCTCGCCGTCGACGAGGAGCGCCGCCGGCACACCAGCGTCGTCGAACGCACCACCGCGGCGCTGGCCCACGCCCGGACGGTCCGCGAGGTCATCGCCGTGCTCGCCGACGAGCAGGGGCTCAGCCGGCTGGGCGCGGAGAACGTGATCCTCGGACTCGTCGAGGCCGGCCGCATCCGGCTGGTCTCCGAGGGCAAGGCGGGAAGCTTTGTGCCCGATCTGGAGTACACGCGGGTGGGGGACGAATTCCCGATGAGCGAGGTGGTCCGCACCCTCACTCCGCGTTACGTGGGCAGCCGCGCGGCCTTCAAGCGCGACTACCCCCGGCTGTGGCCGGCCATCGAACCGCTCGACGTCCACTCCGCCGCCTATCTCCCGCTGATCGCGCAGGGCCGCCCGATCGGCGTCATCGGCCTCTTCTTCGAGAGGGAGAGCGACTTCCGCGACCAGGAGCGCAACGTCCTGGTGGCGCTCGGCAGCAGCATCGCGCAGAGCCTGGCCCGGGCCATGCTCTACGACCAGGAGCACGACCTCGCCGCGGGCCTCCAGCAGGCCATGCTGCCGCGCCGGATCCCCGGCGTCGTCGGCGCCCAGATCGCCGTCCGCTACCGCTCCGCCCGGATGGGCCGGGACATCGGCGGCGACTGGTACGACGTCATCCCGCTGCCCGACGGCCGCGTCGGCGCCGTCATCGGCGACGTCCAGGGCCACGACACCCAGGCCGCGGCACTCATGGGACAGCTGCGGATCGTGCTGCGCGCCTACGCCGCCGAAGGGCACGCCCCCGCCACCGTCATGGCCCGCGCCTCCGCCTTCCTCAACGAACTCGACACCGACCGCTTCGCCACCTGCACCTACGTCGACGCGGACCTCAGCACCGGCGCCGCCCGGATCGTCCGGGCCGGCCACATCGACCCGCTGCTCCGGCACGCCGAGGGCATCTGCCGCAGGCTGCCGGTGGCCGGCGGGCTGCCGCTCGGGATCGCCTCCGAGTTCCGGCGGCTCGACTACCCGGTCACCACCGTCCTGCTCGCCCCCGGCGACACTCTGCTGCTGTGCACCGACGGCATCGTCGAACAGCCCGGCACCGACCTCGACGACGGAATGCGGCGGCTCGCCCGCGAGGTCCGCTCGGGCCCCCAGGACGTCCAGCAACTCGCCGACCGGCTCTGCGAGACGGCCGACGAACGGACCGGCGAGGACGACATGGCGCTGCTCCTGCTGCGCCGCCTCGGCGCGCCCGAGCACGACATCGTCGGACGCTTCCGCCAGCACATCGCGCCCGCCGACCCCGAGGGCCTGTCCGCCGCCCGGCACATGATCCGGGCCGCGGTGCGCGCCTGGGGCGCGGCGGAACGGTCCGAGGAGATCGAACTGGTCGCCGACGAGCTGATCACCAACGCGCTGCTGCACACCGACGGCGAGGCCGTCGTCAACATCCGTATGCCGCACAGCGTCGGCCGCCTGCTGCGGCTGGAGGTCGAGGACCACTCCAGCAGCCTGCCGCGCCGCCGCGAGCCGGGCGAGGCCGGCGTCTCCGGCCGCGGACTGCTGCTCGTGGACCGCCTGGCCGATGTCTGGGGTGTGGAACCGCGCGGCAGCGGAAAGTGCGTATGGTGCGAGTTCAACTGCTCCTGACCGGGGACGCGGCGAACCGCACCGGCAAGGGCGCACAGCGGGAACGGGCGCCGAGGCATCGGCACGGTCAGTGAGGACGGCTCTATGGGTTCGTGGGCTGCGCAACAGCGCCAGGAAGCCCGCCAGTTGGCGGCGCGTCTCTCGGCGGAGGGCGTCCGCAACGTGGCGCTGACCTGGGTGGACAACGCGGGCATCACCCGCGTCAAGACCATCCCGGCCGAACGCCTCGCCGCCGCGGCCGAACGCGGCATCGGGATGTCACCCGTCTTCGACGTCTTCACCTCCGACGACGCCATCACCGCCTCCGAGCACCTCGGCGGCCCCGACGGCGACCTGCGGCTCTTCCCCGACCTCGAACGCGTCACCTCGCTCGCCGCACAGCCCGGCTGGGCCTGGGCGCCCGCCGACCGCTACGATCAGCTCGGCCTGCCGCACCCCGCCTGTCAGCGGCAGTTCGCCCGGCGCATGACGGAACGGGCCGCGGCGGCCGGCCTGGAACTGCGGATGGGCTTCGAGACCGAATGGGTGGTCACCCGCGCCCCCGCAGGACACCCCGCCCCCGGCCGCGCCGACGAGCCGCTCGACTACCCCTGCACAGGCCCCGCGTACGGCATGACCCGGGTCGTCGAACTCTCCGACTACCTCCGCGACGTCACCGAGGCACTGAGCGTCCAGGGCATCGACGTCCTCCAGATCCACCCCGAGTACGCCCCCGGCCAGTTCGAGGTCACCACCGCCCCCGGCGACCCGGTCCGCGCCGCCGACGACGTGGTGCTGGTGCGCGAGACCGTCCGCGCCGTCTCCGTCCGGCACGGCCTGCGCGCCTCCTTCGCCCCGTCGGTCGTCGCAGGCGAGGTCGGCAACGGCTGCCACCTCCACACCGGGCTCTACCGCGACGGCACCAGCCTGCACCGCAGCCCCGACGCCGCATGGGGCCTGGCCCCCGAAGCGACCGCCTTCCTCGGCGGCGTCCTCGACGCCCTGCCCGCCCTCCTCGCCATCGGCTGCCCCTCACCCGCCAGCTATCTGCGGCTGCAGCCCTCCCACTGGGCCGGTGTCTACCAGTGCTGGGGCGTGGAGAACCGCGAGGCGGCGCTGCGCCTGATCACCGGCGCCCCCGACGACCCGGACGGCGGCCACGCCGAGATCAAGACCTTCGACGCCGCCGCCAACCCCTACCTCGCCGTCGGCGCCGTCATCGCCGCCGGACTCCACGGCATCGAGTCCGCGGCCCAGCTGCCGCCGCCCCAGACCGGCGACCCGGGCGCGCTCGGCGTCCGCGAGCGCGCCCGGCGCGGCATCGTCCGGCTGCCCGCCACCCTCACCGAGGCGGCCGACCGGCTGGAGAAGTCCGCCCCGCTCCACGAGGCGATGGGCGAGGTGCTGCACGGCGCGGTCCTCGCCGTCCGGCGCGCGGAGGAGGCCCACTTCGCCGAGAGCGAGGACGACGCCATCGCCGCCGCCACCCGCTGGCGCTGGTGATGCCCGCGGACGCCGTGGGAAGCCTCCCCGGACCCGCCGACGGCCTGCCGCCGCTGGTGGACCACCACTGCCACGGAGTGCTCCGGCACGCCCCGGACCCCGGCACGTTCGCCGCGTACCTCACCGAGTCGGACCGGCCGCCCGCCGCCGGCACCACCTTCTTCGACACCCAGGCCGGCTTCGCGGTCCGCCGCTGGTGCCCGCCGCTGCTCGGCCTGCCGGCGCACTGCCCGCCGGACCGCTACCTGGCCCGCCGCGCCGGACTGGGCCCGGCCGAGACCCGCCGCCGTCTGCTGCGGGCCACCGGCATCGGCACCTACCTCCTCGACACCGGACTGCCCGGCGACCTGACGGGCCCGGCCGAGACCGCCGCGGACGGAGGCGGCGCCGGGTTCGAGGTCGTACGGCTGGAGACGCTCGCCGAACGGCTCGCGGCCGGCACCCGCGACGCCGAGGAATTCACCGACGCCCTCGCCCGCGCGGTCCGGGACGCGGCGCGCACCGCCGTCGCCTTCAAGTCCGTCGTCGCCTACCGCCACGGGCTCGCCCTGGACCCCGCGCCGCCCGCACCCGGCGCGGTGCACACCGCCGCCCGCTCGTGGCTGGCCGCGGGCGCGCCCCGGCTCACCGACCCGGTCCTGCTGCGCCACCTCGTCCAACTGGCCGTCGCCACCGGCCGCCCCCTCCAGCTCCACACCGGCTTCGGCGACCCCGACCTCCGCCTCGACCACGCCGACCCGGCGCTGCTGACCGACCTGGTCCGCACCACCGCGGACACCGGCACGGACCTCGTGCTGCTGCACTGCTACCCCTACCACCGCCAGGCCGCCTACCTGGCCGCCGTGTTCCCGCACGTTTACGCCGACATCGGGCTGAGCCTCACCCACACCGGCCCGCGCGCCGCTGCCGTGCTCGCCGAGTTCCTGGAACTCGCGCCCTTCGGCAAGCTGCTCTTCTCCACCGACGCCTACGGCCTCCCGGAGCTGTACGTCGTCGGCAGCGCCCTCTTCCGGACCGCGCTGGGCACCGTCCTCGGCGACTGGGTGTCGTCCGGGGCCTGGTCCGCCGAGGACGCCCGGCGGGTCGGCGCGATGATCGCGGCGGACAACGCGCGGAGGGTGTACGGGCTGGAGGGCGGCTGAGGGACGTGGGCCGGGTGACCCGGCCCGGAGGCGACCGGGCCCGTAGGTGATCGGGGGCGCCGGCGGCCAGGGGGACGGGCGACCGGGGCGTGGGGAGCGGAGGCCGGGCGCGCCGGCCGCTCGGCCCGTAAGGGGTGACCGCCAGGACCGTCAAGGGGGACCGCTCGGCCCGTAAGGGGTGACCGCTGGGCCCGTAAGGGGTGACCGGCGCGAGCGCCACTTCCCGCCCTGCCGCCCGCCGC
Organism: Streptomyces angustmyceticus; assembly: GCF_019933235.1. NCBI lineage: Bacteria > Bacillati > Actinomycetota > Actinomycetes > Kitasatosporales > Streptomycetaceae > Streptomyces > Streptomyces angustmyceticus. Next base: position 1,303,520 of record NZ_CP082945.1, on the reverse strand, counting down.
GCCCCCCGCAGCATGCTTTACTGCGGCGCGTGGCCCCTACAACGACCCCCGAGAAGAGCGAAATACCCCTGCGCTCGCGGATATTCGCCGACCTGACCCCGCTCCGCCTCTCCCCGGACTACCGCCGCCTGTGGTGCGGCAACACCATCTCCTGGATGGGCCAGCAGATGACCGCCCTCGCGGTCTCCCTGCAGGTCTACGCCCTCACCCACTCCACCTTCGCGGTCGGCCTGGTGGGCCTGTGCTCCCTGGTGCCCCTGGTCGTCTTCGGGCTGTACGGCGGCGCCATCGCCGACACCGTCGACCGGCGCACCCTGGGCCTCTACAGCGCCGCCGGGGCCACCGCGATGTCCGTCACGCTGGCCGCCGCCGCGGTGGCCGGATACCACCGGGTCTGGCTGCTCTACACCGTCGTCGCCCTCCAGGCCGTCTGCTTCGCGATGAACTCACCGGCCCGCTCGTCGATGATCCCGCGGCTGCTGCCGCCCGAACAGCTGCCGGCCGCCAACGCCCTCAACTCCCTGACCAGCAACCTCGGTCTGATGGGCGGGCCGATGCTGGGCGGTGTCATCGTCGGCCTGTGGGGCTACCAGGCCGCGTACCTGATCGACGTGGCGGCCTTCGGCGGCGCCCTGTACGCGATGTGGCGCCTGCCGTCCATGCGGCCCGACCAGGGGGAGGGGCCGCGGCGCCGGGCTTCCGTCCTGGACGGCCTGCGCTTTCTCGCCACCCGCCCGAACCTGCGGATGACGTTCTTCTCCGACCTGGCGGCGATGGTGCTCGCCCAGCCGCGCGCACTGTTCCCCGCGGTCGCGGTGCTGTGGTTCGCCGGGGACGCCAAGACCGTCGGCCTGCTGGTGGCCGCGCCCGCGGTGGGCGCCGTACTGGGCGGGCTGTTCTCCGGCTGGCTCGGCGGCATCCGCCGGCACGGCCTGGCCATCCTGATCGCGGTGGCCGCCTGGGGCGCGGCCATCGCCTGCTTCGGACTCTCCCGGCACCTGTGGCTCGGCCTGTTCTTCCTGGCCGTGGCCGGCTGCGCGGACACCATCTCGATGGTGTTCCGCAGCACCATGCTGCAGGCCGCGACGCCGGACGCGATGCGCGGCCGGCTCCAGGGCGTCTTCATCGTGGTGGTCGCCGGTGGCCCGCGCCTCGGCGACTTCCTCGCCGGCACGGCCGCCGATCTGACCTCCCCGGCCACCGCGGTGATCGGCGGCGGCCTGGCCTGCGTCCTGGTGGTGACCGCCCTCGGCCTGGGCCGTCGCGCCTTCGCCCGCTACGACGCGCGCGACCCGCAGCCTTAGGGAGTGGGTGGGGCCTGGCGGCCTTAGGGGGATGGGAACAGAACCCGTAGGGGGTGCGCGGCCCCCCTGCATGGGCCACAACGTGGCGGGGCGGGGCGGTATTCCTGTGGTTCCGGGGCGGGTTCGTAAGGCTGCGGGGCCCGCGCGTCGTCCGGTTCGGGGTGGGCCCGGCGGCTGCGGGACGGCTCGTCGGGGGAGTCGTCAGTAGCGGGTGAGGGCGGTCCGTCCGTGCGTCGTGCCGATGGCGATGTGGGGGTGTGCGGACGGCCGGACCCAGGACAGGATGCGGGCCATCGCCCCGGCCGGTACGGAGACACAGCCGGCGGTGGCGCCCTTCCCATTGACGTGGAGGAAGATGCCGGCGCCGCGGCCGTGCACGGGGCGGCGGTAGTTGAAGCCGATGACCAGGGCACGGGCGTACTGCGTGGGGTGGTCCGCCAGCCGTTCGGACTCGCCGGGCGCGCAGTCCGGCGGCAGCGGCGCCACCCAGCGGTTGTACGAGGCGGAGGCGTTGTCCTCGCACCACCAGGAGTCCGCGCCGACCCCGCGATACGGGACGGCGGTCCCGGATGGCGGCGGGAGGATCCCGAAGGCGAACGGCAGGTCGTACAGCCCGGTGGGCGTGGTGGAGGTGCCCTGCACCCGGGTGGTTCCCTCGGTCAGCCCGCCGGACCCGAAGCGGGCGGGTGCCCAACCCGCCTGCCGCCAGCGGCCGTTGTGCCGCTGCCACCACCGCACGGTCCCGGAGGTGGCGTCCGCCGTGGGCGCCAGGGCGGTGATCAACTGGTCGCCGCCGCCGGTGTCGGCCATGCGGAGGGGGAGGGGGAGGCGGTGCTTGGGGGAGCCGATGGGAATGGTGGCCGCCGGGGCGGGCGCGGCGAGCGCAACCAGTGCCACGGCGGCCGCCGAGATCAGCGCGGCGGCCCGGCCCCGGTGCGCGGCCCGGACCTGGACCGCCGCCCGGCCCCGGCCTCGGGCCATGGCCCTGGCCGCAGCGGCCGCAGTGGCCGCCCTGGCCGTCCGGACCGGGCGCCCTCCCGGGCTCGCCGCCCCTCCCGCAGCCGTGGCCCCGCCCGCGCTCGCGGCCCCTCCCGCCACCAACTGCCTCGTCGTCCCTCTACGCGTCATGGGCATGACCGCAATGTAGGGCGCGCCCGGCTCGTCCGGCGCCGTCCGTTCAGGTCATATACGACGCCCGCGGACCGTGCGCAACCCGTCCGCGGCAGTCCGCCGTGCGCCGGGGCCATGAACGGGCGAAACTCGGGTACGGGGGCTCATGTGCCACTAGCCGTCTCAGTCTGGAGGCCCGCAGTGCAGCGGCAACCGCAAACGCGCAGTGCGCGCACGCTCGACCGCGATCCGCAGCCCACGCCCCCGGATCCGGGAGGCCCGCCGCCCGTCCCGGACCCGCTTCCCGGCCCGCCGAGCCCGCCGGGGCCGCCGGATCCCATACCGCCGGAACCCTCGCCGATACCGCGTCCGCCCGGACCCGACCCCGACCCGGTCCCGGAGCCGTCCCCGGAGCCGTCGCCGCTCTCCTAGGAGCCGCCCGGACCCTTCGCCCCGTCGACCAGGGGGCACACCGCTTCCGCACCACCGAGGAGGTGCTGATCATGGCGATCGCCACGGTCAACCCGGCCACCGGCGAGACCCTGAAGACCTTCGACGCCCTCAACGCGGGCGAGATCGAAGATCACCTGGTCCGGGCGGACCAGGCATTCCAGGAGCACCGCACCACCAGCTTCGGGTACCGCAAGGAGCGGATGCTCGCGGCCGCCGACCTGCTCGACGCCGACCAGGACGGCATCGCCCGCACCATGACCACCGAGATGGGCAAACCGCTGGCCCAGGCGCGCGCGGAGGCGGCGAAGTGCGCCAAGACCATGCGCTGGTACGCCCACCACGCCGAGGAGTTGCTCGCCGACGAGCACCCCGACCCGGCCGACGTCAGCGACTCCGGCGCGATCCGTGCCGTGGTGCGCTACCGCCCGCTCGGCCCCGTCCTCGCGGTGATGCCGTGGAACTTCCCGCTCTGGCAGGTCGTACGGTTCGCCGCGCCCGCCCTGATGGCGGGCAACACCGGACTGCTCAAGCACGCCTCCAACGTGCCGCAGACCGCGCTCTACCTGGAGGAGCTGTTCCGCCGCGCCGGTTTCCCCGAGGGCTGTTTCCAGACCCTGCTGATCGGGTCCGGCGCGGTCGAGGACATCCTGCGCGACCCGCGGGTGGTCGCCGCCACGCTCACCGGCAGCGAGCCGGCCGGCCGCGCGGTGGCCTCCACCGCCGGTGACGAGGTCAAGAAGACCGTCCTCGAACTCGGCGGCAGCGACCCGTTCATCGTGCTGCCCTCCGCCGACCTCGACAAGGCGGTCCGCGTCGGGGTCACCGCACGCGTCCAGAACAACGGGCAGTCGTGCATCGCGGCCAAGCGCTTCCTGGTGCACCAGGACGTCCACGACGCCTTCGCCGAGCGGTTCACCGCCCGCATGGCCGCGCTGACCGTCGGCGACCCGATGGACGAGCACACCGACATCGGGCCGCTCTCCAGCGAACAGGGCCGCTCCGACCTGGAGGAACTCGTCGACGACGCGGTCCACCGGGGCGCCACCGCCCTGTGCGGCGGCCGGCGGCCGCCCGAGCACGGCGCGGGCTGGTTCTACGAGCCGACGGTGCTGTCCGGCATCACCGACGGGATGCGCATCCACCGCGAGGAGGCGTTCGGCCCGGTCGCCACGCTCTACCGCGTCGCCGACCTCGACGAGGCGGTGCGCCTGGCCAACGACACCCCGTTCGGGCTCGGTTCCAACGCCTGGACCCGTGACCCCGACGAACAGCAGCGCCTCGCCCGCGACGTGCAGGCCGGCGGTGTCTTCTTCAACGGGATGACCGCCTCCCACCCGGGCATCCCCTTCGGCGGCGTCAAGCGCTCCGGCTACGGGCGGGAGCTGTCCGGGCACGGCATCCGGGAGTTCTGCAACATGACGACCCTGTGGTACGGCCCGGAGGACTGAACCGGGCCGGAAAGAAGCGCTCCCGGTGCGCGCCTGCGCCGGGGCGGTTTCCGTGACGGATGTGAGGGTGTACGTTCCGGTCAGGTCGAGCCGGCCAACGGCCAGGTTGGTCGGCTCGGCCCTTGCCGTTCCCGGGCCGTCCGGGCGTATCCGCCCTCTCCCGCAGCACAATTGACGGGGCGTCGCAGAGCCTGACCCCTGCCCCGGACCGGCGGTCGCCGCCTCGCCTCCACAGGAGATGGCGGGGCGTCACCCCGGCCGCGCCGCCTCCTGTCCGTCCGGCACCGCGAACTCGCACCACAGGGCCTTGCCCGCGCCGCGCGGCTCGGCGCCCCACTCGTCCGCGAGCGCCTCGACCAGCATCAGCCCGCGCCCCGAGGTGGCGGTCTCGCCGGGGCTGCGCCGCCGCGGCCACCGGCTGGAGCGGTCCTCGACCTCCAGCCGGATCCGGCGCGGAGTGCCGGGCAGCAGCTCCATGGACACCAGGGCGCCGCTCTCGGTGTGGGTCAGCGCATTGGCGATCAGCTCGGAGGCGGCGACCTCGATGTTGTGCACGACGGTGCCCGCCCGCCACTGGTCCAGGGTGCGGCGCACCGCGGAGCGGACCTCCGCGGTGCCCGACGGGTCGGCCTGGTGGACGTGCAGCCGCAGCCGCGGGGTGGCGACGGCCCCGGAGACGGGCAGCCGGTGCAGCAGCAGGAGGGCCATGTCGTCCTCCGAGCCGGGGTCGGCCCACAGATGGTCCGAGAGCCGGTCGGCGAGCGCCTCCAGCTCCGTGGGCCCGGTGCGCACCGCCGCGGACAGCGCCTCGATGCCTGCGGTGATGTCCTGGCCGGGCTGTTCGACCAGGCCGTCGGTGCACAGCAGCAGCGTCGACCCGGGCTCCAGGAACAGCTGGGTCTCCGGGAAGTGGTCGCGCCCGAAGACCGTGGCCAGGCCGAGCGGCAGGCCACCGCGGACCTCGGGCCAGTCGATGTGCCGGGAGCTGTTGCTGATCAACGGGCCGAGGTGGCCGGCCCGCGCCAGGTGCAGCGCCCCCGATTCCATGTCGGCCTGGATGTAGGTGCAGGTCGCGAACCGTTCGGTGTCCAGCTCGGCCAGGAACCGGGACGCCCGCACCAGCACCGTCTCCGGCGAGTGCCCCTCGCTGGCGTAGGCGCGCAGGGCGATCCGCAGCTGGCCCATCACGGCGGCCGCGTGGGTGTCATGGCCCTGGACGTCGCCCACCACCAGCCCGGTCCGCCCCTGGGGCAGGGCGATCACGTCGTACCAGTCGCCGCCGATGTCCCGGCCGACGCTCGCCGGGTGGTAGCGGACGGTGACCGCGCCGCCCTCGATGGGCGGGAGCCGGCGCGGCAGCATCGTCGCCTGCAGCCCCGTCGCGAACTCCCGCTCCTGGTCGAAGAGGGTCGCCCGCTGCACCGACTGCGCGACGACACCGGCCAGCGCCAGCGCCAGGTTCCTGGCCTCCGGCGACTGCACCGCGGGCTCGGCGTTGAACAGCCCCAGCGCCCCGATCACGGTGTCCTGCGCGATCAGCGGCAGGAACGCCGCGCTGCCCGCCGGCAGCACCTCGGTGTACGGGCGCAGCCGGGGATAGCGGGCGATCAGCTCGCCGCGGGTGCCGAGGAAGACGGCGCGGCGCCCGCGTGCCGCGTCCGCCAGCGGCAGGGTGTCGTCCAGCCGCGAGGTCATCATGTCCTCGGGCACCTCGCCCTCCAGCCCGGCGGTGGCGATGACCTCGAAGTCGTCGTTCTCGACCAGGCCGAGGACCAGCCCGTCCGCGCCGAACCGCCGGGCGCCGCCGCTTCCGGTGAGCACCCGGGTCACGTCCTTGACGGACAGCGCACGGGCCAGCGCGGCGGTGGTCTGCTGCACCATCACCGTCTGCCGCTGGCGTTCCTGCTGGAGCGAGCGCAGCAGCGCGGAGTCCGCCAGCTCGCTGGTCGCCTCCCGGACGATGCCGATGACCCGGTACGGCGCCCCGTCCGCGGTGTGCAGGATCCGCCCCTGGGCGTGGGTCCAGCGCTGGGCCCCGTCGCGGCACTGGACCCGGAAGTACGCCCCGTAGGAGGAGTGGCCGTCCAGCAGGGCCTGGGACAGGGCCTCGTCCAGCCGGCGGCACTCCTCCGGCGGCACCCGGCCGACCAGGGACGCCGGTACGCCGCCGTATTCGTCCGGGCGCAGGTCGAAGACGTCCATGGCACCGGGGTCCAGGTCCAGGGAGCCGCGGTCCAGATCCCAGTCGAAGGTGCCCATCCGGTTGAGCGAGAGCCGCTCGCGCAGGCCGATCGGCTCACCGTGCGACACTCCGGGCGCGTGCTCCTCGACGAGGCGCCAGTCCCGGCCTGCCCGGGGGTCGTACTCCGCGTCGAACGGGTCGGGAGGTGCGTCGGTCATGGCGTGCCGGACCTCGTGGCCGCGCGGTGCGGGACGGGCATCAGCGGGTGGCGAGGGCAGCACGGCGTCGCGGCCGGCGACGCCGGGCCGAGCCTGCCTCGTGCCCACGGTCGCGGGCCGTTGACCGGGGCCGATATCCACCGGAACGCGGCCATGCGCTCACCCTAGGCGCGGGCCGGGGGCCCCGCACGTCCGGTGCTCCGGACGCCGTCCGGGGGTACGGAGGACGGGTGACGGGGGCGGCGGGGCCGCGGAGCCGTCACCCGCCCGGCGCTGTCGGGCGCTGCCCTGTCGCCGGACGTCGCGAGCCGCGCTCCCGCCCGGAGCCGGTCCGCGGTCGCCCCGGAGCCGATCCGCGTCCGCCCTTCGAGCCCCCGGTAACTCCCCGGTCGGGCAGGACCCTTGACGGGATGCGTTCACGATCCGCGCCCCCGGGCCCGACCGCCGGGCGGCCCCGCCGTCAGGCGTGCGCCGGTGCCGCCCCCGCGACCGGCCGGGTCTGACGGGCCCGGTGCCGCAGGGTGGCCTTCCGGGTGGCCACATCGACGGTGTAGGCGTCGATGGTCAGGCGCGCGCCGGACACCTTCAGCACCATGAACCCGTGGTCGGAGAAGTTCTGCCAGGCCGCCGGGTGACCGAAGTGGGCCACCCCGTCCTCCGTCTTGGCCGACGCGCCGCACACCACCTGCCGGGTGCCGCCCGTACGGGCCGTCGGCTCCAGGATCTGCAGCGTGTGGTCGTGACCGGACAGGATCAGATCGGCCCGCCCGCACACCACCTTCTCGTACATGTCCTTCAGATGGACGCCGCTGGTGTAGTTCCCGATCTCGAAGCCGTCGTAGGAACCGGCACTGCCGTGCTTGCCGTTGTTGAGGTACGGGTGGTGCCCGATCACCACCTTCCAGCGGGCCCGCGAGGCGCGCAGCGCGCCCTCCAGCCAGCTGCGCTGCTCGCGCATGTACGGCCCGTCCCACCGGTAGTGCGGATCAAGCTGGGCGACGTACGACGACCAGGGGATGGTGTCGATCGCGAAGAACTCCACCAGCGGGTCGGCGGCCGGCAGCGGCACGCTGTAGTAGCGGTCCGGCATGTACCAGCGCCGCGACGTGGCGGCGTAGGCGACCTCCCGGTCACCGCGCGACGGATCGCCGCCGCTGCCGGGGATCAGGCCCGAGCAGTCGTGGTTGCCCAGCACCATCAGCCACGGCACGTCGATGCCGCTGTTGGGCTTCTCGAACTTGTCCTGGAACTCCGAGTCGTCGTCGGACTCCGGGCCGTTCTCGTAGATGTTGTCGCCGAGCCCCACGGCGAGGCCGATGCCCTCGGCCTCGCAGAGGTCCCGCGCGGCGGCCGCCACCGCGTACTGCGCCTCGTCGCCGGTCCCCGCGTCGCCGGTGACCAGCACGGCGAACTCGCCCTTGCCGTTGGGGTGTTCGGGGAACGGGAAGGCCCCCGGGCCCTGGCGGCGGGGCGCGGCCGACGCGGGCGACTGGCCCGGCGAGGGCAGCAGGGTGAGCGCCGCGCCGGCCATGGCGCCGCCCAGCAGCGTCCGCCGGTTCACCCACTGCGGCACGCGCCCCGTCGTACGCGGCGGCGGCCCCCCGGCCGTCGCCGCCGATCCGGTCCGCAGCCACTCCTGCTCGGTCATGTCCGCCTGCGGCGGGATCAGTTCGTCTTCACACATGCCTGGATTTCTTTCACGGTCGGCAGAGGTGATGGTGACGAAATGATGAAGCCGGGGTGGACGTATGGCGATCGCGCGGCACACCTCTACGCGCCGGTAACAAAGCGTGTTCCAGGGGGCATCAGGCGGTGAGCGGATCGCCGGACCGGGAGGTGACGGCGGGTCGGACGAGCCCGCGCCGCTGATCGTGCCCGTCAGGTGATCGGGCCGCTTCCGGGGCCGCCCGCCGCCGTCACCGGGGGTTCGCGAGGCGGCGGAGCGTGCGGCCGAGATGGCGGACGTACTGGCGCTGGAAGACGGGGACCAGCGGGCCGGCCAGGCGGGTGAGCGCACGGGCGGGGCGGCTGAAGGCGGTCACGGTGAACCACACCGAGCCGTCACCGCGCAGCTCGGCGACGAACGCCTCCTCGCCGCACTCGGGATGGCCCTCCCGGGCCCCGTAGCCGAAGCCGACGCGGTCCGCCTCGTCCACGGTCCACACCACGGTGCACGGCGCCCGCAGTCGCAGCGGGCCGAGGCCCAGCGAGACCTCGACGTCCACGCCCGGGGCGGCCCGCGGCGCGCCGGCCCGGATGCGGGTGCCGGCCGCGCGGTGCATCCGGAAGGTGCTGATCGCCTCGCCGGCCGCGGCCAGCACCGCCCGGCCGTGGCCGAGCGGCAGCTCCTCGTGGAGGTGGTGGTAGCCGGCCGGCAGCGGGGCGTGCCGAGTGCCGCCCCGCTCGGGGTAGTTCAGGTCGCTCATGGGGTGCGCTCCTCGGGGCGGACAGGGCGGACGGGGCGGACGGGGCGGACGGGGCGGGCGGGGCGGGCGTCGGTGTCCGGAGAACCGTAAGCGATCGCCTCCGCCCGCGGACGCGGCCCGCCCGCCCCACGGAACCGCCGGCGTCCCGGAGGGTGACGGCCCCTAAGGGGCGTCCGGGCCACCGTCCGGCGCTCCGTGCCGTCCCGCTCCCGCGGCGAACCGGGCCGCGCCCTCCCTCGACTCGGCCAGCACTCCCTGGCCGTGCCGGAGCTCCGCGGCAAGCGCCGACCGCTCGTCCCTGCCCTCCTGGTCCAGCAGGGAGGCGCGGTCGCTGCGCAGGCACGCCTGCGGGAAGCGGGCGATCTCCGCCGCCAGCCGCTCGGCCTCCGCACGAGCCGTCCCGGCCGGCACCACACGGTGCACGAGGCCGATGTCCAGCGCCTCGGCGGCCGGGACCGGACGCCCCGTCAGTACCAGGTCCATGGCCCGGCTCGCGCCGATCAGCCGCGGCAGCCGGACCGTACCGCCGTCGATCAGCGGCACCCCCCAGCGCCGGCAGAACACCCCGAAGACGGCGTCCTCCTCCGCCACCCGGAGGTCGCACCACAGCGCCAGCTCCAGACCGCCGGCCACCGCATGGCCGGCGACCGCCGCGATCACCGGCTTGCCGAGCCGCATCCGGGTCGGCCCCATCGGCCCGTCCCCGTCCGGCGCCACCCGGTTGCCGCGCTCGGTGCCGATCGCCTTCAGGTCGGCGCCGGAGCAGAACGTCCCGCCCTCGCCCCACAGCACCGCGACCCTGGCACCGTCGTCGGCGTCGAACTCCCGGAAGGCATCGGCGAGTTGGTCGGCCGTCGCGCCGTCCACCGCGTTGCGCGACGCCGGCCGGGACAGCACCACCGTCGTCACCGGCCCGGCGCGCTCCACCCGTACGGACATCAGGCCCCGCTCCCGGCCGCCGGGCGGCTGCGCTCCAGGATCGCGGCCAGGTCCGCGCCGGCCGGCAGGGTGCCGAAGGCGTTGCCCCACTCGCCGTCGAGCCGCGAGGCGCAGAACGCGTCGGCGACCGCCGGGTGGCTGTAGCGCACCAGCAGCGACCCCTGCAGCACCAGCGCCAGCCGCTCCGCCAGCGACCGCGCCATCAGCTGCGCCCGCTCCGGATCGCCGAGCCCGCCGAGCATCTTGCGGACCCCGGCCACCGCCGCGTCCAGCCGGCGGTCGGCGCCCGCCGCGGTCTCCACCTCCGCGAGGAACGCCTCCAGCGCGGTGGGCTCCTTGCCCAGCGCCCGCAGCACATCGAGCGCGGCGACGTTCCCCGAGCCCTCCCAGATCGACAGCAGCGGCGCCTCCCGGTAGAGCCGCGGCATGCCGGAGTCCTCGACGTAGCCGTTGCCGCCCAGGCACTCCAGCGCCTCCGCCGCGTGGGTGCTGCCCCGCTTGCACACCCAGTACTTCCCGGCCGCCAGCGCCAGCCGCCGCAGCGCCGTCTCCCCGGCGTCCCCGGCCTGCGACCGGTCCACGGCGCTCGCCAGCCGCATCCCCAGCAGCGTCGCCGCCTCCGACTCGACCGCCAGGTCGGCGAGCACCGAGCGCATCAGCGGCTGCCGGTCCAGCTCCCGCCCGAAGGCGTGCCGGTGCGCGGTGTGGTGCAGCGCCTGCCGCAGCCCCGCCCGCATCCCGGCCGCCGACCCCAGCACACAGTCCAGCCGGGTCATGTTCACCATCTCGACGATGGTCCGCACCCCGCGGCCCGGCTCGCCGACCGGCCAGGCCACCGCCTCGTCGTACTCGATCTCGGAGGAAGCGTTGGAGCGGTTGCCCAGCTTGTCCTTGAGCCGCATCAGCCGCATGCCGTTGAGGGTGCCGTCCGGCAGCACCCGCGGCACCAGGAAGCAGCCGAGCCCCTCCGAGGTCTGCGCCAGCGCCAGGAAGACGTCGCTCATCGGCGCCGAGGTGAACCACTTGTGGCCGGTGAGGCGGTAGCTGCCGTCGCCGGCCGGCACCGCGCGGGTGGTGTTGGCCCGTACGTCGGAGCCGCCCTGCTTCTCCGTCATCGACATGCCCGCGATCAGGCCCGACTTGGTGAGCGGCGCCCGGAGTCCGAAGTCGTAGGCGCGGGCCGTGAGCAACGGCTCGTACCGCGCGGCGAGTTCCGGTGCGGCGCGCAGCGCGGGGACGGCGGCGTACGTCATCGAGATCGGGCAGCCGTGCCCCGCCTCGGCCTGCGACCAGACGTAGAACTTCGCGGCGCGCACCAGATGCGCCCCGGGGCGGTCGTCGGCCCAGGGCGCGGCGTGCAGACCGTGCTCCACCGCGACGGTCATCAGCTGGTGCCAGGCCGGGTGGAAGGCGACCTCGTCGACGCGGTGCCCGAACCGGTCGTGGGTGTGCAGCCGGGGCGGCTGCTCCTCCGCCCAGCGCGCCTGGTCCTGCACCGCGGCGGAACCGGCCAGCGCGCCCAGCTCCGTCACTTCCCCGGTGCCCCACCCGGCGCCGTCCCGGACCAGCGCCTCCAGCAGGGCCGGCTCGTCCGCCGCGCTGAACCCGGTCAGCGGCGGGGCCTGATTCACGACTTCATGGGTGACGGTCATACCTCGACGTTACAGAAACAGAACAGCTGTGGAAAGACTGTAATGCCCATGCCCGGCTGACTAGAATTTCGTGCACATATGAACGACGACGACACCGGCACTCCCGGCCGCACCGGGGCCGCCGCCCTCGCGCTGCGGCCGCTCACCGCACGCTCGATCGTGCTGAGCACCCTCCTCGGCCATCACCCGCCGCGGCTGCCCGCGCGCGCCCTGGTACGGGTCGGCGAGCTGTTCGGCATCGCCGAGGGCACTGTCCGGGTCGCGCTCTCCCGCATGGTGGCCGCCGGCGATCTGCACCAGGCCGACGGCTCGTACGCCCTCACCACCCGCCTCCTGGCGCGCCAGGCCCGGCAGGACGAGAGCCGCGCCCCGCGGACCCGGCCCTGGAGCGGGGACTGGGAGATCGCCGTGGTCGCCACGGCGGAGGGCAGGCCCCCCGCCGAGCGCACCGCACTGCGCCAGGCCATGGCCGAACTGCGGCTGGCCGAACTCCGTGAGGGCAGCTGGCTGCGCCCCGCCAACCTCGACCGGCCCCGGCCCGCCGTCGTCACCGAGCAGTGCACCTGGCTCACCGGCACCCCGGACGGCGACCCGGCCGCGCTCGCCGCCCGGCTGTGGGACCTGGCCGCCTGGGCGCGCCGTGCCGACGCCCTGACCGGCGCACTCGACCGCGCCGCCACCCCCTCCGACCGTTTCACCATCGCGGCGGCCGCACTCCGCCATCTCCTCGCCGACCCGCTGCTGCCCGCCGCGCTGCTGCCCGGCGACTGGCCCGGGGACCGACTGCGCCGGAAATACGCGGAGTTCGAGACCGAGCTGCGCACGCTGCTGCGGCAGTACCTGGCCGACGGGGAGACCGGCCGGCCGGGCGGGTGAGCTGCTCGGGTCGTCCGGCGTGGAGTCGTCGGGACCGAGCCGTCAGGCCGCCGCGCACGGGCCGTCGGGCTGCCGGACGCAGAGTCGCCGCCCCCCGGCTGCCGAGCCGTCAGCCCCCCGACACCGAGCCCTCAGACCGTCACGCCCCCGCCCCGTCCGGCGTCCGCGGCGCGGCGGCCGGACCCTTCCGGCGCCGCACCTCGTACCCGGCCAGCACCACGGCCACCGTCAGCAGGCTCAGCCAGAACTGCGCGCGGCTGTCCGGCAGGAACGCCATCGCCCCGATCACCGACGCCATCAGCGCCACCGTCACCCAGCTCAGCCACGGGAACAGCCACATCCTCAGCGTCAGCCGCTCCGGCTCGGTGCGCTCCAGCTTCCGCCGCATCCGCACCTGCGCGACGGCGATCGCCAGATAGACGAACAGGGCGATCGCACCATAGGAGTTGATCAGGAACTCGAAGACGACGTCGGGCGAGATCCAGGCCGCGACGACCGACAGGTAGCCGACCGAGGTCCCGGCCAGCAGCGCCCGGCGCGGCACCCCGCTCGCGCTGACCGCGGTGAAGCCGCGGGGCGCGTCCCCGTGCCGGGTGAGCGCGAACAGCATCCGGGAGGACGTGTAGAGCGCGGAGTTCAGGCAGGAGAGCACGGCGATCAGCACCAGGGCGTTCATGACCGTGCCGGCCGCGGGCACCGCGAGCCGGTCCAGCACCGCCGCGTACGGACTCACCTCGATCGCCCTCGACGTCCACGGCACCACCGCGACGACGAGGAAGACCGACAGCACGTAGAAGGCCACCACCCGCAGCACGATCGAACGGATCGCGTCCGCCACCGCCCGCTCCGGCTCGGCCGACTCGGCGGCCGCGATGGTCACGATCTCCGCGCCGGTGAAGAACCCGATGCAGGGCACGACGGCCGCCAGCACCGCGCCGACGCCCTCGGGCGCGAACCCGCCGTGCGCGGTCAGATTGCCCAGCCCGCCGGGGGAGTGCGGCCACAGGCCCAGCACGAACAGGGCGCCGAGGAAGAGGAACACCACGATCGCCAGGACCTTGACGGTCGAGAACCAGTACTCGAACTCGCCGTAGGAGCGGGCCGAGACCAGGTTGGTCGCGGTCAGCAAGGTCATCAGCACCAGGCTGACCGCCCACAACGGGGCGCCGGGCAGCCACAGCTGGACGATCCGGCCGCCGGCCACCGCCTCGACGGCGACCACGATCACGAAGAAGTACCAGTACAGCCAGCCGACCGTGAACCCCGCCCGGAGCCCCAGGGTCTCGCGGACGTGGGCGTAGAAGGAGCCCAGCGCCGGGCGGGCGACCGTCATCTCGGCCAGCATCCGCATGATCAGTACGGTCAGCACGCCGGCCGCCAGGAAGGACAGCACGGCGGCCGGCCCCGTGGACCGGATGACCACCCCGCTGCCGACGAACAGCCCGGCCCCGATGACCCCGCCCAGCGCGATCAACTGCATATGGCGGCGTTGCAGCCCCTGCCGCAGACCGGCCGGCCCGGTCGCCGCCCCGGTCCGTGTCGTGCCGTCGTCCCGTACCGTTCCCGTGCTCATGGCAGGCGACGCTAACCGGCCAACCATGCAGCCGTGTTGCGGCAGTGTGTCGGCGTCCGCGGCGCGCGCCACGGCGGGCCGGGCCCCGTGCTCAGAGCGGCAGGACACACACCGGGACCGGCGCCGCGAACGGCTCGCCCGCGCGCCGGAGCGCCCCGGTGCGGGCGTCCACCGCGAACACCGTCACCGACCCCGACTTCTGGTTCGCCGCGAACAGCCGGCGCTGGTCCGGCGAGAAGGCGATCTGCCGCGGGAAGTCCCCGCCCACCGGCACGGTGTCCAGCAGCCGCAGCCGCGCCCCGGACGCCTCCACGGCGTAGCGGGTGAGGCTGTTGTGACCACGATTGGCGAGGTAGGCGAAGCGGCCGCCGCGGGTGACCAGGAACTGTGCCGGATAGCTGGTGCCGGGGCCGGTCCCGGTGGACTGCGGAGCGCCGGGCGTCAGCCGCCCGCTGTGCCGGTCGTAGCGGCAGACCACGACCGTGTTGTCGACCTCGTTCGCCAGATAGGCGAAGGCGCCCGACGGGTGGAACGTCAGATGCCGGGGACCGGCCCCGGGCCGCAGCGCCGCGTACGACACCTCGGTGAGCGTGCCGGCCGACTCGTCCAGCCGGTAGGTGTAGACGGTGTCGTTGCCCAGGTCGACGGCCAGCACATGGCGGCCGTCCGGGGCGGTGACGATCTGGTGGGCGTGCGGGCCGTCCTGGCCGGGTCCGGGCGGCGGGTGGGAGTGGGTGACCAGGTCCGTGCGCTCGCCCAGGGCACCGGTGGCGCGGTCGACCGGATGCACGGCCACGCTGCCGGAGAGGTAGTTGGCGCTCAGCAGCCAGCGGCCCCCGGGGTGCACCGACAGATGGCAGGGACCGGCGCCGCCCGTGGAGCGGGTGCCCAGCGCCCTGGGCGGCCCGTCCGGCGACAGCGCCAGCGCGGTCACCGTGCCCTGCTGCTGCTCGTCGACCGCGTAGAGGGTGCGGCCGGACGGCGCCACCGCCAGATAGGAGGGGTCGGCGACGCCCGCCACGGTGCCGGTGGCGGTGATCCGGCCGGTCATGGTGTCGTACGTCCCGAAGCCGACGCCGGTGCCGCCGCCCGGGGCCGAGGTGTACGTCCCCAGGAAGAGCGGCCGGTCGCGGGGCGGGCGGTGCTCAGGGGCGGGCCGGCCGGCGGGTGCGGGGTCCCCGGTCAGCTGCCCCGCCCCGCCCGCCGCGGCCAGCCCCGCCGCGACGCCGAGGAAGCGTCTGCGGCCGATCCACGGCCCGGTCGGCGGTCCGGTACGTGCTGCGCTCATCCCTCACCTCGGTGTTCGGCGATCGGTGGTCCGTGACCGGGAGGTCGTGCCAGCAGGGTGGCTCTTCGCGCGCCTCCCGGCAAGTGAGGCACCCGCCCGGCGCGAGGTGCCGCACAGGGGCGGACCCTGACGAACGCCTCGGGGTAACCCTGACGATCCCGTACATCCCCGTGATGACCATGGCCCCTCGCGTAGCACTCCAGTCGTAGAGCACAACCCATACGCGGGCGGATTCGCCGTACCCCCCGTGGCTCGTAGTTTGTTGATCAAGGAACCGAGATGACCGAGAGGCCACGGATATCTATGTACGGCAAGGCATTCGCCCCGGAATATCAGGGTGAGTTGGGCACGGCACTGGGCGTGAACTCCTCGTACGAGGAGGTGCTGGCGACGGCGAGCCGGGCGCACGCCGAGGCCGGCACACCCCTGGAGCGGTCCCGGGCCGCGCTCGCGGTCGCCGAGGCCAACCGGCGGCTCGGCCGGGTGACGCAGGCGGGCGACGCCTGGCGGGAGAGCTACCGCAGCGGCCGCAGCGCCGGAGACCGGGGCGCCATGGCCTGGGCGCTGTGGAGCGGCGGCACCCTGGCCCGCCAGTGCGGTTCCCTGCCGCTCGCCCGCCGGCTGCTCGCCCACGCCGTGACCCTCGCCGACGGCAGCGGCGACCGCCTCGCCCACGGCTACTCCCTCGCCGGCCTCGCCGAGACCGGCCGCATCCAGGGCGACTACGAAGCGGTCGCCGAACTCCACGAGCAGCTGCTCGCCCAGGGCCGGGCGCACGGCGAGGCCCGGCACATGGTCTGGGCGATGTCCGGCATAGCCCAGATGCACCGCAACACCGGCGGCTACGACAAGGCCCTGGAGCTGTTCGAGGAATCCGCCCGCATCGCCGAGGAGGCCGACGACTTCCGCGGGCGCGCCTGGTCGCTGCGCGGCGTCGCCGACGTCCTGTCCGTACAGGGCGAGACGGAGCGGGCGCTCGCCCTGCTGTCCGAGGCGGAGGCCATCTGCCGCACCATGGACCTGGCCAGCGCGCTCGCCTACAACCACAAGATGCGCGCCAACGTCTTCTACCGCGCGGGCCGTTACGAGTCGGCGCGCGAGATGTACACCCTCGCGCTGGGGGAGTTCCGCGAGATGCAGGAGCCCCGCGGGGAGGCGCTCTCCCGGCTCGGCCTGGCCAAGTCCCGCTCCCGCCTCGGCCGCGACCGGGACGAGACGCTGGCCGAACTCGACTCGCTGGAAGCCGACTTCACCCGCATCGGGCTGCGCCACGCCCGCGACATGGTCATCGCCTTCCGCGCAGAGCTGACCGCGCCACCGGCGCCAGAAACTCCCGCTCCTCGGTGCGATGCCACCACGCCCGGGTCTCCCGCAATTCCCGCCAGGTCGTGAAGCGATAACGGAACACCCGCGCCCTGATCCGGGCCGGCGGCAGATCGGGAAACGGATTGCGGTGCAACAGCCGCAGCGTGTCCCGGTCGTTCTCCAGCAGCCGCACGACGAACGGCACGAACCACGAGCGCGCATAGGCCGGTGACAGCGCGGCGAACCACATCAGCCAGTCCAGCCGGAGGTGATACGGCGCGTATTGCCGGGGCAGCCGCCGGACATCGCCCGGCTTGCCACGGAATTCGTAGGGCAGCCAGGTGGTTTCCGGCCCGGTCACCGCGTCCGCGGTCCCCTCCACGACGATCTCCCGGCGCACCCGCGTAATACTCCCGAACGCGCCGTAGGAATTGACCAGATGCAGTGACTCGTAGGACGTGTTCATCATCTGCTGCCGGGTCAGCAGATTGCGCGCGGGGCGGTAGCTGAGGACGAGGACCCCGGCCGTGGCGGCGAGGGCCAGGACCGCGAACCACACCGGGGGCGCGGGCAGCGGCGCGGCCGGTCCGCCCCACAGCGGGGCCGCGGCCGACAGGGCGAGCGCGATGGTCACCCAGTTCAGCCAGGCGAAGTTGCCGGACAGCACCAGCCACAGCTGGGTGACGACCATGGCCACCGCGGCCCACCCGGCGATCGGCTGCGGGGTGAACAGCAGCACGGGCACGGCGAGTTGGGCGACGTGGTTGGCGGCCACCTCGACCCGGTGGAGGGGCCCGGGAAGATGGTGGAAGAACCAGCTCAGCGGGCCCGGCATCGGCTGGGTCTCGTGGTGGTAGTACAGGCAGGTCAGGTCCCGCCAGCAGTGGTCGCCGCGCATCTTGATCAGCCCGGCCCCGAACTCCACCCGGAACAGCAGCCAGCGCAGCAGCCACATGACCGGCACCGGGGGAGCGATCGCGGCGTTCCCGAGGAACACCGCGAGGGTGCCCGCCTCCAGCAGCAGCGACTCCCAGCCGAAGCTGTACCAGGTCTGTCCGACGTTCACGACGGACAGGTACATCGCCCACAGCACGGCCCACAGCACCATCGCCGCCCACAGCGGCACGGCGTCCGCGGCCCCCGCCGCGACCGCCGCGGCCAGCACCGCCCCGCTCCACGACCAGAGGGCGAAGAAGCGGTCCGAGAACCGCCAGTGGAAGACCGAGGGCGCCGCCCGGAACGGCACCCGCGCCACGAACTCGGGCACCGGCAGCATGCCGCGCGCGCCGATGAGCGCCCGGAACTGCCGGGCCGCCGCGACGAACGCGACCAGGTAGAGGACGGCCAGCACGCGCTGGAAGACCAGCCGCCCCAGCCAGTAACCGGAATCCGAGAACCATGCCACCCGCCCATGGGTAGCACTGCCGTCGCGCACCCCGCACCACGGCACGCGGCGACCCGGGGCGGATCGGCCGCTCACTCTTCAAGCCTAGGGACCGGGCCGGATGCAGCAACCCGAGGGCCATTGGAGTGAGTGATGTGCGTCACACATCCACCCCGAATTCCCCGTCGCTGAGCGGGGCCGTATCCGCACCTTCCGATGACGTGTCATCGCGGCGTCAAAACGCCGAGCGCGCGGAGTGCGGCGTCGTTACTCTGAGGGGCGACGGACGACCTTTCTGGGAGACGCCAACACCATTGGCCCGTCGCGGGAACGCCACAAACCTTGGCCGACCTCCCGGTTTGTGAACAAGGCGCCACCGCGTCGGACCAATACCTCTGAAGAAGGAGTGCGTGGTGGCATTGCACAAGGCTCAACACAAGCAGCCCCGTTTGAAGCAGGGCGAGCGGCCCGGACGGATCAAGGAAGTCCGCAATCTGGAAATCTGGGACCGCTGCGCCCCGGTGCGCCTCGCCGGCTGCGATGACGATCCCGCCGAGCCGTATATCTTCCGCGGCATCGACTGAATCACCGGTCACTCGGGCACCGGCCCTGACCCATGGGCTCTTTCCTTTCCGGGTCAGGGCCGACGCCCGAGCAGGCACAGCAGCCGCGTGAGGTCGTCGGCGTCCGCCGGCGGCTCCACCGCGGGAGCGAACAGGCCCGTGCCGCCGAGCCCGGCGGCGTACGGCTCCACCTCGCGCAGCGCCGCCCGCGCCAGATGCTCCGGCAGCCGCTCCTCGGCGCCGATCGCACGGGACAGGTCCCAGGCGTGCACCACGGCATCGGCCGTCAATAGGAGCGGGCACGGACAACGGCGCTCCGGCGCACGCCCGGTGCCCCGGGAGGGCCGCCCCCATCCCCGCGTTGACCCGAACGGCCCAACCGGGGGCGGGAAACGTGCCGCCGTCCTGCCCGCCCGCCGGCCGGTGCGCCGCGGCCCTGGTCACTCGGCGTAGAGCTGCTGCCTCGGCACGATCTGCTGGGACTGGCTCGGGCTGGACCAGAGCAGCTTCAGATGCGCCTCGCCGGTCCGCTCCGTGTAGTCGATCCGGATGCTGTGCCGGTGTCCGGCCCGTAGGGTGACGGTCCCCTTGTCGACCGTGGGGCCGTGCGGGGTGGCGTTGTCGATCAACGGCTTGCCGTCGATCCACAGCCGCACGGTGTCGTCGGAGACGGTGGTGAAGGTGTACGTCTCGTCGAAGCGCGGCTGGACGGTGCCGGTCCAGCGGGTGCTGAAGTGGTCGGCGGGGATCGACGGGTGCGGTGATCCGTCGAAGCGGTAGACCTTGTTCACCGTCGGATCGACGGCCGTCACCGCGGGCGGCCCGCTGAAGGAGTCGTTCGCCCAGCTCCGGGCCGTCAGCCCGGTGCCGGTGCCGGCGGGGGCCGCGGCGGGCGGCTCGATGGTGAGCTTGATGACGCCGGCGAGCGGATCGGGGGCGCCGCCGGACGGGGTGAGGTCGAAGCCGTCACCGGCGCGGGCGGCCTTCACCTGCTGGGAGCTGCCCAGCACCCGGGCCGCGGTGATCTCGAACCGGCCCTTGGCGGTGAGGTGCAGGGGCGTGCCGGCGGCCGGCCAGGAGGTGACCGCGGCGTACAGCGCGTCGCCCCGCCGGGAGACCGTCCCCCAGGACGGGGCCGCCACCAGCCCCGTGTACCCGGCCCCGTGGACCGCGTCGCCCTGGCCGTGCGCGGCCAGCCACCCGCCGGTCTCCCGCAGCCGGTCGACGGACGCCTGCGGGATGCGCCCGTACTTGTCGGGGCCCACGTTGAGCAGGTAGTTGCCGCCGCGGCTCGCCACCTGGAGCAGGTTGCGCACCACCGTCGCCGCCGGCTTCCAGTTCGTGTCGTACCGGGCGAAGCCCCAGTGGTCGTTGAGCGTCATACAGCTCTCCCACAGCTGCCCGTCGACCGGCTCCGCCGGGATCTCCTGCTCCGGCGTGCCGAAGTCGCCATCGACCACGTCGCGCTTGCCGACCCGGTTGTTGACGATCAGGCGGGGGTCGAGGCCGTGCAGATACGCCTGGAGGTCGGCGCCGTCCCGGCGGGACCAGCGGTTGGCGGGGTTGTCCGTGTCCCACTCCCCGTCGAACCACAACAGCGCCGGGTCGTAGTGCTCGACGAGCTCCTTGAGCTGCGCGTACATCCGCTTCTTGTAGCGCGGGAAGGTCGCCGGGCCGGCGAAGTCCGGGTCGTGCCAGTCCCAGATCGAGTAGTAGAAGCCGAGCTTGATCCCGGCGGCGTCGGCGGCCTTCTTCAGCTCGGCGAGGATGTCGCGGTGCGGGTCGAAGGAGGAGTGGTCGCGCAGGTTCCAGGTGTTCTGCCGGGTCGGCCACATCGCATAGCCGTCGTGGTGCTTGGCCGTGATGACGAGATAGCGCTGGCCGGCGTCCTTGGCGGCCCGGACGATCGCCTCGGCGTCGAAGGCGGACGGGTTGAAGGCGGCGGCCTGCTTCTCGTACTCCTCGTCCGGGATCCGGCACTCGCGCTTGATCCACTCCGCGTTGCGGCACACCGTGCCGTCGGGCCGGGTGTACTCGCCCTCCAGGTTCGAGTACGCGCCGAAGTGGATGAACATCCCGAACCGGCCCTGACGCCACCACGAGGTGCGCGGCGAGGTGAACGGATCGTCGATGGCGTGGTTGGTTCCGGGTCCCGCGGCGGGCCGCGGCGGGGGCTTCGCGGCGGCCACGGGGCCACCGGCGGCCAGCAGCAGGGTGCCCAGCACCCCCACGAGTCCCAGCAGCCGGAACGGTCTGGTGCGGCTGTGCATCGCTCGCTCCTCGGGTCAGTTGGTCACGTACGTGCCTCCTGTGCCATCCCGCATGGTGCAGCGCCGCCTCCGGGACCGGAAGACCCAGGACGCGACAAACATCGGAGCATCCGGCGGAAACCAGGCGGAAGTTGAGGGCGGAGGAGGTCGAGGAGACGGAAAACCTCGGACCTCAGCGCGGCCTCGGGAGCGGCCGGGGGCCGCGCCACCACCTATGGCCGGAGATCGCTGACCCCGCGTCAGCACTCTGGCGTCCCACCGCACTTGCCGCTTGAATGAGCCCTCCGGTCGCACTCACTGGAGGCACCATGGAAGCCGTCGTCCCGCCCGCCGCCGGCGCCCCGGCCATCCGCTGCGCGGGTCATGAACGCGACTATCCGTCCTTCCTCGACCGTGCGGCGCGGATCGCCACCGGACTGCGTGCGGCCGGCGTCGAGCCCGGCGACCGGATCGCGGTCGTGATGCGCAACGAGCCCGCCCACTTGGAGATCACCGCCGGGGCCGCCCTGCTGGGCGCCTCGGCGGTCCCCGTCAACTGGCACTTCCGGCACGACGACCTGCGGCATGTGCTCACCGACAGCGGCAGCAAGGTCGTCTTCGCGCACAGCGACCTGCTGGACGCGGTGACCGCCGTGCTCCCGGACGGCGTACGGATCGTCGAGGCCGCCGTCCCCGCCGGTGTCGCAGCCGCCTGCGGGATCGGCGCACCGCCCGTCACCGGAAAGCACCCGCTGCTGGACCCGTGGCTGGAGGACCACGCCCCGCTGGATGAGCCCGCCGGGGACCGGCCCCCCACCGTCATCTACAGCTCGGGCACCACCGGGCTGCCCAAGGGGGTGCTGCGCGAACCCGTCACCCCCGAGCAACTCGACGAAGGCGTACGGCTGTTCCTGGAGCGCTTCGCCGTCGCCCCCGGCGGACGCACCCTCATCCCCGCCCCGCTCTACCACGCCTCTCCCAGCCAGCACGCCGTCCTCGCCCTCGCGGCCGGCCTGGACATCACCCTCATGCCGCGCTTCGACGCCGAGGAGTTCCTGCGGCTGATCGCCCTGCACCGCATCGAGCAGGTGCAGGTCGTGCCCACGATGTTCGTCCGGCTGCTGCGCCTGCCCAAGGACGTGCGCGAACGCTACGACCTGTCCTCGCTGACCTCCGTCGTGCACGCCGCGGCGCCCTGCCCGCCGCACGTCAAACACGCCATGATCGACTGGCTGGGCCCGGTGCTGCGCGAGTACTACGGCGGCAGCGAGACGGGCGCCGTGACCTGGTGCGACAGCGCGGAGTGGCTGGCCCACCCCGGCACCGTCGGACGCGCCACCGACACCTGCGACGTCGCGGTCCTCGGCCCCGACAAGCAGCCGCTGCCGGCCGGCGCCACCGGCGACATCTACCTGAAGCCGGGCGACGGCTGGCCCCGGTTCACCTACCTCGGCGACCCCGACCGGCGCGCCGCCATGGAAGCCCCCGGCCTGCCCGGATACGTCACCATAGGGGACATCGGCCACCTCGACACCGACGGCTACCTCTACCTCAGCGACCGCCGGAACGACATGGTCATCTCCGGCGGCGTCAACATCTACCCCGCGGAGATCGAAGGCTGCCTGCTCGCCCTCGACGGCGTCCGCGACGTGGCGGTCTTCGGCATCCCCGACGAGGAGTTCGGCGAGGTCCTCGCCGCCCACCTCCAAACCGAACCCGGCGTACTCCTCAGCGCCGAGCAGGTCCGCACCCACGTCGCCGAACACCTCGCCGGCTACAAGACCCCCCGCGCCGTCGTCTTCGAAGAACTCCTCCCCCGCGACGAGTCGGGAAAGCTCTTCAAGCGGCAACTACGGGATCCGTATTGGGTGGGGAGGGAGGGGGTGATCTGAGGGGTGGTGTTTTGCTGCCAGGGCGTTTCCGTTGATTCGGGCGTCTGGTCAGCGGTCTGCCCAGTCCGGCGTCCACACGTCGTGCGGTGTTCGCGGGCCTGTGGTGCGCAGATGGTCGCGTAGCGCGGTCAGCACGGGGTGCTGGTCTCCGCTGCGGAACAGCAGTACGTGCGGGTAGACCGGGGTCGGGTCGTGCAATGGGATGCGCCGTAGGTCGTGGGTCTGGGGCCACAGGTACCGGTCCCCGCCGCCGACGAGGGTGGCCAGCGAGGCCGAGTCGGCCAGCGCGTCCATCAGGGCCTCGTCACCGAAGTTGGGGCCGAGCGCGTCGATGCTCAGGCCGAAGGCCTCGGACAGCGCCTGGTAGAACGCCGCCCACTCGGTGCCCGGCCTGATCCCGGGGATCCAGATGCGGTGGCCGGCCAGGTCCGCAGGACTGACCCCGGGCGCGTCAGCCAGCGGGTGGCCGGGGCCGACCAGGAGCTCCAGGGGTGCGTCCAGGAGCCGTTCGGCGCTGATCCCGGCCGGGGCCTGGTCTGCCGGCAGGGCGCGGAAGGACGCGTCGACGGTCCCTTCGAGCACCGCCTGGGCGGCCTGGGCGGCGTTCTCCTTGCTCAGCGTGACCGCGTCCAGGTCCGTCTCGGGGTGGGAGCGGTAGAACCGGTAGACGGCCTGGGCCGGGGAGATGCGCCGATTGAGGACATCGACGCGCAAGGGACGGCTGCCGGGGCGCACGGCCTGCTCGGCCTGCTCGATGGCCGCCAGGACCTTCTTGGCGTGCGGCAGGAAGACCTGCCCGTCCAGGCTCAGTCGGGACCCTCGGGAGGTCCGCACCAGGAGCGTGACCTCGATGTGCCTCTCCAGGGCCGCGATCCGCTTGGAGACAGCCTGCTGGCTGATCCCCAGCTCGTCGGCCGCAGCCTGGAACTGGCCGGTCTCAGCGACGGCCACGAACGTCCGCAGTGCTTCAACATCCACACTTCCAACCTTACTTGCACAACTATTGGTTGTGTCTGGTGTGGTGCAGGGTTGTTTGATCGGGTGTTCGGCGTGGTGGTGGGATCAGCACATGTCAATCCGCACAGAGCAGGTCATGTATGTCCAGACGCCTGAGTTCGCGTGTCATGCGGAGCGGATCGTGGAGGTGACCGATGCGACGTCTCGACTGAACGCGCTTCCGTTCAGCGACAGTGAAGGTCGTGCGGCACTACTTTCTGTTGTGTTCGGTGGTCCGCTGCCGGAGTCGGTGACGATCTACCCGCCGTTCTTTACCGAGTTCGGGCTGAACACGACGTTCGGGGAGAACGTCTTCGTCAACCAGGGATGCACCTTCATGGACAAGGGAGGCATCCGTATCGGCAACGGCGTCATGATCGCCCCGAAGGTCAGCCTCATCACGGGAGGCCATCCACTGCCCCTGGCCGAGCGCCGCGAGTACCTCGCCTTCGCGCCGATCCTCATCGAGGACGACGTCTGGATCGGGACGGCTGCCGTGATCACACAGGGGGTGACCATCGGTGCCGGTGCGGTGGTCGCCGCCGGCGCGGTGGTCACTCGTGATGTTCCTGCCGGCACCGTGGTCGCGGGAGTGCCCGCCCGGGTGATCAAGACGATCGACTGAGCCAGGCCGGACTACCGGCCCAGGTGCACAGCGCGCATTCCTTGGCGAGACCTCCCAGTCAGCTCGGGCCCACGCCAACAGGCGTGTCTCGCCCGTCACTCGGTGCTCCGGCCTGAGTTCCGTGGCGCTTCCCGGCTGCTCATCGGTCACCACCAGCCGCCGCGGCTGCGCCAGATCGGGGTGTGCCGCCCCGTTGCCTTCCGGTGAACCAGCACCCCGACGATGTAGAACGGCTTGAGGACCCACCAACTCGCCCATGCCTCGAAGACGAGGCACCACCACAGCAGGAGGAGCGGCGCGGTGACGCAGCCGGCTCCGCCGCTGCTGCTGCGCCTGCGCTGCCGTCCGCCGGTCAGCGGAATGCTGCCGCCGATGGAGAACGGGCCGGGAAACGGGATGCGCCAGCGCAGCCGCATGGGAACGGTCCTTTCGTGGCTACTTGCCGATGTGGATCTTCTTGCTGTCGAGCAGAGCGGTGTGCGTCGTCGCGACCAGCATCAGAAGAACGAGCAGTAGGCCGGTCCAGTTCTTCGGGTCGTTCCCGGACATGGCGGTGGAGAAGGCGAAGACGCCGACCTCGCCCACCACGTAGACGCCCGCCGGCCACGGCTTGATGACGCCCTTCGCGGCGGCCACGACGAACGGCACCGCGGCGAACAGGCTGAAACTGACCAGTGGCACGAGCGTCCAGACCACTTGGGCGGGGGTCGAGCCGAACATGCGCGGCCTTCCCGGGCCCCGCTCAGCGGCGGCTTACCCCGGAGGTAATCGACCCGTACCGCCCCGCCTGGAAACGTGGACATGGACGTGAACGACGACGGGCCAGCCAGTGCCCAGTCACCCCCGCCGAAAGGGCAGCCCCCATGACCGCATACGCCATCGCGCACCTTCGGCCCTCCGCCCCTCATCCGGAGGTTGTTGAGTACATGGAGAAGATCCAGTCGACTCTGGAGCCGTTCGGTGGGCGGTTTCTGGTGCATGGGGCCGAGGTGGAGGTTGTTGAGGGGAGTTGGCCCGGGTTTGTTGTCGTCATCGGGTTTCCCGACATGGCGCGGGCTCGGGGGTGGTACGGCTCGTCGGGCGTATGCGGAGATTTTGCCGTTGCGTACGCGGCACATCGAGGGGGATGTGGTGCTGGTGCCCGGGGTGCCGGACGGGTACGACCCGGCCGGGACGGCGGCGAAGGTGCGGGAGGCGGCGGCAGCCGGATGACGTGCCGGGGGCGGTGTGGCCGCGGCGGTCCGGGCGGGCTCGTGGCCGGTCCGTGGCGGCGGTCGGCGGCTGCCCGTACGAAGGGGGCGGAAACTTCGTACCGGACTGACCGGGGTCCTCTTCCCCCGCTAGAGTTTCACCAACAGCGCAGGTGAAACCGCTTTAACAGGGTTTGGGGGGCAGCCGCCCCGGGGGGAGGACACTGAGCGACATGAGCCGCCGTTCTCACGGATTAATGGCCGTCTGGGCCGAGGCGCAGCGTCAGCAGCAGCGCCAGCAGGAAGCCCAGCGCCGCGCGCGAGCACAGCAGCAGCGCGATCAGGAACGGCAGGCACGGGACGCCGAGCGCGCCATGGCGCGGATGCACCGTGAGCGGCAGGCCGCCTACCGGCAGCAGCGCGAGGCCGACGCACGGCGGCGGACCGAGGAGCTGGACGCCCGGGTCGCCGCGCTGACCGGCCTGCTCGCCGACGGCTGCCGCGCCCCCGCGTTCTCCGCCGCCGCGCTGCTGCGCTCGGAGCGGATAGCGGAGTTCGCGCCGGGAGCGCTCGCCACCCCGGTGCCGATGCCCGACCCGGCGCGCTACCACGCGCCGACGGGCGGCTGGCACCTCGGCGCCCGCCGCGACCGGGCCCAGGAAGAGGCCCGCGCACGCTACGAACAGGACTGGTTCACCGCGCAGGCCGCGGAGAGCCGGCGGCAGGCCCAACTCGACGCCTACCGGCAGCAGTACGACCAGTGGGCGGCCGGTGCCCTCGCCGAGATCCGCCGGCACAACTCCGGAATCGAGGAGCTGCTCTCCGGGCTGCGCGCCGGTGACGCGGACGCGGCCGTCGAGTACTTCTCCGCCGCGCTGTACTCCTCCACCGCCTGGCCGGAGGGCTTCCCCCGGCAGATCGCGGCCGCCTACGACCCGACGGCCCGCCAGCTCGTCCTGGACTGGGAGCTCCCGGGCTACGACATCGTTCCGGAGACCAAGTCCGTCCGCTACATGCCCGGCGCCGACCAGGAGAAGGAGACCGCCCGGCCGGCCGCGCAGCGCCGGGCGCTCTACCGCGACGTGCTGGCCCAGAGCATGCTGCTGGTGCTGCGCGACCTCTTCGCCGCCGACGGCCACGGCACCCTCGACTCGGTGGCGCTGAACGGCTTCGTCGACGACGTGGACCCGGCGACGGGCCGTCCGGCCCAGGTGTACCTCGCGACCGTCATGGCGCCGCGCAGCGCCTTCGACTCCTTCCGCCTCGAACAGGTCGGCGCGGTGGAGTGCCTGACCGAAGGGCTGCGCGGGCAGCTCGCCGCGCGCCCCGACCAGCGCACCGCCGTACGCCCGGAGCGCCTTCCGGGCGACGCCGGCGGCGGGGTCGTCTCGCACGGTACGGAGAGCGAACCCGATCTGTACGAGATGGACCCGATCGCCTTCGAGAACCTCATCGCCGAGCTGTTCCGGGCCATGGGCATGCAGGCCGTGACCACGCAGCGGTCCGGCGACGGCGGCGTCGACGTCGACGCGCTGGACCCGGACCCGATCCGCGGCGGCAAGATCATCGTGCAGGTCAAGCGCTACCGGAACACCGTCCCGCCGACCGCGGTCCGCGACCTCTACGGCACCGTCCAGTCCGAAGGCGCCAACAAGGGCGTGCTGGTGACCACCTCCCGGTTCGGCCCCGGCGCCCACACCTTCGCCAATGGCAAGCCACTCAGCCTCATCGCCGGCCCCGAACTCGTCGACCTGCTCGGCCGCTACGGGCTGCGCGGACGGCTCGGCGGGGACGCCCCGGCCGGCGCCGCCGCCACGGAGGAGACGCCGGACCACAACATCCTCGGCATGAACTGGTCCGGGGAGGTCTCCCTCGACGTCTGTGCCCTGGTGTGCAAGGGGACGAGCGTGCTCAGCGACGATCACTTCGTCTTCTACAACAACCCGCGCAGCCCGGACGGCGCGGTCCGGATGCTGCCCGGCTTCGCCCCCGACCGGGCCGCGATGCAGGTCCGGTTCGAGTCACTGCCGCCGGCCGCCGACCGGCTGGTCCTGGTCGCGGCCATCGACCCCCAGGCCGACCCCGACGCCGACCTCTCCGGCTTCACCGACGCCCGGATCCGCCTGCTGGACGCCTCGGGGGAGGAGCTGGGCTGTCTGGAGGTCTCGGACGGACGTCGTGGCGAAACCGCCCTGGTCCTCGGGTCGTTCCGCCAACGGCCGGGTGGCGACTGGGACTTCGTACTCGGCGGGAAGGGGTTCCCCGGGGGTCTGGAAGCGCTGGTGCAGGAGTACGGCATCGAGGTCGCCTAGGCGGCACCGGAGGGCTTCCCTCCGATGGGCCGGGGAAGTGACGGTGCCGCAAGGAAACCCAACGCGGCTGGAGGCGAGAGTGGCAGGTCACGACAGGTCCCGTCCCGTACGGCTGGCCGAACACAGCGCCGTCTCCACCACCCTGGCGCTGCACAGCGATCGCGGGCTGCGCGAACTCGTGGACACGTCCGTGCCGCTCGGCGCCGGCTTCGGCGGGAAGCCGTCGCTGCTGGACGTCGCCGGCACTCCGGTCTTCGTGAAGCAGGTGCCGCTCACCGACCTGGAGCGGCAGCCGGAGCACCTCCGCTCCACGGCGAACGTCTTCGGGCTGCCGGCCTTCTGCCAGTACGGCGTCGGCGGGCCGGGCTTCGGGGCCTGGCGGGAGCTGGCCGTGCACCTCATGGCGACGAACTGGGTGCTCGCGGGGGAGTGCGAGGGCTTCCCGCTGCTGCACCATTGGCGGGTGCTGCCGGACACGGCGACGCCGCTTCCGGAGGAACTGGCGGACGTGGACCGGGCCGTCGCCTACTGGGGCGGCGGCCCGGAGGTGCGCCGCCGGATCGAGGAGCTGCGGGGGGCCTCGGCGAGCATCGCGCTGTTCCTGGAGTACGTCCCGCAGAACCTGCACGACTGGCTGGGCGCGCGGCTCGGCGCCGGTGACGAGGCGGCCGACCGGGCGTGCGCCATGGTGGAGCGGGAGCTGCGCGCCGGTGTGTCGTTCATGAACGCGCGCGGGCTCCTGCACTTCGACGCCCACTTCGAGAACATCCTGACCGACGGCCGGCGCCTCTTCTTCACGGACTACGGCCTCGCGGTCTCCTCCCGCTTCGCGCTGTCGCGGGACGAGGCCGGCTTCTTCGAGCGGCACCGGACCTACGACCGTTGCTACACCGTCACGCACCTGGTGAACCGGCTGGTCACCCAGCTCTACGGGTACGGCAGGGACGAGCGCGACGCGTGGGTGCGCGCCTGCGCCGCGGGGGAGCGTCCCTCGGGGATTCCGCAGCGGGCCGCGGAACTCATCGCCCGGCACGCGCCGCTCGCCGCGGTGATGGCGCGTTTCTTCCGCCAGGTGCAGAGGGAGAGCCGGGCGACCCCGTATCCGCTGGAGGAGATCCGCCGGGTGGCCGGCGGGGCGTACGGCCCTTGAGTCGGCGGGCGTACGGCCACTGGGCCGGCGGGGTGTACGGCCCCTGAGTCACCGTCCCGCCAGGTCCGCCAGGAGGCGGGCCTGCGTCAACTCCTCGGCGCCGCCCGGGATGTCGTCGTGGTCGGCGCTCCACAGGGCGCTCTCGACGGCGCGCGCCGCCGACCAGGCGAGCAGCCGGGCGGGATCCTCGTCCAGTTCCCCGGCGAGCAGCGCGTACCGCTCGCGGAGCACGCGGCGCGGGTCCGGGTGCGCGAAAGGGGCGTCGAGCTGTGTCGCCAGCGGCCAGGGGTCGTACGCCGGGTCGCCGAGCATCGGCTTGGGGTCGATGGCCAGCCAGGGGCGGCGCTCCGCGGCCAGCACATTGCCCGGGTTGGCGTCGCCGTGCACCACGACCTCCCGGGCGGCCGTCGCCGGCAGGGAGCGCAGCAGATCGGCGCCGTGCGCCACCAGCCCCGGGTCGTAGCCCGGCCGCAGCCGCGCCATCCGTTCCTGGACGAGGCCGGCCCACTCGGCGCACACCCCGTCCATCCGCTCCAGTTCGCCGTCGGGCGGCGGGGGCGCGGCCCACAGGTCGCGCAGCAGGCCGGCAGCGAGGGTGAGCCGCTCGGCGGGCGGGAGCGGCGCCTCCCCGAGCGGGGTGCCGGGGCGGCAGCGTTCGATCAGGAGGGCGCCGCTTTCACGGCACCGGCGCAGCAGGCGTACGGCGCCGTGGCCGTCCCAGGCGTGCAGCGCCGGGGCCTCGCCGTCGGCCTCGCGGTGCGGCCAGGTCACCTTGAGCATGGCGGCCGCGCCGCCGGGACACCGGGCCGGCGCCACCCAGGAGCAACTGCCGCCGTGGAACGGGGCGCCGAGCCGCAGTTCCCAGCGCTCCTCGATCTCCCGGATGATCCCTGGCAGCCGGTCCAGCCAGGCCCGCCCCGAAGCGGTCCGGCCCATCTGCCGGATCACGGGCAGTTCGGCGGGGAAGCGGTCGGGGGCCTGGGCGGAGGGCATGGGCGCAGCGTAGTGGCGGATCGGTGGGCGGGGGCCGGCCGGTCGGTGGGTGGGGACCGGCCGGTCGTGGGGGATGGCCGGCGGGTGGGGGAGGGCGAGCCGGTGGGAGGGGGCCCGCCGGGCACCTGTGCCGTGGCTCGGTCGTTTCCCCCACACACCACAACAAGCCCACGGAGCCACCGACATGAAGATCACCCTTGATGCCGACAAGTGCTGTGCCGCCGGCCAGTGCGTGCTGATCGCCCCCGAGGTCTTCGACCAGCGCGACGAGGACGGCGTGGTCGTGCTGCTCGACGCCGCACCGCCCGCCGCACAGCACGACGCGGTGCACGAGGCGGCCGCCATCTGCCCCGCCGCCGTGATCGAGGTGCACGCATGACCGGCCTGCCGATCGCCGTCGTCGGCGCCTCGGCGGCCGGTCTCGCCGCGGCCGAGACGCTGCGCCGCTCCGGCTGGCGCGGCCCGCTCACCCTCATCGGCGACGAACCCCATCTCCCGTACGACCGGCCGCCGTTGTCCAAACAGCTGCTGCACGGCGCCTGGGCGCCGGAGAAGCTGCTGCTGCGCACCACGGACCAGCTCGCCCCGCTCGACCTGGACCTGCGGCTCGGCACCCGCGCCACCGGCCTCGACGTGGCGACCCGCACCCTCACCCTCGACGACGGCACGGAACTCGCCTGTGCCGGCGTGATCATCGCGACCGGGGTCGCGGCCCGCACCCTGCCCGGCGCCGACCGCATCGCCGGAGTGCACACCCTGCGCACCCTCGACGACGCCCTGGCCCTGCGCAGCCGGCTGGCCAAGGGGGGTGCCCCCGGCAGTGAGGGCGTAGCCGCCGGGGGACGCGGCCTTCGCCTGGTGATCGTCGGAAACGGCGTCCTGGGCTGTGAAGCCGCCGCGGTGGCACGGGAGCTGGGGCACGACGTCACCCTCGTCGGCATCGAGGCGACACCGATGGCCGCCGCCGTCGGCACCGAGGTCGGCGAGCTGCTCGCCGAGGAGCACCGGGCCCGCGGCGTCCGGCTGGTCACCGGAGCGGTGGCCGGCTTCGAGACGGCGCCCGCGGACCCGGCCGACGGGGGCGACCCGCGGGTGACCGCCGTACGGCTGGCCGAGGGGGCCGCCCCCAGCGGGGGTGCCCCCGGCGGCAGTGGGGAAACAGCCCCCGGGGGAGGCCGCCTGCTGCCGGCGGACCTCGTGCTGGTGGCGATCGGCTCCCGGCCCGCCGTCGAGTGGCTGGACGACCCCGCCCTGGACACCGGCGACGGGCTGCGCTGCGACGCGTACTGCGCCGCCGCCCCCGGCATCTACGCGGCGGGCGACGTGGCCCGCTGGGACCATCCGGTCCACGGCCGCCCGCTGCGCTTCGAGCACCGGATGAACGCCACCGAACAGGGCATGGCCGCCGCCCGCAACCTCCTGGCCGAGCTGGCCCCCTCGGCCCCCGCCGGGGCCGAGGAAGCCGCCCCCGCCCAGGAGCGCCGCCCGTTCGCCCCCGTGCCGTACTTCTGGTCCGACCAGTACGCCGTCAAGATCCAGGCGTACGGCCTGACCGCGGGCGCCGACCGGGTCGAGACCACCGTCGTCGACCGGGCCGAGCGGCGCGTCCTGGCGCTCTACGGCCGGGACGGCAGCGCCGTCGGCGTGCTCATAGCCGGGCTCCCGCCCCGCCAGGTCCGGGCGCTGCGCGCGGTCGTCGCCGCTCCGCTGCCCTGGGAGGAGGCACGCGAGCGGATCGCCGCCGCCACGGCGCCCGGCTGACCGCGCACGGGCGGCCGTGCCCGATCATGGAGGGATGGCCGACTCGTACGTACGGGTGCGCGGCGCCCGTGAGCACAACCTCCGCTCCGTCGATGTGGACATCCCGAGGGACGCGCTGGTCGCGTTCACCGGGGTGTCCGGATCGGGCAAGTCCTCCCTCGCCTTCGGCACCCTCTACGCCGAGGCGCAGCGCCGCTACTTCGAGTCCGTGGCCCCCTACGCCCGGCGGCTGATCCACCAGGTCGGCGCGCCCAAGGTCGAGGACATCACCGGACTGCCGCCCGCCGTCGCCCTGGAACAACGGCGCTCCGCGCCCACCTCCCGCTCCTCCGTCGGCACCGTCACCACCCTCTCCAACACCCTGCGCATGCTCTTCTCCCGCGCCGGCGACTACCCCGAGGGCGTCACCGAGCGGCTCGACTCCGACGCCTTCTCGCCCAACACCGCGGCCGGCGCCTGCCCGGAGTGCCACGGACTGGGCACCGTCCACCGCGTCACCGAGGAGTCCCTCGTCCCCGACCCCGGGCTCTCGGTGCGCGAGGGCGCCGTCGCGGCCTGGCCCGGGGCCTGGCAGGGCAAGAACCTCCGCGACATCCTCGACGCCCTCGGGTACGACGTCGACCGGCCCTGGCGCGAGCTGCCGCGGGCCGACCGGGACTGGATCCTGTTCACCGACGAACAGCCCGTCGTCACCGTGCACCCGGTCCGCGACGTGGGCCGCATCCAACGCCCCTACCAGGGCCAGTACATGAGCGCCCGGCGCTATGTGCTGCACACCTTCGCCGACTCCAAGAGCGACACCCTGCGCCGGCGCGTCCAGGGGTTCATGGTCGCCGAACCCTGCCCGGTGTGCCACGGGCGGCGGCTGCGCCCGGAGGCGCTGGCCGTCACCTTCGCGGGCCACGACATCGCCACCCTCGCCGGCCGCCCGCTCGCCGCCCTCGCCGAGCTGCTGCGGCCCACCGCGGAGCGGACGGACGACGAGGTGGCACCGGTCCTGGCCCGCGACCTGGTGGCCCGGATCGGCGTCCTCACCGAACTCGGCCTGGGCTACCTGAGCATGGACCGGCCCTCGCCCACCCTGTCCGCCGGCGAACTCCAGCGGCTGCGGCTGGCCACCCAGCTGCGCTCCGGCCTCTTCGGCGTCGTCTACGTCCTGGACGAGCCGTCCGCCGGCCTCCACCCCGCCGACACCGAGTCCCTGCTCACCGTGCTCGGGCGCCTGAAGGAAGCGGGCAACTCGCTGTTCGTCGTCGAGCACGACATGGACGTGGTGCGCCGCGCCGACTGGATCGTGGACGTCGGCCCGCGCGCCGGGGAACACGGCGGGCAGGTGCTCCACAGCGGCCCCGTCGCCGCGCTCGCCGACGCCCCCGACTCCGCCACCCGCCGCTTCCTCTTCGACGCCGCGCCGCCCGCCGAGCGCACCGTGCGCCGCCCCTCCGGCACCCTGACCCTGCGCGGCATCACCCTGCACAACCTGCGCGGCCTGGACGCGGCCTTCCCGCTCGGCGTCTTCACCGCCGTCACCGGCGTCTCGGGATCGGGCAAGTCCACGCTGGTCACCCGCGTCCTCGCGGACGCGGTGCGCGACCACCTCGGCACCGGGGAGGAGCCGCAGGACACCGCCGACGGCGACGGCACCGGACCGCAGGCACGGGCCCGGCTCGCCGGGGCCGAGGGCCTGGCGGCGATCGACCGGCTGGTCCGCGTCGACCAGAAGCCGATCGGCCGCACCCCGCGCTCCAACCTCGCCACCTACACCGGGCTGTTCGACGCGGTGCGCAAGGTCTTCGCCGCCACCGACGAGGCCCGCGCCCGCGGCTACACGGCGGGCCGGTTCTCCTTCAACGTCGCCGGCGGGCGCTGCGAGACCTGCCAGGGCGAGGGCTTCGTCGCCGTCGAGCTGCTCTTCCTGCCCGGCACGTACGCGCCCTGCACCGCCTGCCACGGTGCCCGCTACCGCCCCGAGACCCTGGAGATCACCTACCGGGACCGGACCGTCGCCGACGTCCTGGCGATGACCGTGGACGCCGCCGCGGCGTTCCTGGCCGACCTCCCCGCCGCGGCCCGCAGCCTGCGCACCCTCCAGGACGTGGGCCTGGGCTACCTGCGGCTCGGCCAGCCCGCGACCGAGCTGTCCGGCGGCGAGGCCCAGCGCATCAAGCTCGCCACCGAACTCCAGCGCACCCGCCGCGGCCACACCCTCTACCTCCTCGACGAGCCCACCACCGGCCTGCACCCCGCCGACACCGAGGTGCTGCTGCGCCAGCTGCACGGCCTGGTCGACGCCGGACACACCGTCGTGGTCGTCGAACACGACATGGGGGTGGTCGCCGGCGCCGACCACGTCATCGACCTCGGACCCGGCGGCGGCGCGGACGGCGGCCGGATCGTGGCGGCCGGCACCCCGGCCGAGGTCGCGGCGGCACCGCTCAGCCGTACCGCGCCCTACCTGGCACGGCGGAGGGCGCGGCCGGACGCCTCTTGACGGTCCGCTAATGTACGCAGGTCAGATCAGCAGTCATCAGCACCGCGCAGCACTGCGCAGCACCACGGAGGGGGCATCTCTCATGGCAGACATCGAGAAGGCCAGGGCGGCGTTCGCCCGGTTCGACGCGGACGGCGACGGCCAGGTCACGCCGGAGGAGTTCAAGCACGCGATGGCCGAGATGGGCGACCCGTTCGTCACCGGCCCCGTCGCCGAGGCGGTCATCAGGGCCAAGGACACCGACAGCGACGGCCGGATGTCCTTCGACGAGTTCTGGCAGGCCCTGCAGGACTGACGTCCGCACCCGCCTTTCTCACACCCCCTCCGCCCCCGATCCGCCCGCGGCCGCGCGCAGCGCCACCAGCCCGCGGGCGGATCGGGGGCTGCCGCTCGCTCCCGCGTCGCTCTCCGCCGTGGCGCTCTCAGCGCCGGCGGCCCACCTGCTGCTGCGCGGATGAGACGCCCACCGGCGGTGGTGCGGCATGGGCGCCGGTGCCCCAGTCGGACGGGTGGGTGCCCACGGTGAAGGCGAGTTCGCGGGCGGTGCGGAGTTCGCCGGTGGTGAGGTAGGTGCGGTCGTGGGCGGTGCCGTCCAGGTGTACCGACTGTGCGTAGCGGTGGGTGGTGGACGTGCCGGGGGCGGTGACGGTGAAGTGGCCGGCCGGGTAGTAGCAGCGGTCCAGGGTCAGGTCCACCCGGTCGAAGACGGGGGTGCTCAGTCCCCAGGTGTCGGTGCCGGGCTGCACCGGGAACAGCCCGATCGAGGAGAGCACCATCCAGGACGACATCGTCCCCAGGTCGTCGTTTCCGGTCATACCGGTGGGGGCGTCGGTGAACAGCGTCAGCGCCGCGTGCACCACGTCCGTGGTCTTCCAGGGGTGGCCGGTGGAGAGGTAGGTGTACGGCGCGATGAGATCGGGCTCGTTCTGCGGGTTGTACTTGTCCGCGTTGTAGTAGTCGTACGGCCCGTTGACCCACACCTCCCGGGCCGTCTTCTCCGGGTCCCGCAGCAGCTTCGGGTAGGCGAAGAACGCGTCCAGACGCTCCTCGGCCTTCGTCCGGCCGCCGATCAGGTTCAGCATGCCCGGCAGGTCCTGCGGGACCAGCCACTGGTACTGCCAGGACGTGCCCTCGTGGAAGCCCTCGCTCTTGGCGGGGTCGGCGGGCCCGGTGAAGGCGCCCCGCTCGTCGCGGGCCCGGAAGAAGCCGGTCGACGGGTCGAAGATGCTGCGGTAGTTCCGGGCGCGGGCCGCGTACCGGCCGGCGTCCGCGTCGTGTCCCAGATCGCGTGCCATCCGGGCCAGCATCGCGTCCGACAGGGCGTATTCGAGGGTGGCCGAGGCGCCCTGGTCGAAGTCGGAGTCGCCGGGCTTGGGGTGCGGGCGGCCCTTGATGTACGGGGCGAAGCCGTTCTTGAGGTAGGGCGCGTTGGCCTCCCGTCCGACGGCCGGCGAACCGGCCGGCGGCACCCCGTCGGCGTTCTTCTTCAGCGCCGCGTACGCCTCCTCCTCGTGCCCCCGCAGCAGCCCCTGCTGATAGGCGTTGGTGAGGAACGGGGTGACCGGATCGCCGGTCATGATGTTGGTCTCGACCGTGCCGTAGCCCCACTTGGGCAGCCAGCCGCTCTCCTTGTCGATGCGCAGGACGGACAGCGCCATGTCACGGGACTCCCGCGGCGCCAGCAGCGCCAGTAGCTGCGCCTGGGTGCGGTAGGTGTCCCACAGCGACCAGTTCTGGTAGTAGGTGAAGTCCTTGGCGCGATGGGTCCGCCGGTCCCAGCCGGTGTAGCGGCCGTCCACGTCGCCGCCGATGTTCGGGGCGAGGAAGGACCGGTAGAGGGCGGAGTAGAAGGTGCGGTGCAGCGTCCGGTCGCTGCCCCCGGCCCGCACCAGCCCCAGCCGCCGCTCCCATGCGGCGTCGGCCGCCGCCTTCGCACGGTCGAAGGAGCCGCCGCCCTCCGCCCGCAGATTGCGCGCCGCGCCCGCCGCGTCCACATAGCTCAGGGCGGTGGTCGCCTCGACGGTGCGGTCCGTGCGGGTGTCGAAGCGGGCGTAGGCGCCGTGCCGGCCGGTGGCGGTGGAGTCCCGGGAGCCGGCCGTGACCTTGTCGCCGTCCCAGGTGCCGTACGACGTGAACGGCCGGTCGAAGCGGGTGATCGTGTAGACGGTGTACGGCGCGGTGTCCTGGCAGAAGCCGCGGCCGGTGATGGCGGT
Organism: Streptomyces angustmyceticus; assembly: GCF_019933235.1. Taxonomy (NCBI): domain Bacteria; kingdom Bacillati; phylum Actinomycetota; class Actinomycetes; order Kitasatosporales; family Streptomycetaceae; genus Streptomyces; species Streptomyces angustmyceticus. The sequence continues at coordinate 1,266,927 of NZ_CP082945.1, read as the reverse complement.
GCGGATGGTGCGGGAGTCCAGTACCTCGACGCGGGTCGAGACGGTCCGGTGCAGCGACTGGCCCGCGTCGAGCAGCACATTGGCCTTGTCGGTGGCCGGGAAGGTGTAGCGCTGTCTGCCGGTGCGGGCGGTGGCGGTGAGTTCCGCGGTGATACCGCCGTAGGACGTCAGTCCGACGCGGTAGTAGCCCGGCCGGGCCGATTCGTCGTCATGGCCGTAGCCGGCGGCGTACTTCGCGTTGTCGGTCTCGGTGATGTTGCCGGTGGTGGGCAGTACCGGCAGATCTCCGCCGAGGCCGCAGCCGACGCCGGAGAGGTGCACCGCGCCGAAGCCCCGGATGTGGTCGTCGTCGTAGCCGTAGCCGGTGGAGTGGCCGGTGTCGGGGGAGAGCTGCACCATGCCGAACGGGACGGCCGCGCCGGGGTAGGTGTTGCCGTCGTTGCGGGTGCCGATGAACGGGTTGACCAGGTCGGTGAGCGGGCCGCCGGGCGGCTCGGCCTGCGCTGCGGGGGCGGTGAGCGCGCCCCCGAGGAGGGCGGCCGCCAGCGCCGCGATCGCGGTGCGCCGCCGGGTGCGACTGAGCCATGGCATGGATCCGGACCTCCGGGATCGTGCGCCGCCGAGCGGCCCGTCGGGCGTGCGGGGACGCCACCCGGCCCACCGGCCGACAACGTTGTCAGGGCGCGCTCATTCTTGGTGCCGGTCAGGTGCGCGTCAAGAGGGCGAGGGGCGCCAACTCCGTTGTGCCCGGCCCCTGTCGTGGGCTCACGTGGTCGTCCACCGCACGCCGTCCGTCCCGAAAATCATGAGCTGTCCGCCTTGCTCTCTTCAGGGGGGCGTGTCTCAATGGTCAGCGATTCAGGTCGCTGACCATCCGTCAGATCTGGACGGTGGTCGGCCGGGTCCCGACCGCGGGCCCCCGCGTGGCCGCCTGTCGTTCCCTCGCACACCCCCTCGACGTCTGCCATGGGCCTGCGCACCCCCCCTCGAGAAGGCGGTACTCCCCCATGAGACACCTCGGATCAGGCACGCTCAGACTCGGTACGGCGCTCGGCGTCGCCCTCGCCGCGGCGGGCACCCTGGCGATGGCTCCGGCCGCCGCCGCGGTGACCCCCGGCACCGCCACCATCACCTTCAACTGCGGCGCGTTCGGCTCCGGCAAGGCGACGCTCACCGCGACCCAGAACGGCACGGCCGCGACCATCAGCCTCGCCACGTCGGCGATCACCTCACCGATACCCATCGGCGCGAACTCGGTCGCCTCCACCCTCACCCTCACCAAGAACGGCTCCGGGACCACGACGTTCACCGGCAGCTCCAACCCGGCGATCCCGGCCGGCAGCCAGGTCTCCACCGGTCCGCTCCGCGGCACGGTCGCCGCGGGCGACAAGCTGGCGGCCACGTCCCTGAAGGTCGTGGTGTTCGGCGTCACGGCCACCTGCAACGCCACGTCGCCGCAGTCCCCGGGACCGTTCGTCTTCTGATGCCGCGGACGGGCGGGACCGGCGGCCCTCGTCCGCCGGTCCCGCCCGTCCGTCCTCCGCCGCGCCGTCAGCAGCCCCGGCTCACAGCCGTTTTCCGCCGCTCCCGCCGCCGGCCTGCTGCCGCTCCACCCGTGCCAGGTTCGAGCGGCGGTAGGAGTACCCGAAGTAGACGACCATGCCGATCAGGAACCAGATCACGAACCGCACCCAGGTCTGCCACTCCAGGAACGTGATCAGCCAGAGCGAGAAGCACACCCCGATCGCCGGCACCACCGGCATGCCCGGGGTGCGGAACGTCCGCGGCAGGTCGGGGCGCTTGTAGCGGAGCACGATCACCGCGACGCAGACGACCACGAACGCCAGCAGAATGCCGATGTTCGTCAGCTCGGCGGCCTCACCGATCGGCAGGAAGCCCGCGATGACCGCGGAGACGAAGCCGACGATCCAGGTCACCCGGGTCGGCACATGGTGCTTGGGGCTGGTCTTGGCGAACCACTTCGGCAGCAGGCCGTCCCGGCTCATCGAGAACCACACCCGGGTCACGCCGAGCATGAAGGTGAACATGACCGTCAGGATGCCGATGATCGCGCCGACCGCGATGACGTCCGCCAGGCCGCTCAGGCCCACCGCCTTGAAGGCGGACGAGAAGCCGCTCTCCGGGTCGATGTCCTTGTAGTTCTGCATACCCGTCAGCACCAGGCAGGCCAGGACGTACAGCACCATCGAGATGGCCAGCGAGTAGATGATCGCCTTCGGCATGTGGCGCTGGGCGTCCTTGGACTCCTCGGCCGCGGTGCTCATCGCGTCGTAGCCGAAGACGGCGAAGAAGACGGTGGCCGCGCCGGTGAAGGCGCCGCTCACCCCGAACGGGAAGAACGGCGTGTAGTTCGAGGTCTTGATGTGGAAGAAGCCGACCACGATCACGACGATGACCACCAGGACCTTCAGGGCCACCACGATCGTCTCGAAGCGGGCGGCGTTCTTGATGCCCAGGGTCAGCAGATAGGCGATCAGCAGGCAGAGCACCGCCGCGAAGAGGTCCACCTGGTGCCCGGGACCCGTCCCCGGCGCGCCGAGCATCCAGGCGGGCAGATCGACGCCCAACTCGCCCAGCAGGAAGCCGAAGTAGCCCGAGATGCCGATCGCGACCACCGCCACGATCGCGGTGTACTCCAGCAGCAGGTCCCAGCCGATGAACCAGCCCGCGACCTCGCCGAGGACCGCGTAGCCGTAGGTGTAGGCCGAGCCCGCCTTCGGGATCAGGCCGGCGAACTCGGCGTACGAGAACGCGGCCGCGGCGCTGGCGATGCCCGCGATGAGGAAGGAGATCAGTACCGCGGGCCCGGCCTTCCCGTTCGCGACGGTGCCGGCCAGTGTGAAGATCCCCGCGCCGATGATGCCGCCGACACCGATGGCCGTCAGCTGCCACAGGCCGAGCTCCCGGGTGAGCTGCTCGCTCGCGGTGCCTTCCGTCTCTTCGATGTGTTCGATCGGTTTACGGCGCAAAATGCCCTGTCCCGCGCGCAGCCCCATACGTCATCCCTCCGTACGCTCCGTCGTGGTCCGACGGCGGATCATCATGGACCCTCGGAGGCGGGGAGGGAAGGCGACTCCCTAGTACTGCGGCCACTCGCCGGGAGACGTACACGGGAGGGGGGTCAATCGGCGTCCTCCAGCCGGAAACCGACCTTCAGGCCGACCTGGTAGTGGTCGATCTCGCCGTCGACGATATGCCCGCGGACCTGGCTGATCTCGAACCAGTCGAGGTTGCGCAGGGTCTGCGAGGCGCGCTTGATGCCATTGCGGATCGCGGCGTCCACGCTCTGCTGGGACGTACCGACGATCTCGGTCACGCGATACGTGCGGTCGGTCACGGTGGTCTCCCTCGCCGGGGCGGCGCTCCGCCCGTGCACTGTCCACCGTGCCTCAGGGCGGCCCGCCCCACCAGCGGAGCGTCCGGGCGGCCCCTGGGGCCCGCGGCTCAGGGGACGACGGTGACCGGCCAGCGGCCGGCCTTCACCAGGCGCACCGCGACCGAGCCCATGATGCGGTGCCCGGCCTGCTCCGAGGCGCCGACCACCACGGCGTCGGCCTTGAGGTCGTCGGCCATCTGCACCATGCCGTTGTACGGGTCGCCCCGCAGGGTGTGGAACTCCCAGCGCAGGCTGTATATCCCGGCGAGCCGCTCGGTCGCCCGGCGGATCTCGGCCATCAGCTCCTCGGCGACCTCGTCGGTCGCGTCCGCGACCGGGGCGCCCATCGCCGCTCCGGCCGGCAGCACCGGCTGGACGTAGACCAGCACCAGCTTCGAGGACTGGCGCCTGGCCAGCCCCGCCGCGTACGAGGCGGCGCGCCACGACGAGTCGGAGCCGTCGACGCCGACGACGATGACCTTCGGGCCGTCCGTTCCGCGCTCGAACGGCGCGGCTGTGTTGTCCTCCACACCACGGAGGTTATCCGCACACGCGTGCTGCCGGAGCGCCGGGCCGCCGCGCGGGCCCCGCCGCGCGGGCGGGTGCGTTCAGGCGGGGGCCGGCGGCCAGCTGTCCGGGGACAGCACGCCCAGCACATAGGCGCGGGCGACCAGCGCGGTGCGGCCCTGCACCCGCCAGCGGCGGGCCAGCCGGGTGAGGTGGTAGTTCACCCCGTCGACCGTCAGGCCCAGCGCCGTACCGATCGCCGCGGTGGTGGCGCCGCCCGCGGCCAGCGTCAGGATCCGGGCCTCCACCGGGCTCGCCGACCCGCGCGGCACCGGCCGCGGGGCGCTCTCGCCGACCCGCAGCAGCGCCAGCAGGGCGGGCGGGCGCACCGAGGGGTCGCCCACCGGGTCGATGGTCAGCTCCCCCTCCCGCTCGGTGCCGTCCGACGCGTCGCGCCAGCGCACCTCGACCGGATAGCGGGAGCGCCGCCCCAGGCGCAGGGCCTCGGTGAGGCGGTCGAGCTGGGCCTTGGCGCGCGGCTCGAAGAGGTCCAGGAGGTTGCGGCCGCGCAGTTGTCCCGGGGCCGCGCCCCACTGCTCGGCCATCGCCGGATTGGCGATCAGCACCTCGCCGTGGGCCCGGCACACCGCGATCGGCGTGGGGATACGGTCCAGCAGGATCAGGAAGTAGTTGCGCCACGGGCCGCCCGCGTACGGCCCGGCCGGGTCGATGTGTTCGGGTTCCCTTTCACAGGGCGCCTTGTCCCCTCCGTCCGCGTTCGCGTCCGGCGCTTCGTCGGCAGTCCCGTTGTCCATTTCCCCTTCTCCTCTCCGTGCGCAAGAGCGTGCACCGAGAAACCACTGCACAATCATGCAGTTGTCCGGGCGTGACCTTCGCGTGGGGGCCCTCACTCTGGAGACATGACCGACACCATCGCGCTCCACAGCGACGAACGCGCCGCCGATGACGGCATTCCGGTGGCCGACCTCACGGACGCCGGGCTCACCCACACGCCCATCCAGCAGTCCATGGACCTCGCCCGGCTCCACGGCCCGGTCTTCAAGCGCAAGTTCGGCGAACGCGAGACGCTCTTCCTCTCCTCGCTGGACCTGGTCACCGAGGTGGCCGACGAGTCACGCTTCGCCAAGGGCGTGTCGGTCGTCCTGGAGAACGTCAGAGAGTTCGCCGGTGACGGTCTGTTCACCGCCTACAACGACGAACCGAACTGGGCCAAGGCGCACGAGGTCCTGATGCCGGCCTTCGCGCTCGGCTCGATGCGCACCTACCACCCCGCGATGCTCAAGGTCGCCCGCCGGGTGATGGCCTCCTGGGACCGGCGGGTCGCCGACGGCACGCCCGTCCAGGTCGCCGAGGACATGACCCGGATGACGCTGGACACCATCGGGCTCGCCGGCTTCGGCTTCGACTTCGAGTCGTTCTCCCGCGGCGACAGCGCCCACCCCTTCGTCGAGGCGATGGTCCGCTGCCTCGAATGGAGCATGACGAAGTTCTCCCGCGACCCCGAGGCGGACCACTCCGCGGCGGACGCGGCGTTCCAGGCCGACGCCGACTACCTCGCGTCGGTCGTCGACGAGGTCATCACCGCCCGGACCGAGAGCGGCGAGACCGGCGACGACGACCTGCTGGGCCTGATGCTCGGCGCGGGCGCCGACGGCGGGCCGGCCCTCGACCTCGCCAACATCCGCAACCAGGTCATCACCTTCCTGATCGCCGGTCACGAGACCACCTCCGGCGCGCTCTCCTTCGCCCTCTACCACCTGCTCAAGGACCCGCTCGCACTGCGCATGGTCCAGCGCGAGGCCGACGAGCTGTGGGGCGACCGGAGCGACCCCGACCCCTCGTTCGAGGACATCGGCCGGCTGCCGTTCACCCGCCAGGTCCTCAACGAGGCGCTGCGGCTGTGGCCCACCGCTGCCGCCTTCACCCGGCAGGCCCGCGCGGACACGCTGCTCGGCGGCCGCTACCCGGTCAAGGCCGGCGAACTGGTCACGGTCCTCACCCCGATGCTGCACCGCGACCCCGCCTGGGGCGACAACCCCGAGCTGTTCGACCCGTCCCGCTTCAGCCCGGAGGCCGAGGCGGCCCGCTCGCCGCACGCCTACAAGCCGTTCGGGACCGGTGAACGCGCCTGCATCGGGCGGCAGTTCGCGCTCCACGAGGCGACCATGCTGCTCGCCCTCCTGGCCCACCGCTACCGTCTGACCGACCACGGCGACTACCGGCTGCGCATCAAGGAGACGCTGACCCTCAAGCCCGACGGGTTCACCCTCACCCTGGCCGCCCGTACGCCCGCCGACCGGGCCGCGGTCCGCGCCGCGCTGGCCGTGCTCCCCGGCGGCGGCGCCGGCACCGCGGACGACACCGCGACCGACGACGGGCTGCCCACCCGCGCTGTCCAGGGCACCGGCCTGCTGCTGTTGCACGGCAGCAACTACGGCACCTGCCGGGAGTTCGCCGAGCGGCTGGCCGACCAGGCCACCGGCCTGGGCTTCGCCGCCGACGTGGCGCCGCTGGACGCGTACGCCGACGCGCTGCCCGCCGACCGGCCCGTCGTCATCGTCGCCGCCTCCTACAACGGCCGGCCCACCGACGACGCCGCCGCGTTCGTGAGCCGGCTCGGCACCGCGCGGGACGGCGCCGCCGCCGGCGTCCCGTTCGCCGTCCTCGGTGTCGGCGACCGCAACTGGGCCGCCACCTACCAGCACATACCGACCCTCATCGACGACCGCCTGGCCGCACTCGGCGGCGACCGGCTGCTGCCGCGCGCCGAGGCCGACGCCTCCGGCGACCTGGGCGGCACCGTCAAGGAGTTCGCCGCGGCGCTGCGCACCCAACTGCTGGCGCGCTACGGCGACCCGGCGAGCATCGGCGCGGGCGCACCGGACGACGAGGACACCGGCTACACCGTCACCGAGGTCACCGGCGGCCCGCTGGACGCGCTCGCCGCCCGCCACGGCCTCGTCCCGATGACCGTCACCGAGGCCCGCGACCTCACCGCCGAGGGCTGGCCGCGGCCCAAGCGCTTCCTGCGCGTCGCGCTGCCGGACGGCGTCAACTACCGCACCGCCGACCACCTCGCGGTACTGCCGGCCAACGGCCCGGCCGCCGTCGAGCGGGCCGCGCGGGCCCTCGGCGCCGACCTCGACACCGTCCTCGCGCTGCACTCCGGCCGCCGCGCGAGCCGCGACACCCTCCCCGTCGACCGCCCCCTGACGGTCCGTGACCTGCTCACCCACCACCTGGAGCTGGGCGTCCGCCCGACGGCCGCCCAGGTGGCGCGGCTCGCCGCGCACAACCCGTGCCCGCCCGAGCGCCACGCCCTGGAGCACCTCGCCGAGGACGACCCGCGCACCGTGATCGACCTGATCGAGGCCCATCCGGCGCTGCGCGGCGCGCTGCCCTGGCCGGTGGTCCTGGAGCTGCTGCCGCCGCTGCGCGTGCGGCACTACTCCCTGTCGTCGTCGCCCGCGGCCGACCCCCGGCACGCCGATCTGATGGTCTCGCTGCTGCCCGGCGGCACCGGCTCGACCCATCTGCACTCCCTGCGGCCCGGCGACACCGTCCTGGCCCGCGTCCAGCCCTGCCGCGAGGCATTCCGCCTCGACCCGGCCGACGACACCCCGGTCATCCTGATCGCGGCCGGCACTGGCCTCGCGCCCTTCCGCGGCGCCGTCGCCGACCGCCTCGCCGCGGGGCAGCAGTCCCCGGCCCGGCTCTACTTCGGCTGCGACGACCCCGCCGCCGACTTCCTGCACGCGGAGGAGTTCGCCGCCGCCGAAGCCGCCGGCGTCATCGCGATGCGCCCGGTCTTCAGCGAGCGCCCCGAGCACGGCCACCGCTTCGTCCAGCACCGGATCGCCGCCGAGGCGGCCGAGGTGTGGGAGCTGCTGCGGGCCGGTGCGCGGGTGTACGTCTGCGGTGACGGCAGCCGGATGGCCCCCGGGGTACGGGCCGCCTTCCGCGAACTGCACGGCGCCGCCACCGGTGCCTCGCCCCAGGAGTCCGATGCCTGGCTGCGCGAACTGACCGCCTCCGGGCGCTACATCGAGGACGTGTACGCGGCGGGCTGAGCCCCGCCGCCGCGCCCCCGCACCCCGCCCCCGGCGGACCGGATCTCCGGCCCGCCGGGGGCGCGTGTCCGCCGCTGCCGGCTACTCGGCGTCGGCCGGCTTTCCGGCCGCGCCGGGCAGGTGGACCACCAGCAGGGCGATCCCGGCGACGGTGAGGTTGCGGGTCGCGGCCTCCAGCCCGTTCCAGTCCTTCGACTGCCACATCGCGAACCACTCGCCGCCGATCGCGAGGAAGCCCACCCCGAACAGCAGCACCACCATCAGCAGCCCGAGCGTGCTTATCCGCCGCGCGCGGGCGAAGCTGCCGCGCCGCGCGCCGACCGCCCACAGCGCGGTGCCCGCGAGCAGCACCACGCCGGCCAGCGTCTCCCAGGCGATGATCGCCAGATAGGCGGCGTCCTGGAGCCCGTGCGAGGTGAGGGCCCGCCACATCAGGTCCGGGTCCTTGAACGTGGTGTCCATGGCCAGGACATGCTGGACGAACGCCCGGTTGGTGTCGTAGTCGGTGATGTTGCCGAACGCCACGAGCGAGATGAGGAGCGCGACCGTCCCCGTGAGGACGGCCGCCGCCAGCGGCAGTCCGGTACGTGGCGTGCGGTCGGTGGGGTGTCTGTCGGTCATGCGCCCTCCCCGGCGGTTCCTGTCATGCTGTGTTTCCTTGTCTGTTGCGGCCCTCATGGTCCCTCATCTGCCGAACTCCCGTACGCTGCTCCCCGATCGACCGGACGACCGACCGGTCGGGGCGGCGTCGGGGAGCAGCGCCGGCGGCCGACGACCTAGGGGAGAGCGGGGCACATGAACGGGAAGCGGTGTGTGGGGACGGTCGCCGCCGCGGCGGCGGCGGTGATCGCGGTGAGCGGGCCGGCGGGCGCCGAGCCGGCCGCCACGACGTACGGCACCAGCACGTCCGTGGGCGTCCACAACGCCTATGAGAAGGAGAAGTACCGCTACTTCGCGGACGCCCTGGACTCCGGCGCCGCCCTGCTCGAACTCGACCTCTGGTCCAATGCGCTGGGCCGCTCCTGGCGGGTCTCGCACAGCAATCCGCTCGGCAACAACAGCAACTGCGAGGGCGCCGCCAACGCCTCGGAGCTGCGCACCAAGAGCCGCGACCAGGACTTCGCCGGCTGCCTGTCCGACATGAGGGCCTGGCACGACGCCCACCCCGGCCACCGCCCGATCCTGCTCAAGATCGAGATGAAGGACGGCTTCAACGCCAAGGGCGGCCGCGGCCCCGCCGAGTTCGACGCGCTGATCCGTCAGAAGCTGGGCGACGCGGTCTACGGCCCCGGGGACCTGACCGGCGGGCACGCCACCGCAGACGAGGCGGTGCGGGCCGGCGGCTGGCCCTCGCGCGCCGACCTGGCCGGCAAGTTCCTCTTCGAGCTGATACCCGGCACGGTCGAGGAGAAGAACCCGTTCGACAAGCTGTGGACCGACGTCGAGTACGCCGGCCACCTCAAGGACCTTGCCGCGCAGGGGAAGCTGGCGCAGTCGACGGCGTTCCCCGCGGTGCACGGCGCGGCTCCCGGCGACCCCCGCGAGCGCTACGCCGACCCGGCGCTGCGTCCCTGGTTCGTGGTCTTCGACGGCGACGCCGCGACGTATCTCAACGGCAGTATCGACACCTCCTGGTACGACACCCGCCACTACCTGCTCATCATGACCGACGCCCACAACGTGCCGCCGGTCATCGACGGTACGCACCCGACCGAGGCGGAGGCGCTGGCCCGGGTCCGGCAGCTCGCCGCGGCACACGCGAGCTTCGCCACCGCCGACTGGTATCCGCTGCCGTCCGTCCTCAAGACCGTGGTGCCGCGCGGGGCATGACGCCGAGGGCGGCGGCCTCGGAGCCGGGCCGCGCCACCCGCGGGTCGGGCTCCGCGGCGGCCCGCCGGTAGAGCGTGGCCACGTCCGCCCCGAACCGGCTGCTGTACGAGACGAAGTCGTCTCCGCCCTCGTTCAGGCCGCCTATCACGCCGATCAGCGACCCGGTGCCGGTGGCCGGGTCGAGGTCGGTGAGCATCGGCCCGCCGCTCGTCCCGCTCGGGAACCCCGGGCAGTCGAAGCGGAGCTGGGTCGGGCTCGGGGCGTCGGTCCGGTTCCGGCAGCTGACCGGCGCGTCCTGGTCCTCGGGGTAGCCGACCAGCTGCGCGGGACGTCCGGCCGGTGTGCCGAAGCGGATCTGTTCGGCGCCGGTGACGTCCTCTATGCGGCCGCCGCCGCTTCCCGCCCGGCGCACCCGCAGGAAGGCCACGTCGTGGTCGGGGTCCCGGTCGTGGATCCAGCGCGGGTCGACCTGGATCCGAGTGGGCACCCACAGGCCGTACGGCGCGATGCCGTCGTGCAGGCCGGGCGCGAACACCAGCCGGGTGCGGAAGCCGTCGTCGTGCACGCAGTGCGCCGCGGTGACGATGAGGTCGCCCCCGGGGGCGTGCACCACGCTGGCGGTGCAGTGGTGGACGGGGTCACCGTCGCCGTCGGGGGAGAAGAGCGCGCCGATCGCCGGCGCGGGCGCCGCCGGGGCCGCCCGCAGGGGCCGGGACACCGGCAGCGGGGCCGCCCGCCCGCTGCCGTAGCGTGCCGTCACCGGCGGCCCGGGACGCTCCTGATAAGGGCCGGCGAGCAGCGCGGCGGCGGCGCGGTCGCCGTCGGCGCGGGTTGCGAGGTAGGAGCCGGTGGCGGTGTCCCCGGGGGCCAGGAACGGATCGCGGGCGGGGGCTCCCAGGACCAGCGCGGTGCTGCCGACGGCCACGGTGAGTACCCCGAGCGCGAGGGTGGCCCGCAGCGGAACGCCGGGCCGGCCGCGGCCGGAGCAGGCCGGGCCGCGGGGACCGAGGCAGTCCGCGGCCGCCGGTGCCCCGGCCGCCCGGTCCGCCCCGCCGGCGTGGTCCGCCGGCTCGGTCCCGCGTTCGCTCGTCTCCACCAAGAGCCCGCCTCGCCGCATCAGCCGGCGCTTTACCCCGTCGGATACGGGGATGTCACCGGAACCAGACATTTCACCCAGTCTGATGCACGGATGCGTGCCATGGTTCGGTCACTTGGCGCATCATTCCGCTCAGCAGGCGAAGATCACGGAAAGAAGCCGGGCTCGGAAACCCGGCGGACCCGCCGCCCGAGGGGCCCGCCCGGCGGGCCGCGGCGGGCGACGGCGGCCGCGCCGCCGGACCGCGCCGCGTTGGGCCGGTCGGGTGACCCGCGCGGGGCCCGGCCGACGGCTCCGGGACCCCGGCGGCGCGGTGCGCCCGCGCCCCGCCGCGCGCTCAGGCCGTCAGCCGCACGCCCTGCCCCGCGAGGTTGTGCCGGATCAGCGTCTCCGCCAGACCGTTCTCGTTCGGGAAGTCCATCGGGACGATCCCCAGGCCCGTCCAGCCGCTCCCTTCCGATCCCTCCAGCAGCCGCTTGACCTGGGGGTTGAGGCGGTCGGCGTTGGAGCGGGGCGGCAGCAGGGCGGCGGTGCTCACATAGTTGACGAAGAGCTTGCCGGGCTGGGCGACGGCCTTGCGGAACTGGGCCTCGATCTTGGGGTACTTGCCGAACGGCTCCGCCATGTAGTCGTCCTGGATGTCGAACAGCTGCGGATCGGCGTAACGGACGCCGCCCAGGCCGTCGGAGTCCGCCAGCAGCACCACCCGGCCGCGGGCCTGGCCCAGCGTCGGCAGACCGGCGTCCAGCCGGAACAGGGACCGGTAGCCCTTGTCGTCCAGGTAGATGCCGAAGATCCGGCGGAACTCCTCGGCACCGACCTCCGAGTACTCCTGCTTGACCCGCATCAGGACCGTCTCGGAAGGGTGCGCCCGCAGGAACGCCCGGCAGGCGTTGAGCACATCACCGAACATCAGCTCCTGGTAGAAGGCGCCGTGATGGATGGCGAAGACGTTGTCGATGGCCCGGCAGCGGACGTCCAGGAAGCGGATGCCGCTGTTGAGCTGGGCGTCGACGGGAGTGTTCTGGCAGGCGACCCAGGGGCCGCCCACCCGGGCGCCCGAGTCGTGGGTGCCGGGGATCGTCAGCCGCTGGACGGGGGTGGCGTCGCCGAGCGCCGACATCCAGTCCTGTACGGACAGGCGGACGCCCCGGCGCTGGGCCGCGTCCGCGGTGAACTGCCCGCTGCCGAAGCCCGCCAGCACCCCGGCGGCCGACAGCCCGGCCGCGCCCCGGAGGAAGTTCCGCCGATCCAGTCCCAGCCCCATGCCGCTTCCCCTGTCGTCGAGTCTGCGCGGGCGCGCGGCAACGGCCCCCGCGCGCACCTGTGATCGGGGCATCGAACCACAGGGAGCGCGCGGACGGCACCCGGCCGGCGCACCCGAGGGGCACGCCGGCCGGGAAAGGGCGGATATTCAGACGCGGAAGGACAGCGACAGCGCGAAGCGGTCCGCGCTGTCGGTCCACCAGCTGTCCAGTTCGAGCCCGGCGGCGGCGAGTTCGGCCCGCACGCCCTCCCGGCGGAACTTGGCCGAGACCTCGGTCCGCATCTCCTCGCCCGCGGTGAAGGTCACCGCCAGGTCCACTCCGGGCACCTTGACGGTCAGGTCCTTGCGGGCCCGCAGCCGCATCTCGATCCACTCGCGCTCGGTGTTCCACAGCGCGACGTGGTCGAAGTCCGCGGGGTCGAAGTCGCCGCCCAGCTCGCGGTTGATGACCTCCAGGACGTTCTTGTTGAACGCGGCCGTCACGCCCTGCGGGTCGTCGTAGGCGGCGACGAGGGTGGCCTCGTCCTTGACCAGGTCGGTGCCGAGCAGCAGGGCGTCGCCGGGGGAGAGCATGGCGTGCACGGACCGCAGGAACGCGGTGCGCTCCTCGGGGAGCAGGTTGCCGATGGTGCCGCCGAGGAAGGCCAGCAGCCGCGGGCCCGGGGTGTCGGGGAGTTCGATGCCCTGCTGGAAGTCGGCGACCAGCGCGTGGACGGTGAGGCCGGGGTGCTCGGTGAGCAGCGTCTCGCCCGCCGCGGCCAGCGCCGATTCGCTGACGTCGACCGGCAGATAGCTGTGCAGTTCGCCCAGCGCGCCGATGAGGTGGCGGGTCTTGTCCGAGGAGCCCGACCCCAGCTCGATCAGGGTGCGCGCCCGGGTGGCCGCGGCGATGTGGTCGGCGCGGGTGAGCAGGATCTCCCGCTCGGCGCGCGTGGGGTAGTAGTCGGGCAGCTTGGTGATGTCCTCGAACAGCTCGCTGCCGCGGGCGTCGTAGAACCACTTGGGCGGCAGTTGTTTGGGGGTGCGGGCCAGGCCCTGGGCGACATCGGCGCGCAGCGCGGCCGCGGTGGCGTCGGCGGGGAGGGTGCGGGTGATGCTGAGCGGGCTCACGTGGCGGGCTCCTTGAGCGGGGTGAGGTGGACCTCGGTCGGGGTGGCGCGCAGCAGGGTGCGGTCGGGGACGTCGGTCCAGTGGGGGGAATCGTCGTACGGCTCGGAGGCGACGACCGTGCCGCCTCCGGGACGGGCCAGGTGGCACAGCGTGTCGCCCCAGGTGGTGGCGGCGATGGTGGTGCCGTCGGTCAGCAGCAGGTTGAGCCGGGAGCCGGGCGCGGCCGCCGCGACCGCCGCGACGGTGCCGGCCAGCGCCTCGCCGAGCTCGTCGCCGCGGGTCAGCCGGTGCCGGACCAGCGCCCACAGGAACGCCGCGTCGCAGCGGGCCGGCAGCCGCAGCAGCTCCCCCGGGGACAGCTCGGCCGCCAGCGGGGCGAGCGACTCCGGCCAGCCGGACACCGCGCCGTTGTGGCTGAAGAGGTAGCGCCCCTCGGCGTACGGCGCGGCCGCGGCCTCGGCGTCCGCACCGGCCACGGTGGCGTCGCGGACGGCGGCGAGCAGTGCGCCGGTGCGCACCACCCGCCCCAGGTCGGGCAGCAGGTCGTCGCCCCAGATCGGCCCGGCCCGCCGGTAGCGGGCGGGCAGCGGATCGTCCGGCGCGTACCAGCCGACGCCGAACCCGTCCGCGTTGACCGTCCCGTGCCGCTGCCGGCGCGGCTCCCACGACTGCCGGTAGAGGCTGTGCGGCGGGTCCAGGACCACCTGGCCGAGAGGGATCTCCGGTCCCAGATAAGCAAGATGACGGCACATCAGGCATCGCCCTCCCGGGCCGGCGGGGCCGCGGCCGTCATGCGCCCGCCGCCGGGTCCGCGTCGCGGGCGGTACGGAACCCGGAGAAGATCTGCCGGCGGATCGGCAGGTCCCAGTTGCGGAAGGTGCCCCGGCAGGCCACCGGAGCGACCGCGAACGAACCGCCGCGCAGCACCTTGTACTCGTCCCCGAAGAACACCTCCGAGTACTCCCGGTAGGGGAAGGCGGCGAAGCCCGGGTACGGCAGGAAGTCGCTCGCCGTCCACTCCCACACGTCGCCCATCAGCTGCCGCACGCCCAGTGGCGACTGCCCGTCCGGGTAGCTGCCGACCGGGGCGGGCCGCAGGTGCCGCTGGCCGAGGTTGGCGTGCGCGGGTGTGGGGTCCTCGTCGCCCCAGGGGTAGCGGCGCGAGCGCCCGGCCGCCGGGTCGTGCCGGGCGGCCTTCTCCCACTCGGACTCGGTCGGCAGCCGCCGGCCGGCCCAGCGCGCGTAGGCGTCGGCCTCGTACCAGCTCACATGCAGCACCGGCTCGTCCGGCGGCACCGGTTCGGTCACCCCGAACCTCCGGCGCAGCCACTGGCCCCCGTCGCGCTTCCAGAACAGCGGGGCGCGCAGGGCGTGCTCCTGGACCTGGGCCCAGCCCTCCGGAGCCCACCAGCGCGCCTCCTCGTAGCCGCCGGCCTCGATGAACCGCTGGTAGGCGCCGTTGCTGACGGGGGTGGTGTCGATCAGGAAGGAGGGCACCAGGCGGTGGTGCGCGGGCCGCTCGTTGTCCAGCGCCCAGGGCTCGGTGGAGGTGCCCATGGTGAACGGCCCGCCCGGCACCAGCACCTCGGCGGGCAGCACGTCGTCGGACGAGGGCGGCGGCTCCTCCTCGGTGAGCACCGGCGGCCCGGTCCGTAGCTGGTGCGTGATGAGCATGGTCTCGTCGTGCTGCTGCTCGTGCTGCGCGATCATGCCGAAGGCGAATCCGGAGTCGAGCAGCGGAGTGCCGTGCAGCGGGGCGTGCTCCAGGATGTCCAGCACCCGGCCGCGGACCTCGGCGACATAGCCGTGCGCCTCGCCGGGGGCGAGCAGCGGCAGGGAGGGGCGCCGGGCGCGGGGGTGCTCGAAGGCGTCGTAGACGGAGTCGATGTTGGGGCGCAGCGCGTCACGGCCGCCGACGGTGCGCAGCAGCCACTGCTCCTCCTGGTTGCCTATGTGCGCCAGGTCCCACACCAGCGGGGACATCAGCGGGGAGTGCTGCGCGACCAGATCGGGTTCCTCGACGCAGGTGGTCAGGAGGCGGGTGCGGTCGCGGGCGGCGAGCAGGGCCGAGGCGGCGCGCTCACGCAGGAGCTCGGGATCGGGGGTCACTGGCTGTCCTTCCCAACGGTGAGGTCGCCCTCCGCGGCGTACAGGGCGTCGAGGTGATCGTCCGCGGGGCAGCGGCCGCGTGCCACATAGCGTTCGGTGAACTCCGCGACCGCGGCGCGCACCTCGGGGGAGGCGCCGAGCCGGGGCAGTGCCTCCTGCGCGGCGGCGAAGCAGGCCACCGCCGCCGCGTGCAGCTCCGGATCGGTCAGCGCCCCGCGGGCGGCCCGCCGCCAGAGCGGATTGCGCGGCGCCGGGCGGGAGCCCGCCGTCTCCGCGAGGGGCTTGACGATGCGGTACGCCCGCTCCGCGGCCTCCTGGTCGTCGAACAGCGCGGCCGTGACGGCCAGCGGCACGACCCACCCGGCCTCGCCCGACTGCGCGTCGATCATGCGCAGTTCGAGATGGCCGCGCGGCCGTACCGGCGGGAAGAGGGTGGTGACGTGGTAGTCCAGGTCCTCCTGGGTGGGCGGTCTGGGTACGCCGGTACGCACCCATTCGCGGAAGGTGAGCCCCTCCGGCGCGTGCCAGGGCCCGTCCTCCGCGCGCAGGCACATCACCGGCGCGTCCATGACGTAGTCCACCCAGGCGGTGCGCGGATCGGGCCCCTGCGGAGGGGCGAGGGTGCGGGCCGGGTCGAGCTGCGACCAGACGACCTGGCGGGTGGTGCGGTAGCCGGTGGGGCAGCCCTCGCTGGTGGGCGAGTTGGCGAAGGCCGCGGCCAGCACCGCGCCCAGCAGATGGGCCAGCAGCCAGCGCCTGCCGTGCCCGAGCGGCCCGGGCTCCTCGTACCCGGCGTCCACGCACACCTGCACGGACGCGGTGGCGCACATCATGGACCGCCCGGCGGAGCCCCAGCGGTCGAAGTATGTCTCCATGGCGTCGTAGCGGGGGGCGGTCAGCACCCGCTGGGGGCGGTGCCACGGATTGTGGCCGTGGCCGGCCAGGCCCAGCCCCATGGCCAGCATGGCGGGGCGGACCAGCGCGAGATCGGCACTGACCGTGTCGATGCACTCGGTGAGGGAGCGGGCGGGCAGCGAGCTGAGCTCCAGCTGGCCGCCGGGCTCGAAGGTCAGCAGGGAGGTGAGGGGAAGGGCGCGCAGCGTGGTGGCCGCGCGGTGCAGCCGGTCCGGTTCGACCGGACATCGGGGGTTGCGCGCGTCATGGACCAGCCATTCGATCTCGACCCCGAGACGGCTCGGGGGACCGGTCTTGAAGCATATTCCGCGCAGGTGAGCTTCCAGCTCCGCTTCTGTTTCCGCAGGCCGTACGGGCATGGAATCCCTCTCCCAGGTGGGTGGCGGCAGGATTGCCGCCCTCCACCTAAGCCGCTGCGGGCGATGCGCTCAAGGGCGCTTTCGCGCCGAGCGCGGCGGTACGGGCCGCCACGGGGCGGGCGGGCCGTCCGGACCGGGAGACCACCGGACGGTGCCGCGGCGCCCTCCCGGCGCCGCAACGGCCTTTCCGCCCGCCGCCGGGGGCGCGGACCGGCCCGGCGGGCGGCGGGCGGGGGCGGGAGAGGGGTACGGCCGTTCGAGTGAGTGCCGGGTGGGGCGGATTTTGCCGCCGGGGCGGCACGGCGCGCCCGCGGCCCGGTGTCACTGGCGGTAGCCCGCCAGGAAGCGTCCGATCCGGCTGATCGCCGCGTCGAGGTCGTCGGCGCGGGGGAGGGTGAGGATGCGGAAGTGGTCGGGGTGCGGCCAGTTGAAACCGGTGCCCTGGACGACCTGGATCTTCTCCCGCAGCAGGAGGTCGAGGACGAACTTCTCGTCGTCGTGGATCTTGTGGACCGCGGGGTCGAGGCGCGGGAAGGCGTAGAGCGCGCCCTTGGGCTTGACGCAGGAGACGCCCGGGATCTCGTTGAGCCGCTCCCAGGCCCGGTCGCGCTGCTCGCGCAGCCGGCCGCCGGGCAGCACCAGGTCCTGGATGCTCTGCCGGCCGCCGAGCGCGGCCTGGATGGCGTACTGGGCGGGCGCGTTCGGGCACAGCCGCATGGACGCCAGGGTGCCCAGGCCCTCCAGGTAGTCGGCGGCGTGCTGCCGGGGGCCGGAGACCACCAGCCAGCCGGAGCGGAAGCCGGCCACGCGGTAGGACTTGGACAGGCCGCTGAAGGTGAGGCAGACCAGATCGGGGGCGAGCACCGCGGCGTGGTGGTGGACCTCGTCGTCGTAGAGGATCCGGTCGTAGATCTCGTCGGCGAAGACCATCAGGCCGTGGCGCCGGGCGAGATCGAGCATGCCCTCCAGCAGCTCGCGCGGATAGACCGCGCCGGTCGGGTTGTTGGGGTTGATGATGACCATCGCCCGGGTCCGGTCGGTGATCTTCGAGGCGAGGTCGTCGAGGTCCGGCAGCCAGTCCGCCGACTCGTCGCAGAGGTAGTGCACGGCCTTGCCGCCCGCGAGCGTGGTGACCGCGGTCCACAGGGGGAAGTCGGGAGCCGGGATGAGGACCTCGTCGCCGTCGTCGAGCAGCGCCTGCACCGCCATGGACACGAGTTCGGAGACGCCGTTGCCGAGGTAGACGTCGTCCACGCCGACGTCCGGCAGTCCGCTCTCCTGGTAGCGCTGGGCCACCGCGCGGCGCGCCGAGAGGATGCCCTGGGACTCCGTGTAGCCGTGCGCGCGGGAGAGGTTGCGCATCATGTCCTGCAGGATCTCGTCCGGGCACTCGAAGCCGAACAGCGCCGGATTGCCGGTGTTCAGCCGCAGCACGCTGTGGCCGGCCTCCTCCAGCGCGTCCGCGTGCTCGATCACCGGACCGCGGATCTCGTAGCAGACGTCGGCCATCTTGCTGGACTGCTTGAACTGCATGCGGCGGCCTCCCGGTACCTCGCTCACCGCGCGGTGCGGCAGCATTCACAACGTACTTGGTTTTACCAAGCGGAGACTTGGAAAGTCCAACCTCTGTCTATGCTGGTGTCATGCCGCGCCGAAGTTATGACCAGTACTGCGCCGTTGCCCGAGCCCTGGACGCCGTGGGCGACCGCTGGACGCTCCTGATCGTCCGGGAGCTGCTGGGCGGCTCCCGGCGCTACACCGATCTGCACGCCGACCTGCCGGGCGTCAGCACCGACATGCTCGCCTCCCGGCTCAAGGACATGGAGCGGGACGGGCTGGTCACCCGCCGCCGGCTCGCCCCGCCCACCGCCGCCTTCGTCTACGAACTCACCCCGCGCGGCCGGGCGCTGCTGCCCGCGCTCACCGCCCTCGCCGACTGGGGCGCCCCCGCCCTCGACGAGAAGCGCCCCACCGACGCCGTACGGGCCCACTGGTTCGCGCTGCCCCTCGTCACCCGGCTGGCCCGGCACTTCCCCGAGGACGTCGACGTGGTCGGCATCGCCCTCGACGAGGGCGAGTTCCATGTCGTCCTCGGGGGCGACGGGACAGGGGGCGGTGCCGACGGCGGGCCCGGCTACGCGGACGGCCCCGCCGAGCGCCCCGACGTCCTCCTGCGAACGGACACCGCGACCTGCGCCGAGATCGCGTACGATCGCCTCTCCCTCGCGCAGGGAATCGAATCCGGCCGGATCGTGGTCACCCCGCCCGAGACGGCCGGCCGACGGCAGCGGCACACGAGGACGGCAACGGCATGACGACGCGCCCCCTGGCGGTCTTCGACCTGGACGGCACGCTCGCCGACACCACCCACCGGCAGCACCACCTCCAGCGCGCCCCGCGCGACTGGAAGTCCTTCTTCGCGGCCGCCCCCGAGGACCCACCGCTGCCCGAAGGGGTCGCCCTGGCCCTGCGCAGCACCGAGGAGTGCGAGGTCGTCTATCTGACCGGCCGTCCGGAACGCTGCCGCCGCGACACGCTGGCCTGGCTCGCCCGGCACGGGCTGCCGGAGGGCCGGCTGTGGATGCGCCGCGACAGCGACCGGCGCCCGGCCCGGCACACCAAGCTGGAGATCCTGCGCCGGATCGCCCGCGGCCGGGAGGTCCGCCATGTCGTCGACGACGACGAACTCGTCTGCGACGCCTGCGAGAAGGCCGGCTACCCGGTGATACGGGCGCGCTGGGCCACACCGTCCGACACCCTGCGCGACGCCCAGCAGCGGGCCGGGCGGACCTGAGGCTCGCCCCGATCCGAACCCCCTCTGGGAGCGCCCGGGTTCGAGGGCCCGGCTCCGCGGGCCGTGCTCCGCGACGAGCAGCCGCGGCGCCGCCTCGGACGGTGAGCCCGGCGCCGCGGTGCACAGCGGCACTCCCCGTCCGGAACCGTCCGGCGTCCGTGGCACCTCGAAGTCCAGCTCCAGCGCGCCCGCCGGCGGATGGTGCGGCCGCCGGAGGCCGGGACGGTCCTGCGGGCGGCCGGGGATGCCGGCGTCGAGGTGCCCGGTGATCGGCGCGTGCCCCGGGCGGTTCCACGCCAGGATCTCGAAGCGCGGCCCGAGGGGGCGAGGGGCGGGGCGTCCGCCCGCACCCTGGTGAGCCCGGTGGTTCTCGCGCTTCGGGGCAGGATTCCGGTCCCGGCCGGCGGGTGCCGGGGTGCCGTCGCGATGTGGCGGAGACTGTTCCCTGCGGGATACCGACCGCTTAGTATGTCGCTGGCGGTGGCGCCGCTGCGCCCGCCGCCCCACCCGCGTATCCAAGGTCAGTGGAGGCACCAGGTGAAGGCATGGCGCGTACACGCGAACGGCGAGCCGCGTGAGGTGATGCGGCTGGAGGAGGTGCCGGACCCCCAGCCGGGACCGGGTCAGCTGCTGCTGCGGGTGCGGGCCGCCAACGTCAACTTCCCCGACGCCCTGCTCTGCCGCGGCCAGTACCAGGTGCGGCCGCCGCTGCCGTTCACCCCCGGCGTGGAGATCTGCGGCGAGGTGCTCGCCGCGGGCGAGGGGGCGGCCGGAGAGACCGGGGCGCGGGTGCTGGCCCAGCCGCCGCTGCCCGACGGCGGCTTCGCCGAACTCGCCGTCGTCGACGCGGCGGCGGTGCGCCCGGCCCCCGAGGCACTGGACGACGCCGAGGCCGCCGCGCTGCACATCGGCTACCAGACCGGCTGGTTCGGACTGCACCGCAGGGCCCGGCTCCAGGCGGGCGAGACCCTGCTGGTGCACGCCGCCGCCGGGGGCGTCGGCAGCGCCGCCGTCCAGCTCGGCAAGGCCGCCGGCGCGCGGGTCATCGGTGTCGTGGGCGGCGAGGACAAGGCCAGGACGGCCCGCGAACTGGGCTGCGACCTCGTCCTCGACCGGCGCCACGACGACATCGTCGGCGCCGTGAAGGAGGCCACCGGCGGCCGTGGCGCGGACGTGGTCTACGACCCGGTCGGCGGCGAGGCCTACGCCAAGTCCGTCAAGTGCATCGCCTTCGAGGGCCGGATCATCGTCGTCGGCTTCGCCGGCGGCGCCATCCCCACCCCGGCCCTCAACCACGCGCTGGTGAAGAACTACGCGATCCTGGGCCTCCACTGGGGCCTGTACAACACCAAGGACCCGGCCGCGGTCGACGCCTGCCACGAGGAGCTGGCCAAGCTCGCCGCCCAGGGCGCCGTCAAGCCGCTCATCGGCGGCAGGTTCCCGCTGCGGGACGCCGCCGAAGCCGTCCAGCGGGTCGCCGACGGCACGTCCACCGGCCGGCTCGTCGTCCTGCCCGCCGCGGAGGAGACCCGATGACCGACGCCGAGGACCTGCGCCGGCGCACCGCCGAACTGCTCGCCGCACATCCTCCCGCCGCGACACAACGCCTGGACTTCCTGCGCGCCCGCTTCGACGCCGGGCTGGCCTGGGTCCACTTCCCCGAGGGGCTCGGCGGGCTGGACGCGCCCCGCTCCCTCCAGGCGGTCGTGGACGCGGAGTTGGCGGCCGCCGGCGCCCCCGACAACGACCCCGGCCGCATCGGCATCGGCCTCGGCATGGCCGCGCCCACCCTCCTCCGCTTCGGCACCGACGAACAGAAGCGGCGTCTGCTGCGCCCGCTGTGGACCGGCGAGGAGGTGTGGTGCCAGCTGTTCAGCGAGCCCGGCGCCGGCTCCGACCTGGCGGCACTGGCCACCCGCGCGGTCCGCGACGGCGGGGACGAAGCGGGAAGCGGCGGCGACTGGATCATCGACGGCCAGAAGGTCTGGACGTCCAGCGCCCACCTGGCCCGCTGGGCGATCCTGATCGCCCGTACCGACCCCGGCCTGCCCAAACACCGCGGCATCAGCTACTTCATCTGCGATATGACCGACCCCGGTGTCGAGGTCCGTCCGCTGCGGCAGATCACCGGCGAGGCCGAGTTCAACGAGGTGTTCCTCACCGGCGTCCGCATCCCCGACAGCCGCCGCCTCGGCGCGGTCGGCGAGGGCTGGAAGGTCGCGCAGACCACGCTGATGAACGAGCGGGTCGCCATCGGCGGCAGCCGCATCCCCCGCGAGGGCGGCATGATCGGCGTGGCCGCCGCCGACTGGCGCGCGCGGCCCGAACTGCGCACCCACGACCTGCACCAGCGGCTGCTGACACTGTGGGTGGAGGCCGAGGCCGCCCGGCTCACCGGCGAGCGCCTGCGCCAGCAGCTGTCCCAAGGGCAGCCCGGCCCCGAGGGCAGCGGGATGAAGCTGGCCTTCGCCCGGCTCGCCCAGGAGATCAGCGGCTGGGAGGTGGAGTTCCTCGCCGAGGACGGCCTGACCTACGACGACTGGACGATGCGCCGCCCCGACGGCGTCGACTTCACCGGCCGCGAGGCCGGCTACCGCTACCTGCGCGCCAAGGGGAACTCCATCGAAGGGGGCACCTCGGAAGTGCTGCTCAACATCGTCGCCGAACGCGTGCTGGGCCTGCCGCCCGAGCCGCGCACCGACAAGGACGTCGCGTGGAAGGACCTCCCCCGATGAACGACGGGACATCCCCGGCCGGCACCCCGGCAGCCGACCCCGACCTGCTGTACTCCGCGGACGAGGAGGCGCTGCGCGCCGCCGTGCGCTCGCTGTTCGCCGACCGCGGCGCTCCGGCCACGGTCCTCGCGGGCCTGGAGTCGGCGTCCGCCCACGACGCCGGGCTGTGGCGCGCGCTCGCCACGGACATCGGCGCCGCGGGGCTGCTGGTGCCCGAGAAGCTCGGCGGCGCGGGCGCGAGCGCCCGGGAGGCCGCCGTGGTGCTGGAGGAGGCGGGCCGCTGTGTCGCGCCCGTCCCCTACCTGACCAGCGCGGTCATCGCGGTGACCGCTCTGCTCGGCTGCGACCGCGGCCGGGAGGAGGTCGCCGCGCCGCTCGCCGCGCTCGCCGGGGGCGGGAGCGTCGGCGTGCTCGCCGTCCCGTGGACCACGGCTCCGGGCGGGGCGTCCGAAGGGGCCGTACGGGCCGGGGCGGACGGCACCCTGACCGGCAGGGTGACCTCGGTCGCCGACGCCGCGGGTGCCGCCCTCCTGCTGGTGCCGGTCCGGGGCCCCGACGGCCCCGCCCTCTACGCCGTGGAGGCCGCGGCGGACGGCGTCCGCACCGGCTCCGTCACCCCGCTCGACCTCACCCGCCCCCTGGGCCACCTCACCTTCGACGGCGCCCGCGGCACGCTCCTGGCCTCCGGGGAACGGGCCCGCACCGCCGTCGACGGCGCCCTGCTCGCCGGCGCCGGGCTGCTCGCCTCGGAACAGCTGGGCGTCGCCGAATGGTGCCTGGCCGAAACGGTGCGCTACACGGCCGAGCGCACCCAGTTCGGCCGCCCCGTCGGCTCGTTCCAGGCGCTCAAGCACCGGATGGCCGCCCTGTGGCTGGAGGTGGCCTCGGCCCGCGCCGCCGCCCGTAACGCCGCGGACGCCCTGGCCACCGACAGTCCCGACGCCCCGCTGGCGGTGGCCGTCGCCCAGGCGTACTGCGCGCCGGTGGCGGTCCGGGCCGCCCAGGAATGCGTCCAGCTGCACGGCGGCATCGGCATGACCTGGGAACACCCGGCCCATCTGTTCCTCAAGCGGGCCAAGAGCGACGAACTCGCCCTCGGCTCGCCGGGCCGCCACCGGGAGGCGCTGGCGGGTCTGGTCGCCCTCGACGCCCCGTAGGGGGCGTCCGGTCCGGTGGGCGCGGTCACTCGGTGATGGCGAAGGTCCGGCTGAGGCCGCCGACCGCGGCGTCACCTGCGGTCGACACCTCCAGGAAGTAGTGGGGGCCCGGTGGCACCTTGGGCAGCGTCACGATCGCCTCGCCGTCCGGTCCGGCGCCGGACCGGGGCACCACCAGGGCCACCCGCTGCGACCTGTCGTGCCCCGTCGCCGCCCGCAGCCAGACGTCCACCGGCTCGCCCGTGCTGTTCTTCCAGGCCACGGTGAAGCTGCCGTTCGCCTTGTAGTCGACCCCCGGCTCCGGCTCGGTCACCTCGATCCGCCCCGTCGGCGACGCGTCGAACTCCCCGGAGTCCCCGGCCTTCCCGGGGGCCGCGCCGGCCGCGGCCGTGTGGAGGGCGGAGGTGGCGGCCCGCGCGGCCGAGCCCCCGTGGCCGGACGCGGCGGCCCGCGTCGCGCCGCCCGAGGGCCGCTTCCCGGCCGTTTCCGGGAGCGACGGCGTCAGCGAGATCACCAGCATGCATCCGACGGCGGTGGCGGCGACGGCGACGGCCAGATTCGTGGCCATCGAGGTGGCCCTGCACATCGTCTCCTCGTTTCCTCGGGGGAGTGGCGAGCCCAACATCCCCGGCACTTTGATCATCAAAAACGACGCGCGGAGCGATCACCTGGATGGACAGCCCCGGCGCGACAGCCGGTCGCGGGCAGAGGAAAATCCCCCGATGCGGGCCGAATCGACCCCGGCACCGGTGATGTCTGGAAAGTGTGGTTCGGGTAGCGTCGGACACATGAGGACCGCAATACGCCGTGCCCTGATCGGACCCGTACTCCTGCTGGTGGCCGCCCTCCTGGCGGTGGTCGCCGCGACGGCACCGGGAGCCCGGGCCGCCGGCGGGCTCGACGAGGCCGCGGCGGCCCTCACCAAGGGCCCGGTCTACGTCGATCCCCGTATGGCGGGCCAGTTCCCCAAGGCCGAGGCGGACGCGCTGGCCAAGAAGATCAAGGACGCGGACAAGCCGGTCTTCGTCGCCGTGCTGCCCCGGGCCGCCGAGTACCCGCCCGGCACGCTGCTGCGGGACCTGCGCACCAAGACCGGGATCAGCGGCGTCTACGCCGTCGAACTCGGCAACGGCTTCAACGCCGGTGCCGACCCGCGGGTGATGCCGCACAGCGCGGTCCAGAACCTCGTCGGCTCGGTCAAGCGCTCCCAGTACCCCGACGTCGGCACCCGCCTCAACAGCTTCGTCGACACCGCCCTCAAGTCCGCGCACGGCCACGCCCCCTCCTCCTGGGGCGGCTCCGGCGGCTCAGGCTTCGACACCGGCACCGCGATCGGCCTCGGTGTGCTGGTCGCCGTCGGCGGTGGCGGCGCCTACGCCATCGCCCGCCGCAACCGCAGGCGGCGGGCCGAGGAGGAGCGGGCGGCGCTGGAGGACCTGCGGGTCGTCGTCGACGAGGACATCACCGCCTTCGGCGAGGAACTCGACCGCCTCGACTTCCACCCCGGCGAGCCCGGCGCGGACGACGCCATGCGCGCGGACTACAGCCATGCGCTGGACGCGTACGAGAACGCCAAGACGTCGATGGCGGCGGCCGGGCACCCGCGCGAGGTGCGGGCCGTGACCCAGGCCCTCGAAGACGGCCGGTTCTCGCTGGCCACCCTCGCCGCGCGCCGCGAGGGCAGGCCGCTGCCCGAGCGCCGGCTGCCCTGCTTCTTCGACCCGCGGCACGGCCCGTCCGTCGCCGATGCCGCCTGGGCGCCCGAGGGCGGCGCGCAGCGCACCGTGCCGGTCTGCGCCGCGGACAAGAGCCGCCTGGACGACGGCCGCGAGCCGCTGGCCCGTACGGTCCGCACCGCGAGCGGCGACCGCCCCTACTGGGACGCGGGCCCGGCCTACGGCCCCTGGGCCGGCGGCTACTTCGGCGGCGGCCTGCTGCCCGGCCTCCTGGTGGGCACCCTGCTCGGCAACGTGATGTTCTCCACCGACGCCTACGGAGCCGACTTCGGCGGGGCGGCGGGCGCCGGGGGCGGCGACTACTCCGGGGCCGACTTCAACTCCGACGACTTCGGGGGCGGCTTCGGCGACGGCGGCGGCTTCGACGGGGGCGGCTTCGGCGGCGGGGGCGACGGGGGATTCGGGGGCGGATTCTGAGCCCGGCGGCGCGCGAGGCGACTCGCGGAAGGACGTCGCGCCCGAGGGCGGTCTGAACCCACCCCGTCTCCGAGGGGAATGTCCCCCCGGCTCAGCGGCGCACCGGCTTCACCGCCCCTCGGTGCTCCCCGTCCCCACCACCGCCCGCTTGGCGCCGAGGAAGCGCCGGTAGCGCGGGCGCGCCGCGAAGTCCGCATAGCGCCACACGGCGGGCCGGCCGATCTCCCGGCACAGGTGCAGGACCTGGTCGGGCCCGAGGTGCACGCCGACATGCGCGCCGTACCCCGGCGGCCGCCCCTCGGCCGGCCCGGCGTCGAACAGCACCAGGTCCAGCGGTCGCGGCCGGGCGGCCCGGCGAGTGGCGCGGTCGTCCGCCCAGAGTTCCGCGGAGCGCAACGGCGGTATCAGCAGGCCGAAGTGGCGCAGTACGGCATAGGCGTAGCGCTGGCAGTTCGCGCCCCCGGCCAGGTCGGCGAAGGCGTCGGGGGCGGCGCGGGAGGCCCCGTCCGCCCCGTCCGGAACGTATGACGGGCATTCAGGTGTCGGCGCTCCCGGATGGCGGGCGCCCGAGTAGGTCACCTTGCGCAGCGCCTCCGGCAGCGACCGGAGGGCTGCCTCGCCATGGGGACGGGGGATTTGACGGCCGGGGTCACTGGTCATCCGGCCATGATGCGGGCGCTCTCCCCCATGCCGCACGCCGCGGTGTCGCGCAGGCTCGACGAATCGGATCCGACGTCACCCGACACCGCGAGGAGATCGCCGATGGAACGCCGCTTTCGCAAGGCCGCTCTCTGGGGCGCGACCGTCGCCGCCGTCCTGGCGGCCGCCGGGCCGCTCAGCCCGGCGCGCGCCGTGCCGCGGGCCGATCCGTCGCCCCAGCCCTCGCCGCGCGCCATGCTCGACGCGATGCGCCGGGACCTCGGGCTGACGGCGGAACAGGTGCGCACCCGGCTCGCGCAGGAGGCCGACGCGCACCGTGCGGCGGCCACGGTGCGCCGGGTGCTCGCCGCGCCGCCCGCCGGGATGTGGTTCGACAAGGCGACCGGCAAGCTCGTCGTCGCGGTCACCGGCGCCGACGACGCGCAGCTGGTGGAGGCCGCCGGGGCGGTGGCGAAGACGGTGCCGCACAGCCGCGCCGCGCTCACCGCGCTGGTGCGGGAGATCAGCGTGCGGGCCGGGAAAGGCGTACCGGGCGTCACGGGGTGGGGCGTGGACGAGCGCGCCAACGGCGTCGTGGTCCGCTTCGACCGCACCCGGCACACCGCCGGGGCCGATGCCTTCGAGACGGCCGTGCGCGCGCTGGCGGCGCCCACGAAGATCCCCGTCACCGTCGAGCGCAACGACCGCAGACCGCGCCAGCAGGGCGGTTCGGTGGTCGGCGGCGAACGGTGGATGCCCGGCAGCGAGGGCATCTGCTCGATCGGCTTCTCGGTGACCGGGCCGGGCGACTTCCAGGGGTTCCTGACGGCCGGTCACTGCACCCTCACCCCCGACCAGGCCGCGTACGGCAAGGACGGCAGCCGTATGGGGACCTCCAACCAGGGCGGCGGGCACAGCGTCAACGATCGCGAGGGCGACTTCGGGCTGGTGGAGGTCGACCGGCCCGGCTGGATCGTCAGCTCGTACGTGGCGGGCCAGGGCGGCCTGCCGGTCACCGTCACCGGCTCCCAGGAGGGCCTGGTGGGCATGTCGATCTGCCGCTCCGGGCAGAGCAGCGGCTGGCACTGCGGGGAGATCACCCGGGTCGACCAGACCGTGGACTACGGCAACACGGTCATCGAGGGACTCTCCTTCACCAACGCCTGCTCGGCGGCCGGTGATTCGGGCGGCTCGTACGTCACCCAGCCCAACGCCCCGATGGCGATCGGCGTGCACTCCGGCGGCGGCGCCGCCACCTGCGGCAACTTCGGCGGCCCCACCATCACCATCTTTCAGCCGGTCGGCGAGGCCCTGGCCAAATGGAACCTGAGACTGAAGACGGGCAGCCCCTGACGGGACCCGCCGTTCCCTGTTCCGGTGCGCCACCGCTCGCGCGAAGGGCGGAATCCGCTCCCGGTAGTGTGGCCGGGTGGACATGCTGCACCTGCGTTACTTCGTGGCGGTCGCCGAAGAGCTGAATTTCTCGCAGGCGGCGCGCAGGTTGCACATGGCGGCGTCTCCGCTGAGTCAGCGGATCAAGGATCTTGAGCGGGAACTGGACCAGACGCTCTTCGCGCGCACCACGCATCACGTCGAGCTGACCCCGGCCGGTGCCGCGCTGCTGCCGCTGGCGCGCGACGTGCTGGAACGCGTCAACGCCATTCCCTGGCGGCTGCGCGAGGCCGTCCGTCCGCAGCGCACGACCCTGCTCATCGGGATGCCCTCCGGGGTGCACCCCGCCCTGCGCGCCCGGGTCAGGGAGCTGGAGGGCGCCTGCACGGAGGCGTACGAGCTCAAGCGCTGGCCAGGACGGTCCACCGGCCTGGCCGGGGCGGTCCGCGACGGCCGGCTGGCGCTCGCCCTGGCCCGGCTGCCGGTCGCGGACCCCGCGCTCGGCGTCCTCGGCGTCATGCGGGAGCGGCTGGGGGCGGCGGTCCCCGCCGACCGGTTCGAGGGCCGGGAGTCGGTCACCCTGGACGAGCTGAAGCAGTTGCCCTATGTGGCCACCGCCGCCGAGGCGATGCCCGCCTGCTTCGACGAAATCGATGCCCGGCTGAATTCCGCGGGACTGAAGAAGAGAATTCGCCTCAACAGCTCCGATTACGCGGGTACCTCGGAACTGGTGTCGGGCGGTCTCGCCTTTTCGATGACGATGCTCTCTCCGGAAAGCCCGATGCATTCCTACCGGCTGGACAATGTGAAGGTGGTGCCGGTGGTGGATTTCCGTCCGGAACTCGCCACCGGCCTGCTCTTCCGCAAGGACCGGGCGGAGTCCGGCGGCGATCTGGCCGAGCTGGTCGCCGCGGCCCGGCGCATCTTCGCCGACGAACTCTTCGCCTGATCCGTACGCGCCGCGCCCCGGGAAAACGCGCCGCACCCCCGGGGAAAAGGGTATGACCGCTGTGGTCATGCCCTTCTTCGTTTCTTGATCGTTCTCATTCCGCGGCATCCCGCCTACCGTCGGAGGCGGAAACATTCGTAGTGCAGCTACTTCCGCAGGAGCGAGAATGGACGCCACGACCGAAAGCGCCGACGGCCCGCTGGACGGCGTACGGGTGATCGATCTGTCCACGGTGGTGATGGGCCCCTACGCGGCCCAGATCCTCGGCGACCTCGGTGCCGACGTCATCAAGATCGAGTCGCCGTCGGACACCGTACGGTCGGGCCGCTACCGGAACACCCCCGGTATGACGCCGCTCAACCTCAACGTCAACCGCAACAAGCGCAGCGTCTCCCTGAACCTCAAGGACGAGACCGACCGCGAGCGCGCCCTGGCGCTCATCGCCACCGCCGACGTACTGATCACCAATATGCGCCCCGGCGCCCTGACCCGGCTCGGCCTGACCTACGCCGACCTCGCCGAGCGCCACCCCCGCCTGGTCTACGCCCACGCCCAGGGCTTCCGCGGCGACTCCGCCCGCGCGGGCCACGCCGCCTACGACGAGACGGTGCAGGCGTCCTCCGGCCTGGTGGACGTGGCCCACCGCGCGCTGGGCCGGCCCGTCTACCTCCCGACCATCATCGGGGACAAGGTCGCCGCGCTGACCATCGTCTACGCGGTGCTCGCCGCGCTGGTGCACCGCGACCGCACGGGCCGCGGCCAGCACATCGAAGTCCCCATGACGGACACCCTGCTCGCCTTCAACCTGGTCGAGCACCTCGCGGGCCATGTCTACGAGCCCGCGGAGGGCGCCACCGGCTTCCCGCTGGCCATGAAGCGCGGCCACCGCGCCGTGCCCACGGCCGACGGGCTCGCCTGCATCGTGCCGTACTCCCCGCAGAACTACCGCGACTTCTTCGCCGCCGCCGGCCGCCCCGACCTCGCCGAGGACCCCCGGGTGGCGGGACCGGCCATCGAGGACGCCGACGTCGACCCGCTGCTGGAGCTGGTGGCCCGCTGCGCGCCGTCCCTGAGCACCGAGGAGTGGGAGGAGATCTGCGCCAAGCACAGCATCCCCATGGCGCCCGTGCTGGAACTCGACCGGGCGGCCGACGACCCGTACGTCCGCGACGGCCACCTCCTCGACCTCGTCGAGCACCCCAGCGAGGGGCCGATCCGTTCGATCGGCATCCCCGTGCGCTACTCCGCCACCCCGGCCTCGGTCCGGCGGCTCGCCCCACTGCCCGGCCAGCACACCGACGAGGTCTTCGACGAGCTGGCCGCGAGGCGCTCCTGACGGCACGTCGGGTCGCCCAACCGCAGTGGCGTCGGCGGGCCGTTCACCCCGCCGACCGCCCCGGCGGACCGCGCCGACTGCCCGTCATGCCGACGCCGTGCCGCCGCCTCCTCCACCCCACACCCCCACCACCGAAGGACCGGGCCATGCCCAGCACACCGGACGCCACGCCCTCCCACCCCCGTCCCGCGCACCCCGCCCCCGAGGTCCGCACCGAGAGGATCGGTACGTCCCTGGTCATCACGCTCGACCGGCCCCGCGCCCGGAACGCGGTCAACGCCGCCGTCGCCGCTCAACTCGCGGCCGCACTGGACGAGTTGGCGGGCGATCCCGAGCTGCGGGCCGGTGTCCTCACCGGCGCCGGCGGCACCTTCAGCGCCGGTATGGACCTCAAGGCCGCGCTGGCCGGCGAATCGCCGGAGATCCCCGGCCGGGGCTTCGGCGGGCTGACCGAGACCGTGACGACCAAGCCGCTGATCGCCGCCGTCGAGGGCTGGGCCATGGGCGGCGGCTTCGAACTCGCCCTGGCCTGCGACCTGATCGTCGCCGCCCAGCGCACCGTGACGGCCGCCCTCACCGCATCGGCCGACGTACGGGAAGGCATGACGGCCTTCGCCGAGCGCCGCGCCCCCGTCTGGCAGGGCAAGTAGAGGAGCAACTCCCATGAAGCAGCACGAAGTCACCCGGCACCATGCCACCCCCCTGCTCAACCCGGCGTATCCCCCCGTGGTCCCGCGCTTCACCCACCGCGAGTACCTCAACATCGTCTACCGCACCGACCCCGACGCCCTGCGCGCGGTGGTGCCCGAGCCGCTGGAGATCGACGAACCGCTGGTGCGCTTCGAGGTGATGCGGATGGGCGATGTCACCGGATACGGGCCGTACACCGAATGCGGCCAGGCGATTCCGGTCCGACTCGGCGCCGAGCGCGGCGAGTACCTGCACGCCATGTACCTCGACAACTTCGCGGCCACCGCCTCCGGGCGCGAGGCGAGCGCCTACCCGAAGACCATCGGCTCGCCCGCCCTCTACGTGGACCACGGCGCGCTCGTCGGCGTCCTCGACTACGGCACGATCCGGGTGGCGACCGCCACCATGGGCTACAAGCACCACGAGCTGGACCCCGAAGAGGCGGCCGCACAGCTCACCGTGCCCACCTTCATGCTCAAGCTGGTACCGGGCTACGACGGAACGCCGCAGGTGGCGCAGTTGGTCCGCACCCGGATCAGCGAGGTGGCCGTCACGGGCGCCTGGACCGGCCCGGCCCGGCTGCAACTGGACGCGCATGTGCTGGCGCCGCTGGCCGACCTCCCGGTCCGCGAGATCGTCTCGGCCAGTCACCTGCTCACCGACCTCACCCTGGCACCGGTCGCGCCGGTGCACGACTACCTCGCGCGCTGACCCCGCGCACGGAAAGAAGCGTCTGCCATGAGCACCACCCACCCCACCGTGGCCGTGATCGGCGCCGGGACCATCGGACTCTCGTGGGCCGCCCTGTTCGCCGGCCACGGGCTGCGGGTGCGGGTCACCGATCCGCGCCCCGACCTCGCCGAAGCCGTCGGCGCCGCACTGGCCGAGGCCGCCCCGCACCTGGCCCGGCAGGGCCTGGACACCGCCGGCCTGGCCGACCGGGTCCGGCTCGCCGGCGAGGTCACCGAGGCCGTCCGGGACGCCGACGTGGTCCAGGAGAGCGGCCCGGAGAGCGCCGCCTTCAAGCGCGCGCTCTTCGCCCGGCTGGTCCGCGAGGCCCCCTCCCACGCCCTCCTGCTCAGCTCCTCCTCCGCCCTGCCCGCCACCACGTTCACCGACGGGATCGACGACGCCGGACGCATCCTGATCGGCCATCCCTTCAACCCGCCGCACCTCGTGCCGCTGGTGGAGGTGGTGCCCGGCCGGCGCACCCGCGAGGACTCCGTCACCCGGGCGGTGGCGTTCTACCGCTCGGTGCGGCGGGTGCCGGTGGTGGAGCGCAAGGAGGTCCCCGGCTTCGTCGGCAACCGCCTGCAGAACGCGCTGAGCCGGGAGGCCGTCCGCCTCGTGGAACAGGGCGTGGTCGGGCCGGCCGAACTCGACATGATCATGGTGAACTCGCTGGGCCTGCGCTGGTCCACGGTGGGCCCCTTCCTCGGCGCCCACCTGGGCGGCGGCCCCGGCGGCTACCGGCACATGGCCGAGCACATCGGACCGTCGATGCGGCAGCTGGGGGACTCCTCCGGCCGCCCCGCGCAGACCCCCGAACAGACCGAACGGCTCATCAGGGCCGTGGAGGACGCGTACGGCTCCCGCTCGTACCGCGACCTCACCGGGGAGCGCGACCGCAAGCAGCTCGCGGTCCTCGACGCCCTGGAGCAGGCCACCGCCGACGAGCGGGACCAGGAGACCCGGCCCTGACCCCACCCGCCCCGACACCGGCCGGCGCTCCCGAACGAGTGAATCGGTGCGCCCAGGTGACGCCCCCGGCCGCCCCGCGTCAGCGGCGCCGCTCCTACGTTTGAGGCGTTCGGGGGCATCCGCACCGGCCCTGGGAAAGGCTCCTCGATGGACACACAGATCGCACAGGTGAAGATCCACCCGGCCATCGGCATCGCCCGGGTCGGCAACAGCGACCGACAGCCCTTCATCGGCCCGGAGTCCCCCGACCAGCCGCCGCTTCCGCCCGGCTCCTACAAGGACAGCTCGGGAAAGATCATCCGGCAGGCCGCCCGTTTCCGGGTCTACGGCTACAACCAGGCCGGCGAGGTCGTCAGGGAACTCAAGCTGGGCGACGAGGACGTCACCGAGATCACCTGGTCGGTGCACCTGGCCAACAAGAAGGCCGCCTGGTACCAGTTCCACCTCCCGCTCGACATCCCCGAGGCCGGCGGCCTGACGGAGGCCCAGCGCCGCCGCCGCAACTTCGACGTCCGGGGAGCGGAGCGCAAGAAGCTCGTCATCGACCCCGGCCGCCAGACCGTCCGCGCCTCCCGGCACGAGACCGCCGCCTTCGCCGGCACGATCATGAACCGGGCGGTCGCCCTGGGCTCGATGTCCACCCAGAGCGACGGCCGCCTGCTGGTCGTCGGCGGCGCCGGGAAGTCGGCCTCCTACGCCATGCCCGAGAAGCCGATCTCGGGCGTCGCCAACAACGACACCTGGTACGACGACGTCGCCGACGGCCCGGTCACGGCGGAGGTCACCCTCCGCGGCGTCACCCGGACCGCCACCCCGGCCTGGGCCGTGGTCGCCCCACCGCACTACGCCCCCGGCGTGAAGACCGTACGCACCCTGTACGACCTGCTCCGCGACCTGTTCGTCACCGAGCACACCCTGCCCGACGTGCAGCAGGTCTCCTACCCGGACCACATCGAGCCGCTGCTGCGCCGCTTCTGCGATCTGCAGTGGGTCAACCACGGCTTCGCCACCCAGTTCGGCTGGGCCGGCCCGTACCACTTCCTCGACCCCGCCCTGCGCCGACGGCTCGCCGACCCGGGCGAGGCGGCCCAGGAGCTGCGCCGTCAGGTCTACGTCCAGATGCGCGACCTCGACCGGGACGGCACCTCCCCGGTGCCCTGGCCATGGCTCTACGGCGACGCCATGTCCAGCGGAAAGCCCACCTCCGTCCGCCAGCACCTCACCCTCACCCCGGCCCAGGACCGGATGCTGGCCCAATGGGCCGACGGCCGCTTCACCACGGGGCCGCCCCGTACGGGCTTCCCGGTCGTGGACGACGCGCCGCCCGCCCAACAGCCCGGCCTGCTGGACCGGGCCGCGCTGGAGAACTGCGCCGCCGACGCGTTCCACCCCGGCTGCGAGGTCACCTGGCCGATGCGGCACAAGACCCTGTACTCCGAGCCGTTCCGCATCCTGCACCGCGGGCCCGACGACCCCGAACGCGACTACGGCGACGCGCTCACCGTCCAGGACGCCCTGGGCAAGAACGGCCCGCTCTTCGCCCAGGGCCCCGGCGACCTCACCCGCTGGATGGCCGCCCCCTGGCAGTGCGACGCCGCGAGCTGCCGCTCCGGCTACCAGGTACGCTCCGGGCTCGGCCCGCGCTACAGCCCCTACCTGCCCACCTTCTGGCCCGCCCAGGTCCCCAACCACGTGCTGAAGCACGCGGACTTCACCACCGTCAACACCCCGCCCTCCGGCTCCGACGACAGCGTCCGGGAGAAGGCCTTCGAGAACCGGGCGGTGTGGCTGCGCGGCCTGAAGGGCACCGACTTCACCAAGCAGCGCCGCCAGATGATCGACGACTGGTTCCGGTTCGGCATCGTCGAGCCGCACGAATACACCGTGGGTGACGCCAAGTTCCCGCGCTACCTCCAGGTGGAGTCCGAGCCCGGCTACCCGCCCGTCCCGGACCACACCAACCTGATCAACATCCAGGTGCCCGAGGCGGGCGTGCCCCAACTCGCCGGTGCGGCCGACGCCTGGACCGGCGCGGTCCCGGCCGGGGACGTCGAGTCGATGCTGGTGCAGCAGGCGGTCCAGGAGGTCAAGGAGGCGACCGGCCAGGACGAAACGGCCATCGCCGCCGGGTACCTGGAGAAGCTCGACCCCCTCCACGGCTCCCGGTGAGCCCCGTCCCGGACTACGACGTCGTGGTCGCGGGCGGCGGCCCGGCCGGCTGCGCCGCCGCGCTCGCCCTCGTACGGGCCGGGCGCACCGTCCTGCTGGCCGACGCGGGCACCGGCCCGCCCAAGACCGGCGAGGCACTGGTGTCCGCGGCACGGCTGCTGCTGGCCGACCTCGGCGTCGAGCGGCCGGTCCTCGGCAGCGGCCACCTGCCCTGCCACGGCACCCTGTCCGCCTGGGGCTCGGCCGAACTCCGCGCCGTGGACTCCCTCCGCGACCCCTACGGCCACGGCTGGCACCTCGACCGGCCGCTCTTCGACGGGCGGCTGCGCGCGGCCGCCCGTACGGCGGGCGCCGAGGTCGCCGAGCACACCGGCGTACGGCGCCCCGCCCGGCAGCCGGACGGCACCTGGCACCTCGCCCTGCGCGAGGGCGCCGGCGGCGGGGAACGGACGGTCCGCTGCCGCTGGGTGGTGGACGCCACCGGACGCGGCGCCGCGATCGCGGTGCGCTCCGGTGCCCGGCGGCGCACCGGCGACCGCCTCACCGCCTTCCACCTCACCCTCGACCCGGCCCCGCAGGCCCCCGCCGACGGCCGTTCGCTGGTCGAGTCCGACCGGGACGGCTGGTGGTACACCGCCCTGCTGCCTTCCCGGCACCGCCTGGTCGCCTACTTCACCGACGCCGACCTGCCCGCCGCCGCGACCCACGACGCCGAGCGGTTCCGCACCCGCCTGCTGGCCACCCGGCACCTCTCCCACCGGGCCCGCCCGCACGCCCTCACCCCCGCGCGGCCGCCCCGCCGCGCCCCCGCGCACAGCGCCCACCTGGACCGGGTGCACGGCGACGGCTGGACGGCCGCCGGAGACGCGGCGGCCGCCTTCGACCCGCTCAGCTCCCAGGGCATCCTCACCGCCCTCTACACCGGCCTGAACGCCGGCCGCGCGGTCCACGCCCGACTGCGCGGAGACCGCGCGGCCCTGCCCCGCTACGCCGCCCAGATCGCCACGGCCCGCGCCGCCTACCGCCACGGCCACCGCACCGTCCACGCCCAGGAAACCCGCTGGCCCGAGCAGCCTTTCTGGGCCCGGCGACAGCGGGGTGGCGCACTGGGGGCGCCGTGACGCATGGCATGCCGCCGCGTGCCCGATCTGCCGTCCCTGGTGCCGACCTGTGTGGTCTCGTAGCGCTGTCCGGATACGGAACGCCGTCGGACCGGGCGGTTCGGAGTTCACTTGAGGAACATTTGCGCAGTTGACAGGATCTGATGGTCCAACAACTGCTGTACGGGGGTGTGCTTTCGCGTGGGTGTTGTGCTGCCTGGGTGGGCGGATGAGGTTCTCGACATCATCGGGGTGTCGTGGCCGAATGTGGATGAGGACGACTACCGCGAAATGGCTTCGGCCATGCGGGAGTTCGCTGACGACATCGACGAGGGCGCGAACGAGGCGCACACCGCGATCCAGGGTCTGGTGGGGTCGGCCGGCGGCTCCTTGGCCGTCGAGGCGCTCAACGCACACTGGGGAAAGATCAACGGCAAGCATCTCAAGGGACTCGCCGAATGCGGTCGTATGGCGGGCACGGCGATGGACGGCGTCGCCGTCCTCATCGAAGGTGCCAAGATCGGTGCCCTGGTCCAACTCGGCATTCTGGCCGCAGAGGTGATCGCCGCGCAGGCTGCGGCTCCCTTCACCCTTGGGCTGTCCGAGGTCGGGGCTCTGGCGGCGACGCAGGCCACCCGCGTGATCGTCAAGCGGCTCTTCAAGGAGGTCTGCCAGGCGGTCGCCGAGGAGGTGGTCAGCATCGCGCTGACCCCGGTCGAGGAGGCGCTCGGCGCGATGGTCGGGGACCTGGTGGTCCAGCTCGGTGGTAACGCTCTCGGCGTTCAGGACGGTGTGGACCTCGGCCGGACCGCGAAGGCCGGCAAGGACGGCTTCGGCCAGGGCATCCAGGACGCCAAGGACTCGGCCAAATCTGCTGCCGAGAACCCGATGGAGCTCCTCAGCGCTGGTGGCCGCCGTGGGGGCGGGCTCGGCGGGTCCGGTGGCAGTGCTGGGACGGGCGGCAGCAGCGGGTTCAGTCATGATCCGGAGGAGCACCACAAGGTCGTCACGAGCCTGCAGGGCGCGAGCGGCACGTTCCGGAACAAGGCCGGCGGAAAGATCGGCCGGGCCAAGAGCCATCACGGCCGCACTCGGGGCAAGGATGCCATCGCCGATGCGGCCAACGCGTGCCTGGATAAGGTCATCGAGGGCCTCGAGGACGGGGTGAAGAAAACCGCCAAGCACCTCGACGACAACATGACCCGTGGCCTCAAGGAGATGGTCAAGAACCACCAAGACAATGACAGGAGCCTCGCAGAGCGCTTCAACGGCCTCGGCAAGGGAGGCGCAAAGGATCCCAAAGCCCCCAACGGTGGTGGCTCGGGCGGTGGAGGGAGCACTTCTCTGGACCCGAAGGGACCGACCAGAAGGCCCACGAAGAGCGCCGCCGCAAAGCAGGCGGATGCGGAGCATCCCCACGCCAGCACCCGCAAGGACGAGGGGAAGTGCACA
Organism: Streptomyces angustmyceticus; assembly: GCF_019933235.1. Lineage (NCBI taxonomy): Bacteria > Bacillati > Actinomycetota > Actinomycetes > Kitasatosporales > Streptomycetaceae > Streptomyces > Streptomyces angustmyceticus. The sequence goes on along the minus strand of NZ_CP082945.1, from coordinate 1,229,979 downwards.
GACGGTACCGACCCGGTCGACCTGGCCACAGGGAAGGTGTTCCTCTCTCAGACCGACATTGCCCTGCCCGGCGCCCTCCCCTTGCTGTTCACCCGCAGATACGAGTCCTCGACCCGCACCGGACGGCACATCGGGCCGTCCTGGTCCTCAACCGTCGATCAGCGCTTGGAGATCGACTCCGAAGAGGTCGTTTTCGTCACCGACACCGGGATGCTCCTGCGCTATGCCACCCCGCAGGTCGGCGAGCGGGTGGTGCCGAAGAACGGTCCGCGCTGGCCGCTGACGCGCACCGAGCAGGGTGACTGGGCCGTCGATGACCCGGAAACCGGTCAGACCCGCTACTTCAGCGACGCCCTGCATGTGCCCGGCCTTGCCTTGCCCGACGAAATCATCGACCGCAACGGGCACCGGATCACCTTCGACTACGCGGACGAGACCGGCATCCCGTACGCGATCCGCCACACCGCGGGCTACGAGCTCAAGCTCACCTGTGACGACCACGGCCGCCTCACCGCCCTGCACCTGGCAGGCGCGGCGGAGGACGGGTCGGACCAGCTGATCCGGTCCTACGGGCACGACGAGGTGGGCAATCTCATCGATGTCACTGGTTCCACTGGGGCGGTGACGCGGTTCGAATACGACGCCGAGCACCGAATGACGGCCTGGGTCGACTCCCGTGATTCCCGCTACGAGTACACCTATGACCATCGCCACCGGTGCACCTTCCAATCCGGGGCTGAGGGGCACCTGGCGAACCGGTTCACCTACGGCGAGGCCGACCCCGAAACCGGGCACCACATCACCGTGCACACCAACGGAGAAGGTGCTCGCACCCGGTACCTCGTCAACGACCGCCTGCAGGTCATCGCGATCACCGATCCACTCGGCAACACCACGCGCACCACCTACGACCCGCACGACCGTCCTCTGCAGATCATCGACGCCCTAGGCAACACCACACACCTGACCTACGACGGAGACGGTCACGTCGTCTCAGTCGTCCGCCCGGACGGATCCGGCAGTACCGCCACCTACACCGGCCTCGGCCTCCCGGCGGAAGTCACGGGTCCCGATGGCCTCACCTCCCGTCAGGAGTACGACGCCAAGGGCAACCGGATCGCCGTCACCGATCCGGCTGGTCAAACCACCCGCTTCACCCATGACGAACGTGGCCACCTCACCTCCGTCACCGACCCGCTGGGCAGTACGTCTCGTATCGAGTGCGACGAGGCCGGTCTCCCGCTCGTAGTCACTGACTCTCTCGGCGCCGCCACGCATTTCCGCAGGGACCGCTTCGGTCGTACCACCTCCGTCACCGACCCACTCGGCAACACCACCCGCTATCGCTGGACATCCGAAGGGCGCCTCGCGGTTCGCCAGAACCCGGATGCCACTCGAGAATCCTGGACCTACGACGGTGAGGGGAACTGCACCAGCCACACCGACGCCTTGGGCCGGGTCACCACATTCGAGTACGACCACTTCGATCAGCTGAAGGCGCGCACCGACCCGGACGGCGCTCGCTACGAGTTCCTGCGCGACACCGAACTCAAGCTGATGAAGGTCATCAACCCGCAAGGGCTGACCTGGCGCTACGAGTACGACGAGGCCGGGCGTCTGATCTCCGAGACCGACTTCGGCAACCGCACCCAGGCCTATACGCATGACGCGGCGGGCCGGCTGACTTCACGCACCACTGCACTCGGTCACACGATCCGCTTCACCCACGATGCGCTGGGCCGCACCGTCACCAAAGATGTCGAGGGCGAACTCACCACCTTCACCTACGATGCCGCCGGCCGTCTGGCAGAGATCACCGGACCGGACGGTGATCTCACTTATGCTCGTGATGAGTTCGGTCGGCTCGTTGCCGAGTCGGTGAACGGTCGCACCAGCACCTTCGGCTATGACCCTTTGGGCCGTCGAATATCGCGGACAACCCCCACCGGCGCGGTGAGCCGATGGACTTACAACGCAGTGGGACAGCGGACCAGACTCGACACCTCCGGCCGTAGCCTGGCCTTCGCCCACGATGCGCTCGGCCGGGAAACCTCCCGCACCTTCGGCGACACCACCTTCACCCACGCCTACGATGCCGTCGGCCGGCTCACCGACCAGCACGTCGCCTCTCCTGCCGAAACCATCCAACACCGCGCGTATACCTACCGCGCGGACGGCTACCTCATCGGCATTGAAGACCATCTTGACGGAGCCCGTCACTTCGAACTCGACACCGCCGGTCGGGTCACCACCGATTCCTCCCACAACTGGACCGCGACCTACGCGTATGACACGGCCGGCAATCAGACCCACACCACCTGGCCCGACAACCACCCGGCTCCTGAAGCCAGCGGCGAGCGTACCTATACCGGAACTCGCATCAACCGCGCCGGGGCAATCCGCTACGAATACGATGCTCAAGGGCGCGTCACCCTCCGTCAGAAGAAGCGACCGTCCCGTAAACCCGACACGTGGCGCTATACGTGGGACGCCGAGGACCGTCTCACCGGCGTCATCACTCCTGACGGGCAGCTGTGGCGTTACTACTACGACCCGCTCGGCCGCCGTATCGCGAAGAAGCGCCTAGCTGCTGATGGGGCGATTCTTGAGCAGGTTGATTTCACCTGGGACGGCAGCAACCTTGCGGAACAGACAACGACATCCGCGGACCTGCCAAGTAGCGTTACCCTCACTTGGGACTACGACGGCAGACACCCTCTGGCGCAGACCGAACGCAAGACTGCGGCTCATGCGCATCAAGAAGAAGTGGACCAGCGCTTCTTCGCGATTGTCACTGACCTCGTCGGCACTCCCACCGAGCTCCTCGACGAGACCGGAAATCTTGCCTGGCATGCTCGCTCCACGCTGGGCGGCATCGCGACCTGGGCCGCGGACAGTGCGGCCTACACGCCCCTCCGATTTCCCGGCCAATACTTCGACCCGGAATCTGGTCTTCATTATAATTTCCACCGCTATTACGAACCGGAGACCGGTCGCTACATCAGTGCCGACCCTCTTGGGTTGGCTGCTGATCCCAACCAGTACGCATATGTCTCGAACCCCTTCGCGTGGACAGACCCACTGGGCCTCAGCCCGTGTGAGGTCTTGGTTCTGGGTATTCATGACCCATGTGAGGAACTCGCCAAAAAAATTGAGGGGTCGGTTACGTTCAACGATCCCAAATATGCTCAAGTTGTCGCCGATGGCCCTTACGGTCCGGTCGCCCAGTGGCAGAGTGAGGTGTCCCACAGGTTGCGAAACAATGGCCGGGTTGCCGTAGCGCTCGACGGATTCAAACACGCGGATACGGGAGATTATGCGAAGGCTTTCGAGTCCGCCGTAAAGGCCGGTGCTCCGTGGGGAGGTTACAAGGCCACGCAGTGGGAGATGTACGAGCTTGCCTGGCATGCGAGGCTCGAAAATCTCGACTGGAATAACGTGGATTTCTATCATAATGGCGAGAAAGTGCCCAGGTCGTCACTCCCTGAGCCGGACTGGGATAGTATAGTTCCGAGAAAGCCGGGAAAGAGATAGGTTCGTCGCGTGGTAGAGGTCTATGAATCGGATCGACGATTCAAGGTTTGGCAATATACTGTCAGTCATCGGCGCCTGTTGCTGAGGAGTTCTCGCGAGGAATACGGTACACGTATCGATATTCTCTTTGCGGGAGTTGAGCACATGTGCATCAAGCGGATGTATGACGGTTTGGTGATCAGGCAGGGGACGGAAGAGGACGCCCGACGGATCAGTGAAGCGCTCGACATCGAGGTTGATGTGCAGAGTCTCTACCTGCTGGGTCATGGAATCTCCAGTTTCGTCATCTCCGGTCGGCCGCAATGGCGCGAGGATGACGGCTACAATGACGCTCCTTCACGGCTCGGCCACCTGCCAGGAACTCCCTGACGCTGAGGGGTGTCGACGGAAACGGAGTGAGCGGAAGTGCGGACGCGGCGTGAACTCGTTTCACCGCCACCGCAGTTGCCGTACCAGGGTCCGTCTTCGCGCGATTCCTGCCCCGAGCGGGAATGATGCGAGGGTGACCGCTGCCTCGTAAGAGGTAGCGGTCTTCTCGTGTCGGAAGGCGATGCTGTGGAAGCCCTTGAGGCGGTTGAACCGGCTTGCGCAGTGTGGCGTTGGTGGCAGGCATGGCGCTCGACGACTGGGTGAACTTGGTGTGCGGCGAGACCATCTGGCATACGGAGAACCGCTACGCGCTGACCGCGCCGGGTGAGGTCGGCCGCTATCTGCGCGGCGAGCCGCTGGTGCACTGTGCCACCCTGGTGTATTTCCGGCCAGCCGCGGTGCCGGGAGCCCGTCCTCGGGAGCGCGTCCGCCCAGGTGAGGGGGTGGCGGCGCGGCCGGCGCGGCGCCGTGGTGACCTTGGCGGAATCAACTACCGCCTGATGCGCGTGCGTTGACAGTGCATGGGGGTGGCTCCACCATGCAACGCGGCATCAGCGGGCCCGGCCGACCGCCTACCGCTGGTTACCGCAGGTGGCAGTGGTAGAGCGTGTCCGCCCCCAGCAGAAGGAGCGCCCGTGGCCCCCTGGCCCCCTCTCGCCGGCACCCCCCTCTCCGGCTCCGGTGATCCCGGTTCCGGCACCACCGGCTCCACTCCCGGCTCCACCGGTTCCGCCCCTGGTGCCACCGACTCCACCGCCCGGCCCGTGGTCGCGCCGGCCGGGCGGGCCGCAGGTTCCGCCGGGCCGGGCACCGCCGCTGCCGCGCCGGCCCGTCCGGAGTCCACCGGCCGTGACCTCGTCGTCGCGCTCTCGCCCTTCGGGGAGCCGGCGGACCGGATCGTCGTGGCGGCCGAACGCGCGGGCGCGCTCGGGCTGCTGGACCTCGGGCGGGACGCCGGTGCCGCGCGCGACGCGCTCGGCCGGCTCGGCCGATTACGGCACGGGGTCCGGGTGCCGGCCGGGTGCCCGCTGACGCCCGCCGACCTGCCCGAGGGGACCGACACCGTCCTGCTCGCCGACCCGCGGGCGTACGCCGCCACCGGCCGCGGCGCGGTCCCGGGTCCCGACGACTGGGCCGGCGGCGGGCGGCGCCGGGTGTGGGCCGAGGTCACCAGCCCCGAGGAGGCCGCGGCGGCGTGTGCCGCGGGCGCCACCGCGCTGGTCGCCCGGGGCCACGAGTCGGGCGGCCGGGTGGGCGAACTCACCACCTGCGTCCTGCTGTCCCGCGTCCTGGCCGACCCGTCCGTGACGGTCCCGGTGCTCGCCGCCGGGGGGATCGGTCCGCACACCGCCGCCGCGGCCGTCGCCGGCGGCGCGGCCGGGGTGCTCCTCGACTCCCAACTCGCGCTCACCACCGAGGGGGCGGCCCGGCTGCCCGGTGCGGTCGCCGCCGCGATCCGGGCCATGGACGGCAGCGAGACCAGCCTCGTCGCCGGGCACCGCGTCCTCACCCGCCCCGACCTCGCCGCCCCCGCGGCCGCCGCGGGCACCGGAGGGGACGACGCCGGAGAGGACGACGACGCGAGCGCCGGGGCGGACACCGGCCCCGACCGCGTCGCCGCCCTCCTCGGCGCCCGGGACCTGCGGACCCAGCTGCTCCCCGTCGGCCAGGACGGGGCGTTCGCCGCCCGTCTCGCCGCGCGGCACCGCACCACCGGCGGCGTCGTCCAGGCCGTACGCTCCGCCGTCACCGGGCACCTCGCCGCGGCGGCCCGCACCCGGCCGCTCGCGCCGCGCCCCGGAGCCCGTCACCTTCCGGTGGCCCAGGGGCCGATGACCCGGGTCAGCGACGAGTCCGCCTTCGCCGAAGCCGTCGCCGCCGGGGGCGGGCTGCCCTTCCTCGCGCTCGCCGTCATGGACGGCGGGCAGGTGCGCCGACTGCTGGCCGAGACCGCCGAACGGCTGGGCGAGCGGCCCTGGGGCGTCGGCCTGCTGGGCTTCGCGCCGCCCGAGCTGCGGCGCGAACAGCTCGCCGCCGTCGCCGAGTTCGCGCCCGCCTACGCGCTGATCGCCGGCGGCCGGCCCGCCCAGGCGGCGCCGCTCGAAGCGGCCGGGACCCGGACCTACCTCCACGTCCCGGCGCCCGGCCTGCTGGAGCGCTACCTCGCCGAAGGCGCCCGCAGATTCGTCTTCGAGGGGCAGGAGTGCGGCGGCCACATCGGTCCCCGGGCCAGCTTCCCGCTGTGGGAGGAGCAGATCGAGCGGCTGACCACGCACGCCGGGACGCACGGCGGCACGGCCGCGGACCTGGACCTGCTCTTCGCGGGCGGCATCCACGACGCCTGCACCGCCGCCATGGCGGCCGCCGCCGCGGCCCCGCTCGCCGAACTGGGGGCCCGCGTCGGCGTCCTGATGGGCACCGCCTACCTCTTCACCCAGGAGGCCGTGGCCACCGGCGCCGTCCTCCCCGGCTTCCAGGACACCGCCCTGGCCTGCGACCGGACCGTACTGCTGCGGACCGCGCCGGGCCACGCCACCCGCTGCGCCGAGACGGCCTATACCGAGGAGTTCGCCGCCGCCGAACGGCGCCTCGCCGCCCGGGGCACGGACCCGCGCGCCCGGTGGGAGGAGCTGGAACGGCGCAACCTCGGCCGCCTGCGCCTGGCGAGCAAGGGCCTGCGCCACACCGACGGCGGGCGGCCCGCGCCCGTCGGGGAGCGCGAACAGCTCCGCGAGGGCCTCTACATGCTGGGCCAGGCCGCCACCGCCCGCAGCGCCACCACCACCGTCGCCGCCCTGCACACCGCCGTCACCGAGGGCGCCACCGCGCAGCTCGCCGCGCGGGCCGCGGAGTTCCCGGCCCCCGACGGGCAGTGGGACCGGGGCCGGGGGCCGGCCGCGGAACCGCTGGACATCGCCATCGTCGGGATGGCGTGCGTCTACCCCGGGGCCCCCGACGCCGCCCGCTTCTGGACCAACGTCGTCGCCGGCGTCGACTCCGTCACCGAGGTCCCCGCCGAGCGCTGGGACGCCGCCACCTACCACGACCCGGACCCCGCGCGGGCGGGCGAACGCACCCCCTCGCGCTGGGGCGGCTTCCTGCCCGCCGTCCCCTTCGACGCCCTCGCCCACGGCATCCCCCCAGCCTCCCTCACCGCCATCGAACCCGTGCAGCTGCTCGCCCTGGAGGCCGCCGCCAAGGCCCTGGCGGACGCCGGATACGCCGAGCGCGACTTCGACCGCGCCCGCACCAGCGTCGTCTTCGGCGCCGAGGCGGGCACCGAACTGGCCGGCGCCTACGGACTGCGCGCACTGCACCCGGCCTACCTGGGCGACCTGCCGCCCGCACTCGACGCCGAACTGCCCCGCCTGACCGAGGACTCCTTCCCCGGCGTCCTCGCCAACGTCATCGCCGGACGCATCGCGAGCCGGCTCGACCTCGGCGGCGCCAACTGCACCGTGGACGCCGCCTGCGCCTCCTCGCTCGCCGCCCTCGACCTCGCCTGCCGCCAACTGCGCGACCACGACGCCGACATGGCCCTGTGCGGCGGCGCCGACGTGCACAACGGCATCAACGACTACCTGATGTTCGCGTCCGTCCGCGCCCTGTCGCCCACCGGCCGCTGCCGCCCCTTCGACGCCGCCGCCGACGGCATCGCGCTCGGCGAGGGCGTCGGCGCCCTGGTCCTCAAGCGCCTCGCGGACGCCGAACGCGACGGCGACCGGATCTACGCGGTCGTCAAGGCCGTCGGCACCTCCAGCGACGGGCGGTCCCTCGGACTGACCGCGCCGCGGCCCGAGGGCCAGCGGCGGGCCCTCGACCGCGCCTACCGGCGCGCCGGGATCAGCCCCGCGCAGGTCGGGCTCCTCGAAGCCCACGGTACCGGCACCGTCGTCGGCGACACCGCCGAACTCGGCGTCCTCACCGAGATGTTCGAGGAGGCGGGAGCCGCCCCCGGCAGCTGCACACTGGGCTCGGTCAAATCGCAGATCGGCCACACCAAGTGCGCGGCCGGCCTGGCCGGACTCATCAAGGCCGCGCGCGCCGTGCACACCGGCGTGCGCCCGCCGACCCTGCACCTGACCCGGCCGGCCGCGGACGCCGGACCGTTCCGCTTCGACGCCGGCGGCGCCGGGCCCTGGCCCGTCCCCGTGGGCCGGCGCATCGCCGGGGTGAGCGCCTTCGGCTTCGGCGGCACCAACTACCACGCCGTGCTCGCCGGTTACGACGGCGCGCCCGAGCCCGCCCACACCCTGACGCACTGGCCCGCCGAGCTCTTCTGCTTCCGCGGCGCCGACCGGTCCGCCGCCGTACGCGCCATGGAGCGCCTCGCCGCACGGCTGGCCGACAACGACGCCGCCGGACGGCCCTGGCCGCTGCGCGACCTCGCCGCCGACACGGCGGCGGCGCAGGGACCGGTCCAGCTCTGCGTGGTGGCCGAGGATCTCGACGACCTCGCCGGCAAACTGGCCGCCGCCCGCCGGTTCGAGACCACCGAGGGCGTGTATCCCCGCCGGCCGGACGCCGACCCCGGGCAGGTCGCCTTCCTCTTCCCGGGCCAGGGCAGCCAACGGACCGGAATGATGGGCGAGTTGTTCCTCGCCTTCCCCGCCCTGCGCGGCCTGCTGGACGACGCCGACCCGGACTGTGTCGCGGCCATGTTCCCGCCCACCGCCTTCACCGCCGAGCGGCGCGCCGCCCAGCAGGCCGCCCTCACCGACACCCGCGTCGCCCAGCCCGCCCTCGGCCTCGCCTCCGCCGCCGCCCACCGGCTGCTCACCACGCTCGGCGTACGCCCCGACTGCGCGGCGGGGCACTCGTACGGCGAGCTGACCGCGCTGTGGGCCGCCTGCGCCTACGACACAGCGACCCTGCTCCGGCTCAGCGCCCGCCGCGGCGAGGCCATCCTCGCGGCGGCCGGGGCGGACCCCGGGGCGATGGCCGCCGTCCTGGCCGCCCCGGCGCGGGTGCGGGACCTGATCCACGGCTCCGGGGCCGTCGTCGCCAACCACAACGCGCCCGAACAGAGCGTGCTCTCCGGACCCACGGACGCCGTGGAGGCGGCCGTGACGGCACTGCGCACGGCCGGCCTCGACGCCCGCCGCCTGCCGGTGGCCTGTGCCTTCCACAGCCCGCAACTCGGCCCGGCCCGCGACGCCCTCGCCGCCGAACTGTCCGCGGCCCAGGTGTCCGTGCCCGCCTTCCCGGTCTGGTCCGGCGCCACCGCGCGCCCGTACGACCCCGCGGCGTCCGCGGTGCGCGACACCCTGGCGGGCCAGGTCGCCGCGCCCGTGCGCTTCGTGGAGCAGATCGAGGACATGTACGCCGCCGGGGTGCGCACCTTCGTGGAGGCCGGGCCCGGCCGCGTGCTCACGGGCCTCGTCGGCCGCATCCTGGACGGCCGCCCGCACACCGCCGTGCCGCTGGACGTCCCCGGCGAACCGGGACTGGCCCGGCTGCCGCACGTCCTGGCCCGGCTCGCCGCGGCCGGGGTCCCGATCGACCCCGAGCCGCTGTTCCGCGGGCGCGCCGAGCCCCTGCCCGCGGACCCGCCGCGCCGCCCGGGATGGCTGGTCGACGGGCACCTGGTGCGCACCGCCGACGGCGCCTGCCTGCCGGGCGGGCTGCGCCCGGCGCGGCGGGTGGACCCCCGGCCGGCCGGCGACGGGACGGCGCCGGGGAGCGGCACCGCCTCCGGTGACGCCGCCCGGCAGGCCGCGGTGCTGGAGTACCTGCGGGCCTCGCGGGAACTGGTCGCCGCCCAACGGGACGTCGTGTTGCGGTACTTGGGAGATTCCGGAGAGGTGGGAAGGCCCTCGTGGCGGGGAGAGCCGGCTGAAGCGGGCGAGGCGGGGGAGTGGGGGCGGGGCGCCGCGGTCGTGCCGCCGGTGTCCGGCGCGGAGCGGGCCGTCGGCTCGTCCGGCGTCGTACCCGCCGGGGCCGATGCCGGGGCCGGATACGGGGACGGGGCCGGGCACGAGAACGGGGCCGCCGCCCATGGGCAGTTGCCCGCCGCCGTGGCACCGCCGCTGAGTCCCGCCGAACTCCTCGATGCCGTACGGGAGATCATCCACACCCGCACCGGCTATCCGCACGAGATGCTCGACGCCGGGCTCGACCTGGAGGCCGACCTCTCGGTGGACTCCATCAAGCGGGTGGAGATCATCGGTGCGCTGGCCGACCGGATCGGACTGCCGCAGGACGCCGACGGGGCCATGGAGTCGGCGGTGGAGCAGCTCGCCCGGGTCAAGACCATCAGCGGCATCGTGGACTGGATCGCCGCCGCCCGCAGCGAGCCGGGGGCGGGAGCGCCCGCGGCGGCCGAGCCCGCACGGCCCCTTGTCCCATCGGAGCTGCCCGCGCCGCCCGAGCCGTTCGAGCCGGCCGGGACCGTCCCGGCCCCGCCGTCGCGGGCCGCCGTACCCGTCCCCGAGCCACCCGGCGTCGGCACTCCCGCCACCCTCGTGAGCCCACCCACCTTCGTCACCCCGCTCGCCGGAACCGGAGTCGGTGCCGGTGCCGGTGCCGGTGCCGGTGCCGGTGCCGTAACCGGAGCCGACGGTGTCCTGACGCCGCGGCCGCCCACCCGTTCCCTCGTCGAGGTGGCCCCCCTCGGCCCGCCGGACGGCCGGCCGCCCGCCGAGGTGGTGGCGGGCAGCGACTTCACCGTGGTGGAGGACGGGCAGGGCGTGGCGCTCGCCCTCGCCGCCCTCCTGGAGAGCCATGGGGCGCGGGTCCGTACCGTGCCCGCCGAGCGGCTGGCCGAGGCCGCCGCCGACGGGGTGGGCGGGCTGATCGACCTCAGCGCCCTGCGGGCGGGCCGCGGCGCCGTACTGCCCGGACAGTACGCGGGGCTGCGCACCGCACTGACCGGCGGCGCCCGGTGGCTGCTGCTGGCCACCGCGGCCGGCGGCACCTTCGGCCACGACGCCACCGGGGACGCTCCCGACCCGCTGCCCGGCGCCGGGCTGCGCGGCTTCGCCCGTACGGCGGCCCTCGAATACCCAGGCGTCCTGATCCGCGCCGTGGACATCGACCCCAAGGACCGCCCCGAACGCGTCGCGGCCCACCTCCTCGCCGAACTGTGCGCGCCCGGCGAGCCGGTCGTCGTCGGTCGCACCAACGGCACCCGCACGACGCTGCGCACCGTCCCCGCGCCGCTGTCCCACGACGGGCCCGCCACCGGCCGCCCGCCGCTCGACGCCGGTTCGGTGGTGCTGCTGACCGGCGGCGCGCGCGGCATCACCGCCCGTACGGCGCACGCCCTGGCCCGCGCCCACGGCTGCCACATCGAACTCCTCGGGCGCACGCCCCCGGACGAGCACCCCGAGGACCCGGCACTCGCGCACGCCCACGACCGCATCGCGCTGCGCGCCGCGCTCATCGCCCAGGGGCTGCGCCGGCCGGCACAGATCGAGGCGGCGGCCACCCGGGTCCTGGCCCGCCGTGAGATCACCGCCACCCTCGCCGCCCTGGCGCCGCTCGCCGCCTCCGTGCGCTATCACGCGGCCGATGTCACCGACCCGGCCGCCGTACGCGCCGTGGTGGACGACATCCGGCACCGGCACGGCCGGCTCGACGGGATCGTGCACGGCGCGGGCACCCTGGAGGACAAGCTGCTGCGGGACAAGGACCCGGCGTCCTTCGCCCGGGTCTTCGCCACCAAGGTCGACGGCGCCCGCCACCTCCTGGAGGCCGCCGGCGACGACACCGGCTTCCTCGTCCTCTTCGGCAGCGTCGCCGGGGTCTTCGGCAACCGTGGGCAGGCCGACTACGCCGCCGCCAACGACGCCCTGGACACCCTCGCCAGGGCCTGGTCGGCCCGTACGGCCGGGCGCGTGCTCGCCGTCGACTGGGGGCCCTGGGCGGCCGACGGCGGCGGCATGGTCACCCCGGAGCTGGAGCGCGCCTACGCCCGCCGCGGCATCCCGCTCCTGGACCCCGGGGCCGCGGCCGACGCCCTGCTGGCCGAACTGGCCCACGGCACCTCGCCCCAGGTCGTCCTGGCGGCGGAGGCGGACGGGGAGGCGACGGGCGATGCCTGAGACCGGCCCCCGCCCCACGGACGCCGCGATCGTCGGCATGGGGGCGCTGTTCCCCGGCGCCGACGGCCTCGACGCCTACTGGCGCAACCTGCTGGCCGGCACGGACTGCATCACGGACGTGCCGCCGGCCCGCTGGGACCCCGCGATCTACTACGACCCGCACGGCGCCGAGGGCCCCGCCCGCAGCGACCGCTTCTACTGCCGGCGGGGCGGCTTCCTCGACGAGCAGGCCGCCTTCGACCCCACCCGCTTCGGCATCATGCCCGCCACCGTCCCGGGCGCCGAACCCGACCAGCTCCTCGCGCTGCGCGTCATCGCCGACGCCATCGCGGACGCCGGCGGCCAGGAGCGGCTGCCCGCCGACCGCTCCCGGATCGGTGTCGTCCTCGGCCGGGGCGGCTTCATGGGCGTGGCCACCGCCCGGCTCGACCAGCGGGTCCGTACGGCCCACCAGCTCGCCGTCACCCTGCGCGAACTCGCCCCGGAACTGGGGGAGTCGAAGATCTCCGCGGTGCGCGACGCCTTCCAGCAGAGCCTCGGCCCCGAACGCCCCGAAGCCTCCATCGGCCTGGTGCCCAGCTTCACCGCCGCCCGCACCGCCAACCGGCTGGACTTCCGCGGCCCCGCCTACACCCTCGACGCGGCCTGCGCCTCCTCGCTGCTGGCCGTGGCCCAGGCCGTCGACCTGCTGGCCGCCGGGCGCTGCGACAGCGTGATCGCCGGAGCCGTGCACCACTGCCACATCGCCACCCTGTGGAGCGTCTTCACCCAACTGCGCGCCCTCAGCCCCACCCAGTGCATCCGCCCCTTCGACCGCCGGGCCGACGGCACCCTGCTCTCCGAGGGCACCGGCGTCGTCCTCCTCAAACGCCTCGCCGACGCCGAACGCGACGGGGACCGGGTGTACGCGGTGCTCCGCGGGACGGGCGTGTCGGGGGACGGGCGCGCCTCCAGCCTGATGAACCCCCGGACCGAGGGGCAGACCCGGGCACTGGAGCTGGCCTGGGAGAGCGCCGGCCTCGACCCGCGCGACCCGGCCGCACTCGGCCTGCTGGAGGCGCACGGCACCGGCACCCCGGTCGGCGACGACACCGAACTGACCACACTGGCCCAGGTGTTCGGGCCACCCGGCGCGGGCCGGGCGCCCGTCGGCCTGGGCTCGGTGAAGTCGATGCTCGGCCACACCATGCAGGCCGCCGGCATCGCCGGGCTGATCAAGGCCGCCCTCGCCGTCCACCACCGCACCCTGCCGCCGACCCTGCACCTGGACGAGCCGCACGAGGGCCTGGCCCGTACCCGGATGCGTCCGCTCACCGAGACCGAACCCTGGGACGCCGGACGCGCACCCCTACGGGCCGGCGTCAACGCCTTCGGCTTCGGCGGGATCAACGCCCACGTCATCCTGGAGGAGGCCCCCGGACACCGGAGCCCCGCCGCCGCACCGCCCGTGCCCCGCCGCTCCCCGCTGCGGACGGCGGAGCCGGAGCGCCTCGTCCGGCTCGCCGCGGGATCTGCCGACGAACTGGCGCAGAAGCTGCGGGACGTGGGCGCGGGGGGCGGGAGCGGATACGAGAACGGGGACGGCCTCGCGGGCGGGTGCCGGGACGGCCTCGCCGACGGGTACGAGCGCGGGCACGGGGGCGGAGTCGCGGGTGTGGGCGCGGACGCGGGCGTCTCCCCGGCCGACGGCCCCTGCCGTCTCGCGCTCCTCGGCCCCACGCCGCAGCGCCGTGCCCTGGCGGCCAAGATCGTGGCGCGCCGACTGCCGTGGCGGGGGCGCGGCGACGTGTGGTTCACCCCGAGCCCCTTCTTCGGGCCGTACGCCCGGGAAGCCGGAGCGCGGCTCGCCTTCGTCTTCCCTGGCCTGGAAGCCGAACCGCCGCCACGGATGGACGACCTCGCCGACCTGATGTCCCTGCCCCGCCCCCCGGCCTCGGGCGGCGGCCTGGTGGAGCGGGCCGTCGACACGCTCGCCGCCGGCCGCTTCCTCGCCCGCGTCCTGGCCGAACTGGGCATCGCCCCCGACCTGCTGACCGGCCACAGCCTCGGCGAGTGGACGGCCATGGTGGTCGCCGGAATGTATCCGCCGCAGGCCGTCGACACCTTCCTCGACTCGCTGCGTCCCGGCTCCCTCGCCGTACCCGACCTGGTCTACGCGGCCCTGGGCTGCGGCGCCGCACAGGCCGCGGCGGCCCTGGAAGGGCTGCCCGGGGTGGCGGTCAGCCACGACAACTGTCCGCACCAGTCGGTGATCTGCGGCGCTCCGCGGCCGCTGGCCGAGGCCGTCCGCCGGCTCGCCGGGCAGGGCGTACGGGCCCAGGAGATGCCCTTCCGCTCCGGCTTCCACACGCCGATGTGGGCGCCCTATCTCGACCAGGTACGGGCCGCGTTCGACGCCCTGCCGCTGCGGGACCCCCGGCTCCCCGTATGGTCGGCGACGACCGTCGCGCCCTTCCCCGAGGACGCTCCGGACGTCCGCGCGCTGGTGCTGCGGCACCTCCTGGAGCCGGTCCGCTTCCGGCAACTGACCAGCCGGCTGTACGCGACGGGGGTCCGCGCCTTCGTCCAGCTCGGCGCCGGCAGCCTCACCGGTTTCGTCGGCGACACCCTCCACGGCACGGACCACCTCGCCGTGGCGGCGGCCGGCACCCGCGGCGACGGACGCACTCAACTGCGCAGGACGGCCGCCGCGTTGTGGACCGAGGGCCTGAACCCGCGCTGGGAGCGGCTGACGGCTCGGGACGGAGCGGCCGGGGAGGTGGGCCGGGTGGCCGCCGGCCCGGGGGTGGATGGCGTCGTCGGCCCGGCGGCGGAACGTGTCAGCGCCCCGGCGGCGGAACGTGTCAGCGCCCCGGCGGTGGACCGTGCCAGCGTCCCGGCGGTGGACCGTGTCACCGGCCCGGAGGGGGCCGGGGTGCCGGTCCGGCTCGATCTCGGCTCGCCGTTGGTCCGCCTCGGCGACGCGGCGCCGGGCGGGCGGCTTTTCGCGCCCGCGGGCCCACCCCCACCCCCGAACCCACCCCCCGCCCCCTCCCCCGAAGGGGGAGGAGGGGGAGGGGGCGGGGGAGCGCTGCCGCACCCGCAGCCGCCCGCCGCGGACCCGGTCCGCCAGGCTCTGGACGCCCTCCTCGCCGAAGCCCGGGCCGCCACCCGCACAGTCGCCGCCGCGGCCGCCCGTACCGCTCCGGCGTCCGACTCCGCCCCCATCGCACCTCAGCCCCCCGCCCCCACCCCTCACCACACCACCCGCCACCTCTCCCTCGACACCGTCCCCTACGTCCGTGACCACTGTGTCTACCTCCAGCCCGACGACTGGCCGGAGGCCGCCGACCGGTTCCCCGTCGTCCCGATGACCACGCTGCTGGAGCTGGCGGCCGAGGCGGCCCGGGAGGTGCGGCCGGGGCAGGTCGTCACCGGCTACTCCGACGTCCGGGCCCTGCGCTGGCTGCCCGTCGCCCCGCCCGTCGACCTGCCCGTCACCGCCACCCCGGTCGGCGACGGCCGCGTACGGGTGGCCCTCGGGGACCACGCCGTGGTCACCGTCCACCTCGGGGCGCACCTGCCGCCCCCGCCGTCCCCCGGCCTCCCGGCGCTGACGTCCGGCCGGTCGGCGCCGGTGAGCGCCGAGGCCCTCTACCGGGACCGGTGGATGTTCCACGGGCCGGCGTTCGCCGGGGTCCACGAGGTCCGCACGCTGGCCGCCGACGGCATCAGCGGAACGCTGCGCGCCTTGCCCGCGCCCGGCGCCCTCCTGGACGCCGCGGGCCAGCTCCTCGGCCACTGGATGCAGCTGCAACTCACCGGTGACCGGCTGGTCTTCCCCGCGACGCTGGAGCGCGTCCGGCTCTACGGGCCCCCGCCGGGCGAGGGCACGCTGCTCGCGGCCACCGCCCGGATCCGCGAGGTGCGGCCGGGCACGGTACGCGGCGACGTGGAGCTGTGCGGCGGCGACGGCGGCGTCCGGGCGCGGCTGGAGAACTGGACGTACCGGCGGTTCGGCGCCGACGAACGGGTGTGGCCCATGAAGTTCACCCCGGAGGTGTGCGGGATCGGCGAACCCCGGCCGGGCGGCTGGTGCCTGGCCCGGCGCCGCTGGACCGATCCGGCCTCGCAGGAGCTGGTGATGCGCCGCTATCTGGGCGCCGCCGAACGCGCCCGCTACGAGCGCTGCGCGCCGCGCGCCCGCACGGCCTGGCTGCTGGGCCGGATCGCCGCCAAGGACGCGGTCCGTGAGCTGCTGTGGGAGTCGGGAGCCGGCCCGGTCTTCCCCGCCGAGGTCGCCGTCGGCAAGGACCACGACGGCCGCCCCCGGCCCGAGGGCCCGCTCGCCGCCGGGCTCCACCTCTCGCTCGCGCACAAGGACCACGTCGCCGTCGCCCTCGCCCACCGGTCCGGCCCGGTCGGCATCGACATCGAACCGGTCACCGACGATCCGCAGGCCCTCGAACGCATCGCCCTCACCCCGGCCGAACGCCGCCTGGCGGACGCCCTGCAGGCCCGGGAGACCACCGCGAGCACCGGCCGCGCCTACTGGCTCACCGCGTTGTGGTGCGCCAAGGAGGCCGCGGCGAAGGCGGCCGGCAGCGGCCTGGGCGGGCGGCCGCTGGAGTGGGCCGTGACGTCCGCGCCGGGCGGCGCGCTGCGGGTCCTCTCCCCGTCCGGACAGGCCCACCTCGTCCACCTCGACTCCGTCCACGACCTGTCCGCGCGCCATGTCGTCGCCTGGACCGGGCCGCCGCCCGAGGACCGCACGGGCACCGTCACCCCCACTTCCACGGAGGCCACCCATGGCAGCTGACCCGCTCCCCGAGCGCACCGGGGCGATCCTGGCCGAGATCACCGACATGCTGGTGAGCGTCGTCGGCGACGAGCTCCTCGTCGTGGGCGAGATCACCCCCGCGACCACCTTCAACGACGATCTGGCCCTGGAGAGCATCGAGTTCGTCGCCCTCGCCGAGCTGCTGCACCAGCGCTACGGCGGCGCCGTGGACCTCCTCGGCCTCCTCGCGGAGAAGGACATCGACCAGATCCTGGCCATGACGGTCGGCGAACTGGCCGTCCACATCGACGAGGTCACCGCCGCCGACCGGACCTGCGCGGGCTGAGCCCACCATGGCCCTGACCCCCGCAGGCGGGCTGCGCCTGCACACCCAGTGGCTGCCGGGCCGCGACGACGGGTCCACGGTCGTCTTCCTCCACGGCCTCGTGATGGACAACCTGTCGAGCTTCTACTGCACCCTCGCCGGCCCCGTCTCCCGCGCCGGGCACCCGGTGCTCCTCTACGACCAGCGCGGACACGGCCGCAGCGACCGTCCGCCCGGCGGCTACGACCGGGACACCGCGGTGGCCGACCTCGCCGCCCTGCTCGCCGCCCTCGGCCTCGACCGCCGCCCGGTGCACCTGGTCGGCAACAGCTACGGCGGTGTGCTCGCCCTGCACACCGCGCTGGTCCGCCCCGACCTCGTCGCCTCGCTGGTGCTGATCGACGCCCAACTGACCGGCGACTGGGTCGAGAAGATGACCGACACCCTGTCCGTCGCGGCCCTCGGCCTCGAACACCGCCGGCTTCCCGAGCAGCTCGCGGCGCTCGGCCGGCGCAAGGAGGCCCGGCTGACCGCCGGCGCCGACGCGCTGCTCAACCGCACCACCCTGATCGAGGACCTCGCGGCCGGCGCCGCCTTCACCGCCCGCGACTTCGCCCGGCTGCGCCATCCGGTCCTCGCCGTCTACGGAGAGCACTCCGAACTCCTGCCCGGAGCGCGGGACCTCGCGGCCGGGGCGCCGGACTGCGCGCTGCGTGTGCTGCCCGGCGTGGGACACACGGTGCTCAACGAGGCCACCGACGGGCTCTGCGCCGCCGTGCTGGAGCGGCTGGGCGCGCCGGCCGGGGCGGTGGCCCGATGAGAGTGCTCTTCGTCGTCCCGCCGCTGGCCGGCCACGTCAATCCGACGATCGCCGTGGCCGCCGAACTCACCGCGCGCGGCCACCGGGTCGCCTGGACCGGCCCCGCCGCGGCCCTGTCGCCCCTGCTCCCCGCGGGCTCCGTGCTGTACCCGGCGGGGGACCCCGGCGGGGGCGAGGAGGGCACCGACGCGCTGCACGGGCGGTGGCGCGATCTGCGGGGGGTGGCGGCCCTGCGCTTCCTCTGGGCGGAGGTGCTCCTCCCGCTCGCCCGCGCGATGCTCCCCGGGGTGCACGCCGCGGTCGAGGACTTCGCGCCCGAGGTGGTGGTGGCCGACCAACAGGCCCTGGCCGGGCCGCTGGTGGCGCGCCGGCACGGTCTGCCCTGGGCGACCTCGGCGACCACGTCGGCCGAGTTCGCCGACCCCTTCGACGGGGTCCCCAAGGTGGGGGAGTGGGTGGCGCAGCGCATCGCCGCCCTGCTCGCCCAGTGCGGCGCGCCCAGCGGCTGGGATCCCCGCTTCTCCCCGCACCTCGTCCTGGTCTTCTCCACCGCCGCGCTCATCGGGGGCGGCGGCCCGGCCGGCGACGGGGCGCGCCCGGCGGCGGACCTCGGCGGAGCGGGGGCCGCGGCCCGCCCCGGGGACCGGGTCCATCCGGCCCACTACGCCTTCGTCGGGCCCGCCTTCGGCGCCCGCCCGTCCGCCGGCGACTTCCCCTGGCACCGGCTGGACCCCGGGCGGGCGCGGGTGCTGGTCTCCCTCGGCACCCTCAACCGCGAGGCGGGCACCCGCTTCTACCCCGCGGTACTGCGCGCCGCCGACGCGCTCGCCGACCGGGCCCAGCTGATCCTGGCCGCCCCCCGGGAGTTCGCCCGGGACGTCCCGCCGCACCTGATCCACCAGGAGTACGTCCCGCAGCTCGCCCTGCTGCCGCACCTGGACGCCGTGCTGTGCCACGGCGGCCACAACACCGTGTGCGAGGCGCTCGCCCACGGACTGCCGCTGGTCGTGGCGCCGGTCCGCGACGACCAGCCGATCGTCGCCGGGCAGGTCGCCGCGTCCGGGGCCGGGGTGCGGGTGCGCTTCGGCCGGGCCCGCGCGGACGAACTGCACCGGGCGCTGGCCGCCGTCCTGGACGACCCGGCCCACCGCCGTGCGGCCCGCCGCATCCAGGCCTCCTTCGCCGCGGCCGGCGGCGCCCGCACCGCGGCCGACCGACTGGAGAAGCTGTCGGCCGGCGCCACCGGCCGCGCCGTCCCGCCCGAACCCGGCACCGCCCCCACCGAGAACGAGAAGGGACCGTGAGCCCGATGACGCGAGCACACCGTTCGGGAGCCCGCAGCCGCTGGGCGGCGGCCGCCGCCGTGACGGCCCTGGGGGCGGGCACCGTGCGCGCCCGCCGCCGGCTCGCCGCACTGCCGGTGCTCGACCCCGCCCCCGCCCAGGACGCCCCGCGGCCGCCGCTGCCCGGCTGGCACCTGGTCACCGCGCCCGGTGTCACCGTGGACGCGGCGACCCTGCGTGCCGCGGCCGATCACGCCGTCCGCGAGGGACTGCGCGTCGTGGACCTCGTCCCGGCGCGCCTGGACGCCGAGAGCACCCTCGGCCTGCTCCGGCTCCTCGACCCCGTGGCCCACCGCACCGACCGGTGCGCCCCGGGACACGGCGCGGGCCACGCCCTGCTGGTGTCCGACGACGTGCACCGGCGCGCCGGGCTCGACACCGAGCCCGCGCCCAGTGCGCCGGCCGACCTGTTCCGCCTCGTGCGCACCCTCAAGGAGTACGCCCCCGACGCCACCGGCTGGGCCCTCGCCCCCGGCCTGGCCGTGCCGCCCGCCGACCCCGCACGGCACGCCGAGGAACTCCGCGCCCGCGGCCTGCCGCCCGCGCTGCTCTCCACAGCCCAGCTCGCCGGCCTCGCCCTGCTGGTGAAGTGCCTGGTCTCGGCACCGCGTTGGGGCGCGGCGGCGACCGCCCTCTATTGGCTGCAGCCCGCGCTCGTCCTCGGGCCGGTCCGCGGCCCGCGCCCCGCCGGCCTCGCCCGCGCCACCGCCACCCGTCCGCTGCGCGCCGCGGCGACCGCGCTGCGGACCCTCGCCACCCCCGCCGCCGAGAAGCCCGACCCCGCAGGCGAGGCCGCTCGCCGGGCCGCCTACAGCAGGGAACTCGCGGGCGGCACGGACCGGTTCTTCGAACCCCGCCGCCCCGACTGCCCCTGGTGCTCGACGCCCGGCCCCGCCGTCCGGGTCCGCACCACCGACCTGCTCCAGGGCAAGCCCGGCCGGTTCACCCTGGAGGAGTGCCGCCACTGCGGCCACATCTTCCAGAACCCCCGGCTCACCCCGGAAGGGCTCGACTTCTACTACCGCGACTTCTACGAGGGCCTCGGCGGCGACGGCACCGCCCTGGTCCTGGGCCGGATGAGCGGCACCTACCGCGACCGCGCCGAGCTGCTCCGGCCCTTCACCACCCCCCGGGCCTGGCTCGACGTCGGAACCGCCGCCGCCCACTTCTGCAACGCCGCGCGCGCCGTCTGGCCCGACACCCGCTTCGACGGGCTGGACATGGGAGAGGGGGTGCACGCCGCCGCCCGCCGGGGCTGGATCGACACCGGCCACCAGGGCCAGTTCCCCGAACTCGCCGACCGGCTCACCGGCCGCTACGACACGGTGAGCATGCACCACTACCTCGAACACACCCGGGACCCCCTCGCCGAACTCGACGCCGCCGTCAAGGTCCTGGCCCCGGGCGGCCACCTGCTGATCGAACTCCCCGACCCCGAGTCCCGCGCCGGCCGGCTGCTCGGCCGCTACTGGCTGCCCTGGTTCCAGCCCCAGCACCAGCACCTCATGCCCGTCGGCAACCTCAAACAGGCCCTGGCAGCACGGGGGTTCACCCTCCTCGCCGAGGAGCACGGCGCCGCCCACCAGCCCAACGGCGACTTCCTCGGCGCCGCCGTCCTCGCCGCCAACAGCCTCGTCCCCGACCCGCAGGCACCCTGGGCCACCGTCCCCGACACCCCGGCCCGCCGCGCCGCCCGGAGCACCGTCCAGGCCCTGGCGGTGCCCTGCTTCGCCGCCGCGTTCGCCCTCGACGCCCTGCGCACCGCCGTGGCCCGGGCCTCCGACGGCGGCAACGCCTACCGGCTGCTCGCCCGCAAGGAGCTGGGGTGAGCGGCGCGGACCTGGCCCGCCGCGCCACGGCGGACCCGCTGCTGCGCCTGCTCTCCCACGGCTTCGCGACGACGTACCGGCGCCCGCCCGAGGCGGTGTGGCGGGCCCCGTACGCGTTCCGCGCCGGCGCCCCCGCGGTCCCGTCCGCGGCGCCGGCCACCGGTAGCCCGCCATGGGCCGGCTGGTGCGCGGCGGCCGGCCACTACGTCGATGTGGCCGTCGCCCCGCGCGCCGACGGGGTGCTGCGCTGCGCCTCGCTCAACCACCCGGCCGAGGCCGCCGAACTCCCGCTCACCGGCCCGGCCGGCCGCGCCCCCGACTGGGCCGCCCGCCCGTACGCCGCGCTGCGCGCCCTCGCCGCCGCCGGCTGCGGGCGCGGCGGCGCCGATCTGCACCTCAACGCGCCGCTGCCCGAGGCCGTGGGGCTGCCCGTCGCCGAACCGCTGGAGTGCGCCGTCGCCCTGGCCGTCGCGGACGCCCACGCCGGCCGGGGCCCGGACGCCCCGAGCCGCCACCGGCTGGCGGCCCTCCTGGACGCCGCGGTGCCCGGTGACGACGGGCTGCGCCGGGCCGTGCTCTTCGCCCGCGCCGGCCACCTCCTCGCGCCCGACGGCAGCACCCACCGCCCGCTGCGCGCCCTCGACGGCGCCCCGGACCCCTGCCTGCTGCTCCTGACCGCCCGCCTCCCGCCGGGTACGGACCCGGACGCGGACGATTCCACCGCGGCCGCCCCAGGCGCCCGCGCCGCGGGGGCCGCCGGCCTCGCCGCGGCGGCCCGCGCCGCCCTGGACGCCGGTGCCCGGTCCGCCTGGTGGCCGGGCGCTCGTCCGGGCCGCGGTGTGCTGCTATTGCTGCCCGCGCACCGGCGCGCGGCCGTCCGGGCCGCCGCCGTCGCGTCCTTCCGCCGCCGGGACCTGCCGGTTCCCCGCGTCCTGCGGATCACCCTCGCGGCCGCGGCCCGCCGCGAAGGCTGACCCCCGAAGCATTCCGGGCAAGGAGCCCGGCGGCCCGGACGAGGACGCCGCGTCCCGGGCAAGGAGGGAGACCCGATGACCCGTACAGCGGTCCGCGCGCGCAGGGCACTCGTGGCGGTGCTCGGCGCGTTCGGCCTGATCTTCGCCGCCACCACCGCCGACGCCCGCACCGTCCCGGCAGGCGCCGCGGTGCACCCGGGCGGCAGCACCCGCACCGCGCTGCCGTCCTACGACCACGTCGTGATCGTCGTCTTCGAGAACAAGCAGTACGGCGAGATCATCGGCAACCGCGACGCCCCCTACCTCAACGAACTCGCCCAGAGCGGCGCCAGTCTGACGGACATGAAGGCGCTGACCCACCCCAGCCAGCCGAACTACTTCCACCTCTTCTCCGGCGCCACCCAGGGAGTCACCGGCGACGGCTGCTACACCCCGCAGTCGATGACCGCGCCCAACCTCGCCCAGGAACTCCTCGCCGTCGGCAAGACCTTCGCCAGCTACAACGAGGGCCTGCCGGAAGAGGGTTCCACGACCTGCTCCAGCGGCCGCTACGCCCAGAAGCACAACCCCTGGTTCGCCTTCCGCAACGTGCCCCTGAACACCGGCCGGACCTTCGCCCAGTTCCCCCGGGACGACTTCAGCCGGCTGCCCACCGTGTCCTTCGTGATCCCCGACATGTGCAACGACATGCACGACTGCGCCGTCGGCAGCGGCGACACCTGGCTCAGGAACAACCTCGACTCCTACGCCCGGTGGGCCGAGGACCACAACAGCCTGCTGATGGTGACCTGGGACGAGGACAACTACTTCGGCTCCAACAGGATCGCGACCGTCTTCCACGGGGCCCACGTCCGGCAGGGCACCGTCAGCGGCGCGTACAACCACTACAGCCTGCTGCGCACGATCGAGGACATGTACGGCACCGGCCATGCGGGCAACGCGGCCACCGCCACCCCCGTCACCGCGGCGTTCGACACCGGGGGTGAGCCGCCCGGCGGCGACCTGAAGCTCACCGCCCCCGGCCCGCAGACCTGCCGCTTCCTCCAGGAGTGCACCCTCGCGCTCACCGCCACCGGGGGCACGCCCCCGCTCACCTACCGCGCCACCGGCCTGCCGCTGGGCCTGAGCGCCGACGCCGCCGGCCGGATCGGCGGCAGGCCCTGGGCGACCGGCACCTTCCCGGTCACCGCCACCGTCACCGACTCCACGGGCGCGAGCGCGACCGCCTCCTTCCCGCTCACCGTGAACTGGTTCTGAGGCCCCGCCGCGCCCGCGGCAGGGGAGCAGCGGACGCGGCGGGAACAGCAGTTGTAGCAAAGATCGTCTTCTGCGCCGGGGAAGCGGAAGGGAGCCGGTATTTTCTCGTCGCAACCGGAGCCGGGCCCGCGGTCCATGACCAGTGATCAGCGCCCGGCTCGCCTCCCCACGCACAAAGGCAAGCTCTTGGCTCCTCACCGACTCCACCGCCTGATACCGGTGTCCGTCGCCCTGACGACCGTGTGCGCGGCACTGCCGTCCTCGACGGCCTACGCCGCGGACACACCGCCCACCCCCCATCTGGACGCCATCGAGCGGTCGCTGCGCGACACCTCCCCCGGCCTCGAAGGCTCGGTGTGGCAGCGCACGGACGGCAACCGCCTGGACGCCCCGGACGGCGACCCCGCCGGCTGGCTGCTGCAGACCCCCGGCTGCTGGGGCGACGCCGGCTGCAAGGACCGCGCCGGCACCCGGCGGCTGCTCGACAAGATGACCCGCAACATCGCCGACGCCCGGCACACCGTGGACATCTCCTCGCTGGCCCCCTTCCCCAACGGCGGGTTCGAGGACGCCGTCGTCGACGGCCTCAAGGCGTCCGTCGCGGCGGGGCACTCCCCGCGGGTGCGCATCCTGGTCGGCGCCGCCCCGATCTACCACCTCAACGTGGTGCCGTCCCGCTACCGCGACGAGCTGATCGGCAAGCTCGGCGCGGCGGCCGGCAAGGTCACGCTCAACGTCGCCTCGATGACCACGTCCAAGACGTCGCTCTCCTGGAACCACTCCAAGCTCCTCGTGGTCGACGGGAAGACGGCCATCACGGGCGGGATCAACGGCTGGAAGGACGACTACCTCGACACCGCCCACCCGGTGTCGGACGTGGACATGGCGCTCAGCGGCCCGGCCGCCCGCTCGGCGGGGAAGTACCTCGACACCCTCTGGGACTGGACCTGCCGCAACGCGTCCGACCCGGCCAAGGTGTGGCTCGCCACGTCGAACGGCGCCTCCTGCATGCCGTCGATGGAGCAGGACGAGGCGGGATCCGCCCCCGCCGAGCCCACCGGTGACGTCCCCGTCATCGCGGTCGGCGGCCTCGGCGTGGGCATCAAGGAGTCCGACCCCTCCTCGGGATACCACCCGGACCTGCCGACGGCCCCGGACACCAAGTGCACCGTGGGGCTGCACGACAACACCAACGCCGACCGCGACTACGACACGGTCAACCCCGAGGAGAACGCGCTGCGTTCGCTCATCGCCAGCGCGCGCAGCCACGTCGAGATCTCCCAGCAGGACCTCAACGCCACCTGCCCGCCGTTGCCGCGCTACGACATCCGGACCTACGACACCCTCGCGGGCAAGCTGGCCGCCGGGGTCAAGGTCCGCATCGTCGTCAGCGATCCCGCCAACCGCGGCGCCGTCGGCAGCGGGGGCTACTCCCAGATCAAGTCCCTGGACGAGATCAGCGACACCCTCCGCACGCGTCTCGTCGCCCTGACCGGCGACAACGAGAAGGCGTCGCGGGCCCTGTGCGGCAACCTGCAGCTCGCCTCGTTCCGCAGCTCGGACGCCGCGAAGTGGGCCGACGGCAAGCCGTACGCGCTGCACCACAAGCTGGTGTCGGTGGACGACTCGGCGTTCTACATCGGCTCCAAGAACCTCTACCCGGCCTGGCTGCAGGACTTCGGCTACATCGTCGAGAGCCCCGCCGCGGCCCAGCAGCTCAAGACCGAGCTGCTCGACCCGGAGTGGAAGTACTCCCAGCAGGCGGCGGCCACCCCGGCCGGCTGCCCGGCTCGCCAGGCGGGCTGACCCCGCGGGGCGGGCAGGCCCCGCCGGAACCAGGGGCCCGGATGTGACGGGCGCCCGCCAACGGCGAAGGCCGCACCCACCGCAGCGGTGGGTGCGGCCTTCGCCGTCCGGCCCGCGGTGCGCGGGCCCGTGGTGCCGTCAGCGGCGCCGCACCAGCGGGAACGGCAGCGTCTCGCGGATCGACAGCCCCGTGAGGAACATGACCAGCCGGTCGACGCCGATGCCCAGACCACCGGTCGGCGGCATCGCGTACTCCAGGGCCTGCAGGAAGTCCTCGTCCAGCTCCATCGCCTCCGGGTCACCGCCGGCCGCCAGCAGCGACTGCGCGGTGAGCCGGCGGCGCTGCTCCACCGGGTCGGTCAGCTCCGAGTAGGCGGTGCCCAGCTCGGTGCCGAACGCGACCAGGTCCCAGCGCTCGGCGAGCCGCGGGTCCCTGCGGTGCTGACGGGTCAGCGGCGAGACATCGGTCGGGAAGTCCTTGTAGAACGTCGGGAGCTGGGTGCGCTCCTCCACCAGCCGCTCGTACATCTCCAGCACGATGTCGCCCCGGCCCATCTCCGGCTTCACCGGCACCGACGAGGCGGCGCACAGCCGGCGCAGCACGTCCGGCCCGGTGTCCGCGTCGACCTCCTCGCCGAGCGCCTCGGAGATCGCGCCGTAGACGGTCTTCACCGGCCAGAGCCCCGAGATGTCGTGCTCGACCAGCCGGCCCTTCTCGTCCGCCTTGCGGGCGGTGGCGCTGCCGAACGCGGCGATCGCCGCCCCCTGGATCAGCTCCCGGGTCAGATCGAGCATCACGTCGTAGTCGGCGAACGCCTGGTACGCCTCCAGCATCGTGAACTCGGGGTTGTGCTTGTAGGAGATGCCCTCGTTGCGGAAGGTCCGCCCCATCTCGAAGACCTTCTCCATCCCGCCCACGCACAGCCGCTTGAGGTACAGCTCCGGCGCGATGCGCAGATACAGGTCGAGGTCGTAGGCGTTGATGTGGGTCTGGAACGGGCGGGCGTTGGCGCCGCCGTGGATCTGCTGCAGCATCGGCGTCTCGACCTCGAGGTAGCCGCGCTCGATCAGCCCCTGGCGCAGCGCCTGGACGGCCGTGCTGCGCGCCCGGACGTTGTCCCGCGCGTCCGGCGAGACGACCAGGTCCACATACCGCTGGCGGACCTTGGCCTCCGGGTCGGACAGACCGCGCCGCTTGTCCGGCAGCGGCCGCAGGCACTTGGCGGTCAGCCGCCACCCGGTGACGAACACCGTCAGCTCGCCGCGGTCGCTGCTGCCGACCTCGCCCTCGGCCTCGACGTGGTCACCGAGGTCGATGTCCGTACCGAAGCGCTCCAGCAGCTCCTTGCCGCTGCCGTCCCGGGTCAGCGCGATCTGCAGATCGCCCGACCAGTCCCGCAGCACCGCGAAGAGCACCCCGCCGTGGTCGCGGGTGAGCAGCACCCGACCGGCGATGCTGACGGTCTTGCCGGTGCGCGCGCCGGGCGTCAGGTCCGGGTGCTCGTCGCGGACCTCGGCGAGGGTGTGGGTGCGCTCCACGCCCACCGGGTACGGGTCGGTGCCGGCCTCGCGCAGCCGCTCCAGCTTGAGGTGGCGCACCCGCACCTGCTCGGGCAGCGCGGCCAGTTCCCGTTCGTGCAGCTCCTCCTCGGTGGCCGGTCCGGTCTGCACCAGGCCGAGTTCGTCCAGCGACGGCAGGCCCGCGGTGCTGGCCGGGGCCAGCACCCGCTTCTTGTGGCCCTTGCCCCACAGCTTGCCCAGGCTCGGCACGGCCACGAAGCCCTCGGCGATACCGGAGGCCAGACCGATCCGGGCCAGCGCGCCGGCGTCCGCGTAGCACAGGAACCGCGGGTACCACTCCGGGTTGTACTTGGCGTTGGAGCGGTACAGGGCCTCCAGCTGCCACCACTTGGAGAAGAACAGCAGCAGCCGGCGCCAGAACTTCAGCACCGGACCGGCACCGATCCGGCCGCCCTCCTCGAAGGCGGAGCGGAACACCGCGAAGTTCAGCGAGATCCGCCGTACGCCCATCGCCCCGGCCTGGGCGCAGAGCCGGGCCACCATGAACTCCATGACGCCGTTGGGCGCGGTGCGGTCGCGGCGCATGACGTCCAGCGAGATGCCCTCCTTGCCCCACGGCACGAAGGACAGCAGCGCGATCATGTTGCCGTCGCCGTCGAACGCCTCGGCCAGCAGGCAGTCCCCGTCCTCCGGGTCGCCCAGCCGGTCCAGCGCCATCGAGAAGCCGCGCTCGGTCTCGGTGTCCCGCCAGGCGTCGGCCCGGTGGATGACCTCCTGCATCTCCTCGTCGGTCAGCGCGGAGTGGCGCCGTACGCGGAAGGTCGCGCCGGTCCGCTCGACGCG
Organism: Streptomyces angustmyceticus; assembly: GCF_019933235.1. Classification (NCBI taxonomy): domain Bacteria; kingdom Bacillati; phylum Actinomycetota; class Actinomycetes; order Kitasatosporales; family Streptomycetaceae; genus Streptomyces; species Streptomyces angustmyceticus. Next base: position 1,202,554 of record NZ_CP082945.1, on the reverse strand, counting down.
GTTGACGGCCTGGCGGGTCACCCGCATCTCCCGGCCGTCGAGGTCGAAGTCCTTCACGTGCAGGATCGCCTCGTCGCCGAGCTGCAGCGCGCCCAGGCCGCAGCGGGCGAACGCCTTGGCGCCGTTCTCGCTGGCGCCCATGACGGCGGGCTGCCAGCCGTAGCGTCCGGCGACCTCCAGCCACGCCTCGATGGCCTGCGTCCACGCCTCCCGGTCACCGACCGGGTCACCGCTGGCCAGGCAGACGCCGGCCTCGACGCGGTAGGTGACGGCGGCCTTGCCGCTGGGGGAGAAGACCACGGCCTTGTCGCGGCGGGAGGCGAAGTAGCCCAGCGAGTCCTGGCTGCCGTAGCGGTCCAGCAGGGCCCGGATGCGGGCCTCCTCGTCGCCGTGCAGCGCGGCCTCCATGCGCTGCGAACGGAACAGGGTGGCCGCGGCGTTCAGCAGTGCCAGTGCGCCGAGGAGGCCGAGGACGGCGCTGGTCCAGTGCGGCGGATGGCCCTCGATCAGCCGGCCGCCGACGAGCCCGCCGCAGACGCGGTTGGCGGCCCACAGCAGCCGGTTGGCGGCGCCGGGCTCCAGGGTGCCGGGGACCAGCGACACCAGTCCCCAGCCGATCAGCACCGCCGCGGCGAGCCCGCCGATCAGCACCAGGATCGCGCGCAGGAACGCGCCGCGCCGGGTGATCGCGTAGAACTCGCGGTGCGAGACGAGCAGCAGCACCAGCGCCCCGGCGCACAGCACCAGGGAGAAGGCGTACTCCCAGTACCCGCCGGCCAGGAACAGCGCGTCGGCGAGGGTGACCAGCACCATGTAGGTCACCACGAACCACAGCGCCACCCGTTTGCGGGCGGTCATCGCCGCGGCCAGGAGGAAGAGGAACACCGCGTACGCGAAGTTCGGCACCACCGGGATGGTGAGCGTGTCCAGCCAGTAGATCACCGGGTGGAGTCCGCGCCGGAGGGGCCCGATCAGCGCCATCAGGGCACAGAAGAGCCCCAACAGGCTGAAGATGATGGCGAAGCCGTTGGGGACGCGGCGCCGGAAGCGCTGCCACCCCGTGAGTTGATCCTGGTCCTGCACGGTGCTCATTCCGTCACACTAGGCTCTGAAAGGGTTCAGCTGCTCGACGCGCGGGCGCTGGTTCGCTGCCACGGGGATCAGCCGTCATTCCAGTCTCCGATCCCGATGGCCCTGTTGTCTTCCCCTCGTTCAAAGGGTGCGGTGACCTCTGGGGGGTCACCCACGTGGACCTTGCCACAATCCCGTCCCATGTCCGAGTCCGGGCAGCTTCGGCCGACGGTGACGTTCAGGTCGTAGTCGCCGGCGAAGTAGCGGCCGCCGCCGGAGTCCACCCCGTCGAGGTCCGCCCGCAGCGTGACCTCGGTGCCCGGCTTCCAGGGGCGCGCGGGCCGCCAGTCCACCCGGTCGCTGCCGCCGGGGCCCTCTCCCCAGTCCCACGATCCGGCCGGTCCGTCCTCGCTGCTGATGCTCAGCCGCCGCTCGACCGTGGCCCGGTCGGTGACCGGGAAGTCGAAGACGATACCGAGGGACCGGCCGGCACCGGCCGCCGTGCCCGGCGAGCGGGGATCGAGCGTCATGGTGTTGAGCCGGGCCGCCTGCGCGGTGGTCAGCGACTCCTTGGTCGCGCCGACGCCGCCCTGGGCGTTCTCGGTCCTGGCGACGATGGAGTACTTGGTGCCGGGCGCGGCCTTCGCCCGGGACGTCCAGCTCCGCCCGCCGCGGGCCAGCCCGCCGGGCAGCTGCCGTCCCCGGGGGTCGGTGACCCGCACCTCGGTCAGCACGCCGCCCTGCGCGGTCACCCGCAGGCGGTCTCCGGCCCGCACGGTCCGGGCCCCGCTCGCCGCGTCCAGCGCCACCTTCACGGGGTCGCCCTGGGGCGCCGGAGCCGGGCCGGCCGCGCACGCGGAGAGCGTGCCCATGCCGATCACCGGGACCAGCGCGAGGACGGCACGCCGCGGCCGGACGGGCCGTCGGCGGCGGGGGAGGGGCTGGCTCATGTCGGGGGCTTCCGTCTGCGGTACGGGGGAGGGGGCGACGCTGTCGGCCGCTAAGACGGCGGATCGGCACGCCCCGTTGCAGGGAGTGACGTGATCCACGCCACATCGTGCGGCGGCCGCCGGGGCGCGGGGCGCGTCGCGGGGCGGCGCCCGGCGCTTGCGGTGATATGGGTGATTCGTTCCGCGCGGCCGTTCCGCTCGCAGGTGGGGAGCGGATCGGCGGCGGCCGGCCGGCGGTGGGGGCGTCCTCCCGCCCCCGGGTCGGCGGGCTCCCCGGCTCCCGGCCGGTCACCGGCCCGCTATGCCCTGCAATCGCCCGTCTGGTGACCCGCAGTGATCACCTGATCGGAGCACCCGGACGAGAACCTGACATACCCCGAAATACGCCAAACTGGCCACCCCTTGCTGCCCGTTCGGGCGGCAGCTGAGGAGGTGTGCGTCCCATGGCCATTTCCATCTCGGTCGTCCTGCTGCTGGTGGTCCTCACCGTGATCTTCCTGCGCAGCGGCAAGCTCAAGATCTCGCACGCCCTGGTGTGCGCGCTGCTCGGCTTCTACCTGGCGAACAGCAGCCTGGCCCCGGACATCCACCAGGGACTGTCCGGCGCCGCCGATGTGGTGAGCAGCGTCCGCCCGTGACGGTGCCGGGCCGCGACCGGCGCCGCCGCCGGCCGCCCGGCCCGCTCACCCCGACGAGAACACCCCGATCGCGTTGGGCACCGGCCGTTCCGCGCCGCCCGACGGATGGTTGCGGACCGTCGCCCCGTACGCGTCGCCCGTGACCAGCGTCGACGACCCGCCGCCGTCCAGGTCCACCGCGTCCCGCGCGCCCAGATCCACCATCAGGTCCGCGAGTTCGCGCACCGTCAGACCCGTCTGCCCCGGGGCCCCGTCCAGCGCCATGAGATACAGCACCCGCCCGCCGTCCCCGATCCCCGCGGACGTGCGCACCGCCACCGCGACGCCGTCCAGCCCGGCCACCGGCGCGTCGCCCCGCACGATCGGGAAGCCGCCCACCGCGAACCGCAGCGGCACCGGCCCCCGGCCGACGAGGCGGGAGTCGACCTGCACCGGCTCGCCGACGTCCAGCGTCCGCAGCCGCCGTGCCCCTTCCTCCCGCCCCACCAGCACCACGCTGCCCGCCGGCACCCCGCCGCCGCCCGGGTCGTCCGTCACCGCCGTCACCCGGCCGTGCCGCACGGTCACCGCCGTGGTGTCCGTGCTGCACGGCGCCGCCCGGTCGGTGTCGGTGCCGCAGGTGGCGCGCAGCCGCGAGGCCGGACCCCACTGCGGGGTGTAGGCGCCGATGCCGCCGACGGGGAGGGCGTACTGGTTCAGCCCGCGCAGCGGCAGCACCCCCTCGGGGGTCAGCACCGCGCCGCGCAGCGTGAGCCGGTCCAGCCTGGCCCGGCGGTCGTAGCCGACGCCGATGACGTCCTCGGTGGTCGCGCCCGGCGGCATGACCGGACCGAACCGCTGGCCGTCGGGCACCGCGCCCTTCAGCTGCCGCCCGGAGGCCACCGCGGGGCCGACCGAGGCGCCGGTCGCCTCGACGCCCGGGTGCTGGGTCTCGGTGATGTTGAAGAAGTCGCCGTTGACGGCCCCCACCGCGCCGCGGCCGGCGGCCAGTCGGGACACCGGCGACCGGGCGCCGACCGCTCCCGGGTACAGCAGGTCGACGGTGACCCGGGGATCGGCCAGGTCGATCGTCAGCAGGTGTCCGTGCACGATGCCGCGCGGCACCGTCAGCCGGAATTCGCCGTACGCCACGCCGGGTGCCACCGGCCCGGCGCCGAAGCGCTGGAGGGCGGTGCCCGCCGCGGTGGCCCGCGGCCCGCCCGCCATCCCTCCGCCGGCCAGCGCACCCCACGCCACCAGCACCGTCAGCAACGCCCGTACTCGACCGAATCGCCGCTTCACGATGCCCCCTGACGTCGTGCCAACTGTCCCAGGTGCCGAAGATGCCCACCATGGCCCGGAGATGTCATGAATCGGTACACCCGCGGAACGGCCGTCGTGTCATCCGGCGCTCCCCCAGGAGGCTTCGTGGACCAGCTGCAGATAGCGGGCCCAGTCCCAGAACTCCCCGGGGTCGGTGTGGTCGGTGCCGGGCACCTCGACATGGCCGACGATGTGCTCGCGGTCGACGGGGATCCCGTAGCGGCCGCAGATGGCGGCGGTGAGCCGGGCGGACTGCGCGTAGAGCTCGTCGGTGAACCACGTCGGGTCGTCGATCCAGCCCTCGTGTTCGATGCCGATGCTGCGGGTGTTGTAGCCCCAGTTCCCGGCGTGCCAGGCGACGTCGTGCTCGCGGACGCACTGGGCGAGCGCGCCGTCCGCGGACCGTACGACGTAGTGCGCGGCCGCCTTGTGCCGGGGGCTCTTGAAGAGCTTGAGGGTGTTCTTGTAGGTCTCCTGGGTCACATGGATCACGACCATGTCGACCGGGTACTTCGCCGGGCGGTTGGCCGCGGTGAAGTTGGACGGGCTGGCCGGCGCCCAGCGGTGCGGGGGATAGGCGCTGCCGCGCCGCGCCTGTGGACGCGGCGCGGCACCGGCCGCGGTGAGGGGGGTGAGTGCGGCGGACGCGGCGAGCGCGGCCGCGCCGGTGAGCAGGCGGCGGCGGTCCGGGCGGCGGTGATCGGGCTCCATGGGCACTCCTGACAGGAACCGTGGGGGCATGGTCGCGTACATGTCACACACCTGCGGTGCGTTCATGATGCGCAACAGGGCACGCCCTGCCAAGGGAATGGCCGCTTTGCCAATGGCTCGACCAAAGGCGGAAACGGCGCAGGTCAGGAGAGGGGAGAGATACCTGATCGGTTGTCACCCGGGTGCCACACCGACGGCCTTGGCAGCCGCCGGTGGACGTGGCACCCGGGCCGGTGCCGGGCCGGTCAGTGGCCGATTTCCACGTCCTCCAGGATGCCCAGCGCGTCCGGCACCAGCACGGCCGCCGAGTAGTAGGCGCTGACCAGGTAATTGATGACGGCCTGGTCGTTGATCCCCATGAAGCGCACCGACAGTCCGGGCCGGTACTCGTCCGGGATGCCGGTCTGGTGCAGCCCCACCACGCCCTGGTTCTCCTCGCCCACCCGCAGCGCCAGGATCGAGCTGGTCTGCTCCGGGGTGACGGGGATCTTGTTGCAGGGCAGCAGCGGGATGCCCCGCCAGGCCCGGACCGCCGTGCCCTCGTACTCCGCGGTCGTGGGGTAGATCCCCCGGGCGTTCCACTCCCGCCCGATCGCCGCGATGGTGCGCGGATGGGCCAGCAGGAACTGGGTCTTGCGGCGCCGGGAGATCAGCTCGTCCAGGTCGTCGGGTGTCGGCGGGCCGCTGCGGGTGTGGAGGCGCTGCTTGAGGTCGGCGTTGTGCAGCAGCCCGAACCCGGGGTTGTTGATCATCTCGTGTTCCTGGCGCTCGCGCAGCGCCTCCACGGTCAGCCGCAGCTGCTGGTCCAGCTGGTTCATCGGGTCGTTGTAGAGGTCGGCGACCCGCGAGTGGATCTTCAACACGGTCTGGGCGACGCTGAGTTCGTACTCCCGCGGCGCCAGGTCGTAGTCGACGAAGGTGCCCGGCAGGGCCGGCTCGCCGACATGGCCCGCGGCCAGCTCGATGGCCGCCTCGCCATGCTTGTTCTGCGCCGGGACCAGCGCCTCGCGGAACTCCGCCAGGTGGCCGCGCAGCGACTCCGACCCGCCCAGCACCTCTTCGAGGTCGCTGCGGTAGAGGGTCAGCGCGGTCACCCGGGTCACCGCCCGCACGGAGTGCTCCCACCGCGCGTCCGGGCTCAGCAGCGCCGCGGCGCCGACCGCGTCACCGTCGGCCAGCACCCCCAGCACCGTCTCGTCGCCGTACTTGCCGGCGCCGAGCCGGTCGAGCTTGCCGTGGGCGATCAGGATGACGCGGTCCGTGGGCGCGCCGGTGCGGGCCAGCACCTCGCCGGGTGCGAACTCCCGCTGGACGAAGCGGTCCGCCAGCGCCTGGAGCGTCGCGGCGTCGGTGTACCCGCGCAGCGGCGCCAGTTCGCGCAGCTCGGCCGGGATCACCCGGACCTCGGACCCGGTCGAGGTGAACTCCACCCGGCCGTCACCGAGGGTGTGGGTGAGGCGGCGGTTGACGCGGTACGTGCCGCCGGAGACCTGGGTCCAGGGCAGGATGCGCAGCAGCCAGCGGGAGGAGATCCCCTGCATCTGCGGCACGGTCTTGGTCGTGGTCGCCAGCTTGCGGGCGGCCGCGGTGTCCAGGCTGGACCGGCTCTGCTCGATCGCGGACTGCTGCGGGCCGGACGTCGGATCCACCGATGTGGTCATGGAGAGGGTTCACCTGTTCTGGTCGGAGCGTGCGGTGCTGTGGGTGCGGGGCCTGCGGGGTGTGCGGGCGGCGCGCCCGGGCGGGGATCGGGCCGCTCTCGGGCGCGCCGTACGTTCCGCGGGCCGGTCAGTGGCCGATCTGTACGTCGTCGAGAACGCCCAGCGCGTCCGGCACGAGAATGGCCGCGGAATAGTAGGCGCTGACGAGATATTTGAGTACGGCCCGGTCGTCGAGGCCCATATAACGCACCGAGAGGCTCGGCTCGTATTCGTCGGGAATTCCGGTCTGGTGCAGGCCGACAACGCCCTGCTTTTCCTCGCCGGTGCGCATCAGCAGAACAGAACTCGTCCGCTCCTTGGTCACCGGAATCTTGTTGCACGGGAAAATCGGCACCCCGCGCCAGGACGGCAGTGAATGCCCCATGAAATCGACCGCGGTCGGATAGAGCCCGCGGGCACTGCACTCCCGGCCGATCGCGGCGATGGTGAGGGGGTGGGCGAGCAGGAAGCCCGGGTCCTTCCACACCGTCGCCAGCAGGTCGTCGAGGTCGTCGGGGGTGGGCGGTCCGGAGCGGGTGCGGAGGCGCTGCTTGAGGTCGGCGTTGTGCAGCAGCCCGAACTCCGGGTTGTTGACCAGCTCGTGCTCCTGGCGCTCGCGCAGCGCCTGGACGGTCAGCTTCAGCTGCTCCTCGACCTGGTTCATCGGGTCGCTGTAGAGGTCGCCGACCCGGCTGTGGGCGCGCAACACGGTCTGCGCGACGCTGAGTTCGTACTCCCGCGGCGCCAGGTCGTAGTCGACGAAGGTGCCGGGCAGGGACGGCTCGCCGTGGTGCCCCGAGGCGACGGAGACCGCGGACTCCCCCGCGGTGTTCGTCGGTGCCGCGTCGCCCTGCCCGGCAGCCGCCAGATGCTCGCGCAGCCCGGGGGAGCGGTCGAGGATCTCCTCCAGGGCCTGCCGGGGCAGCGCCATCACGGTCACCCGGGTCACCGCGCGATAGCTGAACTCCCAGGTCCCGTCGGCATCGGTGAGCGGGGCGTCGCCGAGGTGGTCGCCGCCGGCCAGCGCCTCCAGCACCGCCTCCTCGCCGTATTTTCCGGTGCCGACACGGTCCACCCGGCCGTGGGCGATCAGCACCAGCCGGTCGCCCGGTGTGCCGGCCTCGGCGATCAGTTCACCGGGCGCGTAGTCCTGTTGGGTGAAACGCTCGCCCAGCGCGGCCAGGACCCCGGTATCGGTGAATTCCCGCAGCGCCGGCAGTTCGCGCAGCTCGTCGGGGATGATCGAGACATCGCTGCCGCTGATGTCGAAATCGATGCGCCCGTCGCCGAGGGTGTACGTCAGCCGGCGGTTCACCCGGTAGGTGCCACCGGACACCTGCACCCAGGGCAGCAGTCGCAGCAGCCAGCGGGAAGTGATGCCCTGCATCTGCGGCGCGGTCTTGGTGGTGGTCGCCAAATTCCGCGCGGCGGTGGTACTCAGACTGGAATTCTGGGCCTCTTCCGCACTGCCGTGCAGTGATTCGTCGGCAATCGTCACAATGCCACCTGTCTCTTCGGAGGGTGCGATGCGGACCGCCGCCGAACCCCCCTTTCACGGCAGCTCCGCGGCAACCCGCCGAACCGACCGTAGTCGTGCTGTTTTTATCGGCACAATCGCTCGATGGGGTGGCATGGAATTCCCGTTCCATGGATAGGTTTAGCGGATTCCATTCCGGGGAGAGTGAGCCGGGGCCCAGGAACGGAGAGGATCGTCCAGCACGGCCTGGAGCGCCGCGTGCGCCGCCCCGAGCAGCGGCCCGTCCGCCCCCAGGCGGGAGACCGTCACCGCCGGCCCGCCGGCCCGCTCCGGATCCGCCGCCACGGCCGTCCGCAGCGCCAACTCCCGCTCCAGGGAGGGCAGGACCCAGGGCGCCAGCCCGGCCAGCGCGCCCCCGAGGACCACCGCCCGCGGATCCAGCAGGTTCACCGCCCCGGCGAGCGCGATGCCCAGCGCCGTCCCCGCCTCGTGCAGCGCCCGTACGACGGCCGGGTCCCCCTCGGCGGCGCGGCGCGCCAACAGCCCGAGCCGGGCCCCCGGTCCGGGATGGGCCGCCGCCTGCGCGGGAGTCAGCCCGACCGCGCGCAGCACCGCCTCCTCCCCGGCGTACTGCTCCAGGCAGCCCCGCCCGCCGCAGTCGCACGCGGGGCCCTCCGGACGCACCGGCACATGCCCCAGCTCGCCCGCGAACCCCCGTGCCCCCCGCAGCAGTCGGCCGTCCACGACCACCGCGGCGCCGATGCCGATCTCCGCCGACACATGCACGAAGTCCGGCGGCGGCGCGGGCCGTCCGTCGTCCCCGCCCAGCCGGAGTTCGGCCAGCGCGCCGAGGTTGGCCTCGTTCTCGACGGTGAGGGGGAGGGCCGGGGAGCCGTCCGCGGGGGCCGTCGCCCCGGCGAGCTCCGGTGCGAGATCGACGGACCGCCAGCCGAGGTTGGGGGCGTGCACCACGGTCGTCGCACCCCGGGCCACCAGACCGGGCACGGCCACCGCCAGCCCGGCCGGCCGCAGCCCCTCGGCGGCGATCCGGCCGGTGACCTCGGCGAGCAGCGCGGACAGCCGCCGCAGTACGGGGCCGGGGGCGCTGTGCCGGTTCGCCGCGTCGGCCGCGACCCGGGCCCGTACCCGTCCGCGCAGATCGACCGCGCACACCGCCAGGTGGTCGACGCCTATCTCGGCGCCGATCCCGGCCGGGCCGCGGTCGCTGACCGCCAGTTCACCGCCCGGCCGGCCCCGGCCGCCGGTCGCCGCCCGCCCCGCCTCGACCAGCAGACCGGCCCGCAGCAACGCGTCGGCCAGCGGGGCCACACCCGCCCGGGTCAGTCCGATCCGTGCCGCGACCGCCGGCCGGGACAGCGGCCCCTGCGCGGCCACGGTCCGCAGCACCCGGGCCAGATTGCGCCGCCGGATGCCGTGCTGGGTGTCGCCGCCGGGCGCGGTCACAGGGGTCTCCTCGACGTGGGGTGGGGAGGGCGGTCCCTCCAGGGGTACGGCCACGGGGCCGGGGTCACCGCCGCAGCAGCGCCGCGCCGTCGGCGAGGGTGGCGGCCAGCCGGTCCCAGGCGGCGCCGTCCCGCGGCAGCGCCTCGTACTCCGCGCCGCGCGCCGTCCCCCAGCGACGGGCCACCGCCGCCGGGTCCTCCTCCAGCAGCAGCCCGGCCGCCTGCGCCGCCGCGCCGAACGCCACCAGCTCCTGCGCCTTGGGCACCACCACCGGGCGGCCCGACAGCCGGCGGACGGTCTCCCGCCAGGCCCGGCCCTTCGCCCCGCCGCCGATCAGCAGCAGCGGCGCATCGGGCGCGGCGTCCGCGTCCAGCACCCGGTCCAGGGCCTGCAGCAGCGTGAACACCGCGCCGTCGTAGGCGGCCTGGAGCAGCTGACCGCCGGTGGTGTGGTGCCGCAGGCCGTGCACCAGGCCCGAGGCGCCCGGCAGGTTCGGGGTGCGCTCGCCGTCGAGGTACGGCAGCATCACCACCTCGCCGCCCGCCTCCACGGCCTCCCGGTCGCGCCCCAGCAGCGACGCCACCCGGTCCACGGCGAGGGTGCAGTTGAGGGTGCAGGCCAGTGGGAGCCAGTCACCGCGGGCATCGGCGAAGCCCGCGACGGTGCCGGTCGGATCGGCCGGGCGGTGGGTGGAGACCGCATAGACGGTCCCCGAGGTGCCCAGGCTCAGCACCGGCTGTCCGGGGCGCAGCCCCAGCCCGAGCGCGGCCGCCATGTTGTCGCCCGTCCCGGCGGCCACCAACGCGCCGTGCGGCAGCGGCAGATCACCGGCGTGCACGGTCCCGGCGGCCTCGCCCGGGAGCGCCACCCGTGGCAGCGCCTCGGGGGACAGCCCGACGTGCTCCAGGATCTCCTGGTCGTAGGACCCGGTGGACGACGCCCACCAGCCCGTGCCGGACGCGTCGCCGCGGTCGGTGACGGACTCGCCGGTCAGACGCTGGGTGAGGTAGTCGTGCGGCAGCCGTACCGCGGCGGTGGCGGCGGCCGCGGCCGGCTCGTGCTCCCGCAGCCAGGCCCACTTGGCCACCGTGAAGGCGGGACCCGGCACGCTCCCCACCCGCTCGGCCCACGCCCGCGCGCCCCCCAGCTCCGCGATCAGCCGCTCGCTCTGGGGCGCCGGCCGGACGTCGTTCCACAGCAGGGCGGGACGCACCGGCGCGCCGGCCGCGTCCAGGGCGACCAGCCCGTGCTGCTGGCCGCCGACGGACACCGCCGAGACCTGCCGCGCCGCGTCGCCGCACCGCTCCAGCGCCTCGCCAAGGGCCCGCCACCACTGCGCGGGGTCGCTCTCCTTGCCGTCGCCGCCGGAGACCGTGTGCGGTGCCTGGCCGCGGGCGACGACCGCGCCGGTCGCCGCGTCCACGACCAGGGCCTTGGTGGACTGGGTCGAGCTGTCCACCCCGACGACCAGCGGTCCGGCTGACTGTGCGCCCATCGTGCACTCTCCCTCGGCGGCCCGTCTCCAGGGTCCCGGTCCGGGGGGTTCCCCGGTGTGCTGCCGCATATTAGTTTGGCCGCGGCGGAATTTGTAAAGTGTGTTGACGAAATCACCGGGAGCCGCGATGAGTCACCAGCCCGTGCCCGAGGACAAATTCAGCTTCGGCCTGTGGACCGTCGGCTGGCAGGGCCGTGACCCGTTCGGGGACGCCACCCGCCGCGCCCTGGACCCCGTCGAATCCGTCCGGCGCCTGGCCGACCTCGGCGCCTGGGGCGTCACCTTCCACGACGACGACCTGATCCCGTTCGGCGCCGGGGACAACGAGCGCGAGGCCGCCGTCACACGCTTCCGGCAGGCGCTGGACGCCACCGGCCTGGTCGTGCCGATGGCCACCACCAACCTCTTCACCCACCCCGTCTTCAAGGACGGCGCCTTCACCGCCAACGACCGCGACGTCCGCCGCTTCGCCCTGCGCAAGACCCTGCGCAACATCGACCTCGCCGCCGAGCTGGGCGCCCGCACCTATGTCGCGTGGGGCGGCCGGGAGGGCGCGGAGTCCGGCGCGGCCAAGGACGTCCGGGCGGCGCTGGACCGGCTGAAGGAGGCGTTCGACCTCCTCGGCCAGTACGTCGTCGAGCAGGGCTACGACCTGCGGTTCGCCATCGAGCCCAAGCCCAACGAGCCGCGCGGCGACATCCTGCTGCCCACCGTCGGCCACGCCCTCGCCTTCCTCGAAAGGCTGGAGCGCCCGGAACTGTTCGGCGTCAACCCCGAGGTGGGCCATGAGCAGATGGCCGGGCTGAACTTCCCGCACGGCGTCGCCCAGGCGCTGTGGGCGGGCAAGCTCTTCCACATCGACCTCAACGGCCAGAGCGGGATCAAGTACGACCAGGACCTCCGCTTCGGCGCGGGCGACCTGCGGTCCGCGTTCTGGCTGGTCGACCTGCTGGAGACGGCCGGGTACGACGGGCCCCGGCACTTCGACTTCAAGCCGCCGCGCACCGAGGACCCGGACGGCGTGTGGACCTCGGCGGCCGGCTGTATGCGCAACTACCTGCTCCTCAAGGAGCGCGCCGCGGCCTTCCGGGCCGACCCGGCCGTCCAGGACGCGCTGCACGCCGCACGCCTGGACCAGCTGGGCCGACCCACCGCCGAGGACGGCCTGGCCGGGCTGCTCGCCGACCGCACCGCCTACGAGACCTTCGACGCCGACGCGGCGGCCGCCCGCGGGATGGCCTTCGAGCATCTGGACCAGCTGGCCCTGGAGCACCTGATGGGGGCCGTCTGAGGGCCCGCGCCCCGCGTCCCGGTGCCCCGCCGCGCCGGCCGCTCAGCCGAACAGCGTGCGCAGGAAGGCTATTTCGGCCGCCCGCTGCTCGCCGCCGCCTCCCTCGTGGGCGTTGAACCGCCACACCTTCAGCTCCTTCTCGCCCGCGTAGTGGTGGTGGACGGCGAAGCCGGTGGACGGCGGCACCACGTCGTCGCGCAGCGCCGTGCCGAAGAGCGCCGGGGCGGTGGCGCGGGCCGCGAAGTTCAGGCCGTCGAAGTGGTCCAGGGTGTGCAGCGCGGTGTCGATCCGGCCGCGCTCACCCGCGAAGTAGCGGGTGAGTTCGCCGTACGGCCCGCTGTCCGTGATCTCGACGGCGCGGCGCACATGGGCCAGGAACGGGACGTCGATCAGCGCGCCCGCCAGACCGGGGACCAGCCCCGCTACCGCGAGGGCGGCGGCGCCTCCCTGGCTGCCGCCGGCGACCACGATCCGGCCGGCGTCCACCGCGGCCTGCCCCCGCGCCGCCTCCACTGCCCGCACCGCGTCGGTGAACAGCCGCCGGTAGTAGTAGTCGTCGGGGTCGAGCAGCCCCTGCGTCATCTTGCCGGGCACCCCCGGATTGCCGGAGCCGACCGGATCGGGGGTGTCACCGGGCCGGTTGGGGCCGCTCTGCCCTCGGGTGTCCATGACGAGCGTGGCGTACCCCGCGGACGGCCACAGCAGCCAGTCGTGCACCATCCCCCGGCCGCCGCCGTAGCCGAGGTACTGCACGACACACGGCAGCGGCCCGTCGGCCGCGCGCGGGGCGAGGAACCAGCCGTGGATCCGGTGCCCGCCGAAGCCGGCGAACGTCACGTCCTGGGTGCGCAGCAGCGCCAGGCCCGCGTCGATCTCGGTGAAGCGCGCGTCGAGGTCGTGGGCGCGGGTCTCGTCGAGGGTGCGCTGCCAGAAGGCGTCGAAGCCGGGCGGCTCGGGGCGGGGCGGGCGGTAGGCGCGCAGCTCGTCCAGGGACAGGTCGGTGAACACGGGGAACCTCCGAGCCGTAGGGTGGCTTGCTGACTGCCGCCAACGGTGCCCATGGGCCGGATGTTTCAGACACGGAATGTGCCGGGCCGGTCGCCGGGCCCCCGAAAACCGAGCAAAGAAGCGATCACCTCCACCATGAGCTTTCCTCCGCCTCCGCCCCCGAACCAGCCGCAGCAGCCGCCCCACGGTGCCCCGGGCGGTTTCGGCCCGCCGGCCGGCGGCCCCGGACCGGGCGGCCAGGGCCAGGGCGGATACGCCCCGGGCGCCTACGGTCCGCCCGGCGGCCCTCAGCCCGCCGGCGGCTTCGGCCCGCCCGCGGGCGGCTACGGCCCCGCGGGCCCCGGCGGCTGGCAGCAGCCGCCCGGCCCGCCCGGCGGCGGCAACGGCAAGACCATCGCGGCGATCATCGGCGGCGGGGCCGTCGTCCTGGCCGCCGTCATCGCTGTCATCGTGGTCGCCAACAGCGACGACGGCGGCAGCAACAACCGTGCCCAGCCGTCCGGTTCGAGCGCCTCCGCCACACCGTCCGAGAGCGCCTCCGCCGCGCCCTCCTACGACCCCACCCCCACCGCGACGCCCGCCGGCAGCGACGCCGGGAGCGGCCTGCCGACGCCCGCCGACGGCCGCATACCCTTCTACCTGCTGAAGACCGGCGACTGCTACGACCTGCGGGAGGGCGGCGGCGGCAACAACGACAGGGCCTCCTGCACCGGCCCGCACGACGCCGAGGTGGTCACCGTCCACCGCCTCGCCCCCGGCCTGACGACCGAGACCGGCATCAGGTCCAAGGCGTCCGCGCTGTGCCGTGACGAGCTGGAGCACACGGCGGCCCGCCAGCCCGCGGGCACGGCCGAGGGCACCTACGTCCAGTACCCCACCCTCAACGGCTACAAGATCGGCATCAAGACCGTCACCTGCAGCCTGACGGGCAACAGCACCGGCACCAAGAAGCTCACCAGGCCGCTGTCCTGAGCCGCACGGTCACCGTCGCCGGCACCGCGCCGGCGACCGGACGGCCCCGGGCAACGCACGCCCCGGGGCCGTCAGCGATCGGCGCGCTTCCCCGCCGCTCCGGTGTCCGTGACCTCCCCGACCTCGGCGGCCGCCGGATCCAGCACCCGCGCCAGGAACGTCCGGGTCCGCTCGTGCCGCGGGGCGCCCACCACCTGCTCCGGAGTGCCCTCCTCGACGATCACCCCGCCGTCCATGAACACCACCCGGTCGGCGACCTCGCGCGCGAAGCTCATCTCGTGGGTGACCACGAGCATCGTCATCCCCTCCTGCGCCAGCGCCCGCATCACCGCCAGCACATCGCCGACCAGCTCCGGGTCCAGCGCCGAGGTCGGCTCGTCGAAGAGCATCAGCTCCGGGTCCATGGACAGCGCACGGGCGATGGCCACCCGCTGCTGCTGCCCGCCCGACAACTGCGCCGGATAGGCCGACGCCTTGTCGCTCAGCCCGACCCGTTCGAGGTTGGCGCGGGCGATCCGCTCCGCCTCGTCCCGGTCACGGCGCAGCACCCGCCGCTGGGCGATCGTCAGGTTCTCCAGCGCGGTCAGATGCGGAAAGAGGTTGAACGCCTGGAAGACCATCCCGATCCGCCGCCGGACCCGGTCGATGTCCACGTCCGGGTCGGTCACCTCGGTGCCGGCCACCGTGACCCGGCCCGCGCTCGGCTCCTCCAGCAGATTCACACAGCGCAGCAGGGTCGACTTCCCCGACCCCGAGGGCCCGATGACACACACCACCTCGCCGCGGGCCACCGAGAAGTCGATGCCGCGCAGCACCTCCAGTTCGCCGAACGCCTTGCGCAGGCCCTGGACGTCGATGGCCTTCGCGTCCGTCGTCCCCGGTGCCGCCTGGTCGGTCGTCACGCCGCTCACCTGGCCTTCGCCGTACGGGCCTCCAGCCGACGGACCAGCTGGCCGAGCGGGAGGGTGATCACGAGGTAGAGCAGCCCGGCGATCAGGATCGGGGTCAGGCTCTTGTGTTCGTTGAGGGCGTCCCGGCCGAAGTTGGCCAGCTCGAACTGGGTGAGGGAGAGCCCCAGCAGATACACCAGCGAGGAATCCTTGGTCAGCAGGATCAGTTCGTTGGTCAGCGGCGGCAGCACGATGCGGAACGCCTGCGGGATGACGATCGAGACCATCGCCCGCCCGTGCGACATCCCCAGCGAACGTGCCGCCTCCGTCTGCCCCTTGGGAACCGCCTGGATACCGGCCCGGATCGTCTCCGCCATATAGGCCGCGCCCACCAGCCCGAGCGACAGCATGACCGTGACGTTCATGTCGAGCGCGACCTCGAAGGCCAGCGGCACACCGAAGCCGAGCGCGATGAACACCAGCAGACAGGGGATGCCGCGGAAGAACTCGATGTAGGTGACCGCGATCCAGCGGTAGGGCGGCACCGACGAGAGCCGCATCAGCGCGAGCACCAGACCGAGCGCCAGCCCGAAACCGAAGCCGAGCAGGGTGTAGAGGACGGTGTTGACCAGCGCGGTGGTGATGATGTCGGGGAACAGTGCCTTGGCGACCTCGACGTCGAAGAACGCCATCCGCAACTGGTGCCAGTCGGCGACCAGCGCGAAGACCACCACGGCGAGGACCAGCACGCCGTACTGCACACCGCGGATCACCCGGGCACGCTGTCGTTTGGACAAGGACATGACGGACATGACGGCGGCCTCAGCTCTGCGGGGTGGTGCCGAACCACTTCTTGTAGATCCGGTCGTACGTCCCGTCCGATTTCGCCTTCTTGATTGCCGCGTTGATCTTCTTCCGCAGCGCGTCGTTCCCGGTCCGCACGCCGATGCCGTAGTGCTCACCGGTGTTGAACTCCGCGGTGACCGCGGTGTCCGGGTTCTGCTTCACATAGTCGAAGAGCACACCGTTGTCGTTGATGCCGGCGTCGACCTGCCCGGACTTCACGGCGGTCAGCAGCAGCCCCAGGTCCTCGAACTCCACCAGCTCGACGCCCTTGCCGTGCTTCTTGGCGTAGATCCCGCCGGTGGTGGCCTTCTGGTAGCCGAGCTTCTTGCCCTTGAGGTCCTCGACCTTCTTGAAGGGCTTGCCCTTCTTCGTCAGCAGCGCCTGGGTGGCGTTGAAATACGGGTCGGAGAAATCCATGACCTTGTCCCGCTCGGGCGTGATCGTCATGCCGGCGGCGGCCAGATCGCATGTGCGGATGGTGAAGTCCTGGCCGGTCTCGATGCCTTCGAAGGGCGTGTTGACGATCTCCTGCTTCACCCCGAGATCCTTGGCGACCAGATCCACCAGATCCACATCGAACCCCACGACCTTGCCGTCCTTCTTCACCTGGAACGGGGCGTAGGGAAGGTGGGTGCAGGTCTTCAGGGTCCCGGAGGAGACCAGTTCCAGGCCGCCGGAACCCTTCTTCCCGCCGGACGTGGTGCTGCTGCACCCCGACAGGACGGCGACGGCCGCGGCAACGGCTATGACAGGCAACGCGGAGCGAGCGGACACGGGCCCTCCAGGGGCAGGATGAACATCAACCAAGCCATGCGTGCTGCGATGTGGCTGCATCCTGCCACCGGCCCGGGGCCCTGTCTCCGCCGCGTCGGTTGCGTCTGTGTAACGCCTTCGGCCCGCGACCGGGCCACCCGTCAGCGGCCGAGCCCCGCCGCCAGCGAGGCGATGGCGTCCGGGCCCACCCGGCAGCAGCCGCCGATGAGCCGGGCCCCGTCCGCGGCCCAGGCGGCGACCCGGTCCGCCCGGAACGCCGCCTCGCCGCACCAGGCCCGCGCCCCGGCGTCCCAGCTCTCCCCGCTGTTGGGGTAGACCACCACCGGCTTGCCGGTGACCCGCGCCGCCAGGCGCACCGCCCGGTCCGCGTCGTCCGGCGCGCAGCAGTTCACCCCGACCGCGATCACCTCGTCGGCGCCGGCCGCGACCGCGAACGCCTCCGTCAGCGGCTGCCCGGCCCGGGTGCGGTCCCCGGCGACGCTGTACGACAGATAGGCCGGCACCCCCAGTCCCCGCACCGCCCGCAGCAGCGCGCGGGCCTCCTCGGCGTCCGGCACCGTCTCCAGCGCCAGCACATCGGGCCGCGCCGCCGCCAGGACCTCCAGACGCGGCCGGTGGAAGCGCTCCAACTCGTCCACCGACAGGCCGTAGCGGCCGCGGTACTCGGAGCCGTCCGCCAGCATCGCGCCGTACGGGCCCGCCGAAGCGGCCACGTACAGCGGCCCGGCCACCCCGCCGGCCGACGCCCGCCGGGCCGCCTCGCGGGCCAGCTCCACGCTCCGGCCGAGCAGCTCCGCGGCCCGCTCCTCGCCGATGCCGCGCCGCGCGAACCCCTCGAACGTCGCCTGGTAGCTGGAGGTGATCGCGACCTGCGCCCCGGCCTCGTAGTACGCCAGGTGCGCCCGCACCACCGCTTCCGGCTCCTCGGCCAGCAGCCGCGCCGACCACAGCGCGTCCCCGAGGTCGTGCCCGTCGGCCTCCAGCTGGTTGGACAGCCCGCCGTCGAGGACGACCGGTCCCGCGGCGAGGGCGTCGGCGAGCGGCGGGGACGTGCTGACCATGGTGCGAAGCCTCTCCGTGCTGCGGGACGCGTGGGTGCTCACGCCTCACATCGGATCGTATCCCGGGCCGGTGACAACGCCCCTGGCCGCAGGGGGCGCCGCGGGGCTCAGCGCAGCGACGCGAACACGAACGAGAACCGGGCCGGGGCCGCCTCCAGCCGGTGCTGCGGCAGCACCCCAGGACCGCACGACTGGCTGCCGATGCCGTGCTGCGCGTGGTCGAGATGGAGCCACAGGTGTTCGCCGGGCCGCAGATCCGTGGTGTGGCGGGCCGCGGCCAGTTCCTCGGTCGACCACCGGCGGGCGGTGAGGTAGAAGTCCGGATCGCCCTCGATCCGCAAACCGGAGCCGTCCGAGCGGGTCAGCTCCGCCCAGCGCACACCGGGCCTGGCACCGTTCTCCTGCGGCCGCACATACGGCGTCTGCAGCGCGTCCACCGGCAGCGACCAGCGGCCGACCCGCGCGGCCGACCGGGTGTCCGGATAGCCCTCGCCCGGCCCGCCGCCGAACCACTCGGCCCGGCCCAGGCTGCCGCACACCCCCATCCGCACCCCGAGCCGCGGCAGCGGCACCGGCCACTCGCCCTCGGGATCGACGCTCAACTCCAGCCGCAGCAGCCCCTCGTGAGCCGTCCAGCGGTACACCGCGCGCAGCGCCAGCGGCGAGCCGGCCGGGGCGACCCGGGTCCGCACCAGCACGGCGTCCCGGCCGGCCTCGACGGCATCGACCCGGTGCCGCATCCGGTGCAGGCCGGCCCGCCGCCACTCGGTGGCCGGCCGCGGCCCCGGCTGCCACGGCGCGGCCTCGTCGTTGTCGGTCGGCGCCCGCCAGACGTCCACCCGGGGGCCGCCGATCCGCACGCCGTCCAGATAGGCCAGCGTCCCCGTGCCCGCGTCGAAGGTCCCCGGGCCCAGGACGATCACATTGCCCTCGCCGCGGCGGGGTACGGCGGTGGCCGCCGGGGGAGCGGCGGCCGGGCGGGGGGCCGCCGGCAGCTGGCCCCAGGCGACCTCGTGCCCGGCCGGTGCCCAGGTGGTGTCCCGGCGCAGCACGGCCCGCACCGTCCAGAACGCCTCCTGGCCGTCGTCCGGTTCGGGCGGCGGCGCCGTCAGCCGCTCCACCACCGACTCGCCGGGCGCCGGCGGCGGCACCTCCAGCCATCCGGACCCGCGCGGGTCACCGTCCACCTCGTAGGTCCACAGGAAGTCGAGGTGCCCCAGATCGGCGAAGTCGTGGAGGTTGGTGATCCGCACCGCGCCCGCCGCGCCGCCCGCGGCCTCGATCCGCACCGGTTCGACGACCTTCTTCAGCTCCACCAGCCCCGGGGAGGGCACCCGGTCGGGAAGGACCAGCCCGTCGCAGACGAAGTTCCCGTCGTGCAGCTCCTCGCCGAAGTCCCCGCCGTAGGCGTGGAAGACCTCGCCGGACGGCGTCCGCTGCCGCAGCCCGTGGTCGATCCACTCCCACACGAAGCCGCCCTGGCAGCGCTCGTAGCGCTCGAACAGCCGCTGGTACTCGGCGAGGCCGCCCGGCCCGTTCCCCATCGCATGCGCGTACTCGCACAGCAGGAACGGGAGGCGGCGGCGCCGGGCGTCCAGCTCCGGATCGGGCAGCGGCGCCTCGGCACGCCGCCCGATGCGCTCCACCTCGGCGTGGTCGGCGTACATCCGGGAGTAGACATCGGTGTCGGCGCAGCTGGGGTCGCCCTCGTAGTGCAGCGGCCGGGACGGGTCGCGCTCGCGCATCCAGGCGGCCATGGCGGACAGCCCGCTGCCCGTACCGCACTCGTTGCCCAGCGACCACAGCACGACGCTGGGGTGGTTCTTGTCCCGCTCGACCATCCGCCGGGCCCGGTCGAGCAGCGCCGGCTCCCAGCGCGGGTCGTCCACCGGATTGTCCCGCCAGCCCTGCCCGCCGAACCCGTGCGTCTCCAGATCGCACTCCTCGACGACCCACAGGCCCAGCTCGTCGCAGAGGCCGAGGAAGGCGGGGTGCGGCGGATAGTGGCTGGTGCGCACCGCGTTGATGTTGTGCCGCTTCATCAGCAGCAGGTCGCGGCGCATCGTCTCGGGATCCAGGGCCCGTCCGTAGCGCGGATGGAACTCATGGCGGTTGACGCCGCGCAGCAGGATCCGGCGGCCGTTGACCTTCAGCAGTCCGTCCTCGACGCGGACCGTACGGAACCCGATCCGCAGCGGGATCCGCTCGCCGGCGGTGGCCAGTTCCCCGTCGTAGAGGTGCGACGTCTCGGCCGTCCAGCAGCGCACCGGCACCGTCGCGCTCTCCCCGGTCGCCAGGTCGAGGCCGAGCGACGGCACCGTGACCCGGCCCGCGGGCGCGCACTCCACGCGCAGGGTGCCCAGGCCCGTGCGGTGATCGAACCCGGCGTGGACGAAATGGTCGGCGACCGATCCCTCGGGACGCTGGTGGAGCGAGACCTCCCGGAAGATGCCGGGCAGCCACCACTGGTCCTGGTCCTCCAGATAGCTGCCCGACGACCACTGGTGGACCCGGACCGCCAGCACATTGCCGCGCGGCCGCAGCAGCGGCCCGACCGCGAACTCGTGCGGCAGCCTGCTGCCCTTGAAATGGCCCAGCTCCTGCCCGTTGAGCCAGACCCGGGCACAGGACTCCACCCCGGCGAAGTGCAGCACCGCGGGCCCCGCGCCCCACTCCTCGGGCAGGTTGAAGACCTGGCGGTGATCGCCCGTCGGGTTCTCGTCCGGCACCCGCGGCGGATCGACCGGGAAGGGGTAGGCGGTGTTGGTGTACGCCGGTGCTCCGTGCGGCTGCGCGCCGCCGCCCCCGTAGGAGCCCTCGGCGGCGAAGCGCCCCTGGAGCACCCAGTGGCCCGGCACCCGCAGCTCCTGCCACTGCGCATCGTCGAAGTCCGGGCGGGCGAACGCGTCGTCCTCGGTGGCGGCGCCCGCCGAGAGCCGGAACCGCCAGCGGCCGTGCAGCGAGAGGCGGGCGGCGTCCGAGCGCGCGTACCAGGCACGCGGCGGCAGGACCCCGCTTCCCGGCGAGCGGTCCTCGTAGTACGGGAGGCGGCCGGGGCGGTGCGGAGTGCCGCCCGCCCCGTCGACGGTCCGTGGTGCAGGTGCGTACGACATGTCGTGCGGCGGGGTGCCGGTCACTGGTCCTCCTGCTGCGGGCGAGGTGCCTGGCGGTGGGGGATCAGCTCAGCGAATCATGCGCGGACCCGCGGCGCAGCCGGATGGGACGGATTGGCCGGAGCCGCCTCGGACCCGCGGCCCACCCCGGCGGCGAACGGACCTGGGCGGCACCGGGGTGGACCCCCTCGCGTGCGGACGGATGCCACCACAGCCCGGGCGTCCCGCGGCACCGGCAGCACCCCTCCCCGAACCAGTACGCCTCCTCGACGTGCGGGTGCCCGCAGAGGACGAACTCCTCGATGCCCACCAGCCGGTGATACTCCACGATCCGCTCGACCACCTCCGCACGGCTGCCGGCCGGCGGGTGCCCGCCCCGCCCCGTACGAGCCCGATCCCGGCCCACAGATTCGGCGCCACCTCCGGCCCGTCCGTCCGGCCGCCGTGCAGCGTCGGCATCCGGCGCTGCCCTTCCGACTCGCTACGGGCCGGCCCCGCCCGCACCGCACGGATCGCCTCCGGGCCGAAGCCGTCCAGCGGCCGCCGCGCACCGCAGCCGTCGGCCGCAGTCACCTGACCTGCGGGTCCGCGAGGACAACGACGCGATCGGCCTCGACAACGAATCCGAGCACCGGACGGCCGGAGTCGCCCTCCGGTTCCATCAGCACCGGCTTCCCCAGCCGCCGTCCGATCTCCCGGAGGAAGCCGCAGAACACGTCCAGTCGCTCCTGGCCCTGCAACTCCCGCAGGTCCACATCGAAGTCGACTTCATCGTCGGCATGAAAACGGAAGATCGCCAGGACATCGACAGCCGGCCAGACCCGCAGGCCCGGACACTCAGCATCCGGCGGACGGGACAGAACGACTTCCGCCCGAGGCACCGGAAGCACCCTCTCTCCTTCGGAGTACTGGCACTTCCAGCCCCTCTCCACAACAAGATCGAGGACTTCCTGCCAGTCCTCGACCGAGGCATTCGGGACCCGCACATCCGGCAACGACCCCATCAAGGCCGGGTCGAAGAAGCCCTTCACGTCATCCCACAGCAGGCCGGTCACCTCGCCATGCTGCCCGGCTCACCGATCCACCGCACCCCCGTTTCCCTCGAACCATGGACATCGGGTACCCCTCGCGCCGTGAGCTGCAGCGCCGGTACGGACGCGCCCCCAGAAGGCGGCAGCCGGACGGGTGCCATGAGCAGCCCCACGCGAGTGACCACAGGGACCCCTCCACAGTCGTCAGGGCAAGGTCCGGGCACGCACCCAGGAACACCCCCACCGCCTCCCTCCGCCAGAACGGTCTACAGCCGCGCCGCCACCTCACCCGCCGTACCCCCTCCGCCATCCGCCTCCACCACGCCCCGGACATCGCGCCGCCCCAGGGCCACCCGCCCCTCACCGCAGCTCCGACAGCAGAAACCCGCCGCCCAGCCACCTTCAGCAAGGAGAACCGGTCCGGCACTACCACCGAGAGGAGCCACCAGGGGCACTACTCAAGTTTGACTACTGCCCTCGGCGCGCCCGCGAGTGCAGGGCGGGCCACCCACCCCTGGAACCTGCGAGACGAAATCGGCGTTCAATGGAGTACACAGATGCGGCGTACGCCGCGGAAGGGGCGTGAAGGATGTCCACACAGGCGAAGGTCGCGGTCGGCGGCGTCGCGGTGGGAGTGATCCTGCTGTGGCTGCTGCCCTTCTGGGCGGCCCTCTTGGTCATAGTCGGAGTCCCGGCCGTCGCATACCTGACACTCGACGCCTCCCAACGACGCCGCCTCCGCCGCGTCAGCCGCAAACAGATCGGCCGCTGACCGAGCGCCCCCGCCCCGCGCCCTCACGCCGGCGGCACCGCCCGGTCCGCCCCCGTGGGGGGGTGCCCCTTACTCGTCCCACCGACCGGCGACGGGTCCGGCCGGTCCCACGCCCCGGCGGCACGCAGGGCATGGGGCCGGGTGCACGGTTCTTGTCCGCTCCGGTTGGCCAGCGGGACCGACGCTGGGGGCGAGGCTTGGCCGGAGCCCGACGCGCTTGGTCGGTGAGGGACGGTGCCACCGGGCCGCAGTCGGCAACGTCGGACGGCCGGAAGGGATGTACCGGGACCCGCCCGCAGGACCGGAGCGAACGCCGGGTCGATCTATCCACGTACCAGATGCGCCCGCGCCGTGGGGGCACCTCCCGGCCGAAGGCTGGGGGAGGGTTCCGGTGCGTCCCCTCCGGCCCCCGCGGCACTCACGAACTCCGGACGACGCCACCCCCCACCGGACGTGCTCTTTAGATCCCGCGGCGACTACGAGCCCCGCACGACACCAGCCCCACCCGACGTCCGTAAACCCGAGACCCCGGCCTCACTCACCGCCAGGCAGCAACGTGCCTCCGCAGCCTCTCGGGCCCTCAAACCGGCCGAGCCGCCAACTCCTCCAGCGACGCCAACAACCCGGGCAACTCCGGTCCCCGCCCCACCGGATGCACTTCCCCCGGCTCCTCGTCCAACAGCACAAACGCGATGTCATCCGTACGAGCCACCATGCTCCACCCCGGCCCGTCCACCCGCAGCGTCCGCGCCTCCCCGGCCGCGAACGACGACCGCACCCGCCCGGGCGGCGGCGGCTCTTTCACATAGCCGCGCGCCTCCTCCAGCACCCGCCGCACCCCCTTGTGCGCATGATCCCCGGGCTCGGCAAAGCTGTCCTCGTCATCCACCTGCTCGCGCCAGGCCGCCCACTGCATGGCGATCTCGTCCGCGCCGAGCCTCCGTTGCGCGGGCCCCCACTCCTCGGCGTCCGGCGGCGTCAGCGGCTCCGGATCGCCTTCCTGCGGCTCCGGATCGTGCGGCTGCGGCACTTCCGGCGCCGCCACGGCGAGCGAGAGGGGCCAGCCGGGCAGCGCCCCGACGATGCTGTCCTCCCCGGGGGAGAGGTCGTACTCCATCCCGCAGTCCCAGGCCGCGATCGCACAGGCCACCAGCGACACGTCCTCCGTCGCCACGGTCCAGCGCGCGCCGTTGCCGTCCTGACCGAGGACCAGCCCGTAGCCCTCCGCATACGGTTCGAGGCCGAGGCCCGCACACACCTCGGGGTAGTCGTCGCCGAGCACGCTCGGGAACTGCGCGGGCGTCAGCAGCACCGCCGTCAGCACGAACAACTGGTCGTTGTCGGCGCTCTCGGTCGTGGGCACGCGGGCCTCCCCATCCAATCCATCGCGGAGTATGTCGGCGCACCCTAATTGGCTTGGTGCGGCCTTGTCACCAGCCGTACGCTGCGCGGATGTGTTTTCACAGCAGCCGGATGCACGTCGTGTGCCTGTCCTGCCGGGCCGCGTGGAAGAAGACCACGGCCGCACGGGGCCCGGCCGCTGCCCCCAGTGCCGCGCCGAGCTGATCGACGCGGGCGCCGACCTCGCGGTCCCCAAGCGGCGCGACAACGCCGGCTGGCGCGCCCTGGAGGCCGTCCTGCGCGCGGGGCTGACCTTCCACGACGGCTGCTGCGGCACGGGCCCCGCTACCGCCCGCGCACCCCACGCGAGGTCCGGGAGCGACTGACGCTCGCCGACCGCACCGGCCTGCCCGTCCAGCGCGCCCTCGCCGTGGCGGACCCCACCATCACGGACCGCTACGGCCCCACCGCCCGCACCCCGAGGCCCGCAGCCACGACATCAGCAACGACGAAATGCGCTATGGCCTGTGCACGTTCGTGGTGATGCCCAAGCGGTGGCTCGACGCCTACGGCTGGCGGCGGCTGTCCGCACACGAAGAGCAAGCCGTCGCCGTCTGCTACCGCACCCTCGGCCGCCGCATGGGCATCACCGGACTACCGCAGACCTACGAGGACTTCGAGCTCCGAACTCGGCACCTTCCCCACCACCGGCCGCACGGGAAGCTGCCCGCTGCCGCACGGCGAGGACACCACGCCGCCACCGAAGTGAGGGACTGAGCCGTCAACCCGGCGGAGCCCACCGACGTGTGCGGCGGAGCCACCAACCCGGCGCAGCCCACCAACCCGGCGCAGCCCACCGACGCGGGAGGCGACCCGGCTACCCCACCGACGCGGGAAAACCCCGAGCCGCCCCCCGCTACCCGCTACCCCCGCCGCACCGCCACCGCCAGGTACCGCGCGTCACAGTCCTCGTACCGCACCAGCTCCCATCCGCACTCCGCCAGAAGGGGCCGCAGATTCGGCTCCGCCCGCAGATCGTCCGGGGTGATCGGACGGCCCTTGCGGGCGGCGAGCGCGGCCCGACCGATGGGATGGAAGAGGGCCAGCCGGCCACCGGGGCGGACGGTCCTGGCGAGTTCGGTGAGGCCGCCCGCCGAGTCCGGCAGGTGGGAGACGAGCCCGGCGGCGAAGACCGCGTCCAGCGCGCCGTCGAGGAGCGGCAGCCGGGTCACGTCGGCGAGCAGCAACGCCGCACAGCGGTCGCGTCCGGCCCGTACGGCCTCCGCCAGCATCTCGGGCGTGAGATCGGCGCCCAGCACCGTCCCGCGCGGCCCCACGGCGTCCCTGAGCGCCGGCAGCGCGCGCCCCGTGCCGCATCCGGCGTCCAGCACCCGGTCGCCCTCCTGGAGGCCCAGTTCGGCGACGCCCGCCGCGTACGCGGGACCGTCGTCGGGGAACTTCGCGTCCCAGCCGGCGGCGCGCGGCGCGAAGAATGCCCGGACCTCGTGCGGACGGTCCGCACGGTGATCCGCGGGGCGGTCGGCGTGGTGGTCGTCGCGGTGGCCGGTCATCGGGCTCCTCCAGGGCAAAGCGGTCGGCGAGCGGGGCAGTACAGGCATACAGGACTCCCGCGAGAGCGATGGCCGCCACGACGCCCAGGCGGACCACCGGGACCGGCTCCGCTTCGTCCGGCCCCCTGAGAGGGCGAAGGCACCCCGCGAGGGCGGAGACCCCTTGCGAGGGCGGCCGACCCTCCCTTCCCTCACCCCAACTACCACGAATACGCCGGTTGTTGAGCATCTTGATCCGAAGACGTGGCGGCTTCGGCGAATCCGGGGAAAACCCGACCAGCGGGGGGTACGGTCCTCGCCATGGATTGCGGTCGGCCCTCCGCCGCCGAAGGCTCCCCTCGCCGAGCCGTGGATCCGTACACCCTGTGACGCGCAGGACCCTGCATCCTGGAGGAGACGGCAGATGAACGCCGCACATGGGGCCCCGGAGGGCGCGGCCCCGGACCCCGACGCCGAACTGGCCCTGAAGATCTTAGTCGCGGGCGGCTTCGGCGTGGGCAAGACGACCCTGGTGGAGTCGGTCAGCGAGATCCACCCGCTGCGCACGGAGGAGCGGCTCAGCGAGGCGGGCGAGACGGTGGACGACACCGGGGGAGTGGACAGCAAGGGCACCACCACGGTGGCGATGGACTTCGGCCGCATCACCATCAGGCAGGGACTGTCCCTCTACCTCTTCGGCACCCCCGGGCAGGACCGTTTCTGGTTCCTGTGGGACGACCTCTCGGAGGGGGCGCTGGGCGCCGTGGTGCTGGCCGATACCCGGCGGCTGGAGGACTCCTTTCCGGCCGTCGACTACTTCGAGCGCCGCGCGATCCCGTTCCTGGTGGCCGTCAACTGCTTTGCGGAGGCGCGGTCCTACGGGGCCGACGAGGTGGCCCGGGCACTGGACCTGGACCGCGGCACCCCGGTCGTGCTCTGCGATGCGCGCGACCGCGATTCCGGCAAGGAAGTGCTGGTCCGGCTCGTCGAGCACGCGGGGCGGCGGCACTCGGCCCGGGTGCCGGACCTGGTGGGGTGAACCGGCGGGCGGAGGTGGCGCGGAGACCGGACGGCGCGCGCCACGCGCCCCTCAGCTCGCGACGCCGGTGAAGGCGACCACCTTGTCGACCCTGATCCGGACGACCACCTCGCCCGGCACGCCGTTGCGGGCGCCGTACTCCTCCGCGCGGTCCTCGCCCATGTAGCGGGCCGCGATCCGGGTCGCCCAGTGCCGCACCTCCGCCAGGTCGTCGCCGATCTGCGCCGTTCCCTGCACGGACACGAAAGCGAACGGCGGCTGTTCGTCGTCGACGCTCAGCGCCACCCGGCCGTCGCGGGCGAGGTTGCGGCCCTTGACCGTGTCGGCCCCGGTGTTGAACACCAGGTCGTCGCCGTCCAGGAGGAACCACACCGGGGCGATGTGCGGGCTGCCGTCGGCCCGTACGGTCGCCAGCTTGCCGGTACGCGTGCCCTCGGAAAGGAACCTGTGCCACTCGTCCTTCGTCATCTTGTGTGCCATGCCGACATTCTCATCCATGCGGTGCACACACGCGCCGTGTGGCACGCCGGGCCATAGGGCCGCTTGCCGAGACGGCGGAGGTGGGACAGGCTGGCACGGCAGTTCGCGGACCGCGGGCTGACGTCCGGCCACGCGTGCGGACGGCGACACGGGGAGGAAGCAGCAATGGCATTGAGCAGCGGACTCGACTGGCTGCTGGACGATCTGACCAAGCGGGTGCAGAAGGTGCGGCACGCGTTGGTGCTCTCCAACGACGGGCTGGTGACCGGGGCGAGCGAGGCTCTGGCGCGGGAGGACGCCGAGCATCTCGCGGCCGTCGCCTCGGGGCTGCACAGCCTCGCGAAGGGATCGGGGCTCCACTTCGGGATCGGCCGGGTGCGCCAGACCATGGTCGAGTTCGACGACGGCGTGTTGTTCGTGACGGCGGCGGGGGACGGCAGCTGTCTGTGCGTGCTCGCCGGCGCCGACGCCGACATGGGCCAGATCGCCTACGAGATGACGCTGTTGGTCAACCGCGTCGGGGAGCATCTGGGCGTCGCGGCCCGCCAGCCCGAGAGTTATCCACAGGCCTGAGGCGGGGTTTGACCCGCTGTCACCACCCACGGCTATGGTCGTCACTGTCAGTGATGGAATGAGTTGCGGGGGAAACGACATGACAGTGGTGTGCGACGGACAACAGACGTTCACGGCCGGGCGAGCCGCCCGTGAACTGGAGCTGAGGACCGGCGAGTTCGAGCTCGCCACCCAGCTCGGAGAAGTACGGACAGTCGCGGCCGGGGCCGGGGCCGACGACCGTCCGGGAGGGGCCGGATCGCTCGGCCGGCGCCGGGTTCCGGCGGAGGAGATCGCCCGGCTCCAGGCCGAGCCGGACTTCCCGGACGCGCTGCGCGAACGGGTCCGCACGGTCAGCACGACCGAGGCCGCGGCGCTCATGGGCATCGGGCCCGGCCGGGCGGTGCGACTGACCCGGGCCGGCTGCCTCGGCCCCGTCCGGTTCTATGTGAACCGTTTCGGCGCGGTGGTCTGGCTCTATCTCGCGGCCGAGGTCGCCGACTTCGCGGAGCGCGAACCCGACCTGATGCGGGGCAACACCCCCGCGGCGATGCGGGTGATGCTCGACAGCGGTCAGGACTGGCGGGCGCGCCAGTGGCGCAGCAGGCGGGTCACCCAGCTCATGGGGCAGACCGACGACCCCTGGGAAACGGCAGCGGTGATCGCCGCCGTACTGCCGCCGGAAGAGCTCGCCTCGGTCGCCGAGAACCCGCTGGAGCGGTCCCTGCTGCGCCGCCTCCGGCCCACCATGGCCTCCGTGATCACGGCGACCCCGGCCGCCCGCGAATCCTTCGAGCGCGTCCTGACGGCGGAGGACTTCGACGAAGTGCTCTGGTACCGCGTCCACCTCTCCCGGTGCCTGGAGCGGGCCCGCAGGGAGGAGCCGGGACGGGTGCGGACCCCGGCCGCCGCGTCCTGCGCCGCCCGCCCGGTTCAGTCGCCGAGCTTCCTGAACAGCCCTTCCTGGACGACCGAGACCAGCAGCCTGCCCTCCCGGTCGTAGATCCGCCCCCGGGCCAGGCCGCGGCCTCCGGTGGCGATCGGCGACTCCTGGTCGTAGAGGAACCACTCGTCCGCGCGGAACGGACGGTGGAACCACATCGCATGATCGAGCGAGGCCATGTCGAACCCGCGCGGCCCCCAGAGCGGCTCGACCGGGATGCGGACGGCGTCCAGCAGCGTCATATCGCTGGCGTACGTCAGCGCGCAGGTGTGCACGAGCGGATCGTCGCCCAGCGGACCGACCGCGCGCATCCACACCGCGCTGCGAGGCTCCGCACCTTCGATCTCGTCCGGCGTCCAGCGCAGCCGGTCGGCATAGCGGATCTCGAACGGCATCCTGCGCGCCATCCGCTCCAGCGACTCGGGCAGGTCGTGCAGCGCCTCGCGGACCTCTTCCGCAACCGTCGGCAGCTCCTCCGGGTCGGGCACCACCCGACGCAACGGCAACTGATGATCGAAGCCGGGTTCCGGCTTGTGAAAGGAGGCGGTCAGATTGAAGATCGTGCGTCCCTGCTGGACGGCGACTACCCGGCGGGTGGTGAAGGACCGCCCGTCGCGCACCCGCTCGACCTGGTACACGATCGGCACCCCGGGCCGGCCCGGCCGCAGAAAGTACGCATGGAGCGAGTGGACCGGGCGGTCACCCTCCGTGGTCCGCCCGGCAGCCACCAGCGCCTGGCCGGCTACCTGCCCGCCGAAGACCCGCTGCAACGATTCCTGCGGGCTGCGGCCCCGGAAGATGTTCACCTCGATCTGCTCCAGATCCAGCAGATCGACCAGCTTTTCGGCGGGATTGGTCATGACCGGTGGCCCTCCGTCAGATCCATCGGCGGCCTCGGTCGAAGCCGTCGCCTCACAACTGACCCACATCCGTGACCCGCACCACCGCGCGCCCCTCCTCGTCGGAGGCGGTCAGGTCCACCTCCGCGGAGATGCCCCAGTCGTGATCACCGTTCGGGTCGGCGAAAGTCTGCCGCACCTTCCACAGTCCGTGCTCGGCGTCTTCCTCAATCTGCAGCAGCTTCGGGCCGCGCGCGTCCGGACCGGTGCCCAGCTCGTCGTATTCATCCCAGTAGGCGTCCATCGCCTCGCCCCAGGCATCCGCGTCCCAGCCGGACTCGGCGTCCATCTCGCCGAGCTCCTCGACCTTGTCCAGCGCCGCCAGCTCCACCCGCCGGAACATCGCATTGCGCACCAGCACCCGGAAGGCCCGCGCGTTGGCCGTGACCGGCCGGACCTGATCGGCCCGCTCCGCGGCCTGCTCCGCCGTCTCCACCTCGGGATTGGCCAGCTGCTCCCACTCGTCCAGCAGACTGGAGTCGACCTGCCGCACCATCTCGCCCAGCCAGGCGATGATGTCCTCGAAGTCCTCGGACTTCAGATCGTCCGGCACGGTGTGGTCCAGCGCCTTGTACGCACTCGCGAGGTACCGCAGCACGATCCCCTCGGTGCGCGCCAGCTCGTAGAAGGACGTGAACTCCGTGAAGGTCATGGCGCGTTCGTACATGTCGCGGATGACCGACTTCGGCGACAGCGGGTGGTCGCCGACCCACGGGTGGCTCTTGCGGTACAGGCCGTAGGCGTGGAAGAGCACTTCCTCCAGCGGCTTGGGGTACTCGACGTCCATGAGCCGTTCCATGCGCTCTTCGTACTCGACGCCGTCGGCCTTCATCTGGGCGACCGCCTCGCCCCGCGCCTTGTTCTGCTGCGCCGCCAGGATCTGCCGGGGATCGTCCAGCGTGGACTCCACGACCGAGACCATGTCGAGCGCGTAGGACGGCGACTCCGGGTCGAGCAGGTCGAACGCGGCCAGGGCGAAGGTCGACAGCGGCTGGTTGAGCGCGAAGTCCTGCTGCAGATCCACGGTCAGCCGGACGATCCGGCCCTCCGCGTCCGGCTCCGGCAGCCGCTCCACGATCCCGCCGTCCAGCAGCGACCGGTAGATCGCGATGGCCCGCCGGATGTGCCGCAGCTGGTTCCTGCGCGGCTCATGGTTGTCCTCGAGCAGCTTGCGCATCGCCACGAACGCATCGCCCGGCCGGGCGATCACCGACAGCAGCATCGCGTGGGTCACCCGGAAGCGGGAGTTCAACGGCTCCGGATCGGAAGCGATCAGCTTCTCGAAGGTGTTCTCACCCCAGTTGACGAAGCCCTCCGGCGCCTTCTTGCGCACCACCTTGCGGCGCTTCTTCGGGTCGTCGCCGGCCTTGGCGAGCGCCTTCTCGTTCTCCACGACATGCTCGGGAGCCTGCGCGACCACGAAGCCCGCGGTGTCGAACCCGGCCCGGCCGGCGCGGCCCGCGATCTGATGGAACTCCCGCGCCCGAAGGGTCCGCACCCGCGACCCGTCGTACTTCGTCAGCGCGGTGAACAGCACCGTGCGGATGGGCACATTGACGCCCACACCCAGGGTGTCCGTGCCGCAGATGACCTTCAGCAGCCCCGCCTGCGCCAGCTTCTCGACGAGCCTGCGGTACTTCGGCAGCATGCCGGCGTGGTGCACGCCGATGCCGTGACGGACATAGCGCGACAGGTTGCGGCCGAACTTCGTGGTGAACCGGAAGTTCCCGATCAGCTCCGCGATCTGGTCTTTCTCGGCACGCGTACACATGTTGATGCTCATCAGCGCCTGCGCCCGTTCCACGGCGGCGGCCTGGGTGAAGTGCACGATGTACACGGGGGACTGGCGGGTCTCCAGCAGCTCCGTGAGGGTCTCCGTCAGCGCCGTGGTGCGGTACTCGTACGACAGCGGCACCGGCCGCGTCGCCGAGCGCACCACCGACGTCGGCTTCCCCGTGCGCCGGGTCAGATCCTCCTCGAAGCGCGACATGTCGCCGAGCGTCGCCGACATCAGGATGAACTGCGCCTGCGGAAGCTCCAGCAGCGGAATCTGCCAGGCCCAGCCGCGGTCCGGCTCGGCATAGAAATGGAACTCGTCCATCACGACCTGGCCGATGTCGGCGTCCTTGCCGTCCCGCAGCGCTATCGAGGCGAGGACCTCGGCGGTGCAGCAGATGACCGGTGCGTCGGCGTTGACCGAGGCGTCACCGGTGAGCATGCCGACGTTCTCGGTGCCGAACAGCTTGCACAGGTCGAAGAACTTCTCCGAGACCAGCGCCTTGATGGGAGCGGTGTAGAAGGTGACCTGATCATTGGCGAGCGCGGTGAAGTGCGCGCCGGCCGCCACCAGGCTCTTACCCGAGCCGGTCGGGGTGGACAGGATGACGTTCGCCCCGGAGACCACCTCGATCAGCGCCTCCTCCTGGGCAGGGTAGAGCGCGATGCCCTGCTGCTCGGCCCAGCCCGAAAAGGCTTCGAAGAGGGCATCGGGATCGGCGTCGTTCGGGAGATGATCGATGAGGGTCACGCCCCCATACTGCCTGTCTTCGGCCCGGATCAGGGAACCGGCGACCCGACCGGAGATCAGCTGAAGATCGACAGCGTCCTCGGTTGCCTGACCGGACGGCCTCCAGAACCCGTCGCCACGCCTCCGATATCGACCCGCTTGGCCCTTTTGGCGGCCCTGACCTGCGAATATACACCCGTCCTCGGCGCGGGCGGGGGAGGGGCGGGTCAAGGGGCCCTCACCCTCCGTGTGACATCGGGGGCGCGTGGTTGTCATCGCCTTCATCCGCTGGGCTGCTGTGCAGGTAGCGGGTGGTGGAGATCACGCAGCGTTCGCACCGCAGGTGTGGAGGAGGCGGACGGTCGGGGCGGGGTGGGTGTCGAGGGCGGTGGGGCGGGGAGCGAAGCGAGCCGGAAAGGGGAAGCGGGCAGAAAAGGAGGTAATGGGGCAAGCAGGGTGGCTCGGGCAGGTGGCTCGGGCAGGTGGTCCGGGCGGGTGTGGAGGCGCGGCGGGCGGTTTGGGCAGGCGTTGCGGGCAGGAGGTTCAGTCAGGCGGTCCGGGCGGGAGGCCCAGATGGGCGCGGACGCGCGGCCGGGGGCGGGTGCGGCAGCCGGGCTATTGGCGGCGTCGCAGGCAGGGGCAGCAGGGAGGTGGAGGCCCAGCGGGGATGTAGAGGTCGTGGGGGGAGACCCGCACCGGAGCATTCCCCAGGCCGGCGAAGGGGGCTCGGGCGAGCTCCGGAGGGGCTCACCGACCCGCTGGAGCTGGCTCACCGGCCTCCAGCCGGGGACCGCCGGGCGGTTTCGAAGGTGGTGTGGAGGGCCAGAGCGGTAGCCGTCCGCCGCCAAGGGCATCGCGAGCCAACGTAGTTGGCGCAACGCTCAGGCCGGGATCCGGCGGCGGCGACCGGGGCAGACGCCGGAGGGCGCGCTGCGATGGGCAGTTGTCCCGTTCGGCAGGGCCTGTCCGGTGGCCGGAGCCGGTGGGCGGAACCGGTGGCCAATGATGCCGGGGTTCGGCAGGCGCTCTCATGCTGGTGGTTGGCTCACCCCCTCCTCGTACGGAGATCATCTGACGCTACGCTGAGTCGCCGACCGGGCGTCAGTGGCGCGGCTCAGCAGTGCGCGGGGCACACCGTCCGCGCGGGACAACGAGCGCAAGAGAACAAGGGGTGGGAACAACCATGATGGGACCGGCGCACTCGCTGTCCGGGGCCGCGGCCTGGCTGGGGGTGGGCGCGGCGGCCGCTGCCGCCGGACATCCGATGCCCTGGCCGGTGCTCGTCTGCGGAGCCCTGATCTGTGCCGGTGCGGCACTCGCCCCGGACCTCGACCACAAGTCCGCGACCATCTCGCGGGCCTTCGGACCGCTTTCGCGGTGGCTGTGCGAAGTGGTCGACGCCATCTCGCACGCCGTCTACAAGGCGACCAAGATGCGCGGCGACTCGAACCGCAACGGAGGCCACCGCACGCTCACCCACACCTGGGTCTGGGCCGTGCTGGTCGGCGCCGGGATGTCCGTGCTGGCGATGCAGGGCGGCCGTTGGGCGGTGCTCGGCATCCTCTTCGTCCATATGGTGCTCGCCATCGAGGGGCTGCTGTGGCGGGCGGCGCGGGTCTCCAGCGATGTGCTGGTGTGGCTGCTGGGCGCTGCCTCGGCCTGGATCCTGGCCGGCGTTCTCGACCAGCCGGGCAACGGCGCGAGCTGGCTGTTCAGTGAACCGGGGCAGCAGTACCTCTGGCTGGGGCTCCCGGTCGTTCTCGGAGCGCTCGTCCACGACATCGGTGATGCCCTGACCGTCTCGGGCTGCCCCATCCTGTGGCCCATTCCGATAGGCCGCAAGCGCTGGTACCCGGTCGGCCCGCCCAAGGGGATGCGCTTCAAGGCCGGCAGCTGGGTGGAGTTGAGGGTGCTGATGCCGGTCTTCATGGTGCTGGGCGGCGTCGGCGGCCTGAGCGCGCTCGGTTACATCTGACGTACGAGGACGTACGGCCGGGACGTGCCGCGAGGACGTACGAGGACGTACCACGGGAACGTACGAGGACGCGCGACAAGGTGTGAAGTCGCCAGGCAGGCCAGCCCGGCCATCGGGGAGAACCCCGTCCCTGAGCAGGGACGGGGTTCTCGGCGTCCAGGGCCCAACCCAACCCCCGCCCCCGAGCCCCCCACAGCCACCCCCTCACCCGTGCCAAGACCTCCACAGCGCCGCATACGCGCCGTCGGCGGCGACCAGTTGGTCGTGGCTGCCCAGTTCGCTGATGCGGCCCTCCTCGACGACGGCGATCAGGTCGGCGTCGTGGGCGGTGTGGAGGCGGTGGGCGATCGCCACGACCGTGCGGCCGTCCAGGACTCGGCTCAGTGAGCGTTCCAGGTGGCGGGCCGCCCGTGGGTCGAGGAGGGACGTTGCCTCGTCGAGCACCAGGGTGTGCGGGTCGGCCAGTACCAGTCGGGCCAGTGCGATCTGCTGGGCCTGAGCGGGGGTCAGGGTGTGGCCGCCGGAGCCCACCTCGGTGTCCAGTTCCCTGTCCAGGGCCCGCGCCCAGGCGTCGGCGTCCACCGCGGCGAGCGCCGCCCACAGCTCGGTGTCGTCCGCACCGCCGCGGGCCAGCAGGAGGTTGTCGCGGAGCGTGCCGACGAAGACATGGTGTTCCTGGTTGACCAGCGCCACCCGCTCGCGGATCCGCTCGGCCGGCATCGCGGAGAGCTCGGCCCCGCCCAGGGTGACGCTGCCGGCCCGCGGCCCGTAGATGCCCGCCAGGAGCCGGCCCAGCGTCGACTTGCCGGCGCCGGACGGCCCGACCAGCGCCAGCCGGGTTCCCGGACGGACCCGCAGCGAGACGTCCCGGAGCACATCGACGCCGGGCCGGTAGCCGAAGCTCACCCCGTCGGCACGGACGTCCCGGCCGTCCGGGAACCGCCCGGTGTCCACGGTCTCCGGCTCGATCTCCCGGACCCCGACGAGCCGCGCGATGGACACCTGGGCCACCTGCAGTTCGTCGTACCAGCGCAGCACCATGCCGACTGGCTCGATCATCATCTGCGTCAGCAGCGCGCCCGTCGTCAGCTGGCCCGGGGTGATCCAGCCCTGGATGACGAAGGCCCCGCCGAGCAGCAGCACCGAGCCCAGGAGCAGCACATGGGTCATGTCGACGACGGGGAAGAGCACCGTGCGCAGGAAGAGCGTGTAGCGCTCCCACTGGGTCCATTCCCGGATTCGTCGCTCGGACTGGGCGATGCGGCGCGCGCCCAGCCGGTGGGCCTCGATGGTGCGTCCCGCGTCCACGGACTCGGTGAGCACCGCTGACACCGCGGCGTAGCCGGCCGCCTCGGAGCGGTAGGCGCTCGGCGCCCGCCGGAAGTACCAGCGGCAGCCGACGATCAGCAGTGGCAGCGCGATCAGGGCGGACAGCGCGAGCGGCGGCGCGGTCACCGTGAGTCCGCCGAGCAGCAGCGCCACCCACACCACGCCGATGGACAGTTGCGGCACGGCCTCGCGCATCGCGCTGGAGAGCCGGTCGATGTCGGTGGTGATGCGGGACAGCAGGTCGCCGGTGCCGGCCCGCTCCAGGACGCCCGGCGGCAGCGCCACGGACCGTACGAGGAAGTCCTCGCGCAGATCCGCGAGCATCTGCTCACCGAGCATCGCCCCGCGCAGCCGGACCATCCGGACGAACACCGTCTGGAGGGCCAGCGCGACGGCGAACAGCGCGATGGTGTGCTCCAGTCGAAGGTCCCGGGCCCCCGCGGACAGCTTCTCGACGACCCCGCCGAGCAGGTACGGGCCGGCCATGGAGGCGATCACCGCGGCCGCGTTCACGGCGACCAGCAGGGTGAACGCCCCGCGGTGCCGGCGGATCAGCCCGCTGACGTAGCCGCGGACCGTGGCCGGTGAGCCGACGGGAAGGGTGGTGAGGGTCTGCGGGGCATCCGGATCGTGCTCCGGTGGCGCCAGGCCGATCATGCGGTCTCCTCGGTCCGGTGGCCGGCCGACATCGCCGGCTCGGGGTCCGTCGCGCGGGTGACGATCGCGCGGTAGGCGGGGTGGGTGTGCAGCAGTTCGCGGTGGGTGGCCTCGGCGACGGCCTTGCCCTCCTGGAGGAGCACCACCCGTTCCGCCCGGTCCAGCAGCAGCGGGCTGGAGGTGAGGACGACGGTCGTCCGGCCGGTCCGCAGCTCACGCAGGCCGTCGGCGATCCGGGCCTCGGTGTGCGCGTCGACGGCGCTGGTCGGCTCGTCGAGCACCAGCACCTCGGGGTCGGTGACCAGCGACCTGGCCAGCGCGAGCCGTTGGCGCTGCCCGCCGGACAGCGACCGGCCGCGCTCGGTGATGTGGGTCCGCATCGGGTCCCCCGAGTCGTCGGCGGACGCCTGCGCCAGCGCGGTCAGCACGTCGCCGCACTGCGCCGCGGCCAGCGCCGCCGTCGCGTCCACCCGGCCGGACGCCGGGACGTCGAGCAGTTCGCCGAGCGTGCCCGAGAGCAGCATCGGGTCCTTGTCCTGGACGAGTACGGCGGTACGGGCGGTGTCACGGGGCAGGTCGTCCAGCGGGGTGCCGCCGAGCACGACGGACACCGGACCGGGGCCGTCGTCGCCGCCTTCCTCGTGCTGCGGCGGGTGTCCGCCGAGGCGTTCGGCGAGCCGCCCGGCGCTGTCGGGGTCGCCGCAGACCACCGCGGTCAGCCGGCCGGCGGGGGCGGTGAGGCCGCTGGCGGGGTCGTGCAGATCGCCCGTCGGCGTCGGCGCCCGGCCCGGGGCGCGGTCGTCGGCCGGCCGGCTCT
The DNA here is from genome assembly GCF_019933235.1 of Streptomyces angustmyceticus. NCBI lineage: Bacteria > Bacillati > Actinomycetota > Actinomycetes > Kitasatosporales > Streptomycetaceae > Streptomyces > Streptomyces angustmyceticus. Next base: position 1,165,900 of record NZ_CP082945.1, on the reverse strand, counting down.
GTGCCAGGACACGGGCCGTGCGCTTCGCCGACGGTCTGGCGAAGGAGTAGGCCTGGGCGATCTCTTCGAAGTGCCGGAGCGGGAAGAGCAGGAAGGTGACGGCGCCGTAGACCGTGACGAGATCGCCGACCGCGATGGTGCCGTCGAGGGCGAGCCGGGTGCCGTACCAGACCACCGCGATGAGCAGCAGGCCCGGCAGCAGCACCTGGACGGCCGAGATCAGCGACCACATCCGGGCGCTGCGGACGGCGGCCTCGCGTACTTCCTGGGAGGCGCTGCGGTAGCGGCCGAGGAAGAGTTCCTCGCCGCCGATGCCGCGCAGGACGCGCAGGCCGGCGACGGTGTCGGAGGCCAGCTCGGTGGCCTGGCCGGCCTTCTCGCGCTGCGCGTCGGCCCGTCGGGTGGCGCGCGGCAGCAACGGCAGCACGGCCAGCGCCATCACGGGCACGCCGACGGCGACGAGTACTCCCAGTTCCGGACGGTAGAGGACCAGCGCCACGGAGACGCCGGCCGCGGCGACCGCGGAGGCGGCGAACCGGGAGAGCGCCTCGACGAACCAGCCGATCTTCTCCAGGTCGCCGGTGCTGACCGCGACGATCTCCCCGGCCGCCACCCGCCGGGTCATCGCCGAGCCGAGTTCCGTGGTCTTGCGGGCGAGCAGCTGCTGCATCCGGGCGACCGCCGTGATCCAGTTGGTGACGGCCGCGCGGTGCAGCATCATGCCGCCGAGCGCGATCAGCGCGCCCAGGGCGAGGACCAGGCCGCCGGCCAGGACGAGCCGGCCGGCGTCGCGGTCCACCACGGCCTGCACGGCAAGGCCCACCGGCACTGGGGAGGCGGCGATACCGCCGACGTTCACCAGCCCCCAGGCGAGGGCCTTGAACTGCCCGCCGAGCTGTTGTCCGCAGAGCCATAGGAGGAAGGCGCCGCCCGTACGGACGTCCGGGACGCCCGGATCGGGATGCGGAAGGTCGCGAATGTGCATGATGCCCCAGGCGAAGTCGTGGTGGGTGGGCGGCAACAGGCCGTTGCGGCAGGTGGAATGCCCTCTCGTCCGTCTCGTCTCCGGCGGAGGTTCTGGAAGGTTGGCCCGCGACGTGGGTTGATTTCAAACGGTTTTTCCGCTGTGGCCCCGCGATCCGGACAATCGTGTGGCGGCCCGTGAACGGCTGCCGGGCGCCGAAAGGCCGTCAGGCCGACGGTGCGACCATGGGGGTCATGCGAACAGCGGGCAGTGCGATGCGGATGGCGGCGGCGGTCGCGACGGGACTGGTCCTTCTGGCGGGCTGCGGAGGTGCGGGCGGCGGCAAGGACGGGGACGGCAAGGGAGACGGCGCGGGCAAGGGGGAGCGCCCAGGCGGCCCGGCCCGCGGCGCCTCGGCCACCACCCACCTCAAGAACATCCCCGACGTCGGCACCGCCCTGCGGTCGCGGATCCCGGCCGATTCCGGGCAGGTCGTGGCGGTCTACGGCAAGGGCGTGGACTCCGCCGACGCCACCGTCGTCCTGTACGACAAGGGCGCCAAGGGCTGGGACCGCGACAGCAGTTGGACCGCCCACAACGGCCGGCGCGGCTGGACGGCCGATCACCACGAGGGCGACAAGCGGAGTCCCGTCGGGGTGTTCTCGCTGACCGACGCGGGCGGTGTGCTCCAGGACCCCGGCGCCAAGCTGCCCTATACGCACTCCTCGGCGTTCACTCCGCCGTCGTACTGGGCCAAGAGCACCCGGCACGACTTCGACTACGTCGTCGCGATCAACTACAACCGCGTCAAGGGGACCTCCCCGCTGGACCCGTCACGCCCGCAGGGCCAGTCCAAGGGCGGCGGCGTCTGGCTCCACCTGGACCACGGCAGCGGGACGTCCGCGTGCGTCAGCATCCCGAAGTCCGGGATGCGGGCGCTGCTGCGCGCCCTCGATCCGGCACGGCACCCCGTGGTGGTCATGGGGGACAGGGCGCACCTGGCGGCCTGAGCGCGGGCCGCGTGGTGGTCCACGCGGCCGTCACCCCTGCCCGCATGCGGCGGGCCTGTGCTCCCCCTTGGACCAAGCTCCAAGATTTCCGGGGAAGTTGCACCGACCTCTTTCGTGGTGAACAACAAGCGGCCATAGTGACGGACTGCGGAAGTCCACTTCCGCATCACAGAATCCGTCCATGGAGGAGTGCCCGTGCCGCACGCCACCGGAAGCCTCATCCGCCGCGCAGGCCGGCTCCTGCGCACCAGCCTGTTCGCGCAGGTGCTCATCGGCCTGGTCCTCGGTGTCCTCGTCGGACGCCTGTGGCCGCAGGCGGGATCCTCGCTCCAGCCGCTCGGCGACGGCTTCGTCCGCCTGATCAAGGCGATGATCGCGCCGCTGGTCTTCTGCGTGGTCGTCGCCGGGATCACCAAGGCGGGCGACCTCAGGGCCTTCGGCCGGATCGGGGTCAAGGCGCTGATCTGGTTCGAGGTGGCGACCAGCGTCGCGCTCGTCGTCGGCCTGCTGGCCGGCAATGTCTTCGCGCCCGGAGCCGGGATGCACATCGACCCGGCATCCCTGGACAAGGGCGCGGTGGATGCCCGGACGGGCGGCGGGCACCTGCCCTCCGCCGCCCAGTTCGTCCTGGAGTCGCTGCCGGACAGCGCGGTCGGCGCGTTCGCCGAGAACTCGCTGCTGCAAGTCCTGGTGCTGGCCTGCCTGGTGGGCGCCGCGCTGCTGCACCTCGGGCAGACGAAGGTGCCGCAGATCCTGCCGCTGATCGAGCAGGCACAGGATGTCGTGTTCGCCGTCGTCGGCTTCCTGATGCGGCTGGCCCCGCTCGCGGTCCTCGGCGCCACCGCCCACCTGGTGGGGGAGTACGGCCTGGGCGCGATGTCGACGTACGGGAAGCTGATCGCGGCCTGTTACGGGGTCGCGCTGGCCTTCCTCGTGCTGCTCGGCTGCGCGCTGAGGATCGTCACCGGGCTGAGCCTGTGGAAGTTCGTCCGCTACACCCGTGAGGAACTGCTGCTGGCGCTCGGCACCGGCTCCAGCGAGACCGTGATGCCGCGGATGATGCAGAAGCTGCGCGCGGCGGGCTGCCGGGACGACGCGGTGGGTCTGGTGCTGCCGACCGGCTACTCCTTCAACCTCGACGGCGCCTCGATCTACCTCTCCCTCGGCACGCTCTTCATCGCCCAGGCCATCGGCGTCGACCTGTCGCTCGGCCAGCAGATCACCGTGGTCCTGGTACTGATGCTGACCAGCAAGGGCATGGCGGGCGTGCCGGGTTCGGCGTTCCTCGCGCTGTCCGCGACGGCCTCGGCGCTGGGCGTCATCCCGGCCGGCGCGGTCGCCCTGCTGCTCGGCGTCGACCGGATCATGGACTCCATGCGGGTGGCGACCAATCTGCTCGGCAACTGTGTCGCGGTCTTCGCGGTCTCCCGCTGGGAGGGCGCACTGGACCGGGTGACCGCGAAGAAGGTCCTGAACGGCGAGCTGCCGGGGACCGCGTCAGCCGACCGGGCGGGTGACCGGCAGGAGCCGCGGGAGGCAACGGCCGAGCCGGGCGGCGCCGCCTCCGTCACCACCCGCGACACCTGAGCGACGGGCGACGAGCGACGGGCCCGGCCGGCGCACCGCCGCCCGCCGGGCCCGGACCGTCTCCGGGCCCCGCCCCGTCTCCGTGCCCCGCCCCGTCTCCGGGCCCCGCCCCGTCTCCGGGCCCCGCCCCGTCTCCGGGCCCCGCCCCGTCTCCGGGCCCCGCCCCGTCTCCGGGCCCCGGGCCGGAAGCCGGCCCCCGCCGCTCACTCCTCCGGCTTGGCCGAATCCATCCCCGGCCGCGCCTTCTTCCACAGTCCGCGGGTGAAGTCGGGGATCTCCTGCGGGGCGCCGTTCGCCTTGAGGGAGAGGTCGCTCAGCGGCACCGGCGCGGTCCAGGTCGCCGCGTCGTAGACGTCGAAGTCCGGTACGAGGCCGAGCCGCATGCACTGCGTCAGCCGGAAGACCAGCATGTAGTCCATGCCGCCGTGCCCGCCGGGCGGATTGGCGTGCTCCTTCCAGAGCCAGTGGTCCCACTCCGCGTACTTGGTGAAGTCGCCCCACTCGTCGTTGTTCTGGTCCGGCTCCAGATAGATCCGCTCGGGGTAGTCCTCGAAGAGGCCCTTGGTGCCGCCGAGGCTGTTGATCCGGCTGTAGGGGTGCGGGGTGGAGACATCGTGCTCCAGCCGGATCACCCGCCCCTTGGCGGTTTGCACGAGGCTGATCGTCCGGTCGCTCCCGATGTACGACTCCTTCCAGCTGGGGTCGCCGGCCGGCATGTGGTCCTTGCGGTACGCGGCCAGCCCCAGGGCCGGGGTGCCGACGCTGGAGATGCGTACGGCGCGGTCCCCGCGATTGAGGTCCATGTAGTTGGCGACCGGGCCGAAACCGTGGTTGGGGTAGAGGTCGCCGCGCAGCCGGGTGTGCCACAGCCGCCGCCACGGCCCCTCGTAGTACTTGGGGTCGAACATCAGGCCGCGCAGGTCGTGGATGTACGCGCCGGCGCCGTGCAACAGCTCGCCGAACAGGCCCGCATGGGCCATCCGCAGCACCCGCATCTCGTTCCTGCCGTAGCAGCAGTTCTCCAGCTGCATACAGTGTCTGCGGGTGCGCTCGGAGAGGTGGACCAGCTCCCACAGCTGGTCCAGACGCAGTGCGAGGGGGCACTCCACGCCCACGTGCTTGCCGTTGAGCATCGCCGTCTTCGCCATCTCGAAGTGCCAGTCCCACGGCGTGGCCGCGTAGACGAAGTCGATGTCGCCGCGCTTGCAGAGGTTTTCGAAGTCGTGGTCGCCGTTGGTGTAGACGGCGGGCGCGGGCTGCCCCGCGGCGGTGACCTTCTTGGCGGCCTTGGCGGTCTTGTCCTTCACCGGATCGCACAGGGCGACGACGCGGACGCCCGGCATCGCGAGAAAGAGGTCGATCATGCTGCCGCCGCGGTTGCCCAGCCCGATGATGCCGACGCGTACGGTGCCGCGCCGCTCGAACGGCACCCCGATCATGGTGGTGGCGCGGGTGCCCGGGGCGGCGCCGGCGGCCGCCGCGGAGTCCGCCGACGCGGGTGCGGCGGCCGCGGCCTGCCCGGTGGCCAGGCCGCCGAGCCCCAGCCCGGCGCCCGCCGCTCCGGCGGTCCACAGGACCGAACGGCGGCTCGGGCCCGCCTCGTCGGGGTCGTGGTTCTGCGAAGGTGCCTCGTTCATCGGTCCTCCAGGGAGCGGTGGTGTGCCGGGGCATACGTGAACCTCGGTCAGGACCCTGTCGGCCGACGGCCTGGGGCACAAGAGGGCCGATTGGACTCTTGATGCGGCATTCTTGGACTCTTCGCCGCACTCACGGACGGCCCGGGGCAACGCCGGAGCTGCCGCCGCCGATGTCTTTCGCAAGTCGCTGAAAAGCCTTGCGGAAAGCCTTGACGTGTCCGCGCGGTAAACGGCAGGCTCCGAGGCGAAATCCCCCCATGGCAGCCTGGCGCGTGGCTGCACTCGTGGGCGCGGTGCGTTCTGCCGTGCCCCATGAAAAGGAGCGCACAATGCAGCAACGTTCCCGTGTGCTGGGCGGCGCGCTGGCCGGCGTACTGGCAGCGGCCGGCCTCGCCGCCTACGCGCCGTGGTCCTCGCAGGCCGCCCCGCCCGGCGAAAAGACCGTCACCGCCACGCTGTTCGAGTGGAAGTACGCGGACGTCGCCAGGGCCTGCAGCAAGCAGCTGGGCCCGGCCGGCTACGGCTATGTCGAGGTCTCGCCCGCCTCCGAGCACATCGAGGGCGGCCAGTGGTGGACCTCGTACCAGCCCGTCAGCTACAAGATCGCCGGGCGGCTGGGCGACCGGAACGCGTTCTCCTCCATGGTCAGCGCCTGCCACGGCGCGGGCGTCAAGGTCATCGCCGACGCCGTCATCAACCACATGGCGGCCGGATCCGGTACGGGCACCGGAGGCACCCGGTACAGCAAGTACCGCTACCCCGGCTCCTACGAGGACAAGGACTTCCACGGCTGCCGGAAGAGCATCTCCGACTACACCAACCGCGACGACGTCCAGAACTGCGAACTCGTCGGGCTCGCCGACCTCGACACCGGCAGCGACCACGTCCGCACCACGATCGCCCGCTACCTCGACGACCTGCGGTCGCTGGGCGTGGACGGCTTGCGGGTGGACGCCGCCAAGCACATCTCCGCCACCGACCTCGCCGCCATCAAGGGCAAGATGCGCGACCCCGGCTACTGGGTGCAGGAGGTCATCCACGGCGAGGGCGAGGCGGTGCGGCCCGAGGAGTACACCGGCATCGGCGATGTCGACGAGTTCCGCTACGGCACCCACCTCAAGAGCGCCTTCCAGAGCGGCAACCTCGCCCAGTTGAAGTCCGTCGCCGACGGCAAGCTCGGCAGTGACAAGGCCCGCACCTTCGTCGACAACTGGGACACCGAGCGCAACGGCTCCACGCTGACCTACAAGGACGGCGCCGCCTACACCCTCGCCAACGTCTTCATGCTGGCCTCGCCCTACGGCTCGCCGAACGTCTACTCCGGCTACGAGTGGTCCGACAAGGACGCCGGACCGCCCGCCGGCAGCGGCGGCTGGACCAACGAGCACGCCAAGCAGGCGATCACCGGGATGGTCGGGTTCCGCAACGCGGTGGGCTCGGCCGAGCTGACGGACTGGTGGGACGACGGGGGCAACGCCCTCGCCTTCGGCCGGGGCGGCAAGGGGTTCGTGGCCCTCAACAACGGCGACGCCGCACTGCACCGCACCTTCGCCACCTCGCTGCCCGCCGGCACGTACTGCGATGTCGTCGCGGCCGCGCCGTCCTCCTGCGACGGCCACACCGTCACCGTCGGGAACGACGGGAAGGCGCAGCTCTCGGTCCCGGCCAAGGGCGCGGTGGCGCTGCACGTCACACGCTGACGGCCGGTGTCCGCACCCGCCGGCCGGGGTCTTCCCGGCCGGCGGGTGCGGCCCGGGGCGCGTAAGGGCGACGGCGAAGGGACGGTTGCGAAAAGGCCGCTAGGGAGCCGGGCGGGTGGCCCGCTCCAACGCCAGGAGGACCGAGGCGTAGCCCCGGCCCCCCGTCGCGTGGTCCATGCCGATCTCGCACATCCGGTTCGACGACAGATGCGCGTCGAAGTGCCGCGCGGTCACCTCGGCCGCCTCCTTCGCGGTGGCCGACTCCGTCAGCTCCCTGTGCAGCATCCCCCGGTCACCGGCGAAGGCGCAGCAGCCCGCGTCGTCCGGCACCACCACCTCCCGCGCACACGCCTCGGCGACCCGGCGCAACTGGGCCTCCGCCCCCAAGTGCTGCAGGGAACAGGTGGGATGGAGCACCGCCGAGCCGACCGGGCGGACCGTCTCCAGGCGCGGCAGCAGCTCCTCGGCGGCCCAGACGACCGAGTCGACGACGGTGAGTTCGGCGTGCAGCGCGGCATTGCGGGGCGTCAGATACGGAACGACCTCCCGGGCGAGTCCCAGGGCGCAGGAGGACGCGTCCACCACCAGCGGCAGACTGCCGCCGGCCGTCCACCCCCAGGCCGCCTCGACGATGCGGTTGGCCATCACGGTGCTGCCGCGCTCGTAGCCCTTGGAGTGCCAGATGGTGGCGCAGCAGGTCCCGGTCACGTCCGGCGGGATCCACACCGGCCGGCCCGCCCGCCGCGACACCGCCACCACCGCCTCCGGCAGCGACGGCCCCCGGTGCCCCGCGGGTCCGCCGAAGATCCGGTTCACACACGCCGGGTAGTAGACCGCGGCCGCCCCCGCCCGCCGGGTCGCGGGCAGGGTGCGTGCCGCCGGGCCGGGGACCTGCGGGAGCCACTCGGGCACCAGGTCGGGGCGCACCGCCTTGCGGGCGGCCCTGGTCAGTGCCCCCGTCACCCGGTCGCCGACCCGGTCGGCGGCGGCCACCGCCAGCCGGGCCGCCTTCTCGACGGCCCCGAACCGTTGGGCGCACTGAGCGGCCGCCCACTCCTCGCGCGGCGAGTGGCGCCGGTGCCGGAGGTCCTTCATCAGCGCGCCGGTGTCGATCCCCACCGGGCAGGCCAGTTGGCACACGGAGTCGCCGGCGCAGGTGTCCACCGCGTCATGGCCGTACGCGTCCACCAGCGCGGCGGTGACGGGGGAGCCGGCCGGCTGGCGCTGCATCTCGCGGCGCAGCACGATCCGCTGGCGGGGCGTGGTGGTCAGGTCCCCGCTGGGGCAGGCCGGTTCGCAGAAGCCGCACTCGATGCACGGGTCGGCCGGGTCCTCGGTCGGCGGGATGGTCTTCAGCCCGCGCAGATGCGCCCGCGGATCGCGGTCGAGCAGGACGCGCGGAGCGAGGATGCCGTGCGGGTCCACGGTCTCCTTGATCCGCCACATCAACTCCGTGGCCCGCGGGCCCCATTCGAGCTCCAGGAACGGGGCGATGTTGCGGCCGGTGGCGTGTTCCGCCTTCAGCGAGCCGTCGAAGCGCCGGACGGCCAGCCGGCAGAACGCGTCCATGAAGGCGGCGTAGCGCGCCACGTCCGCCGGGTCCGCCGCGTCGAAGGCGAGCAGGAAGTGCAGGTTGCCGTGGGCGGCGTGGCCCGCGACGGCCGCGTCGAAGCCGTGCCGGCGCTGCAGCTCCAGCAGGGCCGTACAGGCCTCGGCGAGCCGCTCCGGCGGTACCGCGAAGTCCTCGGTGATCAGGGTCGTACCGGCCGGCCGGCTGCCGCCCACCGCGGTCACGAACGCCTTGCGGGCCTTCCAGTAGCCGCCGATGACCGCCGGGTCCCGGGTGAAGGCGTTGCTGACGGACGCGACCGGGGCGACCAGCTCCAGTTCCGTCAGCACCTGGGCCGCGGCCCGCTCGTACGCCTCCTGCGCGGCCTCGTCGGGCGCCCGGAACTCCACCAGCAGCGCGGCCGTCTCCCCGGGCAGCGCCGCCCAGTCGGCCGGGACCCCCGCCACGCTCACCGAGGCGCGCAGCGTATTGCCGTCCATCAGCTCCACGGCCCGCGCGCCGGCCGCGTTGAACCGCGGGACGGCCGCGGCGGCGGCGCTCAGCGTCGGGAAGAACAGCAGGGCGCTGGAGGTGTGGCGGTCCAGCGGCAGGGTGTCGAAGACCGTCTCGGCGATGAAGCCGAGGGTGCCCTCGGAGCCGACCGCCAGGCCGCGCAGGATCTCCACCGGTGTCGCGCCGTCCAGGAAGGCGTCCAGGCGGTAGCCGTTGGTGTTCTTGATCCGGTACTTGGCGCGGATGCGGGCCACCAGCTCCGCGTCCGCCTCGATCTCCGCCTTGAGCGCCAGCAGGCCCGCGCACAGCGCCGGCTCGGCCCGCGCCAGTTCCGCGTCGGCGTCCGGCTGAGCGGTGTCCACGACCGTGCCCGACGGCAGGACGAGGGTGACCGAGGCCAGCGTCCGGTAGGAGTTGCGGGTGGTGCCGGCCGTCATCCCGGAGGCGTTGTTGGCGACCACCCCGCCCAGGGTGCAGGCGACGGCGCTGGCCGGGTCGGGCCCGAGCAGCCGGCCGTACCGGGCCAGGGTGGTGTTGGCGCGCAGCACGGTGGTGCCGGGCCGGATCCGGGCGCGGGCGCCATTGTCGAGCACCTGGATCCCGCTCCAGTGCCGGCGGACGTCGACGAGGATGTCCTCGCCCTGTGCCTGGCCGTTGAGGGAGGTCCCGGCGGCCCGGAAGACGACCTTGCGGCCCTTGCCGTGCGCGTAGGAGAAGACCGCGGAGATGTCGTCGAGGTCCTCGGCGATCACCACGACCTGCGGGACGAAGCGGTACGGGCTGGCGTCGGAGGCGTAGCGGACCAGGTCGGAGACCTTGTGGAGCACCTTGTCCGGGCCGAGCAGCGCGATCAGGTCGCCGCGCAGCGGCCCGGGGGTGCCGGTGGCCCGGTGGCCGGCCACCCGGTCGTGGGCGGGGCGCGCGGCGGTGGTGGGGCGCAGGGCCCGCGGATCCGGCTCCAGCAGGGGCATGGCGGCTCTCCTCCGGTTGACTCCGCGTCAGCTCGGTGCGGTCGGTCCGGCCCGACGGCTCAGTGCGGTCGGTCCGGCCCGTCCACCAGGGTGGTCAGCAGGTCGCCGAGCACCTCGCGCTGATCGGCGGTCAGGGGGGCCAGGATCTCCTCCGCCGCGGCCCGGCGCGCGCTGCGCAACGCGCGCAGGGTGGAACGGCCGGTGTCGGTCAGCTCGATGCGGACCACCCGGCGGTTGGCCGGATCGGGCACCCGCCGCACCGCGCCGTGCGCCTCCAGGGCGTCCACCAGGGTGGTCACCGCCCGGGGGACGACCTCCAGCCGCTCGGCGAGGTCGGCCATTCGCGGCGGGGTGTCGCGGCAGTGGTCGACGATCCGCAGCAGCCGGGACTGCGCGGGGGTGAAGGCGATGTCCAGGTGCTCCAGGTGGTGTTTCTGGGCGCGGTGCACCCGGCGGGTCAGCCGTACCAGCTGCTCGGCGAGGTGGGTGGTGCTGACCGTCGGCTCGGGGGAGGGCATGGCGCGAGGATAGCGGATGACAGGACTCCGTTCATTGTGAGTATAGGTAACAATGAGCTAAGCTCTGCGATGCTCGTCCCCCATCCGCCCGCCGGCAGTTTCCGGCCCGGGAATCCGTACGTCCTTCGAAGGAGCCCATGCGCAGCGACGAACCCCAGTGGACCCCGCCGCCCAAGGACCCGGCCAAGCCGGTCCAACTGCGGCGGATACTCGCCCTCTTCCGCCCCTACCGTGCCCGGCTGGCCCTCGTCGGCCTGCTCGTCGGCGCCTCCTCGCTGGTCTCGGTCGCCTCCCCGTTTCTCCTCCGCGAGATCCTGGACGTGGCGATACCCGGCCGGCGCACCGGCCTGCTGACCCTGCTCGCCCTCGGCATGATCGTCACCGCGGTCACCACCAGCGTCTTCGGTGTCCTGCAGACCCTGGTGTCCACCACCGTCGGCCAGCGCGTCATGCACGACCTGCGCACCGCCGTCTACGCCAAACTCCAGCGGATGCCACTGGCGTTCTTCACCCGCACCCGCACGGGCGAGGTCCAGTCCCGGATCGCCAACGACATCGGGGGGATGCAGGCGACGGTCACCTCCACCGCCACCTCCCTGGTCTCCAACCTGACCTCCGTGATCGCCACCGTCTGCGCCATGCTCGCCCTCGACTGGCGGCTGACCGCCGTCTCGCTGCTGCTGCTTCCGCTCTTCGTCTGGATCAGCCGCCGGGTCGGCAACGAACGCAAGAAGATCACCACCCAGCGGCAGAAGCAGATGGCCGCGATGTCCGCGATGGTCACCGAATCCCTCTCGGTCAGCGGCATCCTGCTCGGCCGCACCATGGGCCGCGCCGACTCCCTCACCGAGAACTTCGCCGGCGAGTCCGAGCGCCTGGTCGACCTGGAGGTCCGCGCCAACATGGCCGGCCGCTGGCGGATGGCCACCATCGGGATCGTGATGGCCGCCATGCCCGCGCTGATCTACTGGGCGGCGGGCATGGTCCTCCAGCTCGGCGGCCCGGTCTTCTCCCTCGGCACCCTGGTCGCCTTCGTCTCCCTCCAGCAGGGCCTGCTGCGGCCGACCGTCTCGCTGCTGTCCACCGGCGTGCAGATGCAGACCTCGCTCGCGCTCTTCCAGCGCATCTTCGAGTACCTCGACCTGCCGGTCGCCATCACCGAACCCGCCGAGCCGGTCCGCATCCCGGCGCCGCGTGGCGAGATCCGCTTCGAGAACGTCCGGTTCTGCTACGACCCCGAGGCCGCCCCCACCCTCGACGGCATCGACCTGACCGTCCCGGCCGGCGGCAGCCTCGCCGTCGTCGGGCCGACCGGCAGCGGCAAGAGCACCCTGAGCTACCTCGTGCCGCGGCTCTACGACGTGACCGGCGGCCGGGTCACCCTCGACGGTACCGACGTCCGCGACCTCGACTTCGACACCCTCGCCCGCTCGGTCGGCGTGGTCTCCCAGGAGACCTACCTCTTCCACGCCTCGGTCGCCGACAACCTGCGCTTCGCCAAACCCGACGCCACCGACGAGGAGATCGCCCGCGCCGCCAGGGCCGCCCAGATCCACGACCACATCGCCGCCCTGCCCGACGGCTACGACACCCTCGTCGGCGAGCGCGGCTACCGCTTCTCCGGCGGCGAGAAACAGCGCCTCGCCATCGCCCGCACCATCCTGCGCGACCCGCCCGTCCTCGTCCTGGACGAAGCGACCAGCGCCCTGGACACCCGCACCGAACACGCCGTCCAGCAGGCCATCGACGAGCTGTCCGCGGGCCGCACCACCCTCACCATCGCGCACCGCCTCTCCACGGTCCGCGACGCCGACCAGATCGTGGTGCTGGACGCCGGCCGGATCACCGAACGCGGCACCCACGACGAGCTGCTCGCCGCCGACGGGCGCTACGCGGCGCTGGTACGGCGTGACGCACACCTCACCCCGGCGGACGATCAAGCCATGGCCCCGTAAGTGACCCGCGGGTAAGGTCGGAGTCGCGGCGGCCAGTTCATTGGTCGGGGTGGCCGCCGCACCTCCTTCCCGGCCGCCCGGTACCGTCCTTCCGTCCCGCTCCGTCCGTCCGACCCGTGGAGCCCTTCGTGACAGCCGACGACCGTTCCGCCCGCGCCCTGGCCCGTCTGCTGGCGGGGGTGGGGACCCTCCACTTCCTCGCCCCGAAGCCGTTCGACGCGATCGTCCCCCGGCACCTGCCCGGCAGCGCCCGCACCTGGACCTACGCCAGCGGCGCCGCCGAACTCGCCGTCGCCGCCGCCGTCGCCCTGCCGCGCACCCGCCGGGCCGGTGCGCTGGCCGCGGCCGGCCTGTTCGCCGCGGTCTTCCCGGCCAACCTCAAGATGGCCCACGACTGGCGGCACCGCCCGGCCCCGCTCAAGGCCCTGGCCTACGCGCGGCTGCCCGGCCAGCTCCCGCTGATCGGCTGGGCCCTGCACACCGCCCGCACGGCCCGCGGGACCACCCCCGCCCCGCGCCCGTAGCCCCCACGCTGCACGGCATGACTCAGCCTCAGGAGCACCCGGAACTCCCGGAGTTCACCCTCGCCTTCCCCGGTCCGCTGCGGGACCGGCTGGTCGCCGCGGTGCTCTCCGGCGCCAAGACCACCACGACGAGCCTGCTGACCGAGTACGAGCGCGGCGGCGAACCGCTGCCGAGGGCCGGCCGGCGCGCGGTCCTGCCCGACTCCGCCGGCCGTCCGGTGGCCGTGATCGAGGTGACCGGGGTGCGGGTGGTGCGCCTGGCGGAGGTCGACCCGGCACACGCGCGGGCCGAGGGCGAGGGCCACACCACGGTGGCCGCCTGGCGGGCCGACCACGAGACCTTCTGGCACGGCCCGGACCTGCGCGAGGAACTCGGCGACCCGGACTTCACCGTCGACGACGACACCCTGGTCGTGCTCGAACGCTTCCGGGTCGCCGAGCGGCTGCCGGAGGGGGGCGGTGCAGTGCTCGGCGGCTGAGGTGGAGGGCGCCGTACGGTGCTCCGGCGCGCTCCCACGGAACCGGTCCTTCGCCGGGACTCCGCCGGTACGGTGGACCTCCGCCACGGGCCTGTGCCCGTCTCTTCGGATTGCGAGATGTCCGATGAACCAGATTGCAGCCGACACCTATCTGGCCGCGGCGGTGGTGGTGCACGACGGCCGTGTGCTGATCGTGCGCCGCAGCTACCGTGAGCGCTTTCTGCCCGGCGCGTGGGGTGTGCCGTGCGGGAAGCTCGATCGCGGGGAGTCCGCCGCGAGCGGCGCCCTGCGGGAGCTGAAGGAGGAGACCGGCATCCTCGGCACCATCGTCGCGCACACCGGATCCTCCAGCTTCCTGAGCGATTACCGGGGCCGCCGCGTCCACAACCATCAGGACAACTTCCTCGTCCGCCCGCTGACGCTGGACGTCGTACTGCCCAGCGCCGACCAGGCCCATCGCTGGGCGCGGCCCGCCGAGTTGGCCGGGGCCGGGGTGGACGCCTACAACCTGGAGGTGATCCGCCAGGCGCTCGGCGGGCGGCTGGACGCTGCCGGGCTCCGTGCCATGACGGCCCGCTACGGGCGCCTGGCGCCACCTCCGTTCAGTAGCCCAAGGAGCCTGCCAGAGAGTCGAGTTCGGCGAGGTAGACGGCCGGTGGCAGCGGAGTCTTGGGCGGCGGATCCGCCCGCTCGGCACCGCCGGCCCTGAGCGCGGCACCGGTACGGTCGCGGGCGCCGGTCCGGCCCTCGTGGTCGGTCCGGCCCGCGGTGCTGGCCCGGTCGTCGCCGCCCCCGCCTCCGTCGCCTCTCCGGTCCCCGTCGTCGTGCGTGACGGAGCCGCCGTCCGTGGTGGTGCCGCCGCGCCCGGCGACGGGGCCGCTGACGCTACCGGCGCTACCGGCGCCACCGGCACCACCGACTCCACCGCTGCCCCCGAGTCCGCCGCGGTCTGCGGCACCACCGCGGTGCCTGACGTAGACATCGGTCACCGACCGCTGAGGGACGGTCTCCAGGAACAGCGTCACCGTCGGCTCCTCGCTCACCACGCGGTGCAGGGTGCGGGCGGCCAGGCCGTAGCTCCGCCCTGCGCCGTACCGCTGCGTGCACACCAGCCGGAGCCGGGCGTCCCCGACGCGGCGCAGCCGCCAGGCACCGCCGGGGCCGTCGATGGTCTCCCGGTAGGCGGTCGCGGGCACGCCGTTCGCGGCCGGTTCGTAGCACTCCATCCGGACGTGGCCGCGCACCACCGCCGAGGCGATCGCGCACCGGTGGTTGTGGATGTCCTCGGGCGCCGCGCCGGTCCCGCCGTGCCAGAAGTGGATCCGCAGCATGAACCGTGGCGCACCGGCCAGCAGCACCAGCTTGTCGAAGCCCAGCACATGGCGGTACGAGAGCCGGGTGCACTCCGCCAGGTCCAGGTCGCCGGCGGATAATCGCCGGACCAGGGGGCCGAGCGTGTCCGGGTGGGCCAGTTGGGCGGTCACCGCGCGCGCCGACTCGGGCGACGGCGGCCCCGGCCCGCCGCCCAGCCGTTCCGCCAGCAGCCGCCGGGCTTCCTCGACCTGCATGAGCCTGACTCCCCTCTGCCGCCCCCGACTCTCCGCCCCCGGATCACCCCGTTCCCCTGCTCACCCGAGCCTCGTCCCACCGAGTCTCGCCCCACCCCGTCTCAGGGCCGGTACACCATCAACGCATGCCGCCGCAGCACCGAAAGACCCTGATAGGCCATCCACACCGGGTGACCCATGGGCCCGTCGTCCCAGCGCCACACCCCGCCCCGCTGCATGCCGCGCACCCGCGTCACGGCAGTGGTCAGCTGTGCCTCCCACGCCGCCAGCCCCTCGTCCTCGGCCGCGACCTTGCGGGCGCCGTCCGTCATCAGCGCACGGGCCACCCATGCGGCCGCGAAGTGCCGTACCGACAGCAGCTCTTGATGCAGCGGGTCCTCCTGGTCCGGCCGTCGCACCTCCTCCTGGCAGTTCTGCAGGTCGCTCACGCCACCCGTCGGCGTCGCCGGGCCGGCCAGCAGCCAGCGCAGCCCCTCCTCGCGCACCGTGCGCTGCCGCGCGTCCTCGCCCAGCACCCGGGCGGCCCGGTCCAGCGCCACCACCGCCCGCGCGGTGTGCGCCGCGGACGGGGCGGAGTTGCCGCGGCCGGTGGCCAGCGCCGCACCCCAGCAGCGGTGGTTGCCGCGCGCCGGGTCGGCCGTGGCGCCGTTGACCAGCACCTCGCGCAGTCCTTCCAGCGAGGTGGAGCCGGGCGCCGCCCGCAGCAGGCCGCGCAGCACATTCGTCACGACGTAGGTGTTCGCCAGGCCCGATGCGTCATGGTCGGGATTCCACAGCACCTCGCAGGACCGTATCTCGGCCTCCAGCAGCCGCGGATCGGCGCCGGCCCGTGCCAGCGCGCCCAGCACGGTCGCGGACACCTCGGGCCGTGCCCCGCTGCCCTGGGAGCGGGCGGCCCAGCCGCCGCCGGGAAGCCGCAGCCGCCACAGCGTCTCGGCCACCTGTCCCGCCCGTATTCGGCCGTCGTACGGCGCGATGTCGAGCAGCAGATGCAGCCCGTACGCCGTACCGAACGCCGTCGGGTGCACCGGTGGGTCGCTCTCGGCGAGGGAGTGCGGCCAGCCGATGAGCGGGCCGCGCCCGGACACCTCGATCACCGAGAGGCCGCGCCGCAGCGCCTGGTAGGTGCCGTCCATCAGATCGGGAAGCGATCCGGCGGGCGGGGGCGCGTGAGCGGACGCCGGTGCGGCGACGGCCGCAGCGGCCGCGGCCCGCGTCCGCACCAGGACCGTCGCCAGCCACACCACCGCGCCCACGCCGATCCCGGCCGTGGCCGCCACGCAGTAACGCGCCGCCTCGCCCGCGAGGTTCTGCGGCAGGATGCCCAACAGCGCCTGGAACACGGCGAACGCGGCGGCCGGGACGCCGAGCCGCCCCAGCCAGGTCAGCAGCCGCGCGGGGGCGGAGTCCGGGGGCGCGGCACCGGAGCGGGGCGTGGCAGTGGACGGGGGAGCGGGCTCCGGTGCGGGTGAGCGACCCGCCGCGCCGGAACGCCGTGGTGGTAAGCCCTGCCGCAGCACCATCTGCTCCCTCCCCCCCGGGCGCGCACCCTCGCACCGCGTGTGCGAAAGGCATCCCGATCAGTGTAGGAATCCCCACTGACAACGGGGTCGCACACCTGTCGCAGCCCTCCGCGGCCCCGGCCGCCCCCGGCTCACCCCGCTTCCTGCGCCGCCGCCGGCGGAATCACCTCCGGCGTCCGTGGCCCGTGCGCCCCCGAACGCCCGGTCGAAGCGGCGCACCAGCGGCTCGGCCGTATGCCGGTAGCCGGTGTTGAACTGCGGCCGGCCGCAGCAGCTCTGCCCGGCCGGGAAGCCGACCTCCACCCCAGCCGCTCCGGCAGCGTCACCACCGCCCGGCCGGTCCGTGGGTGGAGCACATCGTTGATGCAGGTGACGAACAGTGCTACACGCACATTGCCATCTCCTTTCGGCAGCCACGGACCCTGGCGGCCATCCGCTTCCGCGGTACATGATCACCTGTCGGCTCATCCTGCCCAGCAGCAGGCCGAGGAGAAGAACCACGAGCGGAGGACCATGTCGAGCGCCGAACACATAACAGAGGACCGGGCGCCGAACGGTGTCCGCCCGCCGTCACGCCTGCGGCAACTGGCCGCCGCCTCCATCGGCAACGCCGTCGAGTGGTACGACTGGTACACCTATACCTTCCTTGCCACGTATATCGCCGCACAGATCTTCCCCATGGGCGCGGCGAATTCGCTGGTGCCGCTGCTCTCGACGTTCGCGGTCTTCGCGGTGGGATTCTTCATGCGGCCCATCGGCGGGCTGTTGATGGGCGCGGTCGCCGACCGGCGCGGGCGACGTGCGGCGCTGACGGTGACCATCTTGCTGATGGGCGGCAGCAGCCTGCTGGTGGGCCTGACGCCGACGTACGCTGCCGCCGGGATCCTCGCACCGTTCGTCCTCGTCCTGGCCAGGCTGCTGCAAGGGTTGTCGGTGGGCGGGGAGTTCGCCGCCTCGACCACGTTCCTTGTGGAGTCGGCCGGGCCCGGGCGCCGGGGGCTCTTCTCCAGCTTCCAGTATGTGTCGACGACCATCGGCCAGCTCGTCGCTTCCGGCGTCGCGGCGATGCTCGTCGCGAATCTCGCGCCCGCCACCATGGGCAGCTGGGGCTGGCGGGTCCCGTTCGTGCTGGGCGCGCTCCTGAGCCTCGTGGGCTTCTGGGTCCGGCGCGGCGCGCGCGAGACGCTTCCCCAAGCTCTCAACTCCGTTCAAGCAGGGAAGACCCCGATCGAGGAGCAGGCGAAGGCGTCCCGGCCAAGCCTCTTCGAGGCGTTGCGCCGCCATCCGCGCGAATCGCTGCTGATCGGCGGAATCACGGCCGGCGGCACACTCGCGTACTACACGTGGACGTCGTACCTGCCGACGTACGCCGAACTCAACGCCGGGGTGGAGAAAGCAGACGCGCTACTGGCGGGCACCCTCTCGCTGACGTTCTTCGCCGTGCTCCAGCCCCTCGCGGGCATCCTGTCCGACCGGATCGGACGCAAGCCGCTGCTGCTGATGTTCGGGCTCGGCTTCGCCGTGCTGATCGTGCCGCTGCTGCGCATGCTCGACGATTCGTTCGTCACGCTGCTGCTCGTGCAGTGCGCGGGCATGATCCTGCTGAGCGGTTTCACGGCCGTCTCGGCGGCTGTGAACGCGGAGATGTTCCCGGCACGGGTGCGTGCCGCGGGAATCGGTTTCCCCTACTCGCTCACCGTTGCCCTCTTCGGCGGCACGGCGCCCTATGTCGGCACGCTGTTCAAGGACATGGGGCACGCCGGTCTCTTCCCCGTGTACGTGGCCGTGCTGTGCCTGGTCTCCTCCGCCGTCTACCTTCGACTGCCCGAGACCGCTCGCAGCCCGCTGGAGCGGTGAGGGCGCGGGGTATCTGCTACCGGGGGGCGGCCTCTTGCGACCCCATCCGTCCTGGACTGGAGAAGCAAGGAGTCAGCGCCGAGGCCGTCATCGCTGCCCTCGGCGTGCAGCCCCTCCTCGCGACTGACCAACCGCATCGGCTTGCTGAATCCCGCGCGTTCGTCGAGGTGGGTCGGGGCGGGGTGCGCTTGTTCTTGTCGGAGCACAAGGCGATGCTCCTCCCGGCACGTCGGTCTACCTCCGCGTTTGTGATGTCGAGGTTCCTTCGCCTCCGAGTTGGGTGTGCAGGCGAAGGACGCTCCGTGGGCGCGTGAGATTGAGCTGCGCGACCTTGACGGCAACCGGCTGCGGAGCGGCACGCCGACGGAATGGCCATCGCCGGCAGCGCGCGGCAGGGAAGCTGTGTTGGTGGCTGAGAGCCTGTCGGGTGGTCGGCTGATGACGCCGGGCATGGGCCGCTGACGGGCTCGGAGTTGTCGCGCTGGCACACACCACGCGATCGTTCCGGGGCCGTCGTCGTTCCTGGAGGACAGATCGCAACCGTTACGCATCGCGCATGACCAGCCACCCCGACAAGCCTTCAGAGGAAGACGCGCGCCACCTCCAGCCACTTCTGTGCGTCCTCGCCGGATGCCGTCAGGCCGGTCTCAGGCCAGGGGCGACGCCGGGTGACACACAGGCAGAAGTCCATGGCGCTGCCCTGTACCCGTTGCGCGGCAGCCTCGGGCCCCCACACCCAGGTCTGTCCGTCAGATGCTGTCAGCTCGACGCGGAAGGGGGCCGCCGGCTCAGGCAGTCCGACGGCGGCGAAGGACAGCGCCCGTCCCAACACCCCCAGCGAAGCCACGTGCTGCAGCCGATCCGTCGGGCCGTGCGCCACGCCCACAGCGTCGAAGACATCCTGCCCGTGCGCCCAGGTTTCCATCAGACGAAGGGGCGCCATCAGGGCCGGGGTCACCTTCGACATATACCAGGGGAATGCGTGGTCCCATGGTGCGTCGAGCAGCGTCGCCGCCAATTCCGCTCGACCGGCCCGCCACTCGTCCAGGAGTACCGACCGCGGTTTGGCCGCTCCCGCGGCGGCGGCCTTGTCGGCATACCCGCTGCCTTCGGTCTCCGCCCGCCCAAGCTCGGCGCGGAACGCGTTCGGAGTGCGTAAGGCGCTGAGTGCGTTTGCGTCCGACCACGCGAGATGGGCTATCTGGTGGGCGACCGTCCGGCCCGGTGCCGGTGCCGGTGTCGGTATGGACCAGTCGTGCACTGCCGTGACCAGGACGTCGAGATCATCGCCCTCAGCCACCAGCGCGGCCAGGACACTGGGGTCATCCACATCGGGGAGGGCAAGGTTGTAGTTCCATTGGCACCAGGTTGGCGGCGGTGTTGTGGGTGTAGCGGGTTGGCCAGCATCTTTGCAGCTCAGAGGTGGTGTAGGTCGGATTGGCGCATGTGCATGTGTCGCCACCTGTCACCACCTCCGGCAGGACGCATGCTGACTCAATGCTGACTTAGCTGACGTACCGTCAGGGAGCGTCGCATGGGTCGCGTCGCGTGCATCGAGTCGGGCGGTGAACGGCCTCGGGTGCCTAGCGCATCCTCGGCCAGCCCCGACGGAACTCGCAGGGGTAGGCGGTTAACGGCATGCGCATAGGGCCGCGAGGCGGGCGGGGCGATCGTCGTAGTATCGGCACCAATAGCAGTTGCGGTCATGGATTCGCATGAACTGCCCATGGGGACATTCCCGCGCCAAATGGGGGCGGTCGAAGACAATGGCGGGGATTGGTCAACTAGCCTTCCTCGCCCCGACGAAGTCGCTCGCAACGGCAGCGGGGTCGGCAGTATGTGCCAGGAGGGGCGTCGCCGCGCCTCAGCATTCATTCTCAGACGTCGGGTCCTCTGTCGAGTCAATTGATCATCGGGCCCCTCAGCCCTACTGTCACGCTGTGGAACTTCCCTGTATTTGGACCGAGAAACATTGTCGTCCGCCGTGTGGGAGGCGAAGGCCGGGGCACATGGTAGCTCGGAGGTTGATAGATATGGTTCCCCTGCTACTCGTTCTTCTTCTCGCACTGCTTCTTTTTGGTGCTGGGTTCGCTCTTAAGGCCCTTTGGGTCGTCGCGGTCATCGTTCTCGCGGTGTGGCTGCTCGGATTCGTGTTGCGTTCTGCCGGAGCCGGTGGAAAGCGTGGACGGTGGTACCGCTGGTAGTCGCCCTGCCAGCAAAGATGCTTCGGGGGCGGGACAGACAACACTGCGTTGTCTGTCCCGCCCCCGAAGCATCTTTGCCGTTGGTGAGGCGTCATCCGGCTCATTGCGGACACAAGATGACTGTGCCCGGAGCGGCGCTGTTCCCGCAGGGAAGTCACCTCCACCGCAGCGCGCTCCGGGCCGCTTCCGTATCGTTTCGGATGGGCGTTGGTTTTGCGGAGGAATTACGGGGCATTGGAATGATGCACCTACGAAAGGGCCGCGTCATAAGCGCTAGCGAAAAGGCCAAGGCCAAGGCTGAGCAGGCCGCCGGCAAGGCCAAGAAGGAAGCAGGGCGCGCGGTCGGAAATGAAAGCGCCGCCGCTGAAGGGTCGGCGAAGGAATCCAAGGGAGATCTCCGCGGCGCCAGGGAAAAGGCCAAGGATGCCTTCAAGGACTGACTTCGCACAACTATCTCGTGGGTGGGTCCCAGCAGAACGCTGGGACCCACCCGTGCGTGATCCGGCCGGGACGCCGTGATCCTCCGCACCCGCCGCAAGCGGCCCGGGTTCCCGGCGGGCAAGACGTTCGGCAACTGGGACGAGACCGCCTCCTCGATCCCACGGCCGCCCCAGGACTCGCTGAAGATGATCGAGTGGGTGACTCGCAAGGAGAATCTCTGCATCTGCGGGCCCTCGAGCACGGGCAAGAGCCACTTCACCGAGGCCCTCGGTTAGCCTCGCCGTTTCAGTTGACGTGAGGACGGTTGGTGGCCGGGAGCGCGAAAGTGCCTTCTGATCTGGGACGATGAACCTTGTCGAGGGGTTCTGTCGGTCCAGATGGAAGGCACTTTCTACGTGCAGGGAGGGAAACGGTTCGCGTCCCTGGCTTTGTGTCTCCGTCGACGGTGCAGGGGTGGTGGGTCATGCCGGGGCACGGCTGCTGGCTGATCTTGCCTACGTCACCGGACTGACCAGCGCGTCGCGAACTACCCGACACGCTCGTGATCGATGAACGCGGTCAACACGTCCACAGTTGCGTCGGGCTGCTCGTCGGGAATGAAGTGTCCGGCCTGTGGGATGAAGACGCCGGTCGCGTTCTCTGCCCACGGGCTGATGGAGGCGGCCATGTCGGGGATCGAGCCATGGGAGCTGGAGATTCCCAGGACCGGGACGGTCAAGTGCCCTCGTTCGAGAGCGTCATGATTTTTACGCGCTGATTCCGCGGCGTCGCGGTAGTAGGCGAGAGACGTCAACCGCGCCCTGGGGTGACCTGCCACGCTCCGCATCCTTTCCATTACGTTCAGCCCAACGAGCCCCGCCTTCCTCGGCTCGCTCGGCAACCGAACACGGGCCGCAGCTGCGGGATCGGGGTCGGCAAGACCGCGGAGCGGATCGGCTGAGGCCGCCCGCTGGCGTCGGTCGCGGACGACGAGGTCGGCGAGGCTCTGGAACTGCTCTGGGGCACCGCGGCGGTCAACACCTGGACCGCCGGGCGGCGGTGCTGTCCTGGCTCGGCTGGTGCGCCGAGATCAGCGGCTTCAGCCGGCTCGGTCTGCCGGGGCCGTATTGCCTCCACAAACGCTCATGATCCCGGTGGCCGCTCCCCTGCGGGCAGGCACTCCGGAAGCCCCCGAACCTGCGCGAACCGGTCAGTGATCAAGAACTACAGCTGCCATGAGATGTCTTCCGTAACAGCGCATTTGCGGGCGTCGGAAGACAGGGGGACCATTTTTTTAGGGGGCAACGGCCGGGCAAAGCTTGATGCCGACACCATCGGACGTGTACCGCGACCTGCAAACCGTGACGCTCCCCAGCAGTAAGCGTCACCGCGAAGCTACCGCCGTGGCGAAGAGGATCGAACATGCGGGTGCTCAGCCGGTGTCGTCGGCGGGGGCGCCGGGTGGGCAGTCCGGCTGGGCGGCGATCGGAAGGAGTCTGCCCATGCGAATCGCCGTGGACCTGAATCGGTGCCAGGGATACGCACAATGCGTGTATTTGGCGCACAAGGACTTCAGATTGACCGGCCAGGAGGCGCTCACCTACGAGCCGAATCCCGATGACGAGCGGCGCCTGCAGGTTGAGCGAGCCGCTGCGGCGTGTCCGGTGCAGGCGATCTTGATCGACCGCTTGGACGGCGCGAAGGGGAGCGCGACGTCATGACCGTGCCGGCAACGGTCGCAGAGCTGGTGCGCCAGTTCAGAGCCAACGGCCGGATCGTCATCGTCGGTGCGTCCCTGGCCGGGCTGCGGGCCGCCGAAGCCCTGCGTGCGGAGGGCTTCACCGGGTCTGTGACCATCATCGGGGACGAGCCGTACGAGCCCTACGACCGTCCCCCGCTGTCCAAACAGGTGCTCAAAGGCTGGGTACCTGCCGACCACACCAAGCTGCCCCGCCTGCGAGAAGTGAATGCGCAGTGGCGGCTCGGGGTGACCGCCACCGGGTTGGACCGGGCCGCCAAGCAGGTGCGCCTGGCCGACGGCGAGCAGATCCCGTACGACCGGTTGCTGATCGCCACGGGCACCCGGGCGCGACAGTGGCCGAACCCGGACGAGGCCGCCCTGGAGGGGGTTTACTCGCTGCGCTCGCGTGATGATGCCGCACAGCTGCAAAAAGCGCTGGCCGCGCCGCCGTCGCGGGTCGTGGTCATCGGCGCCGGATTCATCGGCTCGGAAGTCGCCTCCGTCTGCCGGGAACTCGATCTCCCCGTGACCGTCGTCGAGCGGGGCTCGGCGCCACTGGTCGGCGCGCTCGGCGGGGTGATCGGTGAGATCGCCGCGGAGATGCACCGCGACCACGGCGTAGACCTGCGCTGCGGGCTGGGCGTGTCGTCACTGGAGGGCGACTCCGGCGGCCACGTGCGGCGTGCTCATCTCTCGGATGGAACCACCGTCGACGCTGACGTGGTGGTGGCCTCGCTGGGGTCGATCCGCAACGTGGAATGGCTGGAGGGCGCCGGGCTGGCATCCGGTTTCTGGGGCGTGGGTTGCGATGCCGGCGGTCGCGCCTTCGACATCAACGGCGTGGTCACCGACAGCATTTACGTGGCAGGGGACGTGGCGCGCTCGCCCCACGTGCTGTACGAGTACCAGTTCCTCGCGATGGAGCACTGGGACAATGCCGTTCTCGGCGCCGAGGCCGCGGCGCACAACATGGTGAACCTCGAGCCCCACTATCGCCCGCATCTGTTGCTGCCCGGTTTCTGGTCCGGTCAGTTCGGCCTCAACATCAAGTCCGTCGGTGTGCCGCCGTTCGGCGACGAGATCGTCTTCACGCAGGGTTCCGTCAAGGAGCGCCGCTTCGCCGCCGCGTACGGTCGTCGGGGCCGCATTGTCGCCGCCGTCGCGTTCGATCACGGCAAGTGGCTGGAGTACTACGGGAAGCTGATCGAGCAATCGGGTCCGTTCCCGCCTCCGCCGCCGGGCTGGGACCACCCCCCCGATATGAAGCCGATTCCGGCCGAGTTTCCGCAACCCGGCGTTCCGACGGCGATCCCCGACGTCGTCCTGACCGGCCACGACCCGAGCGAGCGGGGGGCCGAGTTCCGGCCTCGGCCTCGTTGACGCGCCCGCCGGGGCGGGCGTGCAAGCGGACAGCATCGACAGGAAGAAGGAGGGAAGCCTCGTGGTCGAGGAAACCCCCTGGCAGCAGGCCCTCCGCTACGCCAACCGCGCCAATCCGTACCCGTTCTACGAGGAACTGCGCAGGACACCGGTGGCGCGGCAGCCGGACGGCTCCTACGTCGTCAGCACCTACCGCGAGGTCGTCCAGCTGCTGCACGACCCCCGGGTCACCTCGGATCAGAGGAAGCGCCCCGACACGCCCTCGAACCCCTTCGAGGCGACGATCATCACCGAGGACCCGTCCGAGCACGACGTGGATCGCCGCCGGATGATGCGGCACTTCGCGCCGCCCGAGTGTCCCCAAACGATCGCTGACTTCGAGCCCGAGATCCGCCGCGTCTTCGGCGAGCTCCTGAACGATATGAAGGGAAAGACCCGGGTCGACTTCGTCGACGAGTTCGCCTTCCCGGGGCCGGTGACCGTCATCTGCAAGGTCCTCGGCGTGCCGCTGGAGTCCATCCCGCGCTTCCATGGCTGGATCGAGGCAGCCCTGGACGGGTTGGACTTCGGCCCGGAGGCGAACGACCCGGAGCAGCAGCGCCGCACAGCGGCGGTCCCCGATCAGGTGGCCGAGTTCAGGCAGTTCCTCGCCGGCCTGATCGACCAGTACCGCAAGCAGCCCGGACCGGGCATGTTCTCGGGGATGGTCAACGACGGCGGCCCGGAGGGGCTGTCCCAGCAGTCGATCGTCAGAAATGCCATGCTCATGCTCTTCGCCGGGCATGAGACCACGGTCAACCTGATCGCCCACAGCGTGCTCAACCTGCTGCGGCACCCCGACCAGCTCGAGAAGCTGCGCCGCCGGCCCGAGCTCATCGTGCCCGGGGTCGAGGAGCTGCTGCGCTTCGAGTCCTCGGTCCAGTTCTGGCCCACTCGCTCCGCCCTCGAGGACATCGAGATCGCCGGCACCACCATCCCGAAGGGCGCGCCGATCTTTCTGGCATACGGCTCGGCGAACCGCGACCCGGAACGGTTCGAGAACCCCGACCGACTGGACCTCGAACGCCCCGACAACCAGCACGTCGGCTACAGCCAGGGCATCCATTACTGCTTCGGCGCCCCGCTCGCCCGGCTGGAGGCCCAGACCGCGGTCGGCGAGTTCGTCCGCCGCGTGCAAAACCCCCGGCTCGTCGAGGACCCACCGCCGTACCGCCGCAACCAGATTTTCCGCGGTCCGCGCCACGTCTGGGTCGACATCGACGGGATCCGAGACTGAGCGTCTGATCAGGGGACCGGAGGAGATCAGCAATGCGGGCATTCCAGCTCGTCCAAGCGCAGAAGCCACCGGAGCTGCGCGAGGTGCCGGTGCCCGACCCCGGGCCCGGGCAGGTCCTGGTGAAGGTCGGGGGTGCGGGAGCCTGCCACTCCGACCTGCATCTCATGGAGGCGCCCGCGGAGCGGCTCCCGAAGCTGCCCTTCACGATCGGCCACGAGAACGCGGGGTGGGTCGAGAAGCTGGGGCCGGGCGCGACCGGCTTCGCGTCCGGGGACCCCGTGATGGTCTACGGCCCTTGGGGCTGCGGAATCTGCGCGAGCTGCCGGGTGGGCATGGAGAACTACTGCGAGAATTCGGGCGGTCTTGGCGGCGGTGGCTTGGCTGGGCCCGATGGCGGCATGGCTCCGTACATGCTCGTCCCGGCGGCGCGATTCCTGATTCCGCTGGGCACCCTCGACCCCCGCCAGGCCGCCCCGCTCAGCGACGCGGGGCTGACCAGCTATCACGCCGTCAAGCGATCGGTGCACCTGCTGGGGGCGGGCTCGACCGCGGTGGTGATCGGGGTGGGCGGTCTGGGCCAGATGGCCATCCAGATGGTGCGAGCGCTCAGCGCGGCGACCACCGTCGTCGCCGTGGACACCGATGCCGGCAAGCTGGAGACCGCCAAGCGCATGGGCGCGGACGAGGTGCTGCTCTCGGGCGAGGAAGCGGTCACACGCATCAAGGACATGACGGGGCAACAGGGCGCTCAGCTCGTACTGGACATGGTCGGCATCGACCCGACTCTGCGCATGGCGGCCCAGGTGGCCAGGGTGCTCGGACACCTGACCATCGTCGGTCTCGGCGGCGGAGCCCTGCCCGTCAACTTCTCCAGCCCGCCGCACGAGTGCTCGGTCGCCTCGCCCTACTGGGGCTCCCTTCCCGAACTGATGGAAGTGATCACCCTCGCCCAGCAGCAAAAGATCAAGATGCTGGTCGAGCACTTCCCCTTGGAACGCGCCAACGAGGCATACCAGCTCCTGCACGACGGCAAGATCCAAGGACGCGCCGTCATCACCCCCCAACCGTGAGTCCTGTCATCAAGGCGACCGGGCCGGTGCCGGAGCCGTGACTGCCGGAGGAGGCGCCATGAAGGTGGAAGCCGGTGCGATCGCTGGACCGGGCCGGTTGCGGACGGCATCGCCAGCAGCGGGCGTGGTAACAGCAGTCGTGCCGGCGCCTGTGCCGGTGACGTGCGCCGGGCTGATGAACGCGGCCTGTCGGCGCCTGCCATGACCGAGAACACGTTCCGACCGGTGGCCGCCGCACGACGGCCGTATCTGATCGTGAATCCCCGCTCGGGAGGAGGGAAGGCGAGCCGGTTCCGCATCGCCGAAAAGGCCCGTGCGTTGGGGGCTCAGGTTCTCCTGCTCGATCCTTCCCGGCCCCAGGACCTCGCGACTGTCGCCCGACGCGCGGTGGATGACGGTGCGGACCTGCTGGGGGTGGCCGCCGGAGACGGCACGCAGGCACTTGTCGCCGGCGTGGCCGCGAAGAACGGTGTTCCTTTCGTGGTCATTCCGGCCGGTACCCGCAACCACTTCGCGATGGACCTCGGCCTGGACCGAGACGACCCTTCGGCCGCACTGGAGGCCCTCACAGACGGCGTCGAACTGCGCGTGGATCTCGGGTTCGCAGGCGAGCGGGTGTTCGTCAACAACGTGTCGTTCGGTGCCTATGCCGCTCTGGTGCAGGACCCGGCCTATCGCGAGGACAAGATCGGCACGACGGTGCGGATCCTCCCGGAATTCCTGGCCCGCCACCAAGGCCCGGAGCTGGTGGTACGCGCCGGGCTGCTCACTGTGGACCGGCCTGATGCCGTGCTGGTGAGCAACAACCCCTACCGGGCCGATGATCCGGCCGGGCTTGGCAGGCGTGCGCAACTGGACTCCGGGCTCCTGGGGGTACTGGCCGCCAGGGCGGAGACGCCCGCCGAGACCGCCGCCCGGCTGCGAGAGGGGCAGACGCACGGCCTGACCAATCTCGCCACCTCTGAAGAGGTCGTCGTCGATGCCGACGTCCCGTTCATCCCCGTCGGGCTGGACGGTGAAGCCGTCACCCTGCCCACTCCCGTGCGGTGCCGCATCATTCCCGGGACGCTACGGGTACGGGTTCCCCGCCATCGGCCGGGCGTCGCGCCCGCCGAACGGCCGCCGGGCCGGGGCGCCATCCGCCGGGTGGCCTCGGCTGTCGGGCGAACCG
The DNA here is from genome assembly GCF_019933235.1 of Streptomyces angustmyceticus. Classification (NCBI taxonomy): domain Bacteria; kingdom Bacillati; phylum Actinomycetota; class Actinomycetes; order Kitasatosporales; family Streptomycetaceae; genus Streptomyces; species Streptomyces angustmyceticus. The sequence continues at coordinate 1,138,283 of NZ_CP082945.1, read as the reverse complement.
TTCATGGCCGTCACACCGGCTGACCGAAGCCGAACCGGGCAGAAGTACTGACTGCTTAGGCCCTCTGAGGCGGTTGATGATCCTCAGTTGCCGCAGCCGCAGCCGGGGCGGCAGTCAGAGGGAAGTCAGTGGCGAGTGTGCATCACGGTTGGCGAGGCAGCGAGCCTGCGCGCTGTCGCCTGCGCCGCATGGTGGTGCGGCTGTCGGCTCACTCCAGGACGGCGAGGTGGTCGGCGGCGGCCCCGCGCCACTCGATCAGGAAGAGGGTTGCGTCGTCGCTGGTGCTCCCGCCCCGCTCCTGTTTCAGGGTGTGGGAGAGTGAGCGGACCACCGCGCGCACTCCTTTCTCTGTGTGCTCGATGCGGTTGACCCAGTGGATGAGTTGTTCCTCACCGAACTGTTCCTCGCCGGTTTCGTGCTCCTCGATCAGGCCGTCGGTGAAGCACAGCACCCGGTCGCCGCGTTGGAGCAGCTGCTCGCTGATCTGGGGCTCTTCGCCACCGAAGCCGACCGGCAAGGTGGTCGGGCTCTCCAGTTGCCGGAGAACCTGGCCGTTTCGGATCAGCAGCGGTGCGGGGTGTCCCGCGTTGACCCACTGCAGGTGGCCCGTTGTGATGTTGAGGCGCATCATCTGCGCGGTGACGAAGTGGTCGGGCCCGAATTGTTCGGCGATGGCCCGGTCCATGAACGCGTAGATCTCGGACAGGCCGATTTCGGCGCGTCTGGCGTGCCGGTAGGCGCCGATGGCGACGGTCGCCATGGTGGCGGCATCCAGGCCGTGGCCCATCGCATCGACCATGGCCACGTGCAGGATGTCCTCGTTGAGGGCGTAGTCGAAGCTGTCGCCGGCGACGCTGTAGGCGGGTTCCAGGATTCCCGCCACCGAGACCTGCGGGACGGACATCGCCAGCGGCGGTAGCAGGGACCACTGGATCTCCGCGGCCAAGCTCATCGGCTCGCGGCGTCGGGCGAGGAAGAACTGGTCGGTGTAGCTGTGCTTGGTGACCAGCATGTCGGCGACGAGGCCGGCGAGTCTGCGCAACAAGCGCCGGTCATCGTCATCGACGGTGTCCAGGGTGAGGGCCAGCACGCCCACCTGGTCGCTGCCGTCCAGCAACGGCAGATACATCCGGACGCCGTCGTCCTGCGGTACCTCGACAGGGGCCCCGTACAGGAAGGCCGCGCCCGCGTGCGAGTCACTGATCAGCTCGGGCCGGCCGACGGTCAGCCGCCTGCCCGGCAGGGGTACCAGCAGCAGCTGCGCATAGTCCTGGAGGAGGATCGAGACGTCGCGGCCGCCGACCCTCGCCACCTCTTCCGCGATCAGCGGGGCGATCAACTGCGGCGGCATCTCGTGCGCCCGGTCCAGCAGCACCCCCAGCAGCCGCTCGCCGAACCCTTCCGACCGGTCCACCGCGCCCGTGTCCGCCGGCCGCTTACCTGCCGCCATACCCATGCCCTTTCACCCAGCAGCCTCATTGCGCCCTCACCCGCTGGACCGGCTGTCTCCAACGGGTCAGTCACCAGGCGGCCTGGCCTTCGACTCCGGTGGCTTGGCGCCGGTGGCACGGTGCGCGGGTCTGGATGAGGGCGAGGGGGAAGGTGAGCCGACCCGCGGATGACTGAGCGCAGGCGGGAAGCAACGAGGCCCTGCCATACTCCACGGTCGAAGTGTTCGAGTCCGTTGCGGCTCTTCGGCTCCCCGCCCGGTGAGGACCTGGAGCACAAGTTGCCGCCCTGCCCGGCGGCCGCCGACCGTGCAAGGACCCACTCGCAGACCCCTCATGCGACGGTGCACACGGGCTCCTGAAACCACCGTGATCAACTAGGACAGCGTGACCCAGCCAACCGGGCCAAAGGGCTCATTGAGCCAGTGGCGGCGTGTCAGACACCTTCAAGGCGAGCTGGCTTATCGCGATGCCCAAACAGCGGGTCCGCGTCTGGAGGCGATGGGCGCAACCACGGTGGCGAAGCCCTACCACTGCTCAAGGCGATCATGGAGGCTGCTGTCGATGACGACATCATCCAGAAGAGCAAGTGCCGGATCAGGGGCGCGGGCAAGGAAGAGGCCGACGAGTGTCTGGTCGCCACCGTCGAGCAGGTCATCGACCTCGCCGACGTTACCGGGCTGCGCTGGCAGCTGATGATCCTCCTCGACGCGCCCGGAGGAGCTGGCGGAGCTGTGATACAAGGACGTTGACCTGGGCGAGGGGTCGGTGCGGGGCAAGTAGGCCGAGCCCGAGCTGACCACGGGCCCCGGGGTGCTGCCGAACATGCGTCAGCCCGGCCACCTGGGGACTCCACGCGGGGCCTTGGGACTGCGACACCGCACGGCTGTCCCGGGGCCGATGCCGGAGCCAAACACCGGCCCCGGTCCTCACCTGTGAGTCGCCCACGCAACCACCGGCACCCGGGGCGTTCCGACCCCGTGTCCGTCCTGCCGACGGGCGTGGTGCCCAGTGGCTCACCGGTGAGTTCGAGTCGGGCTGTCCCCCGTCCTTGCACGACGGGGGACAGCCCTTGAGGGTCGGCCCCTCAGGGGCCGGCCGCTCACCGGAAGGCCGTCAAGTCAGGGTCTGCACTGCGTGGATCAGACCTGTATGCGAGTACCGCAGCAGGACCCGTCACGCGGCCCCGGCCGATCGGGCGCAGGCCCGGTCACACCGGCGGGAAGCAGGGCCTCAGGGTGCCGGTGGCCTGGACGGGGACGCCGCCGACGGTGGCGGTCGCCGTGTAGTTGCTGGCGCTGATCTGCAGGATGGACAGGCCGGCGTTGAGGGTGGCGATGCCGTTGGCGTTGGTCACCGCGGATCCCACCGGCAGGCCGTAGACGAAGAAGTTGACCGTGACGCCCGCTTGCGCCGGCGTGACGCTGGCCGTCAATGTCGCCGCGAACACGCTCGGAATCGGGATGGGCAGGTTGACGTGCCAGCAGGCGGGCGCCAAGCTCAGCGGGCCCGTCGCCGGAGTGACGGGGATGGTGAGGGGCGCGGACGCGACGCCGGTGCACGCGCAGGCGGTGCCGGCCGCGGTGACCGTGGCCGTGACCGTGGCGGTCCCGGACGTGTTGAAGGTCAGCGTTCCGGTGGCGACACCGGCCGCGTTGGTGGTGGCGGTTACCGGGACCGCACCACCGGTGAAGGTCACCGACCCACCGACGACCGGCAGACCGTTGCAGGTCACCACAGCGGAGACGGGAGTCGGCTGCCCCACGACCACCGGCCCGGCCACCGGCTGGATCACCACCAGGCAGGACGGCTGCGGAGTGACGGTGATGGGGAGGGGCGCGGAGACGACGCCGGTGCACGCACACCCGCTGCCGGCCGCGGTGACGGTGGCAGTGATGGTGGCGGGCCCGGCGGTGTTGAAGGTCAGCGATCCGGTGGCGATGCCCGCCGCGTTGGTGGTGGCGCTCACCGGGACCGCACCACCGGTGAAGGTGACCGAGGCCCCCGAGACCGGCAGGCCGTTGCAGGTCACCAGAGCGGACACGGGGGTCGGCTGCCCGACGACCACCGGCCCGGCCACCGGCTGGACCACCACCTGGCAGGTGGACAGGGGCGGCACGGTGACCGCGTTCGAGTCCAGCGTGACGGCGGCGCCGAGAGCCAGCAGCCGGCCGTCCACGGTGGCCCCCGTCGTGGCGGTGATCGAGGTGAAGGCGAGGATGCTGCCCCTGATCGTGGAGCCGGCGCCGAGCGTCGCGGAGCTGCCGACCTGCCAGAACACGTTGGCGGACTGCGCCTGGTTGATGAGATTGACGTTGCCGGCGGCTCCCGTGATGAGCGTGGTGGTCATCTTGAAGATGAAGACGGCGTTGGGGTTGCCCTGAGCGTCCAGGGTCAGTGTCCCGTTGAGGGTGAACGTGCCGGAGAGGGAGTTGTACACGCCGGGGGTCAGGGTGGTCCCGCCGAGTTCCGTCGCGACGGTGCCCGTGACCGGCTGGGAGAGTGCGTTGGTGTACCCGACGAGCAGGTCGGCCTGGGCCTGCGCCGCGGCGGCGTCGTTCACGTGGATGGTTCCGGTGACCGTTCCGGGAGGAAAGCCGGTCACCGCACCGGCGGGGCTCACTCCGAGGTTGCCGGCGACGACGGTGGGACCGGTGTTGGTGACGGCCGTGTTGGCGAGCACTCCGTAGGTAGCGGCGGTTCCCAGAGGTACGGATGTTGCCATCGTGGATTTCCTTTCCAAGGGCTCCGGGGCAGCCCTGATGCCGCCCTGGAACGGTGGGGGAGCGGTGCGCTTGCACCGCTGCGACCGGCGCCTGGGGCGCGGGGTGAGCTGTGCCTCTGGCTGCACGCCGGGAGGAACATGAAGGCTTCGATCGAGCGTGGTGTGCGCACTCGTCACCGCTGCCTGAGCGCACTCAGGCGTGGGCGCTCGTACCGCGTGCTCCTGGTGACGCCGAACCGGAGGTCGCCTGATGCAGGATCGTCGCCTGTGCCGTACGCGGAGGGTGTCCGGCATACAGGTCTGATGGAAAGTACAGGGGAGTCGGGAAACCGGCGGAGCTGTCGCCCGAGTCGGTCACTTGGGCGTGCAAGCGGTCCGTGGAGCCCAGCTTGAGATGAGATCCGCCGAGACCGGTATGTTCGAAGTCAGCGGAGTCGGCAGCGTGAGTTGATCTTCCACTCACCACGACTCAAAGCAGTTGATGCCTTTTCGGCTGAGAACCCTTGCCCATGTTGAGCCTTCGCGATCTAGGTCTGGTCGATCTAGTCCTGGGCTCCTCAAGGACCGACTGCCAGTCAGATCACAGCTGATAGAGGCAACTGATCAGCCGTCCAAGGATCGCCCATCAGGAAATGCCGCTGACCGCTACCGGCCAACCGGCAAAAGCATGAGTCCCCGAGAGGAATGGGCAACCTCCGGACTCACTATTGCTATTTAAGGCGTCACCGGCGGTCCCCGGATAGAGGGAGAACCCAGATGTCGCCCGAATGGCGCAGCGCTTACCTAGGGTCGCTGCCGCCACGGACCATGCGTGGAAATCACGCCTCGCCGGCGGAGCGAACTCACAGCCAGCGCAAAAGCGGGCTGGAACCGTTCGTGCACGGACGCCCCTGGGGGCAGTGGCGCTGCTGGGCGTTCTGGTGCTGGTGGTGCCAGTGCGTCGCCGCGCGACGGTGAATGGCGGCGTATCAGGGGGAGTTGTGGTGCGATCCGCGCCACGGGAACAAATTAACCGGCCTTCTCCCTCGGCCGAGGCGCCAGGGAGGCGGCCGAGATGGCCGAGAGTGGGGGCGTGAACGGCGGCGAGAGCCGGTCCGACGAGCAGTCGGCCCGGCCCTCGCCGTAGCCGCGCGGGTATGGGCAATGGAATGGGAGCCTTCGTGGGTGCGTCGCGCAACGCGGCATTGGTTGCATGTTGCGGCGCGCGAACGGCGCACTGTGGGAGACCGTCCGGATAAGAGATCAGCCCGAGGCTGTTGGCCTGGGGCTTTCCCCCGGAGCGGGTTGCAGGACCGACGTCGCGCTCGCGATGACTGACACGACGCTCAGATACCTTTCGCCGTATCCGGTACCTGAGCAATGACTGTTCGGGCGGGGGAACGTGAGGTCGGCAGGCTTGCGCCATGGCCGCCTTCGGAGTCCCAGACCGAGACCAGGGACAGTTCCACCTCCTCCGCGATCCGGCGTTGCTCCGCTTCGTTCATCAGGGCACTCGCGGTGAGGGTGCCGAGCGGATCGGCGGCCTCTGTCATGAGCCGGGCGGCGGTGGCCGGGCTGGTCTCCGGGGGGATGACCAGGAGGTCCCAGCGTCCGACGTTGTAGGAGAGCAGCAGCAGCTTGTGGGGGTCTTGCTCGGCCGTGAACCAGCCGACACCCACCACGTGCCCGTCGACGGGCACCTTCCGTGGGATGACCGGCCAGAAGGTGGGGTTCACCGTGACGCGGGTGATCCGCCCCCACAGCGGGTCGAGGACGGCTGTCAGTGCGGGAAGTTCCGCCGTGAGGTCACGGGAGCGGGGCCACCACGCACCGTCGAGCAGAGCAGGAGCGGTGCCGGCCGGTGCCAGCACGAGTCGCAGGGGCAGCGAAGAGGTCCGGTCTTCGACCGCCGGCGTATACGGAATGGTCGTGGTCATGACGCGGACCTTGCCCCGGGCCGATCACACCGGCCCGGTGTCGTGATCGCCGAAAACGACACGAGCGTGGAGGCTGGTGTACGAATTGCCCTCGGTAGTTCCAGCTTACTCCTGGTAAGGCTCACCGAGCCGATCGGAGCGACGAGGCGAACGGCAGGAGACCTTGGAGTAGTCGGCCCGAGAATGGCGAAGAGGCAGCGCCTCCCGTGCGGGCAGCCGGACACTCTCGTGCGACATCAGCTGCCAACGGGGGGCTGTCAGCCGCAGGACCGCGTGGGACGTCCGGTCAGCCGAGGAAGGACAGCCGGACCTGGCGCTCGGGGCCGTCCTGGTCGGTGTTCACCAGTACGACGGACTGCGAGGCCCCCAGCTCCAGCTCGCCGTCGACCACGGGCAACGTGGCGTGTGGCGGTACCAGAGCCGGGAGCACGTGGCCGCTGCCGTGGCCCGGACTGCCGTGGCGGTCCCCCCAGCGGTCGTCCGCGGGAAGAACGCCGCGGAGGGCTGCCAACAGGTCATCGTCACTGCCCGCGCCGGTCTCGATGATGGCCAGGCCGGACGTCGGGTGGGGGGTGAAGACGTGCAGCAGTCCGTTTCGCCCATGAGCGGCCTCCCGGAGGAACGCGGAGCATGCGTTCGTCAGGTCGTGCATGGTCTCCGTGGCGCCGGTTGCCATGGTGATGGTGCGGGTGGTGAAGGTGCCAGCCATGGTTCACCGGTACCCGCCGCGGAGGAACGGCACTGACGGCCGGATGGGTTGTTCTCCGGGCCTCAGCCGGTAGGGGCACGTGCTCCCGTGCCCGGACAGCCCATCGCGCCGTCCCATCCGAGTGCCGCAAGTCAGCTCTGACCGCGGCTTCCTCGCTCTCCCGGCCCCACATGCATCCCTTGCCGCCCCGCGCAGACCCTCGGCCAACAGCACCTGGAGCACCTGGCGGCCGCGTGGCCCGGGCAGCGAAAAGTGACAGTCGAAGGGTTCGGACGCCGCCTGAGCATGGCGTCAACCGTGCTTTTCTTCTTCGGCCTCCATGCGCCGGATGCCTTGGTGCGTCAGCGTGACCATGGCCGGCGTATTGCCCGCGGTCCAGTCGACCGTAATCAGTTCCTCGCCCACCAGATACGTGCAGGCGGCAGCCAGATCCTCTGCCGGGATCGCGAGATCTTGGGCCAGCTTGGTCCCGGTGACACCCAGGAGGCGGTTGCCTTCAGTGGCCTCGTACAGAGCCTGCATGATCTTCTCGCGGTACGCCTTCCGCTCGGTCAGTGATGCCATGACTGCTCCCTCTGGGGACAACTGTGTCGCGCTCATCGCGGCGGAGAAGCGGCGGGCTCCCGGTCGAGGGGACGCCCCTGTCGCAGCCGCGGGTCTGAGGCGCGGTTTTTTCAGACCTCGTCCGCATGCGACCGGTCACGCGCGGCTGACTCGCTGGTCACGAGCCATGGCGCGGCCGCCGCGTTGGGCTCGGAGGTGTGCGAGGTGTCCACCGTGATGTGGAGCCGGGTCCCGCCGTCGTGGCCGGCGGGGTAGCTGCGCTGTTCGGCGGCGGGGAAGCAGCGCCGGAGTACTTCTGCGACCCGGCGCGCGGCCTCGGGGGATGCGGCGACGATGCGGACCTCGGCCATCCCTGCCGAAGGCATCGATTCTACAGGTCTCATGCTGGCTTCTCTGTCAGGCGTACGAGGTGCCCAACGGCCAATGCTCACACCTACCGCCGTCAGTTATGGAACGGTTGGCGTCCTCATCGCTCCATCGCTCCATCGTGCTGTCTGCGGCAAGGCGTCCCTGCAGTGGAGGGGTGCGTTCCTCTCGTTTCGCAGAGAGGGACACCGGCAAAATTGGGAGAACTCGAAATACTCCGATATGTTCACCGTACTCTGGGCGGTTCACCGACCCCATGCGGGACCAGGCATTCGTGGAGGCCCACCGGCAGCCTCATCTGGGGCGAAGAGGCAGCCCACCGCATCCTCCATCGCACTCCCCGCGCCACGCGCCCGTAGAAACAGCGCGGCACGTTCACCTGTCCCCCTTTGGTGCTGGTGGCGAACGCTCCAGGATCGGGGTGCCGGTCAGGAAGGGCAACGCATCCCGGGAGAATGGCGAGATATACGCGTAGTGCGGGCTTGATGTACACGGTGTATCGACTGCGGCTCAAGCGGCTTCCCGATGAGTAAGCCCCAGGCCGCTGACCTGGGGCTCTGTGCGGAGCGGGTGACGGGAATCGAACCCGCGCTCCGAGCTTGGGAATCACCGGGGCTTGTCATCGCCGTTGAGGGGCTGGCCTGCGCAAACGCGGGCTGTGGGGTGGAACGGGGAGTGCTGGAGGGCACCTGTATTGACCTTGGTTTACCGCGTTTTAGGGCCTGCGGAGGGCACGGTCTCGGGGAAAGTCGGTAGGGCGCGCTGCCGGGCACCGCTCGCGGGTGCACGGGTGGGCACGGGCGCGTACGCAGCAGTCGTGATGTTGCTCGTGCAAGCGGTCATCAATCCACGCGGCGAAAGCCAGATCGGACACTCGCCGGGCTGTCCACGGAGTGCTGATGCGGTTCGAGACGCCAGCGTGGACTGCGGTTGAGCCGCTGCTGCGCCTCGGCCGTGTTGTAGCTGGCCCGCGGGGAGGCGACAAAGACGTAGGCGGGGGCCATCTCCGCGGGCTGGGCCGGTCGTCCGAGGGGGGCTTGCTTGCCGAAGGTGGTGTCCGGCAGGGTCGCTGGGATCAGCGGTGTCCATACCGGGCCGGGAGCCACCGCGTTCACGCGGATGCCGTCGGAGGCCAGCATCTGTGCCAGTCCCTGGGTGAAGGTGACGATGGCTCCCTTGGTGGTGGCGTAGTCGAGCAGGTGAGGGCTGGGTTTGTATGCCTGGACCGAAGCGGTGTTGATGGTGCAGCCGCCCGCGGGGATGTGCGGCAGCGCCATTTTGGACAGCCAGAACATCCCGTAGAGGTTGGTGCGCATCACCCGGTCGAACTGCTCGGTGGTGATGGCCGGGATCCCGTCGGGCTGCGATATCTGGTACGCCGCGTTGTTCACCAGGATGTCGATCCGGCCGAACTCGGTGACGGCACGCTCGACGAGCAGCCGGCACTGCTCCTCCTCCCGGATGTCGCAGGCGATCGGTACGGCGCTGCGGCCTGCTTCGGTGACGAGTCGCGTGGTCGCTGCCGCTTCGTCCTCTTCGGCGGGCAGGAAGGTGAAGAGCACATCCGCGCCCTCCCGGGCGAACGCCAGGGCGACGGCCCGGCCGATGCCGGAGTCTCCTCCGGTGATCACCGTCTTGCGTCCTTCGAGGAGGCCGCTGCCCCGGTGGGACTCCTCGCCGTGATCGGGCGGCGGGTCCATCGGCCCCGTCCAGCCCGGGTGGCTCTGGCCCTGCTGCGGGAACTCAGGCTGCGGATGCTTGCTGACCGGGTCGTCCGGGGCCCGTTCTTCAGCCGCCATGTCGACCTCCTGCTGCGTTCAGCCACCGACCACGCCCGCCCGACCCTCGTGCAACAGGGCCCCGGCTCGCGGCGGGCTGCGGTTTCACGGGGTGAGGACTGTCTTGATCATCCCGTCGTCCTTGGCCTGGAAGGTCTTGTACGCCTGGGGGCCGTCTTCCAGGGGGAGGGTGTGGGTGGCGAAGTGGTCGACGCCCAGGACGTCCTCGTCGTTGAGCAGGGGCAGGATGTCGTCGACCCAGTGTTTGACGTTGGCCTGGCCCATCCTGAGCTGGATCTGCTTGTCGAACAGGGTCAGCATGGGTACGGGGTCGACGGCGCCGCCGTAGACGCCGATGAGGGAGATGGTGCCGCCTCGGCGTACGGCATCGACGGCCGTGTTGAAGGCGGTCATGCTGTCCACGCCGGCGCGTGCCATGAGTCGTTCGCCGAGGGCGTCGGGCAGCACTGATGCCATGTTCTGCGCGGCGCGCGTGAGCGGGGCGCCGTGGGCCTCCATGCCGACCGCCTCGATGACGGAGTCCGTGCCGCGCCCATCGGTGAGCCGATGGATCTCCTCCGCAAGGCCCTTGCCGTGCTCGTTCAGGTCGAGGGTATGGACGCCGCGTTCCCGGGCCCGTGCGAGGCGTTCGGGGACCAGGTCGACGCCGATGACCTTGCTCGCACCCTGGTGGAGGGCGATGCGGGCGGCCATGTCGCCGATGGGTCCGAGTCCGAGGACGGTGACGCTTCCGCCCGGCGGGATGGCGGCGTAGGCGACGGCTTGCCAGGCCGTGGGCAGGACGTCGGAGAGGTAGACGAACCGCTGGTCCGGCGGCCCCTGGGGGACCTTGATGGGGAGCGTGTTGCCGAACGGCACTCGGAGGAACTCTGCCTGTCCTCCGGGGACTTGGCCGTAGAGTTTGGTGAATCCGAAGAGGGAGGCGCCCATGCCCCGGTCGGTGACCTGGGTGGTCTCGCACTGTGATTGAAGGCCGCGCTGGCACATCCAGCACGTGCCGCAGGAGACGTTGAACGGGACGACCACGCGGTCGCCGACCGAGACCTCGGTGACCTCGGGGCCGGTCTCCTCGACGATGCCCATGGGCTCATGGCCGAGGATGTCTCCGGGGTCGAGGTAGGGCCCGAAGATCTCGTAGAGGTGCAGATCCGACCCGCAGATGCCGGTGGAGGTGACACGCACGATGATGTCGGTCGGATCCTGGATTTTCGGGTCGGGGACGGTCTCCACACGCACGTCGCGCTTTCCGTGCCAGGTCAGAGCTCTCATCGCTTCTCCTCGACAGTCCCCCTGGGCAAATGGTTCCCCGCTACCACCATGCGTCCGCCTCCGGGGAACCGCAGGGAGGAACAGACAGTGCTCGCCCGTCAACTCTCCGCATCTCCTTGCAGGCTCTGGCCGGGATGCGAAGGCCCGGTCGGGTCTCCAGGCTGGAGGTAGCGGCGCGGGCCCTTGAGCCACGGCGATCGCGGCCTGGCCTGCGGTGCCCCGGAACAGGAGGCGACATGTCCAAGGACCGGAAGTCCTCGCACCCGGAAATGGGCGAGGGCCCCAGCAGGCACAAGGGAAGCGAACACCACGGGTGGTCGCCGGACGTCGACGAGACCCGTCAGCAGGAGAACAAGAGCGCGCACCGGTCCTTCCACCCGGAGCGCTACGCCCCTGAGGCGGACCACAGCAAGGAGGGCGCGGGGCAGGAGAAGGTGCCACCGGCGAGCGAGGTGAAGAGCGAGACCAAGGGCGGCGAACGCCGCGCCGCGCAGAGTGATGAGAAGGGCATGCGCAAGACGGGCACCAAGGGGCCCTCGCGCCGGCCGACCGGTACCCGGGACGCCGAAGCGCACACCGGAGTGGACCCGCAAAGCCCGTGACAGCGGGCCCGGCCGGTGCCGTCAGCGCCGGTGCAGAAGGCCGTCCTTCTCGTACTGCGCCAGCGCCAGGCCGAGACCGAAGAAGGTGGGAGCCCATTCGCCGACGAAGATGCCCCACCGGTCTGCCCGGTCCACATCGGCGGACTTCTCCAGCTTGGTGGAGGCGGCCCAGCTCAGGAACGAGATGCCGATGGACCCCAGAGCGGCGCAGTAGGCGTGCTCACTGCGCAGCCCGGCTTCGTGCAGCTTCTTGATGATCACAGCATTCTCCTCGGTGAAGGACGTCGGTCCTCAAAGAAGACCACTGCGCCACGGCCCGCGCTCCTCGTGCTGCGCCGAATGCATGGACGGCAACGGCACCCGCGGTAGGCCCCTGCCGCATCGCGTTCTGTCCCTCACCAGTGGTCGGCGTCGGCGGTGCTGCCCGACGGTGGTGGCGCGCCCGCCTCTTTCGCCGCCCGCGAGGTGGAGGAGCCCGCGGCGGTGGCGGGTGCACCGGCCACCGCGCACACCAGGGCGTGGAGCCGCCAGCGGGCGCTGGGTTCCAGATCGGCGGAGTTCAGGTGGCGCGTGCTGTGCCTGACGAGCCGGACGATCCTTGTCTCGACTGCCGTTCGGGCACCGGTGACGACGAGCACGTGCCGTACCGCGGTGAGGTCCTCGGGGGTCAGGCCGGGGCAGCCGACACAATCGTCCAGGACAGCCAGGGAGGCTGCGTCGCCGTTGGCCAGCGCTCGCGCGCGGGCCATGGCGACGAGAGGGGTGAGCTTGCCCTGCCGGAGGTCGTCGCCCGAGGGCTTTCCGGTCTGCCCGGGGTCACCGAAGGCGCCGTGGAGGTCGTCGCGGAGTTGGAAGGCGATTCCGGCGCTGCGGCCGGCCGCCCGCAGCGCCCGGGCGGAGGTTTCGTCGGCGCCGGCCAGGGCTGCGCCGAGCGCCAGGGGCCGCTCCACCGAATACAAGGCGCTCTTGAGGTAGGCGATGCGGATCGCGTCGGACAGCGAGGTCGATCCGGTGGCCTGAGCGTGCAGGTCGAGGTATTGGCCTGCGGCCATCTCGGTCCGCATGGCGGTCCAAATCTCCCGGATGCGGCGGCCGGTCTGTGCCGGCAGTTCGAGGTGGGCGACGGTGTCGTCCGCCCAGGCCAGCGCGAGGTCGCCGCCGAGCAGGGCTCCAGCGACGCCCAGCGCCTCGCCCGCTCCCGGCCGAGGGGCCGCGGCGTACTGGGCGGCGATGTCGACCTGCAGGGTAGGTCTGCCACGGCGAAGCCGGGAAGCATCCAACAAGTCGTCATGCACGAGCGCGCAGGTCTGGAGGAGTTCGAGTGCGGCAGCGAGACGCAGCGCGCGGCGGACCTGCTCGTGGTCGTGGCCTCCCCGGCAGGCACGCAAGGCCCACCACAGGAACTGTGACCGCGTCCGCTTGCCGCCGTCGAGCGTGAACCGGGCGACGCGCTCGGCGACATCACGCCCGAAGACGCCGTCCAGGCCACAGGCCGAGCTCGCTCTCTCGCGCAGGACATCAGCGAGCACGGAGCCGACGGCAACCGCCACGTCCCGGTCGACGGATGCTGCTCCTCGCCACGCCACCGCTCGACAGCTTCTGGGCCCGCGGGCACGAGCAGGACCCGGAGGGTCCGGCTGCTGGCCCCTGGGGGAAGTTGGGAGATGCTGGGAGGGTTGCTGTGCCCCCATGTGGTGCATTCCCTCTCCTCTGTGAGCACTTTCAGCAATGACCAGAAACGGACCACAGTTCACTCAGTCGATCACGGGGAGCACTCTCCGGCACGCGGAGCGTCGGGCCAGGACACCGCGTCGCGCCGCCGACTCTGCGGACCGGGACCTGTTACTTGGGGCCGAGGAGGCTTCAGTTGGGGTGTTGTCGGCCCTGTGCCGCTGGGTGCCCCGGGGGAGAGTGGGGTGGGCACAGGGCCGCCGGCCGGTGAGGGGTGGCCGGGACAACGGGTGGAACGCATCGCACCCACCCTGATGGTCTGTCCTCCAGCGCGCAGGGTGTGGATGCCACGCCCGTACGTCAGGCGGTTGGGGCCATTCCGGGCATGCCGGTGTCATGCGTGTGACGTCTGGGAACTCGTGGTGCGTCAGCCGGAGGAACCGGCTGCCGGAGGAGAGGCGGCGCGCTGTGGAGCATGACGGGGATGTGATGGCGGAGCTGGTTGCTGATCACCGGGAGGTCGGGGAGCTCTTCGCACGGTTCGACCAGGCACCCCGGGCAGCAAGGACCGCAAACGGCTTGTGGACGCTCTGGCGATCGAGCTGGTGCGGCACTCCGTTGCCCAGTGTGCTGGAGCTCACCGGGACCGAGGGCGTCTTCCGTGTGTTTCCCAACCTGGCCGACGCTCTGGTCGAGCCGTGGCTCATCAGCCTGCAACCACCCCGATCGAGGCTCTGACAACTGACGGAAGACGAGTTCGGCGCGGGCGCACTGCTCAGTCCGTCGGCGGCGACGAGCGCGGCGACACTCCCGGGGAGCACGCCGTCGTGCACGACGATCCGCAGTGGGCAAGGGCGGCGGTGCCCGTGGCGAGGCACACCGTTAGGTGGTCATCTGGCGCCTGACGCGGTGGCCGGCAACGATCCGGTGCAGGAGACGCTAGCCACGAGCGCACCCGCAGCGGCCGCACCCGCCGCGAGGTACCGGTGGCACCGCCGCGGCGGGTTGCCGTCGGTCGGCCGCGGAAGCGGCTGGTCGACGAGATCACGGCCCCAGCTGCCGATGTGCATAAGCGGCTGCTGCCACTCACCATCCCGCTGGGCCAACGCCGGGTCGAGCTCACCCCTCATCGGTGACAGCGCGCGCCCCTTGCTCATCGACGGGCGTTCTGCCTGCCGCTCGTCTCGCTGACGATCATGTCGATTCCCTGCAGTTCTCAGAGCTTGCGAGTGTCGCGGGGCTCGGCGTAGGGCTCGTCACCCGGGGGATGGCCGCGTTCGGTGGCGCGTCCGCGTTCAAGTTCGGCATTGAACTCCAGCCCGAGCAGGATCGCGATGTTGGTGAGCCACAGCCAGATCAGCGCGACGATAGGGGTGGCGAAGGTTCCGTAGGTCTTGTTGTAGCTGCTGAAATTGGCGACGTAGAGGGCGAACAGTGCAGAGACGATGAGCCAGATGGCCACGGCCAGGACGCCGCCGGGCAGCACGCGCCGGATTCGGCGTTTGACGTTTGGGGCTGCCCAGTACAGCACCATGACACTCAGAGCGACCAGGATGAGCATGACGGGCCACTTGGCGACATTCCACACGGTCACTGCCGTGTCACCCAGGCCCAGGATCGACCCCATCTTCTTGGCCACGGTGCCGGTGAACACGACCCCGACCGCGGTGAGGGCCAGAAGGATCACCACGGCGATGGTGATGCCGAGACGGACCCACAGCGTCTTCCACACCGGCCGGCCCTCACCGATGTCGTAGACGACATTGGACGCCCGCATGAAGGCGGCGACGTAGCCGGAGGCCGACCACAGAGCCAGGGCAATACCGATGATCAACGCGAGCAGGGCCTTGCCCTGGCCGCCCTTCAGCTGCTCCAGGATGGTGGTGAGGAGGCTGCGCACGGACCCGGGCGCGATGCTGGAGAGATTCTTGATCATTGAGTCGATGGCGGAAGGACCCAGCAGACCCAGAATGGACACCAGAGCCAGCAGGGCAGGGAAGATCGCCAGCACTCCGTAGTAGGTCAGGGCAGCCGCCCAGTCCGTGAGATTGTCCTCCTTGAACTCGCGCAACGTGCGCTTCACGACGCCCGCGGACAAACCACCGTCGGCGGCACCCTTCCGGGACGGACGACCGGCCTCGCCGCCGTCGCCATCCTCGTCTGCGCGGGAGCGACGCGCGCCGCCACCGTCGCCGCTCGGGCGTCTGTGAGCGCTACCACCGTGGTCAGCGTCGTCGACCTCGTGGTGTTCTCGGTCCGGACCATCCGAGGAGGGCGTAGCCACCGTGACTCCTTTCGCGAGAGTCGGCGCCCACAGCGGCCGGCGCGCTCAACTCTGCTTCGCATACAACCTCGCTGGCCGGCAGTACCGGCTCGGGACGCTGTCCGCTGAGACGGTCGCAGGACCGCGTCCCCATCACACCCGCTGAGCTGGCTGCTGACACCCGGACGGCACCCACCTGGACCAGCCGCCCCACCTACGGGTGGTGGCTCCCCGCCCCATGCGAGGGGGCGCGGATGCGCACGTTCGGTGACCGCGGTCTTGGGAGATCTCGTGCGAGCGGCCTTGAGCGACCGGGGCCGCAGTGTGACCGTATCCGGCATGGGAACCAGGTCTCTTCAAGAACGCGATCGACCTGGAGCTGTGCCCAGCTGCGGCTGTACCGGCTGTCCGAGCGGCGCATCGACCGCGGCGACGGTCAGGGCCTCTATTGCGTGGCCGGCCCGGAGCGTGTCCTGGGTCGGAGACGAAAGCACTCGGCGACGCAGACCGGGCGGCTCGCCGGACCCCGACTCCAGGGGAGGCGCAGGTCCCGGCCCCGCACACTGGTGGATCTCAAGGTGCGGGGGTGTCGCACGGGACCGCAGACTACTCACGAGAGCGATGCCGTGGCGGAGAGGAGCCGAGGGTGGGGATTCCCGTGCCGCCCGCGGGGACCGGGGCGGCCTCCGCAGCCCGGCCGGGCGCCCCGGACCCTTTTCAGGCGGTCGCCGAGCAGTTCGCCGGACTGGTCGAAGGGCACGTCCTGGACCTTCCCCTGCCCGGCTCCGGGCGGACCGCCGAACGGTTCGGGGCCCTGCGGGCCCTGGGACGGCAGGACCTGTCCGTAGCCCGGCTGGCCGAAGGACATGTCGATGCGGTGGCGATCCTCGACGAACTGGACGGCTGCGCGGCGAACCCGGGAGAGCGGTGGGGCGTGTGGGCGGCCCATGCGCCCGGCCCGGAACTCCACGCCGACAGCGACGGCACCGGCTGGCGCCTGCGGGGCGTCAAGCAGTACTGCTCCGGAGCACGGATCTGCACCCACGCGCTGGTGACGGCCGAGACCGGCCAGGGACGGCGCCTGTTCGCCGTGCGCCTCGCCGACCGGGGCGTGACGCCGGTGCCGGACAGCTGGCAGGCGCTGGGCATGGTGGGCAGCGACACCCTCGACGTCACCTTCCACGACGTTCCCGCGGAGCCGGTCGGGCAGATGGAGGGCTATGTGCAACGGGCGGGCTTCCAGCACGGCGGTGTCGGGGTCGCGGCCTGCTGGCTGGGAGGCGCTCAAGCAGTCGCCGACACTCTGCTGGACGCGGCGGGGCGCCACCCGCTGAACGGGCACGCCGCCGCCCACCTGGGACAGGCGGACTCCCTATTGCACGCCGCCGAGACGGTCCTCGACCGCGCGGCGCAAGAGATCGACGAGGACTTCCTGGACCGCAGCAGCACAGGCCGGGTGCGCAGCCTGCGGGTGCGGGCCTTCGTGGAGAAGGTCTGCACCGAGGTGCTGCAGCACGTCGGACGGGCCACCGGCGCCGGTCCGCTGTGCCGGGACGCCGCGCACGCCCGAGCGGTGGCGGACCTCACCGTCTACCTCCGCCAGCACCACGCCGAGCGCAGCGACGCGGAACTGGGCACCCTGCTGGCGCGCGGCGAGGGGGCCGCGTGAGCGCAGACCTCCGGCAGGCCGCTGCCGACGCCATCGACGCCCCGGGCACCTCAGAGGGACTGTGGGCGGCGTGGGACGCCCTGCACCGTCTGCCCACCGCGGCCCTGCCCGGCGGTCCGGTCGTCGCCGTGGCCGCCCACCCCGACGACGAGGTGCTGGGCTTCGGCGGCACCCTCGCCCGCCTCGCCACCGCCGGCACCGAGGTCCACGTCATGACCATCACCGATGGCGAGATGTCGCATCCCCATAGCACCCTTGTCACGCCACAGCAGCTGGCCCGCACACGCAGCTCCGAACTCCGTTCCGCTCTCGCTGTGTTGGGTCTACCGGACGTACGGCCGGTGCGTCTCGGCGTGCCCGACACCCAGGTCGACCGCCACGAAGCCGCGGTGGCCGGACGGCTCGCCGCTCTGCTGCGCGAGACCGGCGCCGCCTGGTGTGCCGCCCCGTGGTCCGGGGATCTGCACAGTGACCACGAGGCGGCCGGACGGGCCGCCCGCCGCGTGTGCCGGCAGGCGGGGGTGCGGCTGTGGATGTATCCGGTGTGGATGTGGCACTGGGCCCGCCCGGGCGATCCACGCGTCCCCTGGGGCGACGCCGCGCTGCTGCGGCTGCCGGCCGATGTCGCGGCGCTGAAGGCCGCGGCGATCGGGCAGTTCGTCAGCCAGCTCCACCCCCTGGGCGAGGGCGCGCAGAACGCGGCGATCCTCCCGCCGGAGGAGGTCGCACACCACACCCGGCGCTTCGAGGTGATGTTCCGTTGAGCACCCCACCCGGCTACTTCGAGGCCATGTACGGCGCCTCTACGGACCCCTGGGACCTGGCCGGCCGCTGGTACGAGCACCGCAAGTACGCCCTGACCCTCGCCTCGCTGCCCCGGCAGCACTACCGGGCCGGCTTCGAGCCGGGCTGCTCCGTCGGCGTCCTGACCCGCCAACTCGCCGCCCGCTGCGACCATCTGCTCGCGACCGACCGCGTCGCCTCCGCCGTCGCCACCGCCGACGCGCGCAACCGCGACCTCCCGCACGTCGACGTGCGCCGGCTCACCGTCCCCGACCAGTGGCCAGAAGGCACCTTCGACCTCGTCGTCCTCTCCGAACTCCTCTACTACTTCGACGACACGACACTGCAAAACACCCTCGACCAGACCGTGGCCTGCCTGGAACCCGGAGGCACGCTGATCACCGTGCACTGGAACCACCCCGTACCCGAGCACGTGCGCACCGGCCCCGAAGTCGCCACCGCGGTCGCCGCCACCCCGCAGCTGTCCCTGCTCACCGAGGTCCGCGACGCAGATTTCACCCTCCAGACCCTGCTGCGCCGCCGCGGCAACCACAGTGCCCCGCGCTCGCCCGCCCAGCACGAGGACCTGGTGTGAAACGGCCACCACCCCCTCCCTCGGCGCTCGCCGTGGTCATCCCCGCGCACAACGAAGCGCACGAACTCCCGGCCGCACTGGCCGCCCTCCGCATGGCTCTCCGCCACCCGGAGGCAGCCGCAGTGCCCGTGGTGACGGTGGTCGCCGCAGACGCCTGCACGGACACCACGGCCGCGATCGCCGCGCACTGGGGCGCGGCGATCGTCGAACTGCCGGCGCACAACGTCGGGGCCGCCCGAGCAGCTGGCGTGGCGTGCGCCCTCCGCCTGCTCGGCTCCCGAGCGGAGCGGGCATGGATCGCGACGACGGACGCCGACTCCCTCGTACCGCCACGATGGCTGGCCCACCAGCTGCGGTGCGCGCGCCAGGGCTGGCACTGCGTCGTCGGCACCGTGCGCATCCGCCCGCACGCCGCACTCGCCCCTCGGACGGCGGCCCGGCACCGTGCCCACTACTTCGCCGGCCGTCCCGCACCACCCCACCCCTGGGGGCACCCGCACGTCCACGGCGCCAACCTCGGCGTAGCAGCCGCGCCCTACCGCGCGACGGGCGGATTCGCCGCTCTCGCCCACGGAGAGGACCGCGCGCTCGTAGCCGCTCTCGAACAGCGCGCCTACCGCATCCTGCGCACCGACGCCTGCCCGGTGCACACCTCAGCCCGACCCGACTCCCGGGCCCCGCACGGCTTCGGCGCCTTCCTGCGGCGCATAGCGCTCGACGACACACCACAGGGAGACATGCCTCTACGCGCAGCAGACCCGGAGGCGGAGCAGCCATCGACCGCACGGGACGAACGGGGCCGACCCGCCGCGTCTCCGAGCGGAGGAGCAGCTGTTGAGCGCGCGTGCCAGAAGGCAACAGCGCCAGCGCAGCGACCATCTCCTTGACGGGCGCCTCCGGTACCGAGGTGCCCTAGGCGAGGACATACACCTCATCGAGGATGCTGCGCTGCGCCTGCCCCCATCGGCCTCGACGGTCGCGCGTGCATGCGGGGCTTCGGCCTGGGCCTTGGCTGCTTCCCTCTCGTCCGTGCGTCGAGGGCGCGGACTGCGCGGCAGCCCGCAGCAGGGGGCTCATTGCGTCGCACACCGGCGGCCTCCCGGCCGACGTCGGCCCTCTCGTCCGTGATCACGGTCGGCGTGAGGTGGGTGAGGTCATCGCGGCTCTTTCACGGCCGCGATGCTGAGGGGCCGAAACCAGGAGAGCGGTCCGCCCGTACCGACCCTGTCGCCCCGGGCCACGCACTCTGGCGAGCAGCATCGGGCACCCGCAGGTATGGACTCACCGGCACTTGGTAGAGGGCATCGGTGGCGGGCCCAGACCGAAGCCGGCGCGGCGTGTCGCGCACCAGCAGAGCTGTCGGCTTCCAGGCAGCGGAAGGCCGCCGACTCGGACCAGCCGATAGACCTGGCCCCAAGAGTTCCAGCGTCTCGCTCAGTACAGCGACGGCCCGGGCTTTGCGGTCCACGTCAGAGTGCGCCGCGGCATCCCGGGCTCCGGTCGGCCGATGAGCGACTCTCGGAGCCGGTCTGTCCTCACGCCCTTCTCGTCGGTCTGAGCCGCTCGGGGTTCGCTGCCCTTGGTCTCGCTTTTCATCTCGTTCGCCGGTGGCACCTTCTCCTGCCCTGTGTCCTCCTTGCGGTGGTCCACCTGGGGCACGTAGCGCTCCGGCTGGGAGGACCGGTCGTGCTCTCGTTCTTCTGCTGGCGGTGTTCCGAACCCGGGGCTCTTGCATCGCGCGCAACTGCTGAAGAAGGTGCCCGGTGGTGCCTGCGAGCGGATGGGTGCAGCCTGATAACAGCGCTTTCGGGTGATTATCAGGAGCTCGTCATGATTGTGATTCTCGGAGTCATCCTCTTGATCGCTGCGGTAGTCGTCGGCGTCGCCGCCGTTGTTACCAACATGGGTAGCGCACACGAGCTGACGGCAGCGTTCAAGGTATTCGGGTACCACATGACCGGATCCACCGGCATGTTGTTCCTCTTGGGTGCCATCATCGGCGCAGTGGCAGTGCTTGGGCTGAGTCTGCTGCTCGGCGGCATGCGCCGCAGCACCCGCAAGAAGCATGCAATGCGTCAAGCGCTCAAAGGGGAGCGCCACGATGCAGCCGCTGCACGCGGCACGGACCACGAGGGCCGCGTCGACCACCCTGACACGAGGAGCGACCTGGGAACGGCGGCACGGCAGGACGGCAGCTCCCCTCGGGGTGGCCGACCCGACGGTGACGGACACCGTCACAAGTGGCACCTGTTCGGACATCGACCTGCCCACCGGTAGGTCATGAGCCGAGCGAATCGTCCGCATCATCGCGCGCGCCGGGAGCCACTCACCGAGGTGGCCGAGTCGCCCTCCAGTGCGCCGTCAGCCCGGCGAACGTAGAGCGTCACGGTGTACCTCGCGACAAGCGCCGAGCGGTACGCCGCCCGAAGCTTGCCGGGTAGCCGTGCTGTCGCCCGACTGTTCGGCGGAGCCTCAGGAAGCCCGCGACCGTCACTGACCCTAGACGACCGCGGGCTTCAGGCAGGGAATTTCCCCTGAGGTGTGTGGGTGGGGTGGACGGGTCACATATGCCGAACGCCGCCACCCAGAAGCTGCTGCGGCTTTCATGGCTTTGCGCGAGGGCGCCACAGGGCGCAATTCGGTACCGCCCCGCATTATGGGTGCCGGGAGACGGTGAATGCCCACCCGGGGGAGGCTGGGGCGCAGCTCGCGGGCGGAGGCGTCAAAACCCGTCGTCGGTGGCGGGCCGATCCAGGTCGCCCAGCCCTTTCGCGCGGCGGGGTGAGGTTGCCTGGGTGAGCTGAGCCGTGCCAGTGCGAGCACGGAGCCGGCTCGATATCACGCAATGCCGGATTGTGGTCATTAGACGGTGTCCTATGCGGCGAGGCGGACCAGGCGCTTGTAGTAAACGTCGAAGTCGGGCGGGCGGTCACCTGACCTGACAGCCTCGCCGCAGGCGGGGCCGATCTGGTCGAGGGGCTGCGGTGCTGCGCGGATGCCTCGGCGTCGCAGGTGGCTGCGGATGGCGGGATGAGTGGGCCCGGCCGACCAGCACGGCGAGGGGCTGGTTCTCAGCCTGCCCGGGCCGTTTCGCGGCACGGGGATGCCAGACATCGCCGTCGCGAAGGTAGGGGCGTCACCGGCTTGGCCTGCGGTGACGGTGAAGGTCAGAGGCCGTGCAGCGCCGTCGGCGGCCAGGTGTGCCTTGGTGTTCAGCTCGCCGCGGGAGCGTCCAAGTGCGCGATCGGCAGGCTCGCCGGAGCACGTCGCCTCTTTTTGCGTGCTCCCGCGGCGTGCTGGTGGGCCCGGATGCCCGTGGAGTCCACCGGCGTCGTCCAGTCGATGTCGTCGTCGGCGTCTGCGGGTGCCAGGACGGCGGCCGGCGTTCTTTCGCCGTCGGGAGGCGTCGTCAGGCGGGCAAACGCTCCCACCGTGGACCGGGCGTTCCGGCCAAGGAGCATCACTACGAAGAGGTCAAAGAAGAATAGTGAGGGCCGTTTCAACTATGGGCAAGGAGCAGCTGCGGCGGGCTTACGGGCAGCTGAACCTCTTGCCCCGGCAGGCCCATGCGGAGGCAAGTGGCATGCTGTGAGCAGCAGTTGAGGTGCTGTTCAGTCAGTCGGTGGCCAGCATCTCTTCCCGCAGGTGTGTGCAGATGCGGGTGATGAGGCGGGAGACGTGCATCTGGGAGAGGCCGAGTTCCTCGCCGATTTCGCTCTGGGGCATCTCGGCGCCGAAGCGGAGTTCGAGGAGAGTGCGGTCGCGGTCGCCGAGCTCGGCCAGGTGTGGCTTGAGAGCCTGGATGTCTTCTGCCAGTGCGAGGGCAGGTGAGCTTGTTCCGCTTTGACGGACACCCTTGGTGTGGTGGTCAGGCCGCGAGGGCGGTCTCGTAGTCGGCGGGACTGCGGTAACCAAGGCTGCTGTGCAGTCGGTGCAAGTTGTACCAGCCCTCGATGAAGTCGAAGATCGCGGTGTGGGCAGAGGCCCGACTGGGCCAGGCGGCGGTGCCGAGCAACTCACGTTTGATGGTGGCGAAGAAGGACTCGGCAAGGGCGTTGTCCCAGCATTGTCCGGTGCGTCCGACAGAGAGACGGACGTCCAACTCATATGCCAGGGCGGCGAATTGCTGACTGGTGTATTGGCAGCCGCGATCCGAGTGGAAGATCACCGGATGGGCAGGGCGACGCTGCTGGCAGGCAGATCGCAGAGCATCGGCGACCAGATCGGTCCGCAGGTGGTCGGCGGTGGCCCAGCCCACCACCCGCCGCGAGGCGATGTCGATGACCGTGGCCAGATAGAGCCAGCCCTCGTCGGTCGGGACGTAGGTGATGTCGCCGCACCAGCGGGTATCGAGTCCCGCGGCGTCGGGGGCGAAGTCGCGGACCACGAGGTCGGGCCGGAGGGCGGATCGAGGATCAGGAATCGTGGTGGTGTGCCGTCGCCTGCGGTGCCGGCCCTCCAAACCGGCCGCCCGCATCAGCCGGGCAACCCGGCGGCGGCCGCAGCCGGCGCCTTCCTGCTTGAGTACCGCATGAACGCGCGGGGCCCCATAGGTACCGCGTGAATGCTCGTGGACTGCGGCGATCCGCCGGGTCAGCTCGGCGTCCTGGACGGTGCGGGGACCGGGCTTGCCGCTACGGCGGGCGTAGAAGGCGGTTCGGGAGACCTTGAGCAGTTCACATGCGCGCTTGACGCTGTGACCAGCGCGTTTCTCCGCCTCGATGAACGGGTGCACCGTCACCGGGTCTCCTTCGCGAAGAAAGCCGTGGCTCGCTTGAGGATGTCGACGTCCTCGCGCAGTCGGCGATTCTCCCGCCGCAAGGCGGCCAGTTCCTCGCGTTCGCTGCTGGTCAGCCCATCCTTCTCACCGGCGTCGACCTCAGCCTGGCTGACCCACAGCCGCACCGCGGTCTCTGTCAGGTCGAAGTCCTTGGCCACCTGGCCGACCGAGCGGTCACCGCGTCGGCACAGCTCGACGATCTCGGCCTTGAACTCCGGCGTGAACGAGCGGCGAGGGCGTGGCTTCTTCTTCCCCATGCTCTCCATGATGGACATCCTTCCGGGGCAGGGCCCCTGATCTCGGATGTCCGTCAAAGCGGATCAAACCCAAGGATCCTCGGTGCCGATGAGGTCGGCGACAAAGCCGGTCTGCTGATTGGAGCCGGAGGCTTGAACGGGCCGGTCTATGGAGTCACATGTGCTGAGGGTCCTCGATCTGCGGCAGCACCGTCGGGGCCGGGACGGCACACACCTTCGACGTGGTCCCCTGCGCTGCTCGTGCCGTCATGGTGCTGTTGCTCATGACCGGCTCCCTCCGGTTGCTGAGCCCCCGTCACCAGGCCCCTACCCGGCACGGCCACGAGCACGCTCTGTCAGCCGCGTCGGGTCCGCTCACCCGTCGGAGCGGGTGGACCTGACGTCTGATCGTTCGACAGTTGGTCGCGGCGTCGGGTGCGGAACCAGGATTACGGCCACGCATGCGGGTCCGATCGACTCCACAGACAGCTGATTCGGGGGTGGTTCGTGCCGTCCGGACCGGGCGACCTCTGCCGCGCCCGTACCTGGCGCGGCAGAGCCGGATACTCGTTCGGCCCGCCGGATAGCGTGAGACGAAAGCCGCACCGCGTCCTGGCGTAACCGCTCTCCCGGCATACGAAGCCGGCAAATCAGGCATCCGTACCCGGGGCGGACGGCAGGATCGACAAGTTCGTCCCGGCCGACCGGGGCGGAAAGGAAGCTGTGCCGGCCTGACGTCCGGTCGCAACCCGGACCCCGCAGCGGTGTCCGGGTGGACTCATCGTGCAGTGAATGCGGACGGACTGTTCACGAGTCGGACCGGGCTCCCTGTGGGGAGCCTGATCACGCGCAAGTCATCAGCGATCGTGATTCGAAAGCCTCGTGAGCACCTGGAGCTCTTGGGTTTGATCCGCTTTGACGGACATCCGAGATCAGGGGCCCTGCCCCGGAAGGATGTCCATCATGGAGAGCATGGGGAAGAAGAAGCCACGCCCTCGCCGCTCGTTCACGCCGGAGTTCAAGGCCGAGATCGTCGAGCTGTGCCGACGCGGTGACCGCTCGGTCGGCCAGGTGGCCAAGGACTTCGACCTGACAGAGACCGCGGTGCGGCTGTGGGTCAGCCAGGCTGAGGTCGACGCCGGTGAGAAGGATGGGCTGACCAGCAGCGAACGCGAGGAACTGGCCGCCTTGCGGCGGGAGAATCGCCGACTGCGCGAGGACGTCGACATCCTCAAGCGAGCCACGGCTTTCTTCGCGAAGGAGACCCGGTGACGGTGCACCCGTTCATCGAGGCGGAGAAACGCGCTGGTCACAGCGTCAAGCGCGCATGTGAACTGCTCAAGGTCTCCCGAACCGCCTTCTACGCCCGCCGTAGCGGCAAGCCCGGTCCCCGCACCGTCCAGGACGCCGAGCTGACCCGGCGGATCGCCGCAGTCCACGAGCATTCACGCGGTACCTATGGGGCCCCGCGCGTTCATGCGGTACTCAAGCAGGAAGGCGCCGGCTGCGGCCGCCGCCGGGTTGCCCGGCTGATGCGGGCGGCCGGTTTGGAGGGCCGGCACCGCAGGCGACGGCACACCACCACGATTCCTGATCCTCGATCCGCCCTCCGGCCCGACCTCGTGGTCCGCGACTTCGCCCCCGACGCCGCGGGACTCGATACCCGCTGGTGCGGCGACATCACCTACGTCCCGACCGACGAGGGCTGGCTCTATCTGGCCACGGTCATCGACATCGCCTCGCGGCGGGTGGTGGGCTGGGCCACCGCCGACCACCTGCGGACCGATCTGGTCGCCGATGCTCTGCGATCTGCCTGCCAGCAGCGTCGCCCTGCCCATCCGGTGATCTTCCACTCGGATCGCGGCTGCCAATACACCAGTCAGCAATTCGCCGCCCTGGCATATGAGTTGGACGTCCGTCTCTCTGTCGGACGCACCGGACAATGCTGGGACAACGCCCTTGCCGAGTCCTTCTTCGCCACCATCAAACGTGAGTTGCTCGGCACCGCCGCCTGGCCCAGTCGGGCCTCTGCCCACACCGCGATCTTCGACTTCATCGAGGGCTGGTACAACTTGCACCGACTGCACAGCAGCCTTGGTTACCGCAGTCCCGCCGACTACGAGACCGCCCTCGCGGCCTGACCACCACACCAAGGGTGTCCGTCAAAGCGGAACAAGCTCACTCTACGAGTTCGTCAGGCAAACCCGAACTGTGTCGTCGAGGTGTGGTCCGGCACCGAGGGCGATTTACCTGGGGAGATGCGCGTCTGAGGATGTGGGGTGAAGGTGGGAGAAGAGAGCTTCTGCTCCCAAGAGGCGCTGCGAGACATCTGGGGAGCCTCGCACCGGGGCCGCACGGTGCCTGAGCGGCGCGATCCCACGAACGTGACATGAGGCCATTCATGGAAACCGATACGAAAGTCACTCTGGCTGCAGCGCTCGCGGCTGGATATGTACTGGGCCGCACCAAGAAGGGCAAACTCGCCATCGGGGTCGCCTCGATGGTCGCCGGTCAGGCGCTGAGTCCGCGAGAGTTGATCGGTCAAGCGCTGCGCAGCCTCGCGGCCACTCCCCAGGCCGCCCAGCTCATGGACCAGGTTCGTGGTGAGCTCTTGGAGTCCGGTCGCACCGCGCTGTCTGCGACAGCCGACCGCAGTCTCGGGGCACTTGCCGGTGCCCTGCAGAAACGCACCAGCGCCCTTCAGGGGCCCCCGGAGGACGAGGAGCCAGCCGAGGGCGAAGAGCCGGCCGAGGATGAAGAAGAGGGCGAGGCCGAGGACGAAGAAGGACCGGCTGACGACGAGGAAGAAAGCGCGGACGAGAGCGAAGAAGCAGAGGGCGAAGAGGAGAAGCCCTCCGGGCGGCGACCGGAGAAGTCTTCGGCGAGCCGTGCCCGCACAACGAAGTCCCCGGGCAAGAAGGCTCCGGCGAAGAAGGCTGCCTCCGGTAAGCCGGCGGCGAAGAAGAAATCCGCCAAGAAGACGGCTGCCAAGAAGACATCCCGCCGTACCAGTCGCAGGAGGTAGGTCATGGCCACGAAGGAGGGCGACTCCACTCCGGACAAGGCTTCCGGCCTTGACATGCTCAAGGAGCAGCTGTCCGGATTCGCCGAAGCGCAGGGCCAGAGGCTGGTGGACAAGGCCGGAGAAAAGATCAGTGACCTTGCACAGGGGCTGGGAGACGTGGGGGACGGCAACAGCACCCTGCTCAATGTCGGGAAGCGGGTGCTCGGCGGCGGCGAGTCACCTGTAAAGGCTTTCCTCAGCGAGAAGGCCGGTGACCTCAAGGACAAGGCAGTCGACACCGTGAAAGGGTTCTTCGGCGGTGGCGGCAAGGCCGGGGACAAGAAGGTCACCAACATCGTCGAGGTGATCGACATCGGTATGCCCCTGCGTACCGTGTATGACCGATGGACCCAGCTTGAGGAGTTCAGCGGCTTCACCAAGGGCGTCAAGAGTGTCACGCAGTCGGACGAGATCGAGAGCGACTGGAAGCTGAAGGTGGCGTTCTCCAACCGCAGTTGGAAAGCGACCGTACAAGAGCAGATTCCCGATGAGCGCATCGTGTGGAACTCGGAAGGGGGCAAGGGCACCACGCGCGGTGCCATCAGCTTCCATGAACTGACCCCGGAACTCACCCGCATTGTCGCTGTGGTCGAGTACTACCCCGCCGGCTTCTTCGAAAAGACCGGCAACATCTGGCGCGCTCAGGGACGGCGCCTGCGTCTGGACCTCAAGCACTTCCAGCGGTATGTCACGCTCACCGACAACGAGGACCTCGAAGGCTGGCGCGGTGAGATCCGCGATGGCGAAGTCGTCCGAACCCACGAAGAGGGACTCGAAGACGACGAAGATCGAGACGCCGAAGGCGAAGAGGACCAAGAGGTCGAGGATGAGGAAGACTCCGAAGACCTGGAGGACGAGCCCGAAGAGGACGAGCCCCCCGAAGAAGACGAGCCCGAAGAGGACGACGAAGACGCTGAATACGAAGAGGAAGAAGAATAAGATGCGCCGGAAGGAAACGCACGTCGGTGCAACTGCGGGTGCAGTTTATGGCGCGTGAAATGCGTCTGCAATTCTCGGCGATTTCACTATTCTGCGGCGTGAACTATCCTGGCAGTGACGCCACGCTCGCCGGCTCGCGGCGCGGCGTACACGAGAGGCGGATCCGCTCATGACCAAGCATGAAAAAACACCCCACCCTTCCCACGGCGAAGGGCCGAGCCGCCACAAGGGAACCAAACAGCACGGATGGTCTCCTGATATCGACGAAACCACGCAACAAGACAATCCGAGCGCGCACCGGTCGTTCCACCCTGACCAGTACGCCCCCGAGACCGGACCTCGCAAGGAAACGTCCCAGGAAGAGATGGAGGGCGTCACGGGCGACACCGTCAAAAGTTCCTCCCGTCGCGGAGAAAAGCAGGGCGGCAGGTCCCAGGAGAAGGGAATGCACGACGAAGGCCGGCGAGGCCCTTCGCAGCGCCCCAGCGGCAGCAGGGATGCCGAGGCATCCTCCGGCGTGGACCCGCAGGAACCGCGCTCCAAGTCGGACTGAGCTGCCCAGCTGACGCATCACGACCGCACGGCGATCCGCAGCACGTCGCCCGCCGCGGTCGAGGAGACCCTTGGAGGATCGACATGCTCACGGCCATCGCAGACGTACTCAGGTCTATCGGCGGGGCCATCGCCACCGTCGTCACCCTCCCATTTCGTGCCGTCGCCCGGCTGTTCGGCGGAGCTGCCGACAGCGCCCACGGACGCCACTGAACCCTCGCTCTGCCCAGGCCGCGGACTGGAACTTCCCGGCAGGCCGGGCGGCGCCCCCAACTAAGCGACCAGCGCGGCCTGCGTTGGCTCGCCGCTGCCCTGTCCTTCAGCTGCGTCCCGAACCGTGAACGGGACGTGGTGTCATTCGACGCGGTGTGCTCTGTGGTGGGCGACGCTCAGGTCGACACGGGTGGGGAGGTTGTCCCAGCCGGCGGATCGGCGTGCTCGTTCGACGGCGTCGTGCAGGCCCTTGAGGATCTGCTCCGGGCCGGTGCCCGGGCCAAGGGTGAGGTCGATACGGGTCTGTGGGTGCGTGTGCTTGCCGTAGAACAGTGCTCGGCTGTCCCGGATGCCCGGCAGCGTGACGAGGTCGGCGGTGAGCGCGTCGCTCAACGCGTGGTTGCTGACCGTCACCGTGTCCTCGGTTGAGTCTGCGACGGTCAGTTGGCGGGGGTGGCGCCGATGCTGGGACAGCAGCCACGCCACGGCGAGCGGCAGGAGCAGGGCCAGTGCCGCGATGGTGGCCGGCCACCACCAGCTCATGCCCGTCCACGGGGCCTGATCGGCGGATGGGACCAGGACGTTGCTCGCAGTGGTGAGCGGCCAGCCGGCCGGGGTTCGAGGTGTCGGCGCCGGTAGATGTCGGCGCCGTCGGCGAGCACCAGGAGGCCGCCGCCCAGCAGCACGAGTCCGAGCAGGGCGAGCAGAGTTCGGTTGGTCTTGGCGTGTTCCCTCATCGTGTTCTCAAGGGATGGTGCGCAGGCTGCGCACCGAGGTGACCGCGCATGTCGATGACGAGGAGAACAACCTCTTTCTCCAGATGCGCAGCAACGTCGATGCCGCCGTGCTGCTGGAGCTGGGGGACAAGATTCGCCGCTCGAAGAAGACAGCCCCTACCCGCCCCCATCCCACTGCCCCGGACCCGCAGCCGGTCAACAGGAGGCTGCGGCGTCGAAACTGCCGCCGGTCAGGGGCGCGTGGCGCAAGTCGGCGTAGGCGCGAACCGTGAAACCGGACGGTCTGGGGGTGCGCCAGGGGGCTGAGGGGTCGCTGGAAGGTCGCAATCCGACCAGCAGATCACATTGGACGCGGTACTGCCTCGGACGCTTACACGTGCCCCCGCTGCCAGGTGGGGTGAACGCGGCTGCGAGGTGCGCAGTCGGTGACAGTGAGACGTTGTATCTGCCGGTGAGGTGCCTGAGTAGCAGCCGCTGCTGCTTCGTTCAACTCCAGTCATCTATAGGGCGTTTGAAGGAATCGAATGGTTGTACCCTGGTGCGACAACTGGCATCGGTCTCGACTCCGGACGCCGCTGAGGTCTGGACCATGGCGTGCCGCATGACCCGGGGAGTCAGCCTATTTCCCGGCGCAGCGCCGCCGATGCTGACTTTGTGCTGACTTGCTGACCTGGAAAAGCCCTCTGACCTGCAACGATGCCTTGCCGTGCCTTTTCGGCTTCCATTGACACCGGGTTGGCGGCAGCGTTGCGGGTGTAAGGGGTTGGCCAGCATCTTTGCAGCTCAGGGGTGGTGCAGAGTGGATTGGTGCATGTGCATGTGTCGCCACCTGTCACCACCTCTGGCAGGGTGCATGCTGACTCAATGCTGACTTTGCTGACGATTCGTCAGCTAAAATGTGATGGTGCGTCACATCGCCTGCGTGTGCCTTGAGCCAGGGGAGCGGGCAGCCTCGCTTGCCCGAGCTGTTGAGCAGGCTCGATCTTTGCAGTTGACTCCGGTGTAAACGTCTGCCCTGTGAGCTTGTTCGGTGTCCGGGAAATGCTGTTAGAGGCGCGATGGCCAAGGATGACGTGCTTGGGGTGGCGCAACAGAAGCGTCATGCTGGCGGAGGGGCTTGTATGCCCATCTCGATCGAGGCCCCCGCTCTCAATGGGGGTGCCGGCAGCGATTAGTGGATGGCGGAAACGGCCGGGCGACGAGGCTGGATGCTGCTGAACTTGCAGGGCGATCTGCGGCGGTCTCCGAGGTGATGATGCCCACTAGATTTTCCCCGCATCGACGTCATCGACATTGATCCCACCTCGCACGCATCGCCCCCGTGGGCTGCGGCCCGGCCTGTTAGCGGGCAGTTTGGATTACCCGCCGACGGCCAGTTAGTGGGGAGCTATCTGGCCGTCACGATCAGGCCAGTGATCGACTCGCGGGCTATCTCACTTGCACCCTGGCTGACAGACTCTTCGGCCATGGCGAACGGCGGACTGTGGGTCGGCATTCTCACCGTGCTAACCGCGCTCGGAGCCAGCCACATCACCGCGCGGGCGGCCTTGCGCGCAGCGCTGGCCCAAGCCCGAACAATCACAGGGGGCCTGTCGCTCGCTCACTCGCCCCTCCGCTCTCCGCACAACGTGCCGTCGGCCCAAGGAACACGCCGCTGTCATCTCCGTAATCAGCGACCGCACACAGCGCGCACATCTCAATCAGCAGCCAGGGCGCCCCGGAGAGCCGGGCGGCTACTCCTCCGAAGCCACTGAAGGCAAGAACCCATAAGCCACACCCGGCCCTCCCGGTTCGCCTAACAACTTACGGAGAGCCCATGGCAGAGAAGGAAACGGAGATCCGTGCCGTAGCGCAGCTCGCTGACCACGTGCATTGGGTACGGGAGTGGCCCGACAAGCCAACCTGGCGCGACCGGCTCCGCCGATGGGCGTACCCCGAGTTCTACCGATTCGACCGGACCGCCACCCCGCCGAGACCCTGGGCCGACCGGCCAGCCGGGGCCTATGAGCGGACAGGTTGGCGCATCCGAGCGGCATACTTCGGATCCGACCTGGCTTTCGAGGTCGAGTACGTAGTCTGCGATCTGTGCGAAATCGGCTGGGTGGAATCGCCTCACTCCTATGAGGGCTACACGCGCTGCCGCCTCGCCTCAGCCGCTCTCCGCTCTCTGCGCCGCTACTATCCCGGAGTCCAGTGGCACACGGGGGGCGGGCACTTCCGCGAGTCCGAGCCCTTCTGGGATTCCGTTAGCGTGGACGTTCCCGGCGGCTACGCCCAGCAGGAAAGGTGTCATCACGTGGAACCGTGGCGAGCGCAGTGAACGTGAGCGCGACCTCGCGCCAAGGCGTAGAAGGGGCTTCTGATGAAGCAGTCTGGTGACGCGGTCTGCACCACAAGTGCACCAGAGCGAGCGGGGAACAGCGGGGAATCACGG
Organism: Streptomyces angustmyceticus; assembly: GCF_019933235.1. Lineage (NCBI taxonomy): Bacteria > Bacillati > Actinomycetota > Actinomycetes > Kitasatosporales > Streptomycetaceae > Streptomyces > Streptomyces angustmyceticus. Next base: position 1,106,949 of record NZ_CP082945.1, on the reverse strand, counting down.
TGAAAGCAGCAGCGTCCGATGAGGCCGTGAGCCAGCCGTTCGCCCAGATCAGCGCCCAAACCAGCCGCAAATGATCGCAGCTTCCGCCCGCGATCTCGACCGCCTCCGCACCATCCCCGGCTTGCTTCCTGCCCTCCAGAAAGCTGGCCGCGTCAACGCCGCTCCGCTATCCCCTCATCGCCATTGCTGCCGCCCTGACCCACCTCACCAAACACCTCAGCTGACCGCACCGTGGCGCACCGAAGCCACCCCCGGCTGCGCCACTACCCTGCTCAACGGGACACCCACGGCTCGCGATCGGCAGACCATGACGCTCGACATCAAAAGCATCCACACACTCCTGCGCAACGGCGTCCGTGACCGCGTCTACCCGGGTGCTGTGTGGGCCGTCGGCGAGTCGGGATGGGGGTTCTTGCTGGTCAGCCGGGGCTCGGGAGGGCTTGCAGTCGCTCGAGCGCTGCGGTGATGAGCTGGGTCCAGGGCCAGTGGCGGGCCAGTCGGAGCCAGCAGCGGCGTCCGGTTATGACGAGCTGGGCGGCGGCGGAGAACAGTCGCAGGCGCAGGCGTTTGGGTTCCCAGCGCCGGACAGGTCCGTCCAGGGCGAGCATGGGCATCCAGGCCAGCAGCTCCAGGGTGAACTGGACGGTCTCCAGCCAGACGCGGTTCTGTGCGGCGTCGTGCAGAGGCAGGTTCCGCAGGCCGGTGTCACGGGCGGCGCGGATGCGGTCCTCAGCCCTGGCCCGCTGACGATGCCGCAGCTCCAGGGCCGGGATCGGGATGCCGGTGGTGTTCGTCGCGAAGCACGTGATGCGCATGACGTCGGCGTCGGTGATCCGCAAGGAGGACAGCCCGGTGGATCGCCTCGGTGATCACCATCCCGACCGAGTAGGACAGCCACCGTCCCCGCGCGGTCAGCCCGTTCAGGAACTCATGGGTGCCACCCGAGGAGTCGGTGCGGATCAGCGTCCGTCGTCCGCGACGGTGCTGCTTCGGCAGCTGGGACAGCGCCTGCCGAGCGGCGGCGATGTGGTCGCTCGCCATGTTGCTGCCCGCGTTGCCCGGTAGCAGCAGGTCCGCAACCGGCCCCCCGGAGCCTTCGCAGCTGTGATCGAGGAACGGGAACAGCGGGTGATGGCCAAAGGTCCTCTTCCACGTCGCAGCGGCGTCCTGTTTCTCGGAGTGCGCCAGGACCAGCACACCGTCGATGTCCACGACCACCTCGCCGCTCGCGTACTTCGACCCGCGCTCTCCGGACGGCGGCCAGTGCTCGGGAGCCAGCGGCGGCGAGCGTGTCGATGAGGCGGGAGACGGTCGGGTCGGAGGCGACTGGCCCGAACAGCTCGGGCTCGGCCCGCAGCATCGCAACGTCAGACAGGCAGTCCCCGCCCAGCGCGACCGCCAGGGCCAGATCGAGCAGGATTTTGCCGGAATCATGCACCGCCCGGGGCTTGCGCCACGGCTCCAGGGCCGCCGAGAGCGCGGCATCCAGACCGGTCCGCCGGACCGTCTCCACCAGCAGTACCCCGCCGGCCTGTGAGACCAACCCGCTGCCGCCACCCGACCCCCGCACATCCGAGGGCGGCTCGACCGTAACCTCCGAGGCGAGTTCTTCCACCACCATGCTGTACCGCACAACACACCCCGCGATCGACAAGACCAGCACGGTGCGTGGAACTAAATGCGGCCCGTTGGGTCCTGTGAATAGCTGCGGACTCTCTCAGTCCCACAACGACCCCGCTGTTTGCTGGGCCCGGCTGCTCTTGAGTGTGAAGGGGGTGGTGTATAAGGCGTGTCTCGTCTCGAGTACCACGATCTCGGCTATTGAGACGGTTCCACAGCCTTTGAACCCGGCAACGGCCTATGCGACTTGGGCGCACGCCCGAGCTGGCCGATAACCGATCTTGCGCTGTCCACTGTCACCCTGTTTGGCTGATCATGACCAAAGTTTGATTGATCCATGATCAAACTGGCCGTAAGGGCCGCGAATGCGAAAACAGTTATGACGCCAGGCGATCACGCGATGACAGGGGGGGCCTGCTCTGCGGACGCCTGGCGCAAGGGGGATGCCATGAATCGTGATGCCGGCTCCGACGTGCTCAAAGTGGCCGATGAGGTAGACCAAGAGGTCGTATCCCTGGCCATCGACTCACTGAGGTTGGACAGTTCACCTCGAGTGGTCGGTGTGAACTCCGACCATGTACAGCTGCTGGCGGACACGGGTAGCGTCCCTCCGCCAATCATCGTGCACCGCCTGACGATGCGGGTAATCGACGGTGTGCACCGCGTGCGGGCGGCGCAACTCCTCGGGCTGCAGGAGATTGCAGCGCGGTTCTACGATGGCGAGGAGAGTGACGCGTTCGTCCTGGCCGTCACCCTGAATGCCGCGCACGGCCTGCCGCTTTCGCTCGCCGATCGCACCGCCGCCGCGGCCCGCATCGTCAGCACACATCCGCACTGGTCGGACCGTCGGATCGCCACCGTTACTGGCCTGTCCGGCGCGACGGTGGGGGCGGTCCGAGGCCGGGCGAGTGATCAAAATGCGCAGTCGAACGCTCGCGTAGGAAGGGACGGCCGAGCCCGTCCGGTGAGCACCGTCGAAGGCCGTATGCGTGCCAGCAAACTGCTCACCAACCGCCCGGAACTCTCACTTAGGGAGATCGCCAAGCTTGCTGGAGTGGCGCCTTCGACGGTCCGTGATGTGAGGCAACGGCTGGCGCAAGGCGAGAATCCTGTACCGCTGAGGCAGCGCGCGGCTGTGGCAGCGGAGGGGCGAAAGGGTTCCGGTGAACAGCGGCCGTCCGGCGCCCTCGCCTCGACAGTAAGTCGACGAGATTCCGCGATGGACCGCGCGAGTGCGCTGCAGCGGTTGCGCAATGACCCGTCTCTCCGGTTCAACGAGGCGGGGCGCGCCCTGCTTCGCTGGCTAGATCAGCATCCAATGGAACAGACCGGACTGGGGCGCATCGTCGATTATGTGCCGGCCCACTGGGCGGGTTCGGTGGCGGAACTCATCCGTGGGAATGCCGAGGCGTGGACGGAGTTTGCGCTGGAGCTGGAGCAGCGCGCCGCTGCCATGGACAAAGAAACCAGGACGGGCTGAGAACCGCTGTTCGAGTCGGAGTCCAAGAGCTTTGACGGCTCACCCTGACTGGCATAGGTTCATTAACGAATTCGACGGGGAAGTGCCAAAGAGGCGCGCAAAGCAATCTGTTCGGGGGCCAGAGTGAGTCATCGCAAAGACGTGGACTTCGAGTTCATTCCGGTGCTCACTGAGGGGGATGAGAGACTTCTTGACGAAGCGCTCTCTCAACTGTTCTCCTACGTTTCAACGGACGGGCCGGTCTGGCGAACTGCCGCACAGCGTCAGCGCATCGTGAGGGATGAGCGAAAATCTCACGTCGTGGTCCGCAGTTCCGGTTGTACAGTCGGCGCGATCAGCTGGTCGCCAGGCCAGACCCCCGGATTCTTCCGGCTGAGCGTATCCTCCAGCGATGACAAGGCGTGGACGATTCAGCTGATTGAGGAGTCGATACGGAAGGCAGTTTCCCTGCTGACCCGCTCGTCCGAAGTGAAACGAGTGGAGTTGCTGGTTCCCACATACAGTGAAGTACTCGTCGAATACCTCACGGAGCGCGATTATTTCGAGGTCGAGGGTGTTCTCCGGAATCGTTTCTTCATCGATGGAGGATACTGGCCAGCGGTAATCTGCTGTGCGAACCTTGCGGCGTTTCTCGCCGGGGACCGGCGTGAGCCGGGTGACCGTCAAGAGCTGCTCGCCGCTCTGCGGGAAAAGACGCTGGAGGATCTGACCGCTGCGCACGACGGTACGTCGTGGCGTACGTGAACACCGATTCTCGCGTCACCGCCAGAAACCATCGTCGGCAACGGCGATGTTCCTAACGGATCAACACCCCGAGAGGAGGAACAACCATGGACCTCACCAATGTGATCGACCTTCAGGGCACCGAGATCATCGCCGACGGCGTCGAGCTCCCTGTCAGCAGCAACAGCGACGGTTGCTGACACGGTAGTGCGGGCCGGCTGCCCGCAGAAAATTTCTCTCAGGCAGCCGGCCCGCCGGTTTCCCGACCCGTTCCGTTTGGTCAACACACGTGAGAAGGGACCACTGTGCCCAAGTGGGGACTCGCCCCAGTCAGTCTGCGAAGCGTGGGTCTGGCTCTGCCTGACCGGGTGGTTTCGAACGCTGAGCTGTGCGAGACGCTGGACACCACCCCGGAGTGGATCGAAGAGAAGACCGGAATTCTGGAGCGTCGCTTCCTCGGTGCCGACGAGACCATCACCGAACTGGCCATTCAGGCCGGGGAGAAGGCTGTTCACCACGCGGGAATCGAAGCGCGCGACATTGACGTGCTCGTCGTCGCGAGCAGTACGCCCGAATGGATCATGCCGTCCCTGGGGGTCATTGTCGCGGAGCGGCTCGGCATCGAGACGCCACGCATCGTGGACATGACCCAGCACGCCTGCGCTTCGGCCGTCTACGCCATCCACACCGCCTCCTGCCTGCTGCAGGAGCCAGGCTTGCAGAACGCCTTGGTGGTGTGTGCCGAGGGCGCCTCTCGGGTATCCGATCCGCGCGACCGCACAGTCCGGATCTTCTTCGGTGATGCGGCGGGAGCCACGGTGCTGACCAGGACGGAAGGCTCGGGCGGCCTTCTCAGCTACGACCTGGGCAACGCTTATTCGCCTGCCGTCGCCCTGGCGGGGCCGTCCCAGCTGAACCACGCGCGCGATACGCCGGGCCATGAAGGCCCCAGCCCCTACCTCCAAATGGACGGCCGTGTGGTGTGGCAGGAAGCCACCACCCGCCTGCCTAAGTCCGTCAGCGAGGCGCTGGCAGCTGCCGGCGTCGAGGCATCCGAGGTCAACGGCTTCGCCTTCCACCAAGCCAACGTCCGGCTCTTGCAGTACATCGTCCGCACCATGGGCGTGGACTACGAGAAGGTGCCCATCACGGCTGACGTCCTCGGCAACACCGGTGCGGCATCACCGATGACTGCGCTGTGGCGCCTCGCGGCCGACGGGCGGGCCAAAGCGGGCGACGTGATCGTACTCGGAGCCATCGGAGCAGGATTTCTGTGGGGCTCGCTGTGTTTTCAACTGCCGAATGATGTTAAAGCCGAGGAGTGACTCATGGATGAACTACACAAAGCGTTCTTGGAGCTTTTCGGGGAGAGGTTCGGTGGCGAGGTTCCGGACGATCACTCCGTAGTCTTCGGCCCGGACAACAAATATGGCCTGGAATCGATGGACACAATGCGGTTCGCCTCGGCGCTTATGCCGCACTTCGGCGACAAGGTGTACGACCTGAAGGTCGAGGACTTCAGCACGCTGCGAAGCGTCCACGATCAGCTACAACACGTATAGCGAACACCTTGTGAAGGGTCTGTTGTGTCGCATCGTGCCTTTCTCGGAGGAATCTCTCGGAGCTGTGGCGAAATGGCTGAGTGCAACAGAGTGTGAGACTCTGCTGCGTGGTACGTCGAGTCGGCTAGTCCGTGAATCTCAATACGCCTCGCTGGAGAACGATCACAATCGTGCGGCCTTGATTGCGGACTCCCATGGCACCGTCATCGGGCTGGTGCACTTCTGGCGGCTGAGTGAAGGGGTGTTCGAGATCGGGGGCGCCGTCGGTGATGAGAAACTGTGGCGCACTGGTATCGGCCTGGAGGCGGCGATGCTCCTGATCGACTACCTCTTCGAGGTTATGAACTGCCAGCGTGTCCAGTTCACGACAGGAGTCCACAACGACGCCACAGTCAAACTGGGGCTAGCCGATGGCATGTCATTTGAAGCGGTATGCCGGGACTACTTGCAGACACCTCATGGCACCGTCTCGGCACTGAAGTCGTCGCTCACTCGGGACGAGTACTACCAGCCTTACCAACATTATCAACCCCGCGTAGGGCGGCGCTGTGACAGTGACCGTCTGGTGATGCTCAAGGAATCTTTGGCACGACGCATCGACATATGCGCTATCGCGGATCATCTGAGCGGAGAACAGTGATGAGCGAAACGCACTCGCCGGTCTACCGGAACGTCTTGGTTATCGGCGGTACAGGGGGCCTGGGCCAGGCGGTGGCACTCGAGTTCGCGCAGCTCGCGCAAACGGTCCACCTGACGTACCACGGCCGTCGAGCCGCGGCGGAGAAGATCGGTGCGGCGGTCGCCGAGCGCGGCGGGACGGCCGAGGTCCACCAGCTCACCCTGCCCGACCCGGACACACGGGGCACGGGCATCCGCAAGCTGCTCACGCGGGTCACCCCTTGCGACGTCGTCGTGAACTGCGCCGTGGCCGGCAACCCAGCTGTGGCGACCGTGTCCAATGCCGAAGAGTTCAAGTCGGTCATCGACGCCAACGTCTTCGGGGCCTATCAGGTCAACTCGATCAGCGCGCAGGCCATGGCAGGCTCCGGCGGCGGCACCGTGGTGAACGTGTCGTCGGTCATCACCAGGCGCTACATCGTAGGCGCGGTCGGATACGTCTCCAGCAAGGCGGCGCTCGAGGCAATGACGCGCGGTTTCGCCCGTGAGTGGGGTGGGGCCGGAGTGCGCTTCAACACGGTCTCCCCGGGCCCGATCCGCGACACCCGGCTTCTGTCCATGGTTCCTGCACAAGTGATCGACGGAATGATGGCCCCAGGTCTTGAGGAGCGGTTGGTGTCGGCGCAGCAGGTTGCCTCGGTGATCCGGGCCGTTGCCGGGGCCGACTTTGCGGCCATGAACGGTGAAGTGGTCGTCGTTGATGAAGGGTTCTCGCTGTGAGTGTGACCGGCGCATACATCTTTCCCTCTCAGGTGCACGTGGACGACGAGATACGTCGGCGCGGTCTGTCGAAGTCGATGAATGTCATGCTTGACCTGGCGAGTGACACCCTGGCGATGGACTTCAGGTCCATCCTCAGAAATGGCACCGAGGAAGAGGTCAACGACCCTCGGTTTAGGCGCCCGCTGATAAACCTCATGGGAGTTGCCGGATACCAACAGGATCTGCGCAGCCGGGACATACAGCCAGTCTGTGTGACCGGGATGAGCCTGGGGTTCCTCTCGGCCGCCGCGGCCGTCGGCTGGGTGTCCCTGGAGGACATGGTGCGCACGTCGCACCTGATGGCCTCCATCGAAACCGAGGTTTTCGCCGACACCGACTACGTTAGTGTCTTCTTCTACAACTGTGACCCTCTCAAGGTGTTCGAAGAGCTGCGCGCCCAGGGCCTGGACTCACTGCTCCACCTTGCTGCCACGGTGTCGTGCAACCAGTTCCTCGGAGCCTGCAGACTCTCGGACATCGACGCGATGAAGCCCGCGCTGATAAAGGCAGGCGCCTTCTACAAGGCGATTCCCTACAGTTTCCCGGGACACTGTGCTCTGATGGAGACCGTACGCAAGCGCTTCGCCGACGAGTGGGAGTTCCGTGCCCCGCACGGCAACACGGCCATCCCCCTGGTCAGCATCAACGATTGCCGCCCGTATACCAGCGGTGAGACCATCCGGCAGCATGTGATCGACCAGTTCACAACGGTCCTCGACTGGCGTGGAGTGATCCGCTATCTGACGAGTCTCCAGCTGGACACCTACATCGTGCTGGAGCCTTCGGCCTTCGTGGTGAAGTCGTTGACCCTTGATCCGGAGTACGAACTGACTCCTGTCACGGGTGGCGTCACCGGTGACCTCTGACCGAGCCCTCGTCGTGCCAGGGCTGCTCCCGCTGACCGAGGCCGAACTGAAAGCCACCCTCTGCGTATCGGACGAACACCTCCAACGAGCCGCGCGGGTCTGCCACTTCGACCCGGCCGAGGTTGACCCTGCAGGCGGCAGCACCGGGCTGCTCTCCACTGTGCATGAGGCGCTGCTGGCCGTCAGCCTGATCAGGCGTCTGGCAGACGAACCCGCGAGCTGGCGGGCGTACGGCGGGCTCAGCGCCGGATGTCTGACCGCCCTGCTCTTCGCCGGGGTGATCACCGAGGAGACGTGCTTTCAGCTGATCTGGGAGACCAACACCCGGCAGATCGCTGCCAACGAGGCTCGCCGTAGCGGAACGTTTCTCGCCGTGCTGCCCTCGTCGGAGGGGGACGCATACCGGCTCGTCGACGCGCTTCGCGCATTCGACGCGCAGCCGTGGCTCTCTGTCGACCTCGGGGCCGGAGTGATCGCCATCAGCGTCACCAGCACCGACGGCGACGCGATGCGGCAGGTCCTGGGCAGGTTCGGCGTCGCTGTCCTGGACGTCTTCGAGCGGGCCGAGCACTGCCCCTATGCCGCCCCCGGAAAATCGGCCTTCGAGGACATCCTGGCCGGCGTCGAGTTCCGGCCTGCGACCGCGGCCGTCATCTCCCCGTGCACCGGCAAGCGGGTGGGTGACTCCCCGGAGGCGTATCGGTACATGCTCATGGAGCAGTGGTTCGACACGGCGAGCCTGCCCCTCCTGGTCGACGGCCTGTGCGCTGTCGACCAGGTCACCGCCGTAGATCTGGTCGGGCCGGCCAAGTCGGTCGTCGTGACCCGCGTGCGCGACCTGCTCAACGGCCGGGCGGATCACCGACACCTGGCCGTCCCGGGCCTTGTCGCGAACTGACAACGGAAGGACTGCACATGCGGATGGCTGCGGATACGCCTGTGGTGAATGCGTGGAACGAATGGGACACCCTGCGCGAGATGGTTGTTGGCTCTGCGGCGGGCGCGGCCTTCGAACCGGTCGAGCCCGGCAACAGGCCGCAGATCCGCGGCCGGGCCACAGCGCCGTTCCCAACCGGGCGCAAGACGGCCGAGGCAGTAGCCCGCGCTGAGGTGGAACTCGACGGCCTGGCCGCTCTCTTGGAGGCCCAGGGGGTGACGGTGCGCCGCCCCACGTTGCACGACTTCTCCCAGCCGCTGCGGACCCCCCACTTCGAGGTGGAGAACCAGTATTGCGCGGTGTGCCCGCGTGATGTGATGATCACGCTCGGCAACGAGATGGTCGAGGCGACCATGTCGCGCCGGGCCCGCTATTTCGAGTACGAGCCGTACCGGAAGCTCGTGTACGAGTACTGGGAGGCGGACCCCCGGGTGTCGTGGACCGTCGCACCCAAGCCGACCATGGCCGACGACATGTACCGGCAGGACTTCTGGGAATGGCCGCTCGAAGAGCGCCACGCCCGGATGCACGCGTCGGAGTTCTGCATCACCCAGAACGAGATCGTCTTCGACGCCGCGGACATGAGCCGCCTCGGGCGCGACATCCTGGTGCAGGAGTCCATGACCACCAACCGCGCCGGAATCCGCTGGCTCAAGCGGACCCTGGAGCCCAAGGGGTTCCGGGTCCACCCGGTCCACTTCCCGCTGGACTACTTCCCCTCTCACATTGACTGCACCTTCATCCCTCTGCGGCCCGGCCTGATCCTCACCAACCCGGACCGGCCCCTTCGTGACGATGAGCTGCCGATGTTCATCAAGGACGGCTGGAAGCTGATCGAAGCTCCTGAGCCGGTGCTTTCCAACGACGAGATGCCCGCCTACTGCCAGTCGTCCAAGTGGCTCTCCATGAACGTACTGAGCATCTCCCCGGACAAGGTCATCTGTGAGGAGCAGGAGAAGCCCCTGCAGGACCTCCTTTCCAGCCTCAGCTTCGAGGTCCTCACGGTCCCCTTCCGCAACGTCTTCGAATACGGCGGTTCCCTGCACTGCGCTACCTGGGACATCCGCCGGGACGGAGCCAAGGAGGACTACTTCCCCTCCGTCTCGTACCAGCCTGTGGACTGACGACAGCCAGACGTACGCACCGGGCCGCACGAAGAAGCACGAAGAGGAACCATGCCGAACCAACTGAACGAGGTCCCATCGACCAGGGTGCACGCCCTGGTCGCACGGCACGGCCAGGGACCGCACGCTGATACCGCCGCCGTCGTCCATGGCACCCGCCAGGTCAGCTACCGCCAACTCGACGAGATGACGGAGCGGGTGACCGCCGCGGTGCGGCGTGCGGGCGTACGGCACGGCGATTTCGTCGGGGTACGCATGGCACGCGGCCCCGAAGCCATGGCGGCCATGCTCGGAGTCATGCGGGCGGGCGCCGCCTATGTGCCGATTGATCTGGCTGATCCGGCCGAGCGGACCCACCACGTGATCGACACGGCTGGCATCTCTTTGGTCGTCACCGACCGCACAGCCCTGCCAGCCGGCCTGCCCACCGCAGTCCTCGCCCTCGATGAGCACTGCCGTCCGCTGTCGGGTGCGGCCCACGTGGCTGTCGAGCCCGGACCGAATGACGTCGAAGGGGACATGCCTGATGCCCCCGCGTACGCGATCTTCACTTCCGGCTCCACCGGGGTACCCAAGGGCGCCGTGATGACCCACGCAGCCCTGCTCAACCTCCTTCACTGGCACAACCGCACCCGTCCGGACAGCTGCGGGAGGCGCACCGCCCAGATCTGCGCCGTGAGTTTCGACTTCTCCTTCCACGAGATCTTCTCCACACTCTGCTTCGGGGGCACGCTTGTCGTCGCCGACGACGAGGTCCGGCGTAACCCGTTCGCCCTCGTCGAGTTCCTCCGTGAGGAGCGCATCGAGCGCCTCTTTCTGCCGGTCACCCTGCTGGAACACGTCGCACGGGCGGCTGCGGAGGCACCTGAGAGACTACGGCTGCGCGAGGTCGTCACGACTGGCGAGCAGCTGCGGATCGGCCCCCACATCCGGGAGTTCTTCTCCTGTACAGACGCGCGCCTGCATAACCACTACGGCGCGACCGAGTTCCAGGACGCCACCTCCCACACTCTGGACGGCAATCCCGCCAACTGGCCTACGATCGCCCCGATCGGGCAGCCCATCGACGGAGTACGGGTCCACATCCTCAGCCAGGATCTTCAGGAAGTGCCCGAAGGCGCGGAGGGCGAACTCTGTGTCGCGGGCGCCGGGGTGTCGCCTGGCTACCTCGGCAGACCCGATCTGACCGCTCAGAAGTTTGTCGATGATCCATTCGGCGACGGCCGGCTCTACCGGACCGGGGACTTGGCCCGGCGTCTGCCGGACGGCACGGTGGAACTCCTCGGCCGGATCGACACCCAGGTCAAGGCCCATGGCGTACGCATCGAGGCAGGCGAGATCGAGACGCTGCTGCTGGGGCATCCTGGTGTCGAGGAGGCGGTGGTCCTCGCCCACGAGATCGACGGACATCGCCGCCTCGTCGCCCATATCGTCCCCGGCCGGTCACTGGAGCCCGAGAGCGCCGCACGTGTGCTGCACGCGTTCCTCGTCCCGAAGCTGCCCCCGCTCATGCTCCCTGAGGCGTACAGCCTGCTGCCTGCACTGCCCCTTACCACGAGCGGCAAGACCGACCGAGCGCGGTTGCTGCCGCCTGTCACCTTCGAGCGGCTGTCGATCCGGACGGCGGCTGCGGCCAGGACCGACATCGAGCAGCTCCTCGCCGATGTGTGGCGCGGTGTGCTGCGGCTTGACGACATATCTGTTGACGACCGGTTCTTCGACCTCGGCGGCACTTCGCTGATGCTGGTCGTGGTGCGGGCGGAGCTCGCCCGCAGACTGGGCCGCGACGTATCGATGACAGACCTGCTGCGTCATCCGACGATCAGGGCCTACGCGGCCCACCTCGATCGGAATACCCACGCGCTGGGTGAGAGCATGCCGGAGATCGTCCCGCCGCCCGTCCGCCGCCGCCGTAGCGTCGCCGGGGACATCGCGATCATTGGGATGGCGGGACGCTTCCCCGGCGCCCGCGACATCGAGACTTTCTGGAACAACCTCCTTCAGGGCGTGGAGTCGGCAGGCGCGCTGCCCGGCACCGGCGAGGGGCAGCGCGACCAGAGCATCGCCACACACCCCGACTTCGTGCATGCGGGCGCGGTACTGCCGGACATCGACCAGTTTGACGCGTCGTTCTTCGGCATGGGAGCGAGGGAGGCTGAACTCCTCGACCCGCAGCAGCGGTTGCTCTTGGAGTGCGCCTGGGAGGCACTGGAGGACGCAGGGCACGCTCCTGGCGATGACCGGGACGGGCGGGTCGGCGTCTTCGCCGGCGCCGGGATGAGCACGTACCTGCTCAACAATCTGCTCCCGCACTTTGGCTATGGGCAGGCCAAGGCCCTGACCGAGTCCGACCTGGAACAGTTCCAGCTCCAGCTCGGCAACGACGGCGGCTATCTCGCCACCAGGGTGTCGTATGCCCTGGACCTGCGCGGTCCGAGCATGGGCGTCCAGACTGCGTGCTCGACATCCCTGGTCGCAGTCCACCAGGCCTGCCGGAGCCTGCTGGAAGGGGACAGTGACCTCGCGCTGGCTGGCGGGGCGCACATCGTGGTGCCGCAGGAGGCCGGCTATCTCTACGAAGAGGGCATGATCATGTCCGCCGACGGCCATACCAGGACCTTCGACGCCAACGGGACCGGAACCCTCTTCGGCAATGGCTGCGGCATCGTGGTACTGAAACGGCTCGACGAGGCGGTCGAGGACAACGACCGGATCATCGCCGTCATCAAGGGCTCGGCCGTCAACAACGACGGGGCTGACAAGGCCAGCTTCACCGCTCCCAGTCCGGCGCGCCAGGCCGAGGTCGTCCGCGAGGCGCTGGAGGCTGCCGGGGTCGATCCTTTGGACGTGGGCTACGTCGAGGCACACGGCACAGGCACCGCCCTGGGCGACCCGATCGAACTGACCGCTCTCACCGAGGCGTTCGGATCCCGACCGGAAGGCGCGGGCACCTGCGCCATCGGCTCGGTAAAGACCAACATCGGACACCTGGACGAGGCTGCCGGAATCGCCGGCCTCATCAAGACGGCGCTGTGCATCGAGCGCGGCATGCTCGTACCCAACCTGCATTTCTCCGAGCCCAATCCCGAGATCGACTTCCACCGCTCCCCCTTCCGGGTCAGCACCGGCACCGCGCCTTGGACCACCGATGGACGTCCGCGCACAGCTGGTGTCACCTCGCTCGGCGTGGGCGGCACGAACGCCCATGTGGTGCTCCAGGAAGCACCTCCGCGGGCCGCGATCACTTCAGAGCCGACACGCCAGCCCTCTGCGGAGCAGGACATGCAGGTCCTCGCGCTGAGTGCCCGCAACGAACAGGCACTGGTCGACCTCACCCGCCGTTATGCCGACTTCCTCGGCTCACCCTCGGACACCGCCCGCTTCGCCGACGTCTGTTTCACAGCCGCCACTGGCCGCCGCCACTTCCCGCATCGCCGCGCCGTGATCGCTGCGACCGCCGGAGAGGCCCGGAAGAAGCTGCTGGAAATGCCCAGCGGCAGTGTGGCCGCTGCGCCCGGCCGGGTTGCGTTCCTGTTTCCCGGCCAGGGTTCCCAGTACGCGGGCATGGGCCGCGAGCTGTACCAGCGGCAGCCAGTGTTCAAGGCCATCTTGGACCAGTGCGACGAACTGCTCAGAGCGCGCTTTGGCCTTCCCTTGCTGCCCGTGCTCTTCCCCGTGCCGGGAGAGCCGTCCCCCATCGACGAGACGAGCTACGCCCAGCCCGCGCTGTTCGCCTTTGAGTACGCCCTGGCGAAGCTGTGGGAGTCGTGGGGCGTACGGCCCGACGTAATGCTCGGACACAGCCTCGGAGAGTACGTCGCGGCATGCCTCGCCGGAGTGTTCTCCCTGGAGGACGCGCTGACACTGGTCCACGTACGTAGCCGGCTCATGCGGGAACTGACCGAGGCGGGAACGATGGTTGCCGTCGACGCCGATGAGGCGACCGTCGCCCCGATGCTCCGCCCAAACACATCCGTTGCAGCGGTCAACAGTCCTACATCTACGGTGGTTTCGGGTCGCTCCAGCGAGATCGAGGACATCTGCGCCCAGCTGACCGCCCAGGGCATACGGCACCGCAAGCTGGAGATATCTGTTGCCTGCCACTCGCCCCTGATGCAGCCGATTCTCGCCGAGTTCGCAGCTGCCGCCCGGACCGTCACCTACCATGAGCCCCGCATCGAGATCATTTCCACGGTGAGCGGCAAGGTCATCGGTCCAGAGCTCGCCCACTGGCGTTATTGGGTCGAACAGTCGACCCGGCCCGTACGCTTCCACGATGCGGCCGCGACCCTGCACGGGCTCGGCGCTGGTTCCCTGCTGGAGATCTCCCCGAAGCCGACACTGCTGCAGCTCCTCGATGAGCTCTTCGACGAGCGCGGTACGGCACTCGTCCCCAGCACGCGGCCAGACCACCAGTGGGCCCAGCTCCTCGACGCAGTCCGCTGCCTCTACGAGGGGGGCATCGACCTCGACTGGCACGCGGTCACCGGAGACCGGGACCGGCGACGGGTCTCCCTTCCCACCTATCCGTGGCAGCGTGAGCGGTACTGGATCGCCGCTCCGGGCCCGGCGACAGCAACCGCCGCCTCGCACACCGCCCCGCTCCTGGGAAGACGGCTCGACCTTGCGGATGAGGGCGGCGTACGGTTCGACTCTGTTGCCAGCGTGACCACACTGTCATGGCTGCACGACCACCGGGTCTTCGATTCTGTCGTACTGCCCGGCGTCGCCTACCAGGAGATCGCGTTCGCCGCCGCCCGCGAGGTATTCGGGCCGGTCCCCGCCGAGCTGCGGGACTTCCACATCCACCACGCTATGGCCTTCCCGGATGAGAAGGCCGTGCGCCAGACCCAGGTCGCCCTCAAGCCGGAGGAGGACGGGGCCTACACCTTCGAGGTCCACTCCCGCCCCCTGGCCACGGGCGAAGGAGCCCAGCGTGCCCACGGCTGGACGCTGCACGCCTCCGGCAGCCTGGCGGTGGCCGCTCCCGGCGCTACTCGGGCGTACGGGCCCGAACGGCTAGACGCGGAGCGGAACGCACTCGGCGGCCATGAACTGCGCCCAGAAGAGATCTACAAGCGCGAGCAGGAGCGGCAGATCGACCTCGGTCCGCTGTTCCACGTCACCGACCAGCTCTGGCAGTGCGGCCCGAACGCCCTGTCGAAGGTACGCCTCGGCCCGGAACTGCGCCCCGAGGCGTCTCGCCATCGGGTCCATCCTGTCCTGCTGGAGGCGTGCTTCCTCGCACTCACCGTCACATACCCGGAAAAGCTGGGCCGCAGGACGTATGTACCGCTCGGTGTGGATCGCATCCACATCGAGAGCAGCTCCGCGGGAACTGAAGCCTGGTGCCATGCACGGCTGCGTCCCACCGCCGAGGAGGACCCGGAGGTCCTCCGAGCTGACATCGACCTGATCGCGCCGGACGGGACGCTGATCCTGACCATGGACGGCGTACTGCTCAAGCGCGCCGATCGAGAGGCGATGATCCCGGCACGACGCGAGAGCTGGCGGGACTGGCTCTACTCAACCCGTTGGACCCCCACCGCGCTGCCGGAACCGGCCTCCGTCTCCGCCAACCGCTGGCTGGTCATCGCCGACGGCCAACTGGGCGAGGAGGCGGCCGCCTTCGCCCGCTTACATGGAGTTACCTGCGATGTCATGGACGACGCAAGGGCAGGAGTGGACCTCGCGGCGTACAACCTGGTCGTCCTGTGCCGCACCCCCCAATTGGACACGGACGATGCGGGTGCCGGCGCCGTGGCGGAAGGCGGACAGCTGCTCCGGCTCACTCAGCGGCTTGCCGCGCTCGACGCGGCCGCGCCCCGGCTCTGCCTGGTCTCCCATGGCGCCCAGCCCGTCGCGAGCCGCCCCGTCACCTGGCCTACGGGTGCCGGACTGTGGGGCCTGGGCCGGGTGACGGCCGCGGAACACCCGGAGCTGCGCATCACCCAGATTGACCTCGATCCCCGCACCGACAGTCAGAGCCGGGCTGCCCTGCTGTACGCGGAACTCGCCCTGCTCAGTGCCACGATGGAGCAGCCCGAACACCACCAGGTCGGCTACGACGGCCACCGCAGGCACGTGGAGATGCTCGGCCGCGTGGAACTGGCCGACGCCCCGGGTGCCGCAGCACCGATGCGGCACCCGGCACGCCCCGACGCCACGTACCTGATCACCGGCGGACTCGGCGGGCTCGGTCTGGAGGCGGCACGGATGCTGTGCGACGCCGGGGCGCGCCATCTGGTTCTGCTCGGCCGGACCCCGCCGGGCGAGGTCGCACGTCGCCTGATCGAGCAACTGCGCGCCGACGGCGCCACCGTGGAGGCGTTCACATCCGACGTTGCGGACTACGACGCGCTGTCAGGGGTGTTCGCGCGCATCGACGCCGATCCGGCGTTCCCCCCGCTGGGCGGGGTGCTGCACTTGGCCGGCGTACTGGACGACGGGGTCCTGTTGCTGCAGTCGCCGGAGCGGTTCGCACGGGTCATGGCACCCAAGGCACAAGGGGCGTGGCATCTGCACACCCTGACGGCCGACCGCCCGCTGGACTTCTTTGTCCTGTTCTCCTCGGTGTCGTCGCTGCTCGGCACACCTGGCCAGGCTACGTACGCGGCGGCGAACGCGTTCCTCGACGGCCTGGCCTCCTACCGGCGTGGCCTTGGATTGCCTGGGCTCGCGATCCAGTGGGGATCCTGGGGGGAGACCGGCATGAGCGCCCGGGCAGGGCTGAACGCCGCCCTCGTCAGCAGGGGCGAGCATGTCATTCCGACCCTCGACGGCCTGGCCGTCCTCATGAGATTGCTCTCCACCGGGGGCCCTGATCCCGTCCTCGCCGTACTGCCAGCTGACTGGAACCGGTATGAGGATCGCAATGCACCCGCACTGCGTGGCCTCTTGGCCGACATGCCGGGCGGCAAGCACACCGACGCCCGGGAAAGCCTGCGGGCTGTACTCGACGAGTCGCCGCTGGAGACCCGCAGAGACCTGTTGCTCTCCCACGTACGGGAACAGGTGGGGCGCGTGCTTGGAGGTACCACAACCGATCTTTCGGACGAGCATGATCTCTTCGCCCGTGGCCTGGATTCACTCAGGGCCATCGAGCTGAGAAGCCGAATGCAGCGGACTCTCGAATGCAGGATGCCGCAGTCAATAGTGTTCGACAACCCAACCGTCGCCGCCCTGTCAGTGCGTCTGTTTGAAATGATGAGCAGCGGAAGGGGTGTGCGGTGACGAAACTGGTATGCCTCCATCACGCGGGCGGCAACACCTCCGTAT
Source organism: Streptomyces angustmyceticus (assembly GCF_019933235.1). Taxonomy (NCBI): domain Bacteria; kingdom Bacillati; phylum Actinomycetota; class Actinomycetes; order Kitasatosporales; family Streptomycetaceae; genus Streptomyces; species Streptomyces angustmyceticus. The sequence continues at coordinate 1,089,919 of NZ_CP082945.1, read as the reverse complement.
TCCGTCAGTGGGCCCAGTACGCACCGCCCGGTCTGGAATTGATGCCGGTCGCTCTGCCAACCAGTTCGAACTCGGGCCGCAGCAGGCTCCATCGCAGTACTGAGGAGCTGATTCCGGCGCTCGCCGCCGATCTGGAGCGGGACGTAGGTGACGATTTCGTGTTGTTCGGAAAGAGTATGGGCGGGCTCCTTGCCTACCTCCTTACCCGGCACTTCGAGCAGCACAGCGCGCGGCGTCCGAAAGTCCTGGCGATTGCCGCGTTCGGTGCGCCCCATGTGCCGTGGGGCGACTTCGCGGCCGGGCACGACGACGACGCGCTGATGACTCGCCTACACGCCATCGGAGGCATCCCCGACTGGCTGATCCAGCATCCATCCTGGGTGCGGCCGTTTCTCGGCCTGATGCGGGATGACGCACGCATGTGCGCCGAGTACCGCCATATACCGCAGGAACTCCCACTGTCCGTTCCGGTCAGAGTCTTCGCCGGCGACCGCGATCCTCTGGTCCCCAGAGATGCGTTCGACAGATGGGGGGAAGTCGGAGAGGACGTGAAGGTGACGTTTCTGCGCGGCGGTCACTATCTGGTGTCAGAGGATTTCGGCCTGCTCAGACAGGCGATTTTCAGCCTCGCGCTGCATGGTCGACCGCCTGCATGTAGCATTCCAACCGTCAAATCATCAGCTGCGCAACCGGGTTCGAGTTCAATCTCGCCTTCGGTTGCGGCGGACCAAGGAAGGGTCGACCAATCATGCCGACAGTTGTGAAGAGAGTTTTCGGGGTTGCCCTGATCGTGGCGGGTGTGGTGCTCGTCGCTTTCTTTCCTGATATCGAATTCTTATGGTTCAAGGGTAGGCCCTTCGGTTTTGTGCTGACCGTGTTGGGGGTCCTTGATCTGCTGGAGAGTTTTCGGCGCACTAAACCGCGAGGAATTGTTGAGGAATTGCGCGGCGACTTCGGTCTGGAGTCCTCGGGAGGCCGGAAGCGGGACGAGGAGGAAGGCAAACGGGACCGGGATTCGCGCGACGGCTGACCACAACAACGCAAGCAATGGAAGGGACTTGAATCGATGCCCCGGTTCGACCAGAGTGAGGCGGCGAGGGCGCGAGAAGCCAACCTGTTCCTCGTCGCCACCGGCACACTCTCCACCGCGCACCTGCCGTTCTGGCTCAACTGGTTGTCGGCGAACCGCCCCCACTACAAGGTGACGGTGGGGCTGACTGACTCAGCGGAGCACTTTGTCAGCGCATCGGCCCTCGCCGCGATGACTGAGACGCCGGTCGTCTCCAATACCTGGGAGACGACGACCGGCCGACGGGAGCCGGTGCACACCCGGATCGCGGCTGACTACGATGGCATCATTGTCTTCCCCGCGAGCGTCGCCTTCCTGTCGGGAATGGCATCGGGCGCGGGCACCTCGCCCTTCTTCCTCGCCGCGCTCGGCACCAGTGCCCCCGTGGTGATCGCCCCGTCTTTCCCACCCGGGGTTGCAACGAACCCGATCATCACCGACGTGCTGGCCCGCCTCGACGACGTCCCGAACTATCACCTCGTCAAGACCCAGAAGGGGACGAGCCGTTCCACGGGCGCCGACGCCGAGGTGACCGCCCCCCTTTGGGACGTGATCGGCACCTTCGAGTCGGCCACCACCGTGGCGTCGGGTACAGAGACCGCAACCGCACCTGTAAACGCGTAAAGAGGTTGGGCATGGAGCACTTCTTCTATACCTTCACCGATCCCGACTCATACGACGATATCGCTCGCTGGAAGGCCGACCCCAACGATGCCAGGTTCCGAGCGATGCGGTGCGGGCTCGTGCCGGTCACTCACGCTGACGGGTGGCAGTACTCCCAGCATGGCATCTGGACCGTCTGCCGACCCGGCGGCGAACCCGTCACCGGTCAGGGGTGGAAGATTCATGTCGCCGTCACGCCCGACACCTTCGAGACACTCGTGGAGAAGGTCTCGGCGTTCTGCTTCGCGCGCAGCGTCCCCTTCAAATTCCTGGCACGGTACGAGTACGCGTGGCTGATCAACGCCAAGTACGCGCCCCGGCAGGGCAGCGGCAAGGGATTCGCCCTCTACCCGGCTACCGAGGAACAGTCCGTTGCCCTGGCCGGCGAGCTCGTCGGCCTGCTTGCGGATACAGAAGGCCCGCGCATCCTGTCCGACCTTCAGATCGACCGGGGCGTCGTCCACGTCCGGTACGGTGCCTACACCCGTCGGCACTGCCGCACCGACGAGGGCAAGGTGATCCTTGCCCTCGAGCACCCCGACGGTCACCTCGTCCCCGACCGCAGGTCCGTGCCGTTCAAGGCCCCTTCGTTCGTGGAGATCCCGGACGCGTTCAAGCCGCCAGTGCCCACTGCGGACGGGCCGGTTCCCCCGTACCTCATCGACAAGACGCTGCACTTCTCCAACAGCGGCGGCGTCTACCTTGCCACTGACCGGAACACCGGCAGGCAGATGGTGCTCAAGGAAGCCCGGCCCTTCGCCGGATACGACCTGATAGGCGGCGACTCGGTCACCCGGGCCGTCAAGGAATACCACGCGATGCGGACCTTCTCCGCACTGCCCGGAATCCCCGCGGCGTACGATCAATTCAGCTGGCAGTCGCATGTCTTCACTGCGATGGAATACGTCGAAGGGGTCACCCTCCAGGAGTGGTGCGCCGCCAGGGTTCCCTTCCTCGTCCGCCCCAATCCGTTCGATCCGCCGACACCCGAGGACATCAGGGCCTACCGCGAGGACGTCTCCGCCATCGTCGGAAAGGTCCGTGGCACGCTAGACGCAATCTGGGATCGTGGCTACGTCTTCGGGGACCTGCACACGGGGAATGTGATGGTTACCCCTGACCTCGATGTCAAGCTCATTGACCTGGAAGCCTGCCTTCCGCAGGATGCTCCGCGGCCCTTCCCCGGTGCGCCAGGTTTCACCGACTTGACCAGGACCGGGCGAGCCGCGGACGAGTACGCCCTGTGCATGCTGGAACTCTCCTGCTACCTGCCCCTCACCCACCTGATCCGGATGGATGGGGCCAAGCTGCACCAGCTCGTCGAGACCTGTCGGACCTGGTACGGCCTGCCGCAGGAGTGGGCGGACCGCGTCCGACGCGTTGCTCGACCCGCGGGTACCGCAGCCGACGGCCCGGTACGGATCGCCTCCAGCCACCTCGACGACTCGCTCGGATTCGAGACTTGGGCGTCGCAAATCGTGACCGGGCTTCGGGCCACCATGGACCAGGACCGTACCGACCGCCTCTTCCGGGGAGACTTCACCGGGTTCTCCCTCTCCCCGGCCTCCCTGGCCACGGGGGCGTCCGGAGTGCTGTGGTCACTGCTGGGCACCCGGGGCCTCGATGCACCCGATCTCACGGAGAAGGTGGCTGACTGGATCGCAGTCCGCGGCCGGGAATCGGCCGCCAGGCTCGATTGTGGCCTCTACGACAGCGAGCTGGGTGCCGGTTACGTCCTGTGGAAGGCCGGGCGGCACGACCATGCCCAATGGCTGGTGGAAACGAGCCTGGCGAAGGAACGCCGCGGCAGTGGGCTGAGTATCTTCAGTGGCCTCGCTGGCGTCTTCCTGGCCACGTCCGAGATGTCATCGGGTGTCGACCCGCTGGTGCCGGAGGGACTCCCCGAGGAGCTCGGTGCCGAACTCACCAAGCAGGCACGGGCATACCTCGATCAGCTTAAAAAGACCAGCCAACCGGACGTGTCGCACTTCGGCCTGATGCATGGCGTCGCGGGCATCGGGCTGGCCGTCCACCGTTATGGTCTGCGCACCGGCGATACCGCCGCGGTCGACCTCGCCCGGGAGCTGCTGGAGTTCGAGCTCTCCGGTTTTGTACGGTGCGCGGACGGCTCCCTGCAGTTCAACGATGCGGGGCGTAGGAGCCTTGGGTATGTCGAGGTGGGATCCTGCGGCGCTGCCCTCGTTCTGGCGGAGCTCACCCGTCACGAGGGCTGGACCTCGGCACAGGCTTCTGTACTGGATCTGGTGCGGGCGAACGGACCTGAACTCATGGTCCAGAGCGGTCTGTTCCGTGGCCGTTCGGGCTTCGTCGCGGGTCTCGCCACACTTGCCCGGAGCGAGCTTGCCGAAGAGCAGGCCCGCGCGTTCGTTGCCCGGCACATGCAGCAGCTGGGCCTGCACGAGATCCGGCCGCGTGAGGGCGAGCTGCACTTCCCGGGCTCGCGCAACTTCAAGTTGTCGAGCGATCTGCGGACAGGCAGCGCGGGCGTCCTCACCGGCGTGGCATTTGCCTCCGGCCGCCGGGACAACTGGCTCCCGGGGGTCTTCTAGTGGGCGTCCTGGGCCAAGTTCTCCCGTTGGCTCTGGTGGACACCCTGAGCGTGTCCACCCTGGGTATTCCGGTTTGGTTCCTGCTGACCCCGCGTGCGCTGCGGGTGGCGAATGTCTTCGGCTACCTGCTGATCGTCGCCTTCGGTTATCTGGTGCTGGGCGTTCTGATGCTGAGCGCACTGTCGGCCGTACGCGAACCTTTACGTTCTGCATTGGACTCGCCCGCCGGGGACACGGCGATGGCAGTGAGCGGCGTAGTGCTCATCCTCATCGGGGTCTGGTACGGACTTCTGAGACGTGAGAGAGCGAGGGAGGGGCGCTTCGCCCGATGGCGGGAGGCGGCGGTCGGCGCATCGGCCACGGCCCGCAGCGTGATCGCGGTGGCTCTGGTGGCTGTGGCGCTGGAGATCGCCACGATGTTCCCGTATCTCGCGGCGATCGATATCCTCGGCCGTGGCGACCGTCCTTGGCTTGCACAAGTCGCCGTGCTGGCGTTGTACTGCGTGGTCATGATCGCCCCCGCTATGCTGATGGCGCTCTGCCGCCTCATCTCTCAACGGGCGGTGCAGCCTGCCCTGCGCCGGATCGACCACTGGCTCAAGGCCAATGCGCGGGAGAACACGGCGTGGCTTTTCGCGCTGGTGGGCTTCCTGCTCTTGTCTGGCACGACGCTGTACGAAAGGGGCATGGATCTCCTGTCTCGGTAGTTCCAGTGCCCGTTGCGAACGGATCGATCACATGCGCCGGTGAAACCCCACATCAGGCGTCAGGGGCTGTGGCTCCACCAGGTCGAGGTTGTTCTGATCGAAAACGTAGTGCTCGACATAGAGTCTCTGGTTGTCCGGGCTCGGGTCACGACGAAGCAGATCGGCTGTCCCGGCTGTGGAGTGCTCTCGGGCAGGGGACAAAGCCGGTACGTGCGCCGGCTGGCGGACAGCACGGTCGGCTACCGACGGGTGGTGATCGAGTTACAGATCCGCCGGTTCTGGCGCCTGGGGGTGCTTCCGAGCCCGTGGGTCGGCACCTTTCAGTGGTATGCGGCGGCCACGGAGGTGGCGGTCGGAACCCTGGTCCTCTCGGCGCTGTACGTGCCGTATACGGACCAGCGGATGTTCACCGGGCCCACCCACCCCGGCGGCGATTGCGCACACTGTCGACGACGCCCGTCCGCGCGATCTGCTCTTCCTTGTCCCGTCTCCTGGTCGCGATCGTCGTCATGGGCGCGGTCCCCGGGCCGGCGCTGGACGCGATCAACCCGGGCCCGGCACCTCGTCGATCCGGCTATGTCACCTGAAGCTGGGGATGTTTGGACTCCCAGAGGCAGCTGTACTCTGGTCCCACAACTGGCACCGGGCCTCGGCCCCGGACGCTGTGAAGCTCTGGACCACGCCGTGCCCCTATGGCCCTGGGAGCTGGCCCTGTTTCTCGGCGTAGCGCCGCCGATGCTGACTTTGTGCTGACTTGCTGACCTGGAAACGCCCTCTGACCTGCAACGATGCCTTGCCGTGTCTCTTCGGCTTCAACATGTACGCCATGATGCAGTCTTCCCTAAGGGCAGCGGAGGCGAAGTGCGCGGGCAGACTCCGATGTCGCCAGAGTGTGCCCGCTCGGTGGCGGGGCTCGTCGCACCACGGACCACCGCGTTTCCTCGACGGTGGCGCACAGCGTGTCGGGGGCCGGTCACGCGAGTCGCGATCAGGTAACGGGCGCGCTCGGGTGAGGGCTCATTGGCGATACGGCGCACCAAGGCGTCGCGCATCTCGTCGATCAGCGCGGTGAGTTCGTCCCGGCTGAGCACATCGCGTGCTGGCGGTAGCCCACCAGATCGGCGGCGGGGCCGGCGCCGGGCCGGTCGAGGTAGGTGTTGAACTCGGCCAGCAGGGTCGCCATCGCCACGGCGAACACCCGCCGATGGTCCTCAAGCGGCACCGAAGCAGCGGTGTGGCCCGGGAGCTGCGCATCGCGGAGCGGACGGTGAAGGCCCACATCGCGCGGATCTCGGACAAGCTGGGTCAGCAGACGCGGTTACAGGCCGTGGTGCTCTCCGTACTCGTTCACCACGCGCTGTGCGCCGACACGCACTGCGAATGCCGCCACGCGGCGACGGCGGCTGTGGATCCACCGCTGCCGTCCGCCTCGTGACCGACGGCCCTGGGCGGCTCAGCGGCCTTCCCCTGTGGGAGGGCCGCTGAGCCGCGAGTGCTCGTGTGCTATCCGGCGGCGGCTTCGAGGGGGAACGTGAAGGTGTGGGTTTCCTCGCGTGTGCCGTCGAACAGTGTGAGATGCAGGGTGACCGAACGGGCGTTCGCGTACGGTCCGGGCTGCACCGAGAGGGAACCCTCGGTGGCGCTCCCATCGGGTGAGAGGCCGAAGGCTCCTCCCGAATCGAGGTATTCGTTGCCGACGTCGTCGAGCGCTTCCAGGGCGAGGAAGACGTACGGTTCGTGGTCGCCGACCTCGTTCTCCTCGTCGGGTTCGCTCTGGGGAAGAGGGGGAGTGAGGTGGTAGCGCAGCTCCATGTGTTCGGTGGTGGCGGCGAAGCCCTCGATGGTCAGCTCGTGGCGTCCGCCCAGAACGGGAACGTTCTTCATCCGGCTCATCTCCCCTTCTGTCCCCGCGTGCGGGATCAGGCCGAGGGTACCTTGCAGGTGATCGTGCGGTAGGCCCCTGACCTCGGGTGGCTGATGCTCTTCACCAGCCAGAAGAAGCTGATCTCGTCGTTGGTCTTGATGGTGAAGTTATGGCCGCTGCCCTTGCGCTGGTAGCTCTTGATGCTCGAGTGGAAGTCGTAGCTGCTCGAGCGGGTGTGGGGACCGTAGGGCGGGTTGATCTCGTGGCCGGAGACGAAGGCTTGCGGCATAGAGACCCTGACCAGGGAGCCGAGGTTCCTCTTCGCCGCAGCGGTCAGTTTGAAGCTCCAGGTGAGCCGGCCGTTGGGCATGCGGGAGAACTTCACGTTGGAGACGGAGTGCTTGAACTCGCCCTTGCACTGACGGACGGAGGCGGCCGGGGCAGCCGGGGCGGCCGGGGCGGCGGCGACGCCGGTCCCGGCGAGGCCGCCGAGGAAGACAGAGCTGAACAGAGCAAGCGTCGTGGTCCTGCGTATCGCGGTCCTGATGGTCACGCGGGAATCCCCCTCTTCGCATGGGTTGTCGAAGCTGACGTCATGGAGCTTATGAGGGGGCGTAATGGGACGGTATTGTCTCTTCGGGCAGTGTCCCGAAGGGCAGTGTCCTTTGGTTCGACGGCAGTTGCCACTCAGGCAATGGCGCCGCGCCAGGCGGTTCGGGTCCGGGCGGCGGCCTCGTCACCTTCACCACCGCGGGTCGCAGCAGACCATCGCCCCATGCCGTACCCCGGTTGGTCCACGGCGTCCAGGCCGCGCATCCTGGTGAGTGTGAAGAGGCCGTGGCTTATCCGTACCTCGGGCGCGGGGGCACATTGTCGCCTGGCAGACGGTCAGGAACGGCGTGTGCGTGCGGCCTTCATGACAGGAACCTCCATCGGCGGGCGTCGCCCGATCCCTCGGGCACCTGGCCCATGGCACCGGGAGTCTCGCCCGCGGTGTGGAACGAGCCGCTCGTGCCAGAGCCCGAACCGGCATGCGGGTAGGCCGCGCCGGGCTGAAGGGCACGGTCGGACTGTCCGGCTACGGGCCGCGGGCCGCACGCCGCACGGCGGCCGCCATACAGGATGTGCCCGGCCAGGCCACCACTGCGGCCAACCAGCTCAAAGACCGCCTCGATGCCGCGTGCGAGACATAGGGGCCGCAGATGCGGGACTTCGCGCACGCGTCCCGGTTCTCCACCAGCCGTGTCGACGACCTGCCCCAGCAGCACCCCGATATCGGCTGGCCCGCGCTGCGCACCCTGAGCAAGGGGCAACGCTCTCCACTCGCCGCTCTGTGCACCGGACGGGGACGGCTCCGTCCTGAACGGCTGTAGATCGTTCGGACTGGTAGGCCCCGGCGTTATGCGTCCCGTCACGGGGCCGGGGCCTGCCCGCGCTCTCCACTCAGGCACGGGACGGAAGGAGGCTAGCCCGCCGGCGGTCACCTCATGACCCGTCCGGGCGAACGCGCACCGAAGCGCACGTCCGCACGCGGTCGAGTGCCGCGTTGACGACACTGAATCCGGCGGCCCTTTCAGACGCGTGGTGCCGTCGGATGCGGCTGCACCCCCGTCATGAGGAAGTCCAAGCCGCGCCGGGTCGATGCGACCACGACCCGGTCGCCCGCGCGCAGCATGCGGCCGTGCGGGGGGCGCCAGTCGAAGCCGGGACGGTCGAGGCGGAGGCCGCCGAGCGTGTCCGTCGAGCGGGGAGAAGCCGGCTCAAGAGCGGAGCCCACGGCCAGGACGCGCCACTCGTTCTCGCGGAAGGCATGGTGAAGGGAGCGGCCCTCCAGTTCGGGGTGGCCGGCGACATCCACGGTGGTGAAGAGGAGGGAGCCACGTTCGACCGGCATGACACCCAGGACATGACGGCCCATCATCGCTGCCGCGAACGACGGCGCGGCGAGGGCCGACACGCTTCGGCTGCGGGTGGTGGCGTCGGGGTAGGAGGCACGCATCGTGCGGGAGACGGTGGCGGCGAAATCATCGTCGTAGAGCCGCATCACCACCCGGACTTGAGGGTTGGCCTCGCGCGCGGCCATGACGATGTCGAGGTTCTCACCGTCCTCCCGGGTGAGCGCGAGGGGGGACTTGCTCCGGCGGATCCGGGCACGTCCGAGAACCCCAGGGGCGCCGGCGTCCTCCAGCAGCAGGGGAACGCCGAGTTCGCGGGCGAGGGCGACACCCCGGCGTGCGGATCACGCTCTATGACGACCATCTGGTGGGCGGTGGTGCGCAGTTGGGCCAGCACGCGGGTGCCGATCTTTCCGAGGCCGACGAGCACGATGTGGTCGGCCAGGTCCTCGGCCGGCGGGTGCCCCACGGAGCCCTTGCGGAAGGCTTCGGTGGCGTTCATCGTCGCGGCCACCACCAGCGGCAGTACGGCCAGTCCGACGAAGCCGGCGATCAGTTGCAGTACGCGGCGGGCGGGGGTCTCGTCCGTCGCCGGGTCGCCCATCGTGAAGATGCCCAGCAGCGGCAGATACAGCGATTTCCACAGCGGGCCGGTCTCGGCGATGGCCGTGGCGACGGCCAGCACCAGCATGATCGCGGCCAGCGCGCCGAAGACCGCGAGGACCTCGCGGGAGAGGAACACCTTCCACGGCAGATGCGCGAGCCGGTCCCGCAGCCAGGCTCCGTAGCTGCGCCGGTCGCGCGGCGGAGCCTCGGGCCGATGGTGGTGGGTGACCTCCTCCAACATCAGCCGGCCGTGGGTGAACTGCCGGTGATAGGCGGTGAAGGTGTCGGGCAGCAGCTGAGTGCCCTCTTCACCAGGCGTCTCGTGGCTGTCCTCGCTTGCCGGGTCGTCCTGGTGGGCGCCGGAGAGCACGGCCAGCGTGGCCAGGTCGGCGGACTGGGACGGCATCCGCGCGGGGCGTACCACGCCGCGGAACACCTGCCCCTCCACCTGGAGGGTGTGCCCCTGCCCGACCGCGGCGGCGGCCACCAGCTCGGGCACCGCGGTATCGGTGTCGGACAGCACGGTGGCCGACATGTCCAGCGACGCGTCGTCAGACCGGTCGAGCGCCAACACTGCCCGGTCCAGCAGCCGTTCGAGGTGGCTGCCCCGCTCGCGGTGGTACATCCGGATGACCAGGCGGATCGTCGGGTTGAGGGTGCGGGCCAGCAGCGCGGCGGTCACATTGACCTGGTCGTCGCGGTAGGTGAGAGCGAGCGCGGCCGCCCGCTCGACCCCCGCGGCACGCAGCGTCTGCTCGTCGGGGCCGGCGGCCACCAACAGTTCGACCGGCGACTGCGGATCACGGTGTAGCGCCGCGATCTCCGGCGCGTGCCCGTCGCGCCGCGAGGGCAGCACGACGGTGACCACCTCGCCGCACACTCCGTCCAGGGTTACGGCCAGCCGGTGGGCGAGCCCGTCGTCGCCGCAGATCACCATGTGCCCGGACCGTTGCCCAAAGGGCATTCGTGGGTGGAGAGTTGACGTCACGTCATCAAGATTGTCTCGACCGGACGCACGGTTCCGGTGCGCACACCAGCTCGTCGTCAAGGTTGCGTATGGACGGAACCGGGTGGCTCTCAGTGTGCTCCGCTGACGCCGGCTCGTCCCATGCCAAGCCTCTATGCCGTCCCGTCCAGCAAAGCGGTCAGATGGGCGGGGCGTTCTTCGATCACGAGGTGTCCGGCCCCGGGGACCAGACCCAGCTCGGCGCCGAGTGTGCCGCGCGCTGCCGGACCGAGCCGCCGCGGATGCCTTCTCGATCAGCTCGCTCGGCCACGCTCCGTACAAGGGCAACTGGTTGTTGAAGAAGATGCGTTCGTCCGCATGAAGACCGGGCTGGCCCGGGCGTCCATCAGCAGGACCCGATAGCCGGCGGTGATCAGGGCCGCGGCCAGCGGCAGCGAAGAGGCGGCATGGACGTTGGTGCCAGGGACGAACATGACCGTCGTCGGGCCGGAGCCGGCGAGGGCCACCGCGTGTGTGCGCTGTTGACTGTCACCGTCTTCCGTTCGTGCGGTATCGCCCAACCGCTCAGCCCAGGCCCGGGATGTGGGAGACGAGAAGGTCGATGAGTCTGATGCCGATGAACGGGGCGACGAGGCCGCCGAGTCCGTAGCGGGTGAGATTGCGGCGGAGCAGGTCGTGGGCCGACGCAGGGGTGTAGCGCACGCCGCGCAGCGCCAGCGGGATTAGCGCGACGATGATGACCGCGTTGAAGATGATCGCTGAGGTGATGGCCGAGGCCGGGCTGTGCAGACCCATCACGTTCAGGTCGGTCAGACCTGGATGCCCCGTTCCGCTGCGCGTGGCCCTGCTGCCGGCCGCGGTGGCGGGCATCCTGCTCACCGCGCTGGCGGGCAGCGCGCGGATCATGCAGTTGCGCGCGACCGCCCGCAAGCACCGCCGGGCCGACCACAGGGCTGTGAAGGCCGAGGCCAAGGACTCGTCGAAGGCCCGGCGGTAGCCCGGACTACCGGGAGCCCGCCACAGGCTGCGGCTTGTAGAAGGATTCCTCCAGGTAGGCGGCCTCGTGCGGCTGGTAGGGCTCCTCCAAGTAGGCGGCCTCGTCTTCGTCGAGTTCGACGTCCACCGCGGCGACCGCGTCGGCCAGCTGGGCCGGCTTGGTGACCCCGACGATGGGCGAGGTCACCGCCGGGTTGCGCATGACCCAGGCCAGGGCGACCTGGGCCGGGGACAGGCCCCGCTTGCCCGCGATCTCGTGGACGCGCTCGGCCACTGCCTGGTCCTCGTCGCGGTAGAGGATCTTGCCGCCCTCGTCGGTCCCGGCACGTGCCGTGGTGGTGTCCCGGGCCCGCGTCAGCCTGCCCCGCGCCAGCGGGCTCCACGGGATCACCCCGATGCCCTGGTCGGCGCAGAGCGGGAACATCTCCCGCTCTGCTTCTCGGTGGATGAGGTTGTAGTGGTCCTGCATCGACACGAACCGGGTCCAGCCGTTCAGGTCAGCCAGGTACAGGGCCTTGGCGAACTGCCAGGCGTACATGGAAGAGGCTCCGATGTAGCGGACCTTCCCGGACTTGACCGCGTCGTGCAGCGCCTCGAGGGTTTCTTCGATCGGGGTGTCGTAGTCCCAGCGGTGGATCTGGTACAGGTCGATGTAGTCGGTCCCCAGTCGCTTCAGGGAGGCGTCGAGCTCGGCGAAGATCGCCTTGCGGGACAGCCCGGCGCCGTTCGGGCCGGGGCGCATCCGCATCCAGACCTTGGTGGCGAGAACGACCTCCTCGCGCCGGGTGAAGTCCTTGACCGCCTGGCCGACGATCTCCTCGCTGCTTCCGGCGCTGTACCCATTGGCCGTGTCGAGGAAGTTGACGCCGCCCTCGAGGGCCTGCTTGAGCATGTCCCGGCTGGCGTCCGCGCCCAGCGACCAGGGCTCGCCGCCCCGGTCCGGCTCGCCAAAGCTCATGCAGCCGAGGGTGATGGCGGAGACTTCCAGTCCGGTCGTTCCGAGTTTGATGTATCGCATGCTTCCGAAGCTAGGAGTTGGAGTGCGCTCTAACGCAATACGTCTCGTTCCGGCGTTCGGAGGCGTGGGGCATGTGCGCCCTGTCAGGTTTCGATCGTTTCGGCCAGACGTACCAGAGAACCCAGTGGTAGTGAGTAACAAACTGTCAATTCTCGGCCGAGCGCGTGGGGCACTATTCAGCCCCCCGACGGCAAAACCGCCCTCGCGAGGCCGTCGCCACGACCGATCATCGCTCGACCACTTAGAGATTCCGCTGGTCCGGGCGGCGGTATCGCGGCACTCGCGACGGCGCCCCTACCCGCGGGATCTCTAAGTGATTCGCTTTCCGAGGTCAGCCGGGCTCGTGTCGTCCGCCTCCGGCTGATTTTCCCTCTACCTCACTTCGCGACGACTACTTCGCTGAGAGACCCTTACTGCGATTACCCGCGTGAGCGAAGGTAGCGCCATCCGAAGTAGAGCACCCCCAGTGCTCCCCCGACTGCACCGGCCCCGCACAGTATCCTCGCCCATAGGGCCATGTCTTCTGTGATCCACAGCGAACTCACTACGACCAGTGCTATGGAGAGCAAGGATCGCTCTCCATAGCCCAGGCCGCGGCGACCGGTCAGTCGCGGATGTTGGTGCACGAGTACGTTACGCCCTTCATTTTGATGTCCCGGTACCCGATCATCATGTTAAGGGAGGCGAAATCGGTACCGCCACCGCCACCGCCGCCCTTCTTCCGGCAGTAATAGCCGAGCGCGTCAAGCTTGCCGAGATCGCTCTTTGCTTGGTAATTTCTGTACGACTTCAGCATGGCCGCGCGCTTTTGTGCGGGCGTGGCGTTCTTCGCCTTCGTGTATGCGTAACAGCCGACGCTGGCGCCTATTCCCACCCAGGATGCGCCCTTGGCGAGAGCCTTGGAGAGACCTGCTGCGCCGCTGCCGATCCCCAGAACTGCGCAGATTTCATCAGCTCCGGCGGCATGTATTTGCTTTTCCGTCGTCGCCTGCGCGACCGCCGTGTCCTGGTGGCCTTCTGCCGGTGATGCAATTGCCGCTTGCGCGCTGATTCCGCACATTGCACTGGTCACGGCTAAGGCGATCGCGGTAGATATCCCCTTGCTTCGCATGCTCATGAAGTTAGCCCCCCAGTAAACGCTAAAACATCTTGATCATTACGGGAGGGACGCTACCAGCAAGGCTATATGCGCGCAATGAAAAATTTCGCTCGGTGCGTTTCCTTAACGAGGTCGGATCAGTAGATTCGGATGAATCTTACGTAAGTTCACGGACCGGGCATTTCGGTCGCGGGTGTGATCCGACGTGCTATCGGCCGCACCAATGGTGCCGCCTGCTGGGTGCCACGCACTCGCCCAGCCTCGCTCCGGTTACCTCGGCTCCATAGAGCCCACCAGCTTCGCCAGAGCCGCACGCGTCCTTGCCGCTCTCGGACGAGGCGGCCTCGGCGCGCTGACGCGCGGCGGTGACGGCGCCGTGCAGGCGTGGGGTGACGAACGTTCAAACGAGGTCGGTGAGTCGCACCGACCCCGAAGGCGATCTTGAAGATGGTCGAGGAAGCCTCCGAGGCCAAGGCATGCGCCCAGCTGTTCGTCCGCGGTAGTTCTCGTGGCGGGCGAAGTCGGGGATCTCGACGGCTTCGGTGTAGCGCAGCGGGCGGACGGTGTCGACGTTCCACACGTAGAACGGCAGCCGGGTGCGCGGGTTGGCGTGGCGGACCTGGTCGGGCCGTGGTTCATGCCGGCCGGTGTGACGCTCGCCAGCTGGTGCAGTGCGCGGGCATGGTGCTGCTCACCGGCTACACCGCCGTCGCCGCGGCGGTCAACGCCGAGGTGTTCCCCGCGCGGGTGCGTGCCGCCGGGGTCGGCTTCCCCTACTCCCTCGCCGTCGCCCTCTTCGGCGGCACGGCCCCCTACGTCGGCACCTGGTTCAAGCAGGCCGGCCACCCCGACCTCTTCCCCTGGTACGTGGCCCCGCTGTGCCTCGTCTCGTTCCTCGTCTGTCTGACGCTTCCCGAGACCTCCCGGCAGAAGCTGGACAGGTAGCGCGACGGAACGGGGCGGGCGGACCGGGCCCGCCCGACCGAGCCCGGCGGCACACGTGAAGGCGCCGCCCCTCCCGGGACGGGGAGGAGCGGCGCCTTGGGGATGAGGTCTGTCAGATCAGCCAGCCCACGAGGTGCAGGACGTGGGCCAAGAGAGAGGTGAGGATGTCCATCGGGATCTTCTCCTTGAAGTTGTGGGACTCAACTCCCCGGCACAGCAAGGGGTTTGGGCCGGAGGCGTGGTAACGGTCTGCAGCCCGCCGCTCGCGCCCCGTCATCATCGCCCGTTGCTGTGAGTCAATTGAAGCCCCTCCCTTTTCGAGAATGTGCACCGGAAAACAGTTGCTCCCGGGGGCATCTGTTCGTCTGCGGGTGCTCGCGGAGGGAGGGGGACGGGGCTTCGGGGGAGGCGGCCCCGGGGGCTTCCGGGCTTTGAAGACAGGCGTCTAGGACGCGAGACTGCCGGCCCACTCCCGCTCTTCCTCGGCCGGCTGTTCCGTCGCGGCGAGCAGCCGGCCGATGCCGGCGGCCGCGGCGCGTCCCGCGCGGTGGGCTCCGATGGTGCTCGCCGACGGCCCGTAGCCGACGAGATGGATCCGGGGATCGCGCTGGGCGCGGGTGCCGTCCATCCGGATGCCGCCGCCCGGCTCGCGCAGGCGCAGCGGGGCGAGATGGTCGATGGCCGGGCGGAAACCGGTCGCGTAGAGGACCGCGTCGGCCTCGACCGTGCGTCCGTCCTCCCAGCTCACGCCCGTGGGCGTCAGGCGCGCGAAGAGCGGCAGCCGCTCCAGTACGCCGCTCTCCCGGGCCCGCCGGACGGCCTCGGTCATCGGCAGCCCGGTCACGCTCACCACGCTCTGCGGCGGCAACCCCTGCCTGACCCGCTCCTCCACCAGCGCGACCGCCGCCCGGCCCTGCTCCGCGCCGAACGGCCCCTCACGGAACACCGGCGGCCGCCGCGTCACCCAGGTCGTGGCGGCCGCGACCCGCGCGATCTCCGTCAGCTGCTGTACGGCAGAGGTTCCGCCGCCCACCACCACGACCCGCGCACCGCGGAACTCCTCCGGCCCCTGGTACCGGGAACTGTGCAGCTGGCGGCCGCCGAACGACTCCTGCCCGGGAAACCGCGGCCAGAACGGCCGGTCCCAGGTCCCGGTCGCGTTGATCAGGGCCCGCCCCGCATAGTCCCCCTCCGACGTCTCGACCAGCAGCCGGCCTCCCCCGAGAGCCTTGCCGGCGTCCGGCCCAGGAGACTCCCCGCCGCCCTCGCGGACGGCCGTCACGCTCACCGGCCGGTGCACCCGCAGCCCGAAGGTCCGCTCGTACCGCTCGAAGTACGCGCCGATCACCTCGGACGACGGGCGCAGCGGATCGGCGCCGGTCAGTTCCATGCCCGGCAGCGCATGCATCCCGTGCACCTTGTCGAACGTCAGCGTGGGCCACCGGAACTGCCAGGCCCCTCCCGGCCGCGGGGAGTGATCGAGAACCACGAAGTCCCGGTCCGGTACGTAACCGACCCGCCGCAGATGAAAGGCGGCGGCCAGGCCCGCCTGTCCGGCGCCGATCACCACGACCTCGACCTCGCGCACCCCGGTGTAGTTCATGCTTCACCTAACCGGGGGAGGAGTGATTGTCTTCCCGCGGCCCGGAGCGGCGGGGCGTGGAGCCGCAGGGCCCGAGGTCTGAGGCCCGAGGCCCGGAGCCGCGTGGCCCGAGGCCAGCGGACCTCGGGCCACGCGGCCCCGCCGCTCAGAGTCCGCCTGCGGTTGGCGTCCGCCTGCACTCGGCGTCCGCCGACGCTCAGCGTCCCTCGGCGATCAGCAGCGGCGCCCCGCCCGGAGCGGAGGCCGGCCGGCCGTTGGCCGCCGGGACGCCGTCCAGCGGAGCGGGCCCCGCTTCCAGCAGCCCCCGGGCGGCCAGCTCGGGCCGGACGCCCTCCCCGAACCAGTACGCCTCCTCCAGGTGCGGATAGCCGGAGAGCACGAAGTGCTCGATGCCCAGGGAGTGGTACTCCTCGATCCGGTCGGCCACCTCGGCATGGCTGCCGACCAGCGCGGTGCCGGCCCCGCCCCGCACCAGACCGACGCCCGCCCACAGATTCGGCGAGATCTCCAGCTTGTCGCGCGAGCCGCCGTGCAGCGCCAGCATCCGCTGCTGCCCCACCGACTCGCTCTTGCCCAGCGCCTGTTGCGCGGCCGCCACCGTCGCCGGATCGAGGTCGTCGAGCAGCCGGTCGGCGGTCGCCCAGGCATCCTTGGCCGAGTCCCGGGAGATGGTGTGCAGCCGGATACCGAACCGGACCGTACGCCCCTCCTTCTCCGCCAGCCCGCGTATCCAGTCGATCTTCTGCTTGACCTCCGCGGGCGGTTCGCCCCAGGTGAGGTACACATCCACGTTCCGGGCGGCGACCGGCCCCGCGGCAGCGGACGAGCCGCCGAAGAAGATCTGCGGCAGCGGGTCCGGCGGCAGCGCCGTCAGACCGCCCTCGACCTGATAGTGCTCGCCCGTGAAGTCGAACGGCGCGCCACCCCACACCCCCCGGACGACCTGCAGGAACTCATCCGTACGGGCATAGCGCCGGTCATGGTCGAGATGATCACCGAACCTCCGCTGCTCGGTCGAATCGCCCCCGGTCACCACGTTCAGCAGCAGCCGCCCGCGCGAGATCCGCTGATAGGTCGCGGCCATCTGCGCCGCCAGCACCGGCGAGATCACCCCCGGACGGAACGCGACCAGGAACTTCAGCCGCTCGGTGACCTGGGTGAGCGCCACCGTCGTCAGCCAGGCGTCCTCGCACCACGTCCCGGTCGGCGTGAGCACCGCCTCGAACCCCAACTGCTCGGCGGCCTTGGCGATCTGCGCCAGATACTCGATGTCCGGGGCCCGTACCCCGCTGACCGGGGTGATCCGGTCCCGCCGGATGCCGCCGTCGGTGTAGGCGTGGCGGTCGACGAGCGTCCGCCCGTCGCCGCCGGTCGGCAGGAACCAATGCAGGTGTACGGACATCTCACTGAGCCTTTCCATAGGTACGCGGCGCTGTGCTCGAAGGCGGCAGGCCACCGTTGAAACGGGGGTCGACGAAATCCCCGAAGCGGAACGAGCGGGGGATCAGCTTCACCGCCGCGAACGCGTCGACGATCTGCTGCTCGGAGGCGATGGCCGCCTTGTCCACGGCGACCGTGACCGCCGTACCCCGGGTGCGCCTGACCGCGTCCAGCGCCACCTTCTCCGGCAGCCCGGTCTCCTTCGCCCAGGCCTTCGCCCAGACGCCGGGGTGCTTGAACACCCAGTTCTGCGCCCGCCGCAAGCGTTCCGTGTAGTCCTTCAGCGCCGCCGACTTCTTCTTGTCGTCCACTGCGGCCGGCGCGGCCACCTGGAAGCTCAGCCCGTTGACGACACCCTGCCCGGTGGTCAGCACCCGGGCACCGGCCTGATCCAGGGCCTGCGAGGTGTACGGGTCCCACACCGCCCAGGCGTCCACCTTCCCCCGGGTGAACGCGGCGAGCGCGTCGGCCGGCTGCAGGTAGTTGAGCGTGACGTCCTTCGGCGTCAGCCCGGCCTTCTTCAGCGAGGCGATGAGCTGGTAGTGCGCCGAGCTGCCCTGGGCCACGGCGATCGACTTGCCCTTCAGCTGCGACGGCCGCTTGAGCGGGGAGCCCTTCTTCACCAGGATCGCCTCGCCGTCCGACCTGCTGTGCGTCCCGGCGATCACCTTGATCTTCGACTTCGCGGCGGCGGCGAACACCGGCGGAGTGTTGCCGACCCCGCCCACGTCCACCGCGCCGGCGTTGATCGCCTCCAGCAACGGCGGACCCGAGGTGAAGGTCGACCACTTGATCTTGTACGGGAGGTCGTCCAGCTCACCGGCGGCCCGCAGCAGCGCTTCTGAACCACCCTTCTGATCACCGACGTTGAGCGTCAGCGACCCTTTGCCATCGGTCCCGCTCCCGGTCCCCCCACCGGCTCCCTTGGCCCCCGGCGAACCACCGCAGGCGGCCAGCAGCAGGGTGAGCGGAAGCAGCAGGGCGGCCGGGGCGACAGGGCGTGCTCTCATGGGGCGTCCGTTTCGTTCTTTGTTCTCGGGTCTGGGGGTGGGGTGGGGGAGTCGGGTGGCGGGCGGAGGCCGGGCGGGCGAAGAGACGGCGGGTCGCCTCGCGCTCATCGCCCTGGTGCGGATCAGGCGGCAGCAGTGGGGGAGCCGGAGGCGGCGGCACCGACGCCGACGACCTCCGTGCCGCCCACGACACCCCCCGAGCCTTCATCGCCGTCCACGCTCGCTCCGGCGCTCCGGCCATCCGTGCCGTCCTCATTCGCCTCGCCGTCCACGCCGAGCCGGTCGAGCAGCCGGGCGCGCAACGCACCGAAGCGCGGATCGGAGACCGTGCGCGGCCGCGGCAGATCCACCGCGGTCTCGTACGCGATCCGGCCGCTCTCCATCACCAGCGCCCGGTCCGCGAGCAGCAGGGCCTCCTCCACGTCATGGGTGACCAGCAGCACCGCGCAACCGCGCTCCTGCCACAGTTCGGCCACCAACCGCTGGGCCTTGATCCGGGTCAGCGCGTCGAGGGCGCCGAACGGCTCGTCGAGCAGCAGCAGATCGGGTTCGCGCACCAGCGCACGAGCGAGCGACGCACGCTGGGCCTCCCCGCCGGACAGCGTCTTGGGCCAGGCGTCCGCCCGGCGGCCGAGCCCGACCTCCTCCAACGCCCTGACGGCGACATCGCGTTCCGGCCGGCCGGGCAGTCCCAGCAGCACATTCCGCCAGACCCGCTTCCAGGGCATCAGCCGCGGCGCCTGAAATGCCACGGCCCTGCGGCGCGGCACCAGCACCTCACCGTCGATTTCCTGGTCGAGTCCCGCCAGGACCCGCAGCAAGGTCGACTTGCCGCAGCCGCTGCGCCCGAGCAACGCCACGAATTCGCCCGGCCGGAGCGAAAGGTGGAGATCGTCGATGACGGCCCGCCCACCGAAAGCCCGCACCAATCCGCCGACCTGTACGGCGGTGCCGGGTGCCGCGGCGCCCGCGACCTGCTTTTCCCGCTCGGAGGTGGTCACTGGCCCGTGAACGTCGGTCGCCATTGCAGCAGCAGCCTTTCGAGGGTACGAACGAGGAAATCGGCAAGGAGCCCGAGGATCGCGTAGACCACCAGGCACACCACGATCACGTCGGTGCGGAAGAATTCCCTGGCCTGATTCATCAGAAAGCCCAGGCCGTCATCGGCGTTGACCTGCTCACCGAAGACCAGCGCGAGCCACGCGGTGGCCAGCGAATAGCGCAGCCCGGTCATCGCACCCGGAAGCGCACCGGGCAACACCACATGCCGGATCAGCCCCCACCGGCTCAGCCCGAGCGACTGCCCGGCCTCCACCAACTGGGCGTCGACACCACGAATTCCGGCATAGACATTCAGATACAGATGGAACGCCACACCCAGCGAGATCAGCGCGACCTTCGGTGCCTCACCGATGCCCAGCCAGATGATGAACAGCGGAATCACGCCCACCCAGGGCACGGAACGCAGCATCTGCACCGTCGCGTCGACGAGATCCTCACCGAGCCGCGAAAGCCCCGACACAAGCGCCAGCGCCACCCCGATCACGCCACCCAACAGCAGCCCGACCGCGACCCGTTGCAGCGAAACCAGCATCGCCGACGGCAGCGTCCCGTCCGACACGAGGTCCCCGGCGGTGGCGGCAATGGTCCCGGGCGACGCCAGAATGCCGGCCTCCAGCACACCGCTCGCACTCAGCACCTGCCACAACACCAGCAACGCGAGAGGCCCCACCGTACGGCGCACCCACCGCGGCACCGGCCATCGCCGACGGGAAACCGGATCAACATGAACCAGCTCAAGCCCCTCGACACCGGAGGCGGCCTTCACCTCCCTCTCCTCACCTTTCACCACAGACGGCGGCCCTGCTGTTTCAGCGGCAGTTTCGACCGGGGCCTCGCGGGCCACGGCCTGATCGAGAGTCATGAATGCTCCACGGGGAGGGGGAGGAAAGAAGGCGAAGAGAGAAGAAGGCGTCAATCCCCGTGGGGCGACGCAACAGCGCTCACAACGCAGCGCTCAAGACGGCGACGAAGGCACCGGAAACACGTTGCCCCTACGCGGCGCAGAGGTCCGCTCAAGACCACCAGAGCCGACCACGACGGAAGAGCCGGAGAGAAGTCGCAGAACCACCGCGCACAGCCGCACATGCCGCGTCCCGCAGGGGACACAACCGCCCGCCACAACAAGCCAAGCAGATCAGCAGCGCACCGATCACCGCGAAATCCAGAGCGGCCTCAGCAACAGCGGCGGCAACACAAAGGCGACGGCAACGGAAACCACAACGGCAACCGCAAGGGCATCAGCAGCAACGCGACGGCATCAACAACAGCCGCCGCGGCGACACGCGGCAGAGGCCACCCGCAGCAGGTCGATGTGACCGCGCGTGGTGAGCAGGGCTGCTGTAGGCATGTCGCTGAACGTAGCGGTGCGCCCCGAGAGGGGTCAATCGTCATCTCGGCCGGTGGACCTTTGTTGCCGCAGTATTGACCCGGCGTTGCGGAAGGAGCCCGCGGGATTGCGGACAAGAACCCGCCGTCCGTACGAAAATGAACCCATGAGCACCGCATTCACCACCCGCACCCTCGACGTCACCACCGGCTCGACGGAAACCGTCGCCGACCTCACCGCCGACTGCGCCGCATTCCTCCGCGAGACGGCAGCCGGCCGCGACGGCCTGCTGAACATCTTCGTCCCGCACGCCACCGCCGGCATCGCCGTCCTGGAAACCGGCGCGGGCAGCGACGACGACCTCCTGGCCGCCCTGCACGACCTCCTCCCCGCCGACAACCGCTGGCGCCACCGCCACGGCAGCCCCGGCCACGGCCGCGACCACGTCCTCCCCGCCCTCGTCCCACCCCACGCCACCCTCCCGGTCCTCACCGGCCGCCTGGCCCTCGGCACCTGGCAGTCCATCTGCCTGGTCGACACGAACACGAGCAACACGGACCGTCGGGTCCGGTTGAGCTTCCTGGGGTGACTTCGGGTGACAGGAGTGTCCCTGTCACGGGCGTCGGTGTGGCGTCTGCTGACCGGCCGGCTGGGGTGGAGTCTGCAGCGGCCTGAGCGACGGGCGGTGGAGCGGGACGAGTCCGAGATCGCCCGCTGGGTCACGCACGAGTGGCCGCGCATCAAAAAGGGGCGGTGAACACACGTGCCTGGATCGTGTTCCTCGACGAATCAGGCGTCTCGCTGCTGCCCCAGGTCCGTCGTGCCTACGCGCCTCGGGGCCGTACTCCGCATCTGCGGCACCGGTTGAACTGGAAACGGGCGTCGATGGCCGCGGCCCTGGGCTACCACGCCACCGACCCGGATCGTGGTCCCCGCCTGTGTTTCCACCTCAAGCCCGGCAGCTACGACACCGCCGCACTGATCGACGTTCTGGAGCAGGTCAAAGTGTTCTACCCTGGCGAGCCGGTGATCCTGGTCTGGGACGGCCTGTCCGCTCACTGGAGCCGGGCGATGCGGGCCTGGGTCGCCGAGCAGGGCTGGCTCACTCTCGAACGATTACCCGCCTACGCTCCCGAGCTGAACCCGGTGGAACTGCTCTGGTCGTCGCTCAAGAAGCGCGAACTCGCCAACCCCGCCGGCGACCACCTCGCCGACGTCGCCGACGCCACTGAACAAGGCATCCACCGCATCAACCACCACCAGCACCTGCCATGGTCCTACCTCGCCCACACCGGCCTGACCATCCACCCACCACACCCACCGAACTTACGAAAAGATCAGTAAGGGCTGTCCCGTAGTCCCTGGCCTGATCGTTCGTTGTTTTCCGGCCCTGCCCGGGCCCATGGTCTACCGCCGATGCCCAGTGGAGCAGGGCCGGGTACGGGACCAGCTCCGAGGCCGGCGCGGTGCGGTGCTCTCCCGACCATGCAGGACACCTTCCAGGCGGCGGCTCCGCACGCTCCGCCATGCGGGTCAAATTTAGTCGGCTGCATAGACGCGGTTCGCCGGCGGTGCCTTACTGCTGTAAGTGAATTCCGGCGGGCCGCCCATCCCTCACCGGGGGTGGGCAGTGTGCCGAGGAAGAACATGAGACCTCGCTATGGCTGCTGTGTGAGCGCCCCCGCTGAGGAGACTTTCACTGCCCGCTGAGCCGTGGCGAACATGCGGTCCCAGGTGGGTGGTTGACGGCCCCTGACCCGAAGGAGGCTGTCATGGATACGACAGGCATCTGGATCACCGCGCAGCTGCCGCTGATCATCCTCAACGGCGGATCCACCGCCACCTACGCGGGCAGCTCCAACCACCTGCCCGCCTCCGCCCACGGCGGCGTCATCACCCTCTGACGAGCCCCAACGGCTGCCAGAAGTACTCCTCTCGGCACCCATGGCGCCCCAAGAGCCCCTCAGCAGTCGGATGGCGTCAAAAGGCGCGACAGAACCTGAAATGCGATGCCCGTGCGGCCTGTCTGACGGCCCCTTTTTCGGGCTCCGAATCGACCCCACAACTGTTTTCGGGCGCACCGGAAAAGGCTCGTGAACTCTCCCTCTCCACACAGCCAAGGAGCAGCAATGAAACTCCGCAAAACGGCAATCCGCGCACTCGCCACCGTGGCCGGCACCACCCTCGTGGCCACCGGCATGGCTGTCACCCCGGCAGCCGCGCAGACGTTCGTCCCGTGTTCTCCCGGCGCATTGGCGGGCGCCATCACCGCAGCGAACGCCTCGGGCGACACGCTCATCCTGGCACCGGGCTGTGTCTACGCCCTGACCGCGCCCCTGCCGTCCATCCAGAACACGATCAACATCCTGGGCAACGGCGCTACCCTCACCCGCTCAGGGGCGGCCCCCGCATTCCGCATCCTCAAGGTGGACGCCGTCGGAAAACTGAGCCTGCACCTGACCACCATCAGCAACGGCGACGCATCGGGGGACTTCGGCGGCGGCATCCGCAACGACGGCACCCTCAACGTCGTGCACTCCGTCATCCGGAACAACCGGGCCGACTTCTCCGGCGGAATCGGCGGCAATACCGGTCCACCACCCGCGTCATTCAGAGCATCATCTCGGGCAACACCGTGACCCGTAACGGAGGCGGCCTGGCCAACGACGGCGATATGACCATCGCCCAGAGTTCCATCACCCAGAACACGGCGCTGGAAAAGGGCGGCGGAGTGGCCAACGACGCGACGCTGAAGATCGTTCAAAGCAGCATCCAGCACAACGAGGCGTCCGGGCCGACGGGTGTCGGGGGCGGAATCGCCAACTTCGGCGGCGCCGGAGCCACGACGACTCTCACCGAGAGCCGCGTGTCCGACAACACCGCAACCAACGCTCCCGGCGGTATCTACAACGACACCGGAAGCGTCGCACTCCTCCTCAGCATCGTCCACAACAACCACCCCACCAACTGCGCCGGCAGCCCCACCACGGTCCCTGGCTGCCTGGGCTGACCTCAACCGCACCCACGCGAGCGCTCGACGGCGGCCGAACACCGGCCGCCGTCACCTCTGACACCTTGAGGCAGTGGGGACGGGAAGAGCTGTCTTCGAGGTGCTGACCGTCTACGCTCCGCTACGCCTGCCGCCCTGCGGACGTGTGGCCACCGCCTCCGGCACCACCCTCCGGAACCGCTCGCGCTGCTCCTGCGGGACCATCCGCTCATCAAGGACTCGTCGTGCCCGGCGAACCGACGCTGAGCACCAAGGGAAACGGCATCGATCTACCCAACCGCCTCCTGCCCCTGGGGGATGCGGCGACAGTGGAGCAGGCCCTGCTGGCACACGTCGAGGACGTCCTTGCAGCGCAGGAGCGTGGAGAGATGTGAGCCCTCGCGCCGTTACCGATTCTTGAATCAGGGCGCCTCGGCAAGAGCCGTGAGCAGCGGCTGGCCCACGTGGTTGATCAGGGTGTCGATACGCCGTGCTGTCTTGGCCGTCGCCGGGCGTGCAGGACCTACCGGAGGCTGACGCCATCGCGGTGGCCCGCGAGGCAAATGACCAGCTCGCCGGGATTGCCGCCTCCTGGCCCGGCCGCTTCAAGGGTTCGCAGGGACTCCCACCCAGTCACCGGCCGCGGCTGCGGCTGAGCTGGAGCGCGGGTGCTCGAGCTGGGCTTCCCCGGAGCCGTGCTGTACGGACGAAGACGTACGGCGAGCTCGGCGCCCTGGTCGCTGATCTGCCACAGGAGCGGCCTTCCGACTCGCGTTCTGGCAATGACGCGGAAACCCTCGTCCTCAAGCCCCGCCTGGGAAATTCGAGCAGAGCGGCCGGTGGACAGTTCCCCGGAGGACCGTCGCTGAATGCAAAATGCTGCACATCGCACGGTCTTAAGGCCCTCCGCTCCGAAGCGGCGTCCTATGTAGCGATCGTCCGGGCGGCTCGGTCACAGCAGGTGCTGCGACCGAAGGTCCGCCACGTACTTGGTGATCAGGTCCTGCGACAGATGGGGGATGTCGTTCTCCTTGTTGAGGGCGGCGACCCGCACTGCCGCGCGGAATTGGTCCGCCGGCAGGGCGGAGCCGGGCAGGGGCTCCTCCGGCCTTGCGAAGGCGTGCAGCAAGGGGAGCAGCGAATGCTGCCTCTGGCGGTCGGGCAGGCCGCGCATGGCGGTCTCGAAGCGGTCGAGCCACTCGTCGTAATCGTGGACGCGCGTCAGCGGGTGTCCGGTTGTCATCAGCCAGTCGACGAACGTGTCGAGTGAGATTCCGTCCTCGTGCGGGTTCACGACGTTGAACGTCCGGTACCCCTCCCGTGCGTGGTCGCCCAGCGAGGCGATGGCCCGCGCGGTGAAGTCCACGGGGAGTGCGTCGTAGTGCCCGCTGCCGTCACCGGTGCCCTGGGCGTAGAAGCTGCCTGGGGCGATTCCTGTCGCCAGCAGGCTCAGCAAGAGGCGTGTGAACACGTCCGGGATGTTCAGCTGGCCCCGGTAGCGTGGGTGCGCGAGCATCAGGTTCGAGCGGAACACGGCGACCGGCAGGCCGAACGTGTCGTGCGCCTCGCGCAGCAGCACCTCGCCCGCCCACTTGCTGGCCCCGTAACCGTTCGCGTAACCGCTGCCGAGGTCGCGCGCCCCGCAGGCCGTGCGGATGTCCGCCGCCTCGTCGGCCGCAGCCTCGGACCCGAAGGCGACGGCGACCGTCGACAGGTAGGTGAACTGCTTGATCCGGGAGGTGACCGCGAGCCTGATCAGTTCGGCCGTACCCAGCACGTTGGGGCCGAACAGCTGGTCGTACGGCAGGACATGGTTGACGAGTGCCGCCGGGTGAACGATCAGGTCCACGGCGTCGGCCAGCCGCTGCCAGGTCTCCTTGTCGAGCCCGAGGCCGGCCTCCCCGATGTCGCCGGCGACCACCTCCAGGTGCTCGGCGGCCAGGTCGTGGTAGTGCTGGAGGAGCTCCGGGTCGCCGCTGTCGAAGGCCGCGTCGAGCCGTGCCCGGGCCAGCTCGTCGGTGCTGCCGCGGACCACGCACACCAGCGTGCCACCGCGCTCTGCGACGCGCTCCAGCCATTCGAGGCACAGGAAGCGGCCCAGGTAGCCGTTGGCGCCGGTCAGCAGGACGGTCCGTGCCTCGGGCAGTGGACCGGCCGGCCTGCCGCTCTTCGCCAGGGTCTCCGTGTCGAGGAACGCGTCCAGCGTCAGGTCGCCCGCCACGAGCCGTGTCGCGCTCGGTCCGTGGACGCTGTCGGCGGTCGGGCGCTGGTGTCCCGACGCAAGGGCCATTTCGATGTGATCAGCCACCTGCTGGAGCGTGTTGACCGGGTTGACGACGACGTTGACAGGGACGTCGACGTGGAAGATCTCCTTCAGCAGCTGGGAGAATGACAGCGCGGAGAGGCTGTCACCGCCGAGTTCGAGGAAGCGTGTGCCGGGCTTCACGTCGTCCTGTTGGTGTCCGAGAAGCGCTCGGACGGCCCGGAACACAGTTTCCCGTACCGGTCGGGACGGGCCGGCCTGGCGCAGTGCCTGGAGTTCGTCGGTCTCGCGCTCGGTCAGCTCGGTGTACAGCGCTTCGAGGCGCTCGCCGTAGCGCTTCGTCAACGCGGGGCGCAGCAGCTTGCGCACTCCGGAGAGCAACCCGTTCTGCTGGCTGAACGGCTCGGTCTCGATGAGGAAGTCCCGTGGGATCTCGTACGAGTTGAGGTCCGCCTCGGCGGCGAGGCGTTGCAGGGACTCGCGCAGCATCGACCTGAGGCACTGGGTGTCGTGGCCGACGAGGTCGAGCGCGTCCTGCGTGGGCACGATGACCGCGAGCAGGTAGGCACGAGCACTGTTGCCGTACACGAAGATTTGCCGGACGACCGGACTGCCGGTGAAGAGGGCTTCCAGACGGGAAGCGGCCACGAACTCGCCCTGTGACAGTTTGAGTACGTGGGAACGGCGGTCGACGTACACCAACTCGTCGGGACCGATGCGGACCATGATGTCGCCCGTGCGGTAGAAGCCGTCTTCGTCGAAGGCATCGGCGGTGGCATCGGGTCGCTGGAAGTAGCCGGAAACGAGCCGGTCGGACTTGATCAGCAGTTCGCCCCTGGGGTGCGGCGAGTCGGTGCGGAAGTATCCCAGCTCGGGCACATCCGCCAGTTTGTGGTCGGTCACCGGCGGCCGCAGCACCCGGCCGTCGAGCGAGACCACTCCGGCTTCCGTCGACCCGTAACCGTCGAGCATCCTGACGTGCAAGCAGCTCTCGACGAACGCCGTCATCTCCGCGCTCAGCGGGGCCGAGGCGCTGACGGCCCACAGGAGGCGGCCGCCCAGGGTCTTCTCCCGCAGCTCCTCCTTCACGCGGTCCGCCTGCTCGGCCGCATCCCCTCCCGCGCCCACGTCGTTTCGGCGGGTCAACTCAGCCTGGTAGCGCTGGAAGAGCATGTCGGAGATGCGGGGCACCATGATGAACTCGGTGGGGCGGACCAGGGAGAGGTCCTCGAAGAGGGTCGACAGATCGCTCGACGCCACGAAGTAGGCGATGCCCCCCTTTGCGAGCGTGCCGAACAGCACACCCCGTCCCATCATGTGGCTCAGAGGCATGTAATTGAGCACGACGGACGGTCGCATCTCCTGGTCAGGCACGAAGTCAACCCAGAACTGCGTGACAAGACGCTCGGTGTACATGGCACCCTTGGGCGTGCCCGTACTCCCCGAGGTGTAGATCAGCGTGCTGAGCGCGTCGGCTGTCGATCCCTCGGGGCTCCGGGTAGCCGACGGCAGGGTCCTTCCCCGCTCGATGACGGATGCCAGCGCGTCCAGGGTGACGCCTCGGCCCTGCGCCGCGAGTTGGCCGCGCGCCCATTCCAGCCTCTCCTGGTGAGCGGTGATCTCCGGATGGTGGCCGAAAACGACGATCCTGCCCAGCGACGGGGCGTCCGCCGCGACCTGGAGCGCGACGTCGAGGTGTGCCACGTCCACCGCGAGCAGACGTGGTCCGGTCTGCGCGACGATGGGGGCCAGGTGCCCCGCCGAGGCGCCGGCCTGGAGAGGAACGCACACCGCACCGGAGCGGAGGCATGCCAGATCCACCACGGTGTACTCGGCGCTTGTGGAACCGAGAACCGCGACGAAGTCACCCGGGCCCACGGCGTGGTCGGGGTGGTGCCGCCACTCGGAGGCCACCGCACCCACCCGTCCCCACAGTTCGCCGTAGGTGATCGTGTCGAACCGCTTCAGGAGGCGCAACGTGGTGCGGCCCGTATCCGGGTCGGTGACCGGCTCCGTGGCACGCTCGCCCAGGGCGGGTCGGTCCGCGTACCCCTCCATCACCGTGGCTACGAGGTCGGCGAGCGGTAGGCCCGGCCGCCGGATCGCCTCGGTGACGGCGTCCAGGGGCGCGGCGCCGCGGAACTGCGGATCTGTCGCGTACAGGTGAGCGCTGCGCTGAGCGGTACGCGCGCTGAACTCGTCAGTTTGGGGCTTCGAGTCGGACATGAGTGGTCTCCTCTGTGGCCTTGAAGGCTCGTTCGTCGGGAGGGATCTTCACTTTTCGGGCAAGGGAAGGCAGGGGTGGCAGGGTGCCGTGGTGCTGGAACGGACCTGGGCCGGGCACGTGGCTCCGGCTCGGGCGAGCGAGGCGGGGGAACGACGCGTCGAGGTCGTGCTCTTGATGGTTCGCCCTGCGTCGTATCCAGTACCTGCCATGGCAAAGCCGAGAACAATCAGGGCAATGAGTGGAATGTCCAGCGGCTCGTGATGTCGTGCGGGATGTCGAGGAGGAGGGGGCCGGCCGCTGCTACGAGGTAGCCGATGGACTGCGCCATGCCTGCCGGCGCGGCAGCTTCGCCGGAGCTACCGGCACGTTCGCTCTGAAAGGCCGGCGAGAGGACGAGGAACTCGCCACCGCCCGAGCGAGCAGGGCGCACGCCAGAACGGACAGCGCGGGGCGGACACCAGCGCGGCGAAGCCACCGGCCACAACGACCGAGGTCCCGGCCGCAGTCCATCAGGATGCTGGGTGGCCACGCGACGGCGGTGTGTAAGCCCGGGGACTGCAGGTCCCTGATTTTGCTGACCTGCCATGCCAGTCGCGACCGCCAAGGGGGCCGGACTGCGGGTCACGCCGGTGGAGGCTTGGGGCCTGTCGCCCCGTGTCCGGGGCAGCCAGACGACGAACGCCGCGATGGTGAAGGCAACACCCCGGGCGGCAGCGGTGTGCCAGGAACCCGGGAAGGTGTGGGAAAGCGGCGCGGAGATCCCGGAGGAGACCGCGGCCGTGACGCCCATGACGGTGACGTAGAGAGCGCTGATGCCCTGAAGGCGGTGTGCGGGCACGCTCTGCCTGATCAGAGCGGGTAGCAGCACATTGCCGAACGCGATGGCAGCAGACGGGATCACGGTCCCGGTGAACAGGCAGATCACAGAGGCAATCGAACGGGACCACAGTTCCGGCGGTCGGCGCGCCAAGGGCTGCCACGAGCGGGCGTTCGGTGCCGAACCGGTGAGAGGTCCGGGCCGCCAGAGGCGGCGTCGCGCTGAACGTCAGCAGGGGGAGTGCTCAGCAGCCCGCCCCAGCTCGATGTCAGGTCGCTGCCGTGCTCGATCGCCGGCAGCAGCGTACCGACACCGGTGAGACGCGTTCGCAGGTTCGCCGCTACGAGGCAGATCGCGAAGGCGAGCCCGATCGACACGGCAGGCCGGGTGTTGTCGGCAGCCGACGGCCCGGAGGTGGAGGGTTGACGGGATATCGAAGATAACTCCTTGCTCACTGCCCCTCCGTCACTCGTGGTGCCTCGGCATCGTGGTCACGGGTGAGCTGGACGATCGCAGCCGCCGCGCCACGGGCGCCGCTCTCGTCCCGGTCCTCGATCGCGTCGACGAGTCGCCTGTGCAGGCCGGCATGCTCCTCGGCGCCGACGGCGTCCCAGGGCAGGCCGCCCAGGGCGGAGGTGAGAGCTGTACCGAGGTAGTCGTACACCTCGATCAGGAGGTCGTTTCCGCTCGCCCGGACGACGGCCCGGTGGAACAATGCGTCGACACTGCCGGCCGCGGACATGTCCTCACCGGCGCAGGCCGCGTCGGCGTCGGCCAACAGCTCTTTCAGCTGGTGCAGTTGGTCCTCGCTGCGACGCAGGGCGGCGGCCCCTGAGGCGTACTCCTCAAGGACGGTGCGCAGTTCGAGAACGTTGTCCCGCTGCGCGGCACTCGCTCGCCGCACCATGACCGACTGGAGCTCACTCGACGCGCGGACGTAGGTGCCGTCCCCGATCCGGGCTTCCAACAGGCCCAGGTGCACGAGCGCGCCGAGCGCCTCCCGTAGCGTGCTGCGTCCCACCCCGAGCTCCTCGATGAGGGCCTGCTCCGGCGGGATTCGCGTTCCCACTGGCCATCCACCTGCCTCAATGTGCGAGCGGAGGCTGTCCACGAGCTGCGCGGACAGGCTTGCCGTCCTCCGCGGTGTGCTGATGCGCTTCATGAAGACAGCCTATACAAACATCAGACATTTGAACATCGCATGGAAGGGAGATCTGGGTAACCCCCATCGCGCCCCCACCGGCGGGCGGCATCGAGCGAGGCGGGCCGGGCTGCGGCTCATGACCACCGTCGTACTTGCGCCGAAGTGCGACCAGAGCTCGGTCTGGGCCCTGAGTCGCCACAGGGAAGATCACCGACTTTGCCGGGGAGGCGGACGCGGCGGATGCCTCGGAGCCGCGGGATTTCGTCCCCGTCAAGCGCATCGACGAGGGCGGCCCGGCACAGGAGACGTCGGCCGCCGAGGTCGCGACGCGGCTGGAGGGCAGGGTCTCCCCGGCAGCCCTCGCCTGGTGAAGGCCCAGGTGGTGCAGGCCGGCGGGCTCGGCGCGGTCGCGCAGGCGGTGGACGGCTTCGGCGGATTCGCCGAGCAGATCGAGAAGGTCTCCGCCCGCCACCGCAACTTCTGGATGCTGCTGTACGGGCAGTTCGTCCGGGCGCGGAGGAAGGAAGCGAGCTGCTCGCCGGCGCCGACCCAGGTGCCCGGGTCGCCGGTGGCGGCGGCCGGGCGGTCGATGCCTACCCGGGTCAGTTCTCGCTGTGCGTCGGTGATCTGCTCAGGGGTGTCGGCGAGCAGGGTGACGGGCTTGCCCCACGGGATCGGCCAGGTCCTGGCCGATCGTGGTCGCGTCCCCCTCGGCCTGTGAGGAGGAGCAGAAGCTGCCGAAGCCGTGGGTGGGCAGCACCGGCACCTCGTCGTCCGGCTCATCGGCCAGGCGGTGGGCGGAGACATGCTGGGCACGGGCCAGCTGCTCGGTCAGCCGCGGCTCGACCAGATCGGGGCGGCCCACCGTGGGCAGCTGGTCATCCAACAGTCCATCAGGCTGATCCACTTCCTGCGGCCTGAGCCACTTGTCGAACACGCGCGCCTGTCCTCACCCCGGGTGCGCACCCGGCCGACGGCACACCCCGGACCAAGGTTGGGTCAGCGTGTGGGCGCCCGGGGGAGGGATGCGGTCCGTCTCCGCCGGCGTGAATCTGGGCTGTGATCCCGCAGCCCGCGGTGCACGACGAAGGTGCCGCGCATGGCATGCGCTCGCCAGGTTCGACTGAGCTTCCTGGGCTGACCGAGGTCGTCCTGGCGGTGGACGCGAAATCTCCCGGACCCTGCGTGATCGACTCGGAGAAGCTTTGACGACCGGGAGGTATCGGGCGCCACGGCCCCGGTCACCCGGCCACAGCTCGGCCCGTGGCTTCGTGACGAGCGGGGCCGTATGACGGCCTCGTCGCCGCAGCGGTGGACCGGCTCGGCCGCAACGTCGTTGACTGCGATGGAACGCTGAGTGGTCCAGGACGGCGGTGACGATCTCGTCTTCGTGGGCCACGGGTCCGCGCGTGCTGATGGTGGCCGACGCGAACGCGGCCCAGCAGATTGTCCGCGAAGGCGGGACTCTTGCGGGATGGTGTGACGACGCAGCTCGCTGACCGGACGCCATGTGCCGTCCAATCGCCAGGAGAGCGTAGAGCCTTCAACTGGGCTGCCGGTTGGGGCGGCGGGGGTTGTCGGCGGTCTGCCCCGCCACCCTGGGTGGGTGACGGGGCAGACCGGCCGGCGCGACATCGGCCCGTAGTGCACAGCCCACCAGGGGGCCGTAGGCCGGAGGCCAGTCAGCGGGTGCCCGTGCTGACGCGCTGTCTCAGCCAGCACGGGGTGGTACTGCTTGTGTCTCGCCAATCGGCCGGCATCGCGTTCTGGGCTGCTGTGTCAGGCAGCCTGTGTGAGTTCGGCGCGGCCGAACAGGAGCCCGTACCCGGAGGGGAGCTGGGCGAGGATGCGGGTGAGGAGGTCGTGGCCGGCGAGTTGGCCGACGGTGGTGAGCACGGTGCCGGTGTCCCAGCGTGCGGTGGCGGGTGTGCCGCCGGTGCGCGCTGCCAGATCCTTGACGAACTCCCGGCCGGTGAGTTGCTGGGGGTCGGGGACCTGGAAGGCGAACACCGTGGCGGCCTCGACGGGCAGGCGGGCCGCGAGGTCGACGCGTTCCTCACCGGTGAGCTGGCGGCCCAGTCCGGCCAGCACGGCGCGGACGATTTCTCCGGCTCGCTCGCGGGTGGGATAGGCGCCTTCGTACCGGACGCGCTCCAGCATCTGGTCGAACGTCATACCCGCTGTGGGAAGAACCGGCCCGGGCTGCAGGGACATGGAGAGACTTTGCCTTTCTCGTCACAAGGCGCAATGCGCGCCATGTCTTGGTTCAAGCTGACTGGGGACGGCCGAAGAGGAGGTCGTAGCCGGGTGGGAGCTGGAGCAGGACGCGCTGCATGAGCTCTTCACCGGAGGCGTCCGCCACGACGCTGAGGACGGCACCGACATCCCACTTCGCGGTCTCCGCGGTGGCGCCCTCGATCCAGGCCGCAGTGGCCTGGACGAACCGCTCGGCGGAGAGCGGTTCAGCGGCCTGCAGCGGGTTGAGCAGGATCAGGGCGTAGGCCTCCGGCAGCCGGGCGGCCAGCTCGGCACGCTCGTGCCCCACCAGGTGCGCGCCGAGCAGTGCCAGGACGACGCGCGCCGCCCGGTCTGCTTCCTGTGACGTCTCGTACTCGCCGCGTTCCTGGACATGCGCCAGGAACGCCTCCCACCGCAGGGTCATCACCGAGGCCCCCTTGATGTGTGCGGAGGGCGGGGCCGGGAGAAGGGGAGGCCTGCCCCGCCCGTGTGATCCGCTCAGCCGCTGATCTGCTTGTGCCCGGGTTCCCCGCCGATGCTGATCTTGCGGGGCTTGGCGCGTTCGGCGATCGGGATGCGCAGGGTCAGGACGCCTGCGTCGTAATCGGCCTTGATGTGCTCGGTGTCGAGGGTGTCGGCCAGCATGAGCTGGCGGGAGAAGACGCCCAGCGGACGCTCGGAGAGCTCCATCTGCACGGTGTCGGCCTTGGTCACCGGTCGGCGCTCGGCCTTGACGGTCAGCATGTTCCGCTCGACGTCGATATCGATCGCGTCCGTGGACACCCCGGGCAGATCGAGGGCGATCACGTACTCCTCACCCTCACGGTAGGCGTCCATCGGCATCGGGGACGGCCTGGACCAGGTGCCGGACGTGCCCATCAGCTGCTGGGTGAGCCGATCGAGTTCGCGGAACGGGTCGGTGCGCATCAACATCGCGAAACACCTCCAGAAACTTCGGGCAGAAACTGCCAATGCGCTTCACCTGATACCGTTGTAGCATGTCGTCCAATGGATGACAAGCCGAAGTGTTATCCATTGGACGACAGGATCGGAGGATCACGGTGCCCAGGCCCGATCAGCCCACGCCGTCCCCCAGCCGGCACGCCGCCCCCGTGCCCTTCCTCGCCGCCGCGGCGGCGCTGAACACCATCAACGAAGCCATGTACACCGCCCACACCACGCAGGCCGACGAACCGCACGCCCCCGCCGCGGCACCCCAGCAGGCCCTGGCTTCACTGATGCTGCTTCGAGAGGTCCGCGAACAGCTCGCCGCCTGGGAGACGGATCTGATCGAAGCGGCTCGGGAAGCGGGCGCCAGCTGGGCGGACCTGGCCCAACCGCTCGGCGTCGCCAGCCGCCAGGCCGCCGAGCGTCGCTATCTCCGCCTGCGGCCCGGCCCCGCCAACACCACCGGTGAAGCACGCGTCAAAGCCACCCGCGACCGCCGCGCCGCCAACCGCAGCGTCGCCGCCTGGGCCCGCCACAACGCCGCCGACCTGCGCCAACTCGCCGGGCAGATCACCGCCCTCACCAACCTCCCCGCCAACGCTCACGCGCCCATCGAGCACCTCAACCAGGCCCTCGCCGACGACGACGCCGCCAACCTCCTGGCCCCTCTGGCGGCCGCTGCGCCGCACCTCCAGCACCACCCCGACCTCGCCACCCGCATCAAAACCCTCACCCACCACGCTGAGCAGCTGCGCCACCACAGCAACGATCAGCGCCGCGCCACCTGAGCTCGTGACAGTGCTCGCCCACCAGGTCGGGAGGCGACCGGGGAATCGGTTGTCCCCCCACTCCCTGCCCGTGATCGCGGGGATCCCCGGCGCGCCCCTCCTGTCGTCGCAGAGTTCGCCGGTGTAGTTGAGCAGCCCGCTGGTGTGCTCACCAGCACGCGCACGATGATCTGTCGGGACGCGGGCGATGAGTTTTCCCGGATCGGCACGTCCTACCACCGTTGTCGACAACACAGGAGGAACACGTGGCTCAGCTACTGAGAGTCCAGAACTTCAATGTCTCGAGTGACGGAATCGGGGCCGGTGAGGACCAGACCCTGGAGAGGCCGTTCGGTCATGTCGAGCCCGAGAGGCTGTTCGCCTGGGCCGGCGCCACGGCGAGCTGGCCCATGCGGACTGACCCCGGGGGCAGCAGGGGCCTCGACGACTACTTCACCCGGGACTTCGCCCGCAACATCGGCGCCGAGATCATGGGCCGCAACAAGTTCGGGCCCCAGCGCGGGCCCTGGCACGACCATGACTGGCAGGGCTGGTGGGGGGACGAGCCCCCGTTCCACACCCCGGTGTTCGTCCTGACCCACCACCGGCGTCCTTCGTTCACGCTGTCCGACACCACGTTCCACTTCGTCGACGGCGACCCGGCCACGGTCCTCGAGCAGGCCCGGGAGGCGGCACAGGGCAAGGACGTCCGACTCGGCGGCGGAGTAACCACCATCCGGGAGTTCCTCGACGCCGACCTCGTCGACACCCTGCACGTGGCGGTCTCACCGACGCAGCTCGGGTCCGGACTACGACTCTGGGAGTCCCCCGATGAGCTGCTCGACCGGTTCCACCTGGATGTCGTGCCCAGCCCGAGCGGGGTGACGCACCACTTGTTCTGGCGAAAGTGACCGGATCTCAGGGCGGCCCCGGCCGGCGGTTGCGCCTCCGGGGGCTGACCTGAGGCCGTTGAGTCGCCTTCGGGCGGTCAGCCGCCTCTGGCTTTTCCCGGGTCGGGCCCGGGTGGAGGCGAGCCGGATGCCGGGACTACTGGCAAGTCCGCTTCTGCGGGGCCGGGACGCGGCAACGCATTCCGGCTGCCGGACACCCCAGGGTGTGGTGGCCGTGGTGTCGTCAGCGGAAACCCTGACGATCCCCGCGGTGGTTGGCGTCCCTGCAGACGGATGCCTTCGTGGTACGGCCGCCCACCACGCTACCGGTGTTCCGGATTTTCATAGTCATGACGGCAGCCGGCATCCCACGCGGTGCGCTGGTTGCCGTATGCGGGGATTCCGCCGGCGTCCTTGAGCATCCTGGCCAGGTGCAGCAGGTTCCAGGTCATGAAGGTGGTGTTGCGGTTGGTGAACTCGTTCTCCGGGCCGCCCGAGCCGGGGTCGAGGTAGGAAGGACCGGGGCCCGCTTCGCCGATCCAGCCGGCGTCGGCCTGAGGGGGGATGGTGTAGCCGAGGTGCTGGAGGCTGTAGAGGACGTTCATGGCACAGTGCTTGACGCCGTCCTCGTTGCCGGTGATCAGACAGCCGCCGGCCCGCCCGTAATAGGCGTACTGGCCGGACGTGTTGAGAAGGCTCGAGCAGGCATAGAGGCGTTCGATCACCTGCTTGGTCACGGAGCTGTTGTCGCCCAGCCAGATCGGGCCGGCCAGCACGAGGATGTCGGCTGCTTTGACCTGCTCGTACAGGCCTGGCCAGGCGTCGGTCTGCCAGCCGTGTTCGGTCATGTCCGGCCAGACTCCGGTGGCGATGTCGTGATCGACGGCCCGTACGACATCGACGTGGACGCCCTGCGCCTCCATGATGCCCCGGCATTGGTCAATGAGCCCCTGGGTGTTGCTCCGTTCCGGCGACCGTTATCGCCGGCCTCTGTGCGCCGGTAGACCACCCGGCGGCCGACCCGTGTCCCGACGACCAGGTCCGTGAGGCGCAGGGCTGCCAGATGGCCGCCGATGGTGCTCAGTGACTGGCGGAGCTTCACGGCCGGTTCACTGCTGGTCGCCGGGCGTTCGAGTGCACGGAGGAGGGCCGCGCGGCCGGTGCCGATCAGCCGCTCCAGGGTGTGCGCCGACTGGTGGCGCGCGGCCGTCGCGACGCCTCGGGCGGTACCGGCGATCTCGGCATCGTCCTCGGCGCCTTCACCGCACCGGCGCTGCGCGGCATCCTGCCTTACCTCGTCGACCGCGACCGGCTCAGGCAGGTCAATGCGTTGCTCGGAGCGGTGCGCAACGGGACCAAGATCCTCGGGCCGGGGGCTGTCCGGTGTCCTCGTCGTGGGCACGGGCTGCGGCCCCGCTCTGGCCTTCGACGCGGTGACCTGCCTGGGTGCAGACCGGTACCTGGCAGATCCTGGGACCGGCGCTGACCGAGCAGATCAGTGGGAAGGCGATGTGGGGGCCTGTGCTCAGCGTGCGTGGCATCGGCCTGCTGGTGATGAGCGCGGTGATGTACCGGCTGGTGGTCGGCCACCTGCTGCGGCTGGGGCAGCTGATGAGTGCCCTCGGAGCGCTGCCCCTGCTCGCGCTCGGTGCGCATCTGACCCCCGTGGTTGCTTGCCGGAGCGTTCCTCGCGGGGCTGGGCTTCGCCGCGTCCGGCATCGGTGGGAGACCTCCGGTGAATGAGCATCGCTTGGGTGCGGCGTACGGCTTTCACAGGGTCTTGGCCGGCCAGTCGAGCAGGCGGGCGCCAATGACGGCTGTCTGGAGCATGTAGCGGTGGTCGGGATCGGCGGGGTTGGCGCCGGTCAACTGGTGGATGCGCTCCAGGCGGTACGTCAGTGCGCGCACGCTCAGGGACAGCCGGCGGGCTGCTTCGGCTGCGATACAGCCGGAGTTGAAGTAGGCGGTGAGGGTGTCCAGGAGGGGCTGAGGTCCGCCGCGGGCGGTGGTGAGGGGGCCGAGTGCGCTGTGGACCAGGTCGGCCATGGCCTGCCGGTCGCGGGTGAGGACGGGGTAGACGAGCAGGTCGGCGGAGCGCAGCACGGGGGCGTCGAGTTCCATGCGGTCGGCGAGGTCGAGGGTGTTGAGGGCTTCCTCGTACGACTGGACCACCCCGCCGGGCCCCGGCTGGGGGCGGCCGATGGCGACCCGGCCGCCGTCCGTTGCCGCGTACGCCTGTTTGGCGAAGTGGAGGAGGATTTCAGCCTGGTCGCCGGGTGCGATGCACAGCATGCGGCCGCCTTTGGTGGTCAGCAGGATGCTGCGGTCGCTGAAGCGGGCGATGAGGGACCGCTCCACGCGCCGCAGCACCGCGTCGCCCTCGTCGTACGCGGCCGGTCCTTGTGCCACGGCGACCGCGTGGGCGTGGGAGAGGCGCAGGCCGAAGCGTTCGGCGCGCTCTGCCAGGCGCCCGAGGTCGCTGCGGCCGTAGAGGAGGTCGTCGATGAACTCGCGGCGGGCGGCTTCCTCTTGGCGAACGGCCAGCCGCTGGGCTCGCTCGTACCCCTCGGCCAAGGCGTCGACCGCCTGCTGCACGGCCGCGAGCACACTGTCCACCGAGGCGGGGGCGTGGGGCCAGGCGACGCGGGTGGCTGCGAGGTGTCCGCTGACGAGGGCACGCAGGCCCAGGCCGGCTTCGGCAGCCTGTTCTCCGAGGCCACGGCGAGAGGTGAGCTCATCGCGGGTCAGCCGTCGGCCGGTCACGGAGACGTCGGCCAGGATCTGTGCGTAGCCCGCCAGATAGTGCTCGGGTATTTCGTACTCCGCCACAGTTCCCCGGATTCTTGATGTGTCGGTGACGCTTTCTTAGCGGCAACCTGGCATGCAGACCCTAATGAAGATTGCCGGGAACCGGCAATGCGGGGGCGGTGATCGCGAAGGCAGGATGGTGGT
Source organism: Streptomyces angustmyceticus (assembly GCF_019933235.1). NCBI lineage: Bacteria > Bacillati > Actinomycetota > Actinomycetes > Kitasatosporales > Streptomycetaceae > Streptomyces > Streptomyces angustmyceticus. Next base: position 1,051,843 of record NZ_CP082945.1, on the reverse strand, counting down.
GGGGGAGCACAGGGGACGGTCCCGGTGCCGGATACCGGCAGGCACAGCGTGCCGCGGGACCGTCTCCCCTTGCTGCCGAAGAGTCGGGGCGCAGACCGGAAGAGACGATCGGGGAGGACGGGCATGGGGAGGTTTCTCGCCGCGGCCGCAGGCTTCCCCACCCTGGTGTTCACCAGTGCCCTCGTCATGGCGGTGGTCTTCTGGCTGCTGGTCGCCGCCGGCGTGACGGAGTCCGGCAGCTTCGATGCGGACGTGGACCTCGATGCCCGGGGCTTGGGGGGAGTGCCGGTCACGGTCGCCTTCTCCACGATGACGGTGCTCGCCTGGACCGTGAGCGTCAGCGGCACCGTTCTGCTGGATCCGGTCGTCTCGCCGGGCGTGGGCCGCGTACTGGTGCGCCTTGCCGTAGCGGTTGCGGCGCTCCTCGTCGCCTGGCGCGTGACCCGGTTGCTCGTACGCCCGTTGCATCGCCTCTTCCCCGACAGACCCGCGCCGCCCCGCGCCGACTCCGTCGGGCTGACGTGCACCATCCGCACGAGGCGGGCGGATACAGGGGCCGGCCTGGTCGAGGCCACCGCCCGGGACGGCTCCACCGCAACGCTCCGGGCCACCGGTGGGGCACAGAACCTCTGACGTACGGCAGCACCGGACTGTTGCACGCCTACGACGACACCGGCGAGTACTTCTGGGGCACACGCCCCATGACGTGGCACTCGCCCCCCGCGCCACGCCGCCTGAGTCCGCGGACCGGCGCGTCCGCTGCACCCTTCCCTTCCTCATTCCTCAAGGACGTTTCCTATGGATGCCACCACTGTGGGCATCGGTGCGCTCGTAGCCGTTGTCCTGCTCATAGCCGTCGCTGTGCTGCTGGTCTTCTCCCGTCTGTTCCGCAAGGTGGAGCAGGGCAAGGCGCTGATCGTCTCCAAGATGCGGAAGGTCGATGTGACCTTCACCGGGCAGGTCGTCCTGCCGGTGCTGCACAAAGCCGAGGTGATGGACATCTCGGTGAAGGCCATCGAGATCACGCGGACCGGGCGGGACGGTCTCATCTGCCGGGACAACATCAGGGCGGATATCCGCATCTCGTTCTTCGTACGCGTCAACAAGACCGTCGAGGACGTCATCAAGGTCGCCCAGGCCGTCGGAACGCAGCGGGCCAGCGATCAGACCACGATGCAGGAGCTGTTCCACGCGAAGTTCTCGGAGGCGCTGAAGACGGTCGGCAAGCAGCTGGACTTCACCGACCTCTACACCAAGCGCGAGGAGCTGCGGTACCGCATCATCGAGGTCATCGGCGTCGATCTGAACGGCTACCACCTGGAGGACGCGGCGATCGACCACCTGGAGCAGACGCCGCTGAGCCAGCTCGACCCGCACAACGTCCTCGACGCCCAGGGCATCCGGAAGATCACCGAGCTGACCACGGTCGAGCACGTGCGCACCAACGAGTACCAGCGCACCGAGGAGAAGGAGATCACCCGGCAGAACGTCGATGCCCGGGAGGCCATCCTGGAGATGGAACGCCGGCAGGCCGACGCCGAGATCAAGCAGAAGCGGGAGATCGACACCTCACGGGCCCGTGAGGAGGCCGAGACGGCGCGGGTGGTGGAGGAGGAGCGGCTGCGGGCACAGGGGGCGTTCCTGCGCACCGAGGAGCAGTTGGGCGTGCAGCGTGAGAATCAGGCGCGCGAGGTGGCGGTCGCCGCGAAGAACCGCGAGCGGGTCATCGCCGTCGAGAGCGAGCGCATCGAGAAGGACCGGCTGCTGGAGGTCATCGCACGGGAGCGGGAGACGCAGCTGACGCGGATCTCCGCGGAGAAGGAGGTCGAGGCGGAGAAGCGAGAGATCGCCGAGGTCATCCGGGAGCGCGTCGCGGTGGACCGTACGGTCGCCGAGCAGGAGGAGTCCATCAAGAAGCTGCGCGCCGTGGAGGAGGCGGAACGCGGTCGGCAGGCCGTCATCATCGCCGCCGAGGCACAGGCTCAGGAGAAGCTGGTCAAGGACATCAAGGCCGCCGAGGCCGCCGAACAGGCCGCCACCCACCGGGCGGCGGAGGAACTGACGCTGGCCGAGGCCCGGCTGAAGTCCGCAGACCTGACCGCGCGGGCCAAGGTGCGGCTGGCCGAGGGCGTCCAGGCCGAGTCGGCGGCGGAGGGCCTCGCGGCCGTACAGGTCCGCGACAAGGAGGCCGAGGTCATCGAGAAGGCCGGTCGCGCCGAGGCCGAGGTCACCGAGGCACGGCTGCGTGCCGAGGCCGAGGGCGTACGGGCGAAGGCCCTCGCCGAGGCCACGGCGATCGGTGAGAAACTCAAGGCCGAGGCCCAGGGCCTGACCGAGAAGGCCGGCGCGATGGCCGCTCTGGACGAGGCGTCCCGAGGTCACGAGGAGTACCGGCTGCGGATCCAGGCGGAGAAGGAGATCCGGCTGGCCGGCCTCGACGTCCAGCGCCAGGTCGCCGAGGCACAGGCCACGATGATCGCGACCGGGCTGGAGAACGCCGACATCAGCATCGTCGGTGGCGAGTCGGTCTTCTTCGACCGGCTGGTGTCGTCCATCGCGCTCGGCAAGGGCGTCGACGGTTTCGTCCAGCACTCCGAGACGGCGCAGGCCCTGGCCAAGCCCTGGCTGGACGGTTCGGCGAACTTCACCGAGGACCTGAGCCGGATCCTTGGCTCGGTGTCGACGGCCGATGTGCAGAATCTGACCGTCTCCGCCCTGCTGATGAAGCTGATGAAGACGGGCGACGCCGCCAACGCAGGTCAGCTGCGACAACTGATGGACAAGGCCGGCGAACTGGGCCTGGCCGACCTGCCCCTGACCACCTCCGGAGGAGCCCTCGGCACCAACGGTGCCATCAAAGCCTGATAACCCGCGTCGACCGGAGCTGCCGCACAGGGGACGGCAGCTCCGGTCCGCACCTCCGCGAAGGGAACCGCACCCCATGGCCATCGGGGCAACCGGCCTGGACACCGCTACGTACGAGGTCCTGCGCGAGCGGCTCGCCGCACACGCCGCCGAACTCGGCCGCCGGGCCGAGGAACTCAACACCCGCCGCATCGCGGAATTCGGCTCGACGCGGCTCGAACTCACCGGCACCGAGCGGCTGCACACCGAGCACACCTGCCGGCCCCGCGACATCGTCGCCCTCGGCGACGCCCTTCTCTTCGGATACGGCACTCTTCCCGCAGCCGTGTCCGGGAGGTCTGTGGACGAGGTCTTCGCGCTGTACGACCGTGACCTGAAACGGCTCGGAGAGGACGCCGTCCCCGGTCTCCTCGACGACTCCGGTTTCGTACGGGAATTCGCCGCCCTCCACCGCTACTACCGCGAGACCCGGCTCCTTCGGCTGCGGCGGGTCGAGGGCAGGCTTCTCGCCGTCTTCCGGACCGGCGAGAAGGCCGACGACATCCGGGTACTGCGCTGGTCCGTGTCCGACGACGGCCGGATCTCCTTCCTCGATGCCCGCGGGGAACGCGATCATGTCCTGCCTGCCGCGCACGACTTCGAGTGGACCGAGGCGACCCGCGAGGACCACATTCCCGGCCGCCATCCGCACATCTCCATCCGGGGAGAGGTCTTCGTCGCGACGGACGGCGGAACCCTGACCGTCAAGGCGGCGAACGACACCGGCACCGGAGAGGGCATCCACACCGAGCCGGTCGACGAGCCGCTGCAGTCACTCGCCGATGCGGACGTCGCCCATGCGCGCGTGGGCGACCTCCTGCTGCTGCGGATCAGCCCGTACAAGGAATCCACCCCTCGTCACCTCGTCGTCAACACCCTCACCAAAACGGTGGTGCGCCTGGACGGCATCGGGCAGGCGTGCCGCCGTCTGCCCGAGGGCCAGGGGATCGTCTTTCCGGGCGGCTACTGCCTGGCCTCCGGCGCGTACAAGACCTTCGATGCGGACGCCGCCGGCCTGGAGTTCGAGCAATCCGTACGCTCGCCCAACGGCGAGGACCTGCTCTTCACCTTCCACGCACGGACCGAGGGCCACAGCCTGCTGCTGACCTACAACCTGATCCGCAAGGAAGTCACCGCCCCGCTTTCCTGTCGCAGTTGGGCGCTCTTCGACGACGGCACGCTGATGGTGCTGCAGCGCGGCTCCGGTGACGAACCGGGCCGGGTCCACCCCCTCCAGCTCTGGCGCACTCCCTACGTCTCCGACACCTACGCCGCCCGGCCCGTCGGCACCGGACCTTCCCCAAGTTCTCCACTTCGTACGGACAGGGGAGACCCCCTTGCCCGGGTCGGCAACGCCGACCTCGTACGCGGCATTTCCGACTGCCTATCCCTCACGCACGCTGTGGCCGAGACCACCCCGACGACCGAGGTGTACAAGGCACTGATAGCCGGTTGCGTCCGTACCGCCGACGCGCACCACTGGCTCGGCGACGACGCGCTGGGCGGTCTGCGCACCCCCCTGGACGCGATGCGGAACACCGCCGAACAGGTGCTCGGCGAATTCGAGACCGTCCAGGCGCTGACCCGGCAGGCCGCCGATGCGCTCGCCGAAGCAGACGTCCGGATCGCGTCGGTGGTGCGCCGCCTGCGCGGCGAGGCCCCCCGCGACGCCGGTGCCTGGGTCACGGGACTGACCGAGCTGCGGCAGGCCCAGGGCCATCTGCTCACCCTCAAGGACCAGCCGTACGCGGACACCGCCCGTATCGACGAACGCGCCGCTGACATCGAGACGGACCTGGCGGCATTCGGCCAACGCGCACTTGCCTTCCTGGCCCGCGAGGATGCCTTCACCCCTCACCACCAGGAGACGGAGCGGCTCGTCTCGGACGCGGGGAAGATCACCGCGGTCGCCGAGGCAGCACCCGTCACCGCCCGGATCGACGAGCTGACCGACGGGCTCCGGACCGTCACCGAGGTCGTCGTCGGACTCGACATCGGCGATGCCACGGTCCGCACCTCCGTCCTGGGGCGCATCGCGGAAGTACTGGGCGGCGCGAACCGCGCCCGCGCCACGCTCGACGCCCGCCGCCGCGAACTCGCCGACCACGAGGGCCGCGCCGAATTCACCGCGTAATGCGCCCTGCTCGCCCAGACCGTCGCCGGGGCAATCGCCGTCGCAGACACCCCGGAGGCATGCGACGAGCAACTGACGCGCGTCCTCGTAGGGCTGGAGGAACTGGAGTCCCGGTTCGCCGAGTCCGACGACTTCCTCGGTGAACTGACGGACATACGCACCGAGGTCCACGAAGCCTTCTCCGCCCGCAAGCAGACCCTTGCCGACGCCCGCTCCCGCCGCGCCGAGCAGCTTGCCACCGCGGCGACACGGGTCACGGCGACCCTCGGACGCCGGGCTGCCGCGCTCGCGGACGCCGACGCGGTCGCCACGTACTTCGCCTCCGACCCGATGGTGACCAAGGCCCGAGGTATCGCGGTGGAGCTCCGCGAACTCGGCGAGGAGGTACGGGCGGAGGAACTGGAGGGGCTCCTGAAGACCGCCCGCCAGGATGCCTATCGCGCCCTGCGTGACCGCACCGACCTCTACGCCGACGACGGCCGGACCATCCGCCTGGGCCGCCACCGCTTCGCCGTCAACACCCAGCCCCTCGACCTCACACTCGTCCCCCGGGGAGACGGACTCGCCTTCGCCCTGTCCGGTACCGACTTCCGCTCACCGGTCACCGACCCGGACCTCGCCGCCACCCGCCCGTACTGGGGGAGGCTCCTGCCCTCCGAGTCCCCCGACGTCTATCGCGCCGAACACCTCGCGGCCCGTCTGCTGGACGAACACGGCCCGGCCGCCCTTGCCGGGGCCGACCTCGCCGCCCTGGTACGGCAGGCTGCCGAGGAGTCGTATGACGAGGGATACGAACGGGGCATCCACGACCATGATGCGACCGCGATCCTGGCCGCGCTGCTCCGTCTGCACGACGGCGCCGGCCTGCTGCGCCACCGCCCCGCCGCCCGGGCCGCCGCCCACTTGTTCTGGGCGCACGAGCCGACCGACGAAGCCCGCGAAGTCTGGACCCGCCGGGCCGCATCGCTCGCCCGCGCCCGGAAGACATTCGGCCCGACACCGGCGATCGCCGAACTCCAAGCGGAGCTCGCCGGTGCGATCGGCGGGGAGGAGGCAGTGTCCGCCGCTGAATACCTCTTCGACGAGCTGATCTGCGGTCCCGACGGCTTCGTCCTCAGCGCAGGCACCCGCACGCTGCTCGACACCTTCCGCCGCACGGTGGGCACCTCGGCGTACGACGAGGACCTGACCGCCCTCGACGACCTGACCGCACGCCGTCAGCTGGTCGAGGCGTGGCTGTCCTCCTACACCGTCGCCACCGGCAGCGGCACCACCGCCGGTGACCTGGCCGAGGCCGTGGCCGCGGAGCTGTGCCCGGACCTGAGGCGCTACGAGTCCGACGCACCGCTGTCCGAGACCGTCGAAGGGCTGCTCGGCACCCACCCCCGGATCACCGGCCGCGCACTCACGGTCCGGATCGACGAACTGCTGGCCCGCACCCGCGACTTCCGTGTCCACGACGTCCCCGGGCACCGCGCCTACCAGCGACGGCGCACCGCCTTGGTGGCCGCCGAGCGATCCCGGATCCACCTGGACTCCTACCGGCCCCGGGTGATGTCCTCCTTCGTCCGCAACCGGCTCATCGACGAGGTCTACCTCCCCCTCATCGGCGACAACCTCGCCAAACAGCTCGGCACCACGGGTGACGCCAAGCGCACCGACACCGGCGGACTGCTGCTGCTCATCTCACCGCCCGGATACGGCAAGACGACGCTGATGGAGTACGTCGCCGACAGGCTCGGCCTCGTCCTGGTCAAGGTGAGCGGGCCGGCACTCGGCCACTCCGTCACCTCCCTGGACCCGGCCGCAGCCCCGAACGCCACCGCCCGCCAGGAGATCGAAAAGATCAACTTCGCCCTGGCGGCAGGCAACAACACCCTCCTCCACCTGGACGACATCCAGCACACCTCACCCGAGCTGCTCCAGAAGTTCATCCCGCTCTGCGACGCCACCCGCCGCATCGACGGCGTCCGGGACGGCGAGCCCCGCACCTACGACCTGCGCGGCAAACGCTTCGCGGTCTGCATGGCGGGCAACCCCTACACCGAATCCGGCGGCCGCTTCCGGGTGCCCGACATGCTGGCCAACCGCGCCGACGTCTGGAACCTGGGCGAGGTACTGACCGGCAAGGAGGAGGCCTTCGCCCTCAGCTTCATCGAGAACACCCTCACCGCGAACCCGGTGCTGGCTCCGCTCGCCGGCCGGGACCGGGGTGACCTCGACGTCCTCATCCGGCTCGCCACCGGCGACCCGACTGCCCGCGCCGACCGGCTCACGCACCCGTACGTTCCCGCGGAACTGGACCGCGTCACAGCCGTGCTGCGGCACCTGCTCGCCGCCCGTGCCACCGTTCTGGCGGTCAACGACGCCTACATCGCCTCCGCCGCACAGACCGACACCACCCGCACCGAACCGCCCTTCCAGCTCCAGGGCTCCTACCGCAACATGGCCAAGATCGCCCAGCGCATCCAGCCGGTCATGAACGACGCGGAACTGGCGGCCGTCATCGACGACCACTACACCGCCGAAGCCCAGACCCTCACCAGCGGAGCCGAGGCCAACCTGCTGAAGCTGGCCGAACTGCGCGAAACCCTCACTCCGCAACAGGCCGTCCGCTGGGCAGAGCTGAAATCCTCCTACGTCCGGGCCCAGAAGCTCGGCGGCACGGAGGACAACCCGACCGTCCGGGCCATCACCGCTCTCGGCCTCCTCACTGACCGGGTCGACGCCGTCGCGTCGGCCGTTCACGGGGCAGCCGATCCTCGCCACCGAACAGCCAACTCCACAGCCCTTGGGCACATATCCAGGTCGCCCGCCGGGTGAAAGACCGGCGCCGCTGCTGTGGCGCGTTCGATGCCCTGTCCGGCACCACTCGCCGCGCCGTCGGTGCCCCCGGCCGCCCGGTTGTATGGTGCCCCATGCCGTCCCGGCGCCGCTTTTGTGACGCCGAAGGCCGGTACCTCAGGGCGAGACAGGAGCCGATCGTGCGGGCACGTGACCTGGCAGTGCAATATGAGACAGTCGGTCTCCACAGCGAGGCTCTGGACGCGGCCCGGCTGATGGCCGAACACCGACTGCCCGGCCTGCTGGTGGTGGACGAGAAGGGCGCGCCGGCGGCGGTCCTGCCGGCCTCGCAGATGATCAAAGTCCTGGTGCCCGGCTATGTCGTGGAGGACCCGACCCTTGCTGCGGTGGTGGACGAGCCCCACGCCGACCGGCTGTGTCAGGCGCTGTCCGGGCGCACCGTACGGGACTGCCTGCCGAGTACGGCGCCCACGCCACCGGTCGCGGCACCAGACGACACGGCACTGGAGGTGGCGGCTCTGATGGCGCAGGTCCGCAGTCCGCTCGTGGCGGTCGTGGACAAGAACGAGGGCGGTGTACGGCTGCTCGGTGTGATCACCGCGTCCCATCTGCTGGAGCGGCTCCTGCTCGCCGTATCCTGACGGCCGACCCGAAGAGTGGCGGGGGCGCTTCTACCCGTTGTCGGCAGGCCGTAGCCCGGCTGACCGGCAGCGCTCCCGGTTGCCGGGCTGGCCGATGACATCTCGCTCATTGCCGGGGCCCGGCAAGCTTCCGTTCCCCAGGGTGCCCGTTAGTGATCTGTCAAAGAACCATCAAGAATCGGTAAGCTTCCGCACGGTGTGCCGGGAAGTCTGGTCGGCGAGCAGGGGATCACTCTCTCTTCCGATCGGGGGCTTGCGTCGTGGTGCTCGTGATGGTGTTCGGTGCCGAGCGCATCTCGCCCGATGCGAAGCGGCCTTTTGGGCAATTGGTGAGGCGCTGGCGGAGCCGGCGGAGCGGCTGGTGCTCCACTCCGGCGTTCCCCAGGCGGAGAAGGCATTCACGTTCATTGCGGTGTGCATCGGCCTCTCGATCATCGAGCACAGCTCCATGGACGTCCCGATCGCGCGCCTTCCCTCTCGACGACCTGACCGAAATCCCGGCCCCGCACGAGGAGGGAGCTGTGCACCCGAACCCGCTCACCAAGGAGAACCACGCCGGCGCGCTCAGCTGAGGGACAACCGTCCGGCTCAAGAGGACACTCAGCCGGAATCTTTCATCGGAGGACTGTGAACAACTGGCACAGCTGGGCGGCCATCGCCGTGTTCGTCGGCGCGTACGCCCTGATCATCAGTGAGAAGATCCACCGCGTCGCCGTGGCCCTCGGCGGTGCGGGACTGATGCTGGTCGTCGGGGCGACCGACGACGCGTCGGCCTTCTACTCCGCGGAGTCCGGTATCGACTGGAACGTCATCTTCCTGCTGATGGGCATGATGATGATCGTCGGCGTCCTGAAGAAGACCGGCCTGTTCGAGTATCTGGCGATCTGGTCGGTCAAACGCGCCCGGGCCAAACCCTTCCGGGTCATGGTCATGCTCGTCGTCATCACGGCCGCTGCCTCAGCCCTCCTCGACAATGTCACCACCGTCCTGCTGATCGCCCCCGTCACTCTGCTCGTCTGCGAACGCCTCGCCCTGCCCGCCGCGCCGTTCCTCATCGCCGAGGTCCTGGCCTCCAACATCGGTGGCACGGCAACACTGGTCGGCGACCCACCCAACATCATCATCGCCAGCCGGGCCGGCCTCACCTTCAACGACTTCCTGGTCCACCTAGCACCCCTCTCGGCGATCCTGGTCGTCGTCCTGGTCGCCCTGTGCCGGGTCATGTTCCGCAAGACCTTCGTCTACGACGAGGACCGGGCCGCCGAGATCATGGCGCTGGAGGAGCGCGAGGCCATCAAGAATCCGCGCCTGTTGATCCAGGGCCTGGTCGTGCTCGCCTTGGTGGTGGCCGGCTTCGTCCTGCACCCGGTCCTGCACTACGCCCCCAGCGTCGTCGCCCTGCTCGGCGCCGGCCTCCTCGTCGCCATCTCCTCAGCACAGACAAGTGAGGTACTGGGCGAAGTGGAATGGCCCACGCTCGCCTTCTTCGCCGGGCTCTTCGTCATGATCGGTGGTCTGATCGACACCGGCGTCATCAACGAGGTCTCCAAGGGTCTGGCGCATGCCATCGGATCCAACGAACTCGGCGGATCCCTCACCCTGCTGAGCGCCTCCGCGGTCCTCTCCGGCGTTGTCGACAACATCCCGTACGTCGCCACCATGGCCCCCATCACCAGCGACCTCGTCCACAACATGGGCGGCGGAAGCGACCACGTCATGTGGTGGGCCCTCGCGCTCGGCGCCGACCTCGGCGGCAATGCCACAGCGATCGGCGCCTCCGCCAATGTCGTCGTCCTCGGCATCGCGGAACGCAATCGGCAGCCCATCTCTTTTTGGCAGTTCACCAAGTACGGCCTGATCGTCACCGCGGTGACGGTCACCCTGTCCCTCGCCTACGTGTGGCTGCGCTACTTCGCTCTCGCCTGAGGCGTTCTGGACGGTCATGGCGTAAGTGCACAACAGATGCCGCTTCCGGCTTCGGGTGTACGTGGTGAGGCCGGACGTGACGCGCACCGCTACGAAGATTGCTGTGCGGGAGGCAACGGGTCGGACAGTATGGGTGAGGAATCGATCACTGGAGAGGCGCCCTGCACGGGCACTGCGCAAAGCGAACACAGGGGCAGGATGACGTCGTACAGCAGTAAGGACCCTTCGTCCGACCCCGTGGCCCAGTCGGTCGCGGTCTACAGCGACAGTGCTCACGACTATGCGGCAACACACGCCACAAAGATGTCCGCGGCCGTTGAACGCTTCGCTGACTCACTTCCCAAGCCCTCGCTGATCCTGGACGCGGGCTGCGGTCCTGGCCGCGACCTCGCGAGATTCTGTGCCCAGGGGCATGTCGCCCGTGGCATCGATCTCAACCCCATGTTCGTCGACATGGCCAACGCTCATGCACCCACCTCACAGTGCGATCTGCGAGAGATCGGGGACCGATTCCCGGCAGGGACGTTTGACGGGATCTGGGCTGCTGCCTCGCTCGTGCACCTGCGTGAGGCCGAAACCGCGGAGGTGCTCGGCCAGTTCGCCCGACTACTGCGTCCTTGCGGCAGACTGTACGCGTGCGTCAGGGCGACGGGCCGTTCCGGCTGGCTCGACGAGCCTGACGGACGTCGCTGGTACACGGTCTGGGACGGCGATACGTTCGTCGATTGCGTTGCCCACGCCGGCTTCGAGGTCACCCGCGTCGACCGGGGACCATTCGTCGAGGTATGGGCCACTGGAGGCTGTTGAGTGTGTGAGGCCGTTCGAGCCTCTCCCGTCCGGCGGCGTGGGGGGGCGGTCATTTGGGAATGGTCGAGGCGACGTCGTCGAGCGTGGCGTCGGTGACCAGGCCGGTGTCCTCCAGCACGTCCATGCTGACAGCCGCGGCATCTGTCGGCGGGCACATCATCGGCTGGGCCGACGACTGGGAGGTATCGGGAGCCACGGACCCGGTCACCCGGCCCAAGCTCGGCCCGTGGCTTCGCGACGAGCGGGGGCCGAATGACGGCCTCGTCGCCGCAGCGGTGGACCGACTCGGCCGCAACGTCGTTGACTGCCTGAACACCGGCTACAAGATGCGCGACGAAGGAAAGCTGCTCGTCACGTATGGCCACGAGGGAACGCGAGGGGTCTGCAGTGGGCGTCCGCGGCGAGCTGAATGATGGTGGTCAGACCACGGCGGGAGCGTCCGAGGGCATGGTCGGCGGGCTCGCCTGCCGGGGCAGCTTTTGACGGGCCCTGGCGGCGTGCTGGTGGGCACGGACGATCGTGGAGTCGACCGCCACGACCCAGTCGAGGTCACCTTCGGCGTCGGGCTGGGCCAGGAGCGCGGTGAAGATCCGTTCCCAAGTGCCGTCGGCTGCCCACTTCCACAGCTGGTTGTGGGCGCCTTTCCACGACCCGAATTCGGCGGGCAGGTCCATCCACGGGCAGCCGGTCCGGTACTTGAACGCGATCGCGTCGATCACCTGCCGCTGATCGCGCTATCGGCCGCCCTCCGGGGCGTCCGGTCAGCCAGCAGCGGCTCAATCCGCGCCCACTGCCAGTTAACGACACGACCAGACCAAGGATCAGATGATCCGAAAGAAGCGGCCTAATTCGGGTGCGGGCGGCTGGACGGCGGGGGGCCGGTCCCGAACCGTGGCGGTCATCGCGTTGCTGTCGCTGTCGGCTACGGAGCCGACGGAGGTGCTCGCGCCGGCCTCGATGAGCCGTTCGTCGTAGCGGATGGACACGGAGGTCCGGACTCTGCGGACGGCTCGCTCGCTCAGCTCGTCGGGGTACTTCCGTGGTGCGGGCATCGGACCTGTGTCCTCCCGTCTGCCGAGACGACCATGCTTGGCTGCAGGGCCGCTAGAAAATCCGGTTCAGCTCAGTTCGATGTCGTTCTGAGGAGCGTCCCCGAGTCTTCCTCTGCGAGCGGCCCCTCCTCCTTTCCTTCCCCCTCCTCGTCGTAGTGGTCCCTCGGTACCTGGGCTGATCGAGGCAGTCACACCTGAACGCCAGGGCCGGCGATGCCGATGCGGTCGGCGACGAGCGGGCTGCGGTGCGTCGCTGCACCGCATTAGTCGTCCGTTAGCAGAACGCCAATCCGGTCTACGAAGGTGATGGTTGTCCGGGAGCGAACGAGAGAACAGAGCAACAGGAATCCACGATGAACACCGCCACCGTCACCACCCGCCTCCGCGGGCGCGCCGGCCGCCGCATCGCCACCACCATTGTCGCCGCGGCGGCGCTGGGCATGGGGCTCACGGCCTGCGGGCAGGGCTCCGGGGCGGCGAGCGCCGTCGGTTCCACGAGCTCTTCGACCGTGTCCGACTCGCAGCACGCCTCGGCCCCGGCCCAGCACACGAGCGGCTCCTCCTCGTCCCACTCCGCCTCGCAGGGCCAGAACGGCGCCAAGTCCACCAGGGCGTCGGCCACCGCCGGGGGCGGCGTCGCCCACGCGGGCAGTCACCGCACGCTCGTCGGCAAGCTGGAGTACCTTGCGCCCGGCAAGCTGATCGTCAAGCCCCAGGGCGGCGGCATGGACCAGGCGTTCTTCGTCGCCAACGCCACAAAGATCCTCGGCGCGGCCGCGATCTGTTCGGACGACTCGGGCAGCGTGTCCATCGGCCAGGACGGCTACGGCACCTCGAAGTGCACCGTGGACCAGCTGGAGAAGGCTGCCAAGACCAGCAGCGTGACCGTCCGCGTCACCATGAGCACCAAGTCCGGCGCCGCCGAGACGGTCGAGGAGAAGTACCACCCGTAAGCCCGCGCACCCCGCGCCATACGCGCCCCATGGACCGCTCACCGCTCTACCGGTGCGGGGACGTGCCGACCGGCTCGTACGAGGGCCCAGGCCCCCGGACAGCACTGGCCAGAAAAGTTCACCACCCGGTGAACGACGCACAGCTCAGGCGGTTTTCGACCGCAGCGTCTCTCCAGGAGAGCTGTGCGGAGAACGACCCGAAAGCAACCAATGGAGGAATTCATGAAGTCCTGGCGCACTCGTATCGCTCTCGGTCTCGCGGTGGGTGCCGCAGCCGTCACCATGCCGCTGACCGCCACGGCCGCTTTCGCCGACACTCAGCCCAATGACGGCTGGGTGCAGGTCGGTGGCGAGTCGTACGACTCCTTCCAGCAGTGCGTCGACCAGGCGCAGCGTGACCTGCCGCTCAACCCCAAGTACCACGAGGCCACCTGCCAAAGCGCTCCGAAGCCCGGACTCCCCAACTACTACATTGTGTGGATGCGCTGAGCTTGTTCTTGACGGTCTGACCTCGAACGATTCCCCGAGCGTGATCGCTCGTACGAGGATTCCGGGGACGTGAACACGGCCTTCGTCCGGTCCTGTGCTCCGACCGAAGAAGGTCAAAGAGAAGGTTCGTGACTCTCACGGATCTAGCCCTCTCCCTCTCGCATGCTGGTAGGCGTATCTCAGCAGGGGAAGATGCTGCATTCGGGTTCACGGAGAGCGAAGAGGTGATTTATCTTCGTCGGAATGGTGATCACATCGTCGTCAGTTCATCGAAGCGGCCCTGGCAGGTTACTGTCGAGCCTGAAGCGCTCACGAGAGCTTTCTGAGGCTTCTTGCGAGATGCGCATTCGTGTCTGACTTCAGAGATCCCCGGACTGATTGCCAACCCGGTGATTCAGAGAATCTTACCGGAGTAGCCGAGGGTGATCTCGGAGTGAGTTGAGAATGATGCGTGGAGGCCCCGCGGAAGTACTTTCGGCGGGGCCTCCGGGACTTTTTACAGGCGTGCTGAGGCACCGCGAACGACGGTTGCGGCTGCCGGGAGTGACAGGGACTTCGCCCTCCGGCCGAGGGCGTGATCCGAGATGTCCATGGCTCGGCCCTGCAGCCGATCCGGGGCACAGCCAGGCCGGGAATCCGCCCGTATGCCTCTCCTTCGGCGGAACCGACACACTCCCACGCCCTCGACCGAGCGACCGCACCACGTTCCCCGGCACAGGAGTCGACCGAGTCCAACGACTCTTGACGCTCTTTCATGGTGGGCCGCTCGGCGTCGGCGGTCCACACCGCGCTCTGACGCAGCCAGCCTCCGCCGAGCATGCTGCCAGTGACGAAGCTTGAGCTCGCGCTGGCCACCCGATCTGTTCAGGACCGGGCCCTGCGAGCCCGAGGGCAGGGGGCCGCGCGGCGCATTGAGCTATAGGTATCGCCTGAGGTGGCTGGCTGCATCGGTGGCCTCAACCGCGTGATGGGCTCGGGCGCACGCTGCTTGAGGGGCCCAGACGGTGCCCCCGCCTTTCGCGGATGGATCTCGTCGGAGCGGTGATCGGTGTCATCCGGCATGCCTGACACGATCCGCTCTGGTCGACAGGCCACCGATAGCGTCGCGACTGATCGCTCCCGGGCCCATTCGGTCCCGTCGGGCCATGACCGATCCCCAAGATGCTCGGTACCTTTGGGTTGTCTCAACGGAGTTTGGCGGACACGAACACCGACAACCCGGGCCGCCAGGTGCGGCCTCGATGTCCTTCCCGAGGTGGGCCTCGTTAGCCACTGTGACGACCTCGTCTGGTGTGGCGTCCTGGCGGCTTCCACCGGTCGCTCACCGCCCGGCCCGTCATCCTCCCCGCGAGCTGAAAGAGGCAACACCGTGTCCCCACAGCAGATCCTCGTCCTCGACCCCGCAGGGGCCGATCCGGACGCCGAGCACCAGGCCCTGCGTGATCGCGGCCCGGCCACGCTGGTGGACATCCTCGGCGTGCGCGCCTGGAGCGTGTCCGACCCGGACCTCCTCAAGCAGCTCCTGACCAGCGAGGATGTCTCCAAAGACGCCCGTGCTCACTGGCCGGACTTCGCCGAAACCGTGCCCACCTGGCCACTGGCCCTGTGGGTGTCCGTCAGCAACATGTTCACCGCCTACGGCAAGGAGCACAGCCGCCTGCGCCGCATGGTCGCCCCCACCCTCTCGGCGCGTCGAACCGCCGCCCTCCAGACAGACATCGAGACCCTGGTCAACGCCATCCTCGACGACCTCGGTGCCCTTCCGGCCGACGAGACGGTCGACCTGCGAGAGCACCTGGCCTACCCGCTCCCGATCGCTGTCATCGGCCGGCTCATGGGCGTACCTGCCGACCGGCGGCCCGAGTTCCGCACCGTAGTGGACACCGTGTTCGCCACCCATCTCACCGTCGAGGAACAGGTCGCCAACACCGCCACCCTCTACGGCCTGCTGGACGCCCTGATCCAGATCAAGCGCACCGAGCCCGGTGAGGACATGACCTCGTCGCTGATCGCCGCCCGCGATGAGGAGGGCGACGGCGCGGCCCTCAGCGACGCCGAGCTGCGTGACACGCTCCTGCTGATGCTCGCGGCCGGGTACGAGACCACGGTCAACGTCATCGACGCCGCCGTCACCGCTCTGTTGACCGACCCGCAACAGTTGGCTCACGTCCGCTCCGGCCGTTGCACCTGGCAGGACGTCGTCGAGGAGACACTGCGCCACCAGCCCGCCATCAAGCACCTTCCCCTGCGCTACGCCCGCGCCGGCATCGCGCTCCCCGATGGACAGACCATCCAGACCGGAGATGCCATCCTCGCCTCGTATGCCGCCGCCAACCGGCACCCCCGCTGGCACAGCCACGCGGATCGGTTCGACGCCACCCGCCCCAGCAAAGAGCACCTTGCCTTCGGCCACGGCGTCCACTTCTGCCTCGGGGCTCCGCTCGCCCGCCTCGAAGTCACCGTCGTCCTGAGACTGCTCTTCGAGCGCTTCCCCGACATCCAACTCGCCGCCGGCCCGCACGAGCTGAAGCGACTGCCCAGCCTGATCAGCAACGGCCACACCACTCTCCCCGTGCGCCTGCGCCCGACGCCGGCCCACTGACCGTTAGCCACGAGGAATCACGCCACGACCGCCCTCGTCCCGACCACGCCGCTCACTCCGGCCGTACGCGCATCGCCCAAAATGTGGTGAACGGTCTCCAGAAACGTCAGATCGCCGACGCCGAGACGGTGTCGGTCCACACGGTCCGCTCGCACATGATCACCGTACGCAGGAAGCTGCACTGCACTGCCCTCTCCGGCCGTCACCAACCGCAGCGGGCTGCTCGACATCGCGCACCCCGCCGACACCCCGCCGAGATCGTCCCGGCGGACCTGCGCGCGGCCTTCGACAAACCCTCGCCGACACTGACGCGCCGGATCGCTGCTGGCGCTGCTCGGGGCGAATTCACCCCGAGCAGCGCGTGGAACTGGAGCGCGGATCGACCCGCCACTCCACGACCACTTGGCGATTCAGTTCGGTGGGCTCCTGAGGGAGACATGGTGCGTGCCCAGTGCCCTGAGCCGATCAGCGGCACGGCAGGCCGACATCCCGGCCGGTGACCGGACACTGAGAAGGCACCCGCGCCCGGTCGTAACCGTGTGCCGACGCGTACGGCGCGTACGGCGCGTACGGCGCGTACGACGCGGTCCCCGGCGGTCCGTGCGGCGACGGCGCCGACAGGAACCGGGGCCGGGCGGGGCAGCCCGAGACGTCAGCTGCCGAAGGGGATGTCCTGAGCGGTGGCCATCCTGCGGGTGTCCGGGTGGGCCTTCACGTAGTCCGTGATGTACGAGAGTGATTCCCGCACCGCGCTGTCGTCCGTGCCGCAGCCCTTCGGGCCGCTGACGCCGTCCGGGTAGCACGATGCCCGGTTGCCGTAGATCAGGCTGTCCACGGCGGCACTCCCGTCGGAGGAGTCGAGCAGGGTGGCGGCACGATCCCTGTCACCCTTGCCCACCGTCCAGCCGACGGTCTGCGCGAGCTCTCCGGCGTCCCGGGGCTTCCGGCCGGCCGCCAGTTCCTCCCGGATGCTGCCGAACTTCAAGGCCATGCTGAACTCGCCCTTGTCCATTACGCGCTGGTTGCCGGGGACGTGCGGCCCGTACTTGGCGAAGCCGTCCCTGACCTGCGCGTAATCGCCGCTGTAGCTGACCGCTTCCTTGGAGTTCAGGTCAGCGAGGGCGTTCTTCCAGCCGCTGCCGCCCTCCTTGCCGTAGAAGCCGTAGAGCACCCGAATGCCCCTGCTCTCCAGCTTCTGGCGAGCCAGGTCCCGCAGCGCGGCCACGGAGCAGTGGCGCCACTTGGGGTCGCTGCTGTCGCACCAGTCGGGGTTCTTCATGTCCAGCCAGACGAAGGAGGCGTGACGCCCCTGATCATGCTCCTTTGCCACCTGGTCGAACATGGCCGACATGGTGTCCCCGGCGCTGGTGGGAGAACCGTCGTGATCGGCCCACCAGCCCTTGCGCCAGGCCGTTGCGTCCATCTCCAGCGCGTTGGCCCCGTTCTTGAGCGCCATGGTCACCCCGCCCGTGGTCAGCACCCGGTGGGCGATGGCCCAG
The DNA here is from genome assembly GCF_019933235.1 of Streptomyces angustmyceticus. Taxonomy (NCBI): domain Bacteria; kingdom Bacillati; phylum Actinomycetota; class Actinomycetes; order Kitasatosporales; family Streptomycetaceae; genus Streptomyces; species Streptomyces angustmyceticus. Next base: position 1,034,031 of record NZ_CP082945.1, on the reverse strand, counting down.
GTGGGGCGCTGCTCGGTGGTGTCGGGCGCGGCCTTGGAGGAAGATCCCTCCGAAACCGCGCCCATGGCGGCTCCGGTGCCCAGGGTGGCCGCGGAGCCGATCAGAGCCAGCGGCAGCAGTATGGCGCGAAGCCGGCGTGGGGAGGCCATGAGGACAGTCCTTTCCGTTGCACGGGCTACACGTGGTGGCAGCCTGTGTGCCGTGTGGTGACTGTCTGCCCTACAGGCAGACGACGGGCCAACTGCCCGCCGCTGCAGCACTGTACGTCAAGTTACCCATCAGTAGAAAGGGTGCCGTCCATGCGCGGCCGCCCTGCCCGTCCGAGGTGAGGAGGAGGAAACTTCGGGGGTGCGGCCGCCCGGCTATCCCCAGGAAATTTCGACATCATCGGTCTCGCTGGGCTCGGACAGCAACGTGGGCTCACCAACTCCTCCGTGCTGACGTGACGATCCACATCCAACTCGTCATGGAGCACCACACCGGTAGGATCAGGAATCTCGGGCAAGCCACCGAACTCGCCTGACTGGCCTGGAATATGAGGTCTCCCCAGAGAGGGAGTCAGGCCAAGCGCGGCGCAGACCAGTCTCCCGGCGACCTGCACGCTCTCCGCCGGGAACCGGGAAGAGGTGGCGAGTGCGTGGGCCGGTACGGCAGGATCCGGCGACAGTGATCTGCGACAACGGGGGCACGGGATGGCGACGGACCGCAATGAGATCAGCGAGGCGATCGAGCAGTTGCGCACGCAGCTGACCGAAGCGCAGGAGTACGGCAAGGACGCCCGGCTCCAGTTCCATATCGCCGAGGTGGAGATGGAGTTCCTCGTCGAGGTGCGCCAAGACGCCGGCGCGTCGGGCGGTGTGCGACTCGGCGTGGTCAAGCTCGGCGCCGATGCCAAGGCATCACAGGGCACGACCCACCGGCTGCGCCTCAAGCTCGACGTGCACGACACCCTGACCGGGGACTCGGCCACCGTCTCCGGCCGGCGGTGACCACACCACGGACCGGGAGCGCGCACGACGGGACCACGCCGCTCCACCCGGGGCTCGTGGCGGTCACCGCGGGCCCGGAGGACGCCGAGGGACGGAAGGAGTTCTCGTCCGGACGGTTGCTCGCGCCCCTGCTCGTACTCACCTCCCGGCACGGCGTGACCTTCGCGGACGGCAGGCCCCGACCGGACATCACGGTCAGGTCCGTTGTCGGTGGGCGAGGATCCGTGCGTCTCACCGAGCCGGTGCCGTGCACGGTCGCCTGGCAGGGGGACGCCGGGCTCGACGCGGCGCTGCTGCGGCTCTCCGCCGAGGGGCTCGACATGTCCGGCGCGCCCGCCGTCCCCGAGCCGCGCTGGGCCGAGGTGACGGGTGCCGAGCCGGTCGCTGTCGCCGTTACCGGCATGTCGGCGGCCGCCGCGCGCAGCACGGGCGACGGCACGGAGACCGAGACGGTCCGTGGCGTCCTCGACCCGCTGACGTACACGCGCAGCGACCGTTACGCCGTTGACGTGTCCACTGCCTGGCCGGCCGGCTGGGACCAGTGGTCGGGCATGTCCGGCAGCGCCGTCGTCCACAAGAGCGGCGCCCTGCTGGGCGTCGTCGCCTGGAGCGACCGGCCCTACGAGGGACGGCGGTTGACGGCTGTTCCCGTGCGGGCCCTGCTCGCGGACCCCGGATTCCGGGGCGTGCTGCGTGAAATGACCGGCCAGGACGCACTGTTACGTGCTCTCGATCCCGAACGGCCGGTGGAATCGGTACGGCTCACGGCCGGTTCGCAGCTGGCGACAGCAGCGGTGCGGACCACCCTCAAGGCGCCGCCGCGCAGGATCGTCGACCGCGAGGCCGAACGCCACCGGTTGCCCGAACTGGTCGCCGGGAACCTCACCGGTCGACCCGAGCTGGTGCACGCCATCGTCGGCATGCCGGGCGTCGGCAAGTCGGCACTGGCCCGGTACCTGGCTCACCAACTGGCCGCGGACTTCCCCGACGCGCAGTTCGAACTCGACCTGTACGGTCACACTCCCGACCGGGCTCCGCTCAACGCGCAGGCCGCGATGGAAGCCCTTCTCACATGGGCGGGCATTTGCGGCGACAATGCCCCGAACCTCGACGCGAAGGCCGCGCTGTGGCGTAACTGGCTGCACGGCAGACGCGGCCTGCTGCTGCTCGACAATGCGGAGTCGCTGGAACAGGTGGCGTGCCTGCTTCCCGGCGACGACAGCAGCCTCGTCCTGATCACCAGCCGCGTCGCGCTACATGATCCCGACCGCATCACGCTCACCGAACTCGATGTCCTGCCCGCCGATGAGGCCGTACGGCTCCTGATCGAGAGCGCCGGAGTGCAGGCGGAGGAGGCGACGGATCCCGCGCTGGAGGAGATCTGCCGGGCGTGCGGATTCCTCCCGCTCGCCGTGCAGGCGGTCGCGGTCCGGCTGCGCTTCGAGGAACCGGAGGAACTCCTGTCGGCCATGCGGGAGACGGACTCCCCGCTGCTGGAGATTCCCGACGCCGACCGTCGGGTGGGCGCGGCGTTCGCCGTGTCCTGGCAGGCGCTGGAGGCTGCCGACCCGTTGCAGGCCGGCCTGTTGCGGGTACTCGCCATGCATCCGGGTCCCGAGCTGGAGGTGGAGGCGTGTGCGGCGATGACCGGGATGACGGCGCGCGAGTGCCGCCGCCGGATGGCCGACCTGGCCACCAAGCACCTGGTGCAACGCCAGGGGCGCGGGCGATTCGGTTTCCACGACCTGTTCCTCGCCTACGCCCGCAGCCTGGCGATGGCACAGGAGCCTCAGGAGCGCTGGGACGAGGTACTCGACCGGCTCTTCACCCATTTCCTGAGCCGGGGCGAGGCGGCACAGGTCGCACTGACCGCCAGCACTGGCGATCCGGGCGTGGCACGGACCTGGCTGGACCGGGAGCGCACCAACCTGATCGCCGTGACCGTGGCCGCCGTCGAACGCCGTTCCCCGCAGGCCAGGCGGCTCGCCGCGATGACGCATGCCCTCCTCGGCAGGCTCGGCGCCACCACCGAACTCGCGAGGATCTGGAGCACCATGAGGGACACCGCAGAGACCGATCACGATCGCCCCAGCCGGGCCGACGCCTTGTGCGGCCTGGCCGACACCGAGCGCAGGAGCGGCGACCTGACCACCGCCCGGGACAACTACCAGGTGGCCGCCGACCTGTACGAGGCGCTCGGCGACCGGCGCGGTCAGGCCGACGCCCTGTGGGGCCTCGCCGAGACCGAACGCGCCCGCAGCCGGTACGAGGACGCGCGCGCACTCTTCCTCGAAGCCCGGCGCAGCTATGAGGAACTCGACGACCGGGCGGGCCTCGCGGACACGTACTGGGGTCTGGCCAACGTCGCTGTGTCGCTGGGCCGTTACGAGCGGGGCGCCGAGGAGTTCCGGCAGGCGCGTGAGCTGTACGCGGGGCTGGGCGACCGCCGCGGCCAGGCACAGGCCATACGGGGCCTGGCCGACATCGCGCGCAACCGGGGCAGGGGATACGAGGCGCATGAGGGCTACCACGCCGCCCTGGCCACGTACGAGGAGATCGGCGACGTCCGCGGACAGGCCCAGTCGCTGCGCGGCCTCGGCCATGTGGCCCGGGTCGACGGCCGCCATGAGGAGGCCGCCGACCTCTTCGTCCGGGCCCGGGATCTGTCCCGCCGCATCGGCGACCGGCGCGGAGAGGCCGACATGCTGCGCGGGCTCGGCGACGTGCAGCGCCTGCGCGGCAACTACGCGGAGGCGCGCGAGATGCTCACCCGCTCCGCCGAGGTCCACCGGGACCTGGACAACGCCGGCGGCCTGGGCTTCACCCTGCGCGCACTCGGCGACACCGAACGCGCCGACGGCCGACCGGACCGGGCGCGAGCCGCCTACGACGAGGCGCGCGCCGCGTTCCACCGCGTCGGTTCCCGCCGCGGCCTCGCCGACACCCTGTGCTCGCTGGCAGGTGTGCTGCCGCCCGGCGCCGAGGCGCGAGCCGCGTACACCGAGGCGCTCGCCCTCTACGAGGGACTCGGCGCGGACACCACGGCTGCCAGGTGCCGTGAGCGCCTGGCAGAACTCGACCGGGCTTCGCAGCAGGGGAGTGACGGGGCCTCGGAACTGGGGGAGTGATGGAATTTCGGAACCGGGCGAGTGACGGGGCCTCGCGACCGGGGGAGTGATGGGCGCCGGTAGGCACGGGGAGGTGGTTGCGGTGGGGGAGATGAGCGTGGGGGCTCGATGCTCGGGACTGCGCATTTCAGCGAGCGCGGACGACGACGTCATGACGGGGGCGGGGAGCCGTGGCACGTGGGGCCCGGCCGGGGCGTGTCCTGGGCGTGGACGCGGAGCAGGAAGGCGACCCAGCTGCGGTAGGGCTTCCACCGGTCGGCGATCCTGGCCAATGGGGTGACGTCGTCGGTGCTCGGGGCCCTGAGCCCGTACGCGGTGGCGATGGACTTGTGGACGCGTGGTTCGTGGCGGGGGAAGACGTCGGGGTGTCCTGCTCCCCGGATGAGGATGAGTTCGGCGGAGAAGGGGCCGATGCCGGGCAGGGCGCGCAGTTCGGCGAGGGCGTAGTCGGCAGGCAGAGCGCGCAGGTGGGGTGCGTCGAGTGTCCCGTCGAGGGCTGCTTCGGCCAGCGCGTGCAGCCGCTGGATCTTGATGTCGGTGAGACCGGGCACGTGGGTGAGGGTGCGCAGGACCGTGGGGGTGGGGAATGCGTGCAGGGTCCGGCCTGCGATGTGGACGCGGTGTCCGTGCTGGTGGGCGATGCGGGCCTTGATGGCGGCTGCCTGGGTCATGCGGATGCGGTTGCCGATGATCGCCCAGGCGGCGGCTTCGTAGGGGGAGTGGAAGCACACCGGGCGTAGCCCCGGGTAGTCCGCCATGAGCCCGGCCACCACGGGGTCCGTGGCAAGGCCGGTGAATCCGGTGGCGTCCACGTCGAGCGAGAGGACGCGGGCGAGTTGGGCCCGCACGGCCTGTCTGGCCGCTGCCTCTGCGTTCACCGCCTTCACTGACTTCGCCGCGTCCGGGGTGCCGGGGTGCACGGTGAAGTCTGCCCGGACCGTTCCCGTGCCGCCGTCTGCCCTCACCTCCTGCCGGACGGCGGCCGAGACGACCGAGGTCCCGTCGTCGGCAGGGAAGGCCAGCCGGAGGATTCCGTCCGCCGCGGGGTGGTGGTTCGAGGGGCCGAAGCCCTCCAGGAACCGGATGCCGGAGGCGAGCGAGAAGGGCCCGGCCGGGGTGAGGGTGACGGCGGGCATGATCAGCCTCCGTGTGCCGTGAGGGTGTAGCCCTCGGGGCCTTCGAAGGAGAACATCGGCCCGAAGGGGCTGTCCGTGACCGGAGTGAGGATCTTGATCCCGGCAGCGGTGAGCTGGTCGTGGAGCTGGTGGGCGTCGGAGGTCCGGAACCAGAGGACCGTGCCGAGTCCGGGCCGTGCGGTCTCGGTGAGATCGACGCCCGGGAGGAGCTCGCGGACGGCGAAGGGGGTCGGCTTGGTGTCGAAGACGACCGCGTGGGGCGGCGAGACCGCGGCCCGGCGCAGACCGATGTGCCGCTCGCAGAAGTCCGCCGCCGCGTGCAGGTCACGCACTTGCAGGGCGACGAAGTCGGGGCCGTCGATGGTGGCGGTCATAGCTCTCCTCGGAACTCGATGTCAGGACTTTGACATAGGCGAGGCTAAGGCGGCCGGGTCGCGTATGTCAAAATGCTGACATGCTGGAGAACGCGTCGGCCGAACCGTCCCGCCCCACGAAGGACGTCACTCAACACGTGGGATACCTGCTCAAACGCACCCAGGCCGCCCTCCGTGGGGCCATGGACAAGGTCCTGCGCGAGCACGGCCTGACCGTGCCGCAGTACGCCACCCTCGAACTCCTGGCCCTGCATCCCGGCATGTCCAACGCCGACCTCGCCCGCGCGAGCTTCGTCACCCGGCAGTCCGGGAACGTCGTCCTGCGGGCCCTGCAGGAAGCCGGACTGATCACCCGCCCCGCCACCGCCGACCACGGCCGTGCCCGGCCCGCCCACCTCACCGAGGAGGGCAACGCACGCCTGGCCGCCGTCCAGGCCGCCGTCTACGCCATCGAACAGCGCATGGTCGAAGCGATCCCGGCACAGCGCCTGCCGGTCCTCCTCGCCGACCTCGACCGCATGGCGGCAGCGCTGGAGGAATGACCCCACACCCGGGGCGGCGAACTCCGCCGGGCCACGCTGGGGTACCGGCCCGTCGGTTCTGTCGGCTCGCGACTGGCCCAGGGTGGGGCGGAGTCCTGCTGGGATGCGTCCGGTTCCACCCGAGCTTTTCGCTTGGTCAGGAGGGGCTGATGCGTGGCCTGTGCGCGTCGGTAGGTGATGACGTGGCAGGCCACTTCGAGGAACGCCTCGTGGATGTCGTCCCGTCGTCCCGTCGGCTGTCAGCGCAGGGCGACCGCCGTGCCCGTTCGTTCGGTGGCGATCTTGACGGCGAAGCCCGCCAGCGCGGTGCCCATGCCGTGACTCGTTGCGGGGCCGAGCGGAGTAGTGGGTGCGGCCGGGCGGGGCCGAATGCCGTCCGGCGAAGAGGAGGCAAGAGCAGCCGGTGGTGCGGCCGCGACCACGACCGGGCGTCCGACGTTCCTCACTGCTTGCGGGTGAACCGCGGGACCACGCCCTCGCGCCAACCGAAACTGGGCGATCATGCCCGTTATTGTCCTTTCTTGTGCCTTTGAGTTGTGCGTTTGTAAATCTCAAGCCCGGCGTCGGAAAGACGACGAGCGCGGTGTGGCTGGCCCACGCGCTTTATGAGTTGGGCATGCCGCCGCTGCTGGTCGACGGCGACCCGGCCGCTTCCGCGCTGCGCTGGAGCGAGCTGGCCAATGGCTTTCCGTTTCCGGTGATCGCCCTGCCGGTGGGGGACGTCCACCGTCGCGTGAACGACTTCCTCGGCAACCGGCAGGCCGTCGTTCTCGACGCGCCCCAGCTGGAGGACCATCCCCGTATCGCCCGCAGCATCATGAGGTACGCCGGCGAGTGGATCGTGCCCGTGACCCCCGCCCCCATCGAACTGGACCGGATGGCACCCATCCGGGGCGAGATGGCGGACGTGCAGTCCCTGCGTGCCGAGCCGGCCCGCTCGGCGGTGCTGCTCAATCGCACCAACCGTCCCGATGCCACCCGCACCGGGCCCGACGCGGACGCTCGCGAGGCACTCACCGAGCGGGGTTTCGAGGTGCTGGACACCCATATCGCGCGGCTCGATCTGTACGCCCAGTCCTTCGGGAACCCGGTCCAGGCCAAGGGGTCGGCGTACATGGACTTCGCGGAAGAACTGATCAAGCGTCAGGATGAGGTATGAGCCAGCGCAAGGAGAGCTACCGCGCGGCATTGCGGCGCGGGCAGGACGTCCCGGCTCCTCGGCCCACCAAGGTCACCAGGTTGCAGAGCAGATACATCCGGGTGACCGTCGAGGTCGATCCCGACCTGCGGGATGATCTGACGCGATGGATGGGATGGCCGGTCTCCTCGGCAGTGTTCGCCGGCGCCACCGTCCTGCGCACTCTGGCAGCCACCGCCGGCTGGGTCTCTCGGCCCGGAGGCCGGGCTCCGGCCGCCTCGCGCGAGGCTCCGGATTCGGGGCGCTGACCATCTGGTGCCCGCATGGCAGGGGCCCTGACGGGCGCTGTCGGCGCGCGGCGTGCAATCAACCCCGTGCGATGGCCTGTCCAAGACGGCTCTGAGGTCGTATCGCTCCGGCCACGCCGAGATCATCTCAGCGGCGGGCGGCGGGCGGCGGGCGGCGGGCGGTTGCGGGGGACGGCTCTCGAAGCGTGGTGCGGAACGGTCAGCGAGTCCGCGCCATCCCCGCGACTATCCGGCCTCTCTCGATCACCGAGCCCAGAACCGCCCCGGCCGGCACCGCCTCCGGCTTACCGGGCGGGCGGCGCCGGCCCGCGGCTACCGGAGATGCCGGGCGAAGAACCGGGCCGCGGCGTCCCCCTCGAACTGCGGGACGCCGGTGTGCCCGCCCATGTTGGCGTGCAGCGTCTTCTCCTTGGAGGCAAAAGCGTCAAACAGGTCCAGGGCCGCCTGCCGGTCGTTTCCTTCGTCGTCCCACTGCAGCAGGACGTGCAGCGGAATGGTGACCCGGCGGGCCTCCGCGAACATGGCGGCGGGCACGAGACTCCCGGCGAACAGAACGGCCGCCGAGACACGCGCCTCGACCATCGCGAGCCGGATGCCGATGGAGATCACTCCCCCCGAGTACCCGACCGGGCCGCCGATCTCGGGCAACGACAGCAGGGCGTCCAGGGCGGCCCGCCACTCCGGGACCGACTTTTCGACGAGCGGGAGGACGAGGGCGTCGATGATCCCGTCGCCGACCGGTTCGCCGGCCTCCATAGCCCGGCGCAGGTCGGCGCGTGCCTGCTCGGCGGCGGCCCAACGCGGCCGGTCACCGCTCCCGGGGAGCTCGATGGTGGCCGCGGCGAAGCCATCCGCCGCGGCGCGCCGGGCCCGCTCCGCCAGCCGGGGGTACATCTTCCGCAGTCCGAGCGGAGGGTGGCCGAGCAGGATCAGCGGCGCGGGTGTTGTAGATGTGGGCGTCCAGAGGATGCCGGGGATCTCGCCGAGGGTGAATTCGCGTTCGAGGACGCTGTCGTCGAGACGCCGTGCAGAAGTGAAGTGCATGGTCGTGCCTTTCGGGAGTGCGCTTGAACGGCGCTCCCGGACGACCTATCGCCCGACCGTGACCCCAGAGGGGAGCACCCATGTCGATACTGCGTTCACGGGTACCACCTCCTCGTTCTCTCGCACGGCCTTCGGGAGATTAACAATGGTTTCCGTGGTCCGCCAACGGTTTTTTCACGGCGGCTCCATGGCCGGATGCCGCCTCACCACACTGGACACGAGCTTCCTCGCCGAGGCCAGTGCAGCGCGGCGGGCAGGGGACCCACCGTGGGGTAGGAAGCGGGTACGGGGGAAACGTGCTGAGGCAAGGGCGAGTTAAGGGCCCCTCGGAACGGACCGGACCCGAGGGCAGGACTTGGGACAGGAGGCACCGTCATGCGCATCCCCGACCCCGGGCACCAGGACGATGGCGGGCTGAGCGCCGTTGCGGCTGCGGGCGGGCTGCACCACTACCAGTTACACCTCCACGAGGCGTACGGACCCGTCGTGCGCTTCCAACTGCCAGGCGCGGACACGGCCGTGTCGGTCGCCGACCCCGTGCTTCTGGAGGCCACGGCGCATCTTGACACGCGGCCCGAGAAGCTGTTCGCGTTCCTGGACCCGCTGTGCGAGGCCGGCAATCTGCAAGTGCTACCCGCCGACGAGCACACCCCATGGCGACGGCTGCTGCTCTCGGTGCTCGCCGGACGGCCGGCTCACGAGCGGCACTTCGCGCGCTTCACCGAGCTGGCACGGGAGCTCGCGGACCGCTGGGCGGGGCAGGTCGACGGCGAACCCGTCGACCTGCAAAAGGAGTTGACCGCGCTGTCGCTCCAGATGATCTGCGGGTTCGCGCTCGGCGGCGCGGAGACCGACACGGACCGCGTCGTCGCCGCGTTCGAGGAGGTGCTGACCGAGCACCTCGGGCGGCTCTACCAGGTGCCGCGGGCCGACCCGCGCTCGGCGGAGCGTGCCGAGGCGGCCCTCGCGTATCTGCGCGCGACGGTCGACCGCGTGGTGGCGGCCCACCGCTCGGGCGACCGCACCGGCCGCAGCGACCTGATCGGGGCACTCATCGAGGCCGGTCAGAGCCCGGCGCGCATCCGGGACACCGTGATGATGACGCTGCTCGCCGCCCACCACACCACCGGCGTCGCCGTCTCGTGGACGCTGCACCTGCTGGGCCGCCATCCCGACGTGGCCGATCGCGTGGCCGCCGAACTGGACCAGGTGCTGGGCGGGCGCGACACGCCCGATTACGGCGAACTGCGGCGGCTCACTTTTCTGGACATGGTGCTCAAGGAGTCGATGCGCCTGTTCCCACCCGGCCCGTACGGCGCACGCGAGACGACCGAGGACCTGGTTCTGGGCCCGTACGAGATCCCGGCCGGGACGACGGTGTTCTATCCGTTCTGGGCGGTGCACCTGAACCCTGAGCACTGGCCCGAGCCGGAGCGGTTCGACCCCGAGCGTTTCACACCGCAGGAGGTGGCCAAGCGGCCGCGGCTCGCGTACGTCCCCTTCGGGATCGGGCCGCGCAGCTGCGAGGGCGCCGCTTTGGCCACCGTCGAGGCCCAGCTTGTCCTGGCCGTCCTCCTCAAGCGCCTACGCTTTCGACCCGCCCCGGGGCACGAAGTGACGCCGGTGGAACGGTTCGTGCTGTGGGCGCGGGAGGGGATCCGGATGACGGTGCGGCCACGGGGACTCTAGGGCTTGTCCGATGGGTGCGGTGAAGGTCGGAAAGGCTGCGGCGTCCGCTGGAGGGGCCCGTTAGCGGAGTCTTCGGGAGGTGCCGGCAACGCCACGAGGTGTCGACGAAACCACGCGGTGTTGGCAACGCCGCAAGATTTGTGACTACTCGTCAATTCATCGCCGTGCAGCCCGTGATCGACACCTTGCACACCGAAGTGAGGTAGGCACGGCCACTATCTGGAGGTGACTGTCACCGGCACCGCCACAGCCGGCCCGGAACGCGTCCTGGGCAGCCATCCGATACCAGACCGCCAGACGCAGCGTGGAGCACCCGCGCAGTGGACTACGAGCCCGCGGCGGACGGTTTTCCATGGCGTGGGCCGGTCAAGCGGCAGACCATCGCTCGCTCCCACGACGAACGGTGCGTGCTCCAGCGTGTCCTGCTCCGGCTGGCCGACCGGCCCGGCCCGCCTTCGCTCCTCGGCGACTTCGTGAACCGCGTTGCAGGCGCCGCTGGAGCAGGCCCGCGAGCGGCTGAACCGCGTTTGGCGCGGTACGTGCGTAACGCATAGCTATGTACCGCAGGCCGTCGGTATGGTGAACCAACTCGACTGACTAACCGACCCTTTGAGCGAAAGGCACGGTACATGCCCGAGGACAGCATTCCTGCTGAGGTGGTTTCGGTGCCGGTGGGCCGGGTGGTCGGTGGCCGGGCGGAGGTCCGCGACGACGACTGGGGCAAGGAAACCGCGATCATCCGCCTGGACGCCGCCCAGTACGGCCCGGAGGCGGTAGCGGGCCTGGACGCCTTCTCCCACCTGGAAGTCGTCTATCACTTCGACCGTGTCCCCACCGACAAGATCCAGACCGGGGCCCGGCACCCGCGCGGCAACGCCGACTGGCCCCTGGTCGGCATCTTCGCCCAGCGCGGCAAGAACCGCCCCAACCGCCTCGGCGTCTCCCGCTGCCGTCTCCTCAAGGCCGACGGCCTCGACCTGCACGTCCAGGGCCTGGACGCCGTCGACGGCACCCCCGTCCTCGACATCAAGCCCTACATGGCCGAGTTCGGCCCCCAGGGCGACACCACCCAGCCCGACTGGGCCACCGACCTCATGCGCAACTACCACTGACCGACCCGTTGCGCGGGCAGTCACTGCCAGTCGCGGCCGTCCCGGCAGACATCGCGCGGGGCGGGGTACGGGCCCACGCTTCACAGGGGCTGGCCGGCGGCCGACGGCGTCGGCCTGGGCCAGGAGTACGGTGAAGATCCTGAACCGTTCCCACGCGCCGCCGGCCGCCCACTTCCGCAGCTGGTGGTGGTCCCCCTTCAGCGAGCCGAACTCCGCGTGCAGATCCGTCCAGGGCAGGCAAGCCGGTGCGGCACTTCCAGGCGAAGACGTCGACCGCCTGCTGGTGGCTCCGCCCCTACCACCCGGCTTCGGCGCCTGGTCCCACACCAGCGACTCGATCCGTGCCTGCCCAGGGAGCATCGGTCAGCGACACCGTCGGACCAACGAGCAGATGATCCGAATCCAACGGCCTAACGGGTGACCGGTGCCCGGTGACCGGGACGACGCAAGACCCCGACACGTATGGACAGGAGTCACCGGGCTCGGCGGCTGTGTGGTCCCGGGGACCGTACGCACCCCGCGCACCCCGCCGGCGGAAGCAGACCACTCGGTGCCATCCGACTACGTGCTTCTCCGCCCCAACTGCCCCCTCCTGAGCCTCCGATGAATGACCCGGGGGGCCTCCACCACGCGCGCGCGAATCCACCCGGATCACGGCAGCCGACGTTATGATGGGGCCATGCATCTTTCGTCGTGTCTGAGCTGGTGGCGCTCCTCGTAGGAGCGGCCGCCTCTCTGCATGACCGGGCCGTTCGGATGGACGGCCCACTCACGTCCCCCTGGACCAGGGCTCGAGTCATCCGGATGGCGAAACCCGCCTACCAGGAGACCTCGTGAACACCACCCCCCAGGCCGTAGGCCCCGACGCCTCTGCGTCAGATCCCTCCACCGACACGCTCGAGACGTCTGCCGCGCAGGAGCGCAGTGCGGTGTTGGAAAAGCTGATCCTCAAGGACCCCGGACAATTCCGTGTGCTGACGGGCGACCGCCCCACCGGCCGCCTGCACCTGGGCCACTACTTCGGCACGCTGCACAACCGAGTGCGTCTTCAGAACCTCGGCGTGGAGATGTTCGTGATCATCGCGGACTACCAGGTACTGACCGACCGCGATGTAGCGGACAACCTGACCGGGTATGTCGAGGAGCTGGTACTGGACTACCTCGCCATCGGTGTGGATCCGGCGCGCAGCACGATCTTCACGCACAGCGCCGTCCCCGCCCTCAACCAGCTGATGCTGCCCTTCCTCAGCCTCGTCTCCGTCGCCGAGCTCAACCGCAACCCCACGGTCAAAGACGAAATCGCTCACTCGCGCCAGTCGTCCGTCAGCGGCCTGATGTTCACCTATCCCGTCCACCAGGCCGCCGACATCCTCTTCTGCAAGGGCAACTTGGTCCCGGTCGGCCAGGACCAGCTTCCTCACCTCGAACTCACCCGCACGATCGCCCGCCGCTTCAACGACCACTACGGCAACGGCACCGCCGTGTTCCCCCAGCCCGATGCCCTGCTGTCGAGCGCACCGCTCCTGCTCGGCACGGACGGCACCAAGATGAGCAAGAGCCGCCGCAACGCCGTCACCCTGGCTTCCGACGCCGACGAGACCGCCCGTCTGCTCAAGGGGGCCAAGACCGACTCCGAGCGCCACATCACCTACGACCCGACCACTCGCCCCGAGGTGTCCTCCCTCCTCCTGCTGGCGGCCCTCTGTCTGGACAGCACGCCCCAGCAGGTGGCCGACGACATCGGCTCCGCGGGAGCCGCCGCACTGAAGAAGACCGTGACCGAGGCGGTCAACGAGTACCTGGCCCCGATCAGGGCCCGCCGCATCGAGTTCGCGCAGGACCGCGCCTACCTCCGTCAGACCCTGCGCGAAGGCAACGAGCGAGCCCGAGCTGTGGCCGATACCACTCTCGCCGAGGTACGTGCCGCCATGAACAGCCATTACTGACAATCGCCGGCTCGGTGAGACACCGTCGTCCTCTGGTGACGAATCGGTGTCTCACCGCCCAACTCCTCTTGCGACAGGAACCTCCATCCCCGGGATCGCTCGAACTACTCCGCAAAATCCTCCGATTTCTTCCCGGCTGAGGCCAAGGTTCCTCCCAGAAGAGCCACACCCAGAGGCCATGAACGCATGTGCACCGGAAGGGTCACGCAGTGGTCCCCGACACGCATGACGAGGCCCTTGTTCACCAGGTCCCGTGCAGCGGCAGCGTACTGCGGGGTGCGGGTGACCTCGGCCCACGCGCACCCCTCCAGGCCCTGGAGGAAGACCTCCATCATGGTGGGGTCGTTCACAGTGATCAGGTTCTTGGATTCGGGACGTTGATCGACGACGGACAGGAATTTCGGACCCTTACGGAAGTACAGAAGCCCGAAATTACGAGAAGAACGCCACTCGCCGACGGACGGAACCCCTTTCTCCAACACCGTGATGCTCTCGGGGGCGGGCAGGTGATCGAGGCGCGGGACCAGGTCGAGCTGCTCGGCGCGAAGGATCAGCGACCAGGTGGCCCTGGCACCGATCGCGGAACATTCGCGAAGCAACGCGATGATTCGCACGATCACATGATGAGGGAGTGCCGAGAAGTCGACGGGCTCCGTCAGCTGCACCCCGGCGACAGGTACCCGGAGCAGCAGCGCCGCCAGCTCGGTGGCGGCGGGAAGTTCAGTCCAGTCGGCCCCGAGGGCCAGGGTCGAGGGCCGGCCGCCGGCCGGCACCCGTCCCTCATTCGAGCCCCGGGTCTTGAGTTCATCGATGGCCATCAACGCGCTCATAGTGAAGCCGCCACCTCCTTGCCGCCCACCAGCTTTCGGCGATACGGGTCAATCTCAAGGGCGACGCTCACGTAGCGCCCCTCGTCCTCGAATGCCAGGCCGCGATCGACGAAGTAACGGAGCATCTCCTCGATCTCCCCGTCCTTGACGATGTGCCCGCTCTCGGCAAGCCGTCGGCGTATGCCCTCGCGGGCGGCGCACTGGAACATGCCCAGGTACACATTGCTCTGGACGTCGTCCAGCTCGATCACTTCCTCCGGCCAGCTGGCACGACGGTCTTCGATGGTGACCCGGCCTCGCTCATCGGTCCAGTAGGAGAGGGTGCTCTGGGGGTAGGCCTTGGCCCATTCCTCGCACGCCCGCTTCATCTCTTCCTCGATGGGCCCTGAGATTCCCTGGACGCTGGTGTCGAAGAAGAACACCATGTCGTACAGCTGATCTCGTGGGACCTGATAGATGAAGTCGTATATCTCCGACGGGCGGCGGAACATGAACCCCTGGGTGGGATCCTCGAAGTAGGGACTGAACCGCTCCAGCGCAATGCGCCAGGCTCCGCTCGGCGGCTCCAGATGCTCAAGTGTCGCCATTTTCTGGAGCAGTTTGCGGTACTCGTCCTCGGTCTCACCGGGGAAGCCGTAGAGGATGCTCCATGTCACATTGAGCCCGAGATCTTGCCCGTCACGCAGCATCCGCACGTTGTGTGCGGCGCTGACCCCCTTGTCCATGAGGCGCAGCACATGGCTGCTCAGGCTCTCGATACCGGGCTGCACGAACAGGACGTTCGCCTCTTTGAGCTTGCTCAGCTGCTCCCGGTTCATATTGGACTTGATCTCGTAGTGGATCCTCAGATCGCAGTCGAGAGCAGCTATCTCCGGCATGGCCGTATGGAGATACTTCATGTCGAGAATGTTGTCCACCATGACCAGGTCGAGCACCTGGTGTCGCTCGGCCAACTCGCGGACTTCCTGAGCGATGCGTTCGGGGGCCTTGCTCCGGAAATCGATATTCGATCCGTTCAGGCCGCAGAACGTGCATTGGTGAGCTTCGCCCCACCAGCAACCGCGAGAGGTCTCCAGCACCAGCATCGGACGGACGTGGTGCCGGACGGGTGACTTTTCCACTGCCTGAAAGTAGCTGTCGTAACCGGGGGCAGGCACCATGGCGAACGGCAGTGCCGCCTTGGACGGTGCATTCACCACCGTGCTCCCGTCGTCTCCCCTCCAGCTGAGTCCCGGAACGTCAGCGAGGCTCTCGCCCTTGGCGATGCGATTCAGCAGCGCGGGAAGTGCACGTTCGCCCTCACCGCTGATCACGAAGTCGAGTTGCCCGAAATTCCGGTGCAAGGCTGGACCTTGTGCTCCGTCACAGTTACTGCCGCCCAGTACCGTGAGGATGCCCGGTGCGATCTTCTTCAGCTCTCTGGCCAGTGCGAGCGACGGCACGTTCTGCATGAAGGTGCTCGTGAACCCGACCACGTCGGGTGGGTCGGCAGCGATCTCGGCCGCGAGATCCCGGACGAACCCCCGGGCATACTTCTGCATCTCAACGGGGAGTGTCGGGTCCGTTTCCCGCTGCTGGAGGAACGTCGAGTACTCCTCGACCTGATAACTGTCGACGTCGTAGAGGGCCGGGGTGAACACCCAGTCACCTACGCCGTGGAAGACTTGATCCGCGACGTTCCCGTAATCCTCGCACGTGATGAAGCCGTCGCTCTCGCGCATCAGGCATTCGGCCCATCGGAGGTTGGCGTATAGCTCGTCGACGGTCCAGTCGGCGGCGTTTTTGCGTATGCAGGGCCCCAGTACCCCCAGGGCGCTGGACGGTGTGTCGAGACCTTGCCACGGCATGGCGATCATCAGGATTTTCACAGAATGCCTACCCTAAGGTGTCTGTCGACGGGCTGTATGAGAACGGGCGAAGAAATCTCTTCAGAGACTTCTCAGAACAGGCCGGCGCGGAAGAACCACCGGAGGAAACTGCAGTAGCCCTCCAGTCGCGGTCATGGCGTCTCAGAACTCGGCGCCATGGTCTTTCTGGCCGAGCGCCGCCAGCAGCATGCGATGCGCCTCGGTCTCTCCCACAGAGATCCGTGCACCATGCCCCGGATAGGATCGGACCTTGACCCCTGCGCTAGCTGCGGCCCGGGTGAATGACTCGGCGGCCCCGGCGAGCGGCAGCCAGACGAAATTGGCTCGGGAAGGGAGGACGGGCAGCCCCAATGTCCTGAGTCCCGCCGTCAGTTCTTCGCGCGCCGCCGCCGCTGCGGCCAGACGTTCCATCAGTTCGCCCTCACTGCGCAAGGACAGAATTGCGGCTTGCTCTGCGAAGCGCGTCACTCCGAAAGGTATCGCCGCCTTGCGGACGGCAGCCATGACCTGCTGGGGCCCGGCTGCGTATCCGACCCGTAGGCCGGCCAGCCCGTAGGCTTTGGAGAAGGTTCGGAGGACCACGATGTTGCGGTGCTCGCGGAGCAACCCTGGTGTGCCCGGGGGATCGCTGCCCCGATCGAACTCCACGTACGCTTCATCGAGGACCGTGACCACATGATCCGGGAGAGAGTGCAGGAAACCGCGCAACTCATCGTGATCAATTGTGGCGCCGGTCGGGTTATGAGGGGAGCACAGGATCACCACCTTGGTCCGCGCACTTACCCGGGTACGGATCTCATCGAGATCGTGTCCTCCGGATGCAGTCAGCGGCGCCTGGACGCTCGTGGCACCTGAAATGGCGACCAGCAGCGGATATGCGTCGAATCCGGGCCAGGCGTAGACGACTTCGTCGCCCTTGCCGCACAGCGCGAGAAGGAGCTGCTGGAGCACGCCCGCGCTCCCGGGACCGACTGCCAACTCATCCGCGGAGACGCACAGGTGCCTGGCAACCTCTGAGGTCAGGTCGCGTGCCGTGGGGTCGGGGTATCGGGCAAGTTGCGGCAAGCGTTCCTCGATACCGCCGAGCACCGTGGGCAGCGGGGGGAGAGCCAGCTCGTTGCTGGACAGATCGAAGGTGATGTGCGTGCCGTCTTCACCGTTCGACGACTCCTTGTCCCGGTATGCCCGAACGGCCCGCAGGGTGCTGCGCTCTGCGAATCTCACGTTCACGGCTGGGCACTCCTCGCTGCCCGCGATTCGCGCAGGGCAAGCAGTTCGTAGAGCATCTCGTGGACCGGCGCGGTCCGGCCTGCCCGGCGGGCAAGGCGGACCACGGCCCCGGTCCACGCTTCAAGCTCCGAGGGCCGTCCCGCCAGGAAGTCCCGTTGCAGCGAGGAGGTGACGTCGGGCGACTGCCGGTCCATGAGCCCTGTCGCGGTGTCCACGGCATCGTCCGGCAGCTTGATGCCGAGCTTGATCCCGGTCTCGTATATCTCCCGCATACCGGAGATCAGAATGTTCCTGGTGCCGGCCCGCGACCGGAGCTCGCCGATGCTCGCCCCACCGGTGGCGGCTCCCAGGCTCCCGATCGGAGCCACCAAAAGGAACTTTGCCCACAGGTCGGCCCAGATGTCGCTCGGCTCCGGCACTGTCACCGAGGCCTCCCGCAGCACCTCGCGCAGTCGGACCACCCGGTCGGACACGGTGCTGTCCCACTCTGCGAAGCCCAGCGCGCCGGGGGGACCCACCTGCCTTATCTCGCCCGGAGCAACCATGGAGGCGACGACCCTGACATTGCCGGGGAGCACCCGATGGCGGCCTGTCCTGGCTGCGACCTGCTCAGGAGCTTCCACCCCGTTCTGCACAGTGACCACGGCGGTGTCCTCACCGACCAGGGGTTCCAGCGCGTCGAGGGCCCCCGGCAGCTGCTGAGTCTTGACGCAGAGCAGTACGAAATCGACCTCGCCGATGTCCTGCGGGTCGTCCGATGCCCGCACCTGTGGCACGGACCAGTCACCTGAGCCGTTGCTGATGCGCAATCCCTTTCGCCTGAGCGCGGCGAGGCTCTCGCCGCGGGCCAGGAACCGCACATCATGCTCAGCAGCGGCAAGCAGGCCGCCGAAATAACCGCCTACGCCGCCGGCTCCCACCACGGCAATGCTCTGGCTGGTTGATTCCGTCATCGGGACAACCTCTCTCGCACTCGTATGGGGAGGGCCTCGAGGCCTCGGCTGAGCGAGCTGTCGGAGAGCCAGGCAACCTCCTCCGGAGGCACTGCGAGTTCGAATCGCGGAAGTCGGCGCAACAGGGTGGAGAAAGCGATTTCGCCCTGGAGCCGGCCCAGCGGTGCGCCGATGCAGAAGTGGGCACCATGACCGAAGGACAGATGGCGGTTCGGCGACCGGGTGATGTCGAAACGGTCCGGGTCGTCATACACGTCGGGATCACGACCCGCGCTGGACAGCGACAGGTGCACAAAGCTCCCCTTCGGTATGTCCACATTGCCGAGCCGCATATCCTCCGCCGCGACCCGCAGCGAAGCCCAGGCGGCCGACCCCTCGTAGCGCAGGATCTCCTCGATCGCCGAGGGAATGAGGTAGGGGTTGGCTCGGAGCATCTCGAGCTGCTCGGGATGGCGGAGCAACAGTGCTGTTCCGTTGCCGATCATGTTGGCGACCGTCTTGTGACCGGCAATGATCAGCAGGAGGAGTGTCGACAGCAGCTCTGTTTCACTGTAAATGCCCGCGTCTCTGGCCCTGATGATCTCGCTCAGCAGGTCGTCCCGCAGGTCCATGCGCCGCTCAGCCACGAGCTTGGTGAAATAGTCCGTGAACGCTTCGCTCGCCGCCTTCAGCTCCGCCTCGTCGTGCTGCAGCGGGTCCTGGCTGAGGACGTAGCTCCACTCCAGAAACAGCGGCCTGTCCGCCACCGGTATCCCCAGGTACTCGCAGATGACGGTAAGCGGCATCGGCAGAGCGAAGGCACTCAGCAGGTCGATTTCACCGTTCTCCGGGAAGGCGTCGATGAGATCGTCGACAATGTCCTGGATGCGCGGGCGTAGCCGGGCAATTGTGGCCGGCAGGAATGCCCGGCTGATCGGCTTCTTCAGCCGGGTGTGTTTGGGAACGTCGGCAAACCCCAGGTTGCCGACCACGAGCAGGCTACTGGCCACGGCCTTTTCCCGATACCGGGCGGGCAGGTTCTCGACTTGCTTGGAGAGGCGTGAGTCACCGAGAGCTTCCTCGACGACTTTGCTTCCCAGGACCGCGTACGCGTCGGCGCCGGGGGGAACATTGATCCGGTGAACCGGACACTTGGACCGGTATTCCGCGGCTGCTGCGTGCGGATTTGAACCGGGTTCAGTGAAGAATTCTGTGGGAATTACGTCCGTCATCGTGCCCCCTCCGCCCGTGCCGCTCCGCTGCCACCAGCTACCGCCGGCACTATCCAGATGACGTCATGGTGCTCCACCTTCGTCTCGAGGCCGTCGAGGCTCCTGATGTCGCTGTCATTCCGGTAGACATTGACGTAGCGCTTCATGGACCCTTCTTGGTCCATGAGTCGATCGAGGACACCTGGACAGGCCCGGTCAAGGCCGTCCAGCACCTCCCGGATACTGCCGCCCTCGACAGGCAGCTGCCTCCGCCCGCCAGTCAAGAGATGGAAGGCTGCGGGAAGTTTGACATCGGGCATCTCTTATTCCCCCTCGTCGAGCAGGACTTCGAATTGCTCATGGATCGCCGACGGAATCTGTATGTCAAGCTTGTCGCATTGCTTCGGACCGGGCCGCCAGCCCGCTACTCGGTGTGCGATTCCGTCACTGCCTTCATGCACATACCAGATGACGTTTACCGGCCAGCAGGACTGGCGGAAGAGGTATTCATCCATCCGTGTCGGATTTTCACTCAGCCTCTGGTAGCGTTCGTGTGGCGGGCCGATTTCGTGCCAGTTCGGATGCGAATGTATGGATCCCATCAACTCCCGGCCGTTCGCGGACTGTTGCATGATCGCCCGTAGGACGCCCTTTTCGTCGGACCAGAATCCTCGCCCCGGGTTCCTGTACACATCGCCGAACTGAGGGGCGATCGTCGCTTCGAATTCGGCCATGACGCTCTCGTCACTGTCGCGGACATTCGGCACAAATTCGATATCGCTGATCGTTATTTCAGCGCCGTCCGACTGCCCGAACAGCAAACCCGACGCGCGCGGCAGATGGCTGGGAACTCCGTTGGCGTCGCGACTGTCCAGACATTTTTGATACTCCTGCAGCGCATCACCGATGAAACGCCTGACAGGGTCGATTTCAAACCGGACGGTCACTGGCAGATCGCCGAACAGTGCTGCGCTTTCTACGGTTCCGACCACACCGTATTCCGCAGCTGCAGTCACGCGCTGGGCATTTTTCGTGTCTGTCACTGATGCCTCCCCTGCGATTTCCTGGTCAAATCCTCATTTTGAACAGACGGGCAGAAGCACACGGTTCGTCATCGCCGTACAGGTTGTTGATCCGTAGCGAGAGGTCGCGGGCGCGCTCGGAGTGTGGCGGCTGGACGTGCCCAGAGGGCGGGACGCCGGAGAATCCCTGGGAAGTCCGGTGGGCCGGCGGATGGTTCATTGGCGTGGGCTTCCTGTGCCCTGGTGGCGTTGGACAGCGACCTCTGGCGTACGGGGCGCTGGGATCGTCGAGCTTCTGATGCCGGCCCAGCACAACAGCCCCCCGGCCGCCGCTACCGCGGCAGCGATCCAGAAGGCGGTGATGAAGGCGTCGCGCGTCGGTATCTCGGAGCCGGCGATGTGCCAGGCCGCCAGTAAGGCGGCAGCCAGCTGACTTCCCACGACGCCGCCCGCCGTACGGACCACCGTGTTCACGCCATTGGCGGTCGCGGTTCGTCGTGCCTCCGTCAAGTCACTGATCACCGAAGGGATGCCGCCCAGCACGAGTCCGGAACCGATCCCTACCACCAGGTACCCGGCTGCCAGTTGCCACCCGTTGCCGTTCCAAAAGCACAGCGAGATCGCCCCAACGGCCATGACGGCAAAGCCTGATGCGAGCGTGGCCCGTGCGGACGTGAGGCGCTGCATCAGACCTGCGAGAGGTCCCGTCGGCAACAGCGCCAACGAGCCGGGCAGAAGGAGCAAACCGGCCACGGTGACATCGGCCCCCATCCCGTAGCCGACCGTCCTTCCCCCGGGTAGCCGCTGGTCTGCTGCGGTCTGGGCGAATGCCGGCAGCAGGACGTAGAACACGAACGAGACCACACCGAACACGAACGCCGCACCGTGCACCGAGAGCAAAGACCGGCCGGCCACGACTGCGGGATCGATCAGGGGGGCGACGGACCTCCGCTCGGTGACGACCAGCACGGCCAGGAGGACCACGGAAACTCCGAACAGGGCCAGAGTTCCTGTAGATGCCCACCCCCACGAGGTGCCCTTGGTCAGCGCGAGCAACAACGCCACGAGTACCAGGGCCAGGAGCACCGCCCCGGGCACGTCCACCGGCTCGTTGGATCCGCTCCGCTGGTCCGGAACGTACTTCGCAACAAGGCCCATTGCCCCGAGAATCAGTACCGCAGCGATCGCGAACAGCCAGCGCCATGACTGGTGGTCGACGACCAGCCCTCCCACGACCAGTCCGATGCCGGCACCCACACCGATGGTCCCTGACACCAGACCCAGTCCCGAGCGCAGCCGGTGCTGAGGGAGTGCGTCGCGCAGGATGCCGAATGACAGGGGGAGGGCCGCGAGGCTGACGCCCTGCAATGCACGGCATCCGATCAGAACCCCGATGCTGCCTGCCGCAGCACAGCCGAGCGTGCCGATCAGGTAGGTGGCGAGAACCAGCAACAAAACCTTTCGCTTGCTGAAGCGGTCTCCCAGCTTGCTCAGCAAGGGTGTGCTCGCCGCACTGGTCAGCAGGAACACGCTCAGGATCCACGCCGACCACGTCGAGGTCGTGTGCAACTGCACCTGTAGCACATGCAAGGCCGGAACGACCATGGTCTGCATGAGTGCGTACGAGAGCACGGATACGCCGGTGGCGATCAGCGTCATCGTCGCGCCAGTCGACGGTGAAGATGTCGAAGAGCCGTTGTGCGACAAAGGGAACCTGCCGTGGTGATGTGGTCGAGGCGAGCATGGGAGACGTAGTGGCTCAGTGCTCAGCGTCCAGGTCGACGACGTTGCCGCGGGGCTGTCCTCGCAGCCGTCGACCGAGTTCGGATGTGGACGCCGCTTAGACGCGCGGCCTGGTGTCAAGGGGATGCCGGATACTGTGGGGCAGTGCCGGGACGCCCTCTCCGGGCCCCAGGGGCTGTCGGGTGGCAGCGGTTCGGTCTCGTATGCGTCGGGCACCGCACCGGACAGACGATCAGAGGCCAAGGATTCGATCAGCGCCGCCTCATGCACGACCGCGCTGACCCCTGATGCGTTGATCAGCCGACCCGGGCCCCAGGGGCACATGGTGTCCGTTCGAGGCGCTGGGCGCTCAGGCTCCGCGACATTCAGGGCGAGTTCGTGGTGCTGGCCAGCAGCGTCCTGCACAGGTGTGGCTTTAACACCACATGCGCGCAGATATCGTCAATTGTGAGTGATGTGTCGCTGGTGCCGAGCCGATTGAGGATTCCAGTCACAGCCATGGGATGAGTGACGTACGCGTCGATGTGCCCGTTGAAAGCCACTTCGTGTGACAAAGACAAGAGGACCCCCCATGGCAATTTCCACAGAGCCCGCAGCGGATAGAGCCGAGGGTTTGGTGGCTGCAACTTGCATGGATGAGCGTAGGCAGACGTCTGCTGTCAGCGCCAATACACGTTAGCCATGGGGCCATATGCTGTTCGTATGGAACTGGACTTGCGGCACCTCAGGTACTTCGTGGCCGTAGCCGAGGAAGGCGGATTCACGCGAGCCGCGGCTCGACTGCACATGACGCAACCACCGTTGAGTGTGGCGATCCGTCAACTCGAAGGCGAGCTGGGTCTCCAGCTTCTAGACAGAACCGGCAATGGGGTCGAACTCACCTCGACCGGCCGTGAATTCCTGAACCGCGCGAAGAGCTTGCTGCAACAGTGGCAGCGTACGGTCGACGGGATGCGACAGGTGGGGTGGCAGCAGGTCCAGAGGCTCGTCATCGCGTTCCGTCCAGCCGTATGTCACCCTCTGGCGCACCGAACCATCGAGCTCATTCGCGAAAAAAGCCCTGAATGCCGAGTGTTACCCCGGTACGTGCAGTGGACCGACCAGACGGCATGTCTGGAGGCAGGGGATGCGGACGTGTCCTTCGTGCTGGAGCCCGCAGACCATACGGGTCTTGAGAGCGCCACCGTGGCCATGCTGCCACGAGTCGTCTGCTTGCCGTCCGTTCACGAACTGGCCAGCCGTGAGACCGTGTCGATTGACGACCTGAGCGAGGTTCCGATCATCCGGCCTGCCGGAGGGTCGCCCGAATGGTCCGATTTCTGGGGTGGGAAGGTGCGCCCAGGCGATCGCACCTGGAAGGAGCATCCGACGGCCACGCGCATCGAGGAGGCCATCGACCTTGTGGCCCTCGAGCACGCAGCCGCCCTCGTTCCTGCCTCTGTCATCGCCGTCCAGCGCCGTCAGGACGTCGTCTTCATACCTGTGACGGATGTGCCTGCCGCCCGGTTGTCCCTTGCCTGGCGTGAGGGTTCCGACTCCGAACTGGTGCGCCTCGCCGTCAGGTGCGCTCAGGCCGCAGCCCAAGGCCTGGCCGGCAGAACGCTCTTCGGGAGACCTGAATCAACTGGGACTGCTCCAGCGGGGTGAGAGAGGGGGCTATGAGGAATTTCCTGTCGGAGGCCCCGCCAGTCCTCGTGGCATTTACTCGGCTCCGGTCTGTCTGCCATGTCCCGAGCCAGGCTCAAGGGTGCCCTTACCGGGGCTTGCCGGAGATGGCAGACGCCTAGGGCGTGTCCGCAAAGTCAGGGGAGCCAGAGTTGCAGGCAGGCGAGGGTGACCATGGCTTTGTAGTGGCGGGCGCGTTTGTCGTAGCGGGTGGCGAGGGTTTGTGGTGCTTGAGCCTGTTGAAGCAGCGTTCGACGACGTTGCGGCGGCGGTAGGCGGTCCGGTCGAGGCGGCAGAGGCTCTCGCCTCTGCGGATGCGGCCGTTGATCTGGTCGATCCGTTCCGGGATCGCGGCCTTGATCCCGCGTTTGCGCAGGTAGGCGCGGATCTTGGTGGACGAGTAGCCCTTGTCCGCGGCCACTCGGTCAGGTCTGGTCCGGGGGCGGCCGGGCCCGCATCGCTGGATGCGGACGGCTGCCATCACGGCTTCGAACTGGGTGCAGTCGTTGACGTTGCCGGCGGTGAGGGTGAAAGCCAGGGGGCGGCCGTGTCCGTCGCAGGCGAGATGGATCTTGGTGGTCAGTCCGCCGCGGGATCTGCCGATGGCCTCGCCCGGCCAGTCCTGCCCCTTTTTCGGGCCCCGGCCGCGTGCTGATGAGCCCGCGCGGTCGTGGAGTCGATGCACAGCAAGGACCAGTCGACTGTGCCGACGGCGTCGGAATGCTGCTGGACGTGGGCCAGCACGCGGTCCCAGGTGCCGTCGGCCGACCAGCGGCGGAAGCGTTCGTAGACCGTCTTCCACGGTCCGTAGCGTTCGGGCAGGTCCCGCCAGGCGGCCCCGGTGGACAACTTCCACAGGACCCCGTTGACCACCTGGCGACGGTCCCGCACCGGCCGCCCCATCCGCGACGGCGCAAACAACGGCTCGATCACCGCCCACGACTCATCAGTCAGCTCATGACGACGCACCACGAACAGACCAACGAACCAACGACTTTGCGGACATGACCTAGCTCCTCGGAAGGTCAACGGCCTCGTGCGGGTAGAAAACCGGGGGAGGGGTGGTCCGCGCCCGGGGGACGGTGGTTGTCAGCGGTCGGCGGCACGCTCTGAGTGGCGACAGCGAGGATGTCCCAGTGCGACGGCGGTCAGGAGCTTCGCCAGACGACGCCGCGCTGCTCGTATTCCATGATGGACTCGACGCTGAGGGCGATGGATGGTCCGCACTCGCGGGTGATCATCCAGAGCGCCAGGTCGATTCCGCTGGTGACACCGCCCGCGGTCACCAGATTGCCGTCGTCGACGACTCGTGCGTCGATCACCGTTCCTCCCTGTGCGGCCAGCTCGGCCTTGGCGAGGTGGTGTGTCGTGCACGGACGGCCTGCGGTCAAGCCTGCTGCGGACAGCACCATGACCCCTGTGCAGACACCGGCGACGATGACCCCGGCCTGATGTGCCCGTACGAGGTTCCGCAGGACATCCGGACTCTTGATCAACTGGTCGCCGCCGCCCGGCACGATCAGAAGGTCGGAGTCGGCAGGCTCCCATGCGGTCGGCACGGTGACTCTGGTGCCGAAGAAGCATGTCACCTCGCCAGGGGCCGATGGCCGCACCAGTGTCGTTTGTACCTTGGCGCCCGCCCGCTCAGCGTGACCGAGAACGTCACGCGGCCCGATGAAGTCCTGCTCCTCCACCCCGTCGTACATGAGGATCTGAACGCGTAAAGGCATTGGCTTTCTCCTTTGGCTGGTGAAGCGCCCGCGGATGCTGCGGGCGCTGCGAAGGTCCCGACCGAAAAGCGGGGACAGGCGGTCATGGCTGACGGTTTGACGGTCTGAGCGGGTTCCCGTGCTCCATCGACCCGTCTCCTGATTGCTCACTCGGACTCCGGTCAAGCCGGCGCCGGTCGACAGTGGACGACGGTGCGCTGGCTTGCTCCATAAGTCCGCTGCTTCCGGCGGATGGTTCCCGTCCAGTTCCTGATCCGCCCCGGTGACGGGTGAGCCTGCGGCTCTCCTGGTCGCTCTGCTCTGCCCTCGGGATCGCTCGTGCACGTTGCCTGGGACGCCTCCGGCGCCCACGGCAACGTCTTCTTCATCCGGGCTCCGGCCAGGGCCCGGGGCTGCCGGATCCAGCGGCAGCGGAACGGATGTTCCCCTGGCCGTCGACGACGTCCGAGACCACGGCCGGCCGCTGGTGAAGCAGAGACGGCCGCATAGCAACGCGGAGACCGAGCCGGCCAGAACATGGAGTCGACCCTCCGGCGCGGTGGCCAGCGGGAGTAGGAGAGTGCGGTGCGTGGCAGTACGGCTGAGCATCGATTCCGCCGGGAACTGCACCATCGCGTCCCACCTGATGTGGTCGTCGAAGAAGGCGACGACCACGTCTCGGGCCTGACGTGCACTCAAGCCTGGCCCGGTCCACGGCAGTGGAGCTTGCCGAGCGGATGGTCACGGAACGAACGGGGGCGTTGACCGGCTGCGTGACCTCTCCCTGCGCGGTGCTGGACCCGCGGGACCGGCCGCGGTGTTCGCCGATGGCTCTCGCCGCCGGGTCGTCGCCTGCCACCGCCGGCATACCGCCTTCATTCGTTTAGTGATCGTTTATTGAGGCTCGGCAGGATGTGAGTGTCGGGGAGGATCCTTCACAGGGGACGGTATGGCCAAGCTCTATCTGGAGAAGCTCAAGTGCGTCACGACTGAGGGCTGGAGCGGTTTCGACGAGCCGAAGCTTGTTGTCCAGAATCGTGGCACCGTGTGGAACGGGACGGTGCTGGGCGACCGGATGTTCACCGTCAAGTACGACTGCGACTTCACGGGGACGATTGCTGTCTCTCTTGGGGAGGCCGGCGGAGCAATCGGGGACGGCAGGCTCGGGGAGCAGTGGATCACGGATACGCCTGGTGAGCGCAGTCTCCGCTTCAGGGCGGATGGTGCTGAGTACAACCTGCTGTATGCGGTGGAGTAGGCAGCGCGAACTGAACCAGGTAGACGCCCGTCTCCCCGGGTGGAGTTCTGGCGCTGAGAGCGCGAGGTGCCCCCTGCCCAGCTCGGGCGGGGCAGGGGGTTCGGATCGCCCACGAGCCGGAGAGCGCCGCGAGTCCCCTCGACCTGGAGCCCTTGGCTTACCGGGGGGCCGAGTGCGACTGATCGCCGTGACACTGGTTCAGCCTCCGTGTCCGGGGGCGGGCTCGGTGTCGGCGACTTCGCAGCCGTCGCCTTCTGTGCGGCCGTGCCGGCGTGGGCGGTGTGGAACGGCCGGTGCGGGTGTGGAACGGCTGGTGTGGTGGTGGCGATCGGTTCCACTGGAGGTCGTGGGCGCTCCCCAGAGTGCTTCGCGTTATGCCCTCAATCCGTTCGGGCGACGTGCCCTGCGAGCAGCGGGTTCGGGAGCCGGCGCTCGCGGGTCAGTCGTCGGGTGCCGACGAGCCACAGGCAGATGACGGCCATGGGGGCGAGGGCCAGCAGCATCGGGGTGATTGTGCCCAGGCCTGCCTTCCCGTCCAGGGTTTCACCGAGGATCAGGAAGAGGACCATGTTGTTTCCGGCGTGGGCCAGGCTCGCGACCCAGACGCTGCCGCTGCGCTGATACAGCCACATGAGAATGATCTCCTGGAGCTGGAAGGACAGAGTCCACACCGCCAGGCCGGTCACCAGGTTGGTGAATTCGGCGTATCCAATGAAGGCCAGTGGAAAGTGCCACACCGCCCATATCAGCCCCGTGGCGATGGTGGAAGGCGCAGTACGGCCGCCGAAAAGACGCGGTCTGAGGTAGCTGGTCCAGCCGAATTCCTCGCCCGCGTAGAGGGGGGTGAGGAACAGGGCCACCATCATGAGGCCGAGGACGGTCGCCAGTTCTTTGGTACCGGGTAAGCCGCCCGGGCCGGACAGGTCCGGGTCCCACAGGCCGAGCGCAGCGGCGAGAGCCAGCGTGGCCGCCCCGATGAGCGGCGGGCCCAGCCAGGCCACGCCGTAGTAACGCCAGGCCGTCTTGAGGTGGAGCTTCAGTCCGGCGTCGGCGAAGCCTTCGCTCGTGATCCAGCGGCGGACCACCACCGCGGCGATTCCGGGCATGCAGAAGCCGGGTAGTTGCAGGAGGGGATGGAGCGAGGACAGGCCCAGGACCACTCGCGCGAACAGCAGCCAGAGCCAGGTGCCGGCGAAGGAAATGAGCAGGAAGACTGTCACGCCTTTGCGGGTGACGGGTTTCGCATGGTGGGTGAGCATTGAATATTGCATTTCGTCTCTTTCGGGGTGGGGAATCCGTTACCGCGTTCGGTATGAAGGGGCCTGCGGGTGATGCTTTTCGCCGGCGCTGTTTTCTCTGCGGTGGCCGCCTGGCCTCTTCACTCTCACATCAAGCGGAGGGGTTTTGTATCGCTGTCGAGAGCGAATTCCGATTCCCTCTATTTCGGGGTGCGTTCTGGCGCTTTCGGGGGAGGCGACTGGGCGCGGCGCCGGGGTACGGTCCGGCCGTGGACAAATTAAATCGCCCGCTTTCGTGCGGGACCGGGTTCCGGGACTGGGTGTATGCGGCCCTGGGCGCGGCCTTGAGCTTGCCGCCGCTGACGGCGGCGCTGCTGTTCGCGCCGCCGAGGTGGCCGGCGGGGCTCCGTGTGCTGGGCTTCGTGTGTGCGTTCACCGTGGTGACCGTGGCCATGGGCGCTCCTCGGTCGGCCAGGCGCGCGAGTGTGTGGCTGGCCAACGGCTTGCTGGGGGCCGGTCTGCCCGAGCCGGTGGACACGACGGGACCGCGCTGGGTGAACCGGTTGCGCACTGTGGTGTGGCTGGTGCCGCACATGGTGCTCGGTGGGGTGGTGACAGCAGTCTCCTGCCTGGCCGTGTTCGGCGCTGTCGCGTTTCCCTCGGTCTGGCTGGGTGGCGAGGAGCGCATGACCGTCTTCGGGCTGTCCCTGTGGATCGGGGAGGGGTGGCGGGGTACGTGGGCGCTGCTGCCGGCCGTGGGATGCCTGGCGCTTGCGGCCGGGGTCACGCTCGGCGGAGCGGTGCTGCTCCGACGGCTTGCGCCGGTGCTCCTCGGCCACCGGCCCGGGGAGCGGCTGGCCGCCGCCGAGGAGCAGATGAACCTGTTGGCGCAACGCAACCGACTGGCACAGGAGTTGCACGATTCGATCGGCCATACCCTGACGGCGTCCACGATCCAGGCCGCGGTGGCCGTGGAGCTGATGGACAGTGACCCGGCGGGGGCCAGACGTGCTCTGAACAGCATTGAGGAGACATCACGGGCCGCCATGGACGATCTCGATCACGTGCTCGGGATGCTGCGGGAGGAACGGCCGTCCACAGTGCCCCGGCCGACCCTCAGCGACCTCGGCCCGCTGGTGGAACGTGTGCGTGGAGCCGGCGCGGAATTGGCGGTGCAGGTTCACGGCGACCTGGCTCTGGTGCCGGCCACGGTGTCGCGGGAGGCATACCGGGTCGTCCAGGAGGGCCTGACCAACGCCTTGCGGCACGGCGGGAAAGCAGGCATCCGGCTGCGGACGACGGTGCGGGACGGGTGGCTCGAGCTGGAGCTGACCAATCCGGTCGGCACGGGGGAACGTGCCCGGCAGCGGGCCGGGGGACAGGGGGTGCAGGGGATCAGGGACCGGGTGCGGCTGCTGCGGGGAACGACGCACGCCGGTGTCGTTGAGGGCGACTGCAGCGGCTGCCGCGTCGGTGGGGACGGCAGGGAATGCGGCGGCTGTGGGAGCGGCGTGGGCGGCCCGGACGCAGGGGAAAGCCGGTGGCGGCTGCTGGTCCGGATACCGCTACGGTCGGTGTCATGAACGCCTCCGCAGCTCCGGGCCCGGATGTCGACCCGACCGTCACCGTGCTCATCGTGGACGACGACGAACTGACGCGTACCGGTCTGCGGACGCTGCTGTCGGCCAAGCCCGACCTGGACGTGGTCGGCGAGGCTGACGACGGCGCCGAGGTGGTTGCCGCAGTGACCCGGCTGCGACCGGACGTGGTGCTGATGGATGTCCGCATGCCACGGGTGGACGGAATCGAGGCCACCCGGCGGCTGCGGGCGCTGCCCGACCCGCCGAAGGTCGTGGTGATCACCACGTTCGAGAACGACGAGTACGTCTGGGACGCCCTGCGGGCCGGGGCCAGCGGGTTCATCCGCAAGCGGGCCCCCTCACAGCAGATTGCGCACGCTATCCGGTTGGTGGCGGCCGGCGACTCCGTATTGTTCCCGGACGCGGTCCGCCAGATGGCCGCGGGGCGGCCCGTTCGACGAGATACCTCCGTGACCACTGCACTCACCGGCCGTGAGACAGAGACACTACGTCTCATGGCGCGTGGGCTGTCCAACCAGGACATCGCCGCCCGAATGGTGGTGAGCCTGGAGACCGTGAAGACCCATGTGGGCAATGTGCTGGCCAAGTTGGGCGTCGGCAATCGCACCCAGGCGGTCGTCCTGGCCTTCGAAACCGGGGTGGTCGATCCGGAGGGATGAACTGATCAGGATCAGCCCGTCACGCCGACCAGGCCCCCAGGGGTCCGCAACAGCAGTTCGTCACCGGGTTCGCCTTGACGGTTCCCTTCCCAGGAGTTCCTCGGCTGATCGTCTTTCAGCGGCAGAACCCGGCAGGGCGTCGCGGTCAATCCCGAGAGGCGAGGCTCGCCATCGCCACGGAGGCCCGGCCTTCTATGGGGTCCCCATCAAGGTCGGTGTCCGTGCGTGGTGCTGGTGCTCCAACCGGGGTGTTCGTGGTGATGTCGAGGAGGGCTGGGGAGGGGCGAGAGCTACGCCGGGGTCACAGCACCCCGGCGTACTCCGGCAGCAGCAGGCCCGAGTGTGCGGTACGACCTGCCTGTGCGCTCGCCGTTGCCATCTCCTTCGCGATGGACTCCGGGTCGCGCAACAGGGCGTTGCGGGACTCCAGTTGTTCCCGTGTCGTCGGTGTCACCGCGGTGTCGCCCCTGGTGGCCAGCGCCTGGTTGCGCTCGGCGAAGGGGCGCAGCCGGCGCTCATATGCCGCGAAGGCGGCGGTGTGGCCGGAGTGCATGGCCAGTTCGCCGGCCAGGACGTACGCGCCGACCAGGGCAACGCTCCAACGCGGCTCGGCGCCGCTGTCGCCCGGGAGTCGCCTTGTCGAACGCGCCGACCAGGAGGCGGACCTGGGGTGCGACCGCTCCGCAGTGGGCGTGCTCGTCACTGTGGCGCACGGCCGGTGAACCCTTTCGGATCGGCGAGATCGCCGACCGTATGCAGGTTCTGAGCCCCCGCACATCACCCGCGAGGTCCGATGCTGGGGAAGCGCGACCGCGTCCGCCGTATCCCTGACCCGCATGACGCCTGGGCTCGCCCCATCGAACCCACCGGTGCCGGGACCGAGAACCCAACCGCTATCTCGCCTTGCTGCTCGGCTGGTTCACCGACACATTTGCCGACTGGCCCCGCCAGGACCGGGACGACCTCGTCCGCCTGCTCTCCCACTTCGCCGACGATGTGACGACTCGACTCGCCCTGCTCGTCGAAGAGAGGACTGAGCCCCCGCTTCCATCGGCGACCATGGCGCTCCGGTCCCCGTGCCCTGCGTTCGCGGTGAGGCGCCGACTCTTCGGCACTCGCGGCCGGCGGCGTTGAGAAACCGCCCAGGCGCTTCGTCGGAGTGCTCAGGTCGGCGGACTACCGCTCCCAAGAAGCGATGTGGCGACTGTTGAGGGGATCAGGACCTGGTTAGCGGTCTATATCGGCAATTTGTAACGGTGTTGGGCGAGGGGCAACGTGCGGGGCGGCGGGCTCATCTGGAGAGTCGGCGAGGCGCACCGGGCGCTTTCGCGAACGGTGGGTCTCACCAAGTGGGGGACCCGCGGGAGGGGAAGTCCATGACCAGGACGAAGAAGACCGGGAGCAAGATGCGGGGCGGCCGTGTGGCGGTGATCGGGGCGCTGGGGCTGGCCTCGGTGGCTCTGGCCGCCGGGCCCGCGTTCGCCAAGGGGGGCGTGGACATCACGGCGCCGGGCACCGCGCAGGTCGGCAAGACCATCACCGTGAAGGCGCACGGCGGCGATGACAGCGCCGGCTTCCTGCATCAGCTGTGCCTGGAGGAGAAGGGCTTCGGCGAAGGCTGGCACCAGGAGAATTGCAGCGCCGCGGTGGAGGGTGACGCGCACATCACCGCACACGGCACGTCCGCGCGCCGCGGCGACCTGCAGTTCCGTGCGGTGCTGTACGGCCTGACCAGCCCGCACGACCAGAATCCCGTGCGCCTGCACGCCTCCGACGTGGTGACGGTGCACGTCCGCTGAGACGGCAGCACGGCCGTGCGCAGTCGGCACGGCCACTGCCCGCGGCCGCGCACCGAGTCGCTTCTCGGGAGAGCACGCCCCGGCACGTTGGGTGCCGGGGCGCGACGCTGGCTGAACATGGGACGTTGACCAGCAGTTCGTTCGATCTGCCGCCGAGACGGATACTCCTGCGGCGCGGTATCGATCGTTAGGGCCGCGAACGCGCCCGCATCCGCGGCGAGTAGGGCGTCCGGCGGGATAGGCGACCGTTTGCTGCGGCGGCCTGACCTGACGCTGCCGCAACCGATGCCGTCGTCTCGCAGGCTGCCCCGGGGTGATCGCAGGCTGCCCCGGGGGGATCTCCGGGCCGCCGCCACACAGCTACGTCGTCAGTCCGAACCATGGGAGGCACTCCTGCAGGCCCGCCGTCTCCACCGGGACGAGTTGGTGTTGCTGCCACTGTTCAGCCGTAAGGCGGAGCCTGCGCAGCACGACGGGCTCGGCACGTACGGCATGACGTTCCATGCCGTCCTCGCGATAGCCAAGTTTGCGCGAAACCTCCAGTGAGGCCGTGTTGTCCTCGTACGCCCCCGAGACGGCGTCCTGCGCACCGAGTCCGGCAAAGGCCAGGTGGAGAACCGCCGCGCGCATCTCGGTGCCCAGGCCCTGACGGTGGTGGCTCCTGCCCAGCCAGGAGCCGGTGCCCACCTCACGACGGACCGAGAAGTCCCGGGCACTGATGCCCTGTGTACCGACGACAGTGCCGTCCCGTACGACCGCCAGGTTCAGTTCCCAGTTCTCCGGCTGCCACTCGCCCCAGCAGCGCCAGTGGAACTGCAGGACGCTCCGAGCGCGCAGCTCAGGTGCGGCATCCGTCCACGCCACGGTGAACGGCTGCACCGCCGGGTCATGCACACCATCGGCCGCCAGCGAAGCCAACGCAGCGAGATCGTCCGGGGTCGGCCACCGTAGTTCCAGCCGGGGTGTGGTCAATCGCAGGCCCGCCAGCGGCCAGTGGGTCAGCAAGGTCATGAGCAGGGATTCTTCTCGCCCGCAGCCTCTGTGACCAGTGGATTTCGAAGGGGCGTTGTGGTGTGGAGGCCGTTTCCTGCACCTTCACCCGGCGTACCTGTTCGGTCATGGCCCTGCCCCTGGTTGAGACGGGTGTCGGCAGCCGCTGGTGACAGCATGGAGTCCCGCAGATCCGTCGTGGGAATCCGGGCTGCCGCGTCAGTGGATCCGCCGGTCTCGGCTACCGCCGGTGCTGAGGATATGAAGTCGACGACGGAGCAGCGGGTCGTCATTCCTCGCGATGGCGTATGCCGAAACTCGGGTCTGCACCCGACCCTCCTCCATTCCGGCCCCTCCCCCCACGGAAGCCGGGAAGCGAGAACTACAGTCCAGGCGCGATCAACTTTCGTGTCGGGCGGCCGAGGAGGATGAGGACCACTTCTCCACCACCTCGCGGAGGGTGCGTGGTGGGCGTCCGGTAATGCGTTCCACTGTGTCGGTCACCCGGTTCTCGGCTCCGGTGGCGATTGCCCGGTCCAGGTCGGTCAGCAGGTCGGCGAATGCCTCGGGCAGTGTGGTGGACAGGCGGTCGCGTAGTTGCTCGGGGGTGAGTGGCAGGTGGCGTACGGGGTGGCCGGTCGCTTCTGTGAAGAGGGTGGCGACGTCGTTGTGGCTCAGTGTCTGCGGGCCGGTGAGTACCAGGTCGGTGGCGGGTGGTGCGGAGGCGTCGGTGAGGAGGCGTGCCGCGACGGCGGCGATGTCGTCGGCGTCGATGAAGCCGACGCGACCGGTGCCGGTGGCCGTGCGGATCACGCCCTCCGACCGGATGCTCTCGGCGTGCAGGTGGTCGCCGGTGAAGTTCTGCATGAACCAGGAGGGGCGGAGCACGGCCCACTCCTCGAACAGTCCGGGAAGCGCCGTGTGCACCTGCCCCACTCCGGGGCCGTCGGCCGGGATGGCCGACGAACCGAGCAGGACCGCCCGGCGCACTCCGGCCGCCCGCGCCTGTCGGAGGAAGGGCAGCATCACCGCGGCCGGTTCGGGGTCCCCGATGGGCGGCACGAGGTACAGCCGGTCCGCGCCGTGCAGCGCCGCGCCGTGGCCGGCGGGGTCGTACCAGTCGAAGCGGACGGCCCGTGCGGCGCCCGTGGGCAGGGACGCACGGCGGCTCGTGGCGACGGCGGTGTGGCCGCCGGCGGCCAGGCGGGCCACGACGCGGCTGCCGGTGGTGCCGGTGGCGCCGGTGACCAGGACGGTGTGGTGATCGGTCATGCGGCCTTCGCCTCGCCCATGGATGCCGGGATCGCCAGCGGGTTCCAGTAGTCGCGGTAGTGCGTGATGCGTCCGTCGGCGACCGTCACCACGGCGACGTAGGGCATCTCGTACGGCTCTCCGGTCGCCACTACCCGGCCGGCGGCGCGCATTTCGACGACGAGGGTGCCCGGGGCGTCGGTCCGGTGGATCTCCAGGTGGGGGAAGTCCTGGAGGTCGATGTGGTCGGGATAGTCGCGCAGGTAGGCGGCGATCGCCGCCTTGCCGTCGAGCCGTGCGGGGTAGCCGGCCGGGGCGAAGGGGAACTCGAAGACCGCCCGGTCGTCGCACAGGTCGACCCAGCCGTCCATGTCCTTGTCCAGCAACAGTTGCAAGCCGTGGCGGAAGAGCTCCGCGGGGTCGGTGTCGCGCATGGGAATGCCTCGCCTCTAGACTGCGGAGTATACGGACCGGTGGTCCGCTTGGCTGTTGCCTGACTATACGGACCGTCGGTCCGTTTCGTAAAGGGGAGGCTTCCCATGGCCGAACGCAAGGCCGCCCGCGCTGACGCGCTCCGCAACCGGGAGGCGGTCCTGGCCGCGGCCGACGAACTCTTCGCGCGCAGCGAGAGCCCGCGTGGCGTGTCGATGGACGATGTCGCGGCGGCGGCCGGCGTCGGCAAGGGCACCCTCTTCCGCCGCTTCGGCGACCGCACCGGCCTGGTCCGGGCGGTCTTCGAGTCCCGCATCGAGCCGCTGCGGTCAGCCGTGGAGGCCGGCCCCGCACCGCTCGGCCCCGCCACCCCGCCGCGTGAACGGGTGCCGGCCGTGCTCGACGCGCTCCTGCAGTTCAAGCTCGACAACCGGCACCTCTCGCTCGCCCTGGAGGAGGCCGGCAGCGGCAGCCCGTACCAGGCGGCGCATTACGCCTGGTGGCACGGCATCCTCCGGGACGCTCTGAGCCGGCTTCCCGGTAAGGGTGACGACGACGCCGACTTCACGGCGCATGCCCTGTTGGCGGCCACCCGGGCCGACCTGGTCGAGCACCTCGCAGGGGCGGAGGGTGTGAGCCCCCGGGGGATGAGGGACCGACTGGCGGCCTTCGTGGACACCGTCTTGGCGCGCTGACTGACGGGCGTCCGGGCATCCACGCACGGGCTGTGTGGGCGACGGGAAGACGTTTGAGGCGTTGGTGCCATACGTCGAGGGGCGAGATGTCGAGATATCGAGGTGTCGAGATGGCGGGGTGCGTACGCGACTGCTGTGCGCGACTGCCCGTGTGTGGCTGCCATGCGCGGGCGTCGTGGGTGTCCGCTCCTGCCGACGGTCGTGTTACTGCCGGGTGACCGAGCGGATCCAGGCGAGTTGCTGGGAGACCTCGCCGGCCTGGGCGATGTGTTCCCGGTCGGAGCCGTCAAAGACGCCGAGGAGGGTTTCGGTGCCCTGTGGGGCGATGCTCATCACCGGGCCGCCGGAGTCGCCGCCGGCGGGAATCCCGGACACCTTTTCCATGCAGAAGTCCGAGCCGCCCGGCGCGGTGTAGCCCTCGCACCGCGGGTCGTCCGGCCGTACGACCCGCAGGTCCGACTGCTTGAGCACGGGGGACTGGCAGGTGTTCTCGTCGCCGGTGCAGGTGGCGCCCCACCCGTATTGGCGTACGGCCTGCCCGGGGTGCACCGGGGCCGTGGCCAGGGGCGCCGTGCGGATGTTCATCGGCGGGACCTTGATGAGCATCATGTCGGCGTGCGCGCTTCCGGCGCGCCGACCGGGTACCGGTCGGACGGTGGTGCCCTTCCGCATGTCGAGGTTGCCGATCCGGAACGAGATCCGCTTGTCGGCGATCGGCTGTGCCTGCTCGAAGAAGCAGTGCGAGGCGCTGAGGATCCACTCGCGTGTGACGGCCGTACCGGTGCACTCCGGTTTGCCGTCGACGAGCATGCGCACCGCCCAGGGGCCGTAGGTGCTCTGCGACCCGCCGATGACGGCGGAGGCCGGCGTGGACGCCATCACCACGCCCGTCACCAGCAGCAAAGCGGTCAGTAGCAGCACACGAACTCGACGTACCATCCGGAACAGCTCCTTTCGCCGAACCGTGCGCCCTACGGGTGTGGAGGTACCCCGCTGGCAGCACAGCTCCGACTGATCTCCGTGCAATGGCCAGGGCGCTTCTTTCGGCTCTTGGTGGGTGTCATGGGGCGGGCCGGGGCCGAGGGCGGCACCTTTCACCCGTGTTCCGGCCCGCTCCGGCGTCGGACGCCACCGGCATCCGGAGGGTCGTCGGCGCCCGATGGGGGTCAGGAGCAGGGCGTGTAGAAGTGCTTCCAGCCGTCGCCGGGCATGGCCGGTGGCTCGGAGGTGGTGCCGAACGCGCCGTACTTGACCTGGAGGTCGTAGTCGAAGTGCCCCGGTCCGGTGGCCGGTTTCGTCAGGCGTACGTCGCGGTCCAGTCCGCCGTCACCGGAGTTGTTGAGGATCGCGAGGTCCGGGTAGGCGTCGCCGCCGTAGTTGGCGATCCGGAGCTGCTGGGCCTCGCCGTGGTCGCCGATGTCGGAGTGCCGGGCCTTGGCGGAGGCCAGGTCGGCCCGCTTGAGGGGGCCGGGGCGGTACTGCGCCACGCGTGCCGTCGCGGGGTCGTCGCCGTCGGCCGGCTTGACGATGTTGACGACCATGTCCAGGGTGCCGTCGCGCTGGAAGTCGGCGACCGCGGCGGAGGTGACCTCGCCCTTCTTCGCGCCGAGGAGGGCACTGACGGCGTACGGCTTGCCGAACGAGCCGTTCGCGGCCCCCCACTGCACCGTCATCCTGGTACCGGTGAGACCCGGGTTGCTGATCTTGTCGGCGTGACCGTCACCGTCGAGGTCGCCGACCATCGTCGCGGCACCGGCCAGGCACGGGGCCGTCACCGTAGTGGCGTTGCCGGAGGACCGTGCCGCGCCACCCGGGGTCGGCGCGGCGGCCGCGACGGCCTGGTGGCCGGCGACGGTCAGGGGCAGGGCGACAGCCGCGATCGGCACGGCGATCAGGCGTAAAGGCCGACGAAGCATCTCGAACTCCTCATGTCGTAGCTGCGAGGTGAGATGCCGTCAGCGCCCTGCACGTTGATGCCTGGATCGCGGTATTACAGAACCGTGACGTGTGACCGGCAGAGCGTGACAACTCGGCCGCTCGGTGGAGAAGGCGGTCGGCCCGGTTGTTCCAGTGGCGACGGGCAGACAGTCGCCGCCGGAACAGCCGGGATCTGGAACGTACCGACCGCCGATTCCTGGTGGCCGTAGTAGAGGTGAGGTCTCCGGACCCT
This sequence comes from Streptomyces angustmyceticus, assembly GCF_019933235.1. Taxonomy (NCBI): domain Bacteria; kingdom Bacillati; phylum Actinomycetota; class Actinomycetes; order Kitasatosporales; family Streptomycetaceae; genus Streptomyces; species Streptomyces angustmyceticus. The sequence continues at coordinate 996,322 of NZ_CP082945.1, read as the reverse complement.
GCAGACCGGCGGCCGGGGAGCTGCTGCGACCGGCCCGAGCCCTCGAACCTGCAACGCACGCATCGCACCGCGCAGCTCGGCCGAAATCCAGGCGCGGACCGTCGCTGCCGTGCTGTGTCATCGGGAGTATGGCGATTGTCCTGGGCACGGCGATCAGCGTCGCCGCGGCGGCCGCACTCCAGGAACTCGGCTCGTCGAGTGCGCTCGTCTGCACCCCGAGCTCCAACGTCGCCGCCGTCGCCACTTACAAGTCGGCCGGCTACCAGCAACGGGCCGTGGTGCGGGACCTGTGCGGGCGTGCCTAGGGGATTGGCCTCGGCAGCCTCGGCCTTGACCTGCCGGAGCAGCGGCTTCCGGTGTCCTGGGTCGGCACAGAGTCGGTGGGTTCGCCCCTCTCGTGGCCTTCACGACCCGCCTACGTGCTTCCGACCGGGGCACTGGGGCACTGGGCACTGGGTCACTTCACTCGTTCGTAGACGCTCACCCGGCGGCCCCGCTCGATGCTGTCCGAGCGGAGCGCGAAGTGCTCTGCGAGGGCGCGTTGCTTGGCGCGGTCACGTGCCGAGTCGGCCGGAAGCAGTCCGGGGTCGGTGACGAGGACTATGCGCTGTGCGCTCCGTACTGCTCGTGCTATGTCGCTCAGGCCCGCCTCGATGCCTTTCAACGTGCCGGACGTCACCGGGCTCTGGGCCAGGGCCAGGTCTCGTAGTCCGGCGAACTCGTGGGGTGAGACGAGGGCGGTGTCGCGGCGCGCGGCGGGAATGTAGAGCACGCCGTCGGCGGCGTGGCGCGCGTGGGCGACGAGGGATGCTGCGGTCAGTACGTCATCGACGCGGCTCTGGGCGGTACGCAGCCGTAGCTCGGTGGGGAGCAGTGCCAGGAGGGCCACGGTGAGGGTGGCGGGCAACAGGAGGCGGGGGTGTTTTCTGATACGCACGGTGAGCGTGGCCAGTAGGGCTCCGATGAGGAGCGCGAGGCCCAGGTATGCGAACAGGACGTAGCGGGTGATGTAGAGGGGTTTGACGAGGGAGACCGCGGCCAGGCCGATCTGGGGCACCGCGCACAGCGGGAGCGCGACGGCCGCGAGGCTCACACGCGGGTGCGGGCGATCCCTCCTCAAGTTCTTCGGCAGCCGTGCGTGCGGCGTGCGGGCGCAGAGAGCGCTGATGGTCACGGTGATCAGCACACCGAGCACTGTCGGCCATCCGAGCGGCTTGATCCACGAAACCTGCTCGGCCTGAGCCCGGCTGATCAGCACCACCGGCAGGGCCCCGGCCACCGCCCCGGTGGCGGCGAGCGCCCATCCGATGCTCCTGGCCCGGCCAGGGCGGGCCAGGAGCGTGGTGACCGCGTGTGCGGCCAGCGCGAACAGCGAGAACCAGTTGAGCAGCGCGGCGATCAGCAACGCCGCCGCATACCCAGCCCACCGCCGGGAGTTCGGCTGCGCAAGGGCGCGGACCAGAAGCCAGGTCGCGAGCGCCACGAAGGCGAGGACCAGGGCGTAGGACCGGCCCTCCTGGGCGTACTCCTGGACAGCGGGAACGACCGGGAGGGCGAGCCCTGCGCCGATCCCCACCCAGCGTCCCGACAGCCGAGCGCCGGTCAGCGCCGTCAGTGTGCAGGCAGCGGCCGTGGCGAGTACCGAGGGCAGCCGCAGGGTGATCAGGCTGTCGCCGAAGAGGGCGAACACCCCGTGCATCACCGCGTAGTACAAGCCGTGCACCACGTCGACATGGCCGACCATGTGCCCTATCTCGGCCAGTGATCGGTGTGCCGCTTGCCAGGTCGCCGCCTCGTCCCGCCACATGCTGTGCTCGCGCGTGATGCCCCACAGGCCGAGGACGAGGGCCAGGGCGGCTGGACCGGCGCAGAGGACCATGCGACCGTGCCGGACGGTGCCCCTCTTGGCCTGGCGGGTTGTGGGTGGCATGTCTGCCTGGCGGAACGCCTCGACGTCACCCGGACGGTTCCGGTACCGGCGTGGGGATATGTCATGCACCATCGGGACGCCACCGGCTCGATCGCGGGGCGGTAAGCCGGCCGGTGGCGAGCGCGCTGGTGGCGATCGAGGCCGGCAACGGTACGGGGAGTGCCCACGCCGCGGTCGACGGTGCCTCCATCGAAGCCGCTGCTGCGACGGCGAACCCCGCGATCGCCTTCTCCACCATCTGACGCGCCCTCCCCCGACCGAGGCACTCGCCTGCTGCCATGGCCCCGTGATCGCGCCACAAAGTATGGGGGCGGAGGCCCGCACACAAACGAGATATGGCACGTCTGTCCGAAAATGGTGCGCTGTGCGGGGTGGGGTAAGTCGGCTTAAGGCGCCTATATATGGCAGTTGGGCGAGTGTGGGTAAGGAGCGGGGTGTTGCTTGATGTCTGGATCTAGATGCTGGGGGTGCATTGGGGTCGGGGCTGCTGAGCGTGTCGGTGCCTGTCAGAGGCCACTTCGTCCGGCGGGAGCCCCCGCGCGCAGGCCGTCCATGACGAGGTTCAGGAGGCGTTCGGCGCGGGATTGCCAGTGGGTGTGGGGGTCGAGTTGCCAGAGGCCGGCGATGGCGAGGGTGAAGTCGTCGGGGGTGACTCCGGGGCGGATGGTGCCGGCTTCCTCGTTGGCCTTGAGGAGGAGGGTGACGGCGGAGGCGACGGGGCCGTGGCCCAGGCCGGCCAGGGCGTTCTGTTTGCAGGTGGTGCGGCGCATGGCGTCGGCCAGGCCGGCCTTGGCCATGGCGTACTGGGCGAGGCGGTCCATCCACTCCCGCAGGGCCTCGTCGGGTGGGCGGGATTCCAGCAACTGGGCCGCGGTGTCGGCGACTTGCTGGACCTCGTGGCGGTAGACCTCCAGGACCAGCGACTCGCGGTTGGGGAAGTGGCGGTAGAAGGTCCCCTGCCCGACGCATGCCTTCTTCGCGATGGAGCTCAGCGGGGCGTCGGCGGAGTGGGTGAGCTCCTCCAGGGCCACTTCCAGGATGCGCTCGCGATTCCGTTGCGCGTCCGAGCGCAGGGGCGCGTCCTTCTTCTGCTGCACTCGTCCTCCTTTCGGAATGCGCGGTGGGCCGGGTCTTGCTAAGCGGACAGGTGTCCGGTAAGTTCTTCAGGTAACGGACAGCTGTCCGATTAGGTCCACCATAGCGGCAGAACCGGCCGATGTGGATGACCGGTGGCCACCATGACCTGCATTCCGTCCAGCGCCCGTGACGTCGGCGCCTGAGCTGACGCCGTTGCCCACCACACCGTCTTCTCCCTATTCGTCTTCCGAGATCCGCCTTTCGAGCTCTCTCCGGGGGCCTTGCGTCCGGCGCCCTGGCTCCCGTGCGACAGGAAACGCTCGATGTCCGAGCCGGCCCCGCGTCGGCTTCCGGGCCCGCGTGCGCCCACATCCGCCGCGCCCTCACACCCGCGAAAGAAGGCTGAACATGGCCCTATCGACGTCCAGCGTCATCACCCTGAACGTCAACGGCGAGAAGTACACGCTGCCCGTCGACCACCGCACCACTCTGCTCGACGCGCTGCGCGAGCACCTCGATCTGACGGGCAGTAAAAAGGGCTGTGACCACGGCCAGTGCGGGGCTTGTACGGTGCTGATCGACGGGCGCCGGGCCGTCGCGTGCCTGCAACTCGCGGTGGCCGCGGAGGGGCGCGTGATCACCACGATCGAGGGCGTGGCGGAGGGTGAGCGGCTGCATCCGGTGCAGCAGGCGTTCCTCGATCTGGACGGCTACCAGTGCGGCTACTGCACACCGGGCCAGATCTGTTCGGCGATCGCGGTGATCGAGGAGCATGCGGCGGGCTGGCCGAGCGCCGTCACCGCCGACGTGCGGCCCGAGGCAGGGGTGCCCGCGCTCACCGCCGATGAGATCCGGGAACGGATGAGCGGAAACCTGTGTCGCTGCGGTGCCTATGTGTCGATCGTGCGGGCGGTGGCGCGGGCGGCGGAGGAGGAGGCCGGCGCGAGACCGTCACCTCCCGCTTCCGCCCCGGGGCCGGAAGGCGGCCACTCCAGGGGGACCGGGACTGGCGACGGGGACGGCACAGGCGACGCGGAGAGCTCGGGCCGTGCGGAGGCTGCGGGCGGCGCGGGCGGCACTGCGGGTGCGGGCGGTGTGCATGGCGCAGGCAGTAGGCACGGTGCGGGCGGCACCGGTGACGTGGAGGGCACGGACGGCGTGGGGGTGGCGGTATGAGGGAGTTCGGGTATCAGCGGGTCTTCGATGTCTCCGGTGCGGTGGCGCTGCTCGGCTCCGATCCCGGGGCGCGCTGTCTCGGCGGCGGGACCAATCTCGTCGATCTGATGAAGGGCGGGGTGGAACGGCCCTCGCTGCTCGTCGACGTACGCGAGCTTCCCCTCGACCGGATCGAGGCGCGGGGCGACGGAGGGCTGCGAATCGGGGCGACGGTCACCAACAGTGAGCTGGCCGCGCATCCCGAAGTGCGGCGCCGTTACCCGGCGTTGGCGCAGGCGGTCCTGTCCGGTGCCTCGGGGCAGCTGCGCAACATGGCCACGGTCGGCGGGAACCTCCTGCAGCGCACCCGCTGCGGCTACTTCACCGACACCAGCAAGCCGTGCAACAAACGGGATCCCGGCAGCGGCTGTCCCGCCGTCGGGGGCGAACACCACAACCATGCGATCCTCGGTGCCTCCGCGCACTGTGTGGCCGTCCACCCGTCGGACATGGGGGTGGCGCTCAGCGCCTTCGACGCCGTCGTCGCCTACGAGACGGCGGACGGCCCGGGGGAGGTGCCGCTGGCGGAGTTCTATCTTCCCGTGGGGGAGACCCCGCATCGGGAGACGGCGCTGCCGCCCGGGGCGCTGATCACCGGCATCGCCCTGCCGCCGGCCCCGGTCGCCGCCCGCTCCCGCTACCGGAAGGTGCGCGAGCGCGCCTCGTACGCCTTCGCGATCGGCTCGATCGCCGCCGCCCTCGAGGTCCGGGACGGCGTGGTCCATGACGTGCGTCTCGCCTTCGGGGCGGTGGCGTCCCGGCCGTGGCGGGCCCGGGAAGCCGAGCGGTCGCTGATCGGGGGACCGGCGAACGCCGACGCCTTCGCGGCCGCCGCGGATGCCGAACTGTCGGCCGCCGAGCCGCTGCCCCACAACGGATACAAGGTGACGCTGATGCGCAACCTCGTCGTGGCGGTGTTGACCGAACTCGCCGAGGAGGACGCCCGATGACCACGACCACCAGGACCGTCCCGCCGACGAGGGCCACCGGCACCGCCCACACGCGTCTGGAGGGCCGCGACAAGGTCACCGGAGCGGCGCGCTACGCGGCGGAGATCCCCTTCGCCGGACTCGCCCACGGCTGGCTGGTGCTGTCCACCATCGCCCGGGGCCGTATCCGCTCCGTGGAGTCCGATCCCGTACTGGCCATGCCCGGTGTCCTCGCCGTCCTGCACCACGGCAACGCCCCGCGGCTCAACGGCGACTACACCGGGGCCTTCGGGGCGCCCGACCCGATCCTCCAGGTCCTCCAGCACGACCGGGTACCGCACGCCGGCTGGCCGGTGGCGCTGGTCGTCGCCGAGACCTCCGAGCAGGCCCGGGAGGCCGCCGAAGCGCTGGTCGTCCGGTACGACCAGGAGCCACACGATGTCGCCTTCTCCGGCGGGCGTCCCGAGGTGCGTACACCCGCTGGTTCTCCCGCTTCGCCGACCGAGACGGAGAAGGGGGACCTGGAGCGCGAACTCGCCGCGTCCGCCGTGGTCGTGGACGCCGAGTACACCACGCCGGAAGAGCATCACAGCCCGCTGGAGCCGCATGCGGCGATGGCGCGCTGGGACAGCGGCCGGCTCGAAGTCATCGACTCCAACCAGGGCAGCAGGTTCGTGGCGGAGGAGCTGGCGAAGCTGTTCTCGCTCGACCCCGCCTCGGTACGGGTGCGGTCCGAGCACGTCGGCGGTGCCTTCGGGGCCAAGGCGACCCGCCCGCATGTGGTGCTCGCCGCCATGGCGGCGACCGTGCTCCACCGACCGGTCCGGGTCGTACTGACCCGGCGCCAGATGTTCTCGGTCGTGGGCTACCGAAGCCCCACGGTGCAGCGGATCAGACTCGGCGCCGACCCCGACGGCCGGCTGCGCGCCTTCGACCACGAAGCGGAGTGCGTCACCTCGACGGTGCATGAATTCGTCGAGCGGAGCGCGCAGTTCGGGCGAGTGATGTACGACGCGGACGCGCACCACACGGTCGACCGTGTGGTCCCGCTCGATGTGCCGACACCGAGCTGGATGCGTGCGCCCGGCAAGGCGCCGGGCTCGTTCGCCCTGGAGTCCGCGCTCGACGAACTCGCCGAGAAGTGCGGCATGGATCCGATCGCGCTGCGGGTGCGCAACGAGCCGGACGTGGGGCCGCTGTCCGGTCTGCCGTTCAGCAGCCGCAAGGTGCTCGCCTGCTTCGAGGAGGGCGCCGAACGGTTCGGCTGGGCGGACCGGGACCCGCGTCCCGGCACTCGCCGCGACGGGCGCTGGCTGCTCGGGACCGGCACCGCCGCGGCCACCTTCCCCTCGGGTGCCGTCCCCTCCACGGCCGCCGTGACGGCCGAGCCGGACGGCACGTTCACCGTACGGATCACCGCGGCGGACGTCGGCACCGGGGCGCGGACCGCGCTGACCCTGATCACCGCGGACGCGCTGGAGGTGGAACCGGCGCGCATCCACATGAAGATCGCGGACAGCGACTTCGGCCCGGCCATGATCGCCGGCGGCTCCATGGGCACCCGCTCCTGGGCCTGGGCGATCACGGCCGCGGTGGACGAGCTGAAGGAACAGCTCGCCCTGGGCGCGGAGATCCCGCCGGACGGGATCACGGCACGGGCGGACACCGGTGCGGCCATCGGCGCGCTCGCGCAGAAGGAACGGCACTCCTACGGGGCGCAGTTCGCGGAAGTGGCGGTGGACGTCACCAGCGGCGAGGTGCGCGTACGGCGGATGCTCGGGGTCTTCGCCGCGGGCCGGATCATCAACCCGCTGACCGCCCGCAGCCAGTTCATCGGCGGAATGATCTGGGGCCTCTCCATGGCGCTGCACGAGGAGGCGGTCAGGGACCCGGCCTCGGGCGGCCATGTCGGCGCAGACCTCGCGGGCTACCACTTCGCCGCGAACGCCGACGTACCGCTCATCGAAGCGGACTGGGTGGACGACCCGGACGAGGACGACCCCGTCGGCATCAAGGGCATCGGCGAGATCGGCATCGTGGGCGCCGCGGCCGCCGTCGCCAACGCGGTCTGGCACGCGACCGGGGTACGCCACCGGAACCTGCCGATCCGTCCGGACCGCGTTCTGCGGGCGGGGACAGGGGAGTAGCAGGGGAGTTGGGGGCGGCGGGGCGGTCCGAGCGTTGATGGGCTCCGGGGGCGGGCGTGGGGATTCCGCCCCAGGGCGTCCGGGCCCGACCCCGACCCTTCCCCATCACCACAAACTCCCATCCCCACCCCATCCCACCCCCACCCCAAGGAGGCCCAGATGCTGGATATCGCCGACGAGTTGGACCAATGGCGGCAGGAGGGGCGGGAGTTCGCTGTGGCCAGTGTGGTGGCGGTTGAGGGGAGTGCGCCGCGGGGGCCCGGGGCCGCGCTTGCCGTTGATGGTCGTGGTGAGGCCATCGGTTCGGTTTCCGGTGGCTGTGTGGAAGGGGCGGTGTACGAGCTGTGTGTACAGGCGCTGCGGGACGGCGCGACGGTGCTGGAGCGGTTCGGGTACAGCGATGAGGACGCCTTCGCGGTGGGACTGACCTGCGGCGGGTCGATCGATGTCCTGGTCACGCCGGTGCGGGCGGACGCACCGGGCGGGGAGGTGTGCGCGGCGGCGCTGTCGGCCGCCGCCCGAGGGGAGTCGGCGGCGCTCGTCCGGGTGGCCCGGGGGCCGGCCGGGCTCCTCGGCAGGGGGCTGTTGCTGCGCTCCGACGGCTCGTACGAAGGAGGGCTCGGCGGGGATCCGGAGCTGGACCGTGCCGCGGTGGCGGAGGCCCGGGCCCTGCTGGACGCGGGGCGGAGCGGCACGGTCGCCGTCTCGGAGCGCGGGGCGCGCTGCGCGGCCGACCTGACGCTGTTCGTCGAGTCGAACGTGCCGCCACCCCGCATGATCGTCTTCGGCGCGATCGACTTCGCCGCGGCGCTGGTCCGTACGGCCAGGTTCCTCGGGTACCACGTGACCGTGTGCGACGCCCGCCCCGTCTTCGCCACCCGCGCCCGCTTCCCGGAGGCCGACGAGATCGTGGTCGACTGGCCGCACCGCTACCTCCGGCGTACCGCGACCGACGGCCGTACGGTCCTGTGCGTGCTGACCCATGACGCCAAGTTCGACATCCCGCTGCTGCAGGAGGCCCTGCGGCTGCCGGTCGCCTTCGTCGGCGCGATGGGTTCGCGCCGCACCCACGAGGACCGTGACCGCCGGCTGCGCGAAGCCGGTGTCACCGCGGCCGAACTGGCCCGACTCCGCTCGCCGATAGGTCTCGACCTCGGAGCGCGCACCCCGGAGGAGACCGCCCTGTCCATCGCCGCCGAGATCGTCGCGGCACGTCACGGCGGCACGGGCGTCCCGCTGACCGGTGCGCGGACGCCGATTCACCGCGAGGCGGGGGAGGGAGGCAGCGGCGCGGCGGGGGCCAGGGCGGTGGCCTGACCCGCCTCGGGGCGGTCCCGTGCGGGCCGGTCGTGGTGCGAGGGCGGAAGGGGGACGCGGCGGGAGGTGCGGGTGCGCAGGAGGTGGTAGGTGATCAGAGTGACCAGGGTGCCGAGGGCGATGCCGTTGATGGTGAAGGTGCCGGACAGCTGGAGGGAGGTGCCGCCGATGCCCATCACGGTGCCGGTGGCCACGGAGACCAGGTTGACGGGGTCGTTGAAGTCGACCCGGTTCGCGATCCAGATCTTGGCGCCCAGCAGGCCGATCATTCCGTAGAGGACCACGGTGATGCCGCCGAGCACGCCGCCGGGTGTGGCGGCCACGAGGGCGCCGAATTTGGGGCAGAGCCCGAAGAGGACGGCGACGGCGGCCGCGACCCAGTAGGCGGCGGTGGAGTACACCCGGGTGGCCGCCATCACCCCGATGTTCTCGGCGAAGGTGGTGGTGGGGGCGCCGCCGACCGCCGCGGACAGGGCGGTGGTGAGCCCGTCCGCCGCGATGGCGCGGCCCAGGCTGGAGTCGAGGTCGGTGTGGGTCATCTCGGCGACGGCCTTGACGTGACCGGTGTTCTCCGCGATCAGCGCGACCAGAGCGGGCAGCGCCATCAGCACGGCGCTCGTCCTGAAGTCGGGGGCCTGCATGTGCGGCAGCCCGAACCAGGGGGCGTTCATGACACCTGACAGGTCGACACGGAAGTGTTCGCTGAGGTGTCCGGCGGCGTCGGGGGCGTGGATCGGGCCGGACAGGCGATCCAGGCACCAGGAGAGGGCGAAGCCGAACAGCAGGCCCAGGACGATGGCGATCCGTGCCCAGAAGCCGCGGAGCAGGGCGGTCGCGGCGACGACCACGGACATGGTCGCGAAGGCCACCCACTGGTCCTGCGGCCAGTAGGTGCCGGAGACGACGGGGGCCAGGTTGAAGCCGATGAGCAGGACCACGGCGCCCGATACGGCGGGCGGGAACAGGCGGTGGATGAGCCGGGCGCCGACGGTGTGCACGAGGATCCCGAAGGCGGCCATCACGAGTCCGGACACCACGATCGCGCCGAGCACGGTGGGCGTGCTGCCGCCGGCCGCCCGGATGGCCGCGACGGATCCGACGAAGGCGGCGCTGGTGCCCAGGTAGCTGGGAATCTTTCCTTTGACGATGAGCAGGAACACCACGGTGGCCAGTCCGGACATCATCACGGCCAGGTTGGCGTCCAGCCCCATGACGGTGGGGAAGACGAAGGTCGCGCCGAACATCGCGACGACATGCTGGATGCCCAGTCCGATGGTGAGGGGCCAGGACAGCCGTTCGTCGGGACGGACGGACCGGCCCGGTGCGGGGGCGCTGCCGTCCCCGTGGAGGGTCCAGCCCACGCCGAATCTGCCAGCCACGAGGTGACCTTTCTGTGCCGGGAGAGGTGTGGAACAGGGGGCCGGAACACGGGGCGCCGCCGGGGCCGCGCCGCCGTGTTCCGGCAAGGGGGTTACAGGGCGGCGGACAAGGGGGCCGGGGCCGTGCCGGGACCGTCCAGGGCACGGCGCACGACCTCGTCGATCTGCTGGATCAGATCCTCGGGCACGAGGGCGTGCCGTGCGTTGAGCGCGCGCATCCGGGCGGCCAGGCCGGCGGCGTCGGCCAGGGTGCAGGAGATGATGGCGTTGCCGTGCTCCTGGCCGTCGATGTGCAAGGTGGTGGCGCGGACGAGGTCCAGTTCGCGCCGCATGGCGCTGACCGCTTCGGGTGCGGTGTGCGCGAGGGGGAACTGGAAGGCCAGCCTCCGTTCGCTCCGTTCGAGCGCCCTGGCACGGTCCGCCGACCAGCGGCCGCGCACCATCTCGGTCAGGCACGCATAGGTGTTGCAGCCCGAGGCGGCGATCGACAGGGTGGTGGAGCCGGAGACCCGGGGGTTGATCTCGATGATCTGGTAGGTGCCGGCGGCGTAGATCATCTCGATTTCCGCGGCGCCCTCGATGCCGATCTCGCCGCACATCGTGCGCAGGGCCTCGGCGACGGGCAGGAAGTCGGTCTCGGCGTCCGTGCGCGGGGCGGAGTAGCGGAGCTGGCCGAAGGTGAACTCCGGCTTGCCGCCGGTGGCGCCCTTCCAGATGAGCGGCTGGACGACGTACTGGCCGGCCCGCCCGATCACCTCGACGGAGCACAGTTCGCCGCGCAGGCATTTCTCCAGCACCACGTTCCCGTCGTAGGGGGCGTGGAGGTAGGCGGTCAGGTCCGCGACGCTGTCGATGAAGCTGACGCCATTGGCCAGGCAGTCCCACAACGGCTTGGTGAGCAGCGGGAATCCGAACTGCCGGGCGCTGCGCTCGACGAGCTCGCCGTAGGAGGGCACGGCGAGGCTGCGGCCGTTGAGGAGGTCGCCGTCCAGCAGCATGCCGTGAGGGGTGTCCAGCCCGAAGGAGCGGACCAGTTCCTTGGTGTCCCACTTGTTGGCCAGACGGCGGGTGGCGGAGACGCTGTGCATCACCATGGGGATGCCGTGGGCGACGAGTTCTTCCTTGACCAGGGCGTCGCGCAGCGCGTTCTCGTCGGCGATGGACAGGGAGACCACCGCGTCCGCCCGCCACCCCAGGAGGTGGGTGACGATCTGGCCGGCGGTGACGTCCGGGGCGAGCTTCACGGCCTCGCCGGGGAAGTCCTGGGGGCCGCAGGTGCCGTCGGTGTAGTAGAGGCGGGCCTCGACGCCGTCCGCGTCGAAGGTGTCGTGCAGGCGGCCGAGGTAGGGGGCGGTCTGCTGGATCTCGATGGAGCGCAGGAAGGCGATCCGGTACGGTCTGCGCCGCATCGTGTCCGCTGCCTGTGCGCGGGCCGGGGGCTGGGTCACCATGCCGTCTCCACCTCCACAGTGAGGGAGTTCACGACATCGAGGGCGGCCTTGTTGACCTCGTCGGCGGTGGGGGCCTGCAGCATCACATGGCCGACCCTGCCGATGTTGTCGTGCGGGCCGCCGACCTTGTCGCCGGGCATCACATAGGTGTTCGTGTCGAGGATGCCGTCGCCTTCGGGCAGGTTGCCGATCCAGCGCAGCGTCCCGGCGCGCGGGGCGGCCAGGAAGCGGATGGCCGCGGCGCGGTCGCGGCGGGGCGTGACATCGGGGGTCTGCCCCAGCGCGGCCTGCAGGTAGGCGCGGGCCTCGCTGATGCCGAGGGCCTCCTGCACCAGGCGCATGATGTGGTCGCCGGGCGGGCGGGCGCCGGTCTCGATGACCCGGGCGTGGCCCTGGGCGTCGGCCTTGATCTCGGTGTGCGCGATGCCGTTGCGCAGCCCCAGGGCGGTGACGGCCCGTTCGGCGGCGTCCAGCACCGCGGCCGCGGCCGGCGGTTCGAGCACGGCGGGAACGGTGTGCCCGAGCTCGGCCCGGCTGTCTCCCTGGGTGGTGAACTTCTCGGTGATCGCGAGGTGGTGCACGGTGCCGTCGCTGATCACGGTCTCGACGCTGAACTCGTCGCCGCCGACGTACTCCTGGGCCAGGAGCGTGGTGTCCAGCGGGATGTTGTGGGGGAACTCGTGGGTCTGGGCCTGGGCGAGTGCGGCTGCCGCGGGCAGGTCGCCGGCCGAGCGCACCACCGTCACGCCGATGGATCCCGCGTTCTCCGCGGGCTTGACGACCAGGGGGTACGAAAGGCCGCTCGCCGCGATCCTCTCGGCGAGCGCGCGGGCGTCGGGGGCCCAGACGGTGCGCGGGGCGGGCACCTGGTGGCGGGCGAACGCTTCGGCCATCGCGCGCTTGTTGCGGCAGGCGTCGGCTGCTTCGGGCAGGTGGCCGGGCAGGCCGAGTTCGGCGGCGAGGCGGATGGCGAGCGGGGAGAGGAACTCCCAGGAGGTGACGACGGCGTCGATGCCGGTGGACCGGCAGAACGCGGCCAGCTCCCGCAGGGCGTCGTCGGGCCGGGCGAAGTCGGTGAAGACCGTGCCGGCTATCTCCTCGCGCAGGTCGATCGGGTACTGCTCGTACAGCTCCTCGTGGGTGGCGACATAGGTCTGGGCCCCCAACTGTGCTGCCGCACCGAGGAGTTCGCGACCGGCGGCCACATTGGCCTCGATCAGCAGGATCTTCTTCATGACGGGTTTCCTTCGAGAGCGGTGGTGTCCGGTGCCGGCTCGGCGGAGCCGGCGGGCGGGGAGGCGTGGTCCGTGCCGCGGCGGACCCGGGATTCCAGGCTCAGCACCAAGGGCACCGAGAGCACGCTGACGGCGGCGAGGAAGAGCCAGGGCCAGGCCGGCCCCCACGACAGGAGGGTGGTGAGCGCGGCGGGGGCGATCACACCGCCGAGGGTCCAGGAGAGTTGGAAGACTCCCAGGTAGCGGCCCCGCGCATGGGCGGGGGCCAGGGCGACGCTGAGCTCGCCCATGGGCGGTGAGCCCAGGATCTCGGCGAGGGTGTAGACGATGACGGCGGCCGGCAGGCCCACCGCCACGGCCCAGGAGGGCAGCACTCCCAGGACGGCGAAGACGGTGAAGGCGACGGCGTTGACGACGGCCGCCAGGGCGATGACCCGGGTGGTGCGCCGCCGCTCGATCCACCGGGAGGCCACGGTCTGCGTCGTGGCGACGAGGGCCGTGTTCAAGGTGATCAGTACGCCGGCGACCCAGGCACCGACCCGCAGACTGTCGGTGGCGTACAGCCCCAGCAGGATGCTCAGCACCATCGAGGCCAGCACGAACGAGACGTTGGCGGCGACCAGGCGCATATAGGCGCCGTCCCGCAGGACCATCAGGTAACCGGCCCTGGGGGGTGCCTTCGCCCCGGGGGCCGAGGTGTCCGGGGCGGACTCCCGTACGGGCCGCCAGGAGGTGATGAGCCAGGCCGCGGCCAGGTAGCCGGCCGCGTTCAGGGCCACCAGCGCCCTGAGCCCGTTGACGTCGGCCACGGCCACGGCCAGGGCGGCCACGGCGCCGCCGAAGCCGATGCCGACGTTCCGCAGGGCCCGGATGAAGGCGAACCACCGGGTGCGGTCGTGTTCCTGGGCGACCAGGGCGACCAGGGCGCTGCCGGAGGTCCAGTACAGCGAGGCGCCGGTCTGGACGACCAGTTGGGTCGCGACGATCTGCCAGGCCGAGCCGGCGAGCAGCAGGCTGACGAAGCCCACGGCCGAGACGAGGTTGCCGACCGCGACGACCCGGCGGGGGCCGATCCGGTCCAGGAGCCAGCCGGCGAGCGCGGGCGCGGGGAGCGCGAGCGCGTAGCCGAGAGTCAGGGAGGTGCCCACCGAGACCAGCGACAGGTCGGTGGTGCCGGTGAAGTACACGACCATGAACGCCATGACCAGACCGCTGGCCAGGCTGTCGATGACATTGGCCGCGACGAAGCGTCCGTTGCCCGTCAGGTCGGGAAATCCGAGCCGTGCGACAAGGCTCTCCTGGCCGGCTGCGGGGGGTTGGGGCGGAGCCATTCAAAAACCGTTTCTCTTCGTACGTCGTCGCCGCGGATATCGGCTCGGTGGGGCAGATTCCGGCACGAGCCGACGCGATATCGCCTACAGGTCGTACGCCCGGCGGAATTTGTCCATGATGTATTCGCCGGACAGCACCGGCGCGTACTTGGGCGGGGTGTCCGGACCGGTGCACGTGGGAATGCATTCGATCAGGGTGTCGAAATTCGGCTGGTGGAAGAAAGGCATCGAGAAGCGTTCCCGGTGGGAGAACTCGCGCGGCGGGTTGACCACGCGGTGCACGGTGCTCACCCACGTGTCGTTCGTCCAGATCGCCATGAGGTCACCGATGTTGACCACGAAGGACCCGGGGATCACCGGGACGTCGAGCCAGTCGCCGTTCTTGTCCCGCACCTGCAGCCCGCCCGGGGCGTCGTCCTGGTAGAGGAGGGTGAGGCTGCCCCAGTCGCTGTGCACGCCCTTGCGCAGCTGTCCGGGGTCCGGCGCCACGGGCTGCGCCGGGTAGTAGTTCGCGGTCAGGTTCGTCATGTGCCGGTCGACCTTGGCGTCGAACCAGTCCTCCGGCAGCCGGAGGGCCAGCGCGAACAGCCGCATGATCTCCACGGCGAGGTCCTCCATCCGCGCGTAGTAGGCGCGGTAGGCGTCCTCGAAACCCGGCAGCGCGGGCCACTTGTTGGGCAGGCGCAGTCCGGCGCCGGCCGTCGGCGGCAGCGAGGTGTCGCCCGGGTCGCCCAGCCGGTTGTAGGTGAAGGTCTCCGAGAGGTCGGGGCGGGCGCGCTCCTCCTCCACCGTGGCGTCCGCGTTCGAGGCGGCCAGGCTGCCCTTGCGGCCGAAGCCCCGCATCAGCGGGTCGCGGGCGTCGCTGCGCAGCGCCTCCTTCTGCTCCTGGGGCAGGGCGAAGAACTCCCGCGTCGCGTCGTACATCCGGGTCAGCGTCTCGGCGGGGACGCCGTGCCCGACCACGACGAGGAAGCCGCTGGTCTCGCAGGTCTCGCCGATCGCGTCGGCGACCGCCCGGCGGTCCGCGGCGTCGCCGCCGAGCGCCGAGGCGAGGTCGATCACCGGCACATAGCCGTCGACCACGGTGATGGGGGACCGGGGGCCGTGCTGCGGCATCGGGTGGTCGATGAGTGTGGTCATGGGGATCCTTGTCTGTGCGGGGCCCGTCCCTGCGGGCACAGCCCATGAGTGAGGCGGTCAGGAAAGGTGTGCGGGGGCGGCGTCGCCGGGTGCGGCGGACCACCGCGGGGGCGGCGGCGTCCAGGAGGCGCAGGTCTCCAGGAAGTGCCGGGCGTCGGTGACGGACACGAAGCCGCCGAGTTCCTCCGGGGTCAGGAAGCCGCTGACGGCCATCCGCCGCGCCATGCCGGACAGCCGGTCCCAGTAGCCCTCGATGTCGAGGAGGGTGACGGGCTTGCTGTGGTGGCCCAGGACCAGCCAGGCCCAGACCTCGACGATCTCCTCGACGGTGCCGACGCCGCCGGGCAGGGCGACGAAGCCGTCACCGAGGTCGGCCATCAGCTGCTTGCGCTCGTGCATCGAGTCGACCACGTGCAGTTCCGTCAGGCCCGGGTGTGCGATCTCGGCGTGGACCAGGGACCGGGGCATCACCCCGGTCACCCGGCCGCCCGCCTGGAGCGCGGCGTCGGCCACGGCCCCCATGAGGCCGACGGCGCCGCCGCCGTAGACGATCTCGCAGCCGGCTTCGACCAGTTCGCGGGCGAACCGGCGTGCCTCCTGCGCGAACACCGGCCGGTTACCCGGGGCCGAGCCGGCGTAGACGGTGACCTTCATGCCGACTCCTCGTGTCCGTGTCGTGCGCGGGGAGGGGTCACGGGCTGACCCGGCCGAACTCGTTGAACGCGCCGTGGGTCGCCGGCGGTGGAGACCCGCGCGGCCCGCACCACCCCGATGTCACTCGCGGAGTGGTCGACGAGTTCCACGGTGATCTCGCTGCGCAGCTCGAATCCCGGGTCCGTGCTCGGCGCTGCGGAGGGAGAAAGGGGCAGTTCGCTCATGGTGGTCATGCGGAATTCCTTATTCTGGTGTGCGAAGCGGATGGCAACCGCTTCACGCCGACGTGAGAGTGGGTCTCTTTCCCCATCCGGAATCGGTGGGTGACCTGAATGCCGTCCGATTACGGAGCCCATGAACTTCGGCGTACGCGTGGAGTTTTGCGTCGTCGATTCCCTGGCGCATCGCCATCTTTTCGGCGCCGCGGGTCGGAGGGAATGCCGTGCGGCTATCACCTTGACGCAGTGCGACAAAGTGAGGGGCGGCAAAACGGGCATACTGCACCTTCATGGCGATCCTTCGTTCGGGGTCCGCGTCGTCGCGGGCAGGAGGGGGCGGTGTCGTGGGACGGCGCCGGGCACAAGACCCGTGAGAGGTGAGGGGGGTTGTGCCCGCGCGGGCCAGTGACGGGTCCGGAGCCTTCGCGGACCGGCGGCGGCGTCCGGCGAAGTGGCACCAACATGAGTGGACATGGTCAAATAACGCGAATTCGACGTACCTACGGGCCGGTTATCGAGGTGAGGACATGGGGGACGTGCACGAGACGCAGAGCGCCGAGCTGGCGCAACCGCCCCTGGCGGTGCTCGGGACGGCGGCCAAGAACGCCTACCGGGAAGCGCTCCGCAACGGTGTGCTCGCCCTTCCGCCGACGGGCGCCGAGCACGACGCGCAACGGGCGGCGGCCGGCGAACTCCTCGGCCTGGGACTGCTCCTGCCCGCGCCCGGACGGCCGGACGAACTCCTCCCCGTCGATCCGCGGATCGCCGAGGCACGCCTCGGATCCGCCTGGCGGGCCAGAGCCCTGGAACTCCTCGACCGGGCCTCGGACCTCGGCGACGAACTCGCGCCCTTCATCGAGGAGTACCGCGAACCCGCCCTGCCGGCCGAGGAGAGCCCCGGGTCCGAGCGGCTGAGCGGCTCCGCCACCGTCAACTGGCATCTGGACCAGGCGCTCAGCTCATGCCGCGAAGAGCTGCTCACCGCCCAGCCCGGCGGCGGCCGGCCGGTCGAGTTCCTGCAGGAGGCCCTGGACCGCGACCACGCCGTGCTGCGCCGCGGCGCGGCCATGCGCACGCTCTACCTGCACAGCGCGCGCTTCGACGGGCCCACGCGGGAGTACGTCGAGGGCGTACGCGCCCTGGGCGGCCAGGTCCGCACCCTGGCCGACCTCTTCGAGCGCCTCATCGTCGTCGACCGGCGGATCGCGTTCGTCCCCGCGCCCGACCACGACGGCGACGCGATCGTGGTCAGGGACCCGGCCGTCGTCCACTACCTCGCCGACGTCTTCGACCGCAGCTGGCAGCGCGCCAGCGAGTTCCCCACCGGCCAGGAGCCCGCCGCCGCGCCGTACATCGCCGACGAGACGCGCCGCGCCATCGTCCAGCTGCTGATCGAGGGCGAGAGCGAGGCGAGCATCGCCCGCCGCGTCGGGCTCAGCAAACGCAGCTGCGCCGCGCACATCGCCAAGCTCAAGCAGAACCTCGGCGTCCAGACGCTCTTCCAGCTCGGCTACCGTGTCGCCGCAACGGGCCTGAGCAGCGTCGACATTCCGGCCGGCGGCGGCCCCGACACGTCCTCGGAGTGATTGCATGCCGGTCACTGTGCCGAGCGCCCCGCCCGCCGCCGCAACAGTTGACGATCAACGTCAACTGTGTGGCCTGAGCAGCACCCGCTGCGGAAGGTGACCCCGTGAGCGTCGTCCTCGACATCAGCCGTCTGGAGCCCCGGCAGGTGCTGTTCGCTCCGTCCCCGCTGTCGGAACTGGCGGAAATGCTCCATGTCCTGTCCGCCCCGGATCACCACCCCGGCCTGCGGGCGTGGGCCACGGCCACCGCCACGGGGCTGTCCTCCGGCCTGGCCGACCGGCTCGCCGAGGCGGACTTCCTCTGGCACGCCACCCGCGCCGACATCCTCCTGCCCGCCCGGCCCGCCGCCACCCTCGCCGAGGAACTGGACGCCCTGGACGAACGGGACGACGAGACCTTCGTGGCCTCCGCCCTGGAGATCTCCTGCATGGCGCAGTACCACCGGGGCGTCCCCCAGCCGCTGATCAGCGCGAAGGACGCACAGGAGGCCCGCGAGCGGGCCGCGATCCGCGGCCCGCGGCAGGCCGCCTTCGCCGACCGGCTGCTCACCGACCCCCGGGGGGTCCGCGCCTGGCTGCGCCGGCTGTTCCAGGACTGCGAGCGGGAGTTCTTCGCGGACGCCTGGCACGACGCCCGCACCCGCCTGTACGCCGACGCCCGGCACAAGACGGAACTGCTCCGGCGCAAGGGCCTGGCCCCCGCCCTGACCGCCATCTCGCCCGCCCTCCAACTCGACGACCAGCAGCAGCGTCTGGTCATCGACAAACTCGTGGACGGCGCGGGAACGACCTCCGACCTGGGGCTCACCTGCATCCCGACCGCGTTCGGCCGGCCCCACCTGGTCACCATGATCACCCCCGGCTGGCGACCCGTCATCCAGTACCCCATCACCACCCCCGACCTGCCCCGCCCCATGACGGTCAACCTGCTCCAGGCCCGCCTGGAAGCGCTCGCCCACCCGGTGCGCATGCGCATGTGCCGCGCCCTGGCCCGCGGCTCGCACACCACCGGCGAACTGGCCGCCGCCCACGGCCTCACCGCACCGGAGGCCTCCCGCCACATCGCGCGCCTCAAGAAGGCGGGCCTGATCACCACCCAGCGCCGCGGCCGCTACGTCGGGTACCAGCTCGACCTGAACACCGTGGCCCGCCT
The DNA here is from genome assembly GCF_019933235.1 of Streptomyces angustmyceticus. Taxonomy (NCBI): domain Bacteria; kingdom Bacillati; phylum Actinomycetota; class Actinomycetes; order Kitasatosporales; family Streptomycetaceae; genus Streptomyces; species Streptomyces angustmyceticus. The sequence goes on along the minus strand of NZ_CP082945.1, from coordinate 977,560 downwards.
GGGCAGCGACTTCCTCGACAGCCTGCTGCGCTGAACGGCACCCGTCCGGGACAGCCGGCCCCCGGGCCCGGCCCCGGCGCCGGCACGGTACGCCGGACGGCCGGTCCCCGCGAGCGACGGCTGATAGACCCCGCCCCCGGCCGGGCAGGCATCCGGGTCATGACCGTCCTCGTCGGAACCTCCGGCTGGCAGTACAAGGACTGGCGCGGGGTCCTCTACCCGGCGGACCGGCCACAGCGGCTCTGGCTGGAAGAGTACGCGCGGCAGTTCGCCACCGTCGAGAGCAACGCCGCCTTCTACCGGCTGCCCGAGGAGACCACCTTCGCCGACTGGCGCGACCGCACCCCCGACGGGTTCGTGATGGCCGTCAAGGCCAGCCGCTATCTGACGCACATCAAGCGGCTGCGCGATCCCCGGGAGCCGGTCGGGCGCCTGATGTCGCGCGCCGCCGCCCTGGGTCCCCGGCTCGGGCCCGTCCTGCTCCAACTGCCTCCCACCCTGCACGCGGACGCCGGACTGCTGGACACCTGCCTCGGCTGCTTCCCCGCCGGCACCCGGGTGGTGGTCGAACCGCGCCACGCCTCGTGGTGGACGCCGCGGATCCGCGCCGTGCTGGAGACGCGGGGCGCCGCGCTGTGCTGGGCCGACCGGGACTCCCGGCCCGTGACGCCCCTGTGGCGGACCGCCGACTGGGGGTACCTGCGCCTGCACGGCGGCCGGGCGGACCCCGCGCCCCGCTACGGCCGGCAGGCGCTCACCACCTGGGCGCGACGGATCGCCGGCACCTGGCCCGACCGGGCCGACGTCTACACGTACTTCAACAACGACACGGGCGCGGCGGCCGTCCACGACGCCGTCCGCTTCGCCCGCGCCGTCTCGGCCGCCGGCCGCTCGGTGAGCCGTACGCCGTCCGGGCGTGGCTCCGCCCGTTGACCGCGAGGGCGGGATATATCTGCGCTCGTACCGCCGGGCGAGCGAACGAGGTGAGGCACGGATGATCCGCAGACGGGTGGTGGTCTCCGGAGACGTGCAGGGGGTGTTCTTCCGCGACACCTGCCGGCGCATGGCCGACACGCACCAGGTGGCCGGCTGGGTGCGGAACCTGCCGGGCGGGGAGGTGGAGGCCGTGTTCGAGGGGGAGCCCGAGCGCGTACAGGAACTGGTGGACTGGGCGCACGAGGGACCGCCGATGGCGACCGTCAACACGGTGTCCGTCCACGAGGAGGAGCCGCAGGGGCCGACGGGCTTCGAGATCCGGCCGACGCCCGGCGGGTTCTGACGAGCCGGTGCCGCGGGGGCGTGCGCGGCGGCGGGCAGGTCCGGCGGGCGCGGGCCGAGTTCAGAGGAGGTCGACCTCGGAGGTGAGCCGCACCCCGGTGCTGCGGAGCACTTCCTGGAGGACGATGTCGATCGCCCGGGTGAAACCGGCGGCGCTCGCCCCCTCTTCGGCGACCAGGGTGTAGTGCAGGGAGGAGATCCGTACGCCCGGGACGATCGGCCGGCGCAGCGCGAACCCGGCCTCCCGGATGAGCCAGCTCGCACTGACCCGGGTCGAGCCGTCGGGGAAACGGTTCACCGGTGCCCGGCGCGCCCGCAGGCGCTCGGCCTGCGCGGGGGAGATCTCGGGGCTGAGGAACACACTGCCCACCGAGCGGTCGTCGCTGCCACTGCACCCCAGGACCATGCCCTTGCTCTTCCGGACGGCGAGCACCGCCCGGGCCGCCTCGTCCAGCGGCACCCTGCTCCCGACCGGGACCCCCAGCTCGGCGGCGACCGTCCGGTAGGTGACCGGCGCGCTCAGCTCGGCGCGGCGCAGGGCGAAGACCAGGCTCAGCACGGTCCACCGGCGGGAGTGCTTGAAGACGCTGGTGCGGTGGCCCAGGCCGCAGGCCGCCGCGTCCAGGGTCACCATCCGGCCCGACTCCCAGTCCCAGGCGGTGACTTCCACCAGGGTGTCGGCCGTCTCCTGGCCGTACGCGCCGACGTTCTGGACGGGGAGGGCGCCCGTCGTCCCGGGGATGCCCACCAGCATCTCCATGCCGGTCAGGCCCTCGGCGATGGTGGTCTCGACGAGGTCGGCGAGCAGGTGGCCGGCCTGGACCTCGACCAGCACCCGCCCGTCGGGGGTGCTCCCGGCGACACGGACGCCCTTGGTGCTCATCCGCAGCACGGCGCCGTCGCACCCGGTGTCGCCGACCAGCACATTGCTGCCTTCTCCCAGGCAGACGGGCTCGCCGGGGAAGGTGCCGGCCAGCGCCACGAACTCGGGGAAGTCCGCGGGGTCGTACAGCTCGATGAGGGCCGCCGCCGGTCCGCCGATGCCCAGCGTCGTCAGCGGGGCGAGCGGTGCCTCGTGAGTGACTCGCATGTGTTTCTGTTTCTCCTGGATGCCGTTCCGGGGGTGGGGGGTGCCGAGGTGGCGGGCGGCCGCTGGAGCCCCGGGCTCCATGCCTAGCAGGCTGCCTGTGCCCGCTCCACTTCCAGCAGGTCGTCGGCCCGTTGCACGATCTCGCGCGCCACCGCGCTGTCGTGGCGCGAGAACCCCTGCCGCAGGGCCGTGAGCCGGGTGTGCGCCCGCTGCGAGGTGACGTTCTCGGCGAGGGCCAGGGCCTGGGCCGCGGCCTCGGCGGCGCCGTCGACCTCACGGTGCGCCAACCGCGCCTCGGCCAGCGAGGTGCTGTGCAGCAGCAGGTTGCGCGGCTGGCTGCCGCGGAGCATGTCGATGCCCTGGGCGAGATACGACTCCGCCTCCTGGGGGCGCCCCAGCTCCAGCCAGGCCCGTCCGGCATCGGCCACCATGACGCCGGGCGTGAGCCAGTAGGCCCAGGGCGCGCCGGACGAGGGCCGCCCGGTCCGGCTCAGCTCGGCGGCCTCGTCCAGGGCCCGCCGGCAGCCCGCCTCGTCGCCGAGACCCGCGTGGGCCCTGGCCTCGCGGGTGGCCAGCAGCGCCTGGCCGATGCCCATGTCCTCCCGCGCCGATCCCTTGCGGGCGATCCGGATCAGCCGCAGGGCGTCCTCCGGCCGTCCGGCCCACAGGGCGCGGTAGCTCATGCAGGAGATGATGTACGCGGCGAGCGGCCGGTCGCCGGCGGCACGTGCGGCGCCCAGCGCCGTCAGGAAGCGGGAGCTGCTCAGCTCGTCCCTGCCCTGGTCGGCGGTCAACCAGGCGCAGAGCTGGCCGAGTTCGGCGATGATCCGGTGCAGTCGCAGGCCCGTCGGGGCGTCGTAGGAGTAGGCCGCCGCCAGCTTCTTGGCCCACTGCAGGTCATGGAGCGCCCAGTCCAGTACGAGCCCGCTGCTGCAGCTGTCGTCCAGCCTGCGCAGCTGCTGGATCCGGTCGGTGAGCATCCCGACCGCGACGTCGGGAATCTCCTCGCCGCGGGGCCGGGCGGGCGGCGGCGGGTCGTCGGTCACCAGCCAGTCCACCGAGGCGGCGAGCGGGTCCGGGGCGGCCGGGCGGGAGAGGGGCTTCGCGGTGCGCCGCTGCGCGGACGGGCGCCGGCAGGAGGCCGCGGGGAAGTGCTCGGGCCACAGCGCCGCGACTCCGATCGGCTCGCCGAGGTGGTCGGAGAGGATCGTGGCGACGATGTGCGGCAGCCGGCGCCGGGGACACGCGCCCTTCAGCCAGTTGTAGGGCGCCTTGCTGCTGATGGTGCCGTTGCCGCACCGTTTGTTGATCTCCCGGGCCAGCCGCTCCGGCGGCCAGGATAATCGCGCCAGGCAGGACGCTAAGACGGACGTGTCGTTCATCGGCGGGGAACCTCGGCCGCGGCGGCGCTCGCCGCCGGCGTGGTGGTGTCCGGAGCGGGATCGCCCGGCTCCGGGAGGGGCGGGGGGTGTTCCGACGGGGTGCCGGGCGTGAGCCGGATCGGGCCGACGGTGTGCATACCTGCTTTCACGCCCCCCTGCCGAGAACTGCCTGACAATCCTAGGGATGCCCGGGCGGTCGGTGGTGAATCTGTGATGACGGACACAGCAACTGCCCGGCATGTGCAGGTGCGTTGACCTCGCACGAGACCGTGGGCCCGGCCCTCAGACCCGGAGCGGCTGCCGGGCCGGGCCGGCGTCGGCCACCGCGGCCTGCCGCAGCGCCGCCCAGTAGAGCGCGACCCCCACGGCCAGCACGGCGACGGCGAACAGGAAGGGCGTCGCGAACGACCCGGTCGCCTGCGCCAGCCAGCCGGTGAGCAGCACCCCGCCGGCCGTGGCCGCCGTGTTGAGGAAGTTCATCAGGCCGCTCACCGCTCCCACGGTCCCCGGCGGGGCGAGCAGCCCCGGCAGGCCCCAGGCGACGGGCGCGGCGATGGCCAGCCCCGCCAGGGAGAGGGACATCCAGACGACGGCCATGGCGGGCGAGCCGGCGCTCCCCGCGGCGCCGATCGTCGCGCCGAGCGCCAGCCCGCACGTCAGCACCGTCCTGCGCACCGTCCACGCGTCACGTCCCCGGCGCACCAGCCGGTCCACCAGCAGCCCCCCGACGAGGAGTTCGGCCACCGTCGCCACCGCCCACGGAATCATCGCGTAGAAGCCGGACTGCAGCAGCCGCACATGGAACTCCCGCTGGAGGAACTCCGGCATCCAGGTCAGCACGATGTTGATGGTGTAGCCGTAACAGGCGAAGCCGCAGGACAGGAGCCAGATCCGGCCCGAACGCAGCGCCGGGCGGAACTGCCGTGCGCCGCCCCGGTCGGCGTCCCTGGCCCCGCCTTCGAGGATGAACGCGCGCTCCGCCGGACGCAGCGAGCGGTAGGCGGACGGGTCCCGGTAACCCCACCACCACACGGCGGTGAACAGCGCGCTGACCACGGCCGTGAATACGAACCCGGCCCGCCAGCCCCACTCGCTCATCACGAACGCCAGGACCGGGAAGGCCACCATGTTGGCGAGTTTGGTGGCGCCGTCGAACATCGCGGTGGCCGTACCGCGCTCGCTGAGCGGGAACCACGCCGCGGTCGCCTTGGAGGCGCCGACCATCGAGGGCCCCTCGGCGACCCCGAGCAGCAGCCGGGCCGCGATGAGGGGCCCCACCCCGCCGGCCACCGCGGTCAGCAGCCCGGCGACGCTCCACAGGGCGGCGGCGATCCGGGTCAGCCGTGAGACGCCCAGGAGGTCGACCAGCAGGCCGGCCGGCAACTGGACCAGGCAGTACGACCAGGTGAACGCCGAGAGGACCACCCCGAGTTGTCCGAGGTCCAGCCCGAAGTCGTCGGCGATCGAGCTGCTCGCCACCGAGAGCGCGGTGCGGTCGAGGAAGTTGACGAGGATGCCGGTGGCGAGGAGTCCGCCCATCGCCCAACGGATCCGTCCACGGGGTGCCACGCGGGTGAACCAGCCTTTCCTGCCGCGGCCGTCACGGAACGCGCGACGGCCCTGGGGTGTCCTGCCAAAGGCCCCACCGGGCCGCCCGGACACCCGGCCGGTGGCGGACCGGCCGGACCGGCCGGGCGTGATCGGCGGGACACCGCCCCATGGTGATCACAACCGGACCGGTCCGGTCACCGCTGCGCCGGACAATGGCCGAATGCGAGCGGCCGCGCCGGCACCGGCAGCACGCGGACGTGGCGCGGCCGCTACGCGACGACGTCCCGCAGCGGCTTGCCCTCCAGGTGGCCGAGGACGTTCTGCACGGCGGCCAGCGCGATGCGCACCAGCGTCTCGCGGGTGACGCCCGCGACGTGCGGGGAGAGCACCACGTTCGGGGCCTTGAGCAGCCGCAGGGCCGCCGTCGGCGGTTCGGGGTCGAAGACGTCCAGGCCGGCGCCGGCGAGAGTGCCGGCCGCCAGGGCGTCCGCGAGGGCGTCCTGGTCGATGAGCGCACCGCGGGCGGTGTTGATCACGAAGGCGGTGGGCTTGAGGAGGGCCAGCCGCTCCGCGTCGAGGAGGTTGCGGGTCCGGTCGGTGAGCGGGGCGTGCAGGGTGACGTAGTCGGAGGTGCGCAGCAGCGCGTCGAGGTCGAGGTGGCGGGCGCCGCCGAGGCGGGCCTCGGTCTCCGGGGCGGCCGGCTTCGGCCCCGTGTACACGATGTTCATGTCGAACGCCACGGCGCGGCGGGCGACTTCCTCGCCGATGTGGCCGAGACCGACGATGCCGAGGGTCTTCCCGGACAGCTCGGTGATGGACTGCTGCAGGCGCGGCAGCGCCCAGTCGGCCTCGACGAGCGCTTGATGGGCCGGGACCAGCTGCTTGGCCAGGGCGAGCATCAGGGCGAAGGTCTGCTCGGCGACGTTTTGCTTCTCCGCTCCGCTGGAGCCGATGTTGCAGACCGGGATGCCCCTCTCGCGGGCCGCGTCCACGTCCACGTAGTCGAAGCCGTGGCTGGCGCACTGGACGACCTCCAGGTCCGGCGCGGCCGCCAGATGCGCGGCGGTGACCGGGCCCAGGCCGGTGATGAGGAGATGGGCCGCGCGCAGCGCCTCGGGGTCCTCGTCGGTGGTCTCGACGACGGTGACCCGGGCCTGTCCGGGGAAGAGGCCGGCCAGCGCGGCGCCGGCGGCGCGGCCGCCGACGTGCGGGGAGACGACCGCGAGGACGTTGCGCACCGGGTGCGGTGCCGCGGCGGGGGACGGGTCCGGCGAAGTGGTCATGCGGATTCCTCGATGAGGTCGTCGGCGGTCAGCGTGGCCGGGCGGGAGTGCCCGGACAGCGCGAGGGTCAGGTCGAGTTCGGCGAGCAGACAGCGGATGACGTGCTCGACGCCCGCCTGTCCGTCGAGGCCGAGCCCATAGGCGTACGGGCGCCCCACCAGCACCGACGCGGCGCCCAGCGCCAGCGCCTTGACGATGTCGTCGCCGGTGCGGATGCCGCTGTCGAAGAGCACGGTGAGCCGGTCGGCCGCCGCCGCCACGACGCGGGGCAGGGCGTCGGCGGCGGCGACGGAGCCCGCCACCTGGCGGCCGCCGTGGTTGGAGACGACCACCCCGTCCATGCCGGCCTCGGCGGCCCGCAGGGCGTCCTCGGGGTGCAGGATGCCCTTGAGCACGATCGGGCCGTCCCAGTTCTCGCGCAGGAACGCCAGGTCCGGCCAGGTCTTGGCGGGGTCGGCGAACATCCCCAGGAAGTGCATCACGGCCGCGTTCGGGTCCTCGTGCACCGGTTTGGCGAGCCCGGCGCGGAACGCGGGATCGGTGAAGTAGTTGGCGGTGCCCACGCCGTGCAGGAACGGCAGGTACGCCTGGTCGAGGTCGCGCGGCCGCCAGGCCAGCAGCGGGGTGTCGAGGGTGACGAACAGCGCGGTGTACCCGGCGGCTTTCGCCCGCTGCAGGAAGCTCCTGGTGACCTCGCGGTCCTTGGCCCAGTACAGCTGGAACCACCGCTCCCCGTCGCCCATCGCCCCGGCGACCTCCTCCATGGGCGTACTGGAGGCGGAGGACAGGATGTAGGGAACGCCCTGGGCCGCGGCGGCCCGTGCCGCGCCGGACTCGGCGTCCGGATGCATGATCGACAGCACGCCCACCGGCGCCAGCGCGAGCGGCGCGGGCAGCGACCGCCCCCACAGCTCCACGGACAGATCGCGGTCCTGCACCTCGCGCAGCATCCGCGGCACGATCCGCCGGCGGTCCAGCGCCGCCCGGTTGGCGGCGGCGGTGCTGCCGGTGCCCGCGCTGCCCGCCACATAGCCGACCGGACCGGGCCCCAGGCGCCGCTCGGCGAGCTCCTCCAGCCGGGTCGGATCGGTCGGCAGCCGCGGTACCGCGCCCGTCATGCCGTGGAGATAGATCTCGTACTGGAAGTCCGCCCAGTGCTTCGCCATCCGTCGGTCCCGCCTCTCGTCGCTGAGACTGCGTGCTCCCCGAGATCCTGGCGACCGTGACCACACCCGTCCACCGCGCTGCGCACAACACGCGGGTGGAATCATCACCCCGTGATGAAGGAACGGGAGCGCATCCGGCAGCAGCTGATCGCCGACCCGGGCGTGGTCGCGACGATCGTCACCGCCGTGCGCGAGCAGGTGCCCGCCTACGCCGCCCTCGACGACGGCCGGCTGCACGAGGTGCGCGCCATCGCCGCCTGGGCGCTGGACCGGCTGCTCCACCTCTGGGCCACCGACAGCGCCCTCACCCCGGCCGACGTCCGCCGGTTCCGCGGGATCGCGGCGGCACGGGCCGCGGACGGCCGCCCGGTGCAGGCGGTCCTGCGGGCCTACCGGGTCGCGGCGACGATGATGACGGACGAGGTGGCCGCCGCGACGCCCCCGCCGGGCGCGTCGGACGCCTTCGCGCTCGCGCGGATGGCGCTGACCACCCTCGACACCCTCTCCGAGGAGATGGCCACGGCCTACACCGCGGCCGGCGACGACCTCACCGCGGACCGCGACCGGTCGCTGCGCCTGCTCCTCGACGACCTGATCGCCGGACGGCACGCCTCCATCGGCGCGCTGACCGACCGTGCCGCCCGGCTGGGCAGCCAACTCCCGGACCCTTATTGCCTGTTGGTGGCCGAGTCCGCCGACGCGGACGGCGCGGGCCTGACACCGGAGGCGGCCACCGGGCTCCTGGCCGCGCTCGACGGGCCCGGCGGCGGCCTCACCCCGCTGGTGACGGTCCGGGGCCCGCGCGCCGTCCTGCTGCTGCCCGTCGCGTCCGGCCGGGCCGCGCCCCGGGTCCTGGGCGAGCGGGGCCTGCGCGGCTGCGCGATCTCGGGGGAAAGCCTGGACCGGGTCGCCGTCGCCTACCGTCTCGCGGCCGACGCCCTGGACGCGGCACCCGCGCACGCCCACCACCCCGGGCGGCTCCTGACGGACGGAGACGCCCAGGTGCTGGCGCTCCTCGGCGGACGCCCCGCCGCCACTCCCGAGCAGATCGGCCGGCTGATCCTCGGCCCGCTCGTCCAGCCCGGCCGCCGCCACCTGATGGAGGCGCTCACCACCTACCTCGACACGGGCTCCGCCACCGCCGCCGCGCGCAGGCTCGGCCTCCACCCGCAGTCGCTGCGCTACCGGCTGCGCCGCATCGGCGACCTCACCGCGCGGGACCCGCGCGATCCCTGGCAGCGGCTCACCCTCGACATCGCCCGCACGATCGCGCCCTGAGGCGCGGGGCGTCCGGGCCGGCGTCCGGACCGGCCCGTGCGGCGGCCGCAGGGGCCTCAGGCGTTCTTGTGCGCCTTGAGCTTCTTCCAGACGGTGCTGAGCGCCGCGAGGTCGTCCTCGTCGAGGACATCGGTGAACACCGGGGCCAGGCAGGAGCGGCGGGTGGCGTCGGCCTCCTCGAAGAGACGGCGGCCCTCCGGGGTGAGGGACACCTCCACGGAGCGGGCGTCGCTCGCGGAGGGGGTGCGGGTGACCAGACCGCGGTTCCGCAGCGCGTCCACCACGCGGGAGACCTGGCTGCGGCTGAGCATGGTGCTGTTGCCGAGCACGGAGGCGGGGACCGGGTCCGGGCTGGAGGCGAGCCAGAGCATCACCTCGAACCAGGAGACCGGGAGGTCGTGCGCCTTGGTCAGGGCGCGGTCCACGCGTTCGGTGAGGACGGTTCCGGCCCAGACCAGCCCGTAGAAAGCATGGTCGGCCACGGGCATCTCGGCCTGGGTGAGCTTCCTTTTCGCCATGCCGCCAGGCTACCGGTTGCGTGTGCGCGCACATAATGCCTATGGTGTGTGTACACGCACTTAAATTGCTCCGTCGCACGGGGCCGAAGGGTTCACCATGTCTTCCAAGGTTGTTCTGATCACCGGCACGTCCTCCGGTATCGGCCTGGCCGCCGCGGTCGCCGCGGCGCGGGCCGGCTGGCGGGTCGTTGCCACGCTGCGCGACCCGGGCCGCGCCGACGCCCTGTGCGCGGCGGCCGCGGACGCCGGTGTGGAGCTCGACGTGCGGCGGCTCGACGTCACCGACGAGGCGTCCGTCGCCGCCGCGATCGACGGGGTCGTCGCGGACCACGGCCGCCTCGACGCCGTGATCAACAACGCCGGGGCCGGTCACCTCGGCACGCTGGAGAACGAGTCCGTCGACGCGGTGCGCGCGGTGATGGAGGTCAACTTCTTCGGGGTGCTGCACGTCTCGAAGGCGGCGCTGCCGCACCTGCGGGCCTCCGGCGGCCGCCTGATCACCGTCACCAGTGTCGGCGGGGTCGTCGGCCAGCCCTTCAATGAGGCGTACTGCGCCGCCAAGTTCGCCGTCGAGGGCTACATGGAGAGCCTGGCGCCGGTGGCGGCCCGGCTCGGGGTGACGGTCTCCGTCGTCGAACCCGGCGCCGTGGCAACCGAGTTCGTCAACAACATCGGGCTCGACCTGGCCGGCGAGGTCGCCGCCGCGGGGCCGTACGCGGAGGCGCTGCAGGCCTACGTGGACCGCACCGTCGCGCAGTTCCACAACGGCGCGCAGACCCCGGCCGAGGCTGCCGAGGCCGTGCTGGAGGCGCTCACCGCGGACCGGCCCGCGTTCCGCCTCCAGACCTCGGACTGGGCGCGCGACTTCACCGGCGTCAAGCTCGCCGACCTGGACGGCTCGGCGGTGCTCGGCCTGACCGGCGGCTGGGTGGGCTGACCCGGCGCGGACGGAGTGGGGCCCGGGCCCTCCCGCGAGGGGGCCCGGGCGTAAAAAGTCACGTCAAAGATATTCCCAAGAGAATCCCCATTAACGGCTGTCCTATTCGGCGGTGGAGTGGAAAGGCCGGGATGCTTCCGGTGTACAGATGTCGCTGCCGTGTGCAAATTGGTCTCGACCACTCGCCGCCCGGATCGAGAGTGTCCCGGAAAGGCTGTGGGCGGCAGCTATTTCTCCCTTCCGGTGGTCCGGCAGGGGCGGCGGAGTGATTCCTCGGCGCCGGCCGGTGGGCCCGGGGTCGGTAGGGCCGCACAACTCCCCTCCTGGCCTGCCCGGTTGACGTTTTGGCTGGTGGCGGGGTGCCCCGCGGCCGCCCGCCCGGAGGGTGGAAGGGGTGGGAGCGATACGGCGTGTTCCGGAATGAATTGACCGTTTCGATCCCGTCCGGAACTCCCGTCGAGTGACCGGGTTCGGGAAGTCGAATCGCAGCACGCTTCCCCGTCGCTGTTGCTTCGATTCTTGACGGTACGGCCGCGGATAGCGTTCAATTCAGCCGTTCTGGGCCGGTCAGGAGGCCCCTTTGGAGGTACCGGGAATGAATGCAATAATGCGGCGTGCCCTCACCGGCGCAATGGCGATTTCGCTTGCGGCGCCCTTGGCGGCGTGTGGCGGCCAGCAGCAGGACACCGGTGCCGGCAAGGACTCCATCGGGCTGCTCCTCCCGGAGAGCAAGGCGGCCCGCTACGAGAAGTTCGACCGCCGCATCATTTCCTCGCGCATTGCTTCCCTCTGCCTCCAGTGCAAAGTCGACTACCACAATGCCGAGCAGCAGGCCGACACCCAGAAGACACAGTTCGAGGCGCTGGTGAAGAAGGGCGTCAAGGTCATCATCCTGGACCCGGTCGACGCCCAGGCGGCCAAGAGCTGGGTGGACGCCGCCGCCAAAAAGGGCGTCAAGGTCATCGCCTACGACCGGCTCGCCGAGGGCGATGTCGCGGCATACGTCTCGTACGACAACGAGAGAATCGGCCGCCTCCAGGGCAAGGGGATTCTCGCGGCTCTCGGTTCCCAGGCGGCCGCGTCCGACGTCGTCATGATGAACGGCTCGCCGACCGACCCGAATGCCCCGTCCTACAAGAAGGGCGCGCACGACGTCCTCGACGGCAAGGTCCGTAAGATCGTCTACGAGAAGGACATCCCCGGCTGGTCGGCGGCGACGGCCAAGAAGGAGATGGGCGACTTCATCGACGCGCACGGCCCGGAGGGATTCGACGCGGTCTACTCGGCCAACGACGGCATGGCGGGCGGTATCGCCGAGGCGCTGAAGTCGGCCGGTATCAAGAATGTGCCGGTCGGCGGGCAGGACGCCGAACTCCCGGCGCTGCAGCGACTGGTGGCCGGCACCCAGTCCTTCACCATTTACAAGGAAGTCAGGCCGGAGGCCGAAACCGCCGCGGAAATCGCCTTCCGCCTGCTGCGGGGCAAGAGCATCAAGTCCTTCACCTCGGACACCGCCGACAACAAGACGAAGTCCGGTATCCCGGCCAAGCTGTTCAAGGCGCAGCTCGTCACCCGCAAGAACATGAAGGACACCGTCGTCCGCGACGGCGCGGTCCGGGTCGACCTGCTCTGCGACGGTGCTCTCGCCGCCGCCTGCAAGTCCCTCGACCTGGCGTGACCTTCCCCGGTCAGGGGGAGGAGCGGACCGGCCGCCCCAGCCACGCGCAGGCGGCCTGCGCCGTGAATTCCCCCTGACCGCCCCGGAACAGCAGCCCGGCGCTCGCGAACGCCGGGTCGTCGGCGGTGGCGGCCACATAGGGCACGGCGATGCACCGCATGCCCGCCCGGTGTGCCGCGAGCGCACCGGGCGCCGCGTCCTCCAGCACCACACAGCGCCCGGGTTCGACGCCCAGCCGGCGTGCCGCCTCCAGGAACACGTCCGGCTCGGGCTTGCCGTGCGCCACCTCCTCCGCGGACACCACGGTGGTCAGCAGCGCATCGAGCCCGGTGCCGGCCAGCACCGCCTCGATCGCCGCCCGGGACGAACCCGACGCCACGGCCATCGGATGCCCGGCCGCCGCCAGCCGCTCCACGAAGGCCCGCATCTCGGGGAAGACCTCGGTGTGCGCCCGCGCCAGCTCCAGGTAGGCGCGGTTCTTGCCGGCCAGCAGCTCGTCGAGCGGCGCGTCGATGCCGAACTCCCGGCTGAGGATCTCCAGGGTCTCGCGGGTGCCGATGCCGATGAAGCGGGCGTGCTGCTCCCAGCTGAAGTCCGGCACGCCGTACCCGGCCAGCAGCCGGCGCCCGGCCTCGTAGTAGTTCGGCTCGCTGTCCACCAGCGTGCCGTCGAGATCGAAGATCACCGGAGCGGGCGCGGCGGGTGTGACCGGGTGGGCGGCGGGGGTGTGCATACCCACCAGCATGCCAAGCGGCCGGCTCAGCGCGACCCGGCGGTGCCCACCTCCTCGACCAGCGGCAGCATCCGATGCGGCACCCGCTCGCGCAACGCCACCTCCGTACGGGTGCGGACCACGCCCGGCAGGCTGATCAGCCGCTGGATCACATCCTCCAGATGCTCCGCGTCCCGTGCCACCACCCGGGTCAGCAGGTCCCCGCCACCGGTCGTCGAGAACGCCTCGATGATCTGCGGGACCTCGGCCAGCGCGTCGGCCACCTCCTCCAGATGGCCCTGGGTGACCTCGATGTGGACGAAGGCGAGCACGGGATGGCCGAGTGCGGCGGGCGACAGCCGGGGGCTGTAGGCGGTGATCACACCGTCCCGTTCCAGGCGGTCGAGGCGCGCCTGCACGGTTCCCCGGGCGACGCCGAGGAGGCGGGCGTACTCCCGCACGCTGGTGCGCGGCTGCTCCAGCAGCAGCCGGAGGATCTTGGCGTCGAGAGCGTCCACGGCCATGGGGCAACGGCCTCCTCAGGGGGAGCGGCGGGCTTCCGGGGGAGTGGCGACTGTACCAATGGCTCGGTGGAAGCGGGTTCGGGTGGGCCATCGGCTCGACCGGGGTCGGTGCTCTGCCGTCGCTCTCGTCCGTCGCCGCAGGTCTCCGCTCGTCGCGGCCGCCGGGCTCCAGCGGCGCTGGAGAGGCGCTGCAGTCCCGGGCACGAGAGTGGGCCGTGGCCCGGCCGCCGTCCGTGGCGGCCGGCGGTCAGCGGAGGGAGCAGCCGTGTCGCAGGCGGTACGGACGACGGAACGTCAGGTCACCGGGGACCTCTACGCCGAGGTGCGGACCTTCTACGCGCGCCAGATGCGCCGCGTGGACGCCCTGGACATCGAGGGCTTCGCCGAGACGTTCACCGAGGACGGTGAAGTGCTCCACGCCAACGGCGAGTTGGCGAAGGGGCGGCAGGCCATGGTCGCCGGGATGCGCGCGGCGCTGCCCCGCTACCGCGACATCGCCGTACGGCACTGGTTCGACCACCTGCTGATCGAGCCCGCGGGCCCGCGGGACGAGGAGCTGCGGGTGTCGTACTACTCCCTGGTCACCCGGACCGACCGGGCGGGCGTGGTGACCTTCGAACCGACCTTCACCGTCGAGGACGTGCTGGTGCGGCGGGACGGGCGGCTGCTGACGCGGTCGCGGGTGATCCACCGCGACGGGCCGGCCGCCGTCTGAGGGCACGCCGCCCGGTACCGCGGGGCCGCGGCGCGGGGCGGCACGGCGCCCGGCCCGGTGAGGCACAGGCCAGGAGGGCGGTGGGAGATCTCCCACCGCCCACGCGCGTGCCGGGCGCCCGTCGCGCTCGTGGGGGAGCGGCCGTCAGGCGTGGCAGTCCGGGAGGCGCCCGAGGTGGGCGACCATCTCCCGGAAGGAGGCCGCGACGTCGAGGCGCGCGCCGGGCGGCAGACCGCTCGCCTCGGCGTGCGCGCGGTGCAGGTTGCCGACCAGACGCTCGGGGTCCACCAGGCCCGCGAAGCGGCCCAGTTCGGTGGCGCGGGCGGTCTCCAGCGGGGTGCGGCCGGCGCGCAGGCCGTCCCGCGCCAGCCCGGCCACCCAGCGCAGGTAGTCCTCCGTGGCGTCCAGCGCCTCGGGGCCGGCGACCGGGCCGTGGCCGGGGACGACGATCCGCGGCTCCAGGGCGCGCAGCCGCTCCAGGGCACGCAGGGAGCCGGACACGGAGCCCATCAGGACGTACGGCGTCACCTGCGACCACACCACGTCGCCGGTGAACAGCACCCGGCGTTCGGGCACCCAGACGACCACGTCGGCGGCGGTGTGGGCCGGGCCGACGGAGAGCAGTTCGACACGCAGTTCGCCGGCGCGCAGCGTCAGCCGCTCGGTGAACGTCAGGTCCGGCAGGGCGAGGGTGATCTCGCCCCAGTCGACGTCCGGCCACAGGCCGCACAGGCCGAGCCCCGACTCGGCCATGTCGCTGCGGGTCCCCTCATGGGCGATGACCGTGGCGCGCGGGGTGAACAGGGAGTTGCCGAAGACATGATCACCGTGGAAGTGGGTGTTGACCACGGTGTCCGGTCCGCCGGGCGCCACCCGCGCCACCTCGTCGCGCAGCCGCTCGGCCCTGGGACGGGTCGCGACCGTGTCGACGAGGATGCACCGGCCGCCTCCTGTGATCACTCCGGCGTTGTTCAGACACCAGCCGCCGTCGGGCTGTTCGTAGACGAGGACGCCGTCCGCCACCTCCCGCAGGGCGGGCGCGCCGGTGGCCGGCAGCGGGGGACGGGCCGCCGCGGGGGCGCTCACGGGGTCTCCCCGGTGCCGGCCAGCCGGGTGTAGCCGCCCTGGTGGAAGACGAGCGGGCGGGCCCCGTCGGGCGCGCGGTGCACGGCCACCACCCGGCCGATCAGCAGGACGTGGTCGCCGGCCTCGACCTCGGTGTCCAGCCGGCATTCGAAGGCGGCCACGGCGGACGGCACGACGGCGTGACCGGTGGTGCCCTCGACCGCGCCGATCCGGGTCATCGCCCGCCGCCCCTCCGGACGGTCGGGCCGGGCGAACTCCGAGGACAGCTCGCGGTGCTGCTCGCCGAGCACGTTGACGGCGTAGCCGCCGCCGCGCCGGATCCTCGGCCGCATCCGGCCGTCCTTCTTCACGGACACCAGGATCAGCAGCGGGTCGAGCGACACCGAGGCGAGGCTGTTGAGCGTCATCACGATCGTGCCGTCACCGCTGCCCTGGGTCAGCAGGGTGACGCCGGTGGGGAAGGCTCCCATGGCCGCGCGGAACGCGGCGGTGTCGGGAGGGGCCAGCAGGGTGGTGCCGGGGTCGGTCATCGGTGGGGCTCCGTCTCTGTGGTCCGCGGCGGGGTGCCGGATCAGTAATTGCCGAGTCCGCCGCAGACGTTGAGCGCCTGCGCGGTGACCGAGGCGGCGGCGTCGGTGGTCAGGTAGCCCACCAGGCCGGCCACTTCCTCGGGGGTGACATAGCGGCCGGTGGGGATCTTGGCCTCGAACCTGTCCTGGACGTCCCGTTCCGAGATGCCGAAGTACTCGGCGTGGCCCTGGCGCACGCGCTGCGCCATCGGCGTCTCGACGAAGCCCGGGCAGACCGCGTTCACGGTGATCCCGGTCTTGGCCAGCTCCAGGCCCACGGCCTTGCTGAAGCCGACGACACCGTGCTTCGAGGCGGAGTACGGCGCCGCCAGCACCACGCCCTGTTTGCCGCCCGTGGACGCGATGTTGATGATCCGGCCCCAGGTCCCGTCCAGCATCCGCCCGGTGGTCAGCACCTCGCGGGTGACCCGGAACACGCCGGTGAGATTGGTGTCGATGACATCGAGCCAGGTCGCGTCGTCGATCTTCGCGGTCTCGCCGCCGCCGTTGCGGCCCGCGTTGTTCACGAGGATGTCGACGCGCCCGTAGGTGTCGACGGCCTCCCGGACCGCCGCGCCGATCTGCTCCCCGGAGGAGACGTCACAGGTGGTCCCGGAGACCTCCAGGCCCTCGGCGCGCAGCCGTTTGACGGTGCCGCGCACGTTCTCCTCGCCGCGGGACACGGCGAACACGGCCGTGCCCCCGCGGGCCAGCAGTTCGGTGACCGCCAGGCCGATCCCGCTGGTGGCGCCGGTGACGAAGGCGATTCGTCGTGGTGCGTCAGTCATGGTGCTCTCCCGTTGTCGTGGCCGCGGACCGACGACGGTGGCGGCGCGGCCTTGCGCGCGTCTCGACCGCCCCTGGAGCGCGACGGGCGCCCGGCGGGTCGAGCGGGGCTCGACGCGGTGTCGAGGCGGGCGGTCCAGCGTGCCGGTGCGCCCCGCAACGAAGGACACGAAGGAGGAGCCGTGCCCGAGCAGACACAGGCACCGACACCGCCGCAGACGATCCCGGACGTACGCAAGTCGGTGACGGTCGCGGCCACACCCGAGCACTGCTTCGCGGTGTTCACCGAGCGCCCCGCCGACTGGTGGCCGCCCTCGCACATCCTCGTCAAGAAGGAGCGCGCCGGCCTCGCCTTCGAACCCGGCGTCGGCGGCCGCTACTACGAGTGGGACGTGGACGGCAACGAGATCGCCTGGGGCCGCGTCCTGGAGTGGGACCCGCCGCGCCGCCTCGTGATGACCTGGCGCATCGACGGGCACTGGCAGTCCCTCCCGGACGACGAGCGGGCGAGCGAGATCGAGGTCGACTTCACGGCCGTCGACCCCCACACCACCAAGGTCGAGCTGGCGCACGTCAAGCTGCACCGGCACGGTGAGGGCGCGCACGGCATCTTCAAGGCCCTCGACGGGCCGAGCCCGGGGGAGACGCTGGAGCGCTTCGCCCGCGCCGTCTGACAGCCACCGGCCGGCACCGGACTCGGCGGCCGGCCCGCTCGCCCGGCGGACCGTTCTCCCGTCCGTCCAACGGCTCCCGCGGCGGTGCCCCGCCGCCGTGAGGCGCGCGGTGCGTCCACCACCCCCAGGGCACACCGCGCCACCGCGCAGGGGCGCCGCCACCCCCGTACGCCCCTGCCCTCCGAGGCCCCGGACCCCGATGGCGCGGTCCGGGGCCTCGCCGGTTCCACGGCTCCCGGGCCGCCCCGGGACCCCGCCCCGGTTCCAGAGCCGGTGCACCCGGCTTCCAGCCGGACCCCGCACCCTTGACCCGTCACCACCACAACGCCCGCCCGCACAGGAGGACATGAGGATGCCTGCCGAAACACAGCTGGACACCGGGCTCGTCCCGGCCGCGGAGAAGGTGCGCATCCTCGCGGCCGAGCACGCGGCCGAGGCGGACCGCACCGGAGCGCTCTCCCCCGACGTCGTCGACGCCCTGCGCACCGCCGGCTTCGCCCGGCACTTCGTCGCCCGCTCCTGGGGCGGCACCGAGGGCACCTTCGCCGAGCTGACCCGCGCGGTCCTCACGCTCGGCGAGGTCTGCGCGGCGACCGCCTGGTGCGCCTCGCTCAGCGCCTACTCGGCCCGCTTCACCGGCCATCTGCCCGCCCGCGGCCATCAGGAGGTCTGGGGCACGGGGCCGGACCCGGTGATCGCCACCGCCCTGATGCCGGGCGGCCGTGCGGTGCCCGACGGCGACGGCTGGCGGCTCACCGGCCGCTGGGCGTACGTCAGCGGCATCGACTTCGCCGACCGGGTGCTGGTGTGCGCCACGGTGCCCGGCGGCCCGGACGGCGGCGACGGGCCGCCCCCGACGCGGTTCTTCGCCCTGCCGCGCGCGGCCTGCACCGTCGAACGGACCTGGGACAACGTGGGGATGCGCGCCACCGGCAGCCACACGGTGTCGGTGGACGGCCTCGCCGTCCCCGGTCACCTCTCCTTCGACCGGGCCGACATGCTGGCCGGCCGCAGCGCCGACTCCGACGTGCCCGCCCACCACGTGCCGTTCCAGGCCGTCGGCGGACTGACCTTCATCGCGCCCGTCGTGGGGGCCGCCGCCGGCGCGCTGACGGCGAGCGCGGCGACCATGAGCGGGCGGCGCCGCAACCCGACGAACGAACTGCTGCTGGTGCGCGCCTCGGGCCGGATCGACGCCGCCCGCCACCTCGTCGAGGAGAACGCCGAGGTGCTCGACGAACGCCGCTTCACCCCCGCGCACATGGCCCGCAACGAGCGCAACGCCACCTTCGCCGCCGAGCTGTGCACCGACGCGGTCGGCCTGCTGGTCCGTGCGGCGGGCACCGGCGGCCTGGGGGAGTCCGCACCCCTCCAGCGGCTGTGGCGGGACGTCACCTCGGCCGCCGGCCACATCGCCCTCCAGTACGACACGGCGGCCCGCAAGAACTACGCGGCGGTCCTGATCGGGGCGGCCGGCGTCTGAACGGACCGGCCCGGCAGAGGAGACAGGGGAGAGGGGTGGCGCGGCCCGCGAGCCGCACCACCCCTCTCCCCTGCCGGGCGGCTGTGTGCGGCCTCCCTCAGGCGGCCGCACACCAGGGCCCGGTCACCCCGTCCCGCTCTTCAGCGGCTTCCACCAGGCCGGGTTGTCCCGGTACCACGCCACCGTCTCGCTCAGGCCCCGCGCGAACGACACCGCGGGCGCGTACCCCAGCTCGCGGCGGATCTTGCCGTCGTCCAGCGCATAGCGCAGATCGTGGCCCTTGCGGTCCGGCACCGGGCGCACCAGGTGCGGCTGCGCGTGGCACAGCTCCAGCAGCAGGTCGGTCATCTGCCGGTTGGAGCGCTCGTTGCCCTGGCCGATGTTGTAGACCTCGCCGGGCCGCCCCCGGGTCAGCACCAGCTGGATGGCCCGGCAGTGGTCGTCGACGTGCAGCCACTCCCGTACGTTCCTGCCGTCCCCGTACAGCGGCACCGGCTCCCCCTGCAGCAGATTCGTCACGAACCGGGGGATCAGCTTCTCCGGGTGCTGGTAGGGGCCGTAGTTGTTGGAGCACCGGGTGATCGACAGATCCAGGCCGTGGGTGCGCCAGTAGGAGCGGGCGACGAGGTCGGCGGACGCCTTGGACGCGGCGTAGGGGGAGTTGGGCAGCAGCGGGTGGTCCTCGGTCCAGGCGCCCTCGGCGATCGACCCGTAGACCTCGTCGGTGGAGATGTGCACGACCCGCGGTGTGCGGACGGCGACACAGGCGTCCAGCAGTGTCTGGGTGCCGCCGACATTGGTGCGCACGAACGCCCCGGCGTCGGTCAGGGAACGGTCGACATGGGACTCCGCGGCGAAGTGGACCACCGCGTCATGCCCCGGGAGCAGACCGAGGAGCAGGTCCCGGTCGCAGACGTCCCCCTCGACGAAGGACAGCCGCGGGTGGCTCGCAGGAAGGTTCGCCCGGTTGCCGGCGTAGGTGAGCTTGTCCAGGACGGTCACCGCGGTGTCCTCCTGGCCGGGGAAGCCGCCGGCCAGGAGGGTACGGACGTAGTGGGAGCCGATGAACCCGGCTCCGCCGGTCACCAGGACTTTCATCGGCCGGCCTCCGCCGGGACCAGGGGCTGCATGGGTCGTCCTCTCCTAGGGTCGGACCGGCTGCCGCCGCACGACGTCGGCGGCGGACGGGCCGAGGTTCTGGGGATCTCCGGTGTCGCCGTGGAGCGGTTCAGGGCTCAGGATGATGTGGTGCGGACCCGGTGCCGCACTCCCCTCGCCGGCGTCTCGCCCCGGGTGTTCATCCCCGGCCTCCGGCGTTGAAGTAGCCGGCCTCGGGGTGGTGGACGACGAGGGCGTCGGTGGACTGCTCGGGGTGGAGCTGGAACTCCTCGGAGAGCTGGACGCCGATCCGCTCCGGCTCCAGCAGGACCGCGATCTTGGCACGGTCCTCCAGGTCCGGACAGGCCGGGTAGCCGAAGGAGTAGCGGCAGCCCTGGTACTCGGTGCGCAGCATGCCGTCCAGGGTCGTCGGGTCGCCGGAGCCGATGGCGAGTTCGGCGCGGACGCGGGCGTGCCAGTACTCGGCGAGTGCTTCGGCCAGCTGGACGGACAGGCCGTGCAGTTCGAGGTAGTCGCGGTAGGAGTTGGCGGCGAAGAGTTTGGCGGTCTCCTCGCCGATGCGGGAGCCGACGGTGACGACCTGGAGGCCGACGACGTCCTTCTCGCCGGTCTCCTCGGGGCGGAAGTAGTCGGCCAGGCACAGGCGGCGGCCGCGGCGCTGGCGGGGGAAGGTGAAGCGGGTGCGCTCGGTGCCGTCCTCGTGCAGGAGGATCAGGTCGTCGCCCTTGGAGACGCAGGGGAAGTAGCCGTGGACGACGGCGGCTTCGAGCAGGTTCTCGGTCTGCAGCTTGTCGAGCCAGCCGCGCAGCCGGGGGCGGCCCTCGGTCTCCACCAACTCCTCGTAGGTGGGGCCGTCGCCGGTGCGGGCCTGCTTGAGACCCCACTGCCCCTTGAACAGGGCGTCCTCGTCCAGCCAGGCGGCGTACTCCTTCAGCGGGAGTCCCTTGACGACGCGTGTGCCCCAGAACGGCGGGGTCGGGACGGGGGTGTCGAGGGCGACGTCCGAACGGGACGGGGGCTCCTCCGGCCGCTCGTCGAGAGGGACGGTGGCGGTCCTGACCCGGCGTTGCTTGAGTTCGGGGAGGGTGGCGCCGGGCACGCCGCGCTTGACGGCGATCAGGGCGTCCATCAGGCGCAGGCCCTCGAAGGCGTCGCGGGCGTAGCGGACCTCGCCCTCGTAGATCTCGTGCAGGTCCTGTTCGACGTAGGCGCGGGTGAGGGCGGCGCCGCCGAGGATGACGGGGAAGTCGGCCGCCATCTTGCGCTGGTTGAGCTCCTCCAGGTTCTCCTTCATGATCACCGTGGACTTCACCAGCAGCCCGGACATGCCGATCACATCGGCCCGGTGCTCCTCGGCGGCCTCCAGGATCGCCGAGACCGGCTGCTTGATGCCGAGGTTGACGACGTTGTAGCCGTTGTTGGACAGGATGATGTCGACGAGGTTCTTGCCGATGTCATGGACGTCGCCGCGGACGGTGGCCAGCACGATGGTGCCCTTGGCGGCGTCCGAACCGTCCTCCGACTTCTCCATGTGCGGCTCCAGATAGGCCACCGCGCTCTTCATCACCTCGGCCGACTGCAGCACGAACGGCAACTGCATCTGCCCCGAGCCGAACAGCTCACCGACGACCTTCATCCCCTCCAGAAGGGTCTGGTTGACGATGTCCAGCGCGGGACGCTCCCGCAGCGCCTCGTCGAGATCGGCCTCCAGACCGTTCTTCTCACCGTCGATGATCCGCCGCTGCAGACGCTCGTCCAGCGGCAGGGCGAGCAGTTCTTCCGCACGGCCCGCCTTCATGGACTGGGCGGTGGCGCCCTCGAAGAGTGCGAGAAGTTTCTGCAGCGGGTCGTAGCCGGCACGGCGGCGGTCGTAGATCAGGTCGAGGGCGGTGGTGACCTGTTCCTCCTCCAGCCGCGCGATCGGCAGGATCTTGCTCGCGTGCACGATCGCGGAGTCCAGCCCCGCCTTGACGCACTCGTCCAGGAAGACGGAGTTGAGGACGATCCGCGCGGCCGGGTTCAGGCCGAAGGAGATGTTCGACAGGCCCAGGGTCGTTTGCACGTCCGGATGGAGGCGTTTCAACTCCCTGATGGCTTCGATGGTGTTGACGCCGTCCTTGCGGGACTCCTCCTGACCCGTGCAGATCGTGAACGTCAGGCAGTCGATGAGGATGTCCGGTTCGCGGATGCCCCGCCGCGTCGTCAGGTCCTCGATGAGACGCTCGGCGATGGCGACCTTGGTTTCGACGGTGCGGGCCTGCCCTTGTTCGTCGATGGTCAGCGCCATGAGTGCGGCGCCGTGTTCGCGGGCGAGTGCCGTGACCTTCGCGAACCGTGACTCCGGCCCGTCCCCGTCCTCGTAGTTGACGGAGTTGATCACCGCACGGCCACCGAGCTTCTCCAGGCCGGCCTGGATCACGTCCAGCTCCGTGGAGTCCAGCACGACCGGCAGGGTGGAGGCGGTGGCGAACCGGCCCGCCAGCTCCTCCATGTCCGCCACGCCGTCCCGGCCGACGTAGTCGACGCACAGGTCCAGCATGTGCGCGCCCTCGCGGATCTGGTCGCGGGCCATCTCCACACAGTCGTCCCAGCGCCCCTCCAGCATCGCCTCCCGGAACTTCTTCGACCCGTTCGCGTTCGTCCGCTCCCCGATCGCCAGATACGAGGTGTCCTGGCGGAAGGGGACCGTCTGGTAGAGGGAGGCGGCACCCGGCTCCGGGCGCGGCGCACGCGCCGGCGGGGCGATGCCGCGCACCCGCTCGACGACCTGCCGCAGATGCTCCGGCGTCGTCCCGCAACAACCGCCGACCAGCGACAGCCCGTACTCGCCGACGAACGTCTCCTGCGCGTCGGCCAGCTCCGCCGCCGTCAGCGGATAGTGCGCGCCGTCCTTGCCCAGCACCGGCAGCCCCGCGTTGGGCATACAGGCGATCGGGACGCGGGAGTGGCGGGCCAGGTAGCGCAGGTGCTCGCTCATCTCCGCCGGGCCGGTGGCGCAGTTCAGGCCGATCATGTCGATGCCCAGCGGCTCCAGCGCCGTCAGCGCCGCACCGATCTCCGACCCGAGCAGCATCGTGCCCGTCGTCTCGACCGTCACCGAACAGATCACCGGCAGGTCACTGCCGGTCGCCTTCAGGGCGCGGCGGGCGCCGAGGATGGCGGCCTTGGTCTGCAGCAGGTCCTGCGTGGTCTCCACCAGCAGCGCGTCCGCACCACCGGCGATCATCCCCTCCGCGTTCTGCTGGTACGCGTCGCGCAGCGTGGTGTACGGGGCGTGGCCCAGCGTCGGCAGCTTGGTGCCGGGGCCCATGGAGCCGAGGACGTAGCGCTGCTGACCGGTCGAGGCGGTGAACTCGTCCGCGACCTCACGCGCGATCCGCGCACCGGACTCCGACAGCTCGAAGACCCGCTCGGGAATGTCGTACTCCGCCAGCGCGGCGAAGTTCGCACCGAAGGTATTGGTCTCCACACAGTCCACACCGACCGCGAAGTACTCCTCATGCACCGACCGCACAATGTCCGGCCGCGTCAGATTGAGGATCTCGTTGCAGCCCTCCAACTGCTGGAAGTCCTCCATGGACGGATCCTGCGCCTGCAGCATGGTGCCCATCGCACCATCGGCGACCACCACCCGCGAGGCCCATGCCTCACGCAGCGAGGTCGCGCGGGCGCTCATGAGAGTGCTCCCGGCCAGGGGGCCGCCGGCCGGGCGGCGGTGGGTCCGCAGACCGTGGGGAGGGCGGCGGGGTAGCCGCCGATGGCGAGGCGCATCTCAGACTCCTGCGGCCTTGCGCAGGGCGTCCACCCGGTCGGTGCGCTCCCAGGTGAACTCCGGCAGCTCCCGGCCGAAGTGGCCGTACGCGGCGGTCTTGGCGTAGATGGGGCGGAGCAGGTCGAGGTCGCGGATGAGGGAGGCGGGACGCAGGTCGAAGACCTCGGTCACGGCCTTCTCGATCCGTTCGGTGGCCACCACGGCGGTACCGAAGGTCTCGATGAACAGGCCGACGGGCTGCGCCTTTCCGATGGCGTAGGCCACCTGGACCTCGCAGCGCCGGGCCAGCCCGGCCGCGACCACGTTCTTCGCCACCCAGCGCATCGCATAGGCGGCGGAGCGGTCGACCTTGGAGGGGTCCTTGCCGGAGAAGGCGCCGCCACCGTGCCGGGCCATGCCGCCGTACGTATCGATGATGATCTTGCGGCCGGTGAGGCCGGCGTCGCCCATCGGGCCGCCGACCTCGAAGCGGCCGGTCGGGTTGACCAGCAGCCGGTAGCCGTCGGTGTCGAGTTTGATGCCGTCGTCGGCCAGTTGCCCGAGGACGTGCTCGACGACGAACTCGCGGATGTCGGGGGCCAGCAGGGTGTCCAGGTCGATGTCGGAGGCGTGCTGGGACGAGACGACAACGGTGTCCAGGCGGGTCGGCTGGCTGCCCAGGTACTCGATGGTGACCTGCGTCTTGCCGTCCGGGCGCAGGTAAGGAACGGTGCCGTTCTTGCGGACCTCCGTCAGCCGCTGGGAGAGCCGGTGGGCCAGCTGTATCGGCAGCGGCATCAACTCGGGGGTGTCGTCGCAGGCGTAGCCGAACATCAGGCCCTGGTCGCCGGCGCCCTGGGCGTCGAGGTCATCGGTCTCCGCGCCGGAGCCGGCGGGGGCCGCGCGCTTCTCGTAGGCGGTGTCCACCCCCTGCGCGATGTCGGGCGACTGGGCGCCGAGGGAGACGGAGATGCCGCAGGAGGCGCCGTCGAAGCCCTTCTTGGACGAGTCGTAGCCGATGTCGAGGATCTTCTCGCGGACGAGGGCGGCGATCGGTGCGGCGGCGGTGGTGGTGACCTCACCGGCGAGATGCACCTGCCCGGTGGTGATCAGGGTCTCGACGGCGACCCGGGACGCGGGGTCGGCGGCCAGCAGGGCGTCGAGGACGGTGTCGCTGATCTGGTCGGCGATCTTGTCTGGGTGGCCCTCGGTCACGGACTCCGAGGTGAACAGGCGGCGGGACATGCGCACTCCAGGTGTCGGCGGTTCCGGGGCGGTCAGTAGCGGTAGTGGTCGGGCTTGTACGGGCCCTCGACCTGGACGCCGATGTAGGCGGCCTGCTCCGGGCGCAGCTCGGTGAGTTTGACGCCGAGGGAGTCGAGGTGGAGGCGGGCGACCTTCTCGTCGAGGTGCTTGGGCAGCACGTAGACGTCGGTGGGGTACTCCTCGGGCTTGGTGAACAGCTCGATCTGGGCCAGCGTCTGGTCCGCGAACGAGTTCGACATCACGAAGCTGGGGTGGCCGGTGGCGTTGCCCAGGTTCAGCAGACGGCCCTCGGACAGCACGATCAGCACCTTGCCGTCCGGGTGCGTCCAGGTGTGCACCTGCGGCTTGACCTCGTCCTTGACGATGCCGTCGAGCTTCGCCAGTCCGGCCATGTCGATCTCGTTGTCGAAGTGACCGATGTTGCCGACGATCGCCTGGTGCTTCATCCGGGCCATGTCGGAGGCCATGATGATGTCCTTGTTGCCCGTCGTCGTGACGAAGATGTCCGCCGTCTCGACGACCTCCTCCAGGGTGGTCACCTGGTAGCCGTCCATCGCCGCCTGCAGCGCACAGATCGGGTCGATCTCGGTGATGATCACGCGGGCGCCCTGGCCGCGCAGCGACTCCGCGCAGCCCTTGCCGACGTCGCCGTAACCGCAGACCACGGCGGTCTTGCCGCCGATCAGGACGTCGGTGGCACGGTTGATGCCGTCGATCAGCGAGTGGCGGCAGCCGTACTTGTTGTCGAACTTCGACTTCGTCACCGCGTCGTTCACGTTGATCGCCGGGAACAGCAGGTCCCCGTCACGGTGCATCTCGTAGAGGCGGTGCACGCCGGTGGTGGTCTCCTCCGTCACACCACGGATCTCGGAGGCCAGGTCCGTCCACTTCTGCGGCGACTCGCCCAGCGAACGGGTCAGCAGCTCCAGGATCGCCCGGTGCTCATCGCTCTCCGCCGTCTCCACCGCCGGGACCTTGCCGGCCTTCTCGTACTCGACGCCCTTGTGGACCAGGAGGGTGGCGTCGCCGCCGTCGTCGAGGATCATGTTCGGGCCGCCGGTGGGCGAGTTGGGCCAGGTCAGCGCCTGCTCCGTGCACCACCAGTACTCCTCCAGGGACTCGCCCTTCCAGGCGAACACCGGGATGCCCTGCGGTGCGTCGGGCGTGCCGTTCGGGCCCACCGCGATGGCCGCGGCGGCGTGGTCCTGGGTGGAGAAGATGTTGCAGGACGCCCAGCGGACCTCGGCGCCCAGGGCGGCCAGGGTCTCGATCAGCACGGCGGTCTGCACGGTCATGTGCAGGGACCCGGTGATGCGGGCACCGGCCAGCGGCCGGGCGGCGGCGTACTCCTTGCGGATCGCCATCAGACCGGGCATCTCGTGCTCGGCGAGGGTGATCTCCTTGCGGCCGAAAGCGGCGAGGGACAGGTCGGCGACCTTGAAGTCCTGGCCGGTGGCTGCTGTCGTCATGCGGGCTGCTCCTCGGGGCGTGGCGGGCGGTGGGGCCGGGGCTTTTCAGACGGGGAGGGTGGCGGCGGGGGCGTCGGCCGGCAGGGCGGGGCGGGCGGCGGTCCCGGGCACGCCGGTGCGCTCGGGCGGCAGGGTGCCGTCCACGAGGTAGCGGTGGACATGGGCGTCCACCCGCGCGTTGCCGGACAGCACGAACACCTCGTGGTCGCCGGAGTCCTCGACCGTGACGAGGTGATGGCCGAGCCGTTCGGCCATGGCGACGCCGCCGGCGTAGTGGTCCATGGGGTCGCCGTCGGCCTGGACGACGAGCCCGGCCGGGTAGTCCCGGCGGGTGAGGGCGACGGGGCGCTCCGGCGCGGTGAAGGTGCGGAACGCGCCCACCCAGGGCTGTGCCCGCAGCACTCCGTACCCGTAGGGGAAGCGCCGGCGGAAATCCCGCATGTCCGCGAAGTAGGTCTCCGGGTCCGCGGGCCAGTCGTGTTCCAGGGTGATGGCTTCGAGGACGCCGCAGCGCAGGTCGCCCTCGTTGTCGCCGGGCCGCCAGGTGCCCTGCTCCGCCAGCAGATCGCGGATGCGCGCTTCGTCCCCGGCCCGCGCCGCGGCCCGTACGTCCCGTACCAGGAAGCCGAGTTCGGCCCACTGGGCACGGTCGGTGGCGCGGTTGCCCACCGCGCCGTCGAGGAGGGTGCGCATCCGGGTCCCGTCCGGCCGGCCTTCCAGGGCGGCGACCGCGTCCTCGACGGCGGCGAGCACCGCGGCCATGTCGGTGCCGAGGCCGAAGTGGCGGTGGCGTTCGCCGGCCCACCCGGCCCAGGCGTCCACATTGCGCCGGACGGCGTCCCCCTGCCACAGGAACTGCTCGCGCCAGGTCCAGCCGGGGTGGACGCAGGAGTCCAGGACGCTGCGGTCCAGGTGTGCGGGGAACAGCGCGCCGTAGACGGCGCCGACGTACGCCCCGTACGCGTACCCGACGAAGTTCACCCGCTCCTCGCCGAGGACGCACCGGATGAGGTCCATGTCCCGGGCGGTGTTGGGGGTGCTGATGTGGCGGCGCAGCGTGCCGCCGGCCCGCTCGCAGGCCAGTTCGCGGCGCCGCATGTCCTCGGCGAGCGCCTCGAAGGCGGAGTCGGGCGGACGGGAGTCGAACGGGGCCTGGGGAAGCGTCACTTCGGCGTGCAGCGGGGTGGAGGTGCCGGTGCCGCGTGGGTCGAAGCCGATGAGGTCGTAGACCTCGTGCAGCGGGGTGCCGGCGAACTTCGCCACCAGGCCCCGGCCCAGGCCCCAGTCGCCGCCGGGGCCGCCGTTGACCGCCAGCAGGATGCCCCGCCTGCGGGCCGGGTCGGTCGCCCGGTGGCGGCTGAGCGCGAGGGTCAGCCGCTCTCCGTCGGGATCGGCGTGGTCCCGGGGCACCTCGATGGTCGCGTACTCGACCGGGAGGCCGTCGTCGGTTGTGGCTGCCGTCCACCGTGGCCGCTGGGTGCGGAAGGCGTGCGCCGCGGAGGGGGGAGTCGGGGAGTCGGACCGCTTGATTACCACCGGGATCTCCGTTCTCG
The DNA here is from genome assembly GCF_019933235.1 of Streptomyces angustmyceticus. Classification (NCBI taxonomy): domain Bacteria; kingdom Bacillati; phylum Actinomycetota; class Actinomycetes; order Kitasatosporales; family Streptomycetaceae; genus Streptomyces; species Streptomyces angustmyceticus. The sequence goes on along the minus strand of NZ_CP082945.1, from coordinate 949,692 downwards.
TGAGGACGTCAGCGTCGCGGTGGCGCCTTGAGAGGCCCTGGAACCGCTCCGGACCGGAACCGGGGGAGCCCGGGGGCGTGTTCAGCGCGCGGTGCGGTGGAGCGCGGTGAGCTTCTCCAGTACGGGCACCGTGTCGTTGGGGCTCGGCATGGCCAGCCAGTCCGCGTGCAGCCGCCGGGTGCCCTCCTGGAACGACGGTTCGGACAGGACCCGCAGGAAGCGGGCGCGCATCTCCGCCACCGACTGCTGCTGGGGATCCACCGCCAGGCCCGCACCGTGGCCGACCGCGTAGGCGGAGTTGGCGGCGTACGCCACGCGCAGCTCGTCCCCGACGACCAGCTGCGGGACGCGGTGCGCGACCGCCGCCGTGAAGGTGCCGATACCGCCGTGGTGGATGATCGCCGAGCAGCTCGGCAGCAGCAGGTTCAGCGGGAGGTAGTCGACGGCGCGGACGTTGTCCGGCAGGCGCTGCCCGGCCAGTTGGGACGTGTCGAGGGTGGCGATCACCTCGGTGTCCAGGCCGTCGACCATCTCCAGCAGCGACGGGACCAGCACCTTGTCGTTGTCGAACATCCGCTGGGTGGCGCCCAGCGTCAGCGCGACCCGGGGGCGGTCGGGCCGCGCGCCGAGCCAGGACGGGACGGCGGCCGCGCCGGTGTACGGGATGCGCCGGACCGGGACGGTACGGGCCCGGCTCGGCAGCCGCATGTCGGCCGGTGTCGGGTCGAGGGTGAACTGGCCCAGCAGGAGGTCGTCGTCGACCGGCACACCGTGGCGGGCGGCCGCCGGGCGGACGATCTCGGCCACCGGGTCCGGCAGCCCCGCGGCCGCCAGTTCGGCGCGGCGCAGGTCGATGCGGTGACAGGCCCAGCCCAGGTAGTCGCGCCCCCACAGCACCCGCCCGTGGGCCGCGCCGCAGGCCCGTGCGGCGACCGCGGCGGCCGGCCAGTTCGGGTCCCACAGCACCAGGTCGGGCTGCCAGTCACGGGCCGCGGCGACCAGGTCGTCGACCCCGCCCCAGCCGTGTGCCGCGGAGCCGTCCGCGGGGTGGAAGACGCGTGAGGACGCCAGGGTGTACGTGCTGACGGTGGCCCAGACGTCGCTGTCGCCGTCCTGGTCGATGCCCAGGGCCGTGGCGAGCCGGTCCCGGTGGCCGGCCGGCAGCAGGTGCTCGCCGACGGTCCCGGGGGAGGCGATGGTCTCCGGTGTGCCGAGCGGCACCGCGGGCAGGCCGGCGGCGGTGATGGTGCCGGCCAGGTCCGGATGGGAGGCGACCCGGACCTCGTGGCCGGCGCCCTGGAGCGCCCAGGCCACCGGCAGGGTCGGGTAGAGATGTGCGGTCAGTGGCCACACCACGATCAGTATGCGCATGGGGTTCCCCTCTGCTGTCCGGCCCGCGTCGCGGACCCGCCCCGGAGCGTCACACGCCGCCGTCGAGGGGGACTCGACTCCCCGTGGCCCGCTACCGGCCGCCCCGGCAGCCGTCCGCCCTGCCCGGGTGCGGAGCGTCCGGGCAGGGCGGGGGGGGCAGGTGCGCCGACGGCGGTGGGGCCGTGGGCGGCCGTGCGAGGTGGGCCGGGGCGGGCGGCCGCCAGGTCAGGCGATGACCGCCTCGATGACCGACATCAGGGACGGCGTCGGCAGTACGCGGGTGATCCGGAACCCGGCCTTGGTGAGGATCTCCTCGAACTCGCCCTGGGTGCGCTCCTTGCCGTCGTAGACGGCCATCATCATCACGTCGATGGTCTTGCTGGCGTCGAACGTGTTGCCCGGCGGGATGACCGGGTCGACGACCAGCAGCTTGCTGTCCTCGCGCATGCCCGCGCGTACGGCCTGCAGGATGCGCAGGCAGTTCTCGTCGCTCCAGTCGTGCAGGATGGACTTGAGCAGATAGTGGTCGTGGCCGGCCGGCACCGACGTGAAGAAGTCGCCGGAGGCGGTGGACCACCGGCCCGCCACCTCGGGCCCGTCCAGCTGGTGTTCGGCGATGACCGACGCCTGGTCGTACAGCGTGCCGGTGATCCGCGGGTGCGCGGCGAGCACCGAGCGCAGCAGGCCGCCGCGCCCGCCGCCGACGTCCACGACGGTGGCGCCGTCCGGGAAGTCGTAGCTCTGCGCGACGTGTTCGGTCACCAGGTGCGAGAAGCCCGCGGTGCCGGCGTTGAAGAGCGAGGCGGCGGCCGGGTCCGTGCGCAGGTGGGCGAAGAAGGGCGCGCCGTAGATCTCGTCGAAGGCGGTACGGCCCGTGCGGACCGTCTCGTGCAGCCGGCCGACGGGCTTCCAGTACAGGTCGTCGCCCAGCATCAGGAAGCTGTCGCGCAGCGAACCGGGCACCCCGGTGCGGAGCAGCTCCGCCATGGGCGTGAGGGCGAAGCGGCCCTCCGCGTCCTCCTGGAACACCTGGCGCGTGGACAGATAGCGCAGCACCCGGCCCAGGTGCGGGCCGTGCAGACCGGTCAGCTCCCCGAGCTCCTCGGGGGTGCGCGGGCCGCCGGCCAGATGGTCGGCGACACCGTGCAGGGTCACGGTGTAGAGCGCCGCCGAGTACAGAAAGCCGTTCATGTGCTCCGACAGCTGTGCGCTGAGCTCGGCGGCGTCGCCGTGAGCAGATGTCATCTTCGTCCTCCGAGGTGTAGGGAAGGCCCGGCTGCGGGCCCGGAGTGTGGCCGTGCTGCGTGGCTCCCACGGTGCCGACCGCCGCATGAGCGACGGCACAGGGCGGGTCGCACCCCGCCGGAGCGGCCGCCCTGGGCGCGGACGGTGCGCCCCGTCAGGCGCGGCGGATCCCGCGCGCGGCGACCTCGGCGCGCTCCAGCAGCCGGTCGCCGGCGTCGTAGACGTGGGAGACCCCGGAGCTGGTGAAGGTGTCCCCGGTCTGTATGACGTGCTGTTCGATGTCCACCCAGCCCGTGAACGTGCCGTCCGGGTCGAAGACCAGCTCGGCGAGCCGGAAGGAGAAACGGCCCGGCCCCGTCGCCGTCCAGCTCCCGGCGCCCACGCACCCCGGGCGCGGGCCGGCCAGCAGCAGGGTGCGGCCGTTGGGGGTGAAGCGCAGGGTGCTGGTGTACGTCCCGCGCTCCAGGAGCAGCTCCTCCGTCCAGGTGCCCACCGGGGTCGCCGCCGTCGCGGCCGGGCCGGTCACCGACTGGTCCATCTCCTGTGCCTCCTCACCCGCCGCACGCGGCGCCGCTGGAGTCCACAGCTTCCGGGCCGCCGCTCAACGACCGGTCGAGCCGCGGTCAGCCGGCCCGTGCCGGAGGCGCTCCGCGCGGAGCCGAGCCGGTGTCGAGCCCGCCCTCCTACCGTCGGCCCGACCGCCCCGCCGCCGTGTGCGGCCGCCGACGCAGGAGGAGCCATGCCGCCCCCCGTCCGGATCGCCGTACTGGGCTGCGCCGGCATCGCCCGCCGCCGCATGCTGCCCGCCTTCGCCCGAACGCCCGGCATCACACCCGTACTGGTGGCGAGCCGGGACGCCGCCCGCGCGAGGGAGCTGGCCCGCGCGTACGGGTGCCGGCACGTCCAGGGCTACGCCGCCGCGCTGGACGCCCCGGACGTGGACGCCGTCTACCTTCCGCTGCCCGCCGCGCTGCACGCCGACTGGGCGGAGGCCGCGCTGCGCGCCGGCAAGCACGTCCTGGCCGAGAAGCCCCTCGCGCTCGCCCCGGACCGCACCGGACGGCTGCTCGCACTGGCCGCCGCACGCGGCCTGGTCCTCGCGGAGAACGTGATGTTCCCCCACCACCGCCAGCACACCGCCGTACGCGCCCTGGTGCGCGCGGGCGCCATCGGCGAACTGCGCTCCCTGTCTGCCGCGTTCGCCGTCCCGCGCCTTCCCGACGAGGACATCCGTCACCGCCCCGAACTGGGCGGCGGCGCCCTGTGGGACACCGGGGTCTACCCCGTCCGGGCCGCCGTCCACCACCTCGGCGGCGGGCTGCGTGTCGTCGGAGCCGCTCTGTCCCGGGGGCCGGGCCGCCTGGTGGACACCGCCGGCTCCGCGCTCTTGGTCCGCGACGACGGGGTCACCGCCCACCTGTCCTTCGGCCTCGACCACGCCTACCGCAACGTCTGCGAACTCTGGGGCACCCGGGGCCGGATCACCGTCGAGCGGGCCTTCACCCCGCCCGCCGACCTGGCCCCCCTCGTCCGCCTGGAGAACGGCACGGGCACCCGGGAGATCCCGCTGCCCCCGGACGACCAGGTCCGCAACACCGTCCTCGCCTTCCGCACCGCGGTGCGCTCCCGCACCACGCCCCCGGACGACGGCATCCGCGAACAGGCCCGGCTGCTCGACGGGATCCGCCGCCGGGCGTACATCCGATCAGCGGACGACCCGGCCTCCACCGGGGCTCCCTACCGTGCCGGCCGATGAACCGTTCCCGTACGGAGGTGTCCTGGTGAGTGCAGAGCACATCGTCGACCTGGCGGCCCTGGGGGAGGAGTTCACCCGGGACCCGCACCCGGTGTACGCGGAGCTGCGGGCGCGGGGGCCGGTGCACCGGGTACGGCTCCCGGAGGGGTTCGAAGCCTGGCTGGTCGTCGGGTACGAAGCCGCCCGCGCCGCGCTGGCCGACCCGCGGCTCTCCAACGACTGGCGCCGGGCCGCGGGCGCCGGGGCGGGCGATCCCGCGGCCGCGCCGCACATGCTGATCTCCGATCCGCCCCGGCACACCCGGCTGCGCAGGCTGGTGGTCAAGGAGTTCACCCCGCGCCGCATCGAGGCCCTGGGGCCGCGGGTACGGGAGATCACCGACGAGCTGATCGACGCCGTGCTGAGCCGGCCCGACGGCCGGGCCGACCTCGTGGAGGACTTCGCCTTCCCGCTGCCCGCCGCCGTCATCTGCGAACTCCTCGGGGTGCCCTACGCCGACCGGGCGGACTTCCACGCCTGGTCCACCGAGGTCACCAAGCGCTCCGGCGGACCGCGGGCCGAAGCGGCGATGGGGGAGCTGGTCGGCTATCTGACGCGGCTGCTGGCGGACAAGGGCCGGCGGCCCGGTGACGATCTGCTGAGCGCGCTGCTGCGCACGAGCGAGGACGGCGACCGGCTGTCCTTCGACGAACTGCTCGGCATGGCCGTCCTGTTGCTCATCGCCGGCCACGAGACCACCGCCGGGCTGCTCTCCAACGGCATGCTCGCGCTGCTCCGCCACCCCGACCAACTGGCCGCACTGCGGGCAGACTTCGGGCTCCTCGACGGTGCGGTGGAGGAGATGCTGCGGCACAGCGGACCGACCGGGACCTCGCTGCACCGGTTCACCACCGCCCCCGTCGACCTCGCGGGCACCTGCATCCCGGGCGGCGGGGAACTCGTCCTCATCGGCAACACCCCCGCCAACCACGACCCCGTCCGCTTCCCCGACCCCGGCCGCTTCGACATCCGCCGCGACCCCCACGGCCATCTCGCCTTCGGACACGGCATCCACTACTGCTTCGGCGCCCCGCTGGCCCGGCTGGAGGCGCGGACCGCGATCCGGGCCCTGCTGGAGCGCTGCCCGGACCTCGCGCTGGACGCCGCGCCCGGCGAACTCGTCTGGCACCACAGCGCCATGATGCGGGGCCTGCCGCACGTCCCGGTCCGGGTGCGCCCCGCCCCCGGCACCCCGGCCGCGCAGGTGCACCACGCCTCAAGTGCTCGTTGAGGCAGGTCCTGCACTGTGACCAGGTCCGAAGGAGCACAGGCGGGAGTGGAAGGGAACAGGCGATGACCGACACGGCGAGTGAGCGGGACCCGTCGACGGGGTGGGCCGGGCCGACGGCCGACGCACCGCCGGAGGCGGCACTCATGCACCTCCTGATGGGGGGCTTCGTCACCCAGGCCATCGGCGTGGCGGCCCGCTTCGGCGTCGCCGACGCCCTCGCCCACGGGCCCCGGCACGTGGACGACATCGCCGCCGAGGCCGGCGCGCACGCGCCCTCGCTGTACCGGCTGCTGCGCGCCCTGGGCGACTTCGGGGTGTTCACCGAACTGGCCGGCCGGCGCTTCGCGAACACCCCGGCGGGCGCGCTGCTGCGCACCGACAGCACCCCCTCGCTGCGCGGCCTGGCGACGCACTTCGGATCGGGCTTCCACCGGGCCGCCTGGAGCGGCCTGTACGACAGCGTCCGCACCGGCGAGGCGGCCTTCGCACGGGTCCACGGGGCGCCGCAGTTCGACTACTACCGCAGCCACCCCGAAGAGGCCGCGGTCTTCGACGCGGCGATGACGTCGGTGGCCTCCGCGATCTACGCGACGCTGGAGTCCTACGACTTCGGGCGGTTCGCCACCGTCGTCGACGTGGGCGGCGGCAACGGCGCCTACCTGTCCGGCATCCTCGCCTCCCACCCGGAGCTGCGCGGTGTCCTCTTCGACCTCCCCGACGTCGTCGAGCGCTCCGCCCCGGTCCTGGCCAAGGCGGGCGTCGCCGACCGCTGCGAGGTGCGGGGCGGCTCCTTCTTCGACGAGGTGCCGCCGGGCGCCGACGCCTATGTGCTGACGGCCGTCATCCACGACTGGGACGACGAGTCCTCGGTGCGCATCCTGCGCAACTGCCGCGCCGCCATGCCCGCGCACGCCACCCTGCTCCTGGGCGAACCGGTGCTGCCGGACGGCCCGGAGCCCTCCGTCGGCAAGCTCCTGGACCTGGAGACCCTGATCGGCACGACGGGCCGGCAGCGCACCGAAGCGGAGTTCCGCGAGCTGCTGGACCGCGCGGGGCTGCGCCTCACCCGCGTCATTCACAGCTCGGGACCGGACAGCCTCGTCGAGGCCGTGCCCCGCTGACCGTACGGCACCGCACCCGGTGACCCGGTGGACAAGACCTCAGCGCAACGGACGAAGGAGTGGGATCAGCCGATGGGCAGCGACAGCGCACAGGACGGCAGTCTGCGACTGCTGGAAATCAGTGAGAGCTTCATCTACGCACGGGCGCTGCATCTGGCGGCGGAGCTGCGGATCGCCGATCTGCTGGCGGACGGCCCGCGCCCGACGGCGGAGCTCGCCGAGGCCAGCGGCACCCGGCCGGAGGCCCTCCACCGCCTGCTGCGGGCGCTGGCCGGCCGCGGAGTGTTCACCGAGGTGGCGCGCGGCCGCTTCGGCCTCACCCCGGTCGGCGCGTGCCTGCGCTCCGACCACCCGCGGTCCGTCCGGGCGACCGTGGCGCAGGCCGGCCGGCTGACCGCGACGACGTTCCAGCACGCCGAGGAGGTGCTGCGCACCGGCGAAGGGGCCTTCACCACCGCCTTCGGGCAGCCCGTCTGGGAGTACCTGCAGGAACACCCCGACGAGGGCGCGGACTTCGACACCGCGATGCACGAGCACAGCCGGATCGAGCGCGACGCGATCGTGGCCGCCTACGACTTCTCCCGGGCCGCCCGGCTCGTGGACATCGGCGGCGGCGACGGCACCCTGCTGGCCACGGTCCTTCAGGCCCACCCGGAGACCGCCGGGGTGCTGTTCGACCTCCCGCACGTCGTCGAGCGCAACCGGATCGGCGACGCCGGGCTCACCGGCCGCTGCGAGATCGTCGGCGGCGACCTCTTCGGCGAACTCCCGGCCGGCGGCGATCTGTACATGATGAAGTCGGTGCTGCACGGCTGGACCGACCGGGAGGTCGTCGGCATCCTCACCGGCTGCCGGCGGGCGATGAAGCCGGACGGCACGCTGCTCCTGATCGAGCGGGTGATCCCCGCCGGGGACACCCCGCACTCCAGCAAGGCGTTCGACCTGGCGATGCTCGTCATGGCCGGCGGCCAGGAGCGGACCGAGGAGGAGTACACGGCGCTGCTCACCGAGGCCGGGTTCCGGGTGGAGCGGGTCATCGGCACGGACTCGTCCCTGAGCATCGTGGAGGCGGTGCCCACGGGCGCCGCGCTCTGAACCGGCCGGGCGGCCGGGGCCCGCGGGCCCCAGCCGCCCCGGGTGCTGAGCCGGGGACCAGCCGCGCCCTAGCGGACGGTGGCAGCCTCGCTCCATGACTGCCACCGCGAAGATCGCACTGATCACCGGCGCCACCAAGGGCATCGGCCACCAGGCCGCCCGGCAACTGGGCGCCCAGGGCGCCGTCGTCCTGCTGGGCGCCCGCGACCCGGCCCGCGGCGAGGCCGCCGCGAAGGCGCTGCGCGCGGAGGGCGCGGACGCGCACGCGGTGCCCCTCGACGTCACCGACGCCGCCGGGGTCGCCGCCGCCGCACGGCACATCGACGAGCGGTACGGGCGGCTCGACATCCTCGTCAACAACGCCGGGATCAACGTCGAATGGCCGGCCGGCGCGCCGAGCACGCTCACCCGCGACGCCCTGTGGGCGACCCTGGAGACGAATGTGTTCGGCCTGGTCGAGGTCACCAACGCGCTGCTGCCGCTGCTGCGGCGCTCCCCGGCAGGACGGATCGTCAACGTCTCCAGCGAGATGGGCCTGCCCGCCTGGCTGGACGGATCCGAGATGCCCGCGATGACCGCGTACAGCGTGTCCAAGGCGGCGGTGAACATGCTGACCGTGCTCTACGCCAACGAACTGCGGGGCACCGCCGTCAAGGTCAACGCCTGCTCGCCCGGTTTCGTCGCCACGGACATCAACCGGGGCGTCGGCGAGCGGACGGCCGCCGAGGGCGCCGAGATCGAGGTCCGCCTCGCGACCCTCGGCGACGACGGGCCGACCGGCCGGTTCCTCAACGACGCCGGCACCGTGGCGTGGTGACGGCGAGGGCCTGAGGGCGGCCGGGTCCCGCGGGGCGCTTCGCGCACCACCGGGCCCGGCCGGGCGCCGCGGTGCTCAGGACGCCCGGCCGGGAAGGGCTGCCGCTGCGCGTGGGGCCGCCGTTACGCGTGGGGGCCGACGCCCACCGTCCCGATCGTCAGCTCCGCGGTCCCCTCCAGGACGCACTCCAGCCGCTCCACCTGCGCGTCGAGTTCCGCGCGCTGCGCGGCCGTCAGGGGTGTGCCCGGTTCGACGGTGACGGTCAGCCGGCGGCCGGACCGCCGCTGGTGCCAGACCCCGCCGACCACGCCGTCGATCAGCAGGACCGGGTAGTTGCCGGCCTGGCCGCTGGGCGTCAGCGCCCGCTGGGCCATGGCCCCGGGGTAGAGCCGCTCGCGGGGCTGGCAGGCCACCACATAGGCGTCGAAGTACGGCAACAGCCGCACCCCGCGCGGCGGTTCCTCCGGCGTTGCCGTGTCGCCCGCGTTCACCCAGGCCGCCGTGCCCTCCAGGTCGACGCGCTGGAGTGCGCCGCCCAGGGAGTCGAACAGCTCGCCGGCCCAGCGCGGGGAGACATTGAGCCACCGTGCGAAGTGCTGCGGGGTGGCGGGGCCGTAGGCGTGCAGATACCGCTCCACGAGCCCGGCCAGCGCCGCCGTGCCGTCCGTGGCGCGGCCCCCGGTCAGGTGCTGCGGGTGGGTGTACGTCACCTTGCGGCCGCGGTTCGGCCCGAAGCACAGCTGCCCGCGGTGCGAGGCCAGGGTGATGGCCTGCCGCCAGCGCGGCCACATGCCCTGGAAGGCCGGCATGACCAGGTCCCCGGCCCAGGGGCCGGTGGCGGCGACGACGGCCTCGCTCAGCTCGTCGATGGTCAGTTCGGCGTCCCGCAGGGCCGCGCCGACGGCCGCGACGACCTCCTCCGTCTGCTCGTCCGTCATCCGGACGTCCTTGGTGAACGGGCTCGGCGAGGGCGGCAGCGCGCTCAGCGCGCCCACCCACATCGGCAGGTCGGCCGCGGGCAGCAGATGGACGGTGCCCCGCGGCCCGTACATCTTGATCAGCCCGGCCTCGTCCCACAGGGTCTTGCGCACCACGCTGCGGGTGATGCCCTCGCCCCGCATGCCGATGGACAGTTCGGCGGCGCTCAGCACCTGGGCGTGCGCCCCGCACAGCGCGCCGACGATCCCGGCGGGGTCCAGCTCGGGGGCCGGCGCGGCGAGGGCGCTGCGCTCCAGCCGCCGGGCGGAGACCGCCGGCCACCGCAGCCGCACGGCGTCGTGCGTGGTGTCGCTCATCAGTGATCACTTCCTGTTCCTCGCGGCGCCCGCGGCGACGGGCGGACTGGTGAACCTACCCACTCCGGCTCGTGCGCGGCTCGACCGGCGCTCGACCCGCGTCTCCGTGTCCCGGGCGCAGCACGACGGCCGGCCCGCGGGCCCGGGAGGGGCCACGGACCGGCGCGTTCGGGCGCGGCGGCGGGCGGGGTGTCAGCCGGCGGTGGGTGTCGGCGCGTTCGCGGCCGGCGTGGCCTCGGCACGCGCCGCCGGGGCGCCGTCGGACGACGAGGTGCCGGCGTCGGCGGCCGGGGCGCCGGCGTCCTCCTCGGCGGGCGGCGCGAACTGCGCGCCGGCGGCCTTCGGCAGGGCGAACATCAGCAGGAAGGCCAGCGCCATGCCGCCGATCACCCACCACAGGGAGTGGGTGAACGCCGTGATGAAGGCCGTACCGCCGGTCGGCGCCGGCGTTCCCGCGTCGTCCACGACGGTGAAGAAGGCCACCGACGTCAGCCCCAGGCCCAGGGACAGGCCCACCTGGTTGATCGTGTTGATCAGGCCCGACGCCGAACCGGCGTGCTGACCGGGTACTTCGGACAGCACCGCGCTGGTCAGCGGCGCCATGATCATGCCGAGGCCGCAGCCGCCCACGACCAGCGGGAGCGCGATCTGCGCCGGAGTGACCCCGGTGCCCTGCTGGTGGGCGATCCAACCGTAGAGGCCCAGCCCGACGATCATCAGCAGCGCCCCGGCCTGGAGCACCTTCCGGCCGAAGCGCGGGACCAGCTTCGGCACGGCGACCATGGCGACACCGGCCATGGTCGCGCCGAACAACAGGCTCGTCAGCGCGGCCCGCAACGGTGTCCAGCCCAGGCCGACCTGCATGTACAGCGCGCCGGTGAGGGAGAACAGGCCGAAGGAGGTGCCGAAGGCCAGCTGCACGACGATCCCGGCCGCGAAGCTCCGGATGCGGAACAGCGACAGCTCCAGCAGCGGGGAGGCGTCCTGCCGCACCTTGGCGCGCTGGTGCAGGACGAACAGCGCGAACACCACGACGCTGCCGGCCATGGAAGCCGGGCACCAGGCCGGCCAGCCCAGGTCACGGCCGCGGGTGAGCGGGAAGAGCAGCATGAACAGGGCCAGCGTGACGAGGGTGACGCCGGCCAGGTCCAGGCGCGGTGCGCTGGGCGCCTTGGACTCGCGCACGAAGCGGTGTCCGAGGATCAGACCGGCGATCCCGATCGGCAGGTTGACCAGGAAGATCGGGCGCCATTCGAGGCCGAAGAGGTTCCACTCGGTCAGCAGGGCGCCGAGGACCGGACCGGAGACCGCCCCGATGCCGCAGACGGCGCCGAACATGCCGAAGACCTTGCCGCTCTCCTCCGGGGCGAAGGTGACATGGATGATCGACAGCACCTGCGGCACCATCATCGCGGCCATCCCGCCCTGCAGCACACGGGAGATGATCAGCATGTCCGGCCCGGTCGCCAGGCCCGACAGCGCGGACGCGAGGGTGAAGCCGGCCATGGCGAGCAGGAAGACCTTCTTGCGTCCGAAGATGTCGCCGAGCCGGCCACCGGTGACCAGGCCGATGGCGAACGCGAGCGTATAGCCTGCCGCGATCCACTGCACGGCCGTGTAGGAAGCATGGATGTCCCGCTGGATGCTCGGAATCGCGATGTTGATGATCGTCGCGTCGAGCAGGTCCAGCAGGGTCGCGGTCAGCAATACGGCCAGTGCCATCCAGCGCCGGGCATCCGCGACCGGTTCTGCCGCTGTTTCGCGGGCGGAGCTCATGGGCCTCTCCTGATACGGGGGTTCGGGCGTGTCGACCGAGCCTGCTGCACCCCACTAGAGCCTCGCTCGGGTCTCGCCGGAGCCGGGGGTTCCGCCTCCGGTGCGCGCGGGGCACGGCAGCGGCGGCCGGCCGCCGGAGGACGGGACGCGGGCCTTCAGCGGCGCTCCACGGGCGTTCGAGTCCGGTCCCCGACGGTGGGGGCGTCCGAGCCGGCCCGGCTCGCCGTTCGACGCGCCCTGGAGGACGAATGGTCATCGATGCCTGCCGCATCTGCGACAACCGCACGCTGTTGCCCGTGCTCGACCTGGGCCCCTCCGCCCTCACGGGCGTCTTCCCCGCGACGCCGGACCAGCACGTCCCCACCGTCCCGCTGGAGCTGGTGCTCTGCTCGCCGGACGGCTGCGGTCTGCTGCAACTGCGGCACACCGCCGACCTGGGGCTGATGTACGGCGAGCACTACGGATACCGCTCGGGCATCCGGCCGTTCATGATCGAGCACCTGCGCGGCAAGGTCGCGGAGATCACCGCACGGGTCGCGCCCGGCCCCGGCGACCTGGTGCTGGACATCGGCAGCAACGACGGCACCCTGCTCGGCTGCTACCCCCGCAACGGCCTGACGCCGGTCGGCATCGACCCCTCGGGCGAGAAGTTCCGCGCCTCCTACCCGCCGCACGCGGAACTGGTCACCGACTTCTTCTCCCGGGAGGTCTTCACCGAGCGGTTCGGCACCCGGCGCGCCAAGGCGGTCACCTCCATCGCCATGTTCTACGACCTGCCGCGCCCGCTCGACTTCATGCGCGACGTCGCCGCCGTCCTCGACGACGACGGCGTATGGGTCATGGAGCAGAGCTATATGCCGGCCATGCTGCAGGCCACCGCCTACGACGTGGTCTGCCACGAGCACCTGGAGTACTACGCGCTGCGGCAGATCGAGTGGATGGCCGAGCGCGCGGGGCTGGAGGTCATCGACGCCCGGCTCACCGACGTCTACGGCGGCAGCCTCTCGCTGACCCTGGCCAAGCAGGGCAGCCGGCACGCCGCCGACCACGCCGCCCTCGCCCGCGTCCGCGCCCACGAGCGGCAGTCGGGCCTCGACACCCCGGCCCCCTACGAGGCGTTCGCCCGGCGGGCCGTGGACTCCCGCGACCACCTGGTGGAGTTCCTCGCCGACTCCCGCAAGGCCGGGAAGCTGACCGTCGGGTACGGCGCCTCCACCAAGGGCAACGTCATCCTCCAGTACTGCGGCCTGGGCCCGGACGACCTGCCGTGCATCGGCGAACCCAACGAGGAGAAGGCCGGCTGCTTCACCCCCGGCACCGGCATCCCGATCGTCTCCGAGGCCGACGCCAAGGCCCTCGCGCCGGACCAGCTGCTGGTCCTGCCCTGGATCTACCGTGACGGCTTCGTCGAACGCGAGGCCCCCTACCTCGCCCACGGCGGAAAGCTGGTCTTCCCGCTCCCGGAAATCACGGTCCTGTGAGGGCCCCGGCCGCGCCGCGGACCACCCGCCCGACGCCCCGTCAGGGACGGTGGTGAGCCCGTGCGCACCCGAGAGCTCGCCGTGTCCGGCGCCTTCGAGTTCACCCCGGACGTCCACGCCGACCAGCGGGGGGTGTTCGTCTCGCCGCTGCAGGAGGACGCGTTCCTCGCCGCCGTCGGCCGCCCCTTCCCGGTGGCACAGACCAACCACAGCAGGTCCGCCCGCGGGGTGCTGCGCGGGGTGCACTTCACCACCGCGCCGCCCGGCCAGGCCAAGTACGTCCACTGCGCCCGCGGCAGGGCCCTGGACGTGGTGGTCGATCTGCGGCTGGGGTCCCCGACGTTCGGCGCCTGGGACACCGTGGACATGGACGAGGGGACCTGCCGGGCCGCCTACTACCCCGAAGGGGTCGGGCACGCCTTCCTCGCCCTGGCGGACGACACCGTGATGTCGTACCTGGTGTCCACCGGCTACCGGGCGGAACGGGAGCTGGCCGTCAGCCCGTTGGACAAGGACCTGGCCCTGCCGTGGCCGGTCGGAGTCGACTTCGTCCTCTCCGACCGGGACCGCCTCGCCCCCGGCCTGGCAGAGGCCACCGCCCGGGGGCTGCTGCCCCGCTACGCGGACTGCGCACGGGCCTGACGGGAGCCTCGATGACCACGACAGACCTGCCCCGCCGGGTCGCGGTCCTGGGCGCCACCGGCTGTGTGGGCCGCCACCTGTGCGCGGCCTTCGCGGCCCGGGGCACGGACGTCGTCGCGATCGCCCGCCGGCCCGCCCCGCACCCGCCCCGCCATCCGTTCCTGCCGCTCGACCTGGCCCGGTGCACGGGCGCCGGGCTGGCCGCGGTCCTGGCGGACGAGGACGTGGACACGGTCGTCAACGCCACCCTCGGCTGGGGCAGTACACCCGAGGAGATGGCGTACGCCAACGTCCGCCCCGTGGAACGCCTGCTGGCCGCGCTGCCCCGGCTCCCCAGGCCGGTGCGGCTCGTGCACCTGGGCACCATCCACGAGTACGGCCCGGTCCCGGCCGGCACCTCCCTCGACGAGGACGTCGCACCGCGCCCCGCCTCCCTCTACGCCCAGGCCAAGCTGACCGCGTCGCGCCTGGTGCTGGCGGCCGTCCGCGGCGGGGAGGTCCAGGGCTCGGTGCTGCGGCTGACCAACACCCTCGGGCCGCACCCGGCCAAGGAGAGCTTCTTCGGGGCCCTGGCGGCACGGCTGCGGCAGGCCGACCCGGCCGAAGGGCTCGACGTCACGGTGGCCGCGGCCCGGCGCGACTTCGTCGATGTCCGGGACGCGGCCGACGCGGTGCTCGCCGCGGCGGCGGCGTCCACCGCCGAACCGCTGGTCAACATCGGCCGGGGCACCGCGGTGGACATCCACGCCCTGGTCCGCACCCTGGTCACGGTCAGCGGCCTGCCCCCGGACGCCGTCCGGGTCCGCCGGGACGACGTGCGCAGCCGCAGCGCCGGCGCCGACTGGATCCAGGTGGACCGCTCCCGCGCCGAGCGGTCGCTGGGCTGGCGCCCGCGCCGCGACCTGGCCACCTCGCTCCGCGACATGTGGGACACCGTGGGCGGTCCGCCGCCCGCCTGAGCGGACGGCGGACGCGGGAGCCGGTGGCCGCCCGAGCGCCACCGGCTCCCGCGTCCGCTACCCGATCACGACCTCGCCCGCCGCGGGCCGCCCCGTCGCGCCCGTGCCGTCGGGCCCCCGCAGAAAGCCGGACAGCAGCCCGGCCTCCTCCCGTACCGCGGCCGCCTCCTGCGGGCCCAGCGGCCGGAACGGGGTGACCTCCACGGTGCCGTCCCGCCAGGACCAGATGCCGCGCACCCAGCCGTCGACCAGGAACACCGGGCTGACCTCGCTGCCGACGATCACCCGCTTGCGGTCCTCGTCGCCGATCACCCGGGTCCGGTCCGCATGGCTGAGGATCAGGTTGTCGAAGCGCGGCAGGAAGCGCACCGGCGCGGGCCGGTCCGGGTCGGCGAGAGCGGCGCCGGGCACATCGAACAGCTCCCGGCCCGTGGCGTCGTGGTACACCCGCAGCCGCGACCGCATGCCGTCGACCACCTCCCGCAGCCTGGTCAGACCGCACCACGCCTGGACGTCCCGCACCGTGGCCGGCCCGTAGGCCGCGAGGTAGCGCAGGATCACCTCGTCGACGCGGGGCCGCCGCGCCATCGGGCCGCCGAGCCACTCCTCCGCGAGGACCACCCCGGTGGCGCCGCGCCGGCCCCAGACGCCGCTGGGCGGCGGGTGCACATGCGCCACCAGGGACTGCACGACGTAGGCCAGGGCGAGGCTGTCCCGCCCGGGGAACCGGGCCGCCAGCGCCCGGCCCAGCTGCGGGCGGGTGAGCCCCTCGCCGCTCAGCAGCTCCCGCCCCGCCCGCACCAGATCGTCCGGGTCCAGCCCCTGGACGGCCCGCCCGAACGCGCCCTGGCGGGCCTTGCCGAGCACCGGGGCCAGCAGCGGGTGCAGCGTGCGGAAGTCCTCGGCGTCCACCAGGTGCTGGGTGTTGCGCTGGAGCTTGGCGCGGACCACGCGGCGGTCGTGCAGCAGCGCGGTCAGCGCGTCGTGCCGGAAGTCCGCGAGCCGTGCCCACAGGCCCGTATAGGGCGCGTCGGGCTCCTGGCCCTGCAGGCCCATCAGATGCCGGACGGCGTCGAGCGGGGTGCGGGCGGACCGGTCCAGCAGCAACTGCCGTTCCAGGTACGTGCGGTTGAGGGTGCGTGGGGAGAGCGGGGAGAGCGGGGGCATACGGGCCAGTGTCGCCCTCCGCACTCGACCGCCGCTCGAACCGCGCCGCCGGCGACGCGTCAGTCCTGGAGGCGGACGGCGCCGGTGGTGAGCAGCGAGAGCAGGCTGCGCGCCTGGACGTTGAGGTAGTGGCCGTGCCGGACCAGTGCGCCGAGCGCGCCGGGCGTGACCCAGCGGTAGCCGGGCGGCAGCGCGTCCGGGACCGCGTCGCCCGCCTCGACCAGCAGATAGCGGCTCTCCGCGTGCAGGAACCGGCCGCCCTCCTCGGAGTGCACCGCCGCGTACCGGATCCGGCCGGGCGGCGCCGTCAGCACCGTGTCGAGGAACGGCGGCCGCTGGTCGGGCGGGAGCGCCGCGTGGTTTCCCGGCACGCACTGGACGGTCGGCCCGAGTTCGACGGTGTCGAGGAAGCCGCCCTCCACCCGTGCGTGCACCAGCACCTGCGGGACGCCCCCGGTGCGGCGGGTGAGGAAGGCGGTGACGCCGAGTCCGCACGGCTCGATCAGGGGCTGGCTCCAGCCCGCCACCTCCCGGCTGCCGGCCTCGACGGCCACCGCCACCACCCGGAAGTACCGGCCGTCCGGGCGCTCGATGGTGTGCGGCCCGCGCCGCCAGCCCGCCACCGCGTCCAGCGGGACCAGCTCGGCGCCGACCGTGTGCCGGGAGCGCTCCCCGGTGAACCAGGACAGCAGCTCCGTATCGCCGTACGGCCCGCCACCGGGCCCCGGGCCGCCGCCGGTGGGCACCCCCGCGAGGACCGTGCGGGCGTCCATGTTCACGAGGTTGTCCCGGCGCAGCAGCCGTCCGATCTGGCCGAGCGTCAGCCAGCAGAAGTCGTCGGCCACCGGCACCGCCGCACGGGTTTCCACGATCATGTTCCGGTTGCTCTTGCGGAAGAACCACGACCCGTGTTCGGACTGCAGGGAGTCGGCGACCACACTGCCCGGGGCCGGCCGCAGGAAGTGGTCGAGGTAGGGCACATCGGCGCCGCGGTGCACCTTGGTGTAGTTGCTGCGGGTGGCCTGCACGGTCGGCGACAGCTGCAGCAGGTTCCGGTTGCCCGGCTCCATCTTGGCCTGCATCAGGAAGTGCAGCACCCCGTCGAACTCCTTGGCCAGCAGGCCCAGGACGCCGACCTCCGGCTGCTTGATGACGGGCTGCTGCCAGTGCGGGAACGGCCCGGCGCCGGCCGAGACCCGCAGGCCCTCCACGGTGAAGAAGCGCCCGCTGTCATGACAGAGGTTCCCGGTCCCGGGGGCGAAGGACCAGCCGTCCAGCGCCGCGAACGGGATGCGCCGCACCGCGAAGCGGTGGCAGGCACGGCGCTCGGCCAGCCAGCCGGGGACGTCGGCGGTGCGCAGCCAGGAGCCGGCCTCGGTCACCGCGGCCGAGCGCGCGAAGCGCCCGGCGAGGTCCGCTGCCGCACGCGGGGGCGTGGCGGTGGCCATGGCCTCAGGCTCCCCAGGTGACCGGCAGGCTGGTCAGGGTGTGGTTGATCTCGCCGGTGTGCCAGGGCAGTTCGCTCTCGGGCACGGCCAGCCGCAGGTCGGGGAAGCGCCGCACCAGCCCGGCCAGCGCGATCTCCATCTCCATCCGGCCGAGCTGCTTGCCCAGGCAGTAGTGGATGCCGTGGCCGAAGGAGATGTGCGGATTGCGGCCGCGGGAGAGGTCCAGCCGGTCGGGGTCGTCGAAGACCGACGGGTCGCGGTTGGCGGAGGCCAGGGACAGCAGGACCGGTTCGCCCGCGGCGATGCGCACCCCGCCGATCTCCAGGTCCTCGACGGCCATTCGCGGGAACCCCGAGGTGTCGGTGGCGAACAGGTTGACGTGCCGCAGCAGTTCCTCGACGGCGTCCGGGATGCGGCCGGGGTCCTCGACGAGGGCGCGCCACTGGTCGCGGTGCCCGGCCACCAGCGCCAGCACGGAGTTGGCGAGCTGGTTGGCGGTGGTGTCGAACCCGGCGCCGATCAGGGTGAAGCCGAACGTCACCAGCTCCTGTTCGCTGAGCCGGTCGTCGTGGTCCCGGGCCGCGATCAGGTCCGAGAGCATGTCGCCGGTGGGCTCGGCCCGCTTGTCGGCGATCAGCCCCACGATGTACTCGTTGAGCTTGGCCAGCCCGGCCAGCGACTCCGCGCCGCCGGCCCGGTCGTCGACGGTGGCGAAGGCGCGGGCGTGGGTCTCGAACTGCCGCAGGTCCTCGCGCGGGACGCCCAGCAGCTCACCGATGACGGTCAGCGGCAGCGGCACCGTCAGCCGCTGCACCAGGTCCACCGGCCCGCCGCGGTCCGCCATGTCGTCCAGCAGCTCGTCGGCCACCTTCTGCACCCCGGGCCGCATCCGCTCGACCCGCCGGGTGGTGAACGCGCCGACCACCAGCTTGCGCAGCCGGGTGTGTTCGGCGCCGTCCAGCGAAATGATCATCTCGGGCGTGGTCGTCATCGACCCCCCGATCCGGGGTGCCCCGGGCCGGCAGGTCTCCGCCCTGCTCAGCCGGGGATCGGCCAGCGCCGCCCGGACGTCCTCGTACCGGGTGACCAGCCAGGCGTCCACACCTCCCGCCGTCCGCACCCGTACCACCGGCTGTTCGGTGCGCAGCCGGGCGTAGTGCGGGGCCGGGCCGTGATAGGACGAGCCGGGGAAGGGGAACGCGTCGGAGACGGGGCAGGCGGACAAGGGGCACCTCCGCGGTGTGCGGCCTGTTCGGATCGGATCGGATCGGACCGGGGGCCGGCGGCCGGCCGGGCTGCTCAGGACGGGTTGTGGATCTTGTCGGCCCAGGCGGGGGAGTCATGGGTGACGACGCGGGAACGGGTGTACAGCTCACCGTCGATCCGCACCAGGACGTCCTCCACGACCGTGGTCGGCTCGAAGCTGACCTTGCCGGCGGCGTCCGTCATGCTCACGATCGCCTGGTAGCGCACGTGCAGGGTGTCCTCGCCGGCCGGCTCGATGTGCATCCGGTCGAACCAGTAGCGGTAGACCAGTCCGTCGTAGTACGCGACGTCGTGCTCCCGTGCGTCGCGCGCGGAGATCTCCTCGACGAGCGGCCGCTCCGGGTCCCCGCGGCGCGCCCGCATCTCGGCCAGCAACTGCTGACGGCCCGCCAGCTTCCAGCCGCCCGGACGGTGCTCGATCGAACCGTCCTCGGTCATGGTCTCCAGGAACTCCACCAGCTTCCGGGCTTCCAGGAGCGGCATCTGCCGTGCGTAGAACTGCTGCACCTCCACATACAGCTCCGCGGTCACCCGCGGCACGGTGCGGTGCGATACCTGGGACACATCGGCTCCTTCCGGCCATGGCGCGCCACCGTCGCCGGGGGTCTGTGGCGCGCCCACCGTGCCCCGACGGGCTGGACGCGCCCTGGAGAGGCGCTAGGGCAGGGCACCACGGGGCAGACGCACCTTCACGGGCCCGGTGTCCGGCGCCGCGTGGCGGACGGACGGTGGAGGCGGGCCCTGCGGCGCCGCGTGTCCCCGGCCGGACCTGCGGCGTTGTGCAGGCCGGCGCCGCGGACGGCGCGGCGGACCCAGCACGGACGAGAGGCGAGACCGGCATGCCGACCATGGCTGACCCCCGGATGGACGAATGCGAAGAGCTGCTGGCGGCCTGGCAGGAGCACCGCGCCGCGCTGCGCCGGGCGCTCGCCGGCCTCACCGACGACCAGGCGCGCAGCACCCCCAGCGTCAGCACGCTGTCGCTCGCGTCGCTGCTCACCCACGCCGTGCGCGGGGAGCCGGCCTGGATCCCGGTCATCGCCGGCCGGGGCGCCGACTGGCTGCAGCGCGACGGGCAGGCCGAGTTCGAGGTGCCCGCGGCGGAGACGGTGGCCGGTCTGCTGGCCGAGCACGAGCGGGTGGGCACCGAGGTGGCGCAGGCGGTGCGGGCGGTCAAGGACTTCGACGAGCGGGTGCCGATGCCCAAGACCCCGTGGGGCCCGCAGGACGAGCCGCGCACGGTCCGCTGGATCCTGCTGCACCTGATCGGGGAGGCGGCCCGGCACGCCGGCCACGCCGATCTCATCCGCGAGTCCCTCGACGGCGCCAACGCCTTCGACCTGCAGCAGGCCGCCCCCGACGCCTGACGGCCCCCGGCCCGCCGCACCGCCCGCCGTTCCGCCCGGCGCTGCACCGGCGCCCGAGGCGGCCGCGAGCGGGCCGGGATATCCCTGGGGTGTTCTCAGCCCAGGCTGCCGACGGAGGAGAGTCATGAGCGCTGGTGTGGGTCCCGGCATTCCGCCCAAGGCCCGGGAGGTACGGCTGTCCGCGCACTTGGAGGGTGAACTCACCCTCGGCCACTTCGACATCGTCGAGGTCGAGGTGCCGCAGCCGGCGCCCGGGGAGGTCCTGGTCCGTACGGACCATCTGCCGCTGGCGGCGGCCTACCAGGACCTGATGCGGGCCGACTGCCCGCTGCCGCTGCCGCCGTTCCAGGTCGGCGAGCGGCTCGGCGGGGGCGCCCTGGGCACGGTGGTCCGGTCGGCGAGCCCGGACCTGGCCGTCGGTGACGTCGTCCAGTCGATGTCCGGCTGGAGCGAGTACTCCTGCGGTCCGGCCAACACCTACTTCAAGGTGGACCCGGACCTCTTCCCCAGCCCGGTGTACTACCTGAGTCAGGGGCCCACCGCCTACTACGGCATGGCGGACATCGCCCGGGCCGGCAAGGGCGACACGGTCTTCGTCTCCGGCGCGGCCGGCGGGGTGGGCTCGCTCGCCGGGCAGATCGCCAAGTGCCGGGGAGCGGCCCGGGTGATCGGCAGCGCGGGCAGCAAGGAGAAGGTCGACTACCTGGTGGGCGAGCTGGGTTTCGACGACGCCTTCGACTACCACGACGGCCCGGTCGTCGACCGGCTGCGCGAGCTGGCCCCGGACGGCATCCAGGTGTTCTTCGACAACGTCGGCGGGGAGCAGTTCGAGGCCGCGATCGAGGTCGCGGCCCCGCACGCGCGGTTCGCGCTGTGCGGTGCGCTGTCCGCGCAGAACGGCGACCGGGCACACCCCCGGCTCGACCTCATGACGGCCATCACCAAGCATCTGGAGCTGCGGCCGTTCGCGACGTACCACACGCCGGAGCAGATCACCGCGTGGACGCGGCACTTCGCGATGTGGGTGGCCGAGGGCACTTTCGTCTTCCCGCACACCTCCGTCGAGGGCGGCATCGAGGCCGCGCCGGCCGCGCTGATCTCGTTGCTCCAGGGGGCCTACCGGGGCAATGTCGCGCTGGATCTGACGGCCGCCTGACGGCACGCCGGGCCGGCCGGGCGCCGGGGGCGGGTACCGGACCTCCGGTGCCCGCCCCCTTCGTGTGCGGCGCTCACTCCCACCGGCGTGCGAGGACCGCCACCGGTACGCGGGAGCGCAGGACGCCCCGTGCGTCGTGCACCCGGGACACCCCGCGACTGGTGAACACCGCACCCCGCAACACGCCCGTCTGGTCGACGTCCACCCAGCCCGTGCACCGGCCGTCCGCGCCGATGAGGGGCTCGGTGATCCGGTAGGAGAACACCCCCGTATCCGTGGTGCTCCAGGAGCCGTGGCCCGCCGTGCCCGAGAGCAGCACCGCCGTGCCCCGCGGGCCGAGGACGAAGGTGGCGGTGGACGTCTCCCTGGGCCGCCGCACCAGCGCCCGCCAGACACCGGCCGCGGCCGGCAGCGGGGAAGGGGCGTCGCGGTCGGAGCGGCTGCGGGGGAGCGGCATCGGGCCTCCTCGGGATGCGGCCGCCCAGTGTCCGGGCGCCGCCTCGCAGCCCGCTGGAGCACCGTGTGTGCAGCGCGGTTCGAGCGCCCGTCGAGGCGGCGGCCGCAGCCTGGCCCGACCGGTCCACCACAGCAGACGCGCTGCGCGCGGGGGAGGAACAGCATGAAGCGTTCGGCAGACGGAGCACGGCGGCCGAGGAGCGCGGTCGTCGTGGCGGCCGCCGTCCTGGCCGCGGTGCCGGTGATGGCCGGCACCGCGACGGCCCTGGCCCCGGCGGGAGCGGGCGCCCCGGCC
The DNA here is from genome assembly GCF_019933235.1 of Streptomyces angustmyceticus. Classification (NCBI taxonomy): domain Bacteria; kingdom Bacillati; phylum Actinomycetota; class Actinomycetes; order Kitasatosporales; family Streptomycetaceae; genus Streptomyces; species Streptomyces angustmyceticus. The sequence continues at coordinate 927,709 of NZ_CP082945.1, read as the reverse complement.
GCGCGCCCCGGCCGGACGGCCGCCGCGAGCCCGGTCGGGAGATGGGCCCTGAAGGTGTCCTTCGAGGGCCGGACCTATGACAGCACCGTGCAGTTCACCCCGGGCGGCACGGCCTTCATCGTGGGCGGCGGCGCGGGCAGTTGGACCCGCACCGGGGACGGGCGCTTCACCTTCCGGATCGCCGAACCCGTCTGGGGCGCACAGGGCGACTACCTCGGCCGGGTGAGCGTCGACCAGCGCGCCCGGCTGGCCGGCGACACCTTCACCAGCAGCGGCGTCTCCCGGCAGTACGACGCGGACGACGTCCTCGTGCGCAGTGTGCGGGCGCACGACACCGGCACCCGCTCCTGAGTCACTTGCCCCAGATCTTGCGGTACGCCTGGCGGTAGCCCTCGGAGTCCCAGGAGAGCGCACCGCCGCTGTTGGCGGAGGTGGCGATGTGGACGGGGGCGGTGTACCCGCTGTCCGGGGCCTTGCTGAAGGCGCGGTTGAACTCGTCGACGATCTGCCAGCCCTGTTCGGAGAGCGGCTCGGGCACGGTCGCCGCCTGGAACTCCTTGCCGTTGACCCGCTGGAAGGCCGACGGGTCGCCGTCACCGGCGCCGATGTTGAACGGGGCACCCGCGCCGTCCTTGCCCGCGGCGCGCAGCGCGGGGGCGGCGTGCTGGAAGTACAGGTCGTTGATGGCGGCGGAGTAGGTCCACTTGCGGCCGAAACGGGACAGCAGCGAGCGGACCTCCTTGATGGACCGGCTGTTGACCTGCGGAATGGGCATGTTGGTGTAGCTCAGCAGCTTGGTGCCCGAGCACGTCGCGAGTTCCTTCCTGATCAGGTCGGACTTGCGCTTCGCGAAGGGCACCGTGGCGTCGGTGAACAGGACGACGCCCGCGTGCCCGTTGGACCGGGCGATGATCCAGTCGGCGCTGATCTTCGCGACGTCCTCGACCCGGGAGGTGACGTTGCTGAAGAGCTCGGGGGACGTGCCGGGGGCCGGCGCGGCGTGCCAGCCGACCAGCGAAATGCCCTCGGCACGGGCCTTCTTGACCTCCGCCGCGGTCGTCGAGGGGTCGAATCCGCTGATGACGATGCCGTCCGGCTTCAGGCGCAGGGCCTGCTGGAAGGCGGCCTTGAGGCCCTCCGGCGTGCCCTGGCCGTTGAGGGTGCGGGCGTGCCATCCGACGATCTTCGCGGCCTCCTGGACACCCTGGGCGACTCCGGCGACGCCGGGGTTGGTCAGGGTCTGGGCTATGTAGACGACGGTCTTGTCGTGGACGGCCTCGGGTCCCGTGGTGGGCCCCTCCCAGGGGGCGCTCACCGCCTCGGCCTTCTTGACCGCCCGCTTGGCCCTGGCGAGGGCGGTGGGGCATCCGGGCTCGGCGGAGCCCTGGTGGGACGCGGCGGCGCCGCCGGGTTCACAGCCGGCGACGGTGGCCATGACCAGGAATGCGGCGGCGGTCACGACCGCCTTGCGGGTGGGGTGCACGGGTCTCCTCGCAGGGCAGCAGGATGAGGATACGGGTGGGGTGGGGGAGACAGGTTACGGGTGGCGGCGGTCCGCGGAGCAGCCGCCTCCGGCAGGCCCGGCGTACGCCGCCGACACCGCACGCACACCGGAACGAGTCACTCCACATACTCCACTCCCCGTCGGAAACCGGCCAATCAGGCCATCCATCCCGGCTCGCGCCTCCCGGTGAAGACAACGGGCCAAACATGACAAAGAGTTGAATACAGCCTGATCATTGGTAGTCCTGTGTTGCCTGTGCGTGCACAAGCGGTAGTGTTCACGGCCGTCGGAGGTGTGGCGTGATCCTTTCGCTTGTCATGGGGGTGAGGATCGCGAGGGCCGCGCTCCGCGCCCGTCGTCGGCGGTCGGCACCAACACCCTCTCGGTCCCCGCTCAGGAGCACGTCGTAAGGAGACCTGGGTGTCTGTGGACGCAGTGGACCCACCACACGAACCGGACCGTGCCCGGCGTGCGCCGTCGGGGCCGCGGCTCCGTCAGCGGACGGGCGCGCTCCTGGACCGCTGGCCGTTCCGGCGGAAGCTCAACGTTCTGGTGATCGCGCCGGTCGCGGTCGTCGGCGTCCTGCTCGCCATCGGCGTCGACAACCAGATGGACAAGGCCCTGGACGCCGGCCGCACCGAAGAGCTGGTGCGCGACAGCGAGCAGGTCACCAGGCTGATCAACGACATCCAGGCCGAACACCGGCAGGCGCTGCTGCTGTCCGTGGAGCAGGAGGCGGCCCGGCCCGGTGCCGCACTGCCGTCGACCGCCACCTACCGCGCGGCGCAGCGGAGCACCGACGCACAGGTCACCACCGTGCGTTCCGCGTTCGGGTCCGGCCTGCCGAAGGAGGGGGCGCGGGCGCTGGAGTACGTCCGGGGCCTGGCGGTGCTGCGGGACAAGGTCGAGCGCGGCTCGGTGCCGGCCGCCGGTATCGACCCCGCCTACGCCGCCGCGGTCGACTACCTGATCGACGGCATCGGCCTCGACCGCTTCCTGGGCACCTCGTCGTCCTCGGTCACCGATCTCCTCGACACGGTGCTGCGCGCCGACGCCGCCCACGCGACCTACGAGAGCGGGGTGTTCTCCGCCCAGACCCGGGACGCCAACGCCCTCACCGAGTACACCCGTGCCGTCGGCGCCCACCAGCTCTACGAGGAACAGGCCGCCCACTTCGCCCGGATCGCCTCGCCGAGCCAGGTCCTGCGCCTGGGCGGGATCGAGCGGGACGCCGAGGCGAACGGCATCGACGCGCAGTTCGCGGAGCTGCAGATCGACCCCGCCTCGCTCCAGGGCCAGACCCCGGAGCAACTGCGCAAGGCGATCGCCGCGGGCAGCCGGCAGGCCGAGGCCCGTCTCGACATCACCCGGTCGCTGATCGAGGACATCGCCGCCCGCGCCGAAACCCTCTCCGCCGACGCCCTGCGGAACGCGCTGCTGATGCTCGGCCTCGCCCTGCTCGGCTTCGCCTCCTGGCTGACCTTCTCCGTCCAGGTCCGGCGCTCGGTCGTGCGTCCTCTGACGGCCCTGACCGGCGCCGCGCAGCAGGTGGTCGACGTGGCCGGGGAAGAACTCGCCCGCGTCGAGGAGGACGAGTCGACGGACAGCACCCCGCTCAGGCCGCGGCCGATCCCCGTCCCGGTGCGCGACGAGATCGGTCACCTGGCCGAGACGTTCAACCAGGTGCAGGTCACCGCCGCGGCGCTGCTGGAGCGGCAGGTGCTCAGCCGCCGCAACGTCGCCGAGATGTTCGGCAACGTCGGACGCCGGGTCAGCAACCTGACCTCCCGCCAGCTCATGCTGATCGACGCCGTGGAGCGCGAGGAGACCGACCCCGACGTGCTGCAGCGGATGTACCGCATCGACCACATCGCGGTACGCCTCCAGCGCAACGCCGACAGCCTGATGCTGCTCGCCGGCGTCCGGGACCCCGAGCTGGAGGCCCGGCCGACCAGCCTGGTCAATGTCATCCGGGCCGGGCTCGGCCAGATCGAGGGCTTCCAGCGGGTGTCCCTGCGGTCCGAGACCGAGGTCACGGTCGGACCCGACGTGGTCGACGACCTGACGCTGATGCTCGCCGAACTCCTGGAGAACGCGGTCTCGTTCTCGCCGTCCGACACCCCCGTCGAGGTGGTCGTCCGCCCCGGCACCGACATCACCGCGGACGGCGGTGCCCTGATCGAGATCATCGACCACGGCCTCGGCATGAGCGCCGACCGGCTCGGCGAGGAGAACGCCCGCCTGGTCCGCCGGGAGCGGCTCGACCTCGTACCGACGAAGGTCCTCGGCCTGTTCGTGGTCGGCAGCCTCGCCCGGCGCTCGGGCATCCGCGTCGCCCTCGGCCGTACGCCGGGCGGCGGCGTCACCGCCAGCGTCTGGCTCCCCTCCGCGCTGCTGCCGGCCGTGCTCCCCGCCGGCACCCCGTCCCCGGCGGCGGACCCGTCCGCGACGCAGAGCGGGGACGAGGCGCCGGAACAGGCCGGGGAACAAGCCGGAGAGCAGACCGGAGAGCCGGACAGCTCCGGTGAGGGCGGGGCGGACGGCACCGAGGCCCCGTCGGCCGCGCCCGAGCCCGGCACGCCCGGGTCCGCGCCGGCTCCCGCCACGCCGCTCCCCGTGCGGACCCCCGCCGCCGCCCCCGAGCGGCGGCCCGTCGCCCCCGCGCGACAGGGCGAGCTCCCGCGGCGCCTCCCGCAGCGCACGGACGAGGAGGGGACCGGCTCCCCGGCCGGTCCGCGCTCCGCACCGGCCGGCCGCCCGCTGCGACGGCGGGTACGAGGCGCGACCCTCACCATGACCACTCCGGTGGCCGACCGGGAGACCCAGGCCCCGCGCCGGCCCGTCGACGCCGACGCGGTCCGGTCCGAGCTCGACGAATTCGAAGCCGCAGTACGCCGGGCGGAGCAAGAGAGCGCTCCGCCCCAGGGGGACCCAGCGCCCTCGCCACACCAGCAACCCCGGAAGGAGTCGGGCAGTGACGACGCCGACAGGTAAGAGCAGTCCCGAGCGGGCGGAACCCATGGATCTCACAGCCGCCGCGGCCGACTTCACCTGGCTCCTCGACCGGTTCGCCAGCGAGACCGCCGGTGTCGTCGACGCCATCGCGGTGTCCTCCGACGGCCTGCTGATCGCCGTCTCCCGCCTGCGTGAGCAGGCCGACTCCGAACGGCTCGCGGCGATCGTCTCGGGCGTCACGAGCCTGGCCGCCGGCGCGTCCGGCAACTACGGCCTGGGCGGCCTCAACAAGGTCATCATCGACCTGGAGGGCGGCCATGTCCTGGTGTCGGCCATCGGCTGCGGTGCCGTCCTGGGCGTGGTGACCTCCAAGGAGGCCAAGCTCGGCAACATCGCCTACGAGATGACCCTGTTCGCCAACCGTGCGGGCGGCGCGCTCACCCCCCAGCTGGTCATGGAGCTCAAGAAGAACGCCGGCGCCGCACCGGCCAGCTGACCGTTCCACTCCGCGGAGGCGGGACACGGGTACCGAGAAGAGGATCATGATGGCCGCCGGTGAACCAGGACCGGACGAGGACGGGGGTCCCCCCGGCTCATGGGGCTCCCCCCGCTCGAACGACGCCGGGAGCGGGGCAGGAACCGCGAGTCCGGGGACGGGCGACGCCCCGGCCCCGTCCGAGCCGGTCGGCCGCGCTCCCGCGATCCGGCCCTTCCTGCTGACCGCCGGCCGCGTGGCGGGGGGCGGCACCGGCGCGTCGCTGCCGGTCGAGACGCAGATCGTGGCGACCTCGTCCGGGATCACCGCCCTGGGATCGCTCGCCTTCGAGCAACACGACATTGTGGCCGCCTGCCGGCGGCCGCAATCGGTGGCGGAGCTGGCCGCCGGACTCCGCCTCCACCTCAATGTCGTCCGGGTGCTGGCGGAGGACCTGCGCACCGCCGGACATCTGGCCGTGCACGTCCCGGACACCGGCACCACCCAGGACATTTCCGTACTGCGAAGGGTTATCGATGGTCTCCGCGCCGTCCCCGACTCACGAGGCGCACTCCGTGACAGCGGTTGAACAGCCGCCGGTACCGGTCAAGCTGGTCATCGCCGGCGGCTTCGGCGTCGGCAAGACCACGGCCGTCGGCGCGATCTCCGAGATCCGGCCGCTGACCACGGAAGCCGCCATCACCGAGGTCGCGGCGGGGGTGGACGATCTCACCCACACCCCCGGCAAGACCACCACCACGGTCGCCATGGACTTCGGCTGCCTCACCATCGACCCGACGCTGAAGCTCTATCTGTTCGGCACGCCGGGCCAGGACCGGTTCGGGTTCATGTGGGACGACGTGGTCGAGGGCGCGCTCGGCGCCCTGGTGATCGTGGATACCCGCCGCCTGGACGACTGTTACGCCGCGGTGGACTACTTCGAGCACAAGGGCATCCCCTTCGCCGTCGCCGTCAACGCCTTCGACGGCGAGGTCCACCACGCCCTCGACGAGGTGCGCTGGGCACTGGACGTCTCCGACCACGTACCGCTGGTCGTCTTCGACGCCCGCGCCACCGGCTCGGTCCGGGACGCCCTGCTCGTTGTCCTCGACGTCGCGCTGTCCCGCGCCGAGAACGGCACGGCGGGCTGACACCCCGGACACCGGAGGACGGGCCCGCCCGCCACCGCGTCATACGGCGGCGGTCTGCCGGAACTCCTTGAAGCCGAAGCCGGGCGCGGCCGCCTGACGCGGGGTCGGCAGCGGTGCTCCCGCGCCCATCAGCCGCCGGGTGATCATGTGGTCGGCCGGCCGGTTCACCGACTCGGTGGCCAGCAGCCGCTCGCCGCGGTAACACAGCAGCGAGAACCGGCCGGTGCGGGGATCGCCGACGGTCACCACCCGGTCGTGCCCCGTGCCGAGCCCGGCGATCTGCAGCCGCAGCCCGAACTGCTCGGTCCAGAACCACGGCAGCGCCGCGTACGGCCGCGGCGCCCCGCACAGCGCGGCGGCCACGCACCGGGCCTGGTCGGCCGCGTTCTGCACCGATTCCAGGCGGAGCGGGCGCCCGGTGCGCGGGTCGGGGAACCGGGCGCAGTCGCCGATCGCGTACACCGCGGGGTCGCCGGTGCGCAGGTGCCGGTCGACGAGGACGCCGTCGTCCACGGCGAGGCCGGCGCCGGCGGCGAGGGCGGTCTCCGGCACCGCGCCGATCCCGACGAGCACCAGATCCGCCGCGATCCGCTCCCCGCCCGCGAGTTCGGCCTCCCGCACCCGGCCCGCGCCGTCGCCGTGCAGGGCCGCCACCTCGCGGGAGAGCAGGACCCGGACGCCGTGGGCCCGGTGCTCGGCGAGCAGATGCGCCGACATCGCGCCGCTGACCGCGCGCGCCAACAGACGCGGCCCGGACTCCACGACGGTCACCGCCAGCCCGGCCGCCCGCGCCGTCGCGGCGACCTCCAGCCCGACGAACCCGCCGCCGACCACCAGGAGACGGCCGGTGTCGCGCATCGCGTCCCGCAGCCGGCCGGCCTCGGTGAGGGTGCGCAGGGTCAGCACCCCGTCCAGCCCGCCACCGGGAACGGCGAGCCGGCGCGGCCGGGCGCCGAGGGCCAGGACCAGGTGCCGGTAGCCGAGGGTGCGCCCGGAGGCCAGGGCGACCCGGCGGGCGTCCCGGTCGAGGCGCACGGCCGGGTCCCGGGCCACGAACTCGATGTCCCGCTCGGCGTGGAACGAGGCCGGGCGCAGGGCGAGATCGCCGCCGCCCCCGGCCCCGGCGAGGAACTGCTTGGACAGCGGCGGCCGTTGATAGGGCGGCACGCCCTCGGCGCCGACCAGGGTGATCCGCCCGTCGAAGCCCTGGGACCGCAGTGCGGCGGCGGTGTCCGAGCCGGCCTGCCCCGCGCCGATGACGACGACCGACGGCGCCGCCATCAGCTCTGGGTCTCCGGCAGGTGCACCACGAGCCCGTCGATCTCCTCGGAGACCGGCAGCTGGCAGCTGAGGCGGCTGGTCGCGCGGCGCGGGGCGGCGGTGCCGTACAGGACGTCGTCCTCGGACTCGTGCATCGCGGGCAGCGGCAGCGTGTTGGCCTCGTCGACGTACACATGGCAGGTGCCGCACTGCGCGGAGCCGCCGCACTGGGCCTCGATCCCGTCGATGTTGTTGATCTTCGCGCCGCGCATCACGGTGTTGGGCACCGGGACGTCGACGACGGTCTCGGTACCGTTCGGGTGCCGGTAGGTGATCTTGGCCATGGAGCTCTCCTCGTCTGGTGGCGGCCGGAAGACGGCTGGTGCGGGGGACCGGGGCGGCGGGCGGCGCCGGACGGACCCGGGAGGTCACCAGGTGACCGGCAGCTCCCACAGCCCGTAGATCACCGCACCCTCCTTGCGCGGGATCTCCAGGAACGGCTTGGCCAGCCGGAGGGTCGGGATGCGCCGGAAGAGCTTGCTCCACACGATCTCCAGCTCCAGCCGGGCCAGGTCCGCGCCGATGCAGTGGTGCACGCCGTGGCCGAAGCCGAGGTGCTTGCGGCTGCCGCGGGTGATGTCGAGCTTCTCCGGCTCGGGGAAGGTCTCCGGGTCGCGGTTGGCGGCCAGCCCCAGGCACAGGATGCCGTCGCCCCTGCGGATGAGCCGCCCGCCGATCTCGATGTCCTCCAGCGCGACCCGCGGCACCGCGGTGTCCCCGATGGTGGCGAACCGCACCAGCTCCTCGACGGCCGGCTTGACCAGCGACGGGTCGTCCAGCAGCAGGTGGAGCTGGTCGGGGTTCTCCAGCAGGCAGGCGGTGCCCAGCGAGATCTGGCTGGCGGTGGTCTCGTGCCCGCCGTTCATCAGCAGCCGCACCATGTTGAACAGGTCCCGGTCGGTGTACTCCTCACCGGACGCCGCGTAGTCGGCCATCGCCCGGCTGAGCAGGTCGTCGCCCGGTTCGCGCTTCTTGAGCTGGATCAGCTCGTCCACATAGGCGTTGACCTCGACGATGGCGGCCTGCCGCTCCTCGGTGGAGCTGTGCCCGCCGAGCAGGGCGGTACCGTGCTTGATGAAGAAGTCGTGCTTGTCCTGCGGGATGCCGAGGAGTTCGCAGATGACGGTCATCGGCACCGCCAGCGAGAACACCCGGTGCATGTCGACGGGCGGCTGCATGCCCAGCATCAGGTCGAGGTGCTCGTCGACGATCTGCTCGATGCGCGGACGCAGCCGCTGCACCTGCCGGTTGGTGAAGGTCAGCGCGGCCTTGCGCCGGGTCGTGGTGTGCTCCGCGCCGTCGTACCCGATGAACGAGGTCTCGGTGCGGTACTCCGGCGGCGCCACGAAGTAGAAGGGGAAGTTGGCGTGCTTGCGCGAGGCGCTGACCCGCGGATCGGTGAGCAGCCGGCGGATGGTGTGGTATCCGGTCACCGTCCAGATCCGCAGCCCGGAGCCGGTCAGGGTGACCTGCGAGACGTCCTGCTCGGTCATCTCCCGGTACTCGGCCGGCGGGCTGAAGGGGCACCGGCGCTGGTACGGGAACGTCTTGGCGCCGGTGGCCGCGCCGGGTCCGGTGGCAGAGGTCGTCACAAGGGGTCCTTTCCAGAAGGGGCGGGGGTCAGCGCAGGGTGCGGAAGAAGGCGCGCAGCTCGCGGACGAGGTGCTCGGGCTGTTCCAGGGCGGGGAAGTGGCCACCGTGCGGGTGGTCCTTCCAGTCGCGCAGATCGGTGAAGCGGCCCTCGATCCAGGGCCGCGGCATCCGGCCGTCCTTCGGGTAGTTGGCGACGGCGGTGGGGACGTGGACGGGGGCCAGCGCGAGCTTGTTCTGGCTCTCCCAGTAGATCCGGGCCGACGACGCGGCCGACGCGGTGAACCAGGCCACCGACACGGCGTCCAGCAGCCGGTCGCGGGGGATGACCTTCTCCGGGTCCCCGTCGTGGTCGCTCCACGCCCAGTACTTCTCGGCCATCCAGGCCAGCTGTCCGGCGGGGGAGTCCGTCAGCCCGTAGCCGAGCGTCTGCGGCCGGGTGGTCTGGAGGACCGAGTAGCCGCCCTCCTCCTGCTGGAACCGCTTCATCGCGGCCAGCCCGGCCAGGTCCCGTTCGGACAGCTCGGCCTCCTCCCGCGGCGGACGCGCGAACGGCATCGCCAGATGCAGCCCGAGCAAGGCGCCGCGGTCGGTCTCGCCGATCACCGCCGAGATGAAGGAACCCCAGTCCACGCCGTGCGCCGCATAGCGCCGGTAGCCGAGCCGGGCCATCAGCTCCTGCCAGGCGGCGGCGATCCGCTCGGCGCTCCAGCCGGCCTCGGACGGCTTGTCGCTGAAGCCGTAGCCCGGCAGCGACGGGCACACCACATGGAACGCGTCCGCCGGGTCCTCCGGGTCGGTCAACGGGCCGATGATGTCCAGGAATTCGACCACCGAGCCCGGCCAGCCGTGGGTGATCAGCAGCGGTACCGCCCCCGGGTGCGGGGAGCGCACATGCAGGAAGTGGATGCCCAGCCCGTCGATCCCGGTACGGAACTGGGGCAGCGCGTTCAGCCGGGCCTCGGTGGCCCGCCAGTCGTAGCGCTCCGCCCAGTAGGCGCACAGGTCCTTCATGACCGCCAGCGGGACGCCCTGGGACCGGTCGGACACGGTCTCCGCCTCCGGCCAGCGGGTCCGGGCCAGCCGCAGCCGGAGGTCGTCGATCTCCGGCTGCGGCACGTCGATGCGGAACGGGGTGATTGCCGGGCTCATGTGGACGTCCCCTCCAACGCTGCGGTGTCCCTCGGTCGCACCGAGGCTAGGAGCGGCCCCTGAACAGCGGGTCGAGCCCGGCTGGATCCGGCCCTCGCCGCAGGTCAGGCCCCCTGCGGCCCACCCACGTCCAGCCCGCCGTCGATGGTGATGACCTGCCCGGTGACCTGGGCGGACGACGGGTGGGCCAGCTGCACGATCCAGGGCGTGATGTCGTCGGTCTCGGCGACCCGGCCCAGCGGGATGCTCTGCGCGACGCCCGCGAACAGGCCCTCGACCTCCTGCGGCGCCAGACCGTTGGCGGCATAGGCGTCGGTGCGGACGAAACCCGGGGCGACCGCGTTGACCCGGATGCCCTGCCCGGACAGCTCGGCCGCCCAGCTGCGCGTCAGGCTGTGCACGGCCGCCTTGCTGGCCGAGTACAGCGAGCTGCCGGGGCCCGGGTTGTGGCCGCCGCGGCTGGAGACCAGCACCAGGCAGCCGCCGGGCGTCCGCAGCAGCGGCAGCAGGTGCGCGGTGAGCAGCACCGGGCCCATCACATTGGTGTCGAGCACCTCGCGGGCGCTGGCCGCGTCCAGCGCCGCCAGCGGGCTGAAGCGGAAGATGCCGGCGTTGTGCACCAGCACGTCCACCGTCCCGCCGTGCGCCCGTACGGCCTCGGCGACCGCCTCGGCGCCCGACTCGGTGGTGACATCGGCGGTCACCGGCACCACCGCGGGGTGTGCCGCGGCGGTCTCCGCCAGCCGCTCCTTGCGGCGGCCGGTGACGAGCACGGCGGCGGCGCCCTGCTCCGCGAAGGCGAGCGCGGTGGCGCGGCCGATGCCGCTGCCGCCGCCGGTGACGACGACGGTCCGGCCGGCGAACGGTGCGTGGGGCATGGCGGGTTCCTCTCGGGAAGGCCGGGCGGCTCGTCCGCCCGGGGCGGGTCGTACGGGCGCACCTGCCGTGCGGGAGGGCGCTCTCACCCTCCGGGCGGTGCGAAGCGGATGTCGTGCGCGCCGGCGTCGGCCGCGGCGAACGCCAGCAGGCGGGCGCCCTCCCCGTACAGCGCGGCGCGGTCCGCGGCGCCGAGCGGCGCGAACGGCTCGATGCGCAGGACCGCCCCTTCGCGGTCGCGGTCGAGGGCCCACATCCCGCGGACGAAACCGTCGACGAGGAAGGTGGCGCGGACGATGCCGTTGCGGGTGAAGATGCGCCGGCGGTCGTCGTCGCCGATGACGCGGCCCCGGTCGGCGTGCGACAGCAGGATGTTGTCGAACTCCGGGAGGAACCGCACCGGGGCGGGGAGATCAGGGTCGGGCAGCGGCGCCCCGGGAACGTCGAACAGCTCGTTGCCGGCGGTGTCGCGGAAGGTGCGCAGCCGGTCCCGCAGCCCGTCGAGCACCGGGCGCAGCCGGGTCAGCCCCGACCAGGTCTGGACGTCCTTGACGGTGGCCGGCCCGTACGCCGCCAGATAGCGCAGCACCATCTCGGCCGGGGACGGGTCCGCCACCAGCGGCTCGCCCAGCCAGGACTCGGCGGTGGCGTACCGGGTCCGGCCGCCCACGCCCCAGATGCCACGGGGCGGCACCTGCACCAGCGGAAGCAGGGTGCGCGCCGCGTACGCGAGATGCCGCGCCGCCACGTCGGGCCACCGCCGGCGCAGCGCCTCGCCCAGCTCGGCGGTCGTCAGCGGGGCGTCGGCCAGCGCGTCGCGCGCCGCGACGGCGAGTTCGGCCGGGTCCACCACCCCCTTCACCGCCTTGCCGGACCCGCTGCCCACCCACAGGTCGCGGTCCAGGGCCGGCTGGGTCAGCGGCCGCAGCGTGCGGCAGTCCTGCGCCGTGACGAGGTGAACGGTGCTGCGCATCACGGCGATACGGGTCAGCGAGCGGTCCTCGATCGCCCCCGCCACGTCCGCGATCGCCAGCCCGTCCAGACGGGTCCACAGGCCGATGTAGGGCGGGTTGGGCGCCTGGGCCTGCAGTCCGACGAGCCGGGTGACCGCGTCGAGGACGCCCAGCCGGTGGCGCCGCAGCAGCAACTGGCGGGCCAGCAGTGCGCGGTTGAGGGCTCGGGTGCTGAGGACGGGACGGTCGTCGCCGCCGTGGTGCGGGCGGCTGCTCGCCGGCATCCGGGTGGCCATCGGGTTCCTTCGGTCGTGGTGCGGGAGGGCAGGCCCACTATGGACCCCGGCACTCGCCTCCGGCTCGAACCGCGCGGGCGGGGTGTCGGCGGGCCGTCGGCGTGGCGCGAGAGACCCTCAAGGCCCGGTGCAGCGCCCGCTGCCACCCTCCGCGGATGCCGCCTTCCTCCTATCCCGGCCGCCCGCCCGCCGCTACGCCGCCCCGCCCCGCCGCCCCGTCCGCGCCACACCACCGGGGCCCGCGGTGAGCGGCGGCCCGCTGGCCGGCCTGCGGGTCCTCGAACTCGCCGCGATCGGCCCCGCCCCCTACGCCTGCATGATGCTCGCCGACCTCGGCGCCGAGGTGATCCGCGTCGACCGGCCGGGCCAGGAGCGTGCCTTCGCCCCGTGGCACCGCATCCTCGACCGCGGCCGCCGGCCGGTCGCCCTCGACCTCAAGGATCCCGCCGGCACCGGCCTGCTGCTGCGGCTGGTGGACGGCGCGGACGTGCTGGTCGAAGGCTTCCGGCCCGGGGTGGCCGAGCGGCTCGGCGTCGGGCCCGGGGCGTGCCGCGCGCGCAACCCGGCGCTGGTGTACGGCCGGATGACCGGCTGGGGCCAGGACGGGCCGCTGGCCCAGGCCCCCGGCCACGACATCAACTACATCGGCCTCACCGGAGCGCTGCACGCCATCGGACCGGCCGGCGGCGCCCCGGTCCCGCCGGCCAACCTGCTCGGCGACTTCGGGGGCGGCGGCATGCTGCTGGCCGCCGGGATCCTCGCGGCCCTCGTCGAACGGTCCCGCTCCGGCCTGGGCCAGGTGGTGGACGCGGCCATCGTGGACGGCACCGCGTCGCTGACCGGCATGCTGCTGGCCATGGCGCAGGCGGGCCAGTGGGACGCGGACCGGGGCGGCAACCTGCTCGACGGCGGGGCGCCCTTCTACGCCGTGTACCCCTGCGCCGACGGCGGGCATGTCGCGGTCGGCGCGCTGGAGGAGCGCTTCTACCGGGCGCTGCTGGCGGGCCTCGGACTGGACGGGGACCGGCTGCCGGACCGCGACGACCCCGCCAACTGGCCAGCCCTGAGGCGGGAGTTCGAGGAGCGGTTCGCGACCCGGACCCGCGCGCAGTGGGCCGCGGCCTTCGACGGCACCGAGGCGTGTGTGACCCCCGTGCTCAGCCTGGCCGAGGCCGCCGCCCACCCGCACCACCGTGCGCGCGGCACCTACCGCCCCGCCCCCGACGGCGTCCAGCCCGCCCCCGCGCCCCGGTTCGCCCGCACCCCGGCCCGGCCGGACCCGGCACCGCCCCGGAGGCCCTCCCGGAGCCTGCTCGCCCGCTGGGGCCTCACGGAGGCGGAGAGCGCGCGACTGGGCGCGGGGGAGCAGCCCGCTGCGACGGCAAGAACCAGCGGGGGTTGAGCGCGCCGCGACCTGACCGCCGCATTCTGCGCCGGCTAGGTCACAGGCCCGCCGCCGCCGTGCAGCGCGGCGGCCGGCGACGCGGTGAGGAAGGACTTCCCATGAAGGCACTCGTGTTGGCCGGCGGGCTGGGCAGCCGGCTGCGCCCGTTCAGCCATTCCATGCCCAAGCAGCTGATCCCGATCGCCAACCGCCCGGTGCTCGTCCATGTGATGGCGGAGCTGCGCGCCCTCGGCGTCACCCGGGTCGGCGTGGTGGTCGGGGACCGGGGCGAGGAGATCGTGGCCGCGCTCGGCGACGGCACCGGCCTCGGCGTCGAGCTCACCTACATCCGGCAGCACGCACCGCTCGGCCTGGCGCACTGCATCACCATCGCTCAGGACTTCCTCGGCGACGACGACTTCGTGATGTACCTGGGCGACAACATGCTCACCGACGGCGTGGCGGACATCGCCCGGCAGTTCCGGGCCGACCGGCCCGCCGCCCAGGTGGTGGTGCACAAGGTGCCGGACCCCCGGGCGTTCGGGGTCGCGGAGATCGACGAGAACGGCCGGGTGGTGCGGCTCGTGGAGAAGCCCGCCGAGCCGCGCAGCGACCTCGCGATGACCGGCGTCTACTTCTTCACCCCGGCCGTGCACGAGGCGGTCGCCGCTATCGAGCCCAGTGCCCGCGGCGAACTGGAGATCACCGACGCGCTGCAGTGGATGGTCTCCCGCGGCGCGGAGGTGCGGGCACGGATCTACTCCGGCTTCTGGAAGGACACCGGGAAGATCGAGGACGTCCTCGACTGCAACCGCGAACTCCTCGACCGGCTCGCCCCTTCCGTACGGGGCACCGTGGACGGGGCGAGCGAGGTGCGCGGCCCGGTGGTGATCGAGGAGGGTGCCCGCGTCGTCCGCTCCCGCCTCACCGGCCCGGTCATCATCGGCGCGGGCACGGTGGTGGAGGACAGCCATGTCGGGCCGCACACCTCCATCGGCCGGGACTGTGTGCTGACCGCGGCGGAGGTGGAGTACTCCATCATGCTGGACGGCGCCACGGTCCGGCGCGTCGGCGGCGTTCGGGGCTCGGTCATCGGCCGGGACGCGACGGTCACCTCGGCCGTCCGCACCCGCTGCTCCCGTCTCGTCGTCGGCGACCACTCCAGCGTCGAGGTCGCCGCCTGACCGGTGGGTGGGCGCTCCCCGGCCGGGCGCGCTCACCCACCTCGCACCGCCGGCCGACGGGGCCGTATGCCTCGACTGCCGCTCCGGACGGGCCGCCACCGTGCCCTGTCGCCTGGCCGCGGCTGCCGTCCGGCACGCCCGCCGTCCCGCGCGTCGCCGCACCGTCCTGCGCGCCTCGCCCTCCCCGTACCCCCCGCCGGCCTGCCCCGTCCCGCGCCAGGCCAACCGCCGCGATCGCGCCCCACCGGCCCGCGCCCCACCGGCCCGCGCCCGCCGCCCCGCCCCCCCCGCTTGAGCGGCCCTCCATCCCCGCTCCACCCCACCACCCGACCGTGACCGCTCCGAGCCGCCCGACCGAGAGCGGCGTGAGTCAGGGAGACGGAGGGGCCATGGCCGACCAGCGTTTCCAGCTCTACGACACCACCCTGCGCGACGGAACGCAGCAGGAGGGCATGGTGCTCACGGTGGAGGACAAGCTCGCCGTCGCACGCCATCTGGACGCCTTCGGCGTCGGGTTCATCGAGGGGGGCTGGCCGGGTGCGGTCCCCAAGGACACCGAGTTCTTCCGCCGCGCCGCACACGAAATCCAGCTCCACAACGCCCAGTTGGCGGCCTTCGGCGCGACCCGCAAGCCGGGCGCCATGGTGTCCAGCGACCCGCAGGTGCGTGCCCTGCTCGCCGCGGGCACCCCGGTGGTGACCATCGTCGCCAAGAGCCACCCGCGCCATGTCGAACTGGCCCTGCGCACCACGCTCGCCGAGAACCTCGCCATGATCGGCAGCACGGTGCGTTTCCTCGTGCACGCCGGCCGGCGGGTCTTCGTCGACGCCGAGCACTACTTCGACGGCTACCGCCTCAACCGCGAGTACGCCCTGGAGGTGGTCCGGATCGCCGCCGACGCGGGGGCGGAGGCGGTGGTGCTGTGCGACACCAACGGCGGGGGACTGCCGGACCGGATCGGCGCGGTCGTCGACGACACCCGCACGGCGACCGGGGCCCGCCTCGGCATCCACTGCCACGACGACTCCGGCTGCGCGGTCGCCAACACCCTCGCCGCCGTCGACGCCGGCGCCGACCACGTCCAGGGCACCGCCCACGGCTACGGCGAACGCTGCGGCAACGCCGACCTGTTCACCGTCACCGCCAACCTGCTGCTCCAGCGCGGGCTGGAGGTCATCTCCCTCGAACAGCTGCGGGAGATGACCCTCTCCGCCGGGTCCATCGCCGAACTGACCGGCATCCCGGTGCGCGCCGCCGCCCCGTACGTCGGCGCCGGCGCCTTCACCCACAAGGCCGGGCTGCACGCCTCCGCACTGCGCGTCGACCCCGGCCTCTACCAGCACGTCGACCCGGCGCTGGTCGGCAACGCCATGCACACCCTCGTCTCCGACCTGGGCGGCCGCTCCTCCGTGGAGCTCAAGGCCCGTGAACTGGGCTACGACGTCGAGGCCGGCTCCGAGCCGGTCGCCCGCGCCGCCGCCCGCATCAAGGACCTGGAGACGCGCGGCTACAGCTTCGAGTCGGCCGACGCGTCCTTCGAACTGCTCCTGCGCGAGGAGCTGCAGGGGGCCGTCGGCGGACCGCCGGAGTGCCCCTTCGACGTCGAGACCTGGCGGGTCGGCGTGGACCGGCGGCCCGGCGGCGGCACCCGCACCCAGGCCTCGGTGCGGCTGCGGGTCGACGGGGTGCCGCTGAGCGCCGCCGGCGAGGGCAACGGGCCGGTCAACGCCCTGGACCGCGCGCTGCACACCGCCCTCGACCCGTTCTTCCCGGAGCTGGCCGCACTGGAGGTCGTCGACTACCAGGTGCGGGTGCTGCCCGGCAGCGCCGTGGCGGGCGACGGCAGCGGCGCGGCCGCCCGGGTGCTGGTCACCTTCAGCGACGGGCGGCGCCGCTGGGGCACCGTCGGCGTGGACGAGAACACCGTCGCCGCGTCCTGGCGGGCCCTGCTCGACGCGGTCCGCTATGTGCTGCTGTCCGGTGCGCGGACCGGCGGTGAGGACCGCCGGGCACGGCCGACCGCCGCCGTTGCCGACTGAACCCGCCGGCGGGCCGCCGCTCATGCGGCCGCGCCGGCCGCGAACCACACTCCAGGAGTGGCTGTGCGAGTGGACGACATCTTCATCCGGGGGACCGCGACCAGGCTGCCCTCCTCCTTACCGATCGCCGACGCCGTCGCCGACGGCAGCTGCCCGCCCCAGGTGGCCCGGGCCACCGGCATGCTGGCGGTGGCCCACTCGCCGGACGAGTCGGCCGCCGAGATGGGCGCGGCGGCCGCCCGCAAGGCTCTGGCCAGGGCCGCGTCCGCCCCGGGCGACATCGCGCTGATCCTGCACGCCGACACCTACCACCAGGGCCAGGACCTGTGGCCGGTCGCCTCGTACATCCAGCGCGAGGCGGTCGGCAACACCTGCCCGGCGATCGAGATCCGGCAGATGTCCAACGGCGGGATGGCCGCCCTGGACCTGGCCACCTCCTACCTCACCGCGGCCGCGGGCCGCCGCGACGCCCTGCTCAGCGCCGCCGACCGGTTCTGCGCGCCCGGCATCGACCGCTGGCGCACCGACCCCGGCACCCCCTACGCCGACGGCGCTAGCGCCCTGGTGCTCTCCCGGCAGGGCGGCTTCGCCCGGCTGCGGTCGCTGGCGCTGCTCGCCGACCCCGAACTGGAGCCGATGCACCGCGGCGACGAACCCTTCGGCCCGGCCCCCTTCAGCCACCGCACCCCGGTCGACTTCGAGGAGGCCAAGCGCGCCTTCGTCGGCCGGGTCGGGATGTCCTTCGCGATCAGCCGCGCCAACGCCGGCCAGCGCACCGTGGTCAAACAGGCCCTGGCGGACGCGGACCTGGAGCTGGCCGAGGCGGAGTGGGTGGTGCTGCCGCACTTCGGCCGCCGCCGGCTGGAGGCCATCTACTACCGGCCCTACGGCATCGATCCGGCCCGCACCACCTGGGAGTGGAGCCGCACCGTCGGCCACCTCGGCGCCGGTGACCAGTTCGCGGGCCTGGACCACCTCGTCACCTCGGGCCGGGCCGGGCCCGGCGACCGGGTCGTGCTCATCGGCGTCGGCGCCGGCTACAGCTGGGGCGCCGCCGTGGTGGAGATCTGCGACCGGCCCGCCTGGGCAACGGCCTGAGCCCGCCCGGCGGGTGGTCCCCGGCCGGCCGCCGCCCCTCGGCCCCCGGACCGGTGCGCCGCCGGTCCGGGCGCCGTCCGACCCGCGCTCCAGCCCCGCTCAAGTCCCCCCTGCCAGTCTGCTGCCGCCGCCTGCGCGGCGCGTATCGAAGGGAAGGTCCGCCGTGGCGCCGACCGTCACCACCACCGGCACAACCCATGTCACCGAGCACACCGTCACGGTCGCCGCCCCGCCCGGCACCGTCTACGACCTGGTCGCCGACGTCACCGCCTGGCCGCAGGTCTTCGGGCCGACCGTGCACGTCGAGGTGCTGGAGGAGGCCCGCGGCGAACAGCTCCTGCACCTCTGGGCGTTCGCCAACGGCGAGGTGCGCGACTGGACCTCCCGCCGCACCCTCGACCCCGCCGCCCACACCATCACCTTCCGCCAGGTGGTCTCCGCCGCGCCGGTGGCGTCGATGGGCGGCACCTGGCGGATCATGCCCGACGACGACGGCGGCTGCCGGGTGATGCTGCTGCACGACTACCGTGCCGTCGGCGACGACCCGGCCGCCGTCGCCCTCATCGAGCAGGCGGTCGACCGCAACAGCCGCGCCGAACTGGCGGCGCTGAAGAACGCCGCCGAACTCGCCGGCCGGCGCGGGGAGACCACGTTCACGTTCAGCGACTCGGTGGAGATCGACGGCGCCGCCGCCGACGTCTTCGCCTTCCTCGACCGCGCCGACCGGTGGCCCGAGCGCCTGCCGCACGTGGCGCGGCTCCGGCTCACCGAGGACGAACCGGGCCTCCAGCACCTGGACATGGACACCCGAAGCCCCGACGGCTCCACCCACAACACCACGTCCGTGCGGATCTGCTTCGCCGACCGCGCGGAGATCGTCTACAAGCAGCTGCGGGTGCCCGTCGCCATGGCGGGCCACACCGGCCGCTGGGAGATCACGCCGCACGGCACCGGCGTCACCGCCACCTCCTGGCACACCGTCACCCTCGATCCGGAGGGGGTGCGCCAGACACTCGGGCCCGGGGCGACGCTCGAAGAGGCCCGCACCCTGGTGCGCAGGGCGCTGGGGACCAACAGCTCGACCACATTGCGCCACGCCAAGCAGTTCGCGGAGGAAGCACATGCCCGGACGTGACCTCAACGGGCCCGTCACCGTCATCAACCGGTTCCGCGTCAAGGGCGACACCGGAAAGTTCGAGCGGGAGTTCCACGAGCACTCCCAGTTCCTGCGCCGCCAGCGGGGTTTCGACTTCCTGGTGACCGTCCGGCTCGTCGAACAGCCGCAGCGGTATGTGCACCTGGGGCACTGGCGCAGCCTGCGGGACTTTCTGGACGTGGTCCACGACGACACCTTCCTCGACCGGGTGCGCCGCCTCGGGGCGCTGGTGGAGACCGAGGCCGACCAGGCCGTCAGCGTGGGGCGGACGCTCCACGACGACGCCGCCGTCGGCGACGCGGACGTCGTCCTCCTCCACGCCAGGGTCCGCGGCTCCGGCGACGAGTTCGAGCGCCGCTTCAGGGAGCTGACCCACCGCTGGGCCCGGCTCGACGGCTTCGGCGGCAGCGACCTGCTGCGCTCCACCCTCAGTCCCACGACCTATGTCGGGCTGTCGTGGTGGCGCGACGGCGACGCCTGCGTCTCCGCGCTGGCGGACCCGCGGGCCGGCGACCGGCTCAGGGACGTCTCCGAGATCGCCGACGTCACCACCGAACGGACCGTGCACATGGCCTACCAGCGCGTCATCGGCTGACGCCGCACCCGCGCGCACCGCCGGAGCCGAGGACCCACCGGTCCTCGGCTCCGGCCGTTCCCGCCCCGGACGGCCCGCGTATAGCGATCTTCCCGGGCGGACCCGAGCGCCCTTCGAGCGACCCGGCGCATCCTGCGGACATGGCCAACGACATACGGTTCACCGTGGTCCGGGGGAGACCGGACAAGGCCGAACTCGCCGCCGTCACCGCAGTGTTGCTCGCCGTGCTGCGTGCCGGCGAGACCGCCGCACCCGCGCCCGGTGAACCGCCGGTGCCCCGCGCCGGATGGAGCCGCGCGCGCCGCGCACCCGTCGGCTGGTCCACGCCATGACCCCGCGGCCGCCGCGCGCACCGCACCACCGGCACCCGCACCCCGCCGGCGGGGCCGCGCCCGGCGCCCGCACCGCACCGCCGCAGGGGCCGACCGGGGCCCGTCCACCACGACATGGGAGGGGGAGGCGTTGAACGGCAACCACGACTTCGCCCAGCTCGTCCGCTCCAGGGCCGCCCAGACGCCCGACCGGGAAGCGCTGATCGTGCTGCCCGAATACGAGGGCCGGGCCCGGCCCGAAGTGGTGACCTACCGTGCGCTGGACGAGGGCGCCCGCCGCCTCGCCGGCTGGCTGCAGGAGCGCGGCGCCGCCGGCGAGCGGGTGCTGGTCGTGCACAGCGACCGCCGGCTGTTCGCCATCAGCTTCCTGGCCTGCCTCTACGCCGGCGCACTCGCCGTCCCCGTGCCGCCGCCCGACGGGCGCGGCCACCTCGAAGCCCGCCTCGCCGGCATCGTCAAGGACGCCGCGCCCCTCCTCGCGCTGGCCGACGGTGCCGGCGCACCGGACGTCTCCCGGCTGCTCGCCCGGCACGGCCACGGCCACATCCCCTGCCTCGCCACCGAGGTCGTCCCCGCGTCCGGGACCTGGCAGGAGCCGGATCTGCGGGGCGACACGGTCGCCTTCCTCCAGTACACCTCCGGCTCCACCCGCGAACCCCGCGGCGTGATCGTCACCCACGACAACCTCCTCGCCAACCAGCGGGCGATCAGCCGGGTGCTGCACACCCCGCCCGGCGCCCGCCTCGGCGGCTGGCTGCCCTTCCACCACGACATGGGCCTGATCGGCCAGTTGCTGCACCCGCTGTGGCTCGGCGGCAGCAGCGTGCTGCTCTCGCCCGAGGCGTTCGTCCGCCGCCCCGCGCGCTGGCTGGAGGCGATCGGGCAGCACCACGTCACCGTCAGCGGCGCCCCGGACTTCGCCTACGACCTGTGCGTGCGGCGGGTCACCGACGAACAGCTCGCCGGCCTGGACCTGTCCGGATGGGAGATCGCGGTCAGCGGCGGCGAGCCGGTGCGCCCGGCCACCCTGCGCGCCTTCGCCGAACGCTTCGCCCCGGCCGGCCTGCGCCCCGGGGTGCTCACCCCCTGCTACGGCCTGGCCGAGGCGACCCTGCTGGTCTCCGGCGCCCCGGCCGGCACCGAGCGCCGCGAACTGACCGCCGACGCCGCCGCCCTGGAGACGCACGAGCTGCGGGCCCCCGCCGAGGACGCGCCGCGCCGCCTGCTCGCCGACTGCGGCGAACCCGCCGACGGCACCCTGCTCATCGTCGACCCGGCCACCCGCAGGCCGCTCCCCGACGGCCGCATCGGCGAGATCTGGCTGCGCGGCGACAGCGTCGCCCGCGGCTACTGGCGCCGCCCCGCCGAGACCGCCGCCGCCTTTGACGGCACCACCGCGGCCGGCCAGGGCGGCCACCTGCGCACCGGCGACCTCGGCACCCGCGAGGACGGCCGGCTGTATGTGACCGGCCGGCTCAAGGACATGATCGTGGTGGCCGGCCGCAACCTCTATCCGCAGGACCTGGAGACCACCGTCCAGCGCCTGAGCGCCCTGTTCGGCGCCGCCACCGCCTTCGTGGTCCCCGGCGAACGCGAACGCGTCGTCGTCGTCCAGGAGCTGCGCCCCGGCAGCCGCTACGACACCGACCTGGCCGCGCTCACCTCCGCGGTCGGCGCGGCCCTCACCGACGAGTACGACGTCCGGGCCGGGGCGGTACTGCTGGTGCGGCCCGGTACGGTCCGCCGCACCACCAGCGGCAAGGTCGAACGCGCCGCGATGCGCCGGCTGTTCCTCCAGGGCGAGCTGCGGCCGCTGCACCAGCGGATCGACCCCGAGGTCCAGGAACTGCTGCCGGCCGGGAGCCCGCGGTGAGCGCCCCGGCACAGGACCGCATCGACCGGCTGGAGGCCGCCTTCGGTCCCCTGGACGACCCCGGCAACCCGTGCGGCCAGGACGCCCTGCTCGCCGCGGACTCCGCGGGCCGGGCACCGGCGGCGGCCGAAGCGGTGCTGGACTCCTTCGCCTTCGACGCCGAGTTCGTGCCCGAGCGCCACGGCGGGCGGCTGGCGCGGATGGACGTCCTGGGCCGGGTGCTGCGCCCGGTCTTCCGCCGCGACGCCTCCCTGGGCTTCGGCTACGGACTCAACTGCTTCTTCGCGGCCGTCCCGGTGTGGACCGGGGGCACGGACGAGCAGTGCGCGCTGGCCGCCCGGCTGCTGCTCGGCGGCCGCCGGATCGCGGTCGCCCGGCACGAGGTCGCCCACGGCAACGCCTTCGTCCGCGAGGAGTTCGCCGCCGAGCCGGTCGCGGAGGGCTACCGGCTGCACGGCAGCAAGTCCGTCATCGCCAACGCCGCCCGCTCCGCGGGACTGGTGGTGTTCGCCCGCACCGGCGAGACCAGGGGCCGCACCCACTCGGTGCTGCTGCTCGACCGCGACCGGCTGCCCGCGGGGCGGGTGCGCAACCTGGGCCGCCGCGCCACCAACGGCATGCGCAGCACCGACTTCAGCGGACTGAGCATCACCGACTGCACCGTCCCGCACGAGGCACTGGTCGGCTCCCTCGGCGACGGCTACGAACTGAGCCTGCGCTCCTCCCTCGTCATCCGGGGCCTGATCCCGTCCATCGTGCTCTCCGGCGCCGACACCGCGCTGCGCACCGTCGCCCAGTTCGCCACCCGGCGCCGCGCCGACGGCCGCTCCTCGCTCGACGTACGGCACGTACGGGACGTGCTGACCGGCGCGTTCCTCGACCTGCTGCTCGGCGACTGCCTGGCCGCCGTCGCCACCCGGGCGCTGCACCTGCTGCCCCGCCAGATGAGCGCCTACGCCGCCGCTGCCGCCTACCAGGCCCCCAAGCTGCTGGCCGAGTCCATGGACGAGATGTCGGCGGTGCTGGGCAAGGCGACCTTCGCCGAGGCGGGCGCGTACGCGATGTTCCAAAAGCAGCTGCGGGACCTGCCGGTCACCTCGCTCGGGCACGCCGGCAGCGCCGGCCGGCAGGTCAGCCTGCTGCCGCAGCTGCCGTACTTCGCCCGCAACGCCTGGTTCGCCGACCCCGAGGCCCCGGCCGCGCTGTTCCGCGTCCACGACGGACTGCCGCCGCTGGACCTCTCGCAGCCGGCGCTGCTGGGCGACGGCGATCCGCTCGCCGCGACCCTGGTGGCCTGCACCGACCGGCTGGAGGGCGCCGCGGACGCGTCCCGGGACGGCGGCACCCTGCGGTTCCTCGCCCGCGCCTTCACCAGCGAACTCGCCGACCTGCGCAAGGCGTTCACCGACATCGCCCCCGACGACCGCAAGGCGCTCGCCAGCCCGCACGCCTTCGGCCTGGCCGACCGCTACTCCCTGGTGCTGACCGCGGCCGCCTGCCTGGGCGTGTGGCACGAACAGCGCGCCGGCACCGACGCCTTCCTCGCCGACCCGGCCTGGGCGACCGCCGCGCTCTACCGCCTCGGCCGCCGCCTGGGCCTGCCGCTGCCCGACCGCCCGGCCGCCGACGAGGAACGCGTCCTGGCCGAGGTGCTGGCCAGGCTCCACGGCCGCCGCAGCTACGACCTGTACGGATCCGCGCTGGCCTGACCACCCGCGCACCCCGTCGCCGTACCGACGCACCCGACCCCGTCCCGAGGAGCCCGCCATGCACCGCACGCCCCCGTCCACCCCGCCGAACGAACCGGACTACGAGGGCTGGCTCACCGCGCGCCTGCGGCACTACCTCGGCCGGCCCGTCGCGGCCGACGTCGCCTTCGCGGAGTACGGGCTGGACTCGGTGGCGGCGCTCAGCCTCTACGGCGACATCGAGGAGGAGTTCGGGCCGCTGATCGACCCCACCGACATCTGGGACTACCCCACCGTCCGGGAACTCACCCGCTACCTCCAGCTCCGCGACATCCGGCCCTGCGGCGGCCGGCGCATCCGCGCCGCCTTCGTCTTCACCGGCCAGGGCTGCCAGCACCCCGGGATGACCGCCGGCCTGTACATGCACTCCACCGGCTACCGCGGCTACCTCGACGAGGCCGCCGACGTCCTGCGCCCCTACACCGGCCGCTCCGTCGTCGACCTCATCCTCAGCGGCGACCGCCGCATCCACCGGACCGCGTTCACCCAGCCCGCGCTGTTCGCCGTGCAGTACGCCCTCGCCCGCACCCTGGAGGAGGCCGGGGTACGGCCGGTCGCGGTGCTCGGCCACGGCATCGGCGAGTACGCCGCGGCCACCGCCGCCGGGGCCCTGCCGCTGGCCGACGCCGCCCGGCTCGTCGCCCTGCGCGGGGCGTTCATGCAGTACCTGCCGTCCTCGGACGGCGGCATGATGGCCACCTGCGCCGCGCCCTACGAGGCGACCGAGGCGATCGCGGGCGAGCCGGGCGTCGTGATCGGCGCGGTCAACGCCGCCCGCGCGACCGTGCTGTCCGGGGAGCGCGCCGGCCTCGAACGGGTCCGCGTCCGGCTGGAGGAACGGGGCATCCGCTGCACCCTGCTGGAGGTCTCGCACCCCTTCCAGTCGCCGCTGATGGAGCCGATGCTGCCGCGCTTCGAGGCGGTCGCCCGCCGGCTGCCCGGCAGCGCCCCGCAGCTGCCCTACTACTCCACCGTCCACGGCAGGCTCACCACCCAGCCCCTGTACGCGCCCTACTGGAGCCGGCAGATCACCGCCCCGGTCCGGTTCGCCGACGCGGCACGGCAGCTCCTCGACCAGGAGACCCCCAGCCATGTCGTGGAGATCGGCCCGCGGGTGGTGCTCACCCCGTTCGTCCGGAGGATGGGCGGTTCGGCCGGCCCGGTCTGCCTGGGGGTGTGCCGCGGCCCGGAGAGCAACGCCGTCGACCTGGCCGGCGTGCTGTCCGCCCTGGACGCGGGCCCGCTCTCCGACCCGCTGGTGCGGGCCTGACATGGCACCGGCGTCCCCCCATGCCGGGCCCCCGCCGAGCCGCCCCCGGGCCGTTGCCGGACCGCAGGGACCGTGGCACACCGTCCATGACGACCTGTCCGCCACCGGTGTGGTCCTCGTCTACGGGCTGCTGGCGCAGTGGCTGCCGCACATCCAGGACGTGGCGCGGGTGCGGCCGGTCCTCGGCCGTGACTGGCACCGCTACCAGACTCTGACCCACCCCCGGGCCAAGGAGCGGTTCCTGGCCTCGCGGCTGCTGCTGCGGCACGCCGCCGCGGTGGCCATCGAGACCGCGCCGGACCTGGTGGACCTGGCCTACCAGCCCGGCGGCCGGCCCTTCGTGCGCGGCTGCGACCAGATCGACATCAGCCTCAGCCACACCGAGGAGGTGATGGTGGTGGGCATCACCAGCCGCGGGCGGGTGGGCGTCGACGTGGAGCTGGCGGCACGCCGGATGGCCGGCACCGGCTCCGAGGCACAGGGCTGCACCCCCTTCGAGCGGCAGCGGCTGGACGCGGCCGACGGCCGGGACCGCAACGACACGCTGGTGCGGCTGTGGACGCTGAAGGAGGCGTACAGCAAGGCGCTGGGGCAGGGACTGCGGTTCCGCTTCACCGAGTTCGGCTTCGCCCTGGACGGCACCCGGGCCCGGCTGGTCGGGCCCGACGGGCGGGACGCGGGGGCCGACGACTGGCTCTTCGCCACCTTCGCCGTCGAGGACAAGTACGTCGTCAGCGCCGCCGTGCAGGACGCGGGGTTCGGCGACGGCACCGATCTGTCCGTCCAGACGGCCCTGGACGCCGGACTGCTGGACGCCCTGCTGGACACCGCCGGCTGACCCCGCGCCGGCCCGGCTCCCGCCGCCGGGGGACCGCCGTCACGGTATCCAGCCGGCCTCCTCGGCGATCCGGACCGCATCGATCCGGTTGCGCGCGTTGAGCTTGGCGACGATCGCCGTGAGGTAGTTGCGGACGGTCCCCTGCGACAGGAACAGACAGCCCGCGATCTCCGCGGCGTCCGCGCCGCGCGCGGCCAGCCGCAGCACCTCCAGCTCGCGCGGCGAGAGCGGGTTCTCGGGGGAGTCCCAGGCGGCCAGGGCCAGTTGGGGGTCGATCACCCGCCGCCCCGCCGCCACGCTCCGTACCGCCTGGGCGAGCTGGTCGGGCGGTGCGTCCTTGAGGAGGAAACCCGTCACCTGCGAGGCCAGCGCGCGGCGCAGGGTCCCGGGGCGGCCGAGGCTGGTGAGGATCAGCGTGCGGCAGTCCGGGAGGCGCTGGTGCAGCTCCGCGGCGGCGGTCAGCCCGTCGATGCCCGGCAGGTCGATGTCGACGACGGCGACATCGGGCCGGCTGGCGAGCGCGGCCTCCACGATCTTGTCGCCGCGGTCGACGGAAGCGATCACCCGCAGGTCCGGTTCCAGTTCCAGAAGGGCGATGAGCGCACCGCGGATCATGTGCACGTCCTCGGCGAGCAGGATCTTGACGGCGAGCATGGCAGGTCTCCCCCGGCCGGCAGGTGCCCGGCCGCGGCCGGGCAGTCATCGATCAGGCCGCGGGTCTCGCGGCCATCCGGTCTTGCGTGGTGCGCGCGGCGATCGGCCGCGTCGGCGCCTCGGCCACCATCCGGAAGGTGCCGTCCCGGGTCCGTTCCGCCTCCAGCCGCCCGCCGACCGCACCGAGCCGGGCCGTGAGATTGCCGATGCCGCTGCCGCTGTGGGGGGAGAGCGCGGGCAGATCGTCGGGTACGCCGTCGTTGGTCAGGGTCAGCGTCACACGCTCCTCCTCCGTGACGGCGCTGATGTGGCAGGTCTCGACCTTGCTGTGGCGCAGGATGTTGGTGACGCCCTCGCGCAGGGCCGTCGCGAGCACGGTGTCGATGACCGGGTGCAGCCGTCCGCAGGAGATCTCCACCTCCGCCCGGACGTCCGCCGAGGCCAGGATCGCCGCCGCCGACTCCGCCTCCGCGGCGAGCGACATGTCACGGTACCCGCTGGCCACCATGCGCACATCCGACAGCGCCTGACGGGAGATGTCCAGCAGCGAGGCGATCTCCTCGCGCGCCTGCTCCGGCCGGCCGGGCACCAGCCGGTAGATCAGCTCGCTCTTGAGCGTGATCGCCGAGAGGCTGTATCCGAGCAGGTCGTGCAGGTCCCGCGAGAAGCGCAGCCGTTCCTGCGAGACGGCCAGCCGGGCGAGTTCGGCGCGCGAGCGGTGCACCTCCTGGACGAGGTCGGTCAGCCGGGACAGGCCGTAGATCACCAGGCCGGTGAAGAGCGTCGACAGCACCAGATAGGAGGTCTCCAGCCAGCTGAGCGAGACCACCAGCTGGAAGGAGGCGGGCACCGCGACGGTCGCCGCGAACGGGATCCACGCCCGCGGGAACGGCACCAGCAGGAGAATCGATCCGGCCAGCGGGCCGGTCATGCTGACCCAGGTGCGGTGGAAGATCAGGACGGGCGCGTAGGTGAACACCGCCTGGGTCAGCAGCATCAGGACCCTAGTCCGCGTCGTCCAGCGCTGGGCGCGTGCGGAGGAGTGCAGGAACTGCAGGAGGAACACGGCCAGGACGATGGCCACCGACGCCACCAGCGTCGGCGTATTGGCGCTGTACTCCAGGGAGTTGAGCGAGACCACGATCGACAGGCACAGCAGGACCACGATGGTGATGGTCCGGGCGAGCCGCGGCGCCGGCAGGTCACGGTCGGGCAGCCCCGCGGGCCACCGCGGTCGCTGAGGTAACGGCTCCGCGCCGGCACCGGACGGAACGCCGGTGACACCCATGTATGCCCCCCGTGCCTTGGCTGCGCGGCTCTCGGACGTGAAGCATAGTATGGCCCAAACCTGGGTCCTGACCGTCTGTGGAGCGGGTTTTGCGGAGGTGGCCGGGGCCTCTGGCATATGGCCCGCGGGCCGTCGTACGGCCCCCTCTACACGAAGAGTGGGACGGGGTTGAGGTCCTCGTATCGGGTCCGGCGCGACAGCCGCCCCTCGGCCACGGGGACGTCGAAGAGCCTGCCGGGGGCGAACCGCGCCCAGAAGTGCCGCAGACCCGGAACCAGCACCGCCACCACCGGAATGCCGACGTCCGGCCGGGTCTGGTCCAGGACCAGCAACTCCAGCCCCCGCGCGGCCACCAGGTGCTTCGCCGCCTCGATGTCGTCGCGCAGGTCCGCCCGCGGCCGGTATCCGTAACTCCCCGGTGTGTACGCGCGCTGCCCGCCGTCGGGCAGCAGATAGGGCTGCGCGGCGACCGTCGCCCCGGTCCACCACGCGAGCAGATCACGGTCCCGGGTGAGGTACCCCGTGCCGTCCTCGCGGGCGCCCAGCACGGGCGGCAGCAACTGGTTCAGCTCGGTCAGGGCGCGGCGCAGCGCCAGCCGCGGGTCGAAGTGCGCCCCGAAGCCGAAGGTGATGTCCTGCGCGGCCTTGTCCCGGCGCCGGGAGACGGCCGCCACCACCGGAACGCCGAAGTCCGAGGTGAGGTCCAGTGCCCACACCTCGCGGTGCAGGTCCCGTTCGTAGGCCGTGCGCAGCCCGGCGATCCACGGTTCGTCGAAGGCGTCGAGGTCCAGCGCGGCGTGCCGGGTGCGGTTGTACCACCACTGGGCGACCGCGTCCCGCTCCACCAGCTCCAGGAAGCCCTGTACGACGGCGTCCTCCAGGCTGCTGCCGGCCGCGCGGCCGTTGGAGTCGGCCGCAAGGGCGGGCGGCCTGCCGTCCGGGCCGGGACCGAAGTACAACAGCGAGGTGGGCAGCAGGCGTTGACGGCCGTGGGTCAGCGACCACACCGGGGTCCAGTCGGTGGGGGCGGCGGCGTCGAAGGGCGCGGCGATCCGCTGGAGCGGCGAGGCGGTCGCGTTCCACCGCGCGCGGTCCCGGAACTGCCGTGCCGCCCACAGCTGGCAGCGATTGGGGTGCAGCGCGTCGCCGCCCAGCGCCCGCAGCGAGTCACGGATCACCGGCTCATCGCCCTGACGCGTCCCCGAATAGCGCTCCACGGCCTCGCACAGCGCACTGACCCGCGCCTCCACGGCGGTCACGCCCTTGCCGCCGCTGAGGCTGCGCAGTCCGCCGCGCAGCCAGCCCAGCCCGCCGCCGAGCGCCACGTTGTGCCCCGAGGTGTAACAGTGCAGCGCGGCAGGGGCGTTGTCGGCCCGCCGGATCTCGCTGACGACGCCGGTCACCGGTCCCACCAGGTGGCCGTGGCGCGCCAGCATCTCCTCGGGGGACAGCGCCCGGTGGTTGCCGCCGCCGTGCGCGGCCTTGAGGCGGGAGACCGGTGTCACCGGCCGGCACACCGTCAGCGCCACCAGCGCCGGGTCACCGCAGGCCGGGCACTGGGGTCTTCGGTGCACGGCGTGGTGGCGGGTGTGCAGCGTCAGGGTGTCCAGCGCACAGATCGCGTCATGGCCCTCCCGCCGCACCCCGCCCAGCCAGGTCGCCGCCATCAGCACGGCCCACTGCAGGCCCATCGCGCGCCCGGCGGCCAGCGAGGCCTCGGGCGCCGCCACCGGGCGCCGGGCCCCCAGGGCGCGCTGCACCGCGAGTTCGCCCCGCCGGTGACCGCGCAGCCGGTGGGCCAGACAGTGCCAGCAGGCCCCGTCCCGCGGCCGGAAGACCGGCCCGGCCCACGGCTCGGCGCCGCCGGTCCGCACCGGCAGCCAGGGCCGGCCCTGCGCCCGGTGCCAGGCGTCGACGGCCGCCAGGTCCGGGGCCAGATAGTCGTCGCAGAGCACCAGGGAGAGATCCGCCGCGCCCGCGGACGGGCCGCCGCCGGGGCCGGGCGCGGCCACCGTGAGGCCGGACTCGGCGCAGGCGGCGCCCAGCGGGCCGGCCGCGCCCCGGCCCACGGTCAGGATCTCGACCGTCGGCCGCGCCCGCGGCGGCGCGGACCGCAGGCCGGAGACCTCGGCCAGGTCCCAGAACGCCGCGGCCGCACCGTCGCACGGCGCACCGGGCGCCGCGCGGTAGCCGATCAGCCCGGCCGTCGCCAGCTCGGCCACCACCGCGCCGGCCTGCACCGCGGGCAGCTCCCGGGCCGCCTCCGTCAGCAGTTCCGACAGCGTCCGCGTCCCGTCCAGCAGCGGCGCGACGACCTCGGCGGGCCGCCCGAACAGCGCGGTGACCCCTCGTTCGGACAGCAGGTAGGTGGCCTCGTCGGGCACCACTTCGGCACGCAGATGGCGGCGGAAGCCGACGAAGGGCTCCGTGGTCTCCACGGCGTCAGACGGCGTACGGGATACCGGTCAGCAGCGCGGTGGCCGTGGCGTCCGGCCGTCCCAGATCCTCGATGACGAGTGCGGGAGCGGTGTAGACGGGCTCCGCGCCCAGCAGCCCGAACTCGGCGAACACGGCCGCCGGGTCGGTGGTGTAACGGTGCTTCAGGTCGGGCTCCAGGCCCGCGCGGGCCACGAGTTCGGCGAAGCGGGAGAGGTCGGCGGCGTCGGCCGCGGGGCGGGCAGGCATGGTCCGGTGCATCGCGGGCATGTGACTGTTCCCTCCGTTGTCGGATGGGCCGTCCCAGGTGGCCTGAACTGCTCGGCGCGACGGCCCGGCGTCCGGTGAGGCAGTATTCTGCGGGCGCCGGAGGCAGGGCCCCAGTGCCTGGTTCACCACATCGGCATGACATTTTCATGATTGTGCTCATGAGTGGCTCACTGGGCTCGCGCGCTCCCCGGTGCGAACCTCGCTTGAAGCTCGAGATGACCCGCGGCCCCGTGGCCGGCGGTTGTGACTCACGAGGGGAGAGCACTCATGGAAATCAAGGTTCTGGGCCCGCTGACCGCCCACGAGCACGGTGTCTCGCTGGTGCCCAGCGCCGCCAAACCGCGGCAGATACTCGCGCTGCTCGCCCTGCAGGGCGACCATGTGGTGACCGTGCCCACGCTGATGGAGGAGATCTGGGGGCAGAACGTGCCGCGCAGCGCGGCCACCACCCTGCAGACCTACATCCTCCAGCTGCGCCGCAAGATCGCGGTGGCC
Source organism: Streptomyces angustmyceticus (assembly GCF_019933235.1). Taxonomy (NCBI): domain Bacteria; kingdom Bacillati; phylum Actinomycetota; class Actinomycetes; order Kitasatosporales; family Streptomycetaceae; genus Streptomyces; species Streptomyces angustmyceticus. Next base: position 896,777 of record NZ_CP082945.1, on the reverse strand, counting down.
CTGGACGGCGACCCCGTGCGCAACGCCAAGGAAGTCCTGGTCACCCAGCACGGCGGCTACCTCCTCCAGATCCAGCCCGGCCAGGTCGACGTCCAGGAGTTCGAGCAGCTCGCCCTGTCGGGGCGCGGCGCCTACGACGCCCACGACTACGCCGCCGCCTCGGCCCTGCTGGGCAAGGCGCTGGCCGTCTGGCAGGGGCCCGCGCTGGTCGACGTGCCCGTGGGCGGGGTGCTGGAACTGGAGGTGCTCCGGCTGGAGGAGGACCGGATGGCCTGCCTGGAACGCCGGATCGACGCCGACCTCAAGCTCGGCCGGCACACCGAGGTGGTGCCCGAACTCTGCTTCCTCGCCGCCAGGAACCCCATGCACGAGAACTTCTGCGCCCAGCTGATGACCGCACTGCACTGCTCGGGCAGCTCCTGGCGCGCGCTGGAGGCGTACCAGCGGCTGCGCGAGGCCCTCGTCGGGGAGCTCGGCATCGAGCCCTCGGCCCGGCTCCAGCAGCTCCAGCACGCCGTGCTCTCCGGCGACCTCGGCCTGGGGCAGCCGCTGACCGCCACCGGCTGACGGCGGACCCGGGCCGCCGCCGGGCGGGCGGGCCGCGCACGGCCGCGGCCGCGCCGCCCCGCTCTCCAGCGGAGTTCGAGCCGGCGTTCCTACGTTCGGCCGATGACGATCCTTCAGGAAACCGCGACGCCGCCGCTGACCCCGCCGCGCCCCGACCTGGGCCGCGCCACCGACGAGCTGCACCGCCTCAAGGAGGAGGTCGGCCGGGGCCCCGACGCGGCCGCCACCCGGCGCCAGCACGCCAAGGGCAAGCTGACCGCGCACGAACGGCTGGAACTCCTCTTCGACGAGGGCACCTTCACCGAGATCGAACCGCTGCGCCGGCACCGCGCCACCGGCTTCGGCCTGGAGTCCCGCAAGCCGCACGGCGACGGCGTGATCATCGGATGGGGCCTGGTGCACGGCCGCACCGTCTTCGCCTACGCCCACGACTTCCGGGTGTTCGCCGGGGCGCTGGGCGAGGCCCACGCGGCCAAGGTGCACAAGGTCATGGACCTCGCGGAGGCGTCCGGCGCCCCGCTGGTCTCGCTCAACGACGGCGCGGGCGCCCGCATCCAGGAGGGCGTCACCGCGCTCGCCGGCTACGGCGGGATCTTCCGCCGCAACGTCCGCGCCTCCGGGGTGATCCCGCAGATCTCGGTGATGCTCGGTCCGTGTGCCGGCGGCGCGGCCTACTCCCCGGCGCTGACCGACTTCGTGTTCATGGTGCGCGAGACCGCCCAGATGTTCATCACCGGGCCGGACGTCGTCCAGGCCGTCACCGGGGAGCAGATCACCCACAACGGTCTGGGCGGCGCCGATGTGCACGCCGGGACCTCCGGCGTCGCCCACTTCGTCTTCGACGACGAGGCCGCCTGCCTCGACGAGGTGCGCTGGCTGCTCTCGCTGCTGCCCCGCAACAACCGTGAACTCGCCGCGCCCGTACGGGGCGAGGACCCGGCGGACCGGCGCACCGACGCGCTCACCGGCCTGGTCCCCGCCGACCCCGGCCGGGCCTACGACATGCGCGCGGTGATCGAGGAGATCGTCGACGACGGCGAGTACCTGGAGGTGCACGAGGGCTGGGCCCGCAACGTGGTGTGCGCCCTGGCCCGGATCGACGGGCGGACCGTCGGCGTGATCGCCAACCAGCCGAACACCCTGGCCGGCGTGCTGGACATCCACGCCTCGGAGAAGGCCGCCCGCTTCGTCACCACCTGCGACGCCTTCAACATCCCGCTGGTGACGCTGGTGGACGTGCCCGGTTTCCTGCCGGGCGTCGACCAGGAGCACGGCGGCATCATCCGGCACGGCGCCAAGCTGCTGCACGCCTACTGCAACGCCACCGTGCCCCGCATCTCGATCGTGCTGCGCAAGGCGTACGGCGGCGCCTACATCGTGATGGACTCCCGCTCCATCGGCGCCGACCTGTCCTTCGCCTGGCCCACCAACGAGATCGCGGTGATGGGCGCCGAGGGCGCCGCCAACGTCGTCTTCCGCCGCGAGATCGCCGCGTCCCCCGACCCGGACGCCACCCGCGAGCGGCTGGTCAAGGAGTACAAGTCCGAGCTGATGCACCCCTATTACGCGGCCGAGCGCGGCCTCGTCGACGACGTCATCGACCCCGGCGACACCCGGCGGGTGCTGGCGCGGTCCCTGGCCATGCTCCGCGAGAAGAAGGCCGACCTGCCCGACCGCAAGCACGGCATCGTCCCGACCTGAGACCGTCCGCACCTCGCTGACCAGCGCCTGCGGCACCCCTGTCGGCAGATCCACGCACATACGAGCGGGTATCGAGGCGAGGGCCGAACCATGGCGGAGCCGACAGCGGGGGAGCGCCACCAGCGGCCGCCGCAGCTGTCCGCCACGGCGGCGGGGCGCCCGGGGGAGGATCCCCGCCCGGCCCCGGCCGCCGGGCTCACCGAGAGCGGACCGACCGAAGGGAACACCGTGGCCCGCAACGTTCCGTCAGGCCCGTACCCGCAGGGGTACCCGGCCCCGTCGAAGGCGAGGTAGCGGCGATGCGCAGAGTCGCCATCACAGGACTCGGGGCCGTGGCGCCCGGGGGAGTCGGCATCAAGAACTACTGGGACCTGCTGACCGCGGGACGGTCGGCGACCCGCACGATCACCTTCTACGACGCCTCCCCGTTCCGCTCGCGGGTCGCCGCCGAGTGCGACTTCGACCCCGCGGCCGCCGGGCTGACGCCCCAGGAGATCCGCCGGCTGGACCGCGCCGCGCAGTTCGCGGTCGTCTCCGCCCGCGAGGCGCTCGCCGACAGCGGCCTGGAGACGGCCGGCATCGACCCGGGCCGGATCGGCACCTCCCTGGGCAGCGCGGTCGGCTGCACCACCAGCCTGGAGCGCGAGTACGTCGTCGTCAGCGACGGCGGACGCAGCTGGCAGGTCGACCACACCTATGCGGTCCCCGAGCTCTACCGGCACTTCGTGCCCAGCTCGATGGCCGCCGAGGTCGGCATGGCGGCCGGCGCCGAGGGCCCCGCGGCCGTCGTCTCCACCGGCTGCACCTCCGGTCTCGACTCCCTCGGCCACGCCGTCGAGCTGATCCGCGAGGGCACCTGCGACGTCATGATCGCCGGCGCCACCGAGGCCCCCATCTCCCCGATCACCTCGGCCTGTTTCGACGCCATCCACGCCACCACCCCGCGCAACGACACCCCGGAGAGCGCCTGCCGCCCCTTCGACCGCACCCGCAGCGGACTGGTCCTGGGCGAGGGCGCCGCCGTCCTGGTCCTGGAGGAGCTGACGAGCGCACGGGCGCGCGGCGCGCACATCTACGCGGAGATCGCCGGGTTCGCCGCGCGCTGCAACGCGTACCACATGACCGGACTCAAGCCGGACGGCCGGGAGATGGCCCAGGCCATCGACGCCGCCCTGGCCGAGGCCCGGATCGCCCCCACCGCCATCGACTACATCAACGCCCATGGCTCCGGCACCAAGATGAACGACCGGCACGAGACCGGCGCCTTCAAGCGCAGCCTCGGCGCGCACGCCCACCGCACCCCGGTCAGCTCCATCAAGTCCATGATCGGGCACTCGCTCGGCGCGATCGGCTCGCTGGAGATCGCCGCCTGCGCGCTGGCCATGGAGCACTCGGTGCTGCCGCCCACCGCCAACCTGCACGAGCCCGACCCCGAACTCGACCTGGACTACATCCCGCTCACCGCCCGCGAGCAGAAGGCCGACACCGTCCTCAGCGTCGGCAGCGGATTCGGCGGTTTCCAGAGCGCGATGGTGCTGGCCCGCCCGGAGAGGAGCGCCGTATGACCGCCACGACCGTGGTGACCGGCATCGGCATCACCGCGCCCAACGGACTGGGCACCGAGGAGTACTGGAAGGCCACCCTGGACGGCCGCTCCGGCATCGGCCCGGTCACCCGCTTCGATGCCTCCCCGTACCCCGCGACGCTGGCCGGCGAGGTCCCCGGGTTCGTCGCCGAGGAGCACATCCCCAGCCGGCTGATGCCGCAGACCGACCACATGACGCGCCTCGCACTGACCGCCGCCGCCTGGGCCATCGACGACGCGGGGGTCGACGCGGCGGCCCTGCCCGAATACGGCATGGGGGTGGTCACCGCCGCCTCGGGCGGCGCCGTCGAGTTCGGCCAGCGCGAACTGCAGAACCTGTGGAGCAAGGGCAAGGAGTACGTCAGCGCCTACCAGTCCTTCGCCTGGTTCTACGCCGTCAACACCGGCCAGATCTCCATCCGGCACAAGATGCGCGGCCCCAGCGGGGTGCTGCTGACCGAACAGGCCGGCGGCATCGACTCGCTCGGCCACGCCCGGCGCCACATCCGCAAGGGCATCCCGCTGGTCGTCGCCGGCGGCGTCGACGCGGCCCTGTGCCCCTGGGGCTGGGTGCCGCAGCTCGCCTCCGGGCGGATGAGCACCGCCGACGACCCCGCCCGCGCCTTCCTGCCGTTCTCGCCGGACGCCCGCGGATACGTCGCCGGGGAGGGCGGGGCGATCCTCGTCACGGAGGACGCCGGCAGCGCGGGCGACCGCGGCGCACGGCAGATCTACGGCGAGATCGCCGGGTACGCCGCCACCCTCGACCCGGCCCCCGGCACCGGCCGCCCGCCCGGTCTGGGCCGGACCGCGCGCCAGGCGCTGGCCGACGCCGGCCTCGCGCCCGCCGACATCGATGTGGTCTTCGCCGACGCCGCGGGCGTACCGGAACTCGACCGGGAGGAGGCCGAGGCGATCACCGCCCTCTTCGGCCCGCGTGCCGTGCCCGTCACCGCTCCCAAGACCATGACCGGGCGGCTGCTCGCCGGCGGCGCGGCCCTGGACGCGGCCACCGCGCTGCTCGCCCTCCGCGACGGCGTCATTCCCCCCACCGTCAACGTGGCCGCCCCGGCCACGGACTTCCCCCTCGATCTGGTCACCGGCTCACCGAGGGAGCAGGACCTGCGCGCCGCGCTGGTGCTCGCCCGCGGCCACGGTGGCTTCAACGCGGCCCTCGTCGTACGACGGCATGCCGCGACGACGGACCCGGCATCCGGCCGGAACCACTGAGAGGACACGCCATGCCCATCACCACCACCCACGTCACCCTGACCGACCTGACCCGGATGCTGCGGGAGAGCGCGGGCGAGGAGGAGGGCGTCGACCTGGACGGCGACGTCATGGACACGCCCTTCATCGAGCTGGGCTACGACTCCCTCGCCCTGCTGCAGGTGATCGGCGAGATCCAGCGGGAATACGGCGTGGAGATCCCGGACGACGCGGTCGTCGATGCCGAGACCCCGCGCGCCCTGCTCGACCTCATCAACGCCGGCACCGCGCCGGCCGCATGATCAGGCGTCGAAGGCGGCCATCCCGGTTCCCCCGGCCGGACGGGCCGCCTTCGGCGCCGCTCCCCGGGGAGTGAGGCTGCCTGATGGCGGGTGCCCGCACCACCGCCGGCCCCCGCCACGCAGGCTCCCCGCCCCCCCGTATCCCCCGTCGTCCCCGCCTCCCTCCCCGTGCCGCCCCGTCCGCGCCCACCGCCCGGCGGACCGCCCCGTCCGGCGTCCGCCCGCCGCGCACCACCCGCCCCACGCGCCCCTGAGTACCCGCCCGGAAGGAGGGCACCCATGTCTCTCGCCAACCAGACCGCGGTGACCAGAAGGCTGGAGATCACGCCCAAGTCGCCACCGCTCCCGGGCGGGACGGACGCTCCGGCCGCCACCGCCGACGACGACAGGGCGGCCCTGGCCACGACCGACGCCATCGCCGCGCCCGACTCCTCCGACGCCCCCGAGGGCTCCACCGCCGCCCCGCCTCGGGCCACCGGCACCGCCACCGACTCCCGCACCGTCCCTGATGCACCCGATGCACCCGATGCACCCGATGCACCCGCCGCACCCGCCGCCCGTGCCCTCCCGCCCACCGCCGTCGCCGCCGTGCTGCACGCCTTCGGCGGCCGGACCCGCGAACTGCCGCCCCGCACCGTCGTGTTCATCGGCTCCACCGCGCCGCTCACCGCCCTCCCCGCCGCGTACGAGGGCATCGAGGTGCGCACCGCTCCCTCTCCCGCCCACGCCCTGCACCTGGCCCACCACGAACTCCAGGCCCTGCGCGCCGACCTGGCGTTGGTCGCGGGCTTCCAGGAGCCCCCGGGCCGGGCCGTCACCGTGCAGAGCCTGCGGCGGGCGGCCGAAGCGGTCGCCGCCGACGACAGCGTGCTGGGGGTGCTGGACTTCGACGGCTGTGCGGGGCCCGCGGACGAGCCGGTCCTGCGGCCCTCCCGGCACAGCCGCCGGCTCACCGACCCCACGGCGCCCCGCCTGCTGCTGTGGTCCGGCGGCAACGCGGCCGAGGAACAGCGCGTACGGCGCGAACTGGCGCCGCTGCTCGACGGATTGTTCCCGGAGGCGTTCCCCGCCCTGCCGGCCACCATGCCCTGCGGCCAGGCCCCCGGACCGGTCCGTGCCGGGGCCGTCACCACCGCCGAGCGCGCCCCCGCCGCGGTCGCCGCGGCCCGCGCCGTGCACGCGCCCCGCCCCCGCCCGGTCGCCCTGCTCTTCCCCGGCCAGGGCTCCCAGCACACCGCGATGGCCGCCGGGCTCTACGGCCGGGAGCCGGTCTTCACCGCCGCAGTCGATGCCGTACTGGAGCTGATGGGCCCGGAGGGGCCCGCGATCCGCGCCGACTGGCTCGCCGACACCCCCGCCGTCGCCATCGACGACGTCCGCCGCGCCCAGCCCCTGCTCTTCGCGGTCGACTACGGGCTGGGCTGCATGGTCCTCAGCTGGGGCATCCGCCCGGCCGCCCTGCTCGGCCACAGCGCCGGCGAACTGGTCGCCGCGGTCCTCGCCGGGGTGGTGCCGCTCAGCACCGCGGTCGCGATGATGCGCGAGCGGGTCGTCGCGGCGAGGCGGATACCCCCGGGCGGCATGCTCGCGGTGGCCGCCGGCGCCGACGCCCTGCGTCCGTACCTGCGTGCCGATGTGGTCGTCGCCGCGGTCAACGCCACCAGCCAGACCATGCTGGCCGGTTCGACCACTCCGCTGGCGGAAACGGCCGCCGCGCTGCGCGCCGACGGGCACACCGTCGTCACGGTGCCCGCCACCAGCCCCTTCCACAGCCCGGCCATGGCCCCGGCGTCGGACGCGGTGGAGCGCGCCTACACCGGCATGCCGTTCCGCGCCCCCGGCCTGCCGCTCTACTCCGGATACACCGGCCATCTGCTGGGGCCCGACGACGCGGTGAGCCCCCGCTTCTGGGCCCGCCAGATCACCGACCCGGTCCTCTTCCTGCCCGCCCTCGACCAGCTGCTGGCGGCCGACGACATGCTCCTCCTCGAAGCGGGCCCCCGGCAGACCCTCACCGTCTTCGCCCGCCGCCACCGCGCCGTCCGCCTGGGCGCCTCGGCCGCCGTCCCCCTCCTGCCCGCCCGTCCGGTCGGTCCGGATGCCGACCGGCACGCCGTGCTGACCGCGGCCGGCCGCCTCTGGCAGGAGGGCCACCGGCTCAAGGGGGAGGCCCTGGCCCGCCTGTGGACCTGCGCCGCGGAGGAGACCCCGGCCGCCCCCGCCGCCCGGGCCGACAGCTCCCCGGTGGGCGTCGCGGGCTGAGGCCATCACGCACGGGGGGAGCCCCGGCGGACGGCGCGCCGGCCACCCGCCGCGGCTCCCTCGCACCGGCCGCCCCCCGCGCAGTGGCCTCCGGCCCCGGGCCCCTGCCCGTGCGCCGCTCCCGCCCATTGGCTCGCTTCTGGCCCGCCCTGGGCCCGCAGCGCTGTACCAATGGCACAGCCTTCCCGGCGTCTGTTGAGCAATCTGCCGACGGGATGCTCTGATGGTCCCGTCGATGGCGCTGCGGATCTCCGCGGCGCCTTTTTCATGCGGCATTCCATGCGGCATTCCAAGCAGGAACGGCGAAGGGGCGGAAACTGTGCTGAAGAGGATGTTCGTGGCTCCGGACCCGGGCCGGCTGCGGCTGCGCAGCGCCGCCCGGTCCGTCCTCGGCATCGGCCTGGCGGTCACCGTCTGCGGTGCCGCCGGACACTCGCTGGTCGCGGCCATCACCGGCGGGCTCGCCGCGCTGCTCGCCCTCTTCACGGTCACCGACACGACGGTCCGTGCGCAGATGGTCACCACCGCCCTGCTGCCCGCCGTCGGCTTCCCGGTGCTCGCCGCCGCCGCGGTACTCCATGACCATCCGGTGGGGCGGGGCCTGGTCTTCGCCGCGGTGGTGGGCGCGGGGGTCTACGCCCGCCGCTGGGGGCCGCGCGGCCACTCCCTCGGGGTGTTCGCGTTCATGACCTTCTTCGCGGCGCAGTTCCTGCACACGGTGCCCGGCCGGCTGCCCGAGCTGTACGCCGCGATCGCCCTCTCCCTGGCCGCCTCCTCGACCGTCCGCTTCGGGGTCTGGTGCTACGAGCGCCGGCTGCCCGCCGCCGCGCCGCCCGCCCCGCCGGGCGGCAGGGGGCTCGCCAGGGCGACCACCCGCCAGGCGATCCAGGCCACCGCCGGCAGCGCGTTCGCCCTCGTCGTGGGCCAGTTGCTCTCCGAGCAGCGCTGGTACTGGGCGGTGGGCGCGACCTGGTGGATCTTCGTGAACACCACCTCGCGCGGCGAGACGCTGGTCCGCGGCTTCCGCCGGACCCTCGGCACGGTGATCGGCATCGTCCTCGGCCTGCTCGTCGCCGTCCCGCTGCACGGCGCGCCCGTCCCCACGGTGGCACTGATCGCGCTCAGCGTCTTCGGGATCTTCTACACCGCCGCCGTCTCCTACACCTGGATGATGCTCGCGGTGACGCTGATGGCCACGCTGCTCTACGGGCTCCTGGGCGTGCTCGATTCCGACCTGCTCACGCTGCGTCTCGCGGAGACCGGGGTCGGGGCGCTCGGCGCGGCGCTGGCGGTGGTCCTCGTGCTGCCCGTCACGACCCACGCCACCACCGACGCCTGGATCCAGCGTGCCCTGCGCTGTGTCCACCACTGCACCGCCGAGGCCGCCGCCCGTCTCGCGGGCCACCCGACCGCCGACCCCGCCCCCCATGTCGCCGCACTGGAACCGCTGCTGGGCCGGGTGCGGCTGTCGCTCTCCCCGCTCGTGCACCCCCTGAGCCCGCTGCGCGCCCGCAAGGCGCGGGCGCGCCAGGTGCTGGCGCTGCTCGACGACTGCGCCCGCGAGGTCCGCGGGCTGGCCTCCATCGCCGCCGACCCCGAGGCGTCCCATGACGCCCGGCTCACCGCCGCCTGCCAGCGCGTGGAGGCCGCCGTCGAGGCCCTGACCACCCCGCACGGGACCCCCCAAGCGGCCGCCGCCATCGTCACCCTGGCGCACCCGCCCGCCGCGGAACCCGCGCTGGTCCACCTCCACGGCCTCGAACGGGCCCTGGCCGAACTCTCCGCCCCCCTGCGCAGCTCCCCGCGCGCCCCCTTGATCGACGCCTGACCGAGGGGCCCACAGGCATCCGCCCCCACCGGCAGGAACCGGTCATCGCCGCCCACCGCCCCGCCCCGGCTGTTAGCGTCGCCGGGCGACCTCAACGGGCAGGCGGACGAAGGGCGGACCAGTGGGGACGAGCGGCCACGGGCGCGCGTACATCGGCTCGTTCACCACGGCGGGCGGCGCCGGCATCACCACCGCGGCGGTCCACCCGGAGACCGGCGCCCTCACCCCGCTGCACTCCACCGACGTCCTCCCCAACCCTTCCTTTCTGGCCCCGAGCCCGGACGGCCGGTGGCTCTACGCGGTCAGCGAGACCCCGGACGGCGCCGCGGCCGCCTTCGCACTCACCCCGCACGGACCCGAACTGCGCGCGCCCGCCGTCCCCGTGGACGGCGCCGACCCCACCCACCTCGCCCTGGCCGGCGGCCGCCTCGTCACCGCCAACTACAGCTCCGGCAGCGTCAGTACGCTGCCCGTACGGCCCGACGGCACGCTCACCGGCCCCGCCGCCGTCCTCGCCCACCGGGGCAGCGGCCCGCGGGCCGACCGCCAGGAGGGCCCGCACGCACACGCCGTGCTGCCCGATCCCAGCGGCCGCTGGCTGCTCAGCGTCGACCTGGGCACCGACTCGGTCCGCTGCTGCGTCCTCGGCCCCGCCGACGGCGCACCGGTGGTGCGCGCCGAGACCCGGCTGCGGCCCGGCAGCGGCCCGCGCCACCTCGCCTTCCACCCGCACGGCGACCGCGCCTACGTCGTCAACGAACTCGACCCCACGGTCACGGTCTGCCGCTGGGACGCCGGCCCCGGTGCGCTGACGCCGCTGGGGGAGACCCGCCTCCTCCCGGACGGGGCCGACGCGGCCGGCACCTTCCCTTCCGCACTCGTCGTCTCCCGCGACGGACGGTTCGCCTGGGCCGCCAACCGGGGCCACGACAGCCTCTCCGTCCTCGCCCTCGACGGCGCCACCGCCACCCTCGTCACCACCGTCCCCTGCGGCGGCCACTGGCCCCGCGACCTGGCGCTGCACCCCGACGGCCGGCACCTCTACGCCGCCAACGAGCGTTCCGGGGACGTCACCTGGTTCACCGTCGACCCGGCGACCGGCATCCCGGCCCGCGGCGGATCCGTGGCGGCCCCGGCCGCCTCCTGCGTGGTCTTCGGCTGAGCCGCCCGTGGGCGCCTCAGCCCTGCGGGAAGCTCCCGCCGAAGTACACCTGCGTCTCGGCGAGCCGGCCGTCGCGCACCGTCATCACCTCGACGTTGCGGTGCCGTTCGCCGGTCTTCAGCTCGTACTCGTAGCGGACGTAGACCTGCGCGTCGTCGACGGCCACGGCGTCGAGGATCACCTGTGAGCGCAGCCGGTCCGCCGTGGGGAAGCACTTCTCGAAGTACGCGGCCCTGCCGATGTGGTCGTCCTGCGGGCTGGTGAAGACGAAATCGTCGGCGAGCAGCCGCTCCATGGCCGCACGGTCCTGGGCGAGATAGGCCGCGAAGGCGGCGCGGACGAGGTCGACGTTCGACATGAACTTCCTTCCGTGGGCGGCCCGCTCCGGCGCACGGCGCGGACGGGCCGGCGACCGGCCCTGGCAGGACGGTAGACGCCGCGGCGCCCCCGGACTCATCGGTCGGCGCGTCAGGGGTACGGCAGGCCCCCTGTGCGGGCCTCTCCCGGACGCGCACCCCCGCACCCACCCGCACCGCCGCCGACGCCCTCCCGGGCCGCCTGAGAGGCATCTGCGCTGCTCGGGGCGGAATCGGACGTATCGCCTCCGCCTGTGGCGGCCGGGCGGCCGCCCGGCCGGATACGGCGAAGAGCCGGTTGGCCGGACACGGCGAAGGGCCGCCCCGCGCACTGCGCGAGGGCGGCCCTTCCCGAAGCGGGTGTCCGGCAGGAGTGCTAGCGGACCGGCGCTCCCTGTGCCTGCGACGGCAGGGTGAGCCCCACCGCGGCCGCGTAGTTCGACAGCACCAGCCGGCCGACCGTGCTGTAGGCGCCCAGCGCCTCCGCCGACGCGCAGCCCGCCTCCGCCGCGGCCGCCCCCAGAAGGCCGTCGGTGATCTCCGGACCGATCAGGTACGGGGCCAGCGCCAGCTGCTGCGAACCGGACTCGCGCAGCTGCTCGGCCGTACGGGAGATGGCGCCCTCCTCGTCCAGGGCGGCGGCCAGTACCGGCACCGCGAGCCGCGCGGAGAGCAGCATGCCGGTGATCCCGGCGGCCTGCACGGCCTCCTCGCCGCCGACGGTGGCGAGGATGATGCCGTCCGCCGCCGTGGCGACGGTGAACAGCCGGGCGCGGTCCGCGCGCGCCAGACCGGCCTCGGAGAGCCGGACGTGCAGCGCCTCGGCGAGCAGCGGGTGCGGACCGAGGACATCGGTCAGCTCCGCGCCCGAGCCGCTGTTCATCATGGCCTGGCGTATCCGGCGCAGCAGGGCGCTGTCCGGGCCGGCCAGCAGCGGCACCACCACGGCGGCGGGGCCGGGGTCGGGGCGGCCGTCGGCGTCCTCCCGGGCCTTGTGCTCGTTGGCGGCCTGCGCCAGTACGGCCTCCAGGGACGGGAACTCGTCGTCACCGCCGTCGACATAGCCGATCCGGGCGTCGAGGCCCGGGAGCTCGGAGCGGGCGATGCTGGAGACCTCTTCCGCCAGGCTGCGCGCGGCGGAGGAGGGGGTGCCGGGCACGGCCAGTACCAGGGCGGGCGCGCCCTCGGGCGCGGCGAGCGGTTCCGGCTTGCGGTGACGGCCGGACTGCCGTCGCGGCATGCGTACCGGCAGGCCGGGTGCGGCTCCCGGGCTCGGGGATGCGGCGTCAAAATCGGGCGAGCCAGGTGCGGGCCCAGTGGGGGAACTCATGGCGCCGCATGCTAACGGTTCGGGCCACCCCCGCGCGGAGGGAGGGTTCGGTGGAGAGGTATCCGTCCCGATTTATCCCGCGCGTCATGCGCACTACCCCGGCGCAGGCCGTGTGATCTGCAACAACTTCGGATCGGCGGGCAGCACGAGACGGTCGCCGGCCAGTGCCGCGGCGAGGGCCAGCGCCCCGTCGAGCGGGCTCCCGGCGGCGGCCACCGGACGGGCATGGGGCAGCCGCTCGGCCAGCGCCGCACGCAGCGGGGTCAGCAGCGGTTCGCCCAGGCCGAACAGCCCGCCGGCGCAGGCCACCGGGGTCCCGTCCGCCGGCGGGCAGACCGCCGCGGCGGCATCGGCGAGATGGCCCGCGGCGGCGGTCAGGATGCCGCGGGCCACCGCGTCGTCCTCGGCGGCGCAGCGGGCGACCTCCGGGGCGAACGAGGCCAGCACGGCGGGCCGGTCGGGGCGCGGGTAGAGCGCGCCGGGCAGCCCGGCGACCGGCCCGAACACCGCTTCCGCGCGCGCCAGGAGGGCGGCCGAGCCGCCCGTCCGTCCGTCGTGCGCCCGCAGCGCGGCCTCCAGACCGGCGCGGCCGATCCACGCGCCGCCGCCGCAGTCGCCCAGCAGATGACCCCAGCCGTCCGCCCGGCGCCAGCCGCTCGCCGCGGTCAGATCCGTGCCCAGGGCGACCATGCCGGTGCCCGCGGTGACCACGGCACCGGGCCGTTGGCCCAGTGCACCGGCGTACGCGGTCACGGCGTCCGTGGCCAGGACGAGGTGGCGCACCCCGAGTCCGGTGGTCAGCGCGCCCGGCAGCCGGGCCCGCAGGCCGTCGCCCAGGGAGGCCAGGCCGGCCGCGCCCACGCACACCGCGGCGAAGTCGCGCACGCCCGCCTCGCGCCCCAACTCCCGTGCGGCGGGCAGGATCCGGGACAGCAGGTGCTCCGCGTCGATCCCGGCGGGGCCGGTGGGCACCGGCTCGTCCCAGGCGCGCACGGCGAGCGGACGGGCCGCGGTGTCGTCGGCGCGCGCGACGGCGATCCGCAGCCCCGAGCCGCCCGAGTCGATCCCCAGAACTCCGGGGAAGCGACCGGGCGCGCGGGCGTCCGGGGCGCGCCCGGCGGGTTCATCCAAGGCCGCGGGCGTCCTGCTTGAGGGCGGTGTCGACGGTCAGGGCCGTGGCGACGACCAGGCTCAGCAGCGGGTCCGGCAGCTGATGGTGGATCTGCAGGACGTAGTTGTCCGCCGACGTGAACATCGTCTTGGCGAGGCCCTCCCAGGTCTTGGTGATCCGGGCGACCTCGGTGTCGGCGTGGTCCACGATGGCGAAGTTCCAGGCGCGCCAGTTCTCGGCCTTGATGGCGCCGATCTGCTGGCCGTTGACCATCATCGCGAAGTTGATCTTCCCGATGGCGTTCTGCTGCACGATCTCGCCGACCGGTGAGCCGTCCGGCCGCTGCACGATCACCTTGGACTTGATGATCTTCGCGGGCCGCGTCAGGACCAGCTGCGGCCGGCCGTGGGCGTCCCGGATCTCCAGCTTGTGGGTCATGTACTGATCGAGGCTGGAGACGACGCGGAGCACCTTCTTGGCCGTGCTCTGGCCGACCTGGACGACCGCGCCGATCGTGTTGCCGTGCTGGTCGAAGACGCCGTACTCGTTGGTGACCTCGATGAGCTTGGCCTTCTGGTTGACCACCAGCACCGGCTCGGTGAACAGCGTGCCCCCGCCCGGCCCGCCCGGCGCCACCCCGGCCTGGTGGTGCACCTGCTGCTGCACGGCGCCCGCCTGCGCGCCCGGCATCGGCTGCTGCCCGTACGGCTGCTGCATCGGCCGGCCGGGCGCCGGGTGGCCGGGTACCTGCTGGCCGGGCGCCTGCTGGGGGTAGCCGTAACCCTGCTGCCCGTACGGTGCGGCGCCCTGCTGCTGACCCGGGTACGGGGCCTGGCCCGGCGCCTGCTGGTGCGGTGCGGACTGCTGGGGCACCGGCTGCTGCGGTGCGGACTTCTGGAGGGGCTGCTGCTGCGCGGGCTGCTGATGTGCCTGCGGACCGGCCTGCTGCTGGGGAGCAGGCTGCGGTGCGGAGTGCTGCGGGGCCGGCTGAGCCGCCGGGCCCCGGTCCGGCGCCGCGGGCTGTTGTCCCGGGTGGGTGTGCTCCGTCCACTGGGACCCGTCCCACCAGCGGAGCTGGTGGGGGGTGCCCTGCGGATCGGCGTACCAGCCCGCAGGGATGTTCGCATTCGTCATGCCGGGCACACTATCTCCCGATGTCAGGGCAGCCTCCAGTCGACGGGCTGGGCGCCCTGCCGCGCCAGAAGGTCGTTCACCCGGCTGAAGGGCCGCGAGCCGAAGAAGCCCCGGTCCGCCGACATGGGGGAGGGGTGCGCGGACTCGACGGCCGGCAGACTCCCCAGCAGCGGCCGCAGATTGCGCGCATCGCGCCCCCACAGCACCGACACCAGCGGGCGCTCGCGCGCCACCAGCGCGCGGATGGCCTGCTCGGTGACTTCCTCCCAGCCCTTGCCGCGGTGCGCGGCGGGCTTGCGGGGCGCGGTCGTCAGCGCTCGGTTCAGCAGCAGTACGCCCTGCCGCGTCCAGGGGGTCAGATCGCCGTTGGACGGGCGGGGCAGCCCGAGGTCGGAGTGCAGCTCGCGGAAGATGTTCTCCAGGCTGCCGGGCAGCGGACGCACCTCCGGCGCCACGGAGAAACTGAGCCCGACGGCATGCCCCGGGGTGGGGTAGGGGTCCTGCCCGACGATGAGCACCCGCACCTCGTCGAAGGGCTGTTGGAAGGCGCGCAGCACGTTGTCGCCGGCGGGCAGATAGCTCCGCCCCGCGGCGATCTCGGCCCGCAGGAAGTCGCCCATCGCGGCGATCCGTCCGGCGACGGGCTCAAGTGCCTTGGCCCAGCCCGGTTCGACGATGTCTTGGAGAGGTCGTGCAGCCACGGGATCACCCTACTGGCCCAGGCCCGCTCCCGATCAATCGATGGCCCGAGCTCCTCGCCCCGACGGCGCGCGCAGGCCACCGCCGCTCCCCGCGGGGCGGCTCCCCGCGCGGCCCCCCCCACGACCCCGTGGGGCGGTGTGCCGCACCGCTCCCCTCAGGCCACCGCCGCCGCCCGCACGCACAGCACATCCGGCAGGTGGGAGGCGAGTTGCCGCCAGCTGTCGCCGTCGTCGGCGCTGGCGTACACCTCGCCGTTGCGGTTGCCGAAATACACCCCGGCGGGATCGGCGTCGTCGACGGAGAGCGCGTCGCGGAGCACCGTGCCGTAATGGTCCTCGTCGGGCAGCCCGGCGCCCAGCGCCTGCCAGCTCCCGCCGGCGTCTGCCGTGCGGTAGACCCGGCAGCGGTGTCCGGCCGGCACCCGGTCGCTGTCGGCGGTGATCGGGAAGAGGTAGGCGACGTCTCCCGTGTGCGGATGGGCGGCAACGGCGAAGCCGAAGTCGGTGGGCAGTCCGGCGCCGATGTCCGTCCACCGGGCGCCCGCGTCGTCGCTGCGGTAGACGCCCCAGTGGTTCTGCAGATACAGGCGGTCGCGCCGCACCGGGTCCTGCGCGATCTTGTGGACGCACTGGCCGAACTCCGGATGCTGGTCCGGCAGGAAGACCGCCTTCACGCCCGTATTGGACGGGGCCCAGCCGGCGCCGCCGTCGAGCGTGCGGAAGACCCCTGCCGCAGAGACGGCGACGGTGACCAGGTCGGCGTCCCGCGGGTCGGTGATCACCGTGTGGACGGCCAGTCCGCCGCCGCCCGGCACCCACTTCTCCCGGGTGGGGTGGTCCCACAGCGCCCGTACGAGCTCGAAGGTCTCGCCGCCGTCCTCGGAACGGAACAGCCCGCCGGGCTCGGTGCCCGCGTAGACCACATCGGGAGCGGCAGGGCCGGCCGGATGCAGCTGCCACACCCGCTCCAGCGAAGTCCCGGTGTCCTTCGGGTACTTGACCGCGGGGCGGGAGGGTTCGTGCCAGGTCTGGCCCAGGTCGTCGGAGTGGAACACCGACGGGCCCCAGTGGGCGCTGTCGGCGCCGGCCAGCAGGCGGGGCGTGGCGCGGCGGGTGTCGATCGCGAGGGAGTACACCGCCTGGGCGGCGAAGTGCGGACCGCTCACCTCCCAGTCGCCGTGCCGCCGGCGGCCGATGAAGAGCCCCTTGCGCGTACCCACGCCGAGTAGTACGTCAGTCATGCCGGAACACCTCCGGACGCCGTTGTCTCGGACAAGGGCAAGTCTGCACCCGACCACTGACAACGGCGTCCCGGAACGCATTCGCGCAGGTCGGACGGTGCGGCACCGCGGGGCCTCCGGGCGGCCGCCGGCCGCGGCCGGGCGGGTGGGGGCCGCCCGGCCCGCCGTCCTCAGACCGCCCGGTGGTACTGCTGCGGCACGGCGGCCCGCGCACCCAGTTCCCGCGCCGCGTGCTGCGCGAAGCTGGGGGAGCGCAGCAGTTCACGGCCGAGCAGCACGGCGTCGGCCTGCCCGTCCGCGATGATCTTGTCGGCCTGCCGCGCCTCGGTGATCAGGCCGACGGCGCCGACCGCGAGGCCGCTCTCCTTCCTGACCCGCTCGGCGAACGGCACCTGGTAGCCGGGCCCCGTGGTGATCTTCGCGTCCGGCGCGTTGCCGCCCGTGGAGGTGTCCAGCAGGTCGATGCCGTGCGCGCGCAGCTCGTGGGCGAAGCGCACGGTGTCGTCGGCCGTCCAGCCCTCGCGCTCGTCGCTCTCGTCCTCGGTGAGCCAGTCGGTCGCCGAGATCCGGAAGAACACCGGCAGTTCGTCCGGCCAGACCTCCCGCACGGCGTCCACGATCTCCAGGGCGAACCGCGTCCGGTTCTCGTACGAGCCGCCGTAGGCGTCGGTGCGCAGGTTGGTGAACGGCGAGAGGAACTGGTTGACCAGGTAGCCGTGCGCACCGTGGATCTCGGCCACCTCGAAGCCCGCCGCCAGCGCCCGCCGCGCCGTCGCGCGGAACTGCTCGACGATCTCGCCGATGTGCGCCACGGTCAGCTCCGCGGGAGCCGCGAAACCCTCGCCGAACGGCACCGGGCTCGGCCCGACCGGCTCCCAGCCGTAACCCTGACCGGGGAGGATCGGCGCGCCGCGGCTCACCCAGGTGCGCTCCGTCGACGCCTTCCGGCCCGCGTGGGCGATCTGGATGCCCGGCGTGGTGCCCTGCTCCTTGAGGAAGCCGGTGATGCGCCGGAACGCCTCGGTCTGGGTGTCGTTCCACAGGCCGAGGTCGTACGGGCTGATGCGTCCCTCGGGGCTCACCGCGGTGGCCTCCGTGAGGATGAGGCCGGTGCCGCCCGCGGCCCGCGCGGCCAGGTGCTGGAAGTGCCAGTCGCCGGGCGCGCCTTCCGCCGGGCCCTCGGGAGCCGCGGAGTACTGGCACATGGGCGCCATCCAGAGGCGGTTCGGGACGGTCAGCGCGCGGAGGGTGATGGGCTCGAACAGTGCGCTCACGGCGGGCTCCTGTACCTGAAGGCGAACGGGTGCCGGCCGGCCCCGCACTCATACGATAGGCGTCGTAGTACGGCAAGTGTCAAACTACGATGCTTCTCGTACAATGAGCGGGCGGGCGGCGCGCCGGGCCGCACCGAGCCCCGCAGCACGAGTCAGGAGCCGTCATGCCGACCGTTACGACCTCCCCGAGGGCCTCTTCGGGCTCCCGGTCGCTGGAGCACCCGGCCCGTGAGGACATCCGGCTGGCCGATGTGCTCCACGCCCTCGCCGACCCCGTGCGGCTGCGGATCGTCTGCGCACTGGCGGCCGCCGAGGGCGAGCTGAACTGCGCGGACATCGAACTCCCGGTCAGCAAGTCGACCTGCACCCACCACTTCAGGGTGCTGCGCGAGCACGGCGTCATCCAGCAGCTCTACCGCGGTACGGCCAAGATGAACGGGCTGCGCCGGGCCGACCTGGAGGCGCTCTTCCCCGGCCTGATCGACGGCGTCCTCCGGGCGGCGGACCTACAGGCCGGCCGCCTCGGACAGGAGTAGCCGGCCGCCGCGGGCAGAGCGGCCCACCGCCTCGGGCAGGGGGCGCCGACTCCGGCGGGAGCGGCGGTCGGCTGTCCCGGTGTGGATGGTGTCGCCGCGCCGGCCCGGGGGCCGGAGTCCGATGCCCCGGCCGGCCCGCCCGTATCGCCTCTCAGCCGGTGAGGTCCGCCGTGCGCGCCGCGTCCAACAGCCCTGCCCAGTCCGGGAGTTTGACGGTGCCGCGCCCCAGCCCGCGGCCCCACTCCGTCTCGGCGGCCTCGATGGCCAGCCAGCCCGGCCACGCGACCGGCCGCTGCCCCGCCCGGGTCAGCGCGGCCACCGGGTCCTCGGCCGTGCCGCGCCCCGCGAGACCGGCGGCGTCGGCCAGCAGCGACTGCGCGGTCTCCTTGGCGCACGGCCGGTTGGTGCCGATCACCCCCGTGGGCCCGCGCTTGATCCAGCCCGCCACGTACACACCGGGCAACGGCACGCCGTCCCGCAGCACCCGCCCCGCCTGGTGCGGCACCGTCCCGGTCGCCTCGTCGAACGGCAGGCCGGGCTGCGGCGTCCCCCGGTAGCCCACCGAACGCAGCACCAACTGCCCCTCGATCTCCTCGTATTCGCCGGTGCCCGTCACCCCGCCGCGCCCGTCGGGCGCCGTCCGCTCGAACCGCACCCCGCGCACCCCGCCGGCGTCCCCGAGCACCTCGACCGGCCGCAGGAAGAACCGCAGATGAATCCGGCGGCGCCGGCCGCGGACCCCTGTGTCCGGACTCGCCGGATCCGCCTCCCGCGCCGCCGCCCGCGCCGCCCAGCCGCGCAGCACTTCGACGTTCCGCCGTGCCACCGCGGGCAGCTCGCCCGGCTCGCGGTACGCCGGATCCAGCGCCAGTTCCTCGGGCCGCACCCGTACCTCCGTGTCCGGGAGGGAGCCCAGTTCGCGCAGTTCCTTGGTGGTGAACTTGGCCTGGGAGGGGCCGCGTCTGCCGACCATCCAGACGTCCTCGACGCGGCTGTCCGCGAGCGCGCCGAGCGGACCCTGCGGCATGTCGGTGGCGGCGAGCTCGGCGGCACCGCGCGACAGCATCCGCGCCACGTCCACCGCCACGTTCCCCACGCCGATCACGACGGCGGACCGGGCCGCGAGGGTGAAACGGACCGCGGCCGCGTCCGGGTGCGCGCTGTACCAGGCGACGAAGTCGGTCGCGGGATGACTGCCCGGCAGTTCCTCGCCGGGGATGCCCAGGCGCCGGTCGGTGGCGGCGCCCACGCAGAACACCACCGCGTCGAAGATCTCCCGCAGTTCCGCGACGCCCAGCCCCGCCGCCCCCACCTCGACATTGCCCAGGAAGCGCACTCCGGGGTGCTCCAGCACCGTCCGCAGGTTGTTCTGCAGCGATTTGATCTTCTCGTGGTCCGGCGCGACGCCGTAGCGCACCAGGCCGTACGGGCAGGGCAGCCGGTCCAGGACGTACACCTCGATGTCCGGTACGGTCTGCTGCTCGATCAGGGACTGGGCGGTGTAGACGCCGCTGGGTCCGGAACCGATCACTGCGACACGAAGCACGAGTGGCCCCTTCCGCGGGATACCCCCAGGATCGCACCGGCAGGCGCGCGACGGGAGATGCGCTATCGGGGTTGCTCCCGGTGGGATGAGCGTGCCGCGCTACTGGGCCGGGTGAGCGGGGGGCTAGGTTTTCAATGTGTCGGAAAGTGACTTTTATACCGTTAATCACCGATATGAAGCCCAGGGCGCGCCAGGGGAGTGGCCCACGTGGGAGCTGCGGGCGCACGGTTCGGCCGCGCCCGCTCTCGCCCCCGACCCCGCCGCGCCGGACGATCCCCCGGGGGGCCTCGGCCCCGGAGGCTCGCTGCCCCGGCCCGATCCGCTGGGCCCCTGGTGCAGTGCCCGGCTGACCTTCGCCGACGGCGCCCGGGTCGATGTCGTGGTGACGGTCTCCGACGACCGCATCACCGTCGAGGACGTACGGGCCGACCCGCCGCTGACCCTCGCCGGCCTCACCGACCTGGCCGGCTGGATCGAGGGCCCGCTGGACGACGCCTTCCGCGCGGCCACCGGGCGCCCGCGCAGGACCCGGCCCACGCCCCGCCGGCCCGGCCCGGCGACCGCCTCGGAACGGCCGGCGCCCGAGCCGGGGGAGAACCCGGCGGAGGCGGCGGGCACCGTACGGGGCGACGGCACACTCCACGGCGCGCACCCGGACACCGGCGCCGACCGGGGCGGCGCAGACCGGGGCGGCGCAGACAGGGGCGGCGCAGACAGGGGCGGGGCTGAACAGGGCGGCGCTGAACAGGGCGGCGCCGAGCCGTCCGCCGGGCCCGCCGCCGGACGAGCCGCCGAGCCGACCGCGCAGCCGCCCGGCGCACCGGCCGCCGAGCAGGCCGCCGACCCGACCGACCCGCCCGGCGCACCGGCCGCCGAGGTGCCCGCCGCCCCTTCCGCCCCGCTCTCCGCGACCGGCCTGTCCGCCGCGTCCGCCCCCACCGGCGCGTCACCCGCCACCGTGCCGGTCTCGGCACCGGTGACGTCCGAACCACCGGTGCCGTCCGAGGCGTCGACATCGTCCGCAGCCACCACGCCATCCGAGGTCGCCACGGCGTCAGAGGTCGCGGCGTCATCCGACGCGTCGATGTCCTCCGCCGCGCCGGCGCCGTCCGAGCCCGCGACGCCGGCCGGATCCTCCGCTTCCGCGCCGCCTCCGGGGCGTGCCCGTTCCACCGTCCTCGCCCGGTCGCGGGCCGGTGAGCGCCGCAAGGTCGCCGCGGACGCGTACCGTCAGGCCCAGCGGGAGGGGCGCGATCCGGTGCTGGCCGTCATGCGTGCCACCGGCCGCAATCGTCGGAGATCGCTGCGTCTGATCGCCGGTGCCCGTGACGAAGGTCTGCTGACGCCACGTCACAACAAACGCTGACGCGTGCACGCCGGGACGCCCGCCCACGCCCTCCGACACCAGCCGCACCCGCTGCCCCCGCCGCATCCGTCCGGTCTCGGCGGTCTGCTGCGCGATGACGCCGTTCACCATCTCCTCCGCCGGCGTGTTCCGGCCCGCGGAGAGCAGGTCCGTGGCCATGGAGACCGCGCCGCGGTGGTGCGTGATCATCAGTGTCAGGAAGAGCGCGTCGAACTTCTCGCCACGCGCCGCCCGCAGTTGGCCGAGCCGGGCGTCGGTCGCCATGCCGGGCATCTCCCCGTGATGACGGGGCCCGTTCTCCGCGGGCGGTCCGCCGAAGACCTCCAACCAGCCTTCCATGGCGCCGATTTCGGGCCCCTGGCCGTCGGTGATCCGCTCGGCCGGCACACCCGCGCGTCGTGGGCGTACCGCTCGGCCAGGCCCGTCATCACCAGCGCCTGCCGGTGGTGCGGGATCATCATCGGGACGTAGCCGAAGTCGGCGGAGTGGGGGAAGTCGGTGCGCGCCTTCCCGCCTCGTCGGCGGTGAGGGGGCTTCGCCCGCTCGCCCGGCCTGCCCGGTGCCACCACTGCCGGAACCCGACGTCCGGACCCAGCCGGACTACCGCTGACCGACGGCTCCCGTACCGTTCCTCGCGCCGGCACTCCCGCCGGGCGGCTCCTGGCCCGGCGGGAACCCCGACTCCCAGTCCAGTCCGTACCGTTGGAACAGCTCGGCGCGCAGCCGCCCGCCCGGCATCGGCGCCCCCGGCAGCAGCATCGCCACCACCGCACCCATCAGCAGCGCCCGCAGGAGCGGATAGTCGGCATCGGGATCGGGGGAGCCGTACGCCACGACCGTCTCCCGCAGCAACTGGGCCAGCCGTTGCTGTTCGGGGCACTGGATGAACCCGTCGGCGGCCAGGATTCCCGCCATGTGTGTCCGCATCAGCAGCGGGCGGTCCCGGGCGAGCCCCAGGACGGCGTCGATGGCCCGTGCCAGCAGCTCCCGCCCCGCGTCCGGCCCGTCCGGCCGCGGCTCGCGCTCCAGCGCCGCCTGCAGGGTGAGGTGCATCAGGCGGTGCACGGCGGACTGGAGCAGCTGGCGTTTGCCGGGGAAGTAGTACGAGACCAGCCCCCGCGCCACCCCCGCCCGCTGGGCGATGTCCCCCAGCGTCGTCGCCTCGAAGCCGCGCTCGCCCACCAGCTCGACCGTCGCCCGGAGCAGCCGCTCGCGGGACCGCCGCCGCAATTCTTCATTGACCGATGCGCTGCGGGGGGACATCCTGTAACTCCTGCGTTGACTGGTTCAGGGCCAATATACTCTGTACAACTCCGGTTATCCGCGGCGAGCGGAAACCGGCCGAGCTGCCCGATTCGGGCGACGCGGGGGATCGCCCGAATGGGGTGAGCATGAGGCCGGGGTCGGCCTCGCGGCCTGCGTCGTAGCAGGTCACGAGGCCGACCCCGGTTCATGACAGGGCGCGGCCCGATCGCCTCCGGCCCTCTCCGCCCGCGTTCGGCGGCGTCCGCGGAAGGCGCGGGAACCCTCACGCGTCGGTGCGGATCACCACTTCCAGCGTGCGCGGGCCGTGGACGCCCTCCACCCGTTCGAGCTCGATGTCGGACGTGGCCGAGGGGCCGCTGATCAGGGTGAGCGGACGCGTCGGCCGCAGCCGCGCCACCGCCTCCGGCACCCCGGCCTCCACCGACGACAGGTCGACGACGCACACATGCAGGTCGGGAACGAGCGTCAGCGCCCGCCGGCCCTGATCCGCCGCCCCGCCGTCCAGGAAGATCGTGCCGGTCTCCGCGCAACTGACGGCGGAGGACGTCACCACGCCGTCCAGCGCGTCGAGCGCGGGCGCCGGGATGTCCGGGGAGTCGGTCAGCACCTCCCCGTCGAAGGCGGTCAGCCAGGCCGGATCGAGCCCCGTCGGGACGCCGACCCGCTGTGCCCCGTGCTCCTGGAGCACCTCGGCGATCAGGGCCGCGGTGCGGTCGGACGGGCCGGTGTGCACCCGGGCCCGGTAGTCGACCAGCCGGTCGGTGAAGAGGGCGAGCCGCTCCTCGTCGGGGAGGGAGCGCCCGGTGCGATAGGCGCGG
Organism: Streptomyces angustmyceticus; assembly: GCF_019933235.1. Classification (NCBI taxonomy): domain Bacteria; kingdom Bacillati; phylum Actinomycetota; class Actinomycetes; order Kitasatosporales; family Streptomycetaceae; genus Streptomyces; species Streptomyces angustmyceticus. The sequence goes on along the minus strand of NZ_CP082945.1, from coordinate 873,482 downwards.
GGGACCTCCACCTCGGGGTGGTCGGAGAGGGCCAGGGCGTCCCGGACGCGCCGGAGCACCGTCTCCCGTGCGGTCGCTGTCATGATCCCTCCGGGGCGTCGTCGTCGGGGTGCCGGGCGCCTTCCGCCGCCGCGGCCCGCATCGTGGCCGCGCCCTCGGCGGACGCCAGCCAGGAGCGGAAGGACTGCGCGGGCGGGGCCGGGGTGTCCCGGCTGTCGCTCCAGCCGCTGAACGGCGCCGGCAGCCGCGAGAACGTGCCGCTGCGCCCCGCGAGTACGCGCCCGAGGCCCGCCGTCCGCTGCGCGGCCGTGAACAGCTTCGGCCGCTTCATGACCGCGGCCGCGGCCTTCATCGCCAGCGCCTCCGCGGTCGTGCCGGACTCCTCGGTGTGCTGGTGCCGCAGCTCGACCAGCAGCGACGGAATGTCGATCTTCACCGGGCAGGCGTCGAAGCAGGCGCCGCAGAGGCTGGAGGCGTACGGCAGCGAGCTGTTGGGGTCGTGGTCGGTGCCGTGCATCCCGGCGAGCTGCGGGGTGAGGACCGCGCCGATCGGACCCGGGTACACCGACCCGTAGGCGTGGCCGCCCGTCCGCTCGTACACCGGGCAGACGTTGAGGCAGGCCGAGCAGCGGATGCAGTTCAGGGCCTCGCGTCCGACCCGGTCCGCGAGCGCCGCCGTACGGCCGTTGTCGAGCAGCACCAGGTGGAAGTCCTGCGGGCCGTCGCCCGGCGTCACGCCCGTCCACATCGAGGTGTACGGGTTCATCCGCTCCCCGGTCGAGGAGCGCGGCAGCAACTGCAGGAAGACCTCCAGGTCCGCGAAGCGCGGCAGCACCTTCTCGATGCCCATGACGGTGATCAGCGTCTCCGGCAGGGTCAGGCACATCCGGCCGTTGCCCTCGGACTCGACCACCGACAGGGTGCCGGTCTCGGCGATCCCGAAGTTGGCGCCGGAGACGGCCACCCGGGCCGTCATGAACTTCTCCCGCAGATACGCCCGTGCCGCGGCCGCCAGATGGGCCGGGACGGTGTCCAGACCGGGGTCGACCCCGGGGATCTCCCTGAGGAAGATCTCCCGGATCTCGTCACGGTTGCGGTGGATGGCGGGGACCAGGATGTGCGACGGCTGGTCGCCTGCGAGCTGCACGATCAGCTCGGCGAGGTCGGTCTCGTACGCGGTGATGCCCTCGCTCTCCAGGTGCTCGTTGAGGCCGATCTCCTGGGTGGCCATGGACTTGACCTTGAGCACCTCGTCGCTGCCGGTGTCCTTGACCAGCCGGGCGACGATCTCGTTGGCCTCCACGCCGTCGCGCGCCCAGTGGACGGTGCCGCCGTGCTCGGTGACCTTCCGCTCCAACTGCTCCAGCAGTTCGGGGAGCCGGTTCATGGTGTCGGACTTGATCGCCGCGCCGGCGTCGCGCAACCGCTCCCAGTCGGGCAGTTCGCCGGTGGCGTCGAGGCGCTTGCCGCGGATGGTGCGGGTGGCCCGGCCCAGGTTGCGGCGCAGCTGCTCGTTGCCCAGCTCGTCCCGGGCGGCCTCGGGGAACTTCCGCGTGCCGCGCAGATGGCCCGTCCCGTAGGGGGAGCGCGGCGGGACGGCGGGCATCCCGAGGAAGGTGCCGTTCGTCGGCGGGCCGGTCGGGCGGCTCATCGGGTGGCCTCCGCGAGGACGTGGGGCGAGGTGCGGGTGGAGCTGAGGATCTGCGCCAGGTGCAGGGTTCTCGTACCGGACCTGATGCGCGAGAGCCCGCCGCCGATGTGCATCAGGCAGGACGAGTCGCCCGCGGTGCAGACCTCGGCCCCGGTGCCGGTGATGTGGTCCATCTTGTCCCGCAGCATCGCGGAGGAGGTCGCGGCGTTCTTGACCGCGAAGGTGCCGCCGAAGCCGCAGCACGCCTCGGCCTCCGGCAGTTCCACCAGGCGGATGTCCTCGACGGCGCGCAGCAGCCGCAGCGGCTTCTCGCCGACCCGCAGCATCCGCAGCGAGTGGCAGGTGGGGTGGTAGGTCACCCGGTGCGGGAAGTACGCGCCGACGTCCGTCACCCCGAGCACGTCGACGAGGAACTCCGACAGCTCGTACGTCTTGGCCTTCACGGCGGCGACCCCGGTGCGCAGGCCCGCGTCCCCGTACCGCTCGGCGACGATCTCGTGCTGGTGGCGGACCGAGCCGGCGCAGGACCCCGACGGCATCACCACCGCCTCGATCGACGGGTCGCCGAACTGCTCGGCGAAGTTCCGCACCAGCGGGACCGGCTCGCGCTGGTAGCCGGTGTTGACATGCATCTGGCCGCAGCAGGTCTGCTCCGGCGGGAACACCACGTCGTGTCCCAGGCGGGCCAGCAGTACCGCGGTGGATTTCACCGCCTCGGGGAAGAGCGTGTCTCCCAGACAGGTGGCGAAGAGTCCGATGCGCATAGCGCCTCCTCTCCATTTATGGTCCGACCATACTAGCTCCGGACCGGTCGGGGAAGTGGAAGAAGTTTGGTCCGACCTTATTGACATGCGACATCTTCAATGGGCTACTGAGGGCCGAAACGCCAGCCGGGCGGCGCCGCACTCCGGGAAGGGGCCCTGTGGGCCGGCGGTGCACCCCACCCGAGAAGGAGCATCCGTGGCCACCACACCACCGGCCGTACTGGCCTTCTACGCCCCCGACGTGGCCGCCGTCGGCGGCAGCCTCACCGCCACCGCGCTCCTGGGCCTGGTGCCCCTCGCGGTCTTCTTCCTGCTGCTGACGGCCGCCAGGCGGCCCGCGCTCCACTCGGCGCTCGGCGCCCTGCTGGCCGCCCTGTCGGTGGCCGTCCTCGGCTACGGCATGCCCCTGCGGCTCGGCGCGCTGTCCGCGGCGCAGGGCATGGCCTTCGGCCTCTTCCCGGTCATGCTGATCGTGGTGTCGGCCCTCTGGTTCTACGAACTCACCGTCGTCAGCAACCGCTTCGAGGACCTGCGCCGCTCCTTCAACGCCGTCGGGCGCGGAGACCTGCGCGTCCAGGCCATGCTCATCGCCTTCTGTTTCGGCGGACTCCTCGAAGCCCTCGCCGGGTTCGGCGCGCCCGTCGCGATCACCGCCGCCATGCTGATGGCGCTCGGGCTGCCCCGGATCACCTCGGCCGTGACCGTCCTGGTCGCCAACACCGCACCGGTCGCCTTCGGGGCCATGGCCATCCCCATCACCACCGCGGGCAACCTCACCGGCATCCCCGCCGGGGACATCGCCGGGGTCATCGGCCGCCAGAGCCCGCTGCTCGCTCTCTTCGTCCCGCAGCTCCTGCTCTTCCTCGTCGACGGGTGGCGCGGCCTGCGGCAACTGTGGCCCGTCGCCCTGGTCACCGGAGGCGTCTTCGCCCTCGCCCAGTTCTGGTGCTCGGCCCACTTCGCCTACGAGCTGACCGACGTCGTCGCCGCCCTCGCGGGCTTCGCCGCCGCCGTGCTCATGCTGCGCCTGTGGACCCCGCGGACCCCGGACGACCAGCGCTCCCGGGTCGACGCCGAACCGCTGACCGGCCGCCGCGTCACCCTGGCCGTCCTGCCGTACCTCCTGGTGATCGCGGTCTTCGCCCTCGCCAAGCTCGACGCCGGCGGCCTGCGCATGCCCGAACTGCTCGGCGCCGCCGACATCCAGCTCAACTGGCCCGGCCTGTACGGCACGCTGCTCGCCCCCGACGGCTCCCCGGCCGGCAGCGCGGTCTACAAGCTGGAGGTGCTGGGGAACCCCGGCACCCTGCTCCTGCTCTCCGGCCTGCTCGTGACGCTGGTCTACAGCAGGGCGAAGGACGCCGACCGCTTCCCGATGACCCCGCGCACGGGCCTGGCCTGCGCGGGGCGCACGGTGCGGAACATGCGGCGCGCCATCGCCACCGTCGCGACCGTGATGGCGCTGAGCTACGTCATGAACCAGTCGGGGCAGACCCTCGCCATCGGCACCTGGCTCGCGGCCACCGGAGGGCTCTTCGCCCTGCTCTCCCCGGTCCTCGGCTGGCTCGGCACCGCCGTCACCGGATCGGACACCTCGTCCAACGCGCTGTTCGCCACCCTTCAGCAGACCGCGGGGAAGGCCGCGGGCATCGACCCGACCCTGCTGGTCGCCGCCAACACCACGGGCGGCGTCGTCGGCAAGCTCATCAGCCCGCAGAACCTCACCATCGCGGCGACCGCGGTGGAACAACCCGGCTCCGAACGGCTCCTGCTGCGCAAGGTCGTCGGCTACAGCGTCGTGATGCTGGCGGTCCTGTGCGTCCTGGTCTTCCTGCAGTCGCTGCCGGTGCTCTCCTGGATGCTGCCGTAGCGGCGGAGGCGGCCGGGGTGCGGTGGGGCGGCCCGTTGCCGGCCGCTCCGCACCGGCCGCCTCCCGCGCGCCGTCCGCCGTACGGAAATCCCTACCGCTCGGCGTCGTCCGGCGCGTTCTCGTCGACCAGCGTGCCGTGGAAGCCGCGGATGTGCTTCTCGACCAGATCGGCGGCCCTGGCCCCCTTGCCCGCGCGTACCAGCCGCAGCAGTTCGGTGTGCTGCTTGTTCAGCGCGGCCGTCGTGGCCGGCCAGTCCTCGGCCGCCTCCAGCGCCCGCAGGATCAGCGGCCGGACCGACTCGCGCACGGCCGAGGTGAGGGTCGAGGTGAGCTGGTTGCCCGAGCTGCGGGCGATGGCGACATGGAAGCGGGTGTCCAGGTCGTTGAAGTCGTCCACGCCCACGCCCGGCTCCTGCATGCGGGCGAGGAGCGCCTCCGCCTCGTCGAGGTCCGCCGCCGACGCGTGCGCCGCCGCGGTCTCGAAACTGGAGCGCTCCAGCACCACCCGGGCCTCCAGGACGTCCGCCAGGCTGTAGCTGCCCAGGGCGAAGTGCAGGCGCAGCAACCGGCCCAGCGCGTCGTCCGGGTTGCGTACGACCCGCGCCCCGGCGTCCGGTCCGCGGCCCGCCTGGGAGACCAGTACCCCGATCGTCTCCAGGACCCGCAGCGCCTCGCGCAGCGCCGACCGGCTGACCCCGAGGACCGGCGCCAGCTCGCGTTCGGGCGGCAGCCGGTCCCCGGCCTTGAGTTCGCCCGCCAGCACCCGTTCCTCGATGCGTTCGAGCACGAGCTCGTGCGTGCGCGACTGCCGCACCGGTCGCCACTCGGCAGACATCCCCAACTCCCTGGCTCGGCCCTCATGTGTCCACGCGAAAACTATGTCACACACCCTGTGTGGTCGGACCATTTTGTCCTGGCGGTGCGGGAGGCCGCGGCGGGCGGCGGCAAGACGGCAGAACCGGAACGGCGCGAACTGCGGGGTGGCCGTGCCGCGTCGGGGGTGTCCGGCGGCGCGCGGGCGCGGCGGGGCGCGGCGCCATCCGGGCATCCCGGTTCAAGGCGGCGGAATCCGGGCGTGGCGTGCCGGCCGAAGTTGTTCACCGACCGACACCTTGTGGCCTGTGTCACTGGCTGGTTAAGCTCCAGCACGCTTCTGGCACATTTCCTCCGCAAGTTGACCTATTGGTGTGGCGATCTTCACGATCTGCCCACGAACGTGAGGTGGCTTCGCATGGAACCGCGATCAGCGACCCCGCGCGCAGAGGACTCGCCGCACGGCTTACCGCCGGCCCCGCGGCGGCACCTCTCCGGCGGCGCCTCGCGCACCGCCGCGAGAACGGTCGCGGGTCGCTCCTGATGACGCACCCCGCCCCGGTGGCCGCCCCCGCCGTCCCCCAGCCGCATGCGCGCCGCGACGTCCGGCTGTTCTGGTGGGCGGGCACCTGCGACGCGCTCGGCAGTCAGACGGCCGGGTTCGTGCTGCCGCTGCTGCTGTTGAGCCTCGGCCGTTCGCCCGCGCAGGCCGGTGCCGTCGCCGGGCTCGGCGCGGCCGCCACGCTGGTCCTGGGCCCGCTCGCCGCGGTGCCCGCCGACCGCGGGGCCCGCAAGCAGATCATGGTGGGCGCCGCGCTGGTGTCCACCGCGGCCATGACCGGGGTCACCGTGGCCGTCGCGGCGGGCCCGGTCCCGTTGGCCGTGCTCCTCGCCGCCGTGCTCGTCGAGCGGTGTGCGAGTGCCTGCTACGAGGCGGCGTCGCTGGGCACCGTGGCGCTGGTGTGTCCCCCGCAGGAGCACCGGCGGGTGCTGTCCCGATTACAGGCGGGGGAGCGGGGCGCCCTCGTCGCCGGGCCCGCACTGGGCGGGCTGCTCTTCGCCGCCGGTGCCTGGCTGCCGTTCCTCGTGGACGCGCTGTCGTACGCCGTCGCGGCGGGCGGCATCCGCGCCATGCGCTCCCCGCTGTCCCCGCCGCGGGAGCGGCGTCCGCGGGCCGCGCGTCCGCGGCGCGCCCTGCGGGCCGTGTGCGCCGAAGCGGGCGCGGGTGTGGCGCTGGTCTGCCGGGAACCCTTCCTGCGGCTGGCGCTGGTGTGGATCGCGGCCGTCAACTCCCTGCTCGTCGCGCTGTATTACACGACCGTCTTCGCCCTCCAGGACCACGGCCGGGGCGCGGCCCCCCTGGGCCTGGTCCTCGCGCTGGCGGGGGCGGCCGGCCTGGCCGGGGCGCTGGCGGCACCCCGGCTGGTGCGCCGGCACGCCGCCGCGGGCGTGCTGGTACCGGTGTCCTGGCTGCTGGTGCCGCCCGCCGCGGCCCTGGCGCTGGCCCGCGACGCCTGGCAGTTCGGGCTGCTCCTCGGGCTCCTGTGCTTCCTGACGCCCCCGGCCACCGTCGCGCTGCAGGCCCGGATCATCCAGCTCACCCCGCCCGCGCTGCAGGCCCGCACCGGCACCGTCCTGGCCACCGCGTCGGGCGCCGCGGCGGCCCTCGCGCCGGCCCTGGCCGGACTGGCCGCCGGCCGGGCCGGGGCCGGAGCCACCTGCGCGGGCTGCGCGGTGCTGCTGGCCGTGCTCGCGCTGTACGTGACCTGGGCGGCACCGCGCCGCACCCGCGGCACCGAGGAGGAGACCGGATGAGCGCGACCGCCACAGGGACCGCCGTACCGGCGCCCGCCGCCGGCTTCCGGGTCTACCGGCCGGCCCTCCCCGAGGTCTGCCCCGGCGACCCCGCGCGGATGGCCCTCGCCGCGGACGCCGACGGCCGCTGCGAGATCTTCACCTGGAACGCCGCCACCGGCGACGCCCGCCAGGTCACCGACAGCCCGGAGGGCACGGCGCACTGCGCCGTCGACGCGGACGCCCGGGTGTGGTGGTTCGCCGAGGACCGCGGCGGCCACGGGCTCTGGTACTTCCAGGACTTCGAGGGCGGACCGCGGCGCCCCGGCCTGACCGGAGTGCTGCCGGGCCTCCCGTGCGGACTCGCCTTCAGCGACGCCGGCACCGTGGCCCTCGGCCTCGGGGACGGCCGCGCGATGACCGTCCACCTCGGCACACCGGGCGGCCCGGCCCGGCGACTGCGCACCGTCGACGGGGCCGCGCTGCTGACCGGGATCTCGCCGTCCGGCGGGCTGCTGGCGCTGTCGGGGGCGGCCGGCTCCGACCGTGCGGTCACCCTCCTGACCTGCTCGGGGGCGGTGGTCGACCGGCTCTCGGGGCGGAGCGGCCGGCTGTGGGCGCTCGGCTTCGCGCCGTCCCTGTCGGCCAGCGAACTGCTGCTGGTCCAGGAGGACGACGACCGCTACCGACTGGCCAGCTGGCGGCCCGGCACCGGACTGCGGCCGCTGACCTGGTGCCGCTTCGACACCGAGATCACCGCGCGCTGGTACCCCGAGGGGCGGCGGGTCCTCGTCCGCCAGGACCGCCACGGCCGCTCCACCCTCACCACGGCCGACCTCGACCGGCGCACCCTGACCCCGGTGCCCTGCCCGCCCGGCACCCTGCTCGACGCCGCCCCGCACCCCGGCGACGACGTGCACTACCTCTGGACCGATACGGCCACCCCGCCCCGGATGCGCTCCACCGCGGGCACCCGGCTGCCGGCGCTGCCCGCCCTGCCCGCCCCCGCACCCGGCCGCCACCGCGACCTGTGGACCCCCGGCCCGGACGGGCCCGTGCACACCCTGCTCAGCGAACCGGAGACCGCGCCCCGCCGCCGGCCCCCGCTGGTGTTCCTGGTGCACGGCGGCCCCGCCGACCACGACCGCGACGCCTACGACCCGCAGGTGCACTCCCTGGTCGCCTCCGGGTTCGCGGTCGCACGGGTCAACTACCGCGGCTCCACCGGCTACGGCCCCGGCTGGCGCGCCGCCTACGGCGAGGGCGTCGGGCTCACCCAGGTCGCCGACCTCGTCGCGGTCCGGGCCGACCTGCTCCGCCGCGGCCTGGCCCGCGAGGACGCGATCGGCCTGTGGGGCACCTCCTGGGGCGGCTACCTGGCCCTGCTCGCCCTCGGCACCCGGCCCGGCCTCTGGCAGGCCGGCGTCGCCGTCAAACCGGTCGCCGACTGCGCCGCCGCCCACCGCACGGGCACCCCCGCGCTGCGGGCCCTGGACGAGCGGCTGTTCGGCGGCACCCCCGACACCGTGCCCGGACGCTACGCGCGCAGCTCGCCGCTCCACTACGCGTCCGGCGTCCGCGCCCCGCTGCTGGTGATCGCCGCCACCCGCGACGTCAAATGCCCGCCCGGCCAGGTCCGGAGCTACCTGGCCGCCCTGCGGGAGGCCGGCGTCGCGCACGAGTCCCTCTGGCTGGACACCGGCCACGACGGCTACACCGGCGCCCACCACGTGGCCGCCCTCCAGCGCGCCATGGGCTTCCTCGGCCGCCACCTGCGCCGCGCCCCGCGGCCCACCGAACCCCCCGTCCCCCGGCGGACGGGGTCTCCGGGAACGCCGGCGAGCCCGGCGCCCCCCGGAATGTGAGATCCGTTCCCGCACCACCGGCAGAACAGGAGACACAGCCATGCAGAAGGACATCATCCACAACGACCCGCTCGCGGGTGACGAGGAGAACCGCAAGCCGGGCATCGGCATCACGGTGACCGTCCCGTTCCGCAACGCCGAGGACACCGAGGAGGACTGACCCTCCCCGGCCGGCCCGGTGCACCACCGGGCCGGCCGGTTCGCCGCACGTCACCGGACGGCCGCCGGCCGCCTCCCCTTCCACCCCGCCGCCTCCGAGGAGCCGACATGCGCGTCCTGCTGGTCAACATGCCCTGGTCCCCGATCGACCTGCCGTCCCTCGCCCTCGGCATCCTGCGACGCAGCGTCGACGAGCGCACCTCCGGTCACGCCGACGTCCTCCACGCCAACCTGGAGTTCACCGACTGGATCACCCGGCGCACCGAGTTCACCGCGGACGACTACCAGTTCTACGCGCTCTCCTCGTACTTCATGGGATGCGGCGACTGGGTGTTCTCCTCCGCGCTCTACGACGATCCCGAGTGGCGGGTACCGGAGTTCCGCGCCTCCATGCGCGGCAAGCTGCGGGACGAACGGATCCGGATGTCCGAGGAACTGCACCGCGTGGTACCGGAATTCGTCCAGGAGACCGCCGAGCGGATCGTCGCGGCCGGACCCGACGTCGTCGGCTTCACCTCCACCTTCCAGCAGAACACCGCCGCGCTCGCCGCCGCCAAGTACGTCAAACGCCTCGCCCCGCACATCGTCACGGTCATGGGCGGCGCCAACTGCGACGGCGAGCAGGGCGAGGCCGGCCACCGCAACTTCCCCTTCCTCGACCACGTGGTCCGCGGCGAGGGCGAAGCCGCCTTCCCCCAACTGCTCACCGCCCTCGACGAGGGCGGCGACCTGTCCGCCGTCCCCGGGCTGTGCCACCGGAGCGCCGGCGGCACCAGCACCGCCAACCCGATGAGCACCAGCCCACTGCCGCCCGCCACCATCCTGCCGCCCGACTACAGCGGCTACTTCGAGCGGCTGGCGTCCTCCGTCGCCCGCAACTGGGTGGAGCCCAAGCTCGTCGTCGAGGGGGCCCGCGGCTGCTGGTGGGGCGAGAAGCACCACTGCACCTTCTGCGGACTCAACGGCTCCTTCATGCAGTTCCGCAGCAAGAGCCCGGACACCTTCTACGAAGAGATCATGGACCTGGCGCGCCGTCACCGGGTGCTGGACATGTACGTCGTCGACAACATCCTCGACATGGGCTACCTCAGCACCGTCCTGCCCCGCATCATCGACAGCGGCTACGACCTGCGCCTGCACATCGAGATCAAGGCGAACATGCGCCGGCCCCAGCTGCGCACCCTCGCCGACGCCGGGATGATCTACGTCCAGCCGGGCATCGAGAGCCTGAACAGCCGGGTGCTCGACCTGATGGACAAGGGCGTGAGCGGCTGCCAGAACGTCCGGATGCTCCGTGACGGGGCCGAGACCGGACTCTCCGTCTCCTGGAACTACCTCCACGGCTTCCCCGGCGAGACCGCCGCCGACTACGAGCCGGTCATCGCCCAACTGCCCGCACTGGAACACCTCGACCCACCGGTCGACCTCTCCGCGCGCATCGCCATCGAACGCTTCAGCCCGTACTTCAACCGGCCCGAACTCGGCTTCACCGGCCTGCGCCCCGAGGAGCACTACCGCTTCACCTACGACCTGCCCGAGTCCGAACTCTACGACCTGGCCTACGTCTTCGAGGCACCCGAACGCGGCATCGGGGAGACCACCGTCACCGCCCTCAACGACGCCCTGGGCGCCTGGCGCAAACACCACGTGGACAGCAGGCTCACCCACACCGACCTCGGCGACCGCATCGTCTGCGTCAGCCGCCGGCGCGCCTTCGACTGGGGAGCCATGGAACTGACCGCGCCCCTGGAGCTCGCGGCCTTCCGGCTCCTCGACCAGCCGCACGCCCCGGCCGCGCTGACCCGGAAGCTCGCCGCCCGCCTGCCCGGGCACCCGGTCGACGAGGCCGCCGTGCACGCCCTGCTCCAGCACTGGGTGACCCTCGGGCTGGTCTTCACCGACGGCGGCCAGTACGTCCACCTCGCGCCCGCGGCCGTCAACGAGGACCTGCTGCGGCTCGACTTCATGCGCCACCGCCACGCCGTGCCCGCCCCGCAGAAGACGCCGGACGCGCCCCGGGCCGTCGTCCACGCCTGACCGCCGCCGCCCACGAGGAGACCCCCATGACCCGCACCACCACCTCCGCCCCCGGGGCGCTCACGCTCGCCGCGTGGCGGGACTACGACGAGGACGCCTGCGCCCTGCCCGGCATGAGCCTGGGCGACATCGACCTGGCCGGACCCCCGGAGGAGGACGCCGCCCGGCTCTGGGAGCTGGGGGTACGGCGGGCGCGGATCGCCGGAGAGATCGACCTGACGGCCGTCGACGACCCCGCATCCGCCGCGCACGCGGTCCGGCGGCTGTGCCTGATCCGCGATCTCACGGCGCGCGCCGTGCTCGTCCAGTGGGAACTGCGCCTCCCGGCGGAGCCCGCCGACGGCTGGCGCGAGCTCAGCCACCTCCAGCCGCCCCGCACCCTCACCGGCCCCGCCGACCCGGCGGACGCGCTCGCGCGGTGGCGCAACGAGCACTACCTCTGCAAATGCCTGTGGCGCGAGGGCCCCGGCTTCGTCCAGATCCGCGACCGCCGCTGGGGCAACCTGCGCCGCTTCACCGCGGACGAGCCCGCCTACCGGACGGCGATCGCCCAACTCTCCTACGGCGCACCGCCGTCGGCCGTACCCGAGGCCATCGCCGCCGACTTCCTGGAGGAGCGCCTGGTCTCCCGCACCGGGCCCCTGCTGTGGTGGCTGCCGTACCGGGTGAACCGGTGGATCCAGGAGGCGATGGCCATCTGAGGGGGGCTGGGGGAGGGGCTCGGGCCGGGTTCGCTTTCGGTGGTCGCGCGGTGACCATGGGCTTCCGGCTGCGGGCGGGCGGCCGTCTCCCGGGAGGGGCGGTCCGCCGGTGCCTCGCACGGGGGATGCGGGCGTGGCAAGGTGGGGGGAGAGGTTTTGCCTCCCTCGCCCGTTCCCCCATACCGAGGTGGAGGCTCGCATGGACGACAAGGAGTTCTTCCAGGCAGTGGCGCACCGCACGGGTTTCTCCCGCCAGGAAGCGGCCGACCTCACCCGTGCCACTCTCGAGACGCTCGCCCTTCGCCTGAGCGCCGGCGAAGTGCGCGATCTGGCGCTCGAACTTCCCGAGCCGCTGCGCAACTCGCTCCGGCGCGGGCGGAGCGCCATGGTGACCTTCGGCCCCGACGAGTCCGTCCGCAGGGTGCGCGAGCACACCGGCCTGACCAAGGCGGAGGCCACCCGTGGGGTCCGGGCGGTGCTCGGCACGCTCCACGAGGTCATCTCGCAAAAGGAGTTCGACCACGCCATGTCCCAGCTCGGCAAGGAGTACGCGCCGCTGGTGGGGACCGGCTGAGGGGCCGGTCCGGGGCGGCCCGGCGGCCCCGCCCGCCGGGCCGTGACCGGTGAACTCCGGCCGTGGCGGTGGCCGTCGGCCGACGAGCGGTGACGGAAGCGGCCGACGAACGGCAGGGGAAGCGGCAAGCGCACGCGGCAGTGAAGAGGCTCGACGGGGCTGAAGCGAAAGGGCTTGACGGGGCTCAACTCCGGTGGTGCAGTGGATCATCCACTCAGTCACTGGCCCACTCGGTCTGCCGAGCGGGTCGGTGATCATCGCTGCCCTGGGAGGGAAATCGTGGAGACGCTGCCCCGCGAGACCGTCGTCGACGTCCTGGAGAACCGGCTGCGGGAGGAGATCCTCACCGGCCGCTACCCCGCCGGCGACTATCTGCCCACCGAGCGCCGGCTGGCGGAGCGGTACGGCGTCAACCGCACCACCCTCAAGCACGCCTACGGCCGTCTCCTCCAGGCCGGTCTGCTGGAGACCCGGCACGGCGTGGGCACCAAGGTGCGCGACTACCTGCGCCTCGGCGGCGCCGATCTGCTGCCGATGCTGGTACGGCACAGCCCCGACTGGACCGGCGAGATCTTCGAAGTGCGGCGCAGCGTCGGCGCGTTGATCGCCGAGCGGGCCGCCGCCCGAGCGGGCCGCAAGCACCACGAGGAACTGCGCGCACTGCTGGCGGCGGTGCGGGCCGCCGAGGGCGGCGACGCCGTACAGCTGGCGGACATCGAGGTGCACCGCGCGCTCGCCCGCGCCACCGGCAACCGCGTCTACGTCCTGCTGACCAACACCCTCTTCCACGCCTATCTGCCGGTCCGTTCCGCGCTCGTCCGGCCCTTCACCGACCCGGAGGCCGCGCACGACCGGCTGGCGCCCGTGGTCGAGGCGGTGGTGGCGGGCGAGCGGGACGCCGCGCGCGCCGCCGCCGAGAGCTATCTGACCGCCACCGAGCGGATCATGCTGGAGGAACTGGCGTGAGCGGCGGCGACAGCGCCCGCGGGACGGCGTTCACCGAGACCATGCTCGGCTCCGCCCGGCTCGACGGCGAGGACGCCGTCCGGCGGGCCCGGCTCGACCTGCGGGTGACGGCGCCCCATGTGCTCCGGCCGCTCGGTACCACCATGGCCAGGGTGAGCGGCCGCCTGCGCATCGCCGGCTGGGCCGACGACCCCTGCGCCGGCGGCGAGATGGAGATCTCACCGCTCGCCCGGCGCCGCATCCGCTACCGGCTGGCCTTCACCGTCCAGGGCCGCCGGCTGACCCTGGACGGCTGGAAGTCCGTGTCGCCGCGCCGCCCCGTCGCCTCGATGACGGTCCTGCCCTACACGCTCTACGACGGCGAGGAACGCCTCGGCACCGGCACCCTGCGCTTCCCCCTGGCCACCGGCCTGGCCCCCTTCCTGGGCAGCGTCCGCTTCCCCCGCCGCGAGGACGGCACCCGCCATCTGGCGCCGCGCTGGCGCGGGGAGCGGGGCCGCACCGAGGTCTGGTACACCACCGTCACCGACCCGGCGACCGGCCGCGGGCTGTGGCTGCACCACGAACTGACCGCGCCGTCCGACGGCTCCCCGCCCTTCGCGCACGGCTGGGCCGCCGTCTTCCCCGCGGCCGGCCCGGACGGCCCGCGGGACCCGGTGCGGCACGCCCGCTTCGGCCCCGAACCCTGGCGCGGCGGCGCGGACGGCTTTCGCGCGGACGGCATCGCCGCCCGGCCCGGCCACCTCGAAGGAACAGCCGGCGACTTCCGCTGGGAGCTGACCGAACGCCCCGAGGACACCCCGCTGTTCACCTTCCCCCGCTGGTCCTGGCGCCGCCCCCGGCTGCCCGCCGCGCAGATCCTGCCCGCCGCCCGCGCCACCTACGACGGCACGGTCACCTACGGCGGCGAGAAGCTGACCCTGCACGGCGCGCCCGGCGCCTCCGCCCGCATCTACGGCCACGGCAACGCCCACCGCTGGGCCTGGCTGCACGCGGATCTCGGCCGGGGCGAGGTGCTGGAGATCGTCGCCGCGGTCTCGACCCGGCCGGGGCTGCGCCGGCTGCCGCCCCTGGTCTTCCTGCGGCTGCGCCGCGGCGGCCGCACCTGGCCCCGCCGGGCGGAGCGTGCCGCGTTCGGCTGGGCGGGCTTCGGCCGCTTCCGCGCCGCCCTCGGGCGTCCGGACTGGAGCGTGACGGGTCGCGCCGGACTGCGCCGTATCCGGGTCGAGGTGAGCCTGCCGGCCGAGCGCACCCTGCGGCTCGACTACGCGGACCCCGATGGCAGTCCGGCCGTCTGCCGCAACAGCGAGACCGCCGACGCCGTCGTCCGCCTGGAACGCTGGTGGGGACGCTGGCGCCCCGAGGAGGAGTGGCTCCTCGAAGGAACCGCGCACGCGGAGGTGGGGGAGCGATGAGCACCGCCGGATTCGTCGCGGCCCTCCTCGCCGACGACGGCGGCACCGCCTGGCCGGGCAGGGTGCCCGGACGCCTCGACGACCTGCTGGCCGCCATGCCCGCACCGGCCCGCGCCGGGGTGCGCGGCGCCGCTCGTGCCGTCGACGCCTACGCGCTGGCCCGCACGGGACGCCCGCTCGCCGCCCTCGGCCCCGACGAGCGGGACGAGGTGATGACGGCGCTGGCCGCCCGGCCGCGCCTGGCGCCGCTGCTGGACCTGGTGAAGGTGCCGGTGCTGCTGGCCGCCGGCACGGAGCGGATGCTCGCACACCAGGCCCCCGCGGGCGACCGCACCGGAACGCCGCCGGCGCGCCCGCTCGCCCTCGCGCCGCCGGACGATCCGCCGCTGGACTGCACACCGGCCGCCGACTGGCCCGCGCGCAGCACCGCCGACGCGGTGGTGATCGGCTCCGGCGCCGGCGGAGCCATGGCCGCGCGCGTCCTGGCCCGCGCCGGACTGCGCACCGTCGTCCTGGAGGAAGGCGACCACCACACCACCGCGTCGTTCCGCCGCCGCACGCCCCTGGAACGCTTCACGGAGCTGTACCGGGACGGCGGCGCCACCGTCGCCGCGGGCCGTCCGCCGCTGCTGCTGCCCACCGGACGGGCCGTCGGCGGGACCACCCTCGTCAACTCCGGCACCTGCTACCGCACCCCGGACCATGTGCTGGAGCGCTGGCGCACCGCCTTCGGACTCGACCTCGCCGACGGCTTCGCGGCCCACCTCGACGAGGCCGAGCGCACCCTGGGCGTGGCCACCCAGCCCCTCGACGTCCTCGGCAACAACGGGCTGCTCACCCTCGCCGGGGCGGAGCGCCTCGGGTGGCGGGCCGCGCCGCTGCGCCGCAACGCCCCCGGCTGCCAGGGCTCCTGCCAGTGCGTCGTGGGCTGCCCCACCGGCGCCAAGCAGAGCGTGCAGCGCTCGGTGCTGCCCGACGCCTGCGCCGCCGGGGCCCGGATCGTCACCGGGGCGCGGGTGCGGCGCGTTCTCGTGGACACCGACCGGCCCGGTGGCCCGCGTGCGGCCGGGGTGGCCGTCGAGCGTCCGGACGGCGGCGAACTGGAGATCCTGAGCCCGCTGGTGGTGGTCGCGGCCGGCGCGCTGCAGTCGCCGCCGCTGCTGCGCCGCTCGGGGCTGGGCACCCACCCCCGGCTGGGCCGCAACCTCAGCGTCCATCCGGCGACCAGCGTGGCGGGCCGCTTCGCCGAGCCGGTGACGGCCTGGGAAGGGGTGCTGCAGAGCGTCGGCGTCGAGGAACTGCACCGCGGCGGCATCCTCATCGAGGCGACCGCCACCCCACCGGGCATGGGCAGTTTCGTGCTCCCCGGCGCCGGCCGCGCGCTGCGCCGCGAGGTGGACACCGCGGACCGGCTGGCGACCCTCGGCGCCATGATCGCCGACCGTCCCTCGGGCCGGGTCCTGGGCCGGGACCGCACGCTGCTCCGCTACGACCTCGATCCCCGCGACGCGGGCCGCCTGATGACCGCCGTACGGGCCATGGGCGAACTGCTCTTCGCCGCCGGCGCCCGGGAGGTGCTGACCGGCATTCCCACCGCGCCGCGCGCCCGCTCCCTGCCCGAGCTGTCCGCCCTGCTGGACGGCGTGAGCGCCCGCCGGCTCCACCTCTCCGCCTTCCACCCCACCGGAACCGTGGCCGCCGGGGCGGATGCCCAGCGCTGCCCCGCCGACGGGGCGGGACGCCTGCGCGGGGTGCGCGGGGTGCTGGTCGCCGACGGTTCGCTGCTGCCCGGCTGCCCCGAGGTGAACCCGCAGTTGAGCATCATGGCCGCCGCCCTGGGCGTCGCGGAACGGGCGGTGGCGGCGGGGTGAGGGCCGGCCGTGGGGGAGGAGGCGCGGGGCACCGCCCGGCGCGGCCCCCCGCCGCACCACCGCCGGGGAACCCGCCGCGCACACCCGGCTGCGATCATGAGAACCGCGTGACCACCTGACCACCACCCGACGGCGCGACCGCGTGACCGTGACGGCCGTCGAGGACGAGGACGGCGAAGGAGCACACCATGACCCGCACGCGCACGGTGACCTTTCCCTCCGGTGTGCGGGTGCCCGCTCTCGGGCAGGGCACCTGGCACATGGGCAACGACCCCGCGCGGCGCGCCGAGGAGATCGCCGCTCTGCGGTGTGGCCTGGACCTGGGGCTGAGCGTGATCGACACGGCGGAGATGTACGGGAACGGCGCCGCCGAGGAACTGGTCGGCGAGGCGGTGCACGGCCGCAGGGACGAAGCCTTCCTCGTGAGCAAGGTGCTGCCCTTCCACGCCGACAGAAGAGGCACGGTCGACGCCTGCCACGCGAGCCTGCGCCGGCTGCGGACCGACCGGATCGACCTCTACCTGCTGCACTGGCGCGGCAGCGTGCCCCTCGACGAGACCGTCGAGGCCCTGGAGTCCCTGGTGGCGCAGGGCAGCATCGGCGCCTGGGGAGTGAGCAATTTCGACGTCGACGACCTCGCCGACCTGCCCGAAGGCGCCCGCCCGCAGACCGACCAGGTGCTCTACAACCTCACCCGCCGCGGCCCGGAGCACGACCTCTTTCCCCGCTGCCGGGAACTCGCGGTCCCGTTGATGGCCTACTCGCCCGTGGAACAGGGCCGGCTCCTGGGCCACGAGGCACTGACCTCCCTGGCCTCCGCCCGGGGAGCGGCCCCCGCCCAGATCGCACTGGCCTGGGTGCTGCGCCGCGACGACGTCCTCGCCATTCCCAAGGCGGCCGGCACGGCCCATGTCGAGGAGAACCGTGCGGCACTCGACCTGACGCTCACCGATGACGACCTCCGCTTCCTCGACGACGCGTTCCCGCCCCCGTCCGGTAAGCAGCCCCTCGAACTCCTGTGACGCGAGGACCGGCCCGGCCGGATTTCCGGCTCGCCCCGCGCCCTTGATGTGACTGATGCGGCGCGGCGGCGAGCCTCCCCGGCGTTTTCGGCGGTATCGGTACCGTCGGCCCGGTTGAGGGGGTCAGCGCGCGAGGAGGAGTCCGGACCGTGACAGCCGTTCAGCAGACGGAATCGCCCCGACCGGCCAGGCGGCGACGGAATGCCGGACGGGTGGTGGTGGACTGGCTGACGACCACCGACCACAAAACCATCGGCACGCTCTATCTGGGCACGTCGTTCGCGTTCTTCATGGTCGGCGGAGTGCTGGCGCTCGCCATTCGCGCCGAACTCGCCCGCCCGGGACTGCAGATCCTCTCGAACGAGCAGTTCAATCAGGCGTTCACGATGCACGGCACCATCATGCTGCTGATCTTCGCGACGCCGCTGTTCGCCGGTTTCGCGAACTGGATCATGCCGTTGCAGATCGGCGCACCCGATGTGGCCTTCCCCCGGCTCAACATGTTCGCCTACTGGCTCTACCTGTTCGGCTCCCTGATCGCCCTGAGCGCCTTCATCACCCCCGCCGGGGCCGCCGACTTCGGCTGGACCGCCTACACCCCGCTGTCCGGCCCCCTCCGCAGCCCCGGCACCGGCGGCGATCTGTGGGTGATGGGCCTGGCCTTCTCCGGTTTCGGCACCATTCTGGGCTCGGTCAACTTCATCACGACCATCATCTGTATGCGGGCGCCCGGCATGACGATGTTCCGGATGCCGATCTTCACCTGGAACATCCTGCTGACGGCCGTGCTCGTGCTGCTCGCCTTTCCCGTGCTGGCCGCCGCGCTGCTGGTGCTGGAGGCGGACCGGAAGTTCGGGGCGCAGGTCTTCGACGCCGCGAACGGCGGAGCGCTGCTGTGGCAGCACCTCTTCTGGTTCTTCGGCCACCCCGAGGTGTACATCATCGCGCTGCCGTTCTTCGGCATCGTCACCGAGATCTTCCCCGTCTTCAGCCGAAAGCCCATCTTCGGCTACATCGGGCTCGTCGCGGCGACGATCTCCATCGCGGGGCTCTCGGTCACCGTCTGGGCGCACCACATGTTCGTGACCGGCGCGGTGCTCCTCCCGTTCTTCTCCTTCATGTCCTTCCTCATCGCGGTCCCGACGGGCGTGAAGTTCTTCAACTGGATCGGCACGATGTGGCACGGATCGCTGTCCTTCGAAACCCCGATGCTGTGGGCGATCGGATTCCTGGTGACCTTTCTCTTCGGCGGACTGACCGGTGTCCTGCTGGCCTCACCGCCGATGGACTTCCACGTCTCCGACTCGTACTTCGTCGTCGCCCACTTCCACTACACCGTGTTCGGCACCGTGGTCTTCGCGATGTTCGCCGGGTTCTACTTCTGGTGGCCCAAGTTCTCCGGGAGAATGCTCGACGAGCGTCTCGGCAAAATCCACTTCTGGACCCTGTTCATCGGATTCCACCTCACCTTCCTCATCCAGCACTGGCTCGGCGTCGAAGGCATGCCCCGCCGTTACGCGGACTATCTGGCGTCCGACGGCTTCACCACGCTGAACACGATCTCCAGCATCGGCTCGTTCCTGCTGGGTCTTTCGGTGCTGCCGTTCCTCTACAACGTCTGGAAGACGGCCAAGTACGGGAAGAAGGAGACCCTCGACGACCCCTGGGGCTACGGACGCTCCCTGGAGTGGGCCACCTCGTGCCCGCCGCCGCGGCACAACTTCACCACGCTGCCCCGGATCCGCTCCGAGTCACCCGCCTTCGACCTGCACCACCCCGATGTCGCCGCCCTGGAGAACGCCAGAAAGGCCGCGCGCCGCGCCGCGCTCCGCCCCGGCGAACCCCGCGGCACCGGCCGACCGCCGGGGGACGGGCCGCGCTGAGCGGACCGCGCCATGACCGACAGCCGCACGCCGGACCGTCCATCGCCGGACGGCCGCCCGCCCGGCGGCCGGTCCCGGGACGGCCGGGCCCCGGACCGCCGCACCGTCCAGGCGGGTATCGCCAGAATGGAGGGATACCTGCTGTGGCAGGCGGAGACCGACCGCGCCCGCACCGACGCCGAAGCCCTCGTCGACGCCCTCGACTGGCCCACGACCGCCCAACGCGACGAGCTGGTGGCCCTCTTGGCCCGCCGGCAGCTCGACCTCTCCCGGCAGTCCGTCGCCCGCGTCGCCACCCGCGCCCTCCAGCTCCGCCGCGAGTACCAGCAGCGCTATGACGCCCTCCGGCGCCGTGTCCTGGTGGCCGCGCTGGCCCTGCTGACGGCCCTGGTGCTCCTGAACGCGCTGCTGCTGGCCCGCTGAACGCCGCCCCGCACGAAGCGTGTCGGGACCGGTCGGGCCTGACGGGGCGCCGGGGCCGCGCACCGGCCCCGGCACCGCGGCGTCAGGCCGGGACGCGGCGCAGCTTCAGGGTGTTGTCGGTGCGGGTGCCCGGCCGGCCGTCCGGGCCGGTCATGGCCTGCTGGTGCTCCTCGTTGCGCAGGACCTCCCACTCCCCGTCCGGGAGACCGAGAGCCGCGAGGACCTCGTCCGGCGTGGGGAAGTGCAGGTCGGGGTGCGGGCCGTGGTCCTGGGTCGGGGCCGCCGCGTGACCGACGACGAGGAGGATCCCGCCGGGTGCCACCGCCGAGGCGGCCTTCCGCAGGATCTCGTCGCGCGGCATGTCGCTCGGGGAGTGCAGGAAGTGGGCGGAGACGAGGTCGAAGCTGCCCGCGGGGAACGAGGAGGCGAGGTCGCACCACTGCCAGTCGATGCGGTGCGCCGCGTCCGCCGCCGTCTCCCGCGCATGCCGTGCCGCGCGGTCGAGGGCGACACGGGAGACGTCGACGGCGGTGACGTGCCAGCCCTGTTCGGCGAGCCAGACGGCGTCGGCTCCCTCGCCGCAGCCCAGGTCGAGTGCAGTGCCCGGGATCAGGCCGGCGGTCTCACGGACCAGCGGTGCGTTGGGGCGCCCGCTCCACATCCGGTCGCTCTCCGTGTAGCGGGCGTCCCAGTACGCGTGGTCGGGGATGGTGCTGTCGTGGGGCATCGGCGGGTCCTCCCGGTGGCTGGATGGCGGTCCGGTGCGTCGGTGCACCTGGGGCACCGGCGGTGTCGCCGCCGCGTCGTGCCCCTGGGGAGGAGAGTCCGGCGGGGCGGTGCGGAAGGGCAAGTTTCGTTGCCGGAACGGCAAAGGGAGGGGGACGTGCCGGTTCGGGTCCCGACCCCGTCCCGCACGCCCCGCTCCGGGCCCGGTCCCGCCCCGCTCCGGGAGGCAGCGTCACCCGTACGGCCATAGCGTGAAGAGAGGGTCCGAAGACTTCCCCTCGACGGAGCAAAGAGGTGAGGCGCGATGACCGAGTTCGCAGAGCGTGGGTCGCGGAACACCGGGAACCTGGGGCGCACGACCATCGCCGACGGAGTGGTGGCGAAGATCGCCTTCCTGGCAGCCACGGAATCGGAAGGGGTCCACGCGCTCGGCAGCGGGTTTTCGAGATCGGTGGGCGCCCTGCGCAAACGCGTACCCGGCGGGGGCACGACCACCACGCACGGCGTGAAGGTCGAGGTCGGCGAGAAGCAGGCCGCGGTCGATCTGGATCTCGTCGTCGACTACGGCGAGGTCATCCCCGACGTGGGCAGGGGCGTGCGGCAGAACGTCATCTCCGCGGTCGAGACGATGACCGGCCTCCAGGTCGTGGAGGTCAATATCGCGGTGAGCGATGTGTGGCTCCCCGAGGAGGAGGAAGGCGAACCGGAACGCGTGCAGTAGGCGCACCACGGCCGCAGCGGGGCTTTCGCGGGGTTCTTGTGCCTATGGCGTCGACGACGAGTACGCCTACGACCTGCCCGTCTTGCCGCCCGGCAGGCGGGGCACCTCGGGTGACGCGGTGTCCAGCGGCACCGACCAGGAGCTGACCAGCCCCAGGTGGACGCCCTGCCGCGGCAGCACCGCGCCCAGGATCCAGTCGGCGGCCACCTGGATGCGGTTCCCCGGCATCGCCAGGAGGTGGTAGCCGCGGGTCAGGGCGCCGGCGAGCGGGCCGGAGAGCGGGATGTGGAAGGGGTTGGCCGCGGCCTGCACGCCGCCCAGGTCGACCATGAAGCCCAAGTCCCGGTGCTCGTAGGCGCGCCGTGCGCCCTGGCCGCAGGAGGCCGCCACATTGAGTGCCGCCGCCTTGCCCTGCCGCTGCGCGTGCTGGGCGGTCATCGGGGTCACCTCGCCGGGGCGGGTCAGGTCCGGCACGGCCGCGGCGTCACCGCAGGCGAACACCTCGGGACGGCCGGGCACGCCCAGGAACTCGTCGACGCACAGCCGCCCCTTGTCGGTGGGCAGCCCCAGCGAGTCGACCAGCGGGTCGGGCCGTACGCCCACGCACCACACCAGCGAGCGGCTGGGGACGAACTCGCCGTCGTCGAGCAGCACACCGTCCGAGGTCGCTTCCTTGACGGAGGTGCGGGTGCGGACGTCGACGCCCCGGGAGCGCAGCACCCGGTCCGCGCTGTGCGAGAGCCGCTCGTCGAGTCCGGGCAGCAGCCGGTCGGCGACGTCCACCAGCAGCCAGCGGGGGCGCGGACCGTCCCGCAGGCCCACGTTCTGCTTGGCCAGGGCGTCGGTGAACAGCACGCCGTGGGCGGCGACTTCGGTTCCGGTGTAGCCGGCGCCGACCACCACGAACGTGGTCCTGGCGGACCGTTCGGCGGGATCCCCGGCCGCCCCGGCCAGCTCGATCTGACGGGTGATGTGGTCGCGCAGGTACAGCGCCTCGGGCATTCCGCGGAAGCCGTGGGCGTGCTCGGCGACGCCGGGGACGGGCAGCAGCTTGTTGACGCTGCCGACGGTCAGGACCAGCCGGTCGTAGGAGAGGGATCCCTCCTCGTCCTCGGGGTCGGTGTAGTGCACCCGGCGGGCGTCGAGGTCCACGCCGTGGGCCTGCCCGAGGACGAGCCGGGTGCCGGGCAGACTCCCGGTGAGCGACACCGCGACCCGGCGGGGTTCCAGGAGCCCCGCCGCCACTTCCGGCAGCAGCGGTACGTACAGAAAGTAGTCGTGCGGGTTGAGCAGCACGATCTCGGCGGCTCCCTTGGCCAGCCGGGAGAGCGTGCGGGCGCATTCGAAGCCGGCGAAGCCGGCTCCGACGATCACGATCCGAGGACGACGTCGCTTCACGTGAACTCCTGCGGTCGAGGGACACTGCTCGGGCGCGGGTCCGGACGGGGGCTCGCGGCCCGGCGCGGGCGGCCGGCCGGTGCTTGCCTCCAAGCTCGCTCGCCCGGGCTCCGTGTGCCCCTCGGCGGGCCGGTTACTCACCCAACCGGGCAGTCACCGGGCGTGTGCGGGCCCTGCCCCGTGGCATGCAGACGATTCCCCCGGGAAAGGTTCCGTCGCGGCGGTGCGCACCCCGCATGTCCACCCCACAGGAAAATCCCCGCCCCGCCCGAAGAATTCCGGCAGGAAATCCCCTCCCGGGCGCCCCGCGTGCCCGCCGCTATACCTCCCGGTCCCCGTCCCCCGCATTGTCCCGCGCGATATGCACCGCCGCCTCTTCCGCCGACGCGGCGCCGCCGTCGATACCGACGTCGCGGGCGGCGATGTCATTGCTGCCGCCGCGCCAGAATCCCTCATCGGATCCCACGAGCCGGCCGGCCCGCTCCTCGCCGCATTCGAGGTCGGTGGGTTCCCCCACCCCGCCGGGCAGGTCGCCGATGCCGTCGCCGTCGGGGGCGCAGACGTCCGGTACCTCCACGGCCAGCCGGTGATCGAGCGTCTCGCGGTCGTGCAGCTCGCGCGCGGTGGTCCCGTCGTGGTTGACCACGAAGGGCCGCTCCGGGGGCGAGTAGCCCGTGTCCAGCGTCTCGTCGAGATCCGGCTCGTCCAGGGCGTCCTCCATGTCGAGGTCGTTGGGGTTGTCCTGGGGATCGGACCGGGGAGGCTGATAGACCTCGTCGCCCATCGCGTCGTCGGACATAACCGCCTCCCTCTTCCCCGTCGCAGGCCCGGCCGCCGGGTGCGGCAGGTGCCTGTACGACCAATTGTCCGCCTCCTGGCGTCGCGCGGCAGCGTCAGTGGGCGACGCCGGCGCGGTCTCAGGCGCGCCGGTGTTCCGTGGCGATGCCCACGGCCTCCGCGATGCTCTGCACGTTCCCGAACCGCTCGTGCGCGGGCAGCCGCTCGGCCATCGCCACCAGCCGGTCCGGTGCGTTGTTCCGCCGGAGGGTCTCGATGATCGCGTTCTTGTCGGCCGGGTACAGGCTGCGCCCGAGGTGCTGGGCGAGTTCGGAGCGCAGCCCGACGTCCCGTTCGGACATCCCGCTCGGCGTGCCGCCCCTGAAGTCGCTCTCGGGGGACCACGCCGCCACCGGCTGGTCCTCTCCCGCCGGCTGGAGTTCGTGCTCCTCGTCGGTCCGCAGGGAGCGCTCGGCCGTCAGCTGCCCCCGCAGTTGCCGTTTCATCACGTCGTCCCGGGCGGGGCCGGTCTTGTCCGTGCCGTGTTCCATGACCATGGGTGCCTCCGGCTCTACGAGTCGTACAGACCCGACGCATTACTCCCAGTTTCCCTGGTCCACCGGCCCTAACAACCCGGCAGCCCCGTTTCCGCCGCGCACACCGAAATCATCCGCGCATGAGCGGAACGTGACCGCAGATGCATATGCCCGCCATGCATACGGCTTTCGGGAACGGGAATTCGTAAGGCACCCACCGGATAACGACATACCGACGACACACAGCCGCTCACGATGACAGTCCACCGCACCACCGGAGAATCCGCGGAATCCGAGGAAGCCAAGGAGGCAGCGCCATGCGACTCTCGCTCCTGAAACCGGTCATCGATCGGCCCGGCCCCTGGGCATCCGTCTACGCCACCGTCCCGCAGAGCAGCGAGGACACGGCGAAGCAGCAGGAGCTGACGGCGAGTGCCACCACCGCGCAGCTGTTCGCGCTCGGCGCGGACGAGGCCACCTGCGGCGCGGTGCACGAGGCGCTGCTCACGCGGCGGGAAGGCGACACCGGGGCGCACGCCGGGAGGGTGCTGTTCGCCGCCCATGGCGCGATCGTGCTCGACACCCCGCTTCCCGGGCCCCCGGCCATGCCGTTCGCCGCCTGGGGGCCGGTGCCCCGGGTCACCCCGTTGCTGGCGGCGATCGGCGACGACCCCGTCTGCCTGGTGGTCCGCCTCGACCGGAACGGAGCGGACTTCGCCCTGCTGGGCGAGCGGGGCGGCGCCGACGGCGCCGGGCGGACCTTCCCCCGCGCCTCCGCGGACGGCTCCTCCGAACGGCACTTCCGGACCGACCCGGCGAACTCCTGGGAGCACAACGCCGGGGAGATCGCCGACGCGGTGCGCGCGGCGTTCGAGCGGAGCGGCGCCGAGGCCGTCGTCCTGGTCGGGGAGGAGCGGGACCGCCACCTGGTGCACGACAAGCTGCCCGAACCGCTGCGCGCCCTCACCTGCGAGAGCACCCACGGAGGCCGTGCGCCGGGCGCCGAGAGCGCGCTGGTCGACCGGGACATCGCCCAGGTCAGAGCGGTCCAGGAACGCGAACACATCGCGCAGGTGACCGACCGCTTCCGCACGGGTGCCGGGCCCGGGAACAAGAGCGCCCCGCATGCCGCGGCCGGCATCCCCGCGCTGGTCGAGGCGGCGCGGGAGCACCGGATCGACACCCTGCTGGTCAGCCCGCACGGCGCGGACATCGCCCGGCAGGTCTGGGTGGGCGCGGACGCCGACCAACTCGCCGTACGCGGAACGGAGTTGACGTACCTGGGGGAGGAGCGGCCGGCCGTCGCGCGGGCGGACGACGCCCTGGTGCGGTCGGCGGCCGCGACCGGCGCCGACATCGTGGTGGTCCGTGACCCCGAGCGCGCACCCTCCGGCGGCCTCGGAGCCCTCCTGCGCGGGACGGTCGACGCGACGCCGGACTGATCCGCTCCGACTCGGCGGGCCCGCAGGCCGTCGGATCCCGCCCGTACGCGACGCCGGAGCGATCCGCCGCGACGCGCCGCTCCCGCACGCCCTCGGACCCCGCCCGTACGGACGCCGGCACCCCGCCGCCCGCCGACCGGGGACATCCGGCGGCGGGCGGCGGGGTGCGTGCCCCGTAGCGCCGGGGCGTGCGGCACGAAGCGGCGGTGTGTGCCTCAGTCCTGGGCTTCGGCCGCCACCGGCTTCGGGATCAGGAAGGACGTCGCGATGGCCGCGGCGAGGATGACCACGCCCGCGATCATTCCGGCGGTGTAGCCGCCGGCCGACGACGGGTCCGCCGGGGTGGCGGCGGTCTTGACCGCGTACAGGACGGCGAAGCTGAGGCCCGCGCCGAGGTTGAACGCGCCCGCGTTGAGGCCGGGCAGGAAGCCCGGGTTCTCGGCGGGGGAGAGGACGATGCCCAGCCCGTTGAGGACGATGTTCGCCACGCCCGCGTAGGCGATGCCCACCAGGACGGACGTCACCAGCAGCAGGATCCGTGCGTGGCTGTGCATCGTGAGCAGCATCAGCACGACGGTGGCCACCGACCCGACCAGGCCGCACCGCAGGACGCGGCCGTAGCCGAAGGTGGCGGCGAGGCGTCCGGCCAGCGGGCCCATGGCGAGCCCGGCGAGCGCGTACGGGGACAGCGTCCACCACGCGGAGGCCTCGGCGCTCATCCCCAGCCCGGCCTGGGCGTCCTGGGCGAACGCCGGGATCAGCCCGTTCATGACGGCGAACACGCCGGTCATGGTGAGCACGGTGGTCAGCAGCGTCGCCCACGTCGCGCGCTGCTTGAGGTGCCGGGTGGCGACCAGGGGGTGCCCGCTGCGGTCCTCGGTCCGCCAGAACAGCGCGAAGGCGGCCGCGGACAGGACGAGGAGAACGGCGATCAGCGGCCAGTTCGCGGCGGCCAGCTTGCCCGCCTCGTTGAGCGCGATCAGCAGCGAGCCCACCGAGACGACCAGCAGCGCGACCCCGGGCCAGTCCATCCGGGTCGCTGTCGGCGCCTTCGACTCGGGGGTCAGGGTGGCGACCAGCACGGCGGCCAGGGCCGCGACGACCGCCATCGCCCAGAAGACCGAACCGAAGCCGTGGCGGTCGGCGAGGTAGCCGCCCGCGAGGGAGTCGACACCGGCGATACCGCCGTTGACGGCGGTGATCACGCCGAGCAGGGTGCCGTACCGCTTGGGTTCCTTCACCTCGACCCGCAGCATGATCAGGCACAACGGGACGACCGGGCCGCAGACGCCCTGGATGACACGGCCGGCGAACAGCACCGGCACGCTGGTCGCCAGCGCGGCGACCACACATCCCACGACCATCAGGGCGAGCATCCCGGCCAGCACCCGGCGGCGGCCGACGACATCGCCCAGCCGCGGGAGGAACAGCGAGAACAGCGCCGCCGAGGTGAAGAACGCGGTTTGGGTGAGGCCGATCTCCGCGGAGCTGGCGCCGAGGGTGTCCTCGATGTTCTTGAGCGCGGGGCTGAGCATGCTCGCGTTGAGCTGGAAGGCGAAGCACGCCGCGAGCAGCGCCGTGACCAGGACACCGATCCGGACGCCGGAGCCGCCGCCGGTCGCCGCTACGGGGCGCTGAGTGGTGGAAACGTTCATGCCTCGATGTCGCCGATCCGCTCGAGCGCGTCCACGACGAGGTTCCAGAACCGCTCGTGGTCGAGCTTCACCGCGACCTGGGTGGTGCAGTCCTCCGGGGCGGGCGCACGGAAGTCCGTCACGGTCATCCCGACCGTCAGCGCACCGCGCAGCTCGATGTCCACCGGGGCCTTGCGCACGGTCATGACGTCCGGGTCGATCACATACGCCACCGCGCACGGGTCGTGCACCGGCGGGTGGTCGAAGCCCTGGTTCTCGCGGTAGGCCTCGCGGAAGAAGTCCAGCAGCTCGCCGACGAACCGCGCCGGGCGGGTGCCGACCGCGGCGATCCGCGCGTCGACCTCGGGGGTGGCCAGCGCCTGGTGTGTCAGGTCGAGGCCGACCATGGTGACCGGCCAGCGCTCGTTGAAGACGATGTGCGCGGCCTCGGGGTCGATGGCGATGTTGAACTCGGCGACCGCGCTCCAGTTGCCCTCGTGGTAGCCGCCGCCCATCAGGACGACCTCGCGCACCCGCTCCGCGATCCGCGGCTCCTTGCGCACGGCCAGCGCGATGTTCGTCAGGCCCGCGGTCGGGACGATGGTGATCTCGCCGGGCTCGTGCGACATCACCGTGTCGATGATCAGGTCCACCGCGTGCCGGCGGTCCAGCTCGAAGGCGGGCTCGGGCAGGTCGGGGCCGTCGAGACCGGTCTCGCCGTGGATGTCCGGCGCCGTCTCGATGGCCCGCACCAGCGGGCGCGGGCAGCCGGCGGCAAAGGGCACGCCCGTGATCCCGGCGATGCGCGCCACGGACAGGGCGTTGCGGGTCACCTTCTCCAGCGTCTGGTTCCCGACCACGGTCGTCACGGCGACCAGCTCGACATCGGGATTGCCATGTGCCAGGAGCATGGCGATCGCATCGTCATGCCCCGGGTCGCAGTCGAGGATGATCTTTCTGGCCAACGGAAGAGCCCCTTTGCTCTGCTGCTCGGTGAAGCGGTGATGAGGGTGGTGGGTGGGGGCCGGTATGGGTCCGGCGCACCACGCGCCCGGCGGTCACCCATGGCGAGCCCGGGCGCGGAGTCAGCCGGCGAGCGAGCAGCATGGAAAACGTTCTCCGGAAACTTGACCCATCAACCTGCTGGTTGTCAATGGTTCAATCTCGCGCTATCCGGACGTTATCGGGACGAAGAGCGGGCACGACGACCGGGCGATCCGCATCCCTTGGGACAACGTTTGCCCATGGCGTACCAGGGCGTATGCTCCCTCCGGTTCGGGCGGGCCGAACCGGAGGGAGCCGGGAGACGGTGGCCGAAGTCACGTTGAAGGACGTCGCGCTGGCGTCGGGCTGCTCCATCGCCACGGTCTCCCGCGTCCTGGCCGGCACCCGTCCGGTCGGCGCCGAGACCGCGCGCACCGTCCGCGCGGCGGCCGAGCGCCTGGGCTACCGCCCCAACCATGTGGCCCGCGCCCTGCGCAGCCGTTCCACCGGCACCGTCGGGCTCGTGCTGCCGCAGATCACCAACCCGTTCTTCCCCTCCCTCGTCCGGGAGCTGGAGCACGCCCTGCACGCCGAGGGGCGGGCCGTCCTCCTCGCCGACTGCGACGACGACCCGGCGACCGAGGCCGCCAGGATCGCCGCGTTCCTGGGACGGCAGGTCGACGCCCTGCTGCTGATACCGGTCGACGAGCGGCGCAGCCGGGAGGCGGTGGCCGGCGCGGCCGCCCGGGTGCCGCTGGTGCTGCTCGACCGCGGCTGCGGCCCCGGTGTCGCCGACTCCGTCGCCGTCGACAACGCGGCCGGCATGGCTCTGGTGCTCGATCACCTCGCGGCCACCGGCCGCCGCCGCCCCTGCTTCGTCGGCGCGGCCGGGACCGCGTCGGCGGCGGTCGAGCGGCGCGCGGCCTACGAGGCGGGCGCCGCGGCGCTGGACCCCGAGGCCCCCGGCCGCATCGCGCTCGGCGACTTCTCGGTGGAGTGGGGCCGGGCCGCCGTCGACCGGCTCTGGCCGTCCCGCCCGGACGCCCTGATCTGCGCCAACGACCTGATCGCCGCCGGTGCGCTGCAACGCCTGCGGCAACTGGGCGCGGACGTGCCGCGCGAGGTCGCCGTCACCGGCTTCGACGACATCCCGCTCGCGGGCCTCGCCGACCCCGCGCTGACCACCGTCCGCCAACCGGTCGGTGAACTCGCCGCCGAGGCCGCCCGCCTGCTGGGCCGGGGCCCCGGCGGGGAACAGGGGCCGCGGCACACGGTCCGGCTCGCCCCGCGGCTCGTCGTACGGGACTCCGGCTGAGAGCTGACGGGGCATCATGCACGCGTCCCTCGGCCGCACTTCACCGGCGGGCAGTGGCCCGCCACCTGCCACGACGGCGAGGTGGGCCCGTCCCTGCCCGCCTCCGCTCCGTCAACTCCGGCGGCTCGCCCTCCGGTGCGGGGCACCGCCCTGAACGGCTGCGTCAGGACGACGACGGCGGCGGCGCACCGGTTACGATCGGCCCATTCGAGGCCGTTGTGCGTGGCCGCTGCCGGGAGGAAGAGATGGGCCTGTTCCGCCGAGGACCGAAGCGGGATCCCCGCGACCTGGCACGTGACGGGGAGTTCGGCTTCTTCTCCGAGCGCGAGGGCGGCGTCTTCAGATCACAGGTCCGGCAGGCCTTCGCGGAACAGGGCCTCGAAGTCACCGCGTACGCGGGGGTGGTCACCGACTCCGCCGGCCGGCAGTTCGGCCTCGGCAACCTCGCCGCCGTGTGCCACCGCGACCGGCGCGGTGAGCGCAGCTGGCCCGCGCTGATCCGGGACCACGTCGGCAAGGTGCTCCGCACGATGGACGGCCCGCAGCCGCTGGAGATCCTCAGCGCGGACGAGATCCGGGCCTGCCTCTACCCCCGGGTGGTCGCCCAGGAGACGCTGCCCGCGTCCGACTCCTTCCGCTACGGCCGCGCGCCGGCGCCGGGGCTGCGGGAGGTGCTCGCCCTCGATCTGCCCGAGGCCGTGCAGATGCTCAGCGAGGACTCCCTGACCGACCTCGGGGACGTGGCGGAGCTGCGCATCCGGGCGATGAACAATCTGCGCGCCCTTCCGGTCGAGGGGCACGAGACCGTGCGGCGCGGCGACGGCTCGGCGTTCGAGGTGCTGCTCGGCGACTCGTTCTTCACCGCGAGCCGGGTGCTGGTGCTGGACGAACTGGTGCAGCGGCTGATGGGCACCGGGCTCACCGCGGACGGTGCGCTGGTCGCCCTGCCGTTCCGCCACCAGCTGGCGTTCCACCGCATCCACGACGCGCAGGTGATCCCGGCGTTGCAGGCCATGGCGCAGTTCGCGGCGGCCGGGCACGAGGACGCGGCGGGCGCCATCAGCCCCAGGGTCTTCTGGTGGCGCCGGGGCGTGATGACGCCGCTGAGCCGGCTGGACGGCGACGGGCTGCGGGTGGTGGCGGACGCGGACTTCCAGGCGATGCTGGAGCGGTTGGTGCAGGACGACGCCTGAGCGGCGGCGCCGCGGTCCACGCGAGGGGGCCCGGTGCGTGCCGCCGCCCGCGGGCACACCCCTCATCTCCACCCCGCCCACAAGATTTTCTTGCGGAATTTTCACCGAGAGGGAACCCGGGGAGGCTTTCACCCGTTTTCCAGAGTGAGGCCCCACGCTCTCCCCCGTGTGTGGGGCCTCACCTGCGTCTCCGGTTCCCCTTTCCGGTCAGACGCGGCCGGCCCGGTCCGGCTCGTCCGGCCCGGTCCGACGCGACCGGGCCCGCTCGGCCTCCGTCGCTCCGGCCGGCACGTCAATCGCCGAGAGCCGCGCGCTCCTCGTCCGTGAACAGCCGCGAGCGGATCAGGAAGCGCACGCCCTCCGGCGCCTCCAGGGAGAAGCCACTGCCCCGCCCCGGTACGACGTCCACCGTCAGGTGGGTGTGCCGCCAGCGCTCGTACTGGTCCGCCGACATCCAGAACCCCACCGGCTCCGGCACGCCCTCCACCGCCAGCCGGGCCAGCAGCACATCCGACGACCCTGTACGGAACTCCCCGGCCGGGTAGCACATGGGGGCGCTGCCGTCGCAGCAGCCGCCGGACTGGTGGAACATCAGCGGGCCGTGCTGCGCGTGCAGCAGGCGCAGCAGCTCGGTCGCCGCGGCGCTCAGCGCGATCCGCGAAGCACCCTCCCGCACGGCCTCCCCGGCGGCCTCCGCCTGGCCCTCGCCGGCGCCCGTCACAGCCGCCCCGATTCCGTCGCCAATGCGCTGACCTGCGGATTGTCGGTCTCTTGTCGGTACACGTGGGGTTTCCTCTCTCGACCGGCCACAACGGGTGGCGCTCCCGGGACGGCGGCGAGCCGGCCGAACGGGCCGGATCACGGTCACCGGGCCGCCACAGAGGCAGTACCCCAGTTAACTCCCCGCAACGTTGCGAGGTGGTTGCACACGCGCACGAGCGGGTCACCCGCCGGGCGCTGTGCCGGGGCCCTCGCCGTGGCCGTGGACCGGCCCGCGGGGTGAGCCGCGTCTCACCCGGGCGGCGCCCACTTGTATATGCAACAAGTTGCATAGAAGGATCGGGGCATGGCGCTCGACCACGCGATCCTCGTCTCCCTGCTGGAGAAGCCGGGCTCCGGCTACGAGCTGGCCCGGCGGTTCGAGCGGTCCATCGGATACTTCTGGACCGCCACCCATCAGCAGATCTACCGCGTCCTGAAGCGGATGGAGAGCGACGGCTGGATCGACGTCCGCGAGGTGCCGCAGCAGGCCAGGCCGGACAAGAAGGAGTACTCCGTCGCCGCGCCGGGCCGGGCCGCGCTCTCCGCGTGGCTGCACGAGCCGATCGAACCCGAGAGCGTCCGCCACGACCTCGCCGTGAAGATCCGCGGCGCGGCGTTCGACGACCCGGCCGCGCTGATCCGCGAGGTCGAACGGCACCACCGGGCGCACACCGACCGGCTCGCGCACTATCTCGCCGGGGAGCGGCGGGACTTCACCGGCCCCCAGGCCCCCGCCCCGCCCGACGCGGGGCAAGAGCTCCAGCACGTGGTGCTGCGCGGCGGCATCGCGTACGAGCGGATGACCCTCGCCTGGCTCGACGACGTGCTCGCCACCCTCCACCGGCTCGCCGCGCGCCACCCGAGCGGCCCCGAGCGCTGAACAGGCACCCACGACCCGGGCCCCGCCGTCCACCGGCACGCCCGGAAACCGTCCGTCACGACCCTCGACCCCCGATCCGGAAAGGCGACCCGCCATGGCCGACCAGCTCCTGTTCAACCCCCGCACCTACGACCCGGCGCACTTCGACCCCGAGACCCGCCGGCTGCTGCGCGCCACCGTCGACTGGTTCGAGGCGCGCGGCAAGCGCCGGCTGATCGAGGACTACCGCTCCCGCGCCTGGCTGGCGGAGTTCCTGGAGTTCTCCGCCAAGGAAGGGCTGTTCGCCACCTTCCTCACCCCGGCCTCCGCCGCCGACGGGCAGTCCGACAAGCGCTGGGACACCGCCCGGATCGCCGCCCTCAACGAGATATTCGGCTTCTACGGGCTCGACTACTGGTACGCCTGGCAGGTCACCATCCTCGGCCTCGGCCCGGTCTGGCAGAGCGACAACGCCACCGTCCGCGCCCGCGCGGCCGAACTCCTCTCCCAGGGCGAGGTGTTCGCCTTCGGCCTGTCCGAGAAGGCCCACGGCGCCGACATCTACTCCACCGACATGCTGCTGGAGCCGGACAGTGACGCTGCCGGCGGCTTCCGCGCCACCGGCTCCAAGTACTACATCGGCAACGGCAACGCCGCCGGACTGGTCTCCGTCTTCGGCCGCCGCACCGACATCGAGGGCCCCGACGGCTATGTCTTCTTCGCCGCCGACAGCCGCCACTCCGCCTACCACCTCGTGAAGAACGTCGTCGACTCCTCCAAGTACGTCAGCGAGTTCCGGCTGGAGGACTACCCGGTCGGCGCGGACGACATCCTGCACACCGGCCGGGCCGCCTTCGACGCCGCGCTCAACACCGTCAACGTCGGCAAGTTCAACCTCTGCACCGGCGCCATCGGCATCTGCGAGCACGCGATGTACGAGGCCGTCACCCACGCCCAGAACCGCATCCTCTACGGCCGCCCCGTCACCGCCTTCCCGCACGTGCGCCGCGAGCTGACCGACGCCTACGTCCGCCTCGTCGGCATGAAGCTCTTCAGCGACCGCGCCGTCGACTACTTCCGCTCGGCCGGCCCCGACGACCGCCGCTACCTCCTCTTCAACCCGATGACGAAGATGAAGGTGACCACCGAGGGCGAGAAGGTCATCGACCTGATGTGGGACGTCATCGCGGCCAAGGGCTTCGAGAAGGACACCTACTTCTCCCAGGCCGCCACCGAGATCCGCGGCCTGCCGAAGCTGGAGGGCACGGTCCACGTCAACCTCGCCCTGATCCTCAAGTTCATGGGCAACCACCTGCTCAACCCGGCCGAGTACGCCGAGGTGCCCACCCGCCTCGACGCGGCCGACGACGCGTTCCTCTTCCGGCAGGGACCGGCCCGCGGCCTGGGCGCCATCCGCTTCCACGACTGGCGCGCCGCCTTCGACGCCTACGCCGAGGTGCCCAACGTCGCCCGCTTCCGGGAGCAGGCCGACGCCCTCTGCGAGTTCGTCACCACCGCCGCCCCCGACGAGGCGCAGAGCCGCGACCTCGACCTCCTGCTCGCCGTCGGCCAGCTGTTCGCGCTGGTCGTGCACGGCCAGCTGATCCTGGAGCAGGCCCGCCTGACCGGCCTCGACGCCGATGTGCTCGACGAGCTGTTCGCCGTCCTCGTCCGCGACTACTCCGCCCACGCCGTGGAGCTGCACGGCAAGGATTCGGCCACCGCGGCGCAGCAGAGCTGGGCCCTGGGCGCGGTCCGCCGCCCGGTCGTCGACGAGGCCCGCTCGGCCCGCGTCTGGGAGCGCGTCGAGGCGCTGGCCGGGGCGTACGAGATGGCGCCGTAACCCCGCAGCCCTCGCCGGCCGCACCGCGGAGCGGCGGGCCCGGCCGGGACCCACGGGTCCCGGCCGGGCCCGCCGCCGCTGTCACCGGAGCACGGGTGGCCTGATCCCGTAGGCTCGACGGATGGCGAAATACTTCGATGTGCACCCCGACAACCCGCAGCGGCGCACCATCAGCACGGTGGCCGAGAGCATCCGCTCCGGTGCGCTCATCGCGTACCCGACCGACTCCTGTTTCGCACTCGGCTGCCAGCTGGGCAGCCGCGACGGCATCGACCGCATCCGGTCGATCCGCAACCTCGACGACCGCCACCACTTCACCCTGGTGTGCCAGAACTTCGCGCAGCTGGGCCAGTTCGTGCATGTCGACAACGACGTGTTCCGCGCGGTGAAGGCGGCGACCCCCGGCAGCTACACCTTCATCCTGCCGGCGACGAAGGAGGTGCCGCGCCAGCTGCTGCACCCGAAGAAGAAGACCGTCGGCGTCCGGATCCCGGACCACGGCGTCACCCAGGCCCTGCTCGCGGAACTCGGCGAGCCGCTGCTCTCCAGCACCCTGCTGCTGCCCGACGAGGAGGAGCCGATGACCCAGGGGTGGGAGATCAAGGAGCGGCTCGACCACGTGGTGGACGCGGTGATCGACTCGGGCGACTGCGGGACCGAGCCCACCACCGTCATCGACTTCTCCGGCGACAGCGTCGAGATCGTACGCCGCGGCGCGGGCGACCCCACCCGGTTCGAGTAAACGGGCCGGGCGCCACGGCCGCCGGCGCCGCCGTCCCGCTGCCTCCCCCAGATCCTCAGATACGCCGCGCGGTAGCCGGGTGGGTCCCAGGTCGTGGCGCCGTGGCTGTTGGCGGCGGTGGAGACGTGGACGGGGGCGACGTAGCCGCTGGCGGGGCGGTGGGAGAAGGCGCGGTTGAACTCGTCGAGGATCTGCCAGCCCTGTTGGGAGAAGGGCTCGGGGACGGTGGCCGCCTGGAACTGCCGGCTGTTGATCCGCTGGAAGGCGGACGGGTCGCCGTCGCCGGCCCCGATGTTGAACGGGGCGCCGCCGCCCTTCTTGCGGGCCGCGCGCAGAGCCGGGGCGGCGTCGGCGAAGTACACGTCGTTGATGGCGACCGAGTGGGTCCAGCGGTCCCGGAAGCGGGAGAGCAGCGAGGAGACCTCCTGGGGCGTGCGGCTGCTGGTGTCGGGGATCGGGATGTTCTCCTCCGCCAGCAGCCGCACACCCGGGCAGGTCGCCAGCTGCTTCTTGATCAGTTCGGATTTGTGCCGGGCGAACGGGATCGAGGCATCGGTGAACACGACGACCCCCGCATGGCCGCGGGAGTGGGCGATGACCCAGTCCGCGCTGATCCTCGCGACGTCCCGGACCCGAGTGGTGACGTTGCTGAAGAGGTCCGGGTCCTTGCTCGGGCCGGGGGCGTCGACCGCGTGCCAGCCGACCAGCGGAATGTGGTCCGCGCGGGCCTTGGCGACCTGCTGCGACGTCAGACGCGGGTCGAAGCCGCCGATGACGATGCCCGCGGGCTTCAGGGTGATGGCCTGGCTGAAGGCCGCCTGGATGCCGGCGGGGGTGCCCTGGCCGTCGATCACCCGCACGCGCCAGCCGATGGCCTTCGCGGCTTCCCGAACGCCCTTGGCGGCGCCCGCGACACCGGGGTTGGTCATGGTCTGCGCGACATAGACGATGCTCCGGCCGGCGACCGCCCTGGGCCCGGTGGTCGGGCCGTCCCAGGTGGTGCGGGGCCGCTCGGCCCGTGCGACGGCGGTGCGGGCCCCGGCCAGCACGGCGGGACAGCCGGACGACGCCGGGCCCGGCGAGTAGGGCGCGGCCCCGGACGAGGCGCCGCGCTCGCAGCCGACGAGGACGGCGGCCGCCATCGCGACGGCGGCGGCGCAGCCCAGGGCGGCCCTGCGGTGCGCGCGTACGGGAGCTTCGTGCGGAGGGACGGCGCGCGGGGGAGGGGCGGAGGTCATGAGACGGCACGGACCGCGTCGTGCCGGGCGCGGGGTGGGTTGGTCCGCCGCCCGCGCAACTGGCGGCGGGCGGCATAGCCGGCCATGCCGACAGCGAGCAGCAGGGTGGCGCCGTTGAACAGCGGGGTGACCCAGAACTGGGCGCCGAGCTGGCCGATTCCGGCGAGGCCGATGGCGAGGACGACGACGGCGACCAGCGTACCCGGGGCGTTGGGGCGGCCGGGCCTGATCGCCGTGGACCCGAGCAGCGCACCGACGAAGGCGGGCAGCAGATAGTCCAGGCCGACGCTGGGGTTGCCGATCCGCTGCTGCGCGGCGAGCAGGACCCCGGCGGCACCGACGACCAGCCCCGAACCGGCGAAGGCGAGGACGACGTAGCGCCGGACGGGGATGCCCACCAGCTCGGCGGCGCGGGGGTTGGCGCCGATGACGTACAGGTACCGGCCGAGCGGCAGCCGCTCCAGGAGCAGCCACAGGACGGCGGTCAGCGCGAGGACGTAGCACGCCGACACCGGCAGGCCCAGGAACCGGGAGTCGTAGAGATCGGTGAAGGCCGCCGGCAGGCCCTGCGGACCGGGCACGATCCGGGCGCCGTTGGTGAGCCGGCCGGTGAGGGCGTACAGGATGCTGCCGGTGCCGAGCGTGGCGATAAAGGAGTTGATCCTCGCGAATTCGACGAGGACACCGTTGACGACGCCGATGACGGCTCCGCCTAGGATCACCACGAGGCACGCAAGGGGCCAGGGCCAGGCTTCGTCGGCGACGAGATGCATCGTCATGACGTGCGCGAGGCCCAGACCGTAGCCGATGGACAGGTCGAAGTTGCCGGTGACGATGGGGATCATGGCGCTGAGGGCGAGCAGCGCGGGGATCGACTGGTTGGACAGGATCTCGGAGATGTTGTCCAGGGTGGGAAAGGTGCCCGGCAGGGCGAGGGAGAAGGCCAGGAACAGCAGGGCGGCCAGGGCCAGGAGGCCGTAGGCGCCGAGGAGGTGCCCGGACCGGCGGCCCAGCCGGGGACGGAGGGAGCGGGTCATGGCTCCACCGTCCCGGTCAGCGCGCTCATCGCCGAGGAGGCACGGGCGAGTTCGGCGACTGTGAGGGCCGCGCCGCTCAGTTCCGCCGTCACCGCCCCGCGGACGAACACCAGGGCCCGGTGGCACACCTGGGCGACCTCCTCGAAGTCGGTGGACAGGAGCAGGACGGCGAGGCCGTCGGCCAGCGCGTCCCGGAGCAGGCGGTAGAGCGCCGTCTTGGCGCCGACGTCCACCCCGGCGGTCGGCTCTTCGAGGATCAGCAGGCGCCGGTGCGTCCGGAGCCACCGGCCGACCATGACCTTCTGCTGGTTCCCGCCGGACAGGGTGGCGATCGGCGCCTCGGTGTCCCGGGGCGACACCGCGAACCGCGCCATCAGGTCCGCCGCCTCGGCGCGCTCGCGGCGGGGGGCGAGCAGGCGCCAGAACGGCACCCCGCTCGCCCGGGGGTTGGCCAGGAAGTTCTCCCGCACCGTCAGTTCGGCGGCGCGGCCCTCCTCCTGACGGTCGCTGCTGACGAAGCCGACGCCGGAGCGGACGGCGGCCGTGACCGTGTGCGGGGCGTACGGCCGGCCGTCGAGCAGCGCCCGCCCGCCGGTCAGCGGTCCCACGCCGGCGAGGGCACGGCCCAGTTCCCGGTGCCCCGCGCCGGTGAGGCCCACCATGCCGACGATCTCCCCGCCGCGCAGCTCCAGGCTGACCGGCGCCGTGTTCCCGGTCCGGACGCGGTCGAGGACCAGGACGGGCGGACCCGTGGCGGGGGCGAACCGGTAGCCGCCCGGTTCGCGGCCGACGATGTCGCGCACCAGACGGGCCGGGGGGTAGCCGGCGACCGGGCCCCGGCTGATGAGGCGTCCGTCGCGCAGGACGGCGAAGGTGTCGGCGACCTGGTACACCTCGTCGATCCGGTGGGTGACGTGGACGATGGCGCGCCCCTGGTCGCGCAGGGCGTGCAGGACGTCGAACAGCCGGGCGCAGTCCGCTGCCGGGAGGCTGGCGGTCGGCTCGTCGAGCACGATGACGCCGGCCCGGGTGGACAGGGCGCGGGCGAGGGCCACCAGGGAGCGTTCGGCGCGCGACAGGCCGGTGACCGGGGCGTCCGGGTCGAGGTGCGCGGCGACGATGTCCAGCGCCTCGGCGCCCTGCCCGCGGACCCCGCGCCGGGACAGCAGCCCCGCACGGCGCGGATAGCCGGCGCCCAGGGCGATGTTCTCGGCGACCGTCATCCAGTCCACCAGGCCCAGGTCCTGATGGATGAAGGACAGCGCGCGGGAGGCCGCTTCGGTGCCGAGTGGATGGCCGGCGACGCTCACCTCGCCCTCGTCCGCGTGGTGGACGCCCGCGAGCACCTTGATCAGGGTGGACTTCCCGGCACCGTTGGGGCCGAGCAGGGCGAGGACGCGGCCGGCGTGGATGTCGAGGTCGACGCGGTCCAGCGCGACGGTGCCGCCGAACCGCTTGCCGAGGCCGCGCACCCGGACGAGGGGCTGCGGGGCACGGCGCGGGGGAGGGGTGCGGTCGGGAGCGTCGTGCACGGACTTCTCCGGAGGTCGGCCTCTTGGTCCTGCCAGGTTCTGCTGGGTGTTTCCCGACTGACGGGCACTGCGGGGGCGTTTCCTGACGGCCGGGGCGGCGCGCCCGCGGCCCGACGGCGCGCCACCCGTAGCGGTTACCGCACGCGCGCCATGCTACGTCCCGCTTCGTCCGAAATGCCGGAGGGTCCGTCAGAGGGCGGGGATGCCGTCGAAGTACGCCGCGGCCGCGCCGGGCCCGCCCGCGGGCGCCTCCAGGGCGCACTCGGCCCAGATGACCTTGCCGCCGGAGGTGTAGCGGGTGCCCCACGCCTGGGCGAGCTGGGCGACGAGGAAGAGGCCGCGCCCGCCCTCGTCGGTGCTGGCCGCATGGCGCAGATGCGGGGCGGTGCTGCCGGCGTCGGAGACCTCGCAGATCAGCGTGCGGTCGTGGAGCAGGCGCACCTGGATGGGGGCGGCGCCGTAGCGGATGGCGTTGGTGACCAGCTCGCTGAGCAGGAGTTCGGTGGCGAAGACGACGTCGTGCAGCCCCCATGCGGCCAGTTGGCGGGTCACGGCGGCGCGGACGCCGGAGACGCGCGCCGGGTCGGCGGGCAGGTCCCAGGTGGCGATCCGGCCGGGGTCCAGGGCGTGGGTGCGGGCGACGAGCAGCGCGATGTCGTCGGCGGGATGCTCCGGCACCACGGCCCGGACAACCGCCTCACAGGTCTCCTCGGGCGGACGGTCCGGGTGCGCCAGGGCGCCGCGCAACTGGTCGAGGGCCGTATCGACATCGCGGTGGCGGCCCCCGACGAGCCCGTCGGTGTACAGGACGAGCCGGCTGCCCTCGGGCAGGGTGAACTCGGCGGTCTCGAAGGGCAGTCCGCCCAGGCCCAGCGGCGGTCCGGCGGGAAGCTCGGGGAAGGTGACGGTGCCGTCGGGGCGGGCCAGCGCGGGCGGCGGGTGGCCGGCCCGGGCCATCACGCACTGCTGGTTCGTCGGGTCGTAGATGACGTACAGGCAGGTGGCGCCGATGATGCCGGTGCTGCCCGCGGTGTCCTCGGTGCCCTCGTCCCGGTCCAGGCGGCCCACGAGGTTGTCGAGGTGGGTGAGGACCTCGTCCGGGCCGAAGTCGAGTTCCGCGAAGTTGCGCGCGGCGGTGCGCAGCCGGCCCATCGTGGCGGCGGCGTGGACGCCGTGGCCGACGACGTCCCCGACGACGAGGGCGACCCGGGTGCCCGAGAGGGGGATCACGTCGAACCAGTCGCCGCCGACCCGCGACTCGGCGGGCATGTAGCGGTGCGCGACCTCGACGGCGTTCTGCTCGGGGATGCTCTGCGGCAGCAGGCTCCGCTGCAGCGCGAGAACCATGGCGTGTTCGCGGGTGAAGCGGCGGGCGTTGTCGATGCAGATCGCGGCGCGGGTGCCGAGTTCCTGCGCCAGCGAACGGTCGTCGTCCCCGAACGGCGCGGGGTCCCGCGAACGGTAGAAGCTCGCCGTCCCCAGGGCGATGCCGCGGGCCAGGAGGGGCACGGCGATCAGCGAGTGGATGTCGTGGTCGAGGAGCCGCCGGGCGTGCGCGGGATCCTGGGCGATCCAGCCGCCGGCCGTCCGCAGGTCCGGTTCGAGCACCGGCTGCCCGTCGGCCAGGCAGCGGAGCTGGGGCGTGCTGGGCCGCAGGTCCACCGGCTCACCGGCGGGGTAGAAGGGGCAGTCGTCGCGGATCCCGTGGACCACCGTGCGGTGGAGGCCGGCGCGCGGATCGGTCGGCTCCTCGCCGCGCAGCACGGCCTCGGGCAGGTCGATGGTGACGTAGTCGGCCAGTCGCGGGACGGCCATCTCGGCGAGCTCCCGGGCGGTACGGCTCACATCCAGCGTGGTGCCGATGCGGGTGCTGGCCTCGGACAGCAGCTCCAGCCGCCGCCGGGCCGCCACCGCGTACGTGCCCACTCCCGGCTCGCCGATCAGCACCAGCCGGCCGGCCGCCCCGTCGGCGGGCTCCCCGGCGGCGCCGGACGTACCGGGCCGACGCACCGACGCGGCCGGCCGCTCCGGTGCGCCGCCGGGAAGGGGGCCGGGCGGCGGGGCGGTGGGGGCGAGCACCTGCGGGGCCGGCGGGCCGGGGGCGGACTCGGCGGTGGTGAGGACGGCGAGGTGCTGGTGGGGCGAGGGGAGGACGGCCTCGATGACGACGCCCTCCACCCCGGAGGGGCTGGTCACCGGGCGGCTCAGCAAGGTGATCCGCCGGCCGCCGGGCAGGGGGACCTCGACGGCGGCCCGCTGCGCCGAAGAGATCAGCTCGGTGGCCCGCTCCTTGAGGATCATCTCGTCACGCCAGTCCAGGCCGCTCCCGGCGAGCCCGCCCGGCTGCCCGTTGACCGTCGTCCGGCCGGCCGGGGCGCCGCTCCTGGCGTCGAGGTACGCCTGCAGCAGGGCGCGCTCCCGCGTCGAACTCTGCTCCAGCAGCCGTCGTTCGATGGCGCCGGCCGCCCTGCTGATCACGTCGTTCAGCGCCGCGTCCGCGTCGGTGGGCGGAAAGCCGAAGCACAGGACGCCCTCGATGCGTCCGCTGAGCGGATCCCGGACGGGGATGGCCGCACACGCGTTGGCCTGGGAGCGCTCGGCGAAGTGCTCGGCGCCGTACACATTGATCAGTTGCCGCTCGGCGAGGGCCAGGCCGATCCCGTTGGTCCCCGCGAACTCCTCGGCGAACACGAACCCCGGGACGCTCTGGATCGCGGCCAGGTGCCTGACCAGCGAGGTGTCGCCGAACCGCCGTTGCAGTACGGCCCCGTGCCCGTCGGCGAGGGACACGTTCATGTTCCGGCCCGCGAACCTGGCCTGCAGCCGGTCCAGTACGGGCGTGGCGGCGCGGACGAGGCGGCCGTCCAGATCGATGTCCGGACGGTAGGGCAGCTCGCAGCCCTCCGGCGCGAGCCCCAGAGACCGCGAACGCTGCCAGGAATCCAGGATCGGGCTGCGCACGGTCCCCTCGACCGTTCCCCCGCGCAGAAACTCCTCACGGGCGCGCACGGGGCCGATGTCCGCTCCCACGAGCCCCATCCCGATCACTTCCCACATCGGTACTGCTGCTGTGGCCGCCCGTACGCCGGAGCAGCCGCACCCTTCGGTCACTCGGCCGTGCAGCCGCACCATTCGGTCTTATTGTAGATCTTTGCTCATATAGCGGTACTGAGCGTGGGCCCGGGGGAGAGGGGCGCGCGAGCCCGTGCCGTCACCCGAGGTCACGGGCGATCGGCCCGCTCGCCCGTGACCGTCCGGAGGTCCGCCGGCGGCCCGGCCCGAGCGCCCTCCCCGCCCGCCCGGTCACAGCACCGCCACCGGATTGACCGGCGAGCCCGTGCCCCCCGGAATGTCCAGCGGCGTCACCACGAGGAGGAACGCATAGCGCCCCGTCTCCGCGGCGGCGACGGAGAGCGCTTCGAGATCGAGGTTGTCCAGCAGCGGCACCCCCATCGCCACGAGGGCGAGCGCATGGACCGGCGAGTGCAGACCGTCCACCGGCGAGGGCCGTACGTCGTTGTCACCGTCCGCGCCGAGCAGGGCGATCCCCCGCTCGGCCAGCAGCGGCACGGCGTCCACGTGGAAGCCCGCGCTCGCCGTTCCGGGGTCCCAGGCGCCCGCTTCGCGGCGCCGGCGGACGCTGCCGGACCGCAGCAGCACCGCATCGCCCTCGCCGATCGTCACCCCGAGCGCCCGCTCCGCGGAGGCGATGTCCCCGGCGTGCACGGCCCGCCCCGGCTCCAGCCAGCCGCACCCCGCCACGGCGGGCAGATCGAGCAGCACGCCCCGGGTCACCAGCGGCCCCAGCGCCGGCACGGCGCCGAAGCGGGCCCCTCCGGCGTCGACGCACTCGCGGGCGGGGCGGCCGTCGTAGAGCTGCCCGCGGTAGGCGGCGTGGGACAGCGCGTCCAGGTGGGTGACGGCCTTGCCGTGGTAGTCGACGCCGATGAAGTCCTTGTGCGTGGCGGGTTCCGGGGGCTCGATGTCGCCGAGGTCGGACATGTAGTGGAGGGCGGGTGTGGGGTTGTCAGGGCCGGCGGCCGTGTTCCAGGGGCGTCCCAGGGCGACGGCCGTTCCCGACCGGACCAGGGCGGCGGATCGCCGTACGTGCTCCGGGGTCACCCGGTTCCAGGCGCCGCGGTCGGCGGGCGCCCAGCGGCCCCAGGCGCGCACCCGGGCGAAGAGCGCGTCGAACTCCCGGCGGGAGACGGCGGGCCCGTTGCCCGTACCGGCCGGCGGGGGCGTCGGCGCCGCGCCGGCCCCGCCGGTCATCCGTACGGCCCCGGGCCGGCGGGGAAGGGCTCGGTACGGGCGATGAGCAGGGCGACGTCGTCCGGGTCGTCCGGGCGCCGCAGGTCGGCGAGGAGCCGGTCGCAGGTCTCCTCCAGGGAGCTGTCGGGCGCGTCGAGCAAGCGGCACAGGGTGTCGAGGCGCTCGTCGATGGGGTGGTGACGGGTCTCCACCAACCCGTCGGTGTACAGCACCAGTTGGTCGCCGGGGTCGAGCCGGAAGGTGGTGGTCTCGAAGGGGACCCCGCCGACTCCGAGGGGCGTGCCGGTGGGCAGGTCGAGGAGCTCGGGGTGCTTGCCGCTGCGCACCAGGACGGGCGGCAGGTGCCCGGCGGTGGCGATGTGGCACTCGGCGCGACGCGGGTCGTAGACGGCGTAGACGCAGGTGGCGATGTAGTGCTCCAGCCCCGAGGTGATCTTGTCGAGGTGCTGGAGGACCTGCGCGGGTTCGAGATCGAGGTCGGCGAAGGCGCTGGTGGCGGTGCGCAGGCGGCCCATGGTGGCGGCGGCGTCGATACCGCTGCCCATGACGTCGCCCACGACGAGCGCGGTCTTCTCGCCGTCGAGCGGGAGGACGTCGTACCAGTCGCCGCCGATCTCGTACGTGGCCTGCGCGGGCCGGTACCGGGAGGCGAGCTGCAGGCCGGGGAGGTGGGGCGGATGGTCGGGGAGCAGGCTGCGCTGCAGGGTCTCGGCGGCGTTGCGCACGCTCTGGTGCCAGCGCGCGTTGTCGATGCAGACCGCGGCGCGGGAGGCCAGTTCGACGGCGAGGGCGAGGTCGTCCTCGTCGAAGGGCAGCGGGTTGCGGGCGCGGGTGAGCCCCAGGCAGCCCAGGATCTGACCGCGGGCGATGAGCGGCGCCAGCAGGTAGGAGTGCACCCCGGCGCGGGCCAGCAGCGTGGCGGCGTGGGCGTCGCGGGCGATGCGCGCCAGGTCGTCGTCGTCCGTGTCGGAGACCAGGATCGGGCGGCCGGTGCGGACGCACTGGGTGGCCAGCCGGTCGGCCTCGTAGGCGGCGGTCTGGCCCGGCGGGTCGGCGGCCCGGAGGGCCTCGGTGGGGTAGGCGCCCTTCACCGCGAGGGCACGGAAGACCGCGGGACCCCCCTCCTCGCGGGCCGGGCGGTGCGCGCCCAGGATGGAGTCGAGCACGTCGACCGTGGCCACGTCGGCGAGTTGGGGGACGGTGACCTCCGCCAGCTCCCGCGCGGTCTGCTCCACCTCCAGCGTCGTCCCGATACGCGCCGAGCCGTCCGCGATCAGGGCCAGCCGCCGCCGGGCCTCGCTGGCCTCCATGGCCGCCTGATACCGGTCGGTGACGTCCACCACCAGGTCGGCCACCCCCAGGATGCGCCCCTGCGGGTCCTCCAGCCGGTACAGCGAGATGGACCAGGCGCGCTGTTGGTCGGGGTCGGAGGGGCTGCGGCCGACGACGGTGGCCTGGTCGACCATGGGGACCCCGGTCTCCAGGACCTGCCGCATCGCGGCCTCCGGCACCTCGAACTTCGAGGCGCTCATGATCTCGCGGTAGTGCCGGCCGAGGTGGTCCTTGGCGGGGATGCCGTGCATCCGCTCCAGGGCGGGGTTGACGGCCGCATAGCGCAGCTCGGTGTCGAGG
The DNA here is from genome assembly GCF_019933235.1 of Streptomyces angustmyceticus. Classification (NCBI taxonomy): domain Bacteria; kingdom Bacillati; phylum Actinomycetota; class Actinomycetes; order Kitasatosporales; family Streptomycetaceae; genus Streptomyces; species Streptomyces angustmyceticus. Next base: position 829,031 of record NZ_CP082945.1, on the reverse strand, counting down.
ATCGCCACCCCGATGGGGGACTGGGAGATCAGCCGGGTGGACAGGGCCACGTCCCGCTCCACCTCGCGGAGCGTCGGAGAGTCGGTGGCGAGCCCGAGGGCGTAGAAATCGCCGCGGTCGTCCAGCAGCCGCATGTTGCGCAGCTCCACCAGCCGCGCGGAGCCGTCCTTGTGCCGGACGGGGAAGGTACCGCCCCAGCTCCGGCCCGTCTGCATGACCTCGGCGAACTTCTCGATCACCAGGTCCCAGTGCTCCTGGTGGATGAGCAGCGGCGCCGCGTACTGCCCGAGCGCCTCCTCCGCGGAGTAGCCGTACAGATCGGCGGCCTGCGGGCTCCACAGGACGATCCGTCCCTCGGCGTCCACCAGCACCGCGGCGACGGCGAGGAGGTCCATCAGCCCGCTCGGCTGCGACGACTTGCCCTCGGGATCACCGGCGCCGGCCACCCGCTCCGCGTCTGCGCTCACCCCGGCACTCCTTCCGTCCGCCGGACCACTGCGGGTGTGCCGCACTCCGTCCGTGGCCCGACCTGCCCACGTGTCTCGCTGTGGCCTGCCCCTGGCAGGTGAGTGCTGTGGCTTCCATCGTCCCCCCTGATCGTCCGCCCGCATACTCGTCGCCGCCGGACCCGCGCCGGCGGGGCCTCCCCGGGGGCGGCGGATCTCGGAAACGCCACCCAGGGGACCGGAAAGACACCCGCCCCGGGAAATCGCCGAGGAATGCGGAGGCCGCCCGAACTGCCGCCTTCGCGAGCCGAGGGCGTCACCAGAACTTGCCCGGCCGCAAACGGAGGCGCAAAGTTGAGGAAACGTATGCGAGATCGGAGCGCGCCGTGGTCGTTCTGGGAGTCATTCTTCTCGTCATCGGATTCCTGACCGGAATTTCCATTCTCTGGACCATCGGAATCATTCTCGCCGTGATCGGCGCGATCCTGTGGCTCCTCGGCACGATGGGGCACGCGGTCGCCGGACGAAAGCACTACTGGTAGCGCAGCGGCACGGCTGGTGGCGCCGTAGCGCTCCGGGCAGGCCGCAGCGCTACGGGCAGGCCGCAGCGCTACGGGCAGGGCCGCACGCGCGCCCGCCCCCACGACCTGCGGCCCCGAGGCCGTCAGTCCGCGCGGGCCCCCGCGGCGGCCCGCCGGCGTGCGAGAACGCCGAGCACCGTATCCACCGCCAGGAAGGCGGCGAGCGACACGCCGAGCAGCGGCACCGCCCAGCCCACCGCCGCGACGACGAGCACCAGCGGAATCAGCACGGGCCGCGGAATCTGCCGCCAGGCGCCCCGCGGGATCGGCCGCCCGAACGACAGGGTGCGGTCGCGGGTGGGGCGGCGCTGCCACCACATCCGGTAGCCCCAGAGGATCAGGAAGATCAGCGCAAGGGCCAGCGCGGCCAGCGCGACCTGGTTGACGAGGCCGAACAGGGTCCCGGTGTGCAGGTCGATGCCGTAGCGGGTGAGCTTGGCCAGGACCGGATAGTCGGCGAACCGAGAGACATCGGTGACCTGCCCCGTGCCCGGGTCCACCGCCACCGCGTCCTGCTTCTCGGGCCAGCTGCGCTGGATCTGCTTGACGACATAGGCGGTGCCCTTGCCCGTCGGCAGGTCGATCTCGACGGGATCGGACAGCCCCTTCGCACGAGCCGCCCCGAGCACCTTGTCGACCCCCACGTCCCCGGACGCGGATCCGGCGGCCCCGTTCGCCCCGCCGCCCTGCTTGCCGTCCATCCCCGGCATGTCCGGCATCCCGGCCATCCCGCCGGAGCCGTGGTGGGCGTGCTCCGCCGCCACCGCCGTGGAGACGGCCGGCGTCTCCTGACCCAGGGCCCGGCGGAGCTCGTCGATGTGCCCGCCGGCATAGGTGGACCAGGTCAGGCCGGTCGCGGACAGGAAGAACAGGCCGACCGCCGCCCACACGCCCACCGACCCGTGCCAGGACAGCGTCCGGCGCCGTCCGGTGGCGGTGCGGTCCGGCAGGGCGAGTGCCCGGAGCCTGCGGTTCGTCCGCTTCCGGCCGATCCACAGCGCGAGGCCGCCGCCGGCGACCACCCACAGCCAGCTGGCGGCCAGTTCGCTGTAGAGGCGGCCGGGCTCGCCCAGGTGCAGGTTGCGGTGCAGGTCGTCGAGCCAGGTGCGCAGCGGCAGCGCGCCCGTGGCGCCGTACGTCGGCAGCGCTCCGCGGAGGGTGCCGGTGTACGGATCGACGAAGACGGCGAGCTGGTGTTCGGCGGGCACCCCCGGCACACCGGCGAGCAGGACGCGCGTGGTCTCGCCCGGCTGCGGTGCCGGACGGACGGCGGCGATCGTGCCCTCCGGATGCGCCGCGCGGGCGGCGGCGACCTGCCGCGAGAGCGGCAGGGTGTGCTCACCGGCCGGGACCCTCAACTCGTGCGCATAGACCACCTTCTCCGCCTGGAACGCCCCGGCGTACAGCAGTCCGGTGACCGCGGTGACCAGCAGAAAGGGTGCCACGAGCACACCGGCGTAGAAGTGCAGCCGCCACACCAGCGGGCGCAGCGCGGACCACCCGGTCCGCCGGGCGGCCGCCCGCTGCGCCCCAAAACCGGCGGCGTCCGGGGCCTCGTCGGCGTCGCTCGATGCGAGACGTTGTTCAGTGGGCACGCGGATGCTCCCGGCTCGAAGGCGAAGTGGCCCGGCTCCCCGCCGTGCCACTTCAGGGAGTCGGACAACCGGACGTGTGAGTTCCGGCGGTGCGGTGTGAGCTGGCTCACGGGGGGGCGGGTCTCGTCCCGGACCTGCTGCGCGCCGGCGCGGGACTCAACCTCGGCATGGGGTACCTGCCGGGAGCCGCCGACTTCGCGCCGGACGCGCCGGCGCTGGTCCACGCCGAGATCGGCCGGCGCGTCGTCACCGGCGAGGAGCCGGACGCGATCGCCGAGGCCGTACTGGCTCTCCTCGACCTCGTCGAGGGCCTGCTGAGCGAACAGGTGCCGGCCTACGCCACCCGCCGGGACTGACGGGAGCGGGCCGGCGCGGACGGCCGCCGCCGCGTCCACGGCGACGGCCGCCCGCCGACATCACACGGTGGCGCCGGCCGGGTCGGCCGGCGCCGGAGGCGGGGTGCTACTGGGCGACCACGCCGGACTTGGCGATGACGATGTCGGCGCGGGTGGCGCCGCTGCGCGAGCCCAGGGCCTCGATCTTCTTGACGAGGTCCATGCCCTCGACGACCTCGCCGAAGACGACGTGCTTGTTGTCCAGCCAGTCCGTCACGATCGTGGTGATGAAGAACTGCGAGCCGTTGGTGTTCGGGCCGGCGTTCGCCATCGACAGCTGACCGGGCTTGGTGTGCTTGAGCTGGAAGTTCTCGTCCGCGAACTTCTCGCCGTAGATGCTCTTGCCACCGGTCCCGTTGCCGTTGGTGAAGTCGCCGCCCTGGAGCATGAAGTCCGGGATGACGCGGTGGAAGCCGGAGCCCTCGTAGCCGAAGCCGTGCTCGCCGGTGGCCAGCTCACGGAAATTCCTCGCGGTCTTGGGGACCACGTCGTCGAACAGGGTGAAGACGATCCGCCCGGCGGCGGCGCCATCGATGGTGATGTCGAAAAACACGTTGTCAGTCATGACGGCATCCTTACATCCGTCCTTGCCGGGGCGAGGCGCGGCCCCCGGTGCCCCACGCGGAAGGCGTCCGTGTAAGGGGCGCGGCGGCAGGAAACCTTCGCCCGGAAAACCGGGCCGAAAACCGACCTGGGCACCTGCACTTCCGGACCGGGAAAGCGCGGGTCGGACCGCTCCGTGACCGAAGGTGAACCGTCCGGCCCTTTGATTGCCGCTCCCGCCCGTCGAACGGCGGAATACGCAAGACTGCCGAGGTGGATTCGGGCATAGCAGCGATCTTGGGGGCCGCCGTCGGCGCACTGGGTACGGGAGGCGCCGCCGTCGTCACGGGACGGTGGCGAGCCAGGGCCGTCCGGGACCAACTCATGGCTCATGAGCTGCGGTTGAGGCGGCAGCGGCGCGTCGGCCAGGTACGGGAGCGCCGGGAGCCGCGCCGGAAGGTGTACGCGGATTTCCTCACCCAGGCACGCGCCGTCGAGCGGGCGCTCGGACGATACCGGGAATCGCACACGACGGACCTGGACGCCTTCCACCGGGAGGTCGACACACTCGACCACCTCGGCGTGCAGGTGCTCCTCGAAGGGCCACCGCCCGTGCTTTCTCCCTCACAGGAACTCATCAGGAGTGCGCACCGGTGCATCAGGCCCCTGCGGAACTCCATCGGCGCGCAGGAGCGCGGCGACGCCGGGTCCCCCGAGTGCGTGGACGCCGCCGCGTCCGTCGCCGAAGCCGGCCTGGCGTTCACCGCCGAGGTACGCGGTTTCGCGGAGCTGGCCCGCCGCGTCCTCGACGACGATCCGACGGTCGCGTCCCCGGCGTATCGAGAGGGCGCGGCCGCCACACAGCCCGGGTAGCCCGGCGCGGCGCGGCAGGCAGGCAGGGCGTCGGCGTCGTGTCCGTGCGAACCGTAGAAGCTACCCACGCACCGCACCCTCATCCGCGCAGCCGGCACACATGGAAGCACGCCCGGCGAGGCGGCCGCCGCCGGCCCGGACAGTGCCGATGGCATGGGCCACCGGCAGCCCGCCGTACCGGGCGGTGCGCCCTCGGCACTCCCCGAATCCGCCGTGTACGCGCCGTTCACCCCTCATCGCGACGGGACCGCCGGCCGCGATTTCGGCCGCCGGTGCGGGGATGCACACGTTCTGTTGAAGGCCGACGCCGGCGGGCTTGGTACGGCGGGAAACCAGCGAATCCTTCTCTGGAACCGGGCGCGCCGTGCGCCCACGAGGGAAGGACGGCTATGCGACGCATCATCGTCGGCACCTGCGCGGCACTCGTGGCTCTGGGGATCGGATGGGCCGGCCCGGCCGTTGCCGCTCCGGTACCGGTGACGGCCCTCTCCTGCGACGGCGACACCTACAAGTGCACCGCCAACCTCCGCTTCGGTGACAACAATTGGAAGGCCGGCTGGGGTGCGACCATCCAGCACCAGGCGCCCCGCGCCGCCCGCCGCGCTCCGGTACCGGTGACCGCGCTCACCTGCGACGGCGACACCGGCAAGTGCACCGCCACCTTGCAGTTCGGGGACGGGAACTGGCGGGCGAGCTGGCCCGCCACCATCTACCACCAGTCCCTCCGGTCCGCCCAGGGCGCACGGCTCGCCGCCCCTGTCCCGGCGAACAGCCTGACCTGCGACGGCGACACCGGCCGCTGCTCCGTCAATCTCCAGTACGGCGACGGCAACTGGAAGGCCAACTGGGCGGCGACCATCTACCACCCGTAGCGGCCGGCAGGTTCGTCAGCCGGCGGACGGAGCCGCAGGAACCGGGCCCGGGGGTGCGCGGACGGCGCTCCCGGGCTTCGCCGCGCCCGCACCGCAAGCCGCGGCGCGGACCCGCGCGGCAGCCCCGCATTGCGCACGACCGCCCGCCCGACGCGCCCTCCGGCCGACCCGCGAACGCGCCCGCGGCATACCGGCGCACACCGGTCGGCAGAGCGGGAGTGACGCTCATTTACCTCTTGTCATATTGATTTCCGAACGCGTCACTGCTGTCACCCGCACGCCTTTTGCCGAAGTGCCGGGAACCCTACGGTCACAGGCATCCGACAAGTGACGGCGGCATCTCCCGCTTCTGCAAAGGCCCGTGCGCGAATGGGTTCGCGCACGGCCATGAAGCGGCGGCTGCCCAGGGAGAAACCATGTCCGCAGTGATAGCGCAGCAGGAAAACCCGCAGCCCTCGGGCTCCTGGCCCGGCGGGGACGGAGGGAACTGGCCCAGATATCCGCGGCTCTACGAAGCCATTCCGGACTCGGGGCCGACGGGCGGAGGAAATTCCGTCCTGCTCACCGGGGCGGGCCTGCAGGGCACGAGCCAGGTCACCTTCGGAGGCATTCCCGCCACCCTCACCGCCCAGGACCCGTCCGGCGGCTCGGTCACCGTCCTCGCGCCCCCGCACGCGGCGGGCACCGTCCAGGTCGTCGCCACCACCCCCAGAGGCAACACCAACTCGGTGAGCTACACCTACACCGTCGTCTCGCCCAGCGGCCCGACGGTCACCTCCTTGGTGCCCAACAGCGGGTCCACGGCCGGCGGCACGGCGTTCGCCCTCATCGGCACCCACCTCACCGGCGCGACGGTCACCTTCAACGGAGTGCCGGCCACCGGGGCGTCCATCAACGCCACGGGCACGGTGCTCACCGGTGTCGCCCCGCCCGGCCCCGCGGGCAACGTCCCCGTCGTCGTCACCACACCCGCGGGAAGCACCACCGTCGCCGGCGGGTACACCTACACGCCGCCTCCGCCCGTGGTGACCTCGCTGACACCGACGTCGGGCAGTACGACGGGCGGTACGGCGTTTGTGATCGTGGGGAGTAATTTGGGTGGGGCGGTGGTGACGTTCAACGGGGTTGTGGCGACGGGGGTTTCGGTCAACGCGTCGGGTACGGCGCTGGTCGGCTTCACCCCGGCCGGACCGCTCGGCAATGTGCCGGTCGTGGTCACCACGCCGACGGGCAGCGCCGCGGTCGCCGGGGGCTACACCTACACCGCACCGGTTCCGCCGCTGGTGACGTCGCTGACGCCGTCGTCGGGCAGTGCGACGGGTGGTACGGCGTTTGTGATCGTGGGGAGTAATTTGGGTGGGGCGGTGGTGACGTTCAACGGGGTTGCGGCGACGGGGGTTTCGGTCAACGCGTCGGGTACGGCGCTGGTCGGCTTCACCCCGGCCGGACCGCTCGGCAACGTTCCCGTCGTGGTCACCACACCGGGCGGCAGCGCGACCGCCGCCGGCGGATACACCTACGTGTGAGCGTCGATCCCTCTTGCCCCGGCATGCCCGGAGCGGTCACGGCCCGGCAGCCGGGCAGGGCGGGGCGGTGCACCCGCACCGAGTTCATCGCGGAGAACCACAGCTGAATCCGCCCGTACGGTCCCGACGCTGCCGGGACCGTACGGTGCCGGGCCCCGGCCGCGCCGTCCGGGCGGAGAGGAAGAGACTCTCTCGCCACCGGTCGCGTTCCCTGCGCAACGGCCGGCAGACGACAGGCGTTTCAACGGTTTCACCAACGCAGAGGTGGAGTGGGACATGCCGATCAGCCCGGACCAGGGGTCCACCGGCGGCGGGGACACGGTGACCTTCACCGGCACCGGCCTCGCCAACGCCACGGCCGTGCTCTTCGGGGCCAAGTCGGCCACGATCACGGCCAATACGCCCACCTCCGTGTCGGCCGTCCTGCCCTCGGGGGCCGGGGTGGTCGACGCCACGGTCCGCACACCGGGCGGCACCAGCAATCCGGTGTCCTTCTACTACGTCCCACCGCCCGTCATCGTCGACGTCTCGCAGTCCTCCGGGCCCGTCGCGGGCGGCGCGACGATCACCCTCACCGGGCGCGGCCTCGACACCACCGAGTCCGTGACGTTCGGGGCGACGGACGTGACGCCGACGGTGGTGTCCGACAGCGAACTCACCGTCGTGAGCCCTGCCCACGCGGCCGGTTCCGTCTCCCTGGTCGTCACCGCCCAGGGCGGCGCCGCCACCGCCGCCGACCCCTTCGCCTTCGTGGCCCCGCCCACCGCCACCGGCTTCAGCCCGCTGACCGGCCTGCCCGCGGGCGGCACCCTCGTCGGCATCACGGGCACGAACCTGGCGACGACCACCGGCGTGACCTTCGGCGGTGTCCCCGCCACGTTCGCCGTGCTGTCCGACACCAGGGTCGCGGCCATCGCCCCCGTGCACGCCCTGGGCGCCGTCACCGTCGCGCTCACCACCACGGGCGGCAGCGCCACCGCACCCGGGACCTTCCTCTACCTGATCGGTTGACCGGGGAGCCGCCGACCGGGACCAATGGGCGGGGCCGACGGGCGGGGCCAGTTGGCGACCGGCTGACAGGCCGTGCACGCGCCCTCTACCGGGAGTGCGGGCAAAGGGCCTCCAACGAGCCCACATTGGCGTTGCGGCCCAGGTCAGGTCGTTCTTCGCGGCGTGCGGAAGCAGCCCGGACGCCTCGCCGAGTGGCGTACGAGCCGGTTCTGTGCAGGGAGGCCGGCCGGCTCGGCTTGCGCGTCGCGCGGGAGCCGCTGCGACGGTCGTCGAAGAGACGGGCTCCGCATGCGTTCCCGCTTGCCGCAGAAGGGCGAGCGCGCCCTTGGGCCATACGGGGAATACTGCCGCTGAATTGGAACAATTCGACAACCCTCCCCGGGCAGCGCAACATGTGGTTGTGGGAGGTGCACAGATGATTGCGAACCTCAAACATCCGGAGCGCGGCAGGTCGGCGTGCGCCGTACGGGTCGGCCCCCTCCGCGATCGAGTGTCATGAGTTCTGACGACCTGATCTTCTCCTGGCCACCTGCGAGCAGCAGGCCGTCCGTGCACATCGCACTTCTCGGCGGCTTCGACCTGGTGGTGGGCGACGTCCCGGTGACGGTCCCGGTCGGCTCGAAGCGGCTCCTGGCGTTCATCGCGCTCAACGGCCGCGCCGCGGTGCCCCGCTCTCTGGTGGCCGGAACCCTCTGGCCCGAAGCGTGCGAACAGAGCGCGTACGCGAATCTGCGGTCGGCGCTCTCCCGTCTGCGAGGCATCGGCAGGAAGGCCCTGGACGTCTGCCCCACCGAGGTGCGGCTGGCACGCAAGGTCACCGTCGACCTCTACCACGCCCGGTCGTTGGCGCAGCGCATACTCGACCCCGGCATCCCGCCCGAGGAACTCGACATCAACGCGGCGACCGTCGACCAGCTCTCCGACGAACTGCTGCCCGGCTGGTACGACGAGTGGGCCCTGCGGGAAGCGGAGCAATGGCAACAGCTCCGGCTCCACGCCCTCGAGGCACTGGCGGGCGCCTTCATCGACACCAAGCAGTTCGCCGGGGCGGTGGCGGCCGCCCACGCGGCCGTACAGGCGAATCCCCTGCGCGAGAGCAGTCAGGCTTCGCTGATCCGCGCCCATCTCGCGGAAGGCAACCCGTCCGAGGCGCTCGACGAGTTCGAGCGCTACACACACCGCCTCCGCGACGAACTCGGGCTGCGCCCCACGCCGCGGCTGTGCCACCTGGTGGACGGACTGCAGCGGCCGGGCTCCGTCTGGTGACTCTCCGTGGCGGGTGAGGTGGGGGCGGTCCCCGTCTCGGCCCGCGTCCGGGGCCCACGTCGTGGACGTGGGCCCCGGTAAGACGCTCCCCTCCACCATTCGGCTCAATAGAGTGCTTATGCGGCAATGGGTGCAATTACTCTCAATTCAGGTGCGGTGACCCGCTGAATCAGCAGGTGGCCCGCCCGTCATCCATGGAGAACCCGGACCCGTGATCGGGGGAGCATTGTGGAGCCACGCGAGGCAGCCTCGGTCGAGACCGGTTCGCAGAGCACCGGCGAAAATCCGGCGCCCGGAGAGTCCCCCGCGGTCCGTGGGCTGCCGCCCGCGCCGAACGGCTCCTGGTCGCTGGCGTCACGAATAGTGATCATGCTGGCCATCGTGGTGGCGGCGATCGGTGTGCTGCTGCACCTGACCCTGGTCTTCCTCTTCGTCGCCCCGTCGAACGCCATCAGCAGGGAGTACGGCGGACTGGTCGACGGCTACGTCTATCCGGAGTTCGACCAGAACTGGCAGCTCTTCGCCCCGAACCCGCTCCAGCAGAACATCGCCGTGCACGCGCGCGCCCAGGTCAAGTTCGCCGACGGCTCCGTACGCACCACGAACTGGGTGGCCATGACCGCCCAGGACATCAAGAAGATCAGGGACAACCCCGCGCCCAGTCACGCGCACCAGAACATGCTTCGCCAGGCCTGGGACTTCTACAACAGGTCGCACGACGAGAAGGGGAGACCGCTCGGCCTGCGCGGCGAGCTCTCCGAGGCATATGTGCGCCGGATCGCGGCACACCGGATCGGGCCGCGGGTCGACGGCGGCCAGGTGGTCAAGGTGCAGATCTACGCGTCCAACACCCCGATTGTTCCGCCGACGTGGAGTACCGAGCGCGTTGACACCAGGACGACCTACCAGGTGCTTCCCTGGTGGCCGGTCTCCAAAAAGGAGTTCCAGTGAGCGTCGAGAAGGACACGGCCCGGGCGCGCTCCCCCTTCAAGGGGATGGGCATCAAGCTCGATACGGCGATCGCCAGGGGGCTGAACAGGATCACGGGTGCGGCACTCGCGCCCTATCAGTCCGCGATCGTCCGCATCGGCTTCTCGCTGACCTTCGCGCTCTACCTCCTCCGCGAATGGCCGCACCGGCTGGAGCTGTACGGCACCACCAGCCCCTGGGGATTCGACCTGGCCCACCGCCTGGTCGCGTCGAACCACGCGTTCACGGTGCTGTTGTGGTCCAACGACCGGCTGTGGTTCGAGCTGGTCTACCACGGGACGATCGTCGCGTGTCTGCTGCTGCTCGTCGGCTGGCACACCCGCACCATGTCGTTGCTGTTCATGGTCGGGGTGCTGTCGCTGCTGAACCGCAACGTCCTGCTGGGCGACGGCGGCGACACCCTGATCCACCTGATGGCCAGCTATCTGGTCCTCACCCGGTGCGGCCAGGTCTGGTCGCTGGACGCGCGACGGCGGGCGCGCGCGGCGACGTCGGTCGGGGACGGCAGCAACGCGATGAGCGTGACCCTGTGGGCGGTCTGCGGTGCGGGCCTCGCCCTCGCGGAACTGACGGGGTTCGCCGACATCCCGCTGCGCTGGGTCCTGATCCTCTGGACGCTGTGGCTGGTCCAGGCCCTGTGGTTCTGGGCGGTGCGCAGCCGGTTCACCGAGGTGCGGGCGCTGTGCGACGTCGTCGCCAACCTCGTCCACAACTCGGCGATGCTGGTGATCGCCGCCCAGGTGTGCCTGCTCTACGCCACGGCCGGCTGGTACAAGATCCAGGGCCCGCGCTGGCAGGACGGAACCGCGCTGCACTACCCGCTGCACCTCAACTACTTCAGCCCGTGGGTCTCGTTGTCCCAGGCGCTCGACAGCCGCTCCACGATCGTCACGCTGATCACCTACGGCACGGTCTTCGCGCAGGTCGCGTTCCCGTTCGCCCTCCTCAACCGCCGGGTGAAGAACGTGCTGCTGGCGATCCTGATCACCGAACACGCGACGATCGCGGTGATCTGCGGCCTGCCGTTCTTCTCGATGGCGATGGTCTTCGCGGACATGGTCTTCATGCCGACCAACGCCCTGCGCTGGGTGGGGGCCAAGGTGTCGGCCGGGCGGGACCGCCTCACCCGGCGGAACCGCCGCAGCAAGAGCCCACCGAGGACGGGAGTGCGGGCCCGCGTGTGACACCGGGGCCGGCTCGCCCCTCCCGTGGGCAAGGCGAACGGTCCCTCCGGCGGCCTCGGCTCGTGAGAGCGCGAACTGCCGGAGGGACCCTGCGCGTTCAGCTCAGTGGTGCACCGCGTGTGCCGCAGGGAGAGTGTCCCCGCCCGGCGGCACGAGCCGCGCACCGCGGTGCTGCATCGCGGCGCGAGCCCTGCACGCGGGTGACGTGGCCTCAGCCGATGGTGGCGCCGGTCGTGGTGGCACCGGTGGTGCCGCCCACGCCGCCGCCGATGGTGGCGCCCGTGGTGGTGGCACCGGTGGTCCCGCCGACGCCGCCGCCGATGGTCGCGCCGGTTGTCGTGGCACCGGTCGTGCCGCCGACGCCGCCGCCGATGGTGGCGCCCGTGGTGGTGGCACCGGTGGTGCCGCCGACGCCGCCGCCGATGGTCGCGCCGGTCGTGGTCGCGCCGGTGGTCCCGCCGACGAGCCCGCCGATGGTCGCGCCGGTCGTGGTGGCACCGGTGGTGCCGCCGACGAGCCCGCCGATGGTGGCGCCCGTGGTGGTGGCACCGGTGGTCCCGCCGACGCCGCCGCCGATGGTCGCGCCGGTTGTCGTGGCACCGGTCGTGCCGCCGACGCCGCCGCCGATGGTGGCGCCTGTGGTGGTGGCACCGGTCGTGCTGGTGGCGCCCGTTGTGGTGGTGGTCGCGCCCGTGGTGGTCGCGCCGGTCGTGCTGGTGGAGCCTGTTGTGGTGGTGGTCGCGCCGGTTGTGGTGGCGCCTGTGGTGACACTGCCGATGCCTCCGCCGATGCGGCCCAGGACGCAGTTCGGCGGGAACTTCACCAGCCGGCCCGTCCTCCGGTTGACGAAGACCGACCGGCAGCGCACATCGGGCACCTGCTTGGACACCTGTGCCTTCGACTTCGCAGACGACGCGGACGACGCATCAGCGCCCACTGCGCTGATCGCGCCGAGCGTTCCGGTGAGCGTCACAGCCAGGACGGACGCGCCGATGACGTGCGGTATGCGCTTACGGATGTTCTGCATGATGCCTCCTCTTCAGGGGCCGTGGGTCCACCTCAGCGTGAAGGCCCGGCCATGACCGAGGCGTGGATCCGGCGTGACCGCCGCGTGACGCGAGAGAGCCCGGGGCGCGGCCGCGTACCCGCCGGCCGTTCCTCCCCTCCGTGAACAGGAATCGAGAGCTGCTGGTCAGAAGTGGGCGGCCGGCAGGGAGGGGAGAGGCGCCGTGATCGCAACCCGGGGCGCGCTCGGCGTTCGCGCGCCAAGCGCCCGTGGCGTGACCGGAGAACAGAGACGGCCGGGGGCGGGTTCGCGCGTGAGGGACGGCGGTGACCGACCGGCGAGGAGAGGAGGACGGCTGTGGGAAACGCTGCCACGCCGGTCGGCGGCCTGCGGCAGGATGAGGCCGTGCCAACCGAACCGGACACCATAGAACTGAGCCACCAGGAACTGCGTGACATCGCGGGCTACGCGGCGGACTGTGCGGGCAGGGTGCTGTCGCTCTTCGAGCAGAGCCATCCCGCCGACACGCGCCCTCGCGACGCCATCGACGCGGCACGGACCTTTGCCGGGGGCGCCCCGCGTACGGCGGAGCTGCGGAAGAGGGCATGGGCGGCGTACAAGGCGGCAGCGGAGGCCGCTTCACCCGCCGCGGCCGACGCGGCACGGGCGGCGAGCCATGCGGCCGCCGCCGCGTACCTGCACCCCAAGGCCAGCGCACATCAGGTGAAACACATTCTCGGCGCGGCGGCGCACGCGGCACGCGCGCAGGAGTTGGCGCATGCGGCGGATGCCGCAGAGCCGGCCTCCGGAGAAGGCCGGCACCTCGCCGCACAGACCCTCGAATGGGCGCGCCGACAGGCTCCGGCAGCGGTCACCACGGTGCTCGGCCGGCTGCCCGCCGCACCTCCCGGAGGCGGCCGCGTAGGAGAGTTCCTGCGCACTCTCGACGCCGCGCTCCGGGCCTGAGGGCGAGCGGATACCGGTCGGCGGACGGCCGGAGCGAGGGGCGCCCCGCCGAGGCCCGCCCGGTGTCCTCGGGCCGCCGCAAAACCGGGTGGAGTCGCGGAGCCGCCGCCCCCTACCGTCGAGCGCATGGCTGACGAGTGCTTCGGACATCCCCGGCTCGCCGAGATCTACGACCCGCTCGACCCTGACCGCGGCGATCTCGATGCCTACGTCGGCATGGCGGAGGAGTTCGGCGCACGGCGGGTGCTGGACATCGGCTGCGGGACCGGGGTGTTCGCCCTTCTCCTGGCCGGCCGGGGGATCGAGGTGGTCGGAGTCGACCCGGCCGGGGCGTCCCTTCGCGTGGCCCGGGGCAAGCCGGGCGGCGAAGGGGTGCGGTGGATCCACGGCGACGCGACCGCGCTTCCGCCGCTGCGGGCCGACCTGGCGACGATGACGGCGAACGCCGCCCAGGAGATCGTCGGCCCGGAGGACTGGCAGCGGACCCTGCGGGGCGCCTACGCGGCACTGCGGCCGGGCGGCCGGCTGGTGTGCGAGACCCGGGACCCGGCCCGGCGTGCCTGGGAGGAGTGGAACCGCGAGGACTCGTACCGCGTGACGGAGATCCCGGGCACCGGTGCGGTGGAGAGCTGGGTCGAGGTGACCGAGGTGCGGTGGCCGCTGGTGACGTTCCGCTGGACCTATGTCTTCGCCGTGGACGGGCAGGTGCTGACGTCGGATTCGACGTTGCGTTTCCGTGAGCGGCGCGAGGTCGAGGCGGACCTGGTCGCGCGGGGGTTCGTGGTCGACGACGTGCGGGACGCTCCGGACCGTCCCGGCCGGGAGTTCGTCTTCGTCGCCCGGCGCCCGGAGACCGGTTCGGTGTGAGACCGGGCGGGGCGCTGAAGGGGGCGCTGCGCGAAGCCGGCTGGTGTCGATCGGCGGGTCGGCGTTGGGACGGAGGCTTCCGGGCGACCGGCCCGCGCCGGGCGTCCCGGTGCCGCTGCCCGGCGGCTCAGGTCAGCAGGTGGCCCGTGTGGGAGAGGCGGCGGGCCGTGGTCAGCAGGGCGTGGATCTGCGGGCCGGCCTGGTCGATGTCGGTCACGGGTGTGTTGAACGGCAGCCGGACATCGCGGTGGCTGCGGGGGTATTCGAGGCGCAGCGTCACGCCGTGGCGGTCCATGGCCACCGGGAGGGCGCGCAGGATGCCGCCCTCCGGATAGGGGCGGACCAGGCGCAGCAGCAGCGGAACGACTTCGCTGTGGTCGTCGACGAGGTGGGTCAGCATGCCCGCCTCGCTGGTGGCGACCGGGTCGAGTTCGGTCGCCTCCAGGGCCTGGAGGGTCACGTAGGCGCGGCCCTGGTCGTCTTCGAGGACGGCCTGCCCGAACTTCATGCAGGTGCTCTTCGTGGCCTCCGCGTCGTACGGGGCGGCCAGGAGTCCGGTCACGGTGACGCGGGCGCGCAGCCGGTCGCGTACGGGCGTGGGGGCGATGTCGGTGAGTTCCAGCCGTACCGGCACGCGCGTCGCCGTCTGGGCGCCGGTGTCCTCGAACGGCGCATGCAGGTGGAAGTGTCCCATCGCCCCCGCTCCGTCGAGACGGCGCACTTCGGCGTGCTGCCCGTCGCTCACCACCGACATCGAGTGGGCGGCGGCGAGGATCGACCGGACGCGCTCGGCGGCGGTCGGCGTGGTGACGGCGCGGGTGTGGAAAGGACGCATCCGGGTTCTCCAGGCGCGGGTAGGGAGACACCAAAGCGAATTACTTAGGTTTGCCTAACCTAACTTAGGTGATGCGGATTCGGGTAGTCCGCAGCCACCGCGGCGGCCGGACGCCGTGGGGCCCGGCCGCCGTGGGGCCCGATCGGCTCAGTGGATGGACGGGCCCTCGGCCGGGTCAGCCGGCGGGCGGCGCCTCGGCCGACTCCGCCAGGCCGGACCCGCGCATCACCCGGTCGATCGTCTCCGGCAGCGAACTCGTCGCCGGGATCACCGTTTCGACGCCGCCGGGCAGCAGGTCCAGCGGCCGGTACCACGCGCGCAGCTCCGCCTCACCGACCGCGTCGGCGATCGGCTTGGTGGCGTGGCGGGTGAGGGTCTCCTCCAAGGGGACGTCCAGATAGAAGCAGTGGGTACGCCCCGGAAGGTCGGCGAGCAGCCCGGCGAGCATGTCCCCGTAGTGCGCGACGGACAGGATGCCTTCCAGTACGACGTGGAAGCCGTGCTCCAGGGCGTGCCGGACGGTCAGGTCGATCAGGCCGATGTTCGCGCCACCGGCGATGTCGCGTTCGCGCAGCACCACGCGACGGAGGTTGTCCTGCCCGACCAGCGCGAGGCCCCGGCCGTAGCGCTCGCGCACCCCGGCGGCGACGGAACTCTTGCCGGAGGCGCTGTTGCCGCGCAGCACCACGAGCCGTGTCGGGGAAGGCGTCGTCACCGGGGTCACGCTACCGAGCGGGCCGGTCCGTGGAACCGCCCCGGATCGAGAGCGGCCGCAGGGCGTCGCGTCGCGTGGTGCCGGGGTCCGCCCACCGGGACGGACCGGCTCGCCGGAGCCCCTCGCGGCGCCGACAATGAGGGCAGGCTGCCTCCGGGGGCACGGCCGAGCGCCGGTAAGACGTGGGGGCCGCCTTTCGGCAAGGTGGTGACGGTGGCTACGTGGCGTTTGCGGGACTACCACGACGACGACCTGGACCGGGCGATCCAGATCTGGGACCAGGACCGGCAGCAGGACGAATCGCCCGCGGTGTTCCCCCTCTCCGAGGTCGTGACAGTGGCCCGCTCCGGCGGACCGGCCGTGGTCGCGGTGGTCGGCCAGGAGCTGGTGGGCATGGCGGTGGCCCAGGTCCAGGGCGAACGGGCCTGGATCACGCTGGTGGCACTGGCCGGAAGCTGGCGCAACCGCGGAATCGGCAGCGCCCTGATCGCCGAACTGGAGCGGCGCCTGCGGGTGCGGGGCGTGACCCGGATCGGTGCCCTGCTCGCCCCGGGGGCCACGGGGACCGCCGCCCTGGAGAACTCCGGCTACCGCGCACAGGACGGGCTCCTCTTCTACGAGAAGGTCGACCACCTCGGCGCCGGTGACGCGGGGCTGCTCGCCGAACTCGGCGGGCGGGTAATGCCCCCGGGGCTGTGGAGCGACCTGTCGGGCATGGAGCGGGAGAAGGAGGCCATCGAGCGGCGGATCGTCCTGCCGCTGGCCGAGCCCGTGCTGGCCGAGAAGCACGGGGTCACCCCGCCCAAGGCCGTCATCCTCTTCGGCCCGCCGGGCACCGGCAAGACGAGCTTCGCCAAGGCCGTCGCCTCCCGTCTGGAGTGGCCGTTCGTCGAGCTCTTCCCCTCCCGGCTCGCGGCGACCGGTGACGGGGGGCTGGCGGCCTCGCTGCGGGACACCTTCGCGGACCTGGCCGAGCTGGACAGCGTCCTGCTGTTCATCGACGAGGTCGAGGAGATCGCCGGCATCCGGTCGGGTCGGGTCGCCGACCCCGGTCACGGGGTGACCAACGAACTGCTGAAGCTGATTCCGGGCTTCCGCGACCACGACGACCGCCTGCTGATCTGCGCCACCAACTCCGTGCGCTCCCTCGACCCGGCGTTCCTGCGGCCCGGCCGGTTCGACTACGTCCTCCCGGTCGGCCCGCCCGACCGGGCCGCGCGGGCGGCGATCTGGCAGCGCTACCTCGGCCCCGTCGCGGACAGCGTCGAGCTGCATCGGCTGGTGGCGGCCAGCGAGCTGTTCACCCCCGCCGACATCGAGTTCGCCGCGCGAAAGGGCGCCCACGCGGCGTTCGAACGCGAGGTCGCCGACCGCCACGACAGGCCCGCCGGCACCGAGGACTTCCTGGCCGCCATCGCCGACACCCGCCCCGCCCTCACCAACGAGGCGATCACCGCCTTCCAGGAGGACATCGAGCGCCACGCCCGCGGGTGACGCGGACGGGAGCCACCACACCCCGGAAAACCAGGCACGACAGGAAGCCAGGAACGGCAGAAAGGCAGGTCATGGCCGAGGAACGGGACCTGCTGCCGCCTCCCGGCGCCGGCGGGCGGCGGCGCCGTCCGCGGTACGAGCTCCTCGGCTGCGGTCTGCACGGGCACCATCTGGTCGGTACCGACGCCGCCCGCGTACGGCCCGAGGACGCACTCCTCGTCCGCGCGTCGGCGGACGGGCTGCGCTGGCACCGCTGTCTGCGCTGCGACGCCTGGCTGCCGCTGCGGCCGCCGCGGCACCCGGCCCGGGGCGTTCCGCCGGGCCGCGCCGAGATCGCCCTTCCGCTGCGCGGCAAGCCCCTGCGGGACCGCTACGTACTACGGCTGATCGCGCTGGACCGGCTGCTGCACTTCCTGGTGCTCGGCGTGCTGGCCGTCGGGGTGCTGGTCTTCGCCGACGAGCGCGCCAGGCTGCGGGCGCCGTTCTACCGCGTCATGGACGACCTGCAGACCGGCATCGGCGGCCCCGGCGGATCGGGGCACGGCCTGCTGGGCGAGCTGAGCCGGGCTTTCGCCGTGCGATCCGCCACGCTCTGGTGGATCGGCGTGATCCTGGCCTGCTACGCGCTGCTCGAAGGCGTGGAAGCCGTCGGACTGTGGTTCACGAAGCGCTGGGCGGAGTACCTCACCTTCGTCGCCACCACGCTGCTGCTCGTGCCCGAGGTCTACGGGCTGACGGCGAGCGTCTCGCCCCTCAAGCTCCTCACCTTGGCGATCAACATCGCGGTGGTCGCCTATCTCCTCGTCGCCAAGCGGCTGTTCGGCCTGCGCGGCGGCGGCCGCGCCGAAGCCGCCGCACGCGCCCGGGACGTCGGCTGGGAGGCCCTGGAACGCGTCCTGCCCGGACCGGCCGCCCCGGGGACCACCCGCGAGCCCTCCTGACCGGCCCGGCCACCGGCGCCCCGCCGCGCTCCCCGGGGCTGGCGCCGGGTGAGCAGGGGGCCGAGCACGGGGAGGGGGATCTCGGCGAGGGTGGTCCAGCGGACCCGGGTGCCGCCGTCGACCTCGGTGAACGTCATACGGCCCAGCTCGTGCCGGGCCGGCGGCAGACTCCGCTCGACGCGGTACTCGGTGGCGTACGACGGGTCGTAGTGGGTGATGCGTTCCCGGAACCAGCCGATCAGCCAGAGGTGGCGGTCGTCGTACGGAGCACGCCGAGGACGAACCGGGCGACCTCGGCGCGGCCCGTGATCGGGCGGCGGGCGGCGGCGGAGTCGGGCTGGAAGCGACGACGCCGCGCCTGCACGTGCCGGCGGGCGCGATGGGTGATCTGCCGGACGGCGGTCCCGGCCTTGCCGATCGAGGCGGCGGTCTCGCCATGGGCGAAGCCGAACACGTCGTGCAGCACGAAGACCGCGCGTTCGGCCCGGTTCAGGGTCGACGGTGCTCGGTGAAGACGTCCTCAGCCATGACCCGTCCCCGCCCCCGTGCGTCGGTATCCGGGCATCACGCGCGGCTCCTCTCTTCGGCCGGCCATCGAGACACCTCGCACCGGGAGAGCGTGACAGTCCGGCCGTGTGACCTGCTTCACAAGGTGGATGGCCGCGCCGCAGGGGTGCACGGGGCAGGCCGCCGCCTGCCTGGTGACGCCGGTCGTTTGGGCCCGTCGGACGGCCGCCCATCTCCGCTCGGCTGTGGTGGGGCGGTTGGGAGGGCAGAATGGCCTGATGAGGGTGTTGCCGGTGTGGTCACGGGTACGCCGTTGGGTTCCCGCGGTGGTGATTGCTCTGGCGGCGTTGGTGGATGTGCTGACGCCTCGCGCGGTCTCCTCCGCCCCCCTGCTGGCCGTGGCGCCGGTGGCAGCCGTCTCGCTGCTCACCCCGTGGGGCATCGTCGGCATCGGCGTGGCGGCGATGGCGGTGCAGACGGGCCTGGCCTTCGTCGACGGAACCTACAACTGGCAGGGCGACGCAGCCGTCCAGATCACCTTGGCCGCCGTCACCGTGCTGGCCGTCGGCCTGAACCGGTCCCTGCGCTCCCAGCACGTGAGCGCGAACCGGGCACGCTACGCCGCGGAGGTGGCCCAGCGTGCCGTGCTGCCCACGCCCCCGAGCCGGCTGGGGGACCTGCGGATCGCCGCCCGCTATGTGCCGGCCGAGGACATGGCGCTGATCGGCGGCGACCTCTACGTAATGCAGGAGACGCCGTACGGGGTGCGCGCCATGGTCGGCGACGTGCGGGGCAAGGGCCTGTCCGCCGTCACGGCGGTCAGTGTCGACATCGGGGTCTTCCGCTACGCGGCCGACCACGAAGCCGATCTGCCCGCCCTGGTGGACTGCATGGAGGAGGCCCTGTTGCGCGAGAGCCAGCGCCGGGAGGGCCTGGACGCGACCGAGGGATTCACCACGGCCCTGATCGTCGAGTTCTCCGACGACCTGAGCCAGGTCCGGATCGTCAACCGCGGCCACCCCGCCCCCCTGCTGCTCTATACGGACGGCAGGGCGCGCGCACTGGCTCCGGCGGAGGAAGCGCCGCCGCTGGGCATCGCCTCCCTGGGGTCCTGGACCTCGCCCGTGGAGACGCACACCTTTCCGCCCGGGGCGATGCTGCTGTGCTTCACCGACGGTGTCACCGAGGCCCGTGACCCCACCGGCGCCTTCTACGACCCCGCCGAGCGCGTCCCCCGCATGACGCAGTCCTATATGCGCCAGACCGGCCACTTCCCTGACCCCTCGACGGTCCTCGACCTGCTGGCCCACGACGTCAGCCGCCACAGCGGCGGCGCCCCCCAGGACGACCAGGCCCTCCTCGCGCTCCACCGCCCCCTGCCGGTACAGGACCTCCTGGCCCGGCGGCTTTGACCGCAGCCGCCGCCCGCCGCCCGCCGGGCCAGGCCACGCCCCCGCCGGCGGGGACGAGGGGCCTGGCGCCGCGGGGCGGACGGGAAGGTGACGGCATCGCCTAGCGGGCGCTGCCGAGGTTCCGGTCGGCGTCGGAGCCCCGGAGCATCAGCGTGGTCTCCTCGATGCGCTGGAACCGGCCGTCGGGCGCGAGATCGGCGAAGACGTAGACCTCCATGCTCACGGTCGAGCCGTCCGTCTTCGTGATGTGGCAGGTGTGCCGGTCGGCGTACCTGCTGCCGTCGTACAGCTCGTCGTGCACCTCGACGCGGCCGTCGCGGACCACGGTGCGCAGGTGGCCGATGTGGTCGAGGAACTCGGCGCGGTCGGCCCATTCGCCGTCCGTGCGCTGGCGGTACTCCGGGGCGAAGTGGCGGTCGGCGGCCTCCTGCAGGGTGAGGTCGCGGTTGAAGAGCAGGTCGTTCAGGGCGGTCTCGATGCCGGTGCGAGTCATGGGAGTTCCTTCCACACGAAATGAAGTGCGTGCGCCGCGCACGCGTCTCCTGCACTGTAGCAGCAGAAGCGTGCGCGGCGCACGCTATTCTGGTGGGGTGGACAACGAAGTAGGACATGAGATCGCCGACGCGCTGGGCATCCTGCTCAGGCGCACCACGCGCACCCAGCTGCACCAGCAGCTCACCGAGGGCATGGGGGAGGCGGTGGACGAACTGACCTACCCGGTACTCAGCGCACTGGCCCGGACCGGGCCCCGCAGCGCGGCCGACCTGGCTCCCGACGTGGGAGTCGACCGCTCCGGCGTCACCCGCCGCGCCTCACGGCTGGAGGCCGCCGGCATCGTCCGGCGCGAGCCCGACCCCGCCGACCGGCGCGCACACCTGCTGGTGCTCACCGAAGAGGGGCAACGCGCGGTGGCCGAACTGCGGTCGCGGCTGGCCGCCCACATCATGGCGAGCCTGTCCTCATGGCCGGCCGGCGAGGCCGAGGCGTTCGCCCGCCGGCTGCGCCGCTTCACGGTCGACGGCCCGTTCGGCTGAGGAGCGGACCGCATACGGCCCTGCGGCGCCGGCGCGGCGGGAACCGCGTCGCGCCGCAGAGCATTCGGCGCCGGCACGCGGACCTCATCCGGCCGGTCGCCTCACCGCATCACCCGCTCGACGAACGCGGGCCCCGGGAAGCCGTCACCGTCCGTGTGGTGGACCGGGGCGGTGAGCTCGACGGCGCCCGTGCAGGCCACCCGGTCCGTCACCTTCGCGCACGCCACCGCCTGCCCCAGGTCCGACGTGGCCAGCATGGGGCTGACGGCCAGCCCCTCACGGCCGCGGGGGTGGGAGGTGAGCCGCGCGTCCCGGCCGACCCAGATCGACACTTTCTGCGCGCCGCCGGAGCGTGGCTGCACCTCCGACCAGACGGTGCCGCACGACGGACTGAAGCGGAGCCGCACGGTGTAGGTGGTGCCGACATGGGTGCTCTCCGCGCGCGCGTCGCGATTGCAGCCGAACCGCCACGGATACCGCCCCTGGCAGCGATGGCCGTGGCATGCGGCGGAGGCGTGTTCGTCCGTCCGCTCGGCCCGCGCGGGAAGCTGCACGATCGAGGCCGCCGCCCCCATGGTCGCCACCAGCGCCGTCAGCGCCACCAGCGCACCGGCGGTCCGCAGCACCCCGGCGCAGCGCAGGATCCTCCGGACGGGTCCGGTCCGCTCCGCCGGGACAGGGGCCGGGGGAGCCGGGGGAGTTGGGGGTGCGGTGGCCGCCGCGGAAACGGGGGCGGGCGCGGTCCGGGCCCGGTACGCGGCCTCGTACGCCGCGAGCAGCCGTTCCTGATCCGCGCCCGCCACCTGGCCGAGAGCCACCACCGCGCTGCGCGGCGGCAGTTTCTCGCCGTTGAGGTAGCGGTGCCAGGCGGACTTGCTGTACGGGGTTTTCCTGGCCAGCCCGTCGAGGCTGAGCCCGGTCCGTTCCTTGAGTACGCGCAACTCCTCCGTCAGGCGTTGCGCGTGGGTATCGAGTGTGCCGGGCAGCGGCCGCCAGTGGGACACCGTGTGCGCCTCCCCTTACCACCTGCCTCCGCCCCGGGAGCGGTCGCCTCTGCGGTCCCGACCGGCGGTCCGGAGGTCTGTTTCCTCCCGGATGGCGGAATGTGTACCCACGCGTGGCGGCCGACGACACCCCGTACGCGCCGAACGCGACATGTCAGCTGAGCGCCTTGTCGTACAGGCGGAAAGTGCGACTTCCCGCGGGGCCCTCGACGAACCCCAGGCACAGCCGCGGCGTGCCACCGCTCCGCAGCACGGCCAGGCCCTCCGGCTCGCGCGGGGACAGCCCCGGAGCCGTCCGCTCCACCTGCTGCCACACCACCCGCCCGGTCCGCAGGCCGATGCGGTAGAGCCGGGTGTTGCCGCCCGAGGACGCCGGATTGCCCGTTCCGTAGGCGCTGCCCAGGAGTTGGTAGGCGTAGTCGCCGTAGACGGCCATGCCCTGGAAGGGCAGGTCGAGGTCGGCACCCGGCTGGGGGAAGTCGGCCAGCGGGAGGAACTGCCGGGCCCGGAACCGGTCGAGGTCGTACAGGGCGAACCTCGGTATGCCGCCCGTCTTGTACCGCAGCAGCAGTTGTCGGTGCGTCACATCGAGGGCAGGGAAGTTGC
Organism: Streptomyces angustmyceticus; assembly: GCF_019933235.1. NCBI lineage: Bacteria > Bacillati > Actinomycetota > Actinomycetes > Kitasatosporales > Streptomycetaceae > Streptomyces > Streptomyces angustmyceticus. The sequence goes on along the minus strand of NZ_CP082945.1, from coordinate 806,362 downwards.
TGGTGGAGCCGGTGACGGGGTGGTAGGTGCGGAGTCCGTCGCTGCCGTGTTCCAGTACCCGGCCGTCCGTGAAGCGGAAGCGGCACACGCCCCGCCCGTAGCCGGACGCCGGGTTGGCGTCCCACTCCGTCCACAGGGTGACTCCGCCCGCGGACTCCTCCAGCCCGATCGAGCCGCCGTGACCGAAGCCCTTCAGGTACATGTGGCCGGCCGCGGAGCCGTCGAGGGTGAGCCGGTTCAGGCACAGATCACCGTTCTCGACGCGTTCCGCATGGGACGGCGCCCGCTCCTCGCCCGCCAGCCGGACCCCGCCCGCCACCAGCTGCAGCGCGTAGAGGTGACCGTGCCGTTCGTCGACGGTGAAGGACTGCAGCACCGTGGTGTGCCGCAGCCGCCCGGCGAGGAACTGCCGGCCCGCGGCGGACAGCGCGGGCGGCTTCCGGGCCGAGGCGGGGGCCGCCCGCGCCCACCGCGTCGGCAGCACGGCACCGGCCGCCGCGAACATCCCGAGCCCGCACACGGCCCGGCGTCCCGGTCTCGGCCCCTGCATTTCTGTGACCATCAAGCGCTCCAAGGGTTCGGGCCGGCCGCCCGCCCGCCCCCTCGAACGGGCGGGCAGCCAAGGATCATTGCGGTGGCACCGTGGTCGGCGGCATCAGCCGCCGAGGACGCGGCACCACGGGACGGACCGGAAGGGCTGGACGTAGTGCGCGGAGACATAGCCCCGGTGGTGCGAGAGCCGGTACCAGCGCTCGTTGCCGCCCACGGGGCTGCCGTACGTCTTGCACGCGAGGGCCCGCACCCGGCCGGCGCGTACGGTGCCGACCACGCGGTAGCCGGTGCCCGGGCCCGAACGGACGTTCAGGCGGGCGTTGTTCGGGGTCATCACGCGGCCGTACGCATGAGTGGTCCTCGCCGTCGCCGTGTCCTGGTGCCCGAAGTGCCGGCCGTGGGCGGGGTGCGGGCAGGAGTCGGCGGACGCCACCGCCGGGACCATGGCGAGGGCGGCAACCACGGCGACCACGCCGTTGCGCATCATGCGTCGCTTCATCGGATTCTCCTCGAGTGCTCTGCAGGTCCACCGGAGCGTGACCCTGCGTCGCTCAGCGTTTCCGACGACTCCGCCGATGATGTGTCCCAGGCGTCCCAGGGAGGAAGTGGGACGCTCCGGCTCACCTCCGGCTGCGGCCCCTCGCTAGTAGCCGAGGGAGGGGAACCACTCGCCCCGGCCGTGCCGCGTGAGGTCGAGGACGTGCCACACGGGGCTGAGCAGGTCGATGCCCCGCTGGTCGATGTCGTCGGACAACTGCGGGTGGACCGAGTAGAAGTGGCGCACCGGCCCGTTGTCGTCGCGGGTGAACACCGAGACCGTCGAGTCCTGGTTGCCCTCGGCGTCCTCGCTGCCGAAGTCGTACTTGAAGGTGCTGGAACCCGCGCTGAGAAGGCGCAGGTTGGTCCACTGCCGGCTTCGGGCGTGTGCGCGGAGCGTCGGCAGGCCGGCCGCGGCGACGATCACGAAGTCGACGTTCTGGGCGAGGTGACGCGCGACTCCGTTGAAGCCGTCGATCCACATCGTGCACATGGGGCATGCCTCGGTCTGCCGCTTGCCGTACATGAAGTGGTAGACGACCAGGTCGCGTCCGGGCCGGGTGAACAGGTCGCTCAGCCGCACGGTGGTGGCCGGCGCGTCACCGGCCTCCAGATCGGCCGGGCCTTCCTCGAACGCGTAGTCGTCGACGGCGGGTCCCAGGGGCAGCCGACGGCGCAGGCCGGCGACGCGCTCGCGCTGACGCATCAGCTCGATCTCGGCCTGTCGCAGCTCCTCCCGGGCGTCGACGTATGCGGCCGGCTCCTCGGTGGGGTGGGTGTGATGCATCGCTGCCTCCTGCGCGACGACGACCGACGTAGCTGCCTGGTTTGTCACCATCTGCTCCGGCCCTCATTGTCTGCGCGTCCAGAAGGGGCCGCCAGACGGCGAAAGAGCGGGCCGGTCGGTATCGACGCAGGTCAGAGGCGGCGAGCGTCAAATCGGGAGGAGGCAGGGGCAGTCGCGGGAGGCAGGCGGGCCCACCGGGTCCGGGCGGTGCGTGCGGGCCAGGCCGCGGAGGCGCTCAGGTCCGAGCGGGGAGCGCCCCGGAGGCCCTCAGGGTGCGTGCGGGGCAAGTCCCCGAGGCGGTCAGGGGGCGAACCGTTGCTGCCGGGGAGGGCGCGGTGGGCTGACCGCCGGGGTTCATCTCGCGGACGGCATCCGATGCCGGCCCCTGGTTTCGGTGGTGGCTGTAGGCCGGGCGGGTGATGCGCCCTCTTCCGGATCGGGCGTCTTGCCCGGGGCCGGGGCAGGGGCCGGCGGAGGTTCGGGATCGGGGTGGACGGGGTCCTGGGGGCCGGGCGGAGGCGGATCCGGCGCGTCGGAATCCGGCTTCCGGGGCGGCTCGCCCGGCGCAGGACCCGGCTCGGCCGCGGACGCGGCAGCGAACGTGGAGAGTGCGGGCGGTGCGTGCATCGGTACTCCTGAGTAACGGGGTTTGGGTGACCTGTGCGAGGGGCGGCGTGGGTGGGGCGGGCCGCCATGCCGACCGCCATGCCGACCGTCATCACCGGGTGCCCGGCCCACCGCGTCTCAAGGCCCCCGACGGGGTGTCAGAGCACACGGCATGATGCCGCGGGTGGACCCGATGAATGGCACACCGGACCGTCCCCGCACACGCTGGGGAGTTTTCGCCCGACACGATTTCCGCCTGCTCTGGGTGGGCGAGACCGTGAGCGGGTTGGGCAACAGCATCACCGCGGTGGCCTTGCCGCTGATCGCGGTCGAGGTGCTGGACGCCAACTCCACCGCCGTCGGCCTGATCGCCGCGGCGGTGTGGCTGCCCTGGCTGCTGGTCGGTCTGCCGGTGGGCGCGTGGGTGGACCGCATACGCAAACGGCCACTGATGATCGTGTGTGATCTGGTGTCCGCCGCGGCGCTGGTGAGCATTCCACTGGCGGCGCGGCTCGACGTGCTCTCCTTGCCGCACATGGTCGGCGTCGCGTTGATCTGTGGCACCGCGGCGGTGTGCTTCAACACCGCCTACCACTCGTACATCCGGACCGTGCTCGACGGCCGCGACCTCCTGGAAGGCAACGCCAAGCTGCAGGGCAGCGAGGCCGCCACTCGGGTCGCCGGTCCGGGGGCGGCGGGGCTGCTCGCCCAGGCGTTCGGCGCGCTCACCGCACTCGTGGCCGACGCGGTGACCTTCCTGGTTTCCGCCGCCTCCCTGATGCGGATCAGGGTGGTCGAGCCGGACCACGCTCCCGACGAGGAACGCGCCTCCCTTCGACAGCAGATCGTCGAAGGGCTCCGCTTCCTGGGCCGGGACCGGTACCTGCGGCCGATGGTCACCTGGGGCGCCGTGATCAACATGGCGCTGATGGGCTATCAAGCGGTCCAAGTCGTCTTCCTGGTCCGCGTCGTCGGGCTGCATCCGGCCATGGTCGGGTTGCTGTTGGCCGGCGGCAGCACCGGCGGCATCGTGGGTGCGCTGGTCGTCACCAGGGTCAGCCGCCGGTTCGGCACGGCACGCGGGTTGCTTGTCCTGCAGGTCGCCACTTCTCCGTTCGCGTTGCTCCTGCCGATGACCACGGCGGGACCGGGGCTCCTGCTGTTCGCGCTGGGAGCCTTGCTCGTCGGGATCGGCATCTCCGTCGCCAACATCGTGGTCGGCAGCTTCCGGCAGACCTACTGCCCGCCGTACATGCTCGGCCGCGTCGTGGCGACGGCCATGATGATCAACCACAGCACCATCCCACTGGGTTCCCTGCTCGGCGGCGTGCTCGGTGACACCGTCGGGTACCGGTCTGCGATGTGGATCATGACGAGCGTGGTCGCGTCCTGCTGGCTCATCCTCGCCATGAGCCCGATGCGTCGCGAGCGCGACCTGCCGGAGTACGCCGGTCCGCCTGCTCCGGCCGTCCCCAGGAGCCGTGGACGACAAGAAATCCCTGACGGGGGCTGGTGATCGGCCCTCGGCCATGGTGCGCCGACCCTATGTCTCGAAAGTGGCCGGGTGCGCGGCCAGTTGGCGTGTCGACGGCGAACTTCGGCGTGGACAGGGACGAGGCCGGCGGCGGTGTTGCGGTACGTCCGGTGGCGGTGGGTGCGGTGCGTCAGGCGAATCGGACGTCTTCGGCCGGGGCGGTGGGTTCGCGGGTGGCGAGGTGTGTCCGTTTGGGGAGCAGGAGAGGGGTGGTGAGGAGGAGTACGCCGGAGAGGGTGATCGCGGTGCGGGGGCTGGTGAGGGTGGCGAGAAGGCCCCAGACCACCATCAGGGCGGCTTGGAGGAGTTTGCTGCTGGCGCTCCATGTGCTCAGGACGTGGGCGGTGTGGCCCGCGGGAGCCCGTCGCAGGCGCTCGGTCGCGTAGACGGGGTTGAAGACGCCCATCGAGGTGATCAGCAGGGCCTCGACGACGATCACGGTGAGGAGTCCGGGGATGCCGGGGCGGACGCACGCGAGACCGAGGGGGAAGAACGAGCGCAGCCAGCCGGAGACGGTCATGACCCGGTGCCGGCCGTAGCGGGTCACCAGGCGTGCCGAAAGGCGGGCGCCCGCGAAGCCGCCGAGGGCCGGGAGGCCGAAGGCGAGACCGTACTGCCAGGCAGGGAAGTGGTACTGGCCCAGCAGGAGGACGGCCAGGAGCGGGACGGTGGCCATGATGAGGCCGCTGACCAGGATCGAGTTGAGGAACAGGCGCCGGAGCGCGCGGTCGCCGAGGATGATCCGCCAGCCGGTGAGAAGGCCGGCGCCGCGCGACCCGGTGGCCCGGTCGCGGGGTGCCGCGACATCGCCACCGCGGATGCGGAGGACCCCGAGCGCGGACAGCAGGTAGCTGACGGCGTCGGCCGTGATCGTCACGACCGGGCCGAGCAGCCCTACGAGGGCACCGCCGAGGGGCGGGCCCGCCGCGGTCGCCACCCAGCTCGTGCCCTCGAACCTTCCGTTCGCCACCAGGAGGTGTTCGCCGCGGACGAGATGCTTCAGATACGCGCCGGACGCGGCGCTGAAGGCGATGCTCGCGGTCCCGGAAACGACCGACACCACCAGCAGTTGTCCGTAGGACAGCCGGCCGAGGACGTACGCGACCGGGACGCTCGCCATCGCGACGAACCGGATCAGGTCCATCGCGATCATCACCGGACGCTTGGCCCGGTGCTCGACCCACGGCCCGAGCGAGAAGGCGACCACGGCCGCGACGGCGGGCCCGGCCGCCTCCAGGAGCGATACGGCGACGGCCGGCGCGTGCAGCACGTGCACCGCGATCAGCGGGAACGCGCCGAAGGCGAGCCACGTGCCGTAGGTGCTGACGGCGTAGGCCGACCACAGCCGAGCGAAACCACGCCCCAACTGCACGCGCATGCGCGCCCCCCTCGCGACAACCGGTGTCCGGATCTCCCCATCACACCGGCCGCACCCGCCCGGGATCAAACAACCGGCCCCGGGAGAGCCACAACCATCGGTTGGGCACACTTATGCTGGGCCGATGGATACCGAGGCGGTGCGGTCGTTCGTCCGCGCGGCCGAACTCGGGCAGCTGCAGCACGCGGCCGACGAGCTCGGCGTCACCCAGCAGGCCGTGTCGAAGCGCATCGCCGCCCTTGAGCGCACACTCGCCGTCCGGCTGTTCACCCGCACCGCCCGAGGGGTCGAGCTGACCCTCGACGGCCAGGCGTTCCTCCCGCACGCCCGGAACATCGTCACGAGCGTCGATCGTGCCCTCACCGCGATCAGGCCCGGCTCGCGGGCCCTTCGGATCGACGTCCTCGGCCTGCGCACCGCGCAGGCCGTCATCCTGCACGACTACTGGCGGTCGCATCCCGAGACCGACCTCGACGTGGTGACCCTCAAGGTCAACGACCCGCGCGTGGCGGTCGCCGCCGTCCGGGCGGGCGACGTCGACGCCTCGTTCCGCTCGGTCACCGGCCCGGCCGCGCTGCCGCGCGAGGTGCGGATGATCCACGCCTTCGACTCGCCGCTGGAACTCCTCGCCGGCCCGAGGCATCCGCTGGCCTCCGCGCGCACACTGAGCCCGTCCCAGCTGCGTGGGCACCGGATCTGGGTGCCGGGTATCGCCCCGCTCAGCGAATGGGCGGAGTTCTACGATCAGCTCGCCGCCGAATTCGGCCTCCGTATCGACGCCGCGGGCCCGCACTTCGGCGACGAGGTGCTCCTCGACGTCCTCGCGGACTCCGCGGACGTGGCCACGCTCGTCGGCTCGCGCGACCGGTACCTCTGGCCGACGAACCACGACCTGCGCCGCATCCCGATCGTGAACCCGACGCTCGCGTACCCGCTCTCGCTCATCCTGCCCCGGGCGAATCCGCATCCGGGACTCCGCGCGGTCATCGGCCACTTCGGAAGTCTGGCGCCCCTCCCCGGGGCGGTCTGGCGCCCGTCCTGGGCGACGACGCCGGGGCCGGGGCCGGTTCCGGGGAGCTGACGGGACGTCTGGTCCCGCGGCCGCGCGGCCGGCCGGGTGGGCATCCGCCTGCCCCGAGGCCGGCTACCCGTACGCGGCATGCCACCGCTTCGCGAGAGGCTCGCCGGTTCCCCGGGACGGCAAAAGACAAAGGCAAGGAGATGTCTCTCCTTGCCACTCTCAACGTATAGCGCACAGGGGGGCTTGCGGCAAGGCCCCCAGGGTGCCGCAAAATCGTCCGCCAAGGCCACAACCTGGGGAAATGAGGGCACGACGTGCGTGTGTTGTCGACGCGTGGGGGACGCGGTGGCGTCGGACCGGCGGCGGGAGGGGCGGTGCGGCCGCGAGCGGCCGGGGCGGTGGTCCGGGGGTGTGCGTGGCCGGGCCGGGCGGAGCGGTCGGCCGGCGCGGTGCACGGGAGCGCGGCTGCCCCGGAGGTGTCGCGATGACCGGGCAGTACGTGCGGGACCTTCACGAGGTCGACGAGACGCAGGTCGCGGTCGTCGGCGGGAAGGCCGCGCACCTGGGCGGGCTGTCGCGGATCGACGGCATCCGCGTCCCGGACGGCTTCTGCGTGACGACGGACGCCTTCCGGCGGATCATGGCGGAAGTGCCGTCGCTCGACGATCAACTCGACCGGCTGGCGCGCCTGGACCCGGACGACCGGGAGGCGCTCCGCACACTCAGCGCGCAGATCCGCCGGACCATCGAGGAGATCGCCGTCCCGGACGATCTCGCGGCGGCGATCATCCGCGCGCTCGCCCGGCTCGGCGAGCGGACCGCCTGCGCCGTCCGCTCCAGCGCGACGGCGGAGGACCTGCCGACGGCCTCCTTCGCCGGCCAGCAGGACACGTACCTGAACGTCGTGGGTCCTGAGGCGATCCTCCGGCACGTCAGCCGGTGCTGGGCCTCGCTGTTCACCGAGCGTGCCGTGGCCTACCGCCGGCACAACGGCATCGACCACCGTACGGTCCACATGGCCGTGGTCGTGCAGCGGATGGTCCTCCCGCATGCGGCCGGCATCCTGTTCACGGCCGACCCCGTCACGGGCAACCGCACGGTCGCCACCGTGGACGCCGGCTTCGGCCTCGGCGAGGCCCTGGTCTCCGGCCTGGTGAACCCGGACGTCTTCACGGTGCGGCACGGCGAGGTCGTCGCCAGGGCGATCGCCGCCAAACAGCGTGCGGTGCGGGCCCTGCCGGCCGGCGGTACGCGGGAAGTGGCGGTCGAGCCGACGCGGCAGGAGCAGCCGGCGCTGACGGACGCGCAGGTCGTGCGGCTCGTACGGCTCGGGCGCCGGATCGAGGCGCACTTCGGCCGCCCGCAGGACATCGAATGGTGCCTGGCCGACGATGACTTCCAGATCGTGCAGAGCCGGCCGATCACGACGCTGTACCCCGTCCCCGAGCGCGGCGACGAGGAGAACCACGTCTATGTCTCTGTCGGCCATGGGCAGATGATGACCGACCCCATGAAGCCGCTGGGGCTCTCCATGTGGCAGCTGACGGCCATGGTTCCGATGCACGAAGCCGGCGGGCGGCTGTTCGTCGACGTCACCCGGCGCCTGGCCTCGCCCGCGAGCCGCGCCGGCCTCCTGGACGTCCTGGGGAGAGGCGATCCGCTGGTCAGGGACGCGCTGGAGACCGTCCTCGACCGCGACGACTTCGTCCCGTCCCTCCCGGACGCGGGTCCCGGCGGACCGCCGGCCGGCGGTGCGCCCGCCCCGGTCGAGACCGATCCGGCCGTCGTCACCGAGCTGATCGAGCGCAGCCGGGCGTCCGTCGCCGCTCTGGAGCGCGACATCCGGACGAGGAGCGGACCGGCGCTGTTCGACTTCCTGCTGGACGCCTTCGAGGAGCACAAGCGGGTCCTCGGCGATCCGCTGAGCCTCCAGGCGATCATGGCCGGGATGGAGGCCACGTGGTGGCTCAACGACAAGCTGGCGGAGTGGCTGGGCGAGAAGAACGCGGCTGACACGCTCACGCTGTCCGCCCCCGACAACATCACGTCGGAGATGGGGCTGGCGCTGCTCGACGTCGCGGACGTGATCCGCCCGCTGCCGGACGTGGTGGCGTTCCTGCGGGGCGTCGAGGGCGTCGAGGACGCGGCCTTCCTGGACGAGCTGGCGAAGGTCGCGGGCGGGGCCGCGGCGCGCGACGCCATCGAGGCGTATCTCGACCGGTACGGCATGCGCTGCGTCGGCGAGATCGACATCACCAGGCCGCGGTGGCGCGAGCGCCCCACCACGCTCGTGCCCGTGATCCTCGACAATGTCAGGAACTTCGAGCCGGGCGCCGCCGGGCGGCGCTTCGAGCAGGGGCGGCACAAGGCGCGGGCGAAGGAGCAGGACGTGCTGTCGCGCCTGCGGGAACTGCCGGACGGGGACCGGAAGGCCGACGAGGCCAAGCGGATGATCGACCGGGTCCGGACCTTCATCGGGTACCGGGAGTACCCGAAGTACGGCATCGTCAGCCGCTACTTCGTCTACAAGCAGGCCCTGCTGAGGGAGGCCGGGCGCCTCGTGCGGGCAGGCGTGCTCCGTGAGCAGGAGGACGTCTTCTACCTCACGTTCCAGGAACTCCATGACGTCGTGCGTTCGCACCGGGTGGACGACCAGCTCGTCCGGCAGCGCAAGGACGCGTTCCGCTCGTACCACGCGCTCACCCCGCCCCGGGTGCTCACCTCGGAGGGTGAGGCGGTCAACGGGACGTACCGGCGCGACGACCTGCCGGCCGGCGCCCTGAGCGGCCTGCCGGTGTCCGCCGGGACCGTCGAGGGACGGGCCCGGGTCATCCTCGACCTGGCCCGGGCGGATCTCCGAGCGGGCGACATCCTGGTCACGACCTTCACGGATCCCAGCTGGTCGCCGCTGTTCGTCGGCGTCGCGGGCCTGGTGACGGAGGTGGGCGGCCTGATGACCCATGGCGCGGTGATCGCCCGGGAGTACGGCCTGCCGGCCGTCGTGGGCGTGGAGGGGGCCACCCGGCTGATCCGGGACGGGCAGCGGATCCGGGTGCACGGAACCGAGGGGTACGTCGAGATCCTGTCCTGACCGGCCGCACCGGGAAGCCCGTCGGGGGCGCGAGCCGCGTGCGGCTCCGCCCCCTGGAGGTCACCGCCGGGCGCCACCACCTGGGCGGTTCACTCCTCCTCGTCCAGGGCGAAGGAGCCGTATGCGGGCTTCCCCGTGCGCTCGTAGACGCAGTACTGCACGCCCGCGGCGGTGCTGCGGGAATGGGTGAGGGCCCAGGCGGCGGGGGCGGCGCCGTCGGCGAAGAGCCGTTTGCCGCTGCCGAGGACCACCGGGTGGACGAGCAGCCGGTACTCGTCGACGAGGTCGTGCCGTTGCAGGGTGTGGATGAGGTCGCCGCTGCCCTGGGTCATGATCACGCCGTCGAGCTCTTCCTTGAGCCGTGCGACGGCCTCGGCCGCCTCGCCCTTCAGCAGATGGGAGTTGTGCCACTCCAGGCCGCTGAGGGTGCGTGAGGCGACGTACTTGGGCATGGCGTTCAGCTTCACCGCGATCGGGTTGTTCTCGTCGGTGACGCGGGGCCAGTACGCGGCGAAGATGTCGTAGGTCCTGCGGCCGAGCAGGAGATGGTCGGTGGTGTGCTCCAGAACCTCCGTCATGAGGCTCATGAGGTCGTCGTCGACGTAGGGGACCTGCCAGCCGCCGTGCTCGAAGCCCCGGTCGACGTCTTCGTCCGGGCCGCCGGGGGCCTGCATGACGCCGTCCAGGGTGAGGAACGCGGTGACGATCAGCTTGCTCATGGTGTCGCCTTTCGGGTGCTGCGGAACGTGTCTGCACGGGGAAGGACTCCCGGGGCGGCGGGAACTCATCGCCCGCCGAGCGGCCTCGGACGTCAGTCGGCGTCCACGGGCAGGGGCGGCAGGCGCAGGTGCGCGAGGTCGTCGGGGGCCGGGGTGGTGTGCGGCCACAAGGGGGTGACGCCGGGGTCGTCCGCCGCGGGGGCGTCGGTCAGGCGCATGCGCTCGCGCAGCCTGCCGTAGAAGTCGGTCGGTCCGAGCCGTACGACCCGCAGACGTCGTGGCGCCGCGTAGACGCCGATCCAGTCGCCCGGCTCCAGCACGCCGCGCAACTGGCCGTCGACGCTGACCGCCGCCCGGCCGGAGTGCCCCAGGACGCGGACGGCGACCGCCTCGTCGGGGGCGGCGACCACCGAGCGGTTGAAGGTCATGTGCGGGGCGACGGGGGTGAAGACGATGGCGTCGGCCGCGGGGGAGATGACGGGGCCGCCCGCGGCGAAGCTGTAGGCGGTGGAGCCGGTGGGCGTGGCGACCAGGACGGCGTCGGCGGAGTACGAGGCGAGCAGCCGGCCCGCGAGGTACACGCCGAGGGAGACCTGCCGGTCACGGGCCAGCTTCTCCAGCACGATGTCGTTGAGGGCCGTCAGGTTGAGGGCCACCCCCCAGTCCAGGGCGACGGCGCACTCGGGGCGCACCAGTGGGGGCGGGAGCGCCGGGCCCCGGCCGTAGTGGAGGAGGGCGTCCATCCCTTCGGGGAGCGCCAGCGGCCGGGACGCCCGCATCGTCAGCATCAGACGGGTCTCGACCGTCACCCGGCCGCGGTGGACGGCGTCCAGCGCGCGGGCGACGTCGTCGGCCGGGACCTCGGTCAGGAAGCCGAGCGTGCCCAGGTCGACGCCGAGGACCAGGGCGTCGTTCTGTGCGGCCAGGCGTGCTCCGCGGAGGAAGGTGCCGTCGCCGCCGAGCGTGACGATCAGGTCGGGGCCGCCGGCGGCGTCGACCTCCTCGCGCGCGTCCCGCCGCTGTTCGTCCTGGTTCCACACGTCGATGGCGACGCAGCCGACCTCCTGGCGCTCGCACCACCGCTGGACGACCCCGGCGGCGGCCACGGCGGCGGGACGGCCCCCGTGGACGACGATGCCCACCCGTTGCACGCTCACGCGGCGCCTTCTCTCTCCGGTGTCCGGCCGGTCCTCGCCGGCTCCCTGCGGTGGCTTCGTGCTTCCTGGCGCGGTGGTGCCCGCAGAAGTCAGGGGCCCTCTTGTGTGTCTTCCGGATGGGCCGTGGTGTGCCCGTGTTGCTGCGGAGACGGCGGTCCCGGCCGGTACCGACGTGATGATTTTTGAGGGGGTTTGTCTGCTTTCAGGGGCATCTTAGTGGGTGCCGTGATCTTCCTCGGGGTGGCGGGCGGCCGGGACGGCCGAGGCGGTCGGGTGTCCGGGATCACAGGGCGGCGGGGCGGCGGGGCGGAATGCCGTCGCCGCCGTGGACCGTTGACGCCTGCACGCATTCGATGCACGTACACATACCGCCTGGTACTTTCGAGGAGCACCCCCGTGACCGTCACCGAGTCCGCCGCCTCCCGTGCGGCCGAGATCCTCTCCCGGCCCATCGCGCTCAACGGCCTGACCGTCCCGAACCGCATCGCGATGGCGCCGATGACCCGCATGTTCTCGCCGGGCGGCGTCCCGGGTGAGGACGTGCGGTCGTATTACGCCCGCCGTGCCGCCGCCGGAGTCGGCCTGATCGTCACCGAGGGGACCTACGTCGGCCACGACTCGGCCGGACAGAGCGACCGGGTGCCGCGGTTCCACGGCGAGGAGCAGCTCGCGGGCTGGGCGAAGGTCGCCGACGCCGTGCACGAGGCGGGCGGCACGATCGTGCCGCAGCTGTGGCACATCGGCATGGTGCGCAAGCAGGGCGAGCCGCCCTTCGCCGACGCCCCCGCCGTCGGCCCCTCCGGCATCCGCGTCGACGGCACCGAGGGCGCCGGCCGGGCGATGACCCGGCGCGACCTGGACGACGTCATCGGCGCCTTCGCCGAGGCCGCCGCGGCCGCCGAGCGCGTCGGCTTCGACGGCGTCGAACTGCACGGCGCCCACGGCTACCTCCTCGACCAGTTCCTGTGGGCGGGCACGAACCGCCGTACCGACGCCTACGGCGGCGACCCCGTGGCCCGTACGAAGTTCGCCGCCGAGATCGTGGCCGCGGTCCGCGAGACCGTCTCGCCCGACTTCCCGGTGATCTTCCGCTACTCGCAGTGGAAGCAGGAGGCCTACGACGCGAGGCTCGCCGAGACCCCGGAGGAGCTGGACGCGATCCTGGCCCCGCTGACCGCGGCCGGTGTCGACGCCTTCCACGCCTCCACCCGCCGCTACTGGCTCCCGGAGTTCGAGGGCTCGGACCTCAACCTGGCGGGCTGGAGCAAGAAGCTCACCGGCAAGCCCACCATCACCGTCGGCTCGGTCGGTCTCGACGGCGACTTCCTGCGCTCGTTCGCGGGCGAGGGCGCCCCGGTCCGGGGCATCGACAACCTCCTCGACCGGCTGGAGCGCGACGAGTTCGACATGGTCGCCGTCGGCCGCGCCCTGCTCCAGGACCCGCAGTGGGCGGCGAAGGTGCTGGGCGACCGTTTCACGGAGCTGAAGCCGTACGACGCGACGGCGCTCAAGACGCTCAACTAGGGCTTCCGGAGGCGGGGTTGTGGGGTGCGGAGCTGAGGCGCCGGCAGGGGTGTGGGGCGCTGGCCGCCGGACCGGGTCGGCCGTTCGGACGCCGAGCGCGCGGGCCGCGCCCGGTGCCGTCGCGGTCGCCGTTCCGGTCGTGGGCGTCGGGTTCACGCCCTGAGCGGCTGCCCCGCCCCCTTCACCTCGCGGCTGAGCGCCTTCAGCGCGGCGGCGTGGATCTCCGAGAAGCTGGGGAACGGCTGGATCGTGTCGCGCAGCACGGCGAGCGGGACCCGGGCCCGGATCGCCAGCGTGGCCTGCTGCATCCACTCCCCGGCCTCGGGGCCCAGCGCATAGGCGCCGGTCAGCACCTCACCGTCGCTGAGCAGCGTCAGGAAGCCGTTGGACTCGGCGTAGGTGTGCGTGTAGGTGGCCGTCTTGGCGATCTCCGTGAGCAGCGCGGTCGCGCCGAACCGCGCCTCGGTGGCGCCGACGGCCGCCGCCTGCGGATCGGTGTAGGTGACGCGCGGGACCGCCTCGTAATGGGCCTCACGGGGCTCGCCGAGGAGGTTCGACGCGACGACCTCGCCCTGGTACTCGCCGACGTGCGTCAGCGGCCAGATGCCGGTGATGTCGCCGACCGCCCACAGCCGCTCGCCCGCCCGCATCCGCGCGTCGACCGGCACGCCCCGGCCGTCCGCGGTGACGCCGACGGTCTCCAGCCCGATCCCCTCGACGCGCGGGCGGCGGCCGGTCGCCACGAGCAGCCGGTCGCCGCGCAGCACCCGTCCGTCCGCCAGCTCCAGGACGAAGTCCTCGCCGTCGCGGCGCGCCCCGGTCGCCGGCGTGCCGAGGACGAACTCGATGCCGTCGCGGCGCAGCGCGGTCGCCAGCGCCTCGCCCAGCGGTGCGGGCTCGCGCGCGAGCAGGTGCGCCGCGGCCTCCACGAGGACCACCTCGCCGCCGAAGCGCCGTACCACCTGCGCCAGTTCGAGCCCCGCCGGCCCACCGCCGAGCACGATCAGCCGCTCGGGCACCGCCTTCATGCCGGTCGCCTCGCGTGTGCTCCAGACGCCTTCGAGGTTCCGCAGGCCGGGAACCGGGGGGACGACGGGGTCGGCGCCGTTCGCCAGCACGAGGTGCTCGGCGGTGTACCGGACCCCGTCGACCTCCACCACCCCGGTGGACGCCAGACGGCCGTGACCCCGCAGCAGCGTGATCCCCTTCTCCGTCAGCCACCGCTCGGCCCCGGCGTCGGAGTAGTCCGAGACCATGTAGTCGCGCCAGGCCAGGGCCGCCTGGACGTAGACCTCGGCGGTGCCCGCCGCCGTACGCGCGCCCTGCACCGCCTCGCCCGGCCGCAACAGCGTCTTCGAGGGGATGCACGCCCAGTAGGTGCACTCGCCGCCGGCCAGGTCGCGCTCCACGACCGCGACGCGCAGGCCGCCCTCGGCGAGCGCGCCGGCGGTGTGCTCGCCCGGCGCGCCGCCGCCGAGGACGATCACGTCGTAGTCATAGGTCGTGCCGCTGCCTTTGCCGCCGCTCATCGCGCCCTCCGTTCGCGCTCGCGTGCTGCTTCCACGGTCGCTCTTTTCGCGCGGCGTCGCACCCGTGCGGCCCGCGGGGCGGCGGCCTGGCCTGCGCCGCGCCGGCCGACAGGTGATCCGCGGCCGGTGGCGTGACAATGGAGCCCAGAAGCCGATATCCCGAGGTCCGGAGGCACGGATGACGGGCAGCGCACCGGCTCCCGAACGGCACATGCCCCCGAGCGGCGGCGGGTCGTCGTGACGGCCGCGCCCAACGCTCCCGGCGGCGCCGCTCTCGCCGGTCAGACCGTCGTGGTGATCGGCGCCGGCGCGGGTATCGGACGCGAAACCGCCCGTCAGGTACGGGCAGGGGGCGGCAGGCTGGTGCTGGTCGGCCGCAACCCCGAGCGGCTGCACCAGGCCGCGCAGGAACTCCGGCCGCTCGCCACGGCCGCGTTCGACGCCACCGACTCCGACCGGCTCCGGCGGTTCTTCGACGAACTGCCCGGACCGGTCGACCATGTGATGGTGACGGCCGGCAGCCCTTCCTACCGGCCCTTGTCCGGCATGGACCTCGACGCCGCGCGCAGCGAGTTCGGACAACGGCTCGCCCTCACGCTCGGTGTGGCCCTCCACAGCCGTGACAAGGTACGGGCCGGCGGCACGCTGGTGTTCATGGGCGGCACGGGCGGCCGCCGGCCCGGCGCCGGCATGAGCGTGGTGTCCGCGCTCACGGCCGCGCTCCCCGCCCTCACCGCCGACCTGGCGCTCGAACTGGCGCCGGTCCGGGTGAACCTGATCGCGGCCGGGTTCGTCGACACCCCGCTGTCGGCCGCCCTCCTGGGCGATCAACTCGAAGCCCGGCGCGAGGAGTTGCGTGCCACGCTGCCCATCCGGCGGGTCGTCCTCCCGGCGGATGTCGCCGCGCTGGCCGTCCACCTCATGTGCAACGAAGCGCTCACCGGCGGCACGTACGACATCGACGGCGGACAGCAGCTCCTCTCCCACTGAATGCCCCGGCGTGGGACACGCCGAAGCGGGCCCGGCCCATGGCCCGGCGGTCCTGCTTCTGCACGGCCGGCCCTACGAATTCACAGCTACGCCGCCGTCGCACCGCTGCTGGTGGCACAGGGCTACCGGGTCGTGGACGTCGATCGCCTGAGCCGGTAGCCCGATTCACGGCGACCGCGACACGCCCCCCGGTCCGCCGTGGCGCCTGGCGTCCCCGCCACGGCGAGTGGCATACGTTCTTGGCAGGTGCCACGACGGCCCCGGAGCGCGGTTGCGGAGGGAGCGGTGTGGTGGACGGCCTCTCCGTTCTGCTCGTAGCGGTGATCGTCACGGCGCTGGCCTTCGACTTCACCAACGGGTTCCACGACACGGCCAACTCGATGGCGACCTCCATCGCCACCGGGGCGCTGGCGCCGCGGATCGCGGTCGTGGTCGCCGGAGTGCTCAACCTCGCGGGTGCGTTCCTGTCCACCACCGTCGCCAGGACGATCTCCGGCGGCATCGTCGACGACCACGCGGTCACCCTCACGATGATCTTCGCCGGGCTCATCGGCGCGATCCTCTGGAACATGGTCACCTGGCTCGCGGGACTGCCCTCCAGCTCCTCGCACGCCCTGTTCGGCGGCCTGATCGGCGCGGTGTGGGTGGGCGCGGGAGGTGACGCGGTCCGGCTCGGGCAGGTCGTGGAGAAGATCGTGATCCCGGCTCTGGTGGCGCCGGTGCTGGCCGGTGTGAGCGCGCTGCTGGCGACCTACCTCGCCTATGTGCTCACCCGGCGGACGCCGGGCGGCGAGGTCAGCCGGGGGTTTCGCATGGGGCAGATCGGTTCCGCCTCACTCGTCGCCCTCGCCCACGGCACCAATGACGCCCAGAAGACCATGGGAGTCATCACCCTCACCCTCATCTCCGCCGGCCTGCTGAGCCAGGGTTCCGGCCCGCCGTGGTGGGTGACACTCGGCGCGGGCCTGGCGATCTCGCTCGGGACCTACGCGGGTGGGTGGCGGATCATCAGGACCATGGGCAGGGGGCTGACCGACATCGAGCCGCCGCAGGGGTTCACCGCGGAGACCACCGCCGCCACCGTCGTCCTGGTCTCCTCCCACATGGGCTTCCCGCTGTCGACCACGCAGGTCTGCGCGGGCGGCATCCTCGGCTCCGGCCTCGGCAGGAAGCTGGCCCAGGTCCGCTGGGGAGTGGCGGGGCGGATCGCGGTGTCCTGGATCCTCACTCTCCCCGCGGCGGCGGCCGCCGGGGGCGTCGCGGCCTGGCTGGCCGGGCGCGGCGACATCGGCCTGGTGCTGGTGGCGGCAGCGGCCCTGGCCGCGGTCGCCGGGATGTACGCGCTCTCCCGGCGCAGGCCCGTCCACGCGGGCAACGTCAACGCGCCGGCCGGTGCGGAAGACGAACGGGCCGACCGCACCGCGGTGTGACCGGGGAGCCACCGGTCTGCCGACGGCCCGCACACGACAGCAGTTCCCCCGGTGGGGGAGCGGAGGAGGCCGGAGCCATGCGGATCGAATGGGAGGCGCTCGCCGCGGTCTGTGCCGTCAGCCTGACCGTCGGGATCCTGCTCGTGGGGGTCTTCTCCCTCGGGCTCGTCGCCCTGACCCGGTCCCGGGAGACGCGGTCGGCCGGTACCGGACGCGGGGGCAGGGCGGCGGTGCCGGCGAGGGCCGCGGCGGCGCTCTGCTTCGCCGTCTGCGCGGGCCTGGCCTGCTACGGCATCGTGCTGATCGTCTCCCGGTCGCGATAGCGGAAGCGGACGCCCCGTCCCCGCCCCCGCCTCGCTCCACGGCTCCCGGGCGCCGGTCAGATGTGCCCCTCCCGCAGCGCAAAGGCGACGGCATGGGCCCGGTTGCGCAGGTGGAGACGGGTGGTCATGCCGTGCAGCACGTTCTTGACGGTGCGTTCGGAGTACGAGAGCTTGCTCGCGATCTCCGCCGTGTCCAGTCCTTCGGCGATCAGCCGGATGACATCGATCTCGCGCGGGGCCAGTCCGGCCAGCGTGCCGGGCCGGTCGTCGGCGCTGCGCTGCATCTGCCCCACCTGCTGGAGCAGTCGGGCGAGCAGGTCAGAGGGCAGGTCCCCCTCGCCCCGGGAGGCCGCCAGCACGGCCTGGTACAGGCGGCGGGGGGTGGCTTGATGGCGCCACAGGATCGCTCCGACGCCGCACTCGATGACGGCGAGCAGTTCGGCCTCCCGGATCTGGTCCGCCACCAGCACGACCCGTGCCCCGTCGATCCGGACGAGACGGCGCAGCTGCGGGATCGTGGAGTCGTCCATCGTCGTGGTGACGACGACGGCCACCGAGGGCGGGCGATCCCCGCCGCCCTCCACCAGCCGCACCCCCCGGTGCTGGTTGAGCTGACTGGTCACGCCCGCCAGGGAGATCGGGTCCGGTGCGCGGACCACGACGGGTATCTCCAGCTCGGTCTGACTCATGGTTGCTTGCATCTGTGTTCCCTCGTTCTCTGGAGCGCCCGACTCCGGCCGTGCCCCGCCGGTCCCTCCGGCGTGCCACTACGGCCGAGGGCGCGGGAACCGCCCACCGGGCCGCCGCGCCCGGCGGGCCGCGCCCGGTCCGGGCGGTGGGCGCCTCCCGGTACCCGTAGGCATCGGGATGATGCGAATGGTTCAGACCGGGCATTGCTGCCGGTCGGGCGGTTGGCGAGTGGGCAGGCGCTGCGGTCGGTTCGGGCAGCGTCGGCGAGCACTTCGCCTCTGCCGAAGTGGGTACGCCGTGCGGCTCCCGTTCGGCAATGCCGTGTGCACCAGCCTGCGGGGCGGGCCGTGTGCACGGCAACGAATCCGGGCAAAACGAGAACGCGGGAACGCCGAAACGCGCTGTGACCTGTGAGAACGTCTTGCGCCTGGAACGCCCGCCTGGAACGCCCGAGGGCGCGGGTGACCTTTGTGATGACCAGGCAGGGGGCTCCAGGAGGAACCTGGTTGGTGCCCTGGGAGGCAGCCCGGCGGCGCGAAGGGACAGCGCCGGCTGCCTCCGTCGTCCGGCGAAGGGGCAGCGTTCTGCCGGATCGTCAGGCGACGTCCGGGGCGCCGCAGCGCAGTCGCCAGGAGTGGTCGAGGTGCATGGTGGCCCGCCCGTCGGCGTCGTAGGGCTGCCAGCCGGGGTCGCCGTGGGTGGCGAAGGCGACCCGGGCGGCGTGCGTGCGGGCCGCGAGGCCGGCGACACGGCCCGGGCGGCCGGGGCCGAGCAGGGCACGCGCGCCGTGCAGCGCGGGGAGTTCCGTGCGGTCGAAGACGAAGGGCAGCTCGACGCAGTGGCAGGCGCCGAGTTGCCCCTCGAAGGCGGCGGAGCGCCAGTCGAAGGCGTAGGCGAAGGTCCGGGTGCCCGGCAGCGCGCTGTGGGCGTCCGCGAGCGCACGGCTGCCGGCGCGGTACACGTCCGTCATCAGGTGGGTCGCCCAGACGCCCGGCCCGGCATCGGGGAACCGGGTCCGGTAGTGCGCCAGCAGCGCTTCCGGCCGGGCCGAGCGCCGGGCCGCGACGGCCGCCAGGGTGCCGGGCGTCATCGCGCTGACCGCGCCGTCGGGGACGGTGTAGAGGGCGGCCTCGTCCGCGTTGGTACCGATCAGGAGTTCTCGGGCCGCCACCGGCCCCGCGCCGTTCCGGCCTGCCGCGCGGAGGGCGAGGGCGGGCTGCCGCTCCTGGAGGACGCCGTCGAGCACGGGCTTGAAGGGGCTGTTGCCCAGCGACGGATCGACGTGGCCGGAGAGCGCGGGACCGGTCGGCGGAAGCTCGTCGACGGCGGCGGTCAGCCGGGCGTCGTCCACCCCGAGGAACGCCTCGGCGCGGGGCGGCAGTCCGAGCAGCGCACACACCTGCCGCGTGATCGCGAGACTGTGGTCGGAGGGTACGGCGCACAGGCCGTTGCCGCTCTGGCTGATGGCCCGGCGGAAGAGCCCGGCGGCCGGGGGAGCGGCCAGACCAGCACGGGCAGTCCGCCCGCGCCCGCATCGGGCGTGGTCACGGTGAGGTAGTCGTCGCCCGTGGTCGCTGCTGGCCGAAGGCCTGCCCGCCACCGTGTGGATCGGCACCGAACCCGGGCGCGCGCCCGAAGTGGCACAGGCCCTCGCCGCGCGCCGCCCGGGCGCCGTGAAGCGCCTCGCCGGCTCCCTCGCCGACCACCCCGCGACGCGGTTCCTCGCCCCTCACGGCGGCCTCCTCGGTGTTCACCTACGGAGGCGTCTTCCGCGACGAGGAACACCTCGCCGACTCCCTCACCGGAGGCTTCGCGGGCAGCGAGGAGGTCACTTCCCTGGAATGTTCCCTCCAGCTGGAGGTGTTCAAGAGGTACTGGACGGCCCGCACCTGAGGACTGGTGCGGTGCGGGCGCGCGATCGCGTCGGTTGCCCGACCTGCTCCGGCGGTCGGGCGCTCCGATGGTCCGGTGTAACCCGCACCGTTCACGCCTGTCGATGGGAAAGGGCAAAGCGCGCTGGAAGCTCGTAAACCGGCCAATATGCGGCCCCTCTGCCGCATACGACCACGGCCTCGGGGCCCTGCCCCGCCCGCTGTGACCGGGAGCGACCGCGGGGGCCGGAACGTGCCGCAACGGCATGACCGATACGGGCCGTTGGGCGTGTCGCGAGTGTTCCGAACAGCGGCTGAGCGGATCGGTGCGAACATTGATCCTGACGTACCGGGCGACGCGGACCGCCGGTGACCCACCCGGTCACCGGCGGAACGGCCAACTGGGGGGCCGGGGTGCGGCGGGGGAATCGACGTGGTCAGGGCCGTGGGAGCGGTCGTGGGGAGCGGATTGCACGTGTGCGGGGCGCGCGGGCGGGGAGGGGAGTGAACAGTGGGGGCGGCTGAGGAAGCGGCGGGGGTCGCGGCACTGCTGAAGGAGTGGAAGGACCGCTCCGGATACAGCTATGGAGTGCTCGCGAAGCGACTGCACATGAGCACGTCGACACTGCACCGCTACTGCAACGGCGACGCGGTGCCGACGGAGTACGCACCGCTGGAGCGGCTGGCACGGCTGTGCCGGGCGACGCCGGACGAGCTGGTGGAGCTGCACCGGCGCTGGATCCTGGCGGACGAGGCCCGCCGGCGCGAACGGGACCGCAGACAAGGGGGCGGCGAGGCGGGGGCGCCCGCCGGGGCCAATGGCGAACGGGTTGCCGGATCCGGTCTCGTGACGGCAGCCGGGGCCGCGTCCGCACCCCGAACTGCGTCCGTACCCGAGCCGGTAACCGGGGGTGCCGCGGCGGTGCGGGGGACGGGAGCCGGGCACGGGAGCGAGTCCGCCGAGTCAGCGGTGGAATCCGGGGCCACGTCCGGCCCCGGCACCGGAACCGGGGCCAACTCCCGGCCCCAGGCCCGGGATGCGGCCAGCTCCCGGCTCCGGGCCGGATCCGGAACCGACGCCCACTCCGCATCGGACACCGAGGCCGAGGCGGGCCGCGATACCGTGCCGCCGACGGCCTCCGCCGAGGCGGCCTCCACCTCCGTTTCCACGACTGCCGCCGTCCCCGCCACCGCGCCCCCCTCCGATGCCGACGCCGGTGAGGTCGCCGAGGTCACCCCCGAGGGGCGGACCGTGCGCCGGCGGCCGCCCGCGGGCAACCGGCGGCGGATCGCGCTGACCGCCGGCATCGCCGTGGCGGCCGTGGCCGCGTCCGCCGCGTTGCTCGCCGGACTGGTCTCCGACGGCGGCGACCGCGAGGCGGCAAGCGGCGCGGCGGCCGCCCGTACGAACGACGACGGCAAGCCGACGCGTCCTGGGGACGGGCGGTCGGCGTCCGCGTCCGCGAAGCCGCACGGCGAGGGCAGTGTGAGCCCCACCCCGACCTGGTCGCACACGCCCGGCAGCAGGACGTCGGGCAGATCCGACGACCGGGCGACGAGCCCGGACGCGGCCGACCGCGACGGGCTCCCGGTGAGCGTGGACGTCCGCCCGTACACCTGGGAGGACCCGTGCAGCCAGCGTTACTTGGTGGACCGGAAGCCGGGCGAGATGCCCCCGCCGCCCCCGGAACAGGACGCCCGCGGCTGGATCGCGGCCCTGGGTGCCGTCTCGGCGGACAGCCAGCGCGTCCAGATGTCGGTGCAGGGCGTGGGCGGCAAGACGGTGATCCTGCACGCCCTGCGGGTGCGGGTCGTGGGAAGCGCGGCCCCGCCCGCCTGGACCGCCTACAGCATGGGCGTGGGCTGTGGCGGTGGCATCAAGCCCAAGTCGCTGTCGGTCTCCCTGGACGCGGCGCAGCCACGGATCACACCGCAGAACGGGCAGCCGGACTTCCCGTACAGGACGAGCGAGAGCGACCCCGAGGTCTTCCAGGTCATCGCGCGGGCCGGCTCCCGCGACGTGCGCTGGTACATGGAGCTGGAGTGGTCCAGCGGGAACCGGCACGGCACGCTCCGGATCGACGACAACGGGGAGCCGTTCCACACCAGTGGCATGGCCGGCCGGCCCCAGTACGACTACCCGCTGGGCGGCAGCAAATGGATTCCCGCCCCGGAGGAGAACGGCTGAGCCCGGGGCCGGCGTCTGTGCCGGCCCCGGGCCCCGGACGAGGTCAGTGACGTCCGTTCACCAGCTCAGCGCCTGCCCGACGGTGGACTGCCAGTAGGTGACCCACGCCGAACTGTCGGTGGTGATACCGCCCTTGGGCAGCGTGAGCCGCACGGCCGGGCCGGTCGACCCGCCCCCTGCCCGGTTGGCGAACAGCATGCCCAGCTTGTGGGCCGTGTGGCTGCCGCTGCCGGAGCCGTCCGCGGCCCGGTACATGATCCCCGCGTACGCCGACTGGCCCGGACCGAGCGTGACCACGGCCTGCGGCTCGGACGCCTCCAGGAACGTGGTGGCGGCCTGGTCGTCGTCCCAGCGGAGGTAGGGGGCGTAGTAGGCGTGGCAGGGCGCGGAGCCGGTGTTGGTGACGGTGAGGAGCATGTGGTTGAGGGGGCGATCGACCTTCGTCACGGTGGCCTTGACCTGCGCACCGGTACAGGCTCCGGCGGCCTTCTGGCTGCCGGAACCCTTGCCGGCGGCCACACCGGCGGCCTTCTTCCCTCCGGTCCCGCTGCCGGACGCATGCGAGGCGACCTGTGTCGCGTCACCGCCCTTGGCCTGGCCGTTCGCCTTCGACGAGGACGGGGCGCCCTGGTCGCCGGCCCCGGGCCGGGCGGACGCGGCCGGGACCGCGCTGCCGGTGTTCCTGGCGTCACTGTCGCAGGCGGTCAGGGAGAGAGCGGCCGCCAGCACGGCGGCTGACGCGGCGAGTCGGGTGGTGTGACGGGGGATGCGCATGATGACTGGGTGCTTTCTTCTTCGGGGGGCGGCAGGACGTGCGGTCAGAGAAGGGTGACGACCAACAGGAAGACGGTCGCCGCCGACGCGGCGAGTACCGCCAGGGCCACCGCGTCCGTGACGTCGACTCGGTGGAACAGGCGGCGCCGGAAGCGGGTCCGCATGGTGTCTCCCTTCGGCGTGGGGCCGTCGCTGCTTGCGGTGCCGAGCTTGCGACGCGGTCCGTCCCAGCCGCCACGACCGCCGTGAAGCCCGGGACGCCGGAACGTTCACACCGCCTCTGACCTGCTGAAACGACCCTCTCCTGGAACGCCGCGCGGGGACGTGGGAGGCGTTTCCGGCCGCTCCCGCCACCCGCCGGATCCCCCGGCGGGCCCCGCGTGCGGAAGGACGACAGGCTCGTCCACGCCGACCGGGAGGGCCCCCTCCGTCAGCAGCTTCTTCAACACCGACGAGACGAAGGAGGAGTGCGACGCCGGCGAGCCGTTGGCAACCCGCACCCCAAGGGGAACTGACCACCGCGCCGCCTCGGCGGCGCCGTCCCGCGTGGCGGTGCCGGGCCCGCGCGGGGCGCCAGACCGGCATCCGCGGGCAGCAGCAACCGGAACCGTTCAAATTTTGACATTCCTCTCGCGGGTCATCCGGTCCTTCTACGGTTCGCCTATGGAAGAACCCGGTCGCCTCACCCTGGCGGTTCGCACTGTCGGCCCCGCGGGCCGTCCCCCGTCCGATCCCGCCGTATGGCTGTCCGCCGTCCACGGCGCGACCGCGAAGGCGGCGCGTTCGCGCACCGCCCGGGAGCTGCTCGCCGGTGCCCTGGACGCGGCCGCTCCGCTGCTGGGCGACCTGGGCGGTGCCCTCCTGCTGCTGGACGCGTCCGGCCGCTACCTGTTCCTGGTCGCCTCCCAGGGGCTGCCCGCCGACGTGGCCCTCCCCATGGAGGCCATCGGCATCGACGAGGAGCTCTCGGTCACCGACGCGGTGCGCAAGGCGTGCCCGGTCTGGCTGAACTCCTTCGCCCAGCGCCAGACGCGCTATCCCGGCCTGGTCGACCGGCTGCCCGTCGACCTGGTGACGGGCGCCCTGCCGCTGATCGACAACGACACCGTCATCGGCGTACTGACCGTGCTGCGGCAGCACGAGACCGGGTTCTCCCCCGTCGAGCGGGCCTTCCTGCGATGCCTCGCCGACCACGCCGGGCCCGCCCTGGCCGCGCTGACCGGACGCCAACTCGACCACGGCGGGCCGGAGGACGAGGACGTGGCCGCGGACGCCAGCGGCACCATGGAGCTGGGGACGTTCGTCTGGCACCTGGACACCGGCGTCGTCGAGGGCGATGACGCCCTGGCCCGCCTCCACGGCCTGGCGCCACGCTCCGATCCGCCCCTGACCCTGGAGGAGTTCCTCTCCCAGGTGCCCGCCACGGACCTGCCCGCGTTACGCCAGAGCCTCGGCCACATCGCCCAGCGCTGCGCGGACTACCAGGTCCGCTACCGCGCGTACGACGCCACGGGCCGGCTGCGCACCCTCGAAGCCCGCGGCCGGGCGCATCCGGCCGCGGACGGTCACCCGATGAAGATGGACGGCCTGGTCGCCGACATCACCGTGGCCTGCGACCGCCAGCAGCTGAACCAGCGCCTGCTGTCGTCCCAGGCCGAGCAGTCGGGCCGGCTGCGGGACCTGGCGGCGCATCTGGTGAGCGCGGCCAGCCTCGACGACGTGGCCAACGCCACCGGCACCGCCCTGCGGGCGTTCGGCGCCGACGGGCTGCTCGTGGTGGACACCGAACGCGACCGCCTCCGGGTCATCGCCTCCTGGGGCTACGGCCCGGCGGAGGAGACCGCCACGGAGGGATTCCCACTCCACGCCTCGACCCCCTTCCGGGACGCACTGCTCCAGGGCACCCCCACCTTCGCCGGCTCGCTGCGGGAGGGCCTGGCCGGCTACCCCTCCCTGGTCGACTTCGCCCACGCCACCAAGCGCCAGTCCTGGGCCGTCCTGCCCCTGCCCACCGCGCAGGACGGCCGCGCCGCCTGCCTGATCGGCTTCTCCGCCCCGCACGAATTCGCCCCCGCCGAGCGGTCGTTGCTCACCGTCGTGGCGGCCCTGCTGGCCCAGGCGATGGACCGGGCGCGCATCCACGACCGGGAACACCGGCGGGCCGTCGAACTCCAGCAGGGCATGCTCCCGCGGGCCCTTCCGGAGTTGCGCAACACCACGGTGCACACCCACTACCGGCCCGCGGCGGAGGGCGCCGCCGTCGGCGGCGACTGGTACGACGCCTGGTACACGCCCTCGGGTGAACTCGCCCTCGTCGTCGGGGACGTACAGGGCCACAGCACCGCGGCCGCCGCCGTGATGGGCCGGCTGCGCACGGCGGTGCGCGCCTACAGCGCCGAGGGACACTCGCCGGCCGACGTCCTGCACCGCACCAACGCGCTGCTCACCCAGTCCTCCACCGACCCGGACTACGACCTCTTCGCCACCTGTGTCATAGCCCACCTCGACACCGCCACCGGCCGACTGTCCCTGTGCCGCGCCGGACACCCGCAACCCCTCCACGCGGGTCCCGGGAAGCAGCCCGCCGTCCTTCCCGTCGACGGCGGACTCCCGCTGGGCATCGAACCGGACGCGGTGTTCCCCACCACGACGGTGACCCTCGCGCCCGGCTCGCACCTGCTGCTGTACACCGACGGGCTCGTCGAACGACCGGGGCTCGACCTGGACACCGGCACCCGACAGCTCCTCACCGTCTTCGGCTCCGGGCTGCGCTCGGTGCCCGAGAGCGCGCTGCTGGCCCACATCGAGCAGGTCTGCCTGCCGGCCCCCGTCCCCGGCGACGCCGATGACATCGCCGCCCTCTATCTGCGCTGGCAGGGGCCCTGTCCGTGAACGGGCGCCGTCACGGCCGCCGTTCGGTGTATCCGCAGATCCATGACAGTGCGGTGTGCACGCCGCGGAGGTAGTCGTGCGCGGCCGTCCCCTTGCGGGTGCCCTCCCACTGCACGGCGGCCGCGTCCACCTCGGCGGTCAGGGCCGGAACCGTGGGGCAGCCCTCCGTGCGGAAGCCCGTGATGGGCGCGGCCGCCCCGTCCCCGAGCGCCCAGCGGTAGGCGGCCAGCGCGCCCAGGGCACTGCGGCCGGTCTGCGAGAGATCGTGGGTGACCTGGGCCAGCGCCGCGCTGGCCCGGAGCACCTCGGTACGCGGGCGGGTGCCCAGAAGCGACGGGGTGGATTCGGACCCCATAGGGTTCTGTGACTCCATGGCTAGGTGGCAGCTCCTGATGTTGCCCGCACCGGGAAGCTCGCCCGAACGTGCGATGCCCAAGACCCCGCGGGGTCGGGTGCTGTGGTCAACGTCCCTCCAGAATAGCCGTGTTGGCGGCATGCTGCGTTCGCCCCGCACGGCGGCGGGCCCCCGCGTGCGGCGCTGCCCGCGAGACGGCTGCCCAGGTCCCGGGGGCCCGGGACGCCCGATCCGCCCCTCGAAACGGACCCGGACAGTCCCGGACGACTTCCGGCCATTGGCCGTCCCGGCCGTCCCGCAGGGGCCTGGGGGAGGGGTAGGAAAGGGGCCGGTCCGCGGAACTCCCCCAACGGGCGGTCGTCCGGTTTCCGGTCCTGCTCCTTCCTGACCTCCCGCAACGGAGCCGGGACGGTCCGCGTGAGCCACGACAGCACCGTGAAGTCGGGCGGTTTTCCGGCGAGTTGGGGACGCTCCGCGCACCCGGCCGGACGGCTCGCCTCCGGTGCCGCCGGTTCCTCCGCGGCACCCACCGGCCCCTTCCCCTGACGGCGCGGGCCGCTTCCCGCGTCGTCGGAAACGGAGACCCATGATGCGAAGACATCTCCGCGCCGCGGTGACGGTGGCCGCGACCGCCTTCCTCGTCCCGCTGCTGACGGCGAGCCCGGCGCCCGCCTCGCCGGCCCGGCACGCCGACGGCGCCCGTCCGCCCGCGGACTGCCGCCCGGCCCTCCAGGTCCTGGCCTCCCTGCCCGGATCAGGAGGCAGCCAGGTCAAGGGGCTCGGGCCGAACGCCCTGGCGGTAGGGGCCTCGCGCGGTCTGCCCGTGTACTGGACCGGAACCAGGGTGCACCGCGTACCGCTGCCCGCCGGCTTCACCGGCGGCGAGGCCGCCGCGGTCAACGCGAAGGGGCTGATGGTCGGGACCCTGCAGGGCGCGGGCCGCACCGCCGCCTTCAGCTTCCGCGCCGGGGCCCGTACGGTGACCCTCCTGCCCGAGGGGGCCCACGCGGCGGACGTCAATGACCGGGGACTGATCGTCGGCGACGGAACCAAGAGCGGCGCCTTCACCGGTCTCGTATGGGACGGCACCCGGATCGTCCGCCGGCTCGCCCCGCCCGCCGGATACTCGCTCACCTCGGTGACCACCATCAACAACGCCGGGCAGATCGCCGGTTCGGGCGACGCCTTCAAGGACGACGAGTCCTGGTCGGCCGGCCTCACCTGGCCCGCCGGGCCGGGAGCCGCGCCCGTACCGCTCCAGCGCTACTGGCCCGGGGGAGTCCCCTACGACTACTGGTACCCGCGGGACATCGACAGCGCCGGACGGATCGTGGGCACCCATGACTACACCCGGCTGGACACCCTGACGCCCACCCAGTGGCTCCCGCCGTACACCACCGAGACCGAACCGGGACTCCTCGGCGAACGCACCAGCGGCACCTTCGAGGCCATC
This sequence comes from Streptomyces angustmyceticus, assembly GCF_019933235.1. Lineage (NCBI taxonomy): Bacteria > Bacillati > Actinomycetota > Actinomycetes > Kitasatosporales > Streptomycetaceae > Streptomyces > Streptomyces angustmyceticus. Next base: position 778,961 of record NZ_CP082945.1, on the reverse strand, counting down.
AGCCCCACCACCAACATCAGCGTGGGCACCGCTCTCGACAGCCACATGGTCGGGCCGTTCCCGCCCGAGACGGCACCCCCGCTACAGGCCCAGATCTGGCCGGGCACCGGTCCGCTGCTGGCCCTGCCCAGGCTCTCCCCGGAGGGCGACGCCCAGGCCCACGCCGTCAGCGACGACCAGCGCGTCGGCGGCTCCGCGGCCGACGCCACATCGACCACCCGCGCCGTCATCTGGACCTGCGCCCTCCGCCAGGCGTACCGGCCCTGACGCCCCGCGCCGGCCTCTGATGTGCCGGCGCCGTAGCCGACTTCCGGGAGCGCCCCGGGCGGACGGTTCACCGCCCCGGGCGCTCCTCCCCGTGATCAGGACGGGATCTCCTCCGCAACGGGGGCCGCCCCGTTCCGCAGCGGGACCCGGGCCACCACCCGGGAGCGCAGTACCAGGTCGTCCATGGTGTCCATGAGCCAGAGCGCGGACAGCGGCATGCGCACCGCGATACGGCTCTGGTGGGTGGCGACCAGCTCCCGGAGCTGCCGGTACGCGTCGCCGGTGACCTCGCCGGTGAACTGGACGTACCCGGCCAGGAGCGGACGGTGCGCCGCGCCGAGACGGGTGCGCAGTTGCGCGAGCGCGGTCGCGGACGCCACGTCGGCCGCCTGGACGGGCAGGTAGATCCGCCCGGTGTTGAAGCGTCCGATCCACGGCCCGCGGACCACCATGTCCATGCGAGGGGCCAGTTGCGGTGGTGCGGGAAGTTCCCGGCCCCCTTCGAGCCCTCCGGCGAGCGTGGCGTGCAGGCGGTCGGCCCGCAGGGCCAGCCCCGGCCACCAGACCAGCGGGCCGGCGTCGCTACGGCGGAGAGCGGCGAGAAAGGACGCGAGGCCGGCGTCGGCCGTCAGCCGTCGGCTGTCGAGCGGGATCACCGCCGAGCGGATCGGCGGCCAGTACTCGGCCGGGCCGGTGTCGGGCCCGAGAGGCGCTCTGGCCCGGTCGTCGAGGAGAGGCAACTGCCGTTCCCGATAGCGCCCGTCCAGCGTCAGCGTCCCGTGGGCCGCCCAGTCGTACGCGGCGCCCTGCCGGGACAGCTCCGCGATCGGATCCAGCAGTGGTGCGACGGCCTCGTTCATCAACGGTCTCCCGCTCGGTGGGCGACGGACATTCCGTCCAGTGACGGGCAGTGTCACACCCCGAGCCGCCGCGGCCGCGATTCCCGGCCGCGGAATACTCAACTCCGCACCGGAGTACGGCAGTTGAGGCTCCCAGTCACTTGTGTCACACACGTCACACCCGTGTGGTTCCTGGCGTGTCCGGAGGATCATGATGGGACACTGTCAAAAAGTCGAAATGCTGTACCAATTGGGGGCAGAACGTGAAGGTGACGATTTCACCGCGCTTCTCCGAGGTCGATGTGCTCGGCCATGTCACCAACTCCGCGGTGCCGGTCTGGTTCGAGCACGGCCGGTTACCGATTTTCCGGCTGTTCAGCAAAGAAGCGAACATGCGCGACCTCGCGCTCATTCTGCGACGTTACGAGATCGACTTCACCCGGCAGATCGTCGCATCCGTCGATGTCACCGTCGAGACCACCGTGGCGAAGGTCGGCAATACCTCGATCACCATCGAGCAGATCGCCAGACAGGACGGCGCCGAGGTCGCCCACGGTACCTGTGTGATGGTCCATTTCGATTACGAGAGGGACGTCACCGCCGGCATTCCCGACCACCTGCGCACCGAACTGGCCGCCCTCTGACGCCGAATGACACCGACCAACGCCGAAGCCAATCCGCCAGCCCAGATGGGACACTTGTCTTGAGTATGCCGCGCAACCCCCTGGCCGACCTTGATTCGACCGAGTTCCTGGATAATTTCCGGGGCAGCATCGACGCGTTCGACAGTGCCCGGCTTCCCCATGAGCCGCTGTCCCGGGAGGGTCTGCGAAAGCTCGTGGAGTTAGGCATCTACTTACCGGCCATCCCGCGCGCGTACGGTGGCCGGGAAAGCCATCGGGAGATGTGCGAGATCATCGAGATCATGTCCGAGCGCAATCTGCCGATGGGCATGTACACCATGATCGTGACCGTCCTCTTCCTCCGCAATGTGGCGAGAAGCGGCGATGAGGCCCTGAAGGAAGAGGTCTTCGACGACTTCGCGCACCATCCCGTCATCGGCGGCCTCGCCTTCACCGAACCGGGGAGCGGTTCGAACCTCGCCCGTATGCAGACCACCTACCACGACGACGGTGACGCGTACCGGATCACCGGAACCAAGCACTGGCAGGCGTTCAGCGAGCAGGCGGACTGGTGGATCATCTGCGCCAAGCACCCGGAGCGCAAGGAGTTCGGCTACTTCGCCCACCGGCGCTCGGACGGCGGATTCGTGACCACCGAGGTCTACGACAGCCTGGGACTGAAGAACCTCGGATACGGGCTCAACACCCTGGACCTGCGGGTGCCCCGCCATTACCGGCTCACCAAAACCAGGGAGGGCCTGGGCGACGCCGCCGAGATCCTGTGCGCGTCCCGCTTCAGCAAGGCCGCCATGGCCAGCGGATTCCTGCGCCGGCTCAGCACCGAATCGCTGCGCCAGGTCAACACCCGGAAGATCGGTGACGGCACCCTGCACGACATCGGCTATGTGCGCTACAAGGTCAGTCGCATCCGGCAGAACTACGTCGCCTGCAATGCGCTGTACCGGCACCTGATGCTGGCGGAGGACTACTCCACGGACCTGGAGAACAGCATGTTCGCCTCCCTGGCGACGAAGGTGCTGGCCTCCGAACTCATGCTGGAATCGGCCCTCGACTACCAGCAGTTGTGCGGCGGCGAAGGCTACCGGAAGGGCGCGCCGGACAACATCGCCGCCCACGCCCTGCTCGATGCGCGCGTCTACACCGTATTCGACGGCACCAACGACCTGCTCTGCCAGCACCTGGCCCATCTTTTCCTGCGTCATTTCCAGGAGTCCGGGCTGCGGTCGCCGCTGGAGTTCCTCGGCCGGTTCGGCTATCTGGAAGACGCGTTCTTCCACCTCACCGACATCAACCTCAGCCATCTCGCCGACGCGCCGTCCCAGGACCGGATCGTGATCCTGGGCCGCATCCTGTCCAGGATCTACGGAATCGGCGCGCTGCAGAAGGCGTCCCGAACGGCGGCGCCCAGCGCGCGGCTCGCCGTGGACGACGCCGACTACGCGAAGGCGATCGCGGTGCTGAAGAACGAGATCGTCGGCCTGGTGAACGAGTACGAGCTGACCGCCAGGCTCGTCGGCGCGCAGGCACTGCCGGGCGCGCTGCGGCCGCACGGCTCCGTGGTCACCTTCGACTCCAAGGTGGGAATGCGCTAGTGCCCGGCGGGACCAAGAACCTCAAGGTTTCGCTCATCGCGTTGACGTTCGTGATCCTCTACGGATCAGGATTTGTGGGCGGCCGGTACGGCCTGCCCTATGCGGAGCCCTTCTTCTACCTGGCCATCCGGTTCGGCGCGACCGCGGTCATCCTGTTCGTCCTGATCCTCTGCTTCCGGGTCGCCTGGCCGCGCTCGGGCTACCTCCACCTCATGCTCAGCGGCATCCTGCTGCAGGGGGTGTTCTCCGTCGGGGTGTTCTACGCGCTCCACCACGGCATGACCCCCGCCGTCTCGGCACTGATCATCGCGCTGCAACCGCTTCTGGTGTGGCTGATGGTCTCCGTCGTGACCGCGCGAAAGGTCCGGCCGCTGTCGGTGCTGGCACTGCTCGGCGGGCTGGTCGGCGTCGCCATCACGGTCTACCGGGGCCTGGAGTCCTCTTCCGGGCTCACCCCGACCAATGTCGCCTTCGGCGTTCTCGGCCTGGTGGGAGTGTCGACCGGACAGTTCGCCTTCCAGCGGAAGAACCCGGGCGCACACCTGCTGATCAATGGCTTCGTGCAGTCCGGGTCGTCGGCCGTCGTCATGCTCGCGGGCGGACTGGTCTTCGAGAAGGGCGTCATCCGGTGGACACCGCAGTTCGTGCTGTCGGAACTGTGGATGTCGGTCGGTGTGTCGATCGGCGCGCTCAGCCTGCTGTTCGTCCTGATGCGATCGGAGAGCGCGGACCGGGTGGCGTCGTACTTCTACGGCGTCCCGATCGCGGCGGGACTGATCGCCTGGCCGGTGCTCGGCCAGCGCCCGACCGCGTCGGAGATCATCGGCTTCGCGGTGATCATGGCCTCGATCACGGTCTTCAACCGCAGTAGCCGGACGCCGCACACCGAACCCGCTCCCGCGGCGCCGGCCGAGGACTCCGTACCGGCGGCGGAACGCGCCTGAGCGGGGGCGGGGCGTTGCGGGCCCCGCTGTGCCACGCCGGCGGCGAAGCGATCCCTGTGCCGGGCTCCGGGGGTGCCCCGGAGCCCGGCACGGTGTCCTAGACGGAGGCCATCGGGCGTGCGTCGTCGTCGGTGGCCGCGGGCGCCGGGGCGGCTTCGGCGGGGGTCGGGTCGCCGGTCAGGCCCTGTGCGTGGGCCCGGACCCCGGAGCGCACCGCCCAGAAGTAGAAGAGCGGGGCGGTGACCGCGATCAGGACGGTGCCGAGCTCGCCGGGGAGGACGTCCCGGCCGCCGAAGTCCTTGCCGCCCAGCGCGGACACCGCGGCCGTCCACAGCAGGAAGGCGATCATCCACCAGGCCGGCGCGAACTGTCGCAGCAGGCCCGCCTGCCGCCCGCCGCTCGCGCTCCTGGCCCGGCGCCGCAGCACCAGCGCCGCGACCGGTGCGGCCACCAGCGTCAGCACGGTGATCTTTCCGGTCTCCGGCCACTTCGACCAGTACAGGGCGCAGGCCGCGAAGGCGAAGGTGACCGGGCACAGCACCCCGGCGGCCGGCAGCCGGAAGGGACGGGGCAGGTCCGGGCGGGTCCGCCGCAGCACGCCCACCGCGATCGGGCCGATCAGATACGAGATGACCATGGCCGCCGACACCACGCCGGCCAGCGCCTGCCAGCTGCGGCCGACGGTGACCAGCAGGACGACGGAGAAGGCGAGGTTCAGCCACATCGCCGGGCGGGCGGTGCCGTAGCGCGGGTGCACGGCCGCCAGCTTCCGCGGGAAGAACCCGGTCTCGGCGAGGTTGGTGACCATGTACGCGGCCGAGGCCACGTTGGCGATGTTGGACCCGGCCGGCGAGATGAACGCGCCGAACTGCAGCATGGTGACGACCCAGTGCAGCATCAGCAGCCCCGCCAGGTCGGCGAACGGCGAGTTGAGGTTCACGCCCTGCCACCCGCCGGACCGCGCCAGCAGCTCCGGCGGCACCGACCCCAGGTACGAGACCTGCAGCGCCAGGTAGATCACCAGGCCCAGCGAGAGCGCGCCGACCAGGGCGAGCGGGATGGCCCGGCCCGGGTTCTTGGCGGCCCCGCCGAGGTTGACCACGGCCTGGAAGCCGTTGAAGGCGAAGACCACACCGCAGGTGGTGACGGCGGTGAGCACGGCCGGCCAGCCGTACGGGGCGAAGCCGCCGTGCGCGGTGAAGTTCGAGGGGTGGAAGCCCGACCCGATCAGGGCGAGCACCGCCAGCACCGGGATGGCGAACTTGACCAGGGTGAGCACGGTGTTGGCGCGGGCCAGCAGCTGCACCGACCAGAAGCAGGTCAGCCAGAGCGCGAGGGTCAGGACCAGTGCCACCGCCGTACCGGAGAGCGTCAGCTGGTGGGTGGCCGGGTCGACCAGGCCCTGCGCCCAGCCGAAGCTCCAGGACGTCATGTACTGGGTGGCCGCGATCGACTCGATCGGGATCAGCGAGGCGGTCGCGATCCACACCGCCCAGCCGGTGAGGAAGCCCAGGACCGGACCGTGCGAGAGGTGCCCGTAGCGGGCCATGCCGCCGGGGATCGGGTAGGCCGAGCCGACCTCCGCGTACGACATCGCGATCATGCCGATGAAGATCACGCCGATCACCCAGGCGACCACCGCCGCGGGGCCCGCCACCTGGGCGGCGGAGCCGGCCCCGAAGAGCCAGCCGGAGCCGAAGATCGAACCTATGCCGATCATGATGAGGGCGAAGAGGCTGAGCCCCTTGCGCTCGCCCGCGCTCATGTCCATGGGATGTGTCGTCCGTCCTGGTGGTGCGCATGCCCCGCGCTGTCGCAGGGGCCGCTGTCGTCTGCCGCCGACCACCTTATTTCCGGCCACATGGCGGGAGCGCCGCCGTCCTGCCGGAGCGCCGCACGCACCCGCCCCGGCAGACCACGGGCGCGGGGCCAACGCGCTTGGGCCCACGGCCCGTTCGTCTCCCGCATGCTGCTCGTCGGCCACCCGGGAGGCCCCCGCGTGAGGCGCGTCACAGCAGGGGAAGGGGCGGGGGCCGGGCGGCGCCGCCCCGGCTCGGCCGGCCCCGGAGCGTGACCGGAAAGCGGCCGTCGGCCCCGTGGCACGGGCCACGGGGCCGACGGCCGGGTGCGGGGTCTCAGTTGTTGACCGTCTGGGTGGTGGTCCCGCTGGACGCCGCGAAGCTCACGTCGCCGTTGTAGTTGGCGGTGACGAGGTGGGTGCCCTTGGGCAGCGGGTTGAACACCGCGCTGGCCCTGCCGTTGACCAGGGTCACGGTCTGCGGGGTGCGCCCGGTGATCGCGAGGGTGATGGTTCCGGTGGGGGTGCCCGTTCCGGGGGCCACCGTGGTGACCGTCGCGGTGACGGTCACCGGGTCGCCCGTCGTCGAGGGGTTCGGCGTGGACACCACGACCGTGGAGGTGGTCGCCTTGTTGAGGGTCTGGGTGTCGGTGCCGCTGGACGCCGCGAAGCTGTCGTTCCCGCCGTAGGCGGCCGAGATGGTGAACGGACTGCCCGTGGTGCCGGTGTAGGTGTGGGTGACGGTCGCCACCCCGCCGGACACCGGCGCGGTGGCCGAGGCGGTGCCGTCGCCGAAGGTGAAGGTGACGATGCCGGTGGGCGTGCCGGACGCGGCGGACACCGTCGCCCTGATGGTGACCGACTGCCCGGACGCGGAGGGATCCGGGGTCGAGGTGACGGTGGTGGTGGTCGTGCTCTTGCTGAGGGTCTGGGTGTCGGTGCCGCTCGATGTCGCGTAGTTGGTGTCGCCGTTGTAGGTGGCGGTGATCGGGAACGGGCTGCCGGTGCGGGTGGTCCAGGTGTGGGTGGTGGTGGCGGTGCCGCCGGAGAGGGTGGCGGTGGTGGCGGTGGTGCCGTCGCCGAAGGTGAAGGTGACGGTGCCGGTGGGGGTGCCGGCGCCGGGGGCGACGGGTGCGGCGGTGGCGGTGAGGGTGACGCTCTGGCCGGTGACGGAGGGGTCGGGGGCGGAGGTCACGGTGGTGGTGGTCGCGGCCTTGTTGACGGTCTGGGTGTCGGTGCCGCTGGAGGCGGTGAAGTCGGCGTCGCCGTTGTAGGTGGCCGTCAGGGCGTACGGGGTGCCGGTGCGGGTCGTCCAGGTGTGGGTGACGGTGGCCACTCCGCCGGAGAGGGTGGCCGTGGCGGAGCCGGTGCCGTCGCCGAAGGTGAAGGTGACGGTTCCGGTGGGGGTGCCCGCCCCGGGGGCGACCGGTGCCACGGTGGCGGTGAGGGTGATGGGCTGGCCGACCACGCCGGGGTCCGGGGCGGAGACCAGGGACGTCGTGGTGGTCGCCCGGCCGACCGTCTGGGTGTCGGCACCGTGGGAGGACGTGTAGTTGGCGTCGCCGTTGTAGGTGCCGGTCAGCGTGTACGGGCTGCCGGCGGTGCCGGCGAACGTGTGGGTGACGGTGGCGACCCCGCCAAAGAGGGTGGCCGTGGCCGGGCTCGTCCCGTCGCCGAAGTCGAAGGTGACGGTGCCGGTCGGGGGGCCCGTCCCGGGGGCGACGGAGGCCACCGTGGCGGTGAGGGTGGTGGGCTGGCCGACCACGGTGGGGTCGGGCGAGGAGACCACGGCGGTCGTCGTGGCGGCCTTGCTGACGCTCTGGGTGTCGGTGCCGCTCGACGCCGTGTAGTTGGCGTCGCCGTTGTAGGTGCCGGTGAGGGCGTACGGGCTGCCGGCGGTGCCGGTGTAGGTGTGGGTGGTGGTGGCGAGACCGTTGCTGAGGGGCGCGGTCACCGTGGGGCTGCCGTCGCCGAAGTCGAAGGTGACGGTCCCGGTCGGGGTGCCCGCCCCGGGCGCCTGGGCGGCCACGGTGGCGCTGAGGGTGGTGGGCTGGCCGACCACGGTGGGGTCGGGCGAGGAGACCACGACGGTCGTCGTGGCGGCCTTGCCGACGGTCTGGGTGTCGGTGCCGTTCGACGCGGTGAAGCTGGCGTCCCCTTCGTAGCTCGCGGTCGCCGTGTACGGACCGCCCGCGCTGGTGTACGCGTGGCTGATCCGGGCCACCCCGCCGGAAAGTGAGGCCGAGGCCGTCGGGGTCCCGTCGCCGAAGTCGAAGGTGACGGAGCCGGTCGGCACGCCGGCCCCCGGACCGACCGGCGCCACCGTCGCGGTGAGGGTCACCGGCTGGCCGGTCACCGACGGGTCGGGGGCGGTGGCGAGCGTGGTGGTGGTCGCCGCCGGCAGCACGGTCTGGGTGTCGCTGCCCGCCGAGGAGCTGAAGTTGGCGTCCCCGCTGTAGTTGGCGGTGATGCGGTAGGGGCTGCCGGTCGCGCTGGTGTAGGTGTGCGCGACGGTCACGGTGCTGCCGGACAGCGGCGCCGTGATGGCCGCCGTGCCGTCCCCGAAGTCGAAGGTGACGGTGCCGGTGGGCACCCCGGTGCCGGCCGGCGTGGGGGCCACGACGGCGGTCACGGTCACCGGCTGGCCGGTCACCGTGGGGTCGGGCGAGGAGGTCACCGTCGTCGCGGTGGTGACGGCGGCGGCCGTCACGGTGTGCGCGGCGGTGGCGGTGGCGGTGGTGAAGTCGGTGTCCCCGCTGTAGGTCGCGGTGACGGTGTAGGGGCTGCCCGTCGTGGTCGCGTAGGCGTGGTCGGTGGTCGCGACCCCACTCAGGACCGGGGCGGTGACCGGTGCGGTGCCGTCGCCGAAGTCGAAGGTGACCGTCCCGGTGGGGGCGCCCGCGCCCGGGGGGACCGCCGAGACCCGCGCGGTGAAGGTGACGTTCTGCCCGGCGGTGGACGGTTCCGGGGACGAGGTCAGCGTCATCGCCGCGGTGGCCGGGCCCACGGTCTGGGTGTCACTGCCGGTGGACGGGTCGAAGTCGCCGTCCCCGCTGTAGGCGGCGGTGAGGGAGCAGGGGCTGCCGGCGGTGGTGGTCCAGGTGTGGGGCGTGGTCGCGGTGCCGTTGGCCAGCGGCACGGTGACCGGTGCGGTGCCGTCGCCGAAGTCGAAGGTGACGGTCCCGGTCGGGGTGCCCGCCCCGGGGGCGACGGGCGCCACGGTGGCGGTGAGGTCGACCGACCGGCCCGGCACCGAGGGGTCGGGGGAGGAGGTGAGGGTGGTGCCGGTCGCCGCCGTGGTGACGGCCTGGGTGCCGGTCCCGGCGGACGCGGAGAATCCCGCGTCCCCGCTGTAGGTGGCGGTGAGGGGATAGGGGCTGCCGACGGTGCCGGTCCAGGTGTGCGGGGCGGTGGCGGTGCCGCCGGCCAGCTGCACCGCCACCGGTGCGGAGCCGTCGCCGAAGTCGAAGGTGACGGTGCCGGTCGGCGTCCCGGCGCCCGGCGCCACCGCCGCGACCGTGGCGGTCACCGCCACCGCCTGCCCGGACACCGACGGATCCGGCGACGAGTCGACCACCGTCGTCGTCAGCGCCTGCTGCACGGTGTGGGTCGCGGACCCCACCGAGGCGATGAAGTCGTCGTCGCCGCTGTAGCCGGCGGTCACCGTGTACGGGCCGGCCGCGCCGGTGAAGGTGTGCACGGCGGTCGCCAGGCCCTGGGACACGGTCGCGACCACCGGCGCGGTGCCGTCGCCGAAGTCGAAGGTCACCGTCCCGGTCGGGGTGCCGTCCCCCGGGGCGTCCGGCGTCACGCGCGCGAAGAACGTCACCGGCGCGCCCGTCACCGACGGCTCGGGCAGACCGCTGACGGTGGTGGTGCTCGCGCCCGGTCCGACCGTCTGGAGGGTGGTGCAGCTGGAGGGGGCGAAGTCGGTGTCGCCCTGATAGGTGGTGGTCAGGGCGTAGGGGCTGCCGGCGGTCCCGGTCCAGGCGTGGGTGGCGGTGGCGGTGCCGTCCGTCACGGGGGCGGTGACCGGCGGGGTGCCGTCGCCGAAGTCGAAGGTGACGGCTCCGGTCGGGGTGCCGGCCCCCGGGGGGACCGCGGCGATCGTCGCGGTGACGGTGACCGGCTGGCCCGGCACCGCGGGGTCCGGCGCGGAGCTGACGGAGGTGGTGCTGGCGGCCGCGGTGACGGTGTGCGAGCCGGTCGCCGACGTGGGTCCGAAGTCGGCGTCCCCGCCGTAGGCGACGGTGACGACGTACGGGCTGCCGGCGGTGCCGGCCCAGGCGTGGGTCACGGTCGCGGCCCCGCCGGTGAGCGGCACCGCGACCGGCGCCGTGCCGTCGCCGAAGTCCACGGTGACGGTGCCGGTCGGGGTGCCGGCGCCCGGTGCGGAAGCGCTGAGCGTCGCGGTCACGGTCACCGGCTGGCCCGACACCGAGGTGTCGGGCGCCATCGTGATCACCACGTCGGCCGACGCCCGGTTCACGACATGGCCGGTGCTGCCGGCCGAGCCGGTGAAGTCGGTGTTGCCGCCGTAGGTGGCGGTGACCGTGTAGGGGCTGCCGGCGGTACCGGCGAAGGCGTGCGCGGCGGTGGCCACCCCGGCCACCACGGGCGCGGCCACCGGGTCGGTGCCGTCGCCGAAGTCGAACGTCATGGTGCCGGTCGGCGCGCCGGCACCCGGAGCCGCCGGCGCCACCGCCGCGGTGAAGGTGACCGGCTGACCGGCCACGGACGGCTCCGGCGCGACGGTCACCGTGGTCGTCGTGGCGTCCGGCAGCACCGTCTGGGTGGCGGTGGCCGCCGCGGTGGTGAAGTCGCCGCTGCCGTTGTAGACGACGCTGATCGCGTACGGGCTGCCCAGGCTGGTGGTGTAGGTGTGGGTGACAAGGGCGGCCCCGCCGGCCAGCGCCACCGTCGTGGGAGCCGTGCCGTCGCCGAAGTCGACGGTGACCGTGCCGTCGGGCACCCCCGCGCCCGGCGGCACCGCGGCGGCCGTCACCGCGACGGTCACCGGTTCGCCCACCACCGAAGGACCGCCCCCGGTGGTGACCGTCAGGGCGGTCGCGGTCCGCACCACGGTCTGTGCGGTGGTGCCGGTGGAGGCGCTGAAGTCGTCGTCGCCGTTGTAGGAGGCCGTCACGGTGTAGGGGCTGCCGCCCGTGGTGGTGTACGCGTGCACCACCGTCGCCAGTCCCGCCACCGCGTCGGCGGTCACGGTCGGGGTGCCGTCGCCGAAGTCGAAGGTGACCGTGCCGGTCGGCTCGCCCGTCGCCGGGGGCGCCGTGGCGATCGACGCGGTCAGGGTGACCGGCTGGCCGGCCGACGACGGCTGGGGCTGGGCGATCACCACGGTGGAGGTGGCCGCGGGGTTCACGGTCTGGGTGTCGGTGTCCGAGGAACCGGTGAAGTTCGCGTCGCCGTTGTAGGCCGCGGTGACGGTGTAGGGGCTGCCGGCGGTGCGGGTGTACGCGTGGACGGCGACCGCGGCCCCGTCGGCGACCGGGACCAGGACGACCGCCGAACCGTCGCCGAAGCCGAAGGCGACGTACCCGGTGGGGGTGCCGGCGCCGGCCGCGGCGGAGGCGACGGTGGCCGTGAAGGTGACCGGTTCGCCGGTCACCGAGGGGTCGGAGGCGGAGACGAGCGTGGTCGTCGTACCGGCCTGGCCGACCGTCTGGGTGTCGATCCCGGACGACCCCGCGAAGTCGGCGTCGCCGCTGTAGGTCGCGGTCACCGAGTAGGCGCCGGCGGTCGGGTAGGCGTGGCCGGCGGTCGCCGTGGTGCCGGTCAGCGGCACCGTGACCGTCGGGGAGCCGTCGCCGAACGCGAAGGTGACGGTGCCGGTCGGGGTGCCCGAGGCGGGCGGGAGGACCGCGACCGTCGCGGTGAAGGTCACCGTCCCGCCGACCACGGACGGGTCGGGCGCCGAACTCACCGTCGTCGAGGTGGTCGACACGCTCATCGCCACGCTCTGCGCGGCCGTTCCGGTGGAGGCCGCGAAGTCCCCGTCCCCGGCGTAGGACGCGGTGACGGTGTAGGGGCTGCCCGCGGTGCTGGTCCACGCGTGGGTCACCGTCGCCAGGTTGCCGGAGACCGGCGCGGTGACGGTCGGGGAGCCGTCCCCGAAGGTGAAGGTGACCGTCCCCGTCGGGGTGCCGGCCCCCGGCGGAACGGGCGTCACCCGCGCGATCAGGGTCACGGTCTGGCCCACCGCGGCGGGCGTGGCCGACGAGAGCACCGTGGTGGTGGTCGCGGCCGGTGCGACGGTGTGCACGATGGTGTCGTCGGACGGGGCGAAGTCGCCGTCCCCGCTGTAGTGGGCGGTGATCGTGTAGGGGCTGCCGGAGGCGCTGGTGTAGACGTGGGTGACGGTGGCCGAGCCGCCGACGAGCCGGGCGGTGAGGACCGGACTGCCGTCGCCGAAGTCGAAGGTGGCCTCGCCGGTCGGGACCCCGGCGCCGGGCGCGACGGGGGACACGGTGACCGTCACGGCCTCGCCGGTCACGGACGGGTCGGGCGCCGCGGTGACCGTGGTGACGGTGGCGGCCTGCTCGACGCTGTGCAGCGAACTTCCGGTGGAATCCGTGAAGTTGGTGTCTCCGCTGTAGGTGACGGTGACCGGGTAGGGGCTCTGCGAGGCGTTGGTGTAGACGTGGGTGGTGCCGGCGGAGCCGCTGGTGAGGGGGACGGTGACCGGCGCGGTGCCGTCGCCGAAGTCGAAGGTGACGGTGCCGGTCGGAGTGACCCCGGACGCCGGGACGCCCGCCACGGTGGCGCTGAAGGTGACGGACTGCCCGGTCACCGAGGGGGACGGGGTGGTGCTCACGGTCGTCGTCGAGACGGCCTGGGTGACCACCTGACTGTCCGCCCCGGCCGAGGGGTTGAAGTTGTCGTCGCCGCTGTAGGTCGCGGCGACCGTGTACGGGCTGTCCGACACCTCCGGGCTGAGGTGGCTGACCGTCGCGGTGCCGCCCGCGACCGGCACCGTCACCGGCGGGCTGTCGTCGCTGAACTCGAAGGTCACGGTGCCCGTCGGCGAACCGCCGGCCGGCGACTCCGGGATGACCTTGGCCACGAAGGTCGTCGACTGCCCCACCGTGGACGGATCGGGCGTCGAGGTCAGGGCGGTGACGGTGTCGGCCGGCTGCACGGTCTGGGCCCCGGTGCCGGTGGACGCGGTGAAGTCGGCGCCGCCGTTGTAGGTGGCCGTCACCGGATAGGGGTCTTCGGCCGCGTCGGTGTAGATGTGGGTGGCCTCCGCGGTGCCGCCGGTGAGGGCCGCGGTGACGGTGGGGGTGCCGTCGCCGAAGTCGAAGGTGACGGTGCCGGTCGGGGTGCCGGCCCCGGGCGGGACGGTGGTGACCGTCGCACTGAACGTCACCTCCTGCCCCACCGTGGAGGGGTCGGGCGCGGAGACCACGGCGGTGGTGGTGTCGGCCGGCTGCACGGTCTGGCTGAAGGTCCCCACGGACGCGATGGTGTCGGCGTCGCCGCTGTAGGTGACGGTGACCGTGTAGGGGCTCTGCGCGGCGCCGGTGTAGGTGTGCGAGGTGGCGGCGGCCCCGTCGGTGAGGGCCACGGTGACCGGCGTCGTGCCGTCGCCGAAGTCGAAGGTGACGGTGCCGGTCGGGGTGCCGGCCCCCGGCGGGACGGTGGTGACCGTCGCCCCGAACGTCACCGGCTCGCCCACCGCCGCGGGGGAGGGCGAGGCGGTCACGGCCGTCGCGGACGCGGCCTGACCCACCGTCAGTGCCGCCGTCTCCGTGGACGGGGCGATGTTGCCGTCGCCGTTGTAGGTGGCGGTGACGGTGTACGAGGTCGCGGCCGCGTCGGCGTAGGCGTGGTCCACGGCCGCCGTCCCGCCGGTGAGGGGGACGGTGACCGGCGCGGTGCCGTCGCCGAAGTCGAAGGTGACGGTGCCGGTCGGGCTGCCGGCGCCCGGCGGGACGGTGATGACCGTCGCGGTGGCGGTCACCGGCTGGCCGGCCACCGAGGGGTTCGGCGCGAGGCTCAGGTCCGTGTTGGAGGCGGCCTGTTGGACGGTCTGGGTGTCGGTCCCCGTCGAGGCGGTGAAGTTGCCATCCCCGCTGTAGGCGGCGGTGATCGTGTAGGGGTCTTCGGCGGCGTCGTCATAGGCGTGGGTGACCGTGGCGGCACCACCGGTCAGCGGGGCGGTGACGGTGGGGGTGCCGTCGCCGAAGTCGAAGGTGACGGTGCCGGTCGGCGCCCCGTCCCCCGGCGGTACGGGTGCGACCCGCGCGACGAGGGTGACGCCCTGCCCGGCCAGCGAGGGGTCGGGGGAGACCTGCACGGTGGTGGTGGTCGAGGCCGCCCCGACCACCTGGGTGTCCGTCCCGCTGGACGGGACGAAGAAGACATCGCCGCCGTAGGAGACGGAGACCTCGTACGGTGTCCCGGACGGGGCGGTGTAGACATGGCTGACCGTCGCCGCGCCGTCGGTGAGGGCCGCCGGCACGGGTGCCGAGCCGTCCCCGAAGTCGAAGGTGACGGTGCCCGTCGGGGTGCCGGTGGTGGGCGGAACACCCGTCACCACGGCGGTGAAGGCCACCGCTTCGCCCACGACGGAGGGGTCGGGCGCGGAGCTGACGGCCGTCTGCGTGGGCGCCTGGTAGCCGAAGCCGCCGGACACGGTCACGCTGCCGCCCGGGGTGGTGATGACGAGGTCGGCCGGACCCGGCGCCCCCGGCGGCGTCACCACCACCAGCAGGGTGTCGGAGTACGCGCGGAAGGACACCGCGGGCACACCGCCGACGGTGACGGCGGTGACCCGGCCGAGACCGGTGCCCCGCACCACCAGGGTGGTGCCGCCCGCGATCGGCCCGGTGGCCGGGCTGACACTGTTCACCGACGGCGCCGCGGCGTAGGTGTAGGGCAGTTGGTTGCTCACCCCGCCGATGGTGGTGACGTAGACCGGGACGGTACCGGGCCCCGCGACGGGGGGAGCGGTCACCAGCAGCTGCCCCTCGGAGACCGCGGTGGGGAAGGCGATCGCGTCACCGAAGTGCACCAGCAGCGCGGTGCTCAGGTTGGCGCCCACCAGCTCCACCACATTGCCCCCGCCGACCGGACCGGCCGAGGGGATGAGCCGCGAAATACTGGGCCAGTACAGGTAGAAGAAGTATCCGACGCGGGCGCTGCCGCCGGGGGTGGTGACGGTGACCGGGACCGCCCCGTTGCCCGCCGGGGTGACCGCGACGATGGTCCGGTCGTCGAGGACGGAGAAGCTCGCCGCCTGCCGGGAGCCGAAGTACACCGAGGTGGCGCCGGTGAAGTGCCGCCCGACGATGGTCACCAGGGTGCCGCCGCTGTAGGACCCCTGGTCGGGGAAGATCCCGGAGAGACTCAACAGCCCGGGCACGTCGGCCCGTCCGGCGAAGCCGGCAGGCCCGGTCAGCTCGGACCGCCGCAGCAGCCGCGGTGCGACGGCCGTCCGGGCCAGCGCGCCGGGCAGGGCGTGCAGCAGCGTGTTGCTGTCGAGCGCCCTCGGCAGGTCCGTGCGGTCCACCGAGGTGCGGAGCACCAGTTCGTCCCCCGCCCCACGGGCCACGAGCGGGACCGGGGCGCTCAGGGTGGGCACGACCTTGCGGGAGGCCGGGTCGATGACGGCGATGCAGTTCCCGTCGCGATCGGTGATCAGAAAAGGCCCGTTGGGGTGCTCCGGTGTCAGCATGAGACCGCCCTCGCTCGCGTCGTGGCTTTGCCGGCCGCATCGACGGCTCCGGCCGGGCAGCGCACCAGGGGAGACGCGGCGGGCCGTGGCGGGAGCGGGCCCCCTCGGGCGCCCGCGTGACGCGGGCCGGTGAGGTGCACGGTGCGGACGGCACGGACTGCATGCATGAGGGCTCCAGGCCAGCTCGCGGGCCGGTCGCACCATGCGGCGCACACTGCGGCGCCGACACGGCCGTGACCTGCATGCCTCAACGGAGGAGCGCGCGCGGCCGCCTCGTCATGACGAGGCTCCGAGAAGGGCAGGACGCCTTCCGCTCCCCCGGAAAGGATGGGCGGCCCACCGGAATCGGACGGATTCAGTAACCCATTCCGGTGACGGCAAAGGCAACACTCCGCCTACGACCTCACCCGAAAGGCCGATCGCGCGACGCGGCACGCGGACGCACAGCCGCTACCTGCGGGCGCGCGAGGCAACGGGCGGCCGGGGGAGGGGATCAGCAGCCCAGACCGGCGCTGAAGTCCTCCAGTGCCGCCGCGACTTCGGCGGGAGTCTCCAGAGGGAGCAGGTGCCCGCCGGCCGGGACGATGGCGAACCGGGCCCGGGGGACGCTGGGCAGGAGATGGCGGCGCAGGACGTGCGGCGGTTCGACCTGGTCGTGCTCGCCGGCCAGGACGAGAACGGGAACGTCCACCGCCCTGGCGGCGTCCGTCACGTCCGCGGCGATGCCCCGCAACGGCCACTCCAGCCGCGCGTCCTCGCCGCTGTTCAGACTGTCCCGCACGACGGCGCTCCGGACGTCCCCCGTCAGCGGCGTCGCGGTGAGGGCGTGGTCGAGCGCAGCCCCGACGGACCGCGCCGAATCGTAGGCGTGGGAGAGGGAGTTCCGGTACTCGGCGGTCACGGCGACAGGCGGCTCCGGCGGCGCCGGGGCCAGCAGCACCACCCCCACCAGGCCCGCGGGCCGGCGGGCGGCGGCGAGCAGACTCACCTTGCCGCCCATCGAGTGCCCGACGAGGACGAACGTCCGCAGGCCCAGCCCCTCGACGATGGCGAGGAGATCGTCGGCGAGCTGCTCCAGCCCGTAGGGGCCGGGCAGTGCCCGCGACAGGCCCCAGCCGCGCTGGTCGAAGCGGACCGTGTCCCGATCAGCCGGGAGCCGCTCCACGACCGCGTCCCACGTACCGGCGGACCCGCCCCAGTAATGCACGAACACCAACGTGGGCCCGCACCGCCCCTGCCGGCGGACCTCGATCGAGCCCTCTGCCACGAGCACCTGGTGGATTGCGGATACCGTCGTCATGGAAACCTCTGAGTTGCCTCGCGAAAGCGGTGGACGAAGAACCGCTGCGGCCCGACTTCGCGGCGCTGAACAGCAGTTACGACAGCGACGCTACCGACGCCCCGCAGCGCGGACCCGGTCGAAAGGTGCGAGCTTCTTGTGAAAAGCGGTCAGCTTCCCGGGATCAGGCAACTGCACTACGCCCCGGCTCCCCGGGCGGAGTTCGACGTCGAGGTCCTCAGCTTCGCGCGACTGCGCCGCATGGACCCCAGCCGCCGGCGAACCCGCCCGCAGCGCCCGGACTTCCACGTCATGGCCCTGGTGCGGTCGGGCGGAGGACACCACACCGCCGACTTCGTCGATCACCCCCTGCGGGAACGGACCGTCGTCTGGATCCGTCCGGGTGTGGTGCACCGCTGGACCGACGTCGACGACCTGGAAGGCCCCCTGTTCCTCTTCACACAGAGCTTCCCGCCCACCCCGGGCCCCGTCGTGCAAGCGGCAGGGGACACCTTCGGCCCGACCTGCTGGCAACTAGACGCAGAATCATGGGAGTTAGCCCTGCTGGCGGCGGACCACCTACGGCACGAGTACACGGCCGCGGTGGCGAACCCACGACTGGCCTCGCCACCGCTACTCGCCCACCTTCTCTCAGCCCTGGTGCTGCGCGTCCTGCCCACCGATACGCCCGAGCCCCCGGCCGACGAGCCCCACGAACACACCGTCTTCCACCGCTACCGCGTCGCGGTGGAGCAACAGTTCACCCGGCACCACCACGTACGCGAGTACGCCGCCGCTCTCGGCTACGACCCGCGCACCCTCACCCGGGCAACCCGCGCGGCGACCGGCCTGGGCGCCAAGCAGTTCCTCGACCAACGCATCCTGCTGGAGGCCAAACGCCTGCTCGCACACACCGACCTCCCCGCCGCGCGGTGCGCCGAGCACCTCGGCTTCCACGACGCCGCGAACTTCAGCACGTTCTTCCAACGCCAGGCCGGACTGTCTCCAAGCCGCTGGCGCACGGTCCACGATGTCCGCTGACCCCACCGGCCCTGTCTTCCGTGTGCGCCGGCCGGCTTGGCGCACTCCGACGCACTCCGACGCACCTCGACGTACCCCTCATGCGACGCCGGCCACGCCCCGAGAGGCGTGGCCGGCATCAATGAGTCCGGTGCGAGGAGGTTCACGCTACGGAAAACCGGTGCTCGCTCACGAAGTGACGGTATTCCCGAAGGAACATGCAGCCACCATGGCCATTCCGGGAAACCGCCCCGTCAACTCATCACAGAATTTCGATGGAGTTGACCTTCGGCGGACGGTTCGGGTAGGTGATGTCGTGCCACCGGTCGACCCGCACCGAGTCACCGTTGGCGTCGTAGTAGATTAAGTCGTTGTTCCCGGTGGAGATCTTGTCGACCCACCACCCGCCGAAGTCGATCCTCCCGCGGTTCGCATAGCAGTCCACGCTCTGCTGCCCGCCGCTGTGTGACCAGATCTTCAGGAAGTTTTCGCCACCACGGCAGGGCACGTGGTCGATGGCGAATGCATTTCCGGTAGGCACGGTCACGGTGAGCGCGGCGGCTGCCGCGAACGCCACGGCCGCGGAACGCGCGACCTTCTTGGTTCTCGAAATCACAAGTTCTCCTTGCTGGGAATGTCGGACCCGGAACGCACTCCGCCACCACCGTGGGCGGCATCGATGCGGTGCCCGGGCAACTTGAGCATGCGACGTAATCCGTCCCAGCAGCTATGAAAGCCGGGCACTCCGGGACGCTGGAACGCAAAAGCACGCTGTGACCAGGGAGACGTAAGCCACCTGGAACGCTGGAACGGGACGTAACGGAACTACGGGGTGGGGGAGGAGGAAGAGGGACGGGGTGGCAGAGACCGCGGGGGACACGGAAGACGAAGCGCCCGAGCCACCCGGCCATCCGGACGCCGATCCCCCTCACCGCCACTCGGACACGCGTCTCCGCCTCCCTCCTTCCGCAGGAAGTCCACTCCGCCCATCTCGGCATTCCCGGGATGCGATGCGCACCGACGGCCAGGAATGTGTGCCACGTGCGGACTGCGCCTAGGGCGCGCACCTTTGTCCACCCCGAACACGAGGAACACCGCACAGAACGCCATTGCTTCATCGCCTCGCCGCGCCTTCGTGTCAAAGACTCTCGACACCGCAACCAAAGAAGCCAGTTCCCCACTCTTGGAGAGCGGGCTGACAGCCCCAGCATCAGCGCCTGTCCGCAACCTGTACCAGCCGAGGAGAGAACTTCCATGTCCGAGAAACGCACTTCCGCGATCAGAGGTATTCGCCGGGTGGCCGGTGGGCCCCGAGACCGGTCCGTGCGAATTGCCCTGGCCGGTACGGCCCTCGCCCTCTCCTTCGCCATCCCGGCCCCGACCCCGGCGTCGGCTGCGGCCCCCACCCCGGCGATGGCCGCGGCCGGCCGGATCCATGCCGCCGCGGCCGACCCGACCTCCGTCATGACATACACCGCCAAGGACCGACAGGAAGCCCTGGCCTACTGGACGCCCGCCCGCATCAAGGCCGTCGGGAAGTCCGTGGACCTCGGGCCGACCGGACCGAAGGCCAAGCCGTGGCAGGGCACCGCCCTGAAGACCGTCGGGCGGCTCTTCTTCATCAACGCCAACGGCGCCGACACCTGGTGCACGGCCACCGCCGTCAAGAGCGCCAACCGTTCCGCCGTGATGACCGCGGCACACTGCGTACGCCGGGGCGCCTCTCCTGACAACACCAACATCCTCATGGTGTTCGTCCCCGGCTACAGCAAGGGCACCATGCCCTACGGCGCGTTCGCGGTCCGCTCCGCCGTGACCCCGCGCTCCTGGGAGACGGACTCCACCGACGACCTGTCCACGCTGGTCGTCGACGCCGACAAGAACGGCCGCAAGCTCACCGACGTCGTGGGCGGCCAGGACATCGCCTTCAACCGCCCCGTTGGCGGCACCATTTCCTCCTTCGGCTACTCCGCCACCCGCCCACAGCTCGGCGAGCAGCTCCTCCGCTGTGTCGGCACGGCCAGGAAGAAGCAGCACGGGGTGCAGGCCATCCCCTGCGACATGAGCGGCGGCTCCAGCGGTGGCCCCTGGCTGGCCGACTTCAACGCCACCACCGGCAAGGGCGTCCTGATCTCGGTCAACAGCTCACTGGACTCCCTGGCCCCCACCGAGATGCAGGCCGAGGTCATGGGACCCACCGCCCAGAAGGTGTACGACCGGGCCCAGCACCTACCGGTTTGGTGAACTCAGACAGGCCATGCCCACGGTCACCCAGCGGATGCTCACCCGGCAGCTTCGAGAGCTGGAGGACGACGGCCTCGTGTCGCGGACGGTCTACCCGGAAGTTCCGCCGAGGGTGGAGTACGCGCTCACCGAGATCGGCGAGACCCTGCGGGACATCATCGGTCAGCTCGACACCTGGGGCAGCTGGTACCGCCGGCACCTGAAGTCCCAGGCGCGAGACGACGGCGAGCCGGCCACTGATGCCTGAGCCCCGATGGTGACGTGAGCCGTCACGTCTCGGAGGGATCCGCATGCCTGCCTCAACGTCATTCGTGCAGGGTCAGTTCCACCGCCTGCGGTGACAACTCATATGCGTGTAAGCGTAGTTGACTGATTCGCTCCATCACGGACATCGCCCGCTCGATCACCCGCAAGGTGAACCGAGCCGTCCACCAGCCCGACGGTCCCGTCATGCCATTTCCTTGCCCGTTGGGCTTGCCTGCTGCCCGGACCACGCAATCGCCGACCCCGCAAGCGCTTTGCCGATTATGGCTCAATGCATTGCCTGGTGATCTTTCACACGTTTCCGGCAGTTGGCCACCGCAAGTAGTACGAATGAAAGGGCAAGTCCCCTAGTTGAGGAGTCACCTATGACCAAGGTTCCCGCAGCTGCCAAGACCGAGTCCCATGTGGCTCTCCGTCCGAAGAGGATCGGGTTCTCCGTGGAGACGGTGAAGACGGCGCAGGTCAAGAGCGTGCCGAACCTCGAAGTCGACCAGAAGGACGTGTAAGGGCAGGAGTGCGGCCACTGTCCTGAACCGCCCGGTGGCTCCTGGAGCCACCGGGCACCCCTTGAGACCGTGAGGAATGGCGTGTTCGATCTCGAATCCCTGCTTGACCCGATGCCTCTCGACCAATTTCTTCGCGAGAACTGGACAACCCGGGGCGTCGTCCTGCGCGGGCAGGACCGGGGTCGTTTCCATTCGCTCTTCTCATGGGACCAGCTCAACCACCTGCTCAATTTCCATCGCCTCCGTTTCGGCGAAGAAATCCGCTTGGCGGCAAAGGGCAGGAAGGTACCCGGCCGGCCTGAGACGCCCGAGGAGTGGATCAGGCATTGCCAGGACGGCTACACCCTCATCATCAACCAGTTGCAGGCGCGGCTTCCCGCGATCGCCGAACTGGCATCGTCGATCGAGCGGGCGATCGGCCACCGGAGCCAGGTCAACATGTACTGCTCCTGGCCTGAGCAACAGGGGTTCGACCAGCACCACGACGACCATGAAGTCTTCATCCTGCAGATCGAGGGGACGAAGCGATGGGTCGTCTCCGAGGAGACGTACAAATACCCGCTCGACAAATACAACAACGTCTCCGACGACACCGGCGAACCCAAGGGCCCCCCGTACATCGAAACCGAACTCCACCCCGGGGACGTGCTCTACATTCCGCGGGGCCACTGGCACTACGCGGTGGCCGGTGACGAACCCTCCTTGCACCTCACGCTGGGGGTGACCTGCCGCACCGGCGTCTACTGGCTGAAGTGGCTGGCGGACGAGCTGATGGACGAGGAGGAGTGGCGGCGCAACCTCCCGCCCGTGGTCGGCGGCGACACCACCCAACTCGCCGATCACGTACGCGGACTGATGGGCAGACTCGCCGCGCTGGCCGACGACGACGAGTTGGTGAAGGCGTACGTCTCCCATCATCTGACCACCCAGGACAGTCGGCACCGGGAGATCAGCCTCCCGAGCCAGTCCGGTTTCCAGCCGCTCTCCACGAGCAGCGACACGCGCTTGCGGAAAGTGCATTTCAACCCCGTCAAGGTTGATTACGACGCCGATTCGGAGCAGCACCGCATTCTGTTCGGCGCGAAGAAGATCACGCTGGACGGGGCTCCTGCGGAACTCATCGAGAATATTCTCCGCCGAGAGTCGTTCACCCTCGGGGAAGCCGTCGGATGGGCCCCGGAGTTCGACCCGGCCGAAGACATCGCTCCGTTGCTGCGGCTGTTGGTCGAGCAAGGACTCCTTCTGGAGGAGCACCCGCCGTCCGGGTGAGCACCGCCGGATGTCCCGGCCGGCCCGGCCTGCGGCACGATGGCCAGGCCAGGCCAGGCCAGGTCGGGCGGGCCAGACCAGGTCATGGCAGGGCGGAAAAGCGTTCCGCAACCCCGGACCCGTGCCACGGCACCCGTCCCTGTCGAAGGTCCTGGCCGGCACCGCGGGCCGCTCATCACTGACGGAGACACTCGATGAAGATCGGCCTGATCGAGCTCAGCGCGCACAGCGAGGTCCTCGACAGCCTCCTACGGCAAGTCATTGACGTCGGAGCCCGACCGACGGTCTACACGAACCCCTTCTGCGCCGAGGGTTCGCAGGCCCCCGAGCCTTCGGCAGCCGAGTGGCGTGTGTGTCCCCCGGGGCTGCCGTACGCTGATTTCCTGGAGACGCACCAGTCCTCGATCGCCTCACAGGATCACCTGTTCATCGTCACCCCGGTCGATGCCCTGTGCGGTCCGCTCTCCGATACGAGCGCGAGGTCGGCCACCTGGCACTGCCTGGTGCACAACCTCCATACGTTCACCTCGCCGGATGACAACCGGCCGAGCGCCGCCATCGCGAAGCTCGTTCTCGACGGCGCGGCAGAGGTGCTTCTTCCGGATCTCCGGCTCATGAAATCCGGCGACCCGCTGCGGAGCCGCGCGGTCAACATCGCCTATCCACAGCATCCACCCGTGGAATTCGTGAGGGACGAGGTGCGATGCTGCATCCCGGGGAGAGTGTATTCCGGCAGGGACCACGCCGAGGTCCTGTCCGCACTGCAACTCGCCGCCCCACGGCTGACGAAGCGACTGCGTATCGAATTCCTGGGGGAGTACGTCACCGAGGAGACCAAGGCAGCCGTCGAATCGGCGAGAAGGGCGGTCGCTCCCTCGGTCGAACTGCGAGACCATTCCGGTTACGTCGCCCAGAAGGAATTCGACGGGACTCTCGCGGAAGCCGATTTCCTCATTCTGCCGGTCTCCGAGTCCCTCACGCGTAATGGCATCGTCGAGACGCGCGGCCAGACCTGCGTCACGGGCAACACCAATGACATGGTCCGCTTCGGCCTTCCCGCGCTCCTGCCGGCCTTCTATCCGTTGAGCGACCATGTCGACGGGATGACGGCACGGTACAGCGACGTCGAGTCCCTGGCGGACCTGATCGTCACGTGGGTGAACACCGGGGAGTTCAACCGCAGGAAACGGGCGGCGGCGCCAGGGCTGGCGGCCTACCGGGGCGAGTGTCTGTCGGCCATGCGCGAGCAACTGGTCCGCCGTTAGCGGTTGGTGAGGGACGAGAACCGCTCTGCCGAGTGGCGGGGCGGGGCGCACCGTCGGCCAGTTGCAGGCCCTCCTCGACGAAGGCTGTTGCCCGCCCGCCCACCTGTCTGCCCGCCTGCCCGCCCGCCGAGCCGCGGGCACCCTGCGAGGTTGGGGAGCCGGAACACCCCACAAGAAACCGCGGCGAATCACCGGAGAGGACGCAACCCGGGAAGGCCGTCCGGCCTCTTCCCCGGCGTCAGCTCTTCGCCACGTCGGTACCGGGTGGTGTCACCGGAAATCACGTCCCTCAGAACCGTATCGAGGTCCGGGAACCCGCCCCGGACGCAGGCAGGCACAGCGGGCGTCAGGACTCGATTCAAAGGAACGCACGTGCACACACAGGAAACCAACGGCGCCCCGCAGAGGCGAATATGACGACCGGGGCGATCCGTGGCCCGGTACGTTTCCTGACGACCGCCAGTTTCGTCACCACCGTCGGCAGCGGGCTCTATCTCGCCGGCAGCATGCTGTTCTTCACCCGCGTCGTCGGACTGAGCGTGTCGGGCGTGAGCACCGGCCTCGCCCTCGCGACGCTCGTCGGCATCCTGTCGGGCGTCCCCCTCGGCACCGTGGCCGATCACGTCGGGCCCCGGGGACTGTACGTCGCCACCCAAGGCGTCCAGGCGACGGCGATGTTCCTCTTCCCGATGACGCACTCCTTCGCGGCCTTCCTCGTGCTGGTCACCGTCGCCGCCGTCGGCCAACGCGGCGCCCAGGCGGTCGGCGGCGCTCTCGTCGCGCGGATCAGCGAGCCCGGGGAACGCACTCGCATCCGGGGTCATCTCCGGGCCGTCACCAACCTCGGTATGGGCATCGGCGCCGCGGCAGCCGGCGTCGCGCTCCAGCTCGACTCGACGACCGGCTACACCCTTCTGATCCTGGCGAACGGGCTGAGCTTCCTCGCGGCGGCAGGGCTGCTGCTCAAGATCCCTTCTGTGGATCCGGTGCCACGCCCCCCGGGTGCGCGACGTACGGAGGCCCTGCGGGACCGGCCGTACCTCGCCCTGTCGCTGCTGTGCGGGGTCATCGGGTTCCAGTACGACGTGGTGTCCCTGGTCCTGCCGCTCTGGCTGGTGTCGCACACCGAGGCGCCCCGGTGGTGGCTGTCCGCGCTGCTGGTGGTGAACACGGCAGTGGTCGTCCTGTTCCAGGTCAAGGCGACCCGCTGGGTGAGAGGACCGTTGGCCGCGTCCACCGCGCTCCGCGGAGCGGGGTTCCTGTCCCTCGCCGGCTGTATCGCCCTGGCGCTCGCCGCAGGGGTGTCCGCCCCCGTCGCCACGCTCCTGCTGCTTGTCGGCGTGCTCCTTCTGTCCACGGGCGAACTCGGCCTGGCCGCAGGGGCCTTCGAGATCAGCTACGAACTGGCCCCGGAGCACAGCCAGGGGCAGTACCAGGGAGCCTTCAACCTGGCTGATGGCGTGGTGCGCGCCGCGGCACCGGTGGTGCTCACCGCCCTGTGCCTGCAGTGGGGCAAGCCCGGCTGGGTGGCACTCGGCGTCGTCCTCGCGCTCTGCGGACTCGCCACCCGTCCGCTCACCCGCTGGGCCCTGCGGACACGGACGTTTCCCGCGCCGGAAGCAGCCCTCCCCGTCGGCTGACCGCAACCGCGAGCCCCACCCCGCCGCACGCCCGCCGCATGCCGTGGCGGTAGCCGCAGTCACCCGGCTGTTCCCGCTCCTCGCCGAAGAGCAGGTGCCGCCACGAACGTCTTGGTGCCCTCCGTGGAGCGTCGTTCCGGCTCCCCGGCGCCGCGGATCTCCAGCGCTGGGTGCTCTGGTAAGCCGCTCACCGCCTCGCCCGCCGCTTCCTCCCGCGGCTGTCGGAGGCGGTGTCGTTCTGGAGGTGCGGACAGTCCAGGCCGGCGCGGTGGTTGGGGAGGCGCATGCGATGGGCCAGGTCACGCGTCATGCGCTGGGGGAGGCTGCAGCGCCAGGTGATATCGGGGTAGCAGGCTCGCAGGTGGGACACCGCACGCGTACCCAGACCGCTGTCCTGCAATGGTGTGGAGACATGGACCTGGGTGATCACCCCGCTCGCGCAGTGATCACACACTTCGTAGGTGACTTCCCCGACGACGCGGCGGACATAGACCAGCAGCAGACTCTGCGCGCGCTCGCTCGCCGGTGCCGGGGAGTGGAAGATCACCACGTCCCGGTAGGCGAGCAGCCTGCGGTGGAGCTTGCCACGTCGGCGGCCCGGACGAGTGTGCCGTGATCGCCGACCGCGGTGCATGCCTCGCAGCAGGGCTCCCGGCAAGAAGTTAGGTGTAGCGACCATATGCGGCGCCTACCCGAGCCGAATGCGGACAATCCCCCGGGACCGACGCCTCCGCCATCCGCCCCCTTCCGCCATCCGCCCCTTTCCACGCTCCGCCCGCCCTGAGGCGCTTCGGGTGCGCGCGGAACAGGTAGTCGTCTGCGTATTTCTCCCCTGCTCAGGACCGCGAGGTGACGGAGAGAGTGACGGGGACCGCTGCTTCCGGTCCCTGTGTCTGCGCCCGCGACCGCCGGGAGCGGGGGAGAGGGGCCGTCGTGTGGACGGCTCACCTGGGGTGGCGGATCGCGTAAGCGCCTGGTTGACGTACGGGGAATGGGTTGTGTCGTGCTGGAGCGGTGTGAGTGCCCGCGCCCCGCGGTGCCGGGGCCGGGGCCGGGCGTCGAGCGTGACGTCAGGTCCGGCCATCGGCCGGCCCGGTGTCGCCGTCGCGGCAGGCACGTTCCTTGTCCGCGCAGGAGGACCGGCGGGCGGCCTGGACGAGGGTGCGCTCCAGACGTGCCAGGGCGCGCAGGGCCGCGGTGCGCTCGTCGGCGGAGAGGTTCCCGGCCGCCAGGTCCTCGAGCCGGCTCCAGCTCTGCTCGACCTCCCGGCGCAGGGCATGGCCGGCGGCGGTGGGTTCGATGAGTGACGCGCGCTTGTCGGTGAGCGAGGGGCGGCGGCGGACGAAGCCGGCCTGCTCCAGGCGCCGGACGGTACGGGTCATGGTGGCGGCGTCGGAGTCCACCCGTCGCACCAGGTCCGTCTGCCGCTGTGCGCCGTGTTCCCACAGGCACATCATGACCAGCTCCTGGCCCGCGTGGAGACCGATGCGGCGCAGGTGCTGTCCCGCGACCATGCGGTGCAGCCGGGCCAGGCGGAAGATCGCGTGGCTGATCGGACCGCCGCCGGCCGCGGCCGGTACCGGGACGGTGGCCTCCTGTCCCGGTACCGGGCGCCTCCAACCGGTCTCCGGTGTGGGCTGCGTCATCTTTTCCTCATTTTCCTGCCTGGACAAGAAAATGGTACGTCCTGGTCGGCTTCCTCGTGGGGTCCGCCGGGCTACGTTCCATGTATGCCCAGGCCGCAGGTGTGGCGTGCTTCACGGTGGGCCTCGGGAATGGCTGCGGGTGATCTACTTGTTCGGACAAGTGATTTACTTGTTCGGGCAGGCAATCGTCGCTGCGGGCGGCGGAGCGCCTGAGCCGTAGAGCGTCACGTATCCAGAGGAAGAGACCATGACCACTGCTTTCGATCCGATCGTCCTGGGCGGCAAGCGCCTGGCCAGCCGCGTCGTCATGGCTCCGATGACCCGCAGCCGTGCGTTCGGGCCCGGCGCCGAGCCGACGGAGCTGATGGCGACCTACTACGCGCAGCGCGCCAGCGCGGGGCTGCTCGTCACGGAGGGCATCCAGCCCTCGCCGGTCGGCCAGGGCTACCCCGACACCCCCGGCCTGCACACGTCCGGGCAGGTCCGGGCGTGGCGGACGGTGACCGACGCCGTGCACCGCGAAGGCGGCGCGATCTTCGCCCAGCTGATGCACACCGGCCGGATCGGCCACCCCAGCCTGCTGCCCGAGGGCCTGGTGCCGGTCGCGCCGTCGGCGGTAGCCGCGAAGGGCCAGGTGTTCACCCACGAGGGCCCGAAGGAGTTCGTGACGCCCGAGGAGCTGACCGAGCCGGAGATCCGGCAGACCGTCGCCGACTTCGCCGACGCGGCCCGCAACGCGATCGAGGCCGGCTTCGACGGCGTGGAACTCCACGGCGCCAACGGCTACCTGATCCACCAGTTCCTCGCGCCCAACACCAACCGGCGCACCGACGCCTGGGGCGGCGACACCGAGGGCCGGATCCGGTTCGCGGTGGAGGTCGTCACCGCCGTGGCCGAGGCGATCGGCGGCCACCGGGTGGGCCTGCGGATCTCGCCCGGAAACGTCTACAACGACATCGCCGAGGACGACCCGGCCGAGGTCTACGCGGCGCTGCTGGACCGGCTCGCCACCCTGGACCTGGCCTATCTGCACCTGATGGAGGGCCAGGACCGCTCCCTGACCGCGCGGCTGCGCAAGGCATGGCCCGGCACGTTCGTCCTCAACCCGTTCACCTACCCGGACGCCACCGGTCCGGACGCGCTGAAGCTGGTCGAGGACGGCAGCGCGGACATGGTCGCCTACGGGGCGCTGTTCCTGGCCAACCCCGACCTCCCGGCCCGCCTGGCCGCCGGCGGCCCGTTCAACTCCCCGGACAAGGCCACCTTCTACGGCGGCGACCACCGCGGCTACACCGACTACCCCACCCTCTCCGCCTAACCGGAACCCCTGACCGGTTCCCCACCCCTTCGGGAGTTCTGATGTCCCAAGCGATCACCTTTTCCGCCTACGGTGCCCCCGACGTGCTGCAGCTGTCAGCGGTCGCCACGCCGGAGCCCGGCCCGGGCCAGGTCCGGATCCGGGTGCGGGCAGCCTCCGTGAACCCCCTCGACATGAAGATCCGGTCCGGCCTGATGGCCGGCAAGGTCCCCGCGCACTTCCCCGTGATCCCCGGCCTGGACGCGGCCGGTGTCGTCGACGCGGTCGGCGAGGGCGCCGAGGCGGCCGTCGGGGACGAGGTCCTCGGCGCCACGGCCGGCGGCAGCTACGGCGAATACGCCCTGCTCGACCGGGCGGTGGCCAAGCCCGCCGCGCTGTCCTGGGAGGTCGCCGCCTCCCTGGTCACGGTCGGCCGGACCGCGTCCCGTGTCCTCGGGGAGCTGGGCGTGCGGGCGGGGCAGACCCTGCTGGTCCACGGCGCCGCCGGCAGCGTAGGCGTCATCGCGGTGCAACTGGCCGTGGCCCGCGGCATCACCGTCGTCGGAACGGTCGGCGCACATGACGTCGACCGCCTCACCGCGCTCGGCGCGACCGCCGTCCGCTACGGCGACGGCTGGACGGAGCGCGTGCGGGCCGCAGCCCCGCAGGGAGTCGACCACGTCCTCGACGCCTCCGGCGCCGGTGTGCTGGCCGACTTCGTCGCGCTGACCGGTGACAGCGCCCACGTGATCACCATCGCCGACATGTCCGCCGCGCAGCACGGCGTCCGCTTCAGCGCGGGGGCCGCCGGCCAGATCGGGGATTCCCTTCCCGAGCTGGTGCGGAGGGCCGCCGAGGGCACGCTCACGGTGCCGGTCTGGCGCACCTACCCCCTGGCGGACGCGGCGCAGGCCCACACCGACCTGGAGGCGCGCCACAACCGCGGCAAGGCCGTCCTGCTGCCCTGATCCCCGCCCGCGCCGCCTCGTGCCGCCGGGGGAGCGGGGCGGCGCCCGGGGCCGCAACCCGGCGAATCCCCGCCGGCCGCGGCCCACCCACCGCACACCACACCACCAGTGAGGACAAGGACCGAGAACCGATGGCAGCCCGCACCACCCTCGCGCCGCTGACCGCCGATGCGGACCTCACCGCCGCGTTCGAGGTCCTCGGCCAGAAGTGGAACGGAATCATCCTCCACACCCTGGCCACCCGCCCCGCCCGCTTCGGCGAACTGTCCACCGCCATCGACGGCATCAGCGTGAAGATGCTCGCCGGCCGGCTGCGCGAACTCCTCGACGCCGGTCTCCTCACCCACGACCGGCTCCCGCCCGGGCCCGCCACGTACACCCTCACCACCGACGGCCGGGCGCTGCTGCCGGCCCTGGAGCGGATCCGCTCCTGGTCGCAGCGCAGAAGAACCACATGACCCCGTCACTCCTCGTCACTCCACGAAGAATGGAACGCACCATCATGTCAGCACGCACCCTGCCCGAAGCGACCTTCGCCCGCACCGTTCTGGGGTCCGGCCCCGGCCTCGTCCTCGCCCACGGCGCCGGCAGCAGCGCCAACAACACCTACGGCCCGATCCTGGAAGGCCTGGCCGCCCACCACACCGTGGTCGCCGTCGACTACCCCGGCAGCGGCGAGACCCCCCGCTCCACCACCCCCCTCGACATAGACGAGGTGGCCGACCAGCTCGTCGCCGCCGCCTTCGCCGAGGGCCTGGAGACCTTCGCCCTGCACGGCTACTCCCTCGGCGGGCCGATCGCCATCCGCGCCGCCGCCCGCCACCCCGAGCGCGTCACCGCCCTCGTCCTGAGCGCCACCATGGCCCACCCCAACAACCAGCAGATCCTGACCGTCAAGGTGTGGGGCAAGCTCGCCGCCACCGGCGACCGCCGTCTGGTGAGCGAGTTCCTGTTCCCGCACGCCCTCAGCCCCCAGGCCATCGAGGCCATGCCGGCGGAGCAGTTGGAAGAGGCCATCACCTACGCCGCCGCCGAAGTCGCCGACGGCACCGTCGAGCACGCCGACCTCGTCAGCCGGATCGACGTCCGTGACGACCTCGCCGCCCTCCGCGTCCCCACCCTGGTCATCTCCACCACCGCCGACCACCTGGCACCCCCCGCCCTGCACCGTCACCTCGCCGACACCATCCCCGGCGCCCAGCTCGCGGAGATCCCCACCGGCCACCTGCCGATGGTGGAACGCCCCGAGGAATGGCAGAAGCTGATCACCGACTTCCTCGCCCGGCACCGCGCCTGAGACGCACCGCCGGTGGGGGCCGTGCCGCGGCCGAGGCGGCCCCCACCGGCGGTGACAGCCACCACCGGACGGCGCGACGACCGCCGTACGGTGTCCGGGCCGGGGAAGTCCGGATCCTGGACCGTGCCGATCCGGTATGGCCCGTGCTGGTTCGCTGTGCACGCGCCCCGGCCTCGCCGGCGACACGCCACGGCGAAGCCGGGAGCGGCCGCGAGCGGACAGCGCCGCCCGGGGTCGTCGAGCGGCCCGCGCCCGGTGCGGCCGCCCGCCCATCCGAGGGGGAAGCCATCAACACGTCCCGGACGCGCGAGGAACCGGACGCGCACTACCGGACCGCCCGGCTGCTCCACGACCAGGACCGCCCGCTGGAAGAGGTCGCCGGGCATCTGCTCGCCGCCGAGCCCGAGGGCAGGGACTGGGTGGCCGGCGCGTTGCGTGCCGCCGCTCGCCTGGCCGCGGCCCGCGGCGGCTCGGAGAGGGCCGTGGCCTACTTGCGGCGTGCGCTGCGCGAACCCCCTTCGTCCGGGCAGGAGATCCTGCTGGCCGAACTCGGCCGGGCCGAGGCACCGGCGTACCCGGCAGCCGCCGTCCGCCACTTGTCCGCGTCACTGGACGTGCTCACCACCGCCCCGGAACGGCTGACGGTGGTGCCCGTCCTGGCCGACGCCCTGGAGCGGTGCCAGCGCGGCTGCCAGGCGGCCGAACTCCTCGACCGTGAGGCCCGCTCGCTGACCTCGGGCGACCGGCCGCCCGAGGACACGTCGTCCGGCCTGCACCACGCCGTGTTCGGCCTGCGCCTGCAGCGTGTGCTGATCGAGCTGGAGGACCTGAACAAGCGGCCGTGGACGGGCCGGGGAACGGCCGGGCTGCCGGCCGGCGACGACCGCATCCGCGAACGGGCCGTCGCGGCGGTCCGGTCGGCGCTGACGGCGGGCCGCCCCGCCGACGCCGCCACCGCGGCCGCGTACGCCCGTGACGCCCTGGACGGACCGCTGCCGCAGGACGACGTCATCACCCGAGCGATGGCACTGGGCGTCCTCGCCCTGGTGTGGTGCGACCAGTTGACGGAGACCGCGCGGATTCTCGACCGGCTCTCCGAGCAGACGCAGTGGTGCGACGCCGCTGCCGCGCGGACGCTGATCGCGATGGGCCGGTGCGAAGTCGCCTACCGCGGTGTCGACCTAGCCGCCGCCCTCGACGCGGGGCGCCGCTGGCTCGACCTGGCCTCGGCCTCCCACGGAAACCCCATGATCCCGCTCGCCCTCGCCGGTGTGCTGCGGGTGCTGCTGGAGACGGGCCGGCGCGAGGAGGCCGAGCCCCTGCTCGCCCTCGCCGAGCAGGAGCGGTACGGCGACGTCTGGCAGTGGACGCACCTGCTGGAGGCCCGTGCCGCCTGCGCCTGGCCGACGGCGATCACGCCGCCGCCCTGGACGACCTGCTGGAGTGCGGACGCCGCCAGACCGCCTGGCAGCAGGACAACCCCGCCCTCCTTCCGTGGAGGTCCCTCGCCGCCCTCGCGCACCGCGCCCTGGGCCGTTCCGACCGGGCCGCGCGCCTGGCCCACCAGGAGCTGGAGCAGGCCGAGGCATGGGGCGCCCCTCGTACGCTCGGCATCAGCCTGCGCACCGTCGCCGTGACCGTGCGCGGCCGCGAGGGCCTGAAGCAGCTGGAGACCTCCGTCGGCCTGCTGGAAGAAGCCGGAGCCACCCTCGAACAGGCCCGGTCACTCGTCGAGTACGGCACCTTGCGCTTCGAGGCCGGGCACGCCCGGCTGGGCCGGGAGACGGCTCGCCGCGGGCTGGAACTGGCCCGGCAGTGCGGGGCCGAGGGCCTTGCCGACCTCGCCCGCGAGCGCCTCCAGGCATTCGGCGCGCGGCCCCGCCGAGCACACACGGTCGGGGCATCGGCGCTGACCGACCGTGAACGCCGCGTCGCGGTGCTCGCGGCCCGCGGACTGACCAACCGGGAGATCGCCGACACCCTGTTCATCACGCAACGGACCGTGGAGAACCACTTGACCAGCGGATTCCGGAAACTCGGCATCGCCCGCAGACGAGAGTTGGCGCCTTTGCTCGACGACGAACCGTCGTGACGCCGAACGGCACATCTGCGCGGGCGTTCCCCTCGGCGGGCGAACCCGGGGGGCGAAGCCCCGGCACGGCGGTCCGGGGCGTCCGGTCCGGGGCCGTCCGGGCGGCTGCGGCCGGGCGGCGGGCCGGTGCCCCGGAACACGGGACACGGACCCACCGCCGCCCGGCGCCGCGGGGGTGAACCGCGGGCCGCCGTGCGCTCCCGGCTACCCGGCCCGACGCAGTCCCGCGTACTGCATCGAACCGAACACCACCACGGCGATACCGATGAAGCCCGCGTAGCCGCCACCGAGAGCGGTGAGCGGGAACCACGACGTTCCGGCGGCGAGTATCGCCGCGCAGCCCACCGCCCACACGACGTTGAGCACGACGGCTGCCACGGCGACCGGCCGCATCACGGCGGGATGGGTGGCCCCGTACCAGAGGGCTACGGCGTAGACGGCGAGGAACGCGCCCTGGGCCCAGTGCAGCCACACCGGCAGACCCAGCAGCGAGTCCAGCATCCTGGCTCCCACCAGGCTGAGGGCCGCGACCAGCCCGGACACCGTGCCGTCCAGCTTCAGGGAGAAGCGCAACAGACCGTCGTCCGGGGCTGATCCCCTCGCGCCGAAACGGCCGTCTCGCAGGCCGGCTGGTTCATCCACCATCGATTTCTCTTTTCGTATCAGGGTTTTGGTCTCCGGGCGGCCCTGCGCTCCCCGCCCCCGGCGACCGGCTCGCGGCCGTCCGGGGCACCCGCCGTCGCGCAGCGGAAACGCGGCGGCGGGCGCAGGAGGAGGGCCTGCCCTCACGAGAGACAAGGCTGCCGAGCCGGAGGCCGTTGTGGATCACGGGATTTCCGTGAGAACACGACCCACTCCCGGCTGCTGTCCGGCGGACTTCCGGGATCGCCGACGGAAGAACGGCTGGTACGCACCCCGACGGGGCGGTGTCGGTGGTGGTGGGCGAGCGCGAGGGCTGAGCAGGCCGCGAGGGAGGAGCAGGTAGTGAGGGCGTAGCGATTCGCGTAGTTTCCGCCTTCTCGCCGCACGGGGAACCGCGCAGTGTGTGAGGTGTCCGACCGCTGCGCCGTTCAACGTTGGGTAAGGGCGATGGAAACCTCGCAACAGCTCTCACACGCGATGAGGACGCCGGTGCCGGTGCGTACCGCTGTCGGCGACGGCCCTCGCGGCAGAGGCCGGGACGCGGCCCTCGTCGAGAGCGATCCCCGCTTCGCCGCTCACGCGTCGCGTCGGCTCGCGCACCGTCCGGAAGCGGTCGGCCACGCCCGTCGCGTCGCCAGGTCGGTGCTCCACGCCTGGCGTATCGACGACGATGCCGCCCACTGCGTACTGCTCGTGGTGTCCGAGCTGGTCACGAACGCCGTGGAGCACGCGCAGCCGCCGCTCGCCCTGCACCTGCGCCGCGAGAACAGAGGCCCTCGGGTGTGGGTGGCAATCACCGACGGCGGCCCGTCGGTCCGGGGCGGGACCTGGACATCGTCCTGCGCCCACGACGAACACGGGCGCGGCCTGGCCATCGTCGAAGCCCTGGCCGCCGCACACGGCGCCGACAGTCACCCGGACGGCACCACCCACTGGGCACGATTGCCCGTGGCATACCGGACTCGCTGACCACGGCCGACGAATCCACGGAAGGAGCCCACCAGGAAGGCGAACTGCGCATCCGAACTGCCTATCCGAAACTACTTCCTAGTAGATTTTTATCCCGTTCAGGGGTCGATTAATCTCCGGAAGTATGACTTCCGCGGCTCGGCCCAGCGTCCTGGAGGGTGTCGAGACCCTTCCGGTGGACGTCACCAGTTTTGTCGGCCGGCGGCAGCAGGTGACCGATGCGAAACGACTGCTCGCATCCGCACGGCTTTTGACGCTCACCGGCCCCGGCGGGGTGGGCAAGACGCGTCTCGCCCTGCATGTGGCCGCCGCGATGCGACGGAGTTTCCGGGACGGCGTGCGCTTCGTCGAACTGGCGGAATTGCGCGATTCCTCGCTGTTCGCGCATACGGTGGCGGCACAACTCGGCCTGCACGACCAGCCCTCGTGCACCACCATCGACGTGATCATCGAATACCTCCGCTCGCACGAGGTGCTTCTCACGCTCGACAACTGTGAGCATCTGATCGACGACTGCGCGCGGTTCATCGACGGCGTCATCCGGGCGTGCCCGAAGGTGCAGATCCTGGCGACGAGCCGGCAGTCGCTCGGCGTGTACGGCGAGACGACCCTGGTGGTTCCTCCGCTGCCGGTACCGAGCCCCGAAGCGGTGCCGTCGCCGGACGCGCTGACGCAGTACGACGCGGTACGGCTGTTCGTCGACCGCGCCGGCGCCGTGCTGCCCGGGTTCCGCCTCCGTGACCAGGACTGCGCGGCGATCGCGCGACTGTGCCGCGCACTCGACGGGATCCCGCTGGCGATCGAACTGGCCACGGTGTGGCTGCGCGCGCTGTCGCTCGACCAGATCGAGGAGCGCCTGTCCGAGCGCTACCGCCTGCTCACCGTCAGCCCGCGGAACGCACCCACCCGGCAACGCACACTGCAGGCGCTGATCGACTGGAGCTACGACCTGTGCGCGCAGCCCGAACAACAGCTGTGGGCGCGGGCGTCGGTGTTCTCCGGCAGCTTCGATCTGGACGGCATCGAATACATCGGCGCCATCGACGGGATCACGCCGGAGGAGATACGGAACATCGTGCTCTCCCTCGTCGACAAATCCATCCTGATCCGCGACGAGCGCGATGGCTGTGTGCGCTATCGAATGCTGGAGACCATCCGGGAGTACGGGGAGGCGCGGCTTGTCGCGGCCGGCGAGCACGGTGCCGTCCACCGCCGTCATCGCGACTGGTACCTGCGCATGGTGGAGCGGTTCCAGGCCGAGTGGATGGGCCCGGACCAGGACTCCTGGATCCTGCGGCTGCGACGTGAGCACGCCAACCTGCGCGAGGCCCTCGGCTTCTGCCTCTCCCAGCCCGATGACGCCGTCCTCGCGCTGAGCATGGCGGACAGACTGGGGACCTACCTGGGGGTCCAGGGCTTCAACAGCGTGACGCGTCACTGGCTCGATCAGGCGCTGGCGGCAAGCCCCCCACCTTCGCCGGAGCGCACCTCGGCGTTGCGTCGCAATGCCTGGGTCGCGCTGCTGCAAGGCGACGTCGACGCCGCACAGGCGCAGCTCGCCGAGGCTGCCGAACTGGCCGCGGAACTCGGCCTCACCAAGGAAAGCGCCTATGTGACGCTCGTGAAGGGGATGCAGGCCGCGGCCGCGGGAGACATCGAGGAGGCGTCACTGCTCACCGGCGACGCCTTGTCCGGCTTCAGCTCGGGGCACGAACTCAGCGGCAGACTCCTCACGATGTCCATCCACGGGCTCCTCCTCGGACTCCAGGGGGAGCGCGAACGGGGCCTGGCGCTCCTGGAGGAGGCGGTCGCCCTCACCGTGCAGCGCGGCGAGGTGATCTGGCGCTCCTGGGCACTGCTGGCCCTCTCCTTCGTCGAACTCGACCACGACCTGGCGCACGCGGAAGCCGCAGCGCGCGAGGCCCTGAACCTGCGCCGCCGGGTGAGCGCCAAGTTCCTGATGGCCTTCGCCTTCGAGATCCTCTCCTGGGTGAGCGAACGGCAGGCGCGCCATGTCCGTGCGGCCACCCTGAGCGGTGCCGCCGCCGCCATGTGGCGGACGGTCGGCACCTCACCGGACTACTTCGACCCGGTGGGCGTCGTGCACCGGCAGCACCTGACCATGGTCCGCGCGGCCCTGGGCGACGACCGGTACGACGCCGCCTTCCAGCGCGGCTACGACCTCTCCGAAGAGGCAGCACTCGGCTACGTGCTCGGGACGGCGGCCTCGACCGGCGGCGAGCCACGCCAAGCGGGCGGTGCGGACGCGGACTTGACCCCGAGAGAGCGGCAGATCGCCCAACTCGTATCCGAGGGCCTGACCAACAAGGAGATCGCGACGCGCCTGGTCATCGCCCCCCGCACGGCCGAGGGGCACGTCCAACGCATCCTCACCAAGCTCGGATTCAGCTCACGCGCGCAAATCGCCGCCTGGTACGTCGGCGGACAGCAGGTCCGGGAACTGCCCCTCCCCTCGAACTGACGGGGGAGTCCTTCCCGGGCGTCCACGCGCACAGTGCAGTGGACGAGGCATGCCGAGCGAATCGCGCAATCCGGGCAAGCCGTTCTCGTACGGCTTCTCCAGCGGCCGGGTTTAGGGAATCACCTAGGAGCCGCACCGTAGGCTTCGAAAGGAGCCGGCAGGCATACGGAAACTCCGGTCACGGTGATTCGGCCGGGACCGGGGAATCGGACGCCTGACCTCCGCCGTGCCGGAGTGCGCCGCCGAACGCTCTTGCCGCAGGCGGCTTTCTTCTGCCTGCCGGAAAGCGGCAGTTGGTGCATGACGGGCGGGGCGGAATTCCGGGTACAGAATTTCGCGAGTGGGAAGCCGGGACGCTGGGATATCGGGATATCGGGATGCCGAGATGCCGGGACAGGGTTTCGGGTCGGAGTTCGCGCGGAGTCCTGAAAACCTCCGGAACGCACGCCCCGGCACGAGAAGTTCCCTCGCACGGCACGGGTGAATTCGCAGGCGGAGCTGAGAGCAGACGGAGGGTTCGTGCGCAATCGAGAGATCACACTGACGCCGGGGGCCGCACCGCAGGAGGCCCTGGGCGTTGCCCGCGCGGCGCTGGAGCGGCAGGGCTACCACTGGGTGCCGCAGACCAACAGCAGCGCAGAGGTGCGCGAGGGCGAGAACGAGGCCCGCAGCAAACTCTTCACCGGCAGGCTCTGCATGAGCCTGTCCGTCCAGGACGACCGGCTGGTCATGGAAGCCGAGACCAACGGCCTGGGACTGGCCGCCACGACCGGAGCCCCGGCCGCCACGGTCCGCATCCGCAACAAACTGAACCACTGCGCCGACATGGTGAGCAGCGCACTCGCCCAGGCGGGCCTGGCCCGCTGACCACCCCAGCGCAGCCCTCGCTCCGGGGGGCGGGCCGGGCGGGCACGGGCGAAGGGCGTCTGACGGGCAGGAGCCCTGTCAGACGCCCTCCTCAGGTTCGAAAGACTCTAGGACTCCAGCAGTGGGGCGATCTTCCAGCAGTAGAGATCTTTTGAAGGCTGCGCGCGGCGCGTATCGGGCAGGCCATGGGCGACGACCGCTTCCAGCGCTTCGGGGCTGTTGGAGGTCTCCACGTCCGAGGCGATGATTCCGGGCCAGTCGCCGCATGACCAGTACAGCCGATGCCGTCCGGACGCCAGAGGGAGGAACCCCACCAGATTCGCCCTGTCCGTCGAGTGCTTCGTCTCCGGGGTCAGGACAGCCGGTTCCTCCTGATCCTCCTGATCCTGCTGTTCCTGACCTCCCCGGATATCGAGGAGGTCGAGTGCCAGGGACGGCATCTGCGACAGGTCGCCTTCATCGTCGCGGTAAAAGGTCCGGTAGAACGGGTCCGCGGTCTGGGCGGCCCGCACGATCTGGAGGACTTCGCCGGCGGCGATGATGATCTCGTCCTGGATCAGGGGGATTTCGTAGACATTCAGGTCCGGCGCACACGCGTCCTTCGTGCCGACG
Organism: Streptomyces angustmyceticus; assembly: GCF_019933235.1. Taxonomy (NCBI): domain Bacteria; kingdom Bacillati; phylum Actinomycetota; class Actinomycetes; order Kitasatosporales; family Streptomycetaceae; genus Streptomyces; species Streptomyces angustmyceticus. The sequence goes on along the minus strand of NZ_CP082945.1, from coordinate 740,821 downwards.
GCAACGCAGACGGCTTCCTCCCCGCCCTGTGGTGGGAGCACTCCCCGCATATAGGTGTTCCCGTGCACCGGGCGGGACAGGTGACGCAGGACCAGGTGGACCACCTGCGTCTGTATGCGGGTGCTGTAGAGAGAGGAGGAAGGCGTCAACGTCGGCTCCGATCAGCAGATCAGACGGATTCGGTCACACCCCGCATTTGACCCGGCGGACCTTGGTTACGGCCTTCTCGGGGGTGTCTGCGACACCGATGATGTCAGTGTCGATCACGCTGCGCCATTCGCGTACCTGGCGGTTGGCGCACTTCTTGCGGGCGTTGGCTCGCCATGTGCTGGGAGCCTTGTTGAGCTTCTTGCTCGGCTTCACGATCTTTGCCCCCTTGGCGACCGTGTGCCACTTCGTGGCGCCCCTCTTCCTGGTCTGGAGCCAGATGGTCACCTTGGCCTTGGAACCGGGGCCCTTGACCTTGAACCACCATCCGTGCCCGGAGGCCGTTGCAGGCTTGGTCGAAGATACATGGACGAAGTCACCGTTGCTGGCATAGACACCGGGTCCGGGACGGGGAGCCTGCTCGGCTGCGCCTGCGGGCGCCGCGGCTCCCATGAGTAGAGCCGCGCACAGCGTTGCGGTGGCTATCTTCTTCAAGCGGATCCTCCCGTTGACGTGTGGTTCCGGCGAACGTCAACAACCCTAGATTTCCGAACAGCCGGACGGTATTGGACCTTTGGGCACTGCCCCAGAGGGCAACATCCAGGGGGCCGTGAGCTCCGCATCGCCGCGGAGCCCCAGGGCGTCGACGATCCGCCCCGCTCGTGCCTGTCGATGACCCCTCGGCCGTGGTCCCGGACGGGTCCGGTGCCGTCCGCGATGTGGTGCAGGAGGGCTGTCAGGGCGGTCAGGGCGGTCATCGTCTCGGCGTCGGTGCCGGCCCGCACCGTGCGGCTCCAGGCGACCTGCTCGCCGTGCTCCTGGCGTGGAAGTCGGTCGCGCATCGCGCAACGGTGGGCCAATCGTGACCGTTGTCAGCGATGGCCGCTGGCTTGCGCCTGGGGCGCGTCGTTCGGATCTGGTGCCCCGGCCTCCGAACGGCCGCGTTTGCCCGAACGGCAGCGCCTGCGCGAGCGGCAGGGCGCTGTCCCCCTGCTCGTCGGACGCCCGCGCGGATCCGTCTTTCAGCCTTCCCGCCTGTCAGCCTTCCCGGATGAAGCCCTCCCGCACCAGCCAGTCCTTCGCCACCTCGTGCGGGTCCTCCCCGTCCACGTCCACCCGCGCGTTCAACCGCTGGGCCTCCGACCCCGTCAGCCGCTTGGTGATCGGGGCGAGGAGGCCGGCGATGGCGGGATGCTTCCTCATTGTGGCGCTGTTCATCTCGGGTGCCGCGTTGTAGTTGGGGAAGAAGTGCCGGTCGTCCTCCAGCACCTTCAGCTTGAGTTGGGGAATGCGGCCATCGGTGGTGGCCGCCACGCCGAGGGCGCAGGCCGCGCCCTCGGCGACCTGGGTGTAGACGACGCCGTCGTCCATCTTTTTGAAGTTCCCGCGCCGGAGGGCGAATCCGTACGTCTTCGCCACGCCCGGCAGGCCGTCCTCGCGCACCGAGAACTCGCTTCCGCCACAGATCGTCGCCGCGCCCGGGTCCTTCTTCGTCAGGCGTGCCACGTCGGAGAGTGTGCGCAGCCGGTACTTCTGCGCGTTCGCCTGGTTCGCGACCAGCGCGTAGGTGTTGTTGAGCGGGGCGGCGGGCAGCCAGGTGATGCCGTGGCGGCGGTCCTCCTGGCGTACGGCGTCCCACTGCTCGTGCGGGTCGACGACCCGCTTGGTATGGCCGAGGTAGGTGATCCAGGCCGTTCCGGTGTACTCGTACATCCCGTCCGCCGCACCGGACTTGACCGCCTCGCGGGCACCGATCGAGCCCTGGATGTTCGTCCGGTCCAGGACTTCCGCGCCGGCTGCTTTGAAGACCAGCCCCATGATCTGGCCCAGGATGATCTGCTCGGTGAATTCCTTCGATGTCACGGTAAGTTGCGCGCCTTCTAATGGCCGCCCCTTCCCGATGGAGCCGGGCTGTACCGAGTCGGCCAGCGGGCTGCCGCTGGTCAGTCCGCAGCCGCTCAGCCCCGCGGCGGCGAGCAGCAGGGCGCCCGCGCCCGCGACGGTTTTCCGTACCTGGGCCAGGTACATCAGTCCACCTCCATGGCCTGGATGGCGTAGCCGATGGTGCGGCGGAGCGCCACGGGGTTGATGCCGGTGACGTCCTCGCCGCCGATGGTGTTCTGCCCCGAGGCCGGCTCGATCAGCCGCCTGATCCGGGCGGATCCGCCGGGGCCCGCGGCGCCGGACGTCGGGGAGGTCGGTCCGACGATTTCGGCAGAGTCAGCCACGGATCCCCCGTGAGATGGTGAGCCGTCCGATCGGCGCGTACCCGGCGTCGAACGGCAGGACTGGGACGACGATTCCGAGCGTCCCCGACAGTACTTCGTCGAGCGTGCTCGCACCGCCCAGACCGGCGATCCCGCGGAAGATCTGGTTGCCGAGCCCGAGCCCGAGCCCGAGCCCGAGCCCGAGCCCGAGCCCGGGCCCTGGGGCAATGGCCGCGATCGGCCCTCGCCCCAGGCGGGCCGAGCGAAAGGCGCCCGACCGGCAAAAGGCCAGGTCGGGCGCCGACCCGGTCACCGGCCAGGCCCTCGCCGGTCACCGGCACGCGATGGTGCGCCAGTACATGGCGACGTAAGCGGGCGAGACGGACCTCAGCGCAGCTCTGGCGGCAGACCCGCGCTGCTCCGTCCGTTGGCGTGTGTCGGTGTCCACTTTTGGGCTACAAGGCGGTGGGCCACATGGACGGACCGGCGGTGAGGGTGCCCTTGCCGTTGCCGGCGTAAAGGTGCAGGCTGCGGTCGCTCCAGCGGGCGGCGATGTCGGACTTGCCGTCCCCGTTGAAGTCGCCGCCGAGCAGGGCGCGTATGTTGCGCCAGGACTTGTCGTCCCAGAGGTCAGGGGCGCGGGTGACGGTGCCCTGCGCGTTGCCGGTGTAGAGGCGGAAGCCGCCGTCGGAGTCAGTGGCGACGATGTCGTCTCTGCTGTCGGTGTTGAAGTCGCCGCTGGACAGGATGCGCATGCCGTCCCAGGACTTGTCGTACCACAGGTCGCGCTTGGCTCCGCTGAGAGTGCCGTCGGTCTTGGTGGTGTAGGCGTGCAACGAGCCGTCATCCCACACGGCTGCCAGGCCATCCCGTCCGGAGCCATCGGCACGGAAGCGCACGATCTGGGGCATCCCCTTCCAGGACTTGTCGTACCAGACCTCCACGCTGGGCTTCAGTGTGCCGTTGGCTGTGCCGGCGTAGAGGAAGAGCTGGCCGTCGTCGCGGCGCGCGATGATGTCGCCCTGGCCGTCGCCGTTGAAGTCACCACCGATGATCTGCTGGAAACTCTTCCAGGTGCCATCATGGGTCCACAGCTCACGGCCGTACTGCAGGGTGCCGTCCGGTGTGGCGTAGAAGGCGTGCAGGTTGCCGTCGTTCATGACGGCGGCAACGTCGGTGCGGCCATCGCCGTTGAAGTCGGCCGAGGTGATCACATCGCTGACGTCCCCGAACTTCGTCGCAAGCCGCACCGTCTGGATCCAGCTGGCTATGTCGTCCGTGCGGGACGCGACGGCATCGGCGCGGGTCTCATCGTCATGGCCGAAGCAGCCGCCCTGCCAGGACTGACTACCGACTCCGGCCAATTCGTAGCGGCCGCCAATATCACGCCATACAGGAGCACCGGTATCCCCCTCACAGACGGCGGCACTGTTGTCCTTACCAGTGATGCCGAGCGAGGTCTGCTTGGCAGCGCCTACGGAGAACCGCCCGTAGTGCAGGCGGTCGGGGACCCACTCGTCCTTGGTGCGGCCGTAGCCGCTCACGAAGACGTCCTCGCCTGGCAGTGGGGCCTTGGCAGTAATTTCGACGGGGGCGATATCCGTGACGGGCTTGGCCAGTTTGGCCATTACCAGGTCACGGTCATCGCGGGGAACCAGCTTCTCCACGGTGGTCACGGTGCCGCCATCGCGCGTCAGGTCCGTGCGGCCGACCGTGGCGATGGTCTTCATCTTCGGCGCCCCAGCAGGAACCTTCAGGCTCTCCGCGGGATTGTCGGCAAAGCAACTAGCGGCCGTGACCAGCCACTGCTGATCGACCAATGCGGCCGAGCAGCTGCGCTGCCCACCGATGTCCAGCTTCACCGTGAACGGGTACGAGCCGTCTTTGGTGGCGGGGCCAACAACAGCGCCCGCGGGAGCAGCAACGAGCACACCGGCCGCGATGACGGGGGCAAGAAGCCCTGCGGTCAGGGCCGCGCGCGAACATCTGACAGACATACGTCTTCCTCGTCTGGGTTTCGATTTCATAGATGGGAGATCGGCAGCTCTGCACCGATGGCGCTGGTGCGCAGCATCGGCGTCCGGGGCACTTGGTGAGTGCCGCCTCCGGCACTTGGACGCGCTGAGTGGAAACGGCAGATGCCCAAGCCCTCAGCGGAGCGGTATATGCGCGGCTGCTCCCGGCAGCTGAGAAGCTGGAGGTCTGGGCAACGCGATCACTGCTCCAGCCAGACTTGAAGCCCTTGCCGCTGAAGGTCAATCCGACGTCGCTGTCCATCCCGATGCGCTTGTCTTCCGGCACCAGTTTCCATGTGCCAGCTCCGCCGCCCGTGTGCGCTGGGCTGTCGTCGCAGTCGAAGCCCGGCCAGTCGGCGACGTGAACGTCCCAGTGGGCTTGGCGGCAACGGCCTCCAATGGCGTGGCTCTCGCACGGGGGTCAGCCCACAGTCCACACTAGCCAGCCTGGCAGCTTGTTCGCGGGAGCCTGGGGTCTGTGGTCAACCCTTGACGCGGAGCTCGACCAGAACGGTGGGACCGGCCGGCGGGGTGTCTCCGGGACCGACACCCTTGGTGAAGTTCTTGGGCACGTCGACGCTCTGAGTTTTGCCAGCCGAGGTGAGGTCCGCCTGAACGGCGACGTCGCCGGTCATGATGTTGTAGACCTGGGGGAGTTCCAGTGTGAGGTAGCCGGTCTTGCCGGTTCCGGTGACCTTGAAGCAGTACCTGCCCGTCTTGGTCTGCCCCGGGTGATTGACGCCGGTCGAGACCTGAATGTCCTGGCCATCGGGGGCCTGGCAGTCGGCGAGGATGATGTGGCCGTCGCCCTTGCGGAGCAGGATCCCCTGTTCCCTGAGAATCTTTGCCGCGTTCGGGTAATCAAAGGTCTCCACCGCGTACGGCGGGTTCGCGTCGCCCGCGGACTGCTGGGCAGCGTTATGCGTGGATTGCGGCGCGGCCTGCGCAACAGCGAGAGTGAAGACCCCCGCGACAGCTGCGGCGCCACTGATGACGCCCACAGTCAGCGCCTTTCGCGCGCGAGATATCACCAGAAGTTCCTTCCATGTGTGCTGCGGCAACAACAGGAAACCGCAGGGAAAATGAACCGAATGGTCAGCCGTGAACCTATCACCCGCGAAACTCAACGAGTAATCTTTCCAGCCAAGTTACAGATTGATCACAGCTTTTCGGGGCGTACAACCTTTCACGAGCCGGCTCGCCTAAGTGCCCGAAACATTCTCGCCGGATCGTTCTTGGATCGAGCCATCCTCTCCATATTTCTCGGCTCGGTCGCCCATCTGGACAGTTATGCTCTCGGCGTCGAAAGACGTCACATAGGTAACTGAAAAGAGAAAGGCAACCGGTGCGAGACGACCATTGCTTGACGAGATTTAGGGGCAGGTGGGAGTTCGGCATACGCTTGCTGTGCTTGTGCCTGTTACCTCTGACGCTCCTCACAGGACTACTTGATGCACGTCCTGCGGCCGCAACTGGCCTCCAGGAGAAGGGTATTGTCGCCCGTGGTCGTGTCGCGGAGCTGTGGACGACGGGCGGTCCCACGGTCAAGGCAGCTGCCGAGGCTGCCCTGTTGGGCACCGATGAGGACGTCCAAACGTTCCTCGACAGTGAGAAGGATTTCGCCGAGTTCACCGACTACAGCATCAGTGCGACACGGATTTTCACCACGGGCGGCGTGACCGTACGTGAGGCTGCCTCAAAGGCGCTGCGGTCCGGTTCGAAAGAGGATCTGCTCAAGTTCTTGAAGGATGGGTGGAAGGAACCGGCCGAGACGGACATGCGGATCCTTGCCACGCAGATCACCACCGCGGGGGGCCCTGAGGTCAACAAGGCTGGCCAGGCTGCGCTGCGGGGCTCGATCGAGGACGTCCGCAAGTTCCTTGAGCAGGAGCGGTTCCCAGCGCAGGAGACGGACGACCGGATCCGCGCCACGCAGATCATGTCGGCTGGCGGCCCGGCCACGAAGGAGGCCGCGAACGTCGCACTGCGGGGCTCCATCGAAGATGTCCGCGAGTTCCTCGCGGTGGGGCAGGACATCGCCCGTAACCGCGACCAGGAACGGGCCACGGTCTCCCAGCTGGCCGAACAGGCCAAGCAAGCTGGCGAAGAGGCCAAGCAGCAGACTGAGGCCGCCAAGAGTGCTTCTGAGCGTGCTGTTCGGGCGGCCCAGGACGCGAAGGACCTGGCAGACCAGGCCAAGGCAGAGAGCGAGGCGGCCGGCGAGAGCGCCGCTAAGTCAGCCAAGACCGGGGTCAAAGCCGCCGCCGCGGCTCAAGGAGCGGCCCAAGCCGCGCAGGATGCCATTGGTGCGGCACAAGCCGCCAACCACGCAGCCCGGATGGCTGCGAACGCCGCGGCAAAGGCGGCTGCAGCGGCCTCCGCAGCCGCCGCAGCTGCTTCACGGGCCCGTGAAGCAGCTGCCAACGCAGCGACCGACGCCAGCACCGCTTCGGTTGCGCGTAAGGCTGCCGAGCAAGCCAACACCGCCGCAGCTGCCGCCGAGAAGTCAGAACAAGCCGCCGCGCAGGTGGAGATCGCCGCCCGAGCGGCCGGTGATGCGGCAAACGCAGCCTCCAGCGCCAGCAGCAATGCAGATGCTGCCGCCGATGCGGCTGATGAGGCCGGCCGTCATGCGGGCACGGCAAGTGCCGAGTTCGCCAAGGCCAAGCAGTGGGCGGCAACCGCCCGCAGCCAGGCCCGGGAATCACGCCGTGCAGCCCTCGCAGCACGCAACCTCGCCTACGAAGCCGCCGACGCTGCGAGGGACGCCCGGGCAGCGGCACGTGACGCTGCCAAGCACGCCAGAAATGCCGCGACCGCAGCGAAGCAGGCAGCAGATCATGCGGGTGAGGCAGCAACGGCTGCCAAGGAGTCCTCCGAACATGCCGATGCAGCCAAGGGGGCTGCTGACAAGGCAACTGAGGCGGTTGCCACCGCTAACAAGGTCCACAACATCGCGACCAAGGTCGAAGCCGAGGAGCTCAAGGCCCGAACCCAAGCCGGCATCACGCAGGCCAGGGCCGAGCAGCAGGCCCAGACGCTGGAGGAGGCAGAAGCAAAGAAACAGGCCAAGACTGCCCAGGAGCTCGACGACGAAGCCAGGCGCCTGGTCGCTGAAGCCGCCAAGCCTGATGCCGACGCCAAGGACGTGGTGGCAAAGGGCCGCAAGGCCGCTGTCCTGGCAATGAAGGTTCGCGGACCTTGGAGCCAGGCAGCCGCTAAGGCCGCACTGACAGGCTCCGACGACGCCGTTAAGGAGTACCTGCGCACCGGCTGGCAGCAGGCCGCAGAACAGGACGAGCGATCACGAGCCCAGAACCTCGCCATCAACAGCACTTACGAGAACGTTCGCAAGGCGGCCGACGAGGCACTCAAGGGCGACGCAAAGCAGATCACAGAGTTCCTCCGCACCGGCGCGGATGAGGCCGCACAGACCGACTACGGCATCCTCGTCACCCGGATCGCCGGCAGCGGGGGGACGGAGCTCAACAAAGCCGCCCAGGCAGCGTTGAGGGATGGCTCAGTCGCCAAGCTCCGCGAATTCTTAAGCGAGGGCCAGTACGCTGCCCAGGAACTCGATGAACGGATCCGCGCCACCCAGCTGGCAGGTAGCGGCGGTGACGAGACCAAGGCAGCGGCCCGGATCGCTCTCGAAGGAACATCCGAGGCCCTGCATGATTTCATCCAAGTCGGGCAATATGCGACCGCGCGCCGGGACCATCTCACCGCCATCCACGTCGCCATAGTCCAGCAACTCATCGCTGAAGCCGCCGGAACGGCCGCCACCGCGCAAAAGAACGCAGCGGAAGCAAGGGTCGTCGCGGCCAAGGCCAACAACGCCGCAGCTGACGCTGAAAAGTACAGCAAAGAGGCAACGCAGGCGGCCGGCCAGGCGAACGAATACGCCAAGCAAGCCAGCAAGCACGCAACGGAAGCCGAAGAATCGGCAGCCGCCGCCGCAAAGTCCGCACGCACCGCCGACGCGGCAGCCAACGCAGCCGAACGCGATGCCGACAAGGCCGAATACGAGGCATCACGCGCCTCCGTCTCCGCCATGCAAGCGAACGCCTCCGCCAACTCCGCCTACACTGCTGCGAACGCAGCACGCGCCTCAGCAGAATCCGCCGGCAAGGACGCAGCGGCCGCCGCTACGGCTTACAAGCAAACCCTCGCCACCTACGTCACTAAGAAGCGCGAAGAAGAAGAGGCTCGCCGCCAGGAGGAGGAACGGCGCCGCAAGGCAGAACAGGCCCTTTCGGAAGTGGAGCGGCAGCAGCTCCAGTTCCTGCGGGAAGCGCTCGTCGCAGCCTGGAAGGATGGGCAAGGCCCCAAGCCGGATGCCATCGACCTCGGATTCCAATGGCTGTTCGGCACCGGAAACAAGGTGGACTTCTTCACCGCCGGAGACGAGTTCACCGAGCAAATCCGCAATGATCATTCGATGGACTACGTCCGCGCAGAGATCGTCACGAAGATCCGGAACGGCGGTCCGGACGAATCCGTTGGCGGTTATAGCGTCATGAAGCTTGAGAGCTGGCCTCGACTGCTATCGGACGCCACGGATGTACTCTCGCTCGGCGGGACAGGAACAGCCAAGAACTGGGCCTCCGGCGGGAAGTTCGGCACCTCAACCGCCACCTTCATTGGTTCATACGGCTATAAATTCAAGGTCATCTCGCGAGACTCTGAGACAGGGAAAGCCAAGATAGGTATCCAGATCGATAACGACACCACTATCACCTCCTTTACTCACCTGCCGGGGCCCGCCAAGAAGTATATTGAGAAATATGTCGGTAACCCACTCACCGGTATTGCGGATGCGTTCGATCTTCCGCTCAGAACAAAGCATCAGACCGTTTATTGGGAAGAAGAGGTGAACTTGCGATGAAAAAAGTCATCATGATTTCCGTGCTCTGCGTCGTACTGGCGCTCGCCGGTGGAGGGTTTCTCCTCTACTGCGTTATTGACTCGGGGTTCTTCACTGGTGCCTCCGCAAAGCGGAGCGAACTGATAGGTACCTGGTCCGGACCCCGGGGGGCACGGGTAACCCTGCATGAAGACGGCACGGCCGAGGCGGTAAAGATTCCAGGTGGCTTGGTCGGTGAGACACCCGTAGGTTCCATCACCGGCGAGGGTACATGGACCCTACCGAAGAGGCCCACCTCCTCGGCGGATCAGCAGATCATTCTCGGTCTCAAGACGGGTCCAAAGATCCGCGCGCTCATAGATGACCTTTACGTCATGGGTAAGGGAGCCAAGGACGGAATCTACATCCAAACCTCGGAGGATTCACCGAACAGATTCGTTTTCAAGAAGTCTCCCTAGCGTATGTCGTTGCCGTCGCCTTCAGCTGACGCCATGCACGGCAATGGCCAGCGTTTTCGTGCTGGACATAGGTGACGCAAAGGAAATCGTGAAATACTAGGCTTCGATCTTGCAATAGGGTATGCCAGCCTAATGACGGCCCCTCGTTGACCTCAATCAAGAAGCATGGAATTTCGGGTTTCTGGCAGGGCGCCACCTGCGAAAAGCTGGGTTGGCACCGGGGAACGACTGTCCGAACTGCGGTGTCCTGAGGTAATCGAAGCAACGCAGAACCGCCCCGGCCTCAACGGCCGGGGCGATTCTTTGGTTGGTCAGAGGGGAGCTCGGAAGGGGTTGACCTTCCCGAGCGGTTCCGGGCGCTCCGGTTCGGGCGTTCGATTCGCTGGGCGGTATGCGTCCGAGCCTGACCACAGTTGACCCTCATGGGCTGGGAGGGCTGGGGCACCGTCCCCTCTGGCCACGACGCCGTGAACTTGTACCTGCACTCCCAGCCGCTAGGCACCTACCTACGGACGAAGAACAAGGACCGCAAGGGCTTAGCTGAAGGTTCACTTGATGCGTAAGCGCTGTCCCTTATCGCGTTGCGGCGCAACCTGTAGTTACGGCTGGACGCGCCGACGGGAGCACCGGGATTTAGGGTGCCGTCCGCGACTTAATACTCAGCTCACGTCACGGGCTTGTCGGCAATCAAGCTCTTCAGACCTCGAAGAACGAGCACGTCGAGCGTGCCACCAACTCCAGATTGTGTGCCCCACCAGAGCGAACGCAACAGCCACTGCGATGAATCGAACGGCATTCCAGGTATTTGTGACAATCAAACCTTGCCCACGCGACTCCCCGGCCAAGCGCATAGAGGTCTCGTAAAAGGCTACGAGCGGAATAAGCAGCCGAAAGAAGAGGCCGCCGATGCCTGGCACTCGCGCGACGTTACCCAGGAGTCCAAGAGGCGCCCCGAATACAAACGCCAGCACTCCCCATACCCCAATTTTGAAACCTGAACCCGAGGCGCCGGCTTGCAATCCGACCGAAGTGGCGGCAAGAATCGAATCCTTAAATAGGTAGTAAGTAACCACCCCGATAGCCAGTCCAAGAGGTGCAAGAATGACGGATTCAATTTTGGATTGGCGGAGATGGCCCACCAGAAATGCGTAGCAGGCCCATGACCACCCGCCGGAGAAAATGACATCCACGACTACACTGGCGGGACTATCCAATTTTCCAGCAAGAGGGCCTAGTAGGCCAAGCAGCAAACCAACCCCGAGTGGCGCTGTCAGCGACAAAGCGCGAGCGCCCGAAAAGCTTCCGATTTCTCTTCCCCGTCCAGTCTGAGCCCATGCGGAGACAGTGGACCCAGGGTCGCACGCTAGTCGACCCCGCCTGGCAGGAATCCACTCCGTAACGCGGGGGTCACATTCAAGCGTTATCGTAGTAGGCGTAGCAAGTGTACGCCAGGCCAATGGTTACATTGGTGTAGGAGACCTTGTTCTTCGGCACCCAGCCGCTTGAATAGTCGATGTTACGAACCCTCACTGTAGTCAGGTGGCCCGTATCTGCGATGTAGTTCGAATAGCACTTCTTCCCATTCGAACCAGCCGAATCCCACCCATAGCACCACGTGCCATGAGTGACTTCTTTGCAGGTATTTCCCAGCGGCCGGGCAGTCGAATCGTTGACTTCGATCCTTACCACACCCCACTCAGAGGGGTTACCCAGCTCCGCGGGCGGCTTCACCCCGTCACCGCGTGTGTGGATTACGGGCCGCCCGGCCGTGAGGCCGTCGGTGGCTGCAATCCCGGTATTGTCGGTGGCGGTTTCGCCCTGAAGGTTGTGTGCGGCTGCCGGGGTGGCAAAGCTGCAAACCGCGAGCGCCATGCTCGCAAAGCCAAAAGTTATCGCTCTTCCTATTTTCCTCACGATATCTCCCTGTTCGACCCCGTATGAGGTCTCGGGAGGGTCCTCTATGAAGGAATGATGGCAGTCAATCAGATTAAACTGCTTTGGCTGGTTCGTGGGCCCGACTTGGTGCGCACCGTCCATCTTTTACCCGAATTTAGCGCATTCATTTCGCCCTTCCCTCCAGCAGCCGCTGTGACAGGTGGCCTGATCTTTGCGCACCGATTCAAAGGCGGTGGATCCTGTTAATCCGTTTATCCGCGCCGGACCCATGCAAGGCGGTTGATGGAAAGAATGACTCCTTGCCGAAGTACGAGGCCTGGGCCATAGCGTCCTGCGCAGCGACCACCCCGTCGGCGCCCGCACCTTCGTCTGTCTGCTCTAACGCTCAGAAAATGGGAGGCAGTGCTGTACTGGTGGCGGGCCGTCACCTCGGCGGATGAGCGGAGTGCTCGCGCGGCAGGGACACCGCCCTGGCGCGTGCCCGGTCAGGATGGGGGCGTAGTTGTCGCGCCCGACGGCGACGGCTCGATCGCCGTTCGCCTCCACCCGTGTGACGGGCCCGGCGGGTGATGGTTCCGGTTCGCCTGGTCGCCGCAAGGGGCATTTCATGGGCGCGGGCTGTCGGGCTGGTCGCCGGTGGAGAGCGGTCCGGCGTTGTTCCCGCCGATGGCGATCGAGCGGGTTCCGGACGCGGTCACCGCGTCCGCCGGCGGTGCTGCGGGGGGCTGCGCTGCTGCGGATGTGGTGCAGACGGCCTTCTCCATCAGCCGCCATTTCTCCTCGTTGAAGCCTGGCCTTTCCCGCGCGGTGCGCAGGCGCTGGATATGCGCCTTGCAGTACGAGTGCTGGCGGCTCACCCCGTGGGAGGTAGCAGGACGCCACCAGGCATGGGCAGAGCCCGGCCAGGCCGACGACCCTCGGGTGTGCGAGGAAGTCCTCCAAGCACAACCCACCCAGCGCTGACCGACCCCGGCTGGGGCCGCCGGCCCCCCGGCAGCCCCAGCCGGGCAGTCCTCCGGCCCTACAGAACGCCTATTGAGATCACCTCTTAGAAGAACCCCAGCTTCTTCGCCGAATAGCTCACCAACAAGTTCTTCGTCTGCTGGTAGTGATCCAGCATCATCTTGTGGGTCTCCCTGCCGATGCCGGACTGCTTGTAGCCGCCGAAGGCGGCGTGGGCCGGGTAGGCGTGGTAGCAGTTGGTCCATACCCGGCCGGCCTGGATGGCGCGGCCCGCGCGGTAGGCGGTGGAGCCGTCGCGGGTCCAGACGCCGGCGCCGAGGCCGTAGAGCGTGTCGTTGGCGATGCCGATCGCGTCGTCGAAGTCGCTGAACGGGGCCACGGCGACCACGGGGCCGAAGATCTCCTCCTGGAAGACCCGCATCTCGTTGTTGCCCTCGAAGATGGTCGGGCGGACGTAGTAGCCCCCCTCCAGTTCGCCGCCGAGTTCGGCGCGGGAGCCGCCGGTCAGGATGCGGGCGCCCTCCTTCTGGCCGATGTCCAGGTAGGAGAGGATCTTCTCCAGCTGGTCGTTGGAGGCCTGGGCGCCGATCATGGTGTCGGTGTCCAGCGGGTGGCCCTGGACGATCTTCTCCGTGCGTGCCACGCCGGCCTCCAGGAAGTCCTGGTAGTGGCCGCGCTGGATCAGCGCCCGGGACGGACAGGTGCAGACCTCGCCCTGGTTGAGGGCGAACATGGTGAAGCCCTCCAGCGCCTTGTCGTGGAAGTCGTCGGCCGCGGCCGAGACGTCGTCGAAGAAGATATTGGGGCTCTTGCCGCCGAGTTCGAGCGTCACCGGCCGCAGGTGCTCGGAGGCGTACTGCATGATCAGGCGGCCGGTGGTGGTCTCGCCGGTGAAGGCGACCTTGGCGACGCGGGGGCTGGACGCCAGCGGCTTGCCGGCCTCGGCGCCGAAGCCGTTGACGATGTTGACCACGCCGGGCGGCAGCAGATCCGCGATCAGGCTCATCCAGTAGTGCACGGACACGGGCGTCTGCTCGGCCGGCTTGAGGACCACGGCGTTGCCCGCGGCCAGGGCCGGGGCGAGCTTCCAGGTCGCCATGAGGATGGGGAAGTTCCACGGGATGATCTGGGCGACGGCCCCGAGCGGCTCGTGGAAGTGGTACGCGACGGTGTCCTCGTCGATCTCCGACAGGGAGCCCTCCTGCGCGCGGATGGCGCCCGCGAAGTAGCGGAAGTGGTCGATGGCGAGCGGGATGTCGGCCGCCAGCGACTCCCGTACCGGCTTGCCGTTCTCCCAGCTCTCCGCGACCGCCAGGGCCTCCAGGTTCTGTTCCATCCGGTCGGCGATCTTGTTGAGGACGGCGGCGCGTTCGGCGGCGGCCGTACGGGCCCAGCCCGGCGCGGCCGCGTGTGCCGCGTCCAGGGCCCGCTCGACGTCCTCGGCGGTGCCCCGCGCGACCTCGGTGAACGGCTGCCCGTTGACCGGGGTCGGGTTCTCGAAGTACCGGCCCAGCGCGGGCGCCACGAACTCGCCGCCGATCCAGTGGTCGTAGCGGGGCAGGTAGCTCATGACGGCATCGGCGGAACCCGGGCTGGCGTAACGGGCCATGGTGCGGCCTCCCAATCGCTCTCGGCGCGGTGCCCGCCACTCCCGTGTGACGGGCGTTGTGCGCAGGCTAAGGCGGCGGAGGTTGCGTGAACGTTGCGACGCGCGCGGCGGCCGGCGCGTGCACCGTACGGGCGGACGCGCCGGGCAGGCCGTACGCCGCGCGCAGCCGGTCCGCGGTGGCCATCGGCGCGCTGCGGGCCGGGGAGCGCGCGGGGAGGGCGTCCACCAGGGCCTCCCAGACCTCCAGGTCGTCCTCGCCCCAGGGGGTGCGCGACCACTCCCGCAGCAGGCCGGGGTCGCGGGTGCCGAGCAGCGTACGCCGGAGCCGGTCCTCCAGCGCACCGCGCAGCCGCTGGACGCCGGGCGCCTCCGACAACGGCAGCAGCGGGCCGCGGTACGCGCCCACCGCGGTGTGCACCTCGCCGGCGTCCATGGCGTCCTCGACCGCGCACAGGTCGGTCTCGACGGGCCGGCTCAGCCGGTACGGACGGGAGTGGAGCAGTGTGCCGACGAGGTGGCGCAGCCGGGACAGCTCGGCCCGCAGCGTCACCGGTCGCATCTCGCGCTCGCCGTACAGCAGCACCGAGAGCTGATCGCCCGTCAGGCCGTCCGGGTGCCGGGCCAGCAGCACCATGATCTCGCTGTGCCGGCGGCCCAGGCGCAGCCGCTGTCCGTCCACCACCAGCAGCGCCTCGTCCCGGCCAAGAGCCGACAGGCACACCCCCAACTCCGGTGCGTCCGCGGCCAGGTGGGCTTCCGCCGCGCGGGCGGTGGCCTGGACGAGGGCCAGGCTGTGCGGGCTCGCCAGGTGGTCGCCGCCGGTGATGTCGACGGCGCCCAGCAGCCGCCCGGTCCGGGGGTCGTGCAGCGGGGCGGCGGCGCAGGTCCAGCGCTGCACCCGCCGGTTGTAGTGCTCGGCGGCGAAGATCTGTACGGCGTGATCGGCGGCGAGCGCGGTGCCCGGGGCATTGGTGCCGGCGTGCCGCTCGTCCCAGCGGGCGCCGACCACGAAGTTCATCCGCTCGGCACTGCGCCGCACCCCGCGGTGCCCCTCCACCCACAGCAGCCGCCCCTGCGGATCGCAGACGGCCAGCAGATGCGCCCCGTCCTGCGCGAAGCTGCCCAGCAGCTCACGGAAGACGGGCATCGCGCGGGCCAGCGGATGCCCGTCCCGGTAGGTGCCCAGGGCGGCCCCGTCCAGGTCGATGGGGGCCGCGCCGTCCGCCGCGGCCCGGGCGTCGGCGGAGCGGCGCCAGGAGTCGGCGACCACCTGGCGGACCGGTGGCGCGACGGTCCCGTCGGTCAGGAAGGCCGCATGGGCCCGGCGCACCGTGCGGGTGTGCTCCACCGGATCGGCGCCGGTCTCCATCGCCAGCCAAGGGTTGACCACGTGTCACCTCTTCAGATGCGGCTCCTGCTCCCGTACGGCCGATGGTGCTCGCCGGGGGCGGGGGCGTAAACCCCGTGGGCACGCGGGGTCACCCAGGGGCGCGCCGGGTCACCCACGGGTGTCACCGTGGCCCCTGTGTGCGCAGCCGCAACGGGAGCTGCGGCAACAGGAGCCGTCGCAAGGCGAGGGGCCCGCAGACGGACGGGCGGGAGGCCGCCGACCGCCTCCCGCCCGTCCCGCTCCGCGCCTGCCGGGGCCTACCTGATCGCCTTGATCAGCTCACCGCCTGTGGTGTCGCCGCTCAGCTCCCAGAAGAACGTGCCGCCCAGGCCCTGTGCGTCCTTGTAGGCCATCTTCGTGCCGATGGTCTCGGGGGTGTCGTAGCTCCACCACTGGTCACCGCACTTGGCGTACGCGGTGCCGCCCACCTTGCCGGTGGCCGGGCAGCGGCTCTTGAGCACCTTGTAGTCGTCGATGCCCGCCTCGTACTTGCCCGGGGCCGCGCCGGTCGCGGTGCCGCCCGGCGCGGCCTGGGTGACGCCCGACCAGCCGCGGCCGTAGAAGCCGATGCCCAGCAGCAGCTTGCCCGCCGGGACCCCGAGGCCCTTGAGCTTGGCGATGGTGTCGGTGCTGTTGAAGCCGGCCTTCGGGATGCCGCTGTACGACGTGAGCGGGGAGTGCGGCGCCGTCGGGCCCTTGGCGTCCCAGGCGCCGAAGTAGTCGTACGTCATCGGGTTGTACCAGTCGACGTACTGTGCCGCGCCCGCGTAGTCGGCCGCGTCCATCTTGCCGCCGGCCGAGGCGTCCGCGGTGATCGCCGCGGTCACCAGGCTGCTCCGGCCGAACGTCGACCGCAGCGCCCGCATCACCTTGGTGAACGCGTCCCGGCCGCTGGTGTCGCAGGTCAGGCCGCAGGCGTTGGGGTACTCCCAGTCGATGTCGATGCCGTCGAAGACGTCCGCCCAGCGCTTGTCCTCGACCAGGTCGTAGCAGGACCGGGCGAAGGCGTCGGGGTTCTTGGCGGCCTCGCCGAAGCCGCCCGACCAGGTCCAGCCGCCGAACGACCAGATCACCTTGAGGCCCGGGTGCAGCTTCTTGAGCTTGCGCAGCTGGTTGAAGTTGCCGCGCAGGGCCCCGTTGTCCCAGGTGTCCGCCTTGCCGTCGACGCTCTGGTCGGCGGTGTAGGCCTTGTCGTAGTCGGCGTAGGAGTCGCCGATGGCGCACTTGCCGCCCTGGACGTTGCCGAAGGCGTAGTTGATGTGGGTCAGCTTGGCGGCCGAGCCCGAGGTCTCGATGTTCTTGACGTGGTAATTGCGGTCGTAGACGCCCCAGTTGGTGAAGTATCCGACGACCTTGCCGCCCGACGCGGCGGGCTTCGCGGCAGGCGCGGCGGCCGTGGACGGGTGGTGCGCGGCGGGGGTGCCGGCCGGGTCGGCGGCCGCCGGTCCGGCGAGCAGGGTGCCGGCCAGGGCCGCCGTACACAGCGCGGTGGCGGCGGCGATCACCCTGCGGGGCGAGCGCATCCGGTGCGGTCTGAGCATGTCGTCTCCTCGGAGGGGGCGAGGGGTGGAGCCTGACCCGCGTTCCGAATTGGCATGAACGCGTTGAACGTTGAAGCAGAAGGTAGAAGGACTAGACCAGTGAGTCAATGGTTCGGACCAATTCGGCGGCCGGTCGACGCGCGGGCCGGATTCCCGCAGTCCGTGATGATCAACCCGTGACGCGGGGCCGCCGATCGGGCATACTCCTAGCGCCACCGCCGCAGGTCATCGCCTTCCGAGACCCGGAACGCGATCATCGGCCTGGCACGACGAAACCGGCGCCGCCGCCCACCCTGCGCGTGTCGCCGCAGCGCCCGACAGGGAGGAGAGCGCCGCCATGACCGAGTACGGCCCCCGGCCGGTGGACCGCAGGCTGCCCACGGAGGAAGCCCGCGACCTGTTGACCCTCGTCCGCGAGCTCGCCGAGCGCGAGATCAGGCCGACGGCCGCCGAGGAAGAGGACGCCGGCCGCTTCCCGCGCGAGATCTTTACGCTGCTGTCGGAATCCGGACTGCTCTCGCTGCCCTACGACGAGGAATTCGGCGGAGGCGGCCAGCCCTACGAGGTCTACCTCCAGGTCCTGGAGGAACTCGCCGCCGCCCGGCTCACCGTCGGCCTCGGCGCCAGCGTGCACACCCTCGCCTGCCACGCACTCGCCGGATACGGCACCAAGGAGCAGCGCGCCGAACACCTGCCGGACATGCTCGGCGGCGGACTCATCGGCGCCTACTGCCTCTCCGAGCCCTCCTCGGGCTCCGACGCCGCCTCCCTGACCACCCGGGCGACCCGCGAGGGCGACACCTGGCGGCTGGAGGGCACCAAGGCCTGGACCACCCACGGTGGCGTCGCCGACTTCTACACCGTGCTCGCCCGCACCGGTGGCAGCGGCGCCCATGGCATCACCGCCTTCCTGGTGCCCGGTGACGCCGAGGGCCTCAGCGCCGCGGCGCCCGAGCGCAAGATGGGCATGAAGGGGTCCCCGACGGCGCAGCTGCACTTCGACGCCGTCCGCGTCCCCGACTCCCGCCGCCTCGGGGACGAGGGGCAGGGCTTCGCCATCGCCCTGTCCGCCCTGGACTCCGGGCGCCTGGGCATCGCGGCCTGTGCCATCGGCGTCGCCCAGGCCGCGCTGGACGAGGCGCTCGCGTACACCGCCGAACGCCAGCAGTTCGGCCGTCCGATCGTCGACTTCCAGGGCCTGCGCTTCATGCTCGCCGACATGGCCACCCAGATCGAGGCGGGGCGCGCCCTCTACCTCACCGCGGCCCGGCTGCGCGACGCCGGTCTGCCGTTCTCCAAGGAAGCGGCGATGGCCAAGCTGTTCTGCACGGACACCGCGATGCGGGTGACCACCGACGCCGTCCAGCTCCTCGGCGGCTACGGCTACACCCTCGACTTCCCGGCCGAGCGCTATATGCGCGAGGCCAAGGTCCTGCAGATCGTCGAGGGCACCAACCAGATCCAGCGGATGGTCATCGCCCGCCACCTCGCGGGGCCCGAGACGCGCTGAGCGGGGGAGGGGCGGGCGAGGGCGGGAGCGAGGCGGACCGGAACGCTCCGGTCCGCAGCCGCCCGTCCGCCCTCAGCCGGCCAGCCCCTTGAGGCCGGTCGCCGTCCCGATCGCGACCACCAGCGTGCCGGGGGTGCGGGCGAACTCCCGTGCCACGGCGGACCCGACGGCGGACGACGGCTCCAGGGTCAGGCCCTCCGCCGCCAGCCTCCGCGTCTCCGCCGTGATCGTCTCGTCGTCCAGCGCGACGGCCGTGCCCGCGGCGCGCCACAGCGCGTCGAGCCCCTGCCAGCAGGGCCGTTCCTCCCCGAGGGAGAACGCCACCGTCGGCCGGGCGGCGATCCGCGTCCGCTCCTGGTCCGCGCGGTCCGTGCGGCGCAGCGCGGCGGTGAACGGCGCCGCGGCGGACGGCTCGGCGGCCACCAGCCGCGGCTCGCGGTCGATCAGCCCCGCGGCCGCCAACTCCCGGAAGCCACGGCCGATTCCGGCCAGCAGGTCCGCCCGGCTGGTGGGCACCACCACCGCGTCGAGCCGCCGCCCGGCGAAGTCCCGCGCCAGCTCGTAGGCGACCGACTTGTAGCCCTCGTTGGCGTACGGATTACCGCCAGGCGAAGGCGAGGAGTAGCTGGTCAGCGGGTACCAGCGGTGCTCCTCGACGGCGCGGGCCATCGCCGCGTTGCGGTCGGCGGTGCTGCCCGGGTGCACCCGGCGCTCGGCGCCCAGAGCGTCGATCTGGGCGCACAGTCCCGCCGGCACCTTCTCGTTGGTGAACACCACACAGCGCAGCCCGGCCCGTGCCGCGTACGCCGCGGCCGCCGCCCCCGCGTTGCCGGAGGAGGCGGCGGCCACGGTGCCGGCGCCGGCCGCCACCGCGGCGGCCACCCCGACGGCCATCGCCCGGTCCTTGTGGGAGCCGGTCGGGTTCCCACCCTCGTATTTCAGCCACACCTCCCCGACGTGTCGGCCGTCTTGGGCCCGACCGTCGGACCGGCCGTCGTGGGCCGGGGCCGGGTCCGTCCGCAGCCGGACGCACGGGGTGTCGCCCTCGCCCAGCGTGACCGGCGGCCCGGATACCGGCAGTGCCTGCGGCAGGCCCCACGGCCCGCCCGGATACGCCGCGAGATCCACACCGGCCAGATCCGCGAGCGGCGGCATCGTATTGACACCAATGCCCTCCGCGGCGCAGGTCCGGCACCCGGCGAAGCCCTCCGCGGCGCGGGCGCAGCGCAGGCAGTGCAGAGGAGGTCGTGAGGTCACCGTGGCTCCAGAGGTCGGTCGGGTGTCGACCCCGAAAGGTAACAGGTGAAGCAGTACTTTGGTCCCTACGGATTTCGCGGGTCTGGTCGTTCGTCTTGAGCTGACGTACCGTCAGCGACTTGAACTGACATACCGTCAACTCTCGTCGTAGGGGCCCGAACCCGGCTGCGCCCCACCGACCGCGCGCCCAGGAGGAGACCGTGCCCGACCGACCCGTCGCGCTCGACGAGTACCCCATCCACCAGGTCCCGCTGTCCATGCGGCATGTCGCCACCGGCGACCGCAACGCCTACGACCGGTGCATCTTCCACGTCATGGACCACGCCGGCCGCGCCCTGCTGATCGCAGGACTCGGCGTCTACCCCAACACCGGTGTCATCGACGCCTATGCCACCCTCCGCCTCGGCGACCGGCTGCACGCCGTACGGGCCTCCGACGCCCTCGGCGACGACCGCCTCGCGCTCACCGTCGGCCCCCTCACCATCACCGTCGAGGAGCCACTCGCCCGCCTGCGGCTGACCTGCGCCGCGGACCCCGGCGACCCGGACGGCCTGGCGTACGACCTGACCTGGACCGCGGCCTTCCCCGCCACCTGGGAGCCGCACCACACCCAGTACCGCGGCGACCGGCTGCTGCTCGACGGCCGGCGGTTCGTGCAGGCGGGCACCTGCACGGGCACCGTCCGCGCCGCCGGCCAGGAACTCGCCGTCACGGCGGGGGAGTGGACCGGAACCCGCGACCGCAGCTGGGGCGTCCGCCCGATCGCCGGGGAGGACGGCGGGCGGGCGGCCGAGGAGTTGCGGCCCGAGGGATTCCACTGGATCTGGTGCCCGGTGCGCTTCGACGACCGCTTCGTGATGGTCATCGTCCAGGAGGACGCCGACGGCCACCGCACCCTGAACGAGGCGACCATGGTCCGCGACGGCGCCCACGACACCCAACTCGGCTGGCCGCACACGGACATCCGTTACCGTCCCGGCACCCGCCACCCGGAGAGCGCCGTCATCCACCTCACCGACCCCGCCCGCACGCCCCTCGAACTCACCGCCGAGATCCTCACCTCCTCACCCCTCGCGGTGGGCGCCGGCTACCCGCCCGCGAGCGTCGAGGACTGGCAGCACGGCACCTGGCGGGGCCGCGGCTGGACCGACCGCCGCAGCTACGACCTCTCCGACCCGGCCGCCCACCCGCTCGCCGCCTACGGAGTCACCGACCACGCCGCCCGCTTCACCCTCGACGGCCGGACCGGCTACGGCATCTTCGAGCACGGCAGCTTCGGCCGGCACGACCCGAGCGGCTTCACCGGCTATGACTCCGTCGCGCCGGAGGCCGGACGGTGACCGGCACGCCCCGCCCCCGCACCACCACCCGCGACCCCGAGGACCTCACCCGCCGCCTCACCGCCTGGCTCGGCACCCGGCTGCCCGGCGCCCGCGCCGTCGCCGCGGCCGTGCCCGACACCAACGGCATGTCCAGCGAGACCCTGCTCTTCGACATCGCGCACCCACGACCGCCGGCCCCCGGGCTCCCGAGCGCCCGGAACCCCGTCTCCTGCGCGCTGCGCCTCGCCGCCGACCCCGCCGCCTACACCGTCTTCCCGCGCTACGACATGGCCCGGCAGTACCGCACCATGCGGCTGGTCGCCGACCACACCGACCTGCCCGTGCCCCGCGTCTTCTGGCTCGAAGAGGACCCGGCGCCGCTCGGCGCGCCGTTCTTCGTCATGGCCCGCGCCGCCGGCCGCGTCCCACCGGACGTCATGCCCTATACGTACGAGGGGAATTGGCTCCACGACGCCACCGACGCCGAACGCGACCGGCTGGAGGCCGCCAGCGTCTCCGTGCTCGCCCGGCTGCACGACCAAGTCCCGCCCGGCGCCGCCGACTTCCTCGCCCTCCCCGGCGCCGGAAGCGCGCTGCGGAGGCACGTCACGGACCAACAGGGCTACTACCAATGGGTCGTCGACGGCCGTCCCCGCTCACCGCTGATCGAGCGCGGCTTCGCCCGGCTGGCCGAGCTCTGGCCGCGGGACCCCGGGGATACCGTGCTGACCTGGGGCGACGCCAGGATCGGCAATATCGTCTACGACGGCTTCGAGCCGGCCGCGGTCCTCGACTGGGAGATGGCCGCCCTCGGCCCCCGCGAACTCGACCTGGGCTGGATGGTGTTCCTCCACCGCTTCTTCCAGGACCTCGCCGAGAGCGGCGGCCACCGGGGACTGCCCGGATTCCTGTGCCGCGACCGCGTCGAGAGCCGCTATGCCCGGCTCACCGGACACCCGCCCCGCGCCATGGAGTTCCACACCCTCTACGCGGCCCTGCGGCACGCCATCGTGATGCTGCGCGTGGCCTACCGCCGGGTCCACTTCGGCGAGATTCCGGCCCCGGCCGACGCCGATGCGCTGATCCTGCACCGGGACACCCTGGAGGCGATGATCGAGGGCCGTTACTGGTGAGGCCGGACGCCGGCCGTACGGGCGCCGGCCGGGGTGTTCAGGCGCGCGGGCGCATCCGCGGCACCCGGACCGGACGGGTGCCGGGCCCGCCGAGGTGCGAGAACGGCTGGCGGCGCCAGTCCAGGCTCTCCGGCAGCGTCAGCAGCACGGCCGCGTCCTGTTCCCGGGCGTCCAGGGTGTCGGCGGTCCGCGGAGCCTCCGACGCCGTCCGCCCGGAGCCCTGGCACACCGTCAGACCGAACGGGTCCCACGGCGAGGCGCACAGCGCGTGCTCCGGGAGCATGTCCTCGTCCGCCAGCAGCGCGATCGGCTGCAGGCAGTCGGGGCACGTCACGCGGTAGATCTCGTAGGTGTCGAACGAGTCGTCCGCGCCGTCGTCGCCGAAGCCGCCGGGATCGTCGCCCTCCTGGGCGCCGATGTGTGCGGCAGCGGAGTCCTGCTTCAGGCGTCGCATGATGTCCATCCCCCTCGGGTGGGCCGGTCGTACCGCTGACTTCCTGTGACGGGCGGCCCCGGCCACCAGCAGCAATTCCCTTCATGCCGCACGCATAATCGCGGGCACCCCCTCCGCACCGGATCACGCGTGTGGCATTGGTCACATGGACCGGCGCGGAGGTGTCCACGATCCGGCGCACGGTGCGCACACGCCCCCGCGCACAGTAGGTTGAACGGGTGGAGGAGTTGGACCGACAAATCGTGGATCTGCTCGTCAAGGACGGGCGGATGAGCTACACCGACCTGGGCAAGGCCACCGGCCTGTCCACCTCGGCGGTGCACCAGCGGGTGCGCCGCCTGGAGCAGCGCGGTGTCATCCGGGGCTATGCCGCCCTCGTCGACCCCGAAGCCGTGGGCCTGCCGCTCACCGCCTTCATCTCGGTCAAACCCTTCGACCCCAGCGCGCCGGACGACATCGCCGACCGCCTGGCCGAGGTCCCCGAGCTGGAGGCCTGCCACAGCGTCGCCGGCGACGAGAACTACATCCTCAAGGTCCGGGTCGCCACCCCGCTGGAGCTGGAGCACCTGCTCACCCGCATCCGCACCCTCGCGGGCGTCTCGACCCGCACCACGGTCGTGCTCTCCACTCCCTACGAGGCCCGCCCGCCGCGCATCTGACCGGCAACCGGCACCCCTGCGCGCGGCCGGCCCGTCCGCAGGGGCCAAACTGTCCGGTATGAGCGAGCACCTTTCCCACCAGGCCCGGCAGCACTCTTCCCGCCCGGCCCCGCCCCGCACCGTCCTGCTGCGCGGTGGTGAGGTGCACAGCCCCGCCGACCCCTTCGCCACCGCCATGGTCGTGGAGGGCGACCGCATCGCCTGGGTGGGCGAGGAAGGCGCGGCGGACTCCTTCGCCGAGGGTGTGGACGAGGTCGTCCAGCTCGACGGCGCACTCGTCACGCCGGCGTTCACGGACGCACATGTGCACACCACCGCGACCGGCCTGGCACTCACCGGCCTCGACCTGGTCGGGACCGGCACGCTCTCCGACGCGCTCGCCCGCATCCGTGCCTACGCGGACGCCCGCCCGGCGGACCGGATCCTGCTCGGCCACGGCTGGGACGCCGGCGTCTGGCCGGAGGGGCGGCCGCCCTCGCGCGCCGAGCTCGACGAGGCCACCGGCGGCCGGCCGCTCTACCTCACCCGGGTCGACGTGCACTCCGCCGTCGTGACCACGGCGCTGCTGGACCTGGTCCCCGGCATCCGCGACCGGGCGGGTTTCCACGACGGTGCCCCGCTGACCGGCGACGCCCACCACGCGGTGCGCCGGGCCGCGTACGCCACCGTCACCCCCGCCCAGCGCGCCGAGGCCCAGGCCGCCGCGCTCGCCCGCGCCGCCTCGCTCGGCATCGGCAGCATCCACGAGTGCGCGGGTCCGGACATCTCCGGCGAGGACGACTTCACGGGGCTGCTCGCCCTGGCCGGGGAAGGCGACGGGCCGCGCGTCGTCGGCTACTGGGCCGAGGCCGTCACCTCCGCAAAGGACGCGGAGCGCATCCGTGACCTCGGGGCCGTCGGTGCCGCGGGCGACCTGTTCGCCGACGGCTCCCTCGGCTCCCACACCGCCCATCTGCACGCCCCGTACGCCGACGCCGGCCACACCGGTGCCGCCCAGCTCGACGCCGCGGCCGTCGCCGCCCATGTCGCCGCCTGCACCGAGGCCGGGCTCCAGGCGGGCTTCCACGCCATCGGCGACGCCGCCCTGACCAGCGTCGTCGCCGGGGCCCGCGCCGCCGCCGAGCGCCTGGGCACGGCCCGCGTCCGGGCCGCCCGGCACCGCGTCGAGCACGCCGAGATGCTCACCGAGGACACCATCGCCGGCTTCGCCGACCTGGCCCTGACCGCCTCCGTCCAGCCTGCCTTCGACGCGGCCTGGGGCGGCGCGGAGGGCATGTACGCCGCCCGCCTGGGCGCGGAGCGGGCCGCCACCCTCAACCCGTACGCCGCGCTGCTCAAGGCCGGAGTCCCGCTCGCGCTCGGCTCCGACAGCCCGGTCACCCCGCTCGACCCCTGGGGCACCGTCCGCGCCGCCGTCTTCCACCGCACCCGCGCCCACGGCATCTCCGCCCGCGCCGCGTTCACCGCTCACACCCGCGGCGGCTGGCGCGCCATCGGCCGGGACGACGCGGGCGTCCTGGTGCCCGGCGCCCCGGCCGACTACGCGGTCTGGCGCACCGGCGACCTGATCGTCCAGGCCCCCGACGAGCGGGTGCAGCGCTGGTCGACCGACCCCCGCTCCGGCACCCCTGGCCTGCCCGATCTCACTCCCGGCAACGACCTGCCGGTCTGCCTGACCACGGTCGTCGGCGGGCGGACGGTCTTCGGGCCGCCGAACGAGTGACATCGCGCGGTCAGGTGCCGACGCGGGATCCGCTTGCCGCTCCTTGCCTCACTTGGGGGCGCTCGCGGCTGACCTGGGGCGACGCGAAAACGACGCAGGCAGAGCACCTGTTGACAGCAGACGGTCGGCGGCCGGTAGGTTCGGCCGAGTCCACCACAGGACGTCCGACCGGGAGACCTCCGCGCAGTCGTCGAACGCAGCTGGGCCATGGGGCGGTGCGCCACTGGGGCACACCGCCACTGGGAGCCAGGTCCAGCACCAGCGGCACGGGACAACGGAGTGTTTCGGCTGGATGGGGGTCCCTCCCTGCTCCGCGAGAGCCTGGGGGACGGTGCGACCCGGATGGGGCCCGGACGCTCAGTAGACAACGGCTTTCGGTCGACCCGCAGCCAGCGGGTCCCAGGTCGGCCCGAAGGGCACCGGGCCCCTATCCGCACCGCACATCACCGCACCGCGTAGTGCCCTCTTCACCTTTTGTGCACCCCGTAACCGCAATCCCGGCCTCCCGATGTACGGTCAGCTCACCACCGCACGACCTGCAGGAAGGCCCGCGACCGTGTCATCGGGTTCCGACACCACCGAAGAAGCCGTCAGCGACACCTCGCCAGACGGCCCGGTGCCGCGCGCCGGGACGGACTCCGCGGCGACGCCCGCGCGCCCCGGCAGGGCCCGCCGCCTCGCCGCCCTGGTCCGCCGGGAGGCGCTGCGCACCGGCCTCGCGGCCGTCTTCGGCATCGCGCTCGGTCTGGCCTTCCCGCCGTACGACCTGTGGCCGCTGTCGCTGGTGTCCGTCGCCGCGCTGTCGCTGCTGACCCGTGGCCGCACCGCGCGCCAAGGGGCCTGGACGGGCTTCGTGTTCGGGCTGCCGTTCTTCCTGATCCTGCTGAAGTGGCTCCATGTCGTCGGCTGGGACGCGGTGTTCGGCCTCTCGGTCGCCGAGGCGCTCTTCCTGATGCTGCTGGGCGCGGCGCTCGCCGTCACGTCCCGGCTGCCGGGTTGGCCGCTGTGGGCCGCCTGCCTCTGGGGCGCCGAGGAATGGGCCCGCGACCGGCTGCCGTTCGGCGGTTTCCCGTGGGGCCGGCTCGCCTTCGCCCACACCGGTTCGCCGTTCACCCCGCTCGCCGCGCTCGGCGGCGCCCCGTCGGTGACCTTCGCCGTCGCACTGGCCGGTGCGCTGCTCGCCGCGTGTGCCGCCGCCCTCTCGCAGTTGCGCGGCAGCCCCTCGCTGCGCCGGGCCGTCCCGGCCCTGGAGGCGTTCGGGCTCGCCGCCGCGGTGACCCTGGCGGGCGTCCTGGTGCCCGTGCCCACCAAGGCCGACGACACCGTGGACATCGCGGTGGTCCAGGGCAACGTCCAGCAGCCCGGCATGGACTTCCTGGGCCGCCCCATGATGATCACCGACAACCACGCCAAGGCCACCGAGAAGCTCGCCGCCGACGTCAAGGCCGGCCGGGTCAAGAAGCCGGACCTGGTCATCTGGCCGGAGAACTCCTCGGACCTGGACCCGTACCAGTACCCGCAGGCCTACGACCGGATCGACGAGGCCGTGAAGGCGATCGGTGTGCCCGTCCTCGTCGGCGCCCTGGTCGACCACCCCTCCAAGAAGGGCTATGTCTTCAACGAGGGCATCGTCTGGGACCCGAAGAAGGGGCCGGGCGCTTCCTACACCAAGCAGCACCCGGTGCCGTTCGGCGAGTACGTGCCGTTCCGGGAGCAGCTCAGCAAGATCATCACGCGGTTCCAGCGGGTGCCCCGCGACTTCTACCCCGGTGACCACACCGGCGTGCTGCACGTCGGCCCCGCCAAGCTCGGCGACGTCATCTGCTTCGAGGTCGCCTACGACCAGATCGTGCACGACACCGTCGACGCCGGCGCCCGTGCCCTGGTGATCCAGACCAACAACGCCACCTACGGCGGCACCGGCCAGCCCGAGCAGCAGCTGGCGATGTCCAAGCTGCGCGCCGTCGAGCACGGCCGGGCCGTGGTCACCGCGGCCACCAGCGGGATCAGCGCCGTGGTCGCCCCGGACGGCACGATCACCCACCGGATCCCGGAGTTCACCCAGGGCGTCGTCTCCGCGCGGATCCCGCTGCGGGACGAAACGACGCTCGCCGACCGCGTCGGTGCCGCCCCGGAGTGGGTGATCGCTATCGTGGGCCTTCTGTCCTGCGCCGGTGCGGTAGTCGTCGGCCGGCGCGGGCGTACGAAGGACGAGAAGGGGCAGCAGTGACAGACGGGCAGCGGCGGTACGGTCCGCTCGGCACCACGTTGGTGATCATTCCGACGTACAACGAGGCGGAGAACATCAAGCCGATCGTCTCGCGGGTGCGGTCCGCCGTCCCCGCGGCGCACGTCCTCGTCGCGGACGACAACAGTCCCGACGGCACCGGCAAGCTCGCCGACGAACTGGCCGCCGACGACGAGCAGGTCCACGTCCTGCACCGCAAGGGCAAGGAAGGGCTCGGCGCCGCCTACCTCGCGGGCTTCCGCTGGGGCATCGACCACGGCTACGACGTGCTCGTCGAGATGGACGCCGACGGCTCGCACCAGCCCGAGGAACTGCCGCGGCTGCTCACCGCCCTCAAGGGCGCCGACCTCGTCCTCGGATCCCGCTGGGTGCCCGGCGGCCGCACCGTCAACTGGCCCAAGTACCGCGAACTCATCTCCCGCGGGGGCAGCACCTACTCGCGGCTGGTGCTGGACCTGCCGCTGCGCGACCTCACCGGCGGTTTCCGGGCCTTTCGCGCGCAGGCCCTCACGGGGCTGGGCCTGGACGACGTGGCCTCGCAGGGCTACTGCTTCCAGGTCGACCTCGCCCGCCGTGCCGTGCAGGCCGGCTACCACGTCGTCGAGGTGCCGATCACCTTCGTCGAACGGGAACTGGGCGACAGCAAGATGAGCCGCGACATCGTCGTGGAGGCGCTGTGGCGGGTCACGGCCTGGGGCGTCGGCTCCCGGGTGGACAAGATCCGCGGCCGCTGACGACGGACCGGCCACCGGCGGTGATCCCCGCGCGCGACCCTCACCGGGGGTGACGGCAGGGGCCAGGCACACTTGAGGCATGACGTTCGGAGCCACGCCACCGCCTAGTCCCCGCCCGCCCCAGCGCTCGCGCGCCCGCCGGTTCGTCCCCCTGGGCATCGCCGCCTGGATGGTCCTGGAGATCTGGCTGCTGACCGTGGTCGCCGGGGCCACCAACGGCCTGACGGTCTTTCTCCTGCTGGTCGCCGGGGTGATCGCGGGCGGCTATGTGGTCAAGCGGGCCGGCCGCCGCGCCTGGCGCAACCTCACCGAGAGCCTGCAGGCGGCGGGTGACCCGGCGGCTTCCGGCCGCTCCGCCCCGTCCGCCAAGGGCACGTCCGGTGAGGGCGGACAGGAGGGCGGCAACACGCTCCCGATGGCCGGCGGGCTGCTCCTGATGATCCCCGGGCTGGTGTCCGACGCGGTGGGGCTGCTCTGCCTCTTCCCGCCGACCGCGAAGCTGATCCAGCGCCGGGCCGAGAAGCTGCTGAACCGGCGGACGGGCTACGCCCAGGGCTCGCTCGGCAACGCCTTCCAGCAGGCCCGGATGCACCGGCCGGACGGCAAGGTCGTCCAGGGCGAGGTCATCCGCGAGGACGAGCCGTCCGCCCCGCGCCGCCAGGACCCGCCGCTGACCGGCTGAGCACGGCTGGCGCCGGACACAGCAAGGGCCGGGGCCACTGCACTGCGCAGTGGCCCCGGCCCTTCGTGCTGCTTGGCGCAGGTCCGTCGTCAGGCGGACTTGCGGTTGCTGTCGCGCGGATGCACGGCAATGTTCATGGTGCCGGAGCGCAGGACGGCCAGCCTTTCGGCCAGCACCTCCTCCAGCTCCTCGCGGGTGCGCCGCTCCATGAGCATGTCCCAGTGCGTACGCGCGGGCTTACCCTTCTTCTCCTCAGGGCCATCGCCATCCACCAGAAGCGAGGGTGCACCGCATACCTTGCACTCCCACTCCGGCGGAATCTCGGCCTCAACCGAGAACGGCATCTCGAATCGATGTCCGTTCTGGCATGCGTACTCCACCGCCTGGCGCGGGGCCAGGTCGATGCCGCGGTCGGTCTCGTAGCTGGTCACCACGAGTCGCGTGCCGCGGAGAGCTCGCTCACTCATGAATCGTGCCTCCCGGGCTTGTCGCCCACAGGACAGGTGTCGCTGTCGTCGTCATCCGGTCAACGTCCGGTCGGCGGTGAAGATTCCCGTAATCGAAATTCGGGACATGCGCCCACCCGTCGCCCACCACCGCCCATGATGGAGGCGCTGTGCGCCGCTGCCTTCCTTCGTGCCGCCCCTTGTTGTACCCACCAGCGCCCGGTTTGTCACATCTGGCAGCAGATGTCACCCAGCGCCTTCCATGGTTGAGCGCGCAGTAACGGTCCGCCTGGTGAGCCAAAGGCGTACACTACCGGCCCGCACGCCCCGGGACTAAATCCGGTCAGGTACCGGGTTTCCGGCTGCCGCGATCGCCTGCCCCACCGGCACCCTCGCCAACAGGACAAAACCGATCACAAAGAACGCCACCAGGGACACGATCGCGTCCCGGTAGCTCCCGGTGAGCTGATAGGCCACCCCGAACACCAGCGGTCCCAGCCAGCTCACGCCCCGGTCGCTCATCTCGTACGCGGAGAAGTATTCCGCCTCCTTGCCGCGCGGCACCAGATGGGAGAACAGCGAACGGGACAGCGCCTGGCTCCCGCCCAGGACCAGGCCGATGCCGACGGCCAGCCCGAAGAACCAGCCGGGCGCCCGCGCGGGCAGGAAGTAGCCGGCCGCGATCGTCAGCACCCACGCCACCAGGGAGCCCAGGATCGTCCGCTGCGCCCCGTACCGTCCGGCGAGGCGTCCCATCAGCAGGGCGCCCGCCGCGGCCAGCACCTGGACCAGCAGGACCGCCACGATCAGCGTCGTCTGGTCCAGGCCCAGTTCCTCGGATCCGTACACGGAGGCCTGGGTGATCACTGTCTGCACCCCGTCGTTGTAGACGAGATAGGCCAGGAGGAAAGAGAGGGTGAGGGGATGGCGCCGCATGGTGCGCAGCGTCTCCCGCAGCTGCCGCCACCCCTGGCCGAGCGTGGCACCGCCGGCACCGGCCGTCTCCTCTGCCATGCCGGCCCGCCGGTCGCGCAGCCGCCGCAGCGGAATCACCGAGAACGCGCCCCACCACAGCCCCGCCGATGCCAGGCAGACGCGCACCGCGGCGCCCGTGGACAGGCCGAAGGAGTCGTGCGCGCCGTAGAGCACCAGGTTGGCGACGAGGACCAGGGCCCCGGCCGCGTAGCCGAACGCCCAGCCGCGGGAGGACACCGCGTCCCGTTCGTCGGGCCGGGCGATCTGCGGCAGGAAGGAGTTGTAGAGCATCATCGACACCACGAACGACACATTCGCGACGATCAGCAGCGCCCCGCCCAGCAGATAGCGCTCGCCGCCCAGGAAGAACATCCCCGTCGTCGCCGCGGCGCCCGTGTAGGCACAGCAGCCCAGCAGCGGCTTCTTCCGGCCGGTCCGGTCGGCCAGTGCCCCGGCGAGCGGCATCGCCAGCACCGACAGCAACAGCGAGGCGGACACCGCGTACGCGTAGAAGGAGCCCGCGCGCACCGCGATACCCGCCGGGTGCACAAAGCCGTCCGCGTCCGCGGCGGCCCGGGCCACCGAGGTCAGGTACGGCCCCAGGAACACCGTCAGCACGGTCGTCGAGTAGACGCTGTTGGCCCAGTCGTACCAGTACCAGCCGCGCTGTTCCCGGCGCCGGGCGGACGCGTCGTCCACGCCCCCGGCCACGGCTCGTATGTCCTCCACGCCCACCCCCGCCTTCCCGTCCCCGTCCACGGCGGCGGACGACGGCCGACGGTCCCGGCGCCGGAGCGCGTCCGCACCTGCCGTCCGGGGCGCGGCCCCGGGTGGCTTCCCCCTAGACCCAGCACCCTCGCTCGGTCAGCACCGTCCGCAGCGTGTCGATGTGGTCGGTCATGATGCCATCCACGCCGAGGTCCAGGAGCGCCGCCATCCGGCCCGCGTCGTTGACCGTCCAGACATGGACCTGCATGCCCAGCGCGTGCGCGGCGCGCAGGAAGAGCGGGTCGACGACGGGGAGGCCGGACTGCCGCTCGGGAACCTGTACGCAGACCGCGCTGCGCCGTACCGCCGCGCCCAGCAGCCGGTCCAGCGGCAGCACCCCGCGGCCGTACGACCGCAGCCGCAGGCCCGCCACGCCGCGGGTGCCGAGCGAGCTGGCCATCCGCCGTCCGGCCAGCCGCTGGGCGCGGGCCACCCGGGCCTCCGAGAACGAGCCGACGCACACCCGGTCCCAGGCGTTGGTGCGGCGCAGCAGGCCGAGCAGCGGGGCGAGGGCGGCCTCGGCCTTGAGGTCGACGTTCCAGCGGGCGTCGGGGAACTCCTCCAGCAGCTCCTCGAACAGCGGCAGCGGCTCCCGGCCGCCGACCAGGGCCCGGCGCACCGCCCGCCAGGGGAGCTGCCCGATCGCGCCGCGGCTGTCGGTGACGCGGTCGAGGGTCGCGTCGTGGAAGGCGACCAGCTGTCCGTCCGAGGTGGCGTGCACATCGGTCTCCAGATAGCGGTAGCCGAGGCCGACCGCGCGGCGGAAGGCGGCGGCGGTGTTCTCCAGGCCGTCGGCCGCCCCGCCCCGGTGGGCGAAGGGGAGCGGCGCGGGGTGGTCGAGGTAGGCGTGGCGGGGGCGTATCGCGGGGGTCACTCCGGCAGTATCGCGTGCTCGGGTGAAGCCTCGCCGCGGGCCACCACCGGCGACGGCGTCACGGGCCGGTCCTCGATCGCGAAGTGGCGGAGGAAGAACTGCGCCAGCGGCCCGATGGCCAGTGCGTACACCACCGTCCCGACCCCGACGGACCCGCCGAGCAGCCAGCCGGCCGAGAGCACCGTCACCTCGATGCCGGTCCGCACCAGCCGCACCGGACGGCCGGTCCGCAGGTGCAGCCCGGTCATCAGCCCGTCGCGCGGTCCCGGACCGAAGCGGGCGGAGATGTACAGGCCGGTCGCGGCGCCGTTGAGGAGGACGGCGCCCGCCAGCAGCGGGATACGCGCGCCCAGCGCGTGCAGCTGCGGCGTCCAGGCCAGCGTCGCGTCCATCACCAGCCCGAGGATGACCACATTGGACACCGTGCCCAGGCCGGGACGCTGGCGCAGCGGGATCCACAGCAGCAGGATCAGCGCACCGGACACGATGGTGACCGTGCCGATCGACAGACCCGTATGACGGGAAATGCCCTGGTTCAGCACGCTCCACGGCTCCAGGCCGAGCCCGGCCCGCAGCATCAGGCCCATGCTCACGCCGTACAGCGTCAGACCCGTGTAGAGCTGGACCAGCCTGCGTACCGGCAGCCGCCTCCGCGGGCCGTTTTCCCCGACTATGGGCATGGTTTCCCCCTCCTGGCAGAATTGGACCGACGCATGACACCATGTGGCACGTCCGGGCTCGGGAAGTAGTGCCAATTCGGGGAAGGTGGACTGATCTTCATGGCTCAGTGGACTTCAGCGGTGGGCGCGCCCCAACTCGCCCGGCTGCTCCGGTCGCAGGACCCGCGCGACGCCCAACTCACCTCCGCCGGGCGCCGGTTGCCCGCCTATCGCAGCCTCGCCGACGGCGTCCGGCTGCTCGTGCTGGAGGGCCGGGTGCCGGTCGCCGCGCGCCTGCCCGCCGAGCGCGAACTCGCCGCGGCCTTCAACGTCAGCCGCACCACCGTCGCCGCCGCCTACGAAGCGCTGCGCGCCGAAGGGTTCCTGGAGTCGCGGCGCGGCTCGGGGAGTTGGACCGCCGTCCCGGCCGGCAACCCGCTGCCGACCCGCGGCCTGGAACCGCTGCCCCCCGAGGCCGCCGGTTCCATGATCGACCTGGGCTGTGCCGCGCTCCCGGCCCCCGAGCCGTGGCTCACCCGCGCCGTCCAGGGCGCGATGGCCGAGCTGCCGCTCTACGCCCACACCCACGGCGACTACCCGGCCGGCCTGCCCGTCCTGCGCCAGGCCCTCGCGGACCGCTACACCGCCCGCGGCATCCCCACCATGCCCGAGCAGATCATGGTGACCACGGGCGCGATGGGCGCGGTGGCCGCGATCTGCCGGCTGTGTACGAGCCCCGGCGAGCGGGTGGCCGTCGACTCCCCGTCGTACGCCAACATCCTCCAGCTGATGCGGGACGCCGGCGCCCGGCTCGTCCCCGTCGCGCTCGCCGACAAGCTGGCCGGCTGGGACATCCCGGCCTGGCGCCAGGTGATGCGCGACGCCGCGCCCCGCATGGCGTACGTCGTCGCCGACTTCCACAACCCCACCGGCACCCTCGCCACCGAGGACCAGCGCCGGCGCCTCGTCGACGCCGCGCGGTCGGCCGGCACCCTGCTCGTCGTCGACGAGACCATGGCCGAACTCCAGCTGGACCGGGACACCGCGACGCCCTCTCCGGTCTGCGCGTTCGACCCCGCCGGCAGCGCGGTGATCACGGTCGGCTCGGCGAGCAAGGCGTTCTGGGCCGGGATGCGGATCGGCTGGGTGCGCGCCGCCCCCGACATCATCCGCAGCCTGGTCGCCGCCCGCGCCTACTCCGACCTGGGCTCACCCGTGCTCGAACAGCTCGCCATCGCCTCGCTGCTGCAGACCGGCGGCTGGGAAGCGGCCATCGGCATCCGCCGTGAGCAGGCCCGCGAGAACCGCGACGCGATCGTCGAGGCGCTGCACCGCCACCTCCCCGACTGGGAGTTCAGCGTCCCCCGCGGCGGCCTCACCCTGTGGGCGCGGACGGGCGGGCTCTCCGGCTCCCGGATCGCCGAGGCGGGGGAGCGGCTCGGGGTGCGGGTGCCCTCCGGGCCGCGGTTCGGGGTCGACGGTGCCTTCGAGGGCTTCGTGCGGCTGCCGTTCACGGTCAGCGGCGCCGTCGCCGACGAGGCCGCGGTCCGGCTGGCCGGAGCAGCGCGACTGGTCGCGACGGGCGCCCCGCTCGACACGGAGATGCGGCACACGTTCGTCGCCTGACGCCCGCTCGGCCACGCCCTTTCCCGCGCACGGGGCTCACCCGTCCGCGCGGACGGTCTCCGGCGAGCCGTTGACCGCGCGGGACGCGCCGTCCTTGACGGTCCGCACCCGGGCACCCGCGCCCACGGGCTCGGCGGCGTCGTCCGGCGTCCCGGCCCCGGACGACGTGCCGGCGGGCGTGGGGCGGCCGGCCGGCTCCGGTGCTTCTGCCGCCCGCGTCGGCTCTGCTGCTGCCCCCGCTTCCGCGCGGGCCGGGGTCGTGGATTTGCGGATGTTCACCGGCCGGCCGGCGTCCCCGGACCCGGCCGCGCCCTCCGGCTCGCCGCCGGCCACCGGCCCGGCCGCTCCCGCCCCGTCGGCCGTCACCGTCTCGTGCGCCGTCCCGGTCTCGTCGCCCGCCCCGCCGTCGTCGGCCGGAACCGTGCGCTCCGGCAGCAGTGCGAGGACGGCCTCCCGGAGGGGCTGCCCGGTGGCGTCGTCCAGGGGGTCCGGCGTGGCCGGTACCTGGAGGCGCAGCACCGGAGCCGAGCCCAGGCGGGCATAGCCCCGGCCCGGCGGGACGTGCGCGGTCGGCGTGGTGTGCGGCGGCGCCCCGAGCACCGCCCGTACCTCCTCCGCCGTGGCGGGGCCGAGCACCACCCGCGCCTTGGTGTGTGCCCGTACGGGATCGCTCAGCAGCTCGGCGCTCTCGAACTGGTCGGCCACCACCACCGTGACCAGCGCGGCCCGGCCGTGCCGCAGCGGCACCTGGAGCCATTGCTGCGGATCCTCCCGGCCCTCCGCGACCGCGACATGGGCCAGCGCCGTCGGACGGTCCGCGATGATCCACAGCGGCCGCCGGGTGTCCTCCGGCGCGGGCCGGCCGGCCTGGCGCGCCCGGTTCGCCGCGATCAGCCGCCGCTCGGTCTCGTGGGACGCCCACTCCAGGGCCGCCAGCGCCCCCGCGAGACCGCTCTCCACGCCCAGTACGCCACGGCGCCCGGCCAGCGCGCCGTACTCGCCGGTGCCTCCGCCGTCGACGATCAGCACGTCCCCGTCCTGCAGCGCCTGGACCGCGATCGAGCGGAGCAGGGTCGTGGCGCCCGTCCCCGGCTGCCCCAGGACGAGCAGATGCGGTTCGGTGGAGCGCTGCCCGGTACGCCAGACCACCGGCGGTGCGTCCCGGGTCTCCTCCCCGGCGGTGACCGGCAGGGTCCGCTGGACGGCGTCCGGGTCGGTGAACCCGAGCACCGTCTCGCCCGGCGAGGTGACGAAGCGCTGCGCCACGATGTCGGCGGGCAGCGCGCCGAGCGCGGTCAGGGTGAGCTGATTGGTCAGCTCGTCCCACCCGAAGTGGTACTCCCGGCCGCGTCCGGCCTTGGCGTACAGCACCTGCTCGATGCGGACCCGGGCCTGGTCCTCGCCGTCGGTGAAGTACGCCGGATACTTCAGCTGCAGCCGCTCGATCCGTCCGCTCTCGTCGAAGGCGTACTCCGTGAAGGCCCGCTCCCAGTCACCGCCGTGCGCGTAGAGGAGGCCGGTGTCGCCCTCCGCGGAGAAGTACGGCACCAGCGCCTCGTAGAGCGCCGTCAGCCGCTCCCGTTCGGCCTCACCGGGGCCGGTCTCCACGGGCGTGCGCTCCCGCCCCGCCCACGCCCCCGCGCCCATCACCGCGATCAGGGCGAGCAGCGGCCCGTACGGCACCAGGAACATGACCAGCACACACGCGCCGACGAAGAAGGCCATCGGGCCGCGGCTCTCCCGGGGCGTCTCCATCCAGCGGCCCCGGCCGGCCGCCCCCAGCCGGCGCAGTCCCCGGCCGATGACGATCAGCGGGTGGAACACGTCGGAGGCGCCGTCGGCGGCGGTCCGTGCCAGTTCCCGGCTGCGGGCGAGGGAGCTGCTGTTGGCCATGCGGGCGAGCGGTGCGCTGTCGGTCAGGATGCGGGGCAGGGGGCGCCGGGCCACATCGTCTCCTGTTGCTCGTGGCGGTGGTCGTGGGGCGGCTCGGTGGGAGGCGAGCCGGGAGCGTGCCGCACGCGGAGCCGCCCGGACGGGAGGTGGCGCGGCCCGTTCGGGCGGATCCCGTGGGGGCGGCACCGGTCGGGGACTCCGGACGCCCCGGGCGGACGGGAGCGGGGCGGCGGCGGGGGCTAGGGGGTGTCGTTTGGATCATGGTGGATCAGGGAGCGGGGTCTGGTGCGTGCGATCGCAAGGCGGAGGAGGGAGTCGACGCGGAGCGTCGGCGAGTGACGCCAACGCGGCGAGCGTGCGTGCCAGACCCCGCGAGCCCGCCATGATCCGAACGACACCCCCTAGATCTTGATCCCCCCGAGGAGGCTCGCCAGGCTCGCCCCGCCGGCCTTGATGCTGGGCGCGATGGCGGAGCTGGCGAGATAGAACCCGAAGAGCGCGGAGACCAGTGCATGCGACAACTTCAGGCCGTCTTTGCGGAAGAAGAGGAAGACGATGACACCGAGCAGGACGACGCCGGAAATGGACAGAATCATGGGGGGTTCTCTCCTGGGTGGTGGGGACGGACACCATGAGTCCTTCCAGCCTCACAGTACGTATCAAGCCAGGAAAAGCTGCAAATGAGTGATTTATCGTGGAAATTCCCTAAATGGGCGCAGTGCCGAGGCGTGC
This sequence comes from Streptomyces angustmyceticus, assembly GCF_019933235.1. NCBI lineage: Bacteria > Bacillati > Actinomycetota > Actinomycetes > Kitasatosporales > Streptomycetaceae > Streptomyces > Streptomyces angustmyceticus. The sequence goes on along the minus strand of NZ_CP082945.1, from coordinate 704,033 downwards.
CGCCCCGGCGTGTGCTGGGCGTGTCCCGGCACGGGGCCACCGACCCGGCACAATCGTGGGGTGTCGAAGCCGAACAAGCCGAACAAGCCGAACAAGCCGAAGAACGCGCCGCGCCGTCCGGCCGCCGCCGTCACCCCCGACTCGCCGTGCCCCTGCGGACGCGCCGACGCCTACCGCGACTGCTGCGCCGCCTTTCACCAGGGCCGCGCCACCGCCCCGACCGCGGAACGGCTGATGCGCTCGCGCTACAGCGCCTTCGCCGTCGGTGACACCGCATACCTGATGCGCACCTGGCACCCGACGACCCGCCCCGGCGGCCTCGACCTCGAACCCGCCCAGCGCTGGACCGGCCTGGAGATCCTCGGCACCACCGGCGGCAGCGCCTTCCACACCGAGGGAACCGTGGAGTTCCGGGCCCACTTCACCCTCCACGGCCGCCCCGACAGCCAGTACGAGAACAGCCGCTTCGTCCGCGAGGACGGCCAGTGGGTCTATCTCGACGCGCTGCCGTCCGTCTAGGCGCGGCCTGCCGGGCACGGGCGTCGCCCCCGGGGCGCCACCGCGGGGCGCGACCGTCGCCCGAGCGGGCCCTCCGCCGGGGCTTGCGGTCGGTTCCGGTTCAGAGCCCGCGCAGCTGGTCGATCTCGCGGCGTTCGCGCTTGGTGGGGCGTCCGGCGCCGCGTTCCCGTACGGCGATCACCGGGATCTCCTCGCGCGGCGGGGCCGGGGGAGAGTTGTCGACGAAGCACTCGGCGGCGACGGCCGCGCCCACCCGCTTGCGCACCAGCCGCGAGACGACCACGATCCGCTCCCGCCCCGCGTGCCGCAGCCGCACCTCGTCGCCGTTGCGCACCCCGTGGGCCGGCTTCACCCGCTCCCCGTTGACCCGCACATGCCCCGCGCGGCACGCCGCCGCGGCCAGCGACCGCGTCTTGGTGAGCCGCACGGACCAGATCCAGCTGTCGATGCGGGTGGTCCCCTCGTCTGAAGCCATACCAAGACTCTAGAACGGGCGGCCCGGTACGCGGAGAAACCTGCGGCCCGGTGCGCGGCAGGACGGGCGGTGGGGGCGGTGGTCGTACCCCGCCGCGACGGCCTTCCGCCCGGTCCGTCGTACGTATCCCCCTCGGCCGGCCCTCAGCCCGTCTTCCGGCCCGTCGCCTTCTTGGCGGTGCGCTTCGAAGCCGTCTTCTTCGCGGCGCCGGCGGACGCGGTGCGGGCGCTGCCGCCGGACTTGCTGCCGCCGGCCTTCTCCGCCGACTCGGCGGTCTTCTTCCGCCCGCCCGCGGTCTTCGGCGCGGCCGTCGCCGTCTTCTTGGCGGAGGTCTTCTTCGCGGTGGCCGACGCGGTCCGCTTCGCCGCCGGCTTCTTCGCGGAAGTGCCGCTCTCCTTGGTGGTGCGCGACTCGGCCTCGCTCTTCTTCGCCGCCTTCCGCCCCTGGATGGGCGTCACGGACGCCGACTCCGCCCCCGCGCCGCTCTCCCCGCCGCCCCGGGCCGCCCGCACGCTCTTCTCCAGGGCCGCCGTCAGATCGATGACCTGGGCTCCGCTGTCCGACGCGGCCGGGGCGGCCGGCTCCGCGCCCTCCAGTTTGGCGGCGACCAGCTCCTCGACGGCCTCGCGGTAGTCGTCGTGGAGTTCGGCGGGGTCCAGCTCGCCCAGGGAGTCCATCAGCGTCTCGGCCAGCGTCAGCTCGTTCTCGCGCAGTTCGACGTCCTCGGGCGCCAGGCCGTCGGCGGAACGGATCTGATCCGGCCACAGCAGGGTGTGCATCACGATCGCCCCGTTGTGCGCCCGCAGCATCGCCGGCGACTCCCGCCCCCGCATCGCCACCTTGCCGACCGCGACCTTTTCGTGGTGCTCCAGGGCTTCGCGCAGCAGGGTGTACGGCTTGGCGGCGGACGCTCCGTTGGGGCCCAGGTAGTAGGCCTTGTCCATCTGGAGCGGGTCGATCTCGGCGGGGTCGACGAACGAGAGGATCGACAGCGTCTTGGCGGTCGGCATCGGCAGCCGGGACAGGTCGTCGTCGGTGATCGGCACGATCGTCTCGTCGCCCGGCGGCTGATAGCCCTTGCCGACCTCCTCGTTCGGGACCTCCTTGCCGTCCAGCTCGCAGATCTTCCGGTACTGGATCTGGGCGCCGTCCTTCTCGTGGATGCGCACGAAGGAGACCGACGAGGTGCGGTCGGTGGCGCTGTAGGTCTTCACGGGGATGGTGACCAAGCCGAACGATATGGAGCCATTCCAGATAGATCGCATCTTTTGTCCCTTGTGTGGGATTCTCATGGTATGTCGCCGATCACCGATGTGGAGGGGCGGCGCGTCTCGCTGACCAACCTGGACAAGGTCCTCTACGCCGAGACCGCCACCACCAAAGGTGAGGTGCTGCACTACTGCACCACCGTCGCGGGCCCCCTGCTCGCCCAGCTCCGGGACCGGCCGCTGTCGTTCCTGCGCTATCCCGACGGGCCGGAGGGCCAGTGCTTCTTCACCAAGAACGTGCCGCCCGGCACACCCTCCTGGGTGAAGACCTGCGAGGTCCCCCACACGACGTCCGGGCCCGCCCGGCAGGTCCTGCTGCAGGACCTGCCCTCCCTGGTCTGGGCCGCGAACCTGGTCGTCGAACTGCACACCCCGCAGTGGAAGTGCCAGGACCCGGGCATCGCCGACCGTCTGGTCCTCGACCTCGACCCCGGCGCCCCGGCGACCATCGTCGAATGCTGCGCCGCGGCGCGGTGGCTGCACGACCGGATGGCCGCCGACGGCCTGGAGGCCCACGCCAAGACCAGCGGCTCCAAGGGACTGCACCTCGTCGTGCCGATCGAACCCGTCCCCTCGGAGCGGGCCACCGCCTACGCCAGGACCCTCGCCGCCGAGGCCGCGGCGGCCCTCCCGGACCTCGTCGTGGACAAGATGACCAAGGCCCTGCGCCCCGGCAAGGTATTCCTCGACTTCTCCCAGAACGCCGCCGCCAAGACCACCGCCGTCGCCTACACCTTGCGCGCCCGCCCCAGCCCCACCGTCTCCACACCGGTCACCTGGGACGAGGTCGCCGGGTGCACCGACCCACGGCAACTCGCCTTCCTCCTCGACGAGATCGCACCCCGCCTCGCGGAACACGGCGACCTGTTCGCCCCGCTCCTCGACCCCGGCCGCGCCCGCCCCCTGCCCCGCGGGAAATCCCCGCGTGCGCCCACCGCGCCCGATCGGCCCGGGCCCACCCGGGGTTCGGCATAGATTTGCCGGCATGCTGGAGGGGACACCGCACACATCACACGACACACTGCCGCTGCGCCTGCCGGACCGGTGGGCTGACGACGACTCGGCCGACGACGGCCCGGCGCCCGGCGGCGAGGGGGAAGCGGACGGGCGGACGTCACGCCCGGGGCGGCGCCGGCACGCCGCCCGTCGACGGGACGGCGGGAGCGGGGGAGTGCAGCGCTCCTCCCTCCTGATGGCGCTGGGGACGGTGGTCTCCCGCGCCACCGGGGTGATCCGGCAGGTGCTCCAGGCGGCCGCACTCGGCACCGGGCTGCTCGCCACCACGTACAACACCGCCAACGCCGTCCCGATGAGCATCTACACCCTGCTGATCGGCGGCGCGCTGAACTCGGTGCTGGTGCCGCAGCTGGTACGCGCCAGGGCCGAGCACGCGGACGGCGGCCGCGCCTACGAACAGCGCCTGGTCACCCTCGTCCTGAGCGTGCTGGCGGTGGGCACCGTGCTCTCGGTCTGGGCCGCGCCGCAGATCGTCGCCGTCTACACCCCCGACACACCCGAGCACCATGCCGCCTTCGAACTCACCGTGGTGTTCGCTCGCTTCCTGCTGCCGCAGATCTTCTTCTACGGCCTGTTCTTCATCCTCGGCCAGATCCTCAACGCCCGGAGCAAGTTCGGCGCGATGATGTGGACTCCGGTCCTCAACAACGTCGTCCTGATATCGATGTTCGGGCTCTATCTCGGCCTGCTGGCCGGCCCCGACCGCATCGAGGACATCACCCCCGGCCAGATCGACCTCCTCGGCATCGTCACCACCGCCGGTATCGCCGTGCAGGGGCTGGCCCTGATCCCCTTCGTCCGGGCCGCCGGCTTCCGCTTCCGGCCGCGCTTCGACTGGCGCGGCACCGGTCTGCGCAAGAGCGTCGCGGCCGCCCGCTGGACCCTGCTGTTCGTGCTCGCCAACCTGGCCGCGATGGTCGTCGTCACACACCTCGCCACCGCGGCGGACCAGCAACTCCCCACCGCGGGCGTCGGATACACCTCCTACAGCTACACCCAGATCATCTGGACGCTGCCGCAGTCCATCGTCACCGTCTCGCTGGTCACGGCGCTGCTGCCGCGGATGAGCCGGGCGGTCGCCGAGAACCGCCTGGACGAGCTGCGCGGCGACCTCTCCCGTGCGCTGCGCGTCAGCGGCGTCGTCATCGTCCCGGCCGCGTTCTTCTTCCTCGCCCTCGGCCCGCAGACCGCCCAACTCCTGTTCGCGCACGGCACGGTGGACGTGGCGTCGGCCGCGCCGGCCGGGCACATGCTGCAGGCCTTCGGGCTCGGACTGATCCCGTACTCGGCCCAGTACCTGCTGCTGCGCGGCTTCTACGCGTTCGAGGACACCCGCACTCCGTTCTGGACGGCCGTCGCGATCGCCGCCGTCAACATCGCCCTGGCCACCGCGTGCCATCTGCTGCTGCCCGCCCGCTGGGCGGTGACCGGGATGGCGGCGGCCTACGGCGTCGCGTACGGCATCGGGCTGGTGGTCACCGCGCTGCTGTTGCGCCGGCGGCTCTCGGGGCGTCTCGACGGCCGCCGCCTGTGCCGCACCTACGGCAAGCTGGCCGCGGCCGCCGCCCTGGCCGCCGCGGCCGGATGGCTCGTGGCCCGCGCCTGCTCCGGCGTCCCCGTCCCGGCCGGCTGGACCCCCGTTCTGGGCCTGGCCGCCGGCGCACTCAGCATGGCCCTGATCTTCCTGGTCGTGGCCCGGGCCCTGCGGACAGGCGAGCTGCGCAGCCTGCCCGGCCTGCGGTGACCCGGGCGACGGCCGCCCTCACACCGCGCGCGACCGCGGCCAGGACGCCTGCGTGGCGGCGGCCAGCCAGCCGATGACGGCGCCGACCGTGGTGTCGTCCAGGCCCGCGATCTCCGCCAGGGCGGCCAGGTCCCCGTCGGCCGGCGCGACACCGGCCGCGGTCAGGGCGGCGTGCAGCTCCAGCCGCCGGCGATCGGGCATCGCCACCGGCCCCTGCCGCTGCTCCCCGGGACGCGGGGGAGCGGTCAGGTCGTAGCGCTGCGCGGGCTCGAAGGGCAGCCGGTCCTCCGGGCGGGGCGGCGGGAGGAAGGGGTGCGTCGCGCACGACGACGAGTGCGGCGGTTCCTGCGGGTGCGCGGGCGCGCCGAGGCGCTCCTCGGGGCGCGGCGGCGCGAGCACATACTCCGGCGTCGCACCGTACGGCGGGGGAGTGGGGCGGTAAGGCGACATGAGGGCCTCCACAACTCGCGGTCCGAAAGAGTTCACCAAGATTCGGCGAAGACTGTGTCAATGCTCCGGAAGCCGGAGGGTGCCCTTCCGGTTGCGGACGGGGCGAGAGTTCACCCGATGAGCCCAAGGGAGGCGGCCGCCCCAGGTACTCCGGCCGCATGTCGCGCCCCTGACGGACCGTCGCATTCGTACGGGGCGACGGCCCCGGCCCGAATCCGTCACCCGTCCAGCCGAATCCGTGTGGGATACAGCACTTCTGACGAGTAATCGGGACGCTGCGCGGGGTGGCGGTGCGTGGCAATTTCTGGGGAATTCGGTGATTGCCACGGTGTGGTCACACAATTCTCTCCTGGTGTTCACACCGTGGTGATTACTGCGATGGAAAGCTGCCTGCGGCCGTATTTCCCAACGGCCGGTGCAGGTCGTGCCCCACATTTTCGCGACCTGGCGCCACAATTCGGGGAAAGGACACCCTTCGTGGACAACAACCGCGTGAACCGTCGCGCCCTGACCGCGCTGGCCCTGGCCGCCGGAACGGTCCTGACGGTGGTGGTCGGGCAGCTCCCGGCCGGTGCGACGGACGCTCCGGCCGCGGAACACCCTGCCGCCGCCGGGTCCGCCGCCCACCATGCGTCCATATCCGTCGGCGCACATGACGTCACGTCGTATGACGACACGTACTACAAAGACGCCCTCGGCAAGACCGGCCAGGCGCTCAAGGATTCGCTGCACCGGATCATCAGCACCACCCAGACCGGAAAGCTGACGTACGACCAGGTCTGGGACGCCCTCAAGGACACCGACCAGGACCCCGACAACAGCGCGAACGTCATTCTGCTGTACAGCGGCAAGTCGCTGAGCAAGGACTCCCACGGCGGAAATCCCGACGACTGGAACCGCGAGCACGTCTGGGCGAAGTCCCACGGCGACTTCGGTACCGACACCGGTCCGGGAACCGACCTCCACCACCTGCGCCCCGAGAATGTGTCCGTCAACAGCGAGCGCGGCGACAAGGACTTCGACAACGGCGGCAAGGAGGTGGAGGGGGCGCCGGGCAGCCGCACCGACGACGACTCCTTCGAGCCGCGTGACGCGGTCAAGGGCGATGTCGCCCGCATGATCCTCTACATGGCGGTCCGTTACGACGGTGGCGACGGCTTCGCCGACCTGGAGCCCAACGACAAGGTCGACAACGGCACCCAGCCGCACATCGGACGGCTCTCCGTGCTGAAGCAGTGGAGCAAGCAGGACCCGCCGGACTCCTTCGAGAAGCACCGCAACCAGGTCATCTTCGACAAGTACCAGCACAACCGGAACCCGTTCATCGACCACCCGGAGTGGGTCGACTCGATCTGGTAGGCCGCCTCCGGCAGCCAGGGCCGGGGCCGGCGGGCGTGTCGCCGCCGGCCCCGGCGCGCCACGTACGGCAGTCGGGGCGCCCGCGCATCGGATGGCGTAGGCCAGCCAGCGCGCCGCCGGGGTCGTTTTTAGCGTGGGCCACATGTCGAGCGCGAGTTGGGCCCCCGTCAGAGTCGTTACCGCAGCCACCTTTTGCGCCGTGAGCCTGCTGGCCGTGCCCGGCCCGGCGGCCGCCGATGGCCCCCATGGCATCGACGACCTGCGAGCCGGCGCGCACGCGGGCCAACCGGCCCGGATCCCCGACCGGCTGGACGGCCGGGGCGTGCAGTTCCTGCCGCGGCCGGACGTGCCGGAGCCACCGGACGTCTCCGCCCTGTCGTGGATGGTGACGGACATGGCGAGCGGCAAGGTCCTTGCCGCCAAGGACGCTCACCGGCCGCTGCCGCCCGCCAGCACCCTCAAGGCGCTCTTCGCCGTGACGGTGCTGCCGAAGTTCTCCCAGGGCGAGGTGCACACCGTCTCCCTCCGGGACCTGGACGGCATCGAGCCGGGCAGCTCGCTCGCCGGCCTCAAGGAGGACCTCCCCTACCGCGTCGCGGACCTGTGGCACGGCGTCTTCCTCCGCTCGGGAGGCGACGCGGTGCACACCCTGGCCGCCATGAACGGCGGCTGGAACAAGACCATCGACGACATGCAGGACACGGCGCGGCGCCTCGGCGCCCGCGACACCACGGTGGAGTCCGCCGACGGCTTCGACACGCCGGGCCAGTTCTCGTCCGCCTACGACCTGACGCTCTTCGGGCGGGCCGGCCTGACCGACCCCGACTTCGCCGACTTCGCCGCGACGAAACAGGCGGAACTGCCCGAGGAGGGCGGCCCGGACGCGTTCGGCATGGTGAACACCAACCGGCTGCTGGTCGGCTCGCACGGCGTCAAGCCGTACGACGGCCTGATCGGCGTCAAGAACGGCTACACCACCCACGCCGGCAACACCCTGATCGCCGCCGCCCGGCGCGAGGGGCGCACGCTGCTGGTCACCGTCATGAACCCGCAGTCCGGCAGCCGCAACGCCGTCTACGAGGAGACCCGCGCCCTGCTGGACTGGGGATTCGAGGCGGCTCCCCGGGCCGCGGCCGTCGGGGTGCTGCCCGCCCTGGTGCGCGGCGACGGCAGCGGCGTGACGCAGCCCGCCCTCCACCGGCCGCGGCACCGGGTGCCGCTGCACAGGGCAGCGGCCGCGGCGCCGGTGGACGCCGCGGCGCCGGCGCGGAACTGGTGGCTGCTGTCCGCCGCCGGAGGCGCCGGGGTCATCGCCCTCGCCGGGCTCGGCACCGGCCTGTGGTGGCGGCGTCGCAGGGCGCGGACGCGCGCGGACGGGGAGACGGGCTGAGCGCGTGCCCCGCGCCGCCGTGCCTCGCACATCCGTCCGATCGGTCAGGGATACGGAGGACGCGCGATGGCCTTGCCCGGTGAAGGGCGACGCGTCCGTCACGGTTGTGCGGGATGCCGGGCGTTGCTCGGTGTAGCGTCCAGATCAGCTGTCGTGGTTCCGAAGTGCCGGGCGCCCGTGTCGCATGCACGGGCGTCCTTGCTGTGTAGCGCGTCTCCGGACCAGGGCGATCACCTCCGGGGTCCGCAGCACGCGGAACCCGATTCGAGCCCCTTGAACGAAGGAGACGGATATGGCGTCCGGCACGGTGAAATGGTTCAACTCGGAGAAGGGCTTCGGCTTTATCGCGCAGGACGGCGGCGGTGCCGACGTCTTCGCCCACTACTCCAACATCGATGCCACGGGCTTCCGCGAGCTGCAGGAGGGCCAGAAGGTGACCTTCGAGGTCACCCAGGGGCACAAGGGCCCCCAGGCGGAGAAGATCCGTCTGGCGTAGGTCCGGCGGACCCGCCCTGGGCGCCCGTTCCCGGCCGGGGGCGGGCGCCTTGTGCACGGCGGCGCCGCTCACCTCACCCGGTCGGCCGCGGGCGGCGGCACGAGGGCCGCGGGCTCTCCCGGTGCCGACGAATCCGGGCCGGGAGCCGTCGGTTCAGGGCTGCGGCGGCCGGTCCTGGCCCTGCCCGCCGAACTGGTCCCGCATCTTGTCCTGGGCCGTGTCGACCTGCCCCTTGTACTTGCCCTGGGTCTTGTCGTCGACCATGTCGCCGGACTTGTCGATGCCCTTGTCCGTCTGGCTCTCGTGGCCCTTCAGCATGCTCTTGATCTTGTCCATCATGGACATGAGTGGTCCTCCTCACCACGGTCCCCCACGACTCCAGCATCTCCCCCAGCCAGGTGATCTGCATCCGCGCGCCAGGGCCCCGACGGGGCGGGCGCGCGCCACCCGGCAGGGCTATCGGCACGGCGAATCCGCTCGTGGCGTACTCCGGCGGTGGTGCGGCCCGTCCCGGACGCTTCCGGCCACCGGATTCCGGGCCCTTCGACGCCGTCCGCGCTATAGGGGTGCCGTCGTCCCGTACCGCGGCGCCCGGAGCGGCTCCGGGCGCCGGTCGGGCGGCAGGGGCCGTCGGCGGCGGGCGCGGAAGGGGCACGGCGGGAACTCCGGGCTCCCCTCGCCAGGGCCGGTTTCTCCGGGCCCGGTTCACCTGGAGGGAGCAGCGCGGTCCCGGCGGTCGGCCGCGGGCGGCCGGTGCGGCGTTCGACGGGCACGGTCGTGCGGCCCGGCCGAGAATGCAGCGGTGAGCGATGAACACCGCAATGCCGATGACGCCGCGCCGCACGCCGTGCCGGATGACGAGGAACGACGGCTCGCCAGGAAGGCGCTGGCCGGCCGTGCGCGGGACGCGGACGATCTGTCGTTGTTGATGGACATGCTGGGCCTGGAGCCGGGCCGCGACCCGGACCACGAGGCGGCACACGGCCGCCCGCAGGGCCATGGCCGGCACACCGGGCGCGGCACCGGGCGCGAGCGACGGCAGGAACTGCGCCGCGACACCTGCCGCGACGCCGGCTCGCGCCCGCGCGGACCCGGGGCCTAGCCGGGGACAGCCGCCGCCACCGGACACCGCAGGCCGTCGGGACCGTGCCACCGCCGGGGACGTCCCGCGCCCTTCGCCCGGCCGGATCCGACACGGCCCGCGCCGTGATGCCCCGCGCCGGCGCCGGTGCCACACTGGGCGGGCAGGTCGTCGTGCTGCCATCAGCCGGAGGAGGCCGTGCCCATGGCCGACAACGGCGAGGCTCCAGCGCCGTCCGCGGAGCGCCCGCGCGCCCTGGTCACCGGCGCCACCGGCTACATCGGCGGCCGTCTGGTCCCCGAGCTGCTCGCGGCCGGGTACGCCGTACGGGCGCTGGCCAGGACACCGGAGAAGTTGCGCGATCACCCCTGGGCCCCGCAGACCGAGATCGTGCGCGGCGATGTCACCGACGAGGCGTCGGTCCGCCAGGCCATGGACGGCGTCGAGGTCGCCTACTACCTGGTGCACGCCCTGGGCAGCGGCCGCAGGTTCGAGGACACCGACCGCACCGCCGCGGAGATCTTCGCCCGCCGCGCCCGCGCCGCCGGCGTCCGCCGCATCGTCTACCTCGGCGGGCTCGGCCCCCGGGGCGTCCCCGAGCGGGACCTGTCGCCCCACCTGCGCTCCCGCGCCGAAGTGGGCGACATCCTGCTGGCGTCCGGCGTCCCCACCGCCGTGCTGCGCGCCGCCGTCATCATTGGCTCCGGCTCGGCCTCGTTCGAGATGCTGCGCTACCTCACCGAGCGGCTGCCCGTCATGGTCACCCCCAGCTGGGTGCGCACCCGGATCCAGCCGATCGCCGTCCGCGACGTGCTGCGCTACCTCGTGGGCTGCGCCCGCCTCCCCGAGGACGTCAGCCGCGCCTTCGACATCGGCGGACCCGACATCCTCACCTACCGCGACATGATGCAGCGCTACGCCCGGGTCGCCGCACTGCCCGAACGGCTGATCCTGCCCGTCCCGATGCTCACCCCGCGGCTGTCCAGCCTCTGGATCGGACTGGTCACCCCCGTCCCCCCGGGCCTGGCCCGCCCGCTGGCCGAATCGCTGCGCTACGAGGTCGTCTGCCACGAGCACGACCTCACCCGCTACGTCCCCGACCCCGAGCCCCCGGGGCACCCCATCGCCTTCGACGACGCACTGGAACTGGCGCTGCGCCGGGTCCGCGACGCCGAGGTCAGCACCCGCTGGTCCAACGCCGCGGTGCTCGGCGCCCCGAGCGATCCGCTGCCCACCGACCCCGACTGGGCCGGCGGCAGCCTCTACACTGACCGGCGGGAGCGGACCGTGGACGCGCCGCCCGAGGTGCTGTGGCGGGTGGTCGAAGGCATCGGCGGCGACAACGGCTGGTACTCGTTCCCGTTCGCCTGGTCGGTGCGCGGCTGGCTGGACCGGCTGATGGGCGGTGTGGGGCTGCGCCGCGGCCGGCGCGACGCGGGCCGGCTCCGGGTCGGTGACTCGCTCGACTTCTGGCGCGTCGAGGAGGTCGTGCCGGGCCGGCTGCTGCGGCTGCGCGCCGAGATGCGGCTCCCCGGCCTGGCCTGGCTGGAGCTGACGGTCGGCCGCGACGCCCGGGGCCGCACGCTCTACGGCCAGCGGGCCCTGTTCCACCCGCACGGGCTGACCGGCCACGCGTACTGGTGGGCCGTTTCGCCGTTCCACGCCGCGGTGTTCGGCGGAATGGCCCGCAACATCGCGGCCGCCGCCGCGGCCGCGCAGCACCCCCGGCCCGCCTGAACCGCCTTGCGGGTACAGCGGGTTCGGCGGCCGGTACCGGTCCGGGTCGTCCCCCGCGACAGCGCGAACGGCGGGCCTCCGGGCGGAGGCCGCCCGGAAACCCGCCGTCATGGCCGCTCAGTGGTGCCGGACGACTCCGGCCGCCATCCGGCCGCAGTTGGAGCCGGAGACGCTGACGCTGACCGACTCGATCGAGCCGCCCCAGTCCACGCAGACGCCCTTCGCGGGCAGATAGACGGGACCGGCGTACGAGGTGTACTGCCCGCTGTCGTAAACCCAGTCGGAACTGCCGTTGGAAGCCGTGAGATACGTGTACATGTAGACCGGCTTACCCGGGCTGTTCCGCACCGTCACGACACAGTTCTTTCCGGTCCTCGCGCTGTACGTCAGGTACACGGTCCCCTTTCCGGTGACCGGTACGGAATTCACTACGCTGTAGCCGCTTCCGCAGGCGCCGTTGTACGCGGCCTTGGTGGCCGCGGTCGCGGTGGTGGCCGCTGTCATCGTGGCGATACTCGCCACGGCCAGTACTGCGGATCCTGCGATGGCACGTGAACGCTTCATCGAATTTACCCCCGTCGGTGGAGTGCGTCGCGTGGTCCTTTCGCAGTGTTGGACAGTGGTCGGCGGTGGATGGTTGTACCCGGCCGGGGAATTCCCCTTTGTTCGAACGCAGTTGTCGAAAAACGATGCCCGGTCGGTCCGCGGGCGCGGGCGGCACAACGGCCGGTCCCCGGCGCCGGAGGGGCGCCGGGGACCGGCCGGGAGCAGGGGGACGGGGGGTCAGCCGCCGTTCGCGAGGACCTTGAGGCGGGTGAGCGTGCCGTTGAAGCGGTTGCGGTCGCCGACCGAGTGGCCCGAGGAGGTGTGCTGCCAGATGCTGTGGTACTCCCAGCCGCGCGGCAGCGAGCCCACGGAGGAGCCGTAGCGGGGGATCCACAGCGGATTCGTCCGGCCGAACTTGCCGGAGTTGCCGGTGCACTGCTTCCACCAGTTGGTGGACGTGTAGATGACCGGGTAGCGGCCGGTCTCCTCCCGGTAGGTCCGCACGAAGTCGCGGATCCAGCGGACCATGGCCTTGTGGCTCTTGCCGTAGCAGGTCGCGCCGTAGGGGTTGTACTCCATGTCGAGCGCGCCGGGCAGCGTCCTGCCGTCCCTGGACCAGTCGCCGCCGTGCTCGGAGAAGTACTCCGCCTGGGAACGGCCGCTGGAGTGGTCGGGCAGCGCGAAGTGGTACGCACCGTGGATCATGCCGGAGGAGTACGAGCCCCTGTACTGCTGCGCGAAGTAGGGGTTGCGGTAGCTGGTCCCCTCGGTGGCCTTGACATATGCGAAACGCACCCCGGACCTGCGCAGCGCCGGCCAGCTGACCTTGCGGTTGTGGCTGGAGACGTCGACGCCGGACACGGCCCTTCTGGACGACGACTGCGGCGCGAGGCCTCCCGCCCGGATGCTGCTGCCCTCGTGGGCCGCGATGGTGGAGCCCATCCAGTCCTGCTCGGGGTGTGCCGGTCTCTTGGCATCCGACGCCGTGGCGGAGCCGGGCAGCGCGAGGGGCAGAGCGAGCACGGAGAGAAGAGAGACGAGAGTTCCGGCCGCAAGAGGGACTGTACGGCGGGCCGGACCGGATCTGCGCAAGGGCATCGCATGCCTCCGAAGGCCTTCGGTTGAGTCAGGTTCGGCAGCTTTTGAGCAGAATCCTGCCGATAAGAGACTTATACGCAGAACTGCCTGACGCTATGACCCAACAGGCCGTCAGTCCGCCGACCGGCCCCGCATCTCACCCGTCTGGCGGCCGCACCCGGCCGCCCGCTCCCCCTCGGGCCGCCCGTGCGTCGCACGACAGAGCGAAGCGGGCCCCGGCACTGCCGGGACCCGCTCCACCGCGCAGCGGCGAACGCGCCATTCCGCCGCTTCGCAAGCTGCCATATGCAGAGCCTGTCGGCTCGCTTGTGCGGTCGTCTTACCCGTGGCCTCGTCGGCCTGGGCCGGCCGGGAGGGCCGGCGACGGCTCATCGGCTCCGTCGGCTCAGTAGGCCGAGTTGACCTTGTCGATCGAGCCGTAGCGGTCGGCCGCGTAGTTGGCGGCCGCGGTGATGTTGGCGACCGGGTCGGTGAGCTTCTTGGGCGTGCCGGACACGTGGTAGGTGTCGAAGGTGGGCTGGATCACCTGCAGCAGGCCCTTGGACGGCACACCGTTGACGGCGTTGACGTCCCAGTTGTTGACGGCGTTGGGGTTACCGGCGGACTCCCGCATGATGTTGCGGTGCAGGCCCTCGTAGGAGCCGGGGATGCCCTTGGCCTTCATGATGTCGAGCGACTGACGGATCCAGCCGTCGAGGTTGTTCGCGTAGCCCTTGACGCCGGTGCGCTCGGTGGAGCGGCTGGTGGCCTGCTCGGCGCTGCGCTGCTTGGCGACGTCGGCGACCTTGGTGTGGCCCGCGGCGGAGGCGGTCACGGCGCGGCCGGTCTTGGCGTCGTCGGCCTTGCCCGGCTGGCCCTTCGCATCGACGGGCTTGACCGCGGCCGGGGCGTGCGCGGACGCCGCCTGGGCGGTGTCCGGAGCCGAGGTGGCGGCCAGGCCCGAGGTGGCACCCGCGGCGGCCAGGACGGCCACGGCGATCTTCTGGGTGCGGGTGATGCGGGTCATGCGGGGCAGGGTGAAGCTAGGCATGCAGATTGACCTCTTCCAGGTACTGGGGACGGGGAGGCGGCCTTTTTGGCGGCGCGTTCCGCACCGGAGGTCTTTGTCGCGATCGCCGTGGGGCGTGAGTCGCAAACTCGCTCTCAGTGCGTCGGAATCCATGGTTAACGCCGGTCCCGAATCGAGGCAATGGTGCTCGATACTACTCATCTTCGTGAGGTAAACCCGGAACCCTGAAGTAATAAGCGTTTCTGGCGGCGTTGGCCCGGAATGGCCGCATGGAAATCAACTAGGCAGTCTCGTAAGTGACGTACGTCGCGTGCGCCGAGTCACCCGAGAGCGCCCGCAAAAGCCTTTCGACGGCCCGGATAAGTTGCCTGGGTCACACCGGAATTACCGGCCTCCGGGGCCGCCCGCGGCGCCGGCTGCGGCCGTTCGTCCGGGCGTCTTCGCGACGGGACGGCGCCGGGAAATCCTCAAATGTGGTGCGCTGCACTGCGTCCGGGACCCAATGGGGCGGCAATTGTGCGCTGATTCACGAGCGGGTGCGGAGTCCGGCGCCACGGAATCCATGGATCGGCGCCCGGAGGGCCCGCGTGCGCACGGGCCCTCGGCGCGTGGCAGCTCAGGCGATACGGCGGTGCCGCTGGTCCGTTCGCAGCAGCGCCCGGAGCTGTCGCATGACTACGGACCCCCCGCTCCACGAAGGTGACACCGCACACAGTCATCACTCATCGTAGGGACGTGCTCATGCTCCGTCGTCTCACCGTCGTTCTCACCGGCCTTCTGGTCTCCGGCTTCCTCGCCACGGGAGTTGCCGCCGCCGCGCCCGCCGACGGACCCCCGCAGCGCGGCTGGCACCGCCAGCACCCGCTCACCCCCAGGGAGCGGGAAGGGCTGCGCATCGCAGGCCAGATCCTCGACACGCTCTTCGGCGGAGACCGGGTGCGCGGCGACCGCTTGTGACGTGTGGTGCCGGGCATCGGTGCCCGGGCCGGCCGCCCAGGCCACAAACGGCAGTGGCCCCGCCCGCGCGATGCGGGCAGGGCCACTGCCGTTGCTGTTCCGGTGCCGCTCCGCGGCACCGGTGTCAGTCCGCCACGACCGTCCGCACGGTCGCGTCTTCCCGGCTCAGTAGGCCGAGTTGACGTTGTCGATCGAGCCGTACCGGTGGGCCGCGTAGTTGGCGGCGGCGGTGATGTTGGCGATCGGGTCGGTGAGCTTCTTGGGCGTGCCGGACACGTGGTAGGTGTCGAAGGTGGGCTGGATCACCTGCAGCAGGCCCTTGGAGGGCACGCCGTTGATGGCGTTGATGTCCCAGTTGTTGACGGCGTTGGGGTTGCCGCTGGACTCCCGCATGATGTTGCGGTGCAGGCCCTGGTAGGAGCCGGGGATGCCCTTGGCCTTCATGATGTCGAGCGACTCGCGGATCCAGCCGTCGAGGTTGTTCGCGTAGCGCTTGGGGGCGGCCTTCGGCGCCGCCTTGGGGGCGGCGGACTTGGGCGAGGCTATGACCTTGCGCTCGGCGGACCGGCTGGCGGCCTGCTTGGCGGTGTGGCCCTGCTTCTCGACGGCGGTGACCTTGAGACCGTCGGCGACGGACGAGGCGAGCTGCCGGCCCTTCTTGCCGTCGTCGGCGCGGTCCTTCGCGGTGAGCGGAAGGCCGTTGGCGCTGACGGGCTTGACCGCGGCCGACGCGTGGCCGGCGGTGGTCTCGGCGTCGCTCGGCGCCGCGGTGAACGCCAGGGCGGCCGCGCAGCTCGCGGTCGCCACCACTGCCGCGGAGACCTTGTGTGCACGGGTGAGGTGGGTGGGGCGGCGCAGGGTGAAGTTGGGCATGAGGTGACCTCTTCCAGGGCTTGGTGGCGGGGGGAGACGGCCTTCGGTTGGCGCGTGAGACCGAGGGTCGGTGGCCGCGTTCGCCGCTCTGGCTGAGATCGCAGGCGCTTCTCGGTGCTACGCCGAACATGCTTAGCGAGCGCCCTGGATGGAGGCAAAGGTGCCTTGTACTACCTATCTTCGTGAGATGGAGTGAGATGTCCGTTGTAAATGCCGGAATTCGCGCTCAGCGCGGGGAATGGCAACGACTAAACCCGCTCGTACGTGACGTACGTCGCGTGCCGGGCATCACCCGGTGCCGCCCGCGATGACCTCTCCGCGTCCCCTGGAAGTTGCCTGGCTCACACCGGGGAAGCCGCAATCCGCCGATGCCGGAAGGGCATGACGGAGAAGGACGCGACAACGCGCGCGCCCCCTGTGGAATGCGAAGTCCACAGGGGGCGCGCGTACGCGGGATGGAGGGGCGCGGGCGGGTCAGGATTCAAGGAGACGTGCCGCGAGATGCTCGATGCGGTCGTGCCACGCATTCCGCGCGGCGTCCGCGTCGAAATCGCGCGGGCCGGCCTGGGTGAGGACGAGCCGGGCGCCGTGGCCGGTGCCCCGGCCCAGCTCCCACCGGACCGTGCCGTCCGGGTGCCAGCGATAGGCGAGCACCGTGGGGGCCCGCACCTCGGTGACGGGCCCGGCCGGCGCCTGCCCCGCGGTGAAGCCCGCCGGCGCGGGCGCGCCTTCCGTGGGTTGGTCCCCCGAGGCCAGCGCCGCCCAGACGGCCTCGGCGGGCCGTACGAGCTGGCGCTCGAAGCGCACCAGCGGGCCGTCCGGGGTGTCCTCCACCACGCCCTGTCCGAGATCGAACTGCTCCACATACGCCTCGTGCAGCTCCCCGGTGTCCCGGGGCACGGCCGTCGGCGCGCCGTCGAGCAGCTGCGAGAGCGCGGTGAGGCACAGGTGCCAGCCGGAGGCGAAGCTCGCGCCGCCGAAGCGGTCGCCGAAGGTGTGCACCAGGGTCAGCAGCGAGCCGTCGCCGTCCGGTGTGATCTCCCAGCGCAGATGGTCCTCGCCCCAGGTGAAGGCGAACAGCCGGGGCTCCTCGGCGTCGGTGACCGTGCCGGTCATGGCGATGTCGCTCACCCCGGGCATGGTGAAGGTCATCGCCCCGCCGGGCCGGAGCTCCACGGTGACCTCGGAGGGGAACCACTGCCCGATGTGGGCCGGGTCGGTGATCGCCGACCAGACCTTCGTGGGCGGATGGGCGAGTCTGCGCTCCATGCGCAGGGCGTGCCGGCCGTCGCCGGCGGGGGTGAGGCTGTCGGAGTGCGGGTTCATCGGGGGTCGTCCTCCATGGCGTCGAGATGGCGTTCCAGGGCGTCGAGGCTCCCGGTCCACAGATGCCGGTAGTGCGCGAGCCAGGCGTCCAGCTCCGCCAGCGGCTCGGGCCTGAGCTCGTACCAGCGGCGCTGGGCGTCCTGCCGGACCCGGACCAGGCCGGCCTCGCGCAGCACCCGCAGATGCTTGGAGGTGCCCGGCTGGCTCAGCCCGAGCTGCTCGGTGAGCTCGCCGACCAGCCGGGGGCGCTCCAGGAGCAGGTCGAGGATCCTGCGCCGGCTCGGTTCCGCGAGGACGTCGAACGGTAGGGGCATGAGGTCAGTATGCGTCTGTAGTTATATAACCGCAAGGGAATGTGATCCGGGCGGGCTCATGACCTGGCCTGGGCCCATGACCTGCGCGTGGCCCATGACCGAGCGTGGCTCATCACCGGACGCGGATCATGGCCGGGTGTGGCTCATACGCACGCCGGATCGGCGGCCGGAGTCTCCTCGCGGGCCACCGGCGCGAGGCAGGGGGCCGAGCTCAGCGGCCCATCGGTGAAGAACCGCGCCGCCAAGTCCGCCACGTCCCGGGGGCGTTCGAGCACCACCCAGTGATCGGCGTCCGGAATCGTCAGGAAGCGGCTGCCCGCGATGGTGGCCGCGAAGTCCCGCTGCCGGGCCGGGGAGGTCACCGTGTCGTGCTCGCCGCTGAAGACGAGGGCGGGGATGCCGGTCAGGCCGCCGGAGAAGTCCGGGCGGTCCGAGAGCCCGCGGCGCAGCGAGTCGACGGCGTGCCGGGAGTTCCGGGCCGCCTGCAGCATCGAGCGCCGGACATAGCGGTAGGCCAGCCGCCGGTGCACGACGTGCCGGCGGTCGTCGAGGCACATCAGCCCCTCGGCGACCAGGGTGGCGAAGGTCTCGGTGTCGCCGTGCGCGAGATGGTCGGAGGCCCGTCGCCACAGCTCCCGCTGCGCCTGGCTGATGTGCGCCGGAACCCCGCCCAGGGCGAGGCGCGCGATGCGTCCGGGGAAGCGGCGGGCGCATCCGTAGGCCAGACCGGCGCCGTAGGAGAAGCCGAAGAGGTTGATCCGCGGGACGCCCAGATCCTCGATGATGCCCTCGATCGCCGCGCACACCACATCGATGCTCGGCCCCGGGGGAAGCGGGTCGGCGCTCCCCATGCCGGGCAGGTCGGCGGTCACCACATCGGCGAACGGCCCCACGTGATCTTCCATCTGCGGCCAGCCGAACATCCCCTGCAGCGCGCCGCCCAGCACCAGCACGGGCTCGGTGATCCGCTCCGGCTGCCGCAGCCGCCGGTAGGAGTAGGACACTCCGCGCACCGACAAGGAGCGGATCGTTTCCTCGGACATGTCAGATTTCCTTCTCGGGGCACCGGCGGGAACGGGCGGGCCAGACGGGACGTCGCGGACGCGGCCTAGCGGGTCAGCACCAGTGCGGCGTTGTGCCCGCCGAAGCCCAGGGACGTCTTGACCGCGCACTGGAACGCCGCCTGCCGGGCCTCCGTGTGGACCACCTCGACGGGGATCCGCGGGTCCACCACCTCCAGGTTGGCGGTCGGGGGCACCAGCTGCTGTTCCAGGGCGAGCACGGTGAGCACGGTCTCGATCCCGCCGGCGGCGCCCAGCGCGTGCCCGGTCATGGCCTTCGTCGAGGTGACCAGGGGGTGGTCGCCGAGGACCCGCTGCAGCGCGGCGGCCTCGATGTGGTCGTTGGCGACCGTCGAGGTGCCGTGCGCGTTGACGTGGCCGACGTCGCCGCCCGCCACCCCGGCGTCCGTCAGCGCGGCGCGCAGCGCCCGCTCGATGCCCTTGCCCTCGGGGTCGGGCGCCACCGCCGCGTAGGCGTCGCTGGACGCGCCGTAGCCGCGGATGTGGGCGCGTACCGGGGCGTGGCGGGCCCTGGCGTGCTCGGGCCGCTCCAGCACCAGGAGCCCGGCGCCCTCGCCGACCACGAAGCCGTCCCGGCCCGCGTCGAAGGGGCGGCACGCGGCGGCCGGGTTGTCCCGGCGGGTGGAGACCGCCTTCATCTGGCAGGCGCTGGCGATCAGCAGCCGGGACAGGACCGACTCCGCCCCGCCGGCGATGGCGATGTCGCAGACCCCGGCGCGCAGCAGCTGGTGCGCGGTGCCCAGGGCGACGGTCCCGGAGGAGCAGGCCGTGGCCACGCCCATGCTGGGGCCGTGTGCGCCGACGTCCATGCAGACGCTGCTGGCGGCGCTGTTGACGACGGTCAGCGGGGCGAGCTTGGGGGAGACCCGGCGGGCGCCGCGCCCGGCCATGGCGACGTGCTGCTCGTCGTAGAACGGCAGCCCGCCGTGCGCGGAGCCGATCACCACGGCGACCCGGCTGCTGTCCCAGGACTCCGGGTCGAGCCCGGCGTCGGCGACGGCCTCCCGGGCAGCGATCACCGCGAGCTGCGAGAAGCGGTCCATCAGCCGCTGGGCGGCCACACCGAGCAGTTCGGTGGTGTCCAGGCCGGTGATGGTGTACATGAAGTCGCAGGGCAGGTCGGCGAGTTCTTCTTGGTGGGACACCCCGCCGGGCACGGTTTCCTGGGTGACGGCGTGCCAGGTGGCCTTCGCCCCCACGCCCGCCGCGGTCACCAGTCCCAGCCCTGTCACGGCCGCGGAGAACGGCTCCTGGCGGGCCGTCATGCCGGCACGGTGCCGTCGACGGCCGCCACCAGCTGGCCCACCGTGTTCCGCGGGGTCAGCGTCACCTCGTCGAGGTCGATGTCCAGCCGTTCCTCGATGAGGACGCGGAGCTCCTCCAGCGCCAGGGAGTCGAGGCGCAGGCTGCGCAGCGGAGCCTCCTCGGCGATGTCGACCGGGGCGACCCCGAATCGCTGGACCAGCAAGGTGTTGACAACTTCTGCCGCATTCACGTGGCGCTCCTCCGCTTGTCGTAGGCGATGCTGCCAACCGCGTCGTGGGCGGGATTTCACCGGCGGCTCCGGCTGGTTTGACCACCCTTTATACGCCTTTGTCCCGATGACTCCCCAACCTTGGTAGCTCAATGGGGTGATGAGCGCACCGGGGTGGCCAGGGAGTCGTCGCCTCGTCCTGCGGACGCCGCGGAGAGCACCTACGTACGTAACGCCGCGGACCGGCGGGAGGTACGGGCCGCGGGTCGGCGGACTGCGGAGGGCCTGCGGCGTCAGGCCCGGTCGAGGGCGCTGGTCACCCGCCCCAACAGGCCCTGGAGGGTGCGGAGTTCCTCGATGGTCAGGCCGGTGGCGGCCAGCATCCTGCGGGGGACGGGCAGGGCGGCCTCGCGCAGCTCGTCGCCGGCGGGGGTCAGGTGGATGGTGACCGAACGCTCGTCCTCGGTGCTCCGCTCGCGGCGCACCAGGGCGGCCGTCTCCAGGCGTTTGAGGAGCGGGGAGAGGGTGCCGGAGTCCAGCCGGAGCCGTTCGCCGATGGCCTTGACCGGCTGGGAGCCGTGTTCCCACAGGACCAGCATGACCAGGTACTGGGGGTACGTCAGGCCCAGATCCTTGAGGGCGTCGCGGTAGACGCCGCCGAAGGCCCGCGAGGCGGCGTGCAGCGAGAAGCAGACCTGGTGGTCGAGGCGGAGCAGTTCGGAGTCGGGCACCGGGGGCCTGGTGGCGGAGGTCATGGGTCCAGGTTAGCTCGCCGAATCATTTAGTTGTGCACAATCGAGTTGCGGGCAATTTAAATGTGTGTCACTGTGATGCCTGTCGGCGGCCGGGAAGCGGCCGCCGCGCCACCGAAGGGGAACTGTGATGGACGCGCTGTACACCGCTGTCGCCACCGCCAACGGCCGCGAGGGCCGGGCGGTCAGCTCCGACGGCCAGCTCGACCTGGCCCTGGCCATGCCGCCGGCCCTCGGCGGCAACGGCGCCGGCACCAACCCGGAGCAGCTCTTCGCCGCCGGTTACGCGGCCTGCTTCGCCAGCGCGATGAGCAACGTCGGCCGCCAGATGAAGCTCGACACCAAGGACGTCTCGGTCACCGCCGAGGTCTCCATCGGCAAGGACGACACCGGCTTCGGGCTGGCCGTCGTCATGCGCGTCGAGCTGCCGGACGCCCTCGCGGGCGAGACCGGGCGGCAGCTGGTCGAGGCGACGCACCAGTTCTGCCCGTACTCCAAGGCCACCCGCGGCAACATCGACGTCGAGCTGGTCGTCGAGTAGCCGAGCGGCGCGCCCGGCGGACCGGCCCCCGCGACCACCGGGGCCGGTCCGCCGCGCACGTACGGCTCGGACCGCGGGCGAGCCGCCGTGCGCTCTCCTCAGGCGTCCTCGGCCGCGTACACCCGGCTCCCCCCGACGAACGTCTGCAGGACGCGGGTCGTGGCGATCTCCTCGGTGGGCCCGTCGAAGGGGTCGCGGTCCAGGACCACCAGGTCGGCGAGCTTTCCGGGCTGGATGGTGCCGGTGTCGTCGAGGTGGTTGGCGTAGGCGCTGCCGGCCGTGTACGCGGCGAGTGCCGAGCCCAGGTCGATGCGCTGTTCGGGGAGGAAGACCGGCGCCGAGGGCGGCCCGTCGGGCACCCGGCGGTTGACCGCGACATGCAGTGCGGCGATCGGGTCGGGCGAGCTGACCGGCCAGTCGCTGCCCGCCGCCAGGGTGGCGCCCGAGCGCAACAGGTCGCCGAACGGATACTGCCACGCGGCCCGTTGGGCACCCAGGAAGGGAATGGTCAACTCGTCCATCTGCGGTTCGTGGGCCGCCCAGAGCGCCTGGATGTTCGCCGTCGCGCCCAGCCTGCGAAAGCGCGGGACGTCGTCGGGGTGGACCACCTGGAGGTGGGCGAGGTGCGGCCGGGTGTCGCGCCACCCGTTCGTCCGCCGGGCCGCCTCGACCGCGTCCAGCGCCTCGCGTACGGCCCGGTCGCCCAGGGCGTGGAAGTGCACCTGGAAGCCCTCGGCGTCCAGCAGGGTGACGTAGGTCCGCAGGTCCTCGGGGTCGATGAACGAGATGCCGCTGTTGTCGGAGGCGCAGCCGCAGGCGGTGAGGTACGGGGTGAGCATGGCGGCCGTGTGGTTCTCGGCGATGCCGTCCTGCATGATCTTGACGCTGGTCGCCCGCAGTCGTCCCCCCGTCAACTCCTTCCGGCGGGCGATGAGTTCAGGGATCTGCTCCAGGCCGCGGGACCGTTCCCACCACAGCGCCCCCGTGACCCGCGCGGTGAGCTTCCCGTCGTCGCGGATCGCCGTGTACGCCGGGGCGGGGTCGGCGCCTCCGGGGCCGCGGCCCAGCATCGCGTCCTGCCAGGCGGTCACCCCGTACGCATGGAGCAGGCGCTGCGCCCTGAGCAGGCCGGCGGTCTGCTCGGCGAGCGTCGCCGCCGGGATCAGGTCGCCGACCAGCTGCATGGCCCCCTCCTGCAGCATGCCGGTCGGGTGGCCGTCGGCGTCCCGCTCGATGCGGCCGTCGGCCGGGTCCGGGGTACGGGAGGTGATCCCGGCGCGCTCCAGGGCGCGGGAGTTGGCCCAGCCGCCGTGGTGGTCGCGGTTGACGAGGAACACCGGGCGGTCGGGGACGAGGGCGTCCAGGAACTCCCGGGTCGGCATGCCGCCGGGGAACGCCTCCAGGGACCAGCCGCCGCCGGTGATCCACGCCGCCTCCGGATGCGCCGCCGCGTACGCGCCGATCAGGTCGCGGTACGCCTCGGCGGTGTCGGCCGCGCTCAGATCGCACAGCGCCAACTCCAGCCCCCCGCCGACCGGATGGACATGGGCGTCCTGGAAGCCGGGGACGAGCAGCTTGCCGCGCAGGTCGACGACGTCCGTGGCCGGCCCGATCAGGCCCTGGACGTCCGCGTCGTGTCCGACGGCGACGATGCGGTCCCCGCGTACCGCCACCGCGCTCGCACGGGTGCGCGCGGCGTCGACGGTGTGCACGGGACCGGAGACGAAGACGAGGTCGGCGGGGCCGTCGCCGGTGACGGCCTCCGGAGTGGGTTCGGGGGCCGCGGTGGTGCTGAGATCCATACGGGCGTCGCTCCAGATGTGTGAGGTGGGTGGGGTGCGGGTCGTGTACGTGGTGACGGATGTGCCGCGTCGGCGTCGTCCGGGCCTTCGGCGGCGCGGGTGTGCGGTCAGCCCTCCGACGGGCTGGGGAGCGCGGTGTCCGCGTCCATCGGGAGGCTGATCGTGTCGGCGTCCGTGCCCCGGCCGGTGCGGAAGTACGGGGCGCGGCGCACCCACTTGGCCCAGGCGGCGGTGGCCAGGCCCAGCGCGATGAACAGCGCGGGCAGCAGCAGCATGAACCAGCCGTTGTCGGGGCTCGCCTCGAAGTGGTCGCTCATGGTCGCGTAGTCCCATACGAGGTAGCCGCCGAGCCCGAACAGCGTCAGCGCGCTCACCGCCGGGACGATCACGTCGCGCAGGGCGCGCACCGCTCCGCCGCGCAGGCTGTCGCGGAAGCGCACGGCGCAGGCGAGCGCGGTGAGCCCGTAGTAGAAGGCCACGGTCAGCCCGATCGAGTTGACGGCCGTCAGGATCATGTCGTTGAGCTTGGGAATGCCGACCGCGAGCACGGCGAGCAGCGCGGCGAGAGCCATGATCAGCAGGGTGCCCACGGCGGGCGAACCGTAGCGCGGGTGAACCCGCTGCCACACCGGGCCCAGGGTCCGGTCGCGAGCCATCGCCAGCGCCCCGCGGGCGGTGGGGATGACGTTCGACTGGAGCGAGGCGAAGGCCGAACACATCAGCGCGGCCAGGGGCAGCGAGGCCCAGGGTTCCGGCGCCAGTCGACTGCCGAGGAAGGTGAGCGCCTGCGGCCCGTTGTGGACGAGTTCGCCCGTGCTCATCACCCGCTGGAAGGCGAGCGCACCGATGAGGAACAGCCCCAGCATCGCCACCAGCGCGATCAGTCCGCCGCGGGCGGCGTCGGTGGAGTTGTGGGTCTCCTCGTTGACGCTGAACGCGGCGTCCCAGCCCCAGTAGAAGAACACCGCCAGCACCATCCCCTGTGCCAGCGCCTGGGGCGAGGAGATCTCGAAGGGGTTGAGCCAGGACAGCGAGAACGGCTGGTCGCCGATGGCGAGGGCATAGCCGCAGAAGAGCAGCAGGACCGCGTACTCGAAGATCAGCAGCCACATCTGCAGCCGGGTCGCGGCCCGCACGCCCGTGATCGCGGTGATCGTGACGACGACCAGCGCGACCAGCCCGACGGTGGTGCTGATGCCGGTCGACCCGGGATCCAGCCGGAGCCCCCCGATGCTGTGCAGGCCCATCTTGTTGAGGAACTGGAGCACGACGGAGCCGGTCACCGCGCCCGTGTACGCCATGAAGATCACGCTGCCGACCAGCACCACCCACCCGGTCAGGAACCCGGGCCAGGGGCCGATGGACCGGCCCACCCAGGTGTAGCCGCTGCCGCAGTTGGGTTCGATGCGGTTGAGCCGGGCGTACGACAGCGCGATGCCGAGGATGGGCACGAAGGCCAGCAGCAACAGCGCGGGCGTCTGCCGCCCGGTGTACGCGGCCAGGGTGCCCATCCCGATACCGATGCTGGTGGTCGCCGCGGTACTCGACGCGGCGATCGCCACCCCGTCCTTCACCCCCAGCGAGCGGCGCATTCTCGCCGGGCCGGGGTCCTGCTGCACTGCGGAAGGCATGGCACTCACTCCTTGGACGGCGGGCCGGACCGTCTCGGCCGGGCCAGGGGGACGGGAGGTGCGGGGGAGGGGTCGCGGGGCAGGACGGCGCGCGCCGGGACCGGGGTAGCGGGCCGGCGACGTCGTACGGAAGGGGGTGGTGCGGGATGGGCACCGCGGTGATCCGTGGGTGTGTCCGCCGATGAAACCGTCCTGTTCACCTTGTGTCAACGGTGTTGACGTAACCTCGTGGTTAACCTGGCTGCGACAGGGCCCGCGGGCCGGGGCGGAGTGGAGCGGAGGGGTTTCGGCGTGGCGGAGAGCGAGCGCGTCCCGACCGAGCGCAAGCGGCGCCGGCCGACGAGTTCCGGGGTGGTCCTGTCGGCCGACCTCATCGTCGACGCCGCCCGCGAACTGATCGACGCGCAGGGGGCGCAGGCGTTCACCGTGCGCAGACTCGGCGCGGCCCTCGGCGCCGACCCGTCCGCCGTCTACCGCTACTTCCGCAACACCGAGGACCTGCTGCTGGCCCTGGCCGACCGCCTCATCGGCGAGTCCATGGCCGGCTTCACGTCCACCGGCGACTGGGCCGCCGACCTGCGCGACCTCGGACTGCGGGCCTACCGCTCCGCGCTGCGCCACCCGCAGATCGCCGTGTTCAGCACCGTCCGGGTCACGGGCCGGCCGCACGAGCAGCGCGCGGTCGACACCGGCATCGGCCTGCTGCTCCAGGCCGGGTTCGACGAGGCCGCCGCCGTCCGCCACTACCACGCACTGGTCGACACCGCCCTCGGCCACGCGGCCCTGGACGCCGGCGCGCTGCGGCTGGCGCCCGCCCAGCGCGCGGCCGACGAGCAGACCTGGCAGAACGGGTACGCCGAACTGCCCGCGGACGAGTTCCCCAGCCTGCACCGCGTACGGGAGCACCTGCCCGCCATGGCCGGCTCGGCCGTCGAGCCCGCGCTCGACCTGCTCATCGCGGCCCTGCGGCGGGCGGTGGAGCAGCCCGGGGCATGACGGGGACGAACCGGGCATGTCGTGCGCCCGGGTGCAAACATGGGGCATGCCCTTTGCACGGCGGACGGAGCTGCGCGGCCGACGGGAACCGAGCCGTGCCCTGGTGCTGATCCCGGTCGGGCTGATCGTGGCGGTCTGCGTGATCGACGTGCTCGCGCCGCCCGACATCCACCTGGGGCCGCTGCTCGTCGCGGCACCCGCGATCACCGCGGCCTTCGCCGGACCCCGCCCGACCGCGGCGATCGGCGCACTGGCGGTGGCCGCCCAGGTGTCCATCGGCATCGCCCGCGGGGTGCTGTTCACCGCGAACCTGCAGGCCCAGATCGCCGCGCTGGTGGTCGTCTCCGGGCTCGTCGTGCTCTTCGCCGTCGTACGCGACCGCAACGAGCGACGGCTCACCCAGAGCCGCTCGGTGGCCGCGGTCGCCCAGCAGGTGCTGCTCCGGCCGCTGCCCGCGCGCAGCGGCGCCCTGGAGATCGCCTCCTTCTACCTGGCGGCCGAGGAGGAGGCGGAGATGGGCGGTGACCTGTTCGCGGCGGCGCGCACCACCAGCAGCACCCGGCTGATCATCGGCGACGTCCGCGGCAAAGGGCTGCCCGCCTACGGTCACGCCGCCCTCCTCCTCGGCGCCTTCCGGGCGGCCGCCCACCGCCAGGCCACCCTGCCCCGACTGGCCGTCCACCTCGACGGCGCCGTCCGCTGGGACAGCAGCCAGTGGTACGACGCACCGGGCGCCGGGGCCGGGGCGCAATCGGGGGCCGGGCCGAACCCCGGCCCCGGCCCTGATCCCGGCCCTGACGCCGCCTCCCGCCCGGACGCTCCGGCCCCCGGTCCTGCGCCTGCCCCCGACCCCGACAGCGACGAGACCTTCGCGACCGTCGTGCTGCTGGACATCCCCGACCGCTGGCCCGTGCTGCGCCTCATCAACTGCGGCCACCCACCCCCGCTGCTGCTGCGCGACGGGCGGGCCACCCCCTTGTACGGTGCCCGGACCGCGCTCCCGATCGGCCTGGGCGGCCTGGCCGGGGACCCGGACTACGAGGTCGAGACGTTCCCCTTCGAGCCGGGTGACCTCCTGCTGCTCCACACGGACGGGGTGAGCGAGGCCCGCGACGACCAGGGCACCTTCTACCCCCTGGCCGAGCGTGCCGGCGCCTGGAGCGAGGACAGTCCGCGGCAGGTGCTGCGCCGGCTGCGCGCGGACCTCCTGGCCCACACCGACGGCAGGCTCGGCGACGACGCCGCCGCGGTCGCGGTCCGCCGCCTGCCCAGCAGGCCGCCGGACTCCGCGGCCCTCGCCGATCCGGAGGATCCGATCCCACGGGGATGAAGTACGTCACGCCTCGAATTTCCGACAATCCCGGGCATGTCTCGGGTGCACAACGCCCGAAATGCCAATGACCAGGCGTTTCATTCCCCTTTCCGGTGTCACGCAGAGTAAGCGACCGATCGGTATCCCGTTCCCCCCGGCCCGGCCCCCTCCCTCTGACGCTTCCTCAGTGCCGTCCCGCTTGATAAACACGTCCGCATCATCCGCACGTGGTACAGGACGCGCACCATGATCGACCGCAACACCTCTGACCACCAGATATTCGAGCTGGACCTCGCCGCCCACGAATCGCAGCGGCGCACCGAGATCCTCGCGGCGCTGGGCGAGAGCTGGGACCCCGTCGCGGTGCTGGAGGGCGAGGACGAGGCGTACCGGCTCCTCTACTCGGGCCTGGACGCGGAGCAGCAGGCCACCTACGACATGCTGGTCGCCGCCGAGGTGCTGCCGGGCCCCGGGCGGGCCTGAGTATGCGGCTGCCCCTCGATCCCACCGCCGACATCGGCCGCCGGGCCTGGGTCCCCTGCCCCGGCTGCGCGGACCACCTGGACTGCGGAACCTGCCTCGACGGCCGCACCTGCGGCGATCACTGGCGCTACCTCCTGTCGAACCAGGGCAGCGTGCTGCATCTCCAGTGCCCCAACTGCACCCACCTGTGGACCTGGCAGTCGGGCTTCGGAGCCGGCGGCCGTACCCACGGCTGACGCCCGTACCGCCCTCCCGCCGACGGCCGCCCCCTGACCCCACGGCGGCCTGCGGGCTCCGGTCGGTGCGCCGGACGACCGCCGGCGGTAGCGTGCCGTTCATGGAGCTGCACGCGCGATCGCTCTGGCTGCTGACCGAGCCGCTGCACGCGGTCTGCTACTTCGACGACGGGTGCCGGGCCCTGGGCAAGGACCTCGGCCTCAAGGGCTTCTGGATGGGGTACTTCGCCTCGCGCACGGCCCCCTTGGGCGCCGTGGAGCCCGCGGCGGCGACGGCCGTGCTCGGGGTGTTCGCCCCGGGGATGGTGGCCCGCGCGCTCCCCGCGGCCTGGAGCGTCGTCAGCCCGGCGCATGCCCTCGACGAGCGCGGCAGCCGGGCGGCCCACGCGCTGCGCGCGATCGACCCCGAGCTGGAACGCACGGCGGCCGGACTGCTGCCTCCGCTCCGGACGATCGTCGACGAGGCCCCGGCCGTCGCCCGCCCCCTGTTCGCCGCCAACCGCGCGCTGTGCGATCACGCCGACCCCGTCGAGCGCCTGTGGCAACTGGCCACGACCGTGCGGGAGTTCAGGGGCGACGCACACCTCGCCGTACTCGCCGACGAGGGCCTCGACGGCTGCGAGGCGCTGGTCCTGGCCGCCGCGTCGGGCCGCGTCCCCCGGGACACCATGCGGCAGGACCGCGGCTGGAGCGAGGAGGAGTGGGCCGCCGCCGCGGACCGGCTGCGCGCCCGCGGGCTCGTGGACGCACAGGGCGAGGCGACCGATCACGGCCGACGGGAGCGCGAGCGCATCGAGGTGGCGACCGACCGGCTGGCGGCACGCCTGCTGCGCCCCCTGCCCGAGACGGCGGCCGAGGAGCTGCTGCACACCCTCGAACCCCTGGTCCGGCGCCTCCTGGCCGCGGACGTGCTGCCGTTCCCCAACCCGATCGGCCTGCCGCACCTCGACGACCCCGCGCCCGGCGGCGGCGACCCCGCGGACCGCTAACCCAGGCGCTTCCCGGCCTCCTTGAGCTTCTGCGCCAGATCCACCGTGTCGGAAGCGGGCGGCGCCTGGACCCTGACCGGCTTGTTGACGTCGAAGAACCGTATGGTCAGGTCCAGCGGACCCTGGGCGGCCCGCGCCCGCTCACGGAACTTCACCGTGCGGTCGCCCGGACCGACCCACATGTCGAGGTGCAGCTTGCTCACCCCGAGCTGCTGGTACTGCTCCAGCACCTTCTCGCGGCGCTCGGCGTCCAGCGCGGTCCTGGGGGCCCGCTTGTTCAGCAGGTCCGCCACCTCGACCACCCCGGCGTAGTGCGTCGTCCGCACCCCGTCGACGGTCTCCTCGCCGACCTTCTCGACGTCGTCGGACTGGGGGAGCAGGGATGCCTGCGCCGCCGGGTCCTGGTCGGCCTGCCGCTGCATCCCCCCGAGGCCGCCGGCTTCCTCGCCCTTCATGGCGAACTTGATCCAGTGCTTGCCGTCCATCTCGGCCGCCGCTCGGCCGCCCCCGCCGAGATACATCGCGTCCCCGACCAGCCGCACCGAGAACTCGCCCTCCTCCTTGCCCCCGGTGGCCTTCATCCGCATGTCGATGGCGCGCGGGCGGATGCTGAACGCCACCTTGCCGTCGATCGTCCCCTGCCCCGGGACCTTGCCGGAGAGCCGGTACGAGACGGAGGTGAGCCTGGCCCCCTTGTTCACGGCCTTCTGCACCGCGGCGACCGGCGTCGCGCGGAGGTCCCCCGACGCGGCGGTGCGACCGCCGGACGCGGTGCAGGCTGCCGTACCGCCCAGCACGGCACCGGTGAGCAGTGCCGCTGTGACGCGGGACGAAAAACGGGAAAAATGAGTCACGGTCCCCCCCATGAGCACATGGAACGATGAAAGTGTCATCGATCATGACAGTAGCCCACGGCACCGACAATCCGCGTTGAGTATCCGAGCGAGCGTCTGACCAGGGAATATGACATCCCGATCAGGCCGGGGGCGGTCGGGGACGGCGCACCGGGGTGATTGTCATCTGGTGGTTCGATGGGTGCCTTTGGGTGCTTTGCCGAATCAGATCGGGACACCTCTGCCCAAGAGCCGTTGAATGGGTATGGATCCTAGAGAGTTGTGGGACCGCAACGCCGTGCTGGCAGAAGCGTTTTGTCTGGGCGATGAGCGGGTGCGCGAGGCGCAGGCCAGACTTGACGAGGCGCAGGCGGACCGGTCAAGGGTTTTGGCGGCGTTCGCGGTGACGGTGGGCAGTACCGGCGCGGTGGCCGGTCTGTTCGGGCTGAACGAGCGGGAAGTGCGGATCGCCCGGCGTACGGTCGGCAAGGAGGACGCCCGCGCCGTCGCCGACGAGCTGCTGGCGACCGCCACTCCCGCCGCCGCGCCGCCCCGGGAACCGGAGGAGACCGCGCCGGCGCCGGATCCCGTCGCCGATTACTCTCACCAGAACCCCCCTGCCGGAACCCGCGCCACCGGCCTGCCCCGCGAGGGAGTCGGCGCCACGGCGGAACAGACCTGGTCCCCGGCCATGGACGCGGTCCTCATCGGCAGTTGGCAGACCGGCGTGGATCTGCGCGAACTCGCCACGGAATTCGGACTGGACCTCACCCGCCTGGTCACCCGTGCCCAGCAGCTCTCGGCGCAGGGGCGGTTCTACCCCGGCCCTGCGGAGACCCATGCGGGACGCCACCGGCGCGGTCCCGGGGAGGTGCACGAGTCCGAATACAGCATCCCCGCGCAGCAGACGGCCGCCTGGAACGCGACCGCGCACGCGGGGCACCCGATGGCGTCCGGCTGGCACACCGGAACGATGCCGACCGCGGAGCCCGTCCCGGACATGACCGCCCTGGCCTCGGAATGGGACAACGCCCTGGCCCCCTGGGGGACGCTCGCGCCCTCCCACGAGGATGCCGCACCCGCCCATCAGCCCTGGGCCCAATACCACCTCAGTTCCTGACGCCACACACTCACTTGTGATCCGTACGAACCCGCCTCGCGGTCCTCACCGGCCCCGCCGGGGCGACGCGTCCCCGCCGGACGTCCTGAGCGGGGACGAGAAGAAGGGAGCAGCCCGGGGCCATGGCGACGGAAGAGGCAAGGGCCGGTGTGCTCGAAGGAAAGGTCGCGCTGGTGGCCGGTGCCACGCGGGGCGCCGGGCGCGCGATCGCGGTGGAACTCGCCCGCGCCGGAGCCTTCGTGTACGCCACCGGGCGCAGCAGCCGCACCGCGGGCCGCTCGGAGATCAACCGGCCCGAGACGATCGAGCAGACCGGTGAACTGATCACCGCGGCCGGGGGCACCGGCACGGCACTGCGGGTGGACCACCTCGACAGCGATCAGGTCCGCGCCCTCGTCCAGCGCATCGACCACGACCACGGCCGCCTCGACATCCTCGTCAACGACATCTTCGGCGGCGACACCTACGCCCAGTTCGGCACCACCCTCTGGGAGCACGACCTCCCGGGCGGGCTGCGGATGCTGCGCATGGGCATCGACACCCATGCCATCACCAGCCACCACGCGCTGCCGCTGCTCATCCGTCGCCCCGGCGGGCTGGTGATCGAGATGACCGACGGCACCGCGGAGTACAACGCCGCCTACCGCCACCACGAGGGGTTCTACTACGACCTGGTCAAGGCCGCGGTGCAGCGGATGACCCTGGCCCAGAGCCGGGAACTCGCCCCGCACGGGGGAGCCGCCGTCGCCGTGACGCCCGGCTGGCTGCGCTCGGAGAAGATGCTCGAAGCCTTCGGCGTGACCGAGGACAACTGGCGCGAGGCGACCGCCGCCGTGCCGCATTTCTGCATCGCCGAGTCCCCGGTCTACGTCGCACGGGCGGTGGTCGCCCTCGCCGCAGACCCGGACGTCGCGCGCTGGACGGGCGCGGTCGTCTCCAGCGGTCAACTCGCCCCCCTCTACGGCTTCACCGACACCGACGGCACCCAACCCGACTGCTGGCGCTACGTCGTCGAGGTGCAGGACCGGGGGCTCCCGGCGGATGACACGGGCTATCGCTGACGGCGGCCGCTCTGCTTTCCGAGTGGGGTGCGCGCCCAGCGGCCGACGGCTCGTGAAGGCTCTGTTCTCGTGCAGTGCGGCGCTCGTACGCCGGCGGGCGGAACGTAGCGCTCCGTGATGCCGTCGCCACTTGTCGGATCCGGGCGGGTCCGCGACAGTGTGCGTAGTGGTGCAAGTCGGCCGGCGCAGGCGCAGTCAGGGGGACTCGTGAGGTACGCACACCGGGAGAAGGCTCGCGTGGTGGCAGGCGCGCGGCGGCGATCGGCGACGGTCGCGGTCGTGCTCGCCGTCGTCGGTGCCGTGGGGCTGGCGACCGCGGCGCCGGCGAGCGCCGAGGTCAAGTCCACGTGCGGCACCTACATCTGCGTGGCCACCGCCTATCAGGGGCGCGACTACGTCCAGGACATCACCGTCACCACGAAGGACGGGCTGCCGGGGACGTTGCGTGCCTTCGTGGGCCCCTACCGGAACAGCAAGGCCGGGGTGTCACGGTGGCGGTTCGTCGTCAACCGTGAGATCAGGGCGTATCCGCGCCTGGCCGTCTGCGGTGGTCTGGATCGCGGCGGCCGGGTCATCGAGAACCACTGCGTACTGATCCCCTGACCTCCTCGGGCCCCGCCGTCGCCGCCCGCTCTTCCCGAGAGGCGGAGGCGCCCGCTCAGCCCGCCGTCTCGCCCGCGTGCGGCGACAGGGTGCCCGCCGCCACCAGGGCGAACAGGGCTATGCCCAGGAGGATGCGGTAGATGACGAAGGGCATGAAGGACTTCTGGGAGATGAACTTCATGAACCACGCGATCACGGCGTAGCCGACGACGAAGGCGATGAGAGTGGCGAAGACGGTGGGGCCCCAGGCGATGTGGCCCTCGCCCGCGTCCTTGAGCTCGAAGACGCCGGAGGCCAGTACGGCCGGGATGGCGAGCAGGAAGGAGTAGCGGGCGGCGGATTCGCGGGTGTAGCCCATCAGCAGGCCGCCGCTGATGGTGGCGCCGGAGCGCGAGACGCCGGGGACGAGCGCCATGGCCTGGCAGACGCCGTACAGCAGACCGTCCTTGACGCTGAGGTCCGTGAGGGTCTTGCGCTGCTTGGCGGCCCGGTGCCGGCCGCCGGTCTCGTCGCGGGCGGCCAGCCGGTCGGCGATGCCGAGGACCACGCCCATGACGATCAGGGTGGTGGCGATCAGCCGCAGATCGCGGAACGGGCCCTCGATGGCGTCCTTGAGCGTGATGCCCAGCACGCCGATCGGGATCGAGCCGACGATCACCAGCCAGCCCATCTGGGCGTCGTGATCGTGCCGCAGCTCCCGGTTGACGAGGGAGCGGGCCCACATCGAGATGATCCGCCCGATGTCCTCGCGGAAGTAGATGATGACGGCCGCTTCGGTGCCGATCTGGGTGATGGCGGTGAACGCCGCCCCGGGGTCGTGCCAGCCGGCGAACGCCGCGGTCAGCCGGAGATGCGCGCTGGAGGAGATCGGGAGGAATTCGGTCAGCCCTTGGACGAGTCCGAGGACGAAGGATTCAAACCAGGACATGGAGACTACGCAATCCAAGGGTGGTCAGGCGCTGACCTGCGCAAGATGGGGAGAAACGGGACGGTGGCGGCGGATGCGGATCATCGCCGACAGGGGGCAGCGTAACGTTCGAAGGTGTCCGGGCGGCCAAAGGGTCCACGCCGGGCTACGGTCCTCGCCCGCCTCGTGCCGGCCTCGCCGGGAACGGCCCCGAGCCGCTGTCAGCGTCCGCGCAGCGCCTTGCGCTTGTACCACGCCACCACCAGCGCCCCCAGCGCGCTGACCGCGATGAAGCCCATGGCCAGGAGGAACACCGGTGAGGTGGGCGTCGAGGCCCGTGCGCCGGCCACGGCGTAGGCCGCGGTGTTCGGGATGCTGCCCAGCGCCGTCGCGGCGAGGTAGGAGACCCAGCCCGTGCGGGAGACGGCTGCGCAGTAGTTCATGGCGCAGAACGGCAGGCCGGGCAGGAGCCGGATCACCACCATCGAGCGGAAGCCGTGCTCGCTCAACTGCCGGTCGGCGGCCGTCAGCCAGCGGGCGCGCAGCAGCGGGCGCAGGGCGTCCTGCCCGAGGAGCCGGCCGAGCCCGAACGTCAGCGCGGCGCCCAGCATCGTGCCGGCGAGCGCCGTGGCCAGCCCGGCCTGACTGCCGAAGAGGGCGCCCGCCGCCAGATTGAGGACCGGGCGCGGAACGAAGAAGGCGGTGCACGCGCCGTACGCCAGCGCGAAGACCGCCAGGGCGGTGGCGCCGGACGCCTGGGCGGGCCGGGCGTCGGTCAGCAGATGCTGCGGCTGCCACCACAGCGTCACGGCCGCGCCGCAGGCCAGCAGGGCCAGCAACAGGACCAGCCGGGAGCGGGGAGCGAGCAGTACGCGCGTGCAGCGGGCGGCGACGCCGGCGGGCGCCGCGGCGGGCGGGAGCATTCCGGGAGCGTAACCGACCGGGGTGCGGGCAGCCGCCATCCCGCGGCCGTGGCGCCTGCCCGTGCGGTGGATCAGGGCGGCAGTCGCGACGAAGTACCGGAAAGGGCGCCGGACATGGCGCCGGATAAATCAGTCGACGCCGCGCCGGGGGCCCGGCACCATAAGGCGCATGTTCCGGTACGCCTTCCTCCCGCTCCCGTCCGCAGCCGCGGACGAGCCGAAGGCTGCCGTCGATCTCCTCGCGGCCCTCGCCGCCTGCGCTCCCGCAGACACCGCCACCGCGGTCGCCGTCCCGGCCGCCGCGATGGCCGACGGCGCACGAAGCTGACCCTCTCCGGATCGTCCGGCGGACCCCGCAGGGGGAGGGTCGGCCGGTTTCCGGGGTCCCCACGGCGCCAAGTCGCCGTTCTCACCGCACTGTTGCGAGGAAGACCACCATGCCCAAGACGGCATACGTGCGCACCAAGCCGCACCTGAACATCGGCACCATGGGCCACGTCGACCACGGCAAGACCACCCTGACCGCGGCCATCACCAAGGTCCTCAGCGACCGGGGGAGCGGGGCGTTCGTGCCCTTCGACCGGATCGACCGGGCCCCGGAGGAGGCCGCCCGCGGCATCACCATCAACATCTCGCACGTCGAGTACGAGACCGGCACCCGGCACTACGCGCATGTCGACATGCCGGGCCACGCGGACTTCATCAAGAACATGGTGACCGGCGCCGCGCAGCTCGACGGCGCGATCCTGGTCGTCTCGGCTCTCGACGGGATCATGCCGCAGAC
The DNA here is from genome assembly GCF_019933235.1 of Streptomyces angustmyceticus. Classification (NCBI taxonomy): domain Bacteria; kingdom Bacillati; phylum Actinomycetota; class Actinomycetes; order Kitasatosporales; family Streptomycetaceae; genus Streptomyces; species Streptomyces angustmyceticus. Next base: position 668,845 of record NZ_CP082945.1, on the reverse strand, counting down.
CGCCGAGCATGTGCTGCTCGCCAAGCAGGTCGGCGTCCGGCACATCGTCGTGGCCCTCAACAAGGCCGACGCCGGCGACCCGGAACTCACCGACCTGGTGGAGCTGGAGGTGCGCGAACTGCTCGGTGCGCACGGCTACGACGGCGAGCACGTGCCCGTCGTACGGGTCTCGGGGTTGCGCGCCCTGGAGGGCGACCCGCGCTGGACGGGGGCGATCGACGCGCTGCTGGACGCCGTGGACACCTATGTCCCGATGCCCGAGCGGTATGTCGACGCGCCGTTTCTGCTCCCGGTGGAGAACGTGCTGACCATCACCGGTCGCGGCACGGTCGTCACCGGGGCCGTCGAGCGCGGCACGGTGCGGGTAGGCGACCGGGTCGCGGTGCTCGGCGCGGAGGTGGAGACGACGGTCACCGGGCTGGAGACGTTCGGCAAGCCCATGGAGTCGGCCGAGGCCGGTGACAACGTGGCGCTGCTGCTGCGGGGTCTGCACCGCGACCAGGTGCGCCGCGGGCATGTGGTCGCCGCGCCGGGCAGTGTCACCCCGCGGCGCCGCTTCACCGCCGAGGTGTATGTGCTCTCCACCGAGGAGGGCGGCCGCCGGACGCCGCTGTCCACCGGCTACCGGCCGCAGTTCTACATCCGCACCGCGGACGTGGTCGGCGACCTCGACCTCGGCGAGCGGGGTGTGGCCCGGCCCGGCGAGACGGTGACGGTGTCGGTCGAACTGGGCCGGGACGTGCCGCTGGAGCGGGGCCTGGGCTTCGCCATCCGGGAGGGCGGCCGCACCGTCGGCGCGGGCACGGTCCGCACCGTCGAGGAGTAGGAACCGCGGGCCGTCGCGGCCGCGTCCGGTGCCTCTCGGGGTGCCGGGCGCGGCCGTCCGCTGTCGCGGCGGGCACCCGGGTGCGAGACTGCACGCCCGGACGGACGGGCACGAGGCCCCGGCCGGCCCCGTGGCGGCGGGCGGCGGCCGGACACGGAAGGAGACCCGATGGCGGGCACGGCACTGGTCCTGGGCGGTGGGGGCCTCACCGGCATCGGCTGGGAGGTCGGGGTGCTCGCCGGTCTCGCCGAGGCGGGTCTCGATCTCGCCGACGCCGACGTCGTCATCGGTACTTCCGCCGGGTCGATCGTCGGCGCCCACCTCACCTCCCGGCACCACACCGTGGAGGAGCTGTACGCGCACCAGCTCGCCGCGCCCGAGAAGAGCGCCTCGGCCACCCGGATGGGACCGGCCGCGCTGGCCCGGTTCGCGGCCATCGCGCTGCGTTCCCGTGACACGGCCTCGTTCGGGGCGCGGATGGGGAAGCTGGCGCTCGGGGCCCGTACCGTCACCGAGGCGGAACAGCGCACGGTGATCGCCCGGACCCTGAACCTGACGGACTGGCCGGCCCGCCGGCTGGTGGTCACCGCGGTGGATGCCGCGACGGGCGAGCGGACCGCCTTCGACGACACCAGCGGGGTGCCGCTGCTGGACGCGGTGGGCGCGAGCTGCGCGGTCCCCGGCATCTATCCGCCGGTCACCATCGACGGCACCCGGTGGATCGACGGCGGGGTGCACTCCAGCGCCAACGCCGACGTGGCCGCCGGATACGCCCGGGTGGTGGTCGTCGCGCCGATGGCGGCCAGTGGCGGGCCGATCGCCGGTCCCCGGGCGCAGGGGGAGCAACTGGCCCGCCGGGGCGCCCGGGTGTGCGTGCTCACCCCCGACCGCGCGGCCCGCTCGGCGTTCGGCCGCAATGTCCTGGACCCCGCCAAGCGCGCGGACGCGGCCCGCGCGGGGCGCCGGCAGGCGGCCGCCCACGTGGCGCGGATCCGGCAGGTCTGGTCGGACTGACCGGACCGGCGGACGGGCCCGCGGCGGCCGGTCCGGAGCCCGCGGCCGCACCGGCACAATGGGACGGTGGACGAAGCACCCGAGCCGATACCCGTCACCCGGACCGTGGACTGCGGCACGGCCAAACTCCTGCCGGACGTCGACCGGCCGCGCGCCTGGCTGCTCACGGTGGACGGCGCACCCCAGTCGTACGTGGACCTCGACGCGCCCACCCATCTGGAATTCGAGTACGTGCGCCGGCTGGCCTTCGTCCTGGACGAGGCGGCCGCCCCGGGGCGGCCGCTCGACGTGCTGCACCTGGGCGGCGGGGCGCTGACCCTGCCGCGCTACCTCGCCGCCCTCCGCCCGCACTCCCGGCAGGACGTCGTCGAGGCCGACCGCGGACTGCTCGCGCTGGTGGCGGAGCACCTGCCGCTGCCCGGCGACTGCGGGATCACGGTGCACGCCCAGGACGCCAGGACGGCCCTGGAGGCGGCGCCGGAGGGCAGCGCCGACGTCATCGTGGCGGACGTCTTCGGCGGCTCACGGGTCCCGGCGCACCTCACCTCCGTCGAGTACGCACGGGCCGCGGCCCGGGTGCTGCGGCCGGACGGCTGCTACGCCGCGAACCTCGCGGACGGCGCCCCGTTCGGCTTCCTGCGCGGCCAACTCGCCAACTTCGCCGCCGTCTTCGAGCACCTCGCGCTGATCGCCGAGCCTTCCGTGCTGCGCGGCCGCCGGTTCGGCAACGCCGTGCTGCTCGCCTCGCGCGCACCGCTCCCGATCGCCGCGCTGGCCCGGCGGACGGCCGGCGACGCGTTCCCGGCCCGCGTCGAGCACGGTGCGGCGCTGCGGCGGCTGATCGCCGGTGCGGTCCCCGTACGCGATGCCGAGGCGGTGGCGTCCCCCCTGCCGCCCGACGGGGCGTTCAGCGTCGGCTGAGCACGGCCCGCCGCGGCGGCGCACCCACGCCGCGACGACCGGTCACTCCGCCTCCGCGGTGTGCGGTTGCGCCGCCCCGGCCGGGCGGGGAAGAGCCCCCGCGGCCGTCGGCTCCGGACCGGTACGCCGGGCCAGCCGCCGCACGTCGGGCACGCAGAGCACCGCCGCCGTCAGCAGCACGATCACCGCGGAGCAGCCCCACAGCGCGGTCTGCCGGCCGATGAGGTCCTGTACGGGGCCGGCCAGCGCGGTGGCGAGCGGGACCATGGCCACCGACCCGAACCAGTCGTAGGAGGAGACCCGGGAGAGCTTCTCCTCGGGGATCTCCTGGTGCAGCGCCACCATCCACAGCACCGAGAAGACCTCGACCGCGATACACGGCGAAGGCGCGCCCCGCCTGTTCGCCGGAGACGCCGGCGAGCACCATGCCCTCGGAGGCCGGCGCGAAGAACGCCTGCCCCATGCCGCCGAGGGCCGCCAGCACGGCCATCTGCCACAGCCGTGGCTCGCCGGTCAGGACGAGCAGCGCGAAGAGGCCCTGGGAGACACAGCTGAGGGCGTTCGCGGCGACCATCACACGGTGCCGGGGCAGCCGGTCGGCTACCGCGCCGCCGAGCAGCAGGAAGAGGACCAGCGCGACCGTCCGCGCGGCCGCCACCAGGCCGACGTCGGTGGCGGAGCCGCCGGCTGCGAGCACCGCGAAGGCGGCGGCGATCATCGCGCCGGAGCTGCCGAGGTTCGCGATGACCGTGGCGCCGGTGAGCAGCAGGTAGTTGCGCCCCGCCCATGGGGGGCGGGGCGCAACTACCAAGAGGACACCGGCACAAAGGGCGCCGCGGCGAACGGCTTCCGGCCCGGCGCGCCCGCCGCCCGCTGCACGGGCTGTGCCGGGGCCCGCACCCCGCCGTCTTCGCTGTGCTGTTGTCCTGGCCGCATGGACGTCAACGATAGGCACGGCGATCCGTGGGCCGCACCGGGATAACCGCGCAAAGGCGCTGCCGTGCGGCCGCGGCGTCCGAGAGGGCCCCGCGGCCGGAGCGAGCCCGCCCCTTCACACCTAAGCTACCGCTAGGTAACATGACGCCCATGTCCTCCGAGACCCTGCCGTCGATCGGCGAAATGATGGCGGCCTCCGTGCCGATGGCCCGCACCCTGAACCTCGAGTTCGCCGAGACCACCGCCGAACGCGCCGTGGTCCGCATGCCCGACCAGGCCGACTTCCACAACCACGTCGGCGGCCCGCACGCCGGCGCGATGTTCACCCTCGCCGAGTCGGCGAGCGGCGCCATCGTGATGGCGGCCTTCGGCGACCAGCTCGGCCGGGCGGTGCCGCTGGCCGTGCGCGCCGAGATCGGCTACAAGAAGCTCGCCATGGGGCCGGTCACCGCCACCGCGGAGCTGGGCCGGCCGGTGGCCGAGGTCGTCGCCGAGCTCGACGCCGGCGAGCGCCCGGAGTTCCCCGTGAACATCGCCATCACCCGCGAGGACGGCGCGGTCACCGGCGAGATGAGCATCGTGTGGACCCTGCGCCCCAACAAGTGAGCTGATTCACAGCGGGGTTTCCCCGGCCCGTCGTGCCCCGCACGGCGGGCCGCCGCCGTTTCCGAGGGGCCGCTCGGCTCCCGTACCGGGCGGCGGGAACGAGTGTTGCGCGGCGCACTCGGATTCGGCCCTCCGTCGGCGCCATCGAGTACGCTTCCCGGGCGTGCCGAGGCGCGCCAGGGGATCGACCGGCACCGTTGTCATGGCCGCCGGCGCACGGCCCACGGGGGCCCTACATCAGCGGAGGAAGCGGCGTTGCACATCCAGGAGTGGCTCGAGACCGTACCGGCCGTGAGCGTCTACCTCCTGGTGGGGGTGGTCATCGGTCTGGAGAGCGTGGGCATTCCGCTGCCGGGCGAGATCGTCCTCGTCAGCGCGGCCATCCTCGCGGCGACCCAGGACCACATCAATCCGGTCGTGCTGGGTGCCTGCGCGTCCGCGGGTGCGATCTTCGGTGACTCCATCGGGTATCTGATCGGACGCAAGGGGGGCCAGCCCCTGCTGCAGTGGGCGGGCCGGAAGTTCCCCAAGCACTTCGGCCCGGACCATGTCGCCATGGCCGAGGCGAAGTTCGACAAGTGGGGCATGTGGGCGGTCTTCTTCGGCCGCTTCGTCGCGCTGCTGCGCATCTTCGCGGGTCCGCTCGCCGGCGTGCTGAAGATGCCGTACTGGAAGTTCCTGATCGCCAACGTCCTGGGCGGCATCGTCTGGGCCGGCGGTACCACCGCGCTGATCTACAGCGTGGGCATCGTCGCCGAGTCGTGGCTCAAGCGCTTCTCCTGGCTCGGACTGGTCGCCGCCCTGCTGTTCGGCGCCGGGTCCTTCCTCCTGATGAAGTACCGCGCGAAGAAGGCCGCCGCCGCGCGCGAGGCGGCCCAGGCGCCGGTCACCGCGACGGTCGACTGACCCCCGCCGAGCCGCCGCGCGGCCCGTACGTCAGGTCATCAGCCAGACATCGGGCCCGCCGTCGCGCCACTCGAAGATCCCGGTGTCGTCCCAGACGAAACTCGCGGTGCCGAAACCGGCCCGGCGCAGTATCGCGGCCACATCACCGGGCCGCAGCGCCCGTCCCAGATCCTGTCCGTGGAGCGACACACGGCGACCGCCGGTGCAGGGCGGATGCACGATCACGGGGGCACGCTTCATGCCTCTCAGCATGCGACCGGCACCCCGCTCCCGCATCCCGAACGCGGTCGCCGCGTCACCCAGCGTGTTCCGCGGCGGCCCGCCGCGGACGGCCCGGCCCTCAGGAGCCGGCCCGCAGCCGTGAGAAGAACGGCCGCGCCCGTACGCCGGGCCCGCCGCGCTGCCACCATGGGGTCTCCTCCCCGGAGTCCGGCGCCGCCGGCCCCTTGCGCACCGTCCGCCGCAGCTCCGCCAGCGTGTGGCGGACGCCCGCGATGAACAGCGGGTCGCCGATGAGCTTCTTGGCCTCCAGCGCCTTGTGGCAGGCGCGCAGCGCCGCCGTCGGCTTCCCGTGGGCGCTCTCGGTCAGGGCACGGGCGTAGAGGACCGTCGAGTACAGCCAGAAATCGCCGTCGGAGTGCCGGGTCTCCCAGGCGCGGCCCGCCGCCGCCCGTGCCCGCTCCGCGTCGAGCGGCGCCAGGGCGATGGCGAGCAGCGCCCAGCTGTGCGCGGGCCCGGGACCGAACCACGGATCCCTGGCCTGGTGCCGGGTCGCCTCCTCCAGGCAGGCCACGGCCGCCGCGGTGTCCCCGCCGTACAGCTCCCGTACGGCATGCGCGTGCGCGATACGGGCCAGTCCGTCGGTGTCCGCGTGCAGCACGGCCGCCGTCCACGCCTCGTCGAGCAGGGCCTGTGCGGCGGCGGGCGACTGCTCCTGCGCGGCGAGATAGCCGGCCAGCCACAGCGCCCTGGCCCGGAGCGCGGTGTCCTCGCGGCAGAGCAGCAGCAGCCGGTCGAGATGGGCCCGCCCCTCGCGGCGGAAGCCGCACGCGGCCCACTGGAACCACAGGGACACCGCGATCTCCAGTGCGCCGAGGGCGTCCTCCGCGTCCTGCGGCGGCCGGGTCAGCGCCGCGTCGAGATTGGCCTGTTCGTCCTCCACCAGCCGCACGGCCACCTGCTGGTTCGGGCCCTGCCAGGCGATCTGGGCCTCGGCCGCGAGCGCCGCGCAGGCCTGCCGGAAGCGCCGCAGCGCCGCGGACTCCTCGCCCGCCTCGCGCAGCTGGGCGCGCCCGAAGTCCCGGGCGGCGCGCGGCAGTCGGAAGCGCGGCGGCAGCGCGGCGCCGGTGTCCTCGTGCATGCCGCCCGCGTCCCGTACGCGCTCGACGACCGAGACCGTACGGAGCCGTTCCAGCGCGCCGTCGACCGCCGCCGCCGGGACGTCGCCGCCGGCGCAGACGCATCCGGCGAGCCAGGGGTCGAAGTCGCCGGGCAGCACCGAGAGCCTCGCCCACACCCGGCGGTCGGTGGGCGAGCAGAGGGCGTAGCCCGCGGCCTGCGCGGCGTGCAGCGAGGTGTGCCGCACGGTGGCCGCGGGACCCGAGTAGAAGAGCGGGCCGTCCGAGTCCACCTGCGCCGCCAGCTGCGGCAGGGACATCCGGTCCAACTGGTGCGCGGCCAACGCGATCGCGAGCGGCGAGCCCTCCAGCGCCTGGCACACCGCGACCAGGAGTTCGGGCGCCGCGGTTCCGGTCCGTGCGGCCAGCAGCTCGACCGCCGGTCCGGCGATCCCCTCGCCCAGCGTCACCGCCAGCGGGGCGAGTTCGACGACCCGTTCCTCGGCCAGCCCCAGCGGGCCTCGCGCGGTCACCACGATGCGCAGCGACGGATCGGCGCGCAGCAGCCGCCGTACGAGCCGGGCGCACTCGCCGCGTACCGGGTCGCAGTCGTCGAGCAGAACGGTCGCGCGCTGCCGCCGGCAGTACGCGGCCAGCGCCGCGATGGCCGTGCCGCCCGCGGGAGCGCTCGCCGAGGTGGTAGGCGTACGGCCGGGCCGCGAGGGGGTGCCGGCGGGTTCGGCCGTCTGCCGGGCGAGGGGCCGTGCGGTGTCCCGGTACGCGGCGTCCGCCTGCCCCGCCGCCCGCAGCAGCGCCTCGGCCGGACCGCCCTCGGACGGGCCGTCCCAGCAGCCGACCCGCAGGACCGTGCCGCCGTGCCGGGCGGTGTGCTCCGCGAGGACGGCATGGGCCAGCACGCTCTTGCCCACCCCGGCGGCCCCGGTGAGCGTCACCAGCGGAGAACCGCTCAGCAGACCGGACACCTGCTCATGCTCAACGGCCCGCCCCACTACGCCGGGCGGAGGCCGGTGATCGGCCCACGCGGTCATCGGTCATCCCCAACCACGGCACAGTGCCGCGCCCTTCCGAACTGGGAACCCACCTTGCCAGAACCGACCGACCGGTTAAGAACGAGTGGGCTCATCGAACGAGGGAAACGCGGCCGCCGCATTTGACGTGGCGCGCGGCCCCCTGAGCGTGCCGGGACGACGGACTGCCAGGTCAGGTGGCCGGGGTCGGCGCCGAGGCCCGTTCCGCCGATCTTAAAGTGGTGTCTTTCGACCGGCGCCGCAGTGGCAGCGTGGCTGCCCGCGGTCGGTCCGAGTATCCGAGGAGAACGCCCCGATGAAGTGCCTGCGCGTCCGTGCTGCGGTGAGTGTGGTGGCCCTGGGGCTGCTGGCCGGGTGCGGCGGCGGCCAGGACGCCGTGAACGCCTCCGGTGTGCCGCGGCTGCACGCGCATGCCGCCGACGCCCGCAACGGCGCGCCCCGGGTGGCCGCGCCGCGCGGCCCGCGCTCCTCCTTCACCCCGTTCCGCACCACCGGGGACGGCACCGCGGTCGTCCGGACGACCTGGCACGGGCGCAAGTCCGGTTTCAACGGGGACATCTGGGCCTGGGTGCCGCCGGAGTACCACCGGTCGCAGTACGCCGCGAGCGGCTTCCCGGTGCTGATCGCCCTGCCGGGTGCCTACGGCTATCCGTTCAACTACTGGGCCGGGGACGCCTTCGCGCTGGAGGAGCGGATCGCCGAGTGGTCGCGGCAGGGCAAGACGCTGCCGTTCATCGTCGTGATGCCGGTGCTCAATCCCGGCCGGAAGTACTACGACGGCAGTGACATCCCGGGGCAGCCGAAGATGGGCACCTGGCTGACCGAGGACGTCCCGGACTTCGCGCGGGCCAACTTCCGTACGTACGACAGCCGCGACGGCTGGGCCTTCATGGGCTCCTCGTCCGGCGGGTTCGCCGCGCTGAAGGCCGTGCTCAAGGAGCCGCGGAAGTTCAAGGCGGCCATCGTCAACGGCCCCGACACGGCGCCGGATTCGCCGATGTGGCAGGGACACCCGGCCGAGATGCGCGCCAACGACCCGCGCCACCTGGCACGGCTGCTGGCGGCCCGGCGCGGCCTGTCCGTCTACCTCGCCTTCGAACTCGGCAGCAAAGAGGCGGCGGTGCCCGACGTGAAGCGCTTCATCAGGGACTACACCGGCGGTCCTGTCCACTCCACGCTCTTCGAGATACCGGACGGTGTGCACAGCGGGCACACCTACATCCAGCGGATGGCCGACTCGCTGCACTGGATCAGCGAGCGGATGCAGGGGCCTGTGCCGTCCGCCTGACGGCCTTCTGACGCCCTGTCGCCCAGGTGGTCGCACGGCCGGCGCCCTCCTGTTGCCGACGCCGCGACGGCCGTGAGAATGGTCCGTGAACCCGGCCGGTGGGCACGGCCGGTGCCGGACGGGTGTGCCCGCGGGAAGGAGAGGCGTGCGGAAACTGCGAGTCGCCGGCCTGGCGCTGGCCGGCCCGGCTCTGCTGACGGGGAGCCTCGCGGCGGGCAGCCAGTGGCTGGGGGACCGGGACGCGACCAGCGAGGTGCGCGGGACGACCGACACCGTCCCGCGCGACGAGGTCGCCCGGTCCATCTCGGGGCATCTGTCGCTCCCGGTGATCCCCCGGGGGCCGCGCTCGGTGGACTGCGCCAGGGACCTGCGCGCGGTCAAGGGCGCCTGGACCCATTGCACGGCGCACTACCTGCGGGGGACCGACCGCGGCATGACCGTACGCGTCGTCCGGGTCCGCGGCGGCGAGATCACCTACGTCCACGACGCCCCACACCGCTGACGAGCGGCGGGCGCGGCCACGGCCGGGGCCCGGTGTCGGGACGGGCGACGCGCGAGGCCGGCAGACCCTTCCCATCGCGTGGCCCAGGTCACACCGTTACGCGCTAACGACCCGTCAGGAATAGCCGAAGGTGCTTGCCTTGGGCTCCACCGTGCGCCCAATGGCCCCGAAACAGGGCTTTGTTGAATCTCCTTCAGATCTGTCCAGTGTTCAGATCGCCGTTGGACGAAGGGTGTTGCGGTGATGCTAAGATCATCGCACTTGCCAACGGGTCAGTCACCTGATATGGCGGGAAAGAAATTCCGCGCATTGGCCTATGAAAACCGCCACCCCGGGGAGAACTATGCCATTAGCCGGCCCTTCGATGGCTTTCTGGCAGGCGACTGTGTGTGGCCGTTCACGTATGTCCGGAAGCGCGATTGATTCCGCACGTCGTGGCCAGACATGCGCCACCTGGTGGCTCCGTCGTCCAAAGAGAGTCTTATGACGCAATACTTCCAGGATCCAGCGTTCTGGGGTTTGATCGCTGGCACCCCTGTCGCCGCAACCGCGATTGTTCGCGGCCGAAAAAAGATCACGGAACTTCGACAAGAAAAGGCCGAGCTCAAGCAGCACTACGCCAATCTTGAAGGCCGCTACACGGAGGCCGTGGAAGAAGCCAAGGACCGGGCGGAGGAGGCCACCAAGACCACGCTGAAGTCGGCCATGCGGACGCTGCAGGGTCTGGCGAGCGAGCAGCAGCTGGCGATTTCCAAGCTGCAGGAAGCGTATGGAGAGCACAAGATCCTGCAGGATCTGCTCGACATCGACCACATGAACTCGCAGTTCGCGCGGCGCGCCCAGTCCATCGCCGTGCTCTGCGACGGCTGGCTCGGCCGGCGTCGGCACAACGCCTCGCTCTACGACGTGGTGCGCAGCGCGAAGGGCCGTATCCGCCATTTCACGCGCGTCGAGATCCGGTCGCAGAGCAATTTCGCCATCGTGAGCCGCGCCGTGGAACCGGTGGCACTCGTGCTCGCCGAACTGCTGGACAACGCCACCAGCTATTCGGCGCCGGAAACGATGATCGAGATCAATATCCGCCCGGTGCCCAAGGGCGTGTGCATCGTCGTCGACGACGCCGGTGTCGGGATGAACGAGGAGGAGAAGGCGCGGGCCGCCCAGCTGCTGTCGAGCGAGAATGCGGCCAGCGTCTCCAGTCTCGGAAACCCGCCGCAGTTCGGATTCACCGTCATCGGTGTGCTCGCCGCCCGCTACGGCTTCAGCGTCTCGGTGGACTCCACCTCTCCCTACGGCGGCGTGCGCGCGGTCGTGCTGCTCCCCGACGATCTGCTGACGTCCCTGCACGAGCCCGAGGAGAGCCCCGCCGTGGCCGCTTCCGCTCCGTTGCCGCCCGAGAACCCTCCTGGTCAACCGGCTCCCGGCGGTCCGGCTCCGGCCCCCGCCGCCCCCGCGTACCCGGCCGCGGGGCACCAGTACCCAGGCCCCCCGCCGGCGGGGCAGCCGGCGCCCGAGACGACCGCGGGCGGTCTGCCCAAGCGCCGCCGCCGCGGTGCGATATCCATCGTGCCGACCGATTCCGAGGGCACCCAATCCCCGGCCCGCGACAGCGCGCAGACCGCGTCCGTCATGGGCGCGTTTCAGCGCGGCACGCAATCCGGCCGTCGTTCCACTAATGCAAGCAATGAAGGGCATGAGGTTCAGTGAACTACGATCTGTCGTGGATGCTTGACAGTGCTCTGGAATTGCCCGAAGCGCAGCACGCCATTCTCGTCTCCGCCGACGGCCTTCTCATGGCCCGCTCGAAGGAAGTCGGCCGTGACCACGCCGACACCGTCGCCGCCGCGATGAGCGGAATGCAGTCGCTGAGCCGTACGGTCGCCGATTTCTGCCACGGCGGCCGGTCCGCCGGCCGTCCGCAATGGCGGCAGACGCTGGTGGAGTTCGACCATGGCTGGGTATTTCTCATTTCGGCCGGGGAGGGCGCGTATCTCGCGGTGTCGGCGTCACCCGATGTCGACATGGCGGAGATCACGTTCCGTATGCAGCAGCTCGTCGGTCAGCTCGGCAAGGCACTGACCAGCCCGCCGCGCGAGAGGGCCGATATTCAGCCATGACCACTGATGACGAGCCGGAGCTGGAACACGAAGCAGCGGAGTTAGTACGGCCGTACGTCATCACCAACGGCCGCGATCTTCTTGACGGCAGCGAATTCTCGCTGATCACTCTGGTCACCGTGCACGCGGACCCGCCCCGGACCAAGCCTCTTGATCCGGAGAAGGTCCGCCTGCTGGAGCTGTGTTCGGGAGGCTTCCTCTCGATCGCCGAGATAGCCGGGCACACCCGGCTTCCGGTGGGTGTCGTCAAGATTCTGGTGTCCGATCTCGCGCGGGAGGGTCATCTCTATTCCCGCGCACCCATACCGAGCGCTCAGCTCGTCGACCGGGAAATCCTTGAGGAGGTGCTGCATGGGCTCCAGGCTCGCTTTGGATGACGGCGTGTACCTGCGCAATTCAGTGCAGACCGCGGCGAAGATCCTCGTGGTCGGACACTTCGCCGTCGGAAAGACCACATTCATCGGGACGCTGTCCGAAATTCCGCCGCTGCGGACCGAAGAGGTCATGACCCAGGCGGGCGCGGGAATTGACGACCCGAAAGGCGCACCGGACAAGACCACGACCACGGTCGCCATGGACTTCGGCCGGCTCACGCTCAGCGAGAAGCTGGTCCTGTATCTGTTCGGCACTCCCGGCCAGCAGCGTTTCGTGCAGGTGTGGGAGGACATGACGCGAGGGGCGCTCGGGGCGCTGGTTCTCGTGGACCCCCAGCGGCTCGACGAGTCCTTCCCTGTCATGGACCTGGTGGAACACTACGGAATCCCCTACGCGATCGCGGTGAACCACTTCGACGGGACTCCCACGCATTCGCTCGACGAGATCCGGGAAGCACTGGACCTCCTTCCTGAGACGCCTGTTGTCACCTGTGACGCACGGGACCAGCGTTCCTCGGCGGATTCCCTGATCGCCCTCGTCCGTTATCTCCAGTCCCGCCTCAACTAGGAGTTCAGGCATGCAATCCCACTCGGAATTCCAGGCTCCACCGCCCGGCTGCCCCGCGCACGCCGACGGCGAAAGGGTGCCCCTGCACGGACCGGAATTCGCCGCCGCGCCCGACGCCTTCTACGACATGCTGCGGCAGTACGGTCCCAGCGCGCCCGTCGAGCTGGCGCCCGGCGTGCAGGCCGAACTCGTCACGGACTACGCCACCGCGCTCCACGTCCTGCAGAACCCGGACACCTTCGCGCGCGACTCCCGGCGCTGGCGCGCGTTGAACGAGGGGCAGGTCCCGGCGGACAGCCCCGTGCTGCCGATGATGATGTACCGGCCGAACTGCATGTTCTCCGATGGTGCCGAGCACCTGCGGCTGCGCCAGGCGGTGACGGACAGCTTCGCGCTCCTGGACATGCACCGGGTGAGCCGGCACGTCGACCGCGTCGCGGAGTACCTCATCGACCAGTTCAGCGTCCGGGGCAAGACCGACCTGATCGGCGACTACGCGCAGCTGCTGCCGCTGCTCGTCTTCAACGACCTCTTCGGCTGCCCGGCGGAGATCGGCGACCGGCTGATCAGCGCCATCTCCAACCTCTTCGACGGTGTCGACGTCGAGCGGGCGAACCAGGCGATGGCGGGCGCCCTGTTCGAGCTGGTCACCCTGAAGCGCGGCACGCCCGGCGACGACATCACCTCCTGGCTGATGCAGCACCAGTCGCGGCTGACGGACGAGGAGATGGTCCACCAGCTCGCCCTGCTCATCGGCGCGGGCACCGAACCGGTGCAGAACATCATCGCCAACTCGCTGCGGCTGCTGCTGTCCGACGAGCAGTTCGCCGACGGCCAGCAGGGCGGGGGCGACGTCCTGGTCGAGGACGCCCTCAACGAGGTGCTCTGGAACAGCCCGCCGATCGCCAACTACGCCACCCACTACCCGGTACACGACGTGGAGCTCGCCGGGAACAAGCTGGCGGCCGGGACCCCGGTGCTCATCAGTTTCGCGGCGGCCAACGGGGACCCGAGCCTGTCCGCGGGCCGCCAGACGTTCAGCAAGCGGGCCCACCTGGCCTGGGGCGCCGGGCCGCATGCCTGCCCGGCGAAGGACCCCGCGCTGCTGATCGCGATACGGGCGATGGAGAAGCTGCTGAACGCGCTGCCCGACATCGAGCTGGGGGTTCCCGCGGACACACTGACCTGGCGGCCCGGCCCGTTCCACCGGGCGCTCAACGCCCTGCCCGCCCGCTTCACCCCGGTGCGCAGCGAGCGACGGGGTCTCCGGCCCGGATCTGCGGGTACTCCCGGCGGGGGAGACGCCCGGGCGCGGGAAGAACAGAGCACGTCCCAGAAAGGCAGCTGGTGGAGTGGATTCCTCAGCTGGTGGCGGGCGTGACGCACGCGACAGTTCAGGGGTTCGGGAGTCGCATGAACGTTCAGTCGTAGGGGTATGCAGGGTTGGCGACCAATGAGTGATCTTCGGAAAGAAGGTGTCGCCTTGCAGCCCGCTCTGGCCGCTGCCCCCGTCGACCGGCGCAGTGTGGTTTCGGTTTTCTCCCGTCTCCGCACAGCCGATGGTCAGTCGAATCCCTTGCTGTTGTACGCGAAACTCAGGGCGATGGGGGATGTCGTTCCGGCGCCCTGGGGCGGCCACCTGGTGACGTCGTACGGGCTGTGTCACCAGCTTTTGCGAAGCAGATCCTGGCGGGTCCCGGACAGCGCGTGGCGGGCCCGCCAGGACGACGCGGCCCGCTGGAACACGAGCGCGTCACGCCAGATGGGCGGCACTCTGCCCATGCTCAATCCGCCGGACCACACCCGTGTGCGGCGGTCGGTGGGCAACGTTTTCGACCGCAACTCCCTGGCCGGGATGAGGACGTCGGTCGAGCGGACGACCCATCGGCTGCTCGACCGTTTCGAAGAGGAACTCGCGTACGGCCCGGCGGATTTCTGCGCATTGGTCAGTGAAGAACTCCCCATCATCACCATCGGCGAATGGCTGCAGATTCCGCGGGCCGATCACGCATTCCTGCGTTCACTCACCCACGACCAGGTGTACACCCAGGAATTGTTCCCGACGCCGAGTCAACTCGCCCTGTCCGAGGAGTCGAGCCGACAATTGCACGAATACTTCACTGCTTTGGTGAAGGAACGCAGAAGGAGACCCGGGAACGACCCGGTGTCGGCATGGCTCCGTGTCTGGGACGCGCAGGAACCCGACCGCGAAGCCGCCGACGGCGCCGTGTACTCCCTCGCGCTGTTCATGCTCCTGGCGGCGCTGGAGACGACGTCGCATGTGCTCTCCGGCACCGTCAGGCTGCTCCTGGAGCATCCCCGCCAGCTGAACTGGCTGCGTGTCCATCCCGAGCAGCTCCCGGACGCGATCGACGAGGCGCTCCGCTACGACGCCCCGATACACATGATCAGCCGGGTGGCCCCCGAGGAGACCGAACTCGCCGGGGTGACCGTCCGCAAGAACGAGATGGTGCAGCTCATGGCCGGAGCCGCCCATCACGACCCGGCCCACTACGCCGCTCCCGAGACCTTCGACATCCGCCGCCGGCCCGCCCATCTCGGCTTCGGCGGGGGAATCCACTTCTGTCTCGGCAACGCGCTGGCCCGCATGGAGGCCGACTGCCTGCTCACCGCGTTGCTGGAGCGCCTGCCCGGCCTGCGGATCGGCGGCTCTCCCCGCTGGGAGCCGCGGGTGGCCTTCCGCCGCCTGATCACACTTCCGGTCGTCCGTGTCTGACGTACCCGGCACCGGTCTCCCGCACAGCGGAACTTCACCACAAGGAACGGCCATGATCCACGACTTCAAGTCCCTTCTCGTGACGCACGAGGGGCCCGTCCTCAGGGTGCGGCTGAACCGCCCCGAGACGGGCAACGCCATCTCGGGCGAGATCCTCGACGAGCTCCTCGTCGTACTGGGCGCTCTGGACGAGGAGTTGGGCATCAGGGTCCTCGTCCTCTCCGGCGCGGGGGAGGACTTCTGCCTGGGCGGCGACCGGGCGGAGTTCCCGGCCCTGCTCGCCGAGGACCCCAGCGGGGTGGCGCTGCGCGCCCTGGGCAACAAGGCGCGGCGGGTGTGTGACGCCCTCGCGAGCACCGACGCGGTGACCGTCGCGCGCCTGCACGGCGGCGTGGTCGGAGCCGGAGTGGGGCTCGCGGTCTTCTGCGATCTGCGGGTCGGCGCGGACACCTGCCGCTTCCGGCTGCCGGAGCTGGGCCTCGGGGTGCCGCCCGCCTGGGGAGGCATCATGCCGCGGCTGCTGCACGAGGCGGGCGCGGCCCGGATCCGCGAGCTGATACTGACGGCCGACACCTTCGGCGCCGCCACCGCCCAGGAGCTGTCCATCCTCCACAAGGTCGTCCCGGAGGCGGAGCTGGACGGCGCCGTCACCCGGTGGATCAAGCCGCTGGTCCGCCGCTCCCCGTCGTCGTTGCGGACCGCGAAGCTGATGCTGAACGCCTACGCCAACGCCAACCGCCTGGCGGACGCCACCCTGTTCGACGCCGAGCTGCTGTCCTCCGCGCTGACCGCCGCCGCTGCCCGGAGCTGAGCCGGCCGCCGCGGAGCGGGCCGTGCAGGGTCCGCTCCGCGGGGGCGACACCTGGGCTCAGCCCTCGGCGTCCGGCACGTCCTCCCGGTGCCGAACCACCAGCTCCCGGTACATCACGGCATTGAGCTTGATGGTCTCGCGCTCCTCGTCGGTCAGCTCCCGCCTGACCTTCGCCGGCACCCCGGCGACCAGGGAACCTGGCGGCACCCGCATGCCCTGGGGGACCAGCGCCTGCGCGGCGACCAGCGAGCCCGCGCCGATGTGCGCGCCGTTCAGGACCGTGGCACCCATGCCGATCAGAACGTCGTCCTCGACGGTGCAGCCGTGCAGGACGGCGTTGTGGCCGACCGAGACCCGCGCGCCGACGTGCACCGGGAAGCCGGGGTCCACATGCACCGTGCAGTTGTCCTGGATGTTGCTGTCGGCGCCGAGCACGATCGGGCCGCAGTCGGCGCGCAGCACCGCGTGGTACCAGACGCTGGAGCCCGCCGCCATGGTCACCTCGCCGAGCACGACGGATGTCGGGGCGGTGAACGCCTCCTGATCGACCTTCGGCTCCTTGCCGCCCACCGGTGAAATCAACGCCCGTCCCGCCATCTCTGGATCTCCTCGCCGTGGTCTGCCGCGCCAACAGCACCGTAGACGACGGCCGCTGCGCCGGGCCGGGACGGCGGCCGGTGGGGCGAAGATCACAGCCCGGCGCGCGGTCCGCCGCCCGGCGGGCTGAGTACGGTGTGCGGGTGCCGATAAACCAGAACGTGTTCTCATCCGTCGCGGCCTGGCGGCGCCGGGCCGTGTCGCGTGCCGTCCACCGCGGCGCGCGCTGGGTGAGGGAAGTCGCGGCCGTCACGGCCGAGCGCCCCGGCCCGTACCGCTTCCGGCGGATCGGTGCCGGCACCCGGCTCGCCTATCCGCAGGGCACGGTCTTCGGCGACCCGTGGATCGAGCTCGGCGAGCACTGCATCATCGCCCAGGACGTGACGCTCACGGCGGGCATGATGCCGGACCTGGACCTCGGCCCGGACCCGATCCTCACGCTGGGGAACGGCGTGGTGCTGGGCCGCGGCAGCCATGTGATCGCGGATGTCCGGCTGACGATCGGGGACGACTGCTTCTTCGGCCCCGGGGTCTACGTCACCACCACCAACCACAGCTACGACGATCCCGAGGTGCCGGTCGGCAAGCAGTGGCCGCGCAGCGCCCCGGTGGCCATCGGGCCCGGCGGCTGGATCGGTACCGGCGCGGTGATCCTGCCCGGCGCGCGGCTGGGCCGGAACGTGGTGGTCGCGGCCGGGGCCGTGGTCCGCGGCGAGGTCCCCGACCACGCGGTGGTGGCCGGCGCGCCCGCCCGGATCGTCCGCCGCTGGGACGCCCGGCAGGGCTGGCAGCCGCCGCTGCGCACGCCGGCGCCGGTGCCGATCCCCGAGGACGTCACCCCGGACCAGCTGGTCGCGCTGCGGGCCTGGCAGGCGGCGGAAGCCAAGGAGGCGGAGGAACCCGCGGGGGCCGAGGGGGCGTACGAAACGTCCTGACGCGCCGTCGTGCGGACGAGCACGCGGGGCATGGACGGGGCGCCGCCCGTCCCTCCTGCCCCGCCTGGATCTCCCGCCCCCTGCGCGTCAGTTTCCCGAGGCTCCCGAGGCGAGCAGCACCGAGCCGACCAGCGCCAGGGAGGCACCGGCCGTCTGGATCGCGCGCAGCCGCTCCTTGAGGATGCCGAGTGCGGCGAGCGAGGTGACGACGGGGTAGAGCGAGGCGAGCACCGCTGCCATGGTGACCGGGCCGTTCTGGGCGGCGAGGGCGTAGGTGCCGTTGGCGGCGACATCGGCGATCCCGACGAAGCCGAGCGCGGGCAGCGCGCTCCGGAGGGCCGGCAGGCCGCCCTCGGGCAGGGCCGGGGTGCCGCGCCGCACCGACGCGTACAGGGCGGCGCCGCCGACGGCGACGTTGCACACCCGCTGGACGAACAGGGCCAGGAAGAGGCCGGTCACGGTCGTGGAGGCCTCCGAGATCAGGGCCATCACCGCGCCGAACCCGAGCGCCGACACCAGCGTCAGCACCAGGGTCTGGCGGGCCACGGACGCGCCGCTGACCCGCGGTCCGCCGGCCAGCACCACGCCGATCACGGCCACGACCATGCCGGTGGCCTGCAGCAGCCCCGGCCGCTCGCCCGCCACGATCCCGACCCCGAGCGGGACGAGGACGGTGCCGAGTGCGGCGAGCGGGGAGACCACGCCCATGGGGCCGAGCGCCAGGGCGCGGTAGAAGCAGAGCATGGCGGCGGGCCCTACGACGCCCGCCCCGACCGCGAACCACAGCTGCGGCCCGGCCTCCCGCCAGCCGCCGGTGGCCAGCACCACCGCGCCCAGCACCACGGCGGCCAGTACCTGCGAGACGACCACCACGGTCAGTGCCTGCAGGCGGCGGGTGAGCAGTCCCCCGCCGAAGTCGGCGAGCCCCCACAGAAGGCTGGTGGCCAGGGCGAAGACCGCTGTCATGGTGAAACCTCGCAGTACAGTGAACCAGACGCTGAAGTACACCACACAGTAGTGCAGCAGGTTGCATCGCTGCATCCAATATATTGCCCTTCGACTTGGACGGACCGTGACGGATCTCGACCAGCTCACGCAGTCGCTCGCCCATAACCTCAAGCACTGGCGCGCCGAGCGCGGCTACACCCTCGACGCGCTGGCGGCCCGCGCCGGGGTCAGCCGCGGCATGATCATCCAGATCGAGCAGGCCCGGACCAACCCGAGCGTGGGAACCACCGTCAAGATCGCCGACGCGCTCGGCGTCAGCATCACCACGCTCCTCGACTACGAACAGGGCCCGCAGGTGCGGATCGTGACACCGGACGAGGCGGTCCGGCTGTGGTCCACCGACGCCGGCAGCTCCACCACGCTCCTCGTCGGCGCCGAGGCGCCCGGCCCCTACGAGCTGTGGGACTGGCGGTTGATGCCGGGCGACAGCAGCGCCTCCGATCCGCATCCGCCCGGCACCGTGGAGCTGCTGCACGTACGGGCCGGCACGCTGACGCTGATCGTGGACGGCGCGGAGCACACGGTGCCGGCCGGCGCCTCGGCGACATTCGAGGCCAAGGTCGCGCACGGCTACCGCAACGACGGTGCGGAACCGGTCGAGATGACCATGTCGGTGATCATCCCGCTCACCCGCTGAGACGGCCCGCGCGGCCCCCGTCACGACTGTTAACTTGGCGCCATGCCCGTGCCGATGGATGCCTTCGACGAGGTCCGGCCCGCCGTGCGGTGCCTGGACCTGCTGTCCGACCCGGTGGCCGCCGCGATCCGCTCCTGGAGCGGGTCGGTACCGGTCGAGGAGCTGCGGTTCGTCGACACGGACCCCGCCGTCGCGGACACCGCGCTGCTCGTCGACCGCTACGGCTCCTGGCTGCTGGAGCAGTCGGCGAACTGCGTGGTGGTGGCCGGCAAGCGCGGCGGCGAGACCACCCTGGCCGCCTGCCTCGTCCTCTCGCACACCCGCGCCGACGTCAACGGCGTGGTGCGGCGTCATCTGGGCGCCCGCAAGGCCTCGTTCGCGCCGATGGACCGGGCGGTGGGGGAGAGCGGGATGGAGTACGGCGGGATCACCCCGATCGGTCTGCCCGCCGACTGGCCGCTGCTGGTGGACCCGGCCGTCGCGGACACCCCGTACGCCCTGATCGGCAGCGGCAGCCGCCGTGGCAAGCTCATCGTTCCCGGCAAGGCACTGGCCGAACTGCCCGGCGCCACGGTCCTGGAGGGGCTGGGCGTCGCCTAGCGCGCCGGGGCGCGGTGGCGCGTCGAGGCCGACGCCGCTGGTGCGCGGCTGCCCTCAGCGTTCTTCCAGGACCGCCCGGATCACATGCCGGGCGTTCGCCGCCATCGACGGGTTGGTCCCGCGGTAGTACGGCAGCGCGATCAGCGCCTGTGAGAGCGTCCGCCCCCGGCCGCGGGCCCAGGACGCGTCGTCCACGCCGAGAGCCTCGCGGAAGACCTGCCGCGCCGGTGCCGGCAGCAGATTCCACGCCGGGAACAGGTCGCAGGCCGGATCGCCCATCCCCATGCATCCGAAGTCGATCACCGAGGTCAGCCTGCCACCGTCCACCAGCAGGTTGCCCGGCATCAGATCGGCGTGCAGCCACACCGGCGGCCCGTCGTGGTCCGGGGCCCGCAGCGACTCCTCCCACACGGCGGTCGCGGCGTCGCAGTCGACGTCCTCCTGCGGAATTCCGCGCAGCTCCTCGATCGCCGCCCGGGTCGACGCGTCGAGCGAGGCGACCGGGCCGCCGCGGTGGGCCGCCGGCGCCCCCGGCAGAGTGAGACTGCGCATCGTCGCCACGAACCCGGCCAGGTCCCCGGCCAGCGGCTCCGCCTCGTCCAGTGCTCCGGCCTCGGGGTTCGTGCCCGCCAGCCACCGGTACACGGACCACGGCCACGGATATCCCTCCGCGGGCTCCCCGGCCCCGAGCACCTCCGGGACGGCGGCGGGCAGCCGGGCCGCCAGGCGCGGCAGCCACTCCCGTTCCCGCACCAGGTCCGCGGCCCCGCCCCGCACCAGCGGCAGCCGTACGACCATGGTGTCGCCCAGCCGGTACATGGCATTGACCGTGCCGCCGGACGGCACCCGCCGCACCGTCAGCCCGGCCCACTGCGGGAACTGCCCGGCGACCAGCCGCCGTACGAGGCCCTCGTCGAGGGGATGGACGCCGGGGTGCATCTGCCCTGTGCTCATGGGGCGCCATCCGACCGCCGGGCGCCCGTGGGCGTCAAACGTATTTCCCGGCCGGGACGGGCGGGGCGGGCTGGTGTCGGCCAGGGGCGCCGGGGCTGTCGGGCCCCGGCCGGTGTCGGGCGCGCACAGCCGACCGGCCCCGGGCGGTGGAACACGTCGTCCCATGGACCGAACGGGCCCTACGGAACCCCCGGGCCCGAAGGCAGCACCAGCGACAGCGCCGTGGAGTGCTCGGCGAACCCCAGACTCCGGTACAGCGGTTCGGCGTCGTCCGTGGCATGCAGGTCGACCCGGGTGACCCCCTGCTCGGCGAACCAGCCCAGCAGCGCCTGCGTCGTGGCACGCGCACAGCCGCGGCCGCGGTAGCGCGGGTCCGTGCAGACGTTGAAGACGAAGCCGAAGCGTCCCGCCGGATGGCTCGGTGACGGCAGCCGCTCCTCGATCGTCCCGAGGGCGCACGCGGCGAGGTGCGGGGCACCGGCCTCGTCGCCCGGCACCACGAAACCGGCCAGCCGCGCGCGCGGCCCGGTCAGCTGTCGACGCGCCGTCACCTCCGCGTCCCGTTCCCAACTCCCGGACACCGCACGCCCGGTCATGGCCCGGAACATCAGCCGGCGCAGCCGGACCAGCTCGGCGGCGTCCTCGGGAACGGCGGCACGGGGCGCGATCATGTCCGGATGCTCGCACATCCGCCGCTCAGCCCAAACGGGGTATCTCAATCGCCGGACAGCGATCCATCACCATGGCGAGACCGGAGTCGTGCACACGGTGCCAGGCCGCCTCGTCGACCACGCCGAGCTGGAACCAGACCGCCTTCGCCCCGACCGCCACGGCCTCGTCGGCGATACCGCCCGCCTGGTCGCTGTTGACGAACACATCGACCACATCGACCGGGAAGGGAATCGCGGCCAGCGAGGGATACCCCTGCTCGCCGTGCACGGTCTCGGCCTTCGGATGCACCGGCACGATCCGCTTGCCATAGCGCTGCAGCACCTCGGCGACACCGTGCGCCGCGCGCTGCTCGTTGCTGGACAGGCCCACGACGGCCCAGGTGTCGCCGAGCTCGGTGAGGATCTTGCGGATCGTGCTGGGGTCGCCGTACACGCACTGCCTCCTGCGCTGGAAGGGTCTTGTGCGGTCAACGGACGGCACGACCCGGAGATTCCCGTCGCGGCAGCCGACAAGGCGTGCGACGTGCAGCGACCGGCGCGCGCCGGACGGCAAGCGCCCCGCCCGAAGGGGAAGACGGGCGGGGCGGGTTCTCGGTGCCGGCGGCTCAGCTGGCGCCGCGGGCCATTCCGCTGCCGGCCATACCGGCTCCGACGACGGTGCTGCCCTTCGCGGCACGGGCCGGCTTGCCGATGCCCCGTCCGCTGCCCACCGGCTCGGCGCCGCCCGCCCCGGTACCCGGGCGCGGCGCCACCGGCACGGCCGCGGCATCCCGCGTCCCGTCCGCCGCGCCGGACGTCTCGGCCAGCGTGGCCCGCAGCTCCTCGGTGTCCACCAGCAGGCTCACCGGCCCGGTCGGGTTGAGGTACAGCGCATGGCCCGGCGGCAGCTGCTCGACGAGCTCGGCCACCGTCCGCCGGTCGTACAGCAGCCGGCCCACCGATTCGAGGTAGCCCGCCGAGGTGTACACGGGGATCACCGGGGTGCCCTCGGGCGAGGCGGCGGCCAGCGGCGTACCGGTCGCGGTCACCAGGACGGAGACCTCCGCGCAGGCCAGCGCCTGCGAGACGGCCTCGCCCGGTCCGTAGCCGGTCGCGGCGAGCTGCATCGCTCCGTCGACCGCGTCGGCCGGCTCCGGCCAGTCCAGCATCTGCGGTGACGGCCGGTACTCCGGATTGTCGCGCCACTCGACGATCTCGCCGTCCGCGTCCGAGCGCCATTGCCCGATCAGCGCCCAGAGGGGCGGTGCCCCCTCTCCCTGCCAGGTCAGATCCACCATGGCCAGCCAGTGGTCGGGTGCCTGGCGTGCCGCCTCGATGACCTCCGGTGGGGGCTCGGGCATCTCCTCGCCCGTCACGGGAACGCCCGCCGTCATCGCCGACTGTGTGCTCTCTTCCATGCAGCCCTCCGCAAACCCGCCGTTCCTACACGTACGAGCGGGGCCCCGGAAACACGAGGCTCTCGCACTGACCTCACAGTGCCCACGGCCGGGGCGGACGTCGCACCGACGCACCGTGCGGACGGGGCGGGTACGCCGCCTGGCCGTGCCGACTGCGCCCGTACGGCGGACACCCGCGCCCTTACGGCGGACACCCCAGCGCGGCGCGGTCCGGCCGGGCGGCGCGTGTCCGCATGTCACAGGGGCCGCATAGGCTGGTCCGATGCAGGAGCAGTACCGCACGCTCGCGCGCGAGGGTGTCCACGAGATCGAGATCAACAAGTCCCGCTTCCTCTGCGCGCTCGCGCCCGTCGCGACCGAGGCCGAGGCGCAGGACTTCATCGCGCGCATCCGCAAGGAGCACCCCACCGCCCGCCACCACTGCTTCGCCTACGTCCTGGGCGCCGACGGCGGCATCCAGAAAGCGAGCGACGACGGCGAGCCGGGCGGTACCGCGGGCGTGCCCATGCTGCAGATGCTGGTGCGCCGCGAGGTCCGCTACGTCGTCGCCGTCGTCACCCGCTACTTCGGCGGGGTGAAGCTGGGCGCCGGCGGCCTCATCCGCGCGTACGGCGGCGTCGTCGGCGAGGCGCTGGACGCGCTGGGCACGGTCACCCGGCAGCGCTTCCGCCTGGTCACGGTCACCGTCGACCACCAGCGCGCGGGCCGGGTGGAGAACGACCTGCGGACGACGGGCCGGGCGGTGCGCGAGGTCACCTACGGGGCGGAGGTCAGCATCGAGATCGGCCTGCCGGAGGCCGACCTCGACGCCTTCCGCGCCTGGCTCGCGGACCTCACCGCCGGCACGGCGCGGATGGCACTCGGCGGCGAGGCGTACGGGGATCTCTGAGCGGCGGGACGACCCGCCCCGTGGCGGAAAGTCCGGCCCGCACCGGTGCGCCCGGGCGCCGATCGTGTCAGCCTGTGGCGCGGCGGGAACCGGCCGCGCCACAGGTGCCCGTGCCGGCACGGGAAGGGGGCCGCCATGCCTGAACTCCTCGATGAGCGCGTGGGATTCGTCCGCCGGATCGGCCTGTTCCAGGCCACCGCCATCAACATGAGCCAGATGTGCGGGATCGGCCCCTTCGTGACCATCCCGCTGATGGTCGCGGCATTCGGCGGGCCGCAGGCCGTGACCGGGTTCCTGGCGGGTGCCGTCCTGGCGCTCGCGGACGGGCTGGTGTGGGCCGAGCTGGGGGCGTCGCTGCCCGGCGCGGGAGGCAGTTACGTCTACCTTCGGCAGGCGTTCCAGTACCGCACCGGCAAGCTGATGCCGTTCCTGTTCGTCTGGACGGCCATGCTGTTCATCCCGCTGGGGATGTCGACCGGCGTGATCGGCTTCGTGCAGTACCTCGGCTACCTGTGGCCGGACATGACCCCGGGCCAGGGCGACCTCGTCGGCCTCGTCGTCACCGCCGGCATCCTCGCGCTGCTGTGGCGGCGGGTGGAGAACATCGCCAGGCTCACCGTCGTGCTGTGGACGGTGATGATCGCCTCCGTCGCCCTGGTCATCACCGCCGCCTTCACCCACTTCAGCCCCGAGCGCGCCTTCACCTATCCCGCCCACGCCTTCGAGCTGACGTCCGGTCACTTCTGGACCGGCTTCGCGGCCGGCCTGACGATCGGCATCTACGACTACCTCGGCTACAACACCGTCGCGTACATGGGAGCCGAGATCAGACGGCCGGGACGCACCATCCCCCGCGCCGTCCTCACCTCGATCACCGGCATCATGACGATCTACCTGCTGCTCCAGATCGGCACCCTGGGTGTCGTGGACTGGAGGGACATGCTCGACCCGCACTCCACGGCGTCCTCCTCCGTCGCCTCCGCCGTGCTGGAGAGGGCCTGGGGCAGGGGCGCCGCCGACACCGTGACGGTACTCATCCTCGTCACCGCCGTCGCCTCCGTCTTCACCGGCCTCCTCGGCGGCTCCCGGGTCCCCTACGACGCCGCCCGCGACCGGGTCTTCTTCCGCCCGTACGGCACGCTCCACCCGCGTCACCGCTTCCCCGTGCTGGGCCTGCTGACCATGGGGGCGGTGATGGCCGCCGGCTTCCTCCTGGGGCGGCACACCGACCTGGCCACGATCATCCAGTTGCTCACCACCGTCATGGTGATCGTGCAGTCGCTGGCCCAGATCGCCGCGGTCACCGTGCTGCGCCGCCGCCAGCCGGGCCTTCGCCGCCCGTACCGGATGTGGCTCTACCCCGTGCCCAGCCTCGTGGGCCTGGTGGGCTGGCTGGTCATCTACGGCTACGCGGACGCCAACTCGCCCGGCCGGCACCCCATCGAATGGTCGCTGGCATGGGTCGGTGCGGGTGTCGTGGCCTTCCTCGCCTGGGCCCGTTACGAGAAGGAGTGGCCGTTCGGCCCGAAGCGGATCAGCGAGGAGTACCTGCACGGCGCCGACCCGGACGCCGAGCGCCCCGGCGGGGACGAGGGGGAGCGGGGCATCGAGGGCACGGTGGGGGCTGCCGGAGGGAGCTGACACCGACGGCAGGGTGAGGGCGCCGGCCGGGTGCCTCACGGACGGCCGGGCCCCGGCTGCCGGAAGGCAGCAGAAAGCCCGAGGCCGGGGCGTCTCCTCCGATGAAGGTGGAAGGGCTATCGGTGGATACGGCCCGGCCTCGGGCCTGATGCTGCGAAGGGTCAGTGGCTGTCCCGGGCGGTGGCGCGATCACCGGCCACGCCCGGGACGGTCCCTGATCTAGCCGGCCATACCGCCGCCGCCGGTGTGGATACCACCGGCCGGGTAGTGCTTCTTGTGGTGCTTCTTGTGCACGACGTGCTTGACGACGCGCTTCACGACCTTGTGGTGGCGGACAATCACCTGACGGTGGAGGCCGTTGATGCAGGTGTTGCCGAAGGCCGGGTTGAGGAGCCCCACGATATTGACGGTGTTGCCACACACGTTGACCGGAATGTGGACCGGGACCTGAATGGCATTGCCCGACAACACTCCAGGTGAGTTGGCCGCGCCGCCGGCCGCGCCACTGTCTGCGAACGCAACCGAAACGCCGCCCAGGGCAGTACTGGCCGCAAGAGCGGCCACAGCAGCCACCCGCGTCATCCGTGACATAACAATCTCCCGATCGATCCAAGCGGCTCACTGCCGCTTCCTGTTACTTCACATCGGCGCGGGCGGCCGGAGCGTGAGGGAATTTTCAAACGTTTCACACTTTCAGGGCATAAATGTGGTTTGATGCCGTGGCGTTTGGAGCAGGGGGGCTGGCGTGCCGCCCGATCTTCGGCCCCTCCGGGACCGGCTTCCCTCGGTCGGCGGCTTGCGGGGCCTTGGCGTGTGCGGCCCGGCCGCGGGGCGGGGTGCCGACAGTACCCAAGCCTGGCGCCGCTAACCGTGAGGCGTGTGCCCATCCGGTGAACGGCGGTGGGCCGATTCCGGTGGCTCCTTCGCCCCCCTGCAGCCCCTGGCCGGCCTCCGGAGTCGGTCGCTCGTTCGATGCTTCCCCCGGTTCGGAGCGGCCGTCCCTGTGTTCAGAGCGGCCGCCTGCGGTCCCGGGGTCACCGCCGCGCGGAGCCGGGGGCGTCGGGCGGTCCGCGGCGGCGCGTGGATCACGGCCTCCCTCCACGGACCTGTGATGTCAGAGGCGGGTGCGAGAATGAGGGCCGTGAAGGAGCGGGGGCGTGCCGCGGGCGGTGCCGGTCGTGCCGGCTCGTGGTCGAGGGAGGGGAAGAGGATGCAGGGCGGAGTCGCCACGTGAGGTTTCTGCACACGTCCGACTGGCATCTGGGGCGGTCCTTTCACCGCGTGAGCCTGCTCTCGGCCCAGCGCGCGTTCCTCGATCATCTCGTCGAGACGGTCCGCGCGCGGGACATCGAGGCGGTGCTGGTCGCCGGTGACGTCTACGACCGTGCCGTGCCGCCGCTGGCCGCGGTCGAACTCTTCGACGACGCCCTGCACCGGCTCTCCGCGCTCGGCGTCCCGACCGTGATGATCTCCGGCAACCACGACTCCGCGCGCCGGCTGGGCGTCGGTGCGGGGCTGATGGAGCAGGCCGGCATCCACCTCCGTACCGACCCGGCCGGCTGCGGCACCCCCGTGCTGCTCTCCGACGCCCACGGCCCGGTGGCCCTCTACGGCCTGCCGTATCTGGAACCCGCCATGGTGCGCGACACGCTCGGCGCGCGGCGGGCCGACCACGCGGAGGTGCTGGGGGCCGCGATGGACAGGGTGCGGGCCGACCTCGCCGGGCGGCCCGCGGGGACCCGCTCCGTCGTGCTTGCGCATGCCTTCGTCACCGGCGGCGCGGTCAGCGACAGCGAGCGCGACATCACCGTGGGCGGGGTCGCCTCCGTGCCCGCGGCCGTGTTCGACGGGGTCGACTACGCCGCCCTCGGGCATCTGCACGGCTGCCAGACCCTCACCGAGCGGGTCCGCTACTCCGGATCGCCGCTCGCCTACTCCTTCTCCGAGGCCGGCCACCGCAAGTCGTCCTGGATCGTCGATCTCGACGCGGACGGGGCGGTGCGGGCGGAGCGGGTGGACTGCCCGGTGCCGCGGCCGCTGGCGCGTCTGCGGGGGCCGCTGGAGCAGGTGTTGGACGACCCGGAGCACGCCCGGCACGAGGAGTCCTGGGTCGAGGTCACGCTCACCGACGCCGTCCGCCCGCACGAGCCCATGGCCCGGCTCGCCCGGCGCTTCCCGCACATCGTCAGCCTCGTCTTCGACCCCGACGAGGGACCCGCCCGCTCGCTCGCCTCGTACGCGCAGCGGCTGCGCGGGCGCAGCGACCAGGAGATCGCCGAGGACTTCGTGGAACACGTACGCTCCGGCCGGGCGGCCGATGAGCAGGAGCGGAGCGAACTGCGCTCGGCGATCGACGAGGTGCGCGTCGACGACACGGCGGCCGAGGTGGCGCGTTGAGGCTGCACCGGCTCTCCCTCACCGCCTTCGGCCCGTTCGGCGGCACCCAGACCATCGACTTCGACCGGCTGTCGCGCGACGGCCTGTTCCTGCTGCACGGCCCGACCGGCGCGGGCAAGACCTCGGTCCTGGACGCGGTGTGCTTCGCGCTCTACGGGTCGGTGCCCGGGGCGCGGCAGAGCGGGCAGGCGCTGCGCAGCGATCTGGCCGACCAGCTGACCCTCACCGAGGTCGTCCTCGAACTGACCGTGGCCGAACGGCGTCTGGAGATCACCCGGCTTCCCGAGCAGCCGCGCCCCAAGAAGCGGGGCAGCGGGACGACCAAGGAGAAGGCGCAGAGCAGGCTGCGGGAGTTCGTGCCGGCCGGGGCGGACGCCGGGGGAGCGGCGGACGGCGACGGGCCGGCGGGCGGCGAGGGGCCCGGGGACGGCACGGGCGGTCACTGGAAGGCGCTGAGCCGCTCGCACCAGGAGATCGGTGAGGAGATCGGCCAGCTCCTCGGGATGAGCAAGGAGCAGTTCTGCCAGGTCGTGCTGCTACCGCAGGGCGACTTCGCGCGCTTCCTGCGGGCCGATGCGGAGGCCCGGTCCCGGCTGCTGGGGAGGCTCTTCGACACCCGGCGGTTCGCGGCCCTCGAAGAGCAGTTGAACGCGCGCCGCAAGGCCGCCGCGGACACGGTCACGGCGGGCGACGAACGGCTGCTGGCGCTGGTGCACCGGATGGCGCAGGCGGCCGGTGAGAGCGCTGATCTCACCGATCCGTCGGTCCCCGCGCCGGACCGGGCCGGGCAGGCGGCACCGGGCGCACCGGCACGCGGCCGCGGCCGGGCCCCGGCGACGGCGGCGGCGAGGAGGGCGACCGTACCGGGGCAGGCCGGACCCGTGGAGGGCGCCGGACGCGGGGCGGGCCGGACCGCGTCCGAGGAGGCCCTGCGGGCACCGGGCCCCGGCGAGCCCGGGTTCGCAGAAGCGGTGCTGGTCAGGGCCGCCGTCGCCCGGGTGAGCGCGCGGGAGCGACTGGCCGTCGCCCGGGCCGCGGAGCGCGCCGCCGAGGCGGCCGAGCAGCAGGCGGCTCAGGGGTGGGAAGAGGCCCGTGAGCGTCACCGGCTCCAGCAGCGCCACGCGGACGCCCGGCAGCGGGCCGCGCGGCTCGAAGCTCGTGCCGAGGAGCGGGAGCGCACCCGCGAGCGGCTGGACCGGGCCCGCGCGGCCGCGGAGGTCGCGCCCGCGCTCGCCCTGCGCGACGCCGCCTGGCACGAACTGGACGCCGCCCAGCGCGCCGAGCGGCAGCACCGGAGCCCGCTGCCGGCCGGCCTCACCGACGCCGAGTGCGATCAACTCGCCTCGACGGAACGCCAGGTGAGGGAGGATCTGGGCTCGCTCGCCGCGGCACGGCGGGCCGAGCAGCGGGCCGACGGCATCGCCCGGGAGCGCACCGCCCTCGACCGTGCGGCCCGTGCCGACGAGCAGACCCTGCGGGACGCCGCCGAGTGGCTCGCCGGATGGGGCGACACCCAGCGCGCCCACCGGCAGCGCATCGACACCGCCCAGGAAGCCGCGACCCGAGCCGAACAGCTCGCCGCCCGGATCGAGCCCGCCGCCGAACGGTGGGAGGCGGCCCGCCGTCGCGACCGCCTCGGCGCCGACGTGGAGTCGGCGGAAAGCGCGCTGCTCACCGCCCGGGAGCGGTCCGCGACGGCCCACGAGCACTGGCTCGACCTCAAGGACCGCAGACTGCGCGGGATCGCCGCCGAGCTCGCCGAGGGGCTGCGCGCCGGCCGGCCGTGCGCGGTGTGCGGGGCGACCGAGCACCCCGACCCGGCCCGTGCCGGAGCCGGTCATGTGGACCGGGCGGCCGAGGAGGCCGCACTGGAGGCCCACCGCCGGGCCGAGGAGGCACGGCAACAGGCAGAGGCGCGCCGCCAGTCGGCCAAGGAGGCACTGGCCGCCGCTGCCGCCACGGCCGGCGACACCCCGGCCGGTGAACTCGCCTCGGAGGTCGAGGAGTTGCGCACCGACCTCGCCCGCGCCCGCGCGCTCGGCGCCGACCTCCCGGCCGCCCGCGAGGCCCTCGACAGCGCCGAGCGCGCCTACGAACGGCGCCGCGCCGAGCAGCAGGAGGCCGAACGCCGGGCCGCTGCCCGTACCTCCCACCGCGACGCGCTGGACCGCGAACGGGCCGCCCTGGAAGAGGAGTTGACCCGGGCGCGCGGCGACTGCCCGAGCGTGGCCGACCGGGCCGCCCGGCTGGAGCGGCAGGTGACCCTGCTCGCCGCGGCGGCGGAGGCGGCCCGTACCGCCGACGGCTGCGCCCAGCGGCTCAAGGACGCCGACGCCGCGCTGTCCGACGCCGCCTACCGCGCCGGGTTCGACACCCCGCAGGACGCCGCCGGGGCACTGCTGCGGGACGACGCATGGCGGGAGCTGCAGCGGCGGCTCGACGACTGGCAGGCGGAATCCGCCGCTGTGCAGGCGGAGCTGGCCGACCCCGGGACGGCCGCCGCCGCGGCGCTGCCGCCCGCCGACCCGGCCACCGCCCAGAGCGTGCGGCAGGCCGCGGCAGCGCGGCTGCGCACCGCCGCGGCCGGCCACGCCGCGGCCCGGGAACGCTGCGCCGAACTCGACCGGCTCTCCGCCCGCGCCGAGGCCGACGCCCGCGCCCTCGCCCCCCTGCGCACCGCCCACGACCGGATCGCCGGCCTCGCCGCACTCGCCTCCGGCACGTCCGCGGAGAACGAGCGGCGGATGCGCCTGGAGTCGTATGTGCTCGCCGCCCGGCTCGAACAGGTGGCGGCGGCCGCCACGGCCCGGCTGCAGCGGATGTCCGGCGGCCGCTACACCCTCGTCCACAGCGACGAACGGGCCGGCGGCGCCCGGCGCTCCGGCCTCGGCCTGCACGTCATCGACTCCTGGACCGGGCAGGAACGGGACACCGCCAGCCTCTCCGGCGGTGAGACCTTCTTCGCCTCACTGGCGCTGGCGCTCGGTCTCGCCGATGTCGTCACCGACGAGGCGGGCGGCACCCGGCTCGACACCCTCTTCATCGACGAGGGGTTCGGCAGCCTGGACGAACAGACCCTCGACGAGGTGCTGGACGTCCTGGACTCGCTGCGCGAACGCGACCGCAGCGTCGGCATCGTCAGCCATGTCGCCGACCTCAAGGCACGGATCCCCGCCCAGCTGGAGGTCGTCAAGGACCGGTCGGGATCCACGGTCCGGCACCGCGTACGGGGCTGAGCCCGCCGGGCGCAGGCCACCGGCCGGGGCGGGGCGGCGGGCGAGCGGTGCGGAGGAGCCGACGACGGTGGGCACCGCGCCCTGACGGGGCAGCCCGCCGGAAAACCGGGTGACACCGCCACCGGGCGGCCACCAGCCTGCTGTGCCATGACCTACGACAGCATCCGCCCCGCAGAGACCTCCGGCACCGCCCCGGACTCCGGCGTGCCCCGCCGCGACCCGCTGCCGCTTCTCGGGCGCACCGCCCTGGTCACCGGGGCGAGCCGCCGCCGCGGCATCGGCTGCGCCGTCGCCCGGCGGCTGGCCGCATACGGCGCCGGCGTCTATCTGCACCACCATGTCCCGCACGACGCCCGCCAGCCCTGGGGAGCGGATCCGGGCGGCCCTGATGCCGTCGCCGACGGGGTGCGGGCGCTCGCCGCCCCGGGCGCGATGGTGGCTCACGGGCCCGCCGATCTGGCCGAACCGGACGCCCCCGCCCGTCTCGTGGACACCGCGGCCGAGGCGCTCGGCGGCCGGCTGGACATCCTCGTCGCCAACCACGCCCTCAGCGGCAGTGACGGTCCCCTGGACGCCCTCGACGCGGCGATGCTCGATGCCCACTGGGCGGTGAACACCCGCTCGGTGATCCTCCTGGCCCAGGCCTATGCGCTCCGGCGCACGAAGGAGATGCCGGGCGGCCGGGTCGTGCTGATGACCTCCGGCCAGGACCTGGGCGACGGGATGCCGGAGGAGATCGCCTACGGCCTGGCCAAGGGCGCGCTGGCCTCGGCGACCCGCAGTCTGGCCACCACCTTCGCCGGCCTCGGGGTGACCGTGAACGCCGTCAACCCGGGCCCCGTGGACACCGGTTACGCGGTCGGCGCGCTGCGCGAGGAGGTCGCCGGGCGCTTCCCGGGCGGACGGTGGGGCGCGCCCGACGACCCGGCCCGGCTGATCGCCTGGCTCGCGACCGACGAGGCGGCGTGGATCACCGGGCAGGTCATCAACTCCGAGGGAGGCTTCCGGCGGTGACGGCGGCCGTGCCGCGCCCCGCCCGGCCGCGGTACCGGACGGGTCCGGCACCGTACGGGACCCGGGCCACCGCCGTTGCCGCGTCCCCGGCCGCCAGTGGGACGCAGCGGGGCGCCGGGGACAGCAAGAACCGGCCGGTCCGCCGCGGGGGCCGCTGTCAGACCGGCCGACCCTGCGGACGGCGGTGGCGGGCCATACCCCGCGGCGTGGCCGGCCACCGCGCTGCCGAGCGGTGGTCAGAGCGCCGACAGCTCGCTGAGCAGGTCGTCCAGGCCCAGGGAGCCCTGCGACAGGGCCGCCATGTGCCAGGTCTTGAGGTCGAAGTCCGCGCCGTGCCGGGCGCGGGCCGCCTCCCGGCCCTGCAGCCAGACCCGCTCGCCGAGCTTGTAGCCGATCGCCTGGCCGGCCATGCCCTGGTAGCGGACGATCTCGCTCTCGACGAAGTCGGCCGGGCGGCTGCTGTGCTGGGCGAAGAACGCGTGCGCCAGCTGCGGCGTCCAGCGCTCGCCCGGGTGGAAGGGGGAGTCCGCCGGGATCTCCAGCTCCAGGTGCATCCCGATGTCGATGATGACCCGGACCGCCCGCATCATCTGCGCGTCGAGATACCCCAGACGCCGTTCGGCGGTGGTCAGGAAGCCCAGCTCGTCCATGAGCCGTTCGGCGTAGAGCGCCCAGCCCTCGGCGTTCGCGCTGACGATGCCCACCGTCGTCTGGTAGCGCGAGAGGGAGTCGGCGACATGCACCCACTGCGCCAGCTGGAGGTGATGGCCGGGCACCCCCTCGTGGTACCAGGTGGAGACCAGGTCGTACGTCGGGAAGCGGGTCTCGCCCATCGTCGGCAGCCAGGTCCGGCCGGGGCGGGAGAAGTCCAGCGACGGCGGGGTGTAGTACGGGGCGGCCGCGCCGCCGGGCGGGGCGATCCGCGACTCCACCCGGCGCACCCGCTCCGCCAGTTCGAAGTGGGTGCCGTCGAGCCCGTCGATGGCCTCGTCCATGAGCGACTGGAGCCACTCACGGGTCTCCTCGACGCCCTCCACCGTCTCGCCGTGCTCATCGCACCAGGCCAGCGCCTCCCACGGCGTCTTCGCGCCGGGCAGCACCTTCTCGGCCTCGGACTCCATCTCGGCCAGCAGCCGGTGGAACTCGGACCAGCCGTACGCGTACGCCTCGTCCGGGTCGATGTCGGCGCCGTTGAAGTAGCGGGCGAGGCGGGCGTAGCGCTCCCGGCCCACCACGTCCGGTGCGCCCTCGACGGCCGGGGCGTAGCTGTCACGGAACCAGTCGCGCAGCTCCCCCAGGGCGCCGGTCGCCACCCCGGCGGCCTCGGTCAGCTCGGCGCGCAGGGCGTCCGGGCCGGCGTCGGTGAACTCGGCGAACCAGCTGCGGTCGGTCCCGATCCACTCGTCCAACTGGCCGATGACGGTGCGGACCTGGGTCGGTCCGGCGGGCAGGCCGCGCTTGAGGCCGGCGTCGAGCGCGGCGCGGTAGCCCTCCAGCGCGGCGGGTACGGCGCGCAGCCGCTGGGCGAGCGCCGTCCAGTCCGCTTCGGTCTCGGCCGGGCTGATCGTGAAGACCTCGCGGACGTGGTGCAGCGGCGAGCTGAGGTTGCTGACCGTGCGCAGGCCCTCGCCCGCTTCGTGGACCGCCAGCTCGGCGGTGAGCCGCTCGCGCAGCAGCCGCGCGCAGACCTGCTCGGCGGACTGCTCCGCGCCCGGCCGGGACTCCGCCTCGGTGAGCTTCTCCAGCGTCGTACGGGCGAGCTGGGCCACCGCTTCCTGGCCCGTCGGTGAGAAGTCGGGGAGCTTGCCGGAACTCTCGGCGACGCCGAGGAAGGTGCCGGTGATCGGGTCCAGCTCGACGAGGGCGTCGACGTAGGCATCGGCGACCTGGCGGGGCAGCGGACCGCCCCCGGAAGTAGTGGTGTTGGACATACCGCCATCCTCGTACGAACGGCCCCGCCGCGTCACCATCATCAGGCGGTACGTTCCTGTCGCTTTGCGGTGTCCTTGCCTCCGCTTACGACGGCGTCCCTGCTCGCGCACGGTCCTGCCCCCGTACGACGGTCCTGCCTCCGCACGACGGCGCCGGCCGGGCGTCGGCGCACCCGGCCGGCGGCCGCGATGCCCGGCCGGGCACCACGGGGCGGTGCTCAGCGGCGACCGCTGCCGTCCTGGACCCGTACGCTCTCCAGGGACTCCCGGCGGGCGGGCACTCCCATGGGGCGTGCGGTGATCACCAGCGTGCCTTCCTCGATCTGGTAGTCGAGCGGCAGCCCGAGGCCGCGCATCGCCGCCACCATGCCGGTGTTGGAGGCCCGGGTGATCGCATAGACGCTCTCGCAGCCGGTCTCGGCCGCCATCGTCACCAGCCGGCGCAGCAGTTCGGCGCCGATGCCGCGCTGCTGCCAGGCGTCCTCGACCAGCAGGGCGACCTCGGTCTCCTCGCCGTCCCACAGCAGATGGCCGAGCGCCACCAGCCGGCCGGAGGCGGTCTCCACCGCCAGGGTGCGGCCGAACCGCGGGCTGAGCAGATGGCCGAGGTAGCGGTCCGCGTCGCCGACCGGGCCGTGGTAGCGCAGCCCCAGGGTCTTCGGGGAGCAGCGGTCGTGCATCTCGCGAGCCGCGGCCAGGTCGGAGGTGTCGGCGCGGCGGACCGTGATCTCGTTGCCCTCGGGCAGCGTCAGCACATCACGCCGCGGGGGCACCCGCTGGCCGAGTCTGGCGTCCAGGTCGACCAGGGCGCGTACCCGGGCGAACTCGGTCGGGGTGAACGGCAATTGCGGCCTTTCGATGGTGAGCGAGCCCCCGGAGGGGTCGCGGAACTTCATGCGGTGTTCCTCCAGTACGCCTTCCGTGGGCACCTGCTCGGCGAGCGGCTGACCGCTCAGCGAGCGGGCGGGAACCGAATGGATCGTGCAGCGCCCCAGCAACTGGCGCAGCGCCAGGGGGAGTTCGGCGGAGTCGAGCGCGGTACGGGTGGCCAGGCCCAGCATCCGGGTCGGGGTGTCGACGAGGTCGTGCGCGTCGGCGCGCTCCAGCCAGCTGTGCGCACCGCCCGCACCGGCCACCGTACGGGTCAGCTCCTCGGGCGCCAGCGCCTCCGGGGCGCGCAGCAGGAACTCGTCGACCGCGCCGTCGGACAGCGGGTGGGTCTGCAGGTTGAGGATGTCCACCCGCCGTGCGGCCAGCGCCGTGCACAGGGCGGCCAGGCTGCCGGGCTCGTCCCGGACCGTGGTCCGCATCCGCCACAGCACCGTCTCCTGACCGGCGGCCCCGGGGGCCGCGGTGGACGGGGACGCCGCCGTGGCGCCGGTATCGGTCGGCGGCGGGGCGTTTTCGTGGCGTCGTGACCACCAGGCGTGGAAGCCGGCCGTGGCCAGCAGGACCACCGCGGCGGAGCACAGCAGGACGGGGCCCGACGGGCCGTGGACGAGGGAGTCGGCGAGGACGTCGGCGACCGCCACGGCGCTGAACAGGGCGGCCAGCTCGATGATCTCCCGCCGCCAGTGGTGGCGGCGGGTGGAACGGGCAGAGGATGCTTCAGTCATGCACACAAGCCTGGCGCACAGGTGTTGCCTGATCGCCAACACATTGTGTCCGACGGGTAAAAGACGCAATCGACGCATTAGCCTCTACTGTCCTACCTGTCCCGGTTGCAGCACCTTGCTGAACAACACCTCGCCGCCCTCCTGACGCAACCGCACCGTCATCTCCCCGCTGTCCCCGTCGATGTCGATCTCGCCGAAGTACTGCGGAGTCTCCGCGGGTGAGGTGTTGGCACGGTCCGGCGCCTTACTGAACGGCTGCTCCGGCCCGAAGGTTCCGTCCAGCTTCAACGCCGGGTACCCGCCCGCGTTCAGCGGCCCCGACACGAACTCCCAGAACGGTGCGAAGTCCTTGAACGCGGCCCGCTCCGGTGCGTAGTGCTGCGCCGCGGTGTAGTGGACGTCCGTCGTCAGCCACACGGTGCCGGTCACCCGGTCGTGCTTGATGTGCCGCAGCAGCTCCGCCAACTGCAGCTCGCGGCCCAGGGGAGCGCCCGGATCGCCCTGCGCCAGCGCCTCGAAGTCGGTCTTGCCGTCCGGTACGACCAGCCCCAGCGGCATGTCGGAGGCGATCACCTTCCACACCGCTCGCGAGCGGGACAGCTCCCGCTTGAGCCAGCGCAGCTGCTCGGCGCCGAGGATGCCCTGCCGGTCGTCGGTCTGCCGGCCGGGCGAATTGGCGTTCCGGTAGCGGCGCATGTCCAGGACGAACACATCGAGCAGCGGGCCGTGGCGCACCACGCGGTAGACCCGGCCTCCCCGGTCGGGCCGCAGCGTACGGATCGGGAAGTACTCGCCGAACGCGCGCAGCGAGCGCGCGGACAGCACGTCCGTCTCCTTCACCGTGTACCGGTCGTCGTCGAGGAGCTGTCCCGGGTACCAGTTGTTGTGCACCTCGTGGTCGTCCCACTGGGTGATCGTCGGCACCTGCGCGTTGAAGCGGCGCAGGTTGTCGTCCAGCAGGTTGTAGCGGAAGGCGCCGCGGAACTCCGTCAGCGTCTCGGCGACCTTCGACTTCTCCTCGGTCGTCACGTTCCGCCAGATCCGGCCGTCCGGCAGTGTCACCCGCTCCGGGATCGGGCTGTCGGCGTAGATGTTGTCGCCGCTGCACAGGAAGAAGTCCGGATTCCGCCGCCGCATGTCCTCGTAGACGCGGTAGCCGCCGCGGTCGGGGTTGATGCCCCAGCCCTGCCCGGCCAGATCGCCCGACCAGTGGAAGCGGACGCCCTCCTGCCGCCCGCCGGCCCCCGCGTTCCGCGAGGCACCGGCGGGGCCGCGGTGCGCGGGCGCCGTGCGGAAGGTGCCGGTCACCGGTCTGCCGGTGCGCCGGGGGTCGTCCGGGTCCGCGAGCAGCACCCGGTAGTGGATCTGCTCACCGGACGGCAGACCGTGCAGCGAGGTCACGCCGGTGAAGTCGGTCCCCGCGCCGATCACCGGGCCGTGCCAGGTCCGGGCGTCGCGGAACGACTCGGTCGCCGCGGTCTGCACCAGCATCCGGGCCGGCCGGTCGGACCGGACCCACACCAGACCCGAGGACGTGGTCACATCCCCGACCTGGACGCCCCAGTCGGCGCCCGGCCGCCCGCTGCGGGCCTGCGCCGGCGCGGCACAGGACAGGGTGGGCAGCGCCAGTGCCGCCGAGCCGGCCGCCGCGCCCTGCAGCAGCGACCGCCGTCCGAAGCCGCCGCCGGATCCCTGCGCCATCTCCAACCTCCATGCGTCGACCGACTTTCCTGCCGCCTCGTTCGTATCGCTGTCCGGTGCCCCGCAGCCGAACGGACGGTGAACAGCGGCCCGTTCGCGGCCGGCGGCACGCCCGCGCGGGAGCGTGTTCCGGGCCCTGGGGGCCCACCGGACCCGGGCCATCGTCGCAAGCCCCCCGCCCGATCGCCAGGATGCGGACGGGACGTTTACGCCTCCGGTACGCCCACCGGGGCCGTCGCATCGAACGGGCGGGGCCGCGCCCCGGCCGGCGGGGTGTGGCCGGCGGACCCTAGTAGGAAGCGCCCCGGCTCATGGTGTCGAGGATGACCCGCGCCACCAGCGCCGGATCGTCGTGCATCGGCACATGCCCGCAGCCCGGCAGCCGCACCAGCCGCGCGCCCGGGATCGTGTGCTTGGCGCGTACGCCCTGACGGGGCAGCAGCAGGCGGTCCCGGCTGCCCCAGCCGATCGTCACCGGGACGTCCGGCACATCCGCGGTGAACCGCACCTCCCGGCCGGCCGCCAGCGTCGGGACGAACCCGGGCCCCTCGCGCAGCGCCCTGGTCTCCGCCACGACGGCCGCCGCCGAACGGCGGGCGGGATGGGCGTAGATGGTGCCGGTCAGCGACGCCCGGCCGAGGGCGGACCGGGCCAGTGACTCCACCACCGGCTGGGGCAGCGCCTGCGCCCCGGCGTACATGCCGCGCAGCACCCCGAAGGCGTACCGCCGCTCCGCCGGGGTCCAGAAGCCCGCCGGGGAGAGCGCCGTGACCGACCGGACGGCCCGCTCCCGGCCCAGCTCCAGGGCGAGCAGGCCGCCCAGAGAGTTCCCCACCACATGCGGGCGGTCGGCGCCCAGCTCCCCGAACGCCGCGATGAGCAGCGGGACGACCGACGACAGCTCGTAGGAGGACCCCTCGGGCAGCGCGGGGGAGGCGCCGAAGCCCGGCAGGTCGAGGGAGATGACCTCGTGGGACGCGGCGAGGATGTCGCACACCGGGCGCCAGGCCTGGAGATGGTGGCCTATGCCGTGCAGCAGGACGACGGGATCGCCCGCGCCCTTGCGCTCGTAGGCGACCGTGAAGGGCGGCCGGTCCTCGGGGGTGACACGGGCGAAGGAGACCGGGGTGGCCATCAGAACTCCTCGGGGGTGCGGTGGTGCGGTGGTGCCGGGCGTGGGCTGACACGATGCCAGGTGAGGCGGGTGAGTGGTACGGGGCAGCAGGGGCGAGTGCGGGAGGTACGGCACCGTACACACCCGCCTCGCCGCACCCGCACGAACGCGCCGCGCCCCGCCCGGGCACACCCACTGCCCCACCGCGCGGATTCCGCTGGACAAGGCGGCGGCGGGCCGGTGGGATGGAGGGGTGCCGAGCGATGCCGTGACCGACCTCACCGATGTCTTCGAGGAGCACCGCCCCGTCCTGTTCGGGGTGGCCTACCGGATGCTCGGCCGGGTGGCCGACGCCGAGGACGTGGTGCAGGACGCCTGGCTGCGCTGGTCGGGGGCCGACCGCGCGGAGGTGCGCGAGCCGCGCGGCTACCTCGTACGGATCACCACCCGGCTGGCCATCGACCGGCTGCGCCAGGTCCAGTCGCGCCGCGAGTCCTACGTGGGCCCCTGGCTGCCGGAGCCGCTGGCGACCGACATCGGGTCCACCGCTCCGGACACCGCGGAGCACGCGGTGTTCCGGGAGTCCGTCACCCTCGCCGTGCTCGTCGTCCTGGAGTCGCTCTCCCCCCTGGAGCGCGCCGTGTTCGTGCTGCGCGAGGCCTTCGGCTATCCGTACGCGGAGATCGCCGCCGTCCTCGACCGCGGTGAGGCGGCGGTGCGCCAACTGGCGGGCCGCGCACGGCGGCACGTCGAGGAGGGCCGCCCCCGCTTCGAGGTCGACCAGCAGCGGCAGCGCGAGCTGACCGAGCGGTTCCTGGCCGCCGCGGCCGGCAACGATCTGGCGGGGCTGTTGAGCCTCCTGGCGGCCGACGCGCGGCTGGTCGGGGACAGCGGCGGGAAGGCCAAGGCCCCGCGGCGGATCATCGAGTCCGCGGACAAGGTCGCCCGCTTCCTCATCGGCGTCACCCGGTCCGTGCCGCCCGGCATGGAGTTCGGCCTCCTCGAACTCAACGGCCAGATGGCGCTGTTGGCGCGCCAGGACGGTGTCCCGGACACCGTCATCCAGTTCGGGGTCCAAGGCGGCCGGATCCAGACGGTCTATGTCGTCCGCAACCCGGAGAAGCTGGGGTCGCTCGCGGCCGCCGACTGAGCCGCGGCGCGCAGGCCGGTCCGCGGTCCGGCCAGCACCGGCACGTCGAGGTCGAGGCCGTCGGCCGCCGGTGCCATGGAGGCCTGCGCCAGGACGATCACATCGGCGTCCCGGATCTCCCGTGCCGCGGCGGCGACGGCCGCCAGATAGCCGTCGCGGTCACCGGCCTCGAAGCGCTCCCAGGCGCCCGGCACCAGCACGGTACGCACCTCGACCTCGCGCCCGGCCCGGTCGGCCTCCTGCGCGAGCAGCTCCTCCGTGGGGACGCGGGTGCTCTCCACGGCCACGAGGACGGCGATGCGCGGGCCGGTGGCGACGGCGGCCGCGGCCATCGGGCGGTCCACCCGCAGCACGGGGAGGCCCAGCACCGCACCGGCCGCCTCGGCGACCGAACCGATCGTCGAGCAGGTGCACAGCGCCGCCCGCGCCCCGTCGCGGGCCGCCTCGCCGAGCTCTGCGGCGACGTCCTCCGCCACGCTCCCGGGGCCCTGCGCCCTTGCCCGGTCGAGGAGTTCGGGCCGTACGACGTGATGCAGCGCCAGGCCGGGGGCCTCCTCGTCGCGCAGGGCGTCGAAGGCCGGGACATGCAGGGGAGAGGTATGGAGGAGCGTGAGCATGCCGGTGACTGTAGCGAGCGGCGCGGCGCCGGGCGCGGTCGGGACCGCGCCGTGCGGGGGTCGTCCGGATCCGTACGTCATGCCGGATTGGTCTTGACCAAGGGTGGGGGCGGCCATATCGTCGGGATACTGCAACAACCTTTCATAAAGAAGCGTTCGTCATCGAGCGCGCCCGGCGGGCCCGCCGGAGCAGCGCCTCGTGCGCGGGCCCGAGCCCCATGCGGGCGCAGTTCCGGTCACGGCCGATGCGGAGGACAGGGTGGGGACCACGCAGCTCGAAACGGTGCCGGAGCCGAAGTACTGGCACCTCAAGACCGTGCTCAGCGAGGCGCTGGACTCGGAGTTCGCGGTCGGCGAGATTCTGCCCAACGAACGTGATCTGGCGGCCCGGTTCGGCGTCGCCAGGGCCACGCTGCGCCAGGCGCTCGAACAGCTGGAGCTGGAGGGCAGACTCCAGCGCCGCCGCGGTGTCGGCACCACGGTCGCGCCGCCGCGGGTCGGCGTCGCCGTCGACCCCGTCCGCCATACCTGGCCCGGCGCCGCCGGGGACGACTGGCAGCCGGTCGACGCCGTCGAGAGCGACACGGTGCCCGCCGCGGTGGCCGCCCTGCTGGCGACGGCGCCCGGCGAGGCGGTGCACATCGTGCGCCGCAGCCGGGTCACCGACGGCCGGCCGGTTGCCGCCGAGCTGCTGTACGTCCCGGCGGCCGCGGTTCCGGACTGCGCGCCGGCCGCCTCGCTCAGCGACCCGGCCCGGGCCGGCGCGGTGCTGCACGCGCTGCAGGCGCTGGAACTGGACGGCCAGGACCGTACCGTCGAGCTGGGCTCGGCCCGTGCGGAGGACGCCAGGCAACTGGACCGGCTGCCCGGCGCGCCCGTGCTCGTGGTCACCACCCGCTATGTCTCCGGGGGCCGTCCGGCTGCCGTGGCGGTCTC
Source organism: Streptomyces angustmyceticus (assembly GCF_019933235.1). NCBI lineage: Bacteria > Bacillati > Actinomycetota > Actinomycetes > Kitasatosporales > Streptomycetaceae > Streptomyces > Streptomyces angustmyceticus. The sequence continues at coordinate 627,812 of NZ_CP082945.1, read as the reverse complement.
CACCTACCGGGCGGACACCTGCCGGCTGACCTTCGGCGAGAGCGAGGCGGTCGCCCTGCTCGCGGGCTGAGCCGCCCGACGGTCGTGCGACGGGCTCCTGCCGGACGGTGTTCCGGCGGGAGCCCGTTCGCGTGGCGCCGCGGGCCGGGCGGCCCGCGCTGTGGCCACAGGGCCGGCGGCGACTCGGCGGCCGCCGGGCGGGGAGGGCCCGCACCGGCCCCTGGTTCAGCGACCGCCCCAACGGCCCCCGCTTCAGCGCCCGCCCGTCACCGCGTCCGGGCTCGTGCGGCGGCCCGTGACCGTGCTCTCCACGGCGAAGAGCTCGCCCTCCACATGATCGAGGGCCAGCCGCAGGGCCCCGGTGGCGACCGCCGCCTCGCCCAGTTGCGACAGGGCGACCCGCGGCGGACGCAGGCAGTAGCGGGCCAACTCCGTGCGCAGCGGCTCCAGTACGCCGTCCAGTCCGGCCGCCCAGCCGCCGATCACCACCAGCTCCGGGTCGAGCGCCAGCACCAGCGCCGCGACGTCGTGCACCAGTCGCCGGATGAACCGGCCGACCGCCTCCCCGGCCTGGGCGTCGCCCTTGCGCGCCGCCGCGAAGACCGCCGCGACCTGCGCCTCGTCCAGGGGGTGCAGCGGCTCGCCGGTCGTCGACAGCAGCTTCTCCGGCGTTGCCTCGCGGCCGAGCAGGTGCAGGGCGCCGATCTCCCCGGCGGCGCCGCCGAATCCGCGGTGCAGACGTCCGCCGATCAGCGAGCCGGCTCCCGGGCTGAGCCCCGCCAGCACGAAAACGATGTCATCGGACGCGGTGGCGGCGCCCTGCCAGTGCTCGGCCACCGCGGCGGCGTTCGCGTCGTTCTCGACCAGCACCGGGCAGCGGAACGACCGCCGCAGCCGCTCGCCCAGGGGCAGCCCCGTCCAGCCCGGCAGCGCCGTGCTCAGCCGTACGGTGCCGTCCGCCTCCACGATGCCGGGGCCGGCCGCGCCGACGGCCCGCAGCGAATCGCGGGGCACGCCCGCACGGCGCAGCAGGTCGGCCACCACGGTGCGGACCCGCTCCAGCCGCTCGTCGGCCGGTGCGTCCTCGGCGACGGGGCGTTGCGCGGAGTCCAGCACCCGGCCGCTGAGGTCGGACAACAGGGCGGCGACGCGGTGCGGGCCGATCTCGATGCCCAGCAGATGGCCGGCCTCCGTACGGAACCGGAACCGCCGGGCCGGCCGCCCCTGACGGCGGGTCGCGCCCTCCTCGGCCGCCGCCTCGACCACCAGACCGGCGTCGATGAGGCCCTCGACCACGCCCTCGACCGTCGGCCGGGACAGGCCCGTCACCTGGACGAGATGGGTCAGGGTGGGGGAGTCCGCGGCCCGCAGCGCGTGCAGCACCACGGCGGAGTTGATCCGTCGCAGCAGGGAGGGATCCCCGCCGGTGAGCCGCCCCAACGTCCGTCTCCCTCGCGTCGCGTGTGTGGCGGATCGTAGCCGGTCGCGGGGTGGGCGGCGAGCCCGACGGGAGGCGGCCGGGCGGGCCGTCGGACTCACCGGGTGAGCGCCGGCGGGAGCGGCCCGGCGCCCTCGCCGCCGTGGACGGCGAAAGCGCCCCGGCGGTGCGTCAGCGTTCCGGTGCGGCGCGCGCGTACGTCTCGTCCGCCGTCTCGTCCGTCGTCTCGTCCGCGACTGGCAGGACGAGCCGCGACGGGTGCTGGAGCGCGACCTCGGCCGGCCGGAGCCGGGTGGCGGTCGCGGGCGGCTCGCCGGTGCCTGTGTGGCGGGCGAAGCGGGGGTGGGCGCCGCCGCTGACCTGCAGCCGCATGCGGTGTCCGGCGGGGAAGCGGTGGGCCGTGGAGCTCATCGCCACCGTGACCGCGGCCGGGGCGCTGCCGGCCGGGTCCGCGGCGTCGTCGGGGCGCAGTCGCAGCACCCCGTCGCAGATGTTGGCCGAGCGGCCCCGGGGGTCGACGTCACAGAGCCGGGCGAAGACATCGGCATGGCCGGTGTCGGTGCGCACCCGCAGTTCGGCGCGCACCGGTCCGAGGACGTCGAGCGGCTCGGTCAGTGGCGCGGTGGTGAACGTCAGGACGTCGTCCCTGGCCTCCAGGGCGGTGTTGTCCTGGGAGCCGGCCTTGCCGGAGAGCACGGGCCCGCCGACCGAGGGGGTCGGGTCGGCCGGGTCGTAGCGGAACGGGACCGGCGCCCAGGGGTGCTCCGGCGGCCGGGTGCGCAGGGTGCCGTCGCCGTCGAGGTGCCAGTGCCGGTCCGTCGTCGCCGGGGGCCAGTCGGGCAGGTCCTGCCACGCCTGCCGGCCGCCCACGTGCACGCGCGCCCGCGTCCCGCGCAGGCCGGACGGGTCGTCGCACAGGTGGGCCCGCAGCCACGCGAGGCTCTCGGCGAAGACCTCGGGCCAGCCCTGCTGCAGGGCGGAGTGGTGTGTCCAGGGGCCGACGAGCAGGGCGGCGTCGCAGCCGGCCCGCCGCAGCCTGCCGTACTGCTGCAGGGTCTGGTCCAGGCCCACGTCGTACCACCCGGTGATCAGGCTGGTCGGTACGGTCAGGCGCTCGGCCGCCACCCCCGCGTCCACGCCCTGCCAGTGCGCGTCCTCCCGGTCGGGGTGGGCCATCACCTCCTCCAGGAACGGCACCCGGCCGCCGAGACCGGGCACATACGTCTCGCCCAGGGGCAGCGTCCGTCCGATCGCCGGCAGGTGACGCCGCAGCCGCAGGGACGCCCGCAGCAGGTGCCGTGTGCCGCGGTGCTGACTGGTCAGGCCCATGGTGCTGGTGAGGGTGTTCTCCAGGGCGAACGCGCCACCGGAGTAGAAGTAGCCGTACAGGTCGTGCAGGCCGACGTGGACCACCATCGCGCGCAGCTCCGGCGGCGGCTCCAGGGCGAGCGCCCACTGCGCGTAGCCGAGGTAGCTGGCGCCGAGCGTCCCCAACGCGCCGCGGAACCAGGGCTGTTCCCGCAGCCAGGCGACGGTGGCCAGGCCGTCGGCGGCCTCGTGCTGCCACAGCGCGAACTCGCCGCCGGAGCCCCCGGTGCCGCGGCAGCTCTGCAGGACGACGTGGAAGCCCTGTTCGGCGAAGAGCACGCCGTACATCGGCGCCCAGGGGAAGCCGCGGCCGTACGGCGAGCGGATCAGCAGGGTGGGGAAGTCGCCGTCGGCCAGGGGGAAGTAGTGGTCGGTCAGCAGGGGGCTGCCGTCGGCGGCGGGCACCACGAGACCGGGCTCGTGGGCGACGTCGTGGCGCGCGGGCGGCAGGCCCCGCATGGTGCGCCGCAGCGCGCGGGTGAGCAGGGGCGGCTTCTTCGCGGACGAGTGGTGCGTCGCCGTCGTCATGGTGCCTCGATTCCCGGAGCGGTCTCCGCAGCATTTCCAGTACGTTGTACGAGAATAGCGTGTGGTGGGATGGCCCCAGAACTGAGGAGAGGTTGCCGTGGCCCGTACTGGAGGCTCGTCCGGCCGTCACGCCGGGGTGGATCCCGAACTGCTCTGGGCGCGGCCCGAACGCCCGCGGCGGGGCAGGCCGCCGGCCCACGACCGCGCCGCGATCACCGCCGAGGCCGTCGCCCTCGCCGACGCCGAAGGGCTGGCCGCCGTCACCATGCGCGCGGTCGCGGGCCGGATCGGCGCGGGGACGATGTCCCTCTACAGCTACGTCCCCAACAAGGAGACGCTGCTGGAGCTCATGATCGACCACGTGAGCGGCGACCACCGGCTGCCGTCCGGGCCCTCCGGCGACTGGCGTGCCGACCTCCGGCAGCTCGCCCACGAGCAGCGTGCGCTGATGCACCGCCACCCCTGGCTGCCGGGCGCGCTGCCCGCCCAGCGGACGATCGGCCCGAACACCCTCGCCGTCTGGGAGTACACCCTCGCCGCGCTCGCCCCCGCCGGCCTGGACGCGCGGGCGCGGCTGGAGACCTTCAGCCTGCTCACCGGGTTCGTCTCCAGCCACGTCCTGTACGAACTCGCCCAGGAGCGGGCGATCGGGGCCGGGGATGCCGCCGGCGGCCTCCTCGACGCACAGGCCCGCCACCTCCGATCCGCTGCCGCCGCGGGCAACCTGCCCCACCTCGCGCAGGCCCTGGAGGAGACGAGCGGCGACCCGGCCCCGCAGGCCGTCTTCGACCGCCTGCTCGACCGCATGATCAACGGGCTGACGGCGGCGACATGACGGGCACCGGCGACCCAGGTGCCGCGGGCGGACCGCGGTCCGCGCGGTCCGGCGGGGCCAATTGTCAGACCCGGCCGGTTTACTGACGGCATGACCATCGACGCGTATCTGGGCACCATCGACCGGCTGCGGCGGCGGGAGTTCCCCGCCGTTCCGGGCCGGTCCGCCATGGTCGAGAGCGGGCCGGGGTTCCACATAGCCGGCCTGCGGATCGGTCAGGAACTCGGGGACGCGGACCCCGCCGAGGTGGCCGAGGCCGCGGAGGAGTTCGAGGCCGAGCTGACCGCGCTGGCGACGGCCCTCTCCTTACGGTGGGGCGAGCCCCGCACCATCGATCTCGCCGGCCCGTTGGAGCGGACGGCGAGGGGCCTGCCCGTCCGCCCGCCGCTGGACACCCTGTGCGGCTACGTCCCGTGGATGCACGGCTGGCGGGTGCCGGGCCGGTGGATCGGGGTGGGCGTGGGACAGGGCGGTCCCGGGCTGCCCTTCCAACTCCTGGCGGCGGTGGGGGAAGCGGGGTGAAGCGGGCGTGGTGTCAGCGGGGGAAGACGGGCGCCAGCGCCGCGCCGGCGAGCCGGCGCGGGGTGCCGGAGCCGTCGGCGGGGACGGTCCACAGGTCCGCGCCGAAGTCGCCCGGCAGGGAGTAGACCAGGGTGTGGTCGTCGCGCCAGACGGCCTGGTCGTCGACGTTGCGGTGCTCTCCCGCCGGGGACTCGCGCAGGGTGCGCAGGTCGAGGACGTACAGCCGCCAGGGCGCGTCCGGGTCGGCGCCCTCGACCCGCTTCTTGTACGCGAGGCGGGTGCCGTCGGGGGAGAGCGAGGGGCATTCGACGTTCGGGTGCAGCGCCTTCAGGGTGCGGGTGGTGCGGTCGCCGCGGACGAGATAGGTCTTCCCGCCCGTGGCGGCGGTGGCGTAGAAGCGGGTGTCGTCGGCGAAAGTGACGCCCCAGACGTTGATGTCGGCCGCGTGCACCCGGTGCCCGTCCACGGTCAGCGCGTAGGTCTCCAGGTTGGCGTCCAGCCCCCGTCCGTCGCTGCCGACGACGGAGGTGCGGGTGGAGAACGCGGTCCCCGCGTAGGAGTCGCCGCTGACGAACACGGTCCAGGCAACGGTCCGGCCGCTGGGGGAGACCCGGGCGCGGGTGGGGGTACCGGCCAGGTCGTAGCGGCGCAGCGGGCGCAGCCGGTGGTCGAGGACCACCGCCCGGTAGGTGTCGCGGAGCGTGCCGTGCACGGCCTGGAGGCAGATGCCGGTGCCGGCGGCGGCGTGGAAGCGCAGGCAGCGGACGCCGGAGGCGGTGCGCGGCCCGTCGGGACGGTCCGCGGGGACGGCGGTGATCTCGTCGCGGTGCGGGCCCCAGGCCATGGAGCGGAAGAGGGCGCGGCGCGGATCGTCCAGGCGCACGGTTCCGGAGGCGACCGCGGGACCGCCGGCCCGGGGGTGCTGCGAGCGGGCGGCGCGCCCCGCGGCGTGCAGGGTCGCGCCGACGGCTACCCCGCCGAGCACGAACACGGCGACGAGCAGGAGGGACAGGCGTGCGCTGCGGCTCAGGGGGGAGTGGTTCACGCGGGCTCCGAGGGGGAGTTCGGGGGCTGCGCCGGGACGGCACGGCGCAGCAGGAAGGCGCTGACGGCCGCGGCGAGCGTCAGGCCGAGGGCCGCGGTCAGCACGGCGGTGCGGGCGCCCCAGGCGGTCCAGGCGGCACCGAAGGCGAGCGAGCAGACGAAGCGGGCGGCGGTCTGGCCGGTCTGCACCACGGCCAGCCCGCTGCCGCGGGCGTCCTCGGGCACCGCATCGGCGGTCGCCGCCGCCAGCACCCCGTCGGTCGCCGCGTAGAACGCGCCGTGCAGCACCAGTACGGCACCGGCCAGGGCCGCCCCGCCGCCCGGCGGTACCAGCAGCAGCCCGTAGGCGCACAGCAGCGCCAGGTGCCCGGCGAGGAACAGCCGTCGGCGCCCGATCCGGTCGGCGACGGCCCCCAACGGCACCGCCAGCAGCAGGAACGCCGCGGCCGTGCCCAGGGGAAGCAGCGGGAACCACCCCGTCGGCAGCTCCAGGCCCCGCTGCAGGGTCAGATAGAGGAACGAGTCGCTGAGGGTCGTCAGCCCCAGCAGCACCGCACACCCGGTGAGCCGGCGCACCTCCGGCCGTCCCAGGAGGGCGCGCACCGGTGTCCGGGTCCCGGCCGGAGCCTGTTCGGCGGCGACGGCCCATTGGGCGGCGCCCCGCGAGGCGGCGACCCTGCGCGGCACGAACAGCAGCAGGACGACCACGCCCAGGACGGCCACACAGAAGCTGACCAGGAAGACCGCGTCATAACCCTCCGCCGCCGCCCGCAGCAGCACGAACGCCACCAGCGGACCGCACAGCGCGCCCGCGGTGTCCATGGCCCGGTGCACCCCGAACGCCCGCCCGCGGACGGCCGGTTCGGCGGCCAGGGAGATCATCGCGTCCCGCGGCGCTGTCCGCAGCCCCTTGCCGGTACGGTCCACCGCCAGCACCGCCCCGATCAGCGGCAGCGAGTGCACCAGCAGCAACAGCGGCTTGCAGAGCGCGGAGAGCCCGTACCCCACCGCCGCCACCGCCTTGTGCCCTCCGCCGCCCCGGTCCGACAGCCGCCCGCCCACCAGCCGGACCAGCGCGCCGACCCCGTTGTAGACCCCGTCGAGCACCCCGAATCCCAGCGGGGACAGGCCGAGTTCGGCGACGAGGTACAGCGGCAGCACGGCGGTGACCATCTCCGAGGAGATGTCCGTGATCAGGCTGACGGCGCCCAGCACGAGCACCGTCGAGGGGAGGGCGGTGACGCGGCGCCGGCCCGGAGGGCGGTCCGTTCCGGCGCGCCCGCCGCCGGGCGGGGCGGCGGGCGGGGAGGCGGCGCGGCGGTCCGCTAGGTACACGTCAGCCGGCCCAGACGCCGCTGATGTCCTTGGCGTCGGCGGCCCGCCCCGCGTGCGAGGTGCCGTACATGTCCTCCAGGGTGCGCAGGACGTCGTAGTGGTTGTAGGTGGTGGCCGAGGTGGCACCGGCCTTGACCGGCTGGCCGTACAGCACGGTCGGGATGCGGTTGCCGTTCAGCCGGTTGTCCTCGTCGAAGGTGACCAGCAGCAGGCTGTTGTGGCTCTTGGCCCAGTCCGCGTAGCTCCCCAGGTGGTCCTTCAGCCAGGTGTCACCCGTGGACACCGAGCAGTCGTGCATGTCACTGCACAGGTTCGGCACGACGAACGACACCGTCGGCAGCTTCGCGAAGTCGGTGGGAAACGCGTCGAAGGTGTGCGCCGAGGCGGTGGAGACATTGCCGAAGCCGAACCACGGGTTGTGCTTCTGCGCGTACTTGCCGCTCTTGCAGGTGGTGGAGCCCTCGGACGGCAGCGACTCGTTGTAGCTCGCCCAGGTCCTGCCGGCCGCCGTCACCTCGGAGGCGAGGTTGGGAGCGTCGCTGAATCCCGGGTCGACGCAGCTGTCGTCGGTGACGCCCTGGGTGTCGCCGGAGAAGAGGGCGTAGTAGTTGGGCTGGCTGGGGTGGGTCTCGGCGTACGACGCGGTCAGACTGGCGCCGCCGGAGGCCAGGGAGTTGAGGTACGGGGCGCTGGAACTGCCCATCACCTGGCCGTAGGCGTGGTTCTCGAAGACCACCACGACGACATGGTCGGGGGTGGGCACGGCGGCCGCGGCCGGCTCGGCGCCGAAGCCGTCGCCGGCCCAGACGCCGAGTCCGGTGGTGGCGAGGGCGAACGCCCCGGCGAGCGCGGTGACTCTGCGGCGGCGGGAGCGGCGGACGCGGGGGGAGGCGGGGGACGCTGCGGGGGAGGGGGACGCGGAGGCAGGCACAGGAGTCTCCGTAGGGGAGTGGGGGCTGCGCGGGCGGCGTCAGAGTAGAGCCGTCGGGTAGGCATGTACATGCCTTCAAGGTGGCCGACGGCCGAACGGTGGACGACCTTATGCGCCGTCGTCCTCCGTGAACGCCGCCGCGCGCAGCCGCCCGTACTCCTGAGCCAGGGCCGTCGGCGTCCAATGGGCGTTGAGCCCGCTCGGGTTGGGCAGCGCCCAGATCCGGGTGTCGCCCAGGGTGCGCTCCTGCGGGCCGATCGCGGCGCGCTTGTCGTCGAAGGCGACGCGATAGGCGGTGACCCCGGCGACGGCCAGCCAGCGTGGGCGCAGCCGGGCCACCTTCTCGGCCAGCAGCCGGCCGCCCTCGCGGTACTCCTGGGCGGTCAGCTCGTCGGCCCTGGCCGTCGCCCGGGCCACGACATTGGTGATGCCGAGGCCATGGGCGAGCAGTTCCTCCTGCTCGGCGGGCCGGAACTGGCGCGGGGTGAACCCGGCGGCGTGCAGGGCCGGCCAGAAACGGTTGCCGGGCCGGGCGAAGTGGTGGCCGGTGGCCGCCGTCATCAGCCCGGGATTGATGCCGCAGAAGAGCACGCTGGGCCGGGAAGCGGCAGATCAGAGGAGTGGCCATCGCCTGACCTGCGACGCAGCATGCACGTTCGGGTAGTTCGCTGCATCTTCACGCAGTACGTCGCAGAGGATTGCATGATCGTTTTCCCATTGGTTTCCCAGTTTCCCGCTTGGCCGGGTCGAGGAGCGGGGGACGCGGGTGGCAACTGCATCCCCTCTTCGGGCTCCCCTCGCGGTGGCACGGCGGGGTCTTGACCCCGCCGTGGCCCCCACGTGCGCCGCTAGTCGGCGTGCCGCCCGATGACGCAGCCGCGACACTGACCGCAGTCTGCCCCCTGTCGCCTCATGACGCCCCGAACGATGCGCCGTTCGTTTTCCTCGTGCAGGGCTTGGCGGGGTATTACGCACACGAGCTGGCCGTCGATCTGACCCCGGAAGCCATGGAAGTCGGGGCCGTGATCTGCGGTGACCATGTCGTGCATGGTCCCCCCTTTCGGGACGAGGGACCTCCCAAGTGACTACCGATAGTCGCACATTGAACGAGTCTCGTGACCATGTTCGGGCGGACTGATCCGCCGATTTAAGGCAAAGGGACGGTCAAACGTAATGGTTGCACCTCTGGAGGAATCAATTCCCACCAGAAGACCCCCTTCTGTTGCGTCGTAGCTCGCGCCACTCGTCGATTACGCGCTGCTTCAACGCCCGGATGTCAGCTGCCGACATGTCGTCCGCCACGCCGATGAGCGCGTTGGTGACAGCCTGACCGACGTCGCCCTCAAGGTCGGAGTCGGTGACGGGAGAGGTGGCTACGCCCTCTTCGAGCCCCTGGATGGGGGTGGGCTCGCCGCCGCGCAGTACTTCCTGGCATGAGCCGGCAGCCCAGTCGAGCGCTGCCTCGACCTTCCCGTAGGTGAGGTCTCGAAGGGGCTTGCCGTCCTCGATCTTCATGTACGTGTTGATCGTGATGTCGGCGGCCTTGGCCACGTCGATCTTGTTCATGCCCAGGCCGACCCGGCGGCGTTTGACGTGGTCGGCGAGCCGGCGGAGCGCTGTGTCGTCTGTAGGGGGAGGCATGGCCACATGGTCCCAGGAACTCCCAGGAACAGCCAGGAACACCCATCTTATGGCTGGAACTTTGATGCTCTCGTAACTCTGGCCAAAGGTTCACCGCTCAATCGTTACAAGTATCTGCAAGTTACTGCGTCGTACTGCTAGTTTCTACGAGTGCGAGCACGTACATTCTCTTCATGCACAGACCCCCAGCCACCTACCAGGTGAACGGGGCGGCGATACGGGCGACACGCAAACGCCAGGGCCTCGGCATCCGTGAGGCAGCAGAGGCAGCAGGGATCAGCCGCAGCTACTGGCAACGGCTGGAAACCGGCATCCGAGAGCAAATGCGACCGCCCACATACGCCGCACTCCGCAGAACGCTTCACGCAGAAGAGGACGAACTCCTCGTCCCCCACGAGGAGACCTAGAGAGAGAAGGTGACATGTCCAGTCCCGAGGCCACCCCCACTGGCGCCAACCGCGAGGTCATCATCGAGGCCGCCATCAAGGCCCTTGAACGAGACGAAGTGCTGCTCAACTCGAAGGAAGCCGCCCTGATCATCGGCTGCGGCGACCGTTGGCTCCGAGACGGAGCTAACCACAGCGGGTTCCCCCACCACCGCCTCGGCAGGTTCCTGCGCTTCAGCCTCCAGGACTGCCGCGAGATCAAGGCGATGAACCGCGAGAAGGCCAAGCCTGCGGAGCTGGCCAAGGCCCGTCGAGCGCGCACCGCGGCGGCCCGAAAGAAGAGCAGCGGGTCGGCTATCAAGCCGGCCGACTCCGAGCTCGCTCTCGCCGGCTGATCCCCCCGCCGCCTAGCGCGGCCAACGGGCCCAGCCGCCGGGCTCTCACACACCGGCAACCGGGCCCTAGCGCACCACCCACACATCACAGAAGGGCAGGCGCATGAACGCCATCCTTGCACCCATCCCGAACCCCCAGACACCGCCCCCTCCCGCCGGCGACGTTGCCCCGCACGGGGATCCGGCGGTCCTCCTCGAAGTGCAGCAGCGGCTTCTCGCGGATCCGGCTCACTCTGACGCGGCCGTCTCGGCTACCTCGATGTCCCTGTATCTCGTGCAGCACCCGGAGGTTCGGGTCTCGGAGAACGAGGACTACCCGGAGTGGCTCGCCCAGTTCACGACCCCGAAGGAGACCCGCCGTGGCTGACGACTACCCGGAGATCGCGGCCCGTTTCGCCCGCGAGACCGCCCAGCACCAGATGACCGTCCTTCACGGCGACGGCCTGTACCGGCACCTCAAGTTCGCCGATCCGTCGGGCGGCTTCTACCGCTTCGACCTGATCACCTGGCCGCACAACGCCTTCCTGCGCGGTGACGGATTCTCCTTCGGCTTTTCGATCTACCCGACCGAGGACATCTTCGACATGTTCCGGGGATCGATTAGCGGCGGCATCAACCCCGGCTACTGGCAGGAGAAGGTCACCGCCGGGAAGGTCCGCGACTGGTCCGAGGAGCTGTTCCGTACCTGGGCGCTGGCCGAAGCCACGGAGGCCGAGGCCCGCTATCCAGGCGCCGTCGAGGCCGTGATCAAGCAGATCCTCCACTCGGACGAGCACAGCACCGAGTACCAGGGCACTGCTGAGTACGCGGTCGCGGCGTTCAACCACTCCGGGTTCCGTCTGCGCATCCCGAACGATTGGGAGAAGTCTTTCGAGGACTACTCGTGGGAGTACTTGTTCGCCTGCCACGCCGTCCTCTTCGGCATCGCCAAGTACGACGCCGCGAAGCAGGTGACGGCATGAGCAGCTACCGCGCCAAGCTCGAAGCGGCGAAGAAGAATGGGCAGCGCGAGGCTGACGCCTGGAACGCCCGCCACCCGATCGGCACGCGTGTGATGGCGTACCCCGGCATCCGGCCGGAGCATCCGGTCGCAGCCGCCCACCAGAGGCGCGTCGAGGAAGGCCGCACCTACGGGGACACCGACCCCTGCACGCGGCTGGAGACCACGACCCGCACCCCGGCCTGGATCCTCGGCCACGGCGAGCCTGTCGTGTCCGTCGAGGGCTACGCCGGCGGCATCTGCCTCACCCACGTGGACGTGATCGGCGCCCAGCCCGATGAAGGCGGCGTCTCGTGAGCGCGCGGTCCCCGCTCTGCCGATGCGGCCAGGAGAAGAGAGACCACCCGTGCCTGACGGGCAACGGCTTCAGCCGAACGTGCCTCAAGTACGACCCGATGGACTTCAGGCGCTTCGAGGCCGAACTCACAGGTGACGGCACCCCTAACTGCTGCTGCTGTGACCTGTGCAATGCGGTCGCACATGCCGTGAGCCTCCCGCTGGGCGACCGGGCAACACCGACGATCGCCCTGTACGACGCGCTGCTGGCTGGCACGCATGCCTTCCGCAGTTGGGGCGAGTGGGCCGAGGGCGTCTCATGACAGCCCGGTTCGTCCGCGTCGAGGACGCCGAGCAGGCCGAACGGACCCGGATCGACACCGAGTTCGTCGAGGAGCACGGCCCCGAATCCACCTGGACCGTCGACGAGTGGCACGCATACCAGCAGTGCATGGACGCGACCGGCGTCCCGTTCCTCCCGGAGGTAGCAGCATGATCCTCAAGGCATCCGACCAGGCCCGCGTCTTCCACACGCTGACCGCCCTGGTCGACGAGAACCCCGACCTGCCCGCCCCCGAGATCCACATCCGCGGCCACATCTCCCTCAGCGCCATGCTGACCGTCGAGGTCGTGCTGCACGGCGACGAGGACGGCTTCGAGGCGTGGCGGCAGGCCCTGGATATTGCCCCCGAGGCTGTGCAGCAGCGGCAGCTGTCGCTGGGCGGCTGGGTGTCGTCCGCCCACACCACGCAGCTGGGCGTCGCGATCATCCTCACCGTCCACCACCGGCAGGAAGCCCCGCCGGCCCGGATCTTGGCGGCGGTCGCATGAACATCGTGACGATCGACGACGGCCTGACCCTCCAAACCTCCAACCCCGACCAGCTGACCCAGGCGTACCGCGAAGGGCAGACCGCGCTGGAGCGTGGCGAGGACACCGACAACGTCCTCAAGACGCACGTGGTGCGCGGGGACTTCGCGTCCGCCGCCGGCTACCTGCACGGCCTCGCAGCCGACGCCAGGAAGCGCCTGCCGCAGCACCCCGACGACTGCCCCTGCCGCCGGTGCGTACACGACCGCGAGGCCCTGATGCGGAGCATCTACCGCACCTGGCGAGAGGGCGTGGCCGCATGAACACCCCGCGCGCCGTCGACCCGAACTTCGCCCAGTCCCTGGCCGATGGGTTGACCGAGTCCTACGAGGCCTGGTGCGACCGGATTGGCGAGACTCCCGCCGGCCAGGACGCCACGGAATCGGCCGTCGAGGAGGTCGCCCCGTGACCGGCCCCGAATGGATCGCCGCACTCTGCGGCATCGCCGCCGCAGCAATGATCGCCGCCTCCCAGCGAGGCAACAGGAAGGAGGACCAGTGAACATTCGCCTCACGCTCCACCTCCGCCGACAACTCGCCGACGCCCGCCGGGAGAACACCCGTCTCGAGGGCGAGCTCCACAGTCTCGACGGGGAGATCGCCGATGTGCGGGCCGCCAACACCGAGCTCCGTGCCGAGGCGCAGGTCGAACTCGAATGGCGCCTCGACGCCGTGACGGTCATCGAGCAGCACAACGTCGAGCGTGCCCGGATCCTCGGCAAGCTGCAGCAGGCCGTCGGCTGGGCCACCGAAGTCGATCGGGCCAACGCCTGCATCGCGCAGCAGAACCGGCACCTGGCCGCCGACAACGAGCGTCTCCGCCGCGAACTCGCCGGCCTCAAACGCCCGGTCGCCCGCGTCATCCCGCTTCAGCGGCGCGGCCCCGAAGCCGCCTGACACACCCCACCGCGCACCTCTGAAGGGACAGCCATGCCTGAAACCCCTGCAGTGCAGCCTCCCGCACGGAAGGAGTCGCAGTGAGCATCGACCTGCTCGCCACGGACGATTCCGAGGCCGCCGCCTTCTTCGCGGACGCCCGCGCCGCGCTCGCTCCGATTCCGAAGCCGTCACTGCCAGAGCCGGCGTTGCCGGCCGACTGGCCCATCACCCCGGCACACTCCGGCGCCACCCTGACCCGCACACAGCTGGCCGCCGCCCGTGCGCACGCCCTGCGCATCTCCTACGACGGACCCAACGGGCGTCACGCCATGTGGGTAGGCCGCTGGCGAAGTGGGGACTGGTCGATCCTCCAGGGCAACGTCGGCGGGCCAGCGAGCGTACTGACGTTCCCGCACACCTGGGACGCCGCCGTGCGGGAGCTGACCGAATACTCCACCCCTGACCGTCTGTTCGGCGGCGACAACTTCACCGTCGACGAGTGGCTGCCCGAGTTCACGCTCCTTTGCCGCACCCACGGCGACGACTGCGGTGAGCACGATGACGGCCACCACTTCGTCCAGCGCCGCACCCTGCCCCGCTACCCGGCAGGCACCTACCGGCCCTGCGGAGCAGGCAGCACCAGGAGCCTAGGCGGGGGCGGACACGACGGCGTCTACCAGTACCGGTACCAGGTCGAGGGCCGCTGGCGGCTCCGCTACGGCTGCGGCAGTCACCATCGCCACCTGCTCGGCCGCCACCTGGCTGAGGCTGACGGCACCGTCACCGTCCGAAACATGGACGACCACATCGTCCGCTGATCCGCGACCCCAACCCGCACACATTCGACACCTCCCCACAGGAGTACTTCATGGACCAGCTTGCCCTCTTCCCCGACACCGCCGTCACCGGCACAGGAAGGCGCCTCTGCGCGGCCTGGCCCATCGACCGGCCGACGCTCGTCGAGGTGCTCGCCGCCGACGAGCCCGGCGCCCCGCAGGCCGAGCAGCTGCCGTTCGACAGCGACGAGATGCGGAGCGCCGCCTGATGAAGGTCCGCGTTCCCCAGCCGGAGCTCGCCGAGGCTGCTCAGTGGGCGGCCCGGCAGCTCCCCACTAAGCCCCTGGATCCGACGCTCCTCGGTCTCCTCCTCGACGCGACCTCTGGAAGGCTCAAGGTCAGCGCCTTCGACGGGACGACCGCTACCCACAGCGTCATCGACGCCGACGTCGAAACCGAAGGACGCGCAGTGCTGGCTGGCCGGCTGTTCGCTGACATCGTCGCCTCCCTCGGCAAGACCGACATCACCCTCAACATCACCGACAAGCAAGCCGAGATCACCGCCCACGGCGCGGCCTTCAACCTGGACGCCCTCGACCGGTACAGCTATCCGACGCTGCCGCCGATGCCCGCCATGATCGGGACCGTCGACGGCGCCGAGTTCGCCGCCGCTTACGGCCGGGTGAAGGCCGCAGTCGACCCCAAGGCGACCGGCTCCACCTACGGCATGTCCGGGGTTCGGCTCACCGCCCGCGGCGACCAGCTACAGATCGCCGCGACCGACCGATACCGGATCGCCGACGCCTACATCCCCTGGGAGCCGACCGGCGAGACCACCGGCGGCATGGGTGTCGTGCCCGGCAAGGTGCTCGCCGACAACGTCCGCGCCTTCTCCACCGGTCAACTGCACCTGGCATTGCCGGCCGCAGGCGCTGGCACCGCGGGCATGGCCACTGCCAGTCGGCAGGTCACCACGATGCTCATCGAACCGTCCACGTTCCCGCAGCGCATCGACAGCCTCTTCCCGAAGGAGTTCGCCGGGACTGCCTGGTTCGACGCGGAGGAGATGGCCGACACGATGCGGCGCGTCACCACCGTCGTAGGCGAAGGCAAGCCGGTGTGGATGCGGTTCAACACCAGCGGCAACGCCTCGATCTGGGCCCGCGACAACGGCGCCGCCAACCTCCAGACGCCCGCCGACTACGAGGGCGACCTCGACGAGTTCGAACTCGCGATCAACCCGCGGTTCCTCCTCGACGGACTGTCGGCGCTGACCGGCCGCATCGAGATGGACCTGACGACCGCCGCGAAGCCGGCCCTGCTGCACGACCCGGGCGACGACACCTACCGGTACCTCGTCATCCCGATCCGCGAACCGCACAAGGCCACGGCCGCCTGACCCCGCCGGCCGCCCCGCGGGCAGTGCGGGGCGGCCACCACCAAGGAGAACAGCAATGCCTCAATCCCGCATCCGCCTCTTCGGCCCAGACCGGCAGATGGTCGGAATCCCCGAGATCGAGTGGGCCGTGTGGGTCCTCGGCCCGGACGACGTCCTCAAGCAGCCCGACCTGGTCACCGCCCTCGAGGTGGCCGCCGAACACAACGCCTGCTTCGTCGAACTCCTCGACGGCAAGTACAGCCCCACCTGCTACGCCGTCGTCCTGCACCACGGCTACGCCTGGAACCGGGCCGTTGAGCACCAGCTCGGCAACGACTGCGGACACCCCGACTGCGGGCCCTGCTCCATCGACCGCGCCAGCCTGAAGGTGGCCAGCTGATGGACGACATGATCCGCTGCACCGGCTGCGGCGACACCGACGGCCCCTTCGAGCGGCGGCCCGACGGCTCGTACCGCTGCGAAGGCTGCATCAAGAAGGCCTCGTCGTGACCGCCGTCGCCGCCGAGACCGCGGTGGAGCCCGGCCTCTACGACATCGACGCCGAGCTGTATCACTCCGACCCCATCCCCGGCGGCAGCCTCTCCTCCACCGGAGCCCGCAAGCTCGCCACCGAATGCCCCGCCAAGTTCAAGTACTGGCTCGACCACCCCGAACCCACCAAGCCGAACCTCGAACTGGGCACCGCCGCCCACAAACTCGTCCTCGACGACGGCCCCGAACTCGTCCTCGTCGACGCCGCCCGCTGGGACAGCAACGTCACAAAGGCCGAGGTCGCGGCGATCCGCGCCGAAGGGAACATCCCCCTCAAGCGGGCCGCCTTCGACCAGGTCCACGCCATGGCGGCCGCCCTCCGAGCCAACCCCGAAGCCGCCGCCCTCCTCGAGCCCGGCAGCGGCGTCGCCGAACAGTCCCTGTTCTGGGAAGACCGCGGCATCTGGCGCCGATCCCGCCTCGACTGGCTCCGCAACGAAGGCCAGATCGTCGACTACAAGACGACCAAGTCCGCGAACCCCGACGACCTCGGCCGCATGTTCCACGACTGGGGCTACCACCAGCAGCAGGAGTTCTACACCGACGGCGGGATCGCCCTCGACCTGATCGACCCCGAACTGCCCATGCAGTTCGTGATCCAGGAGAAGGACCCGCCGTACCTGGTGGTCGTCACCACCTGCGACCAGGTCGCACGCGACATAGGCCGGCACCTCAACGAGCGGGCCCTCTACACCTACGCCCACTGCCGGGAGACCGGCGAATGGCCCGGATATCTCGAAGCACCTCTCACCGCGCTCCCCACCTGGGTTGAGCGCCAGTACGCCTAGGAGTCACCCATGAGCCAGCTTCCCCCTCCCGTCCGCGCCGGCCGCCAGCAGCAGCCGCAGACCGACGAGTACGACGACGGCCCCTTCACCTTCCGGCCCGCCACCAAGGACGGCTTCAACGCCACCGTCGCCATCCAGGGCCCCTCCGGCTCCGGGAAGACATGGACCGGGCTGTCCATCGCCAGCGGCCTGGCCGAAGGCCAGCGCTTCGCCGTCATCGACACCGAGCGTGGCGCCGCCGCCCTGTACGTCAACGACCTCGACGTCTCCTTCGACACCCTGCCGATGCACCGGTACGACCCGCGCGACCTGCAGAAAGCCCTGGCCGCCGCAGCGCAGGCACGCTACCCCGTCGTCATGGTCGACTCCCTGTCCCACTACTGGAAGGGCACCGACGGCACCCTCGACCAGGTCGAAAAGGCCAAGTCCAAGTACGGCGGCAACAAGTTCGCCGGCTGGAAGGACGGCACCCCGCTCCAGAACGAAATGATCGAATCGCTCATGGCCTACCCGGGCCACGTCGTCGTAACGATGCGGTCCTACGTGCACTGGGTCCTGGAGAACGGCTCCCCGGTCAACAAGGGGATGCGCGCCGAGCAGCGCAAGGGCATCGAGTTCGAGTTCGGCGTGGCCGCCGAGATGGACGAGGCCAACCGGCTCCGCTTCATCAAGTCCCGCTGCCCTTCCTTCCGGGGCCTCGTCCTCAACCAGCCCAACGGGGCGCGTGACATCGCCAAGCCCTACCTGGACTGGCTGCGCGACGGCGGCAAGGAGATCGACGCCACCGCGTGGATCGACTCCGCCAAGGCCACCGACGCCACCCCGGACAGCCTGCTCACCCTCTACCGCGAGGTCGAGGCATCCAGTGCCCTCGCGACGCCGCTGATGCATCCGCAGACGGGCAAGCCGACCAATCTCGGCGCCTACATCAAGGAGCGCGGTACCGCGCTCAAGTCCGCCGCTTAGTCGACGCCTCGGGGTTCCCCGCCCGCCCAAATCGGGCGGGGCCCCACCCAAGCACACCACAACCGATCGGAGACCACACGTGACCATTCCCGAGACGCCGAAGAAGCCCCGCGAGTTCGTTGAAGCGATGATCCGCAGCGCTATCGAAGCGGACCTCCTCGTCGATGAGCGCATCAATGACCGCTGGCTCCGTGAAGCCCACACTCACGGAGCGGTCAACGGCTACGTCGCCGCTCTGGCCTTGGAGATGCTCCGCCGGCACGCCCCCAAGGCCGCCGAAGAGCTGGCCGAGCACCTGCACGACACGCTCGTCCGAGGCGACCTGGCTGGCCCCACATACCGAATCGCCACGGCGCTGAGCTTCGACCCCGACCAGTGGATCGCCGAGTTCAACGAGCGCGCCACCAGGCGGCGCGAATCGCGGGCCGCCGAACTCGACGCGCACAGCAACGCCCAGTAAGACCCCCGGCCGGCCCGCGGGCAGTGCGGGCCGGCCACCCCTCCAGCATCACACCTGATCGGAGAACCGCATGCCTCGCCCCCTCACCCCGGCAGAGCGTCTCGCTGCCGCCGACAAGGACGCCACCCTCGAGCAGATCGCCGCCGCCAGCACCTGGGACCGGTTCCTCGTCGAGCAGGCCGTGTTCGCCGTCGGCCTCGCCAACGACACCTTCAGCGCCAACCTGCTCCGCGACCTGCTGCCTGAGATGGGGCACGGCTACATCGGCTCCGCCATCAACAGCCTGCGCACCGCCGGAATCATCGAGCACACCGGGCAGGTCGTGCCCTCCACCTCGCCGGCCACCCACGGGCATCGGCTCGGAGTCTGGCGCCTGTCGGTCAAGGGCCTGGTGATAGCTGAGGCCCGCCGGCCGCGGAAGGCCGCCGCATGAACCGGCTCCGGGCGCTCGCCGCCCGCCTCCGCCGCCCCCGGCCCGTCCGCCTGGACTCCCGACTCGCCGCCTTCGAAGCCCTCTACCACGCACCCGCCGCCAGCCGCCGCAACACCCGGAAGGAGCCCCGAACGTGACGACCGCCGTCCGCGAAGCCCCGCACCACAACGCCCTCACCTGCTACACCGACTACCGCTGCCGGCGCCCCGACTGCGTCACTCGCTACAACGACTGGTACCGCGCCCGAGCGCACGCTCTTGCTGCCGGAACCTGGAAGCCCTTCGTCGACGCAGCCCCCGTCCGCGAACACCTCCTCGAGCTTCACGCCGCAGGCATCACCCCGCACCGGATCGAGCAGATCACCGGCATCGACTGGTGCAGCATCCGCCTCTTCACCCAGCCCCACCTCGGCCAAGGCCGCGGCATCACGAAGCGCACCACCCCCGACACCGCGGCGAAAATCCTCGCCGTCCGCCTCGACGACCTTGTGCCCGGTCGCGTTGATGCCACCGGCACCCGCCGCCGCGTCCAAGCCCTCGCCGCCATGGGCTGGCCCCTGGCCGCTGTCGGCAGCCACATCGGCATCGCCGCCGGTTACGCCCGCCACCTCGCCCACCGCGAAGCCGTCTTCGGCCGCACAGCCCAAGCCGTCTCCAACGGTTACGACGAACTGCGACACAAGCGGCCCCAACGCAACGGCATCACCCGCACCGTCGCCAAGCGGACCCGCACCTACGCCGCACGCCAGAACTGGGCCCCGCCCAAGTACTGGGACCAGCACCCCGGGGCAATCGACGACCCCGACTTCGAGCCCATGCACGGCCTCCTCCGGGCCGAAATCATCGCCCAGGACGCCCACTGGCTGATCACCACCAACGGCCTCGACCGCGACCAAGCCGCCGAACGCCTCAACGTCTCGCGCTTCAGCGTCGACCGGGCTCTCCGCGAACACCCCCAAGACGGGCTGGAGGCCGCCGCATGAGCCCCCGCGACTGGCGCAACCAGGCCCTCTGCCGCCACCACGACCCCGACGAATTCGTCCCCGACGTGTGCCTGCCCGCCGTCGTCGAGGAGCTGAGGGAGGTCTGCGACCACTGTCCCGTGATCGCCATTTGCCTCGAGACGGCGCTCGTCGAAGAGCGCGGATTGCCCGCCGCGCTCCGCTGCGGGGTCCGAGGAGGCACCACACCGCGCGAACGCGCCGCCATACACCGCCGCAGCCGAAAGCCAGCCGCCTAGACACACCAACGCCCCGCGGCAAACGCGGGGCGAGAAGGGAGGGGAGAGGGATGTCAGTCGTCGGACTTGTTCATGCGGCGCACGACAGCAGCGTGGTAGCCGGCCTTCTTCGGATCGGGGGCGATCTTCGCGACCCACTCGCGGGTGAAGCCGGTCAGCTTCGCCATGTGCGACGGGCCCTTCCCCTCCGCCCGCCCCTTGACCAGGAGGTCTCGCAGCTCTTCGTCGGCGCGCTTGAAGGCGTCCTCGGCCTTAGCTCGCTTCTTGGCTGCGGCCTGAATCTCCGTGTCGAGGGTGTCCATGTTGCACATAGTGCCACGACATCTCGTGGACGCGCTACGCCAACGCGCATTGTGAACGCGGACCGCGAACGCTATTCTCGTCATCATGGAAACGGACCCCGTGGCCAAGCCCAACAGGCGCACCCAGAACCGTCATGCCACCCCGGGGAATGCCTGTACCCACTTCATGAAGTACGGCATGACCTGCGACGAGTACGACCGACTTCGACTCCGGGCAGCTGGACGTTGCGAGCTCTGCAAAACGCCAGAGAAGAAGACGGTCCGCGGATCACTGGTCATAGATCACTTCGAGGGCGGTGGCGTCTTCTTCGTGCGCGGACTGCTCTGCGACAAGTGCAACGCGGTGATGTCTCGGCACGATCGGACCACCACATGGGGCCCCTCCTCGCTCCCGTGGGTCGAACAGGCACAGACCTACCACCGCAACGCCTTTGGCGCCCCGAGCGCGGAGGAGCTGCAACTCGCGGAGGAGTGCATACGGAGCAGGAAGCCGTATGCCGTCCGCGACCGGATCATGCCGAAGCCTCCGCCCAGCCCCAGGGTTCCGCACATCCGTCTGGATCGGGAGATCCCGGCGATTGCCGAAAAGCTTCGGGTCAACCTCACCAGCGAGCAGGTCGGGCAGCTCATCGAACTTCTGTCGAAGAGGCGCTGACGACACCGCCTGATGGGCCTGGTTCCCCATGCCTGAACGCCCTCGAAGAGAGGAGCCCTGCACCAGATCGAACGCGGCTGCCGCGCGCTGGACCCGCGGGCTGAACACCCAGCCCTGACCAACCCGTTGCAACGCCAGAAGAGGAACCGCTGTGTACAAAGAGCCCCTGCTGTGGGTCGTGGAATCGGCGCCTGAGGTGTCGCCCCACTGGATCCCTGTACTCCTCGGACTGGCGCGGCATGCCGATGCTCACGGTCGCGGCGCCTACCCGTCGCAGGAGCTCTTGGCTGAGTACGCCCGGAAGAGCGACCGCGCGGTTCGCAACGACCTCAAGGCGCTCGAGGAGGCCGGCCTCATCCGGCCCGGGGACGAGTCGCTGGTCGCGCACCTTCCCCCGGACCGCAGGCCTCTCGTATGGGACCTGGCCTTGGAAAAGAGGCGGATTTTGCAGGCGACCGACTGGAAGCCCACTTCCGGTCGGTCGACCGGGCGGAAGCCCACTTCCGGTCGGTCAACCGCCGGTAACACCCCTGAGAACCGGCAAACCCGCAGGTCAGAGAAGAACGACCGGAAGCACACTTCCACCCGGACCGACCGGAAGCACACTTCCACCCGGTCGGGCCCTTCACGGAACGACGAAACCGCAGGTCAGGAAGGAACGACCGGAAGCACACTTCCACCAAAGCTTTCTAACTACGTAGGCATGCAGCAGTACGGGAGTCGGATCCCGGACTGGTCGCAGCCCCTCATGGACGCCCTCCAGATGAAGGGCATCACCGTCAGCTGGGGTCGCATGAGCGACCTGCATTGGATCACCGTCCAGCAGCTGATGAAGAGCCACGGCGTGCCGTACCTCGTCAACATCGCCACCACCCGCTGGAACCCGCGCAACCCGATCCGCTTCGGGACCTTGCTGATCGAAATCTGGCGTGAGTACTCGGCGCCGCCACCCGGATCGCCCTGGCACCCCGACACCCAGTCGAAGCGCGAGCAGCAGCACCGCGCCGATGCCGACAAGCCGCCGCACTGCGGCGACCCGGACTGCGACGAGAAGACCCGCTACCGCGAGATCGAGAACGACAACGGCATCAGGTCCCTCGTGCCCTGCCCGAACTGTCACCCATCCCAAAAGGAGAACCGAGCCGCATGACCGACGAGTTCGAAGACTTTGAGCGCATCCCGCCGCAGCACCTCGAGGCCGAGCAGGCCGTCCTGGGCGCGATGATGCTCAGCCCCAGGAGCGTTATCGACCAGGTGATGCCCGTCGTCAAGTCGGACGACTTCTACCGACCGGCCCACGAGATCATCTTCACCACGATCTGCGACGTGTACGGGCGAGGTCGCGACCCGAAGATCGACCCGATCACCATCGCCGCTGAGCTGACCGGTGCCGGACTCATCGAGAAGATCGGTGGTGCGTCCTACCTCCACACGCTTGTGCAGACCGTGCCGTCTACTGCCAACGCGGACTACTACGCACACATCGTCTACGCGAAGGCACAACTGCGGCGGGTCATCGAGGCTTCCAGCAGGGCCGCCTCCCGGGCCTACACCTCGCAGGGCGAAGCCTCCGACATCGTCGATGACGCCATGGCTGAACTGCAGGGTGCGGCGACCGGTATCTCCGCGATCGAGGTCAAGCTCAGCGTCAGCGACCGGTGGGCTGGATTCCTCGATGAGCTGGAGGCCGGCAAAGACCCGCGGGCCTTGGACACGCCGTGGCAGGACCTCAACGAGATCGTTGAGTTGAAGCCCGGCCAGCTGGTCACCATTGGAGCCGCCACCGGTGGAGGCAAGTCACTGCTCGGCATGAACCTTGCCGCGCACGTGGCCATGACCCGGGCCCGGCCCGTACTCGTCGCCTCCATGGAGATGGGCGGCTCGGAGCTCATGGCCCGCCTCACTGCTGCCGAAGCGTCCGTGAATTTGGACCGGCTCATCCGCCGCAAGCTTGAGGACGCCGACTGGGCGAAGATTGCGAAGGCTTCGGAGCGGCTGCAGCACGCAGAGAACTTCATCCTCGACGACTCGCCCAGCCTCACCGTCAGCAAGATCCGGGCCCGTATGCGGTGGATGACCTCCCGCGGCACGCCTCCCGCCATGGTCGTCGCCGACTACCTCCAGCTCCTCACCCCCGAGAACAGCAAAGGCGGCGGCGAGAAGTCCCGGGCCGTCGAGGTTGCCGAACTGTCCCGCAACTTGAAGCTGCTGGCGATGGAGTTCGAGATCCCCGTCGTGGCGCTCGCCCAGTTCAACCGCAACGCCGTCGGCCGGCAGCCGATCGTCTCGGACTTCAAGGACAGCTCAGCGATCGAGCAGGACTCGAACGTGATTGTCCTGATGCACCGGGAGCTTGCCGAGGACGGCACCGACACCGGCCCCCGCGCCGGTGAGGTCGACCTGATCGTCGCGAAGAACCGCAACGGCGCCTCCGGTCGCATCGTCCCCCTGGTCTTCCAAGGCCACTACGCCCGCCTGCGGTCCCTCGGCCGCGCCGCCTGACAAGGAGCTCAGCGTGATCACCTGGAACGAACTCGTCCTCGCCGAGCCGCGCCTGCGCGACCTCGAGGAGCAAGCCCGAGCCGAGGCCATCAAGGCGCAGGGCGACCCGGAATGGTCCTTCTCCGCCTACTGGTCCTACACCCTGCGGCCCGCCGTCACCCTGCTCGTCGGCTGGAAGCGGTCTGGCGCCGACGCCCCTCAGCTGCGGACCGAGGAGGCGTGGCATGCGGCCATCAGCCACCTGATCGGCCTGCTGCCCGAGAGCGAGGGGGCGCTGGCGTCATGAACGATTCCTGCCCGTCCTGCCTGGCCCGCGACATAGCCCCCGCCGAGTCCCGCACCCGCGGCGACCGCACCGTCGACGGCTACCGCTGCCCCCGCTGCGGCCACGCCTGGGCCACGGTCCGGGACTTGACCGCCTACTCCGAACTGCACGCCCGCCGCGCCCAGCGCCGAACCAGGAAGGAAGCCGCATGATGCCCCTGCACCCCGAACTTGAGCCGCTCGGCCCCGAGACCCGCGTCTTCCGCGATGACACCGGCTGGGTGCTGCCCGACTACAGCGACCTTGCGGACTGCACCAGCAACTTCCACCGCGAGCAGGACGGACGCCCCGCCTGCACCGCCACCACCGTGTGGAAGGTCGTCGAAGATCACGGCCTGCACCTGACCATCAGCTTCTGGTGCGACACCGACCTGCCCGCCGAACACCGGGCGCAGACGGGAGCCGTCGCATGATCCAGATCCTGCCGATCGGCACCCTTGTCTGGGTGGCCCAGGGCGAGCAGCGCAAGCTCGGACGCGGCCGCCCCCACGTGGTGGGTGACGGTGTGGTCACCGCGCATCTGCCGTGCAGTGCCTGCTGGCAGCGGCACGTCGACGACGGCGGGCATGTGTCGGCGGCCGGCTACCGGGCGGCGGCCGATGCCTGCGAGGAGCCGGCCGGATACGTGGCCTCCGTCAAGGGCCTGCCGCTCATCGTCGCGCCCGGCGACGAGACCGTGCTGGCCGTTCCCATCACCTCAACCGACCGGAGTGCCGCATGACCATCCTCAGCTTGTGCTCCGGTGTCGGGGCTCTCGACAAGGCCGTCGAGGCGGTTACCGGCGCCGAGACCAGTGTCTACGCGGAGAAGGACCCGTGGGCGGCGACTGTGATGGCTGGCCTGCTGCCCGGGGTGGAGAACCTGGGCGGTATCGACCACGTCGACTGGCGTGCGGTGGCTGCCGGCTACCCGAACGTGCGCAAGGTGGTCGCCGGTTGGCCGTGCCAGGGGATCAGCAACAACGGGCATCGGCTCGGGCTGGATGATCCACGCTCGGGGTTGTGGCGGAACGTGGTTCAGGCTGTCGACGCCATCCGCCCGGACGAGCTGTTCCTGGAGAACGTGGCGGCTTTGAAGCGTCGCGGTCTCGACGTGGTCTCGGATCACCTGAACCGGGTGGGCTACGACCTGTACTGGACGATCACCTACGCGTCGTCGATCGGCGCCCCGATGCCCCGGGCCCGGTTCCTCGGCTACGCCACCCCCGGCCGGGGTGTGACGGTGGAGGTGCCGGCGCCAGCACCCGCCTGCGGCAAGATCGGCCCTCTGCTGCCCACGCCGAAGGCCAGCGACGGCCCCAACGGCGGGCCCAATCAGCGTGACGGCCAAGGGAACTACTACCTGCCCGGTCTCGCCGTCCGCCTGGACGAGCAGTGGAGGGCGCCGGAACTCGGCCGCGACTACGGTCCGGTCATCCGCCGCTGGGAGCAGGCCCTCGGCCGTCCCGCGCCCGCCCCGACGGCACCGGACGCGCGCGGCAACCTGCGCCTCTCGCCGGCGTTCACGGAGTGGGTGATGGGCCTCGACGAGGGACTCATCACCGGGCATCGAGGCATGCCGCGCACGGAGCAGATCAAGCGGGCCGGCAACTCGGTGGTCACGCTGCAGGCCATCGCGGGCTACCGGGAGCTGATCGCCGCGGCGACGTTGTCGGCTCCTCGGCCGATTGGGCTGATGGCTGCTGCTCCGGTCCTGCCAGTCACGTCCGACGAGCGGAGCGCGGCATGAGCGACGAGCTGATCGTGCATGGGTTCGCTGGCATCGGCTGGTCTGAGGCGCTGCGTGATCTGGGCCTGGCCGACGTCGGCCTGGAGTTGAACACGGCGGCCTGCCGGACCCGGGTTGGTGCGGGGCACGCGACGATCCAGTGCGACGTCGCCCAGTACCCGACTTGGGTCTTCAAGGGTCGCACCGGCGGGAAGATCGACAGCCCTCCGTGCCCCGGCTTCGGCAAGTCCGGCAAGAAGCTCGGACTGCTCGACCTGCCGCTCGTCCACCAGGCGATCGAAGATCTGTCCCGCGGCAAGGACACCCGGGCCGCAATCAACGCGGCGTGCCGGGACTGGCGCAGCATCCTCACCGCCGAACCCATGCGCTGGCACTACGACTTGCAGCCCGAGTGGATCTGCATGGAGCAGGTGCCGTCAGTGCTGCCCGTGTGGGAGCAGTACGCCGAGATCCTCGGCCGCTGGGGCTACTCCGCGGAGACCGGCGTGCTGGACGCGGCGGACTACGGGCTAGGCCAGGTCCGTAAGCGGGCAGTGCTCGTCGCCTCCCGTGTCGCCGAGGTCGCCCTGCCGGCGCCGACCCACGGCGGACTCGGCCAGCCGCCGCACGTCGCCATGGCGGACGTCATCGGCTGGGGCTACACCCAGCGGCCCGCCCCCACCGTCACCGGCGGTGGCACTGCGACCGGCGGCGCCGAGCCGTTCGGCAACGGCACCCGGCAGGCCATGAAGCGGCACATCGGAACCCCGCTGTGGCTCGACCGGGACCTACCGCACCTGCGGCCGACCGTCGCCGAGTGCGCACGGCTCCAAGGATTCCGACCCGAGCTCCGCTTCGCGGGAGGGCAGGGCCAGCAAATCTTGCAGGCCGGCAACGCCGTCGTCTCGGCCGCCGCGAACCTGGCCCCGGCCGCACAGCTGGAGGTGGCCGCATGACCGCGCCGAGCAGTAGCCCCCGCGGCGAGCGCGTCGGCAAGCCCGGCGCCCGCTGGGAGACCGAACTCCGCTGGACCGGCGAGCAGATCGTCGCCGACGACCGGCCGGAGCCCCGCCCGAACCGTGCCACCCGCCGTGCCGCAGCCCGAGCCAGGAGGAACCGATGACCGACAGCCGCAGCCTCACCCTCAAGCAGATCCTGCACCTCGTCGACCGGGCCCGCCGCGGCGTGGCCCTGCCGGCCGAGCTCGACGATCTGCAGGCGGGCATCACCGCCCTTGACGCTGCGCGCCGCTCCAACGGCGGCATGCAGCAGCGGATGCACACGATGCGCCAGCAGCTGGCCGCGGTCGAGGCGCTCGTCGCCGATGCGGAGTCCCGGCTGCTGCCGTCGGTCAGCACGAGCCGGCTGCGGGCCGAGCTGCCGAAGACCAAGCGGCAAGCCGCCTGAGCCCCGCGATTGCCCGCGGGGCTCCCGTTCCCCACTTCCACCTTCCGAGGCCGCGAGACGGCCGTACAGCCGTATTGGAGACGCATCTATGACCCACCGGCAGGAAACCCCCGCCACGGCCACCAGCCGCCCGCAGGGCGCCGAACAGCCCGCCGACGACACCCAGGACGCCGCAACCCGCGACAGGCCGTCAGACGCCCGCACAGAGGAGCTCGCCCGCGCATTGGCCGGTGCCGAACACATCAACCACCAGCGAGACACCGGCCCCTGGGACGACCTCACCCCGCAGCAGCAGGACTGGTTCCGGGCCGAAGCCGCCCGCGCCACCGGCAAGGAGACCAGCTGATGACCATGAGTGGCGAGCAGGTCAGTCGCGAGGAGCAGATGCGCACCGCCCTGGAGACCGGCTTCACCGATCAGGAGTGGGCCGTCGGCTACGTCCTGTGCCCGGCACGCAACAAGTGCGTCAGCCCATCCGGGATGCGCGGCCTCTTCAAGCCGCTGAAGAACGGCCGGCTGCCGATGCACCGCGGCTGGCTCGGCGAGGCGCGCCCTGGCGCGAACAAGAAGCCCACCACGCCGCCGCTGCAGCTGCACCCCACCCCGTGATCACGCAAGCGCACCGCCCGGGGCGTATCCGGGCGGTGCACGCCCAACACTGCATCGGAGTGCACCTATGAGCAAGCTTGAGATCGCGGCGCTGATGCGACGAGCAGAAGCGTTCTGGGCAAAGACCGATCGGACGGGGAGCTGCTGGCTATGGCTCCCGCCCCTCGACCGTGAGGGCTACGGGCGCTTCGTCGTCGACAAGGTGCACTTTTACGCGCATCGCTACGCCTACTTGATCACGGCCGGTCCGATACCCGACGGGATGCATCTGGACCACGTCTGCCACACGCGGGATGCCCAATGCGCCGGGGGCAAAGGCTGCCTGCATCGGCGTTGCGTGAACCCAGATCACCTCGAAGCCGTGACGCCGCGGGAGAACGCCCTCCGCAGCAACAGCCCGTTCGCCATCGCGGCGCGTCGCACCCATTGCCCGCAAGGCCACCCCTACGACGAAGCGAACACGGTCCGGTGCAAGGAAGGCCGGCAGTGCCGCACGTGCTTGCAGGAGAGGGCCGAGCGCCGACGTGATCAGGGCCGAGCGCTGCGAGCGCAACGAGAGGCGCTGAG
Organism: Streptomyces angustmyceticus; assembly: GCF_019933235.1. NCBI lineage: Bacteria > Bacillati > Actinomycetota > Actinomycetes > Kitasatosporales > Streptomycetaceae > Streptomyces > Streptomyces angustmyceticus. The sequence goes on along the minus strand of NZ_CP082945.1, from coordinate 599,700 downwards.
GCGTATCGAGAACCCGCCCCCTGCTGTCGGCCAGATCTGGCAGGACGTCGACCCGCGCAGCCATGGCCGCACGGTCCGCATCGTTGAGATCAGCGAGACCCACGCGGTCGTCGTACTCCACGAACGCCTCGGAAGCGCAACGTCCGGACGCCGTACCCGCGTCCGCCTCCACCGTTTTCGCCCCCGCAGGGGCTACCGCTACCTCGGCACCAACTGACCACCCTCACCAACCCCAGGAGACACCCATGAAGCCACCCACCCCCGGGGCCCACGTCCGCATCACCAGCGAGGGCATCGTCCAGTCCGCGCAGTCCGGCGAGATCGAACTCGTCTCCGGCACACGCGTCACCTACCGCAGCAAAGACGTCCAGATCGAGGTGACCCGGCCCGGCTTCCAGCCCGGCGATGTCGTCTGGGACGGCAGCCGCAACCTCCTCCGCGTCGCCCCGGCCGGCGACGAACCGCGCTGGATCGCCCCCAACGGCATCAGGGTGCACGACGACGAACACGACCCCTCGCGGCTGCGCCTGATCGCGCCCTCTGCCCAGCCAGCCGACGACGCCAACTGACCTGTCCCCGCCCGGCCGCCGACCGCGGCCGGGCACCGAACCCTGGAGTGCCCATGCCCAACCCTGCCCGCCCCCTCGCAGTCGGCGACGCCATCCACGGATTCGCCTACGGGGCGTTCGGCCGCGACCACTACCACTGCGTCCACATCGAAGCCGTCGGCCCCGACTGGATCGTCGCCCGAAACCCCGACAGCGAATGGACCGGCCTCAGCTTCACCGCCGGCCGCCAACGCCTCGAACTCTGCCAGCAGGCCCGCGACGAACCCTGCCCCAACGACACGCCATGCCCGCTCACGCAGGTCGGACCGCCGCTCACCGACTATCGGCCGCGGCAGCAAGGAGCCCACCGTGACCGCCACTGACCACACCGTCGACGCGATTGTCCTCGAGTACCTCCGGGGCCAACTCACCGCCGACCGCGACCAGGCGGCACGCAACGCGCGAGACGCCCGCCACGAACACGTCCAGCTCGTCAACGAAGGTGTCGCGGCCGGGCTCGACACCGCCCTCCGACGGCTCGACGCCGTACTCGGTAGGGGCCAGGAAGCCGGCGACCGGTCAGCCTCCGGGCCGCGCGCGTGGAACCCTTCCGTCGCAGGTCACAGCCCCAGAAACCCGTCCGATGGGGGTGCGGCGTGAGGGCGATATGCGCGCTGCTGGCGTCCCTGTTCGCCTACCTGGTGCTCGGCCCGGTGCTGCATCCGGTGCGGCTGGAGATACGGGCGCCCGTGGTGGACGGCCGGCCGTGACCGGGGCATGCGAGAGCCGCACGCCCCCGATCGGCGTGCGGCTCGGGCGGGGCAGGTCAGGCGTCGGCAGGTTGCTCGTCGACGGTGACTGGTTCCTTGGCGCGCGGCGGGTCGGGGGCCTTGGCGCCGGGCCAGTGCAGGTACCAGCGGATGAATTCGCGCACGACGCGGGTGCGCTCCCGGTCGCCTACGTAGGCACCGAGCGCTTTCCACTCCTCGTCGGGGATGCGCAGCTGTCGGAGCGGCGTGTGGTGTTCGGTGCTCTGTTTGGCCATGACCCCAGGTTAGACGTGTATATGCATCTCGTCTAGCGAAGGGGTTGCAGTGTATATGCACGGCTGCTAGCTTGTGTATATGCACAGCGCCCCAAGGGGAGCCGTGAATCAACCGCAGGGGAGACGGATATGAACGCCATCACGTGGACTGACGAGACTGACCGTCGACTGCGCCCCTACGCCAGCGCCAATCGTTGGGCCGTCACCTTGGGCGCCAAGACCTACAAGGTCGAGCGCATGCCCGCCGCTTACCACGTGTGGGACGGCCTGGACTGGCTCGGCATGTACGTCGACCAAGAGGACGTAGAGGCGGCCATCACTGCCCACGCTCCCGCCGAGGAGACCGAGACCGAGGTCGAGGCTGAGGGCGCCACCGATGCAGACGTCCTGGCCGCCTTCGAGGCCAAGGCTGACGAGGTCGCCAAGGCCAACCAGTGGACGATCGCCCGCGCAGAGACGGTGATGCTCGCCTACCTCCGCGACACCAGCCCTGCCGAAGCCGCGACCGTCGCAGCCGCACTCCTCGGGCGAATGGGGCGCGCCGCCTGACCCGCTGCCCGGCCCTTCGGGGCCGGGCCCATGTCACAACCCGCACCGTCCGAGGGGGACTCTATGACCCGCACCGTCACCACCATCCGCCGCACGATCGCCGCCGCCCTGGGGTTCGGCTGGAGCGTTGCCCGCAGCGCCCTGTCCCGGGTGTTCCGCCTGCTTACCGACCTGTACCGGGCGATCGACTCGGGCGGCGCCGTGGAGATCGTCTACGTGAAGGCGGACGGCACCGAGTCCACCCGCATCGTCGAGCCGGCCGAACTGGTCGTCGCCTCCACCGGCGCTATCACGGTTCGCGGCTTTGACCGGCTGCGGGGCGAGGACCGCACGTTCCGCATCGACCGCATCGTCGACCACCGCCTCGTGGAGGTCGGCTAAACCAACTCCACCGCCCAGCCCGCTCGTACCAGCAAGGAGCTGCAGATGACCCCGACCGCGAAGGCCGAACTCCTCACCCGTCTCCGGATCCAGCGGCGTGCGCGACTCGCCCGCCGCGGTGACCTCGGTCTACTGATCGCCGCCCTGCATCTGACCGCTGACTGCATGGACGCCTGGGACCGAAAAATGGATGGGTATTCCTGGGTGTACTGGAAGCAGTGGAAGGCTAACAAGCAGCAGGGGCAACCCCGCTCGCGTCCGACGCGCCAGCCTGGATACCGCTGGGGCCGGGACATCGTGGAATACCTCCACCACACATCCGCCGGTGCTGCGTCGTTGGAGGCCATGGGCGCGGAGATGGATCGGCGGCGGGCAGTCGACCGTGTGGCATACCGCAAGTGGTTGCGCGCAACAGACGACGTGTACGACGAGATGCTCAGGCTGATCTGGCCGAGGGGCGGGCCCGACCCAAACCTGTCCAGCGATGACGTTCGCGCGATCGCGGATCGGCTGATGGTGGTCGCCATGCCCTTGCCCTCGGACGGCTCGGACGTAGCTGGGAAGCCCAGCCCCTGAATCGCAGCCGCCCATCCCCGCCCGCCCCAAGCCCCCGCCGTGGGGCGGCCCCGCTTCCCGCCAGCTCCACCCCGAAGGAGCCCGCCGTGCCGTTCGAGTCCATCAAGTGGTTCCCGCTGCACGCTACCGAGCGTGGATACGTGGCGCCTTGCCCGCCGGAGCCATCGCTCCGCCAGATAGCCCGGGAGGACCGCGAGTACTTCAACGACCGCTACGACCTGGACCCCGACGACTACGACGACCGCGAAGCCGCCTAAGCCCCACGCCCGCCCCGGTCTGGGGCGGGCCACCCATCTCGAGGAGAAGCCGATGGAGTTCCGTCTCGCCAACATGGACGTCCGCTGGTCGGGCGTCGACGACACCACCCCGCCGGGTCATTGCCTCGCCACCGGCATGGACCCGCTCGGCGTCCGGGTGTGGCTGTTCAAGGGCGACAGGCCGTCCGACGACGGGTTCTGCGGGTCACTGCTAATCCCGTCCAGCGGCCCGGCGGTGGGCTACGGGCCGACCGGCGCCTACGTCACCAGCAGCGGCGACCACACCGCCATGCTGGCTCGCCTCGCGAAGGAACAGTGATGAGCACCCGTCCCCGCCACCCGTGGCGTGTCGTCCTCGAAGCCCCGACCGGCCCCAGCCCGGAGGCCGAGTTCACCAGCGAGGCCAAGACCTACGCATACGTCCGCGAAGAGCTGCGGAAGGCCGAGGCCGGCGAGACGGAGACGACCGCGATCCGCATCAACCAGTGGGAGAGCGGTCGCTGGTGGCACTTCGAGACCGTCAAGCCCGTGGAGCAGTGGTGACCGCACCCTGCCCCGAGCCAGCCCTGCCGCGCTGCGCTACCTGCGGCGACGAGCGCGGCCCCTGGCGGCCGACCGGGGAACGCTACCCGTCCGGCACCCAAGTCCTCACCTGCAGCAACGGATGCAAGGCCAGGCCCGACGCCCCGTACTGGACACCCGAGAAGGAGAAGTGACCATGGGCTACGCCCACTACGAGATCATCCGCAACGGCCAGACGATCCAGGCCGGCTACAGCGTCCCCACCACCTGCGAGCGAACCAGCTGCAACGAGCAGATCGACCGGGGGCTCGCGCACCTCTGCGGCGAGACTCCGGGTGGCGATCAGCACGGCTGCGGCGGCTACTTCTGCGGCAACCACCTCCACATGAACGCCAACCTCGCCGCCTCCGGATTCGCTTGCCGCGCCTGCAACGACCGATACGACGCCCAGCACCCCGAGGAAGACGAGGAAGTTTCCGTCGACGCCATGGTCGTCACCTTCAACTGACCCCCGGCCCGCCGCATCCCGCGGCGGGCCCACACCACAAGGAGAAGCATGACCGGCACAACCGACAGCGACTGCGTCCCCCGCGAGCACACTGATAGTGAGCCCTGCGGCCCGTGCGAGCGGAGGCAAGCCCACGCCGAGGGCGAGCACGCCTTCTGCGGCGACGAATGCGACGATTCGCCGAACCCGCCCTACGACCTTCCCGCCAGCGCCACATCCTGGAGCGACTGGAGCGGCGCATGACCGATGACCTGCGGCAGCGTCTCAGCGAGGCGATCGACGACTGCCGGACGCTCACACCCGAAGCCCTCGCCGACGCCGTTTTCGGCGTCGTGCATCCCGAGCTGGACCGGCTGAACCAGGAGGTCGATTACCTCAAGCGCAACATCCGCAGGTCCCGGGATCAGGTCGACGGCTACGACCAGGAACTGACCAGCGCCAAGGCCGCTATCGCCCGCATGCGAGCCCTGCACCAGCCCACCCAACACATGGGACAGACCTGGTGCACCACCTGCTCCACCCGCCGCCGCACCGGCCCGGACACCGAGGAGTGGGTGGCGTATATCCCGCACCCCTGCCCCACCATCGACGCCATCGAGGAGACCCCGTGACCGATCCGACCGCCCACACCGAGGCAGATGACGTGCTCGACCGGCTCGTTGCCGACAACGACCGGATGCTCGCCAAGCTCGACGAGGTCATCGACGTCGAAGCCGGACTCCAGCAGGTCCTCGACCGAGCCAAGGAGGCGTGATGGCGGACTACAGCTCCTTCGAGGAGATCTCCCGCCGGGTTACGTACACCGTGCCCGCACCCCAACCCTGGGGCACCACGTTCGCCGAGGTCGACAAGGCAGTCGCCGCCGCCTGGGTTCGGTACCGGGAGCACCACAAGCTCCCCGAGGACGCACGCATGCCGGAGGACTTCTGCCGGGTCTTCCCATGGGGCGAGCGGGTGGGCTGCTGAGCAGGCCGCATCCCTGCAAGCCCACTTCCGGGAGACGAACCCCGACGCTGTCGTCGAAGGAGCGTGGCCGATCATCCCGCGGCAAGCCGACGGGGACGGCCACTGACCGGCCCCGCCCAGCATGATTGGGCGGGGTTTTGCTGCGCCTACTGCCCAAGGTTTCACGGCCTGGAGTGGCCCATGCCCATGGCATATTCTTTCGGGTTGCGTACTGCTCAGTGCGCTAAGGTGCGTCCCGAATCACGAATGGCATTTCCACACCAGGAGGGCAGCATGGACGCCGCGCCGTGGACCATCGAAACCATCTGCGAAGCCCTCGGCGACCCCGCCCTCACAAAGAAGTGCCTCAAAGAGATCAACAAGGCGCCCGTCGACCAACTCGTTGCCACCGTCGAGAAGTGGGCCGACCGCGCCGGCCGGATCCAAGCCGCCGAACAGCGGGGTCGAGAACTTGCCGCCGCAGACGCGCGAGGCGAGGAGCTGCCCGGCGAGTGGATTGACCGCACCGAATGGGTCCAGCAGGAGGCCGCCAAGATCCGGTCTAGCCGGGGCGCCGCCTAACTTTTAGAAGCTGGTCACGCACCGTCGCTGATCCGATACTCTGCTGAACGCCGACCTCACCCAGTGACCAGGCGACCGTAGGAGGTCAGCGCGTTGTTTCGGCTCATCTACGACCCCGGCGTGGAACCCCTCCACGACCAGCTTCCGCCGGCCGTCAGCCACGCCCTCACCGTTGCCCTCGACGCCGCCTGCCAAGACCCCATCGGATACACGGAACCCCGCGGCCACGCCGACGAATGGAACCGCCAAATCCGCGTCGACGGAGCACTCGCCATGATCTTCGTCAGCTACGGCCAGAAAACCCTCGCCGTCCTCGAAATCCTCGACCTCAGCTGACAAAGCCCCGCCTCATCCGAGGTGGGGCTCATCCACGTCTAGCTACCCGACGGCCCCGACCCCTGCCCGCGGTACCTGACCGTCACGGCGCCGGCCGCCATCGCCCCACCGAGTACTGCCAGGCCCGTAGCCAGAGTCCCGCGGGACCCGTATTCGGCATCGCAGAGCACGACAGGATCCGTCTGCTGCTCCCGGGGGAACCCCGCCATCGCGTCCGTCAACGCGTCAACGCGCTGCTCGCTTTCCACCTTGGTGGTGTCAGGCGCCCACGGCGAACCACAGTCGCCGACAGGTGAGAAGCCGAGGATCACGCCGAGGACTAGAGCAGCCACACCCAAGACCCCCACCCAGACAAAGGCTGCCGGGGCCTGGGAGCGTGGGGCATCGGCGGAGGCAGGTGGATTGGCGGGACCCTGGTCAGGTTCGGAGGTGTCGGTCATGGCCGGAGCATCCCAGTAGCCGGCACGGCAAGCTGACCATGTGACCGATCCGTGACGCAGAGCATGGCTGGCCTGACGGCGCGCCCTATCGGCCGCGTGTTCGACCCGCGGAGTAGCATCCGCCCCGTGAGCACAGACTTCCCCGACGATCTCGTACAGCTGCAGCGCGACGTCCACGCCGCCACCGCCGACTACAAGGCTTTCCTCGACGCCCACCCCGAACCGCCCGAACCCGTCGACGGCTGGCGCGACAAGCCCGGCGAAGGGTACTGGCGCGACCGGCAGCGCGAAGCCTCGGACGGCTGGAGCAGCGACGACAAGCAGCGCGTTGTCGAACTGCGGCAGCGGCTCCACGAGCTGATCCCCCAGCTCCACGGACACCCCCACTGGGACACACTCAGCGGACCCGAGCTCGTCAAGGCACGCATGGCGCTGAAGCACGTCGACGACGAGGACACCGACGGCTGACGGCTACCAGCCGCTGGCGACACGCAGAGCCCCCGCTCGGAACGTCCCGGCGGGGGTAATCCGTCAGACCGAGGCATGCCGGCGGGTCGCGACGCCGCCTCGAGGCGGAGAGAATGGAAGAACGAACTCGGGGCGGCAGGTACCAGGCAGGTCCGCCATGCTCGCAGCCACCATCGCAGGGGTCATTGCCACGTTAGTCGCGGGCATAATCGCCGTGGCTCACCACAACCTCGAAGCCCGCAGAGTCCACGTCCGACAGTTCGAAGAGTTCCACCTCGAACGCTACTGGAAGCTGCTGGACGACTGCCCCTACGAAGCCCTTGCCTACTGCATACCTTGTCGCACCGATGTGATCGACGGGGACCTCAAGAAGGCCTGCCTCCTCTACCTGCGCCTCTGCGAGAGCCAATGCGAGATGCGCCGAAGAGGCGACGTCTCAGACCGCACCTGGAACGCATGGGTTGAGCGAATGGCCGGCTGGCTCACCCGATGGCCCACCAAGCAAGTGTGGAAAGAAGTCAGAGAGTCCCCAGGCCAGTTCAACAATCTCCGGGAGCTTGAGCACGCCTACAAGCCCACCGAGTACGACCCCTGTCCGCATGGCGAGTTTTGGCGTTGGAAGCGCGGCCTACGCAGGTACCGGGAGGGCTGACACGGCACGGCATTCGCGCGCTCACCCCTCGGCCGGCAGACGGCGCGCCAAGCTCCCCGCCAGGTGCCGCGCCGCATACGCCCCCTCGCCGTCACGCGCGGCCAGCATCTGCAACAGCTCCACCGTCGCCTGCGCCTCCCGCATGGTCAGCAACGGAAGGCGCCGCTCATCCGCATCCGCCACGCCATCGACCAGACCCAGCAGCCGATCGTCCATATCACTCATGATCTGACCAACGGCACCTGAACAGGACGGTTACGCAACAGCCGCTACGGCCGATAGCCTCCCGCCACGCACCATCCAAGGGGAGGCCATGGACCAGGGACTTGCTGCTTACTACGTCGGCATCGGGGCCTTCATCGGCACCCTCATCACCGCGGCCGTCAGCTACCTCGCCGCCCGCCACAGTGCCAACATCGCCGCCAAAGCCAGCGCCGAACAAGTCGCAAATCAAGCAACAGTCGAGCGTGCCCAGTGGATACGGCAAGAACAGCGGCAGGCATACGGCGACGTCATCCGCGCCTACAGCCAGCTCGCCCACACCCTCGCCCGACTTCGCGTCGCCATCCACGACGAGGCGCCAACCGGCGAACTCCTTGACAGCATCGACGTGCAGCAGAGCCTGCTGCACGTCGCGTGCTACAACACCCGACTGTTCGGCCCGCCCGTCATCGCCGACATTGTGAAGCCGCTTGCCGAAGCTGGTCGCGAAGACGCGCAGGCCCACCGCGAGCTCGGAATGCACTCGATGGCCGGAGGTTCACCGCAGCTGGCGGAGATCCAAGGCAAGGTGAATGCGAGCCGCCGTGAAATGGGGCGGGCGTTCACGGCCTTCACGGACGCCGCCAGCACAGTCCTCCTCGGCGGCACCGAAGAGGCAGTGGAGATCCGGCGACGAGCCGGCCTTGAGCGATGATCGCAGGGGCCCGAACGCTCGCTCAGACCGTCACCGCGTCCTCCCGCGGGAACGTCGCCGGACACTGTCGGCAATACAGGGACCGCGCCCAACGCTCCCGCGCCTCCTCCGCGGCTGCTGCCAGCCGGGAGAACAGGAAGCCCAGCCCAGCCCCGACAGTCAGCAGCAGCACGCCCGCGGCCGGCGCACCCGACAGCAACAGCAGCACCCCCGCCACGACCGCGCCCACCGGCAGCAGCCACTGCATGACGTACTCCGGCGGCTGGCCGTACTTCCCCCGCAACGGCGACTCGGCCGGCAACGACGCCACAAACTCCGGCAAATGCAGCACCTGCCCCGACCCCTTACACCGCGGACACGCCAACGCCATGAGCCCCCCTCAGTCAGAAGAGAGACAGCCTGCCAGCGGAACGCCTCATTCGGCAGGGGTGCGTGGGGGTGAACATCGGTGCGGAGAACGCAGAAGCCCTCGGCTGCTTCCTTCAGCCGGGGGCCGCTGTTCTGTCACGGTCAGTCGGAGACGACCATGCGGCCGTCGCGGGCCGGGTGGTCGTCCACGGTGAAGCGCTGCTCTAGGTACTCGCGCACCGTGTTCAGCTTGGCCTTACGCAGCGATCCGTCGGACCTCCACTCGGCGTGAGACTCGGTGTAGTCCACGATCACGCCGAGGGTTTGGGAGGTCCGTACCTGAACCCCCTCGGACCAACGCTGCCCGGCCCTGCGGCCGGTGGACGTCTCGCTGAGGGGGAACTCTTTGCCTAGGTAGTTCCGCACGGTGGAGTAGCTGGCGGCCATGTCGATTCCCTTTCCTTGGTCAGCTGCTGCGGACGTTCATCGCGGTGTGCTCGCGCAGATAGCTGCGGTAGCCGACCTCCGCCATGCGCTTGGCCTCGGTCAGCGTGCCGAAGCCGGTCACCTGCCAAGCAAGGCCGGCCTTGCCGAACGGCTTGACCATGTAGGACCAGGTCCCGTTGTCGTCGCGGCTGATCTCCGCCAGGACGGTGGCGCCGTCGCTGCCGATGCGCTTGTAGAAGCCGGCGAAGACGCGAACCCAGGTGCTGGCCTTGATGCTCGTGGTTTTCGTCATTGCTGGCTCCCTGCCCGCGTCTGGCCCTTGCGATGACTCCAACTTAGTGGGTACCCATCAATTTCGTCAAGTGGGTACCCACTGGATTTCTTCGACGGGTGGCCACTAACCTCGCCACATGGACAAGCCACCCTCACCCTTCGAGCAGCTCGCCGACCTAGCCGCCGGCGATGCAACCCTCGACCAGGCGGTCGCCCTCACCGCAGCACTCGCCGCCATCCCCGACCTGCAAAAGTGGCTACGAGAGCAGCGTCAACGCGTCGTCCGCACCGTGCATGAGCGCGACGGCATCAGCTACACCGACATGGCACCCACGCTCGGCGTCAAACCCGAACGCGTCTCCGGCATCGCCCGCGGCCACAGCCGCACCCCGCGCAAGAAGAGCAGCGACCAGTAGCCGGAGCCGAATACACGCGAAAGCCCCCGCCCAAGAGATCCCGGGCGGGGGCTCCTTCGTGCCGTCCAGCGACTACTCGGCTGGCGTCAACTCGGCGTCCAGGTACTCCTGCACCATCGGCGCCAGCGGGTACGGCACATAGTCCGTGATCTCCCCGTGCGCCACCCACGCGACCTCGGCCAGCTCCTCCTCGTCGGCGACGTGCGCCTCCCCGGAGATCGGCGAGCATGCCGTGTACGACATGAGCCGGCCCGTCTTCGGGTGGACCCGCTCGCCGAGCAGCTTGACGGCCTCGACGGTCAGACCTGTCTCTTCCTGGGTCTCGCGTACCGCGGCTTCCTCCGCAGTCTCCCCGGCCTCGATCGCGCCGGCGGGGAACTGCCACATCAGCTCGCCCTCCTTCACGCGGCGGCGAACCATCAGGACACGGTCGCCCTGCACGATGATCCCGGCGCTGATGCCCGGCTGATCGGCGGTCTGCTCAGTCATGGGTCCCCTCCAGGGCCGCCAGCACGGGCGGATAGATCTTGCCGGTCGGAATGAATTTCGTCAGGTTGCTGATCGGTACCCAAGCCACGTCGAGGTTCTCGACCGCGTCCTGGTTGCGGGCCTCACCGGCGAGGAAATCGCAGAGCTCGTATTCGGCGAGCACCCCGGTCACCGGGTGGACCCGGCTACCCAAAGCTTTGCGGACAGAGCAGTGAACTGCCGTCTCGGCGAGCGTTTCCTGCACTGCAACTGCACTGGCGCTGCCACCGGGTTTCACGACGCCGGCCGGGAACTGCCACGTGAGGGAGTCCTCACCGCGCCGGCAGACGAGCAGCACTTCGGCCCCGCGGACGACCACCGCGATAGCCACTCGCAGCGCTTGTGTCTGCACTTCGGAGGCATGCCGGTACAGGACCCCGAAGCGGCGCTGCTCGGCGGGAGTTACCCGCTCAAGGGCGGTATCTAGCGCGCGCTGTATCTCTCTTCGCGGCACGATCGCGGGGTCCGCGTGCCAGGCGGCCACGGTCCGGACCGCTACGCCCAGCGTCCGGGCGAACTCCTCATTCGTTGACCGCGTCGCGGCCTGCAAGGCGACCGCATGCCGGCCGCTCCACACGTCGATCACGTCCACGTGGCCCCGCCCCGTCGTGATTCCGAATCTGCACTGCGGCTGCCTGCTGGGCACGCCGCTCCTTCATTGCCGCGTCATCGCCGCGACGCCCTATTGGGCGTTCGCTGGAGCCATGACGAATTGCAGTTCATCTAGCCCCTCGGGAGATCTGCTCGGCCCGCGAACCGGTAACGCCGAGCAGATCGCCTACCTGCCGCCAGGAGCGTCCTTCATAGAGGGTCTTCGCGATCTCGGCCTTGGCTTCTCGCAGGCGGACGTCGAGGACCTCCTCGAGTTCCTTGATCCCCTGGTAGCGCTCCACGAGGTCGCTGGTCTCGGTTGCGGTCTCGACCAGCGTGTCGACGGCTTCTTCCATGGCGGGGGTCATGCCAAGAGAGTAGGGCCGATTCCTGGCCACTTCAAGCATGTGCTTGACGCCCGCTCGATGGCGGCCTACTGTCTTCCTCAGCAGCAGTTCCAAGCAGCGCTTGGAGGTGCCGCCCACTCCTACCGGACCCAGTCCGCGGGCGACGCCACAACAAAAGAAGACGGGCCGGACGCTTGCGACTCCTACATCGCGCACGCACCGACCCGCCGTAACCAACAGGTCCTGTCTAGGGAGATCCTGATGGCCACATCCCAGCTTACTGGGCAGCGCAACGGCGCCGACCACCAGGTCGACGCTTGCCCCACCCGCTCCGCCGGCACGGCCGCCGTCCTCGTCCGTGGCCAGCAGGTCACCGTCGACTGCCCGCCGTGGTGCACCCACCCACACACCGAGGCGTACCGGTCGCTGGAGGACGTGTCGCACCACGGCGACACGGTCTCGCTTTTCGTCCCGTCCTACAACGGGAAGATCGAGTCGGTGCTTACGGCTCACGTGGCCAGCTGGCCGTTCGCCGGTGACTCGGAGACTGCCGCCCCCTTCGTCGCGTTCGACGCGATCGGCGACGAGGTTGCCCAGCTCACCCCCGAGGCCGTCACCGCGATCGCCGATCAGGTCATCGCCCACGGCCACGCCCTCCGCGCCCTCGCCGCCGCCATCTCGGGCGGTGCGCGATGAGTACCCCGACCATCCCGATGTCTGCCGCTGACCGCGCGGCTCACGAGGCCGCTTCGTTCGTCCGCGTGTCGCCGGAGATCAGCCGTGCTGTGGCTCGCTACGAGGTGGCCGCGCTGCGGGTCGAGGAACTCGCCGGGCTGGACGCCCGGCACATGACCGGCGCCCAGTTCGATTCGCTGGCCCTTGCGCAGGACACGATGGCCGAGTCCCGGCAGGTTCTGGAGCAGGCCGGGCTGCTGCACCTGGTCGACGCGGGTTCGGCGGTGACCCGGTGAGCACGGCTCCCGCCCCGTTCCCGGGCGATTCGGATCCGTCTCTCGCTGAGGCCGCTCGTCGTGCGGCGCAGTCGGAGGTGTCGGCGGCTCTGCATGAGCAGCGTGCCGGTGACCGTGTCGCCACCGTGCTGGATCTGCTGGCTCGTGGTGCTGACCCGCTGTACGTGGCGCGGATGCAGCAGATCGCCCGCCACCTGTTCGCTGAGGCTGCTGTCGCCACCGAGCAGCCGGTCGACATTCCGCGGCCCCGCCGCCACTGACCGCCGTGCTCGGGGTGTCCACCCCCAGCCCCCGAGCGCGGCTCCCCACCTCCATCTTGTTCGTGCACTGCCTACCGAGAGGCCATGCCGTCATGCCGTACATCAGCACCGCCCCGTCCGTCATCGAGACCGTCGCCGAGTCGATCAGCTACCACCGCGGGGCCACCGGTAGCCGGTACTACAGCGAGTACGGGACGGACCGCCTGACCGTCGGCCAGTTCACCGCAGCCGCAGGCGCCACCGTCGAGGTGCGAGCAATCGTCCAGTACGGGAAGGAGCGCCCGAGCCGTAACGGGCGGACGGTCTACGGCGAGCCGGAGTACCGAGTGATCCAGTTCGGCGCTTCCGTTACCTGCCACGGCTACGGCTGCGCCGACTCCACCCACGAGGAGCCGCTCGCCGCCGCAGTCCCGCTCGACTCCGAGAAGTACGCCGAAGAACTTGCGGAAGGCGCCGAGCCCGCCGTGCAGAAGGCCCGCGAGTGGGCCCAGGCCCACGCCGAGAAGTGCCGCGCCCAGGCCTACAAGTGACCGAGCCTCCCCACTGACCGCCGCGCCCGTGGGCTGACTACCCCCGGCGCCCCGGGCGCGGCCACCACTCCACCCCATTCGTGCATCACTCGCCGAAAGGCCATGCCGTCATGAGCGTCACCATCCGGAACACCTATGGCACGCCGCACAACGTCAGCGACACGAACCCGGCCCACGTCACGAGCTGCGACCGCTACCGGCTGCCGCTCGTCGGCACCATCGCTCCCGGAAACCCCGGCTACGAGGACATGGTCGAGATGCTGAAGGACAACGGCCATGACACCCGCCCCGAGGGCTACGGGCTGATCTTCCTGGAGTCCGAGGAGTTCAGTGCCACCTACTTCGGGTCGATCGAGCAGATCGAGAAGTACAAGCGCGAGAACGTCGATGGCACGGCGACGTTCGATGCCCAGCAGGGCGTTACGTATGCACAGTGGCCCCACGGCAAGGGCTGGGACGAGTTCCTGCCCCGCGTCTTCTGGAACCAGGCAGCCCGCGGAGCAATCGCGGACGGCGTCGGCCTCGTCACCGCCTTCGCGCACACCGAGGTTCCGGGCGCCGAGGTCATCGTCTACGAGTTCGAAGGCAAGTGGACGCACGACAGCGACCCGACCCAGATGGTCACCTACCACTGCACCGCCTGCCACATGGACACGGCCCACGGCGGCGACGTGCACGAGAACACCGGCCCCGACCGCCGTCGTTGGGCGGCCCGCCAGGCCCGCCAGCACATTGTGAGCGCTCACCGCCACGGCGTCGGCGACAAGAACAGCTCCTGCCGGCCGAACGGCGGCGAGATGCTGCGCGCAGTCAACGCCGTAGCGAAGAACCGCCTCGGCATGACGAGCAACCCTCTCCCGGACACCGACGACGTGTACTGCGCGACCAAGGGCCCCTGCTCGATCATCCGCGAACTCCGCGCCGGCGTCCGCCCGGCCGTCTACCGCGCCTGAAACACCCCCCAACACCCCCAGCCACCGCCCACATTTCCGAGAGGACCACCGTCATGCCCGAGAACACCCGCATCGCCTACCTGAACGAGTACCGGCACGCCGTCGCGAAGAACGACCTGCCCCGCCAGCTGGAGATCCAGCTCGCCGCGATCGACCTGGACCAGGCGGATCCCGACGGGCCCCGCCTGATGGACGAGATCCGCGGACTCCACCAGCTCGCCGCCGCCTGACCCGCCCCAGCCCCCAGCCCACACCACCGAAGGAGACAGTCATGGCCGAATGGGAGTCCAGCAAGCGCGGCGCGAAGAAGTTTGCCCGCGAGGTCGAGATCGGCAAGACCTACTACGTCGTCCTGACCGCCACCTACCCGTGGGGCGACGAGAAGGTCTGGGTGAGCTACGTCTTCGACCACCGCCAGATGTTCACCGGCGGGGCGATGACCGGCTCCATGTCCGCCCAGGGCCTGTGCCTCAACTACGGGCCGGTCTACGACGAGAAGCCCGGCCGCCACATCCGCCCGATGTTCGAGTGTGACGACGACCAGGTGTATGCCACGCCCGCCGACATCCTGCAGGTCCGCAACAGTCGGCGCGAGAAGGTCCGCCGCTGATGACCGTAACTGCCGTCGACACGGACAACGAAGTGCTGGCCGCCCAAGCCCGCGAAGCCGTCGCCCAGTGGAAGACCGACATCGCGAACATGCGCGTCGAGATCGCCTCCGGCCAGGTGCCCGACACCGAGATCTACACGCTCGAACACGGCATCGCCGAACGGCAGCAGCGCATCGCTCGCCTCCAGCCTCTGACCTGACCGCTGCCTGTGGCCCCGGAGCAACGCCAGACCGCGCACCACCTGGCGCCGGGCCCGCAGGGAGCCGGCCAGCCGGCCAGCACCCACCAACCGAGAGGACTTCACATGAACTTCAGCAAGGGCGACCGCGTCACCGTCACCAACCCGAACCCCGGCAACGCCCGGTTCCGCGGCCGGACCGGCACCGTCACCGACGACGGCTCCAAGTCCGGCCTCATGGCCGTGAAGGGCATCGACGGCCGCCTCGCCGAAGCCGTCAAGGGCACCCCCGGCTTCTACCCGGAAGAGCTCAGCCCCGCCCGTTGACGGGCAGCCCAGTCCGCCAACCGATCACGAACAGCCACCAGGAGGAACCCATGTTCGGAAAGAAGACCGCAGAGAAGCTCGATGCCGCCGCCGGGAAGCTCCACCGCGCCGGCAAGAAGGTCGGCGGCGAGCGAGGCGGCCGGGCCGGAGACGCCATCGCCACCGCCGCCCTCGGCGGGCTCCGCGCCCGCTGCAACACGGACTGCACCTGCAACAAGTGCCGCTGACCACGCGCCGGTAGCCCACGCCGCCGGTCCCGCACTGGTACCGGCGGCCTGGAGATCCGACGCAGCACCCACCCTCACCCCCGTCGAAGGAAACCGTCATGCAGCTCGGACTACTCATCGGCCTCACCCGCGCCCGGGTCGCCCTCCTGATCGCCGGCCTGGCCTGGTTCGTCGGCCTCGACGCCCCGATCGGCATCCGCACCCTGATCGCCCTCCTGATCCTGGCCGGCATCGCCGCCGACGGGCTCGTCGAAGACCAGCGCACCAAGATCCCCGCACCCGCGCCGACCCGCTACGACACCGCCGCCTAGGAGCCAGCCATGTTCAAGAAGCACAACGAGATCCGCGAAGCCAAGCGCCGCCACCGGCAGATCATGAACGCCGCCTACCACCTGATCACCCCCAGCCTGATCGTCGACCGCACCGCTCGCCTCAGCCCCGAGGACGTAGTCGTCCTGGTGCAGGGACGACATCAGATCCGCATCACCGTCGACGAGGCCAAGGACGCACTCGGCGCTGCCCTGCTCGAAAAGGGCTACAGCCTCGACCGGATGGCCAACGCCTAACACGCCGCCCCTCACCCAGAAAGGAATGATCACGGTGACCACCGCCATCACCAAGGTCAACGGCCAGCCCGTTGCCGACGAGCCGCGGTTCGACCCGGTAGCCCTGGCCGAGGCGGAGGCGATCCGTACCCGCGCCGCCGCCGAAGCCGACGCTCGCCGGATCGAAGCCGAAGGCAAGGCCGACGCCGAGAAGATCAAGGCGGCCGAGGAAGCGGAGCGGCAGCGCCTGGCCAACGAACGGAACCGCCTCAAGCTGGAGAAGGACCAGGCCAGCCACGCCACCTTCATTGCCGAGCACAAGCGCCGGAAGGACGCCGCCGAGGCCGCCGCCGCTAAGGCGCGCAAGACAGAAGACGAGGCGGAGGCGAAGGAAGCAGCCCGTGCTGCCGAGCAGCGGCGCAGCGAGAACATCTGGAAGTGGGGCGCCCGCGGGATCTACGGCGTCGGCCTGGTGATCGCCGCCCCGATCCAGTTCCTCGCCTTCTGGGACAAGGAGCGCCCGTTCCTTGTCGCGGCCCCGGCACTGCTGGAGGGTCTGGCGCTGGCCCTGGCTTTCGGCGCGGCGTGGGCTGTCGCCCACCGGCGTGACGTCATGCCCTACAGGGTCGGCATCATGATCGCAGCGCTCATCGCTGCCGGCATCAACCTGTGGCACGGCATCACCGACAACTCCATCGGCCCCAACGCGGGCTCCATCGGCGCCCTCGCCTCCCTCGGCGGCCCGATCGTCCTCATGGCCTACGAACACGGCATCGCCCAGAAGGCCGACGGGATTCCGTCGTGGCGGGAGAAGCGCGACGCCGAGCGCAAGAAGAAGGCGGAAGCCGAGGCCCGGGAAAAGGCAAAGGCGGAAAAGGCGGCGGCCGAAACGAATGCTGCGGCACAGAAAGCCAAGCAGCAGATGCAGGCCGAGGAAGAGCAGAAGCGCAAGGACGCCGACCGTCGCGAGCATCACCCGGACGTGTGGGAGGTTGCCGAGGCCCTGCGTTCCGCGCGTGGTTCCCAGTACGTCACCGAGCAGATTTGGGCGGACGCCTGGTACCGGGTCACCGGTTCGAAGGTGGTCGGGGTGCGGCCCGAGATGGAGGCTGAGAGCAGGGCTGCCCAGGCCCGAATGAAGGCCATCGCCGAGCTGCCGGTGTTGGGCGACTTGTCGCAGGTCGGATCCCAAAAGGCACCCGGCGCCAAGAAGGCCCCCGGGGCCCCCGATGGGCGCCGCTTCAACGGGGGCACGCCGCCCCTCAGGCGGGCCGGTGACGCGCTCCCGTACTGCGATGCCGCAAAGAAGCAGGCTGCCCTCGAACAGGCCGACACGCAGCCCGCTAACAAGACCATCTGAGGAGTGGACCAATGGCTATTCACACCCC
This sequence comes from Streptomyces angustmyceticus, assembly GCF_019933235.1. NCBI lineage: Bacteria > Bacillati > Actinomycetota > Actinomycetes > Kitasatosporales > Streptomycetaceae > Streptomyces > Streptomyces angustmyceticus. The sequence continues at coordinate 582,035 of NZ_CP082945.1, read as the reverse complement.
CTCCGCGGACACCCAGAACGACCTCGACGTCCCGGAATTCATGCGCACCGAAACCGCCAGCGACCGGCCGAACCTCAGCCTCGTAAAGCCCATCGAAGGCGCGGTCGTCGAGCACCAGGGCGAGACCCTGCGGCCCGCATGGATCGAGTCCGGCAAGGAGCTCGCCGCCCGCGCCCGAGAGCACGCCGCCGAGAACCGGCTCTACATCGGCTGGAGTGTTCGCGGCTACCGCACCCTCGGCCGGCGCTGGCTGGAAGCTCGACGGGACGGCCACCCTCAGATGATCCAGTCCGCGAAGGCGGAGCGGGAGGCGGCGGCCAGTGACACGGCAGCCGAGACCGCCGCCCACGAACTCGTCCAGAAGCGTCGCGCCGAGTACCGGCTCCACAGGCGCTGGCACTGGATCAAGACCGGCGGGTGGGCCGCCGCCGGCACCACCGGACTCACCACCGCGGTGGTCGTCGGTGGGGGATGGGTCGACGTGCTGCTCGCTGTCGGCACCTACGCCGTCGGCACGTGGCACGGACGACCCGGCGCCGAGGCGGCCCCGTTCACCGACTCGACCAGCGGGCTGATCGCCATCGAGCCCGCCGAGGACGACCCGTTCCCGATCGCCGACGCCAACACCCGCGACGAGGCCGCCGAGTGCGTGCGCCGCGCCCTCGTCTCCGAAGGCATCAACGTCGCCGCGATCGAGGCCGGTCGCCGCTACCCCTGGGGCTGGGAGATCACCGTCCGGCTCAAGAAGGGCACTCCCGCCGACCTGATCGCCAAAGCGCCCGAGCTGGAAACCCCGCTCGACCTGCCGACCGACGGGCTGCTGTGCCAACCCATGAGGCAGAAGCGCGCCCAGGTCGTACTGCGCCTGGTCGAAAGCGACCCGTTCGAGGACATGCCGGCCCTGCCCACCCGAAAGCCCAACAGCCTCGCCATGCGCGACAAGGCCCTGGTCGCCAAGCGCATGGATGGGCAGCACACCATGCTGACGTTCCTCGGCCAGCACTTCATCGTCATCGCAAGCTCCGGTGGCGGTAAGTCGGTGACGTTTCGCACGATCGGTGACACCCTCACCGACTGCGAAGACGTCATCGTCGTCGATCTCGACCCGGGCGGAAACGGCCTGGAGCCCCTCGCCGCCGCGGTCGGGGTGCGGGTTGTGGGAGCCGACCAGATGCACATCATCGAGGCGGTACTGGAGAAGCTCCTGAAGATCGCCAAAGCTCGGGCGATGCTCCTCGGCAAGCTCGGCATGGGCGACAACTGGATCCCCTCGCCCCGCTACCCGGCGATCGTCACGCTGATCGACGAGTATCCGCAGCTGTCGCAGCGAGCCAAGGCCCTCGTCGTTGCGATCCTCCGCGTCGGCCGCAAGTCCCGCGTGCAGGTCGGTCTTGCCGCCCAGGAGGCCACGAAGGACTCGATCGGCGCGGCCATCGCCGACTCCATCGCCCTGAAGATCGTCGGCCCTTCGCGGCACCAAGACATCGTGCAGGTCTTCGGCGCCGGAGCCGGAGCCAACGGCTGGCGCCCCGACCGGCTGCACCCCGCCGAGGGCCTGGACCCGGCAGACGCCGGCAAGGCATACATCATGGGCGGCGGCTCCACCGACCCCCTCATCCACAAGTTCATCCCCACGACTTACGAGGAGGGCAAGCAGCGGGCCGCCGCGCGCGCCGCCGCTGGCCGACCCTGGTTCGATGCGGAGTCCCTGGACCTGGCCGGTGTCGACTTCGATGCCCTTGACGCCGTCCAGCCCCGCGCCCAACTGCCCGAGGTGGTCGAACTCGCCAGGGCTGCGTTCACCGCCGCCGAAGACCCGGCGCGTATGACGACGGAGGAGCTGTACGAGTACGTCGCCGACGCCGCGCCGGAGAACTGGGCGCCGCGGGAGGACGAGGAGGTCGAGGCGGCCCGGCGCCGCTACCTCAAGGAACTGCGCGAGACGGCAGCCGTGATCGCCCCCAAGGTCGATATGAAGACCAAGCAGTGGCTCGGCGGGCGTGGCTACTACCTCACGACGATCACCGAGCTGGCTGGCGAAGAGGCGCCCGAAGAGGGCTGATCCGCCGATGTGGCGGGCGTGATGCCGCAGGTCAGGGCCGTGATGCCACCCGTGATGGGGGCGTGATGGGGCCGATCTGCCCGTGATGCATCACGCCTCCATCACGCCCACCATCACACGCCTGACCTGCGCAATCACGGTCCATCACGGGCACCATCACGGCCACGAATGCCCGAAAGATCCACGAATGTACCTTCACTGAAGGAGACCCCGATGACCACCAAGAACCCCCGAACCGGAATGACCGACCAGCAGTGGGAAGCCCAAAACGGCGCCCTCCACCCCGACACCGCCCGAGCTCGCGGCCTCTGCTGGCACTGCTCCGGAATCGGCGCCCTCTTCACCGCCTTCCGCAGCGAACACGTCAAGGTCGTCTGCCCCGACTGTAAGGGCACCGGCAAGGCCCGGGTGAACGCCTGATGCCCACCGTCGAACTCGTCAGCTTCGGCTACCTGCACGGCGACCCGCCGGCCGCGCACCTCACCCTCGACCTCCGCCACCACTTCCGGGACCCGCACGTCAGCCCGGAACTGCGCTACATGACCGCCCACGACGCGGCAGTCCGCCAGACAGTCCGCAGCACGCCCGGCATCCCCGCCCTCATCGAGGCCACAGCCGACGCGATCGTCGCCTTCACCCGCGGCCCCAGCGCTGGCCCCGTCCGTGTGGCCGTCGGATGCGCCGGAGGCCGACACAGGGCCGCCGCCTTCGCCATGGCCCTCAAGCCCGCACTCGCCGACGAAGGCATCACCGCCACCATCACCCACCGCGACCTCGACAAGCCCGTCGTGGATCGCTGAGCGCCCCACCCGCCTGCATCGAAGGAGAGATCACTCATGAGTAACCAGGACCGTTGGAAGTGGGCCATCGTCATCAAGCTCGTCGGCTCAGGTCAGGAGCTGACCTTCGACGGCGGGGCCAACGTCTCCGTCGCTGCTGGTGACGACCTGCTGCCCCACGTCATCGAAGCCATCAAGCCGAAGATTCCCAAGGGTGTGGGGTTCACCATCGTCAACTTCTACCCGACGCCGGTCCGGTGACCTGGGCCGCCGGCAGCAACCCCGCAAGGTCACCTGCCCTCGACGGCTGCACCTGAAGGGCGGCCGAACCATCGTCGCTCGCGCCACAAACAAGTAACCAGCAGGGGCACCCCAGTTGCTGCCAGGCGTCCGGGCGCCCCTGCCACCCGCCCCATCCTCAGATGAAGGAGCACGAGCAGGTGACCACAGCAACCCTCGACCCGGCAAGCCTCGACCAGGCCGCCGCGCGCATCGTCCCGACCCTGACCGCGCCCGAACGCGACGCATGGGCCGACATTACCGCCGGCTACTCCCGTGACCTCGTCAGCAAGACCACTGCCGAGCTCGTCGACGAAGCCCTCCGCTCCCTGCCCCAGCACGGCACCCGCCCCGCCATCGACGTGAAGCTCCCCGGCCGGATCGCCCGAGCGTTGCCCGACTGGGCACACCGCACCCGCGCCGACCTCTCGCACAAGCCCAGCGCCCAACTCGCCGTCGCAGCCGAAATCCTGCGCAAGTGGGGTTGGCAGAACAAGCCCCACCACCTCCGCGACGGACGTGGCAGACGCTGCATCTGCGGAGCCATCTGCACCACCGTCGCCGGGCTCGGCGTCGGGACGATCGGCTCAGCCCACCAGGCCGCCGGCTATGTCCTCGCCGAGCTGCGGGGGAGGGGCTGGAACGCGCTGATCGGCGACTGGAACCAGGGCGTCTGCCGCACCCCCGAGCAGGCCATCGAACTCGTCAACGCAGGCCAGCGCCGCGCCCTCGCCGCTGGCCGCTGACCGAGAGGAATCCCATGTCACTCACCGCCCTTCTGGCCAGCCACGCGGCCAGCGCCGCACAGTCCATCGCGCAGGAAATCACCGCAAAGCCCGCCATGCACCTCGAGCTCATCCAGCAGCTCGAAGAGATCTGGGGAAAGGAGCGAGCCGACCACACCGCCGACGACGAGGCCTGGCTCCGCGCCGTCGCCCGCCTCTCACGCGAAACGCTCAACACCATCTACGACACCGCCTACCGCAACGAGCAGTACGCCGCCGCCCGCTGCCTCGCCTGGCATCGCGCCCAACTCCGCTAGCACCTGAAGGGAACCCGTGAACATCACCATCGATCGCCGCGGCCGGAACACCCGCCGCATCGAGGACCGCATCCGGGAAATCGGCGACCACGCCGGGAAGCTCGCCGCACAGCGCATCGGCAGCCGACTCCCCGCCGTCGAGGTGCTGCTGACCGACGGGCGCGGCGTAGCCGCCGCCAGGCAGCGCGCCGACCTCTCCCTCGCCGGCCACGTCAACTGGCGCCGCCGTGCTGTCGACCGTCTCATCGGCGACTGGCACGCCCGGCACGCCTGCGCCGCCACCTCACTCACCCCGCACGGCGCGCTCGTCGCCATCAACGAGGCCATGCACCGCGACCTCGGCGAGCTCGACCGCACCCTCATCCACGAGCTGGGGCACACCGTCCAGCTCAACCAGCCCGGCGCCCGCGACCGGCACATCGCCTACCTCCGCCAGCAGTACGGCATCACCCCGCACAGCAAGACCGACCAGCGCGAATACGAACAGCTCATGGACACCCGCGAAACGCAGGCCGCCAACCTCGAAGCCCTCGCACGGCAACTCCCTGGCCACTGAAAGGACCGACATGAACAAGAAGCTCGCCGCCGCAATCGACCGCGACAACCAGCGTGAAGAAGCCGGCATGCACGCCGACGACCGCGAAACGTGCTGGACGCATCAGAGCTGGGCTGCCGACTGCGAGGACGACCACACTCCGCGACCGACCGGCAAGTGAACAGGAGGAAACCAATGACCGACAGAGCCCCGACCAGCGTCGAATCCGAAATCCAGCAGTATCGCGACGAAGTGAGCCAGTTGCGCGCCGTCATCCAGGAACTGTGGCTGCGCGTCGCCGACGCCGGAAGCCTCATGGACACCAACCGGGTCCGAGGCGCGCTGGAAGGCAGCACCGAACTGTCGGACAAGGACTACGTGCGCAACGCGTTCAAGCTCCCCGCGCATGTGCGCGATGCACTCCCCGGCCACGTGACCCAGGACTAGCCACCCCGGGGCCCGTCCGAGCCGACACGGCGGGCCCCACCATCACCCCACCCCAGACCGAAGGGAGCCCTCATGGGCTGGACCATCTCGCACGGAACCGAAGCCAACGGCCTGATCAGCCCCTCGTACAGGAGCATCTCCGTACTCGACCAACACCTCGCATACGTCCTGCCAGCCCGCGACTGGCGGTCGATGGCGCCAGCGTTCGGAAAGCGCTCTGGCGATCCGTTCACCGTTCCCGCCGCGAAAGCCGCCCATATTGCCGGACTCCTGCGGGTCGCCGCAGGGCACCGCCTGATGCCTCATGACCGAGCGCAACTCGCCCGTGAACTCGCCGACGCCGCAGACCGCGCCGCCAAGGCTCGACAGCCCTGGGAATGGCGCTGATGGCCAACCCCTGGAAATACGCCACCACCATCGCCGACCTCGGCCAACTCATGGCCGACTGGCTCCAGGGCCGTATCCGCACCTGGCCCGGATACGGCGACACCCGACCCGACGACGAAACCCGGCACCTCATTCCCACCCTGGCAGCCGCCTGCCGCGCCGGCTACGTCACCACCAACTCCCAGCCCGGTCTGACCCCCACCCGTGGATACGACGGCCGCATGTGGCGCCAGCGGGCCTGGGTGGAGGGCTGGATCACTGACACGGCCCTCCTCGAACACATCAAGGCTGCCGCCAAGCGGCAGGGCATCACCGTCATCACACACCAGCCCGGCTCCCGGTCACGCGAATACGTCCCGATCACCGAGGCGGACGGCGAATGCCGCACCGGCGTAGGCCACCACATCGGCCACCGCCGACTCATCGCCACCGAATGGCCTGGCATCGGCAGACACGCCCTCCACGAACTGCGTACCGCCACCTTCCTCGCCCTCATCGACACCGAATGGGGCCGGGACAACCAGCTCTGGCCCGCCCTCACCCACGCCACCACCCGCTGAACCACGAAAGGAACCCCGCGTGAACCTCAAGGACGACGCCGCCGACACCGCAGCCCAGGCCCTCAGCAAGGTCTTCGACCAGCTGGACAACGGCAGGCCCGACCCTGCCGACGTGAGCGCCGCCAACCTGGCGATGGGCGTCGCCGACGTGTTCGGCGTTACCGCGCAGGACTACGCCGACCGGCTCGCGCCCAGTTGACCGACACCGCCCGCTGCGCCGCCAACCACCCCGACGACAAGACCCCGTGCGACGACGGGCCGCGCGATGCCGTGACCGTCCTCGACGCCGAGGGCGCCGGCGCCACCGGATGCGAGCACCACAGCGCCCGGCTGCTCGCCTCCCTCGACGGCGGCCGGGTATATCCCAGCCCCAACGCCCCTGAGTCCGCCGCCATTCGCGTGCACAAGGCCGCGGGCTTCATCGACCCGTTCCCCTGGCACGACAACGCGCCCCGCCGCCGCGTCGACCAGCTCTCCGCCGCCGCCAACAGCCGGTGCACCTGCGGCCGCACCGTCCACAGCCTCGACTGCCCCAGCCTCAAGCACGCCCCGACGGCATAGCTCCGCCGGCCGCCGCTGCGCCTCGACTCGACTACCGGGTCGGGGCGCTCGCATGCGCGAGATGGGAGTCAGGCCGACTGCTCGACCTCCGCCGGCCGTTCAGCGGGCACAGCGCGGGCCAGCCACCGGCCCCGGCCCAGGATCACCGACGGGGCGCCCAACGGCTGCAGGCCCAGCAGCCGGCAGAGGCGGGACAAATCCGCGGTCGCGTCGGCCTCCGTATCCGCCAGCACTGTGAAAACAGTCGCCATGCGCTCATTGTGACTGCCAGCAGCCCCAGTTGCGGGCATTTCGCGACATGCCGACAGGTCGACAACCCGATCGCGCATCCAGGATTGTCGGGACCCCAATGCACACTGTGTGTAACGCCTAGCCCCTCAGACCCACGCGCTGCCACGAGGAGCCCACCGTGAACGACACCGCCGCCGACTATTCCTGGCCCACGTGCATGGCCTGCGGACACGAACTCTGGGTGAGCGAAGCCGGCCGACAAGCCTGTCGACCCTGCGAAGACAAGACAGTCAAGCGCCTCGCTGAACTGCCCAGCCTCTTCCGGCAGCTCAACACCACGGCGAGCCTCATGCGCGGCGCCCGCAAGGTCGGTGCCGCCACCTCCGGATCGCGGGTGCCGCCCATCCCGCCCCGCCTCGAAGTGCTGTCCCTCGTTGCCGCAGGGGGAGTGGCCACACGGCTCCGCGACATCGAAGACTCCTGGCGCGCTGCCCTCGGCTGGACCGTCGCCCCCTGGCGTGGATCGCCCGCGGAAGCCGTACCCGAGCACACCCGGTTCCTGATCAACAACCTGCCGTGGGCCGCCGACGCCTACGACTCCATAGACCAAGACATCGACGACATCCGCCGCCTCCACGTCGAATGCGACGCCGCCCTCACCGGCGAACGACGCCCCGGCCGCGTCAACGTCGGACTCTGCCCCGTGGCCGACGAGTCCGGCAAAGCCTGCGGCAATCAGCTCACCGCCAGCGCCGGATCACCCCGCATCCAATGCGGCACCTGCGGCACCGAATGGTCCGACATGGCTGCATGGCGCGACCTTCGCCGAGCACAGGAAGCCGCCAACGAGACAGGAGCAGCAGCGTGAGCGACCTCGCGCGGAGACAGAGAAGTACTTGACCGTAGAACCAAAATGAGCTTATCGTCTGATTCGATCGATCTAGCTGCGTCGAAGGGGTCACCCACCACTGGGTGACCCCTTTCGCATGCCGGGGGTGAACATGCCTGAACTCCACCTCGTCACCGAAGACCTCGCCGCCTACTGGACCGGGCGCCCCGCCTCCACAATCCGGCGCTGGGGAATCGAAGGCCGCATCACCCGACACGAAGACCACAGCCAGCGACGCAACGGCATCCGCTACGACGTGTGGGAACTCCCCGCAGCCAAACGTGACGAGAACGGCCACGTTGTCGAACACGGACCCGCACCGCCCATCACGTCCATCCCCGCGGCCAACGCCGCCTAAGACCCTCGCGGGGCCCGGTCGAGCGGCTGTGGCGGCCCGCTCCCGCCCGCGAGGACCAACGCCTGCCAAGTGGGGGCAGGCAGGGGACCTTGAAGCGCCCCAGCGCTCGGCCCCCGGTCCGCCCGACTGCCTCGTCACAGCCGGGCGGACCCACAACATCCAGCGACAAGAACGGGGGCGGCATGGCCAACTACGCCTTCTACGGCACCTCGACCGCAGCCAGCGACGCCCTCGCCGCCCGCGTCACCACCGTCGAAAACACCGCCCTCGTCAAAGCCGACAACCTCGCCAGCCTCACCAACCCCACCAACGCCCGCACCAACCTCGGACTCGGCAACGCCGCAACCCGCAGCATCGGCACCACCAACGGCACCCTCGCCGCCGGCGACGACACCCGATTCAGCAACTCCCGCACCCCCACCGCACACGCCGCAAGCCACGCCACCGGCAGTAGCGACCCCATCACCCCCGCGGCCATTGGCGCCCTCTCCACCACCACCTGGCGCCGCCGGGACATGCCCGACCAGGCCCTGGCCGACTCCCTCTACGCCGGCACCACACCCACCATCACCGCCACCCAGACCACCACCCCGACCACCGGCTACCTCAAGTACGCCCCGGCCGGCGTCACGCTCACCGGCAGTGACTCGACCGGCCCGTTCCAGTACGCCGGCGCCGGAGCGTTCACCATCGGCGCCTCCTCGCCCGACACTAACTACGTGCTCCCGACCAGCAAGTACCCGAACACATACAGCAGCGGCCAGTCCATCTGGAGCATCGAGTTCGGCACCGACACTCAGCTGCTGCAGGTGCGGTTCAAGTACATGTCGACGACGGCCAGTGGCTTCCGGCTCAGCATCGACGGACGCAAGGTCACCGACCTCATCCAGCTGATGTCCGCGGTGTCAGGGATCGGGACCACCGGCAACGGGCACCTGCTGACCATCGACCTCGGTTCGGCGGCCACCCGCCGGGTACGCATCGACTTTGCGAACGTCCCCTTTGGCGGCGTCTACCTCCCGCCCGGCGCCGGCATTTGGCAGGTGCCTCTTCGGGGTGGCCGGCTCATGGTCCTTGGCGACAGCATCTCCGACGGCTCCGCGGGCAACGTCGGTGGCGGGGCCGGCACGTGGTTCGCCCGCGCGGCCCGGCTGCTGGGCAGCACGGACGCCTGGGAGCAGGGCCGCGGCGGTACCGGCTACATCAGCCCTGGGACCAGCCCTGTCTACGCGGTGTTCCAAGACCGCATCGCGCTGGACATCGTCCCCTACGCCCCGGATAGGCTGATCATCTGGGGCGGTTTCAACGACAACACGGGCAGCCAGTCCGCGATCGCCGCTGCGGCGGCCAGCCTCTACAGCGCGCTGAAGAGCGCTCTGCCCGCGTGCCAGATGTACGTCATCGGCTGCTGGTCACCCACCGGTTCCCCGGCCGGCAGCATCACGAACACTGATGCCACCCTGCGGACCCAGGCCGCCGCCGCCGGGTTGCCGTTCATCAGCCCGATCACGGGCTCCTGCTACGACGCCTCGGGCGCCCTCGTGACCACCCAGGGGCCGTGGATCACGGGCACCGGCAAGGTGCTCGCGACGACGGGTACAGGCATCGCGGACACCTGGATCAGCTCCGACGGCGTGCATCCCACCGACACCGGACACATCGGGCTCGCCCGCCGAATCGCCGCGGCCATCACCGCCCTCATGCCCGCATAGGAGGCGACATGGCCACGCACACCGTCGCAAAGGGCGACCTCGGAGCCCACGCAATCACCCTCGTCGCCAACACCGTCGAGACGACGACGTTCTCCGAAGACCTCGACGAGGTCACCATCGTGTCGATGGATGGCGGGGCCGCCCTCTACTTCACCGTCGACGGCCGCATCCCGACCGTCGGCGGCGCCAGCACCCGCGTCATGCCCGCGGCGATCGGGGCGGTCACCGTACAGCCACCCACCGCCGGCAGCACCGTCGTCAAGGTCATCTCGGCCGGGACGCCCACCATCAGCATCCAACGCGCCTAACCCACGGAGCCCGCGCCATGGCCGACGACCTGCTCGTCATCATCCCCACCCGCGGCCGGCCCCAGGCCGTGCCCGCCATCGTCGACGCCTGGAACCAGACCGGCGCCACCGCCGACCTGCTGTTCGCCGTCGACACCGACGACCCCGAACTCGCCGAATACAAGCAGCACGCCGCCGAGCTGAAGGGCGACGGGCGGATCCGGTTCACGTTCGGCAAGCGGCGCCGCCTCTGCGGCACCCTCAACCAGCAGGCAGTGAAGGCGGCCAAGCAGTACCGCTACCTCGCGTTCATGGGCGACGACCACCGGCCCCGCCCCGCTGCCATGCCGTGGGATGCCCGCATCCGCGAATGCCTGAGCGGCGGACCCGGCATCGTCTACGGCAACGACCTCCTCATGGGGGAGCGGATGCCGACCGCGGTAGCGATGACCGCGGACATCGTCAGCGCGCTGGGGTTCATGGCGCCCGACTGCCTGGTGCACCTCTGCCTCGACCTTGTCTGGCTCGACTGGGGGACGGGCATGAAGCGCATCACCTACCTCGACGACATGGTCATCGAGCACCTTCACCCCGCCAACGGCAAGGCCGAGGTCGACGCCGGCTACGAGGAATGCAACAGCAGCGAGCAGGTCTCCGCCGACAGCGCCGCCTACTACAACTACCGGGACAACGGCGGACTCGAAGCCGACCTGGCCAAACTGTGGAAGCTCGTCGAGGGGGCAGCGTGACTGGGGCGACGGCCTTTGGGCTTCTGCTCGCACATCTTGTCGGCGACTACCTGATCCAGTCCCACTGGATGGCTAGCGAGAAGACAAAGCACTGGTGGCCTGCCTGGGCACACGCTCTGACCTATGGGTTGCCCTACCTGCTCGTTACGCGTTCGCCGATCGCGCTGGCTGCCATCGTCATCACGCACGCGCTCATCGATCACTACCGGCTGGCGCGGCACGTCGTTTGGGCCAAAAATCTCGTTGCCCCGAAGGCGTACCGAAAGCCCTGGGCGGAGTGCTCGGCAACGGGCTACCCGGGCGAGGCGCCTGCATGGCTGACCGTCTGGCTGATGATCATCGCCGACAATGCGATCCACCTCGCGATCAACGCTGCCGCCGTGATGTGGCTCTAGGAGGCAGACGTGACCGCCGAAACTGTCATCCAGGCCTGGGACCAGGCCGACCCTGAAGCGATCCACCCGCTCCGCCGCGTGTCCGAGGACGCGTACTGGGAGTCCGGGCAGGCCCAGGCGGAGATGCTCGCCACCGTCATCCCCGACGGGGCGAAGGTGCTCGACTTCGGCTGCGGCGACGGCCGCGTCGCCATCCCCATGGCCGAGCACGGATACGAGATCACCGCCGTCGACGCCTCCCAGAAGATGCTCGACCGGCTCACCGAACGCGCCCCCGACCTCACCACCGTGCACGCCGCAGCCGACGGCATCGCCAGACACCTCGGCCGCCGACGCATGGACGCCGTCTACAGCCTCGCCGTCCTGATCCACCACAGCTACATCGACTGCCTCGACATCATCACCGCACTCCGAGCAGCCACCAAGCTCGGCGGGATCCTCGTCCTCGACTGGCCCGTCAGCGACCAGCCCGCAGAGGCCGACAGCTGGATCGGCGTCACCACCTGGACCCGCCAGCAGCAGACCGACGCCTGCGCCCGGATCGGCCTGGAGCCCATCGACAGCGAACTGCCGTGGGGCGTCTACCGGGCCGTAAAGGCCATCTGACCCCGCACCACCCAGAACGCCTGCGGTTGATCCCCGCAGGAAGGAAGCCCCGGAGGCCCCGAGCTCCGGGGCTTCCGCCATCTCGGGAGGCAACATGAACACCCAATTCACCGACCGGTACGAAGCCCTCGGCATGCAACCGCCCAGCCTCCTGACCGTCTGCCGAGGACAGTGCGAAGGCGTCGGAGTCGTACCCGTTTTCATGGACAGCCCGACGGTCAACACGGAACTCAAGAAGCAAGGGCGCACGATCTGCAAGCCCAAGGACGAGATGGATCCTGCACTGATCGCCCTCTGGAATCAGGCAGAAGCCGAGTCGCACGCCGCCGACGGATGGCACTTCGTCACCTGCCCCCAGTGCCACGGCACAGGCAAGCGCCCGGGGTGGTTCCCCAAGCTGCGCAATCTCCCGAACCTGATTCGCTGCCGGTGGCGATTCTTCCGAGGATGCGTCCTGAACATGGACTGCCGAGCTGAGCCCGAAGCCCGCTGGTCACGACTGAAGCACCTGAAGATCGCTCTGCCCGTGCTGTTCAAGCGCTGAGGAGGCGCCATGCGTGTTCTCCTCACCGGAGCATCCGGGTTCGTCGGCCGTCACCTGCACCAAGCGCTCCGCGCCCGAGGCGACGATGTCACGGCCATCGATCTGGAGCCCACGCCGGGCGTATACGAATGCGACGCCCTCGACTTCTTCCGCGAGGACGACACCCACTACGACCTCGCCATCCACGCGGCGGCAATCGTCGGCGGCCGGGCCAGCATCGACGGCAGCCCCCTCGGCGTCGCCACCAACCTCGCACTCGACGCCTGGTACATGCGGTGGCTGGTCCGCACCGGTACTCCGCGCGCCGTGTTCTTCAGCTCATCTGCGGCATATCCGGTCGCACTCCAAGAGCCCGGCGAGATCCACCGGCTCGCCGAGACCGACATCGACTACGCCAACCCTGGCCAGCCCGACGCCACCTACGGACTCGCCAAGCTCACCGGCGAGCAGCTCTGCCAGTACGCGGCAGCCGAAGGCATCCAGATGACCGTGCTCCGGCCGTTCTCCGGCTACGGCGAAGACCAGGCCGACTGCTACCCGTTCCCCGCCTTCATCCAGCGGGCGAAGCGGCGGCAGGACCCCTTCGAGATCTGGGGCAGCGGCGACAGCACCCGCGACTGGATCCACATCGACGACCTCGTCGGCGCCACCATCGCGGCCGTTGAATGGGGCATCACTGGGCCGATCAACCTCGGCTGGGGCCGGGCCACCAGCTTCAACGAACTCGCCCACCTCGTCGCCAAACAAGCCGGCTACACGCCGCAGCTCAAGTACCTGGCAACCGCACCCCAAGGCGTCCACCACCGCGTCTGCGACCCCACACGGATGCTCGACTTCTACCAGCCCCGCGTCACCCTCGAAGAGGGCATACAGCGGGCGCTCAACACCTGACACCCCACCCGGAAGGCCCGCGCCATGGCTGACCACAGGATCGGACAGACCGTCGACGCCCTTGGCGTCACCGCAGACCTCGACGACGAAGACATGGTCACCGACTGCATCGTCCTCCTCAAGGTTCTGCAGGCCGACGGCACCATCGCCATGTCCATCGGCACCACCGACAGCACCGACTGGATCAACCAGAAGGGCCTCCTCCACAGCGCCCTCGAACTCACCGAAGGCCACTACCGGGCAGTCGGAGACGACTGATGAGCGGCGGCTGGCAAGGCAGCTCGCGATGGCGGCGGCTGCCCGCGAACTGGCGCAGTGAACTCCGGCCCGCCGCGCACGCACGCAACCCCGAACACATCTGCCACCTATGCGGACGGCCCGGCGGCGACTACCTCGACCACAAGAACCCCGGCGACGACCACAGCCTCGACAACCTCGACTGGGCCCACGACCGCGTACCCCCGCACTGCCACCGCTACAAGAGCAGTGCCGAAGGCCACGCCGCCAAGCGAAAAATGCCCGGACGGAAGCGGCCACCCGAGCAACACCCAGGACTCCTCTAGACGGGGGGACCAATGGCGACCAGCCCACAACGCCCGGACTACCAGTGCATAGCGCAGCTCGAACGCGAACTCGGCATGGGCAAGCGCCAGAGTGAGCGCGGCATCCGCCCGAATCCCGTCTGCCTCGTCAAGAACTGCGCCGCCGATACCACGGAACTGCGCACATGGAGCGGGCAGCTCATCCGGCGCGTATACCAGCACTGAGGTGACCCGATGCCCGCCTACCTCGTCGTCCACCCCAAGGGGAAAGGCGAAGACGTTCTCGTCGAGGACCCCGAGCTCACCCTCTCCTTCGACCACGGTTGGGCAGTCCTCTCCGACCAGCACGGCCCCTGCATGGCCATCCCCGCAGACAGCGGCGCCACCATCACCCGCATCGACCCAGACGAAGACCAGCCCACCCAGGAGTGATCCACGTGGCCAGCAAGGGACGAGGCAGCAAGGGCGGTGGTCGAGGCGGCAACGCCCAGACCCTCCGCAACTACTGGAGTACTGGAGCCGGCGCGGCCAAGATCAGATGGGGAACGCCGGGCGACTGGAAGCGCTGCGTCCGAGCCGTGTCCAAGTTCATGGGACCGAGGGCCAAGGGCTACTGCCAGCTGAGGCACATGCAGGCCACAGACACCACCACCTCGCAGCACGCCAAGGCGCTGAGGGGTGGAGGCAGGCGCAGGCGGTAGGGCAGGGCGTGCCCCACCTGCCGCCCCACCCGGGTGGGCGGGGCATGGGGTGCGGTGCCGGCTGGGCAGGCAGGCCAACGCGGTCATGGTCATCTTGTGCGTGAGTTGCGATCGTCGAGCTTGATCGATTACTGCTGATCAAGGTTCTTGAGAGTTCGGCAGATGAAGATCGTCGAGTGGTGATCGAAAAGGCTAAGCGATCTTGGAGATCAAGATTCATAGGGCTTGAAATTTCATGATCCAAATCAACTTTTCCTTGATCAAATAACCATGATCACCTGGGGGAATATCCCATGATCATGATCTTTTGGCCATCGGGGCCGTATAGCACCTGACCCCGTGTACGGGTTCCCAAGGCCCCTGACCTGCGGCAATGTCAGCCACCGCGCGGCCAGCTCCTCGGGAGCCGCTCGTACCGAACGGGTAACTATGCAGGTCAACAGCCTGTAGCCGTAACGCACACCGGGTAGGCTTGCCTCATGTCCACGACTCTGCGTCTCACCTGCGAGCGATGCTCCGGCCCCATGCCGGCCGCCGCCAGGGCCGATGCGCAGTACTGCTCGTCACCGTGCAGGCAGGCTGCCTACCGGGCACGTTGTAAGGCGGAGCGCGCCCGGGTGCGGGTGGACCAGCAGGCCAGAGTCCCGGCCGAGTTGACGTCGCGTCCTCGCTGGGTGCGGCATAAGGACAAGGTGCCGCTGCGCACCGATGGGCGCTTCGCCTCGGTGAAGGACCCATCATCCTGGTCGGACTTCCCCGCGGTTGCGGCGTCCCGCACCGGCGACGGCATCGGCTTCGTCCTGACGGCCGGCGACGGCATCGTCGTCCTCGACCTGGACCACGCGGTCGAGGACGGTCGCGTGCTGCCGTGGGCGCAGGCGATCGTGGACCAGCTGCCGCCGACGTACATGGAGCGCGGCCGGTCCGGAACCGGCCTGCACCTGTGGTTCCGGGGCGCCGTGCCGCACGGCCGGCGGATCCGGCGGGGGGAGTTGGCGGTTGAGGTGTACTCGGACCGCCGGTACATGATCGTGGGCGACCGGGTGCCGGGTACGCCTCTCAGTCTTGCCGAGCTGCCTGACGCAGCCGGTTTGGTCGCCTCGCTCTGACGCCCCGGCGGCGTCCCTGGCGGGGCGTTGTCGTTTCCAGCCCTTCGCGCGCCCTGGTGGCGTGCTCTGACCCTGGAGGTCGTCATGGGCGCGCACGGACCTATCCCGAAGCGTTCCGAGGAACGCCGTCGCCGTAACAAGGATGACGGCCCTGAACTGATCCAGGCTCCATCGGGGCAACCGGAAGGACTTCCGGACCTGCCTGAGCCGAGTGCGCAGTGGGATCCGATCGCCACGGACTGGTACATGTCCTTGCGCGAGTCCGGGCAGGCCGCCTTCTACGAGCCGTCGGACTGGGCTGTGGCCCGGTACGCCGCAGAGCTGATGTCGCGAGTGCTGGACTGCTCAGAGCGCGGCCCGAACGGCCAGCTCGTTGCCGCCCTCAACTCGGTGATGTCGTCTCTGCTGACGACCGAGGGCGATCGCCGGCGGGCGCGCATGGAGTTGGAGCGGAAGAAGCCCGACGGTCCCAAGCTGGCATCGGTGAGCCCGCTGGATTCGTACCGTGACATCGCAGGAGGCTGACGAGCAGGCCCCCGACGTCGTCGAGCCCTTCACCTTGGGCCCTACGTGGAAGCGTGGCCCGGACGGCAAGTTCGTCCTGCCGGAGTACACGCTCGGCTGGCAATGTCTCGCCTGGACGAAGACGTATCTGCAGCACTACGTCGGCAAGCCGTGGCAGTACACGCCCGAGCAGGCCCGGTTGACGCTGTGGTGGTACGCCATGGATCCGGCGACGAACCGCTTCTTGTGGCGCGACGGCGTGATTCAACGACTGAAGGGCCACGGCAAGGATCCCTTGAAGGCAACGTGGGCGGCGTTCGAGTTCGTGGGGCCGTGTCGTTTCGATCGGGTCGCGGACGAGGGCAACGAGTGGGGTGTCACGCCGGGCCAGCCGCTGGGGATTCAGCATCCGGCGGCGTGGGTGCAGATCGCTGCGGTGTCGCAGGATCAGACCCGGAACACGATGACGCTCTTCCCGCTGATCTTCTCGAAGCGTGCGATCGAGGAGTACCGCATCGACCTCGGCAAGGAGATCATCTACGCCGATAAGGGGCGGGCCCGCACTGAGGCTGTGACGTCGTCGCCGCGCGCCCTTGAGGGTGGCCGGCCGACATTCACGTCGATGGGCGAGACGCACCACTGGCTGGAGTCGAACTCGGGCCACGAGATGGCGGCCGTGATCGAGCGCAACGCCACGAAGTCGGCGGACGGGCAGTCCCGGACGTTGGCGGACACGAATGCGTTCGAGCCGGGTGAAGACTCGGTGGCTGAACGGACTCGGGACGCCTACGAGGCGGCGGAGGCCGGTCGAGCTGCCGATACGGGCTTGTTCTACGACACGCTGGAGGCGCCGCCTGAGGCGAAGCTGACGGAGGCGTGGATCGAACCGACACTTCGTGCGGTCCGCGGGGACTCCACGTGGCTGGACATCGGCCGGCTGAAGGCGTCGATCTTGGACGTCCGTAACCCGCCGTCCCGGTCGCGCCGCTTCTGGTACAACCAGATCGCCGCAGCTGAGGACGCATGGATGGCCCGCTACGAGTGGGATGCCTGCAAGCGCGAGGATCTGACGCTCACCGACGGCGACGAGGTTGTCCTCTTTTTCGACGGCTCCAAGAGCGACGACGCGACGGGCCTGGCGGCCTGCCGGATGTCGGACGGTCTGGTGTCCGCCCTCGGCGTGTGGCAGAAGCCGGCGAACTGGCCGGCGCCGAACACTCCGGGCTTCGTGCCCTACCGGGTGCCGCGTGACGAGGTCCATGGCGTCGTCGAGGGCGCGTTCGCCCGGTTCAAGGTGCTGGCGTTTTTCGCTGACCCAGGCTCTGGCCAGGACGATGACGACGGCGAGATGTATTGGGACACGTACATCGACACGTGGGGTCAGACGTGGGGGCCGAAGCTGGCGCTCCGTTCCGTCCTGTCCGGCCCGAAGGCGCACGCGGTCCGCTGGGACATGCGCGATCCCCGCAACCAAGAGACGTTCACGGACGCAGTGAAGCGCACTCATGCGGATGTCCTGGAGCGGACACTCGTCCACGACGGGCACAAGGTGCTGCGCACCCATGTGATCAACGCCCGACGGCGCACCAACCGTTGGGGCATCACGATCGGCAAGGAGCACCGTGAGTCTGCCAGGAAGATCGACCTTGCGGTGTGCGCGATCGGGGCCCGAATGCTCCGTCGCATGATCCTCAACTCGCCGAAGAGGCCGAAGAAGAAGACGCCGGGCAAGGGGAGGGTGGTGGTGTTGCGATGACCCTGTCCATCCCCGAGCTGCCTCTGCTGAATTTGTCGGATGGCGAGTTGGCATTGATCCAGGTGCTGCGGCAGGACATGCTGTCGGACCGGTGGCGGCTCCAGCTCCGCGACGCCTATTTCAACGGCGAGCAGCTGGTGCGCGATCTGGGCATCTCGATCCCGCCGCAGCTGAAGGGCCTGCATACGGTCATCGGTTGGCCGCGGATCGGTGTGGAGTCGCTGGAGGAGCGCCTTGATCTGGAGGCGCTGCGTTGGGCTGACGGTTCGGACTCGTCTGACCTGCAGGAGATCGTCGACGCGAACGACCTGCTGGACGAGTCGAGCCTGGCGCATCTGGATGCCCTGACCTACGGTCGCGAGTATCTGGCTGTCGGCTCGGGGGACTGCGGCGAGGATTGCCCGCCGCTGATCAGCATCGAGTCCCCTCTGGACATGACGCTGATGTGGGATGCCCGCCTGCGGATGGGTACCGCGGCTCTGCGTGAGTGCGCGGCCGGCGACCTGTATGACGCTGGCGGCGATGACCGGATGCTGGTGCTGTACCTGCCGGATCAGACGATTCACGCGGTGCCGACCGCGTCGGGCGGCTGGGAGGTTGTGGACCGGGACATTCACCAGCTTGGTGTTGTGCCGGTGGTCAGGATGGCGAATCGCCAGCGGACGGCAGACCGCGTCGGCAAGAGCGAGATCACCCCGGACGTCATGAGCATCACCGATGCGGCATGCCGGCGGTTGATGGGCATTGAGGTCGCGTCTGAGTTCTTCGGGGCGCCGGCTCGCTACATCCTGGGTGCGAGTGAGTCTGCGTTCCAGGACGCTGAGGGCAACACCAAGAGCGCGTGGGAGACGTACATCGGCCGCGTTCTCGCGTTGGAGCGGGATGAGGACGGCAATGTGCCGACCGTCGGGCAGTTCCCTGCCCATGACCCTTCCGGCCAGACGAAGATCATTGACCTGTATGCGCGGATCATGGCCTCGCAGTTCGGCCTGCCGCCGCACATGCTCGGCTACACGACGGACAACCCCGCCAGCGCAGACGCGATCCGGTCCACGGAAGCGAAGCTCGTCAAGCGCGCCGAGCGACGGAGCCGCCGATTCGGTGCCGCCTGGCAGCAGGCCATGCGCCTCGCCCTGTGGGTGCGGGACGGCGAGCCGCCGGACAAGGGGCGGCGCATCGAGTGCGTGTGGCGGAACCCTGCCACGCCGACGATCGCCGCTCAGACGGATGCCGTGGTCAAGCTCGTGCAGGCGAACATCCTGCCACCCGACTCGGACGTGGCCCTGGAAATGGCTGGGCTAACCGAGGGCCAGCGGCAGCGCGTGGCTGCGGACCGGCGTCGAAGCGCGGGCCGGCAGACCAGCTCCGCCGTACTGGATCATCTTGCCGCGCTCGGTGCCGAGGGGGCGGCGGCGCCGGGAGGACTGACGCTGGGGGCCGACGGTGGCGACACTCTCGGATGACACCCCGGCGGCGGCCCGGCAGCGGGCTGTCCAACGCGGCCTGACACGTCTTCTGCTCAGGGACATGCGGAAAATTCGGCGACTGATCATTGCTTCTCGACTGAAGGACAGTGTGCCGGCTTGGGTCGATGCGGTGCGGGTGCTGGTCGATCAGTACGGCCAGACCGCCGCCTCTGCCGCTGCGGACTTCTACGATGCTCAGCGTGAGGCGGCCGGGGCGCCTGGCAGCTTCACGGTGCCGCTCGCTGACTCGCCTCCGGACGATCAGGTCGACCAGTCGATGCGGTGGGCGACGAAGGACTTGTGGCCGCGGGATGCAGATGTGGCCACGGAAGTGCAGAGCCGGCCGCTCGAAGAACGGATGGCGGCAGCCCAGGTGAAGGCCGAGCAGGCTGCTCAACGGCTCGTGACCGATCAGGGTCGGCAGACGCTGCGTCAGGCGGTGCAGCAGGACCGTGGCGCGGTGGGGTATGCGCGGGCGGCAGCCCTTGGTGGCTGCTTCTTCTGCAAGCTCATGGCTTCCCGCGGAATGATCTACAAGACGGCCGAGTCTGCTGGTCGCGACGCGAACGACCGGTTCTCTGGCGACGCGTCGGTGGTGAAGTTCCACAACGACTGCCACTGCGCGATCATCCCTGTCTTCCGGGGCCAGCGGTTCGAACTGTCGCCGCACGCGGCGGAGTGGGACCGCATCTACCGGGAGTACGCCGCCGGGCATCCAGGCGATCAGCTTCGCCTGTTCCGGCGCGCGCTAGCCGAGCACGATCAGCAACCGCTGCCCGGCACACGCTGATTCAACGAGGTTGCCCTGGTGGCGGCCTTTCTCATTTCCACAGCCCCTGGAGGGCCGATTCGTCATGCCCGAAGAGACCGAGAGCACTGAGCAGCAGGCCGAGGCTGGCACCGAGGAGACCGTCGAGGAGACGGCGACCGAGGAGAGCGGAAGCGCCGAGACTACGGATGACGCCCAGGAGGCGGAGGCCGAGGTCGAGGAGAAGCCGTTCGACCGGAAGCAGGCCGAGGCGAAGATCCGGAAGGCGAACAGCGAGGCCGCGAATCTCCGGAAGCGCCTGAAGGAACTGGAGCCCCTTGCCCGGAAGGCCAAGGAGTTCGAGGACGCGCAAAAGTCGGAGAGTGAACGTCTCAACGACCGGCTCGCTGTCGCCAACGAGCAGATCACCAAGACCCGCACCCGCCTCGTCGAGGCGCGCGTGCAGGCCCTGGCCGGCTCGGAAGTAGGGGATCGGAAGGCGTTCACGGACCCCGAGGACGCAGTCGGTCAGCTGGAGCTCTCTTCGTACATCGACGAGTCGGGTGACATCGACGAGGCCGCGATCGAGGCGGACCTTCAGGCGCTGTTGGAGCGCAAGCCGCACTGGGCGCGAGTCCAGCCCCCGGAGGGCCCGCGGCGTCCGGCACCGGACCGTACTCAGGCGTCCGGCGCCAACAAGACCAGGACCCCCAACCCCCGCGATGAGTTCGCCGGGTGGCTGAATACGCGGCTGCAGTAGCCGCTGAGAGAAGGTTGTCATGGCGGTTACCGCCCCTCTGACGCTGTCCAATGTGGATGGCGCGCTTCTGCCCCGCACGATCACTGCGCCGATCTTCGAGAAGAGCGTTGAGCAGTCGGCGGTGATGGCGCTGGCGCGGCCGGCGCCGCTGGCCCTGGACGCCACCACCAGCGTCCCGATCCCGATGGATGTGCCGACCGCGGACTGGGTCGGGCAGGCGGCGAAGAAGCCTCTGTCGACCGGTGGCGTCGACGTCAAGCAGATGCAGGCCAAGAAGTTGGCCGTGCTCATCCCGGTCGCCATGGAGGTCGCGAAGACCAACGCCGGTGGCCTGTACGACCAGCTGCAGAAGGATCTGCCGACTGCATTCGCGCGGGCTTTCGACCACGCGACGATCCACGGCAAGACCATGAAGGGCGCGGCGGGCCCGTTCACCGAGTACCTTGCCGCGACCAGCAACAGCGTGGCGCTGGGCACCAAGTCGCAGGGGCAGGGTGGCATATGGGCCGACCTGGTCACCGGCATGGAGGAGGTCATCGACTCCGACTGGGATTACACCGGCACCGTCGCGGACCACCGCCTGAAGCCGAAGTTGCTGCTCGCGACGGACACCACGGGCCGGCCGATCCTGGTGGACACGCAGACGCCGGGCACGAACATGGCGGCGGCAGGCACGCTGATCGGCGAGCCGCTGGCGTACTCGCGGTCGGTGTCGGGTAAGCAGCGCCGCCAGGCGACGTCTGTGGACTCCGGCCTGCGCGCACTGGGCGGCGACTGGTCGCAGGCCGCCTACGGCGTGGGCATGGACATCACCGTGCGGATCAGCGACCAGGCCACCTACGTGGACGAGGAGGGCGGCGTGCACAGCGCCTTCCAGGAGAACCTGGTGCTGATCCTGGCGGAGGCCTATTACGGCTTCGTGATGGGTGACGCGGACGCGTTCGTGAAGTTCACCGGCACCCCGAGCGGTAGCTGATGGGGCGGGCTGTCCCGGCTTCCGCGCCGGGCGGGACGGCCACCCCGCTGAAGATCGTGGCCCGTGTCCATGCGATGCCGCCGGAGCACAATGCTGGGGCCGAGCACATGCTCGTCTCGATGCTGAGGCCTCTAGTGGATCGCGGTCACGACGTGTCCGTCTGGCTGTCCCGGTACGGGCGGGCCCACGAGGTCTACGAGTACCGGGGCATACAGGTGGTGCCGATGGAGGCCCGCCTGGACTTCGCGACGGCTGTGCGCCGGGCGGATGTCTTGGTATCGCATCTGGAGTGTGTGCCGTCGACGTCGGCTCTCGCTCGCGGTTACGGCAAGCCGGTCGTCGTGGTGTGCCACAACACGCATGCGCCAACCTTTCGTCATATGGCGGCTGGTGGGACTGCGCTTGCGGTGTACAACAGCCGGTGGATGGAGGCGGAGGCCGAGCTGTTCTTCGCTGAGTACCCGAAGTCGGTTCGCCCCGAGCAGTCGCTGATCGTGCGTCCGCCGGTGTTCGCCGACGAGTACGCGACGAAGCCGGGCAAGGCCATCACGCTGATCAACTGCAATGAGGCCAAGGGCGGCCACGTCCTGGAGTCTCTGGCCAAGCGCATGCCGGATCAGGAGTTCCTGGCGGTGCGGGGCGCCTATGGTGAGCAGATCCTTCCAGACCTGCCCAACCTGACGGTCCTCGACCACGTCCGCGGCGAGGACATGCGGGAGCAGGTCTACAGCCGCACCCGCGTGCTGCTGATGCCCAGCTCCTACGAGTCATGGGGAAGGGCGGGAGCTGAGGCGCTTGCCTCTGGCATCCCGGTCGTCGCGCACCCTACGCCGGGCCTCGCAGAGTCCCTTGGTGAGGCCGGTATTTTCGTCGATCGCAACGACACCGCAGGCTACGAGGCGGTGATCCGTAAGTTGCGGACGCCCGCCGAGTACCGGCTCGCGAGCAAGCGGGCCAAGGCGCGCTCAGCGGAACTCGACCCGACTGCGGAGCTTGCGGCTTGGTGCGATGCCGTGGAGGCACTGGCCTGAGAGGAGTACCGCCATGGCGTTCGTGACTCCTACCGCCGAACAACTCGGCCTGTACCTGGGACTCGACGAGATCCAGGGCGACCGCGCGGATCTACTGATCCTCCAAGCCGTTGCGCTCGCTGAGTCCGTGGTGAAGCCCTTGCCGGATCAGGCGACGGCGATCGTGCTGTCAGCTGCGGGCAGAGCCTACGTCAACCCGCAGCAGGTGTCTTACGAGACGATCGGCCCCATGTCGGTACAGCGGCCCAGCGGTAGCGGTGGCCTGTACCTAACGAAGGCCGACAAGGCGGCGTTGAAGAGCCTCGCCGGCCGCGGTGGCGCATTCACCGTGGACCCGACGCCGGCGGACGCCAACCCTTGGGCGTCGTGGCCGCTCGATGCTGATCCACTGCTTGTGGACGGCGAGTACGAGCCGGGTTGGGAGTATCCCTGATGCCGGCCCCGTACCCGTTTGGGGAGACGGTGGTGCGGATGCGTCGCGGCCCGTCTCCTGGCCGGGATCCTCGCGGGCAGCCGATCCCTGGGACGGTCGCTGAGCTGCCTGTGGCTGGCTGTGTGGTGGTGCCTCGCTCGGAGTCTCCGGCTGTGGGTGGCGCGGAGCAGCAGGCCCGGGACACGGTCATCGTCGGCTACACCGTCTACGCCCCGGCTGGATCGGATTGGCGGACGACGGATCAGGTGCGTATCCGCGGCGAGGTCTGCGAGATCACGGGCGAGCCAGGCGACTGGGGACGGTCCCCGTTCACCGGCACCCGCGGTCCGATGCAGTTCGCCGCGGACCGGGTCACCGGCTAGCCCGCGCTTGCTCCACAGCGGCGACGAGCTTCGCTGCAGCGTCGTTGCTTTTGCGGGGGACGGACAGGCTGTGCGGGTCCTCGTAGGGCGGCCGGCCCGCGGCCAACACCCCACCCTTCTCGGCTGCGGCGACGCTGCCGGGCAGGACGAACTGCACGTAGCCGTGCATGAGCCTGGTGCCCTCCTTGTA
This sequence comes from Streptomyces angustmyceticus, assembly GCF_019933235.1. Classification (NCBI taxonomy): domain Bacteria; kingdom Bacillati; phylum Actinomycetota; class Actinomycetes; order Kitasatosporales; family Streptomycetaceae; genus Streptomyces; species Streptomyces angustmyceticus. The sequence continues at coordinate 558,143 of NZ_CP082945.1, read as the reverse complement.
GCGGGTCCCGGTGACGTCTGCGGCCCGGATCCGCACCGGTGCCGGCCTGGGCCCGACAGGCGTCTTGGTGATGGTGATCCATTCGCCGTCGAAACTGATGCTGCCGAGTACGCCCTTGACGTCCATGTCTGCCCCCAACGTGTGTGAGGAGCTGAGGATATGGCGGCACGGTTCAAGATGTCCCGGAAAGGGGTCGGACAGCTGTTGAAGTCTCCGATGGTGGAGGCGGAGATGCTGCGTCGCGCCGAGATCATCAAGACGGTTGCAGTCAGCATCGCGCCCGTCTACACAGGGACGTGGAACGCGACGCCGGGCCAATACAAGGCGTCGTTCGAGGCGTCGTCCACCGCTCGTGGGGGGCGGCGACGGGACCGGGCTACGGCCACGGTCACCAACACGGCCTACTACGCCCGTTGGGTGGAGTACGGCACCGAGAGGGTGCCTGCCCACCATGTGCTGCTGCGTGCCGCCCGTGCGGGTGGCCACTGATGGCGGCCGTGGGCTCCGTGGACGTCGAGGTGCTGTTGATTGGCTGGCTGCAGGAGCAGCTCGGCGACGGCATCGTGATCCGCGACGAGCTCGACAACAACCTCCTCGACGAGCTGCCGACGGTGCAGGTTGAGCGGGTTGGCGGTACGGACGACGGCCTGCGCCTTGACCACACCTTGGTCGACATCGACGTGTACGCGGCCACGCGCGGCGACGCCGCCGACCTGGCCGCCGCAATCCGCGGACTGCTGCTCGGGCTGCCTGGCTCGACGGTTGGCGGCGCGGTCATTGGCCGCGTGCGGACCGAGGCCGCACCCATCTCTCGCCCCTACGAAAACCTCGGGCTTCGCCGCGTTGGCGGCACGTACTCCCTGTATCTGCATCCGGTCTCTTGACCGGCTGGGCCCGCGCCGGACCCTTAGTTCCCGCCCCGCGCGGGCTTCTCGCATGTCTGGAGACATCATGGTCAACATCACCCGCGCAGCGGACCTGACGGTCGTCGGAGCTAATGGCGGGGGGTGGGTGGCTCCGGTCGGTACGGCTGCTCCCGACTCGCCGCTGACCCAGCCCGATTCGCCGTGGAAGGCGCTCGGCGCGATCAGCGACGACGGCCTCACCTATGGCTTCGATGAGGACTCGCAGGAGTTCACGCCGTGGGGCCTCACTAGCCCGTTCCGCACCCAGATCACCAAGAGCGTGCGGACGTTCGGCCTGACGGTGTGGGAGACATCCCGACTGGCGGTGCAGGGCCTTCAGTTCCGCCTGGACGAGGCGGACCTGACGCCCGACGTCGGCGGCATCACCAAGTTCGCCGAGACCGCCAGTCCGGCTCCTGACCGTCGTGCGTTCTGGTTCCTGGTGATGGACGGCGACTCTGCCAGGGGCTTTTACGTTCCGCAGGGTGAGATCTCGGACCGCAGCGACGTCTCGTACAAGCAGGACGAGATCAGCGGCTTCGAGTGGACCATCACGACCTACCCCGACGAGGCAGGCAACACGGTTTACCACGTCGACAAGCTGCCGCTGACGCCGAGCGAGACGGTGTCCTGAGCTGGGTGGGCGGGCCGCATCCGTGGCGCGGGCCCGGCCCGCCCGCCCTACCCCTTGTGAGTGCCCGCGCCGTGACCACGTGCCGTAGGAGGCCCGCGCCATGACCACAACGAAGACCGACACCAGCGCTGCGGAGGCGCAGGAGCTGGAAGCTGCTGACGACGGCTACGTGACCGTGCCGCTCGCCGGCTACGACGGTGTCACCAAGGATGTCCGGACGCTGCCGGCCACTCGCTGGAGGGCGTCCGCGATGCGCGCCCTGCGTAGCGGGGACGTCGACGGCTTCATGGAACGCGTCCTGCATGAGGACGACTACGAGACCTACGAGGATCTCGACCCGGACCAGGAAGGCATCGGGCATTTTGCAGAGCGGGCCGCCGAGGCTGCGGGTGAGTCCCTGGGGAAATCCAGTGGACCGTCTCGGTCCTCGAGGAACACCCGGAAGCGGTAGAAGCTGATCTGCTGGACCGCGGGCTCGACGTCCTTGACGTGCACACGGGCCGGATGACGTGGCGTCGGCTGCGGGTCATCATTCAGGGCCTGCCGCCGGAGTCCCGCACGATGACGGCGCTCCGTAACGCCATGCCGGAGGAAGACCTCGACGAGCAGGCCGAGCAGGGCAAGCCGGAGGAGGGGCGCTGGTCGCAGCTGGAGCAGCTGGTGGCGGCGTCCTGTGACCGGCTGGCGCGGATCGAATATGTGCTGATCTGCGCGAACACCGAGAAGAAGTCCCAGCGTCCGGATCGGCCGGAGCCGATGCGGCGCCCGGGTGCCGCGCCGCGGCGAAAGAAGTCGGCGTTGTCTGACGCCGGCGCGCAGAGGCTTTTCGAGCTGATCAACGGAGGCGCGGCGTAGCGCAGGAGGGAGGCCTCCTGTGGCGATCAGTGTCGGCAGCGTCGAGGTCGATGTCATCCCCAATACGCGGGGGATTTACCAGCGTTTGCGTGCGGACCTTGTGCCTGCCGCCACTCGCGCTGGGACCGATGCCGGCAACGCCGCAGGGCGAGCCTTCGGGCCGGCCATGCGGGCCCAAGTCGGCGACATCGGCACCTCCATTGGGCAGCAGATCGGCCGACAGATCGCCAGCCGGATCACGGCGCAGATCCGCACATCTCTGCAGCAGGGGGTTGCCCAGGGCGGTGCGCAGGCGCGGGCGTCTGCAACCCGGCAGGGCGAGCAGACCGGTAGTGCGTTCGCCCGGTCGCTGCAGGCGCGGCTTCAGGCTGCGATGCGGAACTTGCCGGAGGTCCGGCTGACCGCAAACTCGTCGGATGCGGAGCGGGAGATCTACCGGCTGCGGCACGAACTGCAGGCGATCAGCGACCTGCGGATCGGCGTTGACATCAGTTCGGCTGACGCCACGGCGGCTATCGACCGTATCCGTGCTCGGCTGACGGAGCTGTCGGCGTCGAATGCGGATGTAGCGCTGCGGGTGGATTCGGCTGCGGCTGCCACGGAGCTGGCCGCTATCCAGGCGCAGGTGGATGCGCTGGATGGCGATACTGCGCGGGTCGACGTGGATACGTCGGGTGCGATGGAGGCCGTTCTTCAGCTGGTTATGGCTTTGGGCAGGGTGGCTGCGCTCCCGGCGATTCCGGTGCTTGCTGCCGGTATCGGCTCCATCGCGGCAGCCGGTCTGGCGGCGGGCGCGGGCGTGGGCGCCCTCGCGGCTGTGGCGATTCCTGCGTTCACCGGGATCAAGGGTGCTCTGGGCGCGCAGAAGCAGGCGCAGGACGCGGCGACGGGCGCCACCGCGAGCGGCGGACAGGCGGCTTCGCAGGCCGCGTCGAAGGCGCTGCAGATGGCCGGTGCGCAGCAGGCCCTGGCGGCGGCTCACCGGAACGCGGCCCGGCAGATCGCGCAGGCCGAACAGGGCATCTCGGATGCTGTCCGAACGGCGGCGCAGAACAACTTGGCGGCGGCGGATCAGGTCAAGCAGGCCCGAAAGGGCCTCGCCGACGCCTATCAGCAGGCCGCGGATCGCACCCAGTCTGCGAACGACCGGGTGACGCAGGCCGAGCAGTCGCTGGCGGACGCGCAGCGCACGGCACGGCAGGCGCAGCAGGATCTGACGCAGGCCCGGCACGAGGCCGCGGTGCAGCTGGAGGAGCTGTCGACCCGGGTTACCGATGCTCAGCTCAGTGAGCGCGATGCGGCATTGGGCGTGCAGGAGGCCCGTCAGCGGCTGCTGGCCACGCAGGCGGTCGGGTCGAAGGCGACGCTGCTGGAGCAGCAGCGGGCGCAGCTGGGATTCGATCAGGCGGTGCAGCGGCTCAAGGAGCAGCAGGCCGAGACGAAGAATCTGACCGCGCAGAAGTCCGCGGCTGACAAGGCCGGCGTTGAGGGCTCGGACGTGGTCCGGTCTGCCCAGGAGCGTCTTGCTGCTGCCCAACGAAACGTGAGCGGGCAGCAGGCTGGACTGGCGAAAGCCCAGCAGGACGCGGCGAAGACGCAGATCCAGAACCAGCAGGCCATTGCTGCAGCTCAGGACAAGGTGGCTGCTGCCCAGCGCAATGTGGCCAAGGTGCAGGAGGATGGCGCCAGGTCGGTGGCGCGTGCCCAGCAGCAGCTGGTGGCCACGCAGCAGTCGGCGGCGGACAGCATCACGTCGGCGCAGAGGCAGATCCAGTCGGCGCAGCTGTCGACAGCTGGCGGTGCGGACACGGCGAGTGCGGCCCAGGCCAAGTACGCGGCGGCGCTGGCGAAGTTGTCGCCGTCGGCGCGGCAGACCATGACTGCGTTTACGTCGCTCAAGGACGCGTTCGCGAGTTGGTCTAAGTCGCTGCAGCCTGCCGTCATGCCCATTTTCACCCGAGCCCTGAATGGCTTGAGGGGCGCATTGCCTGCGTTGACTCCGATCGTCCGGGCCGCGGCGGGCGCGATCAAGCGCTTGCAGGACAGGATGTCGGGTGACTTCAAGTCGCCGTGGTGGAAGACCCTCCTGTCGGATCTGACGAGGGAGGTTGGTCCGGCCATCACGGGGCTGGGTGTTTCGTTCGGCAACGTGTTTAAGGGAATGGCGGGTGTCGTTGACGCCTTCCTGCCGCAGGTGGACGGTGTTTCGTCCCGCTTGCAGTCGGTCACGAAACAGTTCGCGAGTTGGGGCACCAACCTCAAGGGGAGCCCGGCGTTCGAGGCGTTTTTGAGGTACGCGGCGGAGATGGGGCCGCGGGTAGCCGACGTGGTCGGCAAGATCCTTATGGCTGCTGGCAATATCGGGGCGGCCCTTGCTCCGCTCTCGGGCCCGCTCCTCGCTGCTCTGGGCGCGGTGGCTGAGGCTATTGGCATCATCGCGGACAAGACCCCGTGGATGATCATGCTGATTTACGGGATCATCGTCGCCGTCAAGCTGTGGACACTGGCACAGATTGCCTTCAACTTCGTCCTGAATCAGAACCCGCTGGTCAGGATCGCGATGCTGATCGGCCTGCTGGTCGCTGCGGTGATCTACGCCTACAACCGGTTCGGGTGGTTCCGGTCGGTTGCGCAGGCGGTGTGGGCTGGCATCCAGACGGCTGCGATATGGGCGTGGAACAACGTCTTGAAGCCGATCTTCGCGGCCTTCGCTGCCGCGTTCCATGCGATTGCGACTGCTGCGACGTGGCTGTGGCAGAACGTCCTCAGCCCCGTGTTCAGTTTCATCTCGACGGCGGCCCGGATCCTGTTCGCGGTGCTCGTCGTGGCGGTGTTCGCGCCGATCGTGCTAGCGGTAAAGGCCCTGGGTGCCATTGCTTCGTGGCTCTGGACTGCCGCGATCAAGCCGGCGTTTGAGGGCATCGCGTTCGTCGCGCAGTGGCTGTGGAACAACGCGGTCAAGCCGACGTTCGAACTACTGAAGGCCGGTGTCCGGGCCGTGGGCGCCGTGGCCAGGTGGCTGTGGCAGAACGTGATCAAGCCGGTATTCAACGGCATCGGCACCGTGATCGGCTGGGTTTGGCGGAACGTCGTCAGCCCCATTTTTACGTCGCTCAAGTTGGCGGTGAAGGGCCTCGGGATCATCTTTTCCTGGCTCTGGAAGACGATTGTCCGCCCGGTCTTCGGGTGGATCGGTGACCGGATCGGCTGGGTCTGGAAGAACCTGATCAAGCCGCCGTTCGACGCGATCAAGCGAGCTGTCAGCCTCGTGGGCGAGGCCTTCGGCGCAGCGAAGAACGCCATCAAGAAGTCCTGGGATCAGGTCGTCAACGTCACGAAGAAGCCGGTGAACTTCGTGATCAAGTGGGTGTACACCAACGGAATCAAGGCCCTCTGGGACAAGGTCGCTGGCTGGGTCGGACTGGGCAAACTGCCTGCCGCACCCAAGCTCCTTGCCGCCGGTGGCGCTGTCGGCGACGGCTTCGGCAAGGCGACGCCGATGCGCGTCAGACGGCCCACGGCCATCGTCGGCGAGGGAAACCCCCGCTACCCGGAATACGTGATCCCCACGGATCCCAAGTACCGGAACCGGGCCGTGGCTCTCCACCAGGCCGCCGGCACGCAGCTGATGGCGGATGGCGGCATCCTCGGCGACATCTGGGGCGGCATTAAGTCCGCTGGTGGTTGGGTCGCAGACAAGGCCACAGGAGCCCTGAAAGCGGCCGGAAAGTTCGCGGCCGGCGCCCTCGCCCCTGCTTTCAACCTGGGACTGAAGGCGATCAACGGGACGCTCTCCCGGATTCCGGGCGCCGACACGGGCCTGGGCAAGGTCGTGCGGGCCATCCCCAGCAAGGTCGCCGACGGCATCCTGTCCTTCCTCCGAGGCGAGGACGAGAAGTCGATGGGCGGCGCCAACGTCGCCAAGGCCCTGACCTGGGCGAAGTCCCAGGCCGGCAAGCCGTACCAGTGGGGAGGCACCGGCAACCCCAGCTGGGACTGCTCCGGATTCATGGGCGCCATCCAGAAGGTGATCGAGGGGCGGAACCCCAAGGGCCGCATCTGGTCCACATTCGGATTCCAAGGAAACAAGGCCCCGGCAGGCTGGGAGCGCCACCTCAAGAGCCCCTTCCAGATCGGCGTCACGAACGCCGGCAAGGGGCACACCGCGGGAACCCTGGCCGGCACCAACGTCGAGTCCAGGGGCGGGGATGGCGTCGTCGTAGGCTCGCGGGCCCGCGGCTACAACGCTCCGCTCTTCCACGGCAACTGGTACGGCCTCGCGTCGGCCATCGCCTCTGGCGGTGGCGGCGGGTCGGCGAAGGCGACTGCCCGGCAGATGCTGGGCGAGTTCGGCTGGTCTCAGAAGCAGTGGCCTTCGCTCGACAAGCTGTGGACGAAGGAATCGGGTTGGAGATGGAACGCAGCCAACCCGTCGGGTGCCTACGGCATTCCGCAGGCCTTGCCCGGCTCGAAGATGAAGTCGGCGGGCGCGGACTGGCGGACCAACCCGGCCACCCAGATCAAGTGGGGGCTGAAATACATCAAGGGAAGCTACGGCAGCCCGGCTGCCGCCTGGAGGCACTCCCAGAGCGTCAACTGGTACGACTCCGGCGGCCTCCTGCAGCCCGGCCTCAACCTGGCCTACAACGGCACAGGCCGGCCCGAGCCGGTGTTCACCACGCGGCAGGCCAACGCTCTGGTGTCGCTGGCCGGCGGCGCGGTAGCGGGTGGACCTGCCCGCTTCGAGGGCGACCTCTACCTGGACTCCGGCGAGTTCCTTGGCCGGGTGCGGGGCGAGGCAACCCAGATCGCGCAGGCGGAAGTCCGCCGTTCCAACACTCAGCTCGCGGGCGTTCTGCGCGCCGGCCGGAGGGGGTGAACCATGGCGATCCCCGGCAACTTGCTGAGTTCCACCACGGAGGCCGTCGACCCGAACACGTCCGGGTGGACGGCCAAGCTCAACTGCAGCATCAGCCTCGGCTCAGGCGGCCGGAACGGCGACGGCTGCCTGGTGCTCAAGTCGGCGGCTGCGGGCGAGATGCAGGCCCGCACCGTCTCCTCTTATGCCGTCGTGCCCGGCACGGTGTACGCCACTTTCGCGGACGCCTCCGGCACGGTTGCCGAGCGGATCGGCATCCGCTGGTTGACCTCGGCAGGCGTCGAAATCTCGGTAACGTGGGCGGTGTCGACGGCGGCTGCGTCGGCGTCGTGGCATCGCGTGAGCGTGGCCGGGGTGGCGCCGGCCGGTGCAGCCCGCGCCCAGGTGCTGGTGTCGTCCACGCCCGCAGCAGCCAACGTCAACCACTTCTGGGAGAACGTCTATCTCGGCTATGCCCGGTTCACGCTGGGCAACCTGCTGACGGCCAATGCCGAGACGTCTGAGCTGGACACGTCCGCCTGGGCGGTAGAGACCAATGTGACCATCAGCCGCTCGGTGCCGGCGATCTCATGGGCTGTCGACGCCTACCCGGTCGGCGGTCACATGCTGACGCTCACCGCAGTCGCGAACGGCAACGTCAGCGTCCTCGGCACCGAGCGGCCCGCGGTGACCCCCGGCGTCGAGTATCTGGCCTACACCTATCTATCGCCGCCCACATCCTCGATCACTTCCTGGATTGAACTGCGGTTTTACGACGCGAGCGGCACCCAGCTGTCGGCTACCCGCGGGGCACTGGCGGCCCCGAGCACCGGATATTTCCGGCAGCGTGTGTCAGCTGTCGCCCCTGCTGGGGCGACGTCGTGCGCGGTCGCAGCGGGCATGGATGCGGCAACCGCCGGCCAGGTCATGCGCCTGGACAACACAGTGGTCTCCGTGGCGACGGATGCCCGCTCGGGCAGCATCACTACCTATGACGCCTACAGCTTCGAGCAGGGCGTCGGCGGCTGGAGTATCACGTCCGGTGCTGCCACCGTGGCGAGGTCCACGCCGTGGGGCGCCTACGGTGTGGACGGCAATTACAGCCTGACGATCACTAGCGCGACAGCGACCACGTCGACTCTCCGCTCCGCGCGGTTCCCTCTCACGCCCGGAGCCGGCCTGAACTGGCGGGCCGAGTGGGCGAGTCAGGTCACCGCCGGCGGGTGGACTGCCACGAGAGGCGTGCGGTTCTACGACGCGGCGAACAACAGCATCAGCTTGGACGCCACCACATCGGCGACCGTGCCGACCAGTGGATGGTGGATGCTGACCACCGACGTCACGGCGCCGGCGAATGCCACTCAGGCTGCGATCGAATGGACCCTCACAGCGACCAGCACCAGCTCGGTGCTGCGCATGGACTCCGTCTCTTTGTGGCCGGCACTTCCCTTGGCAGCTGCTACCGCCAGCGCAGGCACGGCTTCCGTGACCCTGACGCTGCGGGAGCTGCCGGTCGGCTACCTGCTGACGGTTTACCGCGTCGGCCAGGACGGCGCCCGCACCCTGGTGCGCGGCACATCCGGGCTCCTCAGCAAGACGACGCTATCCAGCGACGTGATGGTGATCGAGGACTACGAGGCGCCCCTCGGCGTCCCTGTTACGTACTCGATCGAGATCTACACGGCGGCCGGGGCTCTCAGCAGTACCAGGTCGGCCGGGCCCGTCACGATCGATGCGGGCGACCCGAACGAGGCGTGGCTGAAGGATCCCGGCCAGCCCCAGCGGAACCTGAAGGTGCTGGTGGAGCGGGCACCGGACTGGTCCCGCCCCATTCAACAGTCCACCTACCAGGTACGGTGCCGCCGCAACGCGGTCGTCCTGTCCGGACGGCGCGGAGGGCTGGAGGGGGACCTGTCGATCTGGACGCGGGACGATGACGAGCGGGAGGCGCTCCACTGGCTCCTCGACACCGGGGATGTCCTGTTGTGGCAGGCGTCTCCGGGCATGGGCGTCGCGGACATGTACGTCAATGTCGGCTCGATCGACGAGGCGCGGGTCTCCAGCTACGCCCCGGAACTGTGGCGGGCCTGGAAGCTGCCGCTCACGCAGGCCGACATGCCTACCGCTACGGGCGTCGGGGGATCGGCCGGCCGCACCTGGCAGGACGTTCTGAGTGGGTTCGCTACCGGCACTGACGTGCTGGCTGCCTATGAGACGGGCGAGGATCTGCTCCTCGACCAGCGGGGGTGATCGTGTATTCGGTCAGCAGCCGCTTCCTGGCAGCACTCACGGAATCGCACACGCCGGTTTCCCAGGTGACCTTGCTGCGCGCGGATGGGCGTGTAGAGACCATCGAAATCACGGGCGGCAGCGTCACGGTGGACCGCGGGCAGGCGATCCGCCGCACGTGCTCTGTCACGATCACGGACACCAAACTGATCCCGCGGACGGCCAGCGACAAGCTCAGCACCTACGGCTCTCGCCTGCGAATAGCCCGTGGCGTCCAGTTTGCCGATGGCAGCACCGAGCTGGTGCCGCTGGGCGTCTTCCGCCTGGACGCCGTGGATGGCGATGTCGACGAAGGACCGGTGACTCTGGCAGGCAAGGGCCTCGAGGCGATCGTCGCCGACGACAAGTTCACCTCGCCGTACCGTGTGAGCGGGACGGCCGTGGGCGCGGTCACGGCCCTGATCCAGCGGTCCATCCCAGACGCGGCGGTCGTAAATCGCGCGACGGACGCGCCGATCGGACCTCGCACCTGGGACGTTGAGGGCGACCCGTGGGCTGCCGTGCAGGAATGCGCGGCGGCGATTGGCGCCGAATGCTACGCGGACGCCGACGGCGTGTTCATCGTCTCGGAGCTTCCTGACCTGCTCGCCGTCGCCCCGTCGTGGACGGTGGCCGCGGGGGAGGGAGGCGCCTACATCAGGGCGTCGCGGGGGATGAGCTCCGACGGCGTCAGCAACGGCTGGCTGGCTCGCGGCGAGAACACGGAGACCGGCACGGCACCGGTCAGCGCGCTCGTCACGGACGATGATCCGACCAGCCCCACCTACTGGGCCGGGCCATTCGGGCACCGGCCGGCGTTCTACACGTCCAGCACGCTCACGACGGTGAATGCCGCGACGAGCGCGGCGACACTCAAGCTCCGGGCCAGCAAGGCGCCCAACGCGAGCGGCGACCTGTCCAGTCTGCCGAATCCTGCATTGGAGCCAGGCGACGTACTGCGCGTGATCTACCCGGACGGCACCGGGGAACTGCACCAGATTCAAAGCTTCTCGGTGCCTCTGGACGAGGGCGGGGATTTCCCGGTCACCACGATCTCGGCGAAGGAGGACGCCTGATGTCCTCCGGATCCGAGCTGGCCATCCACGCCGACCTTGCCGACGCCATGCGCCAGCAAGCGCTCCAGGCAGGCGCGAATAGTCCTGACGTGCGTGGCTCTGACTGGCGGCAGGCCATTGTCTCGACGGTCGGCACCGACGGCACGGTGGTGACCAGCGACGGCATCATCGCCCGCCGCATGGCCACCTACGTCACCCCCACTGCCGGGGAGACGATCGTCGTCAGCATCTCCAGCTCCGGGAACTGGCTGGCGCACGGCCGCATCGCACCGGTCACGACAGCCGGCACGTGGCAGACACTCACCCTCTCCGGTGGCTGGACCACGTTCGGCTCGCCGTACTGGACGCCGAGCTACCGCATCAACGGCGACGGCACCGTCAGCCTGTCCGGACTGGCGAAGGCGCCGGCTTCCGCCGCCACCCCGCAAACCCTGTGCACGCTCCCCGCAGCCATCACCCCCACGTCCAAGTCGCGGTTCCCGACCGAGGTTGCGAATGGGGTCCACGGGGCCCTTGACATCAACGTCAGCGGGGCTCTGCAGATCCAGGACTACTCAGGAAACGCCGGATGGGCGGGCCTGGACGGCGTGCAATACCGACTCACCTAGGAGGCCCCATGCCGCACCCTGACTCCGGCTACTACCCGCAAAGCGTCCTGCACCAGGTGCGCGTCGTGGACCTGGAAATGGACTCGCAGATGTTCGCCTACACGGCTGAGCTGCAGCTCGACGGCCGCGGGCAGGGCGTCACCCCCGAGCTGCTGGATCGCGTCACGAAGGCCATCGCCGACTATGCGGCCGAGCAGCTCGCTGACGCCGGCGGCGACCAGGAAATCCGGGCGTCCCTCAGCTACACGGGCGCCTGCGACGTGGTCCTGCTGCCCGATCCGGAGGCCTGATGCCTACCACCGACAGCTACGGGCAGGGTGTGCAGGTCGCGAGCCTGACCGATGCCCCCAACCAGCAGGTCTTGGCGGCGAACCTCGCTGCCGGCCTGGTGCCTCGGTCGGTGATGCGGTTCTCATCGGCGTCCGCTCGCAACGCCACCATCGCTAGCCCGGCGGCCGGGATGACCGCATTCCTGACCACCGAGAAGTTGCTGACGGTTTTCGACGGCACCGCCTGGGTGGTCGTCGCGGCCGGCACCTCGGCGTGGACGACGATCCCCCTCGCGTCCGGCTATTCGCACGACGGCAACTCGAACGGCACCGCCCAGTACCGGATCGTGAACCTCTTCGGGGAACTGACGGTGATGCTGCAGGGCGGCCTCAACCTGACCTATCCCGGCAGTCCCGGCAACATCGCCAACGGCGGCATCATCACGAACACGGCACTGCCGGCGGCAGCGCGCCCGGGGTCCCTCCGCACGGTCTCCGCGGCCTGCTCGGCCTCGAACTCGTCGAGCCTGAGCCTGAAGATCGACGCCCAGTCGGATGGCCATCTGAAGGTCATCGGCACCAGTTCCACGACAGCCAGCGACCGCGTGACGCCCCCGTGGGTCAGTCTCAACGGCCTCTTCTACAGCCTCTGACCAGGAGCCACTGAATGCCTGACCAGCCGGCGCCCGTGCCTATCCAGCCGCGCGTCGATGAGAGTGCCGGGGACCTCGACACGCTTGCCGATCTGGGGCTGGTGGACCCGCCGCCCGAACCGTCCCCCGAGCCGCCGCCCCCGCCCGGCGCCGATACCTGACCCTCAACCACCCCTACGCCCCCGCCAGATGGCCGGGGCCTTTTGCATATCTGGAGGCCCCATGGCCACGCCACTTTCCGCCGACCGCCTGCTGTCCGTGCTTCGGTCTGAGGGCCTGACGGTCCACGAGCACGACGGATGGCGAACACACGAGCGCGACGCCGCGACCGGCAAGCCTTTCGGCCCCGTCTACGGCGTCCTCATCCACCACACCGCTGGACACGGCGACCGCGAAATCTGCTACAACGGCCGCTCCGACCTACCCGGCCCGCTCTGTCACTCCTGGCTCGGCAAGACCGACGGCCTGTGGATGATCTCCTCGAAGCGCGCCAACCACGCCGGCCTGGTCGACGCGGATGTGATCGCCGCCCTCCGGGCCGAATCCGCACTGCCGCACGACGATCAAGCCAACTACGACGGCAACGACGTGCTGTACGGCCTCGAGATCGAAAATCTCGGCAACGGCAAGGACGCCTACCCGGCAACCCAGTACCGGCAGGCCGTCCTGTGGGCAACAGCCCTGTGCCGCGCCCACGGCTGGAGCGAACGCAGCGTCGCCGGGCACAAGGAAGCACAGCCCGGCAAGGTCGACCCGTCCTTCGACATGGATGTCTTCCGTGCCGACGTGCGGAAACAACTCGCGACGAAGCCTGGCAAGCCTGCGACGCCCTCGCCCACCCCGTCCCGGCCCCGCGTCGACCTGTCCCAGCTCATAGCCGCTGCGAAGGCCGACCCGCCTGCAAAGCAGGGGCACGTCACCTACCGGTCCGGCGTCAACCTGGTCGAGGCCGGACTCGTCAGTGAAGGACTCCTCGCCAAGACCTACGCGGGCGACGGCAGCTACGGCACCACCACCCGCGACGCCTACGCCCGCTGGCAGCGATCCCCGGCCGGCGGCGGCTACACCGGCAAGGACGCTGACGGCATCCCCGGCAAGGGATCCCTCACCCGGCTCGGCGCCCGCCACGGGTTCGTTGTTGTCGCCTAACCCTCGGGCGCTCAGGCGTCCTTTAGAGAACGGAATCAGCATGAAGATCTTCGGCAGAGAGCCCGTGGTAGTCCTCAACGCGCTGTCGGCTGCGCTCGGCCTGCTCGTCAGTCTCGGCTTCACCGGCCTTACCGCAGCGCAGGCGGGTGCGATCGTCGGTGTCGTCACTGCGGTCTTCGGCGCGGTTGCTGCGGCCATGACCCGGCCGGTCGCCCCGCAGGCGTTCACCACTGTCGTGGCCGCAGCGGCGGTGTTTGTCGCCACCTTCGGCTACGAGGTGTCGCAGTCGACCATCGGCGCTGTCAACGGTGTCGTATTGGCGACGCTGACACTGCTGACCCGGCCACAGGTCTCGCCGTCCCGCCCGGGCGCACCGGTGGCCGGCTAACCGGAGGCCAGCATGGGCGACGAGCCGACGAACGGGGAGCTGGCCCGTCGCCTGGACGCCGGGTTCGACGACATCAAAGAGGACATGCGGACTCTGGCCGGGCGCCTCGACACCAAAGTCGACGCCTCGCTGCTGACGCTTCAGCAGCAGGCCCAGGACGAACGCGCTCAGCTGATTGCTGTGCGGGTCGCCGCGCTCGAGGATGCCCGCCAGAAGGAGTCGGATGCCCGGATGGAGGAGACCCGCAAGGCCGAGGCGCAGCGGGCCTCCGACCGGCGGCTCATTCTCACCTCGCTGGTCGTGCCGCTTCTCCTGCTGCTCCTGCAGGTCTACCTCGCTAGCAGGGGGACGAAATGACAGGCATGGGACTTCACCGGTCTGACCGTGGACGTAAGCGCCGGGCCGACCTCATGTACACCGCGGGCGTCGTGCTGCTGGTGGCGGTCCTCGCCTGGATCGTCATCACCATCCAGACTCTGTCCGCCTCGCTCCATCAGGCCCTCGCGGATCGGGATGCCCTCGCCAAGCAGGTGCGCCATCTGGGTGCCGTACCGGTGGCCGGGCCGCGCGGCCACCCAGGGAAGAACGGCACCAGCGCGCCCGGCCAGAAGGGTGACAAGGGAGACCGCGGTGGGCCGGGCGCAAAGTCCACCGTCCCCGGCCCCCGCGGCCCCGCCGGATCGCCAGGCCCCAGCGGATCGCCCGGCGCGGACGGGAAGGACGGGCAGCCGGGCCAGCCAGGAGCCGACTCCACAGTCCCCGGGCCAACAGGCCCCGCCGGACCCAGCGGACGAGATGGCACCGACGGCAAGGACGGGACGGACGGGCAGAGCGGGCGCGACGGCCAAACCTGCCCCGACGGATACGTGCTTGAGCCCGATCCGCAGGCCCCTGACACGCTCGTCTGCCGCCGCAAGGGCGCCAGCAGCGACCAGCCGCAGACAGTCAGCCCAAGCCCCACCTCGTCACCCAGCGAAACACCCCTGCTGCCCAGCCTGCTGGGCAGCAGGCTGACCAGAAGGGGCGGAGCATGACCGCGCCACTACCGGGCCGCCGCCCCGTCGGCGGCAACGCCATCATCACCGTTGTCTTCGTCACCGTCACCGTGCTGGCGGGCGTCCTCATATGGATGCAGTCCAACGCACAGACCGGGCTCACCACCCTGCGGTCCGGGCAGACCACCGGCCAGGCGCAGCGCACGGACCAGCAGCAGCTCACCTGCGCCTTGTGGGCGATCCTCCGTGACGACAACGCCAAGCGGCTGGGCGCCGCGATGCGGAGGGCTGCCGACAAGATCTGCGCTAACGCACCGACGCCCGGCCCCTCTTCGAGCGCTACCCCCTAACGGAGCCCCCGAGCGAATGCCCCGCCCCTGCTTCGGCAGGCGGCGGGGCGCTTCGTCGTGTCAGCGACGGGTGGCTTCGGCCCAGGCGGCGAGCAGCCGCTCGTACTCGTCCTGCTCGTCCGCGGTGAGGGGTCGGCCGGTGCGGGCGGCCATGAACCGGCGTATCGCCTTGTTCGCCTCAGCGGAGGCGTCGGGCACGCAGGGGGTCGCCATGCCGCCGATGGTACGGCCGGGCACTGACAGCCGGCCACGAAATCGGCCCCCGCCGGAATGGTGGGGGCCGATCGCCGCACGCCCTGGCGCCTGGCAGGCGTACCGTTCCGAATGTCGAGTTCTGGAACGGAGGCCCATTATGGCGTACTTCAGTGACTCTCACGAGGGCGACAGCAACGGCCAGCGTCTGGCGCGTCTACGGATGCGGCGCCGCTGGACGCAGCAGCGGCTCGCCACCGAGGCAGGCTTCAGCTTGGCAGCGATCAAGGCGTTCGAGCAGGGGCGCCGCGCACTGGACCGGCCCGCTACGATCCTGCCGCTGTGCCGGGCGCTGGGCTGCCACCCCACCGAAATCACCGGAGGTCCGATCATCCCTCCCCAGGCGGATCGTGATGGGCAGACGGCGGTGGCCGCGGTCGCCTCGGTGCGGCGGGCTCTGCTGCGCCACGGCCGGCCGACGCGCGCCGACGACGCCGAGGTCGCGGCCGTCGATGTGCCGGAGCTGCGCGTGCGGGCTGCCGCGGCGAATGCGGACCGGCATGGTGCACGGCTGGCGCAGGCTGGCGAGACTCTGCCGGCGCTGCTTCGGGACTTGCAGGTGGCGGCCGAGGTGACGGCCGGGAGTGAACGGTGCGACGTGTACGGGCTGCTGGCCACGGCCTACGAGTGCGCCATGCAGTACCTGTACAAGCTTGGCCACGTCAGCGACGCGACGCTGGCGACCGAGCGGGTGTTGTGGTCTGCGGAGGCGACGGGCGATCCGCTGAGGGTGCTGGCCGCGCGCTGGTACGACGCGGGCGAGTTCCTGAGTATCGGGGAGCACGACGAGGCGGGCGCCATCATCGACGAGGCTCTGGCCGACCTGACCCGGCGGCAGGATGTGTCGCCTGAGGCGGTGTCGCTGCGCGGGGCGTTCGAGCTGAAGGCGGCGTTGAACCATGCCCGCGCCTCGGAGAAGGCGGCGGCTGAGCGGCACTGGCGACGCGCGACGAAGTCTGCGGATCTGCTCGGCGAGGACCGTGACGACTGGCACCTCCAGTTCGGGCCGACGAACGTGGCGATCTGGGGCGTGAGCCTTCCGGTGGAGCTGGGGCAGGGCCGGGTGGCGGTGGAGCGGGCGCGGGACGTCAAGCTGCCCGACTCGTACAGCCGGGAGCGCAGGTCGCACCACTTCATCGATGTGGGGCGCGCCCACTTCTACAACGGGCAGCGGGACGCCGCGTTGGGAGCGTTCTTGCAGGCGGAGCGGTTGGCGCCGCAGGCCACGAGGATGCACGCGGGGGTGCGCGAAACGGTGGGCACGATGATCCGCACTCAGAAGCGCGGGCAGCTGGTGGAGCTGGGGATTCGTCTCGGAGTGGTCTGAGCCCTCTGGGGCTACGGCTTGTAGCCCTTCCGTCACCCAATGATCCCTAGCGTTAGAGGTGCAGCCACTTCTGACGCTAGGGGTTCAGTGTGCAACCAGTCCCGCAGGTGTCCCCGCCAGCATCTCCCGACGCCGAGCCGATCGACACCGCCACGATCCGGGAGACGGTCCGCCTGGCCCTGCTGTTGGGCGCCGGCCCCCTCGACCGCGACGCGATGGCCGGGCTGCACGAGGCGCTGCGCGGGCACGTCGCCCTGCTGCTGCCGGGCGCCCGGACTGCCGCCGACCAGCTGTGGCGGGGCAGCGGGGCTTGGTATGAGCGGGCGGCCCGCCTGGACTGCATCACCCGACAGTTGGAGCAGCCGCTGGCCGGGGATCCGTTCGCGGCGATGGTGAAGGTGCAGTTGCTCGCGCGGGACTGCGACTGGCTCCTCGACCAGCAGACGGGTCTTCCCGGGGGTACCCGGTAGACCCGTCCGCCCGCAGGATCCGTCTGAGGGAACCCCGCACGTCCCAGACACCCCGTACCGCCCGATCGTCACAGATTCGTCACGGACGGCCGAAGTGTCGGACTCGCCGGATGCTGGCACGCCATGCTCGGCGCATCAACCGAACCACCGCACTGGGGGACTCTTGACCAGCACACTCGCGCGTCCGGCCCGCCGCATCCGCAGCGCCATCGCCGCCGCCACACTGGCCGCCGCGGTCATCGCGCCCATCACCATCAGCGCCGGCACCGCACAAGCCGCCACCGTCCACTGCGCACGGCACACCACCGGCGTCTGCGGCACCCACATCAAGCACCCGGCCGGCGTCATGGCCAAGTGCAAGGACGGCACCTGGTCCCGCTCGAAGCACTTCTCCGGCACCTGCTCCCGTCACCACGGCGTCCGGTACTGGTTCAAGTAGGCCGACCCGAGGCGTGTAGCCTCACATGCCGACGCCCCGCCTGCTTTCCTCAGGCGGGGCGTCGGTCTGTGCAGGGTCAGGCGGTCACTTTTCGCGGGGCTGGTCGCTGGAGCTGGGGGCGGCGGGTGGCACCTGCTGATCGAACCAGTCGCAGAACTCGACCGTGGAGCCGATGCGGGCGATGCGTTGGTGGACGGCACGGTGGTCGTGCCCGCCGGGCGGCCATTCGCTGCCGGGGGAGGGAGTCTCGCCGCAGCCGCAGCGGCACGTTGCAGGGGAATTACTCACGCCTGTGCTCCTCACTTCTCGGGGGCGCTGTCGGCAGGTGGGCCGGGCCTGAGGAAGAGGTTCCCGAGCCCCTGACCTACGGCCTTCGCCGCGTTCTCGGCGTCGCTCTCCAGCCGGTCAGCTTCGGCCCGGAGCGCGGCGGCCTTCTCCAGCCACATGCGCTCGTCGTCGGTACGGGGCCCGGCGGTTGCCGGAGACACTCGGTCCTCCAGCTCGGTGGCGCGGGCGCGCAGTTCGGCGGGCGTGCTCATGGTCGTGTCCTCACTTCTCGGGGTCGATGGCGTCGGCGACGCTGAAGATGTCCAGGGCGATCAACCCGGACCAGTGGTGGCCGATGCTGCGGATGGTCTCTGCGTCTCCACGGTCGACCGCTGCGGTGAGCTCGGCCAGATCAGCAGGGCTCATCAGGTCGATTTCCGCTACTCGGGCGACGGTTCCTCGCGGGCTGCTCATGGCCGTACTCCTCACTTCTCAGTGTCGCCGTGGGCGTGGGACAGGAGCCGCTGGAGCGTCCAGGCCGCACTGTCGCCGCCGCTGGTGGCGGCGAGCGCGTCACGGATGGCGTGCGCCTCCGCGTCGGTGAACTCGACGGTCGTGGTGCCGTCCTTCTTGATGTCCGTGAGCTGCATGGTCAGTTCCTCTTCTCGGTCTTGTCGGTGGCGGCGGAGAAGATGTCCACGAGTTCGAGCGGCATGAGGTAGCCCTGGACCTTGCCGAAGCCGGGCCCCTGGGGTTCGATCGGCGGCTTCATACCCTCGGGCCACCAGCCGTTGCGGACGCCTCGTTCGAGGGTGCGCTTGAGGGCGCCACTGTGGCCACGGAGGCTGCCGTCGCCATCCTTGCGGAGCTCGTCGGCCTTCACCAGTCCGTCCTGAATGGCGGCGAGGCGGACGATGTCCTGGGCCCGTGGGGGGAGTTCGCGGTAGTAGCGGGTGGCCCGTTCTACGGTCCACGTGGTGTCGAGTTCGACCTTGGCGCCGTGCTCGGCGAGCAGAGCTGTGAACTTGTTGAGGAAGCCGGGTTCGGGGTCCTCGACGGTGACGACGATGCGCAACGCGCGCTCCTTTCATTAGACGTGGGTTAGATGCCGCATTGGCGAGATGAAGGTAGCGCGGGGCCGCTCGTCTGTCTAGCCTCAATGCTCGTTTACCTAGAGGGAGTTGAGTGTCGGCGGCATCGAATGTACGTGCTGATCGATCGCGCATCATTCTGTAGTGCGGTTCGTATCACTCGGGATACACTCTTCATATCCTGGGCGACAAAACGGGCCCGATGAGGCATCAAGGAGACCAGTGGATAGATCAGTTGAAAGGATCAGCCGAGTCCCCGTAGAGATCCGCAACGCATGGGCGGCCCGCCATGGCGAAGAGGCCGCTGAACGCCTGGCAGCGGCTGAAGACTTCGCTGACGCCATCAAAGAGGCGACCATCCCACCCAACACCACCGAGACCTACGCCAAGGGCTGGAAGGTGTGGCGCCGATTCTGCGCCGAGCAGGGACTCCCCGAGACTGAAGGCAGCCGTGGCGCCCTCGTTGCCTTCACCGCCTGGATGCTCGACCGAGGGCGAACCAGCCCCGGCCCCGGTGGCACCCTTGGCTACGCCCCTACCTCAGCCCACTCCCACCTGACAGCAGCCATCGTCGGACTACGAGAACGCGGCCACCCAGTAGGCAAGGACATCCACTCCGAAGCACGCGCTCGACTCGAAGCCATCGCCACCCAGCTCGCGAAGGCGAAAGAACGGCGCGGTCGAGGCAAAGCGCCGGCCGCCGACCTCGACAACCTCCACCGCGTCGCAGCCGCATGCGACGACACCCTCACCGGCCGGCGCGACCTTGCCCTCATCCTCGTCGGCTTCCACTTCGCGTCCCGCGCCTCAGAGGTCTCCGCGCTACTCCTCGCCGACATCACCACGCACGCCCGCGGCATAAAGGTCGCCGTGGTCACCGGCAAGACCGCCCGCTCCGTCCGCACGGTCGCCATCCCCTACAACAATGACGAACCGGAGATCTGCGCAGCCCGAGCCTGGGAACGCTGGCGCGACGCCTACGCGTGCACGGAACCGCGAGCGGCGGCCTTCCCCCGTATCGACCGGTGGGGCCACATCGGTGACGCAATGAGCCCCGACTCCGTCACAGCCGCCGTCGCCCGTGTCGCCAGCCGTTCAGGCATCCCCATCCGCTGGACTGGGCACTCCCTGCGCTCCGGACTCGCAACCGAAGGCAGGAAGAACGGCAAGGACCCTGTCAACATCGCCAAGCAGGGCGGCTGGGCGCCCGGCAGCAAAGCGATGCTCGGCTACATGCAGCTCGCCGATGAATGGGACGACAACGCAGCAGCGGGCCTTCGTCGACCACAAAAGGGAAACTCGTGACCTCGCACGCCAGGGACTACATCTGCGGCAAGCCCACCAAGAAGGGGAGACCGTGCACGCGGAGCCTCCACTCCTGGATGGTGGGCTTTGACTTCCAGTACGCCGACGGCTGCTGGAGCCACATGAGCCAGCCCTTCCAAGAAGCCCAAGACGCTCGCAAGCGAGCAGACGAAGAAGCATGGCAGGCGTACCTAGCTGCCGATCCGATCTGCTGGGGATGGCCCGTCCCGGACGACTGGGACAACTGGACGTACCCGCAAGGAGGAGACATCAACGACCAACTGTCAGAGACGGCACTCGCCATGATCATGGGGAATCCGGAGTCTCGGGCCAGCGCGATACTCAGGCACTGGCAGGACGGCCGGTGTGCCATCTGCGGGCATCGCCGCGAGCTGGTGGAGGATCACGACCACTTCACCGGCCTGACGCGTGGATACCTGTGCCGCGGATGCAACACCCAGGAAGGCGTCTACCAAGACAGCAACACCTTGTTCGGGCGATACCGCCGGCGGCATCCGACTAGCCTGCTGGGGCTTCGCATCCGGTACTGGGATCCGTTCATCAACGACTACGCCCCTCCGCGAACTGCGGAAACTAAGCAGGAGCGGTGGACCGACGCTGCATCGGAGGGCATTGGGCTGTGAGCAGGCCATGGATTCGCCGGAACTACGACGAGACACGCCTCTGGGTCTGGATGCCCTTCGAGGGAGGATCGAACCGGCGCTGGCTCCTGGACGAGCTGGGGGATCGGATCCGCCCGGACTGGAACAGGGAAGCCCGGCGGTGGGAGATAGCCAGACCGCACCTGG
The DNA here is from genome assembly GCF_019933235.1 of Streptomyces angustmyceticus. Lineage (NCBI taxonomy): Bacteria > Bacillati > Actinomycetota > Actinomycetes > Kitasatosporales > Streptomycetaceae > Streptomyces > Streptomyces angustmyceticus. Next base: position 537,175 of record NZ_CP082945.1, on the reverse strand, counting down.
CTGCCATCACCACCGCTCTGGCGGAGCGGTTCGGTGATGTCGACGTCTATCTTGAGTTCTCGACCACGGAGCGATGTGATACCAACTGCGAGCGCGCCCAGGGCGACGACTGCACTTGCGCCTGTGCGGGCGAGAACCATGGGGGCGCTGCCTACTGGCGAGATTGGTTGCTCGTCGGCGATACCACCTTGGTAGACGTCGGACGCAAGGTCCGGCACTACCGGGTGCAGCGGGGAGTCAGCGCATAAGGGAACGTTATGCGCTACCTGCGTTCCGGATGATCCGCGTCCGCCCCCTTCCCCTCGAGGCGCACCGAGGTCCATGCTGTGGGTGTCGGGCGCTACCTCCCCAAGGTGTTGCACCGGCTCCTGCGCCCCGCCCTCGCCGGCGGGGCGCTTCGCTGTTCTGCCCCCGCGGCGGTGGCCGGCGCGGGATGATGTCGCCCCACACCAGCCCTTGGGGGATTCATGCGTATCCGTGCCGCTGTTGTTGGCGTCATCCTGCTGGCCGGGCTCACCGCCGGCTGCTCGCAGAGTTATGACGAGATGGCCACCGACTGTCTCGCCGCGTTGAAGGCGCGCCCAGACGGCGACAAGGCCAAGCCGTCGGAGTGTGAGGGCCTCAAGCGCAAGGACTACACGGCCCTTGTGGCGAGCGTTGCCATCGACGGCTTGGGTTGGACCGACGAGGACGGGAAATTCGACAAGCAGAAGATGCTCGACAGCCTTACCGAGGACGGGAACTGAGCGTGCGACGCTCTGCCTGATTGCCGCAAACCGTCGCCACCGCCTGCCACACTGTTCTTGGGTCCCGCCGCGCATCCCCCGTCGCGGCGGGGCCCGTTTACTGCACCCCGTGGAACACTGGAGCTGCTGCTGCACCTGTCCGTTGTCCAGGTGCAGCAGCTACAGCAGGCCGTGCACGCCGATGCCCAGCGTCCAGGGGACGTTGACGGCCAAGGCCCCCGGGGCCCGCGCAGATGCCCCTCCTTCGGGAGGGGCGTTTCGCTGTCACGTGTCACCCCAGTCGTGCGGGTGGCCGCCGCGCCATTCGACCCACGCGTCGTCGTCGAGGAGCTCTTCGGCCGCGGGCAGTCCGGCTCGGCGCAGGAACTCGATCACGTCGTCGTCGCTGTAGGCGAGCCCGAGGATCTGGCCGCGCGCGGTGACGCGCCGACCGCCGGTGGCGGACAGCTGGTGGACGACGATCGGTGCGTGGTCCCGCATCCCTCTAGGGTGCGTCGCCGGGCCGCGGTCTGCAGGTCAAAGGATGCCGAGCTCGCTGTCGGGCCGGCAGAGGCCGCACGCCTCGACGCCCTCGGTGAGCGCGCGGATCGCCTCCTGGCGGCTGATGGGGCGGGCGCGCTTGCCAGCAGTCCCGCAGCCGCCGACGTGTACTGCGACGGGATGCGCGTCGTGGCCGACGCCGAGCTGCACCACCCAGTCCGGCGGCGGGGGCGGGACGGCCCGCTGCTGCTGGGCCTCCTGCTGCTCGGCGATGACGATGTGCTGCCGCACCTGCTCGAGGGTGAGCTGCAGCCAGGTCTCCAGTGTGCGGAGGCGGGGTAGGTCCGGCGGCAACTCGCTCATGAGTTCGATTCTAGAATCCCGGGGCAAGCCCAGGCCAATCCGCGTCCCGGTCGGCGTCGAATCCCGGGTAGCCCCTCGCGGGCCCGCTGTTTGTCAGTGGCCGACCGTAAAGTTGAAGCATCACATTCACTGTGTGCGCTCATGCTGGTAGCGCTGCACTCCCCGCCCCGCCCCGGAACAGCGCCCGGAGCGGGGCGCCGGCGTTAGAGGCGGATCGTCCAGCGGTCCATCGGCAGGATCAGGTCCGCGGTCTCGACCGGCCTGCTGGCGTCGTCGAGGCGGGTGCGCACGAGCCGGTAGGCCGGACTGTCGACCGTCAGGCCGAGCGCGTGGGCCTGAGTCTCGTCGAGGTGCATGACCTCAACTTCGGCAACATGGCTGGCGTGCGGTCGGCGGCGTCCGCGCCACCAGGTGCACACGATGAGAGCCGACCTACCGCCCGGGTCGAGGCACTCCAGCACCTCGTGGTTGAGTGTGGCGCCCACAGGAACGCCGAGCCGGTCGGCGAGCTGCTCGCCCGCCTTCCAGGCGCCGCTGGCGATGCGCTCTGCCTGGTACGGCCAGTCGCGGTCGGGAGCTATGAGGGCGCGCATGACGGGAGGATGCGCCACGTAGAGGCGGCTGCGCCGCTCTCCTTCAATGAGTCCACGCGATCGGAGGAGGATCATCGCGAGCCGCACGGTCTGCTCGTGAACTCCGTAGTGGCGAGCTAACGCAGCTCGTGAGGGGAGCTGGTCGCCGGGGGCCCAAAGGCCAGCGGCGATCTGGTCGGCGAGGTCGGCTGCGACGCGGCGGTGCGCAGCCTCCATCGCAACCCGTCCTTAGCGATCTTGTTTCTGATGTGATCGCAAGGGTAGGAACGACAGAGTCCGCTTGATATATCAAGACGGATAGCTGGCGCGTGCACGCATTCAGGCGGGCCGCGCCTCATGTACGCCGGCCCCGGGCCGCCATCCCACCTCCCAAGTGGGTGGCCCGGGGCCGGCTTCTGCCGCAATGAACCCGTTGTCGGGGGAACGGTGGGAGGATCAAGCACCAGGGGGCGGCTGCCCGTTGCGGTGCAACCGCCCCGTAGGTGGGCGTGATTAGCAGGCCACGCAGGCGTGACCGGACAGGGAACGAACCTGCTGAGCCGTCGCGGGAGACCCCAAGGAGTGCCTATGCCCTACATCGAGTGGCGCGGCAACAAGTGTCGAGTCAAGTGGTGGGCCGGCGAGTACCTGCCGAACGGTCGCAAGAAGTACGAGTGGAAGTCCGGCTTCGACGACGAAGATGCGGCACGCGACTACGGCCTCGACCGCGAGTACGAAGTGCGTCACGGCACTGCGATCAAGCATCGTGACAGCAAGACCCTCATGAAGTCCTACTGCTGGGACTGGTACGAGGCGCAGGATCTGCGACCGTCATCAACGCGGTCCTACAAAGCCGTCATCAACAAACGGATTGAGCCCTACTGGGGAAACCGGGCCGTCGGCGACATCACCGCATTCGAGTACGAAGCATGGAGGAAGGCCCTGCGTGCGGCCGCCGAGCGCGGCGAGCTATCGGCCGGGTACGTGAAGCAGATCCTCATGATCTTCGGCGCCATGATGGACGATTCGGTGACCCGCTACCAACTCCGCACGACCTCGCCGGTGGTGCGTGAGCAGCGCGGCCGCGGCAAGTACAAGAAGAAGGTGCGCGAGAAGAAGCGCCCGCAGGAGATGGCCACACTCCATCGCCTCGCGGTCAACGCCTACCAGGTGTGGGGCTACACCGGCTGGACCTATATCTGGACCGCAGCGTTCACCGGTATGCGACCGAAGGAGATGTGGGGACTGCAGCGGTGCTTCGCTTCACCGTGCTGGCCAGCCTCAGACCCGCTTGATCCGCACGACGAAAAGCGTGAGGCAGACCTGGATCGGTATACGAGAATGCCGGCGCTCCGGGTGCAGTACCAGCACCAGTGGGTTGAGGGGGAGCGGACGCTGGTGGATCCGAAATACGACTCATGGCGGACGCTGGTGGTGCCGCCGTTCCTGCATGAGATGCACAAGGCGCTGCTGGCTTCGCATGACTCGCAGTGGGTGTTCCGGTCGCACAGCGGAGGGCCCTTGCTCGGAACGAACTTCGAGGAGGCGTATTGGCAGCCGATCCGGGATGGGAGCCCGGCGCGCACAGGGCGGTATGCGCGGGCGGAGATCCCTGCGGTGCCTGAGATGACCGGGAAGCGGATCTATCTCACGAGGCACGGCCACAAAGAGTGGCTCGACGAGGATGGCCACCCGCGGGTTGCGACCGAGGCGCGGATGGGGCACGAGATCGGGGGAGTGGAGGGCGTGTATGCCAACGTGACACCGGGGATGGAGCTGCGGATCGCAGAATCGCTGCAGGAGCGGTGGGAGAACTTCGTGGGCGAGGAAGGGAACATGTGGCTGCCACCTGTTCCCAGTCCTCTCCCAGTTGATCTTTCGGACCGTGTTCCTGTGCAGGTCAGCGCGCGTGCATCGCTAGGTCTTGATTGATGCCGCAGAAGAGCACGTGAAGGCCGCTCGCGGCCACGTCCGGGACGAGGCGGTCGCGAGCGGCTTCCAGCTCTTCGGGGGTGAAGCGCACGGGCCCTCGGGTCAGAGGATCGAGCCGGGGGTGTACGCCGCGGCCTGCGGGTGCTGCTTGGCGATCTCCTCGATCCGGGCGACGACGGACGCCACCTGGTCGGCCGCGGCGCCGGTGAAGGAGAGCTTGTCCGCCATCAGGGCGTCCAGCTGCGCCTTGTCCAGCGGGATCCGCGCATCCGCGGCCAGCTTGTCCAGCAGCTCGTTGCGCTCCACGCCCTGCTCGCGCATGGCCAGCGCCGAGGCGACCGCGTTCTCCTTGATCGCCTCGTGCGCCTCCTCGCGGCCCACCCCGGCCCGCACCGCGCCCATCAGCACCTTGGTGGTGGCGAGGAAGGGCAGGTAGCGGTCCAGCTCGCGGGCGATGACGGCGGGGAAGGCACCGAACTCGTCGAGCACGGTCAAGAACGTCTCCAGCAGCCCGTCCAGCGCGAAGAACGCGTCCGGCAGCGCGACCCGGCGCACCACCGAGCAGGACACGTCGCCCTCGTTCCACTGGTCGCCGGAGAGCTCACCGGTCATCGAGGCGTAGCCGCGCAGGATCACCATCAGGCCGTTGACGCGCTCGCAGGAGCGGGTGTTCATCTTGTGCGGCATCGCCGAGGAGCCGACCTGGCCGGGCTTGAAGCCCTCGGTGACCAGCTCGTGCCCAGCCATCAGCCGGATGGTCTTGGCCAGCGAGGACGGGGCGGCCGCCAGCTGCACCAGCGAGGTCACCACGTCGTAGTCCAGCGAGCGCGGGTAGACCTGGCCGACGGAGGTGAAGTTCTGGCCGAAGCCGAGGTGCCCGGCGATCCGCTGCTCCAGCTCGGCGAGCTTGCCGGCGTCCCCGCCGAGCAGGTCGAGCATGTCCTGAGCGGTGCCGACCGGGCCCTTGATGCCGCGCAGCGGGTAGCGGGAGAGCAGGTCCTCCAGCCGGCCGTACGCCACCAGCAGCTCGTCGGCCGCGGTCGCGAAGCGCTTGCCCAGCGTGGTGGTCTGCGCGGCGACGTTGTGCGAGCGGCCCGCCAGCACCAGTTCGGCGTGCTGACCGGCCAGCGAGCCCAGGCGCGCCAGCACGGCGACCGTACGGTCCCGCATCAGTTCCAGGGACAGCCGCACCTGCAGCTGCTCGACGTTCTCCGTCAGGTCGCGGGAGGTCATGCCCTTGTGGACCTGCTCATGGCCGGCGAGGGCGTTGAACTCCTCGATGCGGGCCTTGACGTCGTGCCGGGTGACCTTCTCGCGCTCGGCGATGGACGCCAGGTCGACGGTCTCCAGGACCCGCTCGTAGTCGGCCAGCGCCTGCTCGGGGACCTCCACCCCCAGGTCCTTCTGCGCGCGCAGCACGGCGAGCCACAGCTTCCGCTCCAGCTTGACCTTGTACTCGGGGGACCACAGCACGGCCAGCTCCGCGGAGGCGTAGCGGCCGGCCAGGACATTGGGGATGCGAGGCTTCGCAGACACAGCAGTCACGTGGTCAGAGTCTACTGGCGATTTACGCAGGCCAGCGCCCCGGCCCCGGCTGTACGATCCTCCAAGCCGCAGCCGCGGGTGCTGGCCGGGGAGTCAGCCCTCTTACGGCAGCAGCTCGGGACGCTTGGCGGGGCGGCCGTCGCCCGAGGGGCGGCCGGTCAGCCGCCGGCGTATCCACGGCGCCAGATGCTCGCGCGCGAAGCGCAGATCCGCGCCGCGCCGGGCACCCCGGCCCGGCGGCGGCGCGGCCGGCAGCGGTATCCGCATGGTGCGGGCGATGGCGCAGGAGGCCGTACGGCGGGCCCCCGCCGCCCCTCAAAGCCGCGACTCCCAGTAGGCACTGCCACGCGCCGTACACGGCTCGCCCAGCCCGGGAACGGCGCCTTGGACGGCGCGCTCGTTTGCACCCGGGGCCGGAGAGCGCCGGCCCCGTCCCGAAGGACGGAACCGCCCCCATGCCCCATGCCACCCGCGTCGGCACGATCCGCTGTCACCTCGTCCAAGGTGGCCTCGTCGACATCGAACTCGACGAGGCCACGTCCGTGCGGCGGTACGACCGCCACGGGCGGCTCCTCGGGCAATTCCCTGTCCCCGAAAATCTCAAGGCGTACAAGATCGCCAACCGGACTTTCGAGGGCCTGACGGTGGATGGCCGAACCCTCGTCGCGAGCATGGAGGGGTGGTCGACGAAGGACGGCACCGACACCCGTCGCTTCCAGACGTGGCAGGGCGGGCACCGGGGCCAGTACCGCGTCAATAGCCAATTCGCGTGCATGGGTGACACCGGCTACGGCATCTCGGAGATCGTGGCGATCGGCGACGGTCGCCTCCTGGTCCTCGAACGGTCCTTCAACGCCACCGACGGCTGGACGGCGCACCTCTACGTCACCGACCACGAACGATGCCCCCCGGGGCCGCCATCGGGTCCCAGGGGGCATCGTTATCGTCCTCCCGTAGCTCCGCCGCCAACTGCGTTACGCACCGTACGAGAACACCGCATGGCCTGCGGCGGCGCGCCCCCGATCCGCAGAGGTCGCTCACGCCCCAGTGCAGTGAGGGTCTCGGAAAGTGGTGCTCAGCGGCGTGGAAGCTTCACCCAGGTCCTGTGGTCATCTTCGTCCTTGGCGAGCCACCGGTAGGCGCTGAACGAGGCGTTGCCGTCGATCGTGACCTTGTTCAGGTACCAGCCTGGTTTCTTACCGCTGTTGTCGTGGCGGATTTTGATGCTCTTGAGTCGGCCGAGGTCGCGGAGACCGAGAGTGAAGCGATCGGTCTTGCCGGTCTCGAAGTTGTTTGCGGAGTTGTCGAGTCTGATCGGTCCTACGGAGCCCCTGGTGCCGTAGATGGTGATGTAGACGTTCGCGTCGGTGCCAGCGCCTGCCTTGTTGCCGGTGTACACGGCAACGCGGTATTGGTGCTGAGCCACACCGCTCTTGTGCAGGGGAACGGATAATGTGTTCTGCCGCCCGGAATACGTGTGATCCGATCCGATGCGGGGTGTGACGCCGGCAGCGGCGCTTTCTGAGGTCGCCATGATGGTGGTGGCGGCGGCAAGCGCCACCGTGCCTGCGACGACCCGACCGATACGCATCTTCAAAACATGCTCCTTCGGCTCGTGATGTGGATCGCCCCGCACCGTTGCCCTATTTCGTCGGCGGCGAGGACATCACCAGCTTGCCGGTGCACACCATGAGATGTCGTTAGCAATGGGTCATCAATGGCTTAGAGATGCGTCTACTCGGACCGATGTGAGTGCGTGGTTCCGGTAGTCGCTGGGTGGCATGCCATAGGCAGCACGGAAGACTCGGGTGAAGTCGGCAGCGCGAGAAAAGCCCCAGCGGGCGGCGATAGCGCGGATGGGGGTAGTGACGAGTACGGGGTCACCAAGGTCGCGGCGGGCATGCTCCAGACGCTGGTGGCGAATCCAGGCCGCGATCGTCTCCTCTTCGTGCCCGAAGAGACGGTGCAGGTAGCCGGTGGAGATGTTGTGAGCGGTGGCGACGCTGCGTGGGGTCAGTTGCGGATCGTGCAGGTGCTGCTGGACGAAGGCCCGAATACGCAGCACGAGGGCCTGCCGGTGAGTTTCCGGTGGGAGCGACCTGTCGGCGTCCAGGGCGTGGGCGAACAGTGCCGACAGCAGGTCGACGATGATCGAGCCCAGCCGGGGGCCGTCCGCAGGGCCGTACGATCCGGTGCCCTTCGCTAACTGCGCCAGCAGGCTCCCGTAACCCTCCTCTGCCGGCAGCCGCCGGGTGAGCAGCAGGTCGGCCCGCTCCTTGCGCAGGGGCACCAGTTTTCTGGGCACCTCCAGGCCCACCGCGTGCAGGGCGCCGGTGACACAGTGGAACGGCTGTGAGGTATCCGCCACATGTATCCCCCGGGGGCCGTGGACGGCTTCCCGGCCCGCATGGGTGACGCCGACCGACCCGGCGATCGGGAGCGTGACGTGGTAGTTCTCTGGATCGGACTGCCGAATCAGAAGAGGCGTTCTCCGCCAACTCATCGGCTCGACAATCGTTGGCCACACGCTGACCGGTCCCAATTCCAACAGCCGTGTCTGAGCCTGAAACTGCGCCGCGCGATCGCTGCTCATGTCCATGGGACACAGGGTCTGCGCCATCAGATCCCGCCAGCAGTCGAACCGGTCGGCCGGCGATAAGTCGTCAGTCCGGAACAGCCTCTCGGTCAACACATCTTCCTCCATAGCCGCCTCACGGCCCCTTGAACAGCACGCGGCTGCTCCCTGGTGCGGAAGTTCAGAAGTTCACCAGCCGTCGATACACAACAGATGAATCCCCTGGTGGGGAGAGCCGTGCGCCACCGGCTCACATCGCATATCTGACCTACAGAAGACGCAGCCGCAGCGATGGGAATCTGCCGGCCCAGGAACAGCATGATCAGCCGAGGCCCGCTTCGGCATTTCCCGCGCCAGGGCCATCGATGTAGCGCTCTACCGGTGGCACAAGTTGTGGAAGCCGTCCTGCTGGACGACCTCTGAGTTCGCAGAGGTCCGCGTATCCGCCTCAGCCAGTGGGCAGCCGGGAACGGACAGCGGGGCCGGGCCGGGTGCCCCTGTCTGGCCCCGCTGTCGTCGGTCAGCCGAAGTCGAGCGTCTCCGGTGCGAAGTCGCCAGGGACCGGGCGGGGCGGAGGCGGGGGTGCGCTGTCCTGGTGTGCGCATCCAGATCACCCGACCACGTGGTGAGCGAGACCGGACACGTCCCTGCTGAAGCCCGGACCTAGGAAGGTTCGTTTGGATCAGTCGGTCGTCGGTCCGGGTGTGCCGTTAAGTGATGTGCAGTGGGCCCGGATTGAGCCGTTGCTCCCGGACCGGGCACCGAAGCGGGGTGGACGCTGGCGTGACAATCGGGAGGTGATCGACGCGATCGCCTTCAAGTCCCAGACCGGAACGCAGTGGGTCCACCTGCCGGAGAAATACGGCAACTGGAGAGGCGTCTACAACCGCCTGAGGACGTGGGCCCTCGACGGCACCTGGGAGCGAGTGTTCACCGTGCTGATGACCCAGGCCGACGCCCGACGAGGACCTGACCTGGGCCGTGTCGGTGGACTCAACAATCGTGCGAGCACACCAGCACGCCGCCGGGGCCCGCAAAAAGGGGCCCCGGCCGGAGAACCGGCCGATCACGCCATCGGCCGGTCCCGCGGCGGACAGAGCACAAGGATCCACCCCGCAGCTGATAACTGCTGCCGGCCCTTGGTCTTCGTTCTCACCGCCGGACAGGCCGGTGACGCACCTGCCTTCACGGATGTCATGGCCCGCCTACGTGTTCCCCGCCGCCGCGGAAGACCGCGGACCCGGCCGGACGTGGTCCTAGTCCGGGCCCACCTCCCTGCCAGAAAAGGCCGGTTCACGCCACCAGGAAGGCCGCCGCGGTCGCCGCGCCCAGGGACGCGCCCGCCACGGTCTGAGCGACGGTGTGGTACGTCAGCGCCACCCGGGACCAGCACACCGCGATGGTCAACACGTAGGCGAGCAGCCACCAGGGCGAGTGCACGACAGCGAGCAGTGCCGGAACCGCGGACGCCACCGCCGAGTCGACACTGATCTTCCAGAAGCTGTTCACCACCAGAAGGACGGCAGTCATGGCCCACAGCGCAAGCATCGCGACGAGGATGCCGGTGGGCGCATCACCGAGGACCATGCCGAGCGAGCCAAGGCCGATCGACCCTAAGATGACAAAGAAGATCGGCGCCCTCTTCGTACGGTCCACCACGTGCCGGTCACCCCAAGTTCCCCGCGACCGCTCCCACTCGATGTACCCCGCCGGTATCAGTCCGGCGCAGAGCGCGCCGAGCAGGCCCCAGGGGATGCCCGTCCAGTCGCCTGCCGCAGCCAGACCGATGCCGACCATGCCGGCCACGAGCGTGTTGCGCGGCTGGAGAATGTCGGTGACGGTCCGGGCCGTTGTGGTTTCGCTCATGCAGTTGCCTCCATAGTCGTGAGCAGGCTCTGCACTTGGGCCGTGCTGCTCTTCCGGTTTTCCCTGGCCACCTGGCGGAGCCACGCGACCTCTTCATCTTGGTCCGTGGCCGCGGGCTGTTCGAACGCCGCGACCGGGCCTGGGGGCGGGACGATCACGGTTCATGGGTCGGGGAGACCTCACGGATGAACCGTGGGCAATGCTGGAGCCGTTGTTGCCGAAGGGGATGAAGGCGGGGCGTCCACCCGTCTGGCCCCGGCGGCAGCTGATCGACGGCCTAAGGTTCCGGGTACGTACCGGTGTGCCGGGGCCAGACAGGCCCGTCGAGTACGGGCCGTGGGCCGGATCCACGACCTCTTCCGCCGATGGCGGCGGGCTGGCACTTGGCACCGGGTTCTTACCCGGTACCAAGTGCCAGGTCGACGCCAAGGGTGCGATCACTTGGCATCTGAGCGTCGGCTCCACGGTGTGCTGCACTCATCAGCACGCCCCGCCGGCCGACAGGCACGTGATCTGCCGAACAGCCCTGGCGTGCGGCCTAGTTCGCCGGGTTCGTCAGCTCCGTGCCGAAGCGGCCCTTCGTCGCCGGGGAACCCAGGTCACTCGGGCCGATGAGGGACGAGCCCTTGGCGCTCAGTCCGTCGGTGCCCGCGTACAGCAGGGCCACGGCGCCGACACCCTCGGCGCGGTTCGGGATGCCCACGGCCAGGTCCGCCTTGCCGTCGCCGTTGTAATCGGCCGGCGAGACGGAGGTACCGAACTTGTCGTTGCCCTCCATGGAGCCGGGGACGCCCTCGGTGTCGAGCGAGAAGGTCTGCGCCCCCTCGTCGGTCAGCCAGTTCGCGGTGCCCTTGAGCACGGTGATGGCACCGGCGTTGTTGTAGCCCCCCGGTGCCTCGGCGCCGGTGTTGCTGACCACCAGGTCGTCGTGGCCGTCGCCGTCGAAGTCGGCGAGCCGGATCGCCTCGCCCTCCTGCTCCTTGCCCTTCCAGTCCACCGGCTTGTCGGAGTCGAGCCCGCCGGCGGTGCCCGGGTAGGTGCGCAGCTTCTGCTCCTGCGGGCCGTCCGAGAAGCCGGTGTCGGTGACGACGTCGTCCTTCCCGTCGCCGTTGATGTCGCCGACCACGGGGCGGTACTGCGCGAACGGCAGCGGGACGCCCTTGCCCAGCGGCATGCTCTTCAGGCCCCCGGAGGAGCCGGGCAGCACGCCGAGCGTGCCCTCGTCGGAGGGCGAGTCCTCGGAGGCGACTGTGACGAGATCGGCGTAGCCGTCCCCGTTGATGTCACCGGAGGCCAGGTGCTCGACGCTGACCCCGCCGCCGGGCGGGGTGACGCTGGTCATTTTCGGGGTGGCCGTCTGCCGCAGGTTCTTCGCGCCCTTGACGAGCTGCACCTTCGCGCCGTCGGAGATGGCGAGGTCGCTGAGGCCGTCCTTGTTGTGGTCGCCCACGGCTATCTGGTCGCCGAAGTGCGCGTTGGCGGTGACCTTCGGCGCGTGGAAGGCGATGGCGTCGCCGGACAGGCCGCTCTTGGAGCCGAAGACGATCGTGACGGAACCGGCCTGCGCAGTGCTGCCGATGGCCTCGTTGTTCGCGGCGACGATCAGGTCGGCGTAACCGTCCCCGTCCACGTCGCCACGCACCACGGCCGAGCCGAAGCCGTCCTTGGCCTCCGGGGTGCCGGGCACACCCGGGCTGGCCTGCGTCAGCGTGCTGTGCCGCTTGGTGTCGACGCCGCCCGTGGCGCCGTAGGTCACGCCCACGTAGCCCGCCTTGGACTTCCCGGAGACGGTGCCCTCGGGCGCGCCCACTCCGAGGTCGGCGCGGCCGTCCCCGTCGAGGTCGCCCTGGGTGGTATTGCTCCGCTTGGCGGCACTTGTGGAGAGCTGGTCCTGGCCCCGCCCGTTGCCGTCCGTCGGTGCTGCCATGGCGCCGCCGGCCGCGGCCGCGACCACGGCGGCGCCCAGAGCGCCGGCCACCATGCTCCTGGTTCGGTTGCGCACAAATCCTCCAATGGGTAACACATCGATCGCCCCTCGACCGTCCCCCTGGGCTGTGGGCCCGGTGGGACGGAAGAGGTGCCGCAGAGACAGATAGAAACGGAACCGAGATGGTTGCAGCATGAACGGAAAATAACTTGGTCCAACGCACTCGCTCAGCGCACGGCAACTCTGTTCCGGGGCGCCGCACTTGGCGCCTGCCGTCGGCCCTCGACTCACAGCAACTTCATGCCGCGCAGCGAGTGGCCGACCAGCGTTCCGGTGGCGCTCAACCGTCGGCCCGGCGACCGGTCTTCGGTAGATGCGGTACGAGTCGTGCCCACTCATCGTTCGTCAGATCGCCCCGCCCGGGCCCCCGCCCCACCTCACGAACAGGACAGGCCCGGGGCAAGACGGTCACATGATCCGCCGGACGGAACCTCAGGCGACACCGTGTTCAACGGTGACTGGCAAGGTCACTCTCGCAACGCACCTGCGCTCCGCCGGCCACCCTCGCCTGCAACGCGAAGCTCAGATGGCGTATCGAGCACGACCACCGCGAGATGAAACGGGCGCGCGGCTTGGCCCGCTTCGAGGGCCGCACTCGGCCCGGTAGGCACCACCGCGTCGCCCTCATCTCTACCGCCCATGCCTCTGCACCTTGCAACGGCGTGCGCCTTGCGGCTCCGGGGCAGGGGGAGAAGGTGCCGTAGAGCCGGAGGAGGACACGTTCTTCAGAGTTATTTCGTAAACGTGATTCCATAGTTTTCCGGTCACATACATCTTTCGGGTCCGCGCATCGAAGGCGATGCCGTTAAGGACTGCGGAGTACGGGCGTGAAGGGTCAGGGTTCAGGCCGGTCATGTCAACAGAAGAGATCACTTTTCCCGTACGGGGATCGATCTTGATGATTCTGTCCGAATGAAAAATATTGGCATAGATGCACCCGTCCACGGTTTCCAACTCGTTGATTTTGTCAACCTTCCTGCCGTTCTCGGTAACCTGGAACAGCGGCTTTTGGCGGCTCGTCTCCGGGTCGATCGAGTACAAGGTGGAGCTACCGTCACTCATGATCAACCGATCGTCGAGGGAGGTGAGCCCCCATCCCTCGGCCGAGACGGAGAACTCGCCGGTCTCCTCAAGGCTCCTCTTGTCGTAGATGAACCCCTGCTTACCCTTGTAGGTCAACTGGACGAGTTGCCCTTTGTAATCAGTTATTCCTTCGCCGAAGTGCTGTGCATCGAGGGCCTTCCGCTGGATCACCTCGCCGGAATGTACGTCCACCCGGCGGACCTCGGATTCCCCGTAACGCCCGGTGCTTTCGTAGAGCGAACCATGGTCAGCTATCAGCCCCTCGGTGAAGGCCGTCGGATCGTGCGGATAGACGTTCCGCACCTTGTACCGGTACCGATCCGGTCCGCTGTCGCCTCCGCCCTTGTCCGGGGTCCGGCACACACTCTTTCGGTGCTGAGGGGCGGCGGCGCCGGAAACGGTGAGCGCGGACACCAGGCAGGTCAGAACAGCGCAGCAAGTCGCACCGCGTGCGGCATGAGATATATGCATGCTGGATTCCTGTGCAGCGCTGGAAAAGAATATCCGCAGTCATCGAGTGGCAGCCGGACTCCGCGCCTCCATACCTGTTGGTGCCGGTGGGCCGGGCGATGTCGCCTCCCGGCCGACCTGGCATTCCGTACGGATGCCGAGCTGCATCGCAAGGCGGAGGGGCATTCTCATACTGGGCTTATTCGGGCGACCCGACAACGCGGCGTGGGGGTGCCTCCCGGCGTTAGCCGGGGGAGTGTCGTAGCTCGTCGTGCGCCCGCCGGGGATTACGGGACAGCCCCTGCACCCGGCGGAGGCCACGAAGGCGCCGGCGGCGCCCCGTTCCCGTTCTGCCGCGACCAGCAGCTCCTGGGTGTGGCCGGCCTGCGTCATCTCGCCGGCGAGGGGGAATATCGCACCGGGCTGTCCGGCCGGTCCCTCGGTGAATTGCCAGAGAGAACTGGCGACCACCACCTCCGCGCTCTCCTGGCTCTCCTGGACGAGGAGTCCGGTGTGCGCGAGTGGGGCGTAGCGGACGCTGCGCTAGAAGGGTGGTTCGCCCAGTAGTGCGCGCTGACTGCTCCGTCCGAGTCCCGTGCGTGCGCTCGTGGACGGCCAACTCGCGCCGCCGGAGAGCGAGGACCGGAGCGGGACGGGCATAGTGCATGAATGGAGGAAAGCGAGGAGGTGGGGGGCATGCAGCTGATTATTTCAGGCAGCCGCTAATGAAATCTGTAGTGGAGCAAGTCGGGGGGCATCTATTTTTCCGCAACGACCTGCCTAAGTTCACGTCATCCAACAAATATTCAGGCTGCTACGCAAGGGAACGGATTGAGGTCCTGGCCGGCCACGAGTTACGGCATCCGCCTCGAGCGGGTCCGGCCAGCTGGTCGTGGATCGCGTCAGCGCCGGGCAGGGGATCGGGTCAAGGCTGCACCCGTCGCCAGTCCGTCACAGGGCCCGGGTTCGTGTGGTCCGCGGGGGTGGTCCAGAAGGCTTTGCCCAGCTCGGCGCTGAAGTGGGCGCCTGTCCGGTCGTCCCCGGAGGAGCGGCCGGACAGGCGCCGGCCTATCCACGGCACCAGATGCTCGCGTGCGAAGCGCAGATCCGCGCCGCGACGGGCACCCCAGCCCGGCGGCGGGGCGGCCGGCAGCGGCGCGTTCCAGTCCGCCGCGGCGGGCAGCCCGAGCGTCTGGCACACGGCCTCCGCCACCCTGCGGTGCCCCTCGGCGTTCAGATGCAGCCGGTCGTCGGCCCACATGCGCGGGTCGGACAGCGCGTGCGAGGCGAACAGGTCCACGACCAGCGCGCCGTGCCGCGCGGCCACTTCGTCGATCCAGGCGAAGAGCCGCTCCATCCGCGGCCGGAAGCGCTCCAGCACCGGCCCCTGCCGGCCCGGACTGCGCATCAGCACCAGTTGCCCGCCGCCGCGTGCCAGCAGCGCCGCCGCCTCCTCGAACCGCGCGCACACCCGGTCCACGTCGCAGCGCGGCCGCAGGACGTCGTTGAGGCCGCCGACCAGTGTCACCAGATCGGCGCCCATCGAGGCCGCGGGACCGCACTGCTCGTCGGCGATCTGCCCGATGAGCTTGCCGCGCACCGCGAGGTTGGCGTACCGGAAACCGGGCGCGGCGGCCGCCAGCCGGGCGGCGAGCAGATCGGCCCAGCCGCGGTAGGAGCCGTCCGGGAGCCCGTCCGACATGCCCTCGGTGAAGCTGTCGCCGACCGCGATGAAACTGGTGCAGTGAGCATTCATCTCCATGGCGCGGTGATCCTACCGCGCTCCATACCGCGCGGTATGGCCCGGTCCCCGCCGCTGCGCCCGGCGCCCCCGGTGTACGGTCTGATCTCGTCGAGAGGGCGAGGAAAGGTACGGGTGGCAGCGCGATGACTCCTCGCCGGGGCGCCGGCCCCGACGCGCCGACCTTCACCGAACGGGCCCGCCGCCAGCAGCTCATCGACGCCACCGTCGACCTGATCTCTACCCGCGGCTACCCAGCGACCTCGCTCTCGGCGATCGCCGAGCGCGCCGGGGTCTCCAAGGCCGCGGTGCTCTACCACTTCTCCTCCAAGGACAACCTGACCCGGGCGGCGCTGGAACAGGTGATGGCGCAGTTCCGCGAGTACGTGGACGCGTGCCTGGTGCGGGCGGACGGCCCCCGGGCGGCGATCGTCGCCTATGTGCGGGCGATGATCGGCTATCAGCAGGCCCACCGCCGCCAGGTGCGCGTCATCACCGAGATGCTCCTCGACGACGACGGGGGCACCCGCCTCAAGACGCCAGGATCGCACGACACCCACGGCCGCTGGCAGCACCTGGCCGAACTGCTGACGGCAGGTCAGCAGGCGGGGGTACTGCGGGAGTTCGATGTCCAGACCGTCGCCCTGGCCATCGGCGGGGCGATCGACGGGGTGATCGCGCACTGGCTGGCCCACCCGGAACTCGACCTGGACGCCGCGGCCGGCGAGCTGGAGGAGTTCACCCTCAACGCGATCGGGCGCCGGGCCTGACCCGGGCGAAACCGGGGGCCCGCTCGGGGCGGATCCCGTAGCCGCCCAGCGTGCCGGCCACCGTCCGCAGCGGCGGCACCCGCCGCAGCAGCCGCATCGGCACCGGCAGCCGGCCGGCGTCGAGGGTGCCGGCCAGCGCGGACCGGATCATCGTGTGCTCGGCCCGCTGGGCCTGCTGCAGCACGGCCGTCGGCAGCTGCCGACGCTTCTGCACCCGCGCCAGGTCGGCCACGCCGACCCTGCCGCGCCGCAGCGGTGCCGCCAGGATCCGGGCCGCCGCGACCGCGTCCTGCAGCGCCAGGCCGACGCCCACCCCGCCGACCGGCGACATGGTGTGCGCCGCGTCCCCGATGCACAGCAGACCTTCGCGATACCAGCGCCGCAGCCGCCCGAAGGTCACCTCCAGCAGCTTGACGTCGTCCCAGGAGCCGATGTGGCCGGTCACCGCGTCGTCCCAGTCGAACAGCGCGCCCAGCCGGTCGCGCAGCCACTGGACGTCCCGGGCGCGCAGCTCCGCGTCCCGGCCCTTCCCGATCAGGTAGGAGGTCTGGAAGTACGTGCCGCGGTCCATGGTGACCGCGGCCTGTCCGTCGCCGAAACGCGCGAAGATCCGGCCGCTCTTGAGCGTGTCGGCCGGGGCCTCCACCCGTACCTGCCAGACGTCCATCGGCACCTCGAAGAGCCGTTGCCGCAGCCCGGCCGCCTGTCGCACCCGCGAGTGCCGGCCGTCGCAGGCGACCGTCAGATCCGCGGTCAGCTCGCCGGGGGCGCCGTGCTCGTCGCGGAACCGCACCCCCGTGACGCGGCCGCCCTCGGTCAGCAGCCCCGTCACTTCGGTGCGCATCCGCAGGGTGAAGCCCGGCTCCTCCGCGGCCGCCCGCGCGAGCAGGTCGAGGAAGTCCCACTGCGGGACCATCGCGAAGTACTTGTGCCGGCCGGGGATGCGCCGCATATCGCTCATCACCACCTCGGTGGTGCCGATGCGCGCCCGCATCTCCGCCAGCTTCGCGAACGGCAGCCGCGCGAACTCCTCGCCGAGGCCGAGTTCGTCCAGCAGGCGCAGGGTCGACGGATGGACGGTGTCCCCGCGGAAGTCCCGCAGGAAGTCGCGGTGCTTCTCCAGGACGGTCACCTCGACGCCGGCCCTGGCCAGCAGCAGCCCGAGCATCATCCCCGCCGGCCCGCCGCCCACGATGCAGCACGTTGTACGGTCCACGCCCCAGCCCCCCTCGTCGCGCACCCATGCGATGACGACCGGCCGGCGCGCAACCGCGTCTGACCGATCGGTCAACAATCTAACCGATCGGTCAGAGCCCGGGAATCCCGCCCCCGTCGGGCCGCGGGCCGGGAATCCCGTCCCGCGTCAGGCCGCGGGCCGCTGCAGCACCAGCTCGCGCAGGACGTCCTCCATCGTCACCAGCCCGGCCAGCCGCCCGTCGTCACCGATCACCGCGGCCAGGTGCGTACGGGATCCGCGCATCGCGGTCAGTACGTCGTCCAGCAGCGTCGACGCCTTGACCCGGGCGATCGGGCGCAGCGCGGACACCGGGAAGGGCTCGGTGCGGGGGGTGGCGTCCAGCGCGTCCTTGACGTGCAGGTAGCCGAGGATGCGGCGGGTGTCGTCGACGACGGGGAAGCGGGAGAAACCGGACTCGGCGGCCAGCTGCTCCAGCTCCTCGGGGGTGGCCCCCATCCGCGCGGAGACGACCTTCTCCACCGGCAGCACCACGTCCCGCACCGGGCGGCGGCCCAGATCCAGGGCGTCCCGCAGCCGCTCCTGCGCCCGTTCGTCGAGCAGCCCGGCCGCCCGCGAGTCCTCGACCATCTTCGCCAGCTGGGCGTCCGAGAACGTCGCGGCGACCTCGTCGCGGGTCTCCACCCGCAGCAGCTTGAGCAGCGTGTTGGCCAGCGCGTTGATCGCGAAGATCACCGGGCGCAGCGCCCGGGTCAGCGCGACCAGCGGCGGCCCGAGCAGCAGGGCGCTGCGGACCGGCTCCGCCAGCGCGACGTTCTTCGGCACCATCTCGCCGAAGAGCATGTGCAGATACGTCGCCAGCGACAGCGCGATCACGAACGAGATCGGGTGGATCAGCGCCGGCGAGATCCCCACCGCGTGGAACACCGGCTCCAGGAGGTGCGCGATGGCCGGCTCGGCGACCGCGCCCAGCACCAGGGTGCACAGCGTGATGCCCAGCTGGGCGGCCGCGAGCAGGGCCGAGACGTGCTGCAGACCCCACAGCACGCTGGTCGCCCGGCGGTCACCGCGCTCCGCGTACGGCTCGATCTGACTGCGGCGCACCGAGATCAGGGCGAACTCGGCGCCCACGAAGAAGGCGTTGACGACCAGCGTCAGCAGACCCACGAACAACTGCAGGGCGGTCATCGGCCGGCCTCCTTCTCCTGCTCACCGGTGCTGCCGGGGCGGGGGGCGTGCAGCAGCACCCGCGCCGCGCGATGGCCGGACGCGTCGAGGACGTCCATCCACCAGCCGGCCACCTCCAGGGTGTCGCCGGCGACCGGTATCCGGCCCAGCTCGGTGGCGATCAGGCCGGCCAGGGTCTCGTACGGGCCCTCCGGCAGCCGCAGGCCGATCCGTTCCAGCTGGTCGGTGCGGGCGGCGCCGTCGGCCTGGTAGACGCTGCGGCCCTCGGCGTCGCTGCCGGCCGGCGCCAGATCGGGGGTCTCCATCGGATCGTGCTCGTCGCGGACCTCGCCGACCACCTCCTCGACGATGTCCTCCAGCGTCACCACGCCGGCCGTACCGCCGTACTCGTCGATGACCACGGCCATCGTGCGCCTGCCGGAGAGCCGGTCCAGCAGCCGGTCCACGGTCAGCGTCGTGGGTACGAGCAGCGGCTCGCGCACCAGCTCGGAGACCGGGTACCGGTGCCGGCGCTCGGCCGGGACGGCCAGGACGTCCTTGATGTGCGCCACCCCGACGACGCTGTCCAGGCTGCCGCGGTAGACCGGGAAGCGGGACAGGCCCGTCGCCCGGGTCGCATTGGCCACGTCCTCCGCGGTGGACTGCACCTCCAGCGCGATCACCTGCACCCGCGGT
Organism: Streptomyces angustmyceticus; assembly: GCF_019933235.1. Lineage (NCBI taxonomy): Bacteria > Bacillati > Actinomycetota > Actinomycetes > Kitasatosporales > Streptomycetaceae > Streptomyces > Streptomyces angustmyceticus. Next base: position 518,007 of record NZ_CP082945.1, on the reverse strand, counting down.
GTCATCACGTTCTCCGCGGTCAGATCGCCGAGGTTGAGGGTCCGGACGAACAGCTCGGCGGTGTCGGGCTCCAGGGCGCCTTCCTTGGCGGAGTGCCGCGCCAGCGCCACCAGCTCCTGCGGGCCGCGCGCCGAGGCCAGCTCCTCGGCGGGCTCCAGGCCCATCCGGCGGACCATCCGGTTCGCGGCGTTGTTGAGATGCCGGATCAGCGGCCGGAAGGCGGCGCTGAAGCCGCGCTGGGCGGTGGCCACCTTCCTGGCGATGCCCAGCGGGTGGGAGATGGCCCAGTTCTTCGGGACCAGCTCACCGACGACCATCAGCACGACCGTCGAGACCGCCGTGCCGAGCACCAGGGCGGCGGAGTCCGCCACCGCGCGCGACAGGCCCATCGCGGCCAGCGGACCCGCCAGCAGAGTGGCGATGGCCGGCTTGGACAGCATGCCGATGACCAGGCCGGTGACGGTGATGCCGAGCTGGGCGCCGGAGAGCTGGAAGGTGAGGCCGCGGACCGCCTTCAGGGCGCTGTCCGCGCCCCGCTCGCCGCGCTCGGCGGCACGTTCGAGGTCGCTGCGCTCGACGGTGGTCAGGGAGAACTCGGCGGCGACGAAGACCCCGCAGGCGAGGGTCAGCAGGAGCGCCACGCCCAGGAAGAGCAGGTCGGTCATCGGGTCACCTCCGTCCCATGATCGAACAGGATCGGGAGGTTCGCGCTCTGCCGGAGGGATGACCGGCAACTAGGAGGCTCGTCCATGGCTGGACGCTCACGCACCTTTCACTCGGGGAAGGGAGCCTCCATGGTAAAGGATCAGCAAAGTGGACGGGTCGGGGGCGAGCCCGCCCCGGGCCGGGGGGGGGCACGGGACGGGCTCCGCGCGGCGGCGAGCGCCCCGTTCAGTCCTCGATGCGGTCGAGGTGCTTGACCCAGCGGCTCCACTGCGGCTCGGGCGCGTACCCCGCGGCGCGCCAAGCGTGCTGCGCGGACTCGTTGCGGTCCAGCACCATCGCGTCGCCGCGCCGGCCGCCCAGCGCCCGGAACCGCTCCTCGGCGGCCGCCAGCAGCGCGCCCCCGATGCCCTGCCTGCGGTGCCCGGGGTGCACGGCCAGCCGGTAGAGGTGGCAGCGCCAGCCGTCGAACCCGGCGATCACCGTGCCCACCAGTTCGCCGTCCCGCTCGGCGAGGAGCAGGGACTCGGGATCGCGGGCCACCAGCCGGGCCACGCCGTCGGTGTCGTCGCTGATGCTGGTGCCCTCCGCGGCACCCTTCCAGAAGGCGAGGACCGTATCGAGATCGTCCGGCGTTCCGGCCCGGACCAGGAAATCACTCATGATCGAATCCCATCACCGGCCCGGCCGCGGCGTCGACCGCTTTCTCCGCACGGAGCCGTGCCGGGGCGGATCCCGTCGCTGAGGCACAAGCGCGAAGCCGGTCCTGGTCGGCGCGTCACGCGGGTTCCGGGGGGAGGAGGAGTCCGACCGTCGATGCGTCGCGCCGCCCGTAAGTCCCGTCCGGTGCGGGGGAAATGAACCCCGGGATATCACAGGAAACGCGATGTCTGCGCGGGGTTCCCGGTCGCCGCCGAGGCGGACTTTTTCTGTGGCTGGGCCCGCGAATTTCTTTCTCTGACGCGGGTGGAGACGGTTCGGCAGTGCGCGGATTTCCTCCGGCCAGGCGCCGGGAGCCGTCGGATCTTCGGTACAAGGGTCCTGGTGGCGGCGGTTTTTCACCGATGACCTCGATGAACTGTTCGCGCATATCGGATCTCCGAGATGCAGTCGTCGATGAACTCACCCCGAGAGTCGCGGAGTTGGAATATGTGTGAGGTGGCAGGAGTGCGGGAGAGGGGAAACGCCAGGCGGTCGAAGGGTGGGGAAAAGCGGGCATGTTCCGGCATTCCGGCCGCACCGGGCGGACCGGTCCACCTCCTCGGGCCGGGCATCGAAGGTCAATTGTTTTGTTACGGTAATCCGGCTCTCGGAAAGGCAGTTCGGTTCACCGGGCGAGCCTGTGGGCGGTGAACGGGCCCCCTCCGTGGGTCTGTTCATTTCCCTTCCGGTATCCCCCATGGAGACGATTTAGTTGAACGTGAAATTCTCTTCGTCGAAGCGTGAGACGCGTGGTGCGCACCGACGCCGTGCCAGGATGATTCCGCTCGGCGTGGTGGCCGCGACCGGAGTGCTCGCCGGCTCGCTGGCTGTTTTCCACTCCCAGGACGACGCGAAGGCCGACGAAGCTTTCCCGCCGGCCTCGCCCCACGGCAGCGCCACGGCCACGCCGGGCGAGCGGCCTTCCGCGCCCGCGGCCACACCGGCCGCGACCCAGCGGGGCACCAGCAAGGTCGACCGCTACGAGGCGGAGATCAACCGGCTCGTCAACAACGCCAGGAAGCAGCACGGCTGCGCGCCCCTGCACCGCGACCCGCGCCTGGACAAGGCCGCCCGGCTGCACAGCCAGGACATGGCCGCCCACGGCTTCTACGCGCACACCAACCGGGACGGCAAGGACCCCAAGGCGCGCATGGAGGCTCAGGGCTACGACGATGCCTCCGCCGAGAACATCGACGCCTGGCCGAGGACGCCCCAGGGCGCCTTCGACGCCTGGATGCACAGCCCCGGCCACCGGGCCAACATCCTCAGCTGCCACTCCAAGGCCACCGGCATAGGCGTCGCCCTGGGCGGCAAGCTCCGGGCCTACTGGACCCAGGACTTCGGCTACAAGTAGACCCGGCCCGCGGGGCGCCGCCCGCCCGACGACCGCACCGCGCGGCATCCGGGCGGGCGGCGCCCCGCGCCCCCGGACTCCTGCCGCTGGGCTCCTGCCCCGGGCTCCCGCCGCCTCCGGCCGTCGCTTGCCGATGCTAGCGGATGCGCGCTAGCTTGGAGGGGTGGCGAAGACGCAGCTGAACGTCCGCGTGGATGAGGCCACCGCCGAAGCGGCGCGGGAGCGCGCCCTGCAGCGGGGAGTGAGCATGAACCGCTATATCGAGGAGCTCGTCCTCAAGGACGCCGGCGAGGTGGGCCAGACCTTCGTCGAGGCCGCCTCCGACTTCATGAAGCAGTACGAGCGCGTATTCGCCGAGGAATTCGGCCTGGAGCCGGGCGGTGCCGAGGGCGCCGCGGCCCCCACCCACCACAAAGGACTGCCGGGCACCACGTGACGCTGCGCATCGACCTCGCCTGGCTCCTCCTCATCGCCGAACAGCACACTCCCGGAGACCCCCAGGTCACCGACTGGGGCGCGCTGGTGGCCGCGGTCAGCCGGCACGAAGCCGAGATATTCGGCGTCCCCGTCTACACCGACCCCCAGGACCGGGCCGCCTCCCTCCTGCATCTCCTGCTCCAGGTACCGGCGTTGGAGCGCTCGAACGCCATGTTCGCGACCGCCGTGGCCTACGGCTATCTCGTCGCCAGCGGGCTGAAGATCACCATCGCACCCGAGCAGGTCCGCGACCTCGCCCGGCTCGTCAAGACGGGTACGGCCGACCTCCGCACCATCGCGGACGAGCTGCGCACCTGGACGGTGTGACGCCGCGGCGCGCCCGGTCAGCCGGCCGGCCGCCGCGCCACGCCCAGCACCGCGGGTGACGTCGGCAGCGTCGGCCCGCGCTCCGGCACCTTGAGGCGGCGCACCCGCAGCACCTCGAATCCGGCGGTCCGGATCTCGCCCAGCGGATCCCGGCCGGTGTGGCAGCCGCCCATCAGCAGCGGCCACAGCGTCCGGTCCAGCGACCACTGCACCGCCCGCAGCCCCCGCCCCGCGGCCCGCCCGTGCTCGAAGAACCGCAGCTCACCGCCCGGACGCAGCACCCGGTGCAGCTCCATCAGCGCGCGCCGCACCTCCTGTACGGAGCACAGCACCAGCGACGCCACCGCCGTGTCGAACGCCTCGCTCTTGACCGGCAGGGCCTCCGCGACCCCCGGCACCAGGTCCACCGGCACCTCCGCACGCGCCGCCGCCGACCTGGCCACCTCCCGCAGGGTGGCCTCCGGTTCGATCGCCACCACCTCCGAGACCGTGCCCGGATAGTGCGCGAAGTTCAGCCCGGATCCCGCGCCGACCTCGATGACCCGGCCCGCGGCGCCGGACAGCAGCTCCCTGCGGAGCGCGGCCACCCCCGCCCGCGCGTCCGCGGCCGGTCCGCAGCAGCTCGCGTAGAAGCGGGCGAACACCGGGTGATGGACGCTGCCGTGCGGAACCTTTGTGCGCTGCCACATGACGGACCCTTTCGCCGACGACGCCCGCTCCTGGTCCTCAGTCTTCCCACCGGGCGGACCGGGAGCCGCACGCGGCAGCCGCAACCGCCGTTCGGACATCCGTACGGGCCGTGTGCGCCGTCCTCGCCCGGCCGCCAGGTGCTCCGGAGGACCGGGCGGTCCGGCGGCGCGGGGCCCCGGCGTCAGGCGCGGGGCCCCGGCGTCAGGACGGGATACGGAACACGCCCGAGCCGCCGAGCGCCGGCGCCAGCCAGTCGGGGGCGGCGGTCCGGAAGGTCCCCGGCGGCACCGCGCCGGAGCCCTCCGGGATCAGTCCGAGGAGGGGCGCGCCCGCTGCCTCGGGCAGATCCGCCAGATTGCAGCGGGAGGCCAGATCGGGCTCGGCCGGCCAGCTGCCGATGACGACGCCCGGGGAGTCGAGCCCGTACGAGCGCAGCGCCAGGGCGGTCAGCGCGGTGGCGTTGAGGGTGCCCAGGCCCGCCTGGGCGACCATCAGCACGGGCGCGTCCGCCAGCCGCGCGGCGTCGGCGAGGGTATGGCCCTCGGCGTCGAAGCGGACCAGCAGCCCACCCGCGCCCTCGACCAGGACCAGATCGTGGGAGGCGTCCAGTTTCGCGGCGGCTTCGGCGACGTCCTGGGGGCGCACCGGCGGCAGACCGGCCCGCCGGGCGGCCGTCGAGGGTGCCAACGGCTCGGGGAAGCGGGCGAGTTCGAGGGTGGTCACCGGGCCGGCCAGCCGTTCGACCTCCGCCGCGTCACCGGTCTCGTCCGCCGTGACACCGGTCTGGGCGGGCTTGAGCACGGCCACCGACCGTCCCCGGGCGAGCGCCGCCGCGGCGATCGCGGCGGTGGTCACGGTCTTGCCGATCTCCGTGCCCGTGCCCGTCACGAACAGCACCGACATGTCTTCCTCCGACTCTGCGCGGCCGACCCGCGCGGGCTCTGGCGAATGGTGCCGGGCGACCGGCCCTGGGGGTGTCGCCCGCCGAGGGGCGGCGCTGGCCGGCCGGAACGGACCGGGCCGGCCACCGCCGGTGAGTTCAGCCCTCCCGGGCCGCCGCGCACACCGCGGCGCAGATGCGGGCCACATCCTCGTCGCCGGTGATGTACGGCGGCATGGTGTAGATCAGATCCCGGAACGGGCGCAGCCAGACGCCCTCCCGGACCGCGGCCCTGGTCGCCGCCGCCATGTCCACCTCGCGGTCGAGCTGGACCACGCCGATCGCGCCGAGTACGCGCACCTCGCGCACCCCGGCCAGGCGCGCGGCCGGTGCCAGACCGTCCCGCAGCCCGGCCTCGATCCGCTTGACCTCCTGCTGCCAGTCCTGGGACAGCAGCAGCCCGATCGAGGCGTCGGCGACGGCGGCGGCGAGCGGATTGCCCATGAAGGTGGGGCCGTGCGCCAGCACCGGCAGGGCGCCGCGGGAGATGCCGTCCGCGACCGCCGTCGTGCACAGCGTCGCCGCCAGGGTCAGATAACCGCCGGTCAGGGCCTTGCCCAGGCACATCACATCCGGCGCGATGCCCGCGTGGCCGGCGGCGAACAGCGCGCCCGTACGACCGAAGCCGGTGGCGATCTCGTCGAGGACGAGCAGGACGCCGTGCTCGTCACAGGCCTCCCGCAGCACCCGCAGGTACGCGGGGGAGTGGAACGACATCCCGCCCGCCCCCTGCACCACGGGCTCCACGATCACCGCCGCCAGCTCCTCGGCGTGCCGGCCGATCAGCTCCCGCAGATGCGCCGCGTACGCCGCGTCGGGTTCGGCGCCGAAGCCGGCCGGCGGCGCGTCCGCGAAGATCTGCCGCGGCAGCACCCCCTGCCACAGCTCGTGCATCCCGCCGTCCGGATCGCAGACCGACATCGGCTGCCAGGTGTCGCCGTGGTACCCGCCGCGCCAGGTCAGCAGCCGCTGTTTGCGCGGCTTGCCGAGTGAGCGCCAGTACTGCAGGCACATCTTGACGGCGACCTCGACCGACACCGAACCGGAGTCGGCGAGAAAGACGTGCTGCAGCGGCTCAGGGGTGATGTCGACCAGCCGCTTCGCCAGCCGCACGGCGGGCTCGTGGGTGAGCCCGCCGAACATCACATGGCTCATCCGCTCCAGCTGGCCGCGCGCGGCGTCGTTGAGCACCGGGTGGTTGTAGCCGTGCACCGCCGACCACCAGGAGGACATCCCGTCCACCAACTCGTCCCGGCCCTCGACCGGTTCGCCCAGCCGGAGCCGGACGCCCGATGCCGACTCCACCAGCAGCGGTGCGGCGGTGCCGGGCATCGGCCCGTACGGGTGCCACACATGCTGCCGGTCGAGCGCGAGCAGGGCGTATGGGGTGAGCGGTTCAGGCATTGGGCGGCAGGTCGGTACCGGCGCCGCGGCGGCGCACCGAGACCAGGTCGCGGCGGGTGTCGTCGGAGGGCGCCGGGACGGCGGCCTCCTCCACGGCGGTCTCGGCCGGCTCGTCGGCGTCCGGCCTGCGGTGCTCGGGCAGCGTCGTGGTGTCGGTGCCCTCGACCTCGAAGCCGGCGTCCTCGATCATCGCGAGGTCGTCCTTGCCGGCCTGCCCCTCGCTGGTCAGGTAGTCGCCGAGGAAGATGGAGTTGACCAGGTGCAGCGCGAGCGGCTGCATGCTGCGCAGATGCACCTCGCGGCCGCCGGCCAGCCGTACCTCGATGTCCGGGCAGACGAAGCGCACCATCGCCAGGATGCGCAGCGCCCGCTGCGGGGTGAGGTTCCACTCCTTGGCGAGCGGGGTGCCCTCGAAGGGGATCAGGAAGTTCACCGGGACGGAGTCCGGGTCCAGGTCGCGCAGCGCGAACACCACATCGACGAGGTCGGCGTCGCTCTCGCCCATGCCGGCGATCAGACCGGAGCAGGCCGACATGCCGGCCGCCTGGGCCTGCTGGACGGTGGAGACGCGGTCCGAGAAGTCGTGCGTGGTGCAGATGTCGCCGTAGGTGGCTTCCGAGGTGTTGAGGTTGTGGTTGTACGCGTCGGCGCCCGCCGCGCGCAGCCGCCCGGCCTGGCCGTCGGACAGCAGCCCGAGGCAGGCGCACACCTCGACGCCCTCGTTCTGCTCCTTGATGGCGGAGATGGTCTCCGAGACGCGGTCGACGTCCTTGTCCGTCGGCCCGCGGCCGCTGGCCACCAGGCAGACCCGCTTGGCGCCACCGGCCACCCCGGCGGCCGCGGCCTTGGAGGCGTCGTCGGGCTTGAGCCAGGTGTACTTGAGGATCTCGGCCTTGGAGCCCAGCCGCTGGGAGCAGTAGGAGCAGTCCTCGGGGCACAGGCCCGACTTGAGGTTGACGAGATAGTTGAGTTTGACCCGCCGCCCGAACCACTGGCGGCGTACCTTTCCGGCCGCGGCCACGACATCGAGCAGTTCGTCATCGGAGGTGGCCAGTACGGCCAGCGCCTCTTCACGGGTCGGCAACTCGCGCCGCAGTCCCTTGTCCACCAGTGTGTTCAGCAGGTCCATGGCGCTGATCCTCGCGTACGCCCCCGCCCCCGGCCAAGGAGGATTCCCACAACGAGCCGCGATCGAGGTGTGTGTATCGCCACACCGTGGCCCTGCGGAACGACCGCTAACGTCTATCGACAGCCCACAATCGAGGCCGACAGACGAAGGACGCCGATGCCGCAGGACCCCGCCCCGCCGCTGCTTCGCGACACCTCCCCGGCAAGGCCCGCCGCGCCCGCCGCCGCGCCCGGCGGCCCGTCCGGCGCCGGGGCCTTCGACTGGCTCGATGCGGCCGGTGCGGCGCGCCGCGACGCCGGCCTCGTGCGCACCCTGCGCCCCCGCCCGGCCGACTCCCCGCTGCTCGACCTGGCCGGCAACGACTATCTCGGGCTCGCCCGGCACCCCGAGGTCACCCGTGGCGCCGCCGACGCCGCGCACCACTGGGGCGCCGGCGCGACCGGCTCCCGGCTGGTCACCGGCAGCACCGAGCTGCACGCCCGGCTGGAGGCGGAACTCGCGGAGTTCTGCGGCTTCGAGGCCGCTTTGGTGCTGTCCTCCGGCTATGCCGCGAATCTCGCCGCGGTCACCGCGCTCACCGCCCCCGGCGCCCTGATCGTCTCCGACGCCGGCAACCACGCCTCCCTCATCGACGGCTGCCGGCTCTCCCGGGCCCGTACCGAAGTGGCCCCGCACGCCGACCCGGAGGCCGTGCGCGCCGCGCTGACCGGCCACGACGGCCGGGCGCTCGTCGTGACCGACGCGGTGTTCTCGGTCGACGGGGACGCCGCGCCGCTCCCCGCGCTGGCCGAGGTCTGCCGGACCCGGGGCGCCGGACTCCTCATCGACGACGCGCACGGCCTGGGGGTGCTGGGCGAGGGCGGCCGCGGCGCGCCGTGGGCGGCAGGACTCGCCGGCGACGGCGATGTGGTGACCACCGTGACGCTCTCCAAGTCGCTCGGTTCCCAGGGCGGTGTGGTGCTCGGCCCGGCCCGCGTCGTCGAGCATCTGGTCAACACCGCCCGGTCGTTCATCTTCGACACCGGCCTCGCCCCGGCGGCGGCCGGCGGCGCCCTCGCGGCGCTGCGGCTGCTGCGCCGCGAGCCGCGGCGCGCCACCCGGGCCGTCGCGGTCGCACAGGGGCTGTACGAGCGGCTCACCGCGGCGGGGCTGACGGCGGTGCGCCCGGACGCGGCGGTGATCTCCGTGCGGGCCCCCTCGCCGGAGGCGGCGCTCCGCTGGGCCGCCGACTGCCGCACGGCCGGGCTCGCGGTCGGCTGCTTCCGCCCGCCGTCCGTGCCCGACGGGATCTCCCGGCTGCGGCTCACCGCCCGCGCCGACCTGACGGATGATCAGCTCGACGCGGCGGTCCGCACGATCGTGGCCACCGCGCCGGGGGACTGACCCCGGCGACCGCTCGTCCCTCCGCACCCCGGTACGGCGGCCGGCCCGACGACGGGCCGCCGTCCGCGCCGTACGTCGTCCACGCCGGTCTCCGTACGCCGCGACCGTCCGGCGTACGCCGCGCCCGGCCTCGTCACGGTGCCGGGGAGTGCCGGAGGAAGGCCCCGCGCAACAGGGCCCGCAGGGTGTCGGCGGCCGGGCTGCCGCCGGGGCGGTAGGCCACCGAGATCCGGCGGTGCAGCTCCGGTGGGTCCAGCCGGCGGACCCCCAGCGGCGTCATCGACCCCTCCGCCACCATCTCCGGCACCACCGCCACCCCGAGCCCCGCGCTCACCAGCGCACACACCACCGCATAGCTCGGCGACTCACAGCGCACCGCCACACTCGCCCCGGCGGCCGCCAGCGTGGCCTCCACCTCGCGCCGGTTGGGGTTGGCCGGCGCCATGCTGACCAGCGGCTGACCGGCCAGTTCGCCGAGCGGCAGCCGTCCCGGCCCCGCTGACAGGGCATGACCGGGCGCCGTGACGAGCACCAGTTCCTCGGCCAGCAACGGCTCCAGACGCACCCCCTCCGGCGCCGGCATCGCCTCGCCCGGCACGTACTCGTGCGTCAGCGCGAGATCCACCTCGCCCAGCGCCACCGCCCCCGCCGCCTGCGGCGGCACGTACTCCGTGACGCTCAGCTCCACATCGGGGTGCGCCCGCCGGAACGCGCTGAGCGCGGGCGGCAGCAGATGGGTGCCGGCGGTCATGAACGTGCCGACCTGCAGCCGCCCGCCGGACAGCCCCGCCAGCCGGGACAGCTCGTGCCGCGCCTGGTCCAGCTCGTCCAGGACCCGCCGGGCGCGGACGAGCAGCAGCTCACCGGCCGCCGTCAGCCGCGCCCCGCGGTGGTGGCGCACCAGCAGGGCCGCACCGGCCTCCCGCTCCAGCTTGGCGAGCTGCTGGGAGAGCGCGGGAGCGGTGTAGCCCAGCCGGGCGGCGGCCCGGGTGATCGAACCGGCCTCCGCCACCGCCACGAGGGCGGCCAGTCGTGTGGGGTCGTACATAAGAATCCCTTTAGGCTCTCCATGAAAGTCCGCAATACCCATTAAAGGCTTCGACCGGCGAGACTGCGGTCATGGACGGACAGCTGATCGCCTTCACCCCGGTCGCCGCCGGCATGGTCGCCATGCCGGGCGCGGACTTCGCGGTGGTGGTGCGCAACGCACTCGACTCGCGGCGGGCGGGGGTGGCGGCCGCCGTCGGCGTCGCGGGCGGGCTGCTGGTGCACACCGCCCTGGCGGTGGCCGGGCTCGCGGCGGTGCTGGTCGCCGAGCCCGCGCTCCTGGAAGCCGTCCAACTCCTCGGTGGCGGCTACCTGTTGTACCTCGGCGCCCGCGCCCTGGCCGCGGCCGTCCGCCGCCCCACGGCCACGACGGACGGCACGACGGACCCCGCCGCCGCGGCCCCGGCCGGCACCCGCCGCCCGCCCGCTCGGCAGGGCGCGGCGCAGAGCCTGCGCCAGGGTTTCCTGACCAACGCGCTCAACCCCAAGGCCCCGGTGCTCTTCCTCAGCCTGCTCCCGCAGTTCGTCCCGGCGGGAGCGCCCGCGCTGCCCCGGACGCTGCTGCTCGCGACGGTGATCGTCGCCATGGCGCTGGTGTGGTTCCCGCTCGTCGCGCTGCTCGTGGACCGGCTGGGCGCCTGGCTGCGCCGCCCCTCGGTGGCCCGCGCGCTGGAAGCCACCACCGGAGCGCTGCTCACGGCCCTGGGCGGCATCCTGCTCGTCGAACTGGCGTTGTCCTGAAGGCGGTCCGCCCCCGCAGGGGCAGAGCTGTCACCGGTTCGTCCGCGGGGCGGCGGAATCCCCACGGAGAGCGGCCCGTGCGGTGGCGGCCGCCCGCCACCGCACCCGGGCACGCGGGAACGTGACCGGGCACGGGGGTGAACCCGCAGGTCAGCCCACGCGCCCGTACGTGACGGAACGGCTCCAGATCCGCTCCAGCCGCACCACGCTCCCGGCCTTGGGCGCATGCCACATCCGGCCCTGGCCCGCGTAGATCCCGACGTGGTAGATGCCGCTGCGCGAATGGAAGAAGACCAGATCGCCGCGTCGGCGCGCGCCTGCCGGGATGCGCCGGGTGCGGCTGTACTGCGCGGCCGCGGTGCGCGGCAGGGCCCGGCCGGCGCGCTTGAACGAGTACAGCGTCAGCCCCGAACAGTCGAAGGCGTGCGGCCCCTGGGCGCCGTACCGGTAAGGAGCTCCGCTCTTGGACGCCGCGATCCGTAGCGCGTGGACGGATACGGACGCGGCTTCCGCGTTCCCGGCCGCTCCCGGAGCGACGGTGGTCCCGCCGAGCGTGACCAGCGTCAGAGCGGTGACGGTGCCGGCGCGTGCCAGCAGATTCGGCGTATGCATGCGCACGGTCATGCGCAAACCCTTCGTCAGCCGCCTGCGAAGGAAGACCTGTCGGGTTCGGGCAGGCGAAGATGCCCGGCCGTGCGTACGGCTTCACCCCAAGAGGTCCTCGGCCGTGCTGGCCGGGACCCCGTCCTGCTCGGGTCCTCCGCTCCCGCCGATCCACATCGTCGACCGGTCATCCGGCACGGCGGCGGGATTGGGCGCCCGTGCGGACCGCCCCGTCGCTGTGGCGGGGTCTTGTCGTCGAAGGGATCGTCACGCACCCGGCACCCGAATTCCGAGCCGAAAATGCCGTATGTGAGATGGGTCACAATTGACCCGAATGGTTAGTTTTGTTCCCTCAGGTGCGGCAGCGCGGGGTGTTGCACCCCGCGGACCAGCGGCGAAACATCCGCGACCGGGGGAATTGCGTTCGCCCGCGCAATTCGTCGCCTCCTCAGATCGGGTGCGGACGCTACGCCGTCTGCGCAGCCTCTCCGTGTGTCCCCGCGTCAGTTCTCCCCGGGTGGCGGCATCGTCACGAGCCCGGCCCGGCGCTCGCCGTCCAGCACGCGCAGTGCGCGGGCCATCGTCGCGGAGTGCACCTCGCTCTCGCCCCGGCTGTGCATCAGCGTCAGCGCGTCCCGCAGCCGGGCGGCCTTGCCGACGAGCGCCTGGGCGGCCCGTAGTCCGGTGTAGGTGCCGCCGCAGCGGGCCGGGTTGATCCGGCCGAGCAGATCGAGCACCTCCAGATAGCTGTCGACGAGTTCGCCCTCGGCGCGGGTGAGCGCGGGCAGCGGCGGCGGTTCGGGCGGCAGCATCGCGCTCACCGCGCCGCGGGCCGGAGCGCCGACTGCTTGCGGTCGCGGGTGATCTGGTCGATCAGGCCGTACTCCTGCGCGGCGCGGGCGTCGAAGATCTTGTCGCGCTCGATGTCGGCGGCGATCCGCTCGCGGGGCTGCCCGGTGTGCCGCGCCAGCATCTCCTCCAGCATCTCGCGGGTGCGCAGCAGCTCCCGCGCCTGGATCTGCAGATCGGTGGCCTGCCCCTGGACGGGTTCGCCGAACGACGGCTGGTGGATCAGGACCCGGGCGCCGGGCAGCGCCAGCCGCTTCCCGGGCGTGCCGGCGGCCAGCAGTACCGCGGCGGACGAGGCGGCCTGCCCCAGGCAGACGGTCATCACGTCGCACGACACGAAGCGCATCGTGTCGTAGATGGCGGTCATCGCCGTGAAGGAGCCGCCGGGGGAGTTGATGTAGAGCGAGATGTCCTGTTCGGGCGCGGCGTGTTCGAGGTGGATGAGCTGCGCCATCACGTCGTTGGCGGAGGCGTCGTCGATCGGTGTGCCCAGGAAGATGATGCGCTCGTCGAGCAGCTTGGAATACGGGTCCATGGTGCGCGTCCCCTGCGAGGTGCGCTCGGTGAACTCCGGAAGGACATAGCGGGCCGTCGGTTGCAGCATGTCTGCTCCTCTCCTCTGTGAAAAATGTACAGGATGTACATCCCGTTAGAATGGGAGCATGGCCTACGAAATTCCGGTGACGCAAGCTCGTGCGGAGCTGGCGGATCTGATCAACCGAGTCGTCTACGGCGGTGAGCGGGTGGTCGTCACCCGCCACGGCAAGCCGCTGGTGGCGCTGGTGTCCGCCGCTGACCTGCAGCTTCTGGAAGAGCTGGGGCGGCGTGAACAGGGCGCGGAGGAGGAGCAGGTGATCAGCACGGTCTCGTCCGTGCGGCAGCTGCCGTCCGCTCCGGGCGAACGGCGCCGCTTCGGCATCGCGGCGGAACACCGCGACCCGGCTGCCGGGGAACGGCGGCCGGGTCGCGAGAGTTGACGGTTCAGCAGGCGCTGACCGTGCGGTGGGGCGGGTGGCTCAGGAGCTGAGCTCCCATATCGCGTGGGCGATGGCGTCCGTGTTGGTGTCCAGCGACTTCTCGTCGATGTTCTTCGTGGTGTCGCAGGCCTGGTGGTAGCAGGCGTCGAACGCCTTGCCCGCCTCGCCGCCCCAGTTCTTCGCCTGCTCCTCGGTCTTCTTGTAGTCCGCGCCGGAGAAGAAGCCGCCGACCGGGATGCCCGCGTCCTTGAAGGAGGCGTGGTCCGAGCGGCCGTCGCCCTCGGTGTCCTTCTCGGTGGTGATGTTCTTCTTGGTGTAGTAGTCCTTGAGGACCTTCTCCAGGCGGGTGTCGTCGTCGTAGACGTAGTAGCCCGGGTTGGGGGAGCCGATCATGTCGAAGTTGAGGTACGAGTCGATCTTCGACTTGTCGGCGCCGAGCTTGTCGACATAGGCCTGCGAGCCGACCATGCCGTCCTCCTCGTCGCCCCACCAGCCGAACCGCAGGTGCTTGGTGGGCTTGAGGTCCGACTTGGCGACGGCGAGCGCCACTTCGAGGATGCCGGACGAGCCGGAGCCGTTGTCGTTGATGCCGGGGCCCGCGGGGACCGAGTCCAGGTGGGCGCCGGCCATCACGGTCTTGCTCTCGTCGCCGCCCGGCCAGTCGGCGACGAGGTTGTAGCCCTTGGTGCCGCCGCCGTCGAACTCCTGGATCTTGGTGGTGAAGCCGGCCTTGTCCAGCTTCTCCTTGATGAAGTCGACGGACGCCTTGTAGCCGGGCTTGCCGTGGGCGCGGTTGCCGCCGTTGTCGTCGGCGATCGACTGGAGCTTGTCCAGGTCGGCCTTGACGGCCTTGACGTCGATGTCCGGGGCCGCCTTCGGCGCGGGATCGGCGTGGGCGCCGGCCGTGGTGAAGAGGGTGGCGGCGAGGGCGGTGACGGCGCCCGAGGCCAGCACGATCCGGCGTATTCGCGTGGAACGAGTCACGTTGTGGCTCCTGGTGTGGGGGGATGGAGCTTTTGCGATGCGCGTCATGGATTGACGCGCACACGAGAATTGCGATCACTCCGGAAACCGTCAAGAGCGCATACCGGTCAGTTGCGTTCGCGGAGCGGGACGCGCCCGTTTTGCGCGGGACGCGGTGGTGCATGGCGCATGAGAGGGCTCTGTCCCCCGCTTCCCGGCGGTCGTCGAGAGGGGGATTTCGCCACCGGATTCCGCGTACGCCAAGGGGGGCGAGGGGGTGAAACCGCCCCGGGAATCGGTTGCCGCGCCGTAACGGGCCGCGATGACACCGCGTTACATCAGGCGAAAGAGGGGACGAGAACGTGTCCCTGGCTGTAACGCCGACGAAATCCCGCCGAACTAGTCTCCGAGCCCGGGGCTGTTGATGGCCAAGTGCTGGAAGTCGGTTTGCTCCTCCTTTAATTACTGCGTGGTACATCTATCGACACAGGTGCGTCCACGCCTGTGACCTGGGCTCTTGCGTCCGGGCGGGAAGACTGTGAGGTGGAACGTATGCAACTGACCCCGCATGAACAAGAACGTTTGATGATTCATGTGGCGGCAGACGTGGCCGAAAAACGCCGTTCCCGGGGGGTGAAGCTGAACCACCCGGAGTCGATCGCGCTGCTGACCGTGCACATCCTCGAAGGCGCACGGGACGGCCGCACCGTCGCCGAGCTGATGTCCTCAGGACGCAAGGTGCTCACCCGCGACGAGGTCATGGAGGGCGTCCCCGAGATGATCCACGACGTCCAGGTCGAGGCCACCTTCCCCGACGGCACCAAGCTCGTCACCGTTCACGAACCCATCAACTGACCACGGGAGAGCAGACGATGATCCCGGGACAGATCTTCCCCGCCGACGAGCCGGTGCGCCTCAACGAGGGCCTTCCCCGCACGCGCATGACCGTCCTCAACGCCGCCGACCGCCCCGTCCAGGTCGGCTCCCACTACCACTTCGCCGAGGCCAATCCCGGCCTCGACTTCGACCGCGCGGCCGCGTACGGCAAGCGGCTGAACGTCCCGGCCGGCTCCGCCGTGCGCTTCGAACCCGGCATCCCCACCGAGATCGAACTCGTCCCCCTCGGGGGCAAGCGCATCGTCGCCGGCCTGCGGGGCGAGACCGGAGGCACTCTCGATGGCTGAGCTGACCCGCCAGGCGTACGCCGATCTCTTCGGCCCGACCGCCGGCGACCGGATCCGGCTCGCCGACACCGACCTGCTCATCGAGATCACCGAGGACCGTTCCGGCGGACCCGGCCGGGCCGGCGACGAGGCGGTCTTCGGCGGCGGCAAGGTGATCCGCGAATCGATGGGCCAGTCCCGCGCCACCCGCGCCGAGGGCACCCCCGACACCGTGATCACCGGCGCGGTCGTGCTGGACCACTGGGGCGTCGTCAAGGCCGACGTCGGCATCCGCGACGGGCGGATCACCGCCCTGGGCAAGGCCGGCAACCCCGACACCATGGACGGCGTCCACCCCGACCTGGTCATCGGCCCGGAGACCGAGGTCATCGCCGGCAACGGCAAGATCCTCACCGCCGGCGGCATCGACACCCACGTCCACTTCATCTGCCCCCAGCAGGCCGAGGAGGCGCTGGCCTCCGGCATCACCACCCTCGTCGGCGGCGGCACCGGACCGGCCGAGGGCAGCAAGGCCACCACCATCACCCCCGGCGCCTGGCACGTGGCCCGGATGTTCGAGGCGATGGACTCCCTGCCGGTCAACGTCGGCCTGCTCGGCAAGGGCAACACCACCTCCCTCGCCTCCATGCGCGACCAGCTGCGGGCCGGCATCCTCGGCTTCAAGATCCACGAGGACTGGGGCGCCACCCCCGCCGTCATCGACGCCTGCCTGACCGTCTGCGAGGAGAGCGGCGCCCAGCTCGCGATCCACACCGACACCCTCAACGAGGCCGGGTTCCTCGGCGACACCCTCGCCGCCATCGCCGGCCGCGGCATCCACGCCTTCCACGTCGAGGGCGCCGGCGGCGGCCACGCCCCCGACATGATCGCGATGGTCTCCGAGCCGAACGTGCTCCCCGCCTCGACCAACCCCACCCGGCCGCACACCGTCAACACCGTCGAGGAGCACCTCGACATGCTGATGGTCTGTCACCACCTCAACCCGGCCGTCCCCGAGGACCTGGCCTTCGCCGAATCCCGGATCCGGCCCTCGACCATCGCGGCCGAGGACATCCTGCACGACCTCGGCGCCATCTCGATCATGTCCTCCGACGCCCAGGCCATGGGCCGGATCGGCGAGGTCGTGCTGCGCACCTGGCAGACCGCCCACGTCATGAAGCGGCGCCGCGGCACCCTCCCGGGCGACGGCCGCGCGGACAACCTCCGCGCCCGCCGCTATGTCGCCAAATACACCATCAACGCGGCTCTCGCCCAGGGCATCGACCATGTCGTCGGCTCCGTCGAGGACGGCAAGCTCGCCGACCTCGTGCTGTGGGACCCGGCGTTCTTCGGCGTCAAACCGCAGCTGGTCATCAAGGGCGGCCAGATCGCCTACGCGCAGATGGGCGATGCCAACGCCTCCATCCCCACCCCGCAGCCGGTGCTGCCCCGCCCGATGTTCGGCGCCATCGGCAGGGCCCCGGGCAGCAACTCCGTCAACTTCGTCTCCCAGCAGGCCCTCGACGACGCGCTGCCCGAGCGCCTCGCGCTGGCCAAGCCGTACGAGGCCATCCACAGCACCCGCGGCCGCACCAAGGCCGACATGCGCAACAACGATGCCCTGCCCCGCGTCCAGGTCGACCCCGACACCTTCACCGTGACCATCGACGGCGAGGTGGTCGAGCCCCGGCCCGCCCGCGAGCTGCCCATGGCCCAGCGGTACTTCCTCTTCTGAGATCCGATGAACCTCCCCACGACCACCCCGGACCACCGATGAGCCGCGCGGCGCTGCTCGTCCTCGCCGACGGCCGGTTCCCCGCCGGCGGGCACGCCCACTCGGGCGGCGCCGAACCGGCCGTCGCCGCGGGCCGCATCACGGACGCCGCCACTCTGGAGACCTTCTGCCGGGGCCGGCTGCACACCGCCGGCCTGGTCGCCGCGGCCCTCGCCGCCGCGGCCGCGGACGGTCACGACCCGCTCCTCCTGGACGACGCCGCCGACGCCCGTACCCCGGTGCCCGCCCTGCGGCAGGTCGCCCGGCGGCTCGGCCGGCAGATGATGCGGGCGGCCCGCGCGACCTGGCCGAGCGAGGCCCTCGACGCGCTCGCCGCGGCCCGCCCCCGCGGCGCCCACCAGCCCGTCGTCCTGGGCCTGGCCGCCCGGTCGGCGGGCCTGCCCCCGCTCGATGCCGCCTACGCCGCGGCCTACGAGAACCTCAGCGGCCCGGCCACCGCGGCCGTCCGGCTGCTGAGCCTGGACCCCTTCGACGCCACCGCCGTGCTCGCCCGCCTCACCACCGAGCTCGACCAGGTCGCCCACCGCGCCACCGAGGCCGCGCTGCGGACCGGCACCGAGGGAACCGGCGCACTGCCCGCGGTCTCCGCGCCGCTGCTCGACATCACCGCCCAACAGCACGCCGCCTGGCCGGTACGCCTCTTCGCGTCCTGACCCGGCCGCCCTTCCGGCGGATCCCGCGCCGCCCGACCCCACCACCGGAGTGATCATGCACCTCGACCACAAGGACACCTTCCCCGAGCGCCACACCTACAGCGCCGCCGACCCCATCCGTCCGGACGGGGCCCGCCGCGCCCTGCGCATCGGCCTCGGCGGCCCGGTCGGCACCGGCAAGACCGCCACCGTCGCCGCACTGTGCCGCGCGCTGCGCGACGAGCTGTCCCTCGCCGTCGTCACCAACGACATCTACACCCGCGAGGACGCCGAATTCCTGCTCCGCGAGGCCGTCCTGCCCGCCGAGCGGATCGCCGCCGTCGAGACCGGCGCCTGCCCGCACACCGCCATCCGCGACGACATCTCCGCCAACCTCGAAGCCGTCGAGGACCTGGAGGAGGCGGTCGGCCCGCTCGACCTCGTCCTCGTCGAATCCGGCGGCGACAACCTCACCGCGACCTTCTCCAAGGGCCTGGTCGACGCCCAGATCTTCGTGATCGACGTGGCCGGCGGCGACGACATCCCGCGCAAGGGCGGCCCCGGCGTCACCACCTCCGACCTGCTCGTCATCAACAAGACCGACCTCGCGCCGTACGTCGGCGTCGACCTGGAGGGCATGGCCCGCGACGCCAAGGCGCAGCGCGGCGACCTGCCGGTCGTCTTCACCGCCCTGAAGGCGGAGGACGGCGTCCGGCCGGTGGTGGACTGGGTCCGCGGACGGCTCGCCGACTGGACCGCGGGCCCGGCATGACCCTCGCACCACCCGCGCCGCAGACGGCCCGCGCCGCCGGCGGGCTGTGCGCCACCGCCCGCGTCGTCGCGCGGGCCGACGCGGCGGGCGGCACCACCCGGCTGCCGGTCCTCGACGGCGACGGACCGTTCGCGCTGCGCCGTATCCGCGGGCACGGCAACCAGGCCAGGGTCTGTGTCGTGGGCGCCATGAGCGCCCCGCTGGGCGGCGACCGCCTGGGCATCGAGGCCACCGCCGAGGCGGACAGCGCGCTGCACGTCACCTCCGCCGCCGCGACCGTCGCGCTGCCCGGCCGTACGGGCGAACACGCCTGCTACGACGTGTGGTTGACGGTCGGCGACGGCGCGCGGCTGGACTGGCTGCCCGAACCGCTGATCTCCGCGGCGGGCAGCGACTTGCGGATGACCACCACCGTCGAACTGGCCCCCACCGCACGCCTGGTGCTCCGCGAGGAACAGGTCCTGGGACGCAGCGGAGAGGAGACCGGCACCCTGCGCAGCCGGCTCACCGTCCGCCGGGGCGGCCGCACCCTGCTCGACCAGGAGACGGCGTACGGGCCCGGCGTCCCCGGCTGGGACACCTCGGCCGTCCTGGGCGGGCACCGTGCCGTGGGGCAGTTCCTGGTCGTCGGGCCGGAGTTCGAGGAGGCGCCGGCCGAGGTGCGGCTGCTCGGCGACGCGGCCGGCGACGGCACCCGCGACGGCGCGGGACAGGGTGTCCTGGCGCCGCTCGCCGGGCCCGGGGCGCTGGCCACGGCCGTGGCCCCGGACGCGCTCCGGCTGCGGCGCCTCCTGGACCGGGCCGCCCGGAGTGCGGCCGCCGGGTGACGGCGGCCGCCCCGCCTCAGACCTCCAGGTCGTTCTCCAGCCGGGCCAGACGCAGGCGTGCCAGCGCGAGGTTGGCGCGCTTGCGGTCCAGCACCAGGTAGAGGAAGAGGCCGCTGCCGTTCTTGCCCGTCACCGGGCGGATGATGTGGTACTGCGCGGTCAGGGTGATGAGCATGTCCTCGATGGCGCCCTGGAGTTCCAGCATCTCCATGGTGCGCATCTTGGCCCGGACGACGTCGGTGTTGCCGGCCGCCGCGACATCGAGGTCCAGGGCCTGCTTGTCGCCCAGGGTGGCCAGGGCCATACCGCTGGTGTAGTCGACCAGGGCGACGCCGACCGCGCCCTCGATGGTCGACATCGCGTCGGCGAGAGCGGATTCCAGTTGAGCCATGAGGAGTTCAGACCTTTCGATATTCCGGGGGTGTTGCCGGGCTTCCGGTCTTCCGCGGTCGCGGCGTTCCGGTTTCCGCGTTCGTGCGGGTATGCGGGGGTGGGTCCGTTACCGGTCGGGTGGTGCGTCCACGAGGGCGCCGATCCGCTCCGCGGCCCTTCTGGCCTGCAGATGGAGCCGCCCCACGTTGGTGTCCGGGCTCGCCACCGCGGTCAGGACCGCCCGCCGCCCGGCGGAGTAGGCCGCGATGTAGCCCTCCGAGCCGCGGGTCAGGGATTCCTCGAAGGCGCCCTGTCCGGTGGCGTCGGTGAGGCGCTTGGCGACGCCGATCGCCGCGGCGGTGAGGGCCGCCAGGCCGTCCGGCTCGATGTCCGGCAGGTCATGGGCGATCACCATGCCGTCGACGCTCGCCACCATCCCGCCCCGGAAGTGGCGCACTTGATCGCGCAGCGCATGCAGTTCCTCCCGTATCCGGGGTTCGATCGTCATCAGTCTCCTTTTCACGGCGTGCCTTCTGATGACGCGCCTCATGGGGTGCACTGTCTTCGTGCGCAGGGGCTCACAGGTTCTCCTCCAACGCCGTACGCAGGCGGACCAGGAGGGCAACGTTCGGATCGGCGGTGGCGAGGACGTCCGGATCCGGCAGCTGCCAGGTCGCGGCGGGTCCTCCCCGGGCGACGGGGGCGGGATCGCCCAGAGCCGCGCCGGGCCGCCGCCGGGGGAGGGGAGCCGGTGCGGGCGCCCGGGGGACGCGGACGAGGCCGGCGGCGGCGAGGCGGCGGACGTCCAGCAGCGTGCCGAACGCGGACTGTCCCAGGGCCCTGGCCAGGTCGTACGGCGTGTGCCTGCCGTCGGCGAGGGCGAGGAGCCGTCGTTGGCGGCTCGTGGTGGGGGCCGGGGGGTGCGGATGGACGGGCACGACGGGCGAGGAGTCGACCGCGGCCCAGGGGCGCAGCCGGTCGAGCAGCAGCCGGCGGTGGGCCGTCGCCTGCTGGAGGGCGGTGGCGCTGACGGGGCGTATGACCCCCAGCCAGTGTCCGGCCCCGGGTGTGAAGGTCGTGGATTCGGCGGTCAGCGGCAGGGCGAAGAACGCGGCGTCGAGCAGGGCGGCGAGGTGGCATATCTCCAGTTCGCCCTGCGTCAACCACCCCTTGCCGATGAGGAATTGGCCGCCGCTCTGCTGCGGCCCCGCCGTCTCCGCGGCGTACTGCCAGCCCTGCGGCGGCAGTTTCCCGGACGCGGTCAGACGGAGGTCGAGCCCGGGGGCGGCGGTGCCCTCGATGCAGTAGACCGCGCCGTCGAGAAGGTAGAGGCAGCCGTGCGGGCCGCTGAGGGCGCCGGTGACGCGTTCGGCGGCGAACCGGTCGAGCAGCCCCGCCGGGGCGGGCGGGTGAGGAGATATGGGCAGGCCCATGGCTGGTTCCCTTACCGTTCGTGCGGTGTGGCGGAGCGCGCCGTCAGGACGCGACCAGCTCCGCCGCCAGATCGCGCAGCCGGAGCCGGGCGACGGCGAGATTGGCCTGTGTGCGGTCCAGCCAGAGGTAGAGGTAGGTCTGGCTGTCGAAGGCCGTATGCACGAAACGGATGAGGTGGTAGCTGTCCGCAGCCGTGATGATGAGGTCTTCGAGGTCCGTTCCGACGGCGCCGGTGGTGTCGAAGGTGGCGTTGCGCGCCACGGCCTGCACCACCTCCGCGGTGTCGGCGGCGGCCGCGTCGTGATCGTCGTGCGGTGCCCGGCCCGCCGTGCCGAGTGTCAGACCGCTGGTCCAGTCGATCAGCCCCGCGCCCCGAACGCCGGGAATCCCCATCGCTTGGGACAACACCTGATCGATACCCGGCACTTCGGATCTCCTTCGCGACGGCCCGGACGCGGCGTGAAAACGTCGAAGCCCTCCCTTGTGGCGGTGAGTGGGAGAGCCTTCACGGAAGGTTACTGAAGGTGTGCGGCTGGCACATGCCCGATGGGCAGGTCTACGGCAATTGACGTATTCTCGCCCCCGCACGCCCCTCCGGGAGCCATTGCGCCGCCTCGCGCTCCGCCAGGTCACCCCCTGGCCGTGAACTCCCCGCCGAGCGGCCCGAACCGGCCGCGAGCTGTTCTGTTGTCCCGTCATCTGCCGCTCCTGAAACCCGAGTTGAAGGTGCCGCGGGTGGGGTGGAGGGGACGTGGGAGCGGGCGCAGGCGACCGGCGGCGTTGGCTGGAAAGGTGAGGTTCCGCTGCGCTCTTCGGCCGTTCGCCGCTGGTACGGGCCGGTGCGGCGCCCGCGCCGCCGGTGCGCCGGCGCGGCACCCGGCGCACTCCGCGGCCCCGCGGACCGCCGCTCGGGGTGCGCCGGAAGCCGCCGCGGCCGGAAACCTACAGCTTGGTAAAGAAGTGCGGGGCAAGCCTGTTCAAGAGCGGACGCCACACGTCAGGATCCCTCCGTAAGCCTGTGATCACGCCACCACAAGTGGCACACCATGCAGGGGGAATCAACCACGTGAGAAAAACAGCAGCGCTCGGCGCCGCCGGCACCCTGGTGACCGGCGCGCTCCTTGCCGGAGCGATATCCGCCACGCCCGCCAGCGCGGGCGACAAGCACCAGCGCGGTTCGGCCGAAGCACGCGGTGTGGCGGTCGCTGCCGCGCGCGCGGCCAAGAAGGGCATCGACTGGCAGGACTGTCCTGCCGACTGGGGCTTCAAGTCGCCCATCCAGTGCGGCTATGTCACCGTCCCGGTCGACTACGCACGGCCCAACGGCCGCACCATCAAGATCGCCGTGGACCGTGCCGTCAGCACCGGCACCAAGGAGGAGCGTCAGGGCGCCCTCGTCTACAACCCCGGCGGCCCCGGCGGTTCGGGCATGCGGTTCCCGACCCGTATCACCACCAAGAGCGCCCTGTGGGCCAAGACCGCGAAGGCGTACGACTTCGTCGGCTTCGACCCCCGGGGCGTGGGCCACTCCGCGCCGATCTCCTGCATGAACCCGCAGGACTTCGTCAAGGCGCCCAAGGCCGACCCGGTGCCGGGCGGCGAGGCGGACAAGCGCGCCCAGCGCAAGCTCGCCAAGGAGTACGCCGACGGCTGTGCCGAGCGCAGCCACGGCCTCCTGCCCTACATGACGACCAAGAACACCGCCCGCGACCTGGACGTGATCCGCGCCGCGCTCGGTGAGAAGAAGCTCAACTACCTGGGCGTCTCCTACGGCACCTACCTGGGCGCCGTCTACGGGACGCTCTTCCCGCAGCACGTCCGCCGGATGCTCGTCGACAGCGTCGTGGACCCGGCGCGCGAGAAGATCTGGTACCAGGCCAACCTCGACCAGGACATCGCCTTCGAGACCCGCTGGGGCGACTGGAAGAAGTGGGTCGCCAAGAACGACGCCACCTACCACATCGGGAACACCCCCGAGAAGGTCCAGGCGGCGTGGGAGAAGCTGCGCGCCACCGCGAAGAAGAGCCCCGTCGGCGGAGTCGTCGGCCCCGCCGAGCTGACCGGCTTCTTCCAGAACGCGCCGTACTACGACTCCATGTGGGCCCCGGTCGCCGAGGTCTGGAGCGCGTACCTCTCCGGCAACACCAAGCCGCTGGTGGAGAACGCCGGTCCGAACCTCCAGGACACCGCCGGCAACATCTCCGCGGAGAACGGCAACGCCGTCTACACGGCCGTCGAGTGCACCGACGCCAAGTGGCCCACCAGCTGGCGGAAGTGGGACCGCGACAACACCCGCATCCACCAGCAGGCACCGTTCATGACCTGGTCCAACGCCTGGATGAACCTGCCCTGCGCCACCTGGCCGGCCAAGCAGCAGCGGCCGGTCGAGGTCAAGACCGGCAAGGGCCTGCCGAGCGTGCTGATCGTGCAGAGCACCCGTGACGCGGCCACGCCGTACGGCGGCGCGGTCGAGCTGCACCACCGGTTCAAGGGCTCGCGCCTGATCACCGAGCGGGACGCCGGTTCGCACGGTGTCACCGGCCTGGTCAACCCCTGCATCAACGACCGGGTCGACGCGTACTTCCTGGAAGGGAAGACCGACGCCAAGGACGTGACCTGCGCCCCGCACGCCACGCCCCAGCCCACCAAGTCGACGGTGAAGTCCGCCGTCGGCAAGGTGACCTCCCTCCTGCCGGCCGTTCCCTAGCGACGGCGGGAACCGTGCCGGCATGACCTGACGGCACACAGGGGCGGCCGGGAATCCTCCCGGCCGCCCCTGTCGTCGTCAGCCCGCGATCGGTTCGACCCGCGGCTCCGCGATCGCCCTGTAGTCCGCCGTGGCCAGCGCCAGCGAGCGATCCAGCCGGGCCGCGTTGAAGAAGATCTCCGGCTGCTCCAGCAGCGCCGGATCGACGACCAGGGCCAGCTCCTCGTCGAAGGAGAACGGCAGGATCGTCCCGCTGACACTGCGCGCCAGCCGCTCCGCGACCTCGGGCGTGGCGAACCCGGCGTACGAGCCGCCCAGCAGCGCCTTCACCGCCCCCAGATCCACCCGCCGGTCGCCCGGCACCACCGCCAGCACATGGCGCTTGGTCTTCTTGCCCAGCTTCACCATCACCACGATGCACTTGGCGGCCTGCTCGACGGCGTTCCCGCGCAGCGCGCTGACCGCCTCCGTCGCCCCCTCCTCGGCGTGCTCGTAGATCCGGTAGCGCGCCCCGCGCTCGTCCAGCAGGCCGATCAGCCTGGTGTACGTGTCGTGGTCGGTCATCGTGGCTCCACACTCCCGCTCGCATCGCTGACACCGGAAAACTCCGCGGCGAAGGCGGCCCGGGTGGGGGAGTCCGCCCGGCGGTCCAGCACCGCGAACACCACGCGGTCGAACCAGCCGTCGAACCGGCCGCCGTCCAGCAGCGCGGCCGCGAACGCCCCTGCCACATCGGCCGGTTCGTTGCGGAACACGCCGCACCCCCAGGCCCCGAGCACCAGTTGCCGGTGCCCGCCGGCCGCCGCGACCTCCAGCACCCGTTCCGCCCGCACCGCCAGGGCCGCCGCCACCCGCCCGGACTCGGCCGGCCGCTGCCGGGCGATCACCCCCGCGTTCGGTGCCGCGGCCGTCAGGAAGCCCGCCTCGTACGGCTCGCCGAGCAGGGTGCCGCGATCGTCGCGGAACACCGGGACACCGGGGGAGAGGATCACCCGGTCGCTGTAGAAGCCGGGTCCCGGACCGGGCCCGTCCGACCGCCGCCGCGATCTCCACCAGCCGTCCGCCCGGTGCGCGGTACGCACCCGCGGCGACGATCCTTTCCGTCTCCTGCGCCATGCCGCGCAGCCGGGCACTCATCGTCGGCACCCCCGTGTCCCGTCGTTCATAGCGATCAAGGTACGGGCCGGGGGCGCGCCCCGCGATCGGATTTCACCGCCCGAGGCCCGCCGCTCATCGCCCGCCGCCCGGTCCCGCTGCACCGCGGCCTGTGGCCGGACGCCTGCCGCCCGCGGCCTGCCGCCGGTTGGACCGCCGCCGTCCTCAGCCCGCTCGCCTCAGCCCCGCTCGCCCCGGTCCGCCAGCCAGCGGTCCTCCGCCGCGTAGCCGAACAGCATCTCGTCCGGGTAGACGCCCGCCATCAGCGGGAACACCTCCCGCCAGTCCCGCCCCTCGACCCGGCCGGCCAGCCACTCCACCGTCTCCGGCAGCGACTCCTCGTACGTCGTCACCGCGCGGTAGCCCAACTCGCGCTCCGCCGCGGCCAGGTCGTGGACGACCGGGTGCGGGGCCGTCCACGGCGTGTCGCCGACCCCGGGCGACGGCGCCGCCCCGGCCACCGTCACGACCTCGCTCTCCGGCGCACCCATCGCGGCATCCACCGCCGCCGAGATCCCGGCCACCGTCGGCACCTCCGGATCCCCCGCGTTGAGCACCCGCGAGCCCGGCCGGCGGGCCGCCAGCCGGACCATTTCCGCGAGGTTGGCCACATGCACCGGATGGAAACGGCTGCGCCCGCCGTACGCCAGCACCCGCACCCGCCGCCCGTCCAGCACCCGCTTGACGAAGTACAGCTCACGGGGCAGCGGACTGTACGGCCCGTGGATGGCGCCGGCCCGCAGCAGGGTCACCGGCAGCCGGTCGCCCTGTGCCAGCAGCGCCCGCTCCAGGGCGGCCTTGCGGGTGTCGTAGGCGTCGTCGCCGGGCGCCACGGTCGGCTGGGACTCCGGGATCGGCACCGGATACTGCGGGGCACCGCCGGGCCGCCCGCCGGTGGCGAGGCTGCGCCCCTGCCCGTCCTCGTACACCGCGCCGCTGGAGATCACCACCGCCGAACCGATCCGGTCCGCCAGTCCGGCCAACTGCCGGGCGTGCGCGGTCCCGTACGCCACACAGTCCAGCAGGACGTCACAGCCCTCGCCGACCAGCCCGGCCAGCGCCGCGTCGTCCTCCCGGTCCACCGCCACCGGGCGGACCTCCGCGGGCCAGGAGTCGTCGCGCCCGCCGCGCCGGGACGCGGCCCGCACCTCCCAGCCGTCCCGCGCCAGGGCCCGCACCGCGGCCCGCCCGATCTGCCCGCTCGCCCCGATCACCACTGCGCTGCCTGATGTCATGCCAGGAACCCTAGGAAGAGGAGCGGGCGACGGCAGCCGGGTTCGCCGTCGGCGGAGGGACCTCGCCGTCGGCGAACCCCGGCCGGCCGCTCAGTCCGCGGACTCCTTGCCGTGCCCGCGCCGCCCGTGCGCCCGCGCTCGTGCCTGCGCCGCGGCCTTGGCCTCGCCCGCGTACGTGTCGACGTACTCCTGTCCCGACAGGGCGAGGATCTCGTACATGATCTCGTCCGTGACGGCGCGCAGCGCGTGCCGTTCGTCCTCCAGCCCCGCGTAGCGCGAGAAGTCCAGCGGCGCGCCGAAGCGGATGGTGATCCGCATGATGCGCGGCAGCCGCCGGCCCGTCGGCTGCGCCTCGAACGTGCCGATCATCGCGCACGGCACCACCGGCACCCCGGCCTTGATGGCCATCGAGGCGACGCCGGTGCGCCCCTTGTAGAGCCGGCCGTCGTGCGAGCGGGTGCCCTCCGGATAGATGCCCAGCAGCCGGCCCTTGCGCAGGACTGCCAGACCCGAGGAGATCGCCGCCTGCGAGGCGCGGCCCCCGGACCGGTCCACCGGAATCTGCCCGACCCCGCGGAAGAACGCCGCGGTCAGCCGGCCCTTCAGACCGGGCCCGGTGAAGTACTCGGCCTTGGCCAGGAACGTCACCCGGCGCGGCACGATCGCCGGCATCACGAAGTGATCGGCGAACGACAGGTGATTGCCCGCGATGATCGCCGCGCCCTCCGCCGGCACATGATCGAGCCCCTCGATCCGCGGCCGGAACACCAGCCGCAGCAACGGCCCGAGAAGCAGGTACTTGAGCACCTGGTAGAACACAGGGCAACCCCATTCCGTCGGCTCGCCCGGGCGGCTACATCGTTCCAGGTCACAAGGGGTGTCCGGGGACGGCCAGTGAGTCCAGGGTCAAGCGCCGGCACGGGTGAGCAGCTTCGGCCGGTCGATGCCGGCTCTTTTCCGATGCCCCGGTGGACACCTCCGGAACCCGGCGGGGAGCTGGAGGGGATGCGCACGGTCATGTCCCGGCCGTGCGCGCCGAGCAGGTGCTGACGGCGGGGGCCCGGCTGCTGAGCAGACGGCAGGCTGCCCCGTAAGGCCGACGGGCATACGGGGCGCCGCCATCGCCTCAGCGCGCCCCGCCCTCCAGGAGCGCACAGAACCGGCGGCCGAAGAGGTAGGCATCGCCCGGCCAGCGCGCCGAGAGGTAGCGGCCGTCCTGCACCACGAACGCGGCGGAGTCGTCGGTGGCGGTGCCCCGCGCGGCAAGGACCCTGGGCCCGCGCTCGAAGCGGGCGTCCGGGCCGGTCAGGGCGGCCCTGACCTCGTCCTCCACATACGCCGGGTAGGTGCGGTAGTAGCGGCCGAGCCGCCATGCGGTGGCCAGATACGCGGCCCGCTCCAGGTACTTGGGCAGACAGGTCGTCCGCCGGCCGGCCAGCAGGCTGCGGCCGGTGGACGCCTCCCGCGCCCGCGCGGCCACCAGCACACCGTGGCAGATCGCCCCGACCGGCCGGTCCAGCGCCCAGAACCGGGCGACCTGCCGCCGCAGCACCTCCGAGCCCAGGTACTGCCGCATTCCCGGCGCGTGCCCGCCCGGCAGGATCAGCCCGTCGTACTCCTCCGGGACCAGCTCCGCCCAGCTCACGGTCGCGGTGAACTCCGCGCTGCGGGTGAGTTCCTCGTAGAAACGCCGGGGTTCCTCCGCGGCGCCGAGCCGGCCGAAGAGGACACCGGTCAGCAGCCGGGGATCACCGGCGGGCCGGGTGCCGGCCCGTTCGGTGGCGAAGATCACCTGGTGACCGGCGTCGGTGAGCAGCCGCCAGGGCACCGCCACTTCGGTGATGTCGACATCGTGGTCGGGGACCGGCATCAGCACGCGCATCGGGGCATCCTCGCAGGTCCTTGTTACCTTGCGGTATCCGGTTTGGCATCCCCGGACAACTTTCAACTCGCCATGAACGAGGCCGGGTTGACTCGCCGTATTGCCCGGCGACCGAGCCTGGACCCAGGGTCCGGGCCGAGGACAGGAGTCAGAGATGTCCCGGAAGAAGAGAGTCGGCAAGCGCCAGAAGATCGTCATCTGCGTCAGCGCCGCCGCGCTGGTCGGCGGCATCGCCATCGTCACCGCGGGCACCAGCCAGGCATCGGTGGCGTGCGACGGACTGGCCACCGCCCTGAGCAACAACCAGAAGTTCATCGCCGACCAGCAGGCGAAGCCGGACGCCCAGTCGGCGGCCCGGATCGCCAACCGCCAGGCCGTGATCAAGCAGATCCAGGTCCAGCAGAAAGCCGCCGGCTGCTCCGCCGGACAGGGCGGGGGCGATGCCGCCGGCGCGCCGCCGACGGGCAACGAGCCGCCCGCCTCCAGCGCCCCCGGGGCGTCCGAGGCCCCGTCCGGATCGGCGGATCCGACCGCCTCCGGCGCCCCGCCCGCATCGGACGACCCGCCGGCCGCCGACGGCGACGTGGTCTGCGCCGGCTCGACGGTGACCCTCTCCGGCGAGAGCGGCGCCCCGGCGGCCTCCAGCGACCAGTTCCCCGTCGGCACCAAGCTGAAGGTGACCAACCTGGACAACGACAAGTCGACGACGGTCTCCGTGACCTCGGCCTCGGGCAGCTGCGCCCTGCTCAACAACGCGGCCTTCGAGCAGGTGCGGGAGGAGGGGAAGTTCCTGATCCGCCACGCCCGGATCGAGCGTGTGAAGTAGTCCCGGTCCGGGTGGCCGGCAGCGGAGTCGCCTCCTCCGCTGCCGCCCACCCCTGTCGTCGAGGGGCGATCGGCGGTCCGTACGGGCGACCTGACGGCGTGCCCGCTTGCCCGCCGGGTTCCGGCACGGTGGCCTGGGGCCTGTCGTCACAGTCCCGTCGTTCGCCCGCGAGGCAGGCGGGACTGTGACGACAGGCCCCAGGGCCGCCGGGCGCCACGCGTCGCTGTCAGGCTCCCGCAGGTGACCCCACCGAGCTTCCCAGGAGACTTCGATGCCCGTGAGCCCTCGACGCCGATCCGTCCGTGCCACCCTGACCGTGTCCGCGTCCGCGCTCGCCGCGCTGTCCGCGGCGCTGCTCGGCACGCTCGCCGCAGGACCGGCGCAGGCCGACGAGCCCCCCACCGTCGATCAGGGCCTGCTGCTGACCGTCTCGGGAGCCGGCAACACCTGGAGCCGGGGCGTCCGGCTCAGCTGCCCGGACATCCACGGCAGGCACCCGCACGCGGCCGCCGCCTGCGACGCGCTGGCCTGGGCGCGCGGCAACCTGGACGCCCTGCCCGGCCACCCGCAGGCCTGCACCAGGGAGTACGACCCGATCGTCGCCACCGCGACCGGCACCTGGCACGGCACCGTGGTGAACTGGCGCAAGGAGTTCCCCAACGGCTGCACGATGGATGCCGTGACCGGGCCCCTGTTCCGCTTCTGACGGCGGCGGTACGGCGCGCCCGCACCACCGCGCCGGTACGGCGGGCTCAGACCGGCCGTGCCGCGAACACGCCCACGGTCACCAGCGCCAGCACCACCCAGCAGAACCAGAGCCAGCCATTGGCGCCCATCGCCACGGTGTAGGCGGTCGCCACCACGAGCCCGCCCACCGTGCACACGGCCATCGTCCTAGCAGATCCGGGCATACCCGCACCTTCCTCACGGCGGCCCGGGGCACGCATGCCGCGGGCCGCGGCCATGGGACCATCGTCCCCGGCCGCGGCCCGTACCGCCAGAGTGGCGACCCGCCGTCACCGGCTCCGCGCGTCGAGCGAGGCGAGGTAGGCGTTGTAGTCGGCCAGATCCTTGTCGCCGTTGCGGTCCGCAGCCCGGTCCGCGCGCTGCGACTGGCGCTCCTCGGACTTGTACCACTGGAAGACCAGGGCGATCAGCACCACCACGGACGGGATCTCGCTGAAGGCCCAGGCGATGCCGCCGGCCGCCGACTGGTCGGCCAGCGCCTCGATCCCGAGCGAGGACGGCGGGTGCAGGAAGGTGTCGACCATGGGCTCGGTGGCCATCATCAGGGCGATGCCGAAGAAGGCGTGGAAGGGCATGCCGGCGAACAGCTCCAGCATCCGCATCACGTACCCCGGCCGGTGCGGGCCCGGGTCGACGCCCATGATCGGCCAGAAGAACACCAGGCCGACCGCGAGGAAGTGCACCATCATCCCGATGTGCCCGGCCCGGGACTCCATCAGGAAGTCGAACAGCGGGGAGAAGTAGAGCGCGTAAAGGCTCGCGATGAACAGCGGGATGGTGAACGCCGGGTGCGTGACGATCCGCATGTAGCGGCTGTGCAGCAGCGCCACCAGCAGTTCGCGCGGCCCCTTGCGCCCGCGCCCGGCGGCCGGCAGCGCGCGCAGCGCCAGCGTCACCGGCGCCCCGAGCAGCAGCAGGATCGGCGAGAGCATGCTGATGACCATGTGCTGGACCATGTGCACACTGAACATCGCCATGCCGTAGTCATTGAGCTGGGTGCACATCACCAGGGCCACCGTCACCAGACCCAGGGCCCAGGCGACGGTCCGGCCCACCGGCCAGGCGTCGCCCCGCCGCCGCAGCCGGATCACCGCCCAGCCGTACAGCCCGAGCCCCAGCAGGCAGCCGACGAGGAAGAACGGATCACCACCGAACTCCAGGCCCCGCGCCAGCGTGAACGGCGGCAGATCCATGTTCATGCCGTCCATGCCGTGCCCGCTGTGATCCATCCGCTCGCTCCTGATTCGTACCAATGCTCCGGCGACAAGACTAGAACCGCCCCCGGCCGCACCATGCGGCAGGGCCGCATATCGGTGCCGGTGGCCGGGGGCGGTCCGTGCCGCACGGGCTACGGTGCCGGGGTCACAGCACGCACTCGGCCTCGTCGTAGCGCTCGGTGGGCACCGTCTTGAGCGTCTCCACGGCCTCGGCCAGCGACACCAGCGTGATGTCGGTGCCGCGCAGCGCCGTCATCATCCCGAAGTCGCCGCGGTGGGCCGCCTCGACGGCGTGCCAGCCGAAGCGGGTGGCGAGCACCCGGTCGTACGCGGTGGGGGTGCCGCCGCGCTGGACGTGCCCCAGGATGACCGGGCGGGCCTCCTTGCCGAGGCGGTTCTCCAGCTCCACCGAGAGCTGTCGGGCGACCCCGGCGAACCGCTCGTGGCCGTACATGTCCTTGCCGCCGACGTCGAAGGTCATCGTGCCCTCGCGCGGCTTGGCGCCCTCGGCGACGACCACGATCGCGAACTTCTTGCCGGCCTCGAACCGCTCGGAGACCCGCGCGGTGAGCTCCTCGATGTCGAAGGGCCGCTCCGGGACCACGATCGCGTGCGCACCGGCCGCCATGCCCGAGTGCAGCGCGATCCAGCCGGTGTGCCGCCCCATCACCTCGACGATCATCACCCGCTGATGGGACTCGGCGGTGGTCTTGAGCCGGTCCAGCGCCTCGGTGGCCACGCCCACCGCGGTGTCGAAGCCGAAGGTGACGTCCGTGACGGCGATGTCATTGTCGATGGTCTTCGGGACGCCGACGATCGGCAGTCCGGCGTCCGACAGCAGCCGCGCCGCCTTCAGCGTGCCCTCGCCGCCGATCGGGATGATCGCGTCAAGGCCCAGCTCGGCGACGTGGCCGCGGGCCCGCTCGACACCGTCGCGCAGGTGGGCGGGCTGCACCCGCGAGGACCCGAGGATGGTGCCGCCGCGCGCCAGGATGCCGCCGACGGCGTCGAGGTCGAGCTTGCGGTAGTCGCACTCCAGCAGGCCCTTCCAGCCATCGCGGAAGCCGATCACCTCATCGCCGTGATCGGCGGTGGCGCGGTGGACGACGGAGCGGATGACGGCGTTCAGACCGGGGCAGTCGCCGCCGGAGGTGAGTACACCAATACGCATTGCTCGAAAAACCCTCTGCAACTCAACCGGGGGCCCGGACCCCGTCGTCCGGTTGGATTCCGCTCACCCTACAAGCGCGGAGCCCCTGCGCACACGTACGCCCGCAGTGCGGACTGCGGGCGTACGAAAAGGGTTTCCACCCGGCGGATGCCGCACATCGGCGAACCGTCCGAAACGGGAGGAAGTGGTATCAGGCGGGCTGGGTCGCCGCGGCGATCCGCTCCTGGCGCAGTGCCTCGTACCAGCGGTCCTCGACCGGCGGCAGCGCGTTGACGTCCAGCGCCAGCTTGATCAGCAGGTCGGCGATGTGCGGGTTGCGCGCCATCACCGGGCCGTGCATGTACGTACCGAAGACGGTGTCGTTCCACGCGCCCT
The DNA here is from genome assembly GCF_019933235.1 of Streptomyces angustmyceticus. Lineage (NCBI taxonomy): Bacteria > Bacillati > Actinomycetota > Actinomycetes > Kitasatosporales > Streptomycetaceae > Streptomyces > Streptomyces angustmyceticus. Next base: position 485,448 of record NZ_CP082945.1, on the reverse strand, counting down.
CGTAGCCGTCGCCGACGCCGTTGCCCTTGCCGAACCGCACCTTGGCGAACGGCCGGGCGGTCTTGCCCAGGTGCGTCACGCCCTGGTGGTTCTCGAAGCCGGTCAGCGGCGGCAGGCCCAACTGCGGGTCGATGTCGGCGAGTACGTCGCCGACGCAGCGCTCGGCCTCGCCGCGGGTGCTGACCACGTCCAGCAGCCCCAGGCCCTCCTGCCGCTCCCCGAGGTCGTTGATGAACTCATGACCCAGGATCTGGTACCCGGCGCACACCGAGAAGACGATCGCGCCGTTGGAGACCGCACGGCTCAGCCCGCCGTCGCGGATCAGCCGCTCGGACGCCAGCCGCTGCGGCCGGTCCTCGCCGCCGCCGATCAGGTAGATGTCGCCGGAGGTGGGAATCTGCTGGTCGGACCGTACGTCCAGGCGCTGGACGTCCAGGCCGCGCTGGCGCGCCCGCCGCTCCACCACCAGGGCGTTGCCCTGGTCGCCGTACGTGCTCAGCAGGTCCGGGTAGATCCACACCAGGCGCAGGCTGTTGTCACTCATGCTCGCTCGTCCTTGTCCGTTACGTCGGTGGACCACACTCAGTTGCCCACGCGCCGGCGCAGGTCCTGGAAGGCCGTGTAGTTGGCGATGACCTCGATCCGTCCGGGCGGGGCCATCCCCACCGCCTCGTCGAGGCTCTCGCACACGTGGAAGTCCAGCCCCGCGACCTCCAGGCGCACCGCCAGGTCCAGCTTGCGGTCGCCCAGGACGAAGATCGGGTGCCCGGCGAGCCGCGTGTAGTCGACGTCCCACAGCCAGGAGGTGTCCGTGCCGTCCGCGCCGCGGGCGTTCACCGACATGATCACCGGGGTCGGCGGCGGGTCGATCAGCGAGAACGTCTCGAGCCAGCCGGCCGGGTTCTTCGCCAGCAGCAGCCGCAGCTCCCGCTCCATGAACGTGACCACGTCATAGCGCCCGGCCACCGCCTGCACCGAGAACATCCGCTCCAGGGCCACCTGCGGCGGCACCCCGAAGGCGGCGGCGACCGCGGCGGACGTGGTGGCGTTCGCCTTGTTGGCGCGCCCCGGCAGCTGCAGCTTGATCGGCCACGCGCTGCCGTGCGGGTCCAGGACATGATCGCCGGAGAGCGCCCAGCTGGGCGTGGGGCGGCGGAAGCCGCACTCCGCGCAGAACCAGTCATCGCTCGGCCGCTGCATCACACCACCGCAGGAGGGGCACGACCAGGCGTCGTCCTTCCACTCCTGCCCGGCCGCGACCCACACCACGTTCGCCGACGACGAGGCCGCCCAGACGATCAGCGGGTCGTCCGCGTTGGCGATGATCAGGGCCTTGGAACCGGCCAGGCCCTCCCGCCAGTGCTCGGCCAGCATCCGGGTCTCCGCGGCGCGGTCGAGCTGGTCGCGCGAGAGGTTCAGCAGCGCTATGGCCTTCGGCGTCACATCGCGTGCCACGCCGGCGAGGTACTTCTCGTCCACCTCGATGACGCCGTACTTGGCGTCCGATCCACCGGCCAGCGCGGAGGTGATCCCCGCCGGCATGTTGGCGCCCAGCGCGTTGGAGACCACCGGGCCGCTGGCCCGCAGGGCCTCCGCGATCAGCCGCGTCGTGGTCGTCTTGCCGTTGGTCGCCGACACCAGGATGACGTCCAAGTGCCGGGCCAGCCGCGCCAGCAGGTCGGGGTCGAGCTTGAGCGCCACCCGGCCACCGATCACCGATCCGCTGCCGCGGCCCGCCGCGCGCGACACCGCCGCCGCGGCCTTGCCCGCCGTCACGGCCAGCTTGGCCCGCGGCGACAGCGGCTCCGTGTTGCCTGCCATCGTCCTTGATCCTCCTTGCATCCGGCGCCCGCCTGTCCTGAGGCTGCCGGTGGAACGCTTCCTCCGCAGCCGATGACCGGCCGAGGCTTCGGTCGGGGATCAGCCTATCGAGATCCCGGCCCGGGCCCGAACCCCGCCACCCGTCCGGCGACATCCCGGGCGCGCCGGACCGTACGCTTGGCCCATGCCTCCCCGCACCATCCCCGGCAGTTCCGGCCGGGTCCGCCCGCTGCGCCTGCTCGGCGATCCGGCCCTGACCGAGCCCTGCCGGGAGGTCACCGCCTTCGACGGCGAGCTGGCCCGGCTGGTCGAGGACATGTACGCGACGATGTACGCCGCACACGGTGTGGGCCTCGCCGCCAACCAGATCGGCGTCCCGCTGCGGGTCTTCGTCTACGACTGCCCCGACGACGAGGATCTCCGCCACCTCGGGCACCTCGTCAACCCCCGGCTCGTGGAGAGCGACGGCCCGGTCGTCCGCGGACCCGAGGGCTGTCTCTCGCTGCCCGGCATCGAGGCCGGCACCCCGCGCCACGACCACACCGTGGTGACCGGGTTCAGCGTCACCGGCGAGCCGCGGACCGTGACCGGCACCGGCTTCTTCGCCCGCTGCCTCCAGCACGAGTGCGACCACCTCGGCGGCGGGCTGTACGTCGACCGCCTCACCGGGCTGCGCCGCCGCCGGGCGCTGCGCGCGGCGGCCAGGGCCCCGTGGGCCGCGACGGCGGCGCCCGGCCGCTGAAGGGCCGGCGCCGCCCGCCGACGCACGGCCCCGGCGCTCAGAAGCCGGGGCCGCCCTCGCGGTCCTCGACCGCGGCCAGCTGCCCCCAGAGCAGATCGGCCAGCTGCGTGACCAACTGCTCGCGTGAACAGGGGCGTTCCCGCAGCCACCAGTCGCCTGCCCCGTGCATCATGCCGACGATGCCGTGGCCCCATACGCGTGCGGTCAGCTCGCCGCCCGGCCCCAGGTCGAGCCGGTCGGTGATCACCTTGGCCAGCTCCTCGCCGAGCCGGCGCAGCAGCGGGGCGGAGTGCCGCCCGACGTCGAAACCCGACTCCGACGCGTTGTCCTCGTCCGACGGGTGCATCAGGAAGCGGTACACCTGCGGCCGGGCCTCGATCGCGAGCAGGTAGGCGTCGAGGGTGGCCTCGACCCGGTCCCGGCGCAGGACGGGCGCGTCCAGCGCGGTGGCCAGATTGGCCAGCAGGGCGTCGGTGTGCCGTACGGCGAGCGCGCGGTACAGGCCGCCCTTGTCGCCGAAGTGCCGGTAGAGGATCGGCTTGGTGATGCCGGCCTCGGCGGCGATGGCGTTCATCGAGGCGTCCGGGCCGTCGCGCAGCACAATGCGCTCGGCGGCCTCCAGCAGCTCCCGCCGTCTGCGCTCGGTCGCCGTCTGCCGGCGGCCGCTGTGCTCGGTGCTTTCCATGGTCGTGCTCCCCACCCTTGTGAATCCGTGGCGCTCGCGCAACGTAACACCCGATCTCCACGGTGAATTCGTTCTCAGGGGAGTTGACATCTTCTACTGGCGAGTAACACACTGCGGGTTACCGCTAGTAACAACAGTAATGCCTGGCAGCAGTGGAGGGGACATGGCCGAGTTCACCATGGAGCTCAACGACGAGCAGAAGGAAGTTCGTGACTGGGTTCACGGCTTCGCCGCGGACGTCATGCGCCCCGCCGCCGCCGAATGGGACGAGCGCGAGGAGACCCCCTGGCCGGTCATCCAGGAAGCCGCCAAGATCGGTCTGTACTCGCTGGACTTCTACGCCCAGCAATTCTTCGACCCCACGGGCCTGGGCCTCCCCATGTCCATGGAGGAGCTCTTCTGGGGCGACGCCGGTATCGGCCTGTCGATCGTGGGCACCGGGCTCGCCGCCGTCGGCGTGCTCGCCAACGGCACCGAGGAGCAGATCGGCACCTGGGTCCCGCAGATGTACGGCGACGCCACCGATGTGAAGGTCGCCGCCTTCTGCTCGTCGGAACCGGACGCCGGCTCGGACGTCGCCGCGATGCGGACCCGCGCGGTCTACGACGAGGCCAAGGACGAGTGGGTGCTCAACGGCACCAAGACCTGGGCCACCAACGGCGGCATCGCCAACGTCCATGTCGTCGTCGCGGCCGTCGACCCCGACCTCGGCTCCAAGGGCCACGCGTCCTTCATCATCCCCCCGAACACCCCCGGCCTCTCCCAGGGCCAGAAGTTCAAGAAGCACGGCATCCGCGCCTCGCACACCGCCGAGGTCGTCCTCGACCAGGTCCGGGTCCCCGGCCACTGCCTGCTCGGCGGCAAGGAGAAGCTCGACGAGCGCCTCGCCCGCGCCCGCGAGAAGGCCGGCAGCGGTGAGCGCGTGAAGAACGCCGCGATGGCCACCTTCGAGGCGTCCCGCCCGGCCGTCGGCGCGATGGCGGTCGGCACCGCCCGCGCCGCCTACGAAGAGGCCCTGGAGTACGCCAAGACCCGCTCCCAGTTCGGCCGCCCGATCATCGACAACCAGGGCGTGGCCTTCCAGCTCGCCGATATGCGTACCCAGATCGACGCCGCCCGCCTGCTGGTGTGGCGCGCCTCCTGGATGGCGGTGACCGGCAAGCCGTTCACGTCCGCCGAGGGCTCCATGTCCAAGCTCTTCGCCAGCGAGGTCGCCAAAAAGGTCACCGCCCAGGCCGTCCAAATCCTCGGCGGCAACGGATTCACCCGCGAATACCCGGTCGAGCGGATGCACCGCGACGCGGCTATCTACACCATCTTCGAGGGAACCAGTGAAATCCAGCGCCTGGTGATCGCCCGGACGATTTCGGGCATGCCGATCCGCTGACACGTATGCGCCGTAAAGCGCGCGGAGTTGAGTTTCGCGTTGGGCCCCGTCCGGTCATCGGGCGGGGCCTTTCTCGTGCTTTTCCGCCGGCGCTGGATTTCGGTTGCGGGAGCATTTTTGGGGGTGCGGGTCGACGGCTCCTGCCTGCGGGCAAAGGGGGGAATGGCGGCAAGCGCTCCGCAGGGCGGGGAAATTTCGCTGTGGGTGCACGGCATTCCGGGGAGGTGGGGGCGGGAGGGGGCGTGCGTGAGCGGGGGTGCCGCTGCCCTTCCGGCGCTTTTGTATCCGGCCCCGCCGGCGGGTCGCCGCGTTCCGCGGCCCCGCGTCGGCGGGGCCGGCGACATGCGGCGTCACGGTGCCCAGGTCGTCGCCGCCGTCACCACGTCCGGGTTCACCGAACCGGCCGCCAACTGAGTCGTCCGGCACGGCATTCGCTGTGACGAGCAGAACGCGCCGACCGCATCGGCCTCCCGTACGGGTCCGGAGTCGGGGATGTGAACCGCGTGCGGTGAAAGCTCCGAGCCGGGTGGAGAATCCGTGCGCCGGTGATCAGGGTCCGCCGGCCGGGTCCGCCAATGGTGACGTCCCGGTTTTCGAATAGCGTCCCTTCAACCTTCAACTGGCGTAGGGCGGTTGGCTCCCGCCGCAATCCCGGAGGGTCCGGTTGGGTCTCTCGGTGCTATCCCGAACGGCCGGCTGACACGGTCATCACCTGCGTGAAGACCTCGGAGAGAAGAAGTGGAACTCGGGCGATGCGGGGATTCCGCTTGAGTGTGCGGACGGCCTTCCGGAGGTGATGGGGCGACGGCGGGTCGGCGGCGGTGTGCCTTCGTGAGGAGTTCCGTCGCGAGTGGTCGCGGCGGGCTTCGTCGTGCCGTCGGGGTGTTGAGCCGCGCGCCGTCGGGGCATCGGGCCGTCGGGGTCCCCGGTGTCGTGGTCCGGTCCCTGCCGGCGGTTGCCGGCCCGCGTCCCCTCTTTCCTTCCGTGCTCACGGTGCCGGAGGCCCGGCTTCCCCTTGACGGGTGGATCGCCGCGCTCTACGTTCCTTCCATAAAGCAAAACATTCATTCCATGATGCGGAAATAGTTCCCTCCGACCCTTCGTCGGAGCGTGCCCGTGACAGGTCGACGCAGGAGTACTCGATGCCTCGAATGACAGCCGCCCGCGCCGCGGTGGAGATCCTCAAGCGTGAGGGCGTGACCAACGCCTTCGGAGTGCCGGGTGCCGCGATCAACCCCTTCTACGCGGCGCTGAAGGGCGCGGGCGGGATCGACCACACGCTGGCCCGCCACGTCGAGGGCGCCTCGCACATGGCCGAGGGGTACACCCGCACCCACCCGGGCAACATCGGCGTCTGCATCGGCACCTCCGGCCCGGCCGGCACGGACATGATCACCGGCCTCTACTCCGCGACCGGCGACTCGATCCCGATCCTGTGCATCACCGGCCAGGCGCCGACCGCGGTGATCCAGAAGGAGGACTTCCAGGCCGTCGACATCGCCGCGATCGCCAAGCCGGTCACCAAGGCCGCCACCACGGTCATGGAGGCCGCGCAGGTCCCCGGCGTCTTCCAGCAGGCCTTCCACCTGATGCGCTCCGGGCGGCCCGGCCCGGTCCTGATCGACCTGCCGATCGACGTCCAGCTCACGGAGATCGACTTCGACCCCGAGACGTACGAGCCGCTGCCTGCCTTCAAGCCGACCGCCACCCGCGCCCAGATCGCGAAGGCCCTCGCCCTCCTCAACGACTCCGAGCGGCCGTTGATCGTCGCCGGCGGCGGCATCATCAACGCCGACGCCGCCGACCTGCTGGTCGAGTTCGCCGAGCTGACCGGCACCCCCGTCGTCCCCACCCTGATGGGCTGGGGCATCGTCGCCGACGACCACGAACTCAACGCCGGCATGGTCGGCCTGCAGACCTCGCACCGCTACGGCAACGCGAACTTCCTGGAGTCCGACTTCGTCCTGGGCATCGGCAACCGCTGGGCCAACCGCCACACCGGCAAGCTCGACGTCTACACCCGGGGCCGGAAGTTCGTCCACGTCGACATCGAGCCGACCCAGATCGGCAAGATCTTCGCCCCGGACTACGGCATCGCCTCGGACGCCAAGGCGGCGCTGGAGCTGTTCGTCGAGGTCGCGCGGGAACTCAAGGACGCGGGCGCGCTGCCGGACCGCTCGGACTGGGCCGCCTCCACCCAGGTGCGCAAGGCCCAGTTGCAGCGCCGTACGCACTTCGACGACATCCCGATGAAGCCGCAGCGCGTCTACGAGGAGATGAACAAGGCCTTCGGCCCGGAGACCCGCTACGTCACCACCATCGGCCTCTCCCAGATCGCCGGCGCGCAGATGCTGCACGTCTACAAGCCGCGCCACTGGATCAACTGCGGCCAGGCCGGTCCGCTCGGCTGGACCATCCCGGCCGCGCTGGGCGTGGCCACCGCCGACCCGGAGACGCCGGTCGTCGCCCTCTCCGGCGACTACGACTTCCAGTTCATGCTCGAAGAGCTGGCCGTCGGCGCCCAGCACCGGATCCCGTATGTGCACGTCCTGGTGAACAACGCGTACCTGGGCCTGATCCGCCAGGCCCAGCGCAACCTCGACATCAACTTCCAGGTCAATCTGGAGTTCGAGAACATCAACGCCCCCGAGCTGGGCGTCTACGGCGTGGACCACGTCAAGGTCGTCGAGGGCCTGGGCTGCAAGGCCCTGCGCGTGACCGACCCGAGCGAGCTGGGCGCCGCCTTCGAGGAGGCCAAGAAGCTGGCCGCCGAGCACCGCGTCCCCGTCGTCGTCGAGGCGATCCTGGAGCGGATCACCAACATCTCGATGAGCGGCAGCGACATCGCCGGCGTCAACGAGTGGGAGGACATCGCGACCGAGCCGGGCCATGCGCCCACCGCGATCAAGCCGCTCAAGGTCTGAGAGCGGGACCACCGGCGCCGTGACCGCCGCACCGGGGCACGGCGCCGGTCCGCGGTCACGGGCCGAGGAGCACCGGCAGGCCGGCCAACCCGTGCATCAGGCGGGTGTGACGCCACTCCAGTGCGTCCCAACTCTCCACCGCAGGACGGATGTCCGGGAAGCGCGTCAGCAGCACCTCGAAGGCGATACGGGCCTCCACGCGGGCCAGCGGCGCGCCGAGGCAGTGGTGCGGGCCGTGGCCGAACGCGAGGTGACCGCCCGGGCGGCCGGGGCCCGGGAGCCGTTCCGCGGGCTCCGTGGGTTCCGTACGGCGGTGACGGTCGAGGCGTACCTCGTCCGGTGCGGCGAACCGGGCGGGATCGCGATTGGCGGCTCCGGGGGACACCAGCACCACATCCCCCGCGCCGATCCGGGCGTCGCCGAGCTCGAACGGCTCGGTGGCGAAGCGGAAGGTCGCGAGGGTGATCGGGCCGTCATGGCGCAGGAACTCCTCGACGGCGGCGGGCAGCAGCGCGGGATCGGCCCGCAGACGGGAGCGGAGCGCCTCGTCCCGGAGCAGGGCCAGCATGCCGTTGCCGATGAGGTGGGTGGTCGTCTCGTGGCCGGCGATCACCAACAGCACGGCCAGTGACACGAGTTCGGCCTCGGACAGCCGGTCCGCCTCGTCCCGGGCGGCGATCAGACCACTGAGCACATCGTCCCCGAGGTTCCCGCGTCGCGCCGCGATCAGCCGCGTCATGTAGTCGCTGAGGGCGTGCGACGCGCGGTCGACGGTGTCCGGCGCCCCCGCGGCGAACAGGTCGTGGGACCAGCGCCGTACCGCCGCACGGTCCGCGACCGGCAGCCCCAGCATCTCGCTGATCACCGCGATCGGCAGCGGCTCGGCGAACTCCCCGACGAGGTCGGCCGACCCGCGCGCGGCCAGTGCGTCGGCCAGCTCCTCCGCGATCGCACGGATGAGGGGCTCCAGTCGTGCGACGGCCGCCGGAGTGAACGCCTTCATCGCCAGCTTGCGCAGCCGGCCGTGGTGCGGGGGATCGGTGGCGAGCATGGTGCGGCTGACGGCGGGTGCCAGGCTGCGGGTGCCGGGCCGGTCGGCGAAGTAACGGGCGGTGTCCTTCGACAGCCGCGGGTCCGCCAGCGCCGCCCTGGCCTCCGCCCACCCGGTGACGACCCATGTCGTACGGCCGTTGTCGGTCCGTACCCGCTGCACCGGGCCACGCGTCCGCAGGGCGGCGAGCAGCGGATACGGGTCCCGGGAGAACTCGGCTGAGTCCATGGGGTTGTTCACGGTCGGCCTCATGATCCCGTCGCGGAGGTCGGTTCCGGGGTGCTGTGGAGCGGCCTCCTGGTGGCCCCGGCCACCGGCCAGCCTAGTGAATGCGCGCGGGGCGGGGATTGCCGCTCATGGCGGCTGCCGAAATGCGCGAGCCAAGAGCGCGGCGCACGCTGGATGCATGTCCGAGCATCCGCCTGTCATCGTGCACCCGCCGACCCCCTCCGGTGGCCGACGGGTGACCGTGCGTGGGCAGATCGTCGGCCTGGCCCACGGCCGGGGTGATGTCGCCGAGTTCCTCCGCCGTGCGGGCGTCGCCGGCCCGGCCGAGGACATCGCGCTGGACGACCCCCGGCTCGTCGAATGGCGCGGCGGCTCGCTGGACGACTGGCCGATGCCGCCGGCCTGAGCCGGTACGAGCCGGCGCGAACCGTTCGACGGGGCCGGTGGCTTTCGTACGACTGACCGGGGGCCGCCGGACCCCGATTCTCCCCGTCCCGCCGCTCCCCGCCCCACCCTGACCACGGGGCAGGGGCAGGTGAGCCGAGCCGCCGCGGTGCGAGCGCGTAGGCTGGCGAACGGCGGTCTCCGGACCGCCGGTTCGTGAGGGTGCGGCGGAAACGGGAGCAGGGCGTGAGCGACGACGGGGACAGCGGCTACGACGACGGCGGTGCGCAGAGCGGAAGCTCCGTGCTGCACGGCCGGTCGGCAAACTCCACGGACCTGAGTGTGCTGCGCAGGGCCATGCGCTGGGAGACACTCGCGATCCTCGTGATCCTGGTGGTCCTGGCCGCGGCGGCGTCCTAGAGGCGGCCGCCCGGGCGCCGTAGGCCCTCCGGGCCGCGCCCCGGCCGGTCTCTCGGCGTCGGACCGGCCCGCCGCCCCCCCCGAACGCGCCGTCCGATTTCCGCCAGCACGGCCGCCCGACCTGCTGCACAGTGGACCTGTGATGAGCGAGGACAGCAGATACGAGGCGGTGCGCAGCAGGGACGCCAGATTCGACGGCGCCTTCTTCTTCGCGGTGTCCACGACCGGGATCTACTGCCGGCCGAGCTGCCCCGCCACCACGCCCCGGCGCCGGAACGTCGCCTTCTTCCCGACCGCCGCGGCCGCCCAGGGCTCGGGCTTCCGGGCCTGCCGCCGCTGCCGCCCCGACGCGGTGCCCGGCTCCGCCGAGTGGAACGCCCGCGCCGATGTGGTCGGGCGGGCGATGCGGCTGATCGGCGACGGCGTGGTGGACCGGGAAGGGGTCGCCGGGCTGGCGGACCGGCTCGGCTACAGCGCCCGGCAGGTGCAGCGGCAGCTGACCGCCGAGCTCGGCGCCGGCCCGGTGGCGCTGGCGCGGGCGCAGCGCGCCCACACCGCGCGGGTCCTGCTGCAGACCACCGGGCTGCGGGCCGCCGAGATCGCGTTCGCCGCTGGATTCGCCAGCGTGCGCCAGTTCAACGACACCATCAAGGAGATCTACGCGCTCACCCCCAGCGCCCTGCGCGCCGCCCGCCCCGGCACGACGGCCCGGTGCGGCCCGGTGGCGCCGCCTGCCACGGCCGGGGTGCTGCCGCTGCGGCTGGCCTTCCGCGGCCCGTACGCGGCGAAGCAGCTCTTCGACCACCTCCAGCGGCGCGCGATCACCGGGATCGAGGAGGTCGTCGGCGAGACCGGTGCCCGCACCTACCGGCGCACCCTGCGGCTGCCGAACGGCACCGGCATCGCCGAGGTCGACGAGGCGACCGGCGACGGCTGGCTGGACTGCCGGCTGCACCTCACCGAGCTGCGCGACCTCACCACCGCCGGGCAGCGGGTGCGACGCCTCTTCGACCTGGACGCGGACCCGTACGCGGTCGCCGAGCGGCTCGGCGAAGACCCCGACCTGGCCCGGCTGGTGGAACGCCATCCCGGACTGCGGTCCCCGGGGGCCGCCGCGCCGGACGAGCTGGCGGTCCGCGCCGTGCTCGGCCGGCAGGTCTCGGTCGCGGCCGGGCGGGTTCTCGGCGGCGCGCTGGTCGCCGCGTACGGCGAACCGCTGCCGGAGCCGTCCGGAACGCTCACCCACCTCTTCCCCCGCGCCGACGATCTGGCGGCGGTCCCGCTCGCGGAGATCGGCATGCCCGGCTCGCGGCGGACGACCCTGCGCACCCTCGGCGCCGCGCTCGCCGACGGCACCGTCACGCTGGACGCCGGAGCCGACCGCGACGCAGCCGAACGGGCGCTGCTCGGCCTGCGCGGCATCGGCCCGTGGACCGCCGGCTACATCCGGATGCGCGCGCTCGGGGACCCCGATGTGCTGCTGACCGGCGATGCGGCCGTACTGGCCGGAATGCGCCGGGCCGGAGTCCCCATGGACGCCCTGACCGCGCGGTCCGACGCCTGGCGCCCCTGGCGCTCGTACGCCCTGCACCACTTCTGGAACGTGCCGGTCAACGAACCGGCGCACCCCCGTCCCTCCACCACGGAAAGCACCGGACCATGACGCTCTACACCACCCTCGACAGCCCGCTGGGCGAACTCCTGCTGGTGGGCGAGGAATCAGCCGCCGCACCGGGCGGCACCGCGCTCGCCTCGCTGAGCGTGCCCGGCCAGAAGGGCGGCGCGACCGTCCTGGACGACTGGACGTACGCCCCGGACGCCTTCGCCGAGATCGCCCGTCAGCTGCGCGCCTACTTCGACGGGGAGCTGACCCGCTTCACCCTCGCCTTCGCCGACACCCGCGGCACGGACTTCCAGCGGCGCGTATGGCAGGCCCTGGAGGCCGTCCCGTACGGGACCACGACCACCTACGGGGCCATCGCGGCCGGCATCGGCGCGGCGCGGGGGGCGGTGCGGGCCGTGGGAACGGCGATCGGCGCGAACCCGCTGCTCGTCGTCCGGCCCTGCCACCGGGTGATCGCCGCCGACGGGTCCCTGTCGGGCTACGCGGGCGGGCCCGTGCGCAAGCGGCAGCTCCTCGGCATCGAGGGGGCCACGCCGGACGCCGGCTGAGTCCGCCGTAGTGCATGCGGACAGCATCGCGCCGCTCTGCAGCGCACCGCACAACCCGTCCCGCTCCCCGTGAGCCGCCCCGCCCGCCCCCGTTCCCCCTGGAGCACGCCATGACCACCACGACCACCCGGCGCCGGGCCCGTCCCGGGGCGCCCGCCGAACGGGTGGCGGCCGCCGACCGGACGGTGTCGGCCGAGGAACTCGACGCCCTGGGCTGCGCGTTGACCCCACGGCTGCTCGATCCGGCCGACTGCCGCGCCCTGGCCGCGCTGTACGACGACCCCGCCCGCTTCCGCTCGACCGTCGACATGGCACGGCACCGCTTCGGGTCGGGCGAGTACCGCTACTTCGCCGACCCGCTGCCCGAACCCGTCCGGGCCCTGCGCGAGGCGTTCTACCCGCACCTGCTGCGCATCGCCCGCGACTGGGCGGCCCGGCTCGGCAGGCCGGCTCCCTGGCCGGACACCCTGGGGGAGTGGCTCACGATGTGCCACGACGCCGGCCAGACCAAGTCCTCGCAGATCCTGCTGCGTTACGGAGCGGGCGACTGGAACGCGCTGCACCGCGACCTCTTCGGGGAGATGGTCTTCCCCCTCCAGGTCGTCATCGGCCTGGACGAGCCGGGCACCGACTACACCGGTGGCGAATTCCTGCTCGTCGAGCAGCGGCCGCGGGCCCAGTCCCGGGGCACCACCACCGTCCTGCGCCAGGGCCACGCCCTGGTGTTCACCACCCGCGACCGCCCCGTGCGCTCCGCCCGCGGCTGGTCGGCCGGCGCCGTACGCCACGGGGTGAGCACGGTCCGCTCGGGCCACCGGCACTCCCTGGGCCTGGTCTTCCACGACGCCTGACGGCACCGCGGCACACCCGGCCCAGGGGCGCGCCGACGGGTCAGAGCATCGAGCCGCCCGTGACGTCGAAGCGCTGACCGGTGATCCAACGGGACGCGTCCGAGGCCAGGAACGCGGCGACATCCGCGATGTCGGAGGGGCGGCCGAGGCGGTTGAAGACGGAGAGGGCCGCCAGCGCGGCCTGCGCCTCGGGTGTCGCCCGCATCGCCGCGTTCATGTCGGTCTCGACGAAGCCGGGGGAGAGGGTGTTCACCGTGATGCCCCGGGCGCCGACGTCCTTGGCGAGCGTGAGCGTCAGGGTGTCCACGGCGCCCTTGGAGACGCCGTAGGCGATGGTCGACGGGAAGGCCGTACTCGTCACCGCCGACGAGATGTTGATGATGCGTCCGCCGTCCCGCATCCGGCGCAGACCGTGCTGGATGACGAAGAACGGCGCCTTGGTGTTGACCGCGAGGGTGCGGTCGAAGTCCTCGGGCGTCACCTCGTCGATATGGCCCGGAAGGCTGATCGCCGCGTTGTTGACGAGGATGTCGAGGCCGGGCTGCGCGCCGTGCGCCGCCAGTCCGTTGTCGAACGCGGTGAACAGGGCCTCGGCGTCGCCCGGGATGCCCAGTTCGGCGCCCACCATGAACGCCTGCCCGCCCGCGTTCGCGATGCTCTCGACCGTCTCCTTGGCGGCGAGGTCATTGCTGCCGTAGTGGACGGCGACCAGCGCGCCGTCCGCGGCGAGGCGCTGCGCGATGCCCCGGCCGATACCCCGGCTGGATCCCGTCACCAGCGCGGTCTTCCCATTGAGGTCACCCATGATCGTTCTTGGCCTTCCTTGCCCGTGCGGCAGGCGTAGCGCTGCCCGGGGCTGTCGTTGCTATGGTGGTGCGGCAGCCGGGGCCGGCTGACCGTGTGCCTCACGAGCCGCCGCTGCCCGTGAGCGGCGGTGGCTCGTACGGCGCGGTGCGGTGACCCGAGAAGTGCGGGGGCCCGGAGAGGAGGGGGTCTCACGGGCGGTGTGCTCAGCTCCGGACGCCCAGTGCCGTCAGCGTGGAGACGAACACCGGGTGGCCGCTCTGCGAACCGGTGACTTGGACGGTCGTGGTGGAGGGCAGCGCCGAGGGGAGGCGGCGGGCCTCGATCACACACGGGGAGCCGTGTTCCGCGTAGCGGTGGAAGTCGGTACCGAAGGCATAGGGCACGAAGCTCCCGGGCGAGGTCAGGGCGCGGGCGGCCTGCTGCGCGGCGTCGAGCAGCACCATGCCGGGGACATGGTCGTTCGCCGGGTTCACCACCGCGGCATGGCCGGGCGCGATGCGCAGCAGCCAGCTGTCGGGCCGGGGGGTGGGGGAGAGCAGGACATCACTGTCATTCACGCTGCCGGTCTTCTGGGGCGGGACGGGGGTGGGGAGCGGGCCGAGGGCGCGCCGCGCGGTCAGCCGGTCGCCGCGGATCCGGCGGTAGACGGCGGGCGAGGCGACCGTGACGTCGGAGTGGCCCGTCGCCACGATCCGCCCCGCCTTGCGGATGGTCATGTCGAAGCGGCCGCCGGCCATCGCTCCGGCCCGCATCCGCAGCCTGCTGCAGGTGACGTCGATCGTCAGCAGGGTGGGCCCGCTCTCCACCGTGAGGTGTTCGGGGTGCGTGGTGTAGACGAGGTCCCCGAGGATGAAGTGGTGGCCGAGCGGTACGCCGAGCTCCGCGTGGGAGATCAGCAACCCGGCCTGGCGGATGGTCTCGCCGGTGAGAATGAGAGGGTGACGCCCTCGGTTGGGGGTGAAGTACCCGTGATCGTGCGGCCACTGGGCGGTCAGCGAGAAATGCGTCGCGTCCCGGCGCCGCCATGACGTGACCAGAATGTCGTCGATGAGGGGACGGTGCACGAACTCCCGCCGCACGGAGGGGCCGAGGCGGGGTCGCGGCGGGCCGATCTGGTTCCGGTTGAGCCGCAGCTGCTGTGGAGACCTGGGTGGAACCGTGCCGCTGACGTGCATCGTGTCGCTCATGAGTGCCCCCAGGCGTCTCTACGGGGTGAGGTACAACGCTGTTAAGATACGTACCATCCGGTTTTATTTTCAATGCCGGGCGTCGAATTGCAGCAAGTAGCTGGCCCAGGGGGGAATTGAGCGGTAGCTAACTGATGCGAACATGGAAAGCACGAGAGACAGGAGGCGTCCTGTGGCACAACAGGACCGCGCTATTCGGACCCGGCGAGTGATTCTGGAGGCGGCCGCGTCGGTTTTCGACGAGCAGGGCTACGACCGCGCGACGATCGCCGAAGTCCTGGAGCGCGCCGGCGTGACAAAGGGCGCCTTGTACTTCCACTTCGCCTCCAAGGAGCAGTTGGCGCTCGCGGTGCTCGAGGAGCAGGTGATCGATATCGCCGTCGAGCCGCAGCCGATCAAGCTGCAGGAGTTCGTCGACTCGGGTCAGGTGCTGGCGTACCGGCTGCGCAGCGACCCGATCCAGCGCGGGGCGGCGCGACTGGCGGTCGAACAGGGCTCCAACCACCTCGACCGCAAACAGTCGATGCTCTCGTGGAGCGTGTTCGTCGAGGGACTGCTGAACGAGGCCAAGGCCCGCGGCGAAGTGATGGAGAGCATCGTCGTCCGGGAGACCGCGGAACTGTTCGTCGGCGCCTTCGCCGGGCTGCAGATGATGTCCCAGGCCTTCACCAATAGGGCCGATCTCAGCCGCCGGCTGACCGTCTTCTTCGAGCACACCTTCCCGAGCATCGCGGTTCCGGCCATTCTCGCCAAGCTCAATCTGGATTCTGAGCGCGGTGCACAACTCGACGCCGCGATGCAGGGGAAGACGTCGGCGACCGCCGGAATGGATGCTGCGGCGAGCTGACCGCGATGCCTCGGGCCGGGTGGTCCGAGGTGGTCCGGTGCTGTGGACCGGCAGCCGGGGGCGGGAGGCGAAAACATACCGCGCATGCGGTGTCGGTTCCTTGTCTGTGCACGTGTCGTGAATAAATGGTGCAGGTCAGAGGCGTCGAGGGGGCTCCCGCGGTGCCTCTCGTCGTAGCCGGGCGGGTGCGTGGGGAGCGGCGGCGAGCGGCCGGGCGGCGGCGGTCGGAGGTCTCTGCCGGACGGCACTGTCAGTGGGGTGAGGTTCACTGGGACTCGGCGGGTTCAGCGGAGTCCGCGCGCCGAGGACGAGGCCGGGGGAGGCCCGATGAACGGGGCGAAGGGGAGTCAGGAGCGGGGTGGAGTGAGGGAGATCACGACCTCCCGGGGCGAGCGCGGCCCGTGCCGCGGAATAGACCGCCGCGCAATCACGTTCGGCATGCACGTATCCATGGCCTGATCGTGCCGACGCCCGGGGAAGGCGCCCCAGCCCTCGAACGCTGCCGCCCACCCCTGCTCCGCCGCTCCCCACACCCGCTCACCCCTCCACTCCCCCCACCCGCTCACCCCCACTCCCCCCGACGCTCACCTCTGCCGCCCTGGAGGCCGCTCGCATGACCCGGACGACGACGGACCAACTCCCCGGAAGGGCGGCGGACACCGCTGCCGAGCCCCCCGTGCCCGACCGCGCCGCGGGAGGGCACCGCAGAACCCGCGGCGGCATCGTCCCGGTCCTCGCCTTCTCCGGCATCGTCGTCGCCGTCATGCAGACCCTGCTGGTGCCGGTCATCAAGGACCTTCCGGTGCTGCTCGACACGGCCCCCAGCAATGCCACATGGGTGCTGACGGCCACGCTCCTCGCGGGTGCCGTCTCGACGCCCATCATGGGGCGCCTCGGTGACCTCTACGGCAAGCGGCGGATGCTGCTGACCAGCCTCGCCGTCATGGTCGTCGGCTCGCTGATCTGCGGGTTCACCAGCGACCTGCTCACCATGATCGCGGGTCGGGCGCTGCAGGGCTTCGCCATGGGCGCCATTCCGCTCGGCATCGGCATCATGCGCGACGAGCTGCCGTGCGAACGGCTCGGCTCGGCCATGGGCCTGATGAGTTCGTCGATAGGTGTGGGCGGCGGACTCGCGCTGCCGGTCGCGGCCCTGGTCGCCCAACACGCCGACTGGCACACCCTGTTCTTCGGCGCCGCCGGCCTCGGCGTGCTGTCGATGCTGCTCACCTTCCTGACCGTCCCGGAGAGCACCGTGCGGGCCCGGGGCCGCTTCGATGTGGCGGGCGCCCTCGGGCTGTCGGCCGGGCTGGTGGCCCTGCTGCTGCCCATCACCAAGGGCAGCGACTGGGGTTGGGGCTCGCCCACCACCCTCGGCCTGTTCGGTATCGCGGCCCTGATCCTGGTGCTGTGGGGCGTGATGGAGCTGCGCATCGCCGACCCCCTGGTCGATCTGCGGACCACCGCCCGCCGCGAGGTCCTGCTGACCAACCTCGCCTCGATCACCGTCGGGGTGGCCTTCTACGCGGTCTCCCTGGTGCTCCCGCAGTTGTTGCAGCTGCCCGAGTCGACCGGCTACGGCCTCGGCCAGTCCATGGTGGTGGCCGGCCTGTGCATGGCGCCGCTGGGCCTGACGATGATGCTCGTCGCCCCGCTGTACGCGCGGATCGCCGCCCGGCGCGGCCCCAAGGTCTCGCTGCTGCTGGGCATGCTGGTCATCGCGATCGGCTACGGCGCGGGCATGGGGCTGATGACGGCCCCCTGGCAGACCGTCATCATCGCGGTGGTCCTCGGCGCCGGTATCGGCCTGGCGTACTCCTCGCTGCCCGCGCTGATCATCGGCGCCGTCGACCCCTCCGAGACCGGTGCGGCCAATGGTCTGAACACCCTGATGCGCTCGATCGGCACCTCGGTGTCCAGCGCCGTGATCGGCATGGTGCTGGCCCATATGTCCCAGCGGATGGGAGCGGCCACGGTGCCGACGATGGCCGGGTTCCGGGTCTCCTTCCTGATCGCCACGGCCGCCGTCGTCGTCGGTGTCGTCCTGGCCTCCTTCCTCCCCTCGGCGCGCCAGGTGTCCCGGCCGACCCTGGTCGCGCAGAGCACGGACGACGCTGCCGGGGAAGCGGCCGGCGCCGGCACCGGTGGTGCGGTCGACTCCGGCGACGGGGCGTCCGGCCTCGTGAAGCCGGCGCCGTCCGGGACCCCGCCGGCCACCCATGGAGCGTCCGCCCCGACCGGAGCGTCCGCCCCCATCGGGGCGGAAGTGGCCCCACCGGCCGCTGTCCGCCCCGGGTTCGCGGGCCGTGTCCTGGACGCCGCCGGCCTTCCCGTCCCGGGAGCGAGCATCACCCTGATCGACCGGCAGGGGCGCCAGGCCGGCATCACCACGGCCGCCGCCGACGGACGCTACGCGCTGGCCGCCCCCGCGGCGGGCACCTATGTCCTGACGGGCGCCGCGCCCGGCCACACCCCGTATGCCGCCTCCGCCCTCTACCGCGGCGGGGGCACGTCGGTCCGGGTCGATCTGCTGCTCGCCGGCACCGGCCGCCTGGGCGGCGTGCTGCTCGGCGGCCCGGAAGGCGCGCCACTGGCCGGCGGCAGCATCGTCCTCACCGATGCCGCCGGCGACGTGGTGGCCCGTACGGCCTCCGCCGCCGACGGAAGCTGGGACGTCGCCCTGCTGCCGCCCGGCCCGTACACCCTGGTGCTCAGCGCCCCCGGCCATCAGCCGCAGGCCCGCGCCCTGCACCTCTCCGGCGGCGAGCCGGAACGCCAGGAGACCCGTCTGCGGCCGGCCACCACCGTCTGCGGAACGGTACGGGGACCGCACGGACGGCCGCTCGCCGAGGCCGCCGTGACCCTCGTCGAGGACGGCACGGTCGCCGGGCACACCGTCACCGGCCCCGACGGCGCCTTCGCCTTCTCCGGCCTGAGCGCGTCCCACTACACCCTCACCGCGGCCGGCCACCCACCGCACGCCGTCGGCATATCCCTCGCCGACGGCGCCCACGAGACCCTCGACCTGGACCTCGCCCAGCCGTCGGCGGTCACCGGCTGACCCGGACGCGCGGTACGCGCGCCTTGCCGCGTCCCCGGCCTGTCCCCCGGCCTCCGCCCCCTCTCCCTCTCCGGAGGGCTCGCGGGTGGTGGGGGAGGGGCGGCGTTCGAGACGCCGCCGCGTCCGCACGCCTGACGACCGAGGAGCAGGGGAGGCTCCCGTCGGATTTCTCGGACCGCGGCCGAGCCCTGAGCCCCGCTCAGCCCTGGTACTCCGTGAGATCAATGCTGTGCACCGTCAGCGCATGCCCGTACTCCGGATGTGTCGCCTCCCGCTCGACGGCCATACCGAGCTTGCGCAGGACGTTGGCCGAGGCCTCGTGGCCGAGCCGGTTGACGGCGATGACACGGTCCAGGCCGCGGTCCTGGAGGGCGAACTCCAGCACGGCCTGGGCGGCTTCGGAGGCATAGCCCTGGCCCCAGTACTGCCGTCCGAAGCGCCAGCTGATCGCCACCTCGTCCGCCGCGTCCGGAAGGAAACCGGGTACGGACAGACCCACGCATCCGGCCAGTTCGCCCGAGGCGAGCAACTCGACGGCGAAGAGGCCGAAGCCCTCGTCGTCCCACTCCTCCTCCCACCGTTCGATCTCTTCGGCGGTCTGCTCCAGGCTCAGGACGGAACCGTCGCCGATCCAGCGCATGACCACCGGGTCCGCGTTGATGTCCGCCATGGGGGCGAGGTCGTCGTCGGTCCAGCGGCGGAGGATGAGGCGGGGGGTGCGGATCTCGGTCATGCCGCCCATCCTGTCCAATGCCGGGGGCCCGACGGTAATCGGCGGCCGCCCGTGCGCGGCCACGCACTGAGGAGTTGAACCGTGGTCACGGCACCCGGCATGACGCTGCGTGGTCTCCTTCTCGGCTGCCGCGGCGGGGCCTGACGCGACCGGCGCCCGCCGCGGGGTGCGGTGCTGCCGGTCTCCCTCCGGTTTGTGAAGGACTCGCCCTGCCCCGTACCCGCTCCGCCGACTGCGGGGGCGCTACGAAGGCACCGGCGGCGACCCGCTCGCCGCCTCCGGCGACGCGATGGCCGCCGCCGGGTATCCCGTCGCCGTCCTCGCCCGCGCCGGGCATCCGGTCGGCCAGGGACCCGACGGTGGCGCTCTCGCCCATGCGCGGTGCCTGCTCGGCGGCGACGCGTACCGGGGCGCCGGTCAGGACACCTCCCTCCTGGCGGCCTCGGCGCGGGCGGTGCTGTCGGCCGTCAACCGGGCGAGCGGGGATCGCGACGCGTCAGCGACAGGGCGTAACGGGCCCGGAGGCAGGCAGGCACAGCGGGACCGGGGAAACCACCGGCCCCGGGAGAAACCGCCCGGCCCGCGGGTGCCGCCCGGGCCCGGAGTCGCCGCACGGGCCCGGCGGGGCCCCTGCGCCCCCGGGGGCGGTGTTCTCGGTCGGCGGAACGGCCGAACATGGCGGTGGCGTGTCCGCAACTCGGGAATATTCTGCGATTCTGAGCGACACGCCCCGAATACCGGCTGGTCACACCGATAGCCGGGGTCACCGGCGTGCCGAGCACTCCGGCTCGTTAGCGGTGTGTTAGTGCCTCGTTAGCGGACCGGCAGCGCCCCGGGCCACGCTGGCTGGAGCACCGGACCGTACCCACCCCACGACGAGAGCTCGCACCTACCCGACGAGGGGGACACTTATGTCGCTCATCATCAAGACACGCGGCCGCGGCCGTCGTGTCGCCGCGGGATCGCTGATCGCCGTCGCGGCGCTCGCGCTCACCGCCTGCCAGGGCGGGCCCGATGCCGCATCGCACCCCTCGTCGGCCGCCGCACCCCGTACGTCCCACAACGCGCGGAGCGGTGACGGGTCGCAGTCGGCGGGCGGCGCGGGCACCTCGTCCGCCGCGAAGCCCCAGTCCTCGGTGCCCGGTCAGGGGCCGTCGGCGGCCTCGGCCAAGGCGACGTCTCCGGGCGGCAAGCCGACCGGCAGGACGCCGGGTGCCACGGAGTCCCAGGCCTCCGCCATGACGGCCTCGGACCGCTGCACCGCCGCCCGGATGTCGCTGCGCCTGGGCCCCTCCGACATGGGCGCGGGCAACGTCCGCTACCCTCTCGTCTTCACCAACAACGGCAAGACGGCCTGTTCGCTGCGGGGCTACCCCGGGGTCTCGCTGATCAAGCGGGACGGCTCGGCCGTCGGCAGGCCCGCCACCCGCTGGGGCGGCTCCGGCGGCGCCATCCGGCTCCAGCCGGGGCAGAGCGCGCACGCCGTGCTGCACACCCTCAACGAGGGCGTCTCGGACACTCCGTGCTGGGACCGCTCGCAGCTCGTCTTCGTCTACCCGCCCGGATCGAAGGAGTCGATGACCACCGGCAGTGCCGGACTGCGGGTGTGCGGCGGACGGTTCGAGGTGACCGCGGTGGAGGCCGGGGGACTGGGCTGACCGCGGTACGACGACACGGGAGCCGGGTGGCCGCGCGGGCGGTCACCCGGCTCCCGGCGTTCTCCGTCGGGGCGGGGCCCGGCGGCGGACCGAGTGGCCGGGCGGTTCACCACAACGGCCCCTTGTGACCGCCCCACGGCTCCGGATCGGTGTTACCAAGGTGGATGGAAGCCTTGAATGAGTGCTTTCGTTGCATATCTGCCGAGGAGCCATCCCCATGTCTGCAGCTTCGAGCGTGGCCGCGCAGGCCGCTGCGAACGGAAAGCCGTCCGCCGAGGACGAGTCCCCGATCCACATTCTCTGGATCAACGCCGGCCTGAGTTGCGACGGCGACTCCGTGTCGCTCACCGCGGCGACCCAGCCGAGCATTGAGGAGATCGCGCTCAGTGTGCTGCCGGGGCTGCCCAAGATCGCCGTCCACTGGCCACTGATCGACTTCGAATGCGGCCCGGTCCAGGGCGCGGACGCGTTCATCGAGTGGTTCTTCAAGGGCGAGCGCGGCGAGATCGACCCGTTCGTGCTGGTCATCGAGGGATCCATCCCCAACGAGTCCATCAAGCCGGAGGGCTACTGGTGCGGCTTCGGCGACGACCCGGAGACCGGCCAGCCGATCACCACCAGCGAGTGGATCGACCGGCTCGCCCCCAAGGCGCTCGCCGTGGTCGCGATCGGTACCTGCGCCACGTACGGCGGCATCCACGCGATGGCGGGCAACCCGACCGGAGCCATGGGCGTGCCCGACTACCTGGGCTGGGACTGGACCTCCAAGGCCGGCATCCCGATCGTCTGCGTGCCCGGCTGCCCGATCCAGCCGGACAACTTCTCCGAGACGCTCACCTATCTGCTCTACCAGGCGGTGGGCTCGGCCCCGATGATTCCGCTGGACGACCAGCTGCGCCCCACCTGGCTCTTCGGGTCGACCGTGCACGAGGGCTGCGACCGGGCCGGCTACTACGAGCAGGGCCAGTTCGCGACCACCTACGACTCGCCCAAGTGCTCGGTGAAGCTCGGATGCTGGGGTCCCGTGGTCAAATGCAACGTGCCCAAGCGGGGCTGGATGGACGGCATCGGCGGCTGTCCGAACGTCGGCGGTATCTGCATCGCCTGCACCATGCCCGGCTTCCCCGACAAGTTCATGCCGTTCATGGACGAGCCGCCCGGCGGCAAGGTCTCCAGCGCCGCGAGCGCCGCGTACGGCAGCGTCGTCCGCCGACTGCGCGGCATCACGGCCAAGACCGTCGACCACGAGCCCAAGTGGCGGCATCGCGGCGACCAACTGACCACCGGCTACCGCAAACCGTGGTGAACACACCCCGTCCGTAGCCGTCCGGCTCCTCGGCACCTCCGTTCGACCCCACCTCCGCGCGCAACGAAAGGGCACGGCACTCACGATGGCACCGAAGACGAAGGCGGCCGGTGACGGCAGCGGTCTGACGGAGATGTCCTGGGATCCGATCACCCGGATCGTGGGCAGCCTCGGCATCCACACGAAGATCGACTTCAAGCAGAAGCGGGTGGCGGAGTGCTACAGCACCTCCTCCGTCTTCCGCGGCTACAGCGTCTTCATGCGCGGCAAGGACCCGCGCGACGCGCACTTCATCACCAGCCGGATCTGCGGCATCTGCGGTGACAACCACGCCACCTGCTCCGTCTACACGCAGAACATGGCCTACGGGGTGAAGCCCCCGCACCTGGGGGAGTGGATCATCAACCTCGGCGAGTCCGCCGAGTACATGTTCGACCACAACATCTTCCAGGAGAACCTGGTCGGCGTCGACTACTGCGAAAAGATGGTCCGCGAGACCAACCCCGGCGTCTGGGAACTCGCCCAGCGCACCGAGGCCCCGCACGCGGCCGAGCACGGCTACCGCACCATCGCCGACATCATGAGCTCCCTCAACCCCCTGGAGGGCGAGTTCTACCGCGAGGCGCTCCAGGTCAGCCGCTACACCCGGGAGATGTTCTGCCTCATGGAGGGCCGCCATGTGCACCCCTCCACGCTCTACCCGGGCGGCGTCGGCACCATCGCCAGCGTCCAGCTCTTCACCGACTACCTCAGCCGGCTGATGCGCTACGTCGAGTTCATGAAGCGCGTGGTCCCGCTCCACGACGACCTGTTCGACTTCTTCTACGAGGCGCTGCCCGGATACGAGGAGGTCGGCCGGCGGCGGGTGCTGCTGGGCTGCTGGGGCGCGCTGAACGACCCCGAGCACTGCGACTTCACCTACCGCAACATGACGGACTGGGGACGGAAGATGTTCGTCACCCCCGGCGTCATCGTCGACGGCAAGCTGGTCACCAACGACCTCACCGAAATCAACCTCGGCATCCGGATCCTGCTCGGCAGCTCCTATTACCAGGACTGGGAGGGCCAGGAGCAGTTCGTCACCCACGATCCGCTCGGCAACCCCGTCGACCCGCGCCACCCGTGGAACCAGCACACCATCCCCGCCCCGCAGAAGCGCGACTTCAACGACAAGTACAGCTGGGTGATGTCCCCGCGCTGGTTCGACGGCAAGGAGCACCTGGCGCTGGACACCGGCGGCGGCCCGATCGCCCGGCTGTGGTCCACCGCGCTGTCCGGGCTCGTCGACACCCCGTACGTCAAGGCCACCGGCCACAGCGTCACCATCGACCTCCCGCGCAGCATGACCAAGCCCGAGGCCCGCTTCGAATGGAAGATCCCGAAGTGGAGCAACGCCCTGGAGCGCAACCGCGCCCGCACCTACTTCCAGGCGTACACGGCGGCCATGGCACTGCACTTCGCCGAGCAGGGGCTCGAAGAGGTCCGGGCCGGGCGCACCCAGACCTGGGAGAAGTTCGAGGTCCCCGACGAGTCCATCGGCTGCGGCTTCACCGAGGCGGTGCGCGGCGTGCTCTCGCACCACATGGTCATCCGGGACGGGAAGATCGCCAACTACCACCCGTACCCGCCCACCCCGTGGAACGCCAGCACCCGTGACACCTACGGCACCCCCGGACCGTACGAGGACGCCGTGCAGAACACCCCGATCTTCGAGGAGAACACCCCGGAGAACTTCAAGGGCATCGACATCATGCGCGCGGTGCGCAGCTTCGACCCGTGCCTGCCCTGCGGCGTCCACATGTACGTCGGGGACGGCAGGTCCGTGCAGAAGATGCACGTGCCCACCGGCCTGAGCGGACTGTCCGGATGAGCGCCCGGGGCACCACGGCACCGGCCGCCGCACCCCGGGCCGGCGTCCCCCAGGGCGCCGCGGCCCAGGGCACCGTGAACGCGGAGACGACCGGGCGGCGCGTCGAAGAGGTGCTGGACCGCCTCGCGCAGCGCGACCGCGAGGCCGGCGCCGCCGCCGAGGAACTCGTCCGGGTCCTGATGGACTTCTACGGCGCGGGACTCGCCCGGATCATGCACCTCATGGGCAGCACCACCGGCGACGACGGCCCCCGGGCGGCGCTGCTGCGCGACGAGCTGGTGACCAGCCTCCTGGTGCTGCACGACCTGCACCCCGAGGACACCGTGACGCGCATCGGCCGCGCCCTGGACAGCGTCCGCCGCCAACACCCCGCGGACATCGTGGAGTTCGACGCGGACAGCGGGGCGCTGCGGCTGCGCGCCGGGGACACCGGAGGCTGCGGCTGCCCGAGCACCAACCAGCAGGCGCAGCAGGCCGTCGAGGCCGCCGTGTCCTGTTTCGCGCCCGATGTGGCCTCGGTGCGGTGGGAGGCGGCGGGGGCCACGGCCGAACCGGCGCTGCTGCAGATCTCCCGCCGGCCGCCGACCGCCCACCCCGCGTCGTGAGCGGCCGGCTGACGGTGCCCCCGCGGCTCGGACCGTCGAGCGCCCACCGCGGCCTGCGCCGTTTCCGCACCCCGGCGCCGCCCGCCCCCGAACGCTGCGAACTGTGCGGCGTGGTGCTCGCCGAACACAACCACCGCCACCTGGTCAACACCGAACGCCGCGCGCTGGCCTGCGCCTGCACCCCCTGCGCGCTGCTCTTCGAGCAGCCCGGCGCCGGCGGCGGACAGTTCCGTACCGTCCCCGACCGCTACCTCGTCGACCCCGGCCACGCCCTCGACGACGCGGCCTGGAACCTCCTGCAGATCCCCGTCGGCGTGGTCTTCTTCCTGCGCCACGCCGACCTCGACCGGCTGGTCGCGCTCTACCCCAGCCCGGCCGGCGCCACCGAGAGCGAACTCGACCCCTCGACGTGGCAGACCGTGCTCGACGCCAGCCGGCTGGCCGGTCTGCTGCGGCCCGACGTGGAGGCGCTGCTGCTGCGCCGCTCCGAGGGCCGGATCGACTGCTACCTGGTGCCCGTCGACATCTGCTACGAACTCGTCGGCCGGATGCGCCTGTTGTGGCAGGGCTTCGACGGCGGGGCCGAGGCACGCGCCGCGGTCACCGAGTTCTTCGCCAAGGTCGCCCGCCGGGCCCGGGAGCCGAGGGAGGACGACCGGCCGTGACCGAGCTGTCCTTCGCCTGCACCGGCGTCCGCGCCGACCGCTACGCCGCGGC
Source organism: Streptomyces angustmyceticus (assembly GCF_019933235.1). Taxonomy (NCBI): domain Bacteria; kingdom Bacillati; phylum Actinomycetota; class Actinomycetes; order Kitasatosporales; family Streptomycetaceae; genus Streptomyces; species Streptomyces angustmyceticus. Next base: position 459,992 of record NZ_CP082945.1, on the reverse strand, counting down.
CCCCACCCTGCTCTTCCGGCTGCGCCTGACCGCCGCCGGAGGCGACCGGGTGCACGCCGTCGCGCTGCGCTGCCAGTTGCGCATCGAACCGGGCCGGCGCGGCTACCGCACCGACGAGGCCGAGGCGCTCGCCGACCTCTTCGGCGAGCGGTCGCGCTGGGGCAGCACCCTGCAGCCCCTGCAGTTCGCCCAGGTCTCCCTGGTCGTCCCCGGCTTCACCGGCGAGACCGAGGTGGACCTGCCGGTCCCGTGCAGCTACGACCTGGACGTCGCGGCCGGACGCTACTTCCACGCCCTGCGCGACGGCGAGGTCCCGCTGCTGCTGCTGTTCTCCGGCACGGTGTTCGCCGGCACCGGCGGCTTCCACGTCGAGCCGGTGCCCTGGAACAAGGAGGCGTCCGTGCGGATGCCGGTGTCCGTCTGGCAGGAGATGACCGAGACGCACTTCCCCGGCTGCGGCTGGCTCCGGCTGCCCCGCGAGACCCTCGACGCGCTGCTCGCCTACCGCTCACGGCACGCCCTGCCCTCCTGGCAGGCGACCGTCGCCTCGCTGCTGGACGCCGCCGGGGACGGCGGGCCGCCCGCACCGCGCGCCCGGCTCTTCCCCGGCGTCGCCGCGCGCCCCGCCGCCCACCCCGTCAGCGAAAGGACCGCGCCGTGACGACCAGCGTCCGGCCCGACGACACGGCGGACCGCTTCGCCACCGCCCGCCAGGTGGCGGACGCCGTGCTGTTCGAGGGCTATGTGCTCTACCCGTACCGCGCCTCCGCCGCCAAGAACAGACTCCGCTGGCAGTTCGGCGTCCTGGTACCGCCCCGCTGGGGCGCCCGCGGCGCGGAGCACTCCGTCCAGCGCACCGAATGCCTCATGGAACCCAGGTCGGGGGCCCGGCTCACGGCCGAGCTGCGGTTCCTGCACGCCCAGCGGCGCACCGTCCAACGCGCCGGCACCGACGGCGCGTTCGAGACCGTCGGGGAACTCGAACTGCCCGACCGGGTGCTGGTCCCCTGGGACGAGGGCGTCGAGGAGCGCGTCACGCTCGACGCCGAGGTGTCCCGGCTGACCGGCGAGGGCGTCACCGTCCCGTTCACCCGGCCCGCCGGGGAGGAGACCGAGGCGGTGCACGACGCCGGCGGGCAGCTCGTCGGCCGGCTGGTGCGCCGCCGCGCGGAACTCCACGGACGCGTGCGGCTGACCGCGAGCGAACTCGACGGTCCGTACGCGGCGCTGCGGCTGACCGCGACCGTCGAGAACACCAGCGGCTGGGAACCCGACGGCTCCGGCGCCGACCGTGACGCGGCACTGCCCCACTCGCTGGTCGGCGCCCACCTCTTCCTCGGCCTGAGCGCGGGCTCGTTCGTGTCCATGACCGACCCGCCGGAGTGGGCCAGGGGAGCGGTCGCGGACTGCCGCAACGAGCACGCCTGGCCGGTGCTGGCCGGCGACGCGGGCCGCGCCGATGTCGTCCTGTCCTCCCCGATCATCCTGGAGGACCACCCGGCCATCGCCCCCGAGAGCCCCGGCGCCCTCTACGACGCCCTGGAGATCGACGAGATCCTCGCCCTGCGCACCGCGGCCCTCACCGACCAGGAGAAGCGCGAGGCCCGCGGCACCGACCCCCGCGCCGCCGAGGTCATCGAGCTCGCCGACACCATGCCGCCCGAGGTGCTGGAGCGGCTGCACGGCGCCGTACGGTCCCTGCGCGAGGTCACCGGGCCCGGCCCGGCCGCACCCGACGACCTGACCCCCGACGTGCCGGGCCTGCGCCCGGACACCCCCTGGTGGGACCCGGAGAGCGACCGCAGCGTCGATCCCGTACGCGACCGGATCACCGTCGACGGCCGGTCGGTCGGCGCCGGCAGCCGGGTGCTGCTGCGTCCCGGCCTGCGCCGCACCGACGCCCAGGACCTCTTCCTCCAGGGCCGCACCGCCCATGTCGAGGCCGTCCTGCACGACGTCGACGGCGGGGTGCACCTCGCGGTGACCGTGGAGGGCGACCCGGGCGTCGACATCCGGCGCGAGCAGGGCCGGTTCCTGTACTTCCAACCCGATGAGATCGCTCCCCTGGAGGACGCGTGAACGCCGAAGCACCCGTCGCCGGGCCGCCCGCGAGGACGCTGATCGCCGGCGTCGGCAACATCTTCCTCGGCGACGACGGCTTCGGCGTCGAGGTCGTGCGCCGCCTGGGCGAGCACCCGATGCGCGACGGCGTGGAGGTCGTCGACATCGGCGTACGCGGGGTCCACCTCGCCTACCAGATGCTCGACGGCTACCACACGGTGCTCCTGGTGGACGCCTCCGCGCGCGGCGGCGAACCCGGCACCGTCTACCTCCTCGACGCCACCGCCCCGGCCGGCGCCCCGTCCCGGGACACCGCGCTCGACGGCCACCACATGACCCCCGACACCGTGCTCGCGCTGCTCGACACGCTCAGCGCGGGCACCGACGGCCGACGCCCGCAGCGGGTCCTGGTCGTCGGCTGCGAACCCGCCGATGTCGCCGAAGGCATCGGGCTCAGCGAACCGGTCGCCGCCGCGGTCGACGAGGCCGTGGGGCTGGTCCTGCGGCTGGTCGGCGCGGCGGAGCCGGCACCGGCCGCCGCCGGACCGCACACCAGCGATGAGAGGAACACGACACCATGCTGAAGCTCGCTCTGGGCGGGGCGCTCGCCGCCGCGCTCGCCGTCGCCGTCAGGTCCGTGCTGCCCGACGTCAAACGCTATATGCGGATCCGTTCCATGTGAGCCGGGGGCGCTGCACCGAACGGTGTACGCCACCGCGCCGCCCCGGCGAGGCACCGCGGCCGCCCTGCGGGCGCGCCGTCTAATGATGCCGAGCGGTACCCGGCCGTGCCACGGCCGTGCCCGCACCAGAGAGGGACCGATGCACGAGATGTCCATCGCGCTCGCGGTCGTGGAGCAGGTCGAAAGCGCGGACCGGCCCACCGGGGCCACCACCGTCAACAGCGTCCGGCTCCAGGTCGGCGAACTGGCCGGGGTGGTCCCGGACGCGCTGGCCTTCTCCTTCGAACTCGCCTGCGCGGGAACGGTGTTGGAGGGCGCGGAACTCATCACCGAACCCGTCGTGGCCCGCGCCCGCTGCGGCCCCTGCGCACAGACCTGGCCGGTGGGCATGCCGCCGCGGCTCAGCTGCCCCGGATGCGGCGGGGCGAGCACCGAGCTGCTGTCCGGCCGGGAACTGCAGATCGTCCGAGTGTGCTGGAACGACGCCCCGGTACACGTCCCGATTCCTGAGGAGCGCTGAACCATGTGCCGTGTCGTCGACCTGCAACAGGCGGTCCTTGCCAAGAACGACGCCTGCGCCCACACCCTGCGCGAGGATCTCGCCGCGCGGGGCACCGCGGTCGTCAACCTGCTCTCCAGCCCCGGCAGCGGCAAGACCGCCCTGCTGGAGCGGGAACTGACCCTGGCCCGCAGCCGGGACATCCCGGTCGCGGCGCTCACTGCCGACCTCGCCACCGAGAACGACGCCGTCCGGCTGGCCCGCTCCGGAGTGCCCGTCAAACAGGTGCTCACCGACGGCCTGTGCCACCTGGAGGCCGAGATGCTGGGCGGGCACCTGCACGGCTGGCTCCCCGCCGAAACCCGGCTGCTGTTCATCGAGAACGTCGGCAATCTGGTCTGCCCGGCCTCCTACGACCTGGGGGAGACGCTGCGCATCGTGCTGGCGTCGGTGACCGAGGGCGAGGACAAGCCGCTGAAGTACCCCACCGCCTTCGGGCTGGCCCACCTGGTCGTGGTCACCAAGACCGACATCGCCGAGGCGGTCGCCTTCGACGAGGCGGAGTTCCGCGCCAACGTCGAACGCATCAACCCCGGCGTCGAGGTGGTGCTGACCTCGGCGCGCCGCGGCGAAGGGGACGGCGTGCTGGTGGACCGGGCGCTGGCCGCCCGCGACGGGGCGCCGGTGCACATCCCCGTGATGACCCGCAAGTCCCATCACGTCCATGACGCCGACGACGGCCAGCCGCGCGACGAGTGCCACCTCCACGGCGAGGGCCACTCCCACCACCCGGACCACACACACGCCCCGCGGGCCCAGGACGGCGGCCCCGCGCACACCACCGGCTCCGGCACCGTGGCGTCGAGTCGCTCATGACCACAGGGCAGGCCGGCGGGGGGCTCGTGACGGCCCCCGCGACAGCCGCCGCACGCCGCCGGATCACCGTGCGCGGTGTCGTCCAGGGCGTCGGCTTCCGCCCGTTCGTCCACACCCTCGCCACGGAACTGGGCCTGACGGGCCATGTGACCAACACCGGCGAGGGCGTCGTCGCCGAGGTCGAGGGCGCCGTCGCCGCGCTCGACCTGTTCGGCCGCCGGATCGGCGCCGACGCGCCACCGCTGGCCGTGGTCGAGACGGTCGACGCCGAGGACGTCGCGGTGCGGGGCGACACCGGGTTCCGCATCCTCCCCTCGCGCGCCGACGGCCTCCCCCGCACCCTGGTCTCCCCGGACGCCGCCACGTGCGACGCCTGCCTCGCCGAGCTGACCGACCCGGCCGACCGCCGCTATCGCCACCCCTTCCTCACCTGCACCCACTGCGGGCCGCGCTTCACCATCGTCACCGCCCTGCCCTACGACCGGGCGCAGACGACCATGGACCGCTTCCCGATGTGCCCCCGCTGCGCGCGGGAGTACGCGGACCCGGCCGACCGGCGCTTCCACGCCCAGCCCATCTCCTGCCACGACTGCGGCCCCCGCCTGCGGCTGCTGACCGCGGACCCCGCCGACCCCACCCGCCCCCCGCGCCCCGCCCCCGGCACCGACCCGGTCGCCGCCACCCGACGGCTGCTCGCCGAGGGCGCGATCGTCGCGGTCAAGGGCCTCGGCGGCTACCACCTCGTCTGCGACGCCTCCGACGACACCGCCGTCGCCCTGCTGCGCGCCCGGAAGAACCGCGGCGACAAACCCTTCGCCCTGATGGCCCGTCAACTCGCGGACGTCGAGCACCTGGTGCGCGTACGGCCCGAGGAGCGCGCCCTGCTCACGGGGCCGGTGCGCCCCATCGTGCTGCTGCGCCGCCACCGGGGCCCCGCGCCGGCCCCGGACGCGCCGGTGCTGTCCGGCGCCGTCGCCCCCGGCAGCCCCGACCTGGGCGTGATGCTGCCCTACACCCCGCTCCACCACCTGCTGCTCGGGCTGCCCGGCGACCCCCGGGGCCCCCGGCTGCTCGTCATGACCAGCGGCAACGTCGCGGGCGAGCCGATCGTCACCGACGACGAGGACGCCGTACGGCGCCTGGCGCACCTGGCCGACGCCTGGCTCACCCACGACCGGCCGATCCGGATCCCGTGCGACGACTCCGTGGTCCGGATCAGCGACGGCGAGCCGCTGTTCATCCGCCGCTCGCGCGGGCACGCGCCGATGCCCGTCCGCCTCCCGGTGCCGGTACGCCCCGCGCTCGCCGCCGGCGGCGACCTCAAGAACGTGCTCTGCCTCGCCGAGGGGGACCGCGCCTGGCTGTCCGCGCACATCGGCGACATGGACGACCTGGCGACCCAGCTCGCGTTCGAGGAGGCCCAGGCGCATCTGGAGACGGTCACCGGGGTGCGCCCGCAGTTGCTCGCCGCCGACCGGCACCCCGGCTACCGCTCCGGGCAGTGGGCACAGCGCCACACCGACGGCCGCCCGCTGGTCCGCGTCCAGCACCACCACGCCCATGTCGCCTCGGCCATGGCCGAACACGGCCTGCCCGACGGCCACCCCGTCATCGGCGTCGCCTTCGACGGCACCGGCTACGGCGACGACCACGCCGTGTGGGGCGGCGAGATCCTGCTCGCCGACTACGACGGGTACCGCCGCTTCGGTCAGCTCGCCTACGTCCCGCTGCCCGGCGGGGACACCACCGTACGGCGCCCCTACCGCATGGCCCTGACCCATCTGCGCGCCGCCGGCCTCGACTGGGCCGCGGACCTGCCGCCGGTGGCCGCCTGCCCGCCGCAGGAGCGGCGGTTGCTGGCCCGGCAGCTGGAGCGCCACCTCAACTGCGTGCCCACCTCCAGCATGGGCCGCCTCTTCGACGCGGTCTCCTCGCTGGCCGGGATCTGCCACCACGCCGGGTACGAGGCCCAGGCCGCGGTCGCCCTCGAAGCCGCGGCCCTGACCGCCGGCGAGGACCACGGCCCCGGCTACGCGTTCGCGCTGCGCGCCGCCCCGGCGGGCACGACGGGCGCGGACACCGTCGCCGACCCGGCGCCGGTGCTCACCGCCGTCGTGGCGGACCTGCGCGCGGGCACCGCACCGGCGCTGATCGCGGCCCGCTTCCACACCGCGGTCGCCGACCTCGTCCGGCGCTGCTGCGCGCTGGCCCGGGCCCGCGCGGGCCTGACGACCGTGGCGCTGACCGGTGGCGTCTTCGCCAACACCCTGCTGGCCGAGGCCACCGCCCGCCTCCTGCGGCAGGACGGCTTCACCGTCCTGCGCCACCGCCGCGTCCCGCCCAACGACGGGGGACTGGCGCTCGGCCAGATCGTCGTGGCGGCGCGCACCGCAGGAGCCGCCGCGCGCTGAGCGGCGCCACGGCGCGGCGGACGTAACGTACCCACGACGAGGAGAGGGCCCATGTGCCTGGCGGTACCCGGCAAGGTATTGGACATCGAGGAACGGGACGGCACCCGCATGGCCACCGTCGACTTCGGCGGCGTGGTCAAGGAGGTGTGCCTGGAGTACGTCCCCGACCTGCGGGTCGGCGAGTACGCCATCGTCCACGTCGGCTTCGCGCTGCAGCGGCTGGACGAGGAGTCCGCCCGCAAGACCCTGGCCCTGTTCGAGGAACTGGGCCTGCTGCAGGAGGAGTTCGGCGACCCCTGGGAGGCGGCGGCCGAGCCGCCCCGCTGGGAGGAGCCGGGCGCCGGACCCGCGGTCGCGGCCGGCGACGGAGCGCGGGAGGCGGGCCGGTGAAGTACCTCGACGAATTCCAGAACCCCGAACTCGCCCGGCGGCTGCTCGACGACATCCGGTCCACGGTGACCCGGCCCTGGGCCCTCATGGAGGTCTGCGGCGGGCAGACCCACACCATCATCCGGCACGGGATCGACCAACTCCTGCCCGAACAGGTCGAGTTGATCCACGGGCCGGGATGTCCGGTCTGTGTGACCCCGCTGGAGGTCATCGACAAGGCGCTGGAGATCGCCGCCCGCCCCGACGTGATCTTCTGCTCCTTCGGCGACATGCTCCGCGTCCCCGGCACCGACCGGGACCTGTTCCAGGTGCGCAGCCGGGGCGGTGACGTACGGGTCGTCTACTCCCCGCTCGACGCCCTGAAGATCGCCCAGCAGAACCCGCACCGCGAGGTGGTGTTCTTCGGCATCGGCTTCGAAACCACCGCACCGCCCAACGCCATGACGGTTCATCAGGCACGCAAGCTCGGCATCCCCAACTTCAGCCTGCTGGTCTCGCACGTGCGGGTGCCGCCCGCGATCGAGGCCATCATGGCCTCACCCGACTGCCGGGTCCAGGCGTTCCTCGCCGCCGGTCACGTCTGCAGCGTGATGGGGACGGGGGAGTACCCCGAACTGGCCGCCCGCTTCCGGGTGCCGATCGTCGTCACCGGCTTCGAGCCGCTGGACATCCTGGAGGGCATCCGCCGCACCGTCCGCCAACTGGAGCGCGGCGAGCACACCATGGACAACGCCTACCCCCGCGCCGTGCGCGGCGAGGGCAATCCGGCGGCCCGGGCCATGCTCGCCGATGTCTTCGAGGTCACCGACCGCTCCTGGCGCGGCATCGGCACCATCCCCGCCAGCGGCTGGCGGCTCTCGGAGCGCTACCGCGAGTACGACGCCGAGCACCGCTTCTCCGTCGAGGGCATCACCACCCGGGAGCCCGCCGCCTGCCGCAGCGGTGAAGTCCTCCAAGGGTTCATCAAGCCGCACGAGTGCGAGGCGTTCGGCACCCTCTGCACCCCGCGCTCCCCGCTCGGCGCCACCATGGTCTCCAGCGAGGGCGCCTGCGCCGCCTACTACCTCTACCGCCGACTCGGCACCACGCCCACCCCCCAGGAGGCGAGCCCCGTTGTCTGACACCCTCCACCCGGCCCCCGGCGGTTCCTCCCGCGGCGGTCCCACCCCGGCCGACCGCGGCCTGCCCACCGTCGACATCTCCGGCTGGACCTGCCCCGCCCCGCTCCGCGACCAGCCCCGCGTCGTCATGGGGCACGGCGGGGGCGGCGCCCTGTCCGCGGAACTCGTCCAGCAGATCTTCGCCCCCGCGTTCGGCGGCGAGATCCTCGCCCAGCTCGGCGACTCCGCCGCGGTGTCCCTCGGCGGTGTGCGCCTCGCGTTCTCCACCGACTCCTACGTCGTGCGGCCGCTGTTCTTCCCCGGCGGCTGCATCGGCGACCTCGCCGTCAACGGCACCGTCAACGACCTGGCCATGAGCGGAGCCAAGGCCGCCTACCTCTCCTGCGGCTTCATCCTGGAGGAGGGCGTGGAGATGCCGGTGGTGGCCGGGGTCGCCGACGCGATGGGCGCGGCCGCGCGGGCCGCGGGGGTCGAGGTGGCGACCGGCGACACCAAGGTCGTCGAGGCGGGCCACGGCGACGGCGTCTACCTCAACACCGCCGGTATCGGCCTGATCCCGGCGGGCGTCGATCTGCGCCCGCAGCGCGTCGTCCCCGGCGACGTGGTGATCGTCAGCGGTGACATCGGCCTGCACGGCGTGGCCATCATGAGCGTCCGCGAGGGCCTGGAGTTCGGCGTCGAGATCGAGAGCGACTGCGCGGCCCTCGGCGGCCTCGTCGAGGCCATGCTCGCCGTCACCCCCGATCTGCATGTGCTGCGCGACCCCACCCGCGGCGGTCTGGCCGCCGCGCTGTGCGAGATCGCCACCGCCTCCTGCACCGGCATCGTCATCCAGGAGCGCGCCATCCCGGTCCCGCCGGCCGTCGCCAACGCCTGCGCGATCCTCGGCCTGGACCCGATGTACGTCGCCAACGAGGGCAAGCTGGTGGCCTTCGTCCCCCGCGACCACGCGGACGCCGTGCTGGAGGCCATGCGCGCGCACCCGCTGGGCGCCGGCGCCGCGATCATCGGAGAGGCGGTCGCCACCCACCCCGGGATGGTGGTGGCCGGCACCCCGCTGGGCGGCACCCGGGTGGTCGACCTGCCGCTGGGCGAGCAACTGCCCCGGATCTGCTGAACGGTCCTTCCGCGTACGACCGAGGGCGGCACCGAACCGGTGCCGCCCTCGGTGCGTGGGTCCGTCCCGCTCAGACCTTCTTCAGCAGCCGGGACCCGAACCAGTCGTCGGCGTCGCGCACCCCCGGCAGGATGAAGAAGTAGCCCCCGCCGATCGGCGTGATGAACTCGGACAGCGGCTCGTGCCGCAGCCGGCGCTGCACGGTCGCGAACTGCCGCTCCGGGTTCTGCTGGTAGCCGCAGAAGACCAGCCCCAGGTCCATCCGTCCGGAGTGGTCGAAGCCCTGGTCGTAGTTGTAACTCCGGCGCAGGAAGCGGGACTTGTCGGTCCTCTCGGTGCGCGGGTTGGCCAGCCGGATGTGCGAGTCGAGCGGGATCTTCCTGCCGCGCGGGTCGTCGTGGTACCGCGGCGCGTCCGTCTCGTGCTCGCCGTCCAGCGGTGCGCCGCTCGCCTTGCGCCGCCCGAAGATCTTCTCCTGCCGGGCCACCGGCACCTTGTCCCACTCCTCGATGTGGAAGCGGATCAGACGCAGCACCTGATAGCTGCCGTCCAGCGCCCACTCCGGCTCCCCGCAGGGCGGGGTCACCCACATCAGCCGGTCCATCTCCCTGGACGAGGCGAGGTCCGGGTTGACGATGCCGTCCTTGAAGCCGATGAAGGTGCGCGGCGAGCCCGAGGGCCGCGACGGGTTCAAGAAGGCGTCCGCGCGCCAGCGGGGCCGCAGCAGGCCCTCCGTCGACCGTGTCAGGTCGCGCAGCACATGGACGATGGCGTCCGGGTGCTGGGCGCAGATCTGCAGCGACAGGTCACCGTGGCAGCGCGCGGGCTCCAGCCGGTCGTCGGGGAACGCCGGCATCGCCTTGAGGTGGCGGGGCTTGTGGCCGGAGAGCCCGAACCGGTCGTCGAACAGCGAGGCGCCGACGCCGAGCGTGATGGTGAGCGAGTCGGGGGTGGGCCGTTCCGCGGCGACCTGCTCGTCCTGCGGCTTCACCCCGGCCGCCAGCACCCGGCAGCGCGTGGTGAGCCGCTGGAACAGGTCCGTCAGGCCCTCGCGGTTCTCGGCCAGTACGTCGAAGCCGACGAACCCGGCGAAGAGCTGCTGGGGGGTCAGGATGCCGGCCTGGTGGCGGCCGTGGAACGGCACCCTGTCGGGCAGCGACTTCCCGCTGTCGGCCGCGGGCCGGCCGGCCGGAGCGGCGGCCGCCTGACCGCCGAGGCCCGTCGCGGCCGCCACTCCGGCGAGCCCCGCCGCACACCTGAGAAAGCCCCGGCGCCCCTCGTCCCGCGCAGGGGCACGTTCGTCGCCGGCCTGATCACATCTCATCGTCCCGCCCATCCTGACTGCGTCGTCCGGAAGCCGCGTGCCTTGCCCAACCTGAGCGCGATGCTCGTCTTCCACGACGCGACGGCGGGGAGCAACACGGTCCCGGCGGCGGATATCACGCCTTGGCCGCGGGACGGTCGTCCGAATGGCGCAGCCGGGGCCCTCCCCGCGCGACAGGGCCCCGGAGCGCTTCTAGCGTCGGCCCTGTGACCTGCCCGGACACGGCACAGCGCAACGCCGCGTCCGTCGGTCGCACACCGCGCACCACCCCCGATCCGACGGACCCCACATGAGCACATCCACCGACGCGAGCACCGTCATCGGCGAGGCCAGACCCGCCGTCGACGGCACCCCCACCGAGGAGAGCACGGCCCTCGGCGGGTGCACCGCCACCGAAGAGGGCACCGTCCTCGCCGAGGCCGCACCCGTCGGTACGGAGACATGCGCCGAGGAGGGCACGGCGGCCGACGGGAGCGGGGCCCCCGACGAGAGCCCGGCGACCGCGGACGTCCCGCCCACCGGGGACACGGTGGCCGGCGAGTGCGCGGCCCCCGACGAGGCCGCGCCCGCCGACGCGAGCATGTCGCTCGATGCGCCGCCGGCCGCCTGGCTGCGGATCGAGAAGGGCCATGCCGAGCCCGAGGAGATCGCCGCGATCAGCGTGGTGCTCTGTGCCCGGCTCGCCGGGCTGCGCGCCCTCGCCGACAACGGCGACCAGCCGCCGTCCACCGCCCGGCGGCGCCACGCCCGGCACACCGCCTGCTGGTCGGGCTGCTGGAGCTGCGGCTGACCCGCCGGCCCCGTTGCGCCTCCGGCCGGCCTTCCCGCCGTCTGTCGCGGTCTCCGCGGCGGCTGAGCGCCCGGCCGCCGCCATCTCCCCGGAGGCTGCGCATACCCCGGCCACCCCGGGGGACCGTCAGCCCAGAAGCACCAGCAGGACCGCCGTCACGGCGACCACGAGTGCGCCGACGACGAAGCCGATGATCATCTTCCGCTGCCAGGGCGCCATGTGGCCACCGCGCAGCGCGCTCCCCATCCGGCCGTACTGGTCGATCCGCCCCATCGGCGTCAGCGGGTCCGTCGGCCCCTGCGGCATGCCACTGGTCCAGTCGGGCCCCGACTGCGGGTACCGGCGCCGCCAGCTCTCGTCCTCGCGCCACGGCAGTGTGCTCATCCGGCTGCTCCTCGTCTCCTCGTCCCGTACGGCGGAGCCGGCATCCCCCTGTGCCGATGCGGCTTCCCCCGTCCCCTCCTACCCGTCAACGCCCGAGCATGCGCCGGAGATCCCGGCGGGCGGAGCGGAATCGGACGATGTGCGCCGTCGGCCGGACCGGAGCCCCGGGCGGAAGAGGACGGACGCCTGGCCGCCTTCGGTGTCGACACGGACCGCCTGCCCCGCCGCCGGGCGGCCCGTCGTCCGGCACGGACGGGGCGCACCCTCCGGCGCCCCGTCGTCGCTCTGCGTGGCCGTCCCCTGCGCTGTGTGCAGGAAGTGTCCGCTGGTGGAGCGCAAGATTCCTCTTGGGCGCTCGTCGAGTAGGGTCCGGCGAGCCGGAAAGAGTGAATCAAGGAGCGTTTTCGTGACGGAGCGTCAGGTATCAGGCGGGGGCGACGGGGCCGGCGCGCCGGAAGTGCTGGCACAGGAGCGTCGATTGCGCCGTGACCTGGGCTTCTGGGGTCTGACGGGTATCGGCTTCTCCAATATCGTCGGCTCCGGCTGGCTGTTCGCCGCCCTCTACGCGGCACAGACCGCCGGCCCCGCGGCGCTGCTGTCCTGGGTCGGCGCCGGTCTGCTGTGCGGCCTGGTCGCCCTGGTCATGATCGAACTCGGCGCGTCCCGGCCGGAGGGCGGCGGCACCGTCCGCTGGCCGCTGTTCGCCAGCGGACGCCTCGTCGGCACCCTCATCGGCTGGTCGACGCTGCTGTCGGTGGGCGGGACCGCCGCCGAGATCAGCGCGATCATGCAGTACGCCGCGCACTACCTGCCGGGCATCTACAACGGCCACACCCTCACCCTCTCGGGGCTGGCGCTGGCCACCGGGCTCAGCGTGGTGCTGACGGCGCTGAACTGGTTCGCGGTCCGGATGTTCGCCCGGCTCAACAACCTGATCTCGGTGTTCAAGATCCTCGTCCCGGTGATCACCGTGATCGCGCTGATCGCCTCCGGCTGGCACTCCGGCCGCCTGACGGACCACGGCGGCTTCGCGCCGTACGGCTATGTCGCCTGCCTGACCGCGCTGGCCGGCGGCGGCATCGTCTACTCCGTCAACGGCTTCCAGGCGCCGCTGGACTTCTCCGGCGAGACCCGCAACCCCCGCCGGACCATCCCCGCCGCCGTCCTCACCGGCATCGGCCTCGCCGTCCTGATGTACCTGGCGCTGCAGGTGGCGTTCCTCTTCACCGTGCCCGAGAACCTGCTCGGCCACGGCTGGCAGGGGGTCTCCTTCGACTCGCCGTTCGGCCAGCTCGCGCTGATCCTCAACCTGCACTGGCTCGCCGGCCTGCTCTACGCGGACGCGGTGATCTCGCCCGGCGGTTCCGCGTACGTCGGCGTGGCGATCGACGCGCGGCACACCTACGCGCTCGCCAAGAACGGCACCATCCCGCGGTACTTCATGAAGGTCAACGAGCGGTTCGGCATCCCGCGCCGGGCGCTGGCGATCAACCTCGCGGTCATCGTGGTCTTCCTGCTGCCGTTCGGCGGCTGGCAGGACATCGTGAGCGTCATGGGCGACATGTACTTGCTGATCTATGCCGCCTCCGCGGTCGCGGTCGCGGTGTTCCGCGCCGAGCCGGGCGGCCACACCGCCGGCTGGGTCCCCGGGCTGCGCTGGATCGCGCCGCTCAGCTTCGTGGTGGCCAGCGAGTTCGTCTACTGGTCGGGCTGGCAGGACCTGCGCCTCGCACTGCCCCTGGTGCTCGGCGGCCTGCTGATCTTCCTGGCCATGCGCCGGCCCGGCGTCCGCGTGGAGAGCGACGGCGCGGGCCCGCGCCGCCCGCTCGGCGCCGAACTGCGCACCGGCGCCTGGCTGGTGTGCTACCTCGTGGCCCTGACCGCGCTCTCCGGGGTGGGCACGTTCGAGGGTTCCGGACTGCTGCCCGCACCGTACGACTCGATCACCGTGGCCGCCATGGCGCTGGCGGTCTTCATCTGGGCCGTCCGCTCCGGTGTCCGGCACCTGGTGGTGTCCCGCCCCGCCGAGGTCTGAGCGCCGGGCCCGGGACGCCGCGGCGGGAAGCGGCGGCGGACCGGGGCACGGGATCGCGCGGGAACACCCGCGGAGGGCGCGGTCCCGGCCGTCAAGCGGAAGTCCCCCCGCGGAAATAAGATGAATCGCGAGAGGCGGGCTCCCCGCGAGCCCCATGAGGCCAGGTCAGGCGGCCACCGCGGACTGCCGTACGGAGCGCGCTCCCTGGCGGGTCCACCGATGCACCTGGGAGCGGCCCATGCTGCGGCGTCGTCCCGCGCGGTCGGCGAGCGCCGACGACCTGCTGAGCACGCTCGGACGGCTGACCGCCCAGGCACGGGAGGGCGCCGAGAAGCAGCGGGCGCGGGTGGAGCTGGCCGAGGCGCTGCAGCGCGAGATGCTGCCCGCCGCGCTGCCGGGGGTACCGGGTCTGCGCGCCGCCGCCACCTACGCCCCCGCCCGGCACGGACTCGACATCGGCGGCGACTGGTACGACGGCTTCCGCCTGCCCGACGGGTCGCTCGCCTTCTGCATCGGCGATGTGCAGGGCCACGACGTCGAGGCGGCCGCCTTCATGGGGCAGATCCGCTTCGGGCTGCGCGCCGTCGCCGGCCATGCCGCCGACCCGGGCGAGGTGCTGAGCCGGGCCAACGACCTGCTGGTCTCGGTCGACTGCGGCCTCTTCGCGACCTGCACCTTCGTCCGCTTCGACCAGGCCGCCTGGGAGCTGTCCAGCGCCCGGGCCGGGCACGTACCCGGCATCTGGGCCACCACCGACGGCCGCTCCGGCCTCGCCGACGACCCCGGCGGCCTGCCGCTGGGCATCATGCCGGGCGAGAGCTACCCGGTCTCCCACCACCGGTTCGCTACCGCGGGCGCGTTCGTGCTGCTCACCGACGGGGTGGTGGAGGGACCGTCGTTCCCGATCGAGGCGGGCCTGACACAGGTGACCCGCCTGGTCAGCGCCAACGCCGACCGGGACCCGGCCACCGTGGCCGACGCGGCGATCAGCGTGGCCGAGTTCACCGGGCACACCGACGACTCGGCGGTGCTCGCGCTGCGCTTCGACGCGGTCCCGCCCGAAGCCGGGTGAAGCGCGGCCCGGGGCGTGCGTGTCGCAGCCGGCGCCCGGCCCCCGGCGTTGTCTGATGACCGGGTGGTGCGCACCGAGGTACTCCGCCGTCTCGGGCCGGCAGCTCTGACGATCCTCGGCCTCGCCGGCGTCTACTACGGGTCCGCCCGGATCGGCCTCCTGGAACAGGTGGTCATCTCCGGTGCCGTGGTCACGCCGCTGTGGCCGCCGACGGGTATCTCCCTGAGCTGCCTGCTCCTCGTGGGTCTGTGGACCTGGCCGGGCATCGCCCTCGGCACCCTCGCGGTCGTCGCCACCGTCAACCCGCTCGACCCCACGGTCCTCGGGATCATGGCCGGCAACACCCTGGCCCCGGTGTGCGCCTTCCTGATGCTCCGCCGGGTCGGGTTCCGCACCGCACTCGACCGGCTGCGCGACGGGGTGGCGCTGGTCGCCCTCGGTGCCTTCGCCGGGATACTGGTCAGCGCGACGCTGGGCACCGGCATGCTCCTCCTCAAAGGCGCCCTGCCGGGCGGCGGCTTCTGGCGGACCTGGGTCGCCTGGTGGGCGGGCGACGCGATGGGCATCCTCGTCATCACCCCGCTCCTCCTCGTCTGCCGCTCGTTCCGGTGGCCCCGCGGCGTCCCCGGCTACCGGTGGGCGGAGGCGGCGGCCCTGCTGGTCGTCACGGTCGCCGTCACGGTCATCGCGATCCGCAGCGAGCTGTCGCTGCTCTTCCTCGTCTTCCCGGTGATCGTCTGGGCGGCGCTGCGCTTCCAGCTGGCGGGCGCCGCGCCCTGCGTCCTGCTGGTGTCCGTCCTGGTCATCCGGGCGGCGACGGCCAGGACCGGACCGTTCCAGGGCCAGAGCCTGCTGGAGGCGATGGTCAATCTGCAGGCCCTGAACGCGTCCGCGGCCCTCACCGCGCTGCTGCTGTCGGCGATCGTCACCGAGCAGAACACCATCCGCCGCAAGGTCGAGCATGCCTGCAGCGAACTGGCCGAGGTGGTGGACCGGCTGGCCCCGGGGGAGAGCCGGCGCCGCTGGCCGCCGGACGGCGACCCCACCTGACCCGGCACGGCCGGCCGACGGTGAGCCGCCCCGCCCGCTCAGCCCGGAAGCAACTGCCCCAGGTCGTAGCCCACCGGCTCCTCCAGCTGGGCGTAGGTGCAGCTCTCCGGCGTACGGTCGGGGCGCCAGTGGCGGAACTGGGCGGTGTGCCGGAACCTGCTGCCCTCCATGTGGTCGTAGGCGACCTCGCACACCCGCTCCGGGCGCAGCGGCACCCACGACAGGTCCTTGCCGCCGCTCCAGCGGCTGGGCCCGCCGGGCATCCGCCGGGCGGCATGCGCCGCCTCGTCGGTCCACGCGCCCCACGGATGCCCCGCGACGTCGTCCATCAGCAGCGGCGCCAGCTCCTCGACCAGCGCCCGCCGCCTGGCCATCGGGAACGACGCGCACACCCCGACGTGCTGCAGCTCACCGGCGTCGTCGTACAGGCCCAGCAGCAGGGAGCCGACCACCGGCCCGCTCTTGTGCAGCCGGTAGCCGGCGACCACACAGTCGGCGGTGCGGGCATGCTTGACCTTGAACATGGCGCGGTCGCCGGGCCGGTACGGCAGATCGAGCGGCTTGGCGATCACCCCGTCCAGCCCCGCGCCCTCGAACTGGGTGAACCAGCGGCGCGCCAGCTCCTGATCCCGCGTCGCGGGCGCCGTGTACACCGGCGCCCCGGCCGGGCCCAGCGCCTCGACCAGGGCCTCCCGGCGCGCCGACTGCGGCTCGTGCAGCAGCGCGTCCGCGCCGAGCGCCAGCAGGTCGAAGGCGACCAGCGAGGCGGGCGTCCGCGCGGCGAGGGTGCGGACCCGGGAGTCCGCCGGGTGAATGCGCTCCAGCAGCTCCTCGAAGTGCAGCCGGCCGTCATGGGCGATGACGATCTCGCCGTCGACGACGCAGCGCGGCGGCAGCTCGGCCCGTGCGGCCTCGACCACTTCGGGGAAGTAGCGGGTGAGGGACTTCGTCGTACGGCTGGCGATCTCGACGTCCTCGCCGTCCCGGAAGACGATGACGCGGAAGCCGTCCCACTTGGCCTCGTAGAGCATGCCGGCGGGGATGTCGGCCACCGCCTTCGCCAGCATGGGGGAGACCGGGGGCATGACGGGCAGGTCCATGGTCCCGATCCTGAGGGCCCGCGCCGCATCCCGCGCGCCGGGACACCCGATCCGCGGGACCCGGCCGCGGCCCCGCCCGGCGCGCGGCGGCGGCGCACGGAATCTAGCGTGGAGTCATGGCCGGAGCCGGAGCTGTCGAACTGGACGTCGCGGGGCGCACCGTGCGCCTGTCGCACCCCGACAAGACGTATTACCCGGAGCGCGGATTCACCAAGCTGGACGTGGCGCAGTACTACCTCGCCGTCGCCGACGGGGTGCTGCGGGGCCTGCGCGACCGGCCCACCACCATGCAGCGCTTCCCCGACGGCGTCGAGGGCGAGTTCTTCTACCAGAAGCGGGCGCCCAAGGGGATGCCGGACTGGCTGCCCACCGCCCGTATCGCCTTCCCCAGCGGCCGGTTCGCCGACGAGATGTGCCCCACCGAGCCCGCCGCCGTCCTCTGGGCGGCCAATCTCGGGTGTCTGACGTTCCATCCGTGGCCCGTCCGGCGCGCTGACACCGAGCACCCCGACGAGCTGCGGATCGACCTCGACCCGCAGCCCGGCACCGACTTCGCGGACGCCGTCCGGGTGGCCCACGACCTGCGCGAGCTGCTGGCGGACCACGGGCTGCGCGGCTGGCCCAAGACGTCCGGCGGCCGCGGGGTGCACGTCTACGTCCCGATCCGGCCCCGCTGGACCTTCACCGAGGTCAGACGGGCCGCGATCACCCTCGCCCGGGCGCTGGAGCGCCGGATGCCGGACCTGGTGACCTCCGCGTGGTGGAAGGAGGAGCGCGGCACCAAGGTCTTCGTCGACTACAACCAGATGGCCCGCGACCGGACCATCGCCTCCGCCTACTCGCTGCGCGCCCGCCCCCGGGCGACCGTCTCCACCCCGCTGCGCTGGGACGAGCTGTCCGACGCCGCGCCCGAGGACTTCGACCTGCGGACGGTGCCCCCGCGCTTCGCCGAACTCGGCGATGTGCACGCGGACATGGCGGACCACGCCTTCGGCCTGGAATCCGTCCTGGAACTCGCGGACCGTCAGGCGGCGGACGAGGGGCTGGGCGACCTGCCCTACCCGCCCGACCACCCGAAGATGCCGGGTGAGCCGTCCCGGGTCCAGCCGAGCCGGGCCCGCAAGGCGTAGCGGCGCGGGGCCGCGGGCCCGGGGATCCGTCGCCCGCTCGTCGGCCGCCGGCGGCTACGCGGTTCCCGGCCGGGCCTGGCGTTCCGGTACGCCGGGGCGGCCTGCGCTCCCTCCGCCGGCTCGGCTCCGCCCCGCCCGTCGTCGCCGTCGCCCGCCAGGAGGCTCGCCCCGATGGACGCCGCGGCCACGGCGGAGATGCCCAGGTACTGCACGGGGGCGAGGCGCTGGCCGAGCAGCAGCAGTCCGGCGACGGCGCCGACCGCCGGTTCGAGGCTGGTCAGGATCCCGAAGACGCGCGGCGGGACGCGGCGCAGCGCCTCCAGGTTGCAGGAGTACGGCAGGACGCCGGCGAGCACCGCCACGGCCGCCGCGAGCAGCAGCACCCGCGGTTCGAGCAGCTCGCCGCCGCCGCGCGTGATGCCGTACGGAAGACTGAGGAGCGCGCCCCAGGCGACGGCGAGGGCGAGGCCGCCACCGCCGCCGGTCCGCCGGGCGAGCCGGGCCGAGACCAGGATGTACCCGGCCCAGCAGGCGGCGGCGAGCGCGGCGAGCCCGATGCCCAGGAGGTCGAGCGGGATGCCGCCCTCGCCCAGCAGCAGCACACCGGCCGCGGCCAGCAGCGACCACACCAGGTCCGCCGGCCTGCGCGAGGTGGCCAGTGCGATGGCGAACGGGCCGACGAACTCGATCGTGGTGGCCGCGCCCAACGGGATCCGGCCCACGGCCTCGTAGTACGCGAGATGGTGCACGGCCAGCAGCGTGCCCGCGGTGAGCACGATGCCGGGGGTGCCGGGCGACGGGCGGCGCCACCGCGGCCGCCACAGCGCGCCCAGGAGCACCGCGGCGATCACCAGCCGCAGCATCACCACCCCGGCGGGCCCGACGGCCGGATAGAGGTGGACGGAGAGCGCGGCCCCGCCCTGGAGGCCGACGATGCCGCCGCACACCAGCCCGGGGGCCGGCACCCTGCCCAGGACGCGGCCCACCATGGCCCCCGCGGCCGTGCGCGAACTCTCCGCCCCGGTGCGATGCTTGAGCCGGCCGATCCCCTCGCCGCCGGCGTTCCCGGCGCCGTCCCCGCCCCGTGTGATCGCCATGGCCCCAGGATGGCATCCGGGCGGCGACGCCCGCCGACGCGCCCGCGGGCTGGATGTGGTGCCGTCGAGCGGTTCCGGCCGACGCCGCGCCCCTCCTGGTCACCCGATCGCGGTCAGGCCGTTCACCAGGCCGCTTTGCCGATTCATTGCCGCGAGTGGAGCAATTCTTGGGGCCGTTGGAGTGGCTCTGCGTCGTGCCTGCGGGGTTTTTGTCGCGGCGCGGTACTCATCGAATGTCAGATTTCCTGCCAAACAGGAGAAACGCAATGCGCAAGTACATAGGCCGCTCCGTGGCCGCCGCGGCCCTTGCCGCCGCTACTGTCGTCCCGCTCGCCGGCATGGCTTCGGCCACCCCGCAGGCGCCGGCCTCATCGTCCAAGGGCGACCACCAGGGTCGTCACCACCACGGTCGTCACCACCACAGGCACCACTGCCACCACCACGGCGGCTTCGACCGTTTCGGCTTCGGCGGCCTCGGCGGCCTCGGCGGCTTCGGCGGTCTGGGCGGCTTCGGCGGTCTGGGTGGCTATGGCGGCTATGGCGGCTTCGGCGGCTACGGCAGCTGCGGCTACGGCAACTACGGCTACGGCTTCGGGGGCTTCCCCTTCGGCCTGCTGGGCATCCTCTGACCGGCAGTTGTACCGACAGGCCGCCGCAGCCCCCGGCTGCGGCGGCTCGTCGCTGTCAGCCCTGGGCGCCGGCCTCCTGCTCGGCCCGCCGGCGCAGCTCCTTCTTGTCGGGCTTTCCGGCGTCGGTCAGCGGCAGCGTCTCGACGAAGGTGACGTGCGCCGGTTCGTACATCGCCCCGCGCTCGGCGCGGACCATCTCGCACAGCTGCCGTGCGTCGACATCGCTGCCGGGCGCCCGGACCACCGTGGCGTGCACCCGCTCCATGCGGTCGGCGTCCCGGACGCCGAACACGGCGCTCTGCAGTACCTGCGGGTGCGAGTTCAGCAGGTCCTCCAGTTCCGTGGTGTACACGTGGCCGCCGACCACGACGATCATGTCCTTGATCCGGTCGACGATCGTCAGGTACCCCTCGTCGTCGAGGAATCCGATGTCCCCGGTGTGCAGCCAGCCGTCCCGCAGGACCTCGGCGGTCAGCTCGGGCTGCTTCCAGTACCCCTGCATGATCATGTCGGAGCGGACGCAGATCTCGCCGTGCTCGCCGGCCGGCAGGTCGCGCCCCGACTCGTCACGGACCGCCACCTCGACGTCGGACAGCACCTTCCCCGCCGAGCGCAGCCGCTCGGGGCGCTCCGGGTCGTGGTCCTCCTGGGTGAGCATGCTGATGCCGCCGGCCTCGTTCTGGCCGTAGCCCTGCATCAGTACCGGCCCGAACGTCCGGACCGCGTCGGCTATCCGGGCGGGGGAGGCCTGGCAGCCGCCGTAGGTCAGCATCCGGAGGCTGGAGGTGTCGGTGTGCCGGGCGTCCGGATGGTCCATCAGCTGGTAGAGCAGCGGCGGCAGCAGGAACAGGTCCGTGATGCGCTCGCGCTCGATGGCGGCCAGGGCGGCGCCCGGGTCGAAGTCGTCGAGCAGGACGACGGTGCCGCCGGCGTGCAGCGTGCTGTCGGCGATCAGGCCCGCGGCGTGCGCCAGTGTGGTGCAGACCAGCTGGCGGCGCTCGGACTCCGGCTGCTGGAGCACGCCGTGGAACCAGCGTGCCTGCTCGAAGGTGGTGCAGATGCCCTTCGGGTGGCCGGTGGTGCCGCCGGTGTGGCGGATGGTGCAGACGTCATCGGGCCGGGCCCGGCTCGCGAACGGCTCGTCGGACTGACCGGCCGCCAGTTCCAGCAGGTCCGTGCCCACCTTGGCGGGGCCGAGGACGAGGACCTCCGGCACCGGCGCCAGCTCGGTGACCTCGGCGGCCCGTTCCGCGTAGCGCGGGTCGACGATCAGGGCCTGGGTCTCGACGTCGCGGACGATGGCGGCCTGGGACTCGGCGGACAGCTTGTTGTAGAGGTAGTTGACCCGGGCGCCGAGCAGGTTGGCCGCGTAGCGGGCGGCGATGATCTCCGGGAGGTTGCCGCTCAGCAGCGTGACGGTCGTGCCGCGGCCGACGCCGCGGGCGCACAGTGCGCGTGCCATGCGGTGGACCAGGGTGCGGAACTCGCCCGCGGTGACGCGGCGGCCTTGGTGGACCAGGGCTTCGCGCGCCGGATCGGCGCTGAGGACATCGAGGTTCTCCTCTGCATAGGTGCGGAATGTCCGGGCGGCGGTGGGCATGATGTGAGGCTTCCTCCCGACGCCGGCGGGCGCGGTCGGCCCGACGGGTGTGGTGTACATGAATATAGTTAGTTGCTGGAGGCAACCAATGATCTCAGGGTAGTCCTTGGAGATCGACATCTCCAAGTCCGGTGGTGCCGCGCGGCGGGCCCCCGCGGGCGCCCGGGGGAGCGGGGGCTCTGCGCTGCCGGGCCCGGCGCTCCGCATCCCGTCTGAGAAGTACGTCCGGAATCATCGCCCCGAATATCGTCAACACGGTCGCCCACCTGGGAACAGCGACGGATAATGCTCGCTCGCGCACGGGGCGCCGAAGCCCTGCGGATCTCGCTCTCCCTGCAGGTCCGTCCCGTGTCGAGAGATGATGGAGACCAACGGAAGCACAGCGAGAATCGGCCGATGTACGGAGAGCGCCACGGCTGTCGGTCCGCGGTGACCGGCGGAAGGAGTGCCTGGATGGGTGCGACCGACGCGTTCCCCGAGGGCGCCGCCCAGGTCGGGGCCACACCGGGGCAGCCGGGCGGCCTGATGGACGTGCTGGGCGTGGCCGCCGTGATGCTGGACGCGGACGGACGGATCACCCTGTGGAGCCCGCAGGCCGAGCAGCTCTTCGGCTGGAGCGCGCAGGAGGCGCTCGGCCGGCCCGCGGCGCAGCTGCTGGTCGGACCGGACGACTTCGACCTGGTGCTGAGCCTCTTCTCCGAGGTCATGGCGGGCGGTGAGAGCTGGGCGGGGGTCTTCCCGGTCCAGCACAAGGACGGCAGCACCCGGCTCGTCGAATTCCGCAACATGCGGCTGCTGGACGAGCGCGGCGAGTCCTACGCCCTGGGCATCGCCACCGACCAGGCCGTGCTGCGGCGGGTCGAGCGGGACCTGGCGCTGTCCGTGCGGCTGGTGGCCCAGGCGCCGATCGGCCTGGCCGTCCTGGACACCGCGCTGCGCTTCGTCATGGTCAATCCGGCGCTGGAACGCATCAACGAGCTGCCCGCCGACCGGCACATCGGCCGGGCCGTCCAAGATGCCCTGTCCTTCCTGGACACCGACTCCATCGTCGCCAGCATGCGCCGGGTACTCGACACCGGCACCCCGCTGCTGGACCAGTTCACCGTCGGCCGGACCGCCTCCGACCCGCACGCCGACCGGGCCTGGTCGGTGTCGTACTACCGGCTGGAGGACGCCCACGGCCGGGTGCTGGGGCTGGCCACGTCGGTCGTGGACGTCACCGAGCAGCACCGCGCCGCCACCGAGGCCGCCCGCGCCCGCAGGCGGCTGGCCGTCATCGCCGACGCCTCCGCCACCGTCGGTACCACCCTCGACGTCGACCAGACCGCCCATGAACTGGCCGACGTCATCGTTCCCGAGCTGGCGGACCTGGCCGCGGTCGACGTCCTCGACGCCGTCCTCGACGGCAGGCGCCCGACCTCGCTCTCCCGCGGCGGCCCGGCCCGCTTCCGCGCGCTCGCGGTGGCCGCGGCCTACTCCACCGAGGCCGTGCGCGCCGCCGACCCCACCGGCCAGATCGCCTCCTACGAGGCCGACCGGCTGATCACCCGCTGTGTGACCGAGGCCCGCCCGGTGCGCATACCCCACGTCGGCCCGGACGACCTGGAGCACATCGCCGCCGACCCGCAGGGCGCCGCCCTCCTGGGAAAGGCCGGCACCCACTCCTATCTCGCCGTACCGCTGATCGCCCGCGGCGAGGTCCTCGGCGCGCTGTCGCTCTACCGCGTCCGCAACCCGGAGCCGTTCGACGAGGACGACGCGGTGCTCGCGGTCGAACTGGCCGCCCGGGCCGCGGTCTGCATCGACAACGCCCGCTCGTACCAGAGCGAACGCCGCACCGCGCTCACCCTCCAGCGCCACCTGATGAACCACCGGCCGCCGCAGCCCACGGCCATGGAGATCGCCTACCGCTACCAGCCCGCCCAGGCGGCCAGCGAGGTCGGCGGCGACTGGTTCGACGCCATTCCGGTGACCGGCGACAAGACCGCGCTGGTGGTCGGCGACGTCATGGGCAGCGGCATCAACGCCGCCGCCACCATGGGCCAGTTGCGCACCACCACCCGCGCGCTGGCCGACCTCGACCTCGACCCGGCCGAGGTGCTCCGCCACCTCGACCACATCGCCGGCGGCCTCGACCCGGCCTTCGCCACCTGCCTGTACGCCGTGTACGACCCGCACCGCGCGCTGTGCCGGATCGCCGTCGCCGGGCATCTGCCGCCCATCGTGGTGCGGCCGGACCGGCCGCCCGAGCTGCTCGACCTGCCCACCGGCGCCCCGCTCGGCGTCGGCGGCGTCCCCTTCGAGCAGACCACCGTTCCGCTGCGCGACGGCGACCTGCTGGTGCTCTACACCGACGGGCTGATCGAGACCCGGGACCAGGCCATAGACACCCGGCTGGACAGCCTCCTGGAGCTGCTGACGGAGCCCGAACAGGATCTGGAGCAGCTCTGCGACCGTCTCCTGCGCGCCCTGCGCGACGAGCACGACCACGACGATGTCGCGCTGCTCATCGCCCGGGTGCGCGCCCACGAGGGCTGACCGCACGGGCCACGGGTTTCGCCGGGACGGCAACGGATTCGGCGGTGCCCCGGGGAGTGCTCACGCCACCCTTCCCGCCGCGGAATCCGCTTGTCTTCTGTGAACGCGTCGTGGATAAGCGTTCCCATGCCGGGCGAAGGCTACGGATTTCGTTGTCCACGAGCCTTAACAAGACCTTGACGGGAGTCGTCGGCAGGGGTTTTATTCGGTCACCAAAGCGGGACCTGAGGTTGTCCGGGTTCGGAGCGCTTTGCGGCGTTCTTTCGTCAAGGCGCCGCCCCTTCCTGCCGCCAGCACCGATGGGATACGGATACCGATATGCCCTACACGCCTGTTGCCTCCGCAGCTCCTGAGCGGGACACCCGCAGTGCGACGGCCGAGGACACCGGCGGCCCCCGGCTGACCCGGTCCATCGGAGTCGTCGGCGGCACCCTGCTCACGCTGTCCTGTCTGACCCCGGCGTCCTCGCTCTTCGTGATCGTGCCGGACTCGTTCGCCAGCCTGGGCACGGGCACCGCGCTGACCATCGCCGTCGCGGCACTGCTCTGTATCGGGGTGGCTTTCACCTACTCCGAACTGGGCACGCTGATACCGAGCTCGGGCGGCGAGTACGCCATGGTCGGCACGCTCATGGGCCGGCTCGCCGGATGGCTGGTTTTCGTGCTCTCGCTGATCGTCGTGATGATCGTGCCGCCCATCATCGCCCTGGGCACCGCGGACTATCTGGCCCCGATCGTGCACCTGGATCCGCAGTGGACCGCGGCCGCCGTGATGCTGCTGGCCAC
Source organism: Streptomyces angustmyceticus (assembly GCF_019933235.1). Taxonomy (NCBI): domain Bacteria; kingdom Bacillati; phylum Actinomycetota; class Actinomycetes; order Kitasatosporales; family Streptomycetaceae; genus Streptomyces; species Streptomyces angustmyceticus. Next base: position 435,301 of record NZ_CP082945.1, on the reverse strand, counting down.
CGCCATGGGCCTGCTGGACCTGCGGGCCAACGCCTGGATCACCGGCATCTTCCTGGTCCTGGAGGTCGTCGCCTGCGCGGTCGTCGCCTTCCTCGGCTTCACCCACACCCAGCGGTCCGCGTCCGTGCTGGTGCACCCCGTGATCGACGCCGGACACGGGCACAGCACCGCGGTCACCGCGGGTCTCATCGTCACCGGGCTGGCCACCGCGCTCTTCATCCTGCAGGGCTTCTCCACGGCGGTGTACCTGGCGGAGGAGATGGACAACCCCCGCCGCAACGTCTCGCGCACCGTGCTGTGGACCCTCGGCATCGGCGCGGCCGTCGTCCTGATCCCGGTCGTCGCCATCACCCTGGGCGCCCCCGACCTCAAGACGCTCGGCGCCGGTGACGTCGCGGGCATGGTGCAGGGCTGGAGCAACTCGGGCGTCGGCACGTTCGTCAGCCTCTGCATCGCCCTGGCGATCATCAACGCGGCGATCGTGATGGTGATCCAGAACTCCCGGGTGGTGTTCTCCTCGGCGCGTGACGCGGCCTGGCCGACGGCCGTCAACCGCGTCTTCTCGCACGTCGGCCGGCGCTTCGGCTCCCCCTGGGCGGCCACTCTCGCGGTGGGCGTCCCCGGGGCGGCCCTGTGCTTCGTCAACCTGGACACCCTGAGCGAGGTCACCGGCGTGGCGGTCGCCGCGATGTACGTCTTCGTCGCCCTGGGTGCCCTGGTCTCGCGCCGTGGCGACCACAAGCACCGGCTCGCCTGGCGGATGCCGCTGTGGCCCGCGATCCCGGCGCTGCTGATCCTGGTGCTGGCGTGGGTGCTCTACCAGCAGAGCGCGACGAGCCTGGTCATCACCGGCGCCATCGTGGCCGTCGCCGCGCTGTACTGGGCGCTCTACCTCCGCCCGCGCCAGGAGACGCACTGGGTGATCTCGGTTCCCGAGGACGAGCAGGCTGTGGCCGAGGCGCCGTCCGCGGCCCCGCTGCCCGGATAGGGCCCGCGAAGGCCCTCGTATGCCCGCCCGGGCCTGTACACCGGGCGGGCCTTCTCCTTTTACTGCCCGGTGAGCCGGGAGAGCGCGACCGCGTCCAGCAGGAGGCATACGTGGTCGACGGCGTCCCGTCCGGCGGGGCCGTCGGCCACCGTCGCGTCGTCGAGCAGTGCGGCGGTGGCCCGCAGCAGCCGCAGCAGCCGCTCGTGCACGTCGGCCGCCGTTTCCGCGTGCGCCAGGGCGGACCGGATCTGCTCGCCCGTGAGCGGCTGACCGGTTTCGAGGAAGCGGTACAACGCCACGGCGGTCCGCCGGTCGGCGTCGTTCGGCTTCCACAGTCCGAGCGCGTGGTGGTCGATGAGCGCGGCCGCCTCGGCTCGGATCTCGTCGGGAACATGCATGCCCACGAACGTCTCATACCGTCTCGCCGGGCCGGCCGGCCACGCGGGGGTCCAAGGGGCTCGCACGGGCCGGCGGGGTTTGGCCGGCGAGGCGGGCTGACCAGGCATGTTGCGGCGGCCCCCGGCTCACCCGACCGGCAGACGCCCGTCGGACAAGCGGCCGGGCCTGTGGGAAGAGTTACATGAAGCATGCACGCTCTGGGCGATTTGTTCCCCGCGGTGCGACGCGGCAGGGGTGTCGCGTATGTCCTCTTCGTGGAGAGGTTCGCATATGTGCGGCAGTAAAACCTACCCAGGGGTCTTCCCGCCCTCTGGCGCCCGGCCCCGGATCACGGGACGATCCTCGAACAGCCCGTGCGGCCGCCCGGCGCAGCGCGGGCCCTGACGGCTGCTGCGCTCCGCATCGTGCGGTTCGCCCACCGTATGCGGGAGGTGTAGAAAGAGGACATGGCCGGACGCTACGGCCGCCCGCGTTCGGTTCTCAGGATGCGAACTGTCGCAGGTCAGGTCTTTCTCCTGCAGGTGGCGATCGTGGTGTTGCTCGTCGCCGCCGCCATCGCGGCGCTCGTGCTGCAGTCCAGGGCCGACGGGGACCGCGAGGCGCGCAACAGATCCGTTGCGGTGGCAGAGGCCTTCGCGAATGCGCCGGGCATCGACGAGGCCCTCAAGAGCGCCGACCCGACACGGGTGCTGCAGCCGCGGACCGAGGCCGCCCGCAAGCGCTCCGAGGTCGATTTCATCGTCGTGATGAACACCCAGGGCATCCGCTACACCCACCCGATCGCCAACCGCATCGGCAAGAAGTTCGTCGGCACCCTGCAGCCGGCGCTGGCCGGCCATGTGGTCACCGAGCGGATCACCGGCACCATCGGACCCCTCGTCCAGGCCGTGGTCCCGGTCTTCGGCCACAGCGGCAAGGACAAGGGGAAGGTCATCGGCCTGGTCTCGGCCGGCATCACCGTGAACCGGGTGAGCGGTGTCGTCGACGACCAGTTCCCGCTGCTGTTCGGCGTCGCCGCCGGCGTCCTGATCCTGACCACCAGCGGTACGGCGCTGGTGAGCCGGCGCCTGCGGCGCCAGACCCACGGCCTGGGCCCCGCCGAGATGACCAGGATGTACGAGCATCACGACGCGGTGCTGCACGCCGTGCGCGAGGGCGTGGTCATCGTGGGCGGTGACGGCTGTCTGCTGCTGGCCAACGACGAGGCGCGCCGGCTGCTCGACCTGCCGCCGGACGTCGAGGGCCGCCCGGTCGGCGACCTCGGCCTGGACCCCACCACCGCCCGCCTGCTCGCCTCCGGCCGGGTCGTCACCGACGAGGTCCACCCGGTCGGCGAACGGCTGCTGGCCATCAACCAGCGCTCCACCGACCAGGCCGGCGGACCGCCCGGCAGCGTGACCACGCTGCGCGACACCACCGAGCTGCGGGCCCTCACCGGCCGCGCCGACGTGGCCCGTGGCCGCCTGAAGCTGCTCTACGACGCCGGTACGGAGATCGGCACCACCCTCGACGTCGTCCGCACCTGCGAGGAGCTCGCGGAGTTCGGTGCCACCCGCTTCGCCGACATCGTCACCGTCGACGTGGCGGAGGACGTGCTGACGGGCGAGGAGCCGACGCCGCCCACCGGGGGCGTCATCGAGATGCGGCGGACGGCCACCAGCGGCGCCCCGCCGGACAGTGGCCTCTATCCGGTCGGCAAGCTGATCCGCTTCGAGCCGGCCACCGCCCTCGGCGCGAGCATCGCCAGCGGCAAGGCGGCCCTGGAAGCGGATCTGGCGGCGTTCTCCGGCTGGCATCTGCAGTCTCCCGCCCGGGCCAGGAAGATCGTCGCGCATGGCATCCACTCGCGGATCGCGGTGCCGCTGCGCGCCCGCGGCGTCATCCTGGGCGTGGCGATCTTCTGGCGCTCCGACAAGCCGGAGCCGTTCGAGGAGGAGGAACTCTCCCTCGCCGAGGAGCTGGTGGCCCGCGCCGCCGTGAGCATCGACAACGCCCGCCGCTACACCCGCGAGCACACCATGGCCATCACCCTGCAGCGCAGCCTGCTGCCGCGCGGCCTGCCGGAGCAGAACGCCGTGGCGGCCGCCTACCGCTACCTGCCCGCACAGGCCGGGCTCGGCGGGCTCGGCGGCGTCGGCGGCGACTGGTTCGACATCATCCCGCTGCCCGGCGCCCGGGTGGCGCTCGTGGTCGGCGACGTCGTGGGGCACGGACTGCACGCCGCCGCCACCATGGGCCGGCTGCGCACCGCCGTCCACAACTTCGCCAACCTGGACCTGCCGCCCGACGAGATCCTCTGGCACCTCGACGAACTCGTCACCCGCATCGACCAGGACGAGGGAGCCGAGGAGTCCGGGGGCTCGGTCACCGGGGCCACCTGCCTCTACGCGATCTACGACCCGGCGTCGGGCAACTGCACCATGGCGCGCGCCGGGCACGTCCAGCCCATGTTCCTGCTGCCCGACGGCACCGCGGAGGTCGCCGAGGTGCCCGGCGGCCCGCCCCTCGGCCTGGGCGGCCTGCCCTTCGAGATCTGGCAGCGGCAACTGCCCGAGGACACCCGTCTGGTGCTCTTCACCGACGGACTCGTCGAGGACCGGGACCGCGACCTCGACGAGGGCATGGCGCTGCTGAGTCATACGCTGTCCGGCGGGCCGGGCCGGACCCCGGACGAGACCTGTGAGGCCGTGCTCGGGGCGATGCTGCCGGAGCGCCCCAGCGACGACATCGCGCTCCTCGTCGCCCGGACCCGGGTGCTGGACACCGCGCACGTCGCCGACTGGGACGTGCCGCCCGACCCCTCGGCCGTGGGCCAGGTACGGGCCGCGGCGGTCCGCAAGCTGAACGAATGGGGCCTGGCCGAGGAGGCGTTCACCGCCGAGCTGATCCTCAGCGAGCTGGTCACCAACTCCATCCGGTACGCCGCGGGGCCCATCCGCGTACGGCTGATCCGTGACACCGCCCTGATCTGCGAGGTCTCCGACCGCAGCAGCACCTCACCGCACCTGCGGCAGGCCGCGACGACGGACGAGGGAGGACGCGGCCTCTTCCTCGTCGCCCAGTTGGCCGAACGCTGGGGGACCCGCTACACCCCCAGTGGCAAGGTCATCTGGACGGAGCAGGCGCTGGTGGGCGCCGATCTGGTCGCGCGGGAGGGCGACGGCGGGGATGCTTGAGCCGAGGGGCGGGTGAGCCCGGGGGCCGAGCGAGTGCCTGAGGAGGCCGTGATGGACTACCCACTGCTCAACGCCTTCTGGACGATGTGCCTGATCTTCCTGTGGGTCCTGTGGCTGATCCTGCTGTTCAGGATCATCGGCGACATCTTCCGCAGCCGGGACCTCAACAACTGGGCCAAGACGGGGTGGCTGATCCTGGTGATCGTGCTGCCCTTCCTGGGCGTCTTCATCTATGTGATCGCGCGTGGCCACGGCATGAGCGAACGCGAGGTCGCGCAGGCCGAACGGCAGCAGAAGCAACTGCAGGCCTACCTCAAGGAGACCGTCGCGACCGGCGACGCGGGCGGCGGCCACGCGGATGCCCTGGCGAAGCTCGCCGACCTCAAGAAGCATGGCGACATCACGGACGAGGAGTTCCAGAAGGCCAAGGCGAAGATCCTGGCCTGACCGCGGGCACCGTGCCACGGGGTCCCGCCGCCCGGGATGTTCATCCGATGAATGGACGGTTTTCCGTGGCCCGCCTTCGCCTCGAAAGGGGGACTCCGCAGGGCGGCTCGCGGCGGCCCGGTCGGAGCCGCGGGGGTCTCTGCTCGTCGGGGGCGTCGAGTGACGATGGCGACGATGAACGGGCCCTGCATGGTGGCGAGTTGGGAGTATGCCCGCGTTCCCGGAGAGGGCTGTCCCGCCTCGCCGCGGCCGGGGGTGCCCGGCGCGCGGGCCGCGAGGCGGTTACTCCGACCCGCGCAATTAGCGAGGGGTCAGGTTTTGGGAGGTTCTGTGAAGGTGATTCCTGAAAAGGTCGATATACCCCTTTGATCCTCCTGAGGAGCACACATGCGCATCCGCGCCGCGATCGCAGCTAGCGCCCTGGCCACCACGATCGTCATGGGCGGTGCCAGCGCCGCCCTGGCTCACGGCAAGGACCGCCACCACCACAAGCACCACGGCCACTACGCTTCCTGCTGGCTCTCCGCGGGCGTCCTCGACTACGTCGGCCCGGTCTTCAGCGAGGGCTGCGAGCGGGGCGGCTGGGGCGACGGCCACCGGAGGTAATCCCGACAACGCGCCAGCCGGTGCCGGCCGAGAGGACCACGGGGTCCTCGGCCGGCACCGGCTGTTTTTCCGGGCTGCTCGCGTGCCCGGAGTCTGGGTCGGCCGTCGAGGAACGACAGCAGGTCGGCGTGGAAGTCCTCCTTGTACGGGGCGACCGCCGGGAGGCCGTGCGGCGCTCCCGGGCAGACCTTCAGCGTGGCGTCCTCCACCAGTTTCACCGACTTCTGGCCGGCCGCCACCAGAGGAACGATCTGGGGGGTCGGTCCTTTCCTGCCGTTCACCGGCGTACGAGGGATGGCCGAGGGGCCGGGGAGGCGTGGCCCCCGGGGCGTTCAGCAGCGGCCCGGCGGCGGGCCGCTGCCGCGCCGTCTGCGGGCGCCCGACACCAGCCCCGCGCCGGCGAGCAGGGTCAGACCGGCCATCGTGCCGAAGCCCATGAACACCAGGGGCTTGGTCCCCGTCGCCGCCTGGGCGGGCTTCGCGGCGGGCTTGGAAGTCAACGCCGTGGCGGAACCCGGCCTTTGGGCGTCGGCCGGGACGTCCGCGGTGGTGAGGGGGACGCCCGCGGCGCAGAGCCGGCGGAACGGACCGGGCAGTGGATACCGAACGGGCCCGCCGCTGCCGTCGGCACTCCGGGACGGGGCGGACCGGCCCGCGGGGTGTCCGGCCGGCGCGACCGGGCCCGGAACGCTCTGGCGGAGGCCGGATATCCGCGCGGATTCCTCGGGCAGGGCCCGGAGCGGGCCGGCCGGCGCGACGACGCCGCTCCCGGCGTGCCGCGGCTGTCCGGCCGCCGCGTCCCTGGCGGTGGTGTCGGGGAACGCACAGCGCATCGGTGTGACGGAGGGGCCGGTGCCGGTCCGTTCCTCCGTCCCGGCCGCGCCGCCGACGGCCCGGGCCGGGCCGGTGGCGGCGCACACCGCCGTCAGCAGGGCGACGAGGAGAGCCCCACGGCACAGGCGGCCGAACGGGCCCGGGGCGAATGGTGCGGCCATGCGAATCTCACTTCTCCGCCTCGACGGGAGGCTGCTGGACCGGTACTGCCGGATCCCAGCGTTTCCGGCCTCGGCCGGAAGAGCGTGTCGTGGATGGCAGACGGGTGAGGGCGGGCGGCCGTCCGGGTGGCGGCCCGCCGCACGGCGCATCCCGGCGGTCCGGCGCACGCCCCGTATCCGGCCCGGACGGGCCGCGGCGGCGCGCCCGGCGGCCGCGTCCCGGCCCTCGCGGTCCGCCGTACGGGAAACCCGTAAAGAGTCCGTTCCCCGCTCGACGGGGCGCTCTGGACGGGGCCTGCGACAGCCCCTAGCGTCACAGGCCGGCCGGGCACCACCGTCCGGGTCCGATGCCGGCCACCGACGGAAGCCGAGGACGCGTCGTGACCACTCTCCCGCAGCCGCCCGACATCCTGTCACCCGGGTTCGCGGCCGACCCCTACCCCGCGTACCGCGTCCTGCGCGAGCACTACCCGCTCTTCCACGACAAGGGGACCGACAGCTACCTGCTCTCGCGGTACGACGACGTGGCACGGGCCTTCCGCGATCCGGTGTTCACCACCGACAACTACGCGTGGCAGCTCGAACCGGCGCACGGCGGCCGGACCCTTCCCCAGATGAGCGGCCGTGAGCACGCCGTGCGCCGCGCCCTGGTGGCCCCCGCGTTCCGCGGCCGGGAGCTGCGGGAGAAGTTCCTCCCGGTCATCGAGCGCAACGCGCGGGAGCTGATCGACGCCTTCCGCGACGCCGGGGAAGCCGACCTGGTGGAGCAGTTCGCCACCCGCTTCCCGGTCAACGTGATCGTCGACATGCTCGGCCTCGACCGGGCCGACCACGACCGCTTCCACGGCTGGTACGCCTCCGTCGTCGGCTTCCTGTCCAACCTCGCCCAGGACCCGCGGGTCGCGGCCGCGGGACGGCGCGCGGGCGAGGAACTCGCCGCCTACCTGCGGCCGGTCCTCACCGCACGGCGTGCCGCGCCCGGTGACGACCTGCTCTCCGCCCTGTGCACCGCGGAGGTCGAGGGCACTCGGATGACCGACCAGGACATCACCTCGTTCGTCAGCCTGCTGCTGGCCGCCGGCGGGGAGACCACGGACAAGGCCCTCGCCGCCCTGTTCCGCAACCTGCTGGCCCACCCCGCCCAGTTCGCCGCCGTACGCGCCGACCGGTCGCTGGTCCCCGCGGCCTTCGCCGAGACCCTCCGCTACACCCCGCCGGTCCAGATGATCATGCGCCGGCCCGATGCCGATGTGGCCCTCAGCGGCGGCACGGTCCCGGCGGGCGCCACGGTCACCTGCCTCATCGGCTCCGCGAACCGCGACGAGCGCCGCTACGCACGGCCCGACGCCTTCGACCTCTTCCGTCCCGATCTCACCACCGCCACGGCCTTCAGCGCCGCGGCCGACCATGTGGCCTTCGCCCTGGGCCGGCACTTCTGCGTCGGCGCGCTCCTGGCCAAGACGGAGGTGGAGGTCGGCGTCGACCAACTGCTCGACGCCTTCCCCGCCATGGACGTCGCGGACGGTGCGATGCCCGCCGACGAGGGGGTGTTCACCCGGGGACCGGCGCGGCTGCGGGTGCGGCTCACGCCGGGCCGGGGCGCGGCACGGCCCGCCGGTACCGCCTGACGCGCCGTGCGCCCGGTCCGGCCGCAGGCGGGGCGGTCAGCCCGCGGCGACCGGCGGGCGGCGCAGGACGTAGAGGCCGACGGTGACGGCGACCGCGATGACACAGGCGGAGAACGCCAGGCCCGCACCCCGCAGGCCCAGCCCGAGGGTGAGCGCGCCGACGCCGACGACCGGCAGCGAGATGCCGAGGTAGGCCACGAGGAAGAACGCCGAGATGGTGCCGCCCCGGTGCGCGGGCGGCGCCGCGCGGCCCACGGCCGTCAGACCGGCCCGGAACGCCAGGCCCTGGCCGACGCCGCCGCACACCGCGCCGACGACCAGCACCGGCAGCGACGTCACGGCCAGCGAGGTGGCGACGAGGAGGAGGCCCACCACCAGCACCAGACAGCCGCCCGGCAGCGCCCTGCGCACCCCGATCCGTTCCGTCAGGGACTGGCCGAGGGTCGAGCCCAGGAACACCGTGAAGACGATGAGCCCGGCGACGGCCAGATTGTGCACGCCCAGGGTCTCGCCGACGAAGCTCGGCGCGACCGCGGTGAACAGCCCCAGCAGGGAGAAACCGGCGAAGGCGGCGACCGCCGACGGGGTGAAGACGCCGTGCACCTCGGGCGGCAGCCGCAGGCCCTGCGGCCGCAGCCTTCGTGGGCGGTGCGGATGCCCGACGGTCTCCGGCAGGAGCCAGGTCGCCACGCCCGCCACGGCCACCAGCGCGAGGTGCACCAGGAACGGCAGGGTCAACGGCCAGGGCGCGTACTGGGCCAGCAGGCCCGACAGCAGCGGGCCGCAGCCGAGACCGCCCATGTTCGACGCGGTGGCGGCGAAGCCCGCCCGCGCCTCCTGACCCGGTTTCGCGAGCTCCAGCACGGCCGCGGTGGCGGCGCCGCTGAACAGTCCGGCGGCGAACCCGGACAGCACCCGCCCCAGCAGCAGCATCGGCAGGCCGCCCTCGAAGATGAAGCACAGCGCGCTCGCCGCCGACAGTCCCAGCGCGCAGAACAACACCGGGCGGCGGCCCGCCTCGTCGGAGAAGTTGCCGGCGAGGAGGAGGACCGTGATGACGCCGAGGGCGTACACGGCGAAGACCACGGTCACCATCAGCTCGGAGAAGCCGAGCTGGGCGCGGTAGAGCCCGTAGAGCGGGGTGGGGAGCGTCGTCCCGGCCATGCCGATCGCGAACACGCCCGCCGCCACCGGATAGCCGGGCCGTCGCGTGCCGCCCGTACGTTCGCTGATCATGGTGTCAACGTAGGCTCCCGCCGGCCGTGCCGTCGAGAACCGGGCGGCGATCCGCGCGGCCGGTGCCGCGGGCCGGACGCACAGGGTGCCCCCGCGAGCGCGGGGGCACCCCAGGTGCGGTCCGGGGTGGATCAGTGGTTGCCGGCGGGCGCGTTGGCCGCCGTCACGTTCACCGCGGCCCAGGCCTTGTCGACCGTCTTGTACGCGGTGCTCGTGGCGCCGTACAGATCCTTGGCCGCGCGCAGCGTCGCGTTGCGCGCGTCGTGGAAGTCGGTCGTGGAGACCATGTACCGGGTGAGCGCCCGGTAGAAGATCGCCGTCGCCTTGCTCCGGCCGATGCCGGTCACCTTCGTGCCCTTGTACGTGGGGGAGTCGTAGGCGACGCCGCCGATGGTCTTCTTGCCGCTGCCCTCGGCGAGCAGGTAGAAGGCGTGCGAGGAGACACCGGAACCGGCGTGCACCTCGGTGTCGTAGGACGCCTTCGACCAGTAGTCGACGGTGCCCTCGAGCTTGTCGAGGGACGGCTTGTCCAGACGGCGCAGGAACTTCTGGGAGAGGCCGAGCTTCTCGCCCATCAGGTAGTTCGGCGGGTTCTTCGGGTTGTTGGTCGAGAACTCGACCGCGCTGCCGAAGATGTCCGCCAGCGACTCGTTGAGCGCACCGGGCTCGCCGAACTGGTTGCCCTCCTCGTCGACCCGGGTGGGCTGGAGGTTGGCCGTCGCGTCGACGACGCCGTGGGTCAGCTCATGGCCGGTGACGTCCAGCACCACCAGCGGCTTGGCGAACGTCTTGCCGTCGCCGTCGCCGTAGAGCATGCAGCCGCAGTCCGAGGACCAGTAGGCGTTGCCGACCTTCTTGCCGAAGTGCACCAGGGCACGGGCCCCGCGGCCGTCGTTCTTGATGCCCTTGCGGCCGAAGGTCTTCTTGTAGAAGTCCAGGGTGCTGGTGATGCCGTACTGGGCGTCGACCGCGGCGGTCGCCCGGCTGTTGGTGGTGCCGTTGCCCCAGCGGTTGGTGGCGCTGGTGAACGCCTTGCCGTCGGAGAACTTCCCCAGTTCCTTGTCGCCGGCGTCGCGGGTCTCGGTGTTGCCGCGGGTGGAGTCCTTGAGGGTGAAGGACTTCTGCGCGGTCCGGGTGGTGGACAGCGGCACCTTGCCGACGAAGAAGGACGCGCCGGAACCGGTGGCCGCCGACGGGAAGCCGGCGGTGCCGGCGGCCTCGGCCGTGGCGGCCGGGGCGGGAGTGAGCGAGCCCGTCGCGGGGTTGAGCCGCTCGCCCCGGGCGCGCAGCTTGGCCTGGACGGCCGGCGACAGGAAGGAGTCGTCGACCGGGGCGTTGCTGAGCACCGCTCCGGAGGCCGCGTCGAGAATGACGGTACGGGCGCCGCCGGCCTCGGCGGTACGGCTGCCGGCCACCTCCACCCGGTAGGCCAGTGTGGTCCGGTCCGCGCGGGCGTCGACGACGAGTTGGGCCTCGCCGGCGTGGCCCTTCGCGACGGCGGCGGCCTTCGTCCGGGCCTCGCCCGCCGACAGCTTGGGGTCCGTGTCGGGCACGTCGACCCGGTGGCGGTAGGCGCGGGTCACGCCCTCGTACGCCGAGTCGGCGGTCAGGTGGACGACGAGGTCGCCACCGAGCACCGGCAGTCCGCGGTGGGTGCGGACGAAGCGCACGTGCTGACGGCCGTCCGGATCGACGAGGGTGTCCGTGGCCTTGAGGGTGTCCTTCTTGCCGACTCCGGTGGCCGGGGCGTGCGCGAACGCGGCGGCGCGGGCCGCGTCAACGACCTTCTGCGGAGCGTGAGTTGAAGCAGAGGGTGCAGCAACCGGCGAGGCCGTGGAGCTGGCGGAGGCAGTGCCCGCCACCCCCGCGGTGAGCGTTGCGGCCGTCGTGACGGCGACGGCGACGGCCAGGCGGTGTCTGCGTATGTGGGGTCTACGCACTGCTGTGGGTCCTTAGCGCTGCGGGGGCGGTCGGCAGACCAACCGCCCGTACGCGCGGTGCTGTTGTGCACCACGGGGGCCCTGGGGCCCCGCGCAAACCCTGGTATGTCTGGCATGGGCATGTAAAGCGAAATGATCAGTATGCAAGATTCCTGGTCGAAATTTAACAATTGATCAGCTTTAAGTAGCCGGAAGATGACCAACAGTGCTTCATGGGGAGAGACATGGGGTGGCGCGAAATGGTTGCTCGGGAGTCGCGCGGAATGGTGCGGTGTGACGGAGGCGTCGTCGTCCGTGCCGGCGGTGGGGGCGCGGTGAGTTCGGCCCGGTCCCCGGGCAGCGCTTCGGGCCCGGCTCGCCGGGAGGCGGCGGGAGCCCGGGACGTCACCGGGAGGCGAGGGAGGAAGACGTGCGCGTGCGAAAGCCGGCCGTCACCGGCCGTGCACGGGGAGGGGCGCGCGGAGGCCGGGAGCCGCCGTCACGGCGTCGGCCGGCCGGGCCGCGGGGCTACGTGTGGAAGAGCTCCTCGAGCGAGGCCTCGGCCCGCTCGCCACCGCGTGCGGCCTCGACGACGGCCTGGTGGAACGAGCGGCTGGCTGCTTCCGAATGGCACGGGACGGGGCTGCCGGCCATGGTGTACCACTCGGTGGAGCCGGTGTACTGCACGGCCACGTGCGCCAGGTCGTCCGACCAGGTCGTGTGGATGGTCAGGTCGCCGTTGATCACGCCGATCTCCGCGGTGCGCACCGCGCCGGGTAGGGCGTGGATCCCGACAGTGGTCCAAGATGCCCAGGTCATGTTGTTCCCCTCGGCGGCAAGGGCCCCGGCCGGCGGCCGGGCGCGGTGACTCAAGTTTGGCACTTGAGGTGCGGGAGCGCACCGCATACGGGGGCGCGAATTCCGGAAGAGGCGCGGAAGCCGGGGTACGCCCCGCGCCCTGCGGGTCGTGAGTGCCCGTTTCCGTTGCGCCGCCGGGCCCGGTCCGGGGCGGCGGGCAGCGGTCAGGGCTCAGTCGATGACCGTATGGAAGAAGGTGACGGCGCCGCCGAAGGCCGCACCGCCGATGAGGGTCGCGGAAGCCGGGGTACCGCCGTTGATGAAGGTGAGGACACCGGCTCCGATGGCGGTGAGGGCGCCGAGCAGGAAGATGACGGCGGCGCGCTGACTCAGCAGGGTTGATCTGTTGTCGGACACATCAACTCCGATCTGCGCGGGAGCGAGGGATCGCTCGGTGCGGATGCTGATGCTCTGACTGATCTTCTCATCCCACTTGGCGGATCTTCGGCAGCACACGAGGAAATTCCGAAAGGGACCCGAAAGAAGTCGTGCGTCCGGCGGTCCTGGCTCAGCGTGCGGCGCTGCTGCCCCTGACGGCGGCCCGCCCGCGCCCCGTCACCTGCCGGGTGATCGCGAGGACCGCCATGTCGTCGTCGCGCGGCCCGCCGGTCCAGTCCTCGATGTCCGCGGCCAAGCGGTCGATCAGCTCCCGGGGGCCCCGGAACGGGCCGTGGTCCGCCAGTTGCGTCGCGGGGTCGTAGAACATCCCGGCGTGGTCCCTGGCCTCCGTCACCCCGTCGGTGACCAGCAGCAGGGTGCTGCCCGCCGGGAACGGCCAGTCGGTGGGCCCGCTCCGTGCCGCGCCCAGGGTGCCCATGCCCAGCGGAAGGCCCGGGGCGGCGACCTCCAGCGGGCGCACCTCGTCGTCGTGGCAGAGGTAGGGCGCGGGGTGGCCGCAGTTCAGCAACCGCAGCCCGGCGGCGCCCGGGAGGATCTCGCAGATCAGGGCCGTGATGAAGCCTTCGAGGCGGTTCTCCTCCGAGGTGTGCTCGCTCTCCCGCAGCAGCGCGTGCTCCATGCGGTCGGCCAGCGCCCGCAGGTCGGGCTCCTGCTCGGCGGCCTCGCGGAAGGCGCCCAGCAGCACCGACACCGCGCTGACCGCCCCGAGCCCCTTGCCCCGCACATCGGCGATCATCAGCCGTACGCCGAACGGCGTGCGCTGGACGGCGTAGGCGTCGCCGCCGATCCGGGCCTCGCTCTGCGCCGCCTGGTAGCGGGCGGCGATCGCCAGCCGTCCGATGCGCTCCGGCGGGGCGGGCAGCACGGCGCGCTGGGCGGCCTCCGCCACCGACCGGACGACGTCCAGATGGCGCCCGTGGCGGGCGATCACCCGGTTGACCCCGAGGCCCATGAACGCGGCGAAGAGGGTGTTGATCAGCTCCAGATGACCTTCGAGGCTGTCGGCGGTGCCGTCCTTCACCGTCAGGGCGAAGACGCCCACGAGGATGGCGGCGCCGATCGCCAGGGTGTGCCGCAGGGAGAGCAGCGCACCGGCGGTCACGCTGGCGGCCGTCAGCATCGGGTCGCCCCAGTAGTCCGCCGGCGAGAACGCGTCCCAGGTGAGTCCTCCGGCGACCAGGATGCTCGGAGCGAATTCGACGTACCGGGGCCAACGCGGGGAGAAAGAGGGCATAGGGATTCCTGACCAGCCATCCATGTCGGGTAGCAGGAATATGCCTGTTTTCGGGAGATTTATACAGCGCGCTTCGGTGGTCGGGCGATGCCGGCGGCCCGCCCGGCCGGTCCCCACCGCCCCCGGCCCCCGGTCACCGGCCTCCCGGGGCGCCCCGCGCGCATGTCACTCCTTCGAGGCGAGCCGGGCGTGGGCGCGGACGTCGGCGTCCGGGTCGTCCGCGACCGTGGCCCAGGCCCGGCGGGCGTCCTCGTGGCCGGAGTGCGCGCGCAGCGCGAGGACCCCGGCCCTGCGCACGTCCGCGTGCCCGTCGCGGAGCGCGGAGCGCAGCGCGGACACGGCGAGCCCGGGGGCGGCGGCCGCCAGGGCCGTGGCGGCGCCGGCCCGGACCTGCCAGGCGTCGTCGCCGAGGGCCACGACCGCCGCCGCGTCGTACGGCGGCGGGCAGCCGGTGGTGGCGAGGGCCGCGAGCGCGGCGGCCCGGACGAGGAGGTCCTCGTCGCGCAGCGGCGCCGCCAGGTCGGCGGGGCCGCCGACCGTGCCGAGGCCGTGCGCGACGGCCACCCGGACCTCGCGGGAGGGGTCCGCCGTGGCCGGTCGCAGGGCGTCGGGCGCGTCGAGGGAGACCAGGCCGCGGACGGCCTGGAGGCGCACCTCCACCGCCGGGTCGGCGAGCGCGGCGGCGAAGAGGGAGCGGTCGCCGAGCCGGAGCCCGCGCAGCACCTCCAGGGCCGCCGAGCGGACCACGGCGTCCGGCCCGTGCAGGGCGGCGGCCAGCGGCGTCCGCAGGCCGGGCTCCGGTGTCAGGACCTCGGTCAGCTCCCGCAGCGAGGCGCCGGCGGCGGCGCGGACGGCCGGGTCGGGGTCGGCGAGGGCGGTGGCCAGGGCCCGGCCGGTACCGGGCGGGACGCTCTCGGTGAGCGCGTCCACGGCGGCGCGGCGGACGGCCGGGTCGGGGTCGGTGAGGTAGGGGCGAAGCGTGGGCAGGTCCGGCTGGTCCTCGGCGAGGGCGACGAGTTCGAGGAGGCGCGGGGAGGCGCCGGGACGGGCCGCGGTGCCGGTCTCGCGGGCGGCCGTGGCGCCGGCGCCCGGCGCCGCCTCGTCCGTCGTCCCGGCGTGCGTCGTCCCGGTGTCCGCCGTACCCGCCCCGGAGCCCGTGGAGGACCCCACCGGCGGCGTGTCCCTCCGCCCCGCCGTGGCGACCCGCTCCGGGTGGACCTCGCCGAGGAACCGGGGAGCGCCGCCCACCGGGGTGTAGGCGTCGACCGGGACGAGGTACGGCGCCACCGGGCGGGCCGTGAACTCCATGGCGCCGGTGGCGGACTTGCGCAGG
Organism: Streptomyces angustmyceticus; assembly: GCF_019933235.1. Taxonomy (NCBI): domain Bacteria; kingdom Bacillati; phylum Actinomycetota; class Actinomycetes; order Kitasatosporales; family Streptomycetaceae; genus Streptomyces; species Streptomyces angustmyceticus. The sequence goes on along the minus strand of NZ_CP082945.1, from coordinate 420,083 downwards.
TCGAGATGGTGCAGCCAGGCGTCGTCGTCGCGTCGTGGGTGGTCCGTGCGCTCGTGGTAGAGGCCCCAGCGGGACTCGGTGCGGGCCAGCGACGACCGGGCGGCCATCTCGGCGCAGTCGCGGATGAAACCGACCTCGGCGCAGCGCATCAGCTCGTGCGGGGTGCGGGCGCCCATGCCGGCGATATCGGCGCGCATCCGGTCGAAGTGCTCGACGGCCAGCGACAGGCGGGCGCCGCTCTTGGGCGGGGCGACGTAGTCGTTGACGAAGCGGCGGAGCTTGTACTCGACCTGGGGCTGCGGCGGGCCGTCGGGGTGGCGCAGCGGCCGGTAGACGAGTTCGTGGGCGGCCCGCAGCTGGTCGGCGGGCAACTCGCCCTCGTACGCCGGGTGTCGGGCCGCGTCGGCGCCGGCCAGGTCGCCGAAGACGAAGGCCCCGATCATGTAGTTGTGCGGGACGCAGGCCAGGTCGCCCGCCGCGTACAGTCCCGGCACGGTGGTGCGGGCGTGGTCGTCGACGCGGACGCCGGACGCCGAGTGCCCGCCGCACAGGCCGATCTCGGAGATGTGCATCTCCACGTCGTGGGTGCGGTAGTCGTGGCCGCGCCCTGCGTGGAAGGTGCCGCGAGTGGGGCGCTCGGTGGTGTGCAGGATGGTCTCCAGGGCGGAGACGGACTCCTCCGGGAGGTGACTCAGCTTCAGGTAGACCGGGCCGCGTTCGGAGGCGACCTCCGCCGCGAACTCCGCCATCATCCGCCCCGACCAGTAGTCGGATTCCACGAACCGTTCGCCGTGCCGGTTGACCTGGTAGCCGCCGAAGGGGTTGGCGACATAGGCGCAGGCCGGGCCGTTGTAGTCCTTGATCAGCGGATTGATCTGGAAGCACTCGATGCCGGTCAGCTCGGCGCCCGCGTGGTATGCCATGGCGTAGCCGTCGCCCGCGTTGGTGGGGTTCTCGTAGGTGCCGTAGAGGTAGCCGGAGGCGGGCAGGCCGAGGCGGCCGCAGGCGCCGGTGGCGAGGATCACCGCGCCGGCCCGGACGGTGACGAACCGTCCGGTGCGGGTGTGGAAGCCCGCCGCGCCGACCGCCCGGCCGCCGGAGGTCAGCACCCGCACCGGCATCACACGGTTCTCGATGCGGATCCGCTCGCGCATCTCCCGGCGGCGCAACTGCCGGTAGAGCACCTTCTTGACGTCCTTGCCCTCCGGCATCGGCAGCACGTACGAGCCGGAGCGGTGCACCTGGCGGACCGCGTAGGCGCCGTGCTCGTCCTTCTCGAACTTCACGCCGTACGACTCCAGCCGCTGGACCATCGCGAAGCCGCGGGTCGCGGTCTGGCGGACGGTCGACTGGTCGACGACGCCGTCGTTGGCGCGGGTGATCTCGGCGACGTAGTCGTCGGGCTCCGCGAGGCCCGGGACGACGGCGTTGTTGACCCCGTCCATGCCCATCGCCAGGGCACCGGAGTGGCGGACATGGGCCTTCTCCAGCAGCAGGACCGAGGCGCCGTGTCCGGCGGCGGTGAGCGCCGCCATGGTTCCCGCGGTGCCGCCGCCGATCACCAGGACGTCGCAGGCCAGCTCCTCGGCGTCGTCGAGGGCGGGGATCTCCATGGCCTCCGGGGCCTTCAGAGCCTCTTGGGCCTTCGGGGCGGTGCCGTGCGGCATGGCGGTGCCTTTCGGTCGCCGGTCACGTCTCCTGACGTGCCGTCATGTCGATCTTCGGTCGGTTGGGTTCGGGGCACACGGCGCGCCGGACGAGGGTGGCGGGGACGGCGCGACGGAGGAGCCCCGGGGGCCGGGAGTCCGTGGCCGGGGACCTCTCATCGCAGCAGGTAGGGCATGTTCACCGTGACCGCACCGGTGGGGCAGCGCGCGGCGCACGGCCCGCAGTACCAGCACTCGTCGACGTGCATGTACGCCTTGTTGCTCGCGGGGTCGATGGCGAGCGAGTCCAGCGGGCACATGTCGACGCACAGCGTGCAGCCGTCGATGCACAGGGACTCGTCGATGGTCACGGGCACGTCGGCGCGTTGCGGCGCAAGAGGCATGGCGGTCTCCAGGGCAGGGCGGAGCAGAGCAGGGGCGGAAAGGTGAAGGAGGGGAGGAGCGGGGAGGGGATCAGAGCGTGCGGTGCAGCAGGCCGCGCATGGTGAGGCGGTCGCCGCGGAAGCGGATGAACTCCAGGTCGACGGGGGAGCCGTCGGCGAGACGGGTGAGGCGTTCGAGCATCAGCACGGCCGTGCCGCGCGGCGCCTCCAGGACGGCGGCCGTGTGCGCGTCGGCGTTGACGGCCTCCAGGCTGATCTCCGCGGTGCCCAACGGCTGTCCGGCGCTCTCCTCGATCAGCCGGAACACGTCGTGGTGCTCCAGATCGGCGTCGAGCAGGGGCAGCCCGATGTCCATCGGGAGGTAGGTGAGGTCCAGGGAGAGGGGCAGGCCGTCGAGCCGGCGCAGCCGCTCCACGTAGAGCACCTCGCCGCGCGGCGGGAGCCGCAGCCGGTCGGCCACCGGGGCCGGGGCGGGGACCGGGCTGATGGTGCGCACCTCGTTGGTGACCCGGCCGTGCGCGTGCAGGGTCTCGGCCAGGCCCCTCAACCGGTCCAGCGCATGCGGGTACTTCTGGCCCACCACCACCGTGCCCACCCCCGGCCGGCGCACCACGAGCTGTTCGGCGCGCAGCAGGTCGAGGGCCTGGCGGACGGTGTTGCGGGACACGCCGTACTCGGCGCCGATCACCTCCTCGGGCGGCAGCACGCCCTCGGGGAAGCGGCCCCCGAGCACCTGGTGCCGCAACAGGTCGGCGAGCTGCCGGGCGCGGTCGGCGCGGAGCCGGCGACGGCGCGCCGCGGCGACCGGCGTCGTGTGCTGGCGGGTGCGTTCGGCTGGCATGCGGTGGACCATACCGAGGGGTTCAGGGCCGTGGTGTTGCCGCCGTATTACGCCACCTGACGCCGCCCGCGCCGCCGCCGTGACCTGCGGATCCGGCATCGCGGCGGCAAGATCTGCCACAGCGCCCCCGCCCCGGCGGCGCCCCTCCGGCTCAGCGAACGCGGGCGCCCGGTGCCCGTGTCGCCGGGCGGTGCGCGCGCCCTGCGGATAGCGTCGCCCCCGTACCGCGCCGCCCCGCACCGCCCGGCCACCGGCGGCCGGCCCCGCCCCGGTGCCGGGGCGGCCGACGAGGAGGTGGCGCGTGGCCGTACTGTTCGCACTGCTCGCGGCGGCCAGCAACGCGCTGGCCACGGTGCTGCAGCGCCGCGCGGCCCGTACCGTCCCGCTGTCCGCCGGGCTGCGCCTGGGACTGCTCGTCGATCTGCTGCACCGCGCGGTCTGGCTCGGCGGGATGCTCGCGGTCGTCGCCGCGGCCTGCTTCCAGGCGCTGGCCCTCTCGCAGGGGGCGCTGTCGGTGGTCCAGCCGCTCTTCGTCCTCGAACTCCCCCTCGCCCTGCTCTTCGGCAAGGTCATCCTCGGCGGACGGATCTCCCGCGCGGGATGGACGGGCGTGGCGCTGCTCGTCGTCGGACTCGGCTGCGCCCTCGCCGCCGCCGCGCCCACCATCGGCACCACCCATGCCCCGTTCGCCCGCTGGGTCCCGGCCCTGGTGGTCTGCGCCGTGGTGATCGCCGCGGCGGTCGGCGCGGCGCTCCGGCGGGGCGCGGGCGGCGTACGGGCCGCCTGCTTCGCCGGGGCCACCGCGGTCGCCTACGCGCTCACCGCCGCGCTGATGAAGGACGCCACCCACGCCTGGCAGACCGGCGGCCCCGCCGGGTTCTTCACCACCTGGCAGACCTACGGCTTCGCCGCCGTCGGGGTGCTGGCCCTCTTCCTGCTGGAGAACGCCATGCAGTCGGGCCCGCTGACCGCCTCGCAGCCGGTCCTCACCCTCGGGGACGCGCTGGTGAGCCTGTCGCTGGGCGTCACCCTCTTCGACGAACGGGTACGGACCGGCTGGTGGCTGCTGCCCGAGTGCCTGGGCATCGCGCTCGTCCTGTGGGGCGCCGTGCTGCTCTCCCGGGTCGCGCTCGCCCGTGACCTGACGGGTGCTCAGGACGCCGTGCCCGAGGCCGCCCACGACGCCGGGGCGGAGCCGGGCACGGCGGACACCTGAGGGCGGCGGACCGCCGGGCACGGCCGCGCCCGGCAGCCGCCTCACAGCATGACGTGCTTGACCTGGGTGTAGTCCAGCAGGCCCGCGAGGGACAGGTCGCTGCCGTAGCCGGAGTGCTTGACGCCGCCGTGCGGCATCTCCGACACCGTCGTGCCATGGGTGTTCACCCAGACGATGCCGGTGTGCAGGGCGCGGGTGGCCCGCATGGCGCGCGCGTGGTCGGCGGTCCACACGCTCGCCGCCAGCCCGAACCGGACCCCGTTCGCCAGCCGGAGGGCCTCGGCCTCGTCGGTGAACGGCTGCACCGTGACGACCGGTCCGAAGATCTCCTCCTGCGCGATCTCATCGTCCTGGCGCACCCCGGCGACGACGGTGGGGGAGTGGAACCAGCCGGGCCGCTCCGGCGCCGTACCCCCCGTCACCACCTCGGCGTGATCCGGCAGGCGGCTCAACAAGCCATGTACGGAGGCGAGTTGGGCCGCGTTGTTGAGTGGTCCGTAGTCGGCCGACGGATCGTCGGGCGGCCCGGTCCGCAGCGTGCGCGCCGCCCGGGCGAACGCGGTCACGAAAGCGTCGTAGCGTCGGTGGTGCACCAGGAACCGGGTGGGCGCGGTGCAGTCCTGGCCGGCGTTGTAGAACGCCACGGCCGCGAGCTCGGCCGCGGCGCACTCGGCGTCCACGTCCTCGTGGACGAGGACCGGGGCGTTGCCGCCCAGCTCCAGGTGCACCCGCTTCAGGTCCGCCGCGGCGGTGGCGGCGATCTCCCGCCCGGCGCGGACGCTGCCGGTGACGGCGACGAGCCGGGGCACCGGGTGGGTGGTCAGCGACCGCCCGGTGTCGCGGTCCCCGCAGACCACGTTGAGCACGCCGGGCGGCAGGTGCTCCGCGGCGATCCGGGCGAGCAGCGCGGTGGAGGACGGGGTGGTGTCGGCGGGCTTGAGGACGACGGTGTTGCCCGCCGCGAGCGCCGGGGCGACCTTCCAGGCGGCCATCATCAGCGGATAGTTCCAGGGGGTGATCTGGGCGCAGACGCCGACCGGTTCGCGGCGCTGCACCGAGGTGCGGCCCTCGGCGTACTCGGCGGCGGCCGCCCCCGGCAGACCGCGCGCCGCCCCCGCGAAGTAGCGGAAGGTGTCGACGACGGCGGACAGTTCCTCGGTCCGGAACAGCTCCGGCGGCTTGCCGGTGTCCCCGACCTCGGCGGCCACCAGCGCCTCGGCGTGCGCCTCGACCGCGTCGGCGATCCGCAGCAGCGCCCGCTGCCGCGCGGCGGGGGTGGCCGGCGACCAGCGGGCGAGGGCGGTCTCGGCGGCGGCGCAGGCCGCGTCGGTGTCGGACGGGCCGGAGCGCGCGGCGCTGCCGTGCACCGCGCCGGTGGCGGGGTCGACCAGGTCCGTGGTCGCGCCGGTGGCCGCCGGGCGGTCCGCCCCGGCGATGTGGTTGCGGACCGGGGCGGACACGGCGTGCTCAGCCATGGCGGAGCACCTCCCGCGCCGCGTCGCGGCCGGTGCGCACCGCGCCCTCCATGTAGCCGGCCACCCACTGGTCGGACCCGCAGACGTAGAAGGGCGGTTCGTGCGCCCCGTGCAGCGGCCCGACGGCCATCACGTCGCCGGGGTTCCACTGCGTGACGTACCCCTGGGTCCACGGATCGGTGCCCCACAGCCGCAGGTACGAGGTGAACGGCTGGAAGGCCTCGGCGCCGTAGAGCCGGGCGATGTCCGCGAGCAGCTCGTGGTCCCGGACCGGGGCGGGCATGCCCAGCAGGACGCCGTAGCGCTCCGGCGGGATCAGCGCGGAGAGGATGGCCTCGCTCTGCGGCCAGGTGCTGCCGAGCACGCCTTCGCACTCGGAGAGGCCGTTGAGGTCCGCGCCGCGCCAGAAGGGGGTGTCGTAGGCCACGGCGAACTTGGCCGCGACGGCCTGCCGTTGGCGGTGCAGCGAGGCGATGCGGGCCTCGGAGACGCCGGTGAGGGCGACCGAGCGGAGCGGGCCGACCGGCAGGGCGCTGACCACGGCGTCGGCCGTCAGGGTCTCCCCGCCCGCCAGCCGCACCCGGCAGCCTCCCGGGCGCACCGCCACCTCCTCGACGACCGCTTCGAGCCGGACGCGCCGGCCGAGTCCGGCGGCCATGCGCAGCGCCACCGTCGCCGAGCCCTCGGCCACCCGCAGCCCCTCCCAGTCCTCGTAGGCGTAGGGGTCGTCGCCGGGGACCGCGGCGTGCTTGCGCAGCGCGGAGAGCAGCGAGGTGCGCTCGTAGGAGCCGCTGGCCAGGGCGAGTTGGCCGATCTCCCAGAGCCGTACGACGGCCGGGCTCGCGCCCTCGCCGCGCAGCCAGGCGCCGACCGACAGCCGGTCGAGGGTCGCGGCGTGCGGATGGGACCACGGGTCCTCGGGGTCCACGGTCCGGGCCAGCGCGACGAAGGCGTCGGTCACCTTGCGGTGGCAGATCTCGTCGCCGGGGCCGAACCAGTGCGGCGGGTCGCCGGCCGAGACCCCCTCCGCGGTGGCCCGCGCCATCCGGCCGGGCTCGGCGACATAGCTGGGGACGAGGGACAGGCCCAGCTCGGCGGCGAGCGCGAGGTAGGCGGTGTGGGCCCGGCCCACCACCTCGCCGCCGAGCTGGACCAGCCGGCCGTCGGGCAGCACGGCCTGCTCGACGCGTCCGCCGACCCGGTCGCGGGCCTCCAGGACGAGGACGTCGGCGCCGGCCGCGCTCAGGTCCCGCGCCGCGGCGAGCCCGGCGAGGCCGGCACCGAGCACGATGACATCGTGGTTCATGGGGGGAGCTTCCTTTGCTGTCGGCGGGCGGCGGGGAGAGCCGGGACGGCCGGGGCGGGTGTAGCGGGTGCGGTCGGGTGGGGCCGGACGAGGAGCCCGGGGCCGGTGGGGCGAAGCGGGCGCCGCGCCCCGGCCCCGGGCCGTCGGACCGGCCCTACTCCAGGACCAGGCAGTGCTCCGGCCGCCAGCCGATCTCCACGCTCTCGCCGCCGCTCCAGCGGTCCTCCATGCGCGAGCGGTCGGTGTTCTGCTCCAGTACGGACACCGTGACGCCGGGGGCGAGTTCGATGAGATAGGTGGTGGTGGGACCGGAGTAGACGGTCTCCCGCACCACGCCCCGCACCAGCGCCATGCCCGGCTCGAAGTCGGAGAGCCAGATCTTCTCGGGCCGGATCGACAGGCTGACGCTGCTGCCGTCGGCGACGCCGCCGCGGTCCCCGACCGGCAGCGCGGGGCCGCAGTCGAGGACCACCCGCCCGTCGCGGTAGGTGCCGGGGACCAGGTTGGAGGTCCCCATGAAGGAGGCCACGAAGCGGCTGGCGGGGTGTTCGTAGACGTCCTCCGGCGTCCCGCACTGCTCGACCCGGCCCTCGTTCATCACCGCCACCCGGTCCGACATGGTCAGCGCCTCGTCCTGGTCGTGGGTGACGAAGACGAAGGTGATGCCGACCTCGCGCTGGATCTGCTTGAGTTCGACCTGCATCCGCCGCCGCAGCTTGAGGTCGAGCGCGGCCAGCGGCTCGTCGAGCAGCAGCACCTGCGGCCGGTTGACCAGGGCACGGGCCAGGGCCACCCGCTGGCGCTGGCCGCCGGAGAGCGTACGGGGCTTGCGGTCGCCGAGCCCGCCGAGCTGCACCCGCTCCAGCATCACGCCGACCCGCTCGCGGATCTCGGCCCGGCCGACGCCCTTGCGCTTGAGGCCGAAGGCCACGTTGTCGGCCACCGAGAGGTGGTCGAAGAGCGCGTAGCTCTGGAAGACCGTGTTGACGTCGCGCTTGTCGGGCGGCAGCGCGGTCACGTCCTCCCCGCCGAGCCGGACGGTGCCCGCGGTGGGGTCGGTGAAGCCGCCGATCATCCGCAGCGAGGTGGTCTTGCCGCAACCGGACGGGCCCAGCAGGGAGAAGAACTCGCCGGGCGCGATGTCCAGGGACAGGTCCCGCACCGCGTAGGAGCCGCCGTAGTTCTTGCTCACCCGGTCGAGCCGGACGGCGGGCGGGTCACCGGCCTGGGCACCGGCTGGGGCCGGGCCGGCGACGGGGGCGTCGGAGGAGGTCATGGGTGTCACTTCCCGGAGAGCAGATCGAGGCCACCACGGCGGCCGAACAGACGCGGGATGGCCAGGGCGAGACCGACGAGGCCGACGGAACCGGCGAGCATCAGCGTGCCGACGGCGTTGATGGTGGGCTGGACGCCGAACCGGATCGCCGAGTAGATGCGGACGGACAGCGGCTGCGGGTCCACTCCGGTGGTGAAGTAGGCGAGCACGAAGTCGTCGAAGACCAGGGCGAAGACGAGCACCGCGGAGGCCAGGATGCTGGGCAGCAGCGCGGGCAGGGTGACCAGGCGCAGCGCCTGCCACCGGGTGGCGCCCAGGTCCATCGCCGCCTCCTCGACCTCCGGGTTGAGGGCGGCGATCCGCGAGCGCAGGATCACCGTCACATAGGAGATGGAGAAGGTGATCTCCGCGAGCATCACGGTGCCCGAGGAGAGGGTGATGTCCATGCCCTTGAAGAGCAGCATCGCGGCGACGCCGGTGACGATCTCCGGGGTGATCAGCGGGACCAGCATGATCAGGCCGGCCAGCGAGCCGAGCCGGGTGCGGCAGCGCACCAGCCCCAGGGCCAGCGCCACGCCCAGGACCACCGAGCCCGCCATGGCCACCAGGGAGACCCGCAGGCTCATGCCGAGCGATTCGAGCAGCACGCTGTCGTGGAAGAAGGCGGAGTACCAGCGCAGGCTGAAGCCCTTGAGGACGGTGAGCGACTTCTGCCCGTTGAAGGAGAAGAGGACCACCACCGCGATGGGGAGGTAGAGGAGGAGGAAGAAGAGGGCGGTGACCGTGAGGGCGAGCCGGGGCCTGCGGTCGGTGCCGCGGCGGTGCCGGCGGTGCGGGGTGCGGAGCGTCATCGGGCGGCCTCCGCCTCGTCCTTGCGGGTGCGCCGCAGATAGCCGAGCATCCCGATGAAGAGCACCGCCATCATCAGCATGGTGAGGGCGGAGCCGAGCGGCCAGTTCTGGCCCTGGAAGAACTTGTCCTGGATCAGGTTGCCGATCATGATCTGGTCCGGCCCGCCCATCAGCTGGGCGCTGACGAAGTCGCCCATGGCGGGCAGGAAGACGAGGACGGCGCCGGCGGCTGCGCCCTGCCGGGTAGCCGGGAGGGTGACGAAGAAGAAGGTCCGCAACGGCCCGCCGTACAGGTCGCGTCCCGCCTCGATCAGGGAGAGGTCCATCCGCTCCAGTGCCGCGTACAGCGGGATGATCATGAAGACGATGAAGCCGTAGACGAGCCCGGCGACGACCCCGGTCCCGCTCTGCAGGATCTTGGTGTGCGCGTCGGCGAGTCCGACCGCGCGCAGCGCCCTGAGCACGGGGCCGCCGTCGGACAGCACCACCGACCAGCCGTACATCCGCACCAGGTAGTTGGCGAAGAACGGGACGACGATCGCGGCGATCAGCAGGTTCTTGAACCGTCCGCCGTGCAGCGCGATGGTGTACGCGACCGGATAGGCCACGACCAGGCAGACGGCGCAGGCGATCAGCGCGAAGCCCAGCGAGCGCAGCAGCACGATGCGGTAGGCCGGGTCGGCCATCGCCGCGATGTTGGCGAAGTTGAACCCGAACCGCGGGTTGCCGAGGGGGTCGGTGGTGCCCAGGGCCAGGGTGGCCACGAGGATCAGGGAGGCGATGAGGAACCCGGTCATCCACAGGGTGCCGGGGAGCATGAGCCAGGTCCACAGCCGGGTGCCGGACGCGGAGCGCCCGCGCCGGTCCCGGAGTGCCCCGGAGGGGGTGCGTTGTGCCATGTCAGCCGGCTTTCACGTGGGTCCAGGCGGTGTCGCGGGCCTGCTCGCCCGCCGGGGACACGTTGCGGAAGAAGAGGTCGGCCTTGAGGTCGTCGGGGGAGACCAGGCACTGCGGGAACGGCTTCACGATCGAGGCGTAGACGTCCTCGCTGCCGCCGACCGGCATGGGGTAGCCGATGTACCGGATGTTCTTCCGTACGTTCTCGGGTCTGAGCATGTAGTCGATGAAGAGCATCGCCGTGCCGGGGTGGCGGGCGTTGGCGGGGATCGCGTAGCAGTCCGAGTTGATCGGCGCGCCCTCCCGGGCGACCTCGAAGCCGAGCACGGAAGGGTCCTTGGCCTGTCCGAGCATGGCGGCCATGTCGCCGCTCCAGGCCTGGGTCATCGCCGCGTTGCCGTTGAGCAGGTTGTTGTAGCTGTCGCTGGAGAAGCCGCGCAGCCGGGGGCGGAGGCTCTGCAGCGTCGCGGTGATACGGGCGAGGTCGCGCGGGTCGGAGGTGCCGACGTCCAGGCCGAGCCGGAGCGCGGCCATCCCGAGGACCTCGTCGCGGTCGTCGAGGACGAAGACCTGTCCCTTGGCCCGGGCGTTCCACAGGTCCTTCCAGGAGCCGGTCAGGTCGTCGCCGATCCGGTCCTTCCGCCAGCCGATGCCCGTCTTGTACATGGTGAACGGCACGGTGTGCGCGGAGCGGCGGTCGTACCAGGGGTCGGCGAAGTAGCGGTACGTGCCGAAGACCGCGCCGGCGTGGCGGAGCCGGGAGTGGTCGATACGGCGCAGCCGGCCGCCGTCGGCGAGGCGCTGCGCCCACTTCGCGGTGGGGAAGATGATGTCGTAGCGGTTCCCGGCGTTGAGCTTGGCGGCCATGCCCTCCATCGAGTCGAAGTTCGACTGGACGACCTTGACGCCGTACTCCTTCTCGAATCCGTCGAAGACGGCCGGGGCGACGAAGTCCGCCCAGTTGAAATACACCAGGTCGCCGTCCGCCTTGACGTCGATCGGCCGGTCCGGGTCGCCGAAGGCGTCGCGGTCCTCCGGCAGAAAGCCGCAGCCGGCCAGGCCGGCGCCGAGCGCCGCGGCGGCGCCCGAGCGCAGGAGCGCGCGCCGGGACACGGGTGGGGGTTCCTCGGGGGACATGAGGTCCTCTCCGTAGGGGGTGTGCGCTGCTTCAGGGAACGGTCGCGAAGACACGGAAGCCCTGTCCTCCGTGCGGGACCTGTCAGCCGTGGCGCGGGGCGGCGCGCGCCGAGGGGGACGGCTCGTGGCGCTGTCTCACCGGTGGGGGTCAGCGCATCGCGCCGCCGAGGTCGGTGCGTACCCGGTCGGCGAACCAGCCGACCGCGGCCTCGCGGCGGGACAGGGGGCCCGGCTCGAAGCCCGGGGTGCCGAGGCCCTTTTGCACCCGGGACACCAGTTCGGCGTCTTCGTCATTGGTGATCCAGCCGATGTGGATGTTGAGCCGGCGCGCGAGCCGGGTCCGCGCGCTCGTCCCGCGCCGCGTGTAGAACGCGCCGGGGACGGCCACCCGGTCGACCGCCGTCGGTATGGCGGTCCAGGCAAGCACATGGTCGGGGTAGAAGTCGATGAGTGTGTTGGGGTAGATCACGGCGTACCGCCAGATCCGCCGGTCGGCCTCGGTGAGGCCGGGCATGGGGGAGGCGAGGCGCTGGTAGAGCCGCTCGGCCCAGTTCGAGGACGGCTTGTCGCGCAGCGGCGAGGCGAACAGGGCGTAGGACCCGTCGGTCTCGCAGGTGTACCCCTGGTAGTCCAGCAGCCGCATCAGCCCGGGGTGGGCGACCGGGACGTGGTAGCCCTCCAGGTAGTTGTCGACGGCGACCTTCCAGTTGGCGTGCTGTACCTCCGCGCCGGCCAGGTCGTGGATGCGGCTGCGGCCGACTGGTACCAGGTCGCTGCCCGCGTAGTGGCCGACGGCCTTCGCCAGCCCGGCGCACTGCTCGGCCAGCGGCACGGCGGCCGGGTCGAGGTTGGCGAAGACGAACCCCAGGAACGACTCCACCCGGACCGGGAAGAGGCCGAGCGAGGGCTTGTCCAGGCAGGGGATCTGCCGGGCTTCGGGCGCGCCGACCAGCCGCCCGTCGAGCTTGTACGTCCAGCCGTGGTACGGGCAGCGGATGGCCTTGCCGGACGCCTCGGGGGCGGCGACCAGACGGGTGCCGCGGTGCCGGCACACATTGAGGTGCCCGGCCAGGGTGCCGTCCTCGGTGCGGACGACCAGGACCTCGCGGTCGGCGACGGTGGCCGCGAGCCGGGCGCCGGGGCCGGGGAGGTCGGACTCGTGGCACACCAGCTGCCAGGACCTGGCGAAGATGTGCCGTGTCTCGGCGGCGGCCGTGGCCGGGTCGGTGTAGTAGCGGGCGGGCAGCGCCTGCCCGGGGACGTCCTGTGCCGTCGGTGTCGTGGTGGCTTCGGGGTGCATCGGGGTCACTCCTCCGTGCCGCACGGGGTGCCCGGGGCCGTGGCGGGCAGGGCGCGGTGGCACGTCCCTGGACCGGCGCACCGGATCCGTGCTGACTAATTGGTCAGTCAGATTGCTGGCGGGTTTCAACGAAGTCAAGACTTGTGTCCTGACTAATTGATTAGTTAGCTTAGTCGTGTCGCTGCTCCGGCGCTCCGCCGCACGGATCCCGGAAGCGAGCGGGCGCGCCGCGCCCCGGTCCCCCCCCGCAACGGCACTGCACCCCGGCACCTGGCCACGGCGACGCCCCGTCCGGCGGCCCGGCACCCCACCCCTCTCCCCGGAGGCACGCATGAGCGGTCGTCGGAACCTGATCTGGCTCGGGCTCACCCCCGAACCCGAACGGGAACTGCCCGCCACCGTCGCGGCCCTGCGCACCGCCGCCCGGCGGACGGCCCCGGCCCCCGAGGAGGCGGCCGAGGCCGAGCGGCGCCGCGTCGAGCGCCTGATCCTGCACGGCACCCAGCGCGGCTGGCTCCGCTACCTCGCCGAGGTGACCGGCCTGGTGACGGCGGTCGCCGGCCGGGAGAGCCCCGGCGACCGCCGGGCCGCCCTCCGCGCGGCCGAGGTCGTACTGGACCACCACCGCATGCTGATCGGCCTGCCCGGACCGGGGTACGACCGGACGGCCGCGGACCGCAGAGCCCTGGAACGCGTGGTGCGCGCCCTGCGCACCGCCCCACCGGACGGAGACCGAGGATGACCGGGATCGACTCCCTGATACCGCCGGGCGCCCCCTCCGTGCTCGGCACGGCACCGGGCGTGACCGAGGACGTCCGCGCGTATCTGGCCGCCGGCGGCTACCGAGGCGCGATCGGCGCGGCGGAGCTCCTCGACCGCCTCGACGGCCTGCGCGGGCGGGGCGGCGCCGGCTTCCCCGCCGCGGCCAAGCTCCGCGCCGTCCGCGACGCCGGGCCCCGCCCCGTCGTCGTGGCCAACGGCGAGGAGGGCGAGCCCGGCTCCGTCAAGGACCGCTGGCTGCTGCGGGCCCGCCCGCACCTGGTCCTGGACGGGCTGGCGCGCGCCGCGGAGATCACCGGCGCGGAACGCGGCTACGTCTACGTCTCCGACACCGTGGCCGGCGAGCGGATCCGCCGGGCGCTCGCCGAGCGGACGCCCCGGCTGCCGTGCGACGTCGTCGACACCGACCACACCTATGTCGCGGGGGAGGAGACCGCCGTGGTCCGCCGGATCAACGGCGGCCCCGCCCTGCCCACCGCCAAACCGCCCCGCCCCTTCCAGCAGGGCGTCGGCGGCGCCCCGACGCTCGTCGCCAACGTCGAGACCCTGGCCCGGATCGCGCTCATCGCCGCCCGGCCGGACCGCCGGCGCCCGGCCGCCCGCGCGACCCTGGTCACGCTCGCCGGCCGCGGCGCCGCACCCCTGCTCGCCGAGGTGCCCTACGGCTGCACCCTGCGGACCCTGGCACGGGCCCAGGGCACCCCCGAGCCGGCCGGCGTCCTCATGGGCGGCCTCTTCGGCGGACTGCTCGGCCCCGGCCGACTCGACCTGGCGCTGGACCCCGACACCCTCGCGGCCGCGGGCACGGCACTGGGCTGCGGGGCGATCCGCTTCCTCGCCCCCGACGAGTGCCCGGTGTCCCTCGCCTCCGCCGCCGTCGCCCATCTCGCCGCCGAGAGCGCCCGGCAGTGCGGCATCTGCGTCGCGGGCACCGGTTCCGTACGCGACGCCCTCGGCGCCCTGACCCACGGCACCGCCGACGCGGGCCTCCTCACCCGGCTGCGGCGCTGGTCCACCGCACTGCCCGGCCGCGGCGCCTGCGGCCTGCTCGACGCCGCCGCGGGCACGGCCGGCAGTCTGCTGCGCGCCTTCCCCGACCTGGTCCGCGCCCACCTCGACGCCCCCTGTCCCGGCTGCGCCTCGCCCGCCGACGCCGGCCGGCTCACCGTCCCCGTCCCGCACGTCGCCCGCGCCGCCGTGCCCCGCCCCCGCTCCGCCGCCTCCCCCCGCTGAAAGGACGACCGCCGTGAAACTCCGTCTCGACGCCACCCGCTGCCAGGGCTACGGCCTGTGCCAGGAACCCGCACCGGACCTCATCGACCTCGACGAGTTCGGCTACGCCGCCGTCACCGCCGACCCCGCGCCGGGCGCCTCGGAAGACGCCGCCCGCGCCGCCGCCGAAGCCTGCCCCAACTCCGCGCTCCGGCTGGAGAGGTGACCATGGGACGTGATCTGTCGGCGCTGTTCGACCCGAAGTCGGTCGCGGTGGTCGGAGCCAGTGACGACCCGGCGAAGTACGGCCACGCGGTCGCCGCCCAGGCCCTGCGGGCACCCGACCGCCGGCCCGTCCACCTGGTGAACCGCCGGGGCGGCACGGTCCTCGGGCGCACCGCGGCCACCTCGCTCGCCGGAATCGGCGAACCCGTCGACCTCGTGGTGATCGCCGTACCGGGCGCCGGCTTCGAGGCCGCCGTCGACGAGGCACTCGCCTGCGGGGCCCGCGCCCTCGTCGGCATCACCGCCGGCTTCGCCGAGACCGGCCCCGCCGGGCTGGCCCGCCAGCAGGCCGTCGCCGACCGGGTACGTGCCGCCGGCGCCGTCCTCGTCGGCCCCAACTGCCTCGGCATCACCGACAACACCACCGAGCTCTACCTCGCCTCCGACCGCTTCGCGCCCGGCGGCATCGCCCTGCTGAGCCAGAGCGGCAACCTCGCCCTCGAACTCCAACTCCGCTGCGCCCCGCACGGGCTGGGCTTCTCCCGCTTCGTCTCGCTGGGCAACCAGGCCGATGTCACCCTCGTCGACCTGATCGAGGACGCCGCCCGGCACGACGCCACCCGGGCCATCGCCGTCTACGCGGAGGACTTCGGCGACGGCCGGGCCTTCGCCGAGGCGGCCGCCGCCGCGGGCAAACCGGTGGTCCTGCTCACCGCCGGGCGGGGCGCCGCCTCCGCGCGCGGTGCCCAGTCCCACACCGGCGCCCTGACCACCTCCGCCGACGTCGTGGCCGCCGCCTGCCGCGACGCCGGCGTCGAACTGGTCGCCACCCCCCACGAGATGACCGTCGTCCTCGCCGCGCTGCACGGCGGGCGGCGCGCCACCGGACACCGCACCGCGGTCTGCACGGACGGCGGCGGCCACGGCGCCATCGCCGCCGACGCCGCCGAGGCCGCCGGGCTGGCCGTGCCCGAACTCGGGCCCGCCGCGCAGGACCGGCTCAGGACGCTGCTGTGGGAACAGTCCGCGGTGGGCAACCCCGTCGACCTCGCCGGGATGGGGGAACAGAACCCGCACTCCTACGGCGACACCGTCTCCGCGCTGCTCGCCCTGGACGAGGTCGACTCGGTCGTGTTGACCGGGTACTTCGGCGGCTACTCGGCGGCGACCGGCGGCCTGGGCGGCCCGGCGGCCGAGAGCGGCACCGCGGGCGGCGGGAGCGCCCTCGCGGCGGGCGAGCTGGAGACCGCGCAGCAGATGGCCGCCCATGCGGCGCGCACCGCCAAACCCCTGGTGGTGCAGTCGATGTTCCCGGACGCACCCAGCTGCCGGACGCTGGTCGAGGCGGGCATACCGGTGTTCGCCGCCACCGAGGACGCGGCCCGCGCGCTGGCCGCCATGACCGCGGACGAGGCCGCGGGACCGCCCGGCGTCCGCCCGCTGCCACCGGCCGCGGCACCGCTGCGCGACCCCGGCTACCACGGCGTCCGCGCCCTGCTGAGCGCCGCCGGGGTGCCCTTCCCCGCGGCCCGTGAGATCGCCGATGAAGCCCAACTGCACGCCGCTGCCGACGCGTTCGAGGGCCCCTACGTCCTCAAGGCCCTCCACCTCCTGCACAAGTCCGACGCCGGCGGGGTCGCCCTGGCCCTGCCGGACCGGGCCGCGCTCCTCGCCGCCTTCCGGGAGATGCACGCCCGGCTCGGCGCCGCCTCCTACTCCGTCGAGGCGATGGCCGACCTGACCGACGGCGTCGAGCTGATCGTGGGGGTCCGGCGCGACCCCCGGTTCGGCCCGGTCGCCATGGTCGGCCTGGGCGGAGTGCTCACCGAGGCCCTGCACGACGTCGCCTTCGCCCTGGCCCCCGTCCCGGCGGCCCGCGCCGTACAGCTGCTGACCGGGCTGCGGACCGCCGCGCTCCTCCACGGTGTCCGCGGCCGCCCCGCCGTGGACCTGACCGCGGCGGCGGCCGTGATCGAGCGCCTCACCACGCTCGCCGCCGCCCACCCCGAGATCGCCGAGATCGAGGTCAACCCGCTGCTCGTCCGCCCGGACGGCGCCCTCGCCCTCGACGCCCGCGCCGTACCGGCCTGACGCCCGCCCCGCCCGCCGCCCCGGAGGAACCATGGACTTCCGCTACACCGCCCGCCAGGCCGATCTGAAGGCCCGCGCCGCCGCCTACACCGAGCTGCTCTTCCGCTACGAGGACCAGGCCGAGGAGGCCGGCGGACCGCTGCCGGCCGACACCGTCAGGGAACTGACCCGGGCCGCGATCGACGCCGGCGTCTACGCCATCAACATGCCAGAGAAGTGGGGCGGCCCCGGGCTGTCGCTGCTCGACCAGGTCATCGTCGAGGAGGAGTTCGGCAAGGTCACCAACTGCCTGTGGGACATGCCCTGGCGGCCCGCGAACGTGCTGGCGTACGGCACCCGGGCCCAGCGGGAGAAGTACCTCCTCCCGGTCATCCGGGGCGAGCGCTTCGACGCCTTCGCGGTGACCGAACCCGGCGCGGGCTCCGACCCCTCCTCCGGCACCAGTACCGCCACCCGCACCGAGGGCGGCTGGCTGCTCAACGGCGAGAAGTGGTTCGTCACCTGCGGCGACGTCGCCGACTTCCTGCTGGTGCAGGCCGATGCGGGACCGGAGCGGGCCGCGACCCTCTTCTTCGTCGACAAGCAGGCACCGGGCGTCCGGATGACGCGGGTGCCGCGCTTCATGCACTCCGCGGTGAACGGGCACCCCGAGTTCACCTTCACCGACGTCTTCGTGCCCGACGAGGACGTCCTCGGCGGCGTCGGCAACGGCTACGAACTCACCAAGGAATGGTTCACCGACGAACGGCTGATGATCGCGGCCCGTACCACCGGCGCCGCCGAGCGGGCCCTCGGGCTGGCGCGGGACTGGGCGGTGGAGCGCCGGCAGTTCGGGGCGCCGATCGCCGACTTCCAGCTGGTGCAGGGGATGCTGGCGGACTGCGCGGTGGACATCGCCGTCAACCGGGCCTACACCCACCAGGTCGCCTGGGAGGCCGACCAGCCGGGCGCCGACCCCAAGGCGCTGCACGCCAAGGCATCGACGGCCAAGCTCGCGGCGAGCGAGGCGGCGGGCCGGGTCATCGACCGGTGTGTGCAGATCTTCGGCGGGCGCGGCTACGACCGTTCGTACCCGGTCGAGCGGCTCTACCGCGAGCTGCGGGTGGACCGGATCTGGGAGGGCACCTCCGAGATCCAGCGCCTGATCATCGCCAACGAGCTGATCAAGCGCGGCACCCGCGCCCTCGACCTGCCCCTGCCCTGACCGCGGCCACCACCCCACCCGGCACCCCATCGACTCCGAGGACTGACATGGACTTCCGTCTCACCCCCCGCCAGGCGGACCTCAAGCGCACCGCGCGCGAACTCACCGAGACCCTCACCGCGTACGAGACCGACTGCGAGGAGAACAACGGCCTGACGGCGGACGACCACGCCGCCATCCGCGACGCCGTCCTCGCCTCCGGCCTGCAGGCCGTCAACATGCCCCGGGAGTGGGGCGGCGCCGGGCTGACCATCCTGGAACAGGCCATCGTCCAGGAGGAGTTGGGGCAGCTCACCGGCGCCCTGTGGGACACCGTCTGGCGCCCCGCCAACGCCCTGCGCTTCTGCACCCCCGCCCAGCGCGCGCGTTTCCTCGAACCGGTCATCCGCGGCGAGCGCCGCGACTGCTACGCGGTGACCGAGCCCGGCGCCGGATCCGACCCGCAGAACCTGGCGACCACCGCGATGCGGACGGCCGACGGCTGGACGCTCAACGGCGAGAAGTGGTTCGTGACCGTCGGCGACCACGCCGACTTCATGATCGTCCTCGCCGCCGCGGGCCCGGACCGGGAGCCGACGCTCTTCCTCGTCGACAAGGACACCCCCGGCATCGAGATGACCCGGGTGCCGCGCTTCATGCACACCTTCGTCTACGAGCACCCCGAGTTCACCTTCACCGGGGTGCGGGTCCCCGAGGACGCCGTGCTCGGGGGAGTGGGCAACGGCTATGACATCACCCGGTCCTGGTTCACCGAGGAACGGCTGATGATCGCGGCCCGTACCACCGGCGCCGCGGAACGGGCGCTCCGGCTGGCGCGGGACTGGGCGGTGGAGCGCCGGCAGTTCGGGTCGCCGATCGCCGACTTCCAGCTGGTGCAGGGGATGCTGGCGGACTGCGCGGTGGACATCGCCGTCAACCGGGCCTACACCCACCAGGTCGCCTGGGAGGTCGACGAGGGCACCGTCGACCGCAAGACGCTGCACGCCAAGGCGGCCATCGCCAAGCTCGCGGCGAGCGAGGCGGCCGGACGGGTCATCGACCGCTGTGTGCAGATCTTCGGCGGGCGCGGCTACGACCGTTCGTACCCGGTCGAGCGGCTCTACCGCGAGCTGCGGGTGGACCGGATCTGGGAGGGAACCTCCGAGATCCAGCGCCTGATCATCGCCGGCGAACTGGTCAAGCGGGGCACCGGCGTCCTGCAACTGCCCACCGCCTCCTGACCCGGCCGGGCACCCCGGTCACCGGCCGGGGCACCCGGCCCCGCCCCCGCCGTACCCCGCCCGGCGCCCTCACCCGCCGGGCGGGACCCGCGAGACGTCCCGGAGCACCGGCCCAGGAGGAGCGATGTCGCAGCGTGCAGTCGAAACAGTCGGGGTCGTGGGCTGCGGCCTGATGGGCTCCGGCATCGCCGAGGTGTGTGCCCGTGCGGGCCGGGAGGTGCACGTCGTCGAGACCGGCCCGGCCGCCGCGGACGCCGGGCTCCGCCGGATCACCGGCTCCCTGGAACGCGCCCCGGCGGCCGGCCGGCTCTCCGCCGGGGACCGGGACGCCGCGCTCGCCCGGATCACGGTCGGCACCGACCTGGCGGCGCTGGCCGACCGTGACCTGGTCGTCGAAGCCGTCGCCGAGGACGAGCGGGCGAAGCTGGCCGTCTTCACCCGGCTCGACGAGGTGGTCCGGCGCCCGGACGCGATCCTGGCGACCAACACCTCCTCCCTCCCCGTCATCCGCCTCGCCGCGGCCACCGCCCGCCCCCAGCAGGTCATCGGCCTGCATTTCTTCAACCCCGTGCCGGTGCTGCCGCTCGTCGAGCTGGTGCCCTCCCTGCTGACCGGCGACGACACCGTCCGCAGGACGCACTCCTTCGCCGCCGACGTGCTGGGCAAGGACGTGGTGCGCGCCGCGGACCGCGCCGGGTTCCTCGTCAACGCCCTGCTCGTGCCCTACCTGCTGGACGCGGTGCGGATGGCCGAGTCCGGCGCGGCCTCGGCGGACGACATCGACCGCGGGATGCGGCTGGGCTGCGCCCACCCGCTGGGGCCGCTCGCCCTGGCCGACCTGATCGGCCTCGACACGACTCGGGCGATCGCCGAATCGCTCTACGAGGAGTTCCGCGAGCCCCGCTACGCGCCCCCGCCGCTGCTGTCCCGGATGGTCGACGCGGGCCTCCTCGGCCGCAAGTCGGGCCGGGGCTTCCACTCCTACCCCTGACCCCGCCGGGCGGCGGACCGCCGAGGGCGCCGATGCGGGAAGATGGACCCGGCGGGCCCGCCGGACCGCCGAGGACACCGACACCGACCCGGGGAGCACTCACGTGGCCAAGGCTGAACGCACTCTCGAAACGCGGGAACGGATCCTGTCCGCCGCGTGCGAAGTGATCGCCGAGGTCGGCTTCGAGAAGATCCGGATGCGGATGGTCGCGGAACACGCCGGTGTGTCCACCGCCCTGCTCCACTACCACTTCGAGAACCGTGAGCGGCTCTTCGCCGAGGCGATGACGCACTCCTTCGCCCAGACCGGCACGGAACTCGAACGCGACGCCGACTCGGTGCCCGCCTCGGTGGTCCTCGCCCGCATCCTGCACAACATGCTGCCCACCGACCCCGAACTGCGGCAGGACTGGCGGCTGTGGCAGGAGCTGTGGGTGCGGGCCCTGCGCGACGAGACCGCCCGCCACTTCGCCGTCGACCTGTACGACCAGCTGCACACCTGGATCGGCGAGGCCGTCCGGCGGGGCATCGCGTCGGGCGAGTTCAGCGACTGCGATGTGGAGGCGGTCAGCACCCTCCTGGTCTCCCTGAGCGACGGGTTCGGCATCCGGCTGATGCTGGGCGACCCCCGCATCGACCTCCCCGCCGCCCAGGCGGCCATCTGGCACGCCGTCGCGGGCACCCTCGGCGTCCCCGACGCCTTCCCCGAGATCTGACCCCCGGCCGGCGTCCGCGCCGCCGCGCTCACTCGTGGAGCGGCAGGACCGTGAGCGCTTCCTGGCAGCGGGCGACGGCGTCGCCGTGGCCGAACAGGCCCGGCAGCCCGCCGGAGTGCAGCAGGACGGTGCGCCGCCCGGGAGCCACGCTCCCGTCCCGCACCGCCGCCCGCAGCCCGGCCAGCGCGCGCCCGGTGTAGACCGGGTCGAGGGCGATGCCCTCCGTACGGCCCGCCAGCGTCAGGGCGTCCATCGACTCCTCGGTCAACGTGCTGTACCCGGCGCCGACCTGGTCCCGTCGCAGCCGCAGGCTCTCCGGTGTGTGGACGGTGCCGGACAGCGCGGTGACCAGGCCGGTGACCGTGCCCGCCGGGTCGGGCACCGCCCCGCAGTCGACGCCCAGCACCTTCCCGGGGCCGAGGGTGTCGACCAGCCCGGCCATCGTGCCGCCGGACCCCAGGGCGACGACGACGGTGTCCAGGTCGGGGGCCTGGCCCAGGAGTTCGCGCCCGCACTCGGCATAGCCGTACGCCCCCAGCGGGCTGGAGCCGCCCAGCGGAATCAGCGCCGGGACGGCTCCCCGCTCCCGGAGCCGCTCCGCCACGCCCCGGGCCGCGGCCGCGAGCCCGCTGCCGCTCACGTCTCCGGCCCAGACGACCCTGGCCCCGAAGAGGCCGTCGAGGACGAGGTTCCCGGAGGCCGAGTCACCGGCCGCGCCGGCCAGCACCAGGACCACATCGAGCCCGAGCCGTTGGCCGGCGGCCGCGGTCAGCCGGGCGTGGTTGCTCTGTGCGGCGCCGGTCGTCACCAGGGTCGTGGCGCCCTCGGCGAGCGCCGCACCGCAGATCCACTCCAGTTTCCTGACCTTGTTCCCGCCGCCGCCGAGCCCGGTGAGGTCCTCGCGCTTGATCCACAGGTCGTCCGCCCCGAGGCCGAGCGCGCGGGCCAGCCGCGGCGCCGGCTCCAGCGGGGTCGGCCAGGTCGCGAGCGCTGCCCGCCGGGGGGTGCCGCCGTGCGAACTCATCGTCTTGCCCTTCCGTCTGACCTGCGGTGCCGTTCCGCCGGCCAGCGTGCCATGCCGCGGCCCGGCGGCGTACCCCGCACGGCACTCCGGGACGGGCGTGCCTCAGCCCGTGCCGCTGATGCTCTCCGGCGCGATGACGAAGAGGACCCGCTCCTCGTCGCGGCCGCCGTACCAGGGGTAGGGCCCGCCGAGGTACTTCCGGGCGAGCTGCTCGATGTGCTCGACCGCGCCCTCGGTCGTGGTCTCGACCACCCGGCCGCGCACCTGGAAGTAGCGCGCGGGGTGCTCGGGGTCGCTGACGGCCACGGCGACGCGGGGATCGCGCGCGATGTTCCGGGTCTTCACATGGCCGCGGACGCTGTTGATCAGCACATGGGTGCCGTCGGTGTCGACCCAGGTCTGGGTCAGCTGGGGGGAGCCGTCGGGCATCGAGGTGGCCAGAAAGCAGGGGCTCGGCCGGCGCAGCAGCGCGAGAAGTTCAGGGGGAAGGTGCACGACGGTCTCCCGGCCGGATCGGAGGGGGCGGCGGCCGGTCCGGACCGCCGGGGGTACTTTCTCACCCCCGTCGCCACTCCCGTCACCCGGTGCCGGGTGGTGCGGAGCAGACGCATCCAGCCGCTATGCTTGCTGGATACAAGCAAGGTATTCAGCGGACCGACAACATCACCGCGAGGGATCACGACGATGAGTAAGGGCACGGTCCATGCCTGCGACCGGGCTGCTCCGCAGGTCACCGCCGCGTCGGGACTCGACGAGGCGGCCGCCGGACTGGGAACGGAGATCGTCCGCTTCTCCCGGCTGATCGCGGCGTGGAAGCAGCGCGCCAAGACCGACGGCGGCGCCGCCGACCGGGTGCTGCTGGCCCGGCTGGTGGTCGGCGGGGACCAGCGGGCGACCGATCTGGCCGCCGACGCGTTCCTCGACCTGTCGACCGTCAGCCGCCAGGTGCGCTCGCTGGTCGAGCGGGGACTGGTGACCCGCCGCCCCGACCCGGAGGACCGCCGGGGGTCGCTGCTGGCGGCGACCGACGCCGGACGTGCCGCCTTCGCGCACTACCGCCGGCAGCGCGACGCCGAACTGGCCGCGCTCCTCGAACCCTGGTCGCCCGGCGACCGGGCCGACCTCATCCGGCTGCTGGGCCGTCTCAACGAGGACATGGCAGAACGACAACACACACGGCTGGGCCCCGGGGGAGACCAGGGCGGGGCCGTGGAGCAGGGAGACATACGTACATGAGCACAGCCACCTCCCCGCCCGCCGCGGGAGCCGAGGCGATACCCGGACCCGGGTCCCTGAGCCACCGTCAGATCCTCACCATCCTCAGCGGCTTGATGCTGGGGATGTTCCTCGCCGCGCTCGACCAGACCATCGTCAGCACCTCCATCCGGACCATCGCCGACGATCTGCACGGCCTCAGCGAGCAGGCCTGGGCGACCACCGCGTACCTGATCACCTCGACGATCGCCACCCCGCTGTACGGCAAGCTGTCCGACCTGCACGGCCGCAAGCCGTACTACCTGACGGCGATCACCGTCTTCGTCGCGGGCTCGGTGCTGTGCACGTTCTCCACCTCGATGACCGAACTCGCCGCCTTCCGGGCGGTGCAGGGCCTGGGCGCCGGCGGTCTGATGTCCCTGGCGCTGGCGATCATCGGTGACATCGTCCCGCCCCGCGAACGCGCCCGCTACCAGGGCTACATGCTGGGCACCTTCGCCACCTCCAGCGTCGCCGGACCGCTGATCGGCGGGGCGCTCGCCGGACAGGACCAGCTCCTGGGCATCACCGGCTGGCGCTGGGTCTTCCTGGTCAACGTGCCGATCGGCATCATCGCGCTGTTCGTGGTCGCGAAGGTGCTCAACATCCCGCACACCAGGCGCGATCACCGCATCGACTGGTGGGGCGCGCTCACCATCTCCATCGGCGTCGTTCCGCTGCTGCTCGTCGCCGAACAGGGCCGGGAGTGGGGCTGGGACTCGTCGCGGTCGATCGCCTGCTACGTCATCGGCGTCGTCGGCATCATCGCCTGGATCTTCGTCGAGCGGCGGATCGGCGACGACGCGCTGATCCCGATGCGGCTGTTCCGCAACGGCACCTTCAGCAAGACCAGCCTGCTGTCCGTGCTGATCGGCATGGGCATGTTCGGCGGGATGCTGATGATCCCGCAGTACCTCCAGCTCGTGAAGGGCGCCAGCCCGACCAAGTCCGGCCTGGAGATGCTGCCCCTGATGGCGGGCATGTTCATCGCCTCCATCGCCTCGGGCCAGATCACCGCCAAGACCGGCCGCTACAAGATCTTCCCGATCATCGGCACCGCGCTGATGATCGCGGCGATGCTGCTCTTCCACTTCCGGGTCCAGTGGGACACCCCGCTGTGGGAGACCATGATCTACATGCTGGTCTTCGGCCTGGGCCTGGGCGGCTGTATGCAGACCCTGGTGCTGGCCGTGCAGAACGCGGTGCCGCCGCGGGACATGGGCGTGGCGACCGCCTCGTCCACCTTCTTCCGGCAGATGGGCGCCACGGCGGGTACCGCGATCTTCCTGTCGGTGCTGTTCAGCACCGTCGGCGACAAGATCTCCGCGGCGTTCAAGGACGCCGCGTCCACCGAGCGCTTCCAGGCCGCGCTGCGCGACCCCGCGGTGCTGCACGACCCCGCCAACAAGCCGGTGCTCGACATGCTCAAGCACCCCGGCAACGGCAACTCCTCGGGCGTGCTCAGTGATTCGTCCTTCATCCAGCACCTCGACCCGCGGCTGGCCGAGCCGTTCAAGCGCGGCTTCGCGGACTCGATGCACACCGTGTTCCTCATGGGCGCGGTCGTCGTCGCCCTGGCCTTCCTGCTGATGTGGTTCATCAAGGAGGTGCCGCTGCGGCAGATCTCCGGTCTGGAGGCGCGTGCGCAGGCCGAGGCGGAGGCCGCCGGGGGAGCGGGCGGTGCCGTGGAGGGCGCGGCGAACGGTGCCGGGCACGGGGCCGACACGGCGGTCGCCGAGGCGCCGTCCGGGCCGGCCGACGCTCCGGCCGCCGACGCCGTACCGGTCCTCGCCGCGGCCCCCTCGGGAGCCGCGGACCGCGGCGCCGGCACGACCGGCCCGGCGATCCGGGGCACGGTGCGGGACGGCGCGGGCCGTCCGGTGGCGCAGGCCGCGGTCACCCTGATCAGCGTCGGCGGCCGGCAGCTCGGCCGGACGTCGACCGCGGCCGACGGCGGCTACACCCTGCCCACGACGGGCCCCGGCACCTACGTGCTGATCGGCTCGGCGGGGGCCCGCCGGCCGCAGGCCGTGACGGTGGTGGTGGGCGGCGAGCCCGTCTCGTTCGACCTGACCCTCAGCGGCGCGGCCGGTCTCTCGGGCGAGGTCCGCGAGGAGAAGGGCGACGACCCGGTGCCCGGCGCACTCGTCGTGGCCACCGACGTCCGCGGCGAGGTCGTGGCCTCGGGCGTGGCCGGCCAGGACGGCGGCTTCGCGTTCGGTGAACTGACCCCGGGCAGCTACACCCTGGCCGTCAGCGCCGAGCACCACCGCCCGTCCGCCCTCCAGGTGGAGGTCACCTCCGGCGACCGCAACTGGTACGAGGTGCGGCTGACGCTCGGCGCCCAGGTCCGCGGCACGGTCCGTACGGTGCGCGGCGGCCCGGTGGACGACGCCCGGGTGACCCTGCTGGACCCGGCGGGCAATGTGGTGGCCAGCGCCACCAGCGGCCAGGACGGCGAGTACGTCTTCACCGACCTCGACAGCGGTGAGTACACGCTGATCGCCGCCGGCTACCCGCCGGTCGCCACCCCGCTGCACCTGGGGGCCGACGGTCACGGCGCGTTCGACATCGAACTGAGCCACGACCAGGCCCACTGACCAGGGCCCGGCGACGCGGGGGAGGGGTCCGGTGCGAACGGCGCGCCGGGCCCCTCCCCCGTGACCGGTGCGTCGCAACGCGCCGAGGGGGCGCCGCCGTGTCCCGGCGGGCGCGGGCGCCCCGGCCCGCCGGGTTTGGCACCGAAGCCCCCGTCTCATTACAGTTCCGCCGAAGTACGAATAGAACACACGATCCCAGGGAAGCGGCAGCGGCAATGACGGTGACCGAAACAGGCCGGGCCGAGGGCACGGGTATCGACGCGGAGCGGATGGCGGTCTGCCTGAGCGTGCTGGAGGAGCTCGACACGCTGCCCGTCGACCACCCGGACGCGATCACCATACGGCGCGCCACCGCCGGCATCTACCGCACGGTCAAGCAGCGCCGCCGGCAGGAGCGCCGGGCGGCCAAGACCGCCAACGACCGGGCCGTGACCGCGGCCACGGCCACCGGCGCGCCCGACCGGATCGACGACGAGACGCAGGGGCTGGCCCTCACCAGCTCGGTGACCACGGAGATCGCCGGCATCCTGGAGCGGCCCCGGTCCTGCTACACCTGCAAGAGCCGCTACGTCGAGGTCGACGCCTTCTACCACCAGCTCTGCCCGCCCTGCGCCAAGGAGAACCGGTCCCGCCGCGACGCCCGCACGGACCTCAGCGGCCGGCGCGCCCTGCTCACCGGCGGCCGGGCCAAGATCGGCATGTATATCGCCCTCCGCCTCCTGCGGGACGGCGCCCACACCACCATCACCACCCGCTTCCCCCATGACGCCATCCGCCGCTTCAAGGCGATGCCGGACAGCGCGGAGTGGCTGCACCGGCTGAAGATCGTCGGAATCGATCTCCGTGACCCGGCCCAGGTCATCGCGCTCGCCGACGCGGTGAGCGCCGAGGGCCCCCTCGACATCCTGATCAACAACGCCGCCCAGACCGTCCGCCGCTCTCCCGAGGCGTACGGGCAGCTGATCGACGCGGAGTCCGCCCCGCTGCCCGCCGGGGAGCTGCCCGCCTCGGTGACCCTCGGCCACTTCGGCAGCGGTGCCCCCGCCGCCCTCAGCGCCGCCTCCGCCGACCCCGGCGCGCTGACCGCCGAGGACATCACCGCCCTCGCCCTGACCACGGGCTCCGCCACCCCCGCCCGCATCGAGGCGGGCACCGCGATCGACGCCGGCGGCCTCGTACCGGACCTGCACCCGACCAACACCTGGATCCAGAAGGTGGACGAGGTCGACCCGGTCGAGCTGCTGGA
This sequence comes from Streptomyces angustmyceticus, assembly GCF_019933235.1. NCBI lineage: Bacteria > Bacillati > Actinomycetota > Actinomycetes > Kitasatosporales > Streptomycetaceae > Streptomyces > Streptomyces angustmyceticus. The sequence continues at coordinate 393,172 of NZ_CP082945.1, read as the reverse complement.
AGTCCAGCTGTGCAACATGACCGCGCCCTTCCTGCTGGTGAGCAGGCTGCGCCCGGCGATGGCGGCGGCCGCGGCGCGCCGGAAGTACGTGGTCAACGTCTCCGCCATGGAGGGCCAGTTCAGCCGCGGCTACAAGGGCCCCGGCCACCCGCACACCAACATGGCCAAGGCGGCGCTGAACATGCTCACCCGGACCAGCGCCCGGGAAATGCTGGACGCCGACGGCATCCTCATGACGGCCGTGGACACCGGCTGGATCACCGACGAGCGCCCGCACCCCGACAAGATGCGCCTGGCCGCGGAGGGCTTCCACGCGCCCCTCGACCTGGTCGACGGAGCGGCCCGGGTGTACGACCCGATCGTCCGCGGCGAAGCGGGCGAGGACCTGTTCGGCTGCTTCCTGAAGGACTACGCGCCGGCGGCCTGGTGAGCGTGGCCGCCGGCCGCCGCGGGCCGGTCGCTCCCGGTCCGCGGTCCGGACGGTGACGGCCCGCCGGCTCCCGGCACGGGAAGGCTGGTCCGCAGCCGCTCCAGGAGGGCCCTGGCCGCGGGGCCGGCGGGCCCCTCCGTCCGCCAGGCCAGGGCGACCCGGCCGCGCGGCCGCGGGTCGGTGATCTCCAGCGTCCGCAGCCCGGCGGCCGCCGCCTCCGCCGCCGGCAGCGCCGGGACGACGGCCACCCCGAGACCACGGGCGGCGAGCCGCGCCAGCACCTGGGGGGCGGCCGCCTCGAAGGCGATCCGGGGCCGGAAACCGGCTCGGGCGCAGCAGCGTTCGAGCACCCCGCGCAGACCGGTACCGCGCGGCAGGCTGATCAACGGGCGGTCGCGGAGCGCGGCCAGCGGGACGGTCGTACGGCCGGCGTGCGCCGCCAGGAGGGCGTCGTCGGGGGCGACGGCGGCGACGAGCGGCTCGTCGACCACGATGCGGCAGGAGACGCCCGCCGGCGGTTCCTCGTCCGCGAGGCCGATCACCGCCAGGTCGAGGGCGCCGTCGTGCAGGGCGGCGAGCATCCGCTCGGACGTGTCCTCGGTGAGGGACATCTCGACCTGCGGGTGGGCGTCGTGGAAGTCGGCCAGCAGCGACGCCAGATCGAACCTGCGGGTGCTGGCGCCGGAGACCAGCCCGACCCGGACCCGGCCGCGCAGCAGCCCGCCGAACTCGTCCACGGTCTGCCGGATCTCCTCCACGGCGGCGAGCGCGGCCCGCGCGAACGGGAGGACGCTCGCGCCCACCTCCGTCAAGGTCACCGAACGGCCGGAGCGGTCCAGCAGCGGCTGCCCCAACTCCCTTTCCAACTGCCGGATCGGGGCGCTCACCCCCGGCTGCGCCAGATGCAGCCGGGCGGCCGCCCGGGTGAAGTTGGCCTCCTCCACCACCGCGACGAAGTACTGCAGCTGCCGAAGTTCCATAACTGCTGATCTTAGAGAGGGCGATCGCGAGCTCTCGGGGTGCGGGCGCGGGCGGCAAGTTCCCGGTCGGCAGAGGGAGTTCGGGTCCGCCGGTGGGATCGGTACCGTCGGTGCGCCGCCGGGCCGGATCCCGCCCGGTCCGGCGCCACGGTGGCCGCCCCCGCCGCCCGGGGTCAGCCGTCCAGTCCGTGGCGCGCCAGCAGCGGCGCGAGGTCCGGGTCCCGTCCGACCACCGCGCGGAACGCGTCGAGCGGGTCGACGCTGTTGCCCCGCGAGAGGAGTTCCCGGCGGAAGATCTCACCGCTCTCGCGGATCGTCCGGCCGTTCTCGCGGAACCAGCGCACGGTGTCGGCGTCCAGCACCTCGGCCCAGCGGTAGCCGTAGTACCCGGCCGCGTAGCCGCCGGCGAAGACATGGGAGAAGTAGCCGGTGCGGTAGCGCGGCGGGATCGCGGCCACCGCGAGCCCGTAACGCTCCAGCGCGGCCGCCTCGAACGCCGCCGCCCCGTCGGCGTCCGGCGCCTCGCCGTCGGCGAGGCTGTGCCAGGCCCAGTCCAGCACCGCGGCGGCCTGGTGCTCCACCATCCGGAAGCCCGCGCCGAAGGTCTCCGCCTCGCGCAGCCGGGCCGGCAGCTCGGGCGGCATCGGCTCGCCGGTGACGTGGTGGCGGGCGTAGTGCGCCAGCACCTCGGGCCAGTCCGCCCACACCTCGTTGACCTGGGAGGGGAACTCGACGAAGTCGCGCGGCACCCGCGCGCCCGACAGCAGCGGGTAGCGCACGTCGGAGAACAGGCCGTGCAGCGCGTGCCCGAACTCGTGGAACAGCGTGTTGACTTCGCTCCAGGTCAGCAGCACCGGCTCGCCCGCCGGGGGCTTGGCGACATTCAGGTTGTTGACCACCACCGGCTTGTCGCCGAGCAGACGGGACTGCGGCACCAGCGCGTCCATCCAGGCGCCGCCCCGCTTGGACTCCCGGGCGTGGAAGTCGCCGATGTACAGGCCGAGCGGGCTGCCGTCGGTGTCGTGCACCTCCCAGACGCGGGCGTCCGGGTGGTACGACACCAGGTCCGGACGCGCGGTGAAGGTGATCCCGTAGACCAGCCCGGCGGCATGGAAGACACCGTCGTGCAGCACGGCCTCCAGCTCCAGATAGGGCCGCAGCACCGACGCGTCGACCGCGAACCGCTCCTTGCGCACCCGCTCCGAGTAGTACTGCCAGTCCGCCGCGCCGACCTCCGGTACACCGGCCGCCTCGGCCAGCGCGGCGCCCTCCCGCGCGGCGTTGGCGGTGGCCGGGGCGACCAGCCGGCCGAGCAGGTCCTCGACGGCGTCGGTGGTGCCGGCGGTCCGGTCCGCGACCTCCCAGGCCGCGTGGCTGGGGTAGCCGAGCAGGGCGGCGCGCTCGGCGCGCAGGGCGGCCAGGGCGACGGCGACCGGTCCGTTGGTGTCGGCGCCGCGCCCGAGGGAGGCGGCGAGCAGGCGTGCGCGCAGCGCCGGGTCGTCCAGCGCGGCGAGTTCGGTCTGCTGGGAGAAGTTCTTGAGGTTGAGCACGAACTTGCCCTCGTGCCCCAGCGCCCGGGCGTTCGCCGCGGCGGCCGCGACCTGGTCGGCGGGCAGACCGGCCAGTTCCTCGGCGCTGTCCAGCACGAGCGCGGCGGCCGCGGTGGCCGCCCGGAGGTTCTGCCCGAACTCGGTGCTGCGGGCGGCGATCGCGGCGTTCAGCTCGCGCAGGCGCCGCTGCTGCTCCGGGGCGAGCCGCGCACCGGCCCGGACCCGGCTGGTGTGGTGGCGCTCCAGCAGCCGCAGCTGCTCCGCGTCGCAGCCGAGCTGCGCACGGCGCTCGAAGAGCGCGTCCAGCCGGGCGAACAGCGCGGAGTCGAGCAGCAGCGCATCGTCATGGGCGGCCAGCCGGGGAGCGATCTCGACCTCGATCGCCTGGATCTCCTCGTCGGTGTCCGTCGCCACCTTGTTGAAGAACACCCTGCACACCCGGCCCAGTACCGCGCCGCTGCGCTCCAGCGCCTCCACGGTGTTCTCGAAGGTCGCCGGCTCGGCGCAGGCGCCGATCGCCGCCACCTCGTCCAGTTGCTCGGCCATGCCGCGGGCGAAGGCGGGGCGGAAGTGCTCGGTGCGGATCCGCGCGAACGGCGGGATTCCGTAGGGCAGTTCACTCGGTTCGAAGAAAGGGTTCGACGTCGTCACAGGGTCCGACCCTACGCCCGGTGACGGCGTCCGGTCCGGCGGTCGCCGCAGGACAGCCCTTGTGGACGCGGGTAGTTGCCCTTCAGAACATCCGCCGCTGCCGGGAGGGGCAGCGCGCGCCCGCTCTTCGCGGGGCACCACCGCCGGGCCGTGTCCCCGGCCCGGCCCCGGTGAGCGTCGTGGGGCCATCCGTGATGTGATCGAAGCGAGGCAAATCACCACTCCTGAGACAGGAGGAATCATGGCCAGCAAGCTGCGAGCCCGCGACATCATGTCCGGCGGGGCGCGCTGTGTGGGTGCCCACGAATCGCTGATGGACGCGGCGAAGATGATGCGGGACCTGGACGTCGGCTGCCTGCCCATCTGCGGTGACAACAACCGGCTCATGGGCATGGTCACCGACCGCGACATCGTCGTCACCTGTTGCGCCGAAGGGGTCGATCCGGCGACGGTGCAGTCCGGTTCCATGGGGGGCGAGCTGCACTGGATCGACGCGGACGCGGACGCCTCCGAGGTCCTGCGCACCATGGAGGAGCACCACATCAAGCGCCTGCCGGTGATCGACGTCAAGGGCGGCCACCAGCTGGTGGGAATGATCACCGAGGCCAACCTCGCCAAGAACCTCAGCGACGCGGAGATCGCGGAGTTCGCCAACCGGGTGTACGCGACCGCCGGCTGACCCGGCCGACGCCGCGCCGCACGCGCATGCGGCGGGGAACGGGCGACGCCGGGCCGCCGGCACGGCCCGCGGTGGCCCGTCCCCTCCGACGGGCCACCGCGGCGTGACAGGGTGGAGCAGCACCGGAATTCACTCGGCGACGGGCCGGGGAATTCCGGGTATTTCCTTATGTGCTCAGTGGCCGCCGGAGTGCGGCACGGCCAGTCGCAGGCCGGGGAAAATCAGATGCGGATTCGCCCCGATCACCCGCCGGTTGAGCCGGTAGAATTCCCGCCAGCCGAGCCCGTGCGCGTACGCGATGCCGCTCAGCGTGTCACCGGAGTTGACCACGACCGGGCCGCCGGTACTCCGATGGCGCCCCACTTTGTAGCGCTTCTCATGGGACTGCGGATGGCGGGCCCGCGCCCGCGCCGACGGCGCGGCATGGCGCTGCGGTGCGGGGCGTGCGGCGGTCCGCCCGCTGCGGTGCGCGGTGGCCGAGTCGAGCCCCAGCGACGCCGAGCAGGCCGGCCAGGCCCCCCAGCCCTGCCGGGCCAGCACCCGCTCGGCCACCTGGATCTGCTGGGACCGGGTCGCCCGCGCCGCCCGTGACGCGTAGGCGCCGCCGCCGTAGGAGTGCCAGGTGGAGTGGGCGAACTGCAGCCCCCCGGAGAACCCGTTCCCCGTGTCGATACGCCAGTTCCCGCCGCTCTCGCAGCCCGCCAGGCGGTCCCAGACCCCGCCGGACCGGGCCTCGGCCGGCTGCCCGGACGCCAGGTTCAGCGTGCCGGCCGCGAGCAGGACGGCCGCTGCCGTGAAGCCCCGCACGCCATAGCCCCGGAATTCACCCCGGGCAGGCGATTTCGATGCCCGCGCACATTCCATGCCTCTACTCCCGTCGCTCGCCGCACAGTTTCCTGGCGGTTCTGCAGAAAACCTGGCGCGTTTTCGGCGTACGCGTTCGAACGGTGCACGAACCGCGATTTCCGGGCGGCGCCAGGAATTTGACGGGGAAGAGACAACCACGGCCCGAGTTCGCCTCGGCAGAGCGCGCGGGAGCGCCGTCGCCGCCGGGCCTGCCCCCTTGCCGTCCGCCCGCGGCCGTGCTTGTGCCGGGCACACCAGTTCAGACGGGCGGGGCGCACCCGCCGGGCCGACGGCGCCGCACACCCCCGTGGCCTGCGATCACCTGCCCGGCCCCGGGGTGTCCGCCGAGCGCAACCGGCGCACACGATGCATGCGCTGCGCAGGTCCGCATGCACCGCGCACGGGCATCCCGGCGGTGCAACGGCCCGTCCCACCCTGGTGCAACGGCGCATCGCACACGAGGGGGCGACGGGCGCGGGGAGAGGGGCCGGCGGCCGTGCGAGGCGGGCGCTCGCGCGAAATGGACAGGCATCGGGCGCTGTGGTGCATTGGAGACAGGGGCGTCGTCGCCCGGGAGGCAGCCGTGGCCGATGTGGATGTCCTGGTCGTGGGGGCGGGCCCGGTGGGACTGACCATGGCCTGCGAGCTGCGGCGCCGAGGAGTGCGCTGCCGTCTCATCGACCGGCTGCCCGCACCGCAGCCGTTCGCCAAGGCCGTGGGCATCCAGCCCAGGACGTTGGAGATCTGGGACCGCATGGGCATCGTCCGGGAGGCCCTGGAGGCCGCGGTCCCGCTCCGGGGCCAGTTGCTGTACGTCAACGGTGTCCAGCAGGCGCGGATCGAGCTGACCCTGCCGCCGGATGTGCCGTACCGCTTCGCCGCCCTTCCGCAGAACGACACCGAGCGCCTCCTCGAAGGGGCGCTCACGCGCTGGGGAGGCCGGGTCGAACGGGGCACCGAGCTGCTGGGTTTCGCGCAGGACGCGGGCGGGGTCCGGGCCCGGCTCGCCCTGCCCACCGGAGAACAGGAGGGCACGAGCGCCGAGTTCCTCGTCGGATGCGACGGTGCCCACAGCGTCGTCCGCACGACCCTGGGGCTCGGCTTCGCGGGAGGCGCCTTCCCCGAGGAGTACATGCTGGGCGATGTCGAGGTCGACTGGGACCTGCCGCCGGGCTACGCGGTCCGGTCCCTGCACCGGAGCGAAGGGCGCACCGACGACCTGCTGGTGTGCATTCCGCTGCCCGGCCGCCGGCGCTACCGGATGTCCATGCTCGTTCCGCCCGCACTCTCCCGAAGGCCCCAACGGCCCGACGAAGAAGGCGTGTTGCACGGACTGGAGGACGGTCCTGCGCCCGGCCTCGCCGACATCCAGACCGTCCTGGACCGGCTCGCGCCCCGGCCCGCCACCGCCACCGCCCTGCGCTGGTCCTCGGTCTTCCGCATCAGCCACCGCCTGGTGGACCGCTACGGCGAGGGCCGGGTGTTCGTCGCGGGGGACGCCGCCCACATCCACCCGCCCACCGGCGCCCAGGGCATGAACACCGGTATCCAGGACGCCTGCAACCTGGCCTGGAAGCTGGCCATGGCGGTGCGCGCGACCGCGAGCGAGGGGCTGCTGTCCAGCTACCACGCCGAGCGCCGCCCCGTGGGCGAGGAGGTGGTGCAGCGCACGGTCCGGCATGCCGGCGAGGGCGTCCCGGCGGACCCGGACGACCCGTCGACCCTCATCCGGCGCGAGGCCCAGCTCCTCGTCGGATACCGGGGCAGCCCGATCGTCGGCACGGACCACCCGCCCCGGCAGGGCCCGGCCCCGGGCGACCGCGCCCCCGACTGCGGCGGCCTCCGCTACGACCTCGCCGCCTTCCCGTCCCGCCTGTTCGACGTGCTGCGCGGCGACGAGCACACCCTGCTGCTCTATGCGGACGGCGAGGACCAGCTGACGTCGTTCGCCGGCGTGGCGGACGCGGCGCGCGCCAGGGCGCACGGGCAGCTGGCCGTCCGGGTGATCGTCGCCCCGGGGCTCCGGACGGACGGCCTGCCGCTGCCCGTCGTCCTCGACGGCCGGGACGCGTTCCGGCAGAGCTACGGCGCCCACGGCGGCGAGGGATTCCTCATCCGCCCCGACGGCTACCTGGGCCTGCGCCCCGCCCTGGCGGGCGACCCGGAGCTGTTGGCGCAGCTCGCGCTGACGTTCCGGTGAGCGGTCGGCGCCGCCGGCGGCGCTTCGCTCACGGGGCCTGCCAGGCTTCGAGCTTCAGCCGTCCGTCGCCGTCCTGGTCCAGTGCCCGGAACGCCGCCTCCGCCTGGGCGGCCGAGTACCCCGCCGCGCGGTGCACGGCCGTGAAGTCCGCCAGGCTGACCACGCCGTCCCCGTCGGTATCGGCCAGGGCGACGGTCGCGGCGATCGACGGCCCCACGACCCTGCCGAGCATGCCCGTCGTGCCGGCCCGTGTGAACGCCGCGACGAACTGTTCCCGGTCCAGGCGGCCCGCGGTGTCCACCTCCGCCAGGGCGGCGAGCTCCTCGAAGGTGTTGCGCATCCCCGCCTGCAGGGCCCGCGCCTTGGCGGACCCCTCCGGTTCGCCCACCGCCGCCGTCAGGACGCGCGCCCGCTCGGTGAAGTCGTCCGCGGTCAGGTAGCCGTCGCCGTCGGTGTCGTACAGGGAGAAGCGCTGCTCGTACTCGGCGCGCAGGGCATCGGGGATCATGCGTCGTCCCTTCCGGAAGGGGGCTCCCGGCGGAGCCCGGGGAGGCGGCCGGGCGCGGGGGCCGCACCCATTCGCCATGAGCACACTAAGTGGCCGCGTGAGTGCGGAGGGTCAGTGAGGGGTGGTGTGTCAGGGGGTGCGCCCTCGGGAGGTGGCGGCGGATTCCGGACGGAGGACCGCGCCGGCCGGACGGGCCGGCGAAAGCGTGTGCGGATTCGTGGGAGAGGTCACGTAAGATCCGGATTCACCATGAAGAGCTGTCGCAGTCACCCGTACGAGCGGATATGTCTCCTCCGCATTCGACCGGGGTGACCGCGCAGGGGGGGAAGGAAACTCCATGAAGTCATCCCGTCTCCGGCGCCGCCTCGCCGGTAGCGCAGCCGTCGCCGCCCTGGTCGGCGCGGGCATCCTGGCCGCCGCGCCGTCCGCGGTGGCCAAGGCCAACGTCCTGGCCATCGGCCAGGTCGCCCTGCAGTCACCGGGCCTGCAGGTGAAGGTCACCTACTCCTGCGACCCCGGCATGAACCACCAGCTGGTCGCCAACGCGGCCAAGCAGGCCGGCCATGACGGGTCGGTCGCCGCGGGCACCGTCAAGAAGGACAAGCTCACCTGTGACGCCAACAGCCACACCGCGCAGGTCGCCCTGCGCCCGGCCGCCGGCTCCTCCTTCGGCAAGGGCGACAAGGTGAAGATCGCGGTCTTCTACTTCGACGAGGACGGGTTCAGCTACGCCCGGCAGGAGGCCGCGGTGGTGCTGTAGGCGCGGCCGCGGCCCCGGCCGGCCCGGATCATTCCGGCCGGCCGGGGCCTGTCCGGCCCGGTCGCTCCGTGGCACGGCCCGTCAGATATTTCGGGTCGGTCACGCATGCAACCGACGGGTCGGACAAACGGTCCTACGGGGCATGAAAAGACAACTGAACCTGCGGATACCGGGGTCCGGCGCCGGCCGCCGGGCGGGCGCGGCGCTCGCCCTCACCGCGCTGACCCTTCCGCTGACGGTGGCCTTCGGCTCCACGGCCCAGGCCGCCTCCGCGTCGTCCTGCACCGCGAGCCGCGGCCCGTACCAGAAGCAGGCCGAGAAGTTCCTCGGGCTCCCGGTGGACGGCCGGCAGTCGGCGTCGGACTGCCGGGCGATCCGTGCCTTCCAGACCAGCCACGGCATCACCCCGAACATCGGCTACGCCGGCCCGGTCACCTGGCGGGTGATGAGCCTGGTGGCCCAGCAGAAGGCCGCCGGGAACAACCCCAACAAGGCACACAAGTGCCCCACCACCAAGGGCCGGATCGCCTGCGTCGACCTGACCCGCCAGCTCAGCTGGATCCAGGACGGCTCGAAGCTGGTGTTCGGGCCGGTCCCGATCCGCAGCGGGCGCGACGGGTACGAGACCCGCACCGGCGCCAAGAAGATCTACTGGCGCCATCTGCACCATGTGTCGACGCTGTACCACGTGGCCATGCCGTACAGCCAGTTCTTCGACGGCGGCCAGGCCTTCCACTCCATCAGCGGCAGCGTCTGGTCGGCCCCCGGCTCGCACGGCTGCGTCAACATGCGCACCAACGACGCCAAGAAGTACTGGTCCCTGCTCAAGAACGGCGACGACGTCTACGTCTACGGCCGCAAGTCCGGTACCTGAGCCACCCGGGGCGGGCCGGGAGACGCCGCGGCGGAGGGGAGCGCCCGAGGGCGGAACGCCACCGGGCGCCGTGCCGCGCGCGAGGGGACCGGCCCCGTCCGGCCGGGCCGCGCTACGACGGCTGCCGGCTGCTCCGGGCGGAGGACGGCAGCGCACAGGCCGCCGTACCGCCCGGCAGCCGGTGACGGTTGCGCGCGATGAGGCGGTACGCCGCGTGGGCCACCCAGCGCACGGGCGGGAGGGTGAGCAGCGCCCCCACCACCGGCCATCCGCCGCGCGAACTCATCAGCAGTCTGGCGACGGCCTGGGCGCCGCCGTACACGGAACCGGCGGGGGTCACCCACAGCACCTCGTGTTCGGCGCGCCGCCGGTCGACGCCGAGGCGGGCGAGGTCGGCGAACTGCCAGGGGGTCGCTTCGCAGCGCGGCCGCAGCCGTCGCTCCGCGAACCGGACCGAGGACGTGCAGAAGGCGCAGTCGCCGTCATAGACGAGGACGGGTTGCCGCCGTGTCGTCCGTCGCCGCATCGTGCCGCCCCCTTCGCGCCGGTGCCGAGTCCGGCGGCCCTCATGATAAGTGACCCGCCTTGGCGAGGGCGGCGGGCGGGGCGGCTCCGTACCCGGTGACAGGCCCGGCGGCCCCGTTTCCGGGGAAGCGCCGCCGGGCGAGGAGGTACCCGTGCCCGGACCGTGCCGGGCGGCCGGGTCAGGGAGCCAGCAGGCGGTACAGCGCCATCGGCGTCACATAGCCGGGCCAGCGGCCGTCGGCGAACAGGTGCACGCCGCCGTCCAGATAGCACTGGTCGACGAGCTGGGAACAGATCATGTGCCGGGTGCTGGCGACGTAGCGGCGCAGCCCGGGAACGGGCAGGCGGAAGCGGTGCGTGGCGATCGCCAGGTAGTCGAGGAAGCTGTAGGGGACTCCGGCGTAGCCGGTGGCGGCCGCGCAGATGTCGGTGCGCTGCCGCTCGGTGAGGTGGTCCGGGCAGACGTAGAGCACGTCCGCGTCGGCGTAGGCGGCCAGGGGGGTGATGCGGGCGCCGCCGGGCTCCGCCTCCAGCAGTTGGTCGCCGGGGAGGACCAGGAAGGCGTGTTCGTAGTCGGCGAAGCCGTCTTTGTTGATCCACTGTCCGACGCGGATCAGCGTGCCGGTGACGCCGGAGATGCGGGTGAGTCCGATGTCGCCCGGCAGGGGATGGGTGTGCTTCATGAGCAGCTCCCAGAGCCAGAAAAAAGGGGGGTTCCCGTGGGTAATACCCGTTGTCCGGGCCTCCGCACCGCGCCGCGCGGGGGCAGGCGCCGGCGTAGACGGGGCACGGGCCCGGAGGGCGGATGGCGCAGGGGGCGGGAGAGCGGACGCCCGGCGGGGTACGGGTCCCCGGACCGGGCCGCGGCCGCCGCGCGCCGCAGGAGCGAGCAGGAGGAGCGGGACGATGGGCAGCTCGGAACACCCCATGACGGAGCGTCAGGACCCATCCGGGGCAGCCGGCGGCGCGGACCCCGGGGCGCTGTCGGGGTGTGTGGCGCTGGTGACCGGCGCCTCCAGCGGTATCGGCGCGGCCGCCGCCCTGGCACTGGCCCGGGAGGGCTGCGCGCTCGCACTGGTCGCGCGCCGGACCGAACGGCTGGAGCGGCTCACGGGAACCATCGGCGAACGGGGCGGCCGTGCCGTCGCCCTGACGGCCGATCTGGGGGAGGCGGCACAGGCGCCACGGGTCGTCGAGGAGGCCGTCGGGCACTACGGACGGCTGGACATCCTGCTGAACAACGCGGGCTTCGGCGCGCGCGGCGCGGCCGAGGACAGCGACCCCGAGGACTGGGACCGGATGGTCGACCTCAACCTCAGGGCGGTGCTGCGGATGTCGCACGCCGCCCTCCCGCATCTGCTGCGTGCGGCGCACGACGGGCCGCGCGGCGTGGCCGACCTGGTGACCGTCAGCTCGGTCGCCGGCCGGGTGCCCCGCAAGGACAACAGCGTCTACTCGGCCACCAAGCACGCGGTGTGCTCCTTCAGCGAGGCGCTGCGCCAGGAGGTGACCGGACGCCAGGTCCGGGTCGGACTCGTCGAACCGGGCATGACCGCGACCGAGATGACACGCGGCGGCAGCCAGGCCGGAGCCGCCCACGGACTGCCCCCGGAGGTCTGGCTGCGGGCCGAGGACATCGCCCGCGTCATCGCCTTCATGGTCACGCGGCCGCCGCACATGGCGGTCAACGAGATCGCCGTGCGGCCGACCGCCCAGGAACGCTGACCGGCGCGCCCGCGTCCGGGACGCCCACCCGAGGAGAGACCCCGTGCGACTGCTGCTCGTCTCCGACACCCATCTGCCCCGGCGCGCCAAGGCGCTGCCGCCCCAGCTGCTCGACGAGGTGCCCCGGGCGGACGTCGTCGTGCACGCCGGCGACTGGGTCGACACCGCCACGCTCGATCTGCTGGCGGCCCGCGCCCGGCGGCTGATCGGGGTGTACGGCAACAACGACGGCCCGGAACTGCGGGCCCGGCTGCCCGAGGTGGCGTACGCGGAACTGGCCGGGGTCCGGCTGGGCGTGGTGCACGAGACCGGCCCCGCGCAAGGGCGGGAGCGCCGGTGCGCGGAGCGCTTCCCCGGCCTCGACGTGCTGGTCTTCGGGCACAGCCACATCCCCTGGGACTCCACGGCGCACGGCGGGCTGCGCCTGCTGAACCCGGGGTCGCCGACCGACCGCCGCCGGCAGCCGTACTGCACCTATATGACGGCACGGCTCGCGGCGGGCCGGCTCGCCGCGGTGGAGCTGCACCGCCTGCCCCGCGGCGGATGAGGCCGCGGTGACGGGGCGCGGTCCGGCTCTCAGCGCCCGAGCAGACCGCGGACGTAGGCGGCCTGGCCGGCGTGCTGCAGATCGTCCGCGACCACGCTGACCAGGCGCACCCCCAGGGTGACGGGCGGCGTCCAGGCACGGTCGACGACCCGCTTCATGTCCTTGTCGTCGACCCCGGCGAGGTACTGCACGGTGTTGTCGTGGACGGCGCCGTGATAGCCGGTCAGCAGCTGTGCGCTCAGACCGCCGACGGCCGCGACGTCCTTGCCGGTGTGGCCGTAGCCGGTGTCGTCGGCGGGGAAGGGGAGCCCGAAGCGGTCGTACCAGCCGTCCGCCGTCCAGACCTGCTCGGTGCCGGCGACCCCGGCGAGGTGGTCGTCCTGGATCCTGGTGAGGTGCCAGACCAGCCAGGCGATCGAGTTGGCGTCGTCGGGGCGGGTGCCGAGCTCGTCGGGGTCGAGCCCGGTGACGACGTCCTCGACGACCTCACGGATACGTCCGAAGGCATCGACGAGCAGATCCGTGCTGGCGTTCATGCAGGGCTCCTTTGCGGCGACGGAGGTCTTCGCGGAAGGTCCGCGGATACCGGTACCGAGGGGCCGGGGTGTCGCGCCCCGGTGGCGGTCGGGCACCCGGAGGGCGTCGGCCCCGGCAGCCCGCCCATGGTCGCAAGCCGGCCGCGGTATTCGGCGCTGGGCAGGCCGGGAGGAGGGAATTTCCCGGAATCCCCCGTGGTCGCGCGATTGCGTACGGTGGATGTGTCCGGGCGGCGGCGGGCGCCGCGGCCGGTGCGGAAGAGAAGCCGCCGCCGGGAAAGAGCCGGGGCGTGCGGGGGAAGTCGGTGCCGGAACTGGTCCGGTATGTCGAAGAATCCCGCCGCCGATGCCGAATGCCCGAGCAGGGTGGTATCGACAGCTGATGCCCCCCTGATTTCCCAGCTCACGGCGGAGATTGTTGCTGAGCGACGGCCCGCGGGGGCGCCATGTTCCGTTCTCTTGTTACGGTAATCCGGCTCCTGGGAGCGCCCCTTCGCACGACCGGTTTCTTCTCCGGTGAAGGGATGGCGCGTTGAATGCGACGTGCCCTCTCCCGGGTATCTCCCCCCACGCATGGAGAATATTTAGTTGAATACGAAATACTCGTCCACGCCTGCACGCGGCTCCCGTGGTACCCCTCCGCAGCGGGTCCGCAGGGTTCCTCCTGCCATCGTTGTCTCGGCCGGTGCGCTCATCGGCGCGCTCGCCGTGCTCTCCTCCCAGGACGACGCGAAGGCGACCGAGTACACGGGGTCCCCGGATCAGGCCCCCGCCGCGTCCGCCGCCGAGAGCCCCACCTCCCGGCCCGACGCACCGCGGGCCGACCACGACCGGGCCGAGGCGCTCCGGCTCGTCAACGAGGCCCGCGCGGAGCACGGTTGCGAGCCCCTGCGACGCGACGCGCGCCTGGCGGAGGCCGCCCGGCGGCACAGCCGGGACCTGGCCGCCCGCCGCTCCTCCGCCCACCGTGCCGCGGACGGCGCCGAGTCCGGCGCAGCGGCCCCCGCGGACCACGACGCCCGGGCGGAGAACGCCGGGGCCACGGAGCCCGAGCACGCCGTCGACGCCTGGATGGCCAGCCCCGAGCACCGGGCCGACCTCCTCAACTGCTCCTTTCACACCACCGGCGTGGGCGTCGCCTTCGACGGGAAGCACCGGGCGTACTGGACCCAGGACCTCGCCCGCTCATAGACCGCCGCCGCCCGGCACGGCCCGCTCGGGCCGCGCCGGACGGCGGAGGGGAGAGCACCCGGTGGCCGGGGGGCCGCCGGGCGCTTCCGCCCTGGCGTGCCACGCCGTTCAGTGCGCCGCCGGGTCGACCATCGAGGCCAGCACGGCGCGCCAGTCCTCGCCCGGCAGTGCCCGCAGGGCCGGGGCCAGCCGGTCGGCGCGGTAGTGCCAGCGGTGATCGAGGTCCGGGTGGACCTCGTCCGTCTCGTGGATCTCGCTGTCGCTGCCGAGCAGTTCGGTCAGCCCGCCGGCGAGGTCGCGCCAGGACAGGTGCCCGCTCACGGCGTTGGCGACGCCGTGCACGGGGGAGTCCAGCGCGGACACCACGGCCCGGGCCAGCGCCGCGGCATGCACCCACGCCGCGCCGTACCACGCGTGACCGCCCGTCCCCGGCCGCGGCAGACCGATCGGCCGCCCCTCCTGTGCCGCCTGGTAGAGGATGCCGGTCGCGCCCCAGCGCAACTGGTCCCGCAGCCGCTGGTGCGCCCCCCAGACCAGCGGGGAACGGACGGCGCTCGCGCCGCCCCGGCCCCCGTCGCCGGCCGCGCGCAGCAGCAGCCCTTCGCAGTCGGCCTTCGCCTGCCCGTACCCGCTCAGCGGCTGCCGGGGCGCGGACTCCTCCGCCACCCACTCGCCGGCCGGGTGCCCGTAGGCGTCCACACTGCTGACGAAGACGAACGGGCCGCGCGACCAGGCGTCGACCATCGCGATCATCGCCGCCACATCGACGTCGGGACGGGTGAAGGTGCAGGCCGCGTGGAGGACGGCGTCGGCGCTGTCGACGGCCTTGCGCAGCCCGTCCAGATCGGTGAGGTCGCCCTCGATGACGTCCACGCCCTCCGCGGCGACCAGGTGTGCCGACTCCGGGCGGGCCAGCGCGAGTACCGGACGCCCCCGGGCGGCCAGTTCGCGCAGCACGAACGCACCGACACCGCCGGTGCCGCCGGTGACCAGGACCGTGCCCTCGCGCGAGCGCCGCGGCCGGGAGCGGGTGGCCGACGGCGCGGCGACGCGCTCCGCCTCCCGTGCCTCCAGCAGGGCGGTGACCGCGCGCGGGGTGCGGGCCTGCATGATGTCCAGGCCGGTCAGGGGCAGTTTCAGCGCCTGGCGCAGCCGCTCGGCGAGCTGCACGGCGACCAGCGAGTGGCCGCCGAGGAGGAAGAAGTCGTCGTCCGGTCCGGGCGCGTGGCCCAGGAGGGCGGTGAACCCTTCGGTCACGGCGTCGGCGTGCGCCCCCTCCGGCGCGGGTGCCGCGGGGAAGCCGGGCAGCCGGGCCGGGTCGGCCGCGCCGTCGGCCGTGCGCGGCAGGGTGTCCAGCAGGGTCACCGCGGCGGGCACCAGCTCCGGGGCCAACTCCGTGCGCAGCAGGGAGCGGAGCTGGGCGGGTGACGGGCCATCGATGCCGCGCAGCACGGCATAGGCGAGCAGCGGGCCGCCGGCCGGCGCGACCACGGCGGCTTCGGCCACCTCAGGGTGCGCCCGCAGCAGCACCTCGGCCGGGTGCCCGCCGGCCTCCTCCCGGGGCGCGGGCGGCGCACCGGGCAGCCGGGACAGCCGGAGAGCGGGCTCGTCCGCCACTGCGGTGAGCAGGGCGGCGTAGTGCGTGCCGAGCGCGGCCGCCGCCTCCTCGTCGAGCGCGGTGCGGCTGTACTGGACAAGGCCGGCGGGGGCGTCGGTGTCCACCAGGCCGAAGGAGAGGTCGAACTTGGCCTCGGCGGTGCCGACCTCGACGTACTCGTCCGTCAGCCCCGGCAGCCGCAGCGTGGCGGGCTCGCCCAGGACGTCCGCGGTCGCCCGGACCAGCCCGGTGCCGTCCGTGTCGCGGGCGGCGGCGCCGAGGCGCTCCAGGATGAGGTCGAAGGGCACCTCGCGGCGCTGCTGAGCCTCCAGCAGCGCGTCCCGTACGCGCGCCACCAGCGTGCTGAAGGACGGGTCGCCCGCGGTGTCCACCCGGACCGGGAGGGTGTTGACGCAGAGCCCCACCAGACCGCGCATGTCGGCGCCCTGCCGGTGGGTGCCGGCGACCCCGATCACCAGGTCGTCCTGGCCGGTGAACCGGTTGAGCGCGGCGAAGGACGCGGCGAGCGCCACCGTGAACAGGGTGGCCCGGTGCTCTCGGCCCAGCGCGCGCAGGGCGGCCGGCACCCGCGGGTCGAGCGGAACGGTCCGGGTGCCGGCCGGGCGGGTGCCGGTGTCGGCGGGCGGCTGCGCGGGGCGCGGCAGGCGCAGCGGGGAGAGACCTTCGAGGCGGCCGGCCCAATGGGCGAGGCCCTGTCCGAGGCGGTCGGCGGCCGCCTGCTCGCGGCGGGCGAAGTCCGCGTACTGCGGCGGCTCGGGCCGCTCCTCGGCGGCGGAGCCCCCGGCGGCTGCCGCGTAGTCACGGGCCAGTTCCCCGGCGACGGTGTCCAACGAGGATCCGTCGATGGTGATGTGATGAAACGTCAGCAAAACGGTGTGGTCCTGCTCGCCGTGCCGCAGGACCAGGGCGCGCGGAAGGGGGCCGGCGGCCAGGTCGAAGGGACGGCGCGCCTCCTCGGCCAGCAGCGCGTCGGAGTCGTCCGGGACCGCGTCCACGACCCGCGGCGCGACCGTCTCCGGAGCCGGCAGCACCTCCTGGTACGGCTCGCCGTCCCGCTGCCCGTACCGGGTGCGCAGGATCTCGTGGCGGCCCACCAGCGCCGTCAGTGCGGCGGCCAGCGCGGCGAGGTCGAGCGGTCCGCGCAGCCGGGTGGCGAAGGGCACGCTGTACGAGGCGTCGCCGTGCCCCAGCCGGTCCATCAGCCACATCCGGCGCTGGGCGTGCGAGAGCGGCGCGGGCCCCTGCGGGACGGGTGCGGGAGCCGCGGCGGCGGGGCGCCCGGCACGGGAGCGCGCCCGGCGCAGCAACTCCTCCTGGAGCGCCGCGGCGGAGGGGGTGTCAGTGGCCATCGGTGTCCTCCGGGGCGCCGGGGTGCAGATCGCTGTGCGCGGCGAGGAGCGCGCGCTCGACCAGCGCGGCGTGCCCCGCCACCGTGGGGGCGGCGAAGAAGTCGGCGAGCGTCAGCTCGACGCCGAGCTCCTCGCGCAGGTCGTCGGTGACCGCGAGCGCGAGCAGCGAATGCCCGCCCAGCGCGAGGAAGTCGGCGTCCGGACGCGTGACCTCACGGCCCAGCGACCGGCTCCAGACCTCGGCCACGGCCTGCTCCAGCGGACCCAGCGGCCCGGCCGGCGCGTCCGGCCCGTCCGCGGTGACGAGGTCGGTCAGCGCGCGGCGGTCGACCTTCCCCGAGGAGTTGAGCGGCAGCGCGTCGACCACCCGCACCTCGTCGGGGACGAGATGGGCGGGAAGCACGGCGGCGAGCCGGTCCCGCAGGGCGTCGGGGCGGGGCACCGGTCCCGGCGCGGCCACGACGAAGGCGGCCAGGCGGGCGTCGTCGGGGGAGGGACGGTGCACGGCCACCGCCGCGTCCGCCACCTCGGACTGCTCCCGCAGGGCGTGTTCGATCTCCGCGGGCTCGATCCGGAAGCCACGGATCTTCACCTGGTCGTCCGTCCGCCCGTGGAAGTCCAGGGTGCCGTCGGGACGCCGGGAGACCAGGTCGCCGGAGCGGTAGAGGCGCCCCAGTTCGGGGTGGTCGCTGAAGCGCTCGGCGGTCAGCTCCGGCTGCCCGGTGTAGCCGTGCGCCAGCCGGCTGCCGCCGATCCACAGTTCGCCCACCTCCCCGTACGGGACCGGCCGGCCGGCGTCGTCCAGCAGGTGCACGGTCGCCCCGGCGATCGGCCGGCCGATGGGCACCTGGCCGTCGCAGTCGGCGAGGGTGACGCGGTGGGCCGTGGTGAAGGTCGTCGCCTCCGTCGGCCCGTAGCCGTTGACCAGTTCCAGCCAGGGGAAGGCCTGGAGCACCTCGCGGGCGTGGTGCGCGGACAGCGCTTCACCGCCCACGACCACCGTGCGCAGCTGCGCGAAGATCCGCGAGCGGCGGCCGGCCAGCTGGTGGAAGAGCGCGGTGGTGAAGAAGGCGACGGTCACGCCGTGGCGCTCCACCTGCCGGGCCAGGTCCTCGAACGAGGGCCGCTCGGTGGTGGACACCACCACGGCGGCCCCGTTGGTCAGGGCTCCCCACACCTCGAACGTCGAGGCGTCGAAGGTCATCGGCGAGTGGAAGAGCACCCGGTCGCGGGAGGTGAGGGTGAGGTACGCCGGGTCGCAGACCAGCTCGGCGATCGCCCGGTGCGGGATGGCCACGCCCTTGGGCCGGCCGGTCGAGCCCGAGGTGAACATGATGAACGCCGCGGCGTCCGGCGCGAGTTCGACGCCGGGCGGGTTCCCGCCGTCCACCAGCGGCTCACCGGGCAGCGCGAGCGTGGCACCGGTCAGGGCCGCCGATTCGAGGAGCTTGCCGTCGCCGACGGTCAGCGTGGCGCCCGCGTCGGCGGCCAGCGCCTCGGAACGCGCGCGCGGATGGGCCGGATCGAGCGGGACGCACACCGCGCCCGCCCACCACAGGGCGAGCTGGGCGACGACCGTACGGGCGGAGCGCGGCATCAGCAGCGCCACCGAGTCGCCCCGGCGCACACCGTGTTCGCGCAGGTGGGCGGCGAGCGCCCGCGCCGAGGAGACGAGCTGGGCGTAGGTGAGCGTGGTGTCGCCGTCCGCCACGGCCAGGGCCTGCGGGGTCCGCGCGGCGTGCCAGGCCACCAGGGCCGCGGGACCGGCCGCGGCCGCGGGCCGTGCGGCGGCCGCGGGCCGTGTGGCGGTCGCGGCGGCCGCGGTGCGGTCACCGGACGCGGTACGGCCGCCTTGCGGGGTGCCTTCGGTGGGCACGGGGCCTTCCTTCCGGGTGTCGGGGGAGAGCGGGCTCAGGGTGGTCATCTCAGGCTCCCGCCGGCTGCCGGGCGGCGCGGGTGTCGACGAGCAGCGCCACCGCGCGCAGGTCCGGCTGGCGCAGCAGCTCGGGGGCGCGCAGCCGGATACCGCTCTCCTTCTCGATGACGGTCAGCAGCCGGGCGGCGAGCAGCGAGGTGCCGCCGGACCCGGTGAAGCTGTCCGCCAGCGAGAGCGCGGGCCGGGCCAGCAGGTCGCGCACGGCGCTCAGCACCAGCCGCTCGCCGGGGGTGGCGTCGGCCGGCAGGCCGCCGCCGTCCGCGGGGGCGCCGGCCGGGCCGGCCCCGTCGCCGGCCGCCGCCCGCCGGGTCAGCTCGGCCCGGTCCACCTTGCCGTTGGCGTCCAGAGGGAAGGAGTCCACGATCCGTACGTCCGAGGGCACCGCCTGCTCCGGCAGCCAGCCGCGTACGGCGGGCAGCAGCGCGTCCGCGGTGAGCACCGCCCCGGGCGCCGACCGGACGTACGCCACCAGGCGGGGGCGTCCTTCGGCGGTGCGCGGCGCGGTGACGACGGCGCCGAGCACCGCAGGGTCCTTCTCGAACGCGGCCTCCACCTCGGCCGGTTCGATCCGGACTCCGCTGATCTTGACCTGGTCGTCGAGGCGGCCGAGGAACTCCAGCTCCCCGTCGTCCGCCATCCGCACCCGGTCCCCGGTGCGGTACAGGCGCGCCACCTCCGGCAGGTCCAGGCCCTCCGGCACGGCGCGGAAGCGGCGCGCGTTCAGCTCGGGGTCGAGGTAGCCGAGCGCCAGGGCGCCACCGCCGATGAGGAGTTCGCCCTCGGTGCCCCGGGAGACGGGCCGGCCGTCCGGGTCGGCGACGACCACGGTGACGCCCGGCAGGGGACGGCCGATCGGCGGCGCGGCGCCGGTGCCCGCCGCGGCGTCCGAGTCCCGCATGGTGTGGACGGTGGAGACCACGGTGGCCTCGGCCGGGCCGTAGGCGTTGTGGACCGTGGTGGTCACGTCCTTGCCGGGCCGGCGGCGCATCCGGTCACCGCCCACGAACAGATGACGTAGCGTCAGATCCTGCGGCCAGGGCCGCTCCAGCAGCGGCTCCACCATCGGGGTGGCCGCGACGCCCACCGACACCGCGGACGTGCGCCACCAGTCGGCCAGCACCATCGGGTCCCAGCGGACCTCGTCCGGCGCGGGCACCAGCGCCGCCCCGGACGTCAGCCCGGCCCACAGCTCCAGCAGATGGGGGTCGAACGCGACGCCGATCAGCAGGGACTGCCGGTCGCCGGGGCCCACACCGCTCGTGGTGCGGTACCAGTCCAGCACCGCGGCGAGCGCGGGCTCGCCGACGGCCACCGCCTTGGGGCGGCCGGTGGAACCGGAGGTCAGCACGGCGTAGAACGCCCCGGAGGGCGCGGAGCGGGCCGTGTCGCCGGACGGGGCGAACGCCGCCACCACCGTGGCGGTGGCGTTGGCGCCCTCGCCGGGCAGCGCCAGCGGCAGGTGCTCGGCCGACCGGTGCCGGGGCGGCAGGACCCCGGGGTCGCCGATCAGGCAGACGACGTCGAGATCCTCGGTGACGGCCTCGGTGCGGCGCTCGCCGGGACGCGGGCCCATCGGCAGGTAGACGGCGCCGATCCGGGCGAGCGCGACGGCGGTCACCACCAGCGCGGCCGAACGGTCGAGGCAGACACCGACCAGGTCCCCGGGCCCGACCCGGCCGCGCAGCGCCCCCGCGACCTCGTCGGCGGCGGCGTCGATGGCCCCGTACGTCCAGCGGTGGGCACCGTCGACCACCGCGGGGGCCTCGGGCGAGCGCCGGGCCCACTCCTCGAAGCGGGAGAGCACCCCGCTCGTCCCCTCGGCGGCCGGGGCCTCGGTACGGGCGATGCTGAGCGGCGCTGCGGCGGACGTGGTCGGGGCCGCCGTCGTGGCGGTCATCGGCTGGGTCATCGGGACTCCGTCACAGTGGTCGAGGCGGCGGGGGCGGGCACGGCGGGGGTGCCGACGGCCGTGAGCGCGGTGGCCTGGTCGGCCAGCACCGGGTTCTGGAACAGCAGCCGCAGCGGCGGGCGCTGCCCCAGCCGCGGTTCGAGCCAGGCCGCCAGCTGCGCGGCGAGCAGCGAGTGGCCGCCGGACCGGAAGAAGTCCGAGGCCGCGTCGAAGCGGGCGTGGCCCAGCGCCTCCCGCCAGCCCTCGGCGAGCAGCTCCGTCATCGGGTCGGACGGCAGCGCGGCGGGCGCGTCCCCGCTCTCCTCGACGGGGGCGGCCGGCTCCAGCGCGACGGCCCGGCGGGTCAGCGCGGCGCGGTCCGGCTTGCCCCCGGCCAGCCGCGGCATGGTGTCGAGCGCCGCCCAGCGCCCGGGGACCAGGGCGCTCGGCAGCCGGCGGCTCAACTCCGTGTGCAGCGCCTGCTCGTCCCACGGCGCACCGTCGTCCGCGCTCTCCAGGAAGCCGACCAGCCGGGGGCCGCCCGCGGCGTCCCGGTCCAGGACCACGGCGCACGACCGGCCGCCGAGCGCGGCCGAGGCGGCGGCCTCCACCTCCTCCAGCTCGATGCGGTAGCCGCGCAGTTTGACCTGGTGGTCGCGTCGTCCCAGGAAGTACAGCAGCCCGTCGCGGCCGCGGTAGCCGAGGTCACCGGTGAGGTAGACCCGCTCGCCGCCGAGGGCCTCGATGTCGAGGAAGCGGGCGGCGGTGGTCTCCGGGTTGCCGACGTAACCCTCGGCCAGCCCGGCCCCGGCGATGGCCAGTTCACCGACCGCGCCGTCCGGCAGCGGCCGGTGGTGCGCGTCCAGCACATGGACCCGCTCGCCGGGCAGCTCGGTGCCCAGGGGGATCTCCGCACCGTCGACGAGGCCGTCCCGGGTGATCTCGTGGACGGTCGTGCTGACGGCGGCCTCGGTGACGCCGTAGACGTTGAGCACGGTGCTGTCGCTCTCCGCCAGGTACGCCCGCATCACGTCCGCCGGAAGGCGCTCGCCGCCGAGCACCAGCAGCCGCGGCGCCCACTGCCCGTCGCGCAGCACCGGCCGCATCTCCTCGCGGGTGGCGAGGAAGTAACTGGTCGGCAGGTTGGCCACCGAGACCCGGGCGGAGACCAGCAGCGCGGCCAGCTCGGCGCCGGTCGGCACCTCGCGCTCGGGCACCACCAGGCACGCCCCGGCGTACAGCGACGGCAGCATTTCTTCGAGGGCCACGTCGAACGACGGCTGGGCGAACAGCAGCACCCGGTCGCCCGGGCCCAGCCCGAACGCCTCGGCGGCGCCCGTCAGATGGTTCACCAGCGCCGCACGGCCGACGGCGACCGGCTTGGGAACGCCCGTCGAGCCGGAGGTGTGGATGATGTAGGCGGCACCGGGCACGGCCTCGGCCGCCCGCGCCGCCGGCAGGACCGGGGCGTCGACGGTGGCCGCCGGCAGCCCGTCGGGAAGCGTGACGGGGGCGTCCGCCGAGGTCAGCACCAGCGCCGGACCCAGCCGGCCCAGCAGCAGCTCCAGACGGGCCGCCGGGTCGGACGGCGACAGCGGGCAGTACACCGCCCCGGTCCGCAGACAGGCCAGCAGCGCCACGACCGTGTCGGCGCCGCGGGGCAGCACGGCCGCCACCGGCTGACCGGCGCTCACCCCCGCCGCCCGCATCCGCTCGGCCAGCGAGGTGACCCGGGCGTCGAGGTCGCCGTAGGTGATCCGGCGGGCGCCGATGAGCAGCGCGGGCAGGGACGCGTCGTGCGCGGTGGCCGGGTCCAGCGGATCGTGTGCGAAGGCCGGCGGCGCGGCGGCCGGGAGGGCCGGCGGTGCGGCCGGCGGCGCCAGGTCCGCGAGGGCGGCGCCGGGGGCGTCGAGGTAGGCGCGCAGCAGGTCCAGGAAACGCTCGGCGAGCAGCTTCGCCACGTCCTCGCCGAACATGTCGGCGTCGTAGTCCCAGACCAGGGTCATCCCCGCCGCGCCGTGCCGCAGGCTGACCCCGCGCCGGTCGTCCGGGAGCAGCACCACGTCCAGGTCGAAGCGGGTGGTGCCGGTGTTGAAGCCCTCGAACAGGGTGATGTCCAGGCCGGGGACGTCGATCTCGGGCAGCTCGGCGTCGTGGGCGCTGAACATCACGCTGAACAGCGGGTTGTCGGCGCCGGAGGTGTGCAGGCCGAGCGTGCGGGTCAGCTCCTGGATCGGCACCTCCTGGTGCGGCAGCGCACGGATGAGGGTGTCGGTCACCTCGTCCATGGTCTCCTCGGCCGGGGCGGCCGGGTCCAGGTGGAGCGCGAGCGGGATGGTGTTGACGAACATGCCCACCGCGCCCTCGAAGCCGCGCGGGCGGTTGCCGACCGCGGTGCCGATCACCATCTGCGAGCGACCGCTGTGCCGGCGCAGCAGTTCGGCGAAGAGCCCCAGCAGCGTGGCGAACGGCGTCAGCCCGCGCTCACGGGCATGGGCGCGCAGCGCCTCCGCCAGGTCCGCGCCGATCGACTGCCGCAGCTGGCCGCCGTGGTGCCGGCGCCGGGAGCCGGGCCGGGTCAGACCGGGCAGCGGCATGTCGTAGGACATGTCGCGCAGTTCACCGGCCCAGAACTCCAGGCTGTCGCGCCGCTCCCCGCCCTCCTCGGCCCGGGCGCCCGCCCGGACGTGGTCGGCGTACGAGGGCGCGGGCGCGAGCTCCACCGGCTCGCCCAGGACGTGGCCCCGGTAGACGCTGAACACGTCGCGCAGCAGGATCGCGAACGAGTGGCCGTCGTGGATCAGGTGGTGCTCGACATGGACGAGCCGGTGCCGCTCCTCCCCGAGCCGGACCAGCGTCCAGCGCAGCAGCGGCGCCTCGAAGGTGTCGAGCGGGGTCTCCGCCTCGGTGCGCAGCAGCTCCTGGAACGCGGCCTCCGGGTCCGCCTCCCCGCTCAGGTCCACCGTGTGCAGCCGCGGCGCGCAGCTCTCGGCGACCCGCTGACCGGGCATTGCCCCGTCGACGGCGACGAGTTCCAGCCGCAGACCGGGGTGCCGGTCGAGCGTGGCGGCCAGGCCGCGGCGCAGCGCCTCGGTGTCGAGCGTGCCCCACAGGTCGAGTGCGGCGGTGAAGTTGTAGGCGCGGCTGCCCGGTTGCACCTGTTCGTGCAGCCAGACGATCTCCTGCGAGGAGGAGAGCGGAAGCATGGGCGGTCCCTGAGGTTGTCGGGGCGGGTTTCTCCGGCCGGGGCATGGTCGGGCCCGGCCTGTGGGGTGGCAGGAACCGGCCGTGGATCGCGCGGCGTGGTCCTGCGGTCATGGAAAAGCGTGTGCGGGGCGGGGCCCCGGGCGGGGTCAGCCGGCGCTCGGCGCCGGCGTCCGCAGCGCGCCGGCGAGCGCGGTGAAGGCGCTCTCGGCGGTGTCGTCGGGGAGGATCGCGCGGTCCCACACCATCCGCAGGTGCAGCTGCGGGCCCTGGGTGACGGAGACCGCGAAGGGGCCGCGTACGGCCCTGCCGTCCACATGGATCTCCCGGCCCGTCACACCGCCCAGCCGCAGCGGGGGGTGGCGCCGGGAGTCGTCGACGGTCAGCATGCCGTCGAGCCGGCCGGTCCAGCCGGAGCCGGCCGCGCGGGCGGCGTGCACCACGGCGTCGAAGGGCGTGGCGGCGTGGTCCAGGTCGTCCCACCAGGATTCGGACGTCGCGGACGGCGCGTCCCCGGTGGCGGTCGGGAAGACCACGGTGTTGAGGAAGCAGCCGAGGACGGGTGCGGCGGCGGGCGGCCGGCCGCCCCACGGGTAGCCGAGCGGCACCACATGACCCGCCCCGAACAGCACCGCTGCCGCCGCCCGGCAGGCGTCGAGCAGCTCGGGGAAGGGCACCCCGGCCGGCGGCGCGGGCAGGCGCAGCGCGGCCGAACCGCCCGGCGCCGCCCCGGGGGAGAGGGACTGCGGCCGTGGCGCGGGCGCCTGCTCGCGCACCGCGCGCAGCCGTTCGCCCCAGTACGCCATCGCCGCGGGTGAGCCCGCGCGTTCCTCCGCTTCGAGCTGGAGCAGCACGGCGTCCCGGTAGGCGGCCAGCTCGGTGGCGACCTCATGGGCCGAGGGCCGTTCGGCGCCCGTCCCTTCCTCGTAGGCCGCGCCGAGTTCCTCGACGATCCGGGCCAGCGACTGGCCGTCGCAGGCGGTGTGGTCCAGGACGACGGCGAGCACCTCGTCCGCGCTCCCGGGCCCGTCCTGCGCCAGGAACAGCCGCAGCGGCGGGCCGTCGGGGGCCCAGCCGGCCAGGGCGCGGCGCAGCACGGTGGCCGCGTCCTCACCGGGCGCGCAGGTCAGGCGGGTCACGGGGACCTGCGGCTCCTCCGGGCGGAGTGCGGGGGTGCCGCGCAGCACGGTGAGCCGGGAGCGCAGCACGGGGTGCAGGGCGGCGAGCCGCCTCGCGGCCGCCGCGAGGCGTACGGGGTCCACCGTGCCGTGCGGGAAGGCGAAGAACATCGGCACGAGGTCCGGCCGGCCGTCGGGGTCCATGGCACGCACCAGCGCGAAGCGCCGCTGGGCGCCCGTGACGGGCAGCGGGGCCGGGGCCCCGTCGCCGGCGTCGAGCCGCCGGAAGCGGGCCAGGTACTGGCTCGTGATGCTGAGCACGTCATCCTCTCTGACATCGGGCCTGCCTCGCGGAAGACGACGCAGGGAACGGGCCCTGGTACGAGGGCCGGTGGAAGGGTCGGGGACGGGGCGCGGCGGCCGGCCGTCAGCCGAGGGGCGCGGGCTCGGGCGCGTCGGTGGCGTCGTCCCCGGCCTCCGGGGCCGGCTCCGCGCCGGGCAGGTCGCGCATCCGTCGCAGCGGGGAGAGCAGCAGCGGCAGCGGTACGGCCAGGAACCCGGCCGCACACCACACCAGCGCCGTGCGGGCCCCGAAGGCATCGGCCAGGGCGCCGCCGGCCAGCGCGCCCAGCGGCAGGGTCCCCCACATCAGGAACCGCAGGGTGGCGTTCATCCGGCCGAGCAGCCGGGGCGGGCACAGGGACTGACGGAAGCTCACCTGGGCGACGTTGTAGACCACGGCGCCGAAGAACACCACGCCGGAGCCCAGGGCGAACAGCGCCGCCCCCGCGCCGCGTCCCGACAACGGCCACAGCAGCGCGAACGGGCCGGTGACCAGCGCGGACAGCCAGATGATCCGGGCCTGGCCGAGCCGGGCGGCGAGCCGTCCGGCGCACAGCGCGCCGGCCAGTCCGCCCAGGGCCGAGGCAGCCAGCACGAGACCGACCACGCCCGGCGCCAGGCCCAGCACCCGGACCAGGAAGACGGACTGGGTGGCCATCAGCAGCGCGGTGAAGAAGTTCCCCAGCGCGGTCGTCACGGCGATCACGCGCAGCAGCCGGTGCCGGAAGACGAAGCGCAGTCCCTCGCCGATGTCCCGGCGCAGCGAGGCGTCCGGCCCGCGCTCGGGAAGGCTCTCGGGCTGCTTGATGCCCCACAGGAACAGCGCGGAGAGCGCATAGCCGACCGCGTCGGCGACGATGGCCAGGGCCGCGCCCAGCAGCTGGACGAGACCGCCGCCGATCCCGGGCCCGGCGACCTGCGCCGAGGAACGGATCGTCTCCAGCGCCCCGTTGCCCGCCACGAGCTGGTCGCGGGGCAGCAGTTGGGGCAGGAAGCTCTGGTGGGCGACGTCGAAGAAGACCGTCGCCACGCCGGTCACCAGGGCGACGACGTACAACTGCGTCATCGTCAGCACACCGGTGACGGCGGCCAGCGGGACGCTCGCCATCGCCAGGGCCCGCACCACATCGGCGCGGATCATCAGCGGCAGCTTGCGCATCCGGTCGACCCAGGCCCCGGCCGGCAGCCCGACCAGCAGGAACGCGGCGGTCTCCGCGGCGGTGAGCAGCCCCACCTGGAAGGCGGGGGCGTCGAGTACGAGCACCGCTACGAGCGGCAGGGCGACCAGGGTGACCTGGGAGCCGAGTTGACCGGCCGCGGCACCGGCGAGCAGAAGGCGGAAGTCACGCAGACGCAGCGGGCTGCCGGCCGCGGGTCGGGGTATGTCGGGCATGCGCCGACCATGACTGACCGGTCGATCAAGGGTCAAAACCCGATGCACACTTTCGGTCGGGTTTCTTCACCATTTACACATCAGAACAGAAAATTCTCCGCCAGATTCCGGCAACCGCCGCATGACCGCCACATGGCGACACTCCTTGTGAGGAGGGGATTCCGCACTGTCGGCCCGGTCGGACCGGGTGAGCGGGTGCAGAGGGTCACGTGCCGTAATCCGACCGAAAACAGTCGTCGATGTCCACTTATTGACCGAAGCGCTGAGTTCCTCCGGTATGGCGCCCGCCATGCGAACGGCCCGGCCCCGCGGCCATGACAGCCGCGGGACCGGGCCGGCCGGTCCATGTCCCCTCAGGCGGGCCGGAGTTCCGCCTCGACGGCGCCACGGATCAGCTCGTGGGCCCGCTGGAGCGAGGTGGTGCCGCTCAGCCAGCGCTCGCTCACGCCCTCGACCAGCGCGGTGAGCCGCTCGGCCGCCGCCTGCGCGTCGACCCCGGACAGCGCCGGGTCGGCCTCCCGCGCCCGGTGTATCAGGCCGGCGAGGTCGTCGTTCCACTCGCGGGTCGCGGTGGCCAGCAGCTCCCGCAGGTCCGGGTCGAAGACGGCGGTGGCGCGCAACTCGCCCCACGCCGCGCTGTTCTCCCTGACGTCGGGGGCGTCCTGCAGCTCCCGCAGCAGGATCTCGGTGAGCTGCGTACGGGGATCGTCGGAGAGGTCGAAGGCGGCGTCGGTGTAGCGGACCGCGCGCCGGTTGATGAACTCCAGGGTCCGGCGCAGCAGTCCGGTGCGGTCCTTGAAGTGGTAGTAGATCAGGGCGGTCGAGACGCCGGCCTCCGCTGACACTTCCTCCACGCGCAGCCCGCGGACGCCGCGCCGGGCGATCAGCCGGGCGGCGGCTTCGAGGATCTGGGTGGGCCTGTCCGGCATCGCATGCTCCCGCGGTCCGAGGAATCGAGGTGGCTCGGGTCCGATCATGCCCTACCATCGTCCTGACCAAAATTTCAGTCAGGGGGCTGATCGTGGACATATCCCGACGTCAGACACTGCAAGCGGCGGTCATCGCGGCCGTAGGAGGAGCCTTGGGGGCCTGCGGCACACCGGACGGCGGCCGCGCGTCGAACGCGGCGGGCGCCGTTCCCGCCGGCGCGAAGCCGTCCGGTGGATGGCGGCTGCCCGAGGAGGCCCATCCGCACCAGGCGACCTACATGGCCTGGCCCACCCGCCGGATCTGGGGGCCGGACGCCGACGGCGTGCGCGCCGACATCGCCCGTATCGCCCGCACGATCGCCGAGTTCGAGCCGGTGGCCCTCCTCGCCAACGAACGGGAGGTACGGGCCGCCCGGAGGGCCTGCGGGTCCGGGGTGGAGGTCGTCCCGGTCCCGGTGGACGACCTGTGGACGCGGGACAGCGGACCCGTCTTCGTCCTCGGGCCCGACGGCATCGCCGGCGTCGACCTCAACTTCAACGGCTGGGGCGGCAAGCAGGAGCACGGCCGCGACAGCCGGGTCGCCCGCGCGGTCCTCGACGACGAGCGGCTCACCAGGATCGAGGCACCGATCACCGCCGAGGGCGGGGCGGTCGAGGGCGACGGCCGGGGGACCCTGATGGCGGCGGAGAGCTCCCTCGTCAACGACAACCGCAACCCGGGTGCCTCCCGCGACGACATCGAGCGGGCGCTCGAGAAGTTGTTCGGCGCCACGACGGTGATCTGGGTGAAGGGCGTCAAGGGCAAGGACATCACGGACTATCACATCGACGCGCTGGCCCGGTTCTCCGAGCCCGGCGTCGTGGTCCTGAGCACGCCGGCCGCACACGCCCGCCCCAACGAGTTCACCCCGGCCTACCGGCAGGCCCGCGGGGTCCTGGAGCGGGCCGTCGACGCCCGCGGGAAGCGGCTCGACGTCGTCGAGCTGCCCGAGCCCGCCGACATCGGGCGCCGGGGCAAGGGCTTCCTGGCCTGCTACGTGAACTACTACGTGGTCAACGGAGGGGTCGTCATGCCCCGCTTCGGCGACCGCAGGGCCGACAGCAGGGCCGCGAGCGTCCTGCGGGAGCTGTATCCGGGACGGGAGGTGGTGGCGGTGCCCGTCGACCACCTCGGCGAGGGCGGCGGCGGCATCCACTGCTCCACCCAGCAACTCCCCAAGGCCCGCTGACCGTCGCGCCGGGAGGCGGTGCGCCATCGGCTCGGGTCCGGGCGGGCGCGCCGTCAGGGGCCGCCCGCCCGGTCAGCGGTGCCGGCCGCGGGCGCCCTCCTCGGTCCGCCACCCCCAGGCGGTGAGCATCCCGGGGGACAGACCGGCGCCCCCGGCGGGCGACGACAGCGTCCGCAGGCCCTGCTCGATCTGTTCCTCGTCCACCCGCCCCGTCGCCAGCATGGCGCCCCGGGTACGGCCCCACGTATCGGCCCAGAAGCGGCTGATCGCGCTCCCCGGCACCAACGGGGGAACATGGATCTCGGCGGCCACCTCGCACAGCCCCTCCTCGTGCAGGAGGTGCGGGTAGTCCGGGACCCACGAGATGTCCGTGCCGATGGTCTCCCGGAGCGCCTGCCACATCGCCCGCATGACCGTGGTGTACGGGGTGCCGGGCGCGGTGGCGCTGGTGAGGTCCACGGCGTCGCTGAGCACCAGCACGCCGTCGGGCGCCACCAGCGACGCCAGTTTGGCGATCATGCGGCGCCAGGGGCGCAGATGCATCAGGACGAACCGCGCGTGCACCAGCTGGAACCGGCCGGGATCGAAGTCCGGAGCGGTGATGTCGGCGTCGAGCGCCGTCAGGCCGGGGATACCGCCGGCGGTGAGGAACCGGGTGTCGCGGTCCACCGCGAGCACCGTCGTGACCCCGGCCGACTCCAGCAGCCACCGTGCGAGAGTGCCGGTCCCCGCGCCCACGTCCAGGCAGTTCCAGCCGGGACCGGCACCCAACGCCGTCAGCCGGGCGGCGCTCACCTCGTCGTAGGCGAGCGCCCCCTGGTCGATACGACCGGCCTCGCCGGTCTCCTCCGGGCGGAACAGCCCTTCGCCGTAGCGCCCGGCACCGGTACGCCGCACGTCCCCAGTATGACGGCGACCCTCAGGGGTTTCCTGCCGTGGTGACCAGCTCGGGGACCGGCTCGCCGGCCTGCGGCTTGCGGGGCCGCCCCGGGACGCGCCGCAGGACCAGCTGGAGCACCAGCATCACCACGCCGGTCACCACCGCGCTGTGCCACAGCAGCACGTCCAGCCGGCCCGCCGAGAGGTAGGCGCCGGCCGCCACGGCCGCCAGCGCGCACACGGCCCGGTCCACGATGCTCTCGACGGACAGCAGGGTGGCCCGCGGCGCACCCGCCGGAATGGCGTCGTTCACCAGCTTGCGCTGCAGCGGATAGGCGAAGCCGGTGACCGCGGCGAACACGCACAGCAGGGCGATCACGGTCCAGGGACCGCCCAGCGTGCTGCCCGCCAGCGCGGCCGCCATCGCGAGGCTGAGCAGCGAGACCCAGGCCACCGGCGACAGCCGCGAGCCGAGCCACTGCGGACGGGCCGAGGCCACCGCCTCCGCGACGGTCATGGCGGCCAGCACACCGCCGTGCGAGCCCTCCGGGATGCCGTGGTCCAGCAGCACCGGCTGGAAGAGGTTGACCTGGCAGATCCGCGAGAGCGTGAAGACGGCCACGCCCTGCACCATCAGCAGGGCGAGCCACGGCGTGGCCCACACACAGCGCAGCGCCGTGCCGGCGTCGCGCAGGAACGTGAGCCCGCCGCGCGCCGGCTGCCCGGCCCGGTCCCGGCCGGCGGGCGCGACGTGCCGCGGCAGCACCACGGCGCAGACGAGCGAGCCGGCCGCGCTCGCGGCGCTCAGCAGATACGGCGTGGGGTGCGCCAGGGCCATCAGCGGGCCGACCAGCGGCCAGCACAGCACCTTCGCGGCCAGCCCCAGCGCCCGCGCCTGCCCCTCGGCCTTCAGGTAGTGCTCTCCCGCGCCCTCGGCCGCCAGGCCGTCGTAGAGGTAGGCGCTGGCGGCACCGGAGGTCAGCGAGCGGCCGGCGGCGATGGCCAGGAAGTGCACCAGGAAGCCGGTGTAGCTGGGGGAGAGGACCGGGGCCAGGTTCGCCGCGGTCATCACGACGGCACCGGCCCGCAGGCAGTTGCGGGCACCGATCCGGTCGGCCACCAGCCCGGTCGGGATCTCGAAGAGGCAGAACGCGATGTAGTAGATGCTCTGGATGCCGAAGATCTGCCCGTCGGAGAGCCCGGCCTCCCGCTGGTAGGCGTAGAAGACCGGCATCCACCACAACAGGTTGAACAGCAGCTGGAAGCCGTTGTTGAGGCGGATGATCCGGCGGGCCCGCGGGGTCAGGGACGCGCCCGGGCCCCGGGGGCCACGGACGGCCCGCAGGCCGCTGAACGGGCGGATCACAGCGCGTAGGGGCGGATCTGGACCAGGCGGAAGTCCCCCTGATCGGTCATCAGCCATTCGATGTCGAGCGGATGGTCCACGTCGCTGTCGCTGAAGTGGGACTGCAGCAGCCGTCCGGTCAGGGCCAGCCGGGCCAGCTTGTCCCGGGTGGCGACGGGCAGGTCCTTGCCGGTCGAGCCGAGCGCGACGGTGCGGCCGCCGCCCTCGACCGTGTTGTACAGGTACTGCAGCGGCAGCGTGGTGCCGTCGACGACGGTCTCGGGCGAGCCGGGCGAGCAGTTGACGTAGACATTGCGGAAGTCCGTGCGCCGGGTCGGGTTGCAGGTCACCAGCACCCCGCCGAGGTCCGCCGGCACATACCGCTGGATGATCACGCCCATGTAGGTGTCGTCGAGGGAGATGCCCGCCTGGTGGCGCAGCCGGACGCTGCGCGGCGACAGCAGAGAGGCCCACACCTGGCGCACCGCGTCCAGGAGTTCCTCCTCGCCGTGCACGGTGCTGACCGAGTCGTAGACGCCGGCCGCGGAGAAGCCGGGCAGATCCTCGGCGTTGGAGGACGAGCGCACCACGAGCCGCTGCCCGTCCGGGCCGTCGGGCAGCGCCTGGGTGATCTGCCGGGTCACCTCGTCGGGCATGGGGGTGTTGCGGATGAGCTGCTGGAGGTGCAGGCACAGCGCGTCCAGGACATCGACGGCGTCGAGTTCGAGGGCCATCTTGAGCTTCCCCAGGCCCTGCTGCACGGCCGCCGAGGAGGTCAGGAAGCGGTGCTGGAGGGCAAAGGGCAGGGCGATGCCGTCGGGCGCGGCGATGGTGCCGGCCACGAAGTCGGCGGCCAGGTCCCGCAGTTCGGCCCCCGACGCGTCCGGGACGCCGAGCCGGGCCGCGAGGTGGCCGTAGAGGTCGTTGCGGGGCGGCCGCGGCTGCCCGTAGAAGGCGGTCAGGTCGGCGGAGCGGCTGTCGAGGACGTGGTGGAGCTCCCCGAGGTTGGCCGCCTTGGTGCCGTACCGGTCCTGGTCGGCGCGGCGCAGCCGGTGCAGGAACAGCGCGGGGACGTCCTCCAGCAGCGGCGGTTCCATCCGGATGCGCTGCTGGTGCCAGGCCGGGGCGTCCAGCGCCGGGACGTGCGCCAGCGGGACCAGGCTGATCTCGTCGTCCTGCACCCGGTAGCGCACCCAGGCGCCGTCCAGGTCGTCCGCCTCCACGAGCCGGTCCAGGTCGCGGACGATCGCGTTGGGGATGCCCCAGCCGGAGGCGAGGACATTGGTGTGCGAGAGCGGCGTCCCCGGCGCGGTGTTGAGGAAGCCCGCCACCCGCGGCACGTCGTCCGGCAGCGACGCCATGGCCACGATGTCGGACCAGCCGAGCCCGTCGGCCTCGGCCGCGTACTCCTCCGGGGTGCGGAAGTAGCGCAGCCGCCCGACGGCCTCGCCGATGTTGAGCGGGGTACGGGTGCGGTTGCCGAACAGCTCGTGGCCCAGGATGCGCGGCACGTGGACGTCGCTGATCGCGGCGAGTTCGTGCTCCTGGCCGTGGTTCGCCGGCTTCAGCAGCACCGGCAGCCGGCCGTCGACCCGGTGGCGGACGAAGGTGTAGAACTCCTCCAGCAGCCGGCCGTTCATGGTGTCGGCCTCGGTGGTCTCCAGGACCAGGAAGGGCCGCTCCCGGCCCTCGGTGTCCTCGTCGGTGTGCAGCGAGAGCACACCCAGCAGGAAGCGGCGCTCGGGGTCCATGTAGACCGAGGCGTTGAACGCGTCCAGGCAGGAGTCCAGGTCGGCGAGTTCCATGCCGAGGACGCGGGTGGCGATGTAGTTGACGTGGAACGGGTGGGCCGCGGTGTCCAGCAGGTGCCAGGTGTTCTCGACGCGGTCCACCACGACCTTGAGGTACGGGTGGCCGGCCAGGACGCCGGAGAGGGTGCGGAACAGCGGCAGGGAGAGGTTCTCGCCGACGACGGTGCGGTCGGTGACCGGGCCCGGCGCGCCGGAGGGCAGGACGGTGGTGGTCATGACTGTGCCTCCGTGGTGCCGTGGGGGAGGACCTTGGGGAGGGCGTCCACCAGGGTCCGGAAGTCGCGGATCACGGTCTCCGGGTCGGCGGCCGACAGCAGACACAGCGCCGCCATGGTGTTGGCGCCCGCGGCCGGGTCGTACACCGGCACCAGCGTCCCGTCCGGCAGCGAGTTCTCGGCCACCACGGACAGCCGGCTGCCCGCGCTGACGGGCACCGCCTCGCGCACGGTCGGGAAGTCCCACAGGCGCCGGTCGGGCCACGCCTCACCGGCGCCGTCGACGGCCAGGACGACCAGCGACCCGGCCGCGCCGTCCGCCTCCTGCGGGGTGCGGGCCTCGGCGGGCCAGGAGACCTCACGGCCCAGCAGGTGGTCGGTGAGCATGCCGATGAGGTCCAGGCCGAAGACCTCCTCGATCTGCGGGACGGTCATCGCCCCGCCGAACCGGGCGGCGGTCTCGATCACCCACATCCGCCCGTCGGCACCGAGCTTGATCTCGGTGTGCGTACCGCAGTTGCGCAGCCCCAGCGCGTCGACCGCGTCGCGCGCGAGGGCGACGATGCGCCGCTGGGCGTCGTGCGGCAGCGCCGCGGGGGTGATGCCGGCGCGCTCGGTGAACGGCTCCACCGTCGGCATGCGCCCGCTCAGGCACACCGGGCGGAAGTCGCCGTCCACGACGACGCCCTCGACGCTGACGTAGTCGCCCCAGCCCTCCTGGTCGAACCACTCCGAGGCGGTGCCCTGCACGATCTCCTCCACGAGGAAGTCCGCCCCGGCATCGGCCACATGGAGTTCGGCGTACCCCAGCTGCGCGGATTCGGCCATCACCTCCCGCGCCCGCGCCCAGGCCGCCGGCACCTCGTCGGGGCGGCGGAGGGTCCGGTGGGCCGTGGAGCCGGCGCTCCAGGCGGCCTTGAGCAGCAGGGGGAAGCGCAGCGCGGCGGCCGCGTCGTGCAGATCCTGCTCGGTGGCGACGGGGCGGAACCGGGGCTGGGATATGCCCTGTTCCTGCCAGGTGCGACGCATCATCCTCTTGTCGCGGGCGAGTGCGCAGTTGCCGCCGGCACCGGCGAGGCCGAGCTTCTCGCAGGCCTCCGCCATGGCGACGACCGCGTACTCGGAGAAGGTGACGACCGCGTCCGCGCCCACCGCCTGGGCCCGGGAGACGATCAGGGACACCAGGTCGCGCCGTTCGGGTTCGGAAGGGCTCAGCACTGAGGCGCACAGCCGGTCGGCGGACGCGGCCACGGTGGGCGGGAGCGCGCTGAGCGCCAGCAGGTGCACTGCCGACCGTGCGGCGACCCGTGACAGGGCGTACCCCAAGGGCGGACCGCCCTTGGCATACACGAACAGCACCTTGCTCACTGGAATCCGACTCCTCTTCATACGGGTATGGACCAAACGGCCGAGGACGCCCGGAACTCACATCCGGACGCCGTGCTTCAAGCGAAACAGCCGTGCGGCTCACGGTTCCCCGCATCGGGCCGCAACCGCTCAGGCAAATGCCAGAGTTGTGGAACCCGTTGATCAACGGTGAAGGTTCCGTGATGCCGTATGGCGGCTGTACGGGCCGCGAGGTGCGCGGACGCGCCAGATCGGCCGAGAACCGGGCATGTCGCGCGACGCTGGGGGATACCTATTGGCCATGGCGCGCCGTCCAAAACCATTGAACTCTTCACCACAAAAGGGGCCCGTCGTGGACGAGACCAGTTTGAAGTCGCTGCTCGAACACCTCCCGGTGTCCTGGTGGGAGGCCGACCGCGAGCTGCGCGTGATCGACAGCGGCGGTGGTGCCTTCGACGACACGGGGACGGCCCAGCGGTTCCTCGACGCCGTACGAAGCGAGCTCACCGAGCCGGCCGCAGCACCGGAATCCAGCCATTGGCAAGCCCAGTTCGACGGTCGTGTCTTCGATGTGAACTGGCCCCTCGGCGTGCCCCGGCAGGGCCGCTCCCGGGGGCTGGCGGTGGAGGTCGCCGCGCGCGCCCCCGCCGCCCGCCGCTACGACGCCTTCGCGGACCTCGCCCCCGCCGCGGCCTTCATCCGGGACGGCAGCGGCCGCTACGTCTGGGCGAACCACGCCTACGCCCACCTCTACGGCACCACACCGGAACACGTCATCGGCGGGTACGTCACGGACATCGACGGCCCCGCCGACTCCTCGCAGGTCCTCGCCCTGGACCAGGAGGTGCTCGCCCGCGGCAAACCCGTGCGGCACACCCTGACCTACCACCGTGCCGACGGCACCAGCGGGCAGGCCGTCGGCCACCGCTTCCCCGTCAGGGAAGGCGGCCAGACCTGTGTCGCCGGCATCTACGTCGACATCAGCGACTACACCCGTGCGCTGCGCCAGCGCCGGGAGGCCGAGGAGAACCTGCACGCGCTGCGCGACCACAGCGGACTGGCCTGCGCCCTGGTCTCCGCGGGCGGACGGATCCAGCAGGCGAGCGCGGCGGCCGCGGAGTTGCTGCAGACCCGCCTCTCGGACCTGGTCGGCCGCCGCGCCCACACGCTGCTGGCCCCCGCCCCGGAGTTAGGAGCGCTACGGCGCGGCTGGCACGATCTGATAGCCCGCCGCAGCCGGCGGATCCAGACCTCCGCGCTCTTCCTCGACGCCCGTGGCCGGCAGCGCCGCGCCCGGCTGCACCTGACGACGGTCGGCCGGAGCGCGCACCGCGCGACCAGCGTCTGGGCGGTCGTCACCCACCACGGCCTCGCCCATGAGGCCCACCCCGCGCTGACCGCCAGCCAGGTCCGCATCCTGTCCCTGCTGGCCGCCGGCCGCAGCAACGCGGAGATCGCCACGTCCCTGCACCTCTCCCGGCAGACCGTCGACTACCACCTCAGCCGGCTGCGCGACCTCCTCGACGCCCCGACCAGACCCGCCCTCGTCGCCCGCGCCTACGTCCTGGGCATCCTCGACCCCCAGACCTGGCCGCCGCGTTCGGCCACGGCCTGCCATCCGCACAGCGCCACCTAGAGACGCCGGCCGCCCCCGCCCGCGCACACCGGAGCGCCGGAAGGGCCCGAACGGGTCCGCGCAGTCGTGCGGATTGTTGGGCCACCCGGCTGATTGTGGCCGACGGGCGTTTGCTCCCAGCGGGTTGAACGACGGTGCGGGCCGACGACGGCAGCACGATACGACTGGCAGCGCAAGGTTGAAGAGGCGAGGAGCGTCGTGAGAAGAATTGTGCGGGCGGGAAGTGTCGTCGGGGCGTGCGGGCTGGTGCTGCTGGGCGGCGGGGTCGCCCAGGCGGTGACGATTCCGGAGTCCCTGCTCTCGGCGGTGGCGGACGCCGATGTCGGCAGCGTGACCGGCACGGTCCAGGGCGTGGTCTGCAACAACCGCCTCGGCCAGGTCCACTACAAGTCGCCGGTGCTCGCCTCGCCCCACGCCTGCATCAACGGGCCGGTGAACAGCGGCAACAGCCTCAACAGCGGCAACTTCATCAACCACGGAAACCCGAACAACAGCGGCAATCTCTCCAACACGAACGGAACCACCAACGGCGCCAACTCCGTCACGGGTGCGTCCACGGGGAGCTTCAACAACGTGCAGCGGATCCTCGGGGGTCTGCTCCTGCACTGATCCGGAGGCCCGGCGCCGACGGACCCGGTACGTCCGAAGGCCCGCACACGATCGCCCGGCGGAACTCCGCCGGGCGATCGTCGTTTCCGCGTCGGCATCCCACCGGCCCCTGGCCGCGGGGCCGGTGCGGATCAGTGTGCCGTCACAGCTTCTGGCTGCCGTGGTGGCCGATGTGCTGCATGTTGTTGCTGGACTTCTTCGCGGCGCCGGTGGTGCCGCCACTGTCGTCGTTGGTGTTGCCGTTGTTGTTCTTCGGGCTGCCGCTGTTGCTGTTGGAGCCGCCCACATAGACGTTCTGCGCACGCCCGGGGTTTCCGCTGAGCACCGGCCCGTTGACGCAGAACCTGGCCCGGGGCCCGCAGTGGAACCTGGCGTCGAAGCGGGCGACGGTGTCGCTGTTCGAGACCCCGTCGCCGCTCGACCCGGCCCAGGCCGGGGTGGGCGCGGCCCCGCCCGCGGCCAGGAGCAGGCCGCAGGCGCCTGCCATCACGAAATTGACGCGTGCCGTGTTCTTCACAGTGTGCTCCTGCACCTCATCGATGGTCCCCGGACGTTGGTATCCCGGATGCCCGCACCGACCTAGCAGGAGCGGCGGCCCGCCTCACATATTCACCCTGTCCGATTATGGGATTCACCGGGACGGCCCTGGACGGGGCCCTGGACGGCCGCGGCCCTAACCGCGCCCGTCGAGCGCCTCGGCGAGCGCGAGGATCCGGCGGGCGTCCTCGACGTGCAGGTTCTCGATCAGCCGGCCGTCGACGGTGACGACGCCGCGTCCCTCGCGGGTGGCCTCGTCGAACGCGTCGATGATCTTCCGGGAGCGGGCGATCTGCTCCGCCGACGGGGCGAACACCCGGTTGCAGGGCTCGACCTGGGACGGATGGATGAGCGTCTTCCCGTCGAAGCCGAACTGCCGCCCCTGGACGCACTCGGCCTCGAACCCCTCGGGGTTCTTCACGTCGTTGTAGACGCCGTCCAGGATGACCTTGCCGCTCTCACGGGCCGCCAGCAGCGCCAGCGACAGCCCGGTCAGCAGCGGCGCCCGGCCGGGCACGTGCTCGGCGTGCAGCTCCTTGGCCAGGTCGTTGGTGCCCATCACCAGCACGGTCAGCCGCTCGCCGGCCGCGGCCACCGCACGGGCGTCCAGCATCGCGCGCGGCGTCTCGACCATCGCCCACAGGGCGGTGTGGTCCGGGGCGCCGGCGGCCTCCAGCGCGCGCTCGACCTCCCGCACGGTCTCGGCGGACTCCACCTTGGGCACCACCACCGCGTCCGGACCGGCCTCGGCGGCGGCCCGGAGGTCGTCGGCGTGCCAGGCGGTGCCGGGCGCGTTGACCCGGATCGTCACCTCGCGGTAGCCGTACTCGCCGGAGGCCGCGGCGGCCGCGACCCGTTCGCGGGCGTCGGCCTTGGCGTCGGGGGCGACGGCGTCCTCCAGGTCGAGGATCAGCGCGTCGGCGGGCAGGGACTTGGCCTTCTCCAGCGCGCGTTCGTTGGCGCCGGGCATGTACAGCACGGAGCGGCGCGGCCGCAGGATCGCGTCGGACACGGGACTCACTCCTTCTCGGCCGCGGCGTAGGCGTCGCGCAGCTCGGGGTCGCGGGCGGCGAGGGCATCGGCGAGTTCGGCGACCACCTGGCACTGCTTGTACGTGGCGTCGTCCTGCATCTTGCCGTCGATCATCACCGCGCCGGTGCCGTCGCCCATCGCCTCGATGACCCGGCGGGCCCAGGCGACATCGGCGGGAGCGGGCGAGAAGACCTTCTTGGCGATGCCGATCTGCACCGGGTGCAGGCTCCAGGCGCCGACGCAGCCGAGCAGGAAGGCGTTGCGGAACTGGTCCTCGCAGGCGGTGGTGTCCTTGATGTCGCCGAACGGGCCGTAGTACGGGAGGATGCCGTGCGCCGCGCAGGCGTCGACCATCCGCGCCAGGGTGTAGTGCCACAGGTCCTGCTGGAAGGTGGCCCGCGGCGCGGCGCCGTCCGCGCCGTGCGGGTCCTCGCGGACCAGGTAGCCGGGGTGGCCGCCGCCGACCCGGGTGGTCTTCATCCGGCGGCTGGCGGCGAGGTCGGCGGGGCCGAGCGAGATGCCCTGCATCCGGGGGCTGGCGCCGGCGATCTCCTCGACGTTGGCGACGCCGGTTGCGGTCTCCAGGATCGCGTGGACCAGGATCGGCCGCTGGACCCGCGCCTTCGCCTCCAGCTGGGCGAGCAGCCGGTCGACGTAGTGGATGTCCTCGGCGCCCTCGACCTTCGGCACCATGATGACGTCCAGCTTGTCGCCGATCTCGGTGACCAGGGTCAGCAGGTCGTCCAACGCCCAGGGCGAGTCCAGGCTGTTGATGCGCGTCCACAGCTGGGTGTCGCCGAAGTCGGTGGCCTTGGCGATCTTCACCAGGCCCGACCTGGCCGCTTCCTTGCGGTCGGCGGCGACCGCGTCCTCCAGGTTGCCGAGCAGGACGTCCACGGTGGGAGCGATGGACGGCACCTTCGCGGTCATCTTCTCGTTGCCCGGATCGAAGAAGTGGATCATCCGGGACGGCCGGAACGGTACCTCGCGTACCGGTGTCGGCGCCCCGACGGCCAGCGGGCGGAAGAAGTCCTTCGGAGAGCGCATGCAGTCTCCCTGGTCGGCTCGGAGGGCGGGAGTGCCGCCGGGGGTCCGGCGGCGCCGTTCGGCCCTCACTCTAGGCCCGCACGAGCAGAATGCTACTGACCAGTACGTGTGCCGTTGATCACCGTCGGCAGCCGGGCGCCGGGCCGGGCCGGAGCCCCCGCGCCCGCCACCGCAGGCGGCCCGCTCAGGACCCCAGGCAGTCCACGAACGACACCCGGTCCGCCGAGCCCTTGATGAAGTCCTGCTGGGCGTGGTTGCGGAAGCGGCACATGTCGTAGCGGGCCCGGGGCCCGGACCCGCCGCTCTCCGCCGCGTAGGCGTGCTGCCCGGACAGCTGGCACGAGTCGTAGCGCACCAGCGGGCCCTGGGCGCCGACGCGGTAGCGGTGGGGGCTGCTGTCCTGGGCGAAGGACTTGAACGCCTGGGCGGTGTCGTCGCAGTCGTTGAAGTGCACCGTCCCGCTGTCCCAGGCGCAGTCGATCACGACGGTGTCCGGGTCGCGCACCTCGAAGCGGATGTCCTCGGCGTGGAAGCGCTGGACGGAGTCGTGGTGCGGGCCGCGCGGAAAACGGAAGAAGGTGCTGGTGCGCCCGTAGTCGCCGGAGTCGTCGGGGCGGCGTCCTGTGACGATGTAGGAGCCGCCTCGGCAGGTGATGGAGCCGCCGTAGGGGAACTCCAGGAAGTTGCCCCAGGCGTACTCGACCTTCATGTCGTTGAACCAGTAGTTGAGGAACTGGTCCTGCTGCGGGCGGCTCAGCGATTTCTGCGACAGCCCGGAGTACAGGAACGCCTTGCGGTAGGCGCCCCCCACCCGGCAGGCGTCCCAGCGCATCTCCGAGTTCGTGTTGCTGCCGTCGAGGGCGACCCCGTAGGTCCACTCGCCGGTCCACTCGCACTCGGTGAAGCGGTAGTCCTGCGCCTGGCCGGTCGAGTACGAGTAGAAGAACGAGGCGCCGGGGGTCGCGGCGGCGAAGCCCATCTGCTCGAACATCACGTTCGCCCAGCTGTCCTCGTTGCGGCACAGATAGGCGTTGTCGGCCCGGCGCGGCGCGAAGAGCAGCTGGGTCATGCGCTTGCCGGCCCCGCGGAACCGTAAACCGTTCGCCTTGAGCTTGCCGCCCCGGGCGTCGAGCAGGGCGTTGGGGGAGCGGATCAGGTAGGTGCCGGCCGGCACGTCGATCACGGTCCGGCCGACGTGGTCCCACACCCGGCGCGCCGCGTACGCGTACGCGCGGGCGAAGGCCCGGCTGTCGTCGGTGCGCCCGTCGCCCTTGGCGCCGAAGTCCGCCACCACGTCGATGACGTCCTTGCCCTTGGGCTTGTGGCCGGTGACCACCGGCGCTTTCGCGTCATCGGTGGACTGCCGGGTGGCAGGGGGCGACGCGGAGTCGCACCCGGTGAGGGCGGCTGCCAGCGCGGCGGCGGAGCCCGCCAGGAGGGACCGGCGGGTGGCGCCACCGGTTGACGGGGAGGTCGTGCCTGCCATGATGTTGCTCCTTCGGGGGTCCATTCATCAGGTGGGGGACATGAGCCAGTTCGGTTATGCGATCAGACAGCTGTCGGCGGCCCAGAAATCCGCGAAGGGGGTGTCCCTGTATTCGCGTTATGTGAACCGGCCGGCCGGCCGGGTGCTGGCCGCCGCGGGCTACACCCTGAAATTGACGCCCAATCAAGTCACCATGATCAGCGCGGTGTTCACCTTTGCCGGGGTGGTGATGATAGCCACGCTGCGGCCCTCTCCGGCCGTGGCGGCCGGGATTTTCGCGGCCCTGGTCCTCGGTTTCGCCCTCGATTCCGCCGACGGGCAGCTCGCCCGGCTGACCGGGACCGGCAGCGCGGCGGGGGAGTGGCTGGACCATGTGGTCGACTGCGCCAAGATGCTGGCTCTGCACATGGCCGTACTGCTCTCGTTCCACCGCTACTTCGGATTCTCCGACCCCCGCTGGTATCTCGTTCCGGTCGTCTTCCAGTTCGCGGCGGTGATGGTCTTCTTCGGTGGCATCCTCACCGAGCAACTCAAGCGCGCCGCACGGCAGAAGGCCGGTGCGCACGGGCCGGCGCCCGCGGCGGCGGTCTCCCCGCTGCGCGCCGTGGCGCTGCTGTTCGTCGACTACGGCGTGTTCTGCGCGATGTTCCTGCTGTTCGGCAGCCGGGAGGTGTTCCTGGCGCTGTACTGCGGTCTGCTCGTCGCCCATCTGCTCTTCATGGTGGCGTTCCTGGTCAAGTGGTACCGCGAACTGTCCGCCCCCGGCCGCTGAGGGCCGGGGACGGACCGGGTACCCGGGCGCGCTGCCCGGGTACCGCGCGGCGTCACCCCCGCGGGATCACGCCGAATTCGCGAGCCCGTCGAGCACCTCGCGCAACAAGGAGCTCGACGTGTGCACGGTGTAGGGGAAATAGACCACATCGACCCCGACCGTCGCGAAATCCCGTTCGAGCTTGTCGCCCTTGGGCGTCCCCCGCCAGTCGTCGCCCTTGAAGATGGCGTCGAAACGCACCTGCTGCCAGGTTTCCAGTTTGTCGGGCACCGTCTCGACGAACGCCGCGTCCACGAACCTGACGCTGCGTACGATCTCCAGCCGCTCGGCGAGCGGAATCACCGGTGCCTTTCCTTTGGCCTGGGCAGCCATTTCGTCCGACACCACACCGGCCACCAGATAGTCGCACTGGCTTTTGGCGTGCCGGAGAATATTGAGGTGTCCGACGTGGAAAAGGTCGTAGACCCCGGGTGCGTAACCTACTCGGTGTGTCATTTACCCCCCACTTGCCCTGCGGTCAGTTCCTGGCGGTCACATAGACCGGGCCGTTGCGGCCCGAGACATTGGTGCCGTCGGTGACCTCGATCGAGTAACGGTGCTGGGACCCGGGCTCCACGGTGTCCGTGAAGCTCATGTTGGGCCGGTTCCAGTAGCGCGAGTCCTGGTTGAGCGAGGTCAGGTACTCACCGTCACGGTAGATCTCGTAGGTCAGGACGCCGTTGTCCCGGTCCCATGACGCCTTCCAGTTGAGCGTGATCCGGCCGCGCGCGCCGCTCGCCCCGCTGAGCAGCGGAACCTGCGGCGCCCCGGTGTCCGGCGCCGCCGCGAACCGGGTCAGGCCCTGCTGCGGTGCGTCGTTGACGGTGGTGAACTCACCGCCCGCCCACAGGACACCGTCCGCCATGGTCAGCGCCCGCGGACCGATCTGCTCGCCGATCCCGTCGTTGGTGTCGGGGAACCAGGGCAGGATCGTCTTGTCGGAGATCGACTGCGCCAGGAAGTGCTGGCGGTTGTTGATGTCCGTGAACCCGCCCGGGGTGTCGGAGCAGTCGTGCGCGTGCGAACCGCTGTAGAGCACGCCCTTGTACGGCAGCACCGCCTGGGTGGCGCCCAGGCAGGTGTCCTTCCACAACTGCGCGCCGTCGGACAGCCGGCCGGCCGCGCGGCCGTCGAAGACCCCGCCGCCGGTGCCCTCGGCACCCAGGTAGAAGTTCGTCCCATCGTTGACCAGGGCCTTGACCGCGGAGCGGTTGGGGATCCAGCCGGTGAAGGAGTTGACGACCCGGCCGGTGGTGGCATCGAGCCCGGCGAGCGCGTGCACCCCGAAGAGGCTGCCGTTCACCGAGGTGAACCGGCCGCCGATGATGATCTTGTTGAGCTTGGGCGCGACCGTGAGGGCGTTGACCGCCGGGGTGGGGTCGTTGCCGACCGAGGAACCCCGGATCGTCGCCTTGAACGGCAGCAGGGTGCCGTCCGGCCGCAGGGCGGCGACCCGCTCGCGGGTCTGACCCTGGACGGTGCCGAAGCCGCCGCCGATGTAGACGGTGTCGTCGGTGACGTCGATGGCCCGCACGGTCGAGCTGACCGTCGGCTGCCAGTCCGCCCCGATGGTGCAGTCGGACGTGTTGAGCGCGGCCGTGTTGGACCGCCCCACCGGGCCGGCCTTCCCGAACGAGCCGCCGATGTAGATCTTCGAACCGTCGGGCGCGGCCTTCATGGCCCGGATGGTGCCCGTGCCGCCGGTGAACGCCGGGGCGCACGGCAGCGGCTGGCCGGTCTTCGCGTCGAAGGCCGCGAAGTTCGTCCGGGCGACCTCACCGGTGCCCTGGGCCGCACCCGGCGGCCGAATGTGGCTGAAAGTGCCTCCTACGTACACGATGCCCTTGGCGTAGGCCATGGCCCACACGATGCCGTCGGTCTGCCAGGTGCTCAGCGGATCGGCGGTCAGTGTGGTCTCACCGGTGGCCTGAGCGGGACCGGCGGAAAGCGCCGTCGACGCGGTACCGAGTACCGCGGCGGCGAGCAAGAGATGGACAGATCTGCTTCTTTGGC
Organism: Streptomyces angustmyceticus; assembly: GCF_019933235.1. Taxonomy (NCBI): domain Bacteria; kingdom Bacillati; phylum Actinomycetota; class Actinomycetes; order Kitasatosporales; family Streptomycetaceae; genus Streptomyces; species Streptomyces angustmyceticus. Next base: position 349,396 of record NZ_CP082945.1, on the reverse strand, counting down.
GCACAGGTCCCCCCTGGAAGCATGGCGCGATGGGAATTGTCGGGGTAGGACGCGGGAACGAGGCGATTTCTGTGCGGAAATGAGCCCACTGTTCATCGCGAGTTTTCCGAACCACGCTTGCGTAGCGCCCCGAAGAACTCCCCTACCCCCAGCGGCAAACGATAGCGCCAGACGGCGGCCCCGAAAGCCCCAATCGACAAAACAATTCCCAAGAAGAGACCAGGAACGCTGTCGCCGAATAGCGTCCGCACGGCGCACACCGGCAGCGCCACCGACCCGAGGCCGACCAGCGCGGCACACACATAGCCGCGGTCGACGGTGCGAAAACCCAGCCGGTAGCGGGCCAGCAGCGCCGACGCGCCGTTGTCCACCACGATCGCCAGCGCCCAGGAGACCGCCGCGCCCAGCACCCCGTAGCGCGGAACCAGCCATACGGCGCTGCCCAGTTGGACCACGAACGCGGCCCCCGCGACAGCCAGATTCCAGACACTCCGCCCGGCCATGAGGATGACCGTCTGCGCGTTGCCCACACCGACGTTGACCAGACAGGCCGCCGCCAGCACCACCAGGCCCGCCGCGCCGCCGGAGAAGCCCGGCCCGAACAGCGACAGCACGGTCCGCGGGTAGCCGGCGAGGACCAGGAACACCGGCCAGGAGAAGAGCGCGATCCATCGGGTCGACAGCCGGTGCAGATGGTGCGCGCCGGGTGCGTCGCCGCCCGCGAGCAGCCGGCTGATCTGCGGTGCCACCGCCAGCCGGATCGCCAACTGGAGCAGCGTCCCCGCCGTGACCAGCCGCCCGATCGCGGTGTAGACGCCGGCCTCGGCCGCGGTGCCCAGCGCCGACAGCAGGAGCACGCCGATCCACACCGCGGTGATGTCGAACACCGACGAGATGGCCCGCGGACCGGCGAACGCCCAGAACTCCCCTGCCTGCGGCGGCGGTCGGCCGGTACCGGGATGCGTCCGGCGGGACCCGCGCAGCGAGACGCAGGCGGCCACCAGACCCAGCACCCCCGGCACCAGCCAGGCCGCCGAGAGCGCGCCCACACTCGGCGCGAGGAGGACCAGCGGCACCGCGAGAAGAACCCGCAGCAGCGGCTTGCCGATCTGCTCCACGCCCACGAACGGGACCACCGAGCCGTACCCGCGGGTGGCCCCGAGCAGCACCAGCGCCACCGTCGTCACCGGCAGGAACGCCGCGAACAGCCGGATCAGCGCGGCGGCCTGCCCCGGATCCAGCTCGGGAAGCAGCAGCCCGGCAAGGCCCGGGGAGCACACCAGGACCGCCGCCCCCGCCGCGCTCGCCAGCAGCGTCGGCAGCACCGAGATGCGCAGCAGCCCCGGCACCCCGCCCCCGCCGCTGAGTTCGAGGTCGCGGGAGACGAAGCGGACCAGGGCGGTGTCGGCCCCCAGCTTCAGCGCGTTGCTCAGGATGGTGAACGCCGCGACCCCGGTGAAGACCGCACCGGCCCCGCGGGCCCCCAGCCCATGCGTGACGACGGCGACGAGCACGAACCCGAACAGCGCGTTCGCCGCCGAGCCGGCCAGGCCGAAGAGACTGCCGCGGGCGGTCGTGGCGACCCCGCGCCCGCCGCCCGCGGACGGCCCGGGGGCCGTCGGCGCGGGCCGGCCGGAGCCCGCCGGACGGATGGCCGTCACCTGCGCAGCGAGGTGGTGTCGGCGTCGAGGGGCCCTCGGGGCGCCGGCGTGGGGCCGGCGGCGGGCGGCGGCGGTCCGGGCAGCGCGGGCGGCGGCGCCACGGCGGCGCGCCCCCGGCCCCGGCCGCGCTTGCGGTGGGTGGGCCCGCCGTCCGACAGCCGGCGCAGCGCCGGACCGTGGCTGCCCTTGTCCAGGACGGCACCCAGGATGTGCCCGCCGGCCGTGGTGATCAGCTCCCACACCCGGTCCAGGTCGTCCCGGCGGACCTCGTTCAGATCACAGACCACCACGACGCCCGCGGCCTGCTTGGCGACGGCCAGCCCGTCCGCGTGCGACAGCAGCGGACCCGTGAACACCACGACGTTCTCGTTCGGCCCCGACGGCGTGTCGAGCAGCCGGGCGAACTGCGGGGAGGACAGGGTGCGCGCCGGGTTGGGCACCTCCCGGCCGGGCAGCAGGTCGAAGCGCCCGTCGACTCCGGCGTCCACGGTGAGCCGCTCGCCCTCCGCCCAGCTGCCCGGCACCGGCCGGCCGTGGCCGGGGCGCACCGGCAGCCGCTGGGCGACCCGGGGGGTGCGCAGATCCGCCTCGACCAGCAGGATGTCGTTGCCGATCTCGGCGAAGGCGGCGGCCAGGTTGACCGCGACCGAGACGGCGTCGGCGTTCTCCCGCGGGGCGACGATCAGCAGGCTGCCCCGCCCGGCGAACCGGTGGTCGTGCACCAGCCGGAAGGCGATCGTGCGGTAGGCCTCGGCGCGGTTGCCGCGGCCGCCCCGGCCGACCTCCAGCAGCTCCGCACCCCCCTGGCGGCGCGGCAGGATACCGAGCACCGGCGCCCGCAGGTTGTCCTGCACATCCGCCACCGACCGGACCCGCGGCTCCAGCACCGAGCGGACCCAGGCGGCCAGGATGCCCAGCACCAGACCGATCACGGCGCCGGCGAGCAGCAGCAGGGTGAGACCGGGGCTGGAGGGGAAGGCCGGCGGGTCGCCCTTGCGGACGATGTCGCCGGGAGTGGTGTCGAGGGACTTGAGGCTGGAGATCCGCCCCTGCAGATCCGCTATCTCCGACACCAGGTTGCTGCGCTCGGACTCGTCGGTGGCCCGACCGGACCCGCTGGCCCCGGCGATCCGCCGGTCCAGCACCTTGCGCTGCTCCTGAAGCGGCTTCAGCTCCGTGCCCAGCTTGCTGACGGTCTTGTCGATCCGCTGGGTCGCGGCGTCCTGACGGTAGTCGAGGTACGCGTGCACAAAGGCGTTGACCAGCGCGGACGCCCGGTCCGCGGTGTCCGCGCTGTACTCGAACATCAGGGTCTGGGTCTCGGGCGGATTGCTCACCCGCAGATCCCGCTGGAGCTTGGCCGGGTCGGTGTCCAGCTTCAGGGCCTTGGCCGCGCCCGCCGCCACCGAGGCGCTCTGGGCGATCTGCCGCTCGGTGCCCATGCTGATCTGCTTGTCGACCGAGACCCCGCCGGCCTCGAACGGCGCCGTACTGATCGCATGCACCACGACCTCACCGGTCGCCGTATAGGTCGAGCCGCCGAGCAGGGACACGGCGCCACCGCCGAGCATGCCCAGTACCAGCCCGAGTACGAGCAGGGCGCGATACCGGAAGAGCTGCCGCAGCTGGTCACGGATCTGGTCCGGCTCCTCCGCAGGCTCGTCGAAGACGCTCACGTACGTGCTCCTCCTGTGGGTAGAGGTGAGGCGGCGCGGTGCTCCGAGGACGTCGGTGCGCACGCGGACTCCTGTGCGGACGGCGGCAGGACCCGCCGTCCCGGTTTACGGGTGATCAGCAGCGGGATGCACACCAGCAGGGCGAGCGGTCCCACGATGGCCATCAGACTGCCGCGCAGCAACACCAGCTGGTAGAAGCCGAAGGCGGGCACCACCAGTGCCGCGAGGGTGCCGCGCTGCCGCCGCAGCCGGTGCCGTAGGTGGTCGATGCGCCGTCCCACCGCGCCGATCAGGCCGAAGACGGCGATGACCGACGGGAAGCCGGCCCACATATAGGTCTCGACCCACAGCGGCGCGGACAGATTGGTGAAGGTGTAGCCCGCGTGCCGGGCGAGCAGGATGCCCGCGTCGTCGGGCTTGCCGGGCCAGACGGCGCGCGGCACGAAGAACAGCGGTGGCCCCAGCGCGGCCGTCGGGGTGAAGCCGTGCGTGCGGACGTAGTCCACACCCGTCTCGACCTGCTGGAAGGCGTCGTAGTCGCCGTTGGAGGTGAACTGCTCGGCGAGCGAGACCACATGGACGGGCTCGCGCTTGTCGTAGCGGAAGTAGTCGCTGTACGGGAAGACCACCAGCACCACGGCCGCCACGGCCGCCGCGCCGAAGCGGAAGGCCCGCGGCCCGCGCAGCCAGGACGCGCTGAAGACCAGCGCCAGCAGGACCGTACCGGCCCAGAAACGCGGCTGGCTGATGGGGTTGTTGACCACGACGTTCACCGCGATCAGCAACGGCAGCAGCAGCCAGCGTAATCCGCGCAGGGTCCGGTCGCCCGCGGAGAACCGCGGTACGTGCACCAGCGCCACCAGCGCCCAGAACGCCGGTACCGACAGCAACCAGGCCGCCATGGCCCGGTCCGCCGACGCGGCCGGTTCCGCCGCTGCCGCCGCCTCGTTGGCCGCCTGCCGGCTGAGGAAGAACGCCGACAGCCCGCCCTGGCCGGGAATGAGCGCGACGGCCAGCAGCAGCGCGGCGCCGCACAGCAGCAGCACCCGCACCGGCGACAGCCGGCGGGCCAGGAGCGGTTCGAGGGCCACGGAGGAGCGCGCCGACCGCCAGGACGCCAGCGCCGAACCCCCGCTGTAGGCCAGAAGTCCCGCCTCCACCACGGCAGTTGTCAGGAACGCGGTGTTCGCGTCGACCATGAATCCCCGCGGATACGCGTCCGTCGCGAGCATGGCCAGTGGTGCGAGCCCCAGCCAGACGTAGGAAAAGAGCCAGAAACCGAAGGCGATCAGCCGCGCCCGGACATCCGTCAGCACCCGGGCCAGCGCCGCACCGGTGTGCACCACCACCACACACTGCAGGGCGAGCGCGGCGCCGAAGCGGGCGTCCGTCGACTGCAGGATCAGCACCGGCAGCAGCACCACCAGCAGCAGCGCCCAGCAGCACAGTGCGGCGATGCCCCGCACCGGAGCCGCGGCGCCCGGGCGCTTCCCGTACGTCATCGACCCACCTCCCCCCAACTCCCCATCAGCGACCACAATCTAAGGGACATCGGGAAAACAAGGTCGCCTTCGGGACACAATCGCAACGCAATTCACAGCCCGCGGGTCCCGGCGGGCTCCTACGATGACCGCACATCCAGAGGGGGGCCAGTCTTGGAAGACTCGTTCGCGGGCCGGTGTGTGCTGGTGGTCTCCACCAACTACGCGCCCGAACACACCGGCATAGGGCCGTACTCGACACAGATCGCCGAGCACCTCGCCGCATCCGGAGCCGACACCCATGTCCTCGCGGGCATGCCGCACTACCCCGCCTGGCGGGTGGCCGAGGGCTACCGCGGCCGATGGCGGATACGCGAGCGCCGCGGCGGGGTCACGGTGCACCGCAGGCGCCACACCGTGCCGCCGCGTCAGACCGCCCTGCGCCGGGCGCTGTTCGAGGCCAGCATCCTGGCGCACGGCGCCGTGGCACCACCGCGCATCCGCCCCGACGTGGTGCTCACCCAGATGCCCAGCCTGGCCGGGGGAGTGCTGGGCGGACGCCTGGCACGGCAGGCGGGGGTGCCCCATGTCGTGGTCGTCCAGGACCTGATGGGGGCCGCCGCCGAACAGAGCGGCATCCAGGGCGGCGGCCGGGCCGCCGCCCTCGCCGGTGCGGTGGAGGCCAGGGTCCTGCGCGGAGCCGCCGTCGTCGGGGTGGTGCACGAGTCGTTCGTGGACCGGGTCACCGCGATGGGCGTGCCCCGCTCCCGGGTGCATGTGGTGCCCAACTGGACGCATGTGCGGGGCCCGAGCGGCGACCGGGAGCGGACCCGGGAGCGGCTGGGCTGGTCCGACCGGGAGACCGTGGTCCTGCACGCCGGCAACATGGGCCTGAAACAGGGCCTGGAGGTCCTGGTCGAGGCCGCCCGGCTCGCCGGCCAGGAGTCCGCGCCCGTACGGTTCGTGCTGATGGGCGACGGCAACCAGCGCGCCCACCTGCAACGGCTCGCCGCGGGCGTCCCCTCGCTGTCCTTCCTGCCGCCCGCCGACACCGCGGAGTTCCCCGAGGTGCTCGCCGCCGCCGATGTGCTCGCGGTGACCCAGAAGGCCTCGGTGCTGGACATGAGCCTGCCGTCCAAGCTGACCTCGTACTTCATGACGGGCCGGCCGGTGATCGCCTCGGTGGCCGCCGAAGGGGGCACCGCCCAGGAGGTGCTGCGCTCGGGCGCCGGGTCGGTGATCGCGCCGGAGGACCCGAAGGCGCTGCTCGCGGAGGTCAGGGCGCTCGCCGACGACCCCGGGCGGGCGGCCCGGCTCGGGGCCCGCGGTCCGGAGTACGTCGAGCAGCGGCTGAGCAGCCGGGCCGGGCTGGAGCGGATCACCGCCCTGTTGCGGACCGCGCGGAACGGCCGGTAGCCGGAGGCGGCGGGGGCGGTGACCGTCCCCGCCGCCCCGCCTCATCTGGATCCGGGCCGCGGGAGGGCGGCGTACCGCTCCTCCAGCCGGTCGGTGACGGCGGCGAGCGAGAACTCCGCCTCGAGCGCCGCCCGGCCCGCGCGGGTGACCCGCTCGCGCAGCGGACGGTCCTCCAGGAGCCGCAGCACCGCGTCCGCCAGCTGCTCCGGCGAACCGTCGGTCACGAGAGCGGCCTCGCGCTGCCGAAGGGCCGGGGCGATCCCGCAGCTGTCCGTGCAGACCACCGGCGTGCCCACCGCCAAGGACTCCAGCACGCTCATCGGGAACGGCTCGTCGACGCTGGGCAGGACGTAGACCGTGGCCCGCCCGGTCCGCCGCACGGCGGCGTCGTGATCGAGGGCCCCGCCGTACGTCACCACCTCGCCGAGCCCCTCCTCGGCGATCAGCCGCCGGACCTCCGCGAGCCGCCCCTCGTCCGAACCGTGCAGGGTGAAGGACACCTCGGGCCGCTTGCGGTGCACCAGCGCCGCCATCCGGACGAACGCCTCGGGCCGTTTGCGGCTCTGCAGCCGGGCGAGGAACAGCACGTCCGTCTCGCTCCGGTCCGCGGCGCCGGGCCGGGCGCGGACCCCGTTGGGCAGCCTGACCAGGCGCGGCCCGCGCGGCCCCAGCACCCGGCGCAGCCCGGCCTCCTCCTCGTCGGTGAGGACCAGGGCCGCCGCCGCCCGGCGCAGCAGCGGAACGTACACCCGGTCGAAGAGCCGGGCCACCATCGAGCCACGAGGCTGGACCATGCCGTGTGTCTGCACCACGAACGGGCGGCGGCGCACCGCGGCCACCGCGAGCGCGGCCAGCGAGACCAGATCGCGCCCGGCGTGCAGATGCAGTGCCTCGGCCCGGCCGACGCTCCGCCAGAGCAGCGGCACCAGCCCCGGGTGGAACAGACCGAGGAACCCTTGCCCCGGTACCAGGGTGCGGGCCGGCCGGGCACGGAGCGGCACCCCGTCCACCGACCGCGGGGGCGCGCCCCGCCCCCGCCACAGCGATACCAGCTCCACCTCGTGGCCGCGCGAGGCCAGTTCGCCCAGTTGCCCGGTCGCCACGCTCACCGGACCGCCGTACGCCCCGTCGTCGCTGACCAGGGTCACCACATGGGTGATCCTCATGCCGCACCCCCGGTGGTGTGCACGACGCCCGGCGGCACATCGCGGTGGGCCACCGCGCCGGCGCCGACCACCGCGCCCGCCCCGACGGTGACGCCGCGCAGCACCATGGCGCGGGCGGCCACCCAGGACCCCTCCGCCAGATGGATCGGCGCATTGTCGAACTCGAAGGTGGGTGAGCGCCGTTGGTGGCTTCCGGTGCACAGCACGGCACCCTGGGAGACACACACGTCGCTCGCGATGGTGATCGGCTCCAGGTTGATCAGCCAGGAGTCCTCGCCGACCCAGACGTCGTCGCCGACCGTCAGCTTCCACGGCCACTGCACCCGCACCCGGTGCCGTATCAGCACCCGTTCGCCGACCCGGGCGCCGAACGCCCGCAGCAGCGGGGGCCGCAGCCGCGGCGGAAACCACCACTTCATGAACACGAGGTTGAGCACGGCGAACCAGGCGGCCTGGGTCAGCAGCCCCCGGCCCTTGTCGTAGCCGGCGCCGCTGAAGCCGCTCAGCCGGCGGTCGGTGGCGGGAGCCGTCATCGGTCCACCCGCACCCGGTGGCCGGAGAGTTCGTCCGTGAGCTGCCGCACGTCCGACTCGACCATGATCCGGGCGAGTTCGTCGAACTGCACCTTCGCCGACCAGTCCAGCAGGCTCTTGGCCTTGGACGCGTCGCCGATGAGCGCGTCCACTTCGGAGGGGCGCTCGTACTTCGCATCGAAGCGCACATAGCGCTCCCAGTCCAGGTCGACCGTGGCGAACGCGGCCTGCAGGAAGTCGCGCACGGTCGCCGCCACACCGGTCGCCACCACGTAGTCGTCGGGCTCGTCCCGCTGGAGCATCAGCCACATGGCCTCCACGTACTCCGGGGCGTAGCCCCAGTCGCGGACGGCGTCGAGGTTGCCCAGGTAGAGGTGTTCCTGCAGACCTGCCTGGATGCGGGCCACCGCGCGGGTTATCTTGCGGGTGACGAAGGTCTCGCCCCGCCGCGGGCTCTCGTGGTTGAAGAGGATGCCGTTCACCCCGAACAGGCCGTACGCCTCGCGGTAGTTGACCGTGGACCAGTACGCCATGACCTTGGCGCAGCCGTACGGGCTGCGCGGGTGGAAGGGCGTCGCCTCGTTCTGCGGAGGCGGGGTGGAGCCGAACATCTCCGAGGACGAGGCCTGGTAGAGCCGGGTCTGCACCCCGCTGGCGCGGATGGCCTCCAGCAGTCGTACGGCGCCCAGCCCGGTCACGTCGCCGGTGTACAGCGGAGCGTCGAAGGAGACCCGGACATGGGACTGGGCCCCGAGGTTGTAGACCTCGTCGGGCCGTACATCGCGCAGCAGGTTCACCAGGGCGACCCCGTCCGAGAGGTCGCAGTGGTGCAGCACCAGTCTGCGGTCCGGGGTGTGCGGGTCCTGGTAGATGTGGTCGATGCGCTCGGTGTTGAAGCTCGACGAGCGTCGCATCAGCCCGTGCACCTCATAGCCCTTGCCGAGCAGCAATTCGGCGAGATAGGAACCGTCCTGTCCGGTGATTCCGGTGATGACCGCGGTTTTCGGCATGGCTTCCCCCCACGAGAAGTGATGTACATCGGGATCGATCAATGGATTTCCCACGCGCCGGCGGACCGCGGGGCGTGGACGCTACCCGCTCCCCGGCCGGTGGTCGAGGGCGGAGAGCGGCAGGCATTTCCTGAAATAGCCGGTGGACGTATCGGGATAACTGACACAATCCGCCCCATGGATGACTTGCTGCCCACACCCGCCCGCGTCTTCGTCGCGGGCCACCGAGGACTGGTGGGATCCGCCGTGGCCCGGCGGCTGACCGCACAGGGCTATGACGTGGTGACCCGTACGCACGCGGAACTCGACCTGCGGGACGCCGAGGCCACCGCGGAGTTCCTGCGCGCCGCCCGGCCCGATGCCGTCGTCCTGGCGGCCGCCAAAGTCGGCGGAATCATGGCCAACAGCACCTACCCGGTGCAGTTCCTGGAGGACAACCTGAGCATCCAGCTCAGCGTCATCGCCGGCGCGCACCAGGCCGGGGTCCGCCGGCTGCTGTTCCTCGGATCGAGCTGCATCTACCCCAAGCACGCCGCGCAGCCCATCACCGAGGACGCCCTGCTGAGCGGGCCGCTGGAGCCCACCAACGAGGCGTACGCGATAGCCAAGATCGCCGGACTGGTCCAGATCCGCTCCTACCGCCGGCAGTACGGAGCCTCCTTCATCTCCGCCATGCCGACGAACCTCTACGGACCCGGCGACAACTTCGACCTGGAGACCTCGCACGTCCTGCCCGCGCTCATCCGCCGCTTCCACGAGGCGAAGGAGAAGGGGCAGGAGGAACTCACCCTCTGGGGCACCGGCACCCCGCTGCGCGAGTTCCTGCACGTCGACGACCTGGCCGCGGCCTGCGAGGTGCTGCTGCGCCGCTACGACGGCGACGACACCGTCAACGTCGGCTGCGGCGAGGACCTGACCATCGCCGACCTCGCCTCCTGCGTCGCCACCGCCGTCGGATACGAGGGACGCATCTCCTTCGACCCGTCCCGCCCCGACGGCACCCCGCGCAAGCTGCTCGACATCAGCAGGATGCGGGCACTGGGCTGGTCGCCCACCATCCCGCTGGCCGAGGGCATCGCCCGCACCTACCGGGCGTGGCAGGAGGAGACGGCCCGGGTGTGAGGCCCGTCCCCTGGTGTGCGGCCGGCGCCCGCCCCTCGGCGAGGCGCCGGCCGCACACCGGAGCCCTGTTTCCCTAGTAGGCACCGCGCCCGTCCACCACGGCGCGCACGGTCCGCATCAGCACACCGATGTCCCGGCCGTAGGACCAGTTGTCCACATAGCTCAGGTCCAGTGCCACGGTCTCGTCCCAGGACAGGTCGGACCGCCCGCTGATCTGCCACAGGCCGGTCAGTCCCGGCTTGACGGACAGCCGCCGGACCTCGGTCCCGTCGTACCGCTCGACCTCCTCGGGAAGCGGCGGCCGCGGCCCGACCAAGGACATATGGCCGGCCAGGACGTTGAAGAGCTGGGGCAGTTCGTCCAGGGAGAAGCGCCGCAGCAGCCGGCCCACCCGGGTCACCCGGGGATCGCGCCGGATCTTGAACATCGCCCCGTCGTTCTCGTTCGCCGACTCCAGCGCGGCCCGCATCCGGTCGGCGGCGACCACCATCGTGCGGAACTTCCACATCCGAAACGGCGTCAGATCCCTGCCGACCCGGACCTGCCAGTAGAAGACCGGGCCCGCCGTGGTGAGCCTTATGGCCGCCGCCACCGCGGCGAACACCGGGGCGAGCAGCACGAGCAGCAGCAGGGCCCCCAGCCGGTCGGTGGCCTGCTTCAGCAGCACCGGCAGCCCCCGTCGCGCCGCCGGGTCGATGTGCATCACGGTCAGGCCCGCCGCCTTGGCCAGCCGGACCCGGTGCTGTGAGACGTCGATCAGCCCCGGAAGTATGGCCAGATTCCGCCCCTCGTCGTGCAACGCCCAGGCCAGTCGCCGTACTCGCGGAGCCGAGAGCCGGCGCCCCGGCGCCACGAAGACGAGATCGGCGTCGAGTTCCGCGGCGCACCGCAGGACGGTCTCGCCGTCCAGCGCCCCTTCGGGCGACTCCCCGTCGGAGGCGATCCGGGCGGCCACCGGCAGCACCGAGTCGGTGGTCTCCTCGCCGACGAGGCAGCTGCCGACGACCACGTATTCGTGGTCCGTACGGTGCGCCAGCTCCGCGAGCACCACATCGACGGCGCCGGCCTCCCCGACGACCAGGACGCGCCGCAACGCCTGCGCACGGCGGCGCATCGCCAGCAGATACCGGTGGACGAGCTTGCGCCGGGCCACGCTCAGCCCCAGGCAGGGCAGCAGCGCGAGCACACAGACCTCGAGGTCCGTCTCGATCCGTGCCCCGACACAGATGACGGCCAGCACGCCCAGCATGGTCAGCCAGTCCCGCAGGACCGGCAGTGCCGTGTCGCCCCCGCTCAGTTCATCTCGGGTGTAACGATTCTTCGTTGTGCCGACCGCCAGCCACGCAAGACAGGCCAGCACCGCCGTCAGCCACGGCTGCGGCTGCCGCGTCACGGAACCGAGCACACCGACCGGCACCAGGGTGCCCACGGCGTCCACGGCCCACGCCAGCCGCACGAGCCGGCGCTCGGCCGACCGGTGCCCGTCCTTCTCCCCGCGCTGTGGCGCACGCGCTAATCCGGCTGTTCCGGCGGGTGACTCCATCACCCGTGATCCGGCAGCTTCGAACAACCCCATGGCCCCCCACTTGGTCGTCCCTCACCTTTCCGGCACGGCTGGAGCCCCCCGGCCACCCAACCGCCTCCGTGTCGGACGTGACGCTAGAGCACGTTGCGCCCGACTGCTGTGGTTTACCTAATTTGAGTGTTCTTGTGTCCCATTGTTTACAGGCCAACAGTCTGTGTGATCGGGTTTCGGCCTCGTTCCGCGAGCCCCGCCGGGCGGCCCGCACCGCCCTCGCGCCCACCGCCGGACTTCTCGGCGTGACCGCTCCGCGCCCCGCTTAGCATGCAGGCCATGAACAGCGATCTCTTCTCCTCCGAGAACATGGCCACGCCCGCCGCCGCGCCCGGCATGATCCAGCAGAACGCCAAGTCCATCAAGTACGCCCTGGACGGCGAGTGTTACGCGCGGCAGGGCTCGATGATCGCCTACCGCGGTGACCTGCAGTTCGAGAAGCAGGGGCAGGGAATCGGCAAGTTCCTCAAGCGCGCGGTCACCGGCGAGGGGCTGGCGCTGATGGCCGTACGGGGCCGCGGCGAGGTGTGGTTCGCGCACGAGGCCGCCAACTGCTTCGTCATCGACCTCGCCCCCGGTGACGGCCTCACCGTCAACGGCCGCAATGTGCTGTGCTTCGACCCGTCCCTCTCCTACGAGATCAAGGTCGTCAAGGGCGCCGGCATGGTCGGCGGCGGACTCTTCAACTCCGTCTTCAGCGGACAGGGCAAGCTGGCGGTGATGTGCGAGGGCAACCCCGTCGTCATACCCGTGTCCCCGCAGGCCCCGGTCTTCGTCGACACCGATGCCGTGGTCGGCTGGAGCAGCAGCCTGCAGACCACGCTGCACCGTTCGCAGAGCCTCGGATCGATGCTGCGCGGCGGCTCCGGCGAGGCCGTCCAGCTCCGTCTCGACGGCGAGGGCTTCGTGATCGTACGGCCCAGCGAACTCCGCCCGGAGAAGACGGCCGGCAACTGATCCGGACGGCGGGCGCGCCCCTCGGACCAGGCGACGGCCGGCCCGCCCCGGTGCCGGCCCCCGCGGAGGCGACTTCGCCCGGCGGCTCTCCGGCTGGCATGATCGCGCCCATGGCTGAACGCGTGATCGCCGCCTGTGACGGCGCCTCGAAAGGAAACCCCGGGCCCGCGGGCTGGGCCTGGGTCATCGCCGACGGTGCGGAGACCGTGGTGCGGTGGGAGGCCGGGCCGCTGGGCACCGCGACGAACAACGTCGCGGAACTCACCGCCCTGGAACGCCTGCTGGCCGCCATCGATCCGGCCGACGCCCTGGAGATCCGGATGGACTCCCAGTACGCGATGAAGGCCGTCACCACCTGGCTGCCCGGCTGGAAACGCAAGGGGTGGAAGACCGCCGCGGGCAAGCCGGTCGCCAACCAGGAACTCGTGATGCGCATCGACGAGCTGCTCACCGGCCGCTCCGTGGAATTCCGGTACGTGCCGGCGCACCAGGTGGACGGCGACCCGCTCAACGACCTCGCCGACCGGGCCGCCAGCCAGGCGGCGGTCGTCCAGGAGGCCGCCGGCAGCGACCTCGGCTCCCCGGAGCCGCCGCCCTCCTCGGGCGCCGCCAAGCCCGCCGGATCCCGCCGCCCGGCCTCGGGCGCGGCAGCGACGTCCGCGTCCTCGCCGAAGCGGCGGACCTCCGGGGCCTCGACGCGGACGCTGAACGCCAAGTTCCCCGGACGCTGCCGCTGCGGGCGCTCCTACGCCAAGGGCGAGCCCATCACCAAGAACCCGGACGGCTGGGGGCACCCCGACTGCCGCTCCGGCGCGGGCAGCGGCGCCTGAGCCCTGCGGTGAGCCGGCCCGCGGCCGCCGGGGCGCGAAGGGCTACGACCTGTTGCCCTTCGGGCCCGCCACCGGCACGCCGAGCGGGCGGGCGATACCCACCACTCCCTCGTCGAGGCGCTGGAGGTGGCGCAGCACGCGGAAGGTGACCGTGCCCGACTGCAGGGCCCCGGAACCGGCGGCATCCAGCATCGCGGCGATGCTGACGCCCGACTCCACCTCGCCCTCGGCGGACTCCTCCAGCACCCGCGCGACGATCAGGTCGATGTTGTGCGCGATCCGCCGGCCGGCGCCCGCCAGCCGCGGATCGGCCGCGATGGTCTTGCTGTACGGCACCAGTTCCGCCGTCGCCGCCAGGGAACGGGCGTGGTAGGCGGAGGTCTCCAGGAGCGCGACCAGGTAGCGGGCGGTCCGCCGCCGTACGCGCAGCGGGGTGATCGGGTGCGTCAGGGGCTGGATGGAGGCGCGCAGCTCGTCCAGCGCGGTGTCCAGATCGCGCGCCTTGCCCAGCAGGTCGACGGCCGGTCCGCCGCTGAGCTGTTCCACCGCGGCCGAGGCCACGTCCCGCAGCCGGACCAGCACCGTGCCCAGCAGTTCGTCCGTGCGGCGGTCGGTGCGCACCGGCAGGACGAGGACGGCGGCGATGATCCCGCACGCGGCGCCCAGCGCCGTCTCCTCGATGCGCAGCACCAGCACCGCGAAGCTGTAGGTGTTGAGCAGGGTGTAGAGCACCCCGAGCATCGCGGTGACGAAGAACGACATCAGCGCGTAGGACAACGGCGCGGTGAACCACATCCCGAAGATGCAGAGCAGCACGAGGGCGAAGGCGGCCCAGGTGTGATTGCCGACCAGGCCGGCCAGCGCGACACCGGCGACCACGCCGAGGACCGTGCCGACCAGCCGGCGGTAGCCCTTGACCATGATCTCGCCGGTGGACGCGGTGTTGAGGAAGACCACCCAGCAGGTCAGCACCGCCCAGTACCAGCGCTGGCTGGAGAGGAATTCGCCGCCGATGACGGCCAGGGTCGAGCCCACCGCGACCTGGAACGCGGCACGGGTGGTGGGCCGCTGGAACCCGGTGCGGTCGTCCTCCGCCTCGTCGCTCTCCTCGGCGCCGACGATCGCGAGGTCCTCGGCGTCGAACTCCTCGCGGGAGCGGGTGGTGGCCGGGGAGTCGTCCGACTCGTCCTGCGGGCCGTCCAGCGCCAGGCGCAGACCCAGGACGGAGCGGGCGGCCTCACCGAGCCCGCGGAAGACGTCCTGGACGACGGGCGTGGCGCGCGGCAGGTTGTCCTCGTCGCGGTAGCCGAGCAGCCGGTTGCGCACATGGGCCAGCCCGGTGCCGCGGTCGTCGGGCGCGCGCCGCGCGACCAGCAGGAGCAGGGAGTTCAGGTCCCGGCGCAGGGTGACGGTGGCCTCGTCCTCGGTGCGGAGGGGGGCCGCCGTGGCCGGCACGGGGGCGTGCGGCAGGTGCATGGTGAGGGTGTCGGCCCGCTCGGCGCTGCGGGCGTTGAGGATCAGCATGCCCAGGCGTTCGGCGGCGATCTCGGCCTCCGCGACGCGGCGCTGCACCAGCCCCGCCGCGGCCGCGTCCCGGGTGCCCTCCTCCAGGAGGCCCTGGATCATCAGGGCCGCCTCGTGCAGCCGGGCGGTGTGCCGCCGCAGGTCGTCGAGGACCTTGTCCCGTTCGTCGGGGCCGGCGTCCAGCAGTTCCAGCTGGGTGGCCAGCAACTGGGCGAGGCGGGCCCGGAAGGCCTCGCGCAGCCGGTCCAGGGTGCGCTGGGGCGTCTGCGGGACGACGGCGAAGCGGGCGAGGGCGCTGCAGGCGAAGGCGATGCCCAGGGTCAGGTACAGCTCGGGGAGGGTGGGCACCGTGGCGTGCACGAACAGCGAGACGAAGTAGACCTGGAAACCGATGAGTCCGAGCGCGGTGCCGCGGTCGCCGAACCGCCGGACGTAGACGGCGCTGAAGATCAGCAGGACGAAGAACAGGTCCCCGGGGATGACCAGGGCGTGCAGTACCGCCGCAAGCGACATGGCGGCGAGCGCGACGGGCAGGCCCAGCGCCAGGGTGACCGCCTGGCCGCGGACCTCCTTCTCCTTGATGGCGAAGGTGGCGACCATGGCGGCCATGGCGCCCGCGACCATCAGCGTGACGCCGGTGTGGAGCAGGGCGAGGGCGACGAGCGTGAGCACGATCGCCCCGACCGTCCGCAGCCCCGCCTTCAGCCGCAGCATCCCTGGGTCGGATGCCGCGAAGCGGTCCCAGGTCTTCGTCCGAGCCCGCCGTATCGCTGCCCTCACGGTGCCGTACACTCCCACTTCTTGCCATGATCCGGGAGGCACCAGCATCGCACGCCTGATCGGAACGACTCCATCCGCATCGGCTCCGGCGCCCCCCTGGCAGGCGTGAGCGCGCTCCCCGCGAACTCCCCGCCTCTTTCGCTCCCTTGCCTCCAGGTTTGCTCCTAGTGGCCCCGTTATGCCCCTCTTTGTCGCCCTCGCGTCCTTGTTTTCCGCGGTGTTAGCCGCGCGTTAGCCGATCATCAGTGGGGGCGCCCAGGGTGGGTGGCGCGGAACGAAAGAGAACCCACCGACCGGTCCCGCGGTCGGCTCCGCGGCCGGGGGTGCCTTCACGGGGGCCGGGGAGCGCCGTGCGGGCCGGGCGGTGGGCGTGCACCGAGGTCTCTCCCGGTGCCGGAGAAGAAGGAGTTGATGACTGATGACCATCCGTGGTCTGCGTACCGCCGTCACCGTCGCCGCCGCCGTTGCCCTCGCCGCGGGAGCGGGCGCCGGAATGGCCTCCGCGGCCGGTACGGCAGGACCGGGTGCCGCCGCGTGCGCCCCGGGGGCGCTGAAGGTCACGACCGCCAGCGCGGGTTCGAGCCAGATCGGCATGAACCACCAGGGCACCTACCTGAAGGTGACCAACACCGGTGGGAGCACCTGCGCGATGGACGGGTACCCGGGGCTGGCGCTGGAGGGCGCCGGACACGCGGCCCTGAAGACCACCCCGCACCACGGTGACACCTACTTCGCCAAGGACCCGGGCGCGCGCCGGATCACCCTGAAGCCGGGCAAGAGCGCCTTCGCGGACCTGGTCTGGACGCACGCCGGACCGTCCTCCGCGCAGGCCAAGTACCTGCAGGTGTCCCCGACGGGCGGCAACGCGCACGGCGTCGTGGCGTTCGACAACGCCGTGGACGGCGGGAAGCTGTCCGTGACGGCCTGGTCGGCGACGCCGCCCGCGGCTTCCTGACCGCAGCCGGCGGAGCGGAGGCCCGACGCGTGGGGGCGTCGGGCCTCCGCGGCGTGTACCGCCGGGTCAGCCGCGGGCCCCGGCCAGCAGGCCGCGGTACCAGTCGACGGTGGCGTCGAGGGTGGCGGCCAGCGGGGTCGGGTGCACGCCGAAGGTCCGCGCGAAGGCCGTGGAGTCCACGATCTGCGGCTCGGTGTGCTGGTAGAACATCTCCGCGTACTCGTCCATGAAGGCTTCGTCGAACGGCCCGAAGGGGCGCGGTTCGGGCAGGACCACGCGCTGCAGCGGGCGCCCCACCCGCTCCTCGATCATCGTGTGGATCTCGCGCGTGGTGACGGCGGGCGCGGTGGGCAGATGCCACACCCGGCCGTCACCCACCGGGAGTTCGCCGAGGGTGGCGAGGCCGGTCGCCACGTCCCGGATGTCCGTGTAGCTGTGCGGCAGGTCGATGTCGCCCAGGCCGAGGACTTCCCCTCCGGTCAGCGCGCCGGGGAAGACCGCCCCGCCGAGCGTCGAGTTGAGCACGCCGGGGCCGACGAAGTCCGCCGCCCGCCCGAGGACTACCCGGGCGCGCCCCGCGCGGTGCGCGTCGAGGTAGCGCTCGTCCAGCTCCGCCCGCATCCGCCCCTTGCGGCTCGTCGCCCGCCAGGGCGTGTCCTCCGTCATCACCTCGCCGTGCGTCGGGCCGTACGGGTACAGCGTGTCCAGGACGACCAGGCGGGCGCCCGTGGACTCGACGGCGGCCAGTACCGCGCGCTGGATCCGGGGCATCACCTCGACCTGGTGGTGATAGCCGACGTTCACGCAGTGGTGGACGACGTCGGCGCCCTCGACGGCGGCCAGTGCCCCCTCCGGCGTGCTCACATCGGCCGCGCGCCGCTCGACACCCTCGGCGGCGTTGTCCGGCCCGGAGCGGCTGACCAGCCGTACGGCGTGGCCGCGGCGGACGAGTTCACCGGCGAGCGCGGTGCCCGCGGGGCCGGCGCCCAGTACCGCGTGGAGGGAGCGTGCTGCATCGGACATGGCGGTTCCTTCTCTATGAGGCGGTGGCCGGCGGGCGGGGCCCGAGGGCGATCGGCGGCGAGAGGCTTCGCAGCGCTTCTCGTTCTGCGCCCTCGCTTATGTTAGAGACCATAACGCTCGCGATGGTTCGTCGCAATGGTTGTATGGTCGTCCCGCTTGGCGGGGGCGGCTGCCGCCGTTGGTGTCAGAGGGCGCCGGTGCCGTGCGTGGTGTGTGGAGTGCGGCGGCGGGGGAGGGCAGGGTCGGCCCGTGGGCATCGGTCGGGTGCCCGGCCGGACGGCTCCCGGCGAGTGCGCCCGCCCGCCGGGCTCGAGGAGGCGGTTCATGAGAGCGGTTCAGGGCCCCACCGACCACGTCGTGGTGGTCGGCGCCGGTCTCTCCGGGCTGTCCGCCGCGCTGCACCTGCTCGGCGCGGGACGGCGGGTCACCGTCGTCGAGCGCGAGACGCTGCCCGGCGGCCGGGCCGGCCGCATCGACCGCCACGGCTACCGCATCGACACCGGTCCGACCGTGCTGACCATGCCGGACCTCATCGACGAGACCTTCGCGGCGGTCGGCGAGCGGCTCACCGACCGGCTGGAACTGCGGGCACTGCACCCGGCGTACCGCGCCCGCTTCGCCGACGGCAGCGAGCTGGACGTGCACACGGACCCACAGGCCATGGAGGCGGAGGTCGAACGGTTCGCCGGCCCCGCGGCGGCCCACGGCTACCGGCGGCTGCGGCACTGGCTCCAGCAGCTGTACGCGGTCCAGCGCCACCGCTTCATCGACGCCAACTTCGACTCACCGCTGCAACTGCTGCACCCGGACCTGGTCCGCCTCGCCGCGCTCGGCGGCTTCGGCCGGCTCGACCACCGCATCGCCCGCTTCCTGCCGGACCCGCGGCTGCGCCGGGTCTTCTCCTTCCAGGCGCTGTACGCCGGGGTGCCGCCCGCCCGCGCCCTGGCCGCCTACGCCGTCATCGCCTACATGGACACGGTCGCCGGGGTGTACTTCCCCCGCGGCGGGATGCACGCCCTGCCCCGCGCCATGGCGGCCGCGGCCGCCGACGCCGGTGCCGCGTTCCGCTACGGACACCCGGTCACCCGGCTGGAACGCCGCGGCGACCGGATCACGGCCGTGGTCACCGCGCACGAACGCATCCCCTGCGACGCGGTGGTCCTCACCCCCGACCTCCCGGTCGTCCACCGGCTGCTCGGCCGGCGCCCCCGCCGCCCGCTCCGCCTGCGCCACGCGCCGTCCGCGGTGGTCCTGCACGCCGGCACCGACCGCACCTGGCCGCGACTGGCCCACCACACGCTCTCCTTCGGCGCCGCGTGGGAGCGGACCTTCGACGAACTCACCCGCACCGGGCGGCTGATGAGCGACCCCTCGCTGCTCATCACCCGCCCCACCGCCACCGACCCCGGGCTCGCCCCTCCGGGGCGCCACCTCCACTACATCCTGGCGCCCTGCCCCAACACCGAGACCGGTCCCGGCGCCGGGGACTGGCACGACCTGGCGCCCCGGTACCGCGACAGCCTGCTCGCCGTACTGGAGCGCCGGGGGCTCACCGGCATCGGCGCCGCCACCGAGATGCACCACCTGGTCACCCCCGCCGACTGGGCCGCGCAGGGGCTCGCCGCCGGAACACCCTTCTCGGCCGCCCACACCCTGGCGCAGACCGGCCCCTTCCGCCCCCGCAACCTCGTGCGCGGCACCGAGAACGCCGTCCTGGCGGGCTGCGGCACCACCCCCGGCGTCGGCGTCCCCACCGTCCTGCTCTCCGGCAAGCTCGCCGCGGCCCGGATCACCGGCCCCCGGGCCACCCGGTCCCCGGCGGGAACCACCCGCCCGACCCCGAGAGGCACCCCGGCATGACGGCTCGCGAACTGGACGCCGCAGGCATCACCGACCCCCTCCTGCGCGACGCCTACGCCCGGTGCCGCCGGCTCAACGCCCGGCACGGCAAGACCTACTTCCTCGCCACCCGGCTGCTGCCCGTGGAGCGCCGGCCGGCCGTCCACGCCCTGTACGGCTTCGCCCGCCGGGCCGACGACCTCGTCGACGAACCCGGAGCGGGCCGCTCGACCGCCGACTGCGCACGGGCGCTCGACGCCCTCCAGGGCTGCCTGGAGGAGGCCCTGCGCGGGGGAGAGACCACGGAACCGGTGGTGCGCGCGGTGGCCCACACCGCTGCCGTGTACCGCATCGACCACCGGCACTTCGCGGACTTCATGGCGTCGATGCGCAGCGATCTGACGGTGACGGACTACCCGACGTACGAGGACCTGCGGCGCTATGTGCACGGCTCGGCCGCGGTGATGGGGCTGGAGATGCTGCCGGTGCTCGGCACGGTCGCGCCGCAGGACGAGGCCGCGCCGCACGCCGCGGCCCTCGGCGTCGCCTTCCAGCTCACCAACTTCCTGCGCGACGTGGGGGAGGACCTCGACCGGGGCCGGATCTATCTGCCCGCCGACCTGCTGGCGGCGCACGGCGTCGACCGCGCGCTGCTGCGGTGGAGCCGCGACACCGGCCACCGCGACCCGCGGATCACCGCGGCCATGGCGGCCGCCGCCGACCTCGTCCGCGGCGTCTACCGCGAGGCGGCTCCCGGCCTCGCCCTGCTCGACCCGGTGTCGCGCCCGTGCATCCGCACCGCGTTCGTCCTCTACCGCGCCATCCTCGACGCCGTGCGCGACGACGGCTACGCCGTGCTGCACCGCCGCGCGGTGGTCTCCCGCAGACGCCGCGCGGCCACCGCCCTCGGCGGGCTGGCCCGGGTCACCGCCGCCCGGATCGCCGCCCGCCGCCCCGCCGTGCGGCGCCCAGGGACGCCGTACTCCGGGGTGCCGCACCGTCCGCAGGAGGAGACGCCATGACCCCTCAGGCCCGTCGGAACCACCGGACTCCTCAGGCTCATCGGGCCGGCCGGACTCCGCGCATCCCGCTCCGGCTGCGGACCGGGCCCGTGCCGTGGGAGGCCCAGCGGCCGACCTGGCGCGACGCCCGGCCCGCGCGCCTCGCCGACGCCGTCAAGGCCGCCCTCGCCCGCTCGTCCGGCAACTGGTTCGTCCTCGGCGCGTCCGACGGCATCGGCGCCCGGCGCGCCGTCGGTCGCACCGTCGCCGGCGTCGAGGTCGTCGCCTGGCGCGACCCGGCCGGGCGGCTGCTCGCCGGGCCGGGGGCCTGCCCGCACCTCGGCGCGCCCCTGGACCGCAGCCCCGTGCACTGCGGCATCGTCCGCTGCCGCTGGCACGGACTCGCCCTGGACGGCGCCCCGTTCGCCGGCTGGGACCCGTTCCCCGCCCACGACGACGGACTGCTGGCGTGGGTGCGCCTCGACGCGGCCGGCGGCGAGGAGCCGTTGCCCGAACCGGTGTTGCCCCGGCGGCCGCGCACGGCGGGTGCCGTCACCGCGGTCCACACCGTCACCGGCGGCTGCGACCCCGAGGACGTGATCGCCAACCGTCTCGACCCGTGGCACGGCGCATGGTTCCACCCCTACTCCTTCGTCGACCTCACCGTGGTGGACACCCCCGCGGAGCACGGCGCCCCGCACGCCGACGGCATCGCCGTCGAGGTCTCCTTCAAGGTCGCCGGGCGCGCCGTGGTCCCGGTCACGGCCGTCTTCACCGCGCCCGAGCCCCGTACGGTGGTGATGCACATCGTGGCGGGCGAGGGGCAGGGCTCCGTGGTGGAGACCCATGCCACGCCGCTGGGCGCCGACGACCGGGGGCGGCCGCGCACCGCGGTCACCGAGGCGGTCATCGCCACGTCCCGGCGTCCCGGCTTCGCCCTCGCGCGCGCGGCCGCCCCCGCCCTGCGCCCGCTGATGCGCGCCGCCTCGCGACGGCTGTGGCGGGACGACCTGGCCTACGCCGAACGCCGCTGGGAACTGCGCAGCAGCGGACGCTTCCCGGGCTGACACCGGACACCGGCCACCGGCCGGCTCGCCGGGGACCCGGAGCACGCCCCCGTCACCGTTCGCCCCGCCGCGCCGCCCACCGCAGCGCCGCGGAACGTCCCCTGCCCGGCACCGTCCACAGGGTCTGGCCGCGCACCCCCCAGCGCCGCAACAGGGCGTTGGCGGCGAGGAACCCGGTCGTCGCGGCGCGCTCCATCAGCGCGACGGGGAACGGGGTGCGCACCGTGTCACCCGCGACCACCACCCGCGGATCGGGCGTGTGCACGGTCGGCCGGTCGCCGAAGCCGCCCACCGGGAACAGCGGGCAGTCCGCCCGCCACTCGTTCCGCCGGTCGACGATCCGGACGCCGCGGGTCTCCGGATAGACAGCGTGCAACTGGTCCACCAGGCGCCGCTGTTCGCGATCCCGGTCGGCTCCCGGGGCGACCGCGTAGGCGTGCAGTTCCAGCACCGAGCCGCCGGTGCGGGCCGACCAGCGGGCCGCCTCCCCCTCCCAGCGCTCCAGCACGCTGACGTTGTCCAGCGAGCCGAAGCCACTCGTGCCCAGGAAACCGGGCCGGTCGGTGCGCACCCGCCGTTCCAGCCACAGCCGTGACACCAGGAAGGGCGGCGCGGTCCGCAGCCGCCCGATCCGCGCCCGCCAGGCGGCATCCCCCAACTTCCCGGATGACGCGACGAGTTGACGCAGTCCGCCGGGGTCCGGCGCGAGCACCACCGCGTCGAACCGGCGCTCCCCGTCCCGTGCGACGACCCGCACCCCGCCGTCCTCCGGCTCGACCCGCGCCACCGCCGTGTCCGTGCACAGCCGCACCCCGTGTCCCGTCAGATACCGGCCGAGAGGGTGCCACAGCGCCTGCGGGAAGGGCTCGGCGGGCACGTCGAAGAGCAGTCCCTCGCTGGAGCCGAGAAAGTAGATGTGGAACATCAACACCAGTTCCGCGGCGGACAGTTCCCGCGGGTCCGCGAAGAAGCTCCGGGAGAACACCTCGAAGGCGAGGTGCCGCGCGGCCTCGGGGAAGCGGATACGGGAGAGGAAGTCCTGGGCGCTGATCCCGTCCAGCCGCTCGTAGACCCCCGGCACCCGCACGTCGAGCAGCGGCAGGGCCGCACCGGGCCGCATCCGCACCAGGTCCCGCCAGGTGAAGGTGGGGCTGAGCGCGGCAAAGCCCAGGGCGCTCCACGGCGGGGTGCGCGGCACCCGGGCGAAGCTGTCCCGCAGGCCCGCACGGTGGTGCAGCGGGTAGTCGGGCAGTCGCCGGAGCACGTCCAGGCCCGGGTCGATCCGGCGCAGCAGCCCCCGCAGGTTGTAGTACTGCGGGAAGAACGCATGGAATCCGCGGCTCATGGTCGCCGCCGAGCCGTCGGCGAGCCGCACGGGCCAGCCCGCCAGCCGCCCGCCCAGGTCCGCTCCCCGTTCGTACAGCGTCACCCGCACGCCCCGCTCGGCCAGCGCGGTCGCGGCCGCGAGGCCCGCGATACCGCCGCCGATCACCGCCGCGGCGGGCCCGCCGTCCGGGACCCGCTCCCGCCCCGGCGGCCCCGGCACCCGCTCTGCCCGCCGGTCGCGCCCGTGCCGCGCGGCCCCGCCACGCGCACGCCCTTTGGCGGTCATGTGCCCTCCGGGCAGGCGCACGCCACGGGCGGGACGTTCCCGGACGGCCACGGGAGCGGCTTCAAGGGCATCGACGGCATCGACGGGATCTGCGGGATCAGTGGCGTCAATGACGTCCTTCGCATCAGCGGTCCTCGTGGAGCCAGCGGTGGCACGGTCTCTCCTCCGGTCCGGGGGCGGGCGAACGGCCGGTTCACCGCACGGTGGCCCGACGTGGCAGCAGCGGAAGTTCGGCGGCGGTACGGAGCATGGGCAGCACGGGCGTGCGCAGGCCGATGGCGAGGTCCTCCCACAGGCGGGAGCGGCCGTCGAGGAACCGCAGCAGCCGCTCCGTCGGCACCGCGCGGAACAGCCCGGTGAAGAACTCCGCGCCGTCCACCCGGCCGCTGTCGAGCGCCCGCAGCAGCACGGCGTCCATCGCCCGGTGCCGGGTGGCGTGCGCGGGCGGGGGGAGCGGCGGCCGGCCCGCCAGCAGGGCGGCCGCGATGTGCGCGGACTGCCGCTGGACGGCGGCGAAGGTGTAGCCGGTCGACGCACGGGTGGCGCCGCCCGCGGTCCCGATGCGGAACACCGCGCGGCCCGCCCGCCGCGGGAACCGCCCGTCGGTCATCGGGATCGCGCCCTGCTCCACGGCGGTCACCCGGAACCCGCCCAGCCGCAGCACCCGCGCCGTGTAGTGGTGCAGCGCCCGCTCGTACGCGGCGGTGTCGAGGACCCGGCGGGAGAACTCGGTGTACTCCACGAGCGCGGTGTGCTCGCTCAGGGGCAGCACATACCCGAAGGACAGGCCGTGCGCGGGCTGCGGGGTGCGGAAGTCCATCAGGTCCGCTGTCGTGGGGTCGAACGCCGGCTGCCGGGTGCGCACGAACCAGCCCCGGAAGTGCTGTTGGAGGGTGGTGCGGGCCGGCGGGAGCCGGCCGCCGGGGCGGGAGTCGAACGCCCAGCGCGCCCGGAGGACCACCGGCCGCCCCGCCGCGTCGCGCCCCCGCACCTCCGCGCCGCCGGTCACGTCCCGTACGGACTCCACCGTCGCGGCGACCCGGGCGACGCCGCCGTGGCCCGACAGCCGGGCGCCGACCAGTTCCTCGAAGTCGCGCGAGCGCAGCATCTTGTACCGGAAGGGCGCGAGCCGTCCCGTCGTCGCCGCCCCGTCGGGTCCGTGCACGCGCAGCAGGTCCCACGAAGCGGTCAGCGCGGAGTCGAGGGCGCCGCCCGGCGCCTCCCAGTAGCACCAGGTCCGTTCCCGCGGGGTGAGCGGCCCGGGCGGCGCGTCGACCAGCAGCACCCGTGGCGTCCCGGCACCCGGTGCCGGGGCGCACAGCCGGTGGGCGAGCGACAGCCCGGCCGCTCCCGCGCCGACGATGACGGCATCCGCGTCCCGCACGCCCGGTCCTCCCTGCGCTCGACGGGCCCGACGGCGATCCTCGCGCAACGAGGGGCCGGGAGGCGGTGTCCGACGCGCGGGAAACCGGCGGGCCGCAGGAGTTCGTGGCCGCGCGCCGGCTGTCCGGGCCGCGGGCGCGCGGAAGGGGCCGGTGCCGGGCCGGGGCCGTACCGGCCGGGCCCGCCCGCGGCGCCCGCCGTGCCGTACGCCAGAATCCTTTCCGACCAATCCAGGTGTCGCCCGGCGCCGAATCACTGGTGACCATGTCACAGTCCGGAGGTGTCCATGCCCGTCGCAGCCCGCGGCGACCGATCCTCAGCGCCGCATTCCGGTGCCCTGGAAACCCTGCTCGACCGCGTCTCGCGCGGTGACCAGCAAGCGTTCGAGAGTCTCTACACCGCGGTGGCCGGGTCGGTCCTGGGCCTGGTGCGCCGGGTGGTGCGGGATCCGGCCCAGTCCGAGGAGGTGGCACAGGAGGTGCTGATCGACGTGTGGCGGTCGGCGGCCCGGTACGACGCGCGGCAGGGCAGCGCCATGGCCTGGATCATGACCCTGGCCCACCGGCGGGCGGTGGACCGGGTGCGCTCGGCCCAGGCGGCGGCCGATCGCGACCACCGGGCCGGAGTGCACGCCTACACCGCGGCCTTCGACGAGGTCAGCGAACAGGTCGAACGGCGTCTGGAGCGCGAGCAGGTGCGCCGCTGCCTGGGACAGCTCACCGAACTGCAGCGGGAGTCGGTGACGCTCGCCTACTACCGCGGGTACACCTACCGGGAGACCGCCGACCTGCTGGGCACGGCGCTGGGCACGGTCAAGACACGGCTGCGCGACGGTCTGATCCGGCTGCGCGACTGCCTGGGGGTGTCGGCGTGAACACCGTCGATCTGCACACGCTCACCGGTGCCTACGCCCTGGGCGCGCTGTCCGAGCAGGAGGCCGCGGAGTTCGGCCGCCACCTCGCCCAGTGCGACGCCTGCACCCGGGAGGTACGGGAACTGCAGGAGACCGCGGCCCGGCTCGCGCTGGCGGTCGCCGAGGTGCCCCCGGCGGACCTCAGGACCCGGGTGATGGCGGCCCTGCCCGAGGTCCGGCAGCTGCCGCCGATACCGCGCGAGGCGACCGTGCTCCCCATGCGCCGGCGGACGCGCCGCCGCCTGCCCTACCTCGCGGCCGCCGCCTGTCTCGTCGTCGCCGCGGTCGCCGGCGGACTGGCCGTCAAGGCCCGGCAGGACGCCGACGCACAGCGGGAACGTTCCGTCCGCGCCGAGCAGCAGGCGGCCGTGGTCAGCGCCCTGATGGCCGCGCCGGACGCCACCTTCCACACCACCGCCCTCAAGGGCGGGGGCAGCGGGACGGTGGTGGCCTCCAAGCGGATGGGACGGGCCGCCTTCCTGTACCGCGGGCTGCCGGCCCTGCCGGAGCAGCGGGTGTACGAACTCTGGTACAGCCGCGACGGCAGCATGGTGCCCGCCGGACTCGTCGAGCCCGGCCGCTCCTCCGGCACGATGCTGCTGACCGGCGGACCGCAGGGCGCGGACGGCGTCGGCGTCACGGCCGAACCGCCGGGCGGCTCCCGCACTCCCACCAGCCCGCCGCTGGGCCTGCTGCGGGTGTGACCCCGGGCGTCGGCACCTGACCCCGCGACGGGCAGGTGCCCTCGGGACACGACGGACGACACCGGCGGCCTGCCCTGAACCTCCCAGGGCCGGCCGCCGGTTCCGGCGGCGCGCCCCGTCCCGCACCGCCGGCTTCCACCCCGCACGTCGGCCTCGGCGACGGTCCGGCCGCATCAGGACCAATCCGCGCCGCCCCCGGCGCCGAATCCTCCGTGAGCGGGCCCCCGCACCCCTGAAGCGGCCCGCCCCGACACGAGGAGGAGGCACCTGCTGTGGAGCGTCGACGGATAGCTGTGGTGGGCGGCGGGGTTTCGGGACTGACCGCCGCGTATGTGCTGCAGCGAGGCGGCTGCGAGGTGTCGCTGTACGAGGCCGACGACCGCCTCGGCGGCCACGCCCACACCCACGAAACGACCTCGGCGGACGGCCGGGTGGTACGCGTCGACAGCGGCTTCATCGTCCACAACGAACGCACCTACCCGCTGCTGCTCCGGCTCTTCGGCGAACTCGGGGTGACCACCCAGGACTCCGAGATGAGCATGTCCGTACGGTGCGAGGGCTGCGGCCTGGAGTACGCCGGCGCCCGCGGTCCCGCGGGGCTGTTCGCCCAGCCGCGCAGCGCCCTGCGCGGGCGCTACCTGCGGATGCTGACCGAGGTCCGGGCCTTCCACCGGGCGGCGCGCACCGCGCTCGCCGCGGAGCGCGGGGACCGGCTGACCCTCGGAGCGTTCCTGGGCGAGTGCGGCTTCTCGCGGTACTTCGTCACCCACTTCGTCACCCCGCTGGTGTCCGCGGTGTGGTCCTGCGCCCCCACGACGGCCATGGAGTATCCGGCCGTCTACCTCTTCCGCTTCCTGGAGCACCACGGCCTGCTCTCCGTCAGCGGCTCGCCGCAGTGGAAGACCGTGACCGGCGGCTCGATCGAGTACGTCGGGCGGGTGGCCAAGCAGCTCACGGCGGTCCGCACCGGCACCCCGGTGCGCGCGGTGCGCCGCGGCGGCGGCCGGGCCGGCATCGTCACCGAGGACGGTACGGAGCAGACTTACGACGCGGTGGTGGTCGCCGTCCACCCCGACCAGGCCCTGCGGATGCTCGCCGACCCCACCGACGACGAACGGCGGGTCCTGGGCGCCTTCTCCTACTCGCGCAACACCACCCTGCTGCACGGCGACACCTCGCTGCTGCCGCGCGCCCGCGGGGCCCGGGCCTCGTGGAACTACCTGATGGCCTCCTGCACCACCCCCGCCGACAAGGTGCAGGTCACCTACGACATGAACCGGCTGCAGCGGCTGGACACCCCGGAGGACCACCTCGTCACCCTCAACGCCACCGACCGGGTCGCCCCCGACCGGGTCCTGGCCCGCATGGTCTACGAACACCCCCTCTACACACCGGAGGCGGTCGCCGCCCAGCAGAGCCTGCCGCACCTGAACACCGCGGTCACCGCCTTCGCCGGCGCCTACCACGGCTGGGGATTCCACGAGGACGGCTGCCGCTCCGGCGTCCAGGCCGCCGCGGACCTGGGGGTGCGCTGGTGACACCCCCCGCGGCCACCCCGGCCGCCGCCCCCGCCACCGATGTCCGCACCCCCGCCCTCTACACCTGCCTCGTCTCCCACACCCGCACGGCCCCGGTGCGGCACTCCCTGCGCCACCGCACGTACATGTGGCTGGTCGACCTCGACCGCCTGCCGCAACTCCCCGCCGTCCTGCGCCCGTTGGCCCGGTTCGACGCCCGGGACCACTTCGACGGCACCGCACCGACCATCCGGGCCGGGCTGGAACGGTTCCTGACGAGCCGTGGGGTGCGGCTGGAGGGCGGGCGGGTGCTGATGCTCGCGCACGCCAGGGTCCTGGGCCATGTCTTCAACCCGCTGACCCTGTACTGGTGCCACGACCCGGGCGGCGCGCCGCTCTGCGTGGTGGCCGAGGTGCACAACACCTACGGCGAGCGCCACTGTTATCTGCTGCACACCGACGCACAGGGCCGGGCGGAGACCGCCAAGGACTTCTACGTCTCGCCGTTCTTCCCCGTCGACGGCGCCTACCGGATGCGCCTGCCCGAACCGGCCGCCCGGCTCGATCTGACCGTACAACTGCGGCGCGGCGACGCCAGGCCGTTCACCGCGACCGTGCGCGGCACCCGGCGGCCCGCGACCCCGCGGCACCTGCTGGCCACCGTGCTGCGCCACCCCTGGTCGACGGCCGCGGTCTCGGCCGGGATCCGCCGCCACGGCATCGCCCTGTTCCTGCGCGGACTGCGCGTCCAGCCCCGCCCCCGCCACCGTATCCAGGAAGGCACGCAGTGAAGACCTCCGCCCCGTACCGCACCGGAACCGCCCCCGCCCCGGCCCCGACGCGGGTGGACGCGGCCGCCTGGCCGGACGTGGCGCGCGCCCCGCGCGCCTCGGCCGCCCGTACCGCCCTGACCCGGCTGCTCGTCCGCCGGGCGCTCGCCGCCCTCCCGCTGCGGGTCGCGCTCGGCGACGCCCCCGTCACGGGCACCGAAGGGCCCCTGCTGCGGGTGCACGACCCGGACGCCTTCTTCCGCCGGATCGGCACCGACGGGCTGATCGGCTTCGGCGAGTCCTACATGGCGGGGGAGTGGGACACCGACGAACTCGTCGCCGCGCTGACCGTCCTCGCCTCCCACCTCACCGCGCTGGTACCCCGCCCCCTGCAACGGCTGCGTGGCGCCTGGGCGCACCGCAGGCCGCACGGACAACGCAACACACCGGACGGCGCACGGGACAACATCCACCGGCACTACGACCTGTCCAACGACCTGTTCGCGCTCTTCCTCGACCCGACCCTGACCTACTCCTCGGCCCTCTTCCGCAAGCGCCCCGCCGCATGGAGCGAGCTGGCCGACGCCCAGCACCGCAAGATCGACCGGCTGCTGGACCTGGCCGGCGTCGGCGAGGGCACCCGCCTGCTGGAGATCGGCACCGGCTGGGGCGAACTCGCCCTGCGCGCCGCCGCCCGCGGCGCCCGGGTGGTCTCCGTGACCCTGTCGCGGGAGCAGCGCGCGCTCGCCATGGCGCGGGTCGCCGAGGCCGGTCACGCCGACCGGGTCTCGGTCGAGCTGTGCGACTACCGGGAGGTGACCGGGGTCCACGACGCGGTGGTGAGCGTGGAGATGATCGAGGCCGTCGGCGAGGACTACTGGCCCGTCTACTTCGAGACCCTCCGGCGCCTGGTGGCGCCCGGCGGCCGGATCGCGCTCCAGGCGATCACCATGCCGCACGACCGGATGCGCGCCACCCGCACCACCTACACCTGGATCCACAAGTACATCTTCCCCGGCGGACTCATCCCCTCCGTCCGGGCCGTCGAGGAGTGCGCCGCGGGCGCCGGCCTGCGCGTAGCGGAGAACGACGGGTTCGGCGGCCACTACGCCGAGACCCTGCGGCTGTGGCGCGAACGCTTCATCGCACAGCACGCCGCGGTCGGCGCGTTGGGCTTCGACGCGGTGTTCCGCCGGATGTGGGAGTTCTATCTCGCCTACAGCGAGGCCGGCTTCCGCGCCGGCTACCTGGACGTCCGCCAACTGCTCCTGACCGACGCCGCCACGGCGCAGGACGGAGGCCCGCGATGACGCGCGCCGCGCCCCGTCTCGCCGCACTGCTCGCCGGCCGTTTCGCGGGCGACCTGCCGGTACGGCTGCGCGCCTGGGACGGCAGCGAAGCCGGGCCCCAGGACGCGCCGGTGATGGTGCTGCGCTCCCGCCGGGCGCTGCGCCGGCTGCTGTGGCAGCCCGGCGAACTCGGCCTGGCGCAGGCGTACATCGCCGGCGATCTGGACGTCGAGGGCGACCTCGTCGACGGCCTGAGCCGGGTGTGGCGCTCGGTTCGCGCCCACGGCCCGGCTCCCGCCGCCCCCGGCCCCCGGCAACTGGCCCGGATGGCCCGCGCTGCCCTGCTGCTCGGCGCGCTGGGCCCGCGGCCGCCCGCCCCCGGGGCCCCGCGGGCCCGGCTGCGCGGCGCCCTGCACAGCACCGCCCGCGACCGGGCCGCGATCAGCCACCACTACGACCTGTCCAACGACTGGTACGCGCTGCTGCTCGACGAGACCATGGCCTACTCCTGCGGCTACTGGAAACGCCCCGCCGACCCGTCCTACGGGCCGGCCGACGCCCAGCGGGACAAACTGGAGCTGGTCTGCCGCAAGCTCGGACTCCGCCCCGGTGCCCGCCTGCTGGACATCGGCTGCGGCTGGGGCAGCCTCGCGCTGTACGCCGCCCGGGAGCACCACGCACAGGTCACCGCGGTCACCCTCTCGCGGGAGCAGCACGCGTTCGTGACCGCCCGTGTGCGTGAACTGGGGCTGACCGAGCGGATCGACGTCGAGCTCCGGCACTACCGCCACCTCACGGCGGACGGCCACGACGCGGTGAGCGCGATCGAGATGGGCGAGCACGTGGGCGAGGCCGAGTACCCGGCCTTCGCCGCCCGGCTGCACGCCCTGGTGCGCCCCGGGGGACGGGTGCTGGTCCAGCAGATGTCCCGTGGCGCGACCGCGCCCGGAGGCGGTGCGTTCATCGAGACCTACATCGCCCCCGACATGCACATGCGCCCGCTGGGCGAGACGGTGGGCATGCTGGAGGCCGGCGGACTGGAGGTGCGTTCCGTGGAGTCGCTGCGCGAACACTACGCACGGACCATCGCCGCCTGGCACCACACGCTGGAGACCCGCTGGCCGGAGTTCGTGGCCCTGGCCGGGGAGCCGACCGCCCGGGTGTGGCGGCTCTACATGGCCGGTGCCGGCCTGGCGTTCACCGAGCACCGCATGGGCGTCGACCAGATCCTCGCCGTACGCACCGCACCGGACGGGGCCGCCGGCCTGCCCGGCACGCCGTACGACTGGTACGCGGAGGACATCCGGACATGACGGGGCTGCCCTGGGCGGCCTTCGCCGTCAATCTCGCCGTGGCGGCCGGTGCCGCGTTCGCCGTCATGCTCACCACGTTCGCCGTCGCCCGGACCAAGGGGCTGCACCGGCTGGTGGACATCGCCTGGGGAGCGGCGTTCACGGCGGTGGCCGTGGCGACCTGCGTCCTGTCCGCGGGGCACGGCGACGACGGCCGGCGGATCCTGGTCACGGCCGCCACGGCGGTGTGGGGGCTGCGGCTGTCCGTCCACATCGCCCGGCGCGGCCGCGGGCACGGCGAGGATCCGCGCTACGAGCGGCTGCTGGCCAAGGCCCCCGGCAGCCGCGACGCCTACGCCCTGCGCACGGTGTACCTGTTGCAGGGCGGGCTGGTGTGGCTGATCTCGCTGCCGGTCCAGGTGGCCCAGTACGTCCCGGTGCCGTTGGGGGCGAGTGCGGTGGCCGGCGCGGTGGTGTGGGCGACCGGCCTCGTCTTCGAGAGCGTCGGCGATTTCCAGCTCGGCCGGTTCCGGGCCAACCCCGCCAACCGGGGCCGCATCATGGACCGCGGCCTGTGGGGCTGGACCCGGCACCCCAACTACTTCGGTGACTTCCTCGTATGGTGGGGTCTGTTCCTGCTGGCCTGCGGCACCGTGCAGGCCGCCGCGCTCGCCGTGGTCTCGCCGCTGGTGATGTCGTACCTGCTCGTCTTCGGCAGCGGCAAGCGACTGCTGGAGAACCACCTGGCGGACCGCCCCGGATACGCCGCCTACACCGCCCGCACCAGCGGCTTCTTCCCCCGGCCGCCGCGCCGACCGCCCCACCCGGAGGACCCCCGCCCATGACGACAGGCCCGGCACAGCCCACGGACCCCGGCGGCGACGGAGACCGGGAAGCGCACCGTCCGCTGGTCGTCCACCGGGCATCGGACGCGCCCCGGGCGGCGGTCCTGCTGCTGCACGGCGGCCGGGCCGACGGCCGCACCCCGCCCCCGCGGCTCAACCTCCCCGCGCTGCGGATGCGGCCCTTCGGCTCCGCGCTGTCCCGGCCGCCGCGCGGGCGGGAGTTGCTGCTCGCCTCCGTCCGGTACCGCTGCCGCGGGTGGAACGGGCCGCAGGCGGACGCCGCCCGGGACGCCCGGCGGGCGCTCGACGAGCTGGCCGCCCTCGCCGCCGGCGTGCCGGTCGTGCTCGTCGGCCACTCCATGGGCGGCAGGGCCGCCCTGCGCACCGGCGGGCACCCGACGGTGCGCGGCATCGTCGCGCTCGCCCCCTGGTGCCCGTCCGATGAACCGGTCGCCCATCTGCGGGACCGGACCGTCGTGCTGCTGCACGACGCGCGCGACCGGATCACCGACGCCGAGGGCTCCCGGCTCTTCGCCGACCGCGCCCGGGACTCGGGGGCGCGGGCCCACGCGGTCACCATGCCGCGCGGCGGCCACACCATGCTCCGTGGCGCCCGCCAGTGGCACCGGCTGACCGTGGAACTGGTCGCCGCCATCCTGGACGGCGCGCCGTTGCGGCTCCCGGCCGACGGGAAGATCCCCGGCTAGCCGCCCGCGCGACACGGACGCGACACGTACCGGCAGCCTCGTACGGCGCTCGTTTCCGCACGCGTCCCGTCAGTCGCTCACCGGGCGGGGCGCAGCCGGTCGTGTGCGCTCCGCGCGCGCTTCGCCGCCGGGCCGCCGCGCGGGGCCCTTCCGCGTGCCCAAGTCCCGCTCGGGGAAGTCTTCTTCCGGGCGGGGGATTTCCGCATGCGCTCCTGCCCGAACGGGCCGTCAGGACATGCCTCGACGGCGGTACTTGGCACGGCCGGCGAGTACGCGATCGTCGCTATTCAGTCAAGAGGATCGCCGGAAACGAGCAAAAGAGGCAACTTACTGACCAGATTGTCGCGTCTTCCGTGCAGAGTCATCAAACGGGGCCTTGAAGTGTGCCCCGTGCCAAGGGCTCAGAAACCGGGCTTCGAAGGAGAAGGTATGCGACCGTTTGCGTTGAGCTACGCCCGTCCGGCGGTGAAAACACCGGCCACCACCCCCTACAGCTATGACGCCACACGGCAACTCAACGTCCTCCCGGACGGGCGCCCGGCCACCTGCAGCCGGGCGGTGCTGCTGGCGACCGGCACCACTGCCTCCACCGCCGGTTCCAAGACCCACTTCGACGACTGAGCGCCACATGACCGTCCTGGTCCTCACGTGCGAGGAAGACTTGACGGCGGACATCGTGGTGTCGACGCTGCAGGACCTCGGGGTTCCGCTCGTCCGCCTCGACCCCGCCGACCTGCCGGGGAAGGTCGCGCTGTCGGCGGAGTACGCCGGCGACGACTTCGACGGCTATCTCAAAGCGGGCGAACGCATGGTGAGCCTCGGCAGCCTGCGCTCGGTATGGGTACGCCGCCCCGGCACCCCGGGAGCACGCGCCCCGGAACAGTCCGCCTGGATCACGGCGGAGTCCGAGCAGGCGCTGTACGGCATGCTCTCCTGCACTCCGGCACGCTGGATGAACCACCCGGTGGCGTCGGTGCAGGCACGCAACAAGCCGTGGCAACTGCGCCTCGCCCACCGCAGCGGATTCCTCGTACCCCCCACACTGATCACGACGTTTCCGGCCGTCGCCCGGCAGTTCGCCGCCGCCCACCAGGACCTGGTGGTGAAGTCGGTCAGCGGGAAGCACCCCGGCGACCCGCCACTGGTGCTGCCCACCACGCGCATCAGCCCGGACGCGGACTTCAGCGGGGTCGCGGCCGGCCCCACCCTGCTCCAGCGGCATGTCCACAAGGAGGCCGACATCCGGCTGACCTGCGTCGGCGAACAGCTCTTCGCCGCCCGCAAGAAGGCCGACCCGGAAGAGGTGGACAGCCGTTTCACCCAGCACGGCACCTGGGAGCCCGCCGAGGTACCGGACTCCGTCGAACAGGCGGTGAGCCGCTATATGACCACCGCGGGACTCGCCTACGGGGCCTTCGACTTCGCCGAGGACCCCGATGGGGCCTGGTGGTTCCTCGAATGCAACCAGGGCGGCCAGTTCGGCTTCGTCCAGTTGGAGACGGACCAGCCCATCGCCCGGGCCATCGCCACCTGGCTGGCGGTGGAATCCGTCACCTGACCCCGGGGCGGCGGCCGGCCGCGGGACCACGGTGCCGCGACGCCGAGGCCGCGCCGCTCCCTCTCGTCCGCGGTCCCGGCGCGCCTGCGTTCCTCGTACGGCGCGCCCGGACCCGCCGCGGACCCCTTACTTGCTCAGGACGTTCGCCACCACGATGAACAACCCGATCAGTACATCCACCCCGCCGACCCGGAAGGAGCCCGGCCAGCCCCGGCCCGCCACCCGGGCCGCCCACACCCCCCAGCCGAACAGCGCCACCATGTTGAAGCCCAGGGCGACGTCGATCGCGCTCGCCTCGCCCCACCACTTCGCCTGGGCGCCGAGCAGCACCGCGATCGTCGGCACCATCGCGGCCACCAGCGGCCATTCGGTCAGCATGGAACGCACCGCGCTGGCGGTGACCTGGGCGTCCTCGTCCGTCCGGTGCGCGATGGAGTGGGCGTAGCCGTGCGCGGCGGCCGAGGCCACCGCCGACAACGCCACCCACAACGCGTCGTAGCCGGGATCCGCCGGGGTGCCCTCATGGCCCAGCGCGGCCGCCAGGGCGCTGGCGAGCACCGAGCCGTACACCCCGCCGAACAGCAGCCGCTGCAGGGGCTCCCCCCGTCTGGGAGGCGGCAGGGAATCGTTGCGCAATACGGACACGGCGCCACCTCCCAGGACCGACCGGGCCGCCCCGCTCCGGGAGCCCCCCCGAGGTGTAGCAGCCCCCGGCGCGGAACCGTCCGAAGCTGCGCCGACGCCCCCGGCGAATTCCCTCCCCGCCACGGCGGCGCCTCCCGCGGCCCGGCACGCAACCACGGGCTCCGCCCGGCGGGGCGGCAGGGCGTCAGGCCCGCAGGGTCAAGGCGGGGTGGGTGCCGTTCAGGTAGTGGTCGCCGATGTCGCGGAGGCTGTGGGTGGGGGAGACCTGCGCCGTCAGGACGCGGGCATTGCGCCAGAACCTGTCGAATCCCAGGGCGTCCGCCGGGGAGTCCGTGCCCTGGGTGAGCTCCAGGACGCGAGTGGTGACGTCCATCGCCGTCCGGCCGGTGACGGCCTCGGCCGCGGCGACGAGGACCGCGATGTCGGCGCGCTCGTCCACCCCGAGCGCCTGGCCCGCGAGAAGGCCCCGGGCCAGCGCCTCGGTCGCCGACTCGACCACTGCCGCGGCGGTGTGCGCCGCCGTCACCAGCTCCCCGTACGCGAGCAGGAGGTAGGGATCCGTACCCGGCCCGTCCGGGTACCCGCCGTCGTCCCGGCCCGCGGCCGCCCGGCCGCGCGGTGCCGCCCGGTTGAGGTCCCGTGCCTCGGCCAGCGCCCCTTCGGCGGTCCCCAGGCCGACGTGGACGAGGGCGAGCCGGAGCGCCAGCGGGGCGAGCGTGGCGAAGGGGGAGACGGCGTGCTCGTCCTGGGGGACGGTGCCGAGAACCTGGTCGGCGGGCAGGGCGACGCCGTCGAAGCTGACGCTGCCGGCACCCGTGAGCCGCTGGCCGAGGCGGTCGTGCTCGGCGTCGGCCGCCACCCCCGGGAGCGACGGGTCGACGCAGACGACCATGGGCTCACCGCTGTCGGCGCAGACCGCGCCGAGCACCAGCCGGTCGGCGACCTGGACGCCCGCGGCGAGCGTCTTGCACCCGTGGAGGACATATCCGCCGCCGGCCGGCGTCAGCGTCAGATCGGGGCCCGCCGTCGGTTCGGGGTCCGGGATGTCGGTGCTCCCGCCCCAGATCCACTGCCCGGCCGCCGCCCGGAGTTCGAGCGCCTCGGCCCTCTCCGGCGTGCCGAAGAACCGCGCGCTCCACGACAACGCGTAGTGCCGGCCCAGCAGTTCGCCGACGGAGCTGTCCGCCGCGGCGATCTCCCGGAGGACCGCGCAGGCGGTGCGCCAGTCGGTGCCCCGCCCGGCCGGTCCGGGCGGCGCCAGCAGCGCGGGCAGTCCCGCCTCCCGCAGCCGGGCGACCTCGTCGAACGGCGGCTTGCCCGCGCGGTCGCGGCTGAGGGCGTCGGCGGCCAGGTCCTCCGCGACCTCCCGGGTGACACGGTGCCGGATTCCCTCGTCGGCAAGGTGGTTGGGCTCCGGGCGGGCGGTCCGTGCTGCGGATTTCTTCGGCATCGTGCCGTTCACCGTCCTGTCGGGTGTCTCCGGCGCGCACGGGAGAAGCGGGCCGCCGCCCGGAGGAACGCACCCCACCGGAGTCCGTACGCCCACTTCTCCCCCCTCCGGGTTCCCTAGTTTTCCCACTGGATTGATAGGGAAGAGGATGCGTCCGGACTGCGGGCGGATCAAGGGGCGTTCAAGGCGTGGACAGGCCGGTCTTGGCATCCGGACGCGTGTGGGCGTGCCGGGTCCGGCGCTGCCCGGAACGGGCGCTCTCCGGAAACCGGCGAACGCGGCCCGCCTCGCAGCGGACCCGCAGGACATCCCTAGGGGTTGGCCCAGGAGGCGGGGTCCTCGGTCAGGGCGGATACCGGGTCCGGCAGTTCGGCCGAGGCGACATCGGCCAGCGAGACGCCGTCGAGGATCTGCCGGACATTGGCCCGCAGGGCGATCCACAGCGGCAGCAGGGACTCGGCGGGCCCGGTGTACGACAACTCCGGCGGGCGGACGCCGCGTACCGAGACCAGCGGGCCGTCCACGACGCGGATGACATCCGCGATGCTGATCTCCTCCGCGGGCTTGGCCAGCCGGTAGCCGCCGTTGCCGCCGCGCCGGCTGTGGACGAGCCCGCCCCGGCGCATGTCGTTCAGGATGCCTTCGAGGAACTTGTGCGGAATGTCCTGTGCGGTGGCGATCGCCTCCGCCTTGAGCGGCCCCGCCTCCCGGGCGGCGGCGAGTTGCAGCGCCGCCCGCACGGCATAGTCCGCTCTGGCTGAGATCCGCATGCCCCGCATTATCCCGTAAGGGGCACGGCCCCCGGGCTCCGGGTGCACCACGGGCCTGGTCCCGTGCCCTCCTGGTCCGGTGGGCTCCGGCCCCGTGCCCTCCTGGTCCGGTTGCGAGCCCGTACGAGGCGGCGGAGGCTCGACGTACGGCATCGACTCCGAGGTGAGTGTCGTGGCAGACAAAGGCGTGCCCATGTCCGTGGCGGAATCCGCGGTCAGGGAGACGCGCGGGCCCGGCAGCGTGGAGATGGACCTCGGCGTCAACGGCGTTTCGCACGTTCTGGATCTGGAACCCCGGGTGAGCCTGCTGGACGCCCTGCGTGAGCACCTGGCTCTCACCGGTGCCAAGAAGGGCTGTGACCAGGGAACCTGCGGGGCGTGCACGGTCTGGGTCGACGGGCGCAGGGTGCTGGCCTGTCTGACCCTGGCCGTCACCTGCGAAGGCCGTGAGGTGACCACCATCGAAGGTCTCGCCGAGGGCGACGCGCTGCACCCGATGCAGCGCGCGTTCCTGGAGCACGACGCCTTCCAGTGCGGGTACTGCACCCCCGGCCAGATCATGTCGGCCGTCGCCGTGCTGGCCGAGGGGCACGCCGGGTCCGACAGCGAGATCGCCGAGTGGATGAGCGGCAACATCTGCCGGTGCGCGGCCTATCCCCACATCCGCTCCGCCATGCGCGAGGTGCGCGACCGGAAGACAGGACAGTGACGTGCGTGCCATCAGCTACACCCGGGCGACCGACGTCGGCGACGCGGTCGCGGCGGTGACCGGTGACCCCGGAAGTTCCTACCTGGCGGGCGGCACCACGGAGGTCGACCTGCTCCGGCTGGACGTGCTGCGGCCCCACCGCCTGGTCGACATCAACCGGCTGCCGCTGGCCGGGATCGAGAACCGGTCCGACGGGGGACTGGTCATCGGCGCGCTGGCCCGGATGAGCGAAGTGGCACAGGCGCGGGCGGTCGTGGAGCGCTTCCCGATGCTCTCCCAGGCGCTGCTTCTCGGGGCCTCCGCCCAACTGCGGAACATGGCCTCCATGGGCGGAAACCTGATGCAGCGGACTCGGTGCGCCTACTACCGCGACACCGAGTCCGCCTGCAACAAACGCGTTCCCGGCAGCGGCTGTTCCGCCCTGGAAGGCGTCCACCGCGGCCATGCGATCCTCGGCACGAGCGAGCACTGCATCGCCACCCACCCCTCGGACGCGGCGGTCGCGCTCGTCGCCCTGGACGCCGTCGTGCACGTGGAGGGCACCCACGGCTCCCGCGGCATCCCCGTCGACGACTTCTTCCTGCTCCCGGGCGAGACACCCGAGCGGGAACACCCCCTCACCCCCGGTGAGCTGATCACCGCGATCGAGGTGCCGCCGGCCCCCGTGGCGCGCGGGTCGTGCTACCTGAAGGTGCGTGACCGCGAGTCCTACGAGTTCGCCCTCGCCTCGGCAGCGGCGGCGCTGGCGCTGGAGGACGGGGTGATCCGCGAGGTCCGGCTCGCCCTCGGCGGCGTGGCGACGAAGCCGTGGCGCGCCCGCCGGGCCGAGGAGGCCCTCGTGGGGCAGCGGGCCGACGCGGACGTGTTCGCCCGGGCCGCCGGCGTGGAGCTGGCCCCCGCCGTCACCCGCCCGATGAACGCCTTCAAGGCGGAACTCGCCCGGCGGACCCTCGTCCGTGCCCTGCTCACCGCTGCCGCCCAAGGAGGCGGAACCGCATGACCACGGGCGCCACCCTCACCGCCGTCGGCCGGCCCCTCACCCGCGTCGACGGCCCCGCCAAGGTCACCGGCAGCGCCCGCTACGCGGCGGAGCACACCCTGCCCGGCACCGTGTACGCCGCGCTCGTCGGCGCCCGCACGGCCTGCGGGCGGATCACCCGCATCGACACCAGCGCCGCGGAGAACGCGGACGGCGTGCTCGCCGTGCTCACCCACCGGAACCTCCCGAAGATCGCCGGCCCGCCGCACCTGCTGCCGTCGCTGGCCGGGCACGCCGCCCCCGGGGAGAGCTTCTTCCCGATGCAGGACGACGCCGTGCACTACTTCGGGCAGCCCGTCGCCCTGGTGATCGCCGACTCCGTCGAACGCGCCCAGTTCGCGGCCCGTCAGGTCCACGTCGACTACGCCCGAAGCCCGTCCGTCACCACCCTCGACGAGGGCCGCGACCAGGCCTACGAACCCGAGGCGATCTTCGCGGGGTTCCTCCCCGCGCGCACGGTGCGCGGCGACGTGGAGGCCGGCTTCCAGGCCGCGACCCAACGGCTCGACGCCACCTACCATTTCGCGGCGAACCACCACAACCCCATCGAACCGTCGGCCACCACGGCGGTCTGGGACGGTGACCGGCTCACCCTCTACGACGCCACCCAGGGCATCGTGGCGAGCCAGAACACCGTGGCGGCGCTGCTGGGCATCCCCGCGTCGAAGATCCGGGTCCATGCGTCGTTCGTCGGCGGGGGGTTCGGCTGCAAGGCCATGATCTGGCCGCATGTCACCCTGGCCGCCATGGCCGCACGCCACGTCCGGCGCCCCGTCAAGCTGGCCCTCACCCGCGAGCAGATGTTCACCTCCTGCGGCCACCGCGAGGAGCAGGAGCAGCGCCTCGAAATAGGCGCCACGGACGACGGCCGGCTCACCGCCCTGCGCCACCACAAGCTCTCGCTGACCTCGCCCTTCGACGACTGGGCCGAACCCTCGCTCAGCATCGCCTCGCAGGCCTACGCCTGCCCCCACTACGAGGGCGTCTACCGGCTGATCCGCGGCAACACCATGACCCCGACCTTCACCCGCGGGCCCGGTGAGACCACCGGCATGTTCGCCCTGGAATGCCTGATGGACGAGCTGGCCCACCGCATCGGCGTCGACCCCGTACAGCTGCGGCTGCGCAACCACGCCCAGTACGACCCGGCCACCGGCCACCCGTGGTCGAGCGACGGCGCGGAGGAGTGCTACCGCCGCGGCGCGGCCCGCTTCGGCTGGCAGTCCCGCAACCCCGAACCCCGCTCCCGCCGGGACGGCAACTGGCTCATCGGCACCGGCATGGCCACCGCCGGATACCCGGTGTTCTTCCCCATGCAGCCGCAGCGCGCCCGGGCCCGCCTCTACGCAGACGGCACCGCCGTGGTGCAGTCCGGCACCCAGGAGTTCGGCACCGGAGCGGCCACCGCCATGACCCAGGTCGCCGCCGACGGCCTGGGCGTCGCCGTGGAGAACGTCCGGTTCGAGTACGGCGACACCGACCTGCCGAACGTCGCGGCGACGGTCGGCTCGGCCGGCGCCGGCATGATCAGTGCCGCGGTGCACACCGCGGTCACCACCCTCCGCGACCAGATGATCGAGCAGGCGGTCGCCGACCCCGGCTCCCCGCTGCACCGGGCGGACCCGGCCGCCGTCGTCGTCCGCGACGGGCGGATGGCGCTACGGGACCGGCCCGACACCGGCGAGAGCTACTGCGACCTGATGCAGCGTCACTTCATGACGGACATGGACGCGCTCGGCAGCTGGCGCCCGCCGCCCCCGGACCTGCCGTACGGGCTCGCCACCTTCGGTGCGCAGTTCGCCGAGGTCGCCGTCGACCCGGACCTCGGAGTGGTCCGGGTGCGCCGGATGACCGGCGCCTTCGCCCCGGGCCGGATCCTCAACGCCGCCACCGCCCGCAGCCAGGCCATGGGCGGCATGCTCTGGGGAATCGGTCAGGCCCTGCTGGAGGGGACCCTGGTCGACCCGCGCGACGGCCGCTGGGCCAACGCGAGCCTGGGGGAGTACCTGGTGCCGGTCAACGCCGACGCCCCCGACGTCGACATCGAGTTCGTGGAGGTCGCGGACCCGGTCGTGAACCCACTGGGCGTCAAGGGCCTCGGCGAGGTCGGCATGGTAGGCGCCGCGGCGGCCATCGCCAACGCCGTCTTCCACGCGACCGGCTACCGCGCCCGCGAACTGCCGATCCGGATCGAGCACCTGCTGTAGTGCGGGCCCGGCCGCCGGACCGCCTCCGCAGCCCGCTCCACCGCCGCGCCGTGCCCCGCCGGCGCCCGGCGGCCCACCGCACCGGCCCGCCCCGCCTCCCGTCCCTCCCGGGCCGTGGCTGACGACCCCCGGAACCCATGACGGATGATTCCGTCAGGCGGCGGTCACCACGGGAGGGAAACATGTACGGACAAAGCAGTACCGGCCGGGTCCTGCTGGTGGACGACGACGCGGCGATCCGGCGCTCGCTCGGGCGCGGGCTGCGGCTGAACGGCTTCACCGTGGGGCTGGCCGAGGGCGGCCGGGCCGCGCTGGAGCGGATGGCCGAGACGCCGCCGGACGTGATGGTCCTCGACATCTCGATGCCCGACCTCGACGGCATCGCCGTGTGCCGGAGGCTCCGGGAGGACGGCAACGACCTGCCCGTGCTGATGCTGTCCGCGCTCGACGAGGTCACCGACCGGGTCGCCGGACTGCAAGCGGGCGGCGACGACTACCTCGTCAAACCCTTCGCCCTGGACGAGCTGGTGCTGCGGC
This sequence comes from Streptomyces angustmyceticus, assembly GCF_019933235.1. Lineage (NCBI taxonomy): Bacteria > Bacillati > Actinomycetota > Actinomycetes > Kitasatosporales > Streptomycetaceae > Streptomyces > Streptomyces angustmyceticus. Next base: position 307,832 of record NZ_CP082945.1, on the reverse strand, counting down.
TGCACGCCCTGCTGCGGCGCCGGCCGCCCGCCCCCACCGATGCCGTGCACGTCGGCGGTCTGGCGCTGGACACCGCGGCACACCGCGCCCGGCTCGACGACCGGGAGATCGCGCTGACCCGGCGCGAGTTCGCCCTGCTGGACGTCCTCGCCCGCAACGCCGGACAGGTACTCACCCGAGACCAGCTGCTGGAACGCGTATGGGGCTACGACTTCGAGGTGCGCACCGACGCCGTGGACACCTTCGTCAGCTATCTCCGCCGCAAGCTGGAGGCCGGCGGGCGGAGCCGGATCGTGCACACGGTGCGCGGCGTCGGCTTCGTCCTGCGCGACGACGAGGACGGGGCGGCGCGATGAGGCTGTCCACCCGGATCGCGCTGGTGGTCGGCATGGTGGTGCCGGTCCTGGTCGTGGTGTCCGGCTGGCTCCTGGTGCAGCTGGTCGGCAAGGACCTGCGCACCCAGGCGGACCAGCGCCTCGCCGCCCGCGCCCAGAGCGTGGCCGTGGTGGCGCGCGGCCTGCTGCGCGCCAGCTCGCACGACCGGCCCCGCGCCGAACAGGCCCGCCAGCGGAAGCTGTTCACCGCCGCCCTGGACGTCGGCGTCCGGCTGTCCGGCCCCGACACCACCGTCCTGGACGGCCCGCAGCCCGCCGTCTCGGTCCCCCTGCCCGCCGTGAACCGCCATCCGTCCACCGTGCGGTCACGGGGCGAGAGCTGGCGGGTGCTGGCCGTGCCGGTCGCCGGCGGCCCCGGGGCGCGCGGGACGCTGTGGCTGTTCTCCCCGGACACCGCGCGCGAGGCCCAGCTCGCCGCGGTGCGCCGCCGGGTGATCACGGTCGCGCTGCTCGCCGCCCCGCTGGCCGGCGCCGCGGCCTGGCTGCTCGCCGCCCGCGCCGCCAGGCCGCTGCGCCGCCTGCAGCAGGCGGCCGGCCGGCTCGACCCGCACACCAGCGCCGCCCGGCTGGACCACGCCCCGACCCGGATCACCGAGGTCGACGACCTCGCCAGGACGCTGCAGACCTTCCTGACCCGGTACGACGAGCAGGCCGCCCGCACCGCCGAGGCGCTGGCCTCGGCCCGCTCGTTCTCCGCCGCCGCGTCCCACGAGCTGCGCACCCCGCTGATGAGCATGCAGACCAACCTCGACATCCTGGAGGCGTTCCAGGACCTCGACGCCGCCGACCGCGCGGAGACGGTCGCCGACCTCCGGCACGAACACGCCCGTCTGCTCGGCCTGTTGGTGATGCTGAGAGCGCTGGCCCAGGGCGACCTGGTCGAGGCGGACGCGTTCGCCGTCATCGACATGGCGGACCTCGCCGACGAGGCCGCGGCGGACCTCCGGCGGCGGTACCCCGAAGCCGAGGTGACGGTCCACAGCAGTCCCGGGCTGACGATCCACGGCTGGCAGCCCGGACTGCGCTCGCTGCTCGACAACCTCCTGACCAACGCACTGGTCCACGGCCGGCCCGCCGACGGCGGCGCCCCCGTGACGCTCTCCCTGCGGGCCGGTGAGGACGACGGTGCCCCGTGTGTCGTCCTCGGCGTCGAGGACCGCGGACCGGGGGTGCCGCCGCAGCGCCGGGAGGCGGTCTTCCAGCGCTTCCAGCGCCGGCCGGACAGCCCGGGGTCCGGCCTCGGGCTCACCCTGGTCGCCCAGCAGGCCGCCCTGCACCGGGCGCGGCTGCGGGTGCTGGACGGCCCCGGGGGCCGGGGCGCCCGCTTCGAGGCCGTCTTCCCCGCCGCCCCCGCCCACCGTCCCGTGCGGCCGGCGCTGCCCGCGCACCGGGACTGGCTGGCCGGCCCCGCGGACCGGCCACAAGGTTTCCACAAAGAACGTCCCTAACTTCTCCTCGCGGACGGGCACCGTGCCCGCCACGCACCTGAGGAGGACTTCATGCGTACCCGGAACATCGCTCTCTCGTCGGTGGCCGTCGCGACGGCCGTGCTCGGTGTCGCGGGCACCGCGGTGGCCGACAGCACCCCGGCGCCGTCGGCCTCCGCCAAGACCCGTACGGGAGACGGCGCGCAGGCCCTGTGCAAGCGCGCCCCGAAGATCGACAAGCGTCTGCACAAGGCACTCGCGCGGCTCCAGGGCAAGGCCGGCGTCCGCGGCTCCGTCGCCCGCCTGGAGAAGCGGGTGGAGAAGGCGAAGGCCGCCGGGCACACCGAGATCGCGACCTTCCTCAACCACAAGCTCACCTACCGCAAGTCCCTCGTCCCCACGCTCCAGCAGCGGCAGAAGGACCTCGCCAAGGTCGCCACCTGGTGCCGCACCCAGCACCACAACGCGGCCTCGTCGTGACCCCGGCCGGCCAGGCCGCGGTGCTCGTGGCGATCACCCTGGTGTGCGGCGCGCTCGTCGCCGGATGCGGCAACGGCGTACGCACCGAGGGCGACGCGCCCCGCGCGACCCCGTCGTCCTCCGCGCCCGCGCCCACCGACCTGCCGGACCTGCGCAAACTGGTGGACGACGCCGAGAGCGCGGCGGCCGCCGCGGACTCCGACGCGGCCGCGGACCACTGAGACCGCCGGACCCGGCACGTACGGCACGCCGTCCGGCCGCGCCGTTCCCCCGCCCGAGCGCGCCCTCCGGCCGCGCTCGGGCGGTCCGGCTCAGTCCTCGGCGCGCTGGGTGACCGGAGCCCCGGTGCGGTCACCGGGGAACTCGTACCACCGGCGCTGCAGACAGACATAGCGCGCATCGGCCTCGACGAGACGGAGGAAGGCCGTCACGGTCTCCTCCAGCCGCTGCTGCAAAGCGGGATCGGACAGCTGCCCGTCCTCGGTGAAACCCTGATGGGCCGCGGCGAGGCTGAACATGTCGGGGTAGACGCGGGTACCGAGATGCTCCAGCGGAACCCGCAGCGCCCACAGCCCCCGATTGCCGCCCACCAGGGAAGGGGAGGCGGAGACCAGCAGCGCGTGCTTGGTCTTGAACGGCTGCGGCCTGACCCGCGAGACCCAGTCGATCGCGTTCTTCACCACTCCCGGCACGGACGCGTTGTACTCGGGCGAGGCGAGCACGAAGGCGTCGCACCGCTCCAGCCGGTCGCGCAGTGCCAGGGCACCGTCCGGCAGGCCCCGTTCGGCCTCGGCGTCGCCGTCGTAGAGCGGCATGTCGAACTCCCGCATCCCGGCGAGGTCCACCACGGCGCCCGCCGCGGTGATGATGCGCCCTACCAGCGCGGCCAGCCGGGCGTTGGTCGACGCCGCCCGCAGCGCGGCACCGAGCACCAGCACACGCAGCGGTCCGGGGTGGGCATCCGTGGGCATGGCGACCGTCCTTCCGGCACAGGAGAGCGCGTGCCCGTCGCCGCACACGCACGGCCACCGCCCGAGATGCCGAAAGCGTACCGGCGCGAGGGCGGCGCATCCGGGACCCACCACGCCATGTCCCGCTCCGCTCCGCAACCGCCACCCCAGCCGGGGCCACCGGCCCCCGCGCCCCTACGCGGAGGCGCTGCGCACCCGGTTCCTGGCGGCCCGGCGCCGCATGGCGCGCCGCTCGTCCTCGCTCATCCCGCCCCAGACACCCGCGTCCTGACGGGATTCGAGCGCCCACTGCAGGCACTGCCCCATCACCGGGCAGCGGCGGCAGACGGCCTTGGCCTCCTCGATCTGCAAAAGCGCGGGGCCGGTGTTGCCGACGGGGAAGAAGATCTCCGGGTCCTCTGCGCGGCATACCGCGTCATGGCGCCAGTCCATGGATACCTCCGAAAGTCCGCGGCCGGGCACGGTCGAGTCCCTTGCTGCGAGGGCGGGGCTTCCTGCTCACCTGCTCAACTGCCGTACCCGGCCATCTTGTTGTCCTCGCGTGCCCGATCCGGGGCGCGCAATGCCCCGCCCTCGGCAACCGGCGCGTTCCGGTCCGGCGAGACGGCCGCACCATTGCCCGCGGCCGTCACACCGCCTACCCTCCGCCCGCCGCGGCACTCCCACCCCGCCCCACGCGTCGTACGCAGGCGGACCACCCGCGCCCCGTATCCGGGCCCCTGTCGGCCGGCCGAAGCACCCCCAGGATCACGCCATGCTCCACGAAAACCGGTCGGCGTCCCCACCCTGGCGGCGCTTCTGACCGCCACCCGCTGATCGTTCACCGAACGCCCACACGCGGCGGCTTCGCCCGCCGCCACGCCCCGGCGTAACGTCGCTCGTAACGCTGCGATCAGGAGGTTGAGACGGATGCTGGTACTGGGGCGTGCGCAGGTCGAGGCGCTGCTCGACATGGACGCGCTGATCGACGCCCTGGCGTCGGCCATGACGGACCTGAGCGCCGGGCGCGCTTCCTCACCGGACCGCGTCGCCGCCCTGGTTCCCGAACGGGACGGCTTCCTGGCCGCCATGCCGGGCTTCGTCCCGTCGGCCGGGGTCCTCATGAGCAAGCTGGTCTCCGTCTTCCCGCACAACGGCGGCACCCCCGTGCCGACCCACCAGGCACTGATCGTCGTCTTCGATCCGCACGCCGGGGAACCCGCGGCGCTGCTCGACGGCACGGCCATCACCGCGGCCCGCACCGCCGCCGGCTCGGCGCTCTCGGCGCGCCTGCTGGCCCGCGAGGACGCCTCCGTGCTGGCGGTCCTGGGCACCGGGGCGCAGGCCCGCTCGCACGCCGAGGCGATGTGCCGGGTCCGCCCGATCCGGCACATCCGCGTGGCCGGCCGCGACCGGGCCAAGGCGGCCGCCCTGGCCGACGCCCTGTCGGCCGACCTCCAGATCCCCGCCGAGGCGACGGCTTCCTACGCCGAGGCGCTCGATGGCGCGGAGATCGCCGCCGCGACCACCCACGCCGTCGACCCCGTGATCCGCCGCTCCTGGCTGACACCGGGCGTGCACGTGACCTCGGTGGGCTTCAACCCGGACGGCCGGGAGATCGACGACGCCACGGTGGCCGAGGCGCTGGTCTGCGTCGAGTCACGGCAGGCGGCGCTGGCGCCCTTCCCCGCCGGCAGCAACGACCTGCTGCTCCCGCTGCGCGACGGCGTCATCACGGAAGCCCATGTCCACGCCGAACTGGGCGAACTCCTCGCGGGCAGCAAACCGGGCCGCTCCGCACGTGACCAGATCACTCTCTACAAGTCCGTCGGCGTGGCGGTGCAGGACGCGGCAGCCGCGGCCCTCGTCGTCGCCGCGGCCCGCGAACGGTCGGCCGGGACGGACATCCGGCTGGAGTGAGGCCCGCCCGTCACAGCACTCCGAGCGCACGGCACCACGCCCTCCGGAGCTTCTCTGGCGGGCGCGCCCGCGGGGTGCCGGCTGTGCAGCGGCAGGACGCCGTCGCTCACCCAGAGATCCCGCCGCGCTTCCCGGCGTCCCCTTCCGACGCACGCATCGGCCCTCCCGGCAGGCAGAGCAGCGGTTCGCCCTCGCCCATCACGTGATAGGCGAGTTCGGTCCCGTCGAAGGCGGCGAAGGCAGGCATGGCGCCATCCTCATGCGCCGTGACGACTCCGGCAAGCGAATCCGTGGCGTCAACGGCCGTACGTCCGGCGGCACAGCCGCAGCAGATCCGCCCGGACGCGGCCGGACGCCATCCGGCACATGAAGCCGGTATCGACGTTCGACCGCGGCGCCGGCCGGTGCCTCTTCGGGGCCGCGGCGGGGTGCCGATGCCGGGGCGTCGTACGGACCGGGGCCGTATGCGACCGCGGCGCCGCGACCCGGGCGGGGCGGGGCGCCCCCGGGCGCACGGCCCGCTGCCGCCGCTGAGCGGGCGCGTCGTGCCGGGGAGCGGCATCCGCCGGGGATAACGCCGGACGCCGTTTCGTAGGCGATGCCGCATGTGATGTCGTGTGGTGTCTCGCCTTCCGCTTGGGCTTCCGCTTCATGGCCGCCACGTCCACCAGCTGTTCGTGGGACGCGCCCTGCGTGGGCTGCAGCAGCGGCGAGGGCCGGGCCGGCGCGACCGTGCGTCCACCCGGTCCGTGACCGGGAGCGTGCAAGGGCCCGCCGGCCGGAAGGGACACGCAGCTGCTGGTGGCGAGGAGGACGGCCGCCGCTGCGGCGAGGCGAAGGAGTAGTGGGCGCACGACTTCACGGTGTCGGAGGCCCGCGGGCTGTCCAAACGACGCGCCGGGCCTCCACGCGGACGAAGGACAAAACCGAACTCCCGTGGGACTCCTGAGCTGCCGGGGAGAGGGCGGGTCCGGGACCTCGAACGGGGGCCCGGACCCGGCGGAGTGCCTACGCCGCCGTGAAGGCGCGGGTCAGCTCCTCGGCCACGATCTGTGCGCCCGGCGCGAACCACCGCTTCCGGTGCCGGACGAGCTGCACGGGAACGGGCGGCGCCTCCGGTCCGTCCACCACCGTCAACCGGCCCTCGTGGAGGTGGCGTTCGACGGTCACCCGGGGCAGCAGCGTCAGACCGAGACCGGCCGCGACGCACGATCGGGCCGCGTCGATGCTGCCGAACCGGGTGATCCGGGGCCGGGCGCCGGGCAGGCCCCGCAGCGTACGGACGAGCCGGTCACTGTACGAGCAGCCCTCCTCGTGGACGAAGAAGCATTCGTCCGCCAACTCCGCCCATCCGGCGGCCCGTTGGGCGAGTGGATGGCCGGGTGCCGCCACGTACGCCAGCGGCTCGTCCGCGATCCGGCGGGCCAGCAGATCGCTCTCGTCCACCTCCGGCTCCAGCAACACTGCGATGTCGAGCCGGCCGGTGCGCAGCCCGTCCACCGCCGTGGCCGTGTCCGCGGCGTGCAGTTCGACATCCAGGCGGGGATGCGTGCGCCGCAGCGAGGCGATCACCCCGGGGAGCCGTGAGGCGCACAGCGAATCGCCGGCGCCGACGGCGACCTGGCCCTCGACGGCGCCGCCCGCCGCGTCCCCCTGCCCGGATGCGGTTGCGGCCGTCGCACGGAGCCGGGCCACCGCGTCGAGCACCTCCTCGGCCTCCTCCAGCAGCCGCGCCCCGGCCCGGGTCGGGACCGTCCCCGACGGCATCCGGTCGAAGAGCGGGGTTCCCAACTCCCTTTCCAAGGTGCGGATGTGCACGGTGACCGTGGATTGGGCGAGATGGAGTGCGCGGGCCGCGGCGGTGAAGCTTCCGGCCCGGGCCAGCGTCACGAACGTCCGCAGCAGTCTGGTGTCCACCGCACCCACGGTATCGCGATCATCGATGGCAACGAGCAACAACCATCGTTGGACGCGATCGTGCCGCCCTGCCATCGTGAAGCCATGACCACGCACACGTTCCCCACCGGCCGGAACCCGCACCCGGACAACACCGAGCGCCCGGACGCCGTCGAAGTCCTGCGGTACTCCGCCTTCACCACCGATCCGGCCGGCGGCAACCCGGCCGGTGTGGTGCTCGACGCCGCGTCCCTCGGCGACGCGCGGATGCTCGCCCTGGCCGCGGAGGTCGGATACTCCGAGACCGCCTTCGTCACGGCACATGACCACGCCGCCCGCCGCTACCGGCTGCGGTACTTCAGCCCCCGTGCCGAGGTCGCCTTCTGCGGACACGCCACGATCGCCACGGCCGTGGCCCTCGCCTCCCGCACCGGAACCGGTGAGCTGCTGTTCGACACACCCGCAGGCGAGATCCGGGTGGGGACCGGCCTCGTCGACGGACTGGTCCGGGCCACGCTCACCAGCGTGCCGGCGCGTTCCCGCCCGGCCGAGGACACCACCGAGGTCGAGCCGGCGCTCCGGGCCCTGCGCTGGACCAGGGACGACCTCGACGACGCCCTCCCGCCGCACATCGCCTTCGCGGGCAACGACCACCTCGTCCTGGGCGTCCGCATCCGGGCCCGACTGGCCGCCCTCGACTACGACTTCGACGCCCTGCACGACCTCATGCGGGACCGGGGCTGGACGACCGTGCACCTCGTGCACCGCGTGTCCCCCGACCGCCTCGACTTCGACGCCCGGGACCCCTTCCCGGTCGGCGGCGTCGTGGAGGACCCGGCAACCGGCGCCGCCGCCGCGGCCTTCGGCGGCTACCTCCGCACCCTGGGCCTGGTCTCACAGCCCCTGCGGGTGCACCTCCGGCAGGGCGAGGACATGGGCCGGCCCAGCGACCTCTACGTCGACCTCCACCCCGACGACCCGCGGGCACGGGTGACGGGCACGGCCGTCCCCCTCCCGGCCCCGGCCGCCCCTGCCCCGGCCCCGGGCCGCTGAGCCCGGCGGTGCGGGGGAGGGGCGGCGGGACAGGAGCGGCCGGGCCGCGGCTCACATGGGAAGGGACAGCAGCCGCACCGGCCCGCTCCCGCCCGGCCAACGCGCCCCGTCGCGCAGGGGGATCCACATGGTCCGCAATGGCATGACCACCGGCCCGCCGGGCTGCTCGACGTGCACGTCCTCCTCCAGCGTCCGCCAGCCGAGGCGCTGGTAGAGAGGGACCAGGTGCGGCCGGCAGAAGAGGAGCCCGCACTCCGGTCCGCTCGTCCGGGCGTGCTCCAGGGCGCCGCTGACCACGAGCCGCGCCAGCCCGTGCCCCCGCAACCCGGGAGCGACGAGCACCCCGCCGAACCCCACCACCTCCGTCTCGACCGGCCCGACCGCGAGGGGCAGTGTCACCAGACCGGTGTGCGCCACCAGGCGGCCCTCCCGCCGGATGCCGAAGTGCTCCTGCTTGGGCAGCCACGTCAGACCGGCCTCGGCGACGCCGAAGGGGTCCTCGTCGTCCCCGGCGATCTCGCGCAGCTCGGCCGTCGAGTAGCGCGCGAGCCGGACCACGGAGGACGGCCCCGAAGCCGGATTCTTCGACGGCGGGTCTGCTGAAATCGGGGCTGCTGAGACGGGGTTCGCCGGAGTCATAGCCGATGAGGCCGGGTTTGCCGGGGCCGGTTGTTCCGAAGGGGCGTTCGTTGTCATTCTCCGCATCATGCGGCCCTTGCCGGCGACAGGCAACGCCGGGCCCGCCGGTTCGCTGCTGCCCTGGCCACACGGGCTCACCCGGCTGATGAACGCGGAGGAGCGGTGGCGGCCGGCTGACTCCCCGTCCGGCGAGGGCGCGTCGTCCCGATACTCTGCACGCCGTGACCAACTCCCAAGCCGGCCTTGACGATGCCGAGGTCGCGATAGCCGCGGCGCTTGCCGGTGCGGACGCGGTGCGCGCCAGGTACGGGCGGCGGCTCACCCGCATCGACAAAGGCGCCGGGGACTTCGCCACGGACGCCGACGTGGCGGCCGAAGAGGCCATCCTCGGCGTCATCCGCGCCGCGCGGCCGGAAGACGCGGTGCACGGCGAGGAGGGCGGGCAGCGGGGTGCCGCCGACGCGGTGCGCCAGTGGTGGGTGGACCCGTTGTGCGGCACGCTCAACTACGCCGCCGGCACCATGGTGGTCGCCGTCAACGTGGCACTGCGCAACGGCCCGGCAGCGGTGGCCGACCCGTTCAGCGGCGAGGTCTTCCACACCGACGGCGAGACCGCTTGGGCCCGGCGCGACGGGAACGACACACACCTCACGCCGACCGCTGCCACCCACCTGGTGGACGTGAACCTGGATCCGCCTTTTCCCGGCGCGCCTGGATTCCGCGCCGTGGACCTGCTCGCCCACGCTGGATTCGTCGAACGGTTCCGGCCGCGGGTCGTGTCCTCGACGCTGGCGCTGACCTGGGTGGCGGCCGGCCGGCGCGCCGCCTACGTCACCGACGGCGGTGACCTGGCCGAGAGCGTGCACTTCGCCGCCGGCATCGCTCTGTGCCGGGCCGCCGGCTGTGTGGTCACCGGAGTCGACGGCGCTCCGATCGGGCCGACGGGCCGCGGGCTCGTCGTGGCCGCGGACGCCGCGACGCACGGGCTGCTGATGTCGATGATCCGCGGCTGATGCCGGCCCGCGCCCGCTGCCGGCCCGCCCTGCCCCGTCCCGCCGCACCCTCCGGTGCACCTTCTGCCACTGGTGATCGTGTCCGGTCACAGGACTGACCGCCGGCAGGCCCGCCTCGCCTTCGAGGAGGCACTGACCCGCGCGGCCGGCGAACGCGTCGAGGTGGCCTGCGAAGGCGGCCGCGGTCGGACCGGAACGGCGCTGGCCTGTATGGCAGTTCTGGACGGGGTGCCGGCGGACCGGGCCGTGGCCTTCGTCCGCCGGCATTATCACCCTCGCGCCGTGGAAACCCCCTGGCAGCGACGCTACGTACGGAACTTCGCCGCCGACAGGTAGCGCCGCCCCGGGCAACCGCAGAGCGGCCCGCCGCAATCGGCCCGGTGACTGCGGGCAACTGCCCCGTCCGCCTGCGGTCGCGCCCGCCTAGAGCCCGAGATCAGGGCCGAAGACCTCGTAGTGGATGCGCGAGGCGGGTACGCCGGAGGCCAGGAGCTGGGTGCGTACCGCCTTCATGAAGGGCACCGGCCCACAGAGGTACGCGGTGGTACCGGCCGGAACGGCGATCCGCGTCAGATCCATCTTCCCGGAGCGCACGGTCACCGGATCCGCCGCCGCTTCCGCCATGTCCGCCACTTCAGTCATTTCCTCCACGTCGCCCGTACGCCACCCCATTCTCTCCTTCCCGCCCGGGAGTCCGTCTTCGTGCGGGAGCTGGTCCTCGTACCAGAGTTCCGCCGTCGCGTCGGGGAGCTTGCCGGTGAGCCGGTGGAGGTCCGTACGGAACGGATGGGTGGCAGGCGACCGATCGGCGTGGGCGGCGATGACGCGGCGCCGGGAGCCGGTGGCCGCGAGGTGCGCGAGCATGGCCATCATCGGTGTGCACCCGATGCCCGCCGAGGCGAAGAGCAGGGGCCCCTCACCGTCGTCACCGAGCACCACATCACCGAACGGCGGGCTGACGTGCAGGGTCTCGCCGCCGTGGACGTGCGTGTGCAGGTGGCCGGACACCTCGCCGGCGGGGTCCTCGGACGGGACGCCGGGCCGACGGCCGCCCGCCACCCGCTTCACGGAGATCTGCAGCCCGTCGTCCGGCTGCCCCGACAAGCTGTACTGCCGTATCTGCCGTGCACCGTCCGGGAGCTGCACCCGCACGGAGACGTACTGGCCGGGGCGGGACGAGGGCACCGGGCCGCCATCCGCCGGACGCAGGATGAAGGTCGCGACCTCCGCGGTCTCCTCGATACGTGCCGCCACTCGGTAGGGGCGCCACACCTCGCCGTCCGGCACCCCCGCCTCGTCCAGGAGCCGCTTCTCGACGGCGATCAAGGCGTGGGCCATCAGCCAGTACACCTCGTCCCAGGCCCGTACGGCCTCGTCGTTCACCGCATCGCCGAGCACCTCCGCGATGGCCGCGAAGAGATGCTCCCGTACGACCGGGTACTGGTCCGGCCGCACCCCGAGCGAGGCGTGCTTGTGCGCAATCCGCGTGAGCACGGCATCCGGCCGGCGGTCCGGGTGCTCGATGAGGTGACGGGCGAACGTGGCGACGGCCCCGGCGAGAGCCTGCTGTTGGCCGCCGTTGGCCTGGTTGCCACGGTTGAAGAGGTGGCGCAGCAGCTCGGGGTGCGCGGCGAACAGCTTCTCGTAGAAGAGCGTCGTGATCTCCCCGAGGGCTCCGCTCACGGCGGGCAGGGTGGCACGTACGGTCTCGGCGGACTTCGGCGACAGCATCGACAACTCCGGACTCTCGAAGGGGGAGGGGGAGGGTAAGGAAACTCGCATCTGAGATTCGCATTTTTGGCGCTGGTGCGGCGTGGGGTGGCGTGGAGCGGGGGGCGGGTGTGGTGGCGGTGGGGCGTTACCGGGCGGAGGGTGGTGCGGCCGACGCGCTCAGTCCGTGGGGCGAGGTGTCAGGCCGAGGAGTAGCGGCCCGGTCGGAGCCTCCACCAGATCGGCGATCGAGAGCGGATCGAGGGAGGCGTAGAAGGCCTCCTGTGCCGCCCGCAGCGCGCCGCGCAGCCGGCAGCCCCCGCGCAACGGGCAAGGCGGGTCGTCCTCGCAGCCCACGACATCATCGGCCCCCTCCAGTTGACGCACCAGTTGCCCCAGCGAGCCCGTACGCCCCGCGGTGGTCAGCGTCAGCCCGCCACCCCGCCCGCGCCGCGCCTCGACCGCGCCGAGGTGCTGGAGCTTGCTCACCACCTTGGCGGCGTGGGTGTACGGCACGACGACGGCGCTCGCCACCTCGCGGGTGGTGGGGGCCTCGCCCGTGTCGCCGAGCACCGCGAGGCGCATGGCGATACGGAGGGCGATATCGGTGCTCTTGGTGAGTCGCACACTCGCACTCTATATAAGTGGCATCCAAGATGCCAATTAACTCTCGCCGCGCGGGAGGGCGCGCCGGCCGATGAAGACGAAGGGGACGGGACGAGGGCCTCACCCCGCGAGACGACGCGCCAACCCGACCGGCTCCGACAGCCTCCGCACACCCCCACCGAACCCCGGCAGCGGGACATGCAAAGGCGCCGCCGCCCCCACTGCCTCGGCGCCCTCCCCGTTCAGCTACGGCCCGCGGCGGCCTGTTGCTGGAGGTGGGCGGCGATATCGGCCACGTCGTTCCCGGTGGCCAGGACGCCGTTGATCCTGGCGTTGGGGGTCGACGCGCCGTTCACCCCGGCGAAGAACACGTCGAAGTGGCCCGGCCGCGTCTCCAGATAGCCGGCCGCGGTCTCCGCGCCCACGGCCAGTCGGTCGTTGAGGGCGTCGCCGCCCGCCACGGTGCCGGTCTTGGCGAAGACCTTGCCGCGTGACGGGCAACTGCGGCAGGAGTCCGCCAGGGTTCCGTCGACGCCCAGGACCGGCAGCGAGGTGCGGAAGAGTCCGGCGTCCCGGGTGTGCTGCCAGTACGTCAGGATCTGTGCCAGGGCGCGTGGGGTGGTCCGGTCGGCCGGATTGCCGCCGCGGCCGTCGGCGAGCTGCACGGCCTTGCGGTCGATGTGCGCACGGTCCAGGAACGAGGCCAGCACGGGGAAGCCGTTCTCGCAGTCGGGGCTTCCCGTACTGGTGGCCATCAGGCAGATTCCCAGGTTCGCCCCCAGGTTGTGGCTCACTTTGAAGATGAGCTCGGCGTACTCGGAGTACCGGGGCGAGGTGTAGCGCGCCACCGCAGGCGCGCCCCGGTAGGACTTCGGCAGCTTCCCGGCCGGGTTGGGGCCGATCTCCTTCGCGCGGACCTCGACCCCGGCCCGTTTCAGCGCCTCGATCAAGGCCGTCCGGCCGAAGGCATTCGGATCCTTGACGGCCGACACCCGCAGGACGGGGGCGGACCCCGCGGCGATGGTGCCGGACAGGCGAATGCGGGTGCCGTCGGGGGAACTGCTCACGGTGATGTCGGACGGCTTGCCCGCCGCGACGGTACGGACGGCGGAGGTGACGTGGTACGGCGCGACCTTCGGGCGCCACTCCAGGCCCGCCGGGGCGCCCGCCTCGGCGCCGGGGTAGGTCAGCAGGTCGATGAGGTTGTCATTGACGATCAGCGGCGTGGGGGTCGGGTTGAGGGCGGGGTCCGGCCGGAACAGCCGGGCGTCGACGACCACGTCCCCGTCGACCCGGCGGATCCCCGCGTCGTGCACCTGCCGCGCCAGGTGATGGATGCCGGCCAACGGGTCCTGCGGGGTGAGGGTGGCTCCCGGGATGCTGTTGGCGTAGGTGTGGTCGATGGTGGTGAAGGCGACGGTACCGTCCCTGCGCGTCCGGCCGCCGAGCGTCAGGTCGCCCTGCGCGACCAGGTCCAGGTTGCCCTTGAGCGTGCTGCCGTGGCGCTGCCCGACGGCATGGACCGGGGTGGCGAAGCGGTGGGCGCTGCCGAGGGTGTGCCAGGTACCGCTGACGCTGACCAGCTTGGCCGTCGAACCGGGGATGAAGAACTGGTCGGCGTAGCGGTCCTGCGTCACCGTGCCGGTTGCCGGGTTCTGTTGGAACAGCCCCCACCGGGCGTGCCGGTAGTCCGGCTTCCGCATGATCGACGTGATCCGCGGGTCGAGCGCTCCGGGCACGGGCGACGGCGCCGCCTGGACGAGCCCCATGACGACGACGCCGACGGCCACCACCACGCTCAACGTGCCGGCGAGACGCCTACGGCTGGACCGGGGAGGGACGGAGGAAGACATGCGGACTCCACCGATGGTGATGTAGATCTATCGCTTATATGCGGCTATATCCCCCGAAGGTACTGCTCCCCGCGACCACCGGGACGCAGGTGCGGCCCGGGTCCCTCGGTCGGCCGCTTCAGCATGTCGCCCCGACCTCTGGACGTGCGCGGGCAGGGGAGTCCACACGCACAGCAAGCATGTGACGAGCACTCAGCCGATCGCTCGAACCGGGCGCGCGTCGCCCGACGCGGCGCCAGGGCCGGCCCTCAGGACGTCACCGCGTCCGGCCTGCGAGCGGAAACCCCGCGCGTCCGTGGGAGCCCGAGCACTACGATCCCGGGATGCATGAGGGAGACGGATACTTCGGAGAGAGGGCCGCGGCCACCTACGACGAGTCGCTGGCGGACATGTTCCGGCCGGAAGCCGTGGAGCCCGCGGTGGACATGCTGGCCGACCTTGCGGGGCGTGGCTCGGCGCTTGAGTTCGGTGTCGGCACCGGGCGGATTGCGCTGCCGCTGGCCGAGCGCGGGGTTTCGGTGCACGGCATCGACATGTCCCGGGCCATGGTCAACCGGCTGCGTGCCAAACCCGGCGGTGCCGCCATCGGCGTGACGATCGGTGATTTCGCGACGACGCGGGTGGCCGGCGCGTTTGATGTCGCCTACCTCGTCTTCAACACGATCAACAATCTGACCACCCAGGATGCCCAGGTGGCCTGTTTCGGCAATGCCGCCGACCACCTGAAGCCCGGTGGCTGCTTCGTCATCGAGGTGGGGGTGCCGGCTCTCCGTCTGCTGCCGCCCGGGCAGAAGGCCGTACCGTTCCACATCAGCCCGACACGGTGGGCGTTCGACACCTATGACGTGGCCACGCAGGCGATGAGCTCGAACTACGTGACGATCGTGGACGGGCGGGCCGAGTACGAGTCCATTCCGTTCCGGTACGTATGGCCGGCCGAACTGGATCTGATGGCGCGTCTCGCCGGGCTGCGGCTGCGCGACCGGTGGGAGGGGTGGACGCGCGCGCCGTTCACGAGCGAGAGCAGCCGCCATGTCTCGGTGTGGGAGAAGCCCGCCGACTGAGTGGGGAGGGAGCGAGCAGGCGCGAGGTGACGGACCGATCCCCGTTGGGTGGACTGGCACGTGGAGACTCCTGGCCGGACGGTTGATCTCGACAATCACCCGTCTGCCAGGAGCTGTTCCACATGGGCGCCGCGCTCCGTCTACGTGGCTCCACAGGACGCGGCAACCGCGAGGTCGTCGCGGGTCGAACGCCGTGTCCTGGCCGATCGCAGCCCCAGGAACACCAGCAGCCCGAAGGGCGACAGCAGGATCGTGCAGACCAGCAGGGGCCCCATCAGCAGGGCGGGGATCCTGAGCCGTCTGGCCTCCCGGTACATCCACTGCCCGAGGAGAAGGTCCCAGGCAATGACCTGCGACCAGATGGCTCCCGCGCCGTCCGCGAGCGCGGTCAGCTCGCGGAAGGTGCCGAGGTCCGGGCTGCTGACCGCGGTCCAGAGTTCGGGGAACACCGGGACGGCGAGCGCGAGATAGACGAGCAGCACGGGCACCACGGTCAGCGGTGACCCGGCGATGCGCGCGGTCGGGCCCCACGCGGGGGCGAAGATCATGAGCAGCCAGACGGGTGCGGCCAGCCAGAAGGAGAGCTCGAAGAGGAATCCGGTCATGACGCGAGCTCCTTCGAGGCGCTGAAGTCTTCGGCAGTTGCCCTGCCCGTAAGGGGAGTCGGAACGCGCAGGGACCCGTACGTCCCGAGAACGGCGGCCACCAGGATCAGGCCGGCCACCCTCAGCGTCACGCCGTCCGGCTGGATCAACGGCTGACCCCGCAGCGCCTGCCAGAGGACCAGAGCGAAGGCGGCGGCGTACACACTCGAGGCGAGCAGCACCAGGCGCAGTCGTACCCGGTCGTCGGCAAGGCGGACGAAGCGCGGTGCGAGAGCGGTCAGCACCATGACCAGCAGCGGCAGGAGTTGCAGTGCGTGCATGCCGACGAAGTGCGGGATCCGCAGATCTCCGCCGGTCGTCGACCAGCCGGTCAGCGGCATGGCGGGACCGCCGTCCGGCACGCCCACGCTGTGCGCGCCGACCACCTTGGAGACGCCACGCCGCTGCCCCGGCGCGGGCTGTGTCATCAGGAATCCGACGGCGGCCCCGGCCAGCGCCAGGACGATGCCCGAGCGCATCGCCCAGGCGGACGCACGGTCGTCGATCCGGGCGCGGAGCAACAACACCGCGACGGCGAACGTGCCGAGCCACAGGATGACGACCGTGACGGCCATCGCGTTGAACAGCCCCTCGTCGAAGGGCGTTTCGTGGTTGAAGTGGCTCCGCTTCCCGCGCATCGCCTGCCCGGCGATGATCACCATCTCGACGAGGCTGGCCAGCGCGACGACCGTCCCCGCCCACCAGCCCACGCGCCGCCCCCGGGGGAGAAGCGAAAGCATCCAGGCCAGGGAGAGGCAGTACGCCACGAAGGAGACCGAGAACTTGAACGGCTTGGCCCAGATCGGCGCACCCACCAGCACGCGGTCGTCGGCGATGAGCCCCACGGCCGAGGCGACCGCCATCACCACCATTGCCACCGAGATCAGCACCAGAGGCCGGTGCCACGAGCGCCACGGAGCCGAAGGCCCCCACGGCGGCACGGACCACGAAGACGGACGTAACGAAGACATGGGAGACCCCCTAATGGATAGCGGCGCTATCCGCTATCTGATAGCTCAACTATCTATGATGGGGGCGAAGTCGGCAAGGGCCGGCGGGGTGAGCAGACCAAAGGTCAAGGAGTGAACCGGCAGTGCGCATGGGAGAATTGAGCCGGGCAACCGGAGTGCCGGTGCCGACGATCAAGTACTACGTCCGTGAAGGGCTGCTGCCTCCAGGCGAGTTGACCAGCCCGAATCAAGCGGCCTACGGCGAGGCGCACGAGCGCCGGCTGCGGCTCATCCGCGCCCTGCTCGATGTGGGCGGCATGAAGGTGGCCGAAATCGCGGACGTACTGACCGCCATCGACGATCCGGCGCGTCCGCTGCACAAAGTGCTCGGTGCCGCCGCGGACCGCCTCGGCAGCGCAAGCGTCGAACGCGACGACACCGAGTCGGCGGCCGCGCATGCCGTTGTCGCCGACCTCGTCTCCCGGCGTGGCTGGCGGACGCACGAGTCGGACCCCGCCGCGGCCGACCTGTCCAAGGCCCTTGCCTCCATGGCCCGGTTGGGGCATGGCGCGTTCGTCGAGGTACTCGACGACTATGCCGACGCTGCCGAGCAGGTCGCCCGCGCCGACCTCGGGTATGTCGGCCGGCGGGTGTCGGTCGAGGACATGGTGGAGAGTGTGGTGATCGGAACCGTACTGGGCGAGGCGGTGTTCAGCGCGCTGCGCCGACTGGCCCATGTGGACGCCTCGGTGCGGCTGTACGGCACGGATGGGCCGCCGGAGCAGAGGACGAGCTGACCCGGCGCACGTCGGGAGGGCTCGGTGCAGGGGCTCGGCGGTCCCGTTGCGAGCGCGAACTGGCGGGGCCTGCTGCGGCCGTCGTGGCTAGGCGAGGGTGGTGAGCCACTGGGAGACGGCGGTGTCGATGAACTCGTCGGTGACGTGGCTCCGGTCGAGGAACAGGCGGGCGAGGACCGGGCCGTAGAGCAGGGTGTGCTCGGCGTCGTCGAGCTGGACGCCTGAGGGCTCCAGCAGTTTGTTGAGGGCCGCGCGGCGGTCCTGGCCGATGCGTACCAGGGCCTGGGCGCTGTCGGGGTCGTGGTCGGCCTGGGCGGTGACGGCCAGTACCGCGGTGCGGATGGCCGGTTCGCTGATGCCGTCGCGCAGGCTCTTCAGCCAGGCGGTGGCCACGGTGCGTACGTCGCTGCCCGGCTCGGGGTAGTTGCCGCGGTCGGGGCCCTCCAGGATCAGGTCGAAGAGCAGCGCGGCCCGGTTGGGCCAGTGGCGGTAGAGGGTCTGGCGGGTGACGTCGGCGCGCTCGGCCAGCAGTGCGTACGTCAGCCCGGTCGGTCCGACCTGGGGCAGCAGCTCGCGTGCGACCGCCAGGACGCGATGGCGGGTGCGCTGGACTCGTGGGTTGCCCGGGGTGGGCTGGCGGCGGTGGAGGGGCTCCTGCATGGGGCTCATCCTATCCATGAATCATACGTGTCGTGTGATTTAAGCCACGCAATAAATCATACGCCGTGTGTGATAGAAAGAAATCACACGCACTGGATGATTGGTGGTGCGTGCCGCATCCCGCGCTGTGCGCCAGGCGCCGCCCCGGACGAGGCGCCGCCTCTTCCGAGGCGTCACCCTGCCGAGCCTCACTTCCAGCCACCCCAGCCACCCCAGCCGCCCCCACCGGCACCCCCTCCCCGAAAGGAACACGACATGAAGGCCGCCCAGATCACCCGCTACGGTGCGCCGACCACCCTGCAGATCAACGACGTGGACCGCCCCGCCCCGGGCGCCGGCGAGGTGCTGATCTCGGTCGAGGCGTCGAGTGTGAACGGGCTCGACACGATCGTTCGCTCAGGGGGACTGCGCGTCGTGACCGGGTTCCGGTTCCCGATCGGCGTCGGGCTGGACTTCGCCGGTGTCGTCGCGGCGACCGGGGCCGACGTGTCCGCGTACCGGGTGGGAGACCGGGTGTGGGGCACGGTGCAGCCGCTCAAGCGGTACCCGGCCGCCGGAGCCGCCGAATACGTCGTGGTCCCCGCCGGCCGCGTCGGGCCCGCGCCGGCCGGCCTCACGCCGGTGGAGTCGGCCTCCCTGGTCGTCGCGGGAACGACCGCGCTGCTCGCGCTGCGCGACACGCTGCGGCTCACCGGCGGGGAACGCGTCCTGGTGCGGGGCGCCGCCGGCGGGGTCGGCACGGCCGCCGTGCAGCTCGCCCACGCCATGGGGGCTCATGTCACCGCGCTGTCCCGCGAGCGCCATGCGGCGGCGCTGCGCGAGCTGGGGGCCGACGAGGTCTTCGACTACGGTTCCACCGCGCCGGAGGAGACCGGGCCGTTCGATGTCATCGTGGACACCGTCGGCTCGGACCTGCACTCCTTCCGGCGCCGGCTGACCGGCCGGGGCAGGATGGCCACCATCGCGCTGTCGGCCTCCTCTCTGGCCGCCATCGCCGCGTCGAGCGTGCACGGCGCCCGCCGCATCCGCACCTTGAGCGCCAACCCGGACACCGCGCTGCTGCGTGACCTGGCCGACTACGTGACCTCCGGCGGGCTGCGGCCCGTCGTCGACAGCGTGTATCCGCTGACGGACATCGCCGCGGCGCATCAGGCGTTCGAGCGCGGCGGAGTGGTGGGCAAGCAGGTGGTGGCTGTGCGGGCGGCCGAGTGACTCTCGTACGGGGCGGGCCGTGCCCCACAGGCGGGACCGGGCCCGCTCAGCCCCGGCGGACCAGGAGTTCGGTGTTGCGGTCCGCCGGGGTGCCCGCCATTTTTTCGTGGACGCCGTCGGCCAGACCGGCGGCGAGCCCAGGGGCGTTGTAGGACAGCTCGCGGTAGAGCGAGGCGAGGCCGACGGCGGAGAGGTCGTCGAAGTCCGTGTGGTGCGGGGCGGCGGACTCGATGAGGGTGGTGAACAGGGACAGCGTCCCGTCGTGGTTGTCGACGAGTTCGATGATCCGCGCGTGCTGCGGATAGTCCACGTGCGAGGCGGTGTTGACTTCCCAGAAGGAGCGGGCGGCCGTGGGGTGGGCGTGCGGCGTGATGTGGTTGATGTGGCTGTGGCCGTTGATCCACGCCACCACGTTCGGGAACCGGCTCAGCAGCGCGATGACCTCCTCGCCGTCGTGCCGCTTCTCCTCCGAGCGGGCCGCGTCGGGGCGCCGGGTCATACTCGGGCTGTGGTGGTGGCTGAACACCAGGATGTGCGCGTCGTCGGCGCCGGCGTTGCGTACCAGCCGGCCGTCCGCGTCGTAATGGCGCGAACTGTGAGACGCCAACGTCCGCTCCAGCCAGCGGAGTTGCTCGGTGCCGAGCGACCCTTCGTAGTGGCCGCTGCGGTAGGTGGTGTCGATGCTGATGCCGATGACGCCCTCGGCGATGGTGAAGGAGTAGTACATCCGGTCGCCGTCGAGGTGGTTGTCGGTGTAGCCGTGCCCGACCGGTCCCGCTCCCTTGATGGCCGGATCCAGGTGGGCCCGCAGGTATTCGTGGGGCGTGAACATCCGGCGGCGCTCGTCGGCGGTCACGGTACGGGCCCGGGCGGCGTTGTGGCGGAGGATGTCCTTGAGGACGGTGCTCTTGGGGTCGCCACCGGTGTCCAGCACCTTCGCGAAGGCGGCCACATCGGCATCCGGTACGGAGAACAGCTTGCGCGCCCCGGTGATGTAGTCGGCCAGCTCGGGGTCCTGCGGGGCCAGGCACCCTCCCGGCAGGTCGTCGTGGTTGCCGGGCGTCGAGTACCACGGAAGCCGCAGGCCGGGGCTGACGACCGGGCGCATCGCGGCTTCGAGGTAGCCGGGTATCCGCGGCAGGCCACGTGACTTGTCCTGGTCGCGCAGGGCGTCGTCCGGGTGCCAGTACAGCGCGAGGCCGGAGTTCTGCACGCCCTCGTACCCCGTCGGATCGCCGGTGTCGGGGGTGATGCGGCCCCCGCTCATGAGGGTGAGGAACCAGTCCAGCTCCACCATCGAGTGGTTGTCGATGTTGTCACCCGTGGACATCACGAAAGCCGGCGGCCGGCCGGTGTGCGGTCCGCCGCGGACCGCGTTGGCCTGCTCGACCAGCGACACCGCACCGGCCACCGACAGCGCCTCCTGCGCCCGCCACGAACCCGGCGATCCGGCGCGCAGGAACTCGGTGCGCAAGGGGCTCTGGACGTCGGCCACATGGAGATCGGTGAACTGGAGGAAGCAGGCGAGGGGAGTGCGCCGGTCCTGGCGCCCGGCCGCCGCGGCGGCCAGTTCACCGCGGACGACCAGGGGCCATCCGGGGCCGGAGGTGATCCGGCGGTAGCCGCCGCTGCCGGTGAGGCGCGCCGCGGTGTCCAGTGTGGTGGCCCCGTACGGTGCCGCGCGCCGCGCGCCCGTGCGGACCGGCGACGTGCGGGTGAGCGGCTGTACGGGGGCGCCGCCCGGGGCGCTGCCGCTGCGCTGTCCCGGCAGTGCCCATGCGGCACCGACGCCGGCGACGGCGCCACCGGAGCTGAGGAGAAAGCGGCGACGGTTGGTGGGGAAGTGGGTTTCGATACCGGCCATGAGGCCCTCCGTGCCATGGCCGGCAGTGCCTGACCACAGCGGGGTCATCAAGCGGAATGTCTCATTCCAGAGCTTGGGAGGCGAGCGTGACCGGAAGCTGAACGGGTCCGGAACTGGGCACACCGATTGCCCGTCGGTACGGTCCCGTTGCCTGTCGGTACGGTTCCCCTGCCGTTCCCCGTTGCCCGCCCGATGACAGGAGAGGTCATGCCCAGTAGCGTCGCCCCGGTCCGCATCACGTCCTACGGCGCCCGCTGGGGCGCCCCGCCCCGGCACGACACCAGTGCCCTCGTGCTGGATGTCCGGGACCGGATGTGGGACCCGGCCGACACCGCCATCACCGAGGCCCTCGTGCCGCTCACCGGACTGGACCCCGCGGTCCGCGACTACGTCCTCTCCGCCCCGGACGCCCGGCGGACCGTCGAGCGCACCGGCCGTCAGATCCTGGCCCTGCACCGGGCCGCCGCCGAAGAAGCCGTTCATCTGTACGTTGCCTGCTGGTACGGCCGCCACCGCGCTCCGGCCGTCGCCCGGGCGGTCGCCGACTGGCTTGCCGAACGCGGCACCGTGGCCGACGTCGAGCACCGCGACATCGCCCGCCCGCTGATCCACAGCGAACCGGCGAAACAGCTGGAGTCCTGCGCGTTCTGCCGCATCGTCTCCGGGGCCGCGTCCGCCCGGCTCGTCCGCGAGTGGCCGGAGGCCCTGGCGATCGTGCCCCGCCGGGCGGTCGTCCCCGGTCACCTCCTGGTCGTCCCGCGCCGCCACGTACGGGACGCGACCACTGACCCGGCGGTGACCGCCGCGGTGATGCAGCGCGCGGCGGAGCTGGGCGCGGAAGTGGCGGGCGACCTGAACCTCATCACCGCCGTCGGCCCGGCGGCGGCACAGACGGTCTTCCACGCCCACGTCCATCTGGTGCCCCGGCGCGACGGTGACGGGCTTGTGCTGCCCTGGGCTCCCCGGCGGCAGTGACGGCGTGCGGGCCGCCGGGCCGCGGTGCACCGACCTCACCCCGCCCGCGCGGAAGCCGGGGCTAGGATCTCCGTTCGGATACTTCGGCGGCGAACATGGACGAGGGGGTAACGGGGCGTGGCACAGGTGGAGTTGTCGTACAGGCCGACGGTCGAGGACTTCCGGGAGGCACTGGGCGCCCGGGCGAGGGTCTCGGTATCGGTCCGCCGCACCCGCCGGCTGATGGCGCTCGTGGCCGTGTGCATGGTGGGCGCGGCGGTGCTGTCGTGGGCGGGCGACGACAGTGTGGATCCGCCGGTCGTCGTGATGGCGCTGGTCTTCCTGCTGGTCCTGATGGGGCAGACGCGGATGCAGGCCAGGAGCCTCCACCGGCTGGCCGCCGCGAAGGGCGAGCAGCGGATCGTGGTGGACGAGTCCGGCGTCACCGTCGCGACCGAGCAGGGCAGCAGCACCGTCACCTGGCAGGCCGTACCCCGCTACGCCGAGACGCCCCGGCTCTTCGTCCTGCTCAGCGGTGACAAGAACGCCTCCGGCGTCACCCTGCTGCCCAAGCACGGGACGAGCAGGGCGGGGGACACCGACCGGCTGCGCGCCCTGCTCGACCAGCGGGCCTCGCGGGTCGGGGAAACCGTGGCGTCACCTGGGCCGCCGGGCTCGTAGGACCGGGGGCGGTGAGGTGTCGCGGCGGCATGCCGTCGGGAATGCCTCGTCGATTGCCTGCTTCGTGTGGCTGTCCGGGTGGCCCGGCCGACGGGCATCGCCCGGCGGGCATCGCCCGGCCCCGAGGCTTCGGGCAAGGCGCCTGGGCGGCGCCGTGGGTGCCGTTCAGTGGTGCGAGGCGGGCACCGTACGTGGCCGTGCGCTGGGGACCGCCCGGTCCTCCTCGTCGGTCCGGGGGGTGGGCCGGCCCAGGTGGAGGGCGGTGACGAGGTCGACGGACGGGTCGAGGGCGGCGTCGACGCGGAGGTGCAGCAGCGGCCCGCCGCGGGTGAAGAACCGGGTGCCGAGGGCCGCGTTGAGCCGGGCGGCGGCGGTCGCGGTGACGGTGACGCCGGTGTCCATGCGCAGCACGGCGGCCTCGGTGTCGATCGCCGACACGGTGCGGGGCCGGGCAAAGGTGCCCAGGGTGGTCTTCGTGCGGCGGTTCAGAACGGCGTACAGGGTGCCCTGCGAGAGGTCGCCGACGAAGCCGGTGATCTTGACGACCTTCTTCGTCTTGATGTTGATCAGCGCGATACCTGCGCGGGAGAAGCGGAGCTCGCCGCCGACCTTGCCGCCGCTGTTGGTGACCGCGCCGCTCTTGATGCCGAGGCGGATGCTGCCGGTGGAGTAGTGCGGGCTGATCTGGCCCTGGGTGTCGATCTCGGCGATCGCGACGCCGCGGGACTTGAGCGCGGCGAGGGTCTTCGGGGGTGCGTCGAAGCGGGCCGAACCGCCCTTGACGGGCACCTCGGTGCTTCCCGCACGCCGCTCCCCGGCCTGACCGGGGAGCGGCGTGCGGGAAGCGGGAGCTGTGGGGGCGGCGGCTGCGAGAAGAGCGGTGGTGAGCGCCAGAACGGCAGCCGTGGCGAGAGGGCGGGGGCGCATGCAGGTCCCTTTCTCCGGTGGGGCCGAGTGACTGCGGAGCACTCGATTCCGTGATGGTGCGATCACCCTACGTGCTCGATGGGGCGGGTCGGTGGTGCCGCCGGTGCGCCGGGCCGGGGCGTACGCCGCTCGGCCCCGTGGTGGTGAGGGAGGGGAGAGCGGGTGCCGAGGGCGCGGCCGGCGTTCCGGAGCCGGCGGGGTGTTAGCCGCGTGTTAGTGGATCAACAGCGGGCACCCGCAGTCTGGGGCCCAAGGCTGCGCCGGACCGCTGAACCGCCGGATCGCGGGCCCGTAGAGCCGCAGGACCGGAACCATCAGGGGGACTCATGTCGGATCGCCTCACGCACCATCGCGGCCGTAAGACCGCCGCCGCCACGCTGATCGCCGCGGCGGCGCTTGCGCTGACGGCCGCCTGCCAGCACTCCGCGTCCGGCGCGGCGGAATCGCGTTCCGGCGCTTCCGCGGCCACCGTGGATGCGCCCGTCATGAACGCGTCCGCCGCGAACGCCCCGGTCGCGCATGCCCCGGTCGTGAACGCTCCGGTCGTGCGCGCCGCTGACACCGATGCCGCCCGGGTGATCACCGTCGTCGCCGGACGCGGTGCCTACAGCGGCAGTGCCTCTGCCGCTCAGGCCGAGACCATCCGTCTGCTGCCTTCGGCCGGCGGCGGCCAGGACGAGAAGATCGAGCCGGGCATGGTGCACGTCATCCCGCGGGACGGGAAGCGGAACTCCCGGCTGTAGTGGCCGTGGGGTGGCGTCGCCCTGGACCAGTCGGTCCCCGCGCCGCTCGGGCGTGCGCCGGATCCTTCGCCAATCCGGTCAACGCGGCCTGGAGGGCGCGCAGTTGGGATTGCCGCGGGCGTCGTCCGGCTACCGCAGCCGCCAATTGTGGCCGAGAAGCGCCGGCCGTGTCGGGGCCGACGGCCCCTCCGTCCCCCACCGTCCCGGAAATCCCGCCGAGGCGGTATGGCGTCGTCCGGCACCCGTGGGTAACTTGTCGATGCTCCGCAGCGATGTCCTGTCGCGCGGGGCTGCTCGTCGGGCGGACCCGGCGGGGACACCCGAGGGAGCGGGCGGATGCGGTGAAGCCATTCTTACGTTCGGCGTGCGGTGCCGTGGCGGTATGCCTCGTCCTCATCCTCACGGGCAGTGGGGTCACGGGCGCGGCCGCCGCCGCCCCCGTTGCGCCGAAGGCGGCCGCGGCCGCTACCAGGGCGGCGCCCGCACCCGACCCGGCATGGACCGCACCACTGTCCACCAGAGGCCGCTACATCGTCGACGCGGACGGGAAGCGGATCCGCTGGAAGGCCGGCAACTGGGACGGTGCGCAGGGCTCGTGGAACGGTTCGGGCGACATCGATGACCCGGCCAGTCACCATGGGGGCCAGAACTCCCACGGCATCCCGGTCGGGCTCGACCGGGTGGGCATCCCCACGCTGCTGCGCGACTTCCGCGCACTGGGGCTCAACAGCATCCGGCTGCCGTTCTCCAACGAGATGATCCACTCCACCGCGCCGGTGCCGGACGCCGCGGTGGCCGCCAACCCGCGGCTGCGCGGCAGGACACCGCTGCAGATCTTCGACGCCGTGGTCGAGGCCCTGACCGCCGACGGCTTCGCCGTCATCCTCAACAACCACACCAACACCACCCGCTGGTGCTGCGGCCTCGACGGCAACGAACGGTGGAACAGCCGCCAGACCACCCGGCAGTGGGAGGACGACTGGGTCCTCATGGCCCGCCGCTACCGGGACGACGGCCGGGTCGTGGGGGCGGACCTCTACAACGAGGTGCGCCGCGACGTCTGGGACGACCCCAACTGGGGCCTGGGCGACAGTCACGACTGGCAGGCCGCCGCGCAGGAGGCGGCGGACCGGATCCAGACCGAGGCCAACCCCCGGCTCCTCCTCATCATCGAGGGCATCAACTGGACCGGGCTGCCGGTCGACGGGCTGCCGCACGGCCGCCCCACCCTCACCCCGGTCCGTACGCTGTCGCACACCCTCGTCCGCTCCGGGAAGCTCGTCTACTCCGCCCACTTCTACGGCTACACCGGCCCGCACCACAGCGGCGCCACCGGGGTGGGGGAGACCAGCGACCCCCGCTATCAGGACCTGACCGCCGATCAGTTGCACGCCACGCTGCGCGATCAGGCGTTCTTCGTCTCCGCCGAGACCGGACAGCACTTCACCGCACCCCTGTGGATCAGCGAATTCGGCATCGGTGCCGACGAGCGCGGCCAGGCCGCCCGCACCTGGTTCGCGCGTATGACGGACTACCTCGCCACCACCGACACGGACTTCGCCTACTGGCCGCTCGTCGGCTGGAGCACCGACGGCCAGGGCCGCCCGATGGGGGACGGCTGGGCCCTGCTGCGCTACGACAACGGCGGGAGCCGCAGCGGGATCCTCGACGGCGACGACTGGCGGGCGACGGCGTGGCACCGGCTGATGACGGCACCGCAGCGGACGGGGACGGTGCCGCCGACGCCCGTCTGGCACCAGCTCACCGTCGACCACCGCGACTTCGTCCAGTCCCTGAGCACCCGGGCCCTCGGCGACTGGGACGCCGGAGCCCGCAAGGCGGCCTGCCCCGACGGGGAACGGATGATCGGCATCGGCCACACCGGGGGACGCGGCCTGTGCACCGATGCCCCCACCGCCCGCGACCTGCGCGCGCCGGGAAGCCCCCCGGAGGTCGTACGCGACGAGCGCTATGTCCCAGCCGGCGGGGACTGGGCTCCCGGCTACCGCAAACTCCAGTGCCCCGAGGGCAGCTTCCTCTCCGGGTACAGCCTGCGCGGGGAACGGGTCTCCGCCGTGGTGTGCATGCCCGCCCGCACCTCGCTCGGCACGGCGGGGCAGACCGTCTGGTTCGACCGTGGCGACCACCGTCCGCCCGGCGACCCCGGTGGCGACTTCGCGTACGGCCACTACAAGGGCCAGTGCCCGTCCGACGCCTACGCGGCGGGCATCGCCCACACCAGCCGCCCCGGCCACCGGGACAGCCCCGAGGCCCTGCTCTGCCGGGAGCTTTCCTGACGGGGCGGGTTCCGGGGGCCGCGGCTCTGTGGCCGTGGCGGGACCCGGTTCCGGTGACCGTGACGGGCGTGGTGGCCGCCGTGACGGGTGCCGGCCTCGGTGACCGTGGCGCGTCGTGATCGTTCTCCGGTCGTGAACAGAATCGTCACCGCCTCGGTCCTCGCCCTCTGCTGCCTGGTTCCGGCCGTGCCGGCCCAGGCGGACGGCCCCGAGAGGATGCCGCAGGTGGCGGGCCACCGGCTGGTCTCCGCCTACGCGGCCCTCCACTACGACACCTCCGTCCGGCTCAAGGACGGGCGCGGCGCCGGCCGCCATGTGCTGTGGCCGGCGGCCTGGAAGGTCTGTGCGCAGGATCCGTCGGCGGGCACCCCGCTGCAGGGCCGGCGGGTCACCCTCACCGTCGTCAAGCGCGACGAGTCCTGCCCGTAGCAGAGCGCCCCGGCCGGCGGTCGCCTCAGTCGCGGGGCAGGCGCCCCTTGCTGTGCATGGCGGTGCGGACGCGGTCCTCGGCCAGGCGGCGCCCGGCGGCGTGCGGCGTGACGCGCTGCTGCCGGGCCGCGTCGAGCACGGTCAGGGTGTTGGCGCGCAGCCGGGTGGAGACCGTCTCGACGATGGTGGACGTGTCGGGCCGGAACCCGGAGTAGCGGGCGTCCATCGCGAAGGCGGCCGCGACGACGCCGCCGGCGTTCGCCACGAAGTCGGGCAGCACGGTGATGCCGCGCTCCGCCAGGATGCTCCGGGCGTCCGGGGAGGTGGGCAGGTTGGCGCCCTCCACGACCAGCTTCGCCTTGATCTCGTGCGCGGTGGTGCGGTCGATGACGTCCTGGAGCGCGGCGGGCACCAGGATGTCGCAGTCCACGGTGAGTTCGCCGCCGGGGGCGAGAGCGGTGCCGGGGGAGTGGCGGGTGACGAACCGGTCGCCGTGCTCGTCCCGGGCGGCCAGCAGCGCGTCGACGTCGAGGCCGCCGGGGTCGTGCAGCGCCCCGTGCGCGGTGGACACCGCGACGACGGTGGCGCCGAGTTCGGCGAAGCGGCGGGCGGCCGCGCTGCCGACGGCGCCGAAGCCCTGGAGGGCGACCCGGGAGCCGGCCATCGGCAGGCCCTGGTGCCGGGCGGCGGCGTCGGCCGCCTCGGCGACGCCGTGGCCGGTGACGCCGAGCTTGTCGTAGGCCACGCCGCCGAGGTGCTCGGGGGTGCCGACGGCGGCGCCGCGGTCGCCCAGCTCGTCCTGGACGATGGCGGCGTCGCTCTCGGTCAGGCCCATGTCGAGCCCCATCACATACTCGCGGGGCACCTCGTTGGACAGCGCGCGGGCGAAGGCGCGCAGCACCGCCTCCTTGTCGCGGGCGGCCGGGTCGGCGACGATGCCGGCCTTGGCGCCGCCGTAGAAGAGGTCGACGGCGGCCCACTTCCAGGTCATGACGCGCGCCAGCCGGGCCACCTCGTCGACGGTCACGCCGGGGCTCATGCGGGTGCCGCCCTTGCCGATGCCGCGCGCGGTGTTGTCGATCACCAGGACGCCCTTCATGCCGGTGCGCCGGTGCGAGACGACGACGATCTTCTCGGGGCCCCACTCGTCGACGAGGGAGAGTGCGTCAGTCACGGGCGTGTTCCTTGTCGGTAGGCAGAAGGGACGGTGCGGGCGGGGCGGAGGAGCCGGCCGGGGGCAGTGCCCGGGCGATCAGCTCGGCGAGGTGGGTGCCGCCGCGATCGGTCTGCTGGGCGATCTGGGTGCGGCAGCTGAAGCCGTCGGCCAGGATCCGGGTGTCGGCGGCGGCCGAGCGCACCGCGGGCAGCAGCACCTGTTCGCCCGCGGCGACCGACACGTCGTAGTGGCCGCGTTCGAAGCCGAAGTTGCCGGCGAGGCCGCAACAGCCGGAATCGAGCGCGGTGTTGTCGATGCCCATCCGGGCCAGCAGCGTCGCGTCGGCGCCGAAGCCGGCGGTGGCGTGCTGGTGACAGTGGGTCTGGCTGAGGGAACGGCCCTCGACCCGCGGGGGCTGCCAGCCGGGCGCGTCGTGGACGAGGAGTTCGGCCAGGGTGCGGGTGGCCCCGGCCAGGGCGCGGGCGTCCTTGTCGCCGTCGAGGAGTTCGGGGAGGTCGCTCTTGAGGGCGGCGGTGCAGCTCGGCTCCAGTCCGACGACGGGGACGCCGGCGCGGACGTCGGGGGCCAGCGCGTCGACGGTCCGCCGGCCGACCCGGCGGGCGATCCCGAGCTGCCCGGTGGTGATCCAGGTGAGCCCGCAGCACTGGGTGCCGTCGGGGACCCGCACCCGGAAGCCGGCGTGCTCCAGCACGGCCACGCCCGCCTTGAGGACCTCGGGGCTGAAGTGGTTGTTGAAGGAGTCGACCCACAGCAGGACCGGGCCGCGCCGGCCGTCGCCCCGGGGTGTGCGGCGGCGGAACCAGGTCAGGAAGGTCTGGTCGGCGAAACGGGGGAGGTCCCGTTGCGCGGCGATGCCGCCGAGCCGTTTGAGGGCGGGGGCCAGGCGGGAGGCGGTGAGCGCGTTGACCAGCCGGGGGAACCGGGCGGCCAGGCGGGCCAGCAGCGGCAGCCAGCCCATGGTGTAGTGCGCGGCGGGCCGCAGGCGCCGCTTGTAGTGGTGGTGCAGGAACTCCGACTTGTAGGTGGCCATGTCCACGCCGACGGGGCAGTCGGCGCTGCACCCCTTGCACGACAGGCACAGGTCGAGGGCGTCCCGGACCTCGGTGGAGCGCCAGCCGTCGGTGATCACTTCGCCCTGGGTCATCTCGTACAGGAGCCGGGCGCGGCCGCGGGTGGAGTCCTTCTCGTCGCGGGTGACCCGGTAGCTGGGACACATCACCTCGCCGCGGTGGTCCGCGGAGCGGCACTTGCCCACGCCCACGCACCGGCGGGTGGCCTTGGCGAAGTCGCCGTCGTCGGCGTGGAAGGGGAAGACGGTGGCCAGGGGCAGCGGGGTGCGGTGCGGGCTGACGCGGAGGTTGCCGTCGACGGGCAGCGGGCGCACGATCATGCCGGGGTTGAGGCCGTTGTCGGGGTCCCAGATGTTCTTGAACTCCTCGAACAGGGCGATCACGTCGGGCCCGTACATCAAGGGCAGCAGCGCGGAGCGGGCCTGGCCGTCACCGTGCTCGCCGGACAGCGAGCCGCCGTGCGCGGCGACCAGCCGGGCGGCGTCGGCGAGGAAGGCGCGGAAGACGGCGGTGCCCCGCTCGGTGGTGAAGTCGAAGTTGATCCGGACGTGCAGACAGCCCTCGCCGAAGTGCCCGTAGACGGCGCCCCGCAGCTCGTAGCGGTCCAGCAGCTCGGTGAACCGGCGCAGGTAGGAGCCCAGTTGGTCCGGCGGGACGGCCGCGTCCTCCCATCCGGGCCAGGCCTCGGCCCCGCTCTCGCCGCCGGAGCCCGGGGGCAGACGGGTGGCCAGGCCCGCGCCGTCCTCGCGGATCCGCCACAGGCCGCGGGCGCGGACGGGATCGGTGACGATCTCGTGGCCGGTGCAGCCGGCGGCCTGCTGCGCCGTCCCGGCCAGCGCTGCGGCCTGCCGCGGCAGCGCGTCCTCGGGCCCGCCGAGTTCCGCGAACAGCCAGGCCCGGCCGGCGGGCAGGGTGTCGATGGCGGCCCTGGTGCCCGGCCGGGTGACGATGTCGGTCAGCGCGCGGTCGAGTCCCTCCAGGGCCAGCGGCTCGTGCCGGAGCAGGGCGGGGACCGCGTCGGCCGCGGCACCGGCGTCCGGGAACCCGAGGACGACCAGGGTCCGTGCGGGCGGAGGTGTCAGCAGGCGGACGGTCGCCGAGAGGACGACGGCCAGTGTGCCCTCGCTGCCGACCAGGGCCCTGGCGAGGTGGAAGCGCCGTTCGGGCAGCAGGTGTTCCAGCGCGTAGCCCGACACCTGCCGGGGGAACCGCCCCAGTTGGGTGCGGAGCGTCGCCAGATGGCGCTGGGCTAGCCGGTCCAGGGCGGCGATCAGCTCGCCGCGGTCGTCTCCCGCGGTCACGGCCGCGTCGATCTCCGCACGGGTCATCTCGCCGAGCCGGACCACCGTGCCGCGGTAGGTGACCACTTCCAGTTCCACGATGTTGTCCGCGGTGCGGCCCCAGGCGAGGGAGTGCGAGCCGCACGCGTTGT
The DNA here is from genome assembly GCF_019933235.1 of Streptomyces angustmyceticus. Classification (NCBI taxonomy): domain Bacteria; kingdom Bacillati; phylum Actinomycetota; class Actinomycetes; order Kitasatosporales; family Streptomycetaceae; genus Streptomyces; species Streptomyces angustmyceticus. The sequence continues at coordinate 276,989 of NZ_CP082945.1, read as the reverse complement.
TGCCGATCATGCCGCCCAGGGTGCAGCGGCTGTGGGTGGAGGGGTCGGCGCCGAACAGCAGGCCGTGTTCGGCGGCGGCGCGCTGCAGGTCGTCCAGGACGATGCCGGGCTGCACGGTCGCCGTCCGGGCCCGCGGATCCAGCGCGATCAGCCGGTTGAACCAGCGGGAGAAGTCGAGCACCACGCCCGGCCCGACGGCCTGTCCGGAGGTGCTGGTCCCGGCGCCGCGCGCGGTGACCGGCACCCCCAGACCACGGCAGACCCGCAGCGCGTTGAGGACGTGCTGCCGCTCGCGGGGGAAGACCACGGCCAGCGGGATCTGCCGGTAATTGGAGGCATCGGCCGAGTACTGGGCCCGACGGCCGGCGTCGCCGGCGACCGTGCCGCAGTCCGCCTCGTCGAGGGCGGCGGCCACCGCTGCCGCATCGAGGCTGCCGACGCCCTGGGCTGTCGAGGTCACCGTGCTCGCTCCTTCTGGCTCACCGGTCGTGTTCCGCCTGGTCCCGACCACGATGTGGGCCGTCGGGGGCCGCGGACAAGGCCCAGCAGGACGAAAGAATGCGGTCTTGAGGGCAAGGAATGCTTAGGCTCGCGTTCGAGGGTCGCGGATGCTTATGCTCGCCCTCCCCGTTCGTTGGGAGCCCGCGTTGCTGAAGCCACTGCATCTGCTCACCCTCAAGGCCGTCGTCCGCAGCGCCTCGTTCGCCCTGGCGGCCCGTGACCTCGGCTACACCGCCTCCGCCATCTCTCAGCAGATCTCCGCGCTGGAGAAGGAGACCGGCCTGGTGCTGTTCGAGCGCGAGGCGCACGGCATCCGTCCCACGGCCGCGGCGCACCGGCTGGTCGACCTCAGCACCCATGTGCTGGCGGCCATGGACGACCTGGACCACCAGGTGCAGGAACTGGCCACCGGCGCCACCGGCCGGCTGCGGCTGGGCAGTTTCCCCACCGCCGACGTGCGGCTGGTGCCCGCCGCCCTGTCCGCGCTCGTCGAGAGCCACCCGCGGGCGCGGATCCAACTGGAGGAGGGCGAGCCCGAGGAGCTCGTCACCGCGCTCAGCCACGGCGACCTCGATGTCGCGCTGGTCTTCGAGTACGGCCTCAGCCCCCGCCAGTGGCCCGCCGGCCTCGCCCGCCACCACCTGCTGCGCGAGGACCTCGTCCTGCTCCGGGCCCGTGACAGCGGACTCGGCGGCCAGCTGTCCCAGCTGTCCGGGGCCCGCTGGATCACCAGCCGGGAGGACACCGCCGGGGCCCGCTCGTTCGTCCGCCTCTGCGCCGCTGCGGGGTTCGAGGCCGCCGTCGCCTTCCGCAGCAACAACTACGACGTGGTGCGGGAACTGGTCTCCGCGGGCCTCGGCGTGGCCGTGGTCCCGGCGCTCGGCCATGTGCCCGGCGACGGCATCGAGGCGACCCGGGTCACCCAGCGCTCCGCGCACCGCACGGTGATGGCGCTGTACCGCAGCGAGAACAGCAACCCGCTGCTGCCCGCCGTGCTCCGCTGCCTGCGGCGCGCGGTGCCCACAGGCGAGCCGTACCTGCATCCCGCGCCTGCCGGGTGACCGGCCGGGCGCGGGCGGGCTCCGCCGCTCCCGGGGAGGAGGGAGCGGCGGAGCGGCGGCTGACCGCCCGTCACGGGGTGGGCGCGGGCGCGGGGTCGTCGGACTCCGACATCCGGTCGAGGTCGTCGAGGTCCACCGAGCCGCCCGGCATCACCGTGCGGGTGCGGCGGTATCCGTAGCCGGCGTAGAGGGCCAGGCCGACGACCAGCCAGCCGCCGAGCCGCACCCAGGTCTCCCACTGCAGGAACGACATCAGCCAGACCGAGAAGGCCATTCCGAGGACGGGCACCACCGGCATTCCCGGGCAGCGGAACCCGCGCTGGAGATGCGGCTTGCGGTAGCGCAGGACCAGCACGGAGGCGGAGACCACCACGAACGCCAGCAGCACGCCGATGTTGGTGAGTTCCGCGACCGCGTTGATGGGCAGCAGACCCGCCAGCACGGCCGACACGATGCCGATCAGCCAGGTGGCGCGGTGCGGGACCTTGCGCCGGGGATGGATGGCGCCGAACCACGCCGGCATCAGCCCGTCGCGGCTGAGGGCGTACCACAGGCGGGCGGCGCCCATCATGAAGGAGAAGGTCACGGTGACGATGCCGATGACCGCGCCGACGGCGATCACATTGGCCAGCCCGCTCAGCCCCACGCTCCGGAACGCGCTGGAGATGCCGCTGTTCGGATTGAGCTCGCTGTAGCGCTGCATCCCGGTGAGCACGACGCAGACCAGCACGTACAGCACCATGGAGACCGCCAGCGACAGCATCATCGCCTTCGGCAGCTTGCGCCGCGCCTCCACCGATTCCTCCGCGGCCGTGCTCAGCGCGTCATAGCCGAAGACGGCGAAGAAGACCGTGGCCGCGCCGGTGAACGCCCCGCCGAAGCCGAACGGCGCGAAGGGATGCAGATTGCCGGTCCTGACCTTGGTGAAGCCCACCACGATCACCAGCAGCACGATGGCGATCTTGACGACGGTCAGCACGGTCTCCACCCGGGCCGAGGTGCGGGTGCCCCGGGTCAGCAGCCAGGCCACGGCGAGACAGATCGCCACCGCGAGCAGATCGACCCGGTGGCCGGCGCCGGTGCCCGGGGCGCCCAGGGCCCAGGCCGGCAGGTGGATGCCGACGGCCTCCAGCAGGAAGCCCAGATAGCCCGACATGCCGATCGCCACGACGGCGACGATGGCGGTGTACTCCAGGAGCAGGTCCCAGCCGACGATCCAGCCCACGATCTCCCCGAGGACCGCGGCGCAGTAGGTGTAGGACGAGCCCGCCTTCGGCACCATGCCGGCGAACTCGGCATAGGCGAAGGCCGCACAGAGCGAGGCGGCTCCCGCCACCAGGAACGAGAGGAGCACGGCGGGCCCCGCGACATCGCGGGCGACGGCCGCGGCGAGGCTGAAGATGCCGGCCCCGATGATGGCGCCGATGCCGATCATCGTGAGCTGGGTGAGGCCGAGCGTGCGCACCATGCGCTCACCGCCGGGCTGTTCATGCGGCAGTGTTCGCCTGAAGATTCCCTGGGGGCCTCTTCCCAGCAGTGCGCGAAGGGGGGAATGGGGGGTGTGATGGGGGGACATCGCTCGCTCCCTGTCAGGCAACGGCGGCACGACGGGCCACCGTCGTGGCGGGGGTCACCACTGCTCGAACCCTCACCCACGATCCTCCCCGGCAACAGGGACCGCAGCGCGACAACTTGCGTGGCTGAGGGCAAGCGGAGCTGGTGGAGGCGGGCCGCAGCACGAGAAGTCCGGATTCTGCTGCATGCTGCATCTTGTTGTGGCGGCGGACCAACCCGGCCGGAGGGAAGGCGGGTTGGGGAGCGGCGGCCGGGGTCCGCCCTACGGATCGCGGCGGGCCGCCGGGCCGCGCCGGGCTTCGGACACCGCCCGCAGGACGTCGATCAACGCCGCCACCGTCGGCCGGTGCTCGACGGAGGAACGGCACATCACCACGATGTGCCGCTCGACCTTCTCCCGCAGCCGTACGACATCGAGACGGGAGGCGCGCAGGCCCAGCATCAGATCCGTCACCGTGCTCACCCCGATCCCCGCCTCGACGAGCGCCAGCGTGGCGGCTGTGTCGGTCACCTCGTGCCGGACGCGGGGCTCGACGCCCGCCCGCCGGCACGCGGTGCGCACCGCGCGGCCGTAGTAGCTGTCCGCCGACGGCAGGATCCACCCCAGCTCCTGGGTCTCCGCCAGGCCGATCACCTCGCGGCCGTCCAGCGACCCGGCGGGCACCGCCAGCGAGAAGCGCTCGCGGTACAGCTGCCGCACCTGCAGCGCGGGCTCGCGCGGAATCGGCACGTCCGGGTAGTCCAGGCCGAGCGCCAGGTCCACCGCTCCGGACGCGACCGCGTCGTGCACCTCGTCCACGTCCATGTCACGGCTGTGCACCGTCAGCCCCGGATGCACCCGCCGCACCTCCTGCAGCGCCCGCGGCAGGATCTCGGCCGCCGCCGTGGCGAACAGGCCCACCTGCAGCACCCCGGAGATCTCGTGCCGGGTGCGCTCCAGCGCCTCGACGGCCTCCGCCTCCGTCGCCAGGATCCGCTCGGCGTGGCATGCCAGCGTCCGGCCGGCGTCGGTCAGCTCCACCCGCCGCCCGACCCGCCGCAGCAGCTCCATACCGGCCGCTTTCTCCAGCGCGGCGATCTGCTGGGAGACCCCACCGGGCGTGTATCCAAGGGCCTGTGCCGCCGCGGTGATCGTGCCGCGCCTGGTCAGCTCCACCAGGGACCGCAGCTGGGCACTCGTCCAGTCCATATAGAGATCGTAATAGATCAGACGCACTAACTGTTCGTAGACGTCAACGGTTGGTGTGCTGCACGATGACGGGCAGCTAGCTGATCAGCTCTTCTCGCCATGCACTGACAGCCCCGCCACGCGCCGGACCGACACCCCCGGCGCAGGCGCCGGCCTCCGGAAGGGATCGGCCTCTTGTCCATGTCATCCACCTCCCGCACCGTGCCGCCGACTGCCGACGTCGTGATCGTCGGCGGCGGTGTGATGGGCACCAGCATCGCCTTCCACCTGGCCGAGGCCGGGGTGACCGACATCGTCGTCATCGAGCGCGGCGAACTGGGCAGCGGCAGCTCGGGCAAGCCGATCGGCGGGGTGCGGGCGCAGTTCTCCGACCCGCTCAACATCGCGCTGGGCAGCAGGAGTCTGCGGGCCTGGCAGGACTTCGGACAGCGCCCCGGCGCCGACATCCGGCTGGACGACGTCGGCTACCTCTTCCTGCTCACCAGCGAGCGGCAGGCCGCCGACTTCGAGACCTCGGTCCGGATCCAGAACGAACTCGGCGTCCCCAGCCGCATCATCGGCCCCCACGAGGCACATCGGCTGTGCCCCTACGTCACCACCGACGGGCTGGTGGCCGCCGCCTACTCGCCGACCGACGGCCACGCCCGGCCCGGACTCGCGGTCCGCGGCTACGCACGCGCCGCCGCCCGGGCCGGCGCCGCCTTCGCCACGCACACCACCGTCACCGGCCTCGACACCACGGGAGACCGGGTCACGGCCGTCCACACCGATCACGGCCGGATCACCTGCTCCACCGTCATCTGTGCCGCGGGCGCCTGGTCCGCGCGGCTCGGTGAGATGGCAGGTGTCCACCTCCCCGTGCGCCCGGTGCGCCGCCAGCTGGCCTTCACCGTGCCGCTCGCGCCGCCCGCCCCGCGCATCCCCTTCACCATCGACTTCGACTCGACGGCCTACTTCCACAACAGCGACGACGGCCTGCTGTTCGGCCTCGCCGACCCAGGCCAGGCCGACGGCTTCGACACCACCTGGACACCGGACTGGCTCACCCTGTTCCGCGCCGCCGCCCGGCGCAGGGCCCCCGCCCTCGCCGACATGGAGACCAACGGCGGCTGGGCCGGACTGTACGAGGTCACCCCGGACCACAACGCACTGATCGGCCGCGCCGGTACACCGCACAACTTCCTGTACGCCACCGGGTTCTCCGGCCATGGCTTCCTGCAGGCACCGGCCGTCGGCGAGATCGTGCGCGACCTCCACCTGGAGCGCACCCCGTTCCTCGACGTCACCCCCTTCGGCGCCGACCGCTTCACCACCGGCGCCGAGACCCGCCCCGAAATCCACGTGGTGTGAATCCCCCCGAAGGAAGGACGACCCGCCGATGATCAGCCAGTGGCACCTGCGCGCCGCGTTCGCCCAGCGGCTCTCGGACATGTACGGGCGGGAGGTGCCCGCCTACACCACGCTCGTGGACGTCTCCCGCGAGGTCAACGAGGACGTGCTGCGGGCCCGCGGCGCCGACGCCGAGCGCCTGGGCTCCATCGGCCGGGTCACCGCGGAGCGGCACGGCGCCATCCGCGTCGGCACACCGGAGGAACTCCGCCAGGTCGCCCGCGTCTTCGGCGCCCTGGGCCTGCGTCCGGTCGGCTTCTACGACCTGCGGGAGGCCGCCGCCAGCGCGGTCCCCGTCGTGTCGACCGCGTTCCGACCCGTCGACGGCGAGGAGCTGGCCCGCAACCCCTTCCGCGTCTTCACCTCCCTGCTCACCCCCGCCGACCCCCGGTTCTTCGACCCCGACCTGCGGGCCCGCCTGGAGAACTTCCTCGACGGGCGCGAGCTGTTCCCCCCGGAACTGCTGGACCTCGCCGACCGCGCGGAGGGCGCCGGGGAACTCTCCGAGGCGGACGCCGAACGGTTCCTGCACCTCGCCGTGCGGGCCTTCGAACTGTCCCCCGAGCCCGTCGACCAGGCGTGGTACCGCACGCTGGAGCGGGTCTCCGCCGTCGCCGCCGACATCGGCGGCGTCCGCAGCACCCACATCAACCACCTCACCCCGCGCGTCCTGGACATCGACGAGCTGTACCGGCGGATGACCGAGCGCGGCATCGAGATGATCGACACCATTCAGGGGCCGCCCCGCTGGAAGGGCCCCGACGTCCTGCTGCGCCAGACCTCCTTCCGCGCGCTCGCCGAGCCCCGCGCGCTGCGCACCCCGGACGGCAGCGTGATCAGCGGGGCGCTGCGGGTGCGCTTCGGCGAGGTCGAGGCCCGCGGTATCGCCCTCAGCCGCACCGGCCGGGCCCGCTACGACCGGCTGCTCGCCCGCGTCGACGAGGCGGCCGCCGGGCTGCCCCGGCCCGACCGGGACCGGCTCGCCCGCGACCTGTGGGCACAGGAGATCCCCGACAGCGAGCAGGGGCTCGCCGCACAGTGCCTGGCGCACTTCACCTACCACGTCGCGCCCGACCGGCCGCGCGACGGAAGCCGGCCGCCCGCCGGCCTCGGCGACCTGCTGGAACAGGGCTGGATCCGGGCCGAACCCCTCGTCTACGAGGACTTCCTGCCCCGCTCGGCCGCCGGCATCTTCCAGTCCAACCTCAGCGAGGAGGGCTCCCGGAACAACGACCGGCAGGGGGCCGCCTACGACAGCGCCTGGCTCTCCGGCGTCCTCGGCCGCGACGTCCTCGACCCCTTCGACCTCTACGAGGAGCAGCAGAACCGCTCCCTGGCACAGGTCACCCGCGAACTCGGCCTCGACGGCACACCCGTCTGACCCCCGGCCCGCCACCCGCACCCCTCAACACCCCTAGGGAGCACCATGACCCGCACCATCCTCCCCACCACCGAGGACCTGCGCACCCGTGCCCGCGCCGGCCTCGCCGCCCTCGGCGTCACCGTCCCGGAGGGCGATGACTTCGCCGCCCGCAGCCCGATCACCGGCGAGGACCTCTTCGGCCTGCGCGCGGCCACCGCCGCCGGCACCGAGGAGGCCGTCGCCGCCACCCGCGAGGCGTTCCTCGCCTGGCGCACCACCCCCGCGCCCCGCCGCGGTGAACTGGTGCGCCGCCTGGGTGAGTTGCTGCGCGACCACAAGGGTGAGCTGGCCGACCTCATCACCATCGAAGCGGGCAAGATCCGCTCCGAGGCGCTCGGCGAGGTCCAGGAGATGATCGACATCTGCGACTTCGCCGTCGGCCTGTCCCGTCAGCTCTACGGCCGCACGATCGCCTCCGAGCGCCCCGGCCACCGGCTCGCCGAGACCTGGCACCCGCTCGGCGTGGTGGGCGTGATCTCCGCGTTCAACTTCCCCGCCGCGGTGTGGTCGTGGAACACCGCCGTCGCGCTGGCCTGCGGTGACACCGTGATCTGGAAGCCCTCGGAGCTCACCTCGCTGATCTCGCTCGCCTGCGACCGGCTGCTGGCGCGGGCCGCCGAGGACGTCGGCGCCCCCCGCGATGTGCACCGCCTGCTGCTGGGCGACCGCACCGTCGGCGAAAAGCTCGTCGACGACCCCCGTATCGCGCTGATCAGCGCCACCGGCTCCACCCGCATGGGACGCGAGGTCGGCCCCCGCGTCGCCGCCCGCTTCGGACGCAGCCTGCTCGAACTCGGCGGCAACAACGCGGCCGTGGTCACCCCCTCCGCCGACCTCGACCTCGCCGTGCAGGGCATCGTCTTCGCCGCGGCCGGCACCGCGGGCCAGCGCTGCACCACCCTGCGGCGCCTCATCGTCCACCGCGACATCGCCGACACCCTCATCGCCCGGCTGACCGCCGCCTACCAGAAGCTCCCCATCGGCGACCCGTTCGACGAGACCACCCTCGTCGGCCCGCTGATCTCCACCGCCGCCCTGGACACCATGCAGGACGCCCTCACCCGGGCGCAGGCCGAGGGCGGCAAGATCCTCGCGGGCGGCAACCGGCGCCTCGCCGACGCCGCGCCCCGGGCCGGATACGTCGAACCCGTCATCGTCCGCGTCGACGAACAGACCGACGTCGTCCGCGAGGAGACCTTCGCCCCCATCCTGTACGTGCAGACCTACGAGACCCTGGAGGAGGCCATCGCACTGCACAACGACGTCCCGCAGGGCCTCTCGTCCAGCATCTTCACCCGCGACCAGCAGGAGGCCGAACTCTTCCTGTCCGCGGAGGGCTCCGACTGCGGCATCGCCAACGTCAACATCGGCACCTCGGGCGCCGAGATCGGCGGGGCCTTCGGCGGGGAGAAGGAGACCGGCGGCGGCCGCGAATCCGGCTCCGACGCCTGGCGCGCCTACATGCGCTCCGCCACCAACACCATCAACTACTCCAGCCGCCTCGCCCTCGCCCAGAACGTCAGCTTCCTCTAGACACCGGACGGGCCCCCGCCCGCACCGGTACGTCCCCGACCGCCCCCGTCCTGCCGTGCGCAGGGCGGGGGTTCGTCGTGCCCGGGGCGTCCCCCACCGCCCGGGGACCCGGCCAAGTGCCCGGTTATCGGGCGCCACCTGCCGTTTTTCGTCAAACACGGCGCTGCGCCGGGACATCCGTTGACGCGGTGGGTGCCGCGGTGTGATGGTACGGCGGCCTGGGTCATGGACATGTCGCCCTTCTGTCGTGCGGACGCCTCCCCACGGGGCCGAAGCGGGCAGGACGACGACGCCGCAACGACCCGGCGCTCCACCAGAACCTCCGTCGGTAGCACTCCCTACCCCTCAAGGAGCCATGGTGTTCCGAAGACTCGCGGTGGCCGGCGTCTCCCTCGCCGCCACCCTCCAGGCAGCCGTGCTGCCCCTCGCCCCCACCGCTGCGGCCGCCCCGCAGGCCGCCCAGCCGCTCCACCCGCCCCTCAGGGCGATATCGGCCGTCGACCGGGCCGCGCACCACACCACCGCCCGCACCCGGGCCGCCGAAGCCCCCGACATCGACGTGGCCAAGGTCCAGGCGCATCTGACCGAGCTGAACGCCATCGCCGCCCGCAACGGCGGCACCCGCAAATCCAGCGGCCAGGGCTACCGGGACTCGGTCGCCTACGCCAAGGCCAAGCTGCAGGCCGCCGGTTACACCGTCACCGAACAGCCCTGCACCTCCGGCTGCGCCACCGGCGCCGGCCCCAACCTGATCGCCGAATGGCCGCAGGGCGACGCCGGCAAGGTCTACATGTTCGGCTCGCACCTCGACAGCGTCGGCGCGGGACCGGGCATCAACGACAACGGCTCCGGCTCCGCCGCGCTGCTGGAAACGGCACTCACCCTCGCCCAGCAGCACCCCGCCATGGCGGCCCGCGTCCGCTTCGGCTGGTGGACGGACGAGGAACAGGGCCTCAACGGCTCCGACTTCTACGTGGGCTCCCTCTCCTCCGCCGAGCGGTCGAAGATCAAGGCGTACTACAACTTCGACATGATCGCCTCGCTCAACGGCGGCTACTTCATCAACCACCTGACCTCGGCGGCCGCCCAGCCGATGAAGGCGTACTGGGACTCACTGGGCCTCCAGCCCGAGGAGAACACCGAGGGCGCAGGACGCTCCGACGACTACTCCTTCGAGCAGGCGGGCATCCCCACCTCCGGATACGCGATGGGCGCCAGTGCCCGGAAGACCTCCGCGCAGGCGGCCAAGTGGGGCGGCACCGCGAACCGCGCCTACGACTCCTGCTACCACCAGTCCTGCGACACCACCAGCAACATCAACGCCACCGGGCTCGACCGCAGCGTCGACGGCATCGCCGCCACCCTCTGGAAGGTCGCCGTCACCGACACCGCACCGGCGAACGACTTCTCCCTGACCGCCGGCCCCGCCGCCGGCAGCGTCGACCCCGGCGCCTCGACCACCAGCACCATCTCCACGGCCACCACCAGCGGATCCGCCCAGACGGTGACGCTGTCGGCCTCGGGCGCTCCGGCCGGTGTGACCGTCTCCTTCAGCCCCGCCTCGGTCACCTCCGGCGGCAGCTCCACCATGACCCTCGCCACGACGTCGGGCGCGGCGCCCGGCACCTACCCCCTCACCGTCACCGGCACCGGGTCCGTCACCCACACCACGCCGTACACCCTGACGATCAAGGGCGCCGGCGGCTGCACCGCCCAACAGCTCCTCGCCAACGGCGGGTTCGAGAACGGCACCACCCCCTGGACCGGTGACACCGGCGCGATCGGCGCCCACGCCGGCCAGTCCGCCCACAGCGGCAGCCGCTTCGCCTGGCTCGGCGGCTACGGCTCCTCCGCCACCGACACCCTCAGCCAGTCGGTGACCGTGCCCGCCGGATGCAGCAAGGCCACCCTGACGTACTGGCTGCACATCGACACCGACGAGACCGACCGCACCGCCTACGACACCTTCAAGGTCATGGTGGGCAGCACCACCCTGACGACCCTCTCCAACACCGACGCGTCCAGCGGCTACACCCAGCGCTCCCTGGACCTGAGCCGGTACGCCGGCCAGCGGATCACGCTGACCTTCACCGCCACCGAGGACTCCAGCCTCCAGAGCAGCTTCGTCGTCGACGACGCGACCCTGCAGACCGGCTGACACGACGGCCCGGAGGGGCGGGCGGCGTGCCCGTGCCCGCCCCTCCGGGCCGTCTCTCCGCGTTCGGCGGCCCGTCCGGTCAGGCGGGCGCCTCGTCCGTCGCACAGCACGACGCGGCGTAGTGCCCCTCCTCGCCCGTGGGCGTCCAGCCGCCGGTGCCCCGCCCGGGGTCGGCGAGGGTGAAGCCGTTGTCGAGCAGTTGCGCGCCGAGGGACGCGGCGGGGAAGCCGCTGCCGTCGGGCGTCTCCTCGACGGGCCACAGCGTGACGAGCAGGGCCTCGGTGTCACCGGTGTCGGGTTCGCTGTCGAGACTGGCGACTTCGAGGTGCCAGCGGCCGTTGCGCACAAAGACCTCGGCGCGGTACGCGGCGCGTGCGGCCGGGGCGTTCTGATGGGTCTCGGTCATGCGAAGGGTGCTCCTGTCGTGGGGGAGGGGTGCCGGACGTCCCGGGACGATTCTGCGGGACGGTGTCCGGAACGAGCCGGTTCAGATGTTCCGCCAGCGGGCCATGGCGAACGAGAAGAGGCCGAACAGCGCGAGTCCCGCGGCGATCGCGGCCAGCAGCCAGGGGCCGAACGAGGTGTCGGCGAGGGAGCGGAGCGTGTCGTCCATGCCTTTGGCGCGGTCGGGGTCGTAGCTCACCGCGGCCTTGACGACGAAGGTGCCGGCCACCGCGAACACCCCGCCACGGGCGGCACCGCCCGCTACGCCGAGGACATCGACCCCGCGCCTGACGGGCCGCGACATCCCGCTCCGGTCGAGGTGTTTGTGGAACGAGCGCCGCGCGGCCCGCACCGCGATCCAGATGCCGGCCACGGCGATGCCCGCTCCCGCCGCGCCCACCAGCCACGGGCCGCCGGGCAGGTCCAGCGCCGTGGCCGTGGCGTCCCGGGACTGCTGGTCGCTCGCGCCGCTGCCGCTGCCCTTCTCCCCTGCCGCGAAGGACAGCACGGAGAACGACACCACGCCGTAGAAGACGCAGCGCGCGAGCGAGAGCAGCCGCGTCCCGGTCTTGTGGCCCTCGGGTCCGGCCGCGCCGAAGGCCGCCTCGGACAGCCGCCACAGCGCCATCCCCGCCAGCCCCAGGCCGAGCGCCCATATCAGCACGCTGCCGAACGGCCGGGCGGCGATCTCGGCCAGCGCTCCGCCCCGGTCGGCCTGCTCGCCGCTGTCGCCGAACGCGATCCGCAGTGCCAGCACCCCCACCAGCAGGTAGATCACGCCCCGGGCCGCGAAACCACCGCGCGCCGCGGCCCGGACCGCCGGGCTGCGCGCGGCGCGCCGGGCGGTGCGTCGTCCGATGTGCGGTAGCGCGGTAGTCGATGGCATCCGTGACCTCCAGAGGGCTCCTGCCCCGCCGTCGGGGCGCACCCGGCCGGTCGCGGGGACCGACGGGAGCGTGATGCTTCTGCCCCGTCGCCGCGGACACACTCCGGATGCCTTGGCAGGACGGATCCCCTCGGCCCCGCCGTCCGCCTCCTGCGGGGGACCGTGCCCCCGGAGCCCTACAGGACGTCTCTGGCGGGTGGGGCCCAGGGAGTCGCGAGGGGCGGCTCGGCGGTGCTGTGCTCCGGGAGGCCGGCGAGGGCCTCGACCCGTGCGGGACGGTAGGGGGTGGGGCCGCTCCACTCCAGCAGCAGGACCGTGGCGTCGTCGCCGAGCCGCCCGTCGTGGTAGGCGAGATGGCGCCTGATCAGGCGGCGCAGGGTCTCCGGGACGGGCAGCCCGTCGGCGTGGTGCTGGATGAGGAAGTCGGTGAAGCCCGCGAGTCCGAACTCCCGGCCTTCGTGGTTACGGGCCTCGGTGATGCCGTCGGTGTACAGCAGCAGGCGGTCGCCGGGCTCCAGCTGGTCCCGGCTGAGGGTGGGCAGCATCCCCAGGTCGGTGCCCATGGGCGGCGCGGGCGGGCAGGTCAGGCCGAGTGCGGTGCGTCCCTTGCGGATGACGACCGGAGTGGGGTGGCCCAGGCTGGTCCAGGTGAGCACGCCGGTGGCGGAATTCAGCTCGGCCAGGAGGCCCGTGGCGTAGCGGCTCGAACCGAACTGTTCCACGAGGGCGTGCTCCACGGCCTCGGCGATCGACAGGATTCCGGCGTTCTGCCGGCGCCGGTTGCGGCTGGCGGCGACCGCGAGGTTCGCGGTGAGCCCGGCGGCGGTGTCGTGGCCCATGGCGTCGAAGAGCGCCAGATGCACGGTCTCCTCGGCGATCGCGTAGTCGAAGACGTCACCGCTGACCTCGTAGGCGGGCTCCATCACCGCGCTGATCAGCACCCGGTCGGTGGCGAAGGTCCGCGGAGGCATGATGCGCCACTCCATCTCGGCGGCGACGTTCATCCTCCGGCGCCGCACCAGCTGGGCGTAGGTGTCGCTCGCTCCCCGCTTGCTGACGATCATCAACGCGATCAGCCCGGCGAGGTTGCGCAGGTCCACGGCGGCCTGGGCGTCCATCTCCGTGTCCGGCGCGGCGGAGGCGCGCAGGACGCCCAGCCGCTCGGTGCCGTCGAGCAGCGGAACCCACCAGTGGCCGGCCTCGGACGTGGGGCCCCCGACGATGCCCCCGGTCTGGAACGCCCGCCCGGCGAGGGTGCCCTCCACCCGCACCACGTCCGGCGGCGCCTCCGCCCCGCCGCCGGCACCGGGGCCACGGCCGGCGAGCAGGCACAGGACGTCCTGCTGGAGATCGGCCAGGTAGACCAGCACCCCCGGCCAGCCGACCCGGGCGGCGTGCTTGACGACCAGGTCCGGCAGCTGCTCCAGCGTGATCACATGGCTGGCGGCGATCAGGTCACCCAGCATCCGCGCCCGGGCGTCTGGACTGCTCATGCGGGCACCTCTCCTCGGATCGCAGCTCGCCGAGCCTTCGCCCCGTGGGCTGTCCCTGCGGTGGCATCGCCTCCGCCCACGCTGCCGACGGCGATGCCTGTCCTCTCGATGGTGACACCGACAGGCAGCTCAGGGCGTCATCCGGGCGATCGCGCCGGTCTCCAGCGCCACGTACAGCGCGCCGTCCGGCCCGAAGGCCAGGCCGTGCGGTTCCGAACCGGGGGTCGGCAGGTCGTACTCCTCGATACGGCCTCCGGGGGTGAGGGAGCCGACGCGGTTGGCGCCCCATTCGGTGAACCAGCAGGCGCCGTCCGGGCCGGCGACGATCGCGTGCGGCCGGCACGCCGGGTCCGGCAGGGGGAACTCGTCGATCCGTCCGCCGGTGGTGATCCGCCCGATCCGGCCGGCGCCTATCTCGACGAACCAGAGCGCGCCGTCCGCGCCGCAGGTGATGCCGACCGGCGCGGCGTTGCCGGCCGGGAGCGGGTAGAGGGTGACGTCGCCGTCGAGGCCGAGACGGCCGATCGCGTGTGCCTGGTTGAGGGTGAACCACAGGGCGTCGTCGGGGCCGGTCGTCAGGGCCGAGGGGAAGGCGCCGGTGAGGGGCAGCGGGAACTCCGTCACCCGGCCGTCCGTGTCGATCCGCCCGATGCGGTCGCTGTGCAGCTGGGTGAACCACAGGGCGCCGTCCGGGCCGGACGCCAGGCCGAACGGGCCGCAGCCGGGATCGGGCACGGGGAACGAGGTCGCCTTCCCGTCCACCGTGATCCGTCCGATGCGGCCGTCCCGGCTCCGGGTGAACCACAGTGCCCCGTCGGGCCCCGGGGTGATGACGGCGGGCCCGCAGGAGGCGGAGTCGAGTGCGAACTGGTCCAGCCGGCCGCCCGGCGTCAGGCGGGCGATCCGGCCGGCGTGGACCAAGGTGCACCACAGGGCGTCGTCGGGGCCCGTGGTGAGGGCGTAGGGGCCGGCATGGGCGTCGGAGACCGGAATCTCCTCGAACGAGACGGTGCGGCGGGACATCGGCTGGCTCTTCCCTGACTGTTCTCTACTGCAACGAATGTTGCATTAACAATGCCACGGGTGCCGCCGCACGCGCAACGGAATTTCCGTCGCGATCCCCGGACCGCGACGGCCCTGCCCTGCCCGCCCGCCGTCGCGTCCCGGCCCGGCAGGCGCGCCGCGATGCCCTCGACGAGGAACGCCGGGCTGAGCGCGAACTGCTTGTCCATCCCGGCTCCCGAGGGGGCGGTCATCCACTCCGTGAGCAGGGGGTCGCGCCCGCCCTCGGCGGCCGGCGCGCGGGCGGCGGTGATGGCCTCGCCGAGCTGCTGCGGCGAGTGGAGCCCGTACCGGCGGCGCATCAGGTGCGGGTCTACGTCCACTGGGGCCAGGTCGAACCGGAGCCGGGGTGCTACGCCTGGACGGCCGTCGATGCGGTCCTCGGCCAGCTGGACCCGGCCGACGAGGTGTGGGTGACCGGGTGCTCCAGCTCCCCGTGGGCGACCCGGCACGCGACCGGCTTCCTGCCGTCGTCGCCCGCCCGCGACCCGCGGCACTGCGCGCGCTTCGTCGGCGATCTCGCGGCCCTCTGCCGGGGCCGCGTCCACTACTGGCAGTGCGACAACGAGCCCAGCAACACCGGGCTCCTGTGGGCCGGAACCGCGCCGGATCACGTCGAGCAGCTCACCGCCCTCCACCGCCGGGTGCGCGCCGCCGACCCGGACGCGCGGGTCGTCCCCGGCGGGTGCGGCTACGACGTGCTCGCCGGTCCCGCCGACGGCCCGGCCCGGCAGTTCTTCG
Source organism: Streptomyces angustmyceticus (assembly GCF_019933235.1). NCBI lineage: Bacteria > Bacillati > Actinomycetota > Actinomycetes > Kitasatosporales > Streptomycetaceae > Streptomyces > Streptomyces angustmyceticus. The sequence continues at coordinate 261,534 of NZ_CP082945.1, read as the reverse complement.
GCCATGTCCTCGCCCACGGTCGCGACGCCTTCGCCCTCTTCTCCGTCCACCTCTACGGCGACCCGCACGACATCCCCGAGCAGGTGGCGACCGTCCGCCGGATGATGCGCCGGCACGGCTACGAGCGGCCGGTGGTGGCGGGGGAGTACAACGGGCCGACGCTCTTCGAATTCCCCGACGCCCAGGCCGCGTTCCAGCAGACCATGATGGCGGCCTTCGCGGCGTCCGGCCCGAACTGGCCGCGAAGCGGGACCGGATCAACTGCCGCCGGCTCGTCACCCGCAATATCCTCGCCCTCACCCGGCGCCACCCGTCCGCCGACACCTTCGCCAAACTCACCGCCTGCCTCGACGGGACCACGCACGTCCGCCGCCTGGAGACCGACGCCCGGCCGGAGTTGTACGCGTCGAGGTGACCCGCACGGACCGCGGTCGGCTGCACGTGCTGTGGACGCCGGGGACACCTGCACCGGAGAGGACGAGCCCCGGACACCCGTCGACTGGCCGTGGCCCCATGCGACGGTCCCGGCGGCCCGGCGGCGCGGGCAAGGAAGGACAGGCGGCGGGACATGCCTGTGGCGGCGTCGGGTAGGGGAGCGTCCGACGGGGGCTCAGCAACAGGCGGGAGCCACGAGCATGAGCAGCATCAGCACCGTGAACGCCGGGACGGAGCCGCGGACCACATCGAAGGAGAGCACCGTTCCGGCTGCGACGGTGCTGCCACACATCCAGGTCCCGCAGCGGGTCGCGCCCTGCGACGCACGGGAGTTGTCCCGGCGGTTCCTGGAGCGGTTGCACGACCTGGAGGAGGGCACGCCCGAGTACCAGTACGCGCGCAACACCCTCATCGAGATGAACCTCTCCCTGGTGCGCTACGTCGCCCGCCGCTTCTCCAGCCGCAGGGACTCCGCGGAGGACGTCCTGCAGGTCGGGACGATCGGTCTGATCAAGGCGATCGACCGCTACGACCCCGCCCGCGACGTGGAGTTCACCACGCTGGCCGTCCCCTACATCCAGGGCGAGATCAAGCGGTTCTTCCGCGACACCACCTGGTCGGTGCGTGTGCCGCGGCGCCTGCAGGAACTCCGTATCGACCTGGCCCGCGCCCGGGAGGAGCTGGAGAGCGAGGGCGGCCACGAGCCCACCGTCGCCGACCTCGCGGCCCGTCTGGACCTGCCGGCGGACGAGGTGGCGGAAGGGCTGGTGGCCGGCAACGGCTACGACAGCGACTCCATGGACCGGCCCGTCCAGGCCGGCGCCAAGGGGCAGACCGGACTCGTCGCCGACCTCATCGGCACCGAGGACCCCGCCCTCGCCCTGGCCGAGGACGTCCAGGCCCTCAAGCCGCACCTGGCCGAACTCGACGACCGCGACCGCACCCTCCTGCGGCTGCGCTTCGGGGCGGAGATGACGCAGGCCGAGATCGGCAGGGAACTCGGGATCTCCCAGATGCACGTCTCCCGCCTGCTGGCCCGCGCCTTCGCCACCCTGCGCAAGGGCCTCCTGGCCGAGAAGTGACGCGCCCGGAGAGGCGGCCGGCCGCTGCCGTGGTCAGCCCGCCTGGCTGCTGTCCTTCATGCTGCCCCAGCCGTGCCAGCGGTCGATCTCGATCCAGGCACTGACCCGGCGGCGGTCCCGCTGCGGATACGGCGTGCCGAGGTACTGCCGCGCCAGCCGGTCGATGTCCGCGAGCCCGTCGTCGTCACGGAACGCGGCGACCCGGCCGACGATGCTGAGGTGCGTGTACCAGTTGCCCTCGTCCAGCACGGTCAGCGAGACCCGCGGGTCGTTGCGGACGTGCTCCAGCCGTTTGCGGCCCTCATCCATGTTGACCAGGATCCGGCCGTGGTCCCAGAGGTACCAGGTGGCCGTGGACACCGGCTGCCCATCCGGCCGCAGCGTCGTGATGACGGCCGGATTCGCCTTGCCCAACATGGCGACCGCGGCGTCGGGAAGCGGTGGTTTCGACATACGAGGCGCTCCTCAGCAGGTGCGTACCGTGCCGTGGGCCGTCCGGAACGGCCCACATGGCCGACTGTACTCAGCTCACCACCGGCACCCGTCCTCCGGTTCGCCGCCACACCGCACACCTCCGCCGAGGTGCTGCTCTTCGGCGGCCATCCGAGGGGAGCAGCACCGTCCGGCCGGCGGGCCGGCTTCTTCCGGTGCCGCCGGCGCACCGGCAGGCTTCCGCAGCAGGAGCATGGCGGCGTCGTCGTGCAGTTCGCCGCCGACGTGCGCGAGCAGGTCCTCGTGCAGCGCGGCGAGGGTGCGGGAGGGGTCTTCCGTCAGGTGCCGGGACAGCCGTTCCGGGAGCGGGTAGAACTCCCGCCGGTGGTCGCGGGCCTCGGTCACGCCGTCGGTGTAGAACAGCAGTTGGTTGCCGTCGGACAGGGCGATCTCCTGGAGGGCGGGGGCCTCGCCGGCCAGGGACCGCAGGCCCAGGGGCGGGGCCGGACGGACAGGATCGACGGGCAGCACACCGGAGTCGTGGACCAGGAGCGGAGCGGCGTGCCCGCAGTTGACCAGCTCCATCCGGCCGTCCTCCGGATAGCCGGCCAGCACCGCCGTGACGAAGTCGTCGGGACCCAGGTTGCGGGCGAGGCTCCGCTCGATCCGGTGGACCACGTCGAGCAGGTCCGGCTCGTCGTAGGCCGCTTCCCGGAACACGCCCAGAACCAGCGCGGCGATGCCCACCGCAGGCAGCCCCTTGCCCCGGACGTCGCCCACGATCAGCCGGACCCCGTACGGCGTCGGCACCAGCGCGTACAGGTCCCCGCCGACCCGGGCCTCGGCCGCGGCGGCGCTGTAGCGGACCGCCGTCTGGAAGTGCCCGACCGTCGTCGGCACCGGCTTGAGGAAGGCGTGCTGGGCGGCCTCGGCGACGGAGCGCACGGCGGCCAGCACCTGCTCGCGGCGCCTGCGCAGGGCACTGGCCAGAGCGCTGGCCAGCGTCACGGCGGACAGCGTGGACAGGACGATCGCCTGCTCGGTGCCCGGCGCACCACCGTGCACCCCCAGCGCCGCACCCAGTGCCACCGCCAGGACGCCGATCCGGAGTACTCCCCACGGCCCGCTGGTGGCCGCGGCCAGCGCGGGGCCCACGGCGAGCAGCGGCAGCCACGCCATCCCCGTCCCGCCGGAGAAGGCGAGGATCGCCACGGCCGCAATGATCAGCACCGGCGCGCCGGAGGTGTAGTGCAGGCGGGCGCCCGCCGCACCGGACGCCTCGTCGCCCCGGGGCGGAACGAGGTGTCGGACGGCTGCCCGCAGGGCGGAGAACGGCTTCGTGGGCTGCCACCGCGGCCGGTGGCGGTCGGGGCGATGGATCGGGGCTTGGCGCATGGAGTGGTCCGAGGCTCGCTTCCCTACTCAGTGCACTGGCACGTGGAAAATGTCCGTTTCCATAAGGAAAGCGGCATCTGTGGGGAAGCGGCAAGGGCCGGGATTTCAGATAGTGAGCGAGAGTCCCCTGGTCACACGGCTCGCGGTGGGCAGCAGCCGGTTGCGGACCTCGTCGATACGGGACACCCGGTCCGCCCGGAGCGATACGCCGAGGGATCCGAGCGTCTGACCGCTGTAGACCGGCACCGCGACGCAGAACGTGCCGAGCGCGTACTCCTCCATGTCCGTGACCAGCGGCGCCGTGGGCAGGGTGTCGAGCGTGCGGAGCAGCTCGGCGCGGCCCGTGATGGTGCGGGGCGTGAGGTCGGCGAGGGGGTGGCGGGAGAGGTAGTCGTCGCGGGCCTCGTCGTCCAGTTCGCGCAGCACGCACTTGCCCAGCGCCGTCGCGTGCCCGGCCTCCTCGAAGCCCACCCACAGGTCGACCCGGGGCGCCCGGGGGCCGTCGACGATCTCGGCGACGCGGATCTCGCCGTCCTCGTAGAAGGTCAGGTAGGCGGCGGCCGACAGCTCGTCCCGCAGCGCGGCGAGCGCGGGGCGGACCCGGTTGAGCAGGGCCTGCCCCTGACCGCCGGCATGCAGGGTCTCCAGCCGGTCTCCCAGGACGAAGCCGCCGTCCTCCAGCTTCCGGACGTACCCGTCGTGAGCCAGTGTGCGCAGCAGGTGATAGGTGGTGGCCAGCGGCAATCCGGTCTCGCGTGCCAGCTGCTTCGCCGGTGCGCCGCCCTCGTGCGCACCCACGGCCTCCATCAGGCGGAAGGCGCGCTGGACGGAAGTGATGAGCGTAGGGCCGTCTCCGTTGCCCATGTCTTCAGCGTGCGCCCGGCGCCCCGCACAGGCAAGGCCGGCCGGGTGGGCGCTCGTGGGGGCGTGGCGCCGGCCGGTCCGGCGCGTGGTGGCTGCCGCGCGCCGGACCGACGGAGCCGGACGCCCGGCGCGCAACGGCGCACAGAACACATATTCGATTATTGGGTACCCTGGCAGCATGGCCACGCACCTCCAGGGCTCGCTCTTCGACCAGGCCGACGAGATGTCTCTCGGCCCGCTGGACGGGCTGCGCAGGACCGGGCTCGGCGACGGGGCCTGGCTCGACCTGCTGCCCGGATGGCTGAGCGGGGCGGACGCCCTGTTCGCGCGGCTCGCCGCCGAGGTGCCCTGGCAGGCCGAGCGCCGGCGGATGTACGAGCAGGTGGTGGACGTACCGCGGCTGCTGGCCTTCTACCGGGCCGGCGACGCGCTGCCGCACCCCGTGCTCGACGAGGTGAGGGACGCGCTCTCCGCCCACTACGCCACCGAACTCGGCGAACCCTTCACCACCGCCGGACTCTGCTACTACCGGGACGGCCGCGACAGCGTCGCCTGGCACGGCGACCGCATCGGCCGCGGCAGACGCGAGAACACCATGGTCGCCATCCTGTCGGTGGGGGCGCCGCGCGATCTGCTGCTCCGCCCACGGGGCGGCGGCCACGCCGTACGGCACCCGCTCGGACACGGCGACCTGCTCGTCATGGGCGGCTCCTGCCAGCGGACCTGGGAACACGCCATCCCCAAGAGCGCCCACGCGGCGGGACCCCGGATCAGCGTCCAGTTCCGGCCGCACGGCGTGCGCTGACGCCCGGGCCTTCCTGCCGCCGCGGGGCCGCCCCGGTACCGCGCGAGGTCTCGGCGTGCGTACATCGCTCTGTGTGCAAAGGGGCAGGGCCCCCGAGTCCGTGGCGACTCGGGGGCCCTGCAACAGGGGGAGCGGTCAGTGGCGGCGGCAGACCAGGTGCTCCCGGTGCCAGGTACGGGTCCAGTAGCCGGGGTGACGCACGCCGTGCCGGTCACGCCAGGCCGGGTGCCAGGTCCGGGTCCAGTGCCCGTGGACCATGTGGCACCGCCCCCTGTCGATGTGTCGCGTGGGCGAGTGGTCTCCGGGGTGCGACGGCGCGGCCGAGGCGACGCCCACCGAGGAGAGGAGGGCGCCTCCGGCGAGGGCAACGGTGGCGGCGCCGAGGGCGATGGCGCGCTTGAATCCGTCAGTCATCGAGGATTGCCTTTCTGCATTGCCATGGTGCGAGATGCCCCGCCGATGGCCGGGCAGGACAGAGAATGCACCCGCGAAGCCCGCCAAATCCGGCCAACACCAAAGGCTTTACACAATCCAGAAGAAAGGCCAAATGAAGCAATTATCCGACTAATGTGGCCGGAGGGGCGAGACCGTCTCCTGGTGGTCGCGGTGGTGCCGGGCGGCGTTGCGGGAGCTCGGGGGAGGACGCCAACTCCGGTGCGGCGCGCACCGGGTGGCGGCCCCCCGACAGGGCGCGCCCGCAAGCGGGTCCGAGGCGGACGGCTCAGACGATCCAGTGCTCCCGCCGGCCGGTACGTGACGGTGCCGGGCCCTCCGCGAAGGCGGCGGCCAGGCGGCGCACGGCGTCACGCAGGATGTCGGGAGACGCGGTGTACGGGATGCGCAGCCGCTGCTCGAACAGGCCCGGGTCGGGGGCGAAGTGTGTACCGCCCTCGACCCGCACCCCGTGGTCCAGGGCCCGGTCGGCCAGCGCCGAGGCGACCGGGGCGCCGAGATCGGCCCACAACGACAGCCCACCGGGCGGCAGTTGCCATCTCCACTGCGGCACCTGCTCGGCCAGGGCCGCGGTCAGCGCCTCCCGCTGCCGGCGCAGCTGTTCCAGCCGGGCCGGCAGCAGTTCCCCGGCGCGGGCCAGCAACGAGACGGCCAGCAGCTGGTCCAGGACCGAGCCGCCCATGTCGGTGGCGACACGCTGCCCGGCGAGTTCGGTGACCAGTCGCGCGGGGGCGCGCAGCCAGCCCATGCGCAGACCGCCCCAATGGGTCTTGCTCATCGAACCGATGGTGATGACCTGGCCCGCCCCGCCGGGCGTGGCGCGGGAGGCGAAGGGCGGCGGGGCGGGGACGTCGAGCGCGAGGTCCGCCAGGGTCTCGTCGACGACCAGCCATGCGCCGCAGCGCCCCGCGGCGCGCAGAACACGGACCCGCTCCTCGTCGGGCATGAGGCAGCCGGTCGGATTGTGGAAGTCCGGGATCAGATAGGCGAGTCGGGGAACCGCCCGGCGGAACGTCGATTCGGCGATCTCGATGTCCCAGCCCGTATCGGTCACCGGGACCGACAGGGTGCGCAGCCGGGCGCGGCGCAGGGCCTCCAGCGCGTTCGGGTACGACGGGTTCTCGACCAGGACCCGGTCACTGGGTCGGCACAGCAGCCCCAGGACGAGGGTGAGCGCGTGCTGGGCGCCGGCGGTCACCAGGATCTGTTCGGGCACGGTGGCCAGCCCCCGCCGGGTGAAGCGTTCGGCGACGGCGGCACGCAACTCCGGGAGGCCGTAGGGGTGGTAGCCGGGGGTGTGCGCATGCTCGGCCAGGCGCGGGGCGACCTGGACGAGGGCGTCGAGAAGGGCCTGCTCCGGCAGTCCGGGGGCGGCCCTGGCCAGGTCGATCGCGGGGTCCTGGGGGCCCAGGAGCCGGGTGATGCCACTGGGGGCCCGGCCCTCCGGCAGGGCCGTCCAGGTACCGGAGCCCCGGCGGCTGTGCGCGTAACCGCTCTCGCGCAGCAGGTCGTACAGGGCGGTGACGGTGGCCCTGCTGGTGTTCAGGGCGAGGGCCAGTTCCCGTTCGGCGGGAAGCCTGACGTGCAGCGCGAGACGTCCGTCCAGGATCAGCGCGCTGATCGCTCGGGCCAGGTGGCGATAGGCCGGACGCGCCTGCGCCGGGTCGGGCAGCATCGCGGCGAGCTGCCGGCTCCCCACGCTCCGGTCGGTGCGCCCCGCCCCTTCCCCGCGCCGGAACGGACCCGCTTCGGCCATATGACTCTCCCGGAACGGCTCGTGTTCCCCGGCCGGTCACTCTACCGATGTGCCCCAACGGCCTTGCACGGCAAGGGTGCCGGGGCGCGTGGGATGCGAGGTGCCCGGGTCGCGAGGCGCACGGGCCCGGCGGCCCACCGTCCGGAGGAGAAGTGACCTGGTGTGTGGCAGGACGCCACGGGCACCGCGCCGGCCGCCCCCGCCGTCCCGCCGACGGTCCTCAGTCCCGCGGGTGTTCCCGCAGCAGCGCCACGATCGCGGCGTGCCCCGTTTCCGCCTGCCAGGTGGCCCCGGCGGTTCCGTCCGGTGCGCTGACCGTGACCTCGATCAGCTCCGTGCCCTCGGGACGGGGACTGCGCAGGACCTCGCACCGGCCGGCGGGGGCGGAGCGCGCTCGCTCCCGCAGCTCGTCCGCGAGGTCCTTGCCGCACTTCGCGCGGGCGATGCTCGCTGCCGTACGCCCCTCCGGGTCGGTGCGGCGAGGATCGGCGCCGTGGCGCAGCAGGGCCCGCACCACCGCGATCGACCCCCGCTCGGCCGCCGCCATCAACGGGGTGCGCCCGCCCTGGTCCGCGTCGGGATCGGCATGCGCTTCGAGCAGGAGGCGGGCGGTGCGGTGGTGGCCGCCGGCAGCCGCCCACATCAGGGGGGTGAAGGACGTGCCGTCGTCCTCGCGCCGGTCGGGGTCGGCGCCGTGGGCGAGCAGTTCGCGCACCACCTCCCAGTGGTCCCAGGACGCGGCCGCACACAGCGGCAGACCTTCGCTTCCCGGCCCTCCCCTGCTCTCCGCATCGGGCGCGGCGCCCGCTTCGAGGAGCAGCCGCACCATCTCCGTGCGCCCGCTGACCGCGGCGAGGTACAGCGGCGTGTCCCCGTCGGGGTCCGGTGCGGACGGGGAGGCGCCCTGCCGCAGGAGCGCCTCGGCCCGGTCCACCTCGTCCTCGTGGACGGCGGTGACGAGTCGCCGCGTCAACGCCTCGGTCATGCGGATTCCTTCCCCGGGAGCGTCATCGCCGGTGCGCAGGCGCTCAGGGAAGAGGCGCGCGGGGTGCTCCCGGAGGCCGAGGCTAATTCCGCAATTCGCGGGTGTCGACGCAATTCGGGTGCGGGGGCGCACGGCAGGTCGCGCGGGCCGCCGACGCCGCAAGTCGCCTGTCGGCGGGGCCGGTTCACCCGTCGCCGGGGAAGAGCCGGTCCAGGTGGTGACGGAGGACGGCCGTGGCGGCCTCCGGGGTGCGCTGGCCCACCAGGACGCTGGTGCCCAGGCCCGCGGACAGGGCGAGCAGGCTGATCGCCTCGGTGCGTACGTCCACGCCGGGCGCGGTGAGGCCGGCCTCGCGCGCCCGTTCCAGCTGGCCGGCCACCAGCTCCTCGGCGGCATGGGGGCCGTCGATGAACGGCTGGGCGGCCAGGGCCTCGTCCGTCACGGAGAGCACGGCGTAGGAGGTGTAGACGAGGTGGAAGGTCCGGCTCTCCTCGTCGGTGGGCAGCGCTTCGAGGAGCACGGCCTCGATCGTCTCGCGCGGTCCGGGTGCCTCGCCGACGGCCCGGACCCGGTCGGCGACCCGGGCGCCGAGTCCGGTGGTCAGCTGGTGCAGCCCATGGAGCAGCAGCTTCTCCTTGGTCTCGAAGTAGTACTGCACCAGCCGCAGGGACACTCCTGCCTCGGCCGCGACATCGCGCATCCCGATGGCGTGCAGTCCGCGCCGCCCGGCGACCCGGACCAGTGCCTCGGCGATCTGGGTGCGCCGCTCCTCGTGGTCCACGCGCTTCGGCATCAGCCGGTGCCCTCCGCCTCGTTCGTTCCGTCCGGCCTGCGGGATCGACTGCATGATACCGCTGTACCATTTTAGTGATACGGTGGTACCACTAAACCTGCTGTCCCGGAGGTGGCCCGCTGTGCCCGACACCATGACGCACGACCGCGACCGAGCCGTCGGCCGCTATGTGAACGAGGCCGTCCGCGACCGCTACTTCGCCGCGTGCGACGCCGTCCACGCGCTGGGGCCGGCCCCGAGCGGGGAGTGCGACGTGGAAACCCGCTTCGGGACCACGCACGTCTACCACTACGCGCCGGCGGACCCCGGCGCCGCGGCCCGCACCCCGGCCGTCCTGCTGCACGGCGCCGGCGGCAACTCCGCGCAGTGGTACCCGAACGTCGCCGCCCTTCGCGCGCAGCGCCCGGTCTACGCGCTCGACACCCCGGGCGATCCGGGCCGCAGCACGCACCGCGAACCGATCCACCAGCCCGCACGTGCCGCCCAGTGGCTCGACGAGGCCCTCGAAGGGCTCGGGCTCGACCGCGTCCACCTCGTCGGGTCCTCCTACGGCGGATGGCTCGCCCTGAACCAGGCGCTGCACCGGCCCGGCCGGCTGGCCTCGGTCACCCTGCTGGACCCCGGTGGCCTGGAGAAGGTGGGCCTGCGGTTCTTCGTCTGGATCTTCGTCAGCCTCTTCGCGACCTGCGCGCCGAAGGCGCTGCGCCCCCGCCTGGCCGCCTGGCTCGACCAGCCGGTCCTGGTGGTGCCGGAGCTGCGCGCGATGGTGCGGCTGGGTGTGCGCGCCTACCGCATCCGCCGCCCCGCGCCGCTTCCCCTCACCGAAGCGGAGTTGCGCGGTATCCGCACCCCGCTCTATCTGCTGCTCGGCAAGCGGAGCCTGCTGGTGCATCCGCGACGGCAGCAGGAGCGCGTCCCGCGCCTGGTGCCCGGCGCCCGCGTCGAGATCGTTTCCGACACGGGCCACGGACCCCAGATCGACCATGCGGAGGCGGTCAATGACCGCATGGTGCGCTTCATGGCCTCCGTCGGCTGAGGCGCGCACCGGCGTCCCGCCGGGGGCAGGCGGCCGGACCTGCCGTTGCCGGCCCGGCGGTCCGGGCTCTGGACGGTCCGGACAGGCCGGCCGGGCAGCCGCGAGGTCCGTCCGCGGGGCCGCGTGTTGATACCCGCTCCTGCGCGCCGCCGCACGTCACGTCACCTCAGCGGCCGGGACCTCGGCCCTCCGTGCCGCCTCCCCGGCCCCCGGCGCTGTCACCTCCCGCCAACTGCTCCACCGCCGCCAGCACCCGGCCCGCGCCGTCCTCCGTGGCGAGCAGCGCCGCCACCTGCCGGGCGCGGCGCCCGTAGCGGGGGTCGTGCACCGCCCTGCGCACCGCGGCCGCGAGATTCTCCGCCGTCAGCCGCCGGAAGGGAATCCTCCCGGGGCTGACGCCCAGTGAGATGAGCCGCGCCGCCCAGAAGGGCTGGTCCAGCATCATCGGCACGGGTACCGCGGGCACGCCCGCGCGCAGGCCGGCGGCCGTGGTCCCGGCGCCCGCGTGGTGGACCACGGTCGCCATCTGCGGAAACAGCCGGGCGTGCGGGACCTCGCCCACCGTCAGGACGTCGTCCCCCTCGACCGACAGACCGGCCCAGCTCGACTGGACGACACCGCGCACCCCGGCGAGCCGCAGGGCGCGCACCAGGAGGCGCCCGAGCCGTTCCGGATCGCTCGGCGCCATGCTGCCGAAGCCCATGAACACCGGTGGCGGGCCGGACCGGAGGAAGTCGGCCAGCCGGGAATCCGGCGTCCAGCCGGGGGGCTCCGACGGCCACCAGTAGCCCGCTACCTCCATGCCCGGCCGCCAGTCGGCGGGCCGCGGCACCACCGCCGGGCTGAATCCGTGGTGGACGGGCCAGGTCGTCCGGCGCCGGGCCAGGGCCTGCGGCGTCACGCCCAGGCTGCGCTGCAGATGACGCACCCCGGGGGCGAAGGCCCGGGCCAGCAACGACTGGGCGCACTGTCCCAGGGCCCGGTTGGCGAACGGCCCCCACGACGGCATGTCGAAGATGACCGGCGGGAACTCCCGGGTGGGCTCCAGCGGCTGCAGGAACACGCCGACGCTGGGCAGTCGCAGTCCCTCCGCCGCCACCAGCCCCAGGGGCGCCAGGCTGCTGGAGAACAGGAGGACGTCGGCCCCCGAGGCGCAGGCGCCCGCGACCGCGTCGGCCATCTCCGGGGCCAACTCCCGTGCCAGCTGTATCTGTTCGACCTTGGAGAGGCCGGCGCCCTTCCCCCGTCCCTGCCCCTGCCCCTGCGCGTCGTCCTTGTGAGAGGTGGCGTACCGGTCGAGCGGCAGGGGGTGGAAGCCCAGGCCGCTGCGGCGCACCAGTTCGGCCGAGCGCTCGTGTGTGGCCATCACCACCCGGTGCCCGGCGCGATGCAGCCGGGTCCCCAGGCCGGTGTAAGGAGCCACGTCCCCGTGCGAACCTGCGGTAGCGATCAGGATGTGCATGGTCGGCAGTGTTCCGTTTCGTCGGCTGCGAGGATTCCGGCCGCGCTCGGCTTCACTCGGGTGGTGTACCGATGAACTTCTTGTTCAGCCGAAAACGCGGGAGAACACCCGCAGTTGTGTGGTGGACGAGGGCCGGGCTGCGTTCCCCCAAGGGCGGCGGGGCGCCTGCGCGGGCGGCCCGGCGCCGGGGTCAGTCGCGGCGGGCGACCACCCGGTAGGCGTTGGACAGCCGGGTGCGCCGGGTGAGCGGGGCCAGCGCGAAGTCGATCCCTATGAGGACGAGGAGCACGGGCGCGACGGCCAGCAGGCCCAGCCGGCGGGCCCAGCGGCTGAGCGCTCCCGGCCGCTCGGGCAGCCACGGCAGATCCTCGCTCGGCAGAACGGACTTGAGCAGGTTCACCGCCGCCGACGTCAGATCCGTGGGGACATGGGGCTCGTGCCGGTCGGTGGCCACGACGGTGAAACCCTGCTCGGCCAGCGCCCCGCACAGGTTGTCCAGGGGGACGAAGTGCAGATGCTGCGGCTGGAGCCACGGGCCCCACCACTGGCCGAGCAGCCGGGCGGATGCCGATTCCGGGTCGGGCACCTCCACCAGAAGGTGACCGCCGGGCCGCAGCGCGGTGTGGGCGGCGGCCAGTTCCTGCCGTGGCGCCAGGGTGTGTTCCAGATAGTGGTGCATGCTCACGACGTCGTACTGGCAGGCGAGTTGGCCCGCCATTCCGACGAAGGAGCCCCGGTAGGCCCGCGCGATGCGGCCCTCGCGTGCGGCGATCTCCACGCCCTCGCCCCAGTCGAGCCCGTGGAACTGGGTGTCCGGGTGGACCCTGCGGGCCTCGGCGCAGAAGTGGCCGTGACCGGTGCCCACGTCCAGCCAGCGCAACGGGCGGCCGAACGGGAGCAGCGCGCGGGCGCGGGCCCGGTAGAGCCGCACCGCGAGGGGCGAACCGGCCAGCCGCGCCATCGTCGCCTCGCCCAGGCCGTCGTAACAGTCCCGGTAGTAGAAATCCAGCCCGTCGGCGCTCAGCCGGGGGTTCTGGAACACATGGCCGCAACTGCGGCACCGGTCGAGGACGAACGTCCCGGGCTTGTGCTGGGGGTGGTCGGTGGTGCGCAGGTGCCCGCGCAGCCGCGAGGAGCTGCACCAGGGGCATGTGGTGCGCCGCGGTTCGAAGAACCGGTCCAGCCCACGGGCCAGCTCGTCCTGGTAACGGGGCCGGTGGGCGGCGATCTGCGCGCTTCGCGTACTCATCATGGGGGGCTTCTTTCCGAGGTAGTCCTGGAGGTGGTCCTGAGGGGGGAGCGCTGACACCGGTACGGAGGGCGGACGCGGGACGCCGGGCGGGCGGGGTGTGCCGGGCGGACTCCGGGGGGCGGGTACGCGCCGCACGTGCCACCGGTGAGCGGGGGCGTGTTCACGAAGTCGTGGCGGTACGAGCACGGGCCCGGCGCGACACGGAGAAGCGCCGCACACACGGCCGTTCCACGCCCGCGTACATCAGCCACGAGGCCAGCAGTACGACGGGAAGGCCGGCCAGCACCGCGGCGAGGCTGCTCCATCCCTGCCCCGTCAGGGCCAGGTACATCAGGCCCAGCACCAGGAAATGGACGAGGTACATGGCGTAGGAGATCTCACCGAGGAACACCAGGGCGGGCGCGCGCAGCAGGGACCGCCTGCCGCGCAGGTCCAGCTCCGCGGTCGCATGGACGAGCACGGCGAGCGGCACCGCGGTCGAAGCCGCGTACAGGAAGCTGCGCGGCAGGAACGCGCTGTTCACCACGATCGTGCTGATGACGCCCAGCGCCGCCGGGAGCACACCGATACGCGGAATCCGCATTCCCGTCGCGGACATGCGGGCCAGCAACATGCCGAGGACGAATTCGGGCAGCCGTGTGACCGGCAGCATGTACAGGGACCAGTATCCGGGGAACGACGGACCGCCCGGGTTGAGGACGAATTCGTAGAGCGCCGGGCAGATCCAGACGACGGCGACGGCGGTTCCCGCACCGATCAACAGCCCCCGGCGGGACAGCCTTTCGGCCCACGGCAGGAGCAGGGGGAAGAGAAGATAGAAGAACATCTCGGCGGCCAGGGACCAGGAAACCGGATTGCCCGCGGAGACGAATTGCCGAGTGGGGACCCAGGTGTTCACCAGAAGGAGACTGGCGAGGTTCGCCGGCCATGCGGAGGCGCGCGTGGCGGCGGCCGCACCGGCACAGGCGAGCGCGGCCACCACCACACACCAGGTCAGGACGTGATTGGGCAGGATCTTCGCGGCCCGCCGGCGCCAGAAGGCGCGGGCGGTGTCGGCCGGGCGGGCGGAATGCGTCAGCACATAGCCGCTCAGAATGAAGAACAGCGACACCGCACTCGCCCCCACCCACACTTCGGGCCCGAGGGTCTGCGCGAGGTGAGGATCGACCAGCAGGGAACCGTGGGTGAAGACGACCCCGCCCGCGGCCGCGAACCGCAGACCGGTCAGGGACGGCAGCCGCTGGGGGCGGCCGGGGCGTGTGCCGTCCTTCGCCGACGGCCCGTCCGCACCGATGCGGCCGACGACGCGGCCGGCCGTGGCGGTGGACCGGGACGACGGCCTGGGGAGATCGTGCACGAGGGCCTCCTGCGGGGGAACGCCCAGGCCCATGACGACCACGCACGTGCGGAGGGAGGCGCGAGTGGGGTCGCCGGGGACCGGGAGAACGGCTGATCCGGCCCGTGCGGAGGAATGGGCGGCCCGTCGCGCGGATACCTCGATTCACCCATCGCCCCGTGTCCCGTGCATAGAAGAGCTACCCGATTTCACTCGTACGGCGCAGCGCCTTGTGAGTGCCGTACGCATCATGGGATCCGGCGTGTGATAGCGGCAGAGGGCATGAGTTCTTCGCGAAACGCGTTTGACGGAGTGCATCGGCGGCGGAGGGAATTCATTACGCGTTCACGGAGCGGATTCAGGGAACACACTCGCGGATTGGGGGCTTCGTCAGCGGAAGTCCGCCGTATGTGCCGGCCGGGGAGCATTCCCCGCGCGAACGTCATGGAGCGCGGACGGGTGCGGTGATATCCGGATGCCGACCGGTTGCGCCACCGGCCGTACAGGTGATTCCTGCGGAGCTGTGGCCGGGTGGGTGTAGCGCGCAGCCGGTGCAGGAAAGAATGATTCCATTCCGCCGAGCCACACCCACCGGCCGCCTGTGGCGCCGATTACTCACAAGGGCAAGGCATATGACGAGGCAGCACATGTCGACGCAGATGGTGTCCGGTAGGAGCGGTACGGCGATATAGAGCGATCTCCTGTGCCGTCGCCGGCGCGCGGGAATTCCCGCGCGAAGGACGGGGCGGCCGCCGGCACGACATCGTCACGGGGGAGGGGAAAATACGCCCGCCTCCCGCGGGACCGGATATCCCCTGCAGGCCCAACTCCACACCAAAGGTCTTGAGTTGAAGCACACACGCGTACCTCAGTCCCGCACCGTCCTCGGCAGTGTGGGGACGGTGGCCCTGATCGCCGCCGCACTCACCCTGCAGAGCGCCCAGGCCGCCCCCGCCAAGGCCGACGCCGAACCCCCGACAGCCACCGCCGCCGCACAGCGCGCCAGGACCATCAGCTCCGCCCTCGGCCCCGACGCGGCGGGCTTCTACTACGACGCCCCGCACCGCAAGCTCGTCGTCAACGTCACCACCCGGACCGCCGCGGCCAAGGTCCGCGGGGCCGGCGCCGAGGCCAAGCTCGTCAGGCACTCCCTGACGTCGCTGAACGCCGCCCGCGCGACCCTCAAGCAGAAGGCCACGATCGTCGGGACGTCCTGGGCGATGGACCCCAAGTCCAACCAGGTGGTCGTCGTCGCCGACCGGACGGTCACCGGCGACCGCCTGACGCAGCTCAAGAAGGTCGTCGCCTCGCTCGGCGACCGGGCCGTCCTCAAGCAGTCGCCCGGCGCGCTCCGGCCTCTGATCGCCGGTGGCAACGCCATCTGGGGGACCGCCGCACGCTGCTCGCTCGGGTTCAACGTCATCAGGGACGGGCAGCCGTACTTCCTGACCGCCGGACACTGTGCCAACGCGGTACGGAGCTGGTCCGCCTCGCAAGGGGGCCCGGAGTTCGCCGTGACGGAGGCCGGCTCCTTCCCCGGCGACGACTTCGGGATCGCGAAGTACACCGACGCCACCGACGCGCACCCCGGCCGGGTGGACCTCTACAACGGCAGCATGCAGGCCATCGGCAAGGTCGGCGACGCCATCGTGGGCGAGCCGGTGCGGCGCAGCGGCAGCAGCACCCGCCTCCGCAGCGGTGACGTCATCGCCGTCGAGGTGACGGCCAACTACCAGGAAGGGCCGGTCGACGACCTGGTCCAGGCCTCCATCTGCGCGGAGTCCGGTGACAGCGGAGGCCCGCTCTTCGAGGGCGACACCGCACTGGGCATCACCTCGGGCGGCCGCGGCACCTGCGCTTCCAACGGCGAGTCCTTCTATCAGCCCGTACGCGAGGCCCTGGAGAAGACCGGATCGCACCTCGGCTGAGCCGGCCCCCGGAGGGCCTCCCGCCGCCGCGCCCCGCGCGGAGGGTTCACCGCGGTGCTGCGGTGAACCCTCCGGGGGCGCGGCGGCGCCGGTAGTAGTGCACGGTCACGATTCCGAGCAGCGGGCCCCAGGCGGCCAACGGCACGTAGGCAACGGCGAAGGCGACGGTTTGCCAACCGTGCGTGATCACACCCGAGCCGGGCGTCCCGTCGAGCATCCGGCCGAGGCCCGACATGATCAGTGCGTACGGGAAGAGCAGCGTGAGCACCGTCGCGCCCAGGCCGGCGGGAACGACGGCGGCGAGGACCGGCACCCGGCGGCCGCCCAGTCCGGGGACCCAGCGCGGCACCACCTCGCCCCACTCGCTGACCAGCCCGACGGTCAGGTAGGCCAGCGCCTCGCTGACCACGCTCAGCGCGAGCACGTACCACCAGCCGGTGAACACCACCGGCCCATGACCACGGACCATCGTCTTCGCGGGTTCGAGCAGCGGCGCATGGAAGTTCATGGCCGCGATCCGCCATACGCAGGAGGGCAGCGTGGTCAGTGTGGTGGCGTATGCGGCCCACACGGCCCATCGGGGCACGCCTTCCGCCGCCCGGCCGTGCAGCTTCGCCGACATCCGGCGAACGGCGGGGCGCCTTGCCCGTCCAGGGGCTGCGGGGCCGCCGTCCGACTCTGCCGCTCCGGGCGGCCGCGTTGATTCGTCGGAGGTGTCTTTCTCGGGTGTCTCCGGTCCGGTCATGTTCCGATGGTCCGGCGGTGCCGATGTCCGCGGCATCGGCCTGGTGACGCAACCACATCAGCCGTACGGGGGAGGGTGGTTCGCCCTCAGTCGCCCTGAGGCGGACGGCACCGGGGCGCAGTTGGCAGCCGTGCGTCCACCCGCCGGCCGGTACCCGTACCTGACCCCGTGCCCTGAAGCAGGCCCCTGCCGGACGGCTGCGCGGGCCGGCCGCTACGGGCGCCGCGAGGGCAGCGGCCCGAGGCGGGGCCACCGGGTCAGCATGCGCCCGCGCAGGTCGGCGCAGAGGCGGTGCAGTCCGCGGAGGTCGTCTCGCCCGGCCGTCCGATGGGCGACGACACCGAGCCGGTAGGCAAGCCGCTGACGGGCCGTCGCCGTACCCCACTTCCAGTCCCGGTCCGGGATCCGGGCCAGGTGGTCGACGGTGCCACGGTGCGCCCGCTGCACCAGAGCGTCGCCGCGCAGCAGCCAGCCGGCACAGGCGCCGGTGAGATCGCCTTGGGGTTCGGTGCCGGTCGCTCCGGCCCACGCGGCCCGGTAGGCGGCCTCGGCGCGGTCGAGGAGCGCGGCGGTGGGCGCGGTGGAGCACCAGCAGGTGGGGAACCCGATGCGCAGGTAGGCGAGTTCCATGATGCCGCTGCCCAGCGCGGCCTGCTCGAAGTCGATGAACCTGACGCCCTGGGCGGTGTGCAGGTCGTTGCCGGGGCACGGGTCTCCGTGGAGCAGGGCGTGCCCCGGTGCCCGGCCGATCCGGTCGACGAGCGCCTCCAGTTCAGCGGGTGCGCAGGACGGCACGGACACGTCCAGGGACTCGGCGAGGCGGAGGAAGGAGTCGATGTCGTCCTGCGCCGGGCCGGACCAGACCGGCAGGAGGCCGGCGTCCTCGGGGGTGCCGGTGGCATGCAGCCGGGCGAGCGTGGCGGCGTAGTCGACGAGCCAGTCGGGGGACGGCTCGCGGGCCTCCAGGTGCTCCAGGACCAGGACGCGCTCCGCGTCGTCGGTGCCCAACAAGGCGGGCACGATGGCAGGTTGGGACCGGGAGGCGAGCCGGAGGGCCGCCACCTCGTGCGCATACCGCTCGGCGGCATCCGGCGCCTCGACGAGCTGCTTGACCACCACCGGTGTCCCGTCCAGCTCGACGCGCCAGACATGTGAGCGGGGACTGCTCTGAAGGGCCCGGTGCTTCCCGGGCGTCCCCAGCTCCTCCCGTAACCGGTCTCCGAAGGGAAGTCGCGTCATCATGACGCTCATCCTGCCATCCGGCCGAACAAGCCCGGGTGGCCGGTGAGTTCGCTGCTCCGCGGCGATTCCTTCCCGAGGGGAACCGGTCCGCGGCACCCCCTTCCACCACCCCCTTCCACCACCCCTTCCCCCACGTCCCCTGCACGGACCTGCGGGGCGGGCGCGCCAAGCCCTCCCGGGTGAGGGTCACCCGGGAGGGCTTGGCCCCAGGACCGTCCTGCATCGGTACCACCGTTCCGACGCGGAACGTGGACGGTCGCGGGGAGGATTGACTACCAATCCACCTGCTCGGCGGCGGGAACGGTGGCCCACGCCCCCTTTGGAGGTCCCCCGAGCGGGCGCGCTCCTAGGCGCCCGCTGCCACCATCAGGTCGTCCCCGCCGCCGAAGGCTCTGCACAGCGCGTGGCTGGTGTCAGCCGATGGTGGCACCGGTGGTGGTGGCACCGGTGGTCCCGCCGACGCCGCCGCCGATGGTCGCGCCGGTGGTGGTGGCACCGGTCGTGCCGCCCACGCCGCCGCCGATGGTGGCACCGGTCGTGGTGGCACCGGTGGTCCCGCCGACGCCGCCGCCGATGGTCGCGCCGGTGGTGGTGGCACCGGTCGTGCCGCCCACGCCGCCGCCGATGGTGGCACCCGTGGTGGTGGCACCGGTGGTCCCGCCGAGGCCGCCGCCGATGGTCGCGCCGGTGGTGGTGGCGCCCGTCGTGCCGCCGACCCTGCCACCGATGGTGGCGCCGGTCGAGGTGGCACCCGTGGTCCCGCCACCGAGCCTGCAGCCCCTCGGGAGGAGGACGAGCCGGCCCTGCACGACGCGGACCTGGCAGGTCACTCCGCCGCCACCGCCGATCGTCGCACCGGTAGTGGTGGCGCCTGTGGTTCCGCCGAGGCCGCCGCCGATGGTCGCGCCGGTCGTGGTCGCGCCGGTCGTGCCGCCCACGAGGCCGCCTATGGTGGCGCCTGTGGTGGTGGCACCGGTCGTGCCGCCCACGAGGCCGCCTATGGTGGCGCCCGTGGTGGTCGCGCCGGTCGTGCCGCCCACGAGGCCGCCTATGGTGGCGCCGGTCGTGGTGGCGCCTGTGGTCCCGCCGACGCCGCCGCCGATGGTCGCGCCGGTGGTGGTGGCTCCTGTGGTTCCACCTCCGCCACCGATCGTGGCACCGGTTGTCGTGGCACCTGTGGTCTGTTCGTTGCTGCTCGGGGCGGAAGCGTTCGCTGTCTGAGGCGATTCACTGCTCATCGCGGTGATCGCGCCCACCGTTCCGGTGAGCGTCAGGGCCAGGAAAGACGCACCTATCACATGGGGAATGCGCTTCCGGATATTCGACGCCATGATGCCTCCTCTTGAGTGGATGGGCCGTCGCTAGCCAGCGTGGAGGGTCGGCCATGACCGTGGTGTTGAACCGGCGTGGCCCTCGCGTGACGCGCTCGGTACCGGACGCGGAAGGCCGCCGTGAGCTGCGGAAAGCCCGGGGCTTCCGGACCGGCCGGCCGCCGGTGAACTGTCTCGGGGCGCCGGTGCCCGGTGGACTCCTCTCTCACCGGGCGATTCCTCTCTCATAGGGACCGGGCGTGCGCGGACCGGACGGCAGCGGGGTGATGGCTGAACGTGCCGAGTCGGTTACCCAAGGTCTCAAGTGGCGGGGTCGGGGCTCCTCGGGTAGGGCCGTGATCCCTCGGGAGAGGTGGTGCCTGCTGCGGTGGTCCGGGCTCGTCGAGGAGAGACATCCGGGCCCGCCGGGTGCAGACATCCGAGCCCGGCGAAGGCGGACAGCCGGGGTGGCGCAGGGCCCGGAACCGCCCGCACCACCGACGTTGTGCACCCTGCCCGAAGCGCGCTCTGCCATCCGGGTGACGGACCATCAAGAGCGTTGCAGGCGTGCTCACTCGGGTGGGTTACTGAGGTCATCCAATCCGGTGGGCCGCCCATCCTCTCGGGGAGGGGCAACTCGCCTACCCGAAGACCCACTTCAGCGTTGCCGGTGGTGCCGCCCCGGTGCCGCCGCGGGTTCCCTCCTGCGCAGAGGATGTCAAGGCAGCGTGCCGTGCCGCTCGTCGGCACCGGCCGGTGCGTCGGCTCACGTCACCTCTTCCTGGGGACGTCATGCGAACTGTCCGTACCTTGCGCTCCATCCTCGGTGTCTGCGCCCTGACCGTGGCGCTGACCGCCGGGCTGGTCGCGGTCCCGAACGAAGCCCGTGCCCAGACCCCCGTGCTGTGCAGCGAGACCGCGCTGGTGAACGCGATCACAGCGGCCAACGCGGCCGGCGGGGACACCTTGGCGCTGGTGCCGTTCTGCACCTACCAACTCACCAGCGCGCACGGCAGCGGACCCACCGGTCCGGTCGGACTCCCGCCCATCACCACCCCGATCACCCTGCTGGGGGTGGGCGTCACCATCGCCCGTGACCCGAGCGCACCCGCATTCCGGATTCTCCAGGTCCAGGGAGCCGCCAACGTTCCGGGAACCAAAGGCCAGTTGAGCCTGGTGGGGGTCACCATCCGCGGCGGCAGCGCCGTTTCCCCCTGGCCGGGGGGCGGCATCTCGAACCTGGGGGGCACCGTCTCGCTGCTCACCAGTGCCGTCACCGGCAACACCGCCGTCGCCGGGGGCGGCATCTACACCGACAACGGTGCCGTGTCGCTGGTCGGCAGCTCCGTGACCGGTAACACCGCCGGATCCAGCGGCGGCGGCATCTACGTCAACTCCGGGGGCGCGACCCTGCTGGGCACGAACGTGAGCGGCAACACCCCGGACAACTGTGCTCCGTCAGGCAGCGTCATCGGCTGCACCTGACGGCCCGGCCGGTGCACCGGCCACCACGCACCAGGCAGCCCACCCCGACGCCGGCGGCTGACCCGGCCGCCGGCCTCGGCTGATCTCTCCCACTCACCCATTTCACCGAAGGAGCATCGCCATGCCCATCTCTCCCAATCAGGGGTCGACCGGCGGCGGAACCATCGTCACCATCACCGGTACCAACCTCGGCGGCGCCACCGCCGTGCACTTCGGCACCAAGACAGCCACCATCACCGCCAACACGCCCACCTCGGTCACCGTCGTCAGCCCGTCGGGCAGCGGAACGGTTCCGGTGACCGTGACCACCCCCGGCGGAACCAGCAACCCGCTGTCGTTCTACTACGTAGGCGCGCCCTTCAAGTCCAGTATCTCCCCCGTATCCGGCGTCACCGCGGGCGGCAACACCGTCACCATCAACGGCACCGGCCTGACCACCGCCACCGCGGTGCACTTCGGTGCCGCCACGGCGACCCCGACCGTGGTCAACGACGGCCAGCTGACCGTCGCCGTGCCGGCGGGCACGGGCCCCGGTCCGGTGAGCGTCAGCGTCACCACCGCGGGCGGTACCAACAACGGCCTGTCCTACACCTACGTCGACGCCCCGACCGTCACCACGCTGAACCCCAACTCCGGCCCGGCCAGCGGCGGAACCGTGGTGACCATCACCGGCACCAACCTCAGCAGCACTCAGTCGGTCCTCTTCGGCGCCACGCCCGCACCGTTCACCGTCCTCAGCGACACCACCATTTCCGTCGTGACCCCGCCGACGCCGGACGGAGCACCCGGCCCCGCCACGGTCACCGTGACCACCACTGGTGGCGTTGCCACCGCTGACTTCACCTACCTGGCCGGCCCCGGCATCTGACCGGAACCCCGAGCCACTGACCGCCTGGTCCGCCGACCAGGCACCGCACCACCCGTCCGGACAGGGCGCGCCCTGCCCTGCCCGGCCCTCCCCCCCCCAGCTCACCTGACGAGCCTCGGCCCGGCGCTTCTCCTCGGCGGCCGGCCGGGGCTCACGCTCTCGAAGGACCATGGCCGTGAATCGCTCAGCAGAACCGCCAACCGCTTCCGCCGCGCAGACGCCGGCCGCAGCCACACCCGCAGTCCTCTCCGTCTCTCCCGCCTCGGGTTCCTCCGGCGGAGGCACCACCGTGACGATCACCGGCACCGGCTTCACCGGTGCCACCGCCGTGCGCTTCGGCGCCACCCCGACGCCGTCGTTCACCGTCCTCTCCGACACCCAGATCACTGCCACCACCCCGCTCGGCACCGGCACGGTGCAGGTCACCGTCACCACCCCCATCGGCACCAGCAACCAGTTCGTCACCTTCTCCTATGTCGCCACCCCCGCACCGGCGTTGACGTCGGTGAGTCCTACGTCGGGGCCGCCGGCCGGTGGTACGTCGGTCACGTTGACGGGTTCGGGTTTCATGGGTGCGACGGCGGTGCGGTTCGGTGGGGTGTCGGCGTCGTTCGTGGTCAATTCGGCGTCGCAGATCACTGCGGTGGCGCCTGCGGGTTCGGGGACGGTGCAGGTCACGGTGACGGGGCCGGGTGGTACGAGTAACGGTGTGTCGTTCACGTACACGTCGGTTTCGGCGCCTGTGCTGACGTCGGTGAGTCCCACGTCGGGGCCGCCGGCCGGTGGTACGACGGTGACTCTGACCGGTACGGGTCTGGCCACCGCGACTGCTGTGCGGTTCGGCAGTACGCCGGCCACCTCCTTCACCGTCGTCTCCGACACCCACATCACCGCGGTCGCCCCGGCCGGCACCGGCACGGTGCAGGTCACGGTCACGACCGCCGGCGGCACCAGCAACGGCGTCTCCTACACCTACGCCCTGGCACCCACCCTGAGCGGCATCATCCCCAACCAAGGCCCCACCTCCGGGGGGAACACCGTCACCCTCACCGGCACCAACTTCACGGGAACGACCGCGGTCACCTTCGGCTCCACCCCCGCGACCTCCTTCACGGTGGTGTCCCCGACGCAGATCACCGCCGTGGTCCCCGCGGCGACGGCGGGTCCGGTCGGTGTCACCGTCACCACCCCGGGCGGTAGCGCCACCCTCCCGAGCGCCTACTTCTACGTCAGCGCCCCCGTCCTCACCGGCGTCGCCCCGCTCTCGGGCCCGCTCTCGGGCGGGAACACCGTCACCCTCACCGGCATCCACCTCGTCGAGGCCACCGCGGTACGCTTCGGGGCCATCCCCGCCACCACCTTCACGGTGGTCTCGGACAGCCAGATCACCGCCGTGGTCCCCGCGGGAGCCGCCGGCCTCGCCGACGTCACCGTCACCACCGCCGGGGGGACGAGCAACCCGGTCACCTACACCTACCTGCCGGCCCCCGTCGTCACGACGGTGGTCCCGAACCAAGGCCCCACCGCCGGCGGCATCACCCTCACCCTGACCGGCACCAACCTCGCCCAGGCGACCCAGGTGCTCATCGGCACCGACCCCGCCGGCTTCACCGTCGTCTCCGACACCCACCTCGTCGTCGACGCTCTGCCGGGAGCCGTCGGGCCCGTCGGTGTCACCGTCATCACCCCCGGCGGCACCAGCGCACCGGTGACCTACACCCGGGTCGGGGCGCCCGGAATCTGAGGGGCGACGGGCCGGCCCCGGCGCCTGGCGCTACGAACCGGTGGCGGGACAGCGCCGCTCCTTCCCGTACGGGAGCGGCGCGCCGCTTCGCCTCCAGGGAATCGGCGCCGCTTCCCTCGCCGGGAGCCGTCAACTGGAGTCCGGGGTACGGGATGTGGGATGCCACGCCGATGAGTGCGCGGTGCGGCAGGCCGCCGCCGCGGTGACCGTCCGTTGCTCAGACCCCGGCCGCGTACCGCCAGAAGTCCCGCATCAGGGGCGGCGCGGTCGGACCGGAGAGTTCCAGTTGCGTGAGCAGGATGGCGACCGCGCCGGTGGACGGGACGAGGTGCGCGGTCGTTCCGGTTCCGCCGACCCAGCCGTAGCGTCCCGGTACGTTCCAGGGGTCGATGGTCCCGATGTCCACCGAGCCGCCGAAGCCCCAGCCCTGGCCCTCCAGGAACAGCCGCCCGGCCTCGCGCTGGGCCCCGGTCAGGTGGTCGGTGGTCATCTGCCGTACCGACGTGGGCGACAGCAGCCGGCGGCCGCCGACGCTCCCCTCGGCGAGCAGCATCCGCGCGAAGGCGTGCCAGTCGTCGACGGTCGAGACCAGCCCGCCGGCGCCGGACGGGAACGCCGGCCGGCTGCTCCATTGGCCGCCGGGCGCGTCGACCAGCTCGCGTTCGCCCGTCGGGCCGACTCGGTAGTAGCTGGTGAACCGGTCGAGTTTGCCGGGCGGCACCTCGAATCCGGTGTCGGCCATGCCCAGCGGCTCGAACAGCCGCTCAGCCAGGAACTCGGGCAGTGGGCGGCCGGAGGCTCTGGCGATCAGCACCCCTTGGATGTCCGAGGAGGTGTTGTACAGCCAGCCGTCGCCCGGCTGGTGCAGCAGCGGAATGCGGGACAACGCCGCCATCCACGCGTCCGGTGCCGGGACGAGCTGCGGCTGCGGCGGGCCCTGCTTCAGCTCGCTGAACAGCAGGCCGACCGCCGGCAGCGAGAAGTCCGAGGGGAAGCCGTATCCGGCGCGGGAGGTGAGCAGATCGAACACGGTGATCGGTCCGGTGGCCGGCCGCACCTGGTCGACCGGTCCGTCCGGCGTGCGGACGACGGCCGGTGACGCCAGTTCCGGCAGCCACTTCGCGACCGGATCCGCCAGGCCGAGCCGGCCCTCCTCGACCAGCATCATCACCGCCGCGGCGACGACGGGCTTGGTGAGCGAAGCGATGCGGAAGATCGAGTCCCTGGCCATCGGCGAGCTGCCCTCGGCGTCGGACGAGCCGACGGCCTGCACCTCGACCCGGTCGCCGCGTGCCACCAGGGTCACCGCGCCGGGCACCGGTCCGTCGCCTATGTACGTCTCCAGGATGTGCTGCAGGCCGGTCATCGTTCCACCTTCCGTAGGGTGCGGTCCGGAGTAAGACTTCCGCCGCGGCACGGAATCATCGGGCTGCCGCGGTCGGATCCGACCCGATCGGCCCTCGTCGGGACCGGCCGGCCGTCCCCGTCGCGATCATCCTCTTCGCCCTTCGTCGCCCGGTGGCAATGGGGGAGGGGCGGGCCGCTCGCGCGCGCCGACGTGCGACGATGCCGGGTGCGGCGCACGGGCGGCCGCGGAGCTGCTCGTCCCGGATGCGGGCGCGCAGCAGGACGACGGTGAACGTACCGAGACAGTGAAGGCGGGGGAGGACGCGATGTTCGCGATTTCGTTGGGTGACGACGGTGCGGAGCTGCGGCCGCTGGAGGTGTGGCATGCCGCGGAGTACCTCGCGCACATGGACCGGGGCCGAGAGTACATCGGCCGGTACATCGGGCTGCCGGACCGCGTCACCGACCTCGCGTCCGCCACGGCGCTGCTGCAGTCCTACGCGGACAAGGCGGCCGCCGACATCGGCCGGCTCTACGGCATCTGGCTGGACGGTGTGCTCGTCGGCGGTGTCCTGTTCAAGACGTTCGATGTCGCGTCCGGCACCTGTGAGGTCGGCTGCTGGCTGGAGGAGGCGGGCGTCGGGCGGGGGCTGGTCACGCGCGCGATCCGGGTGCTCATCGACTGGGCGGTCGAGCAGCGCGGGATGCACCGCGTGGAGTGGGTCGCGGCCTCGGGCAACACGGCGAGCATCAACGTCGCCAAGCGGCTCGGCATGGTGCGGGACGGAGTACTGCGGGAGAGCTTCCCGTACCGGGGCGTGCGCCACGACATGGAGATCTGGTCGGTCCTGGCCCGGGAGTGGCGGGACCGCGACAGGTCGGGCCGTCGGTGATCTCCGCGGTGGCCTGATCCCCCCACGGGCAGGGGCCGAAGGACGCGGTATGCCGCGTTCGCGCGAATGCGACCCCAAGAGGGAGGGCTGTGGGGGCATGTGTGAAATACCCCCACGTCCGCCGCGCTGATACGGGATGCTGTCACCAGCACGCCTCACCTCCCTTGTTCTCGAGAGGTGGGGCGCCGTCAGCAGTGCGCCCCAACGGGCGCCAAACAGGGGGAATTTCATGAAGACCGTACAGCGGACGTTGCTAGCGGGGGCGTTGACCGGGGCGCTGGCCCTGACCATGGGAGCGGGGACCGCGGGCGCTTCGGCGCCGGCCGACGGGGGATCCCGCACCGCGGTGGGCGCCCGCACCGTGCAGACGGTGGATGCCCGCAGTGGTGACGTGATCACCTGCAAGATCACTACGCATCTCCCGCACTACTCCCACCACGCCCACGCCGACAACCGGCACATGGTGAACGTCACCGCCGATATCAAGTGCTCCAAGCCGGTGGCCCAACTCGCCATCCGCGTCGCCCTGTACAAGAACGGGAGGCTGTACAAGCAGAGCGGCAACAAGGTCAACGCCGGGAAGAGCAAGGTGGGCCAGAACGCCGCGCGCCGCTGTGTGAAGCGGCAGAACTACACGGGGTACTCCGTCGGCGTGGTCACCTTCCCGCCCGGCTACACCCCGCGCACCAAGCAGGTGAAGCACACCAGCAACACGGTCCGCATCAACGCCTGCAAGAAGCGCTGACGGACCTCCCGCGAAGCCGCTGATTCCTCGGCGGCGGGCGCTCCACGGGCGGCTCAGCCGATCCGGTCGTGGAGCGCCACCGGAAACACCTCGAAGCGGGGGTCGCCCGCCAAGCGCTCCGCCAGGCGGGCGGACCCGCCGAGGTAGGTGGAGTCGAGGTCCACGTCCGTGGCGACACACCAGGCCCGGTCCCGTGGCCACCACAGATTCGGCGCCTGCGGGAAGAAGACCCCCGCGCTGCGGTCCCCCAGTGCCGTCGCCGCGTCGACCGGCCCCTCGTACAACGCGTAGGCACGGCCGCTCAGCCGCACCCTCGGCCCCTCGTCATCGAGCCAGCCCCAGCCCTCCCAGAGCCCGAAGAGGCACTGCTGCGGGGTGGTGGTCTCCGTCTTCAGCACCGCGCACAGCGCCGCCAGCAGGTGTTCGGGCAGCGACCCCTGCCACGGCGCCTCGTCTCCCGGTCCGGCCACCTCCGCGAAGCGCGCCAGCGGATGCAGACGGCGGCCGGACCGCTGCGCGACCTCCGCCCACCGCTCGAACCGGCCGTCGGCCGGCTCGCTGGGATGCAGCAGCCGTACGTACGTCTCGAACCCCGACGGCAGCAGGGCGTGCACCCCGCTGTCGAACCCGCCGGCCCCCTCCTCGACCCAGCGGGCGGACGACACGTCATCGACCCGGTGCGGCGGC
Organism: Streptomyces angustmyceticus; assembly: GCF_019933235.1. Lineage (NCBI taxonomy): Bacteria > Bacillati > Actinomycetota > Actinomycetes > Kitasatosporales > Streptomycetaceae > Streptomyces > Streptomyces angustmyceticus. The sequence continues at coordinate 234,454 of NZ_CP082945.1, read as the reverse complement.
CGGGCCTCTCCTTGCGACACCGTCATGGCTCTGCTCCCCCTCTTCGCTGCCAGGTGCCCAGTATGGCCCGCGGACGAGGCCACCGGCGCGTTGTCCACAGGCTCGATCCCCGGTGCCGGGTTGCCGACCGGAACCCCGGTCGGCAACCCGGACGCAGCACGGAGCAGGATCAGGCGGACTGCTGTAGTCGGTGCAGCGACGCCACCAGCTTGTCCACCTCCTCGGACGTGTTGTAGAGCGCGAGCGAGGCACGCGCCGCGCTCTCCAGGCCGTAGTGGGCCAGCGCCGGCTGGGCGCAGTGATGGCCGGCGCGGATGGCGATGCCGTCGCGGTCCAGCCAGCCGGCGATCGCTGCCGGGTCGTGGCCGGCGAGGGTGAAGGTCAGTACGGCGATCCGGTCGGGCGCGGAGCCCAGCAGTTCAAGACCGGGCACCGTGGCCAGGGCCTGCTGGGCGTACGCCATCAGTGAGGTCTCATAGGCGGCGATGGCCTCCCGGTCGAAGGACGTCAGCCAGTTCAGCGCGGACAGCAGACCGACCACGCCGGAGATGTGCCCGGTGCCGGCCTCCAGGAGGTGCGGGACGGGTGCGTAGGTGGTACGGGTGAAGTCGACCGACTCGATCATGTTGCCGCCGCCCTGCCAGGGCGCCATGCCCCGCAGGACATCCGGCTTCGCGTACAGGGCGCCGATGCCCGTCGGCGCGAACAGCTTGTGGCCGGAGAACACATAGAAGTCGGCGTCCAGGTCCTGCACATCGACCGGGAAGTGCGCCACCGCCTGGGCGCCGTCCACCAGCACCTTGGCGCCGTAACGGTGGGCGAGCGCGGTCATCTCCCGCACCGGCGGCACGGTGCCGAGCACGTTCGACGCCTGGCTGACCGCGACGAGCTGGGTGCGCATCGAGAGCAGATCGGCGTACGCGTCGAGATCGATCTGGCCGTCCGGCCGCAGCGGTACGGGCACCACCCGGGCGCGGGTCTCCTTGGCGACCAACTGCCAGGGGACGATGTTCGAATGGTGCTCCAGTACGGGCACCAGGATGTCGTCCCCGGGGCCGAGGTTGGCCCGCCCCCAGCTCTGGGCGACGAGGTTGATCGCCTCGGTGGTGCCGCGGACGAAGACGATGTCGTCGGGTGACGGTGCGCCCAGGAACCGGGCGACCGCCGCCCGGCCTGCCTCGTACGCCTCGGTGGCTTCTCTGGCCATGGTGTGCGCACCACGGTGGATGTTGGAGTTGCCGGATCCGTAGAAGGCGGCCAGCGTCTCGATCACCTGGCGGGGCTTCTGTGTGGTGGCCCCGTTGTCCAGCCAGACCAGGGGATGCCCGTTCACGGTCCGGTGCAGGATCGGGAAGTCCCGGCGCACCATCTCGGGTGAGAAGGCGACGGGTTGGCCGGGGAGGCCGGTGGGTTGTCCGGACTGGGCGGTGGGCTGGAGGGGCGGGGAGCCGGCCTGGCCGTCCTGGGCGCCTTGCGCGGCAGGGGCGGCCTGGCCGGTCGGATCGGCGGCGACCGGGTCCGCGGGGGTGTCCGTGGGCGGGTGCGTGGCCGTGCTCAGGGAGAGGGCCGCGGCCAGGACCGCCGCCGGATCGAGGGGCGCCGCGCCGCCGGCGAGCGGGTCCGCGGTCGGAGCCGTGTGCGGCCACCGGCTCCCGGAAACGTCAGGAGTAGTCATGGAAGTTGGAGACCTCGACGTTCTGGAGCACGGCGAGCGCATCCTCCACCAGTACCGCGGTGTTGAAGTACGCCGTCATCAGGTACGAGGTGACGCCCTTCTGGTCGACGCCCATGTTCCGCATCGACAGGCCGGGCTCCACCTCGTCCTCGACCTTCGCGGGACGCAGACCCACGACGCCCTGCTCGGCCTCGCCGGTGCGCATCAGCAGGATCTCGGTGGTGCCGACGCCCGCGCCGCCGGAGAAGCGCACCTTGTCGGAGGGGAGCAGCGGGACACCGCGCCAGGTCAGCAGCGGGCTGCCGAACCGGTTGTCGATGACCGGGGGCACACCCCGGCGCGTACACTCCCGGCCGAACGCGGCGATGGCCCTGGGGTGCGCGAGGAAGTAGCCGGGCTGCTTCCAGACCCTGGTCAGCAGCTCGTCCAGGTCGTCGGGGGTGGGGGACCCGGTCCGCGCCTGCACCCGCTGGCCCGGGGCCACATTGTTGAAGAGCCCGAACTCCGGGTGGTTGAGCAGCGAGGCCTCCTGCCGCTCGCGCAGGGCGTGCACGGTGAGATTGGACTGGGCGCGGGTCTGGTCGATGGGCCCGTTGTAGAGGTCGGAGACCCGGGTGTGGACGCGCAGCACGGTCTGCGCGAGGGTCATGTGGTACTCGCGGGGCGTGTCCTCGTAGTCGACGAAGGTCATGGGGAGTTCGGGTTCGCCGACATGTCCGGCGCTGAGATCGACGGGCACCTCCGCGCCCGGCAGCACCCCGTCCGCCGCGAGGTAGGCATCCATCGCGCCCCGGACGGTCGCGTCGCGGTCGCAGAGCCCGGCGAGCACACTGCGCTCGACGCACAGCGCCACGCCGGGAGTGAGCGCCTTGACGCGGTACGGCATGGACTCGGAGCGGGTCCAGGCGTCGAGGTCGAAGAACTGGCCGTCACCGATCACTTCGAGGACGGCGTCCTCCCCGTAGCGGCCGCTGACCCGCTTCTCGGCACGGCCCTGGACGATCACCCACAGCTTGTCGTGCGCCTCGCCGTCCTGGGCGAGCATCTCGCCGGCGTCGAAGGTGACCTCCGTGAAGGAGTCGGCCAGTTCCGTGAGCAGCGCGTCGTCGGCGTCCCGGAGGTACGGCAGTTCGCGCAGGTCGCCCGGGATGACGCGGGGCGAGCCGCTGTCGGTGTGGACGCTGATGCGATCGTCGCCGAGGACGTAGGTGCGGCGGCGGTTGACACGGAAGACACCCGATTCGACATCCACCCACGGCAGGGCGCGGAGCAGATAGCGGGGGGTGATGCCGCGCATCTGCGGAGTGGTCTTGGTAGTGGTCGCGAGTTGCCGTGCGGCATCGGGGCTGAGACTCGTCTGGGCGTTCACAGGACCTCCTCGACGACGGGCATGCAGCCCGGCCTGCAGAGGGCCGAGCGGCATGCGAAGTTGTCCGATCTTCTGGGCGGAGTCCGTCGCCCGCAAGCAAGGGTTTGCCAGGGTCGGGCCTGAAATGTTCGCTGTACAAAATTCGCAAATGCGGACTTATGTGCGAACGGTGGGAGTGGTGAACCCGTGACCTTGCGTGCGGATTCCGGGATCTTGTGCGCCCGGGCCCGCCGGCCTCGATTTCCGGCTCGGCACGGCACCCGATATGCGACGTGATTTCCCCTCATAACGGGGCTTGGTGATTCCTAAAGCAAGGCTTATGCGGGGAGAGTTGACGATCCGTCATGCAGACGAGGAGGAGGTGCCCGAGGGGCGCCGGGTGCGTCACGGGTGATCGCCCGTGGCGCGGGTTCAGGAGCCGCTCACCCTGCGGCCGACGGCCTGGGAGGGGCCGGCTCCTGAACCCGGTCCGGAGTCTGCCTACTGGGGCTTGAAGGAGCGGATCTGGTAGCTGCCCTGCAGATTGCCGCCCGCGCCGGCGGGGGTGGAGCCGACGCGCGCGTGGTAGTTGGTCTGCGTGTAGTACTGCACGCGGTGCCCGGTGTTGTTCCATACGGAGCGGACGTTCTGGCCCCGCTGGATGAAGGAGCAGTCGTCGGCGGTGTTCGCCTTGCTCGACTGGGACCACTGGCAGCGGGTGCCTCCGCCGTTCCAGTCGCTGTAGATGCAGAAGTACCCGGAGGTGCAATGGAAGGCCGTCGGGGCGGCGGACGCCGACGGGGTCGCGGTCGCGGTGGGGACGGTTCCCAGGGCCGCGGCGACGGCGGCTGCGGCGACGGCGAACGAGCGGATGCGGCGCATGAGAAGACTCCTCTTCTTCGAAGGTGCCCGGAGGGGCGGGCCGCCCGGACCGGGTGGGAAGGGGCGCGCACGAGCAGGAGGGTGAGCGGACGCGGGCAGGAAGGCGACTGAAGGACCGGAAGGCCCCGCCGGACCGGCGGCAGCGGGCGGCCGGCGGCGAAGCGTCACCAGTATGGTTCGCCCCCACGACGCCCCTCAGGGCATTTCTGGCCGGACCCAGGGCCGTTGGAGCACGGCGGCGCAGGCACGGGGCGTACGCCGCATGTACCTCCACCCACGCGGGCCACACCACTGGGCGGTCGGCCGCGTCCCTCGCCACCCCGGCTCGCGGCGACTCGCCCGCGGCGCGCCGGGGTGCTCGGCCGCACCGCGACGTTCGTTTCGCAGGCGGCCTGCGGGGGTGGTGGCGCGGCGGTGCCGGTGCGCCTGCCCGTCGGCCGGCAAAAGGGCGGCGCCACCGGGTGAGGCACCGTCACATGACCGGTAGTCGGACCCCGACTCCCTTGCAAGCGGAGGGGCGTGAGGCGTCGGCCGGCGGCCCGGTGCGACCGGCGGGATCGAAGGGCTCGACCATGATCCGGAGCCCTCACCCGGCTCTGCCCCGACCCGAATCACCAGGTTCAGGGGCAGTTGACGGGAAGCGACCGCTGTGCGGAACTGTGCCCGTATATGGGCCCGGCGCGCGGCCCGTCCGAGGGCTGTCGGGCCTTTGAATGCAAGGGACATCCGTCCCAAGGGGTGCCGCTCCCGAGGGCTGATCCGTATTGTCAGCTCGCGCCGGAGGCTTCCCGTCCGGAATCTCCTGGTGGGATGCCCCGGCCCCGCGATACCTGGCAGTGCCTGCACCGAGGAGCAGTGGTGACACCCCTGATCGTACCGGTCATGATCATTTTCGGAATATTCCTGCTCGCCATGGTGACCGTGGGCATCTGGACCTACCAGGACACAGTGACGTTCTCCGACTTCGCGCTCGGCGGGCGCCGGCTGAGCGCACCGCTGGCGGCCCTGTCCGCGGGCGCCAGTGACATGTCCGGCTGGCTGTTCCTGGGGCTGCCCGGCGCCGTGTACGCGGCCGGCATCGGCGCCTCGTGGATCGCCGTCGGCCTGGCCGTCGGCACCTATCTCAACTGGCGCCTGGTCGCGCCGCGTCTGCGGACGTACACCGAGCTGGCCGGCGACGCCAAGACGCTGTCGGCGTACCTGGAGGAGCGCTTCGAGGACGGCAGCCGGATGCTGCGCCTGGTCTCGGCGACCGTCATCGTCGTGTTCTTCACCGTCTACGTGGCCAGCGGACTCCTGGCCGGGGGAGTGCTGTTCGAGGGCATCTTCGGCGGCGGCTTCGAATTCGCGCTCTCCGTCTTCGCCGTGGTCATCGTTGTCTACACCGTGCTGGGCGGCTTCCGCGCGGTGAGTGTGACGCACTCGGTGCAGGCAACGGTGATGTTCTGCGCGGCCATTGCCCTCCCCGTGATCGGCATCGGGCTGCTCGGGGGAGTCGGCGCGATGCGGCACCTGCTCGACCACCAGGCGCCGTCCCTGCTGGACATGGGCGCCAAGGCCCACTTCGACGGCTCCCGTTGGACGTCCGGCCAACCGCTCGGCGCGGTGGCCGTCATCTCCCTGCTCGCCTGGGGACTGGGCTACTTCGGCCAGCCGCACATCCTGGTCCGCTTCATGAGCATCCGCAGCACCCGCGACATCCCCCTGGCCCGCCGCATCGGGGTGAGCTGGGTGGTCGTCTGCCTGGCGGGGGCCTCGCTCGTGGGGCTGGTCGGGATCGCCGCTCTCCACCAGCCGCTGGAGAACCCGGAGACCGTCTTCATCCAGCTCTGCGCCCAGTTGGTCAACCCGTGGGTCGCCGGCCTCCTGCTGGTCGCGGTGCTCGCCGCGATCAAGTCCACCGCGGACAGCCAGTTGCTGGTCTCGGCGATGGCCCTCACCGAGGACTTCTACCGGGCCTTCGTCAAGCGGCAGGCCTCGGACGCGACGATGGTGCTGGCGGCCCGGGTGACGGTCGTCGTGGTGGCGCTGGTGGCCTACGCCATCGCGCTCAGCGGCGGCGCCGTGCTGGACATCGTCGCGTACGCCTGGGCGGGCTTCGGCGCCGCCTTCGGCCCGGTGATCCTGCTGTCGCTCTACTGGCCGCGCATGACACGGGCCGGGGCGATGGCCGGCATCGTGACGGGGGCGGTCACCGTCGTCCTGTGGAAGCAGATCGACCCGCTCCTCGGGCCGCTCCAGTCGGGCATCTACGAGATGGTGCCCGGTGTGCTCGCGGCCACCGCCGCGGCACTGCTCTTCGGGAAGTTCGTCGGCCGCCCGCCCCGCCGCACCTGGTCGGGCGCCATGGAGAAGCGGGCCGCGGCCGCGGTGCCGGCCGCCTGAGCCCGGCCCGGCCCGCGCGCCGCCCCACCGCGCACCGGCGGATCCCGGCCCGTCCCCGCGGTGCGCGGCGCGCATTATGATCCGGAGAGGCTCAGCGCACCACGACGGGAAAAGACGTGCCTCTTCACCGTTCCTTGTCGCCCCCGGGGCTCCGGACGATCTCGCTCGCACTCGCGGCGACAGGCACGGCCGTGCTGCTGAGCGGCTGTACGGACCGCGGCGAGCCGCTGAGTGCCGGCCATACGCCGGCCGCCGCCGCCCCGGTGCGGCTGTGGCCCGAGCGCACGCCGGCGCCGCAGCCCGAGCGCGGCAAGGGCGAGAACCTTCCCGCGGCCGTTCCCGGGGTGCCGCCCGTGCCGTCCGGGGACATCCGAGCGGCGCGTCTGCTCACCGTCGTCAAGGCCCAGACGGCCGCCGGTTCCTCCCTCGGCGGCGGGCCGCAGTTCGACTCCGCCACCATGCGGAGGATCAGGGCCTGTGCCACGCAGCCGGCGCGCTGCCCGGTGCGCACACCCCAGTACCGGGATCTGACGGGCGACGGGAAGGCCGAACTGATCGTCGGCATCGAGACGCCGGACCAGTCGCTGGCCCTGTGGGTCTTCACGCTCGACCACGGGCGGGTCACCCGGATCATGGACGCCGGCGCGACCCCGCTGTCGGTGGAGATCGCGAACGGTGATCTGATCCTGCGGGAGCCCACCGGCACACCCGGCTACGACACCCGCACCGTCTACGCATGGGACCCCCGGACCCGGACCATGGCCCTGCGGTCGATGGAGTTCGACCAGGCGGACTCCGCCGCCCCCGTCCCGAAGCGCACCCCGTGAGCACCGGCCGGCCCCGGACGCGGCGGCACCTGCCCGCCTGGACGGCGACGCTGTACTGGAAGTTCGCCGTCTTCGTGATCGTCATGTGCTGTGTGCTCGCCACCGTCGTCGGGGTGCTGGTGCACGTCCTGGTCGGGCGGCAGACCGAGAGCCAGGCACGGAACGCGGCCCTGGCCGAACTGGACTCCGTCGCGGCCGCGTACGCGGCGGGGGAGCCCCTCGGCCGCCGCGCCGCGGTCGACCCGGCGGACCTGCCCGCCCCGCTCCGCGCCCTGGCCCGGCGCGGCGAGCGCGGCACCCAGCTCGCCGAGCACCAGGGCCGGCCGGTGATGTGGGCCGTCACGCCCGCCGACGGCAAGGCCCTGGCCGTCCCCCTCGACTACACCCAGCGGGCCGCCGCGATCCGCGGGCTGGACCGGGCCATCATCGGCTCCTCGGCCTTCGCCATCGCACTGACCCTTGCCGTCGGGCTGTTCGGCGTCTCCCGTATCACCCGGCGGTTGCACCACACCGCCCAGGTGGCCCGCAGAATCAGCACCGGCGACCTCGACGCCCGGGTGGACGACCCGCATGTCCGCAGTGCCCCCTACGCCCAGGACGAGACCGCGGCCGTGGCGGCCGCGCTCGATGCGATGGCCGCCGCACTGCAGGCCAAGCTGCACAGCGAGCAGCGCTTCACGGCCGACGTGGCGCACGAGCTGCGCACCCCGCTCACCGGGCTGCACGTCGCGGCGGAGCTGCTGCCGCCCGGCCGCCCGGCCGAGATGGTGCAGGACCGTATCCGGACCATGAGCCGGCTGACCGAGGACCTGCTGGAGATCTCCCGCCTCGACGCGGAGGTGGAGCGGGCCGATGTCGAGGTGCAGCAGCTGGGACCGCTGGCCGAGCGTGCGGTACGGGCCACCGGGCTGGAGGCCGAGGTCCGTGTCGAGCGGGACACCCGGGTGGAGACCGACCAGCGCAGGCTCCAGCGCGTGCTGGGGAACCTCGTCTCCAACGCCCACCAGCACGGCCGGCCGCCGGTCCTCCTGACCGTCGACGGCCTCGTCATCACCGTGCGGGACCACGGGGACGGCTACCCCGGCCACCTCCTCGACCACGGCCCGCAGCGATTCCGCAGCCGGTCCGGGAGCGGCCGCAGGACCGGTCACGGCCTCGGGCTGACCATCGCCGCCGGACAGGCCCGCGTCCTCGGTGCCACGCTGCGGTTCTCGAACGCGCCGGACGGCGGTGCCGTCGCCGAACTCGTCCTGACGCCGCCGGTCCCCGGACCGCGGCGCGCACCGTCCGGCGGGGGCGGCGGCTCCTAGCGTCCGCCCCAGGGCCGGTCAGGGGCCCGGCGGGCGCGAAGGCCCTGGTCCCGGGGCCCCGCGCCCGCGGCGGAGTGTCCGCGCCCGGGAGACAAGCGCAGAATGAAGAGAACCGCCCTGCCGTCCGGCGGGCGGGCCGGCCACTTTGCGCGGCGGGTGGAAGGAAAGCCGGTGCCATCAGATCGGCCGAGCGACTCCAGGGCCCGCGGTCCGCTCTGGTCCGAGCCCGGATCGCTGCTGGAGCATGTGGCCGTCGCCGTGTTCGGCATCGATGACGACAACCGGATCTGCTACTGGGGCCCCGGCGCCCGCGACCTCTTCGGCTACCCCGCGGCGGAGGCGCTGTCCCGGCCCGGTGCCCTCCTGCTCCCCGCGCCGCCCGGAGGCGGCCCCGACGCCTGCGCCCGCCTGGCGGAGCGGGGCCGGACCCTCGGCTACTGGCGCGGCCGCCTGCACGCCGCGCACCGGGACGGCACCGCCCTCGACTGCGGATTCCGCGCCTTCCCGGTGACCGGCGCCGGCGGGCATTCGGTGGTCATGGCGCTGGCCAGCCGCGGCGACGAACTGGACCGGGTGAAGACCAACCTCGCCTTCCTCGACGCCCTCTTCGAGACCTGCCCCATCGGCCTGGCCATGTTCGACGAGGAGCTGCGCTACCTCCACCTCAACCAGGCGCTCGCCGACATGAACGGCCTCCCCATCGAGGAGCACCTCGGACGCCGCCTCGCCGAGATCATGATCACCTCGGACGGCGGCGAGTACGAGCGGATGCTGCGCGCGGTCGTCGCGGAGGGCAAACCCGTCGCGGGGGTACGGGTGGGGATGCGCACCCGGGGCCACCCGGACCGGGACAAGGTCCTCTCGGTGAGCTTCTTCCCGCTCACCCAGGCCGTCGGCACCCGCCAGGGAGTGGGCGGCCTCCTGGTCGACGTCACCGACCGGGAGCAGGCCATCGTCGAGGCGACCGCCACCCGGCAGCGGCTGGCACTGCTGAACCGCGCCACCGCCCGGATCGGCACCACCCTGGACGTGCAGGTCACGGCCCAGGAACTGGTCGGGGCCGCGGTGCCGGACTTCGCCGACGCGGCCGTCGTCGAACTCGTCGAGTGGAAGGACGAGCACACGGGCTTCGACCCGGCCCAGCCGGTGGACACCCACCGGATCGCCCACGGCACCGTCCTGCCCCCTCCCGCGACGGAACTGGTCAGCGGGCTGGAAGCCGTGCACTACCCACCGGGCTCCGCCATCCACCGGATGCTGCGGACCGGCCGTCCGCTGTGCGTACCGGTGAACCAGGAGTTCATCGCCCGGACCGTACTGAACGCCGCGCGCGCCCGGCTGCTGGCCGGCAGCGGGCTGGCCTGCCTCCTCCTCGCCCCGCTCATCGCCCGGGGAACCGTGCAGGGCATCGCGGTCTTCGGCCGGTCCGCCGCCCGGCCGGGCTTCACCGAGCAGGACCTCAGCCTGGCCGGCGAACTCGCCTCCCGGGCGGCGCTGTGCCTGGACAACGCACGCCTCTACAACCGCGAGCGCAACATCGCGCTCACCCTCCAACGGGCCCTGCTGCCCACCTCGCTGGCCACCGGCCCGCACATGGACCTCGCCCACCGCTACCTGCCGGGCAGCCGGGTCACCGAGGTCGGCGGCGACTGGTACGACGTGATCCGGCTCCCCGGCGGCCGCGTCGCCCTCGTCGTCGGCGACGTCATGGGGCACGGGGTGTCGGCTGCCGCGGCGATGGGCCGGCTGCGCATCGCCGCCAAGGCGCTGGCCCGGCACGACCAGGAACCGGACGAACTGCTCACGGAACTCGACCAGTGCGCCGAAGAAGCCGGCATCGAACTCGCGACCTGCCTCTGCATCCGCTACGACCCCGCCACCGGAAGCACCCGTATCGCCAGTGCCGGCCACCCGCCGCCCCTCGTCCGCCACCCCGACGGCCGGATCCAGCTCATCGACGACGTCCTGGGGGTCCCCCTCGGCGTCGGCGGCCTCCCCTTCCGTACGACGGAACTCGAACTGCCGGACGCCGCCCTGCTCGTGCTGTACACCGACGGCCTCATCGAGGCACGGGACCACGACATCGACGAGGGCCTCGAAGCCCTCCGCACGGAAGTGGCCCGGCCCCCCGGCTCACTGGAAGCCACGGCGGACCGCATCCTCGGCCGCCTCGTACCCAGTTCGCCGACGGATGACACGGTGCTGTTGCTGGCGCGGGTTCATCGGGCGGAGGGGTGAGGTTCCGGGGCGGCGGCAACCGGGGCGGGGTGAAGAGGGCCGTGGCCCGGGAGAAGGGACTGGGGCGAGGGCCAACGGGCCGGCGGCGGCGAACGGGCTCGGGGCGACAGGGAGGGCTCTTGGCCGGGGCGAATGGTCTGGGGCGAGCCGCGGTCAGTCCGCGCGGCCGGTGGCTGCCACCGTCACGCCCAGACCGATCATCGCGAAGCCGCCCGCGCCGCCGATCATCGACAGCCGGCGCTCGGAGCGCGCGAACCAGTTGCGGGCCGCCGAGGCCGTCAGCCCCCACACGGTGTCCGTGATCAGGCCGATGCCGATCGGCACCAGGCCCAGAACGAGCATCTGGACGGGCACCCGGCCGGCCGCGTGGTCCACGAACTGGGGAAGCACGGCGGCGAAGAACACGATGCCCTTGGGGTTGGTGATGCCCACCAGGGTGCCGTCGGCGATCGTCCGCAGGTCGCCGCGGGCGGGCTGTGCGGGCCGGTCCACCGCACCCACCTTCATGTCCTTGCGGTGCCGGAACGCCTGGACCCCGAGGAAGACGAGGTAGGCCGCGCCGGCCAGCTTCACGGCGAGGAAGACGGCGGCGGACTGCTCGACCAGCGAGCCGAGGCCGAAGGCGACCGCGGCCACCAGCAGATACGAGCCCAGCACATTGCCCAGTACCGTCGCCAGCGCGGTGCGGCGGCCGTGTGCCAGAGCACGGCCGATCACGAACAGCACACTCGGGCCCGGGATCACGATCACCAGCAACGCCATCGCCGCGAACGCCAGCAGTCGGTCGGTCGACACCATGTCTCTCACCTCGGCGACCATTGAATCAGCCGAGCCCCGGGGTGTGACCTCCGTGTCCGGTGGATGGTCACCGACGGCTGACGTTCTTGTGCGGCTGCGGCTGCGGCTGCGGCTGTCGCTGGGCGTGGGCTGGAGCGATCGGTGGGCCGGGGACCGTGACAGTGCTCCGACAGAGCGATCCCCTGGCATCCGCGCACTGACGCGGACCCAGGGGAACGGTCGGCGACGCACCCTCGTCAGGCCGGTGGAACGCGGCAACGGCCGCCTTCCGCCCGGCCGCGAGCCGTGCGAAGGAGGCAGGACTAGGACCCGACCGGCAGCAGGCCCGTGACCGGGGCGGCCATGTCGGTCACCTGGTGCAGTTGGCCGAGGTCACGGAGGTGCTGGAGTTGACCGGTGACCGTCGGCAGCTGTCCCTGGTAGTTGGCGGGGATGGCCGCGACGCCGAGACTGTCGAGCGGACTGAGCACGGACAGCCCCTGCGGGGCCGACTGGGCGGGTGGGGCCACGGGCACGGCCGAGGCGGACGACATCGCGAGGGCGCTGGCGCCCGCGGTCAGGACAAGCGCGGTGTAGATACGTCGAGTGGAGATCACGCTTTCACAAACGGCCCGGGGAGGCGGTGGACACGGGGCTCGTGGGCGACTTCACCCACCCAGAGGAGGCGCGGCCTGCTCGGTGCGGCGAACCGCGGGAGCACCGCGTCAACTTGCTGCATGGCGCCGTGGATCGGATGGGCAGTCGGCGCCTCCGCCCTTCCGGCAGCAGCACGGGGCACAGTGGAGTCATGAACGCAGACGAGAGGGACATTCTGTCCGGCGCGCGCGTGGCGACCAGACTGCCGGCCCAGGACCTGGACCGGGCACGGCGCTTCTACTCCCGGCAACTCGGGCTGGAGCCCGTCGACGAGCGGCCCGCTGGGCTGCTGTACCGGTGCGGTGGCGCGGAGTTCGTGGTGTTCCGGTCGACCGGCGCGTCATCCGGCACCTTCACCCAGATGGCCTGGGAGGCCGACGACATCGAGGCCGTCGTCGCGACGCTCAAGGGGCGGGGCGTCGTGTTCGAGGAGGTCGGGCTGCCGGGGCTGTTGGGCGGCGGGCACACCAGCGACGGCATCGCGGAGATCGAGGGCAACTACCCCAGCAAGGGAGCACGGGGTGAGCGCGGTGCCTGGTTCCGCGACAGCGAGGGAAACCTGCTGGGCATCGGACAACTGGTCGTCTGAGCAAGCACCCGCCCCGTATGACCAGGAGCGTCCCTGGCAGAGCGCGCACCGCATCGGTCTCCGGTGGTCCTGGCTAGGCGGCCGGTGCGAGACGGGAGACCTGGTAGTGGCTGATGCGCCAGCCCTCCTTCGTGTCCTTCACCAGCACGCTCAGGTTGACGACGATCGTGGCTCTGTCGGTGAACGCGAAGTCGACGCTCAGGTAGCCGAGCACGAGGCCGTCGGCGAGCTGCCGGGCTTCGAGAATCCGGTACTCGGCCGTCATCCCGAGCGGCTGGGAGTCGTAGTAGTCGGCGACGCCCTGCCGCCCGACGCTGTACGGGCGCAGCCCTTGGAAGATCGCGTCCTCGGTGAAGTGAGAGGCGACCCGCTGCGGTTCATGCGCGTCGACGGCAGCCTTCCAACCGTCGAGGACGCGGCGCAGGACGGCGTCATGGTCAAGGGGCGCGGCGATACGCACCGCCGGGACAACCGCGTCCGGGCCCGGGTCATTCGGGTGCGGTGACAGCGGCGTCACCGTGTCGTGGCGCCACACCCGCAGCGGCATCGAAGTGAGCACCTGCTCCAACTGCTCGGCGTCGTCCGCCCGGAAGAGTCCCCATGTGCGCCATTCACCGGGAGCGAGCGGGGGACGCCACAGCCGGAGCAGGCTCCCCTGCGCGGTCAATTGCCGTGACCGCACCGCCTCCCGGCTCCGGATCTCCGCCACGGCCTCCTCGGACGTGCCCTCCGGAACGGTGGTCACCATGTCGACCAGGAACTCCATCAGCGGCTCTCCTCGTCCTGCCCTGCCCGAACACTGGAACACCGGAACACTAACGTCGGCCCCGGCCCGCCGGTGATCACTCACGGACACGGCGCGCCGACACTCGCCGACGGTCGATCCCGAGGAGGCGAGCCGCAGAACGACCCTGCGCAGCCCCGCCCAACCAGCGGGTGCAGGTCGCCTCCCCCCCCCCGCACCTCCCCCTCCCGCACCTCCGCACCAGCACCTCCCCACCGGCGCCTCCGCTCCTCCACCAGTGCTCCGGCGCAGGGCAGTTACGGCGATCCGTGCACCGGGTCGGTCCTCCCGGTCCGTATCTGGAGGCGCCATCGCACGTCGATGCCCGACTCACCCGGGGCCTCCGCTCCTTGCGGCAGCGGTACGCGCTCGAACTCGGTGAAGCCCAATCGGCGGGCGACGGCGCCACTGGCGGGGTTGGCCTCGTCGTGGTGGATCTCGATGCGGTCGATGCCCGGCAGCTGCCGTCCCTCCTGCACCAGAGCGGACGCCGCCATGGTGGCCAGCCCCTTGCCCGTTGACGCGGGGTGGAGCCAATACCCGATGTCCAGCCCTCCCGGCCCGATCCGGCGCATCAGCCCGCAGCTGCCGATCACCTCTTCAGCTGAGACGATCGCGTAGTGGTAGGCCTGCTCCGACTCCCACTCCTCCTTGCACCGGGTCAGGAACCCCTCTCCCTGCTTCCGGTCATGGGTGGCCGCAAAGGGCATCCACGGCAGCAGATGAGCGCGTGACTCGGTGATCAGTCGGTCGAGGGCCTCGATGTCGGTGCCACGCCAACGGCGCAGCTCGACCTGGTCGAAGCGAAGGGTCTCAGCAGGCTTTCCCATGACCGGAATGCTCCCTCAGCCCCACCGGAGCGACAACGCAATTGCCCCGGACCGTCCCGGGCCTGCGGCAATCCCGGCCTGGGCCTGGGCCTGGACCGGGGCTTGGGCCTGGGCCTCGGTACGGTCGTCAGGCTCCTGCCACGGCAGACCCCCGGTCGACCACGCCCCGGGCGCACTCGTACGCGTGGCCCGTGCGCAGCAGGGTCGCTTCCGCCAGCGGGCGCCCTATCAGCTGCAACCCGATGGGCAGGCCCGCACGATCGCGTCCGGCCGACAGGCTCAGGGCCGGCAGACCGGTGATGTTCGCCGGGGCAGAGAGGCGGACATAGGCGTCGGGGACGCCTTCCGTGGTGCCGTCGGGCCATTGGACGGTCTGCTGGTCCGTCTTGGCGGCGGTTATCGGCACGGTGGGCGCCGCGAGTACATCGATGCCGTCGAAGAGGCGCAGCCACGCCTGACGCATGAGGGTGCGGGAGCGCTGGGCGCGCAGATAGTCGCCCGCCGAGACCAGCTCGCCGGCCTCCAGGAGAATCCGTACGTCGGGGCCGTAGAGCTCCGGTACGGACCGCAGCGTGCGTTCGTGGTAGGCGGTCGCCTCGGGGACCATCAGGCCCCAGTGGGTCGGCTGGATGTAGCGCGTCATCGGGATCTCGACCTCGACGAGTTCGGCTCCCATGTCCGTCATCTGTGTGAGCGCCTCGCGCACGGCGGCTTCGACCTCGGGGGCGACTCGGTCGAAGTAGTAGTTGACGGGTACTCCGATGCGCAGGCCCGTCATGTCGCCACCGTCCGGCGGCAGCGGGCAGGCGGACGGCACCGCGCGGAGGCTCGCCGGGTCCTGGGGGTCGTGGCCCACCAGTGCGGAGAGGACGAGGGCCGCGTCCCGGACCGTGCGGGTGAGGGGGCCGACGTGGTCCAGCGACCAGGACAGTGCGGTCACGCCGTGCCGGGAGACGAGGCCGTAGGTCGGCTTGAGGCCGACCGTCCCGTTGAGTGCCGCGGGTACGCGGATCGAGCCGCCGGTGTCCGTCCCCAGGGCGAAGGTGGCCTCGCCGGCGGCCACGGCGACCGCCGAACCACCACTCGATCCGCCCGCCACGTGCTCCTGGGACCAGGCGTTGCGGGTCTGAGGTGTTGTCAGCCCGTAGGCGAACTCGTGCGTGTGCGTCTTCCCCAGCAGGACCCCGCCTGCTGCGGACAGTTGCCGCGCCACGGTGCTGTCCGTCTGCGCGAGGTGGCCGGCCCTGACGCGGGAGCTGGCCGTGGTCGGCATTCCGGCGACATCGATCATGTCCTTCAGCCCGAACGGGATGCCGTGCAGCGGGCCGCGGTACCTGCCGTCCGCGATCTCGCGTTCCGCCCGCGCGGCCGAGTTGCGCGCCGTCTCGCCGGCCACGGTGACATAGGCCCCCAGCCGTTCGTCGACGGCGCCGATGCGTTCGAGGACGGACTCGGTCAGCTCCACCGGGGAGAGCGTCCGCTCCTCCAGGGCCGTGGCCGCTTCGGCAAGAGTCAGCTCAAACGGCTGCATCGGCCGCCACCCCTTCGATGCTGTAGGCCGCGGCGGGCGGGGTCTCTCCGAAGTCCAGTTCGCGCAGAGTGCTGATGACGGTGTGGATGTAGTTCGCGGTGGCGGCCACGTCGGTATGGCGCTCGTCCGGCAGCGGGAGCCCGGCGTGCAGCGCCCACCGAGCGACGTCCCCGGCGGTGAGTTCGACGGATGTCATGGAGTGTCCTTGCGGTGTGCGGTGTGCGGTGTGCGGTGTGCGGTGTGCGGAGTAGGGATGAGGGATGAGGGATGAGGGATGAGGGGGCCGGTGTGTGCGGCGGTCCATGGTCAAGTGGAACCGGCATCTCCGTCTAAAGCAAAGACTTTGCGTTAATGAAAGGGTAGGGGATGATGACGCCTAATGCAAACAAGTAGCTTTTGTGGCCGACGGCCCGCGCCACCCCGCCCCACTCCACCCCACCCCATCTCCTCCCTGTCCCTGCCCCTGCATGCCCCGCCCCCGCCGACCGCACGGCCAGGCGGCCGACGGTCAGCGGAGGCGGGAGAGAACGCAGGGCCAGGGAGACGCAGCCGAGGCCGACGTCGGACGGAGCCGAAGCCCGCGCCAGACGGAGCCGAAGCCCGCGTCCGACGCAACCAAGGCCCGCCTCAGATATCGCCCGCCTGCTCCTTGCGCTCCTCGCGCGGCTGGGGGTCGGGTGAACGCCTCGGCGGCGCCGGGCGGGCTTCCGGGGGAGCGGGCAGCGGGCATACCGGGGCGGGCCCGTCCAAGGCCCCGTCGGAGCCGAGCAGTTCCTCGCCGTACAGGTCCTGCACCCAGTTGGCCTGGTAGATGGTGTCGAGGTAGCGCTCGCCCAGGTCAGGGGCGATGGCCACGGCGGTGAGGCCGCGGGTGTCGTGCCGGGACAGCCAGTCCATCGCGCCGCTGACGACAGTGCCCGTCGAGCCGCCGAAGAGGAAGCCGTGCCGGGCCAGTTGGTGGCAGGCGCGGACCGTGTCCGCCTCCTCGACGCGTACCGCCTCGTCCACGAAGGACTCGTCGAGCAGCGGGGGATGGACGCTCATGCCCAGGCCGGGGATCATGCGGCGCCCCGGTGCGCCGCCGAAGGTCACCGAACCCACGCTGTCCACCGCGATGATCTGCACCGGCCGGTGCCACTCGCGGAAGTAACGCGCACAGCCCATCAGGGTGCCGGTGGTGCCGGCCCCGATGAACAGCACGTCCAGGCGCGGGAACCAGCGGGCGATCGCCGGTGCCGTCCTGCGGTAGTGGGCCTGCCAGTTGCCCGGGTTGGTGTACTGGCTCAGCCACACCCAGCGGTCGTCGGAGGCGCACAGATCGCGGACGTAGTCGAGCCGCGCGCCGAGGAAGCCGCCGCTCGCCTCGTCGGCGGCCACGACGTGCACCTGGCTGCCCAGCGCCTCCATCATCAGCCGGGTCGACAGGTTGCAGCGGGAGTCCGTCACGCACAGGAACCGGTAGCCCTTGCTCGCCGCGATCATGCTCAGTGCCACGCCCAGGTTGCCGGACGAGGACTCGACCAGGACCGATTCCGGAGTCAGGGCGCCCTCCCGCTCGGCTGCCTCCACCATTTCTGTTGCGGCCTTCAGTTTGATCGACCCGGCGAAGTTGAGGCCCTCGCACTTGAGGAACAGTGACTGCCCGAAGATCGCCTCGAGGTCGACGTAGAGCTCTTCCTCGTTGAAGGCGTAGGGAACGGTGATGACTGGCATGATGGGTCCCTCCTCTGGAGCAGAGCACCCTCGGAATATCCATCCGACGGCAGTGGCGGGCTCCTCACCTATCCGGGGCCGGGCTCATCCGTACCGGCGCAGTTCGTGGAAGAAGTCATCGATGACCTGCAGTTGTCTCGAGCGGGCGACCTCGTCGTAGACGTACTTGCCGACCGCGAGGTCGAGCACTCCGAGGCCGAACGGGGAGAAGACGGCCGGCCGGTCCGCCGGGATCGTCACCCGTCCGCGCATCACGTCGTCCAGCGTGCCGTGCAGGAAGTCCCGGTTGCCCGTGAGCTGTTCGGTCAGGTGCGGCGACGTGGCGGCGTGGAGGCAGTGCTCGACGTCGTCGACGATGTTGGTGGAGGCCAGCAGGATCCGCGGCGCGAGGTCGCGCAGCGAGATGTGCAGGACCACCGGGTTGTGGGCGAACCAGGAGGGGTCGTCGACATGCGGCTCACCGGCGATGGTGGCGAAGACCACCAGATCGCTCTGACGGATCAGCTCCTCGGCGCTGCGGTGCACGATGATCCGGCCCGCGGTGCCGGACTGCTCCAGGTACCGGCGGAAGCCGGCCGCGCTGTCCGCGGACAGGTCGTGCACGCCGATCTCGTCGAACGACCAGCCGGTGCCCTCCAGGAACGTGTGGATGTAGCGGGCGATCAGGCCCGCACCGAAGAATCCGACGCGCACCGGCCGCGGGCGGCCGCGGCTGAGCCAGTCGGCCGCCGACGCCGCCGACGCGGCGGTCCTGGTGGCGCTGATGATCGAGCTCTCCAGGCAGGCGAACGGGTAGCCGGTGGCCGGGTCGTTGAGGATCAGCACCGCGGATGCCCGGGGCAGGCCGGACGCCACGTTCTCCGGGAAGCTGGAGATCCACTTCAGCCCGTCCACCCGCGCCTCCCCGCCGATGGAGGCGGGCAGCGAGATCATCCGCGACGCGGGGCGGTCGGGGAACCGGAGGAACGAGGACGGCGGGTTCACCGAGTCCCCGGCGCCGTGCAGCCGGTAGGTCTCCTCGACCACGGCCACGAGGTGCTTCTCGCGTCCGTGCAGGGCGGCGCGGACCCGGGCTCCTGAGATCACCGCGAACGGGGGCACGGTGAGCGGCGATTCGGTCATGGCGGACTCCGTTGCGCTGGAGCGGACGGTGTTCACGGGACGGTCACCTCGATGGTCGGTGAGCAGTCGGCCAGGCGCAGCGGCTCGGCCATCGCCACCACCACCTCCCGTGGTCCTGCGAAGGGCTCCCTGCTGTGTGCGGTGCGGACGTTGTCGACGAGCAGCAGGTCACCGGCCTGCCAGGGGCGGCGCACGGTGTGTGCGTCGTAGACCTTGCTGAGCAGCTGGACGGTGTCCTCGGTGAGGGGGTCGCCGTTGCCGTAACGGGTGTTGAACGGCAGCCCGTCGGCGCCGTACTCGTCGATGAGGTACTCGCGCACCTCGGGTGCCATCGTCCACTCGTTGAGGAACGCGATCTGGTTGAACCAGCAGCGCCGCCCGCTGACGGGGTGGCGCACCACGGCGCTGCGGCGCTGGCGGGTGCGCAGTCCGCCGTCGGGCTGCCAGGTGAACTGAATGGCGTGAGAACGGCAGTAGTCCTCGATGGCGCCGCGGTCGTCGGTGCCGAACGCCTCCGACAAGGAGGCGCCGATCTCGTCGTGGTAGCTGCGGTCCAGCAGCCAGCCCTCCCGCTCGAACCGCTCGATGAGCCCCGGCGGCAGCGCGTCGAGCACCGCCGCGGAGTCCGCGACGCCGGTGGCTCCTCCCTCACCGGGGGCGCCGAGGCAGGCGAACAGCATCAGGCCGGGGAACTCCAGCGTGTAGCTCAGTTCGTGGTGCATGCACATCGGCTGGTTCGGCGGCCAGGCGGACGAGGAGTAGACGCCCTCGGAGTGGGTCTTCCGGGGAGCGAAGGACTCCTTCTCCGTCACCGGAAGCAGGCCCATCCGCTGACGGACCGCGCCGACCTCGTCCGGGTGCCGGAGGCCGAGACCGCGGACGAGGAGCGCACCGTGTTCGACGACGGCGGCGCGCAGCGCGTCCCGGTGTTCGGCCACCCAGTCCGCCGCGTCGACGGCGGCGTCGAGCCGCAGCATCGGTGTCCGGCCGGCCGGGGACTCCAGGCCGGGCAGTGAGGTCGGGAGGGAGGAAGCCATCGTGGTGTCCTTTCGGTCGGCGTCGGCTCGGTCTGCTGCGGCGGGGGCCCGGCCGGTGTCGTGCACCGGGGCGCGCCCCTCGGGCCGCGTCGGCGGCGGCGCGGAGCCGGCCGCGGTGCGGCTCTCGACGAGCCGGGCCAGGTCGGCGAGGACCGGATGCTGGGCCAGGTCCCTGGGGGAGACCACCCGCTCCAGGCGGATCGCGACCTTGACGGCCGAGAGCGAGGTGCCGCCGAGCGCGAAGAAGTCGTCCTGGCCGCCGATCCGGTCCGGCGGAATCCCGAGGACCTCGGCCCAGGCGGCGGCGAGCCGCTCTTCGGCCGGTGTGCCGGGCGGGCGGCGGTCGTCCTCGGCGGGGTCGTCCGCGTCGGCGAGAGCGGCCAGCGCCTTCTTGTCGACCTTTCCGTTGGCCGTCAGCGGGAGGCTCTCCCGCCAGTGGAAGGCCGACGGGACCATGTACGCGGGCAGCGACCGGCCCAGCCGGTCCTGCAGCGCACCCGCCTCCAGCGGGCGAGGACCGGAGTAGAAGGCCACCAGCCGCTGCCCCCGGCCGGCCTGTTGGGAGACCACGACGGCACCGTCACGGACCCCGGGCACCCGCAGCAGGGTGTTCTCGATCTCGCCGGTCTCGATCCGGAAGCCACGGATCTTGACCTGGGTGTCCCGGCGGCCGAGGAACTCCAGCTTTCCGTCCGGCCGCCACCGGCCGTAGTCGCCGGACCGGTAGAGCCGGCTGCCCGGACGGTACGGATCCGTGGTGAAGGCCAGCCGGGTGCGCTCCGGGTCGTTGACGTATCCGCGGCCGACGCACACCCCGGAGAAGACGATCTCGCCGGGGGCACCGAGCGGCACCGGGGACAGATGCGCGTCCACCAGGTAGAGGCGCACGTTGTTGACGGGACGGCCGAGCGGGATCCGTTCGCCGTCCGGGACCCGGTCCATGACCTCGTGATTGGTGTCGTCGGAGGTCTCGGTCAACCCGTAGGCGTTGACCAGCCTGATCCGGGGCGCGGCCGCGAACCAGCGCTCGACGAGCTCCTTCTTCAGCGCCTCGCCGGTGACCGACACACAGCGCAGGGTAGGCAGTTCGCGGGGGTGCTGCTCCAGGAAGGACAGCACGACGTCGAGGTAGGACGGCACCACCTGGAGCACGTCGGCCCGGCCACCGTCGATGGTGTCGAGGAACCGCCCGACGTCCAGGACGGCCTCCTGCTCGACCAGCAGCGTCCGCCCGCCGACCAGCAGCGCGGACAGCAGCTGCCACAGGGAGATGTCGAAGCACTGCGGCGCGGTCTGGGCGACGACCTGCCCCTCACCGATCTCCAAGTCGTCGATCTTGGCGTAGAGGTGGTTGAGCATGCCCTCGTGCTCGCACATCGCGCCCTTGGGCTCACCGGTGGAGCCGGACGTGAAGAAGACGTACGCGAGGTCGTCCGGGGCGACGGGCACGCCGGGGTCGCTCTCGTCCGGGCTTCCCTCGCACGCCGCGTCGATGAAGAGCCGCCGGACCCCGGGCAGCGACTCCAGGGCCTGGTCGAGGGTGGCCGTGCTGCCGGGTTCGGTCAGCACCAGCCCGCACGAGGCACGGGAGAGCATCGCGGCGATCCGGTCGGCGGGGAAGTGCGGTTCGACGGGCAGGTACGTGCCTCCGGCCTTGAAGACCGCGAGGACGGCCGCCGGCCAGTCCAGAGTGCGTGCGGTCACCACCGCGACCACGTCCTGCCGACGCAGTCCGGCGGCCCGCAGGGCGTGGGCCAGCCGGTTGGCGCGGGCGTTGAGCTCCCCGTACGTCCACCGCCGGTCGCCGTGCACGGCCGCGACGGCGTCCGGGTGCGCCCGTACACGCTGCTCGAACAGCTCGTGGAACCGGTACTCCGGCAGCGCCCGGTGCGGGCCGGCGAGCGCTGCGAGCTGGAAGCGCAGTTCCTCGGTGGACAGCAGACTCTGCCGCCCGTGCGCCGCCTCCGGGCCGGCGGCGAGCAGGGTGAGCGCGGTGAGGTGGTATCCGGCGATCCTGGCGGCGGCGGCCTCGTCGAGCACCTCGGTCCGGTACTGCAGCCGCAGCAGGTCCGCGCCGTCCTGGCGCACCACCGCCACCCGCAGCACCGCGCCCTCGGCCGCGCCTCCGGCACCGGTCGGGTCGAACGCCGTCTCGGGCAACGGAGCGGACGGCTCCGCGGCGTCCCCGGGGCCGTCGCCCGGGGAGCCCGGCCGCGCCGTAAGCCGGGAGACGGCCTGATGCGTGTCACGCACCAGCGACCGCCACGACTCGCCCGCGGCCGACAGCCGGCAGGGCACCGGACCGCCACCCGCCACCGGGACGTATCGGGTCGCGACGCTCTGCTCACCGCTCAGCGCGCCGAGCACCTTGGCATGCGCGGCCAGCAGCACCGAGTCGCGCGCGACGCCCCACTCCCGTGCCCACCGCTCCAGCGCCGGCAGCAGATCCTCGGGCAGCCCCGCCTCGTATACGGCGGTACCCGGAACCGGGGTACGGGTCCAGCGCGGCACCGTGGCGAACCCGCCCGCGGCGGCCACCTCGTGGCGCGGGCCCACATCGTGCTTCAGAGGCGTGGTCATCGCGCTACCTCCACTCCCCGCCGTCGCCCCGGCCGATCTGCCGGGCCGGATTTCCTCCCCACCGCGCACGCGGCGGGAGGACTTCGCCCTTCATGAGGAAGGAGTCGGGGGCGAGCACGGCGCCGTCGCCGATCGCCACCCCGTAGTGCACGAAGGCGCCGACCCCCAGCGTCGCTCCGGGACCGACCGTGCTGCGGTCGGACTTGAAGGCGCCGTCCTCCTGCGAATGGCACTGGACGACGCTCCCCGTGTTGAGCGTGCAGCCGTCCCCGAGGGTCACCATCGTCCGCTCGGTCAGATAGCAGCCGTCGTCGAAGACCCGGCGGCCGGTGCGGACCCCCAGCATCCGCCAGATCAGGCTCTTGAACGGAGTGCCGTCGAACAGCCGCAGATACGTCTCCGACGGCACCTTCCAGAAGCGTTCCCGCTGCCAGAAGCGCTGGTCGTAGATCGAGCAGAACAGCGGGCCCGTGGGGTGGCAGGCCGTGACGGCGCGCTCGACCAGCACGTAGTACACGGCCGTGAACAGCACGACCAGGACGTTGGCCAGCGCGATCGCCGCCGCGCCGAACGGGGCGTAGAGGTCGGCGGCGGCCGAGACGAGCAGGGTGACCAGGAAGAAGTAGATCCAGCGGACCAGCAGGTACCAGCCCATGGTGACGACATTGTGCCTGTTCTTGGCGGGCAGGCGGTGACGCAGCTGCTCCTCGCTCTTCAGCCCGTCGAAGCTGCTGTCGCGCCGCACCGACCGCGGAATCTCGAAACTGGGCGAGCCCAGCAGCCCCACACCCTCCCGGACCTCCCCGTCGACGGGGACCATCACCTTCGTCGCGAGCAGGCAGTTGTCGCCCGTCCTGCCCCGCGACGGGTAGGCGATCCGGTTCCCGAGGAAGTTGCGGGGCCCGATCGACGTCCGCGCGACCCGGAACGACGTGCTGGAGTAGTCGGCGTTGTTGACCGACAACCCGTCGGCGACCATCGTGCCGCTGCCGACGGAACTCAGGTACGGCGTCTCGTGCTTGACCTCGGTGCCGAAGTTCGACCCGGTCTGCTCGATCCGCGAGAGGTCGTACCCCAGGCACCGCAGGTAGTGGACGACGCAGGAGCTGTCACCGAACAGCCGCATCAGGGACCGCCGGTTGGTCAGGAACGTGATCGCCCGGTGCGCCCCGTAGTGGAAGCCGTACAGGGGATAGACCCTGCCCGGTGTGATGGTCCGGTTCAGCAGACGCGGCACCGTGACCATCAGCAGGAGACCGAGCGGAAGGGCACCGAAGAACACGACGAGCGAGAACGCCAGGGCGTCGGCGTAGAACGTCCAGGTCGTCAGGGCCGAGGGCCCTGGCTCCAGAGCGGCGGCGAGCTGCGGCGCCACCGCGAGCAGGAGACCCACGGCCCCGATCGCCAGCGGCACGTACACGAGGAGCACGGTCAGCAACTGCACGAGGCTGTGCAGCACCCGCCGCGCGGCACCGCACGCGACCGGGCCCACCGCCTGGTAGTCCACATCGGTGCGTTGCGCCGGTGACCCGTGCCAGCGCTCGCCGTCGGGCACCGCCTGTCCGCTGTGCAACGAGGAGGCGTGGCCGAGCTGGGCCGCCTCGCCCAGCGCGGTGTCGATGTCGAGCACGGTGGCTTCGCAGACGACCGCGTTCCTGCCCAGCGTGACCGTGCCGGTGCGGATCACCCCGTCCTGCGCCCGATAGCCGGTGAAATACACGTCCTTGCGGATCAGGGCGCCGTCGCCGACGGCGAGCAGATCCGTGCACAAGGGCACGTTCCTGGAGAGAATCACGACGCCCCGCCCGATCCTCGCGCCCAGCGCCCGGAGATACAGCGCATAGAGCGGCGAACCCACGAACAGGACCATCGGGTCGGAACGGACCAGCGTCTTGACGATCCAGAGACGGACGTACGCCAGGCTCCAGACGCGGATCTGCCGCGGCTTCCACCGGCCGATGAGGACCCACTTCACCAGGACCGGGAAGACGCACAGCCCCATGAAGCCCGCCGCGCCGAACAGTACCGACCGAAGGTACACGTCACCCAGGCCGGAGCCGGCGGATATCCAGGTGTAGCCCCTGGCGGCCACGAACGCGACGAGGTACGAGTACCCGAGGAACGCCAGGAGTTGCAGCGCTCCGCACAGGACGTAGCGGGGCGTGCCCGTCGGAGCCGACGGTGCGGGGGCCGATGATTCACCGGGGGCGGCGGGAGCGGAGGCCGGCGGTGCAGTGGGGGCGGCGGGCACGGAGGCCGCGAGCGCCGTCACCAGGCTTCGGATCGTCGGATGCCGGTAGACGTCCTTCATCGATATGGAGGGCAGATCCGCGTGCTTCCTGACCCGCGCGCAGAACTGCGCCATCACCATCGAGTCGGCGCCCAGGTCGTCGAAGAAGTGGCTGTCGGCCGACACCTCACCGACGCGCACGACATCGGCCAGCACCGCGGCCAGAACCCCCTCGACTCCGGCCGCCGGGGCGGCGATCGCGCCCCGGACCGTGGGGGAGGCCCCCAGATCAGGGGGCATCGCTTCGAACGACTTTCCCGTCATGTGTGCTCCCTCGGGAAGTTCCGGCCGCCGTCGTCCAGTGCCCTGGCACCGAGCGCCTTTACCTGTTCCGGCGCCAGCCCGAGGGGGCGAACCGAGCGGTGGGTGGGGTGTCGGCACGGACGGCGAGGCCGTCGGCGGGAGGTCCAGTCCCGATGTCGTCTGCGCCCGACACGAGAGACGGTCAGAGATCACAACCTTCGTTCGATGCTAGCGTGGGAATCGGGCAAATACATTTTGGAAATCTTTTCTCGATTGCGTCACCCATTTGGCGCTCTGATGGGAGACAATTTCCCTCCGGGAGTTTCTGCGTTGACGTCCCGCGCGATTCACTCGAATGGGGGTATGCGGGCGCCATCCCTTTCTTCCGCGAGCAAGTAAACCTCTCTTGATAGAGGGCATGACCTGCGCATTTCTGGTGACGTCGTGATGGATTAACGGCGATAGCGGGGCCTTGGAATGCCGTCCGTGATGCTCCACGAAGCCGCGCTCTGGTGGTGTTCCAGGGATTGCGGAAAGAAAGCCAGGTTGCGGAGAATGTCGGGCGATGCCTTCGGGGGAATCTCGCTATCGGTGGCGAAGGTTACGCCGGGTAATAACGCGCTCTGGAGGCTCGCACGGGCGATGCCACGACAAGGGCCGGGTGCTGTGCACGCGGGTTGCGTCGTGTGCACAGCACCCGGCCCGGGGTTTCTCAGGGCCTGGTGGCTTCGGCCGTGGGACTTACAGGGCGGCGGGCTGGCCGAGCCCGGCGTAGTACGTGTCGACCTCGGTGAGGTAGGCCGCTTCGGTGGTCTGGCTGTCGAAGCTGAAGCGGGGGGCGGCCTTGATCTCGTCCCTGGCATGGGTGACCGTGACCGTCCTGGAGGCCGTGTCGATGGCGCGCACGATGCCGGCGGGGACCAGGAGGCTCTTGCCGAAGACCCACACGCTGGTGTCGACGATGAGGTGCTGCCGGCCCGGCTCGTTCATCTGACGCTCCACTTGCCCCAACGTCCCGTCGGGGGTCTCCACGGTGAACCCCGTCAACGGCTCGTGCCCCTGGTAGCCCACGTCTGCCGGGTACGTCCAGATGTTCTTCATGACGGTCGGTTCCTTTCTCTCAGCACTATCGGGCCGGGGCGGCTCCGCGAGGTTGACCGCCGCCGCGACGCCACCCCGGCTCGTCACCGTGCCCTACCCAGGTAACAGAACGTCACACGCGCCAGCATCTAGAGAGGGGCCGAATCAGGGACGGAGGCGACTCGGATTCCCTGCGGCGGACGAACCCGTTCCAGGGCTGCCACCTGCGGTTTCGTGCGCGTGCGCAGGCGGTGGAGGAGAGGAGCCGGCAGGTTTTGTCGGGGTGAATCCCTTTCGGGTCCGATGCGCTGGGTAAGCGCAGGGAAGCACGGCACGCAGCGAACACCGCACGAGGCCACGGCCACACGGATGGGGTGCGGCCCATGCGGCAGCGGGACACGATCGGTGAGGGAGGAGCGGGGGAGTGGAACACGGCCCGATCGAGTGGTTCGGGGATTCGGAGCGCGCGCGGCGGGCACGCTTCCCGGCCACAACACCGGTGCGCGAGCCGGCGCCGCTCGGAGTGGCGGCGCTGCCCGCCGTGACCGATGTTGGCCGTCGTGACCGTGCCACCTGACGTGAGGAGAGCCCGTGACCGCCGAATTTCCCGTACCCCAGACCGGTCCTCTCGCCCCGGAGACCGAGGTCACCGAACCGCAGGCCGAACTGCCCGGCCCGCAACCGGAGCCCACCGCCCACGGTCACCTCACCCGTGCACAACTGACCTGGCTGGCCGACGACGCACGCTGGGAGGTCGCCGTGGTCCTCTACGGCGTCCCCGCCGACGAGTGGCCCGCCACGGAACTGCCCGGACCGCAGGTGCCCACTCTCACCGCACGCGGCAAGGCGCTCGCACGCCTGGGCTACGTCCAGAACGGCCCTCGCGCCCACTACTGGGAGTGGGCCGAATGCCAGGACGGCGACCACGCCCCCGTACAGCTGATGGCGCACACCGAAGTGCACCCCACCGGCCCGGCGGGGATCCGGTGAGGGGAAGGGAAGCGAGCGGAGCGTGGGCGAGGGGAGGGCGCGGACGGCGTCGGCCTCGTCCGCCGTACTCCCGATGCGCCCGCTCCGGCCCCGTCAACGCGGTTGACTCTTACGCAACGTGAAGACCTACGGTCCCGAGTCATGAAGATTGTTGTTCATGACACGGCGTCCGCCATGCTCGATCTCCTGCGGCGACCGCGGGAAGAACGGCCCGACGCCCTGCGGGAGATGTACCGCCCGCTCCAGAACGTGATGTCCGTGGCGGGTGAGATGGACCTGGTCCGCATGCATGAGATGGGCTGTGGTTTCGCCGTCGACCGTGAGGACCCGCGGTACGTGCCCGCACTGCGCCGGATGCAGGACGCGGATGTGTGGACCCGGATCGAGGCTGCTCTCGCCGCCGGGTGGGAGCGACTCCATGGTGCGGTGCCCGGCATCAGGCACGCCGAGACCGTCCATGTCGTCCTCGTTCTCGGCGATCCCGACGACGAACAGCTCGTCGTCCGCAGTGCCGGCTATCTCGGCATGGGCGGTATCCCCGGCGCGATCCACCTGACGATGTGGCCCACCGACACCAGCCTGCGGAAGATCGGCCATGCCGCGGCACACGAGCTCCACCACAATGTGCGCTACGCGAACGTGGCCTGGGACCCGACCACCGTCACGGTGGGGGAGCAGGTGGCCGCCGAGGGATTGGCGGAGGCCTTCGTACGGGAGCTGGCCGGCGAGGAGGCCATGGGGCCTTGGTCGACGGGCCTGACCGGCACCGCGCTGGACCGCGCCTACGAGAAGGTCACGGCCGCGATCGACGTGGCCGGGATGCCGAACCTGCCCCCGTACGTCTTCGGCGATGCCACGGCCCGCCGGATGGGTCAACAGCCCGTGGGATTGCCGGACTTCGCCGGGTACGCGGTCGGACTGCGCATCGTGGACGCCCACCTGGCCGCCTCGGGCATGACCGCCGCGCAGAGCACCGCCCTGCCCGTGCGCGAGATCCTCGTCAATGCCGGTGTGCCGACCCGCGTGTGAGTCCTGCGAACGTCGCTTCCGCCGTGGCGTGCGGGATACGAGCTGTGAGCAGCGGGACGTTGTCCGGTGGTGCCATGGAGTTCCTCGGGGTTCCTTTCGAGGCCGCGGGGACGGCACCAGCACCATCTGCCCTCAGCAGTTGCTGTTCCCTTCACGTGGCATGCGCTTTCATGAGGGCACTGCCGTACACGCGAGCCCCCACCGTACGACGGAAGAACCCGGCCCGGCCGGGACACCGCACAGGAGCCGAACCGCGCAGCGCACCGAAACCGGAGTCGGAGTCGAAGCCGTAGTCGTAGCGGAACCGATGTCGCCCCGCCTCGCCGCCGCCCGTCCAGCCTGGAGGTCACCGTATGACCGGACCCACCGAAGAACTGCCGCTTTCCGGCATCACCGTCGTCAGCGTCGAGCAGGCGGTGGCGGCCCCGTTCGCCACCCGCCAGCTGGCCGATCTCGGTGCGCGGGTCATCAAGGTGGAGCGCCCCGGGGAGGGGGACTTCGCCCGCCGGTACGACACCACGGTGAAGGGCGAGTCGAGCTACTTCGTGTGGCTCAACCGGTCGAAGGAGTCCCTCACGCTCGACCTCAAGTCGGACCGGGGGCGGGACGTCCTGGAACGCCTGCTCGCCCGGGCGGACGTCTTCGTGCAGAACCTGGCGCCGGGCGCGGCCGCCAGGATGGGCCTGGACGCCGAGTCCCTGGCGGAGCGCTTCCCGTCGCTGATCCCGTGCTCCGTCTCCGGCTACGGATCCACCGGGCCATGGGCCGACCGGAAGGCGTACGACCTGCTCGTGCAGTGTCAGACGGGCCTGGTCTCACTGACCGGGAGCGCGCGGGAGCCGGCCCGGGTGGGGGTGTCGGTCGCCGACATCGCCGCCGGTATGTACGCCTACTCGGGCATCCTCACCGCGCTGTTCACCCGCGCGACCAGGGGCGTGGCGCGCGCCGTGGAGGTCTCGCTGTTCGAGGCGCTGGCCGAGTGGATGAGCCAGCCCGCGTACTACACCTCGTACGGCGGAACCCAGCCCCCGCGGATCGGCACCCAGCACGCCACCATCGCCCCGTACGGCGCCTATACCGCGGCCGACGGCAAGGACGTCCTGTTCTCCATCCAGAACGAGCGCGAATGGGCCGCCCTGTGCGAACAGTTCCTGGAGCGCCCCGGCCTCGTCGCGGATCCGCGCTTCGCCACCGGCTCCGACCGCGTGGCCCACCGCGACGAGCTGAACGCGATCGTGGCCGAGCGGTTCCGTAGGTCGGACAGCAAGGAGGCGATGAGGCTGCTGGACCAGGCGCGCATCGCCAACGCCGGGGTCAACGACGTCGCGGAGTTCCTCGCGCACCCGGTGCTCAGCGGCCGGGACCGCTGGCGGGACGTGCGGCTGCCCGCCGGGGACAGGGTGTCGGCGCTCCTGCCGCCGGCGGACCTCGCCGGCACCGTGCCGCGCATGGACGCCGTCCCCGCAGTCGGCGAGCACACCGCGGCGATCCTCGCCGAACTGGGCTACCGCACCACCGAGATCGACGGCATGCGGGCCGACCACGTCGTGTGAGGGCCGCCCCTACGGCATCGGACACGGGGAGGGAGTCCCCACCCCTTCCAGCCCCCAGCAAGGAGCGCTACGGCATGAGCACTCTCGACATCCTCTCCGAGGACGAGCAGTCCATCGTCAGCACGGTGCACGACTTCGTCGACAAGGACGTCAAACCGGTCGTCCGGAAACTCGAACACGCCGACACCTACCCCGAGGCCCAGATCGAGAGGATGAAGCAGCTCGGCATCTTCGGGCTCGCCGTTCCGGAGGAGTACGGCGGCACCCCGGTCTCCACCCCCTGCTACGTCCTGATCACCGAGGAACTCGCCCGCGGCTGGATGAGCCTGGCCGGCGCGATGGGCGGACACACCGTGGTCGCCAAGCTGCTGCTGCGCTACGGCACCGAGGAGCAGAAGCGCCGCTACCTCCCGCGAATGGCGACCGGCGAGATCCGGGCGACCATGGCCCTCACCGAACCCGGCGGCGGGTCCGACCTCCAGGCCATGCGCACCGTCGCACGCCGGGACGGCGACGACTATGTGATCGACGGCGCGAAGACCTGGATCACGAACTCCCGGCGGTCCCGGCTGATCGCCCTGCTGTGCAAGACGGACCCGCACGCCACGCCCGCGCACCAGGGCATGTCGGTCCTCCTCGTCGAGCACGGGCCCGGACTCACGGTCTCCCGCGACCTGCCGAAGCTCGGCTACAAGGGAGTCGAGAGCTGCGAGCTGTCCTTCGAGGGCTATCGGGCTCCCGCCGGCGCGGTACTGGGCGGCGAGGTGGGCAAGGGATTCGCGCAGATGATGAAAGGACTGGAGACCGGCCGGCTCCAGGTCGCCGCCCGTGCGCTCGGGGTGGGCCGCGCGGCGCTGGAGGACTCCTTGGCGTACGCACAGGAGCGGGAGTCGTTCGGCAAGCCCATCTGGCAGCACCAGGCCGTCGGCAACTACCTCGCGGACATGGCCACCTCGCTCTCCGCGGCACGGCACCTCACCCTGCACGCGGCGCGCGAGGCCGACGCCGGCCGCCGGGTCGACATGGAAGCGGGTATGGCCAAGCTCTTCGCCTCGGAGACCGCCATGCAGATCGCCCTCAACGCCGTCCGCATTCACGGCGGTTACGGATACTCCACCGAGTTCGACGTCGAACGGTACTTCCGAGACGCCCCACTGATGATCGTCGGGGAGGGCACCAACGAGATCCAGCGGAATGTGATCGCGAGCCAGCTCGTGAAGCGCGGGGGGCTCGACGGCTGAGGGCGCGCGGGTTTACGGGGCTACGGGTTTATGGACCTACGGGGCGACGCCGCGCGACGGCGCACTCCGTGGCACGGCCCGTAAACGGAATACGGACACCTGGCGCGGCCCGCCCGAGGGACACCCGGTACCGGCACAGTCCGCGTGCCGGGTGTCCGGGCGGCGCTCTTGTGCCGGACGCGGGGATGTAGTCGGCTACCCCTCATGGGGAAGAAGAGCAGGTCCGCACTGATCGCCGCGCTGGCCGCGGGGTCCCTTTTCACGGGCATGAGTACGAGCACGGGCGCACCGAACCCGCAGACGGGAGCCACCGGACCCGGCGACGGCAGCCCGTTGCCGTCGGCCGGTGCGTCCCCGCTGCCGGGAGTCGACCTCGACACGGTGACGATCCCGGAGCTGCAGGCCCGTATGACCCGCGGTGCGCTGACCCCGTCGGCCCTGACCAGCGCCTATCTGCGGCGGATCAAGGCCGTCAACCCTAAGATCCACGCGGTGCTGCGCACCGACCCGACGGCCCTGCGCCAGGCGGCCGCCAGCGACGTCAGGCACCGGCACGGCGCGACCCGTGGCCCGCTCGACGGCATCCCCGTCCTGCTCAAGGACAACGTGAACACCCGCGACATGCCGACGACGGCCGGGTCGCTGGCGCTCGCCGGGGACCCGCCGGACACCGATGCCGCCCTGGTCACCCGGCTGCGGGACGCGGGGGCGGTGATCCTCGGCAAGACCAACCTGTCGGAGTGGGCGAACTTCCGCGGGGAGAAGCCGACCTCAGGGTGGTCGGCGGTCGGCGGACAGACCGCCAACCCCTATGTGCTGGACCGGAACCCGTGCGGGTCCTCCGCCGGTGCGGGCGCCGCGCTCGCCGCGTCGCTGTCACAGGTGGCGATCGGGACCGAGACGGACGGCTCGATCGTCTGCCCGGCCGGGATGAACGGGGTGGTCGGCCACAAGCCCAGCCTCGGACTGGTCAGCGGAGCCGGTGTGGTGCCCATCTCCGCCGAGCAGGACACCGCGGGGCCGATGGCCCGCAACGTGACCGATGCCGCGCTCACCCTCTCCGTGCTCGCGGGCGGCAACACCTCGCGCGCCGGCGGTTCCCCGGGCTCCCTCGGACCCCTGAACGACCTGACGCACCCCGGCAGTCTGCGCGGCAAGCGGGTCGGCCTGTGGCGGCTGCCGTCGCTCGGGCCGGCGGTGGACGCCGTGATGACCCGTACGGCGGAGCAGCTCCGTACCGCGGGAGCCGAGGTCGTCGAGGTGACGCCCCCGCACCAGGCACGGCTCGCGGAGCTCGAATTCCCGGCGCTGCTCAGCGAGTTCCACCGGGACATCGACGCCTACCTCGCCACGCGCCACGGGCCGCGGAACCTCGGCGAACTGATCGAGTTCAACCGCACCCACCCGGCCGAGCGCACCTGCTTCGCCGGTCAGGAACTCTTCGAGAAGGCCCTCGCCGCGCCCGCCACCACCGACCCCGCCTACCGGGCCATGCGCGCCGAGCTGCGGCGCCTCTCCCGCAACTCCATCGACGAAACCCTGCGCACCCACCACCTGGACGCCATCGCCTCGCCGACCAACCCTCCGGCCTGGACCACCGACTGCGCCCGCGGCGACAACGACGTGATCCCGTCCTCGACCCCCGCGGCCGTCGCCGGTTACCCGTCGCTGTCGGTACCCGCCGGCTTCGTGAACAAGCTCCCCGTCGGCCTGCTCCTGATGGCCGGCGATCACCAGGATGCCGAGCTGCTGTCGCTGGGCGCGGCGGTGGAACACCGGCTGGACGCCTGGCGGGCACCGGGCTACCTGCCGTCGGTGGGTCCCGACGGCTCCCGTTCCCGCTGAGAACGGTGCGGATACGGCCCCTGCCCCGGCCGCAGAGCCGGAGCGGGGGAGCGGTGGGGGTGGTGGAGCGCTTGAGCCCTTGAGCGGGCGGAGCCGGGCAGCGGTGGAGCCGGGAAGTGGCAGGGCCGATTCCGGGCACCGGCGCTCGGCATGGCGGCGCACGGATGTGACACTGCGACCATGCTCCTACAGTTCCTCGCCGCCGCGGGTGTGCTCGCCGTGCTGACCATGGTGCCCGGCCCGGACATGGCCGTGACCACCAAACAGGCCCTCACCTCCGGCTGGCAGGACGGCCTGCGGACCGTCGGCGGGATCACGGCGGGGCTGCTGGTGTGGGGCGTACTCACCGTACTGGGCCTGGCCGCCGTCCTGGCCGCGTCCGCCACGGCGTACACCGTCGTGAAGCTGGCCGGAGCGGCCTACCTGGCCTTCCTCGGAGTCCAGGCACTGTGGCACAGCCGCCGCGGCCGCTCGGGGGCCCCGGCGCCCGGCGCGCCGGCCCCGGCGGGCAACCCGTGGCGGACCGGATTGGTCAGCAACCTCTTCAACCCGAAGATCGCCGTCTTCTACACCGGCCTGCTGCCCACCCTCGCCCCGTCCGGCCTCTCCCCGCAGACCGGGATGGCGCTGCTGGTCCTGCTGCACGCGCTCCTCACCTTCGTCTGGCTCAGCGGCTATGTGATGCTGCTGGCCAGGGCCCGCGCGTTCTTCGAGCGGCCCGCCGTCCGCCGGGCCATGGACCGGGTCACCGGAATCGTCCTGATCGGCTTCGGCATCAAGGTCGCCACCACTCAGCCCTGAGTCATCGGCCGCGCCCGGCCGCCGATGAGCCACCGACGAGCCACTGATCCACCAGCTGCAACCGGTACGGCCGACCGGAGCCGGCGAGGGGGCGGGAGATCCCGCCTGGCTGATACTCGGGGCGGTCTTCTGCTCGGGGCGGGCGGAAACGCACCGGAATCGGCCGCCGGGGCCGCGGGATACCGTGCGGCCATGTCCGGATTCCTGCAGCAACTCCCCGCGCTGATCGGCGTACTTGTCGGTGCCCTCGGATCCTACTTGGCGACCACGCGCGGTGATCAGGCACGCTTCCGCCGCGAACAGGCGGCCCGCTGGGACGAGCGGCGTCTGGCGGCCTACACGGACTTCGCGCGAGCGCTGAAGAAGTCCGTCACCCTCACGTACCGCATCGCCTCCCACCTCGGCAACGACCCCCATCCGCACCCCCTGTCACCCGAAGAGGCAGCGCCGCACGTGGCCGAGGCCAGCGATGCCAGGGACCCGGCCGGCGAGGCGCTGCTGATGCTCGGTGCCCCGGACGTCGTGGCCATGGCCCGTGAATGGGTCGTCACGGTCATGGACATGGAGCAGTTTCTGCGCGACCGGACACAGAGCCCGGAGACCTGGTCGGCCCTCCTGGAGAGGCAGCGGACCGCACGCGAGCGCTACTACGCGGCCGTCCGGCGCGACCTGGCCCTCCCACCCGGCCACTCGGGAAACTGGCAGCTCCCGCCTCCCCAGTCCCCCTGATACGAACTCCGCACCCACTCCACGGGCACTCCGCGCGCCACGATGCGGAAGCCCGGCCCCAGCCTCATCTCCAGACTCACGTCCAAACACCGTCCACCTCAAGCCCCCTGAATTCGCGCCGAGTTCCGGCCGTGGGGCGTCTCACGGTTTGGGACGCCGGGGTGGAGGATCTGCGGCCGAGGGCGCTCCAGATCGCGGAATATCCGGTTCCGTGAGCGGGTGCGGCGGGGCGCAAGCACGATCCCCGCCGTTGAACTCTGCACCTTCGCACAGGTGTTGTCCGGTTCGTTGCCGGCTGGGAGAGGCCAACTTGATGATCCGTTCGTCCCTGCCAGCATGTGGCGGCGCGGGCCGAGCTCCGGCCCGTCGGCGCGAAGAGCCCCTTTCCCGCGGTTTCCGACGCGGAGGGGCAGCCGAGACGAACACAGGAGTGGACCATGTCGCGTCCCACCCGACGCCAGGTGCTGCACGTCAGCGCCGCGGCCCTGGCAGGAACGGCGCTCGCCGCCCCGGTCGCCTTTGCCGGCACCGCCAGTGCCCGTCCCACCGCCGGTCACGGGCACTCGGAGGGCCACCAGGCCCCCGCGGGCCACGAGATGCCGGAGCCCTTCGACGAGATGTACCAGGGCCGCCACATCGAGGGCTGGCCGGCGGACGAGGGAGCACCGGAGCACGGACACCACGCAGGCCACGGAGGCCGGGCGCACTCCCGCAGCGCCCCGGCCGGTCCACACGACGGCATGGACTTCGTCGTGCGCATCGACAACGACGACCTCCATGTGATGCGGAACGCGGACGGCACCTGGATCAGTCTGGTGAACCACTACGAGACGTTCACCACGCCACGGGCCCTGGCGCGCGCCGCCGTCCGTGAACTCCAGGGCGCCGACCTGGTACCCGTCGTCACCGGCTGAGGCCCGCACCCAGACCGTCCCCCCACCGAGGAGTCCTCGACATGGCAGTCCGGAAGAATCAGGCGGACCTCACCGCCACCGAGAAGCGGAACTTCGTCGATGCGGTGCTGGAACTCAAGCGCAGCGGCCGCTACGACGAGTTCATCAGCACCCACAACGCCTTCATCATCGGTGACACCGACGAGGGAGAGCGGACCGGCCACCGGTCCCCGTCGTTCCTCCCCTGGCACCGCAGGTTCCTGCTGCAGTTCGAAGAAGCCCTGCAGAGCATCACCCCGTCGGTCACCCTGCCCTACTGGGACTGGACCGTCGACCGCTCCCCCCGCAGCTCCCTGTGGGCCGACGACTTCCTCGGCGGCGACGGGCGCAGCGGTGACGGCCGGGTGCCCTCCGGGCCGTTCGCCTTCAGCAGCGGCAAGTGGCCGATGAACATACGCGTGGACGGCCGTACCTTCCTGCGCCGCTCGCTCGGTGCCGGCGTCCGGGAACTGCCGACCCGCGCCGAGGTCGACCGGGTGCTCGCCATGACCGTCTACGACGCCGCCCCGTGGAACAGCTCCTCCGACGGCTTCCGCAACAACATCGAGGGCTGGCGCGGCCCGAATCTGCACAACCGGGTGCACGTCTGGGTCGGCGGGCAGATGACCACCGGTGCCTCGCCCAACGACCCCGTCTTCTGGCTGCACCACTGTTTCATCGACAAGCTCTGGGCCGACTGGCAGCGCCTGCACCCGAAGTCGGGGTACCTGCCGACCGGCAACACTCCCAATGTCGTCGACCTCAACGACACGATGAAGCCGTGGAACGACGTCACACCGGCGGACATGCTGGACCACACCAAGTTCTACACTTACGCATGACAGGTGCATGACATTTATAGCTCGCCGTGACCGGCCTTGCGTGACCTGTCGTTGAGGGAACTGCGCGCACGTGAAGGGGAGTTCGTGGCGGCGGGACGGATCCTCGTCCGTCGCCGCGGGCCTTCCTGAGAGTGCCGGGGGCGGCGCAGAGATGCGCTCGGCGCCGCCCCGCGCCCGTGGTGCGCGGGGGCCGTCGTGCCCGGCATCCGGCCACTGCCAGGATGCCGGGCGGGCGCCCCGGCGCCCTCGTACGGGCCGCGGGCGCGCCCCCGAGCGCCCCGCACCCGGACGTCCACCCGGACGTCTCACCTGCCGTGGCGACTGCTTAGGCCAGCTGGCCGCAAGCAACGACAGGGTTCACGGAGTCACGAGTCGGCCCGTGCTTCCATCTCGGCATGGAGGTACTCACGTGATGGCTGGAGACCGACAGCAGGACACCCACCCGCATGCGGGTGCGCCGCGGCGACGCGTGCTGGCCGCGGCCGCCCTGGCCCCGATGCTGGCGGGGGCACCGACTCCCGCTCGTGCCCTGTCCGACGGGGGAACCGAACCGGGAAAGAACGGGCTGCTCAAGCCGGTGAACACCGCGCTGCCGGACTGGACGAGCGTGTCCGAGAAGCTCGGCGGAGCCGGCGACATGAAGCGAAAGGTGATGTTCCATACGGGACTGCCGCGCCGGGACCTGCGGGTGCGCTCCCGCAAGATCGACGTCCATCCGGCACTCGCCCTGGGTTCGCACGTGTCCTTCGTCCGCTACGGCGACGGCAGCACACTGGCGATGGGCGACGTGGTGGTCACCGAGGACGAACTGCAGCAGTTCATCGATGTCCTGCACAAGCACCGGATCGAGCAGACCGCGATCCACAAGCATCTGCTCTCCCAGGCCCCCGACCTCTGGTGGGTTCACGTCCACGCACACGGCCACGACCCGGGAGCCATTGCCCAGGGCCTGCGCGCGGCGTTCGACCGCACCGGCACCCCGCGCCCACGACCGACCGCCGCGCCGGGACGCGTCGACCTCGACACCGCCGGCATCGACGCCGCCCTGGGCGCCAAAGGATCCGTCGACGACGGGATCTACAAATGCATCTTCGTGCGCCGCGAGACCATCACCGACGGGCGCCTGGTACTGCCGCCGGGGCTGGGGTCGACCAGCGCGTTCAACTTCCAGCCGCTGGGCCGTGGCCGGGCCGCGATCAGCGGCGACTGCGCCATGATCGCCGGGGAGGTCCAGGACGTCCTGGTGGCCCTGCGGCGTGCCGGAGCCGAACTCGTCGAGCTGCACAACCACGGCCTGAGGGACGAACCCCGCCTGTTCTTCACCCACTTCTGGGCCGTCGGTGACGGCGTCAGACTCGCCCGGGCCCTGCGCCCGGCGGTGGAGGCCACCAACGTCGTTCCAGCCGGCGGCTGACCCGCCGGCCACCCGTCCGGGCGGCTGTCGCGACCACCGGCAGCCGCCCAGCCTTCCGAACCAGCAACGCTCGCTGTGGTAAAGGCCGTTGCGCCGGCGACTCGGCACTCCGCCGCTGCCGACGCCTCTGAAGTCCCGAAGACCTCCTGATGTCCCGAACGCCGCCTGATGTCCCGAACCGGCCCCGTACCCTGAGCATGAGATCGTTCGCGTGTACGGGGGAGAGATGCGGGTCGCGGATCATGTCGCCTGGGAACGGGACTTCCCGGTCAGGTACCTCCTGGTCCGGGAGGACGAGGACGGCGAGACGGAGTACTGGGGGCGGTGCGCGGGCGTCGAGGGCCTGTTCCTGGACAAGGTGCCGCCGCGCGAGGTGCTGACGCTGCACGGGTGCACTCCCACCGGCGCGTTGCGCGATGCCCTCTCCCCGGCCGGGGAGGAAACGGGCCTGCTCGGTGACGTCTGCGTCGAGGTGTGGGACGAGCAGCAGCCGCTCCAGTGGTGGACGCTGGTCGACACCGCCGTCCTCGCCTGCCGGCCGAACCGCACCGATCCGGCCCGGGTGGATGTGGTCGTCGGCGCAGGGGTCCAAGAAGACCACGCGTGGCAGCACACTCTTCCCGCGTCGGCGCACTGCCGGCTGTTCGTACGGACCAGCGTGGGCGTGCGTCCCGCCGGTCACTGCACCAGAGTGGACGGGCTGTTCCGCGCCCGCGTGGCTCCGCCGCCAACTCCACTGCACCTCATCGGATGTGAGGCCGCCGAGCCCCTGCTCGCCGTCCTGCGCCGACCGCGCAAGTGGGCGCGGAACTGGGCGGAGCTGCGGGCGCTGGACCGCCACGGCCGGACGATGTACCGCCACCATGTGTACCTGGGCATCGAGGAGGCGCGACCGTCCGTGCTCGGCGGCACTCTCGTCGACATCACACTCACCGACGGCGGGGACGACCGCCCGCCGCTGCTCGCCCGGCCGGTCTGGGAGACCTGGCGCCGAGGCGTCCCGACCACCCGCAACCAGTGGGCCCCGTACTGCGAGCACGGCAGAGCCGAGTGGCTCGACCTGACGGCCACCGGCATGAGCGGCCAGGGCCCGGACCGCTCCGGCGGCAGCTACTGGCTCGACGGAAGGTTCGTCACCGATGTGCCCGGCCTGCACTGCGCGATGGCCGAGGCGCTGGTGGGTCCCGGCGGCTACTTCGGCCGGGAGCGGAACGCCTTCGAGGACTGTCTGAACGGCGGCTTCGGAGTGGCCCCGCCCTTCACCCTGATCTGGCACGACGCCGAGGTGGCGCGCCGGGCACTGGCCGGCACCGTCTCGGACCCGGACGGGAAGCTCGGCTATGTCGAGGACATCGTCCGGCTGCTGGAACGACGCGGTGTCACGGTCGTTCTTCAGTAGTGAAGTCGCCGCTCGGGCGGGGAAGCCGCACCGGCCGACCGATGGGGAGCGTGCGTGTGTCGTGTCGGGGCAGGCCGTATGGCCGGCGGCCGTGGCGGGCGGGCCGTGCGTCATGGGTTGTGACGGCATGAGCCCCGGGCGTCTACCGTTCTCGTATGACGATGCACAAGACCGGCCCGGTGAGTGTCGACGCGATGATCGAGGATCTCAGGACACTCGTCGAGACCGAGTCTCCCTCGCGTGATCTCGCCGCGTTGACGGAGTCGGCCAAGGTGGTCGCCGAGGTCATCGAGAGCCGCCTCGGCGGGCAGGCCGTCCTGGTGGAGAGCGAAGCCGGGCCGCACGTCCACTGGTCGGGTGGCGGCGATCCCGCGGTACTGATCCTCGGTCATCACGACACGGTGTTCCCGCTCGGCACCCTGGAACGCCGCCCGTTCATGGTCCAGGGCGGGCACGCCACCGGTCCCGGCGTCTTCG
Organism: Streptomyces angustmyceticus; assembly: GCF_019933235.1. Classification (NCBI taxonomy): domain Bacteria; kingdom Bacillati; phylum Actinomycetota; class Actinomycetes; order Kitasatosporales; family Streptomycetaceae; genus Streptomyces; species Streptomyces angustmyceticus. The sequence continues at coordinate 195,304 of NZ_CP082945.1, read as the reverse complement.
ACATGCTGGGCGGTCTCGTACAGGCCGTGCACGGCCTGGCGACGCTCGACGACCGGTCGGGTGTCGAGATCCTGGTGACCGCCGACGAGGAGGTGGGCTCCCGCTCCTCGCGCGCGCTCATCGAGGCACGGGCGCTGGCCTGCGGCGCCGTCCTCGTGGTCGAAGGCGCCGGGGAGGGCGGCGCCCTGAAGACCGGCCGCAAGGGCTGTGGCACGTTCCAGGTCTCGGTCACGGGCCGGGCGTCACACGCGGGCCTGGAGCCCGCCGCCGGGGTCAACGCCCTGACCGAAGCCGCGCACCAGGTACTGGACATCGCGGCGCTCGCCCGACCCGACAGGGGCACGACGGTCACCCCGACCGTCGCGTCCGCCGGAACCCTGGACAACGTGGTGCCGGCGGAGGCGACCGTCGTCGTCGACGTCCGGGTCGAGTCCGCCGACGAGAAGGAACGCGTCGAATCCGCCTTCGCGGCACTGGCTCCGCATCTCGACGAGGCGCAGATCGCGGTCACGGGAGCCGTCAGCCGGCCGCCGATGCCCGAGTCGGCGTCGGCCGAGCTCTTCGCGCTGGCGAAGACGCTGCTCCCCGGCATCGGCGGCACGGCGGTCGGCGGCGGGAGCGACGGCAACTTCACGGCCGCGCTGGGGGTGCCCACCCTCGATGGTCTGGGGGCGGTCGGCGGCGGTGCCCACGCCGACCACGAGTACCTGGTGGTCGACGCGATGGCCGAGCGGGCGAACCTCGTTGCCGGCCTGGTGAGGGCGCGGCAGGGCGGCCGGGCGGAGGCGGACGAGACGGCGTAGGAGGCGCGGGGCGGACGCTGCGGCCCGCGACGATCGCCAGGACAGCACTCGCTGTGTCGCCCCTGGCACCGAGAGTGCCGACCACGGGGTGGCCCTCAGGTGACATGAGGGATGCCCGGGACGGGGGTCCCGGGCATCAGCAGGTTTGAGTCGTCATGGGCCGGCCAGCTCAGTAGTAGCCGGGGAAGCCGCCCAGGTCGTAGTAGCCGCCGTAGCCGCCCACGGGCACGAGGACCACGAGGCCGTAGTAGTCGCCGTATCCCCGGTCATGGTCGTGGTGGCCCCAGCCGTAGCCGCCGTCGTAGGCGGAGTAGCTGGTCGGTGCGTGTGTCGGCTCGACGGCGGTTGCCGTCCCGGCCGTGGCGACCGCGGCGCCGCCGGCCAGCAGGAGTCCACCTGCGGTCAGAGCGATGGCTCGTGTCAAACGATTGGTGGACATAGGTCCACACCTTCTTCGTCCTAGGGATCTGGCGGTCCGCCACCCGTTGACGAGTCCCCTGCGAGGTCCCGCGGTGGGCGGGAGCGGGAGATTCGGGTGCTGTCCCGGGACAACCGCCTCCTGGTGATCGCCCCACAGGCAGGTCGGATACGCCGCATATGTACGTTTTATCTGGAGCTTACACCCGCGCCGAACCCGCCCGAATGAGGTGGCAGCGGCATCCGCATCATTTTGCGAGAAATTGCAGATTACAGAAAATGCCGCGCGCCGAGCCGAGTCGCGCCGGCCACCTCCGGCCGTCCGCCTTCCCGGCCGGTGAGGCCCCCGGCCGATCCTGCGCGGCGTTGCGGGTCAGGGTGTGGGCGGCGTGAGTTGTCGGCAGATCAGCTCGTGGGTGAACCGCGCCGTCGCCCGCAGATCCTCGTGGGCCGTGCCGAGGTTGGCCTGCACGGACAGTCCGTGCACGACGGACTGGACGAGTCCGGTCAGGGCCGCCGCGTCGGTGCCGGCGACCAGTTCCCCGTCCTGGACCGCTCGCTCGACGCGTGCGAGGAGGGCGCGCTCGTTCCAGCCCTGCAGTTCGGCGTAGTAGGCGCTGGTGTCGAGCGTGCTCGTGCTGTCGGTCATCGCGGCGCTGCTGAGAAGGCAGCCTGGATGGGCGTCACTTGGCCGGGTGAACTCCTCGACCGAGCCGATCAGGATCCGGTCGATGACGTTCCGGACGTCCTTCTCGGCGACGGCCTGCCGGTAGATCTCCCGGTAGGGCTCGGCGTAGGTCCGCACCGCTTCTTCGAACAGTCCGGCCTTGCTGCCGAAGGCGGCGTAGAGGCTGGAGGTCGAGAGTCCGAGGGCCGAGGTGAGGTCGCGGGTCGACGTCCCGGAGTAGCCGCGACGCCAGAAGAGGCGGGCGGCGTCGAGGACCGCGCGGTCGCGGTCGAAGGCTCGTGGTCGTCCACGGGTGGGCTGGGGCACCCTTGCATTGTAGATCGTTTGCTCCATAATAAATTTATGGAGCAAACGATTCAGAAAAGACTGCCGGTCGGTGGAGGCAGCTGGGTCACGGTCGATGTGTACGGAGAGCCGGATGCCCCGGGCCTCGTCGTCGTCCCGGGCGCGATGGCCGACGCTCACGGCTGGCGTCATGTCGCGACCGCGCTCGACGCCTGGCCGTCGGTGACGGTCGTCAACCGCCGGGGCCGCGCCCCCTCGGGGCCGTTGACCAGCGCCTACTCGTTGCAAGCGGAGGTCGAGGACCTCGGCGTGGTCCTCGACGAGCGCAAAGGCACCCAGGCGCTCTTCGGCTGGAGCTACGGCGGCTTGATCGCGCTGCTGGCCGCCAACGAGCGTCCCCTGCGCCAGGTGATGGCCTACGAGCCGGTGATACGGCCGTTCGGCCGTCACGTCCTGCCGGATCTGCGGGCCGCCGAAGAGGCGGCGGACTGGGACGCCACCGTCGAGATCGTGAACCGGAGGGTCGCCGGCCTCGGCACGGCACATGTCGAGGCGCTGCGGGCCGACCGTGAAGTATGGGCGGCCTTGCGGGACTTGGGCAGAGCGGCGTACGGCGAGCTCGCCGCGCTCAACTCGGCACCGCCACCGGAGGAGTTGGCGCGACGGGCGGACCGTGTCGATCTGATCATCGGCAGGCGCAATCACGGAACGGCCCCCTACGGAACGTCGTTCGACGACGTCCGGCAGCGCGTCACCCGCGCCGAAGTCCACCTGCTTCCCGGTCAGGGGCACATGGCCCACATCGAGGCGCCGACAGAGCTCGGCCACCTGCTCAACGGCCTTGCGGTCGTCGGGTGACCGACCATGTTCCGGCAGTGTTCAGGCCGGGCACACGGAGGCAGCGTCGCGATCATGGAGATCCTGAGGGGCGCCACCACCGACCAGGCGCCGGCCGATCCGGCTGCCACCGACGACATGCCGGCCGGCCAGCCCATCGGCTACTGGAGCGGCCGGGCTCACGCGGTCGTCACCCGGCAGCTGCGTGACGCCCTGGCGGAGATCGACGTCACGCAGCCGCAGTACTGGGTACTCAACAGCGTCAAGTACTGTCCCGAGGGGCCGAGTCGCGACGAGGTGGCCGCGCGGCTGCTGTCCCTCGCGGACGGACCACACGACATCCCCCGCACCGTGGCCCAGTTGCCACCGCGGCTGGCTGCGGGCCGACGCCGGACAGCGTCTCCACCTCACCGACGCGGGAGAAGCGGCCAGGACGCGGCTGCGCGAGCTGGTGACCGAACTCCGTGCCGTGGTCCACGACGGCATCAGCGACGAGGAGTACGTGGCCGCGCTGAAGGTGCTGCGCAGGATGATCTCCAACGTCGAGGGTGCCGGGAACCCGTAGGCCGTTGATGAAGGGCGTCCTCCGCAACGGTCCAGTGGGCGTCAACGGCTGTGCCGCACACTGCAGTTGACGGGCTCCGAGGCGTCTGGTGGGCGCGGCGCCGCCCCGCCGCTCACCGGCGGACGGTGGGCGCGGCGGGACGACGCACGCCACGGCTCACGTCCTCGAACGATTCCGCCGCCCGCGCTGCGGTGTCCGAGGCCCGGCGGCCGGTGCTGACCAGCCCCAGCACCACGATGCCCAGGCCGAATCCGAGCACCATCCACCACACGCCGTGCTCCGCTCCGGTGAACGCCGTCGCGCTGTGATGCGCGGCCGACCCCACCATGGTCCCGGCGACGGCGACGCCCAGGGTGGTGCCGGTCTGCCGGCCGGCGGAGGCCAGCGAGGTGGCCACCCCGGCCATCGAGCGGGGCATCCCGGAGACCGCGGTGTTGGTGATCGGCGGGTTGACCGTGCCCATGAAGACTCCGAACAGCAGGTAGACGGCGAGCACGGCCGGCAGGGGCGTGGCCGGTCCGAGCCAGAGCGACGCGCCGCCGCCCAGCGCCAGCGCACTCCCGGCGACCACCAGCGGCAGCCGGGGGCCGCGCGCGCCGAGCAGCCGGCCGGTGAACGGCGACAGCACGATGACCAGCGCCCCGACCGGCAGCAGGCACAGCCCGGCCGTGAACGCCGACATGCCCCGTACGTCCTGCAGATACTGGGTCGTCACGAACAGGAACGCGCCGAACCCGCACAGGGCGAAGACCGCCATCACCAGCGCCGAGCTGAACGGCACGCTGCGGAACAGGCGCAGCTCCAACAGCGGGTCGACGCGGCGCGGTTCGTACAGGACGATGCCGAGCACGCCGAGCACCGCGACGGCGAGCAGTCCCAGGATGACCGGCGAGGTCCAGCCCCACGGCCCGGACTCGATGATCGCGAAGACGACGCCGCCCAGCACCAGGACCATCAAGGTCTGGCCCACCGGGTCGAACCGGCGCCCCCGCGAAGCGCGGGACTCGGGGACGAACAGCGCGGTGCACACGAACGCGGCCACCACGATCGGCACATTGATCCAGAAGATGGCGTGCCAGCCGAAGCCGTCGACCAGGGCACCGCCCAGAATCGGCCCCAGCGCCAGCGACAGGCCGCTCATCGAGGCGAACACCCCGATGGCCCTGGCGCGCCCGGCCGGGTCGGGGAACGTGGTGGCGACGATCGCCATCGCCACCGGATTGAGCATCGTGCCGCCGACGGCCTGCACCACGCGCGCCACGATCAGCCAGTCGATGCTCGGCGCCAGGCCGCACAGCAGCGAGCCGAAACCGAAGGTGGCGAGGCCGATGTGGAAGACGCGCCGACGGCCGACGCGGTCGGCGGTGGACCCGGCCAGCACGAGGAAGCCGGCGAGGACCAGGGTGTAGGCGTCTACCGTCCACTGCAGGCCGGACTGCGAGGTGTGCAGATCACGACGGATCGACGGCAGCGCGACATTGACGATGGAGATGTCCATCACCACGACGACCATGCTGGCGCAGCAGATCGCGAGCACCAGCAGCCGGCGACGAGGACTGAGGAAAGGGAGGTGTTCGGGCATGTCGGGGACGCTAGATTTTAGAGCGTGGTCGAAGTCAACAAGCAGCCGCACGAGCCCATCCCCGAGGCAGGACTGAGCATCGCCGAGGCCGCTCGCCGTACCGGAGTGAGCGCTCACACCCTGCGCTACTACGAACGCGCCGGCCTGGTCGTCACCCCCGTCGACCGCACCCACAGCGGCCGGCGCCGCTACCACGCGCTCGACCTGAAATGGATCACCATCTGCACGATGCTGCGCGCGACCGGCATGCCCATCAAGGGCGTCCGCCGCTACGCCGAACTCGTCGCGGCAGGCGGCGGCAACGAAGCCGAACGGCTGGAGGTGCTGGAGTCACATCGCGACCAGGTACTCGCCGACATCGCCGAACTCCAGGAGAACCTGAAACTCATCGCCCGCAAGATCGACGTCTACCGGGACCGCCTCGCCGCCGGCGACGCCGGCCAGCTGTGGGCGCGCCACCGGTCGCCGGGGGCGGCGGGCTGAGGGCTTTTCGGCGGCCGACCGTGTCTCCGGGGGGCGATGGCTCTGGCGTTGGCGTCTCCGGGCCGGGGACGGGCCCGGGTCTTCGGTACCCGTACCCGCGCCCCGCCCGTGCTCTCACCGCCGCCGCGGCGAACCGCTGGTCAGGCCGCCGCCGCGGCTGCCGCGGCGCGCGCTTCGCCCTTGCGCCGTGCCCGCTTGCCGTACGCGGCCGTCCACACGGCCAGTGCGCCGAGAACGCCGTAGACCAGCACCGGGCTCAGGACCACCATGGTGTCCGTGCTCAGGACGTACACCAGCGCGACCCGGGCCAGGGCCTCCAGGCAGTAGGCCGCGCCCCAGACCGCCGTCATGGTCCGCAGGGTCGTACGGAATCCCTCGAACTGCCACAGACCGTTCCACCACGCGGTGCTCTCCGCGGTGCCGTCGGTCGCGAACTTGCGGCCGAAATAGAACATCAGCGGGCGCGGTGCCAGCAGCGTCGCCAGGCACAGCAGCCCGAACAGCCCCGTGATGGCCGAGTCCTTGAGCAGCAGGGCGCGGGCCGAGTGCGCACCCACGAGTGACACCACGGCCGTGAGCACCAGGAACGCCAGGGTGACCACGGCGAATTCGTCGATCCGGCGGCGCCACACGAGGTGGACGACGCTCTCCAGCACGGGCCAGGCGCCGCCCGCCAGGAGTGCCGCGGACTCGCTCCAGCCGTGATCGCGGAGCGCGTGGTAAGTCAAGATCGGCGCGACGATGTTGAGGCCGATGGTGAGCAGCCAGCCGAGGGCGGCGGCGCCCTTGGACCGCGCCGGTGGCGCCGGCCGGCCGAGGACCGGAGCTGTCTGCGTCTCCGGGGTGGCCGGAGCGCTCTGGGTAGGTGTGCTGTCCCGAGTGGGCACGATTCCCCCTGAAGTGCCTGGTGAGTGCGGTAAGGCAGAACGTAGAGCAGGCCCGGGGCGAGAAACAGGTGCCGCATGCCAAATGATCACCAAATCTGGCCGGAGCGATTGATTCCGTTGCCGCGGCGCTGGCCGTACTGCTCTCCGCGTCGGCCGCCATGTTCGGCGCACTGTTCGTCGGCACCTACTTCCTGCAGGACGTCCTCGCCCTGGACCCGCTGCAGAGCGGTCTTCGGGCGCTGCCGCTGGCGGTGATGATGGTGTTGGGCGCGCCGGCCGCCGCGGTGCTCCAGCGGCGGCACGGTGCCCGCCGCACGACCATGGCGGCCATGGCCCTCGTCGTCCTCGGCATCCTGGTGCTGTCCTCACTCGACCGGACAGCCTCGACACCCGTCATCTGCGGGGGATTCCTCCTGCTGGGCACCGGGTTCGGCACCGTGATGGTCACCGCGACGGCCGTCATCGTGCACCAGGCGCCCATGGAACACGCCGGGGTGACCGGCGGCCTCCAGCAGACCGCGATGAACATCGGTCCGATGCTGGGTGCCGCGGTGGCAACCATGCTGATGACCCTCACGGCACCGGCTTCGACCGGCACGGAGCCGACCGCCGGCGGACCACACGTGCCCCCCGAGGTGTTCACGTCGGCCATGGGCGCCACGCTGCCGGCCCTCGCGGCCCTCGCCGCGCTCGGAGCGCTGGCCGCCGCCGTACTGCCACGCCGTGCGCAGGGTGCCAAGGCATCCCGGCCGTCGACGAGCACAGCCCGGGACGGCCGGGAGCCGGGTCGCGCAACCACCCGGACGGCGGGTGCGGGTGAGTGAGGGCCGCGCTGTTGTGCTGGGGCGCAGGGTGCCGGGCCGTGGGTCCGGTGGCGGCCCGCCCCTCAGCGGTCGACCAGCCGGCTACCTCCCCCCGGTGGCTCCCTGCGCCCCGGCCGCCCGGTCTCCCCAGCCACCACCCGGTCATCCCGCCTTCTGGACCCACTCCTGGTAGTGCGTGGACGCCAGGTGTGCGTGCGGTCCCGGGAGGAGTGCGTCGCCGGTGATGGCCCCGAACATGCCGGCCTGGGCGTCGGTGGTGACGGTCCGGGCGTCCTTCTGCGCGGCCAGGGTGACCCTGCCGAGTTCGTCGAGCGGGCAGACGTCCGGGCCGGCCACCTCGTAGATGCCGTGGAGCGGAGTGCCGGTCGAAACGTGGGCGACCGCGTCGACGACATCCGCGGCGGCGATCGGCTGGATGGGGGTGGCCGGCAGCCGGACCGTGCTGTCGTCGGACGTCCACGACAACACGGCGTCCATGAACTCGAAGAACTGGGTGGCGCGCACGATGGAGTACGGCGTGGGCCCCTGGCGGAGCAGATCCTCCTGCAAGGTCTTGGCCCGGTAGTAGTCCAACTGGGGCACCCGGTCCACGCCGACGATCGAGAGGATGACCTGGTGCCGGACGCCGGCACGCTCTCCGGCGGCGAGCAGGTTGTGCATGGCGGTGCGGAAGAACTCCAAGGACGCCTCGTCGAAGGTCGGCGAGTTGGCCAGATTGATCACGCCCTCGGCGCCTTCCAGGGCCTGGTCCAGGCCCTCGCCGGTGATCAGGTCGACACCGGTGGACGGCGCCGCGGGGGCGGCCTGATGGCCGGCTGCGGTCAGCTTCCGGACCACCTGCGAGCCGATCAGCCCGGTACCACCGATCACTGTGAACTTCATGGCTGTCACCTTTCTCGACGGGCACGGGGCAGGCCACGGGGTCAGGGAGGGCGCACCCTCCGCTCGGAGACGTATTGTCCGAGCGACGCCCGCTCGGTCCGGTACGCGACACCCCGAGGAACAGCCCGGCCACCCGGAGCGGTCAGTGCGACCAGGCGAGGGCGACGGACCTCCGCTCGTGCGGACCTGAGCCATCATCAGCCCACGCGGGAACATTCGCGCCGCGCCGTGCCGTTCCGCATCGCGCCGCCGGCCTCGCCCGACCGGCGTGCTCTCCGGCGGCGTACCGTGGGGCAGCCGGCGGGGCCGGCACCGTCGGACGGCTAGCCGAACACCATGGTGCAGGGGCGGACCGCCGACGCCGGCGCCGCGCGCGAAACGGTACGACCGTCCACCGGTACGGACGCCGGCCCCGCGTGGCCCGGATACCTACAGAGGCGGGGGCCGCACCGAAGAGATCGCATAGCTGTAGCACCGCGCCCGCACCGCCCCCCGCCCCGCGCCGCTGTCCGGTCCACTGAGAGGAAGACTCGATGAAGTACCGCACGCTGGGTGCCAACGGCCCCGAGGTGTCCGCGATCGGTCTGGGCTGCATGGGCATGTCCGTCGCCTACGGCGTCCCCGACGAGGAGGAGTCCCAGCACACGCTGGACCGCGCCTACGAGACGGGCCTCACTTTCCTGGACACCGCCGACGCCTACGGGCAGGGCGCCAACGAGGAGTTGGTCGGCCGGTGGCTGCGCCGGCACGCCCGCGAGCGGGACCGGATGGTCGTGGCGACCAAGTTCGGACTCCGCCACGACGCGTCGACCGGCCGCGTCGGTGACGTCGACACCTCCGCCGACTACGTACCCGTCGCCTGCCGGGCATCCCTGCGCCGCTTGGGAGTTGAGCACATCGACCTCTACTACGCGCATCGCCGAGACCCCGCCACGCCCGTCGAGGAGACGGTCGGCGCCATGTCCCGGTTGGTGGCGGCCGGACTGGTGCGCCACATCGGGCTGAGCGAGGTCAGCGCCGCGACACTGCGCACGGCCCACGCCGTCCACCCGATCAGCGCGGTCCAGGTGGAGTACTCCCTCTTCACCCGCGGCGTGGTGGAGGGCGAACTGCTGGCCACCTGCCGCGACTTGGGCATCGCCGTCGTCGCCTACTCCCCGCTGGGGCGCGGGATGCTCACCGGGGCCGTCTCCTCCCGAGGCGACCTGGACCCGGACGACAACCGGCGGCGCTGGCCCCGGTTCGCCGACGAGAACATCCAGCGCAACCTGGTACTCGTCCAGGCGGTACGGGAGGTCGCCGAACGGATCGGCTGCTCGCCCGCCCAGGCCGCGCTGGCCTGGCTGCTGGCCGAGGGCGACGACATCGTCCCCATCCCCGGTACCAAGCGGCGCCGTTACCTGGAGGAGAACGTCGCCGCCGTGGCGCTGTCCCTGACCGAGGCCGACCGCGAGCTGCTGCGCCGGGCGGTGCCCGAGGAGGCGGTGGCGGGGGAGCGCTACCCGGAATCGGCCCTGAAGCGGTTGGGGCACTGAGGGGGCGGATCGCCTGGACGCCTGGGCGCCGGAGGTCTGGACGCCTGGGCGCATTCCTCCCTGGAACGACGAAGGCAAGGAGTGCTGCCCACTCCTTGCCACTCTCAACGTATAGCGCACGGGGGGGCTTGCGGCAAGGCCCCGGTCCTGGGGCAGAATCGCGGGCCGATGCCAGAACCAGTGGAAATGGGGGATTCGCGAAGTGCGTATGCGTTTGTCGGGTCGTGGGGTATGTGGTGCCGGTGAGTGCGAGCCGGTGGCGGTGCGCGCACCGCATGTGCGCGCACCGCATGTGCACGGATTCGGCGCCGGGGTGCGGATGTGCGCGCCGGCGGCCGTCGCGGCGGCGGCCTCGGACCGGAGCTGATGACATGAACCCCCTGACCACCCGTGCGTTCGACCTTCCCGACCACCTCGCCGCCAAGGCCGACCCGGCGCTGATCGGCGGCGACGAGCAGCACTTCGCGGCCATCTCGGAGAGCCTCGACCAGTCGATCGCCGAACTGTCCGACCGCCTCGACGCCGAACGCAGGGCACCCGGCGGCATCGGCCGGGGAGCGATGGACCGGGATGCGGAGATCCACCGGCTGACCGGCCGCCTGCGGGCCCTGCGCCGCTTCGGTCTGGACCTCTGCCTGGGGCACTTCGTCCGCGCGGACGACCCCGAGCCCGTCTACATCGGACGCCTCGGCCTGACCGACAGCGACGGCCGCCGGCTGCTGTACGACTGGCGCTCCGCCGCGGCCGAGCCGTTCTTCGCCGCGACCCACGCCGACCCGATGGGGCTGGTGAGCCGCCGCAGGTACCGCTGGACCCGCGGCCGGATCAGCGACTACTGGGACGAGGTGTTCACCGCCGACGGGCGCGAAGGGCACGCCGCGCTCGACGACCATTCCGCGTTCATCGCCAGCCTGGGCGGCAACCGGTCGGCCCGGATGCGCGACGTGCTCGCCACCATCCAGGCCGACCAGGACGCCGTCATCCGGGCGGGATCCCGCGGGGCGCTGGTCGTCGACGGCGGCCCGGGGACGGGCAAGACGGTCGTCGCTCTGCACCGCGCCGCCCACCTCCTGTACGCCGACCCGCGCCTCGGGCACCGTCGCGGCGGAGTGCTGTTCGTCGGTCCGCACCAGCCCTACCTGGCCTATGTCGCCGATGTCCTGCCCAGCCTCGGCGAGGAGGGCGTGCAGACCTGCACCCTGCGCGACCTGGTCACCGAGGGGGCCGGAGCGGCGGTCGAGACCGACCCGAGGGTGGCCCTCCTGAAGTCGTCCGCGGACCTGGTGAAGGCGATCGAACCGGCCGTCGCGCTCTACGAGGAGGCGCCCACCGAGGGGATGACGGTCTCGACCCACTGGTCCGACCTCTGGCTGAGCGCCGACGACTGGGCGGCGGCGTTCGCGGCGGTCGAACCGGGCACGCCGCACAACGAGGCACGCGACCAGATCCGGGAGGAGCTGCTCACGCTCCTCATCGACAAGGACGACAGCGATGCCCCGCCCGAACTGCTCAGGAGGTCGCTGTTGCAGGACCGGGAGCTGATCCGGACACTCAACCGGGCGTGGCCGATGCTGGAAGCGGGCGACCTCGTCGAAGACCTGTGGTCGGTGCCCGCCTACCTGCGCCGGTGCGCTCCCTGGCTCGGCCCCGACGACGTGCGCGCGCTGCAGCGTCCGGACGCGCGGGCCTGGACCGTGTCCGACCTGCCGCTCCTGGACGCGGCACGGCAGCGGCTCGGCGATCCGGAGGCGTCCGTGCGCAGGCGTCGGCAAGAGGCATCCGCCGCCGCCGAACGCGCGCGCCGGGCCGATGTCATCGACAGCCTGCTGCAGAACGTCGTCATCGACGAGAGCGAAGGCGCGATGGGGATGCTGCGCGGACGGGACCTGCAGGACAGCCTGGTCGACGAGGGCGCACTGCCCGCCACCGACCCGGAACCCCTCGCCGGCCCGTTCGCCCACATCATCGTGGACGAGGCCCAGGAGCTGACCGACGCCGAGTGGCAGATGCTGCTGCACCGCTGCCCGTCCCGGAGCTTCACCCTCGTCGGCGACCGCGCGCAGGCCAGGCACGGGTTCACCGAGTCGTGGCAGGAACGGCTGGAGCGGGTCGGACTCGACCGGATCACCGTGGCCCGGCTGGGCATCAACTACCGCACGCCGGAAGAGGTCATGACGGAGGCCGAGACGGTCATCCGTGAGGCGCTCCCGGAAGCCAACGTGCCGACGTCCATCCGCAGCAGCGGCATCCCCGTCGTCCACGGGTCCGTCGCGGACCTGGCCCCGGTCCTCGAAAGCTGGCTCGCCGCCCACGACGACGGCATCGCCTGCGTCATCGGCGACCCGGAGTTCCGGGCGACGCCCCGCGTCCGGTCGCTGACGCCGGAGCTGTCGAAGGGGCTGGAGTTCGACCTGGTCGTCCTCATCGACCCGCAGAACTTCGGCGAGGGCATCGAAGGTGCCGTCGACCGCTACGTCGCGATGACCCGCGCGACCCGGCAGCTCGTCATCCTCACCAGCTCCTGAGGCCAGGTCCATAGGCCGGCCGGTTCAGGCGTCCATCAACGGCAGACCGGGCAGCACCTTCTCGATCGTGATGGGGAAGTCGCGTACGCGCACTCCGGTGGCGTTGAACACGGCGTTCGCGACGGACGCGCCGGACCCGCAGATGCCCAGCTCGCCGACGCCCTTCGCGCCGAGGACGTTGGCCTTGTCGTCGTATCCGTCGAGGACGACGACCTCGACCTCGGGGATGTCGGCATGGACCGGGACCAGGTACTGCGCGAGGTCCCGGTTGACGAAGGCGCCCGACCGGGGGTCGACGACGGCCTCTTCCTCGAGGGCCGCGCCGGCCCCCCAGATCATGCCGCCCATCAGCTGCGAGCGGGCCGTCTTCGCGTTGAGCACACGGCCCACCGAGAACACGCCCAGCATCCGGCGCAGACGGATCTCGGCGGTGTCCACGTCGACCCCCACCTCGGCGAAGTGGGCACCGTAGGTGTGGATCGAGTAGGCCGAGTAGTTCGGGTCGTCGCCCATGAAGAGGGTCCGGCCCTCCGCCTCCCGGCCTTCCTCGGGGATGCGGGCGGTGATCTCGCTCAGCGGCTCGGACGCGTCACCGACGCGTACGCTGCCGTCGGCGAACACGGCGTCCGCCGGGTCCCGGCCGTACAGCGGCGAACGCGTGTCGCCGCTCGCCGCGGCCAGCAGCTTCTCGCGCAGGGTCAGGCACGCCCGGTGCGCCGCGGTGGTCGAGTTGGCGGCACCCCACGAACCGCCGGACCCCCAGCTGGTGGGGAAGTCGGAACGCCCGAGTTCGATCCGCACCCGGTCGGCCGGCAGCCCGAGCCCGTCGGCCGTCACCTGGGTCAGGACCGTGTAGGTGCCCGTGCCGATATCGGTCATGTCCGTCTGGACGACGGCGGTGCCGTCCGCCGTCAACCGCACCCGCACCGCCGCCGGCCCCTGGAAATGCCCGCGGATGGCGGCGGACATGCCGTAGCCGACCCACCAGCGTCCCTCGCGCCGGCTCGCCGGGGTGACACAACGGCGGTCCCAGCCGAACCGCCGCGCGCCCTCGCGCAGGCAGTCGACCAGGTGCCGGTCGCTGTACGGCACGTCCCGCTCGGGATCGACGGTGGGCTCGTTGCGTATCCGCAGCTCGACCGGGTCCATCTCCAGTGCATCGGCCAGTTCGTCCATGGCCGACTCCACCGCCAGCATGCCCGGCGCCTCGCCCGGCGCGCGGACGTCCGTCCCGCGCGGCAGGTCGAGCGGGGTGAGCCGGTGGCTGGTCAACCGGTGGGGCGCGGCGTAGAGGCTGCGGGTCGTGGCGGCGGTCTGCTCGGCGTACTCCACATCGGGGTTGGTGTGCATGGTGACGTCGTGCGCGAGGGCCGTCAGCCGCCCGTCGCGCGCGGCACCCAGCCGGACCCGCTGGCGCGAGGTGGGGCGCATGCCGATGAGCTGGAAGATCTGCTGCCGGGTCATCGCGACCTTCACCGGCCGGCGCAGGTCGCGGGCGGCGAGCGCGGCCAGGATCGTCTCGGAGTGGATGCCCAGCTTGGAGCCGAAGCCTCCGCCGACGAACGGGGTGACGACATGCACCAGCGACGGGTCGATCCGCAGCGTGGCGGCGATCGAGGCCTGCGCCGCGTCGACGATCTGGCAGCTGACGTAGACGATCAGGTCCTCGCCGCGCGGCTCCACCAGACACGCGTGCGGCTCCATCGGCATCGAGAACTCGTACGGCGTCGTGTAGCGCTCGTCGACCCGCACGGAGGCGCTGCCGAACCCGGAGTCAAAATCGCCCACCGCGGTGTCGGTGGGCAGCCCCGCGTTGGCCTCCTTCGGCGCGTACGCCTCGCCTTCGTGCTCGTCGAAGGCGAAACGCCCCCGACCGAGGCGGTACTCCACCTCGACGAGATCGGCCGCGGCGCGGGCCTGCTCGAAGGTCTCGGCGACCACGAGGGCCACCGGCTCGCCGTAGTGGTGGATGTCCGGCCCGGTCAGCACCGGCTGGGCGCGCCAGTATTCGAACGGGATGGACTCATCGCGCGGACCCTGCTCCGGTGCGTTGTGATGGGTCATCACCATCCTTACGCCCGGGGCACGTTCGGCGCTGCCGGTGTCGATGCCGGTGATGCGGCCCTTGCCGATGGTCGCGCCGACGATGGAACCGTAGAGCGGCTGGCCGGCCTCCCAGTACTCGTAGGCGTAGGTGGCCCGGCCGGTGACCTTCAACGGGCCGTCCACGCGGTTCACAGCTTGGCCGATCATCTCGCTCCTCAACTCGACCGGGCCGCCTGCGCCAGCGTCCGGCACAGGGTGCGCTTGGCCAGCTCGATCTTGAAGTCGTTGCCGCCCTGTCCCACGGCGTCGCGCAGCGCGGCCTCGGCGGCGTCACGATAGGTGGCCATCGTGGCGGGACGGCCTGTCAACGCGGCCTCCGCCTCCGGGGACCGCCACGGCTTGTGCGCCACACCGCCGAACGCCACCCGGGCCGCGTCGATCGTCCCCTGGCCGACCGAGACCACGGCCGCCACGGAGACCAGGGCGAATTCGTAGGACGCCCGGTCGCGCACCTTGCGGTAGAGCTGCCGGCCGGGCGGCGGCGGGGGCAGCAGCACGGCCGTGATCATCTCGCCGGGCCGCAGCACGGTCTCCAGGTGCGGGGTGTCGCCGGGCAGCCGGTAGAAGTCCGTGATGACGACCCGGCGCACCGATTCATCGACGTCGAGCAGCTCGATCTCCGCCTCCAGCGCGGTCAACGCGACCGCCATGTCCGAGGGGTGGGTGGCGATGCAGGAACTGCTGGCGCCGAGGACGGCGTGGATCCGGTTGAACCCGCCGATGGCGGAGCAGCCGGATCCGGGATCCCGCTTGTTGCAGCCCGCGGCGGTGTCGTAGAAGTACGGGCAGCGCGTGCGCTGCAGCAGATTCCCGCCGGTGGACGCCTTGTTGCGCAACTGGCCCGAGGCACCGGACACCAGCGCCTGGGACAGCACCGGATAGCGCGTACGGACCCGGGCGTCGGCGGCCACGTCGGAGTTCGCCGCCTGGGCACCGATGCGCAGCCCGCCGTCCGGGAGTTCCTCGATCTCCCGCAACGGAAGCCGGCTGATGTCGACCAGATGGCTGGGCTTCTCGATGTCGAGCTTCATCAGGTCGAGCAGATTGGTGCCGCCGCTGATGAACTTCGCGCCGGACCGGGACACCGCGGCGACGGCGGCCCCCGCGTCCGCCGCCCGCTCGTAGGTGAAGGACCTCATTCCGCGTCTCCCTCCGCGACGCCGCGGATGGCGGCGACGATGTTCGGATAGGCGGCGCACCGGCAGATGTTGCCGCTCATCCGCTCGCGGATCTCCTCATCGGTCAACTCGACCTGTGGTGCGGTGACATCGGCCGTGGCGTGACTGGGCCAGCCCGCCTCCGCCTCGGCGAGCATGCCGACCGCCGAGCAGATCTGGCCGGGAGTGCAGTAGCCGCACTGGAAGCCGTCGCAGTCGATGAACGCGCGTTGCATGGGGTGCAGCTCGTCGGGGCCGCCCAGGCCCTCGATCGTCACGATCTCGTCGCCCTCGTGCATCACGGCCAGCGACAGACAGGAGTTGACGCGCCGGCCGTTGACCAGCACCGTGCAGGCGCCGCACTGCCCGTGATCACACCCCTTCTTCGTCCCGCTCAGCCGCAGGTGTTCGCGCAGCGCGTCGAGCAGCGAGGTCCGCGGATCCACGTCGAGCTGCCGTGCCCGGCCGTTGACGTTCAAGGTGACAGAGAGGAGCCCGGCCGTCTCGTCCTGATCCGGCCGGCTCCGGTGCGTCTCGCGCTGATTCCGCTCGTCCTGGCTTCGCTCCCTCGGGCTCCGCACCGCGGCGCCCGCATCTGCTCTGCTCATCGCAGCCCGCCTTCCTCCCTGGGCGCGGGTGTCACCCGTGACACATCGCGCCCCGGGGGACACCTGGAGGTGCGCCGCCGTCGGCAGGCGCGCTCCTCCGTGCACCGTCTCCGCTGGCGGGCGCGTTTCTGCGTGCCCCGTCACCACCGGCGGCACGCTTCCCCTCCCAGGGTCTCGCACATGGTTGACCACCGCACTGCGAGGACCGCTGCCGCAAGGCCGCGGGAAGCGGACGAGGTGGTGGATCGCCCGTGCGGGAGAGGGGAGCCCGGTCCCACGCCTCGTACGCGCTCAAGCAGAGATCGCGAAAGGCGAATCCCGAAGACTCCGGCGACTCCACGCAAGACGGCCCCCGAGCGACGGCTTTCGCTGTCGGAGCACCATTATCGGCAAAAGCGCCACGCACACCGCCCGGCTCGGCGACAATCACTGCGCATGGCCATCGATTATCGCAAGCGCACCAGAATCGACTACCGCAAGCCGGCCAAGATACCGGCCCCGGCCATCAGCCTGGAGAAGATTTCCGGCCGTGCGCCCGGGCTGGTCAGTCTTTACAAGACCGCCGCGGTCTCGTTGGCCAAGAACCATGCCGGAGGGCGGCGCGCCGCCGTGTATCTGGTTCTGGACCGTTCCGGGAGTATGCGGCGCTACTACCGCGACGGCTCGGTGCAGCACTTGGCGGAACAGGTGCTCGCCCTGGCGGCCAACCTCGACGACGACGGGGTGGTGCCGGTCTTCTTCTTCTCCACGGAGATCGACGGGACAGCGGAGATCAGCCTGGACGCCTACCAGGGCAGGATCAACCCCCTGCACGATGCCATGGGCCATATGGGCCGTACGAATTACCACGTCGCGATGCAGGCGGTCATCGATCACTACCAGTCCAGCGGTGCCCGTGATCCGGCCTTCGTCGTCTTTCAGACCGACGGTTCTCCCACCTCCAGGGCCGCCGCCGAACACGTCCTGTGCACGGCCGCCAAGCTCCCGATCTTCTGGCAGTTCATCGGCTTCGGCGACGACGAATTCCGCTTCCTGCACAAGCTCGACGACCTCCCGGTACCGGACCGGCGCGTCGTTGACAACGCGGGATTCTTTGCCGCCGGACCGGCACCGAAGACGCACCCCGACGCGGTGCTCTACGACCACCTGCTGCAGGAGTTCCCGCTGTGGCTGACCGCGGCCCGCGCGGCCGGCATCGTCAAGGACGCGGGGTGAACCGTGACGTGCAGCGCGCCGTCGCGTGACGGCGCAGGGGCGAAAGCATCCTGAGAACGGTGACGGGGCGGTGCGACGGCGCGACGGCGTCCGCAACCGGGCGCCCTTCACCACCCGATTCACCACCCGATGCCGTCATACATGAGGCAGAGCGGCCCCGTGGTGCCACTGTTCCGCGATATGCCGTCGCCTCACTGATTCCTTCGAACCGGCCAGATTTTCCTGGCAAAGAGTCGCCTCAAGGTTCGGGCGAATCGGCCATCATTCGGTAAATTGAGTATCTTCACGCCTGACCTGGTGAATGCTGCACTCTCGGCGGATACGGAGCAGGGGAGTGGCCTTTCCCTCCTCGGAACAGCAGCCGCCGGCCGACTCGCATGCCCGTTCGCGCAGTGTCCCTTTCCTCACCCAAGGATTCGGAGCAGACCCATGTCCCGACAGCATGAAAGATCTCTGGCGAGTGTCTCCCTCGCACTTGTTCTCGGCGTCCTCGGATTCGCCGCCCCGGCACAGGCGGCACCGAGCTGCCCCGCACAAAGCCTCTGCTCCTACAGCGGCTCTTCCCTCTCGGGCCGCGTCACCGTTGTTCCCGCCTCCAGTATCGAACGGGCCGGAACCCGTGGCGTACAGCTGCCCGCTTCGGCGCGGTCGTTCTTCAACGGGACCCATTTCACCGTTCGTTACGGCCCCGCCCGGCAGGCGACCTGTGTCCGGTTCCCCTGCTATCAGTACGTCACGCTCGGAAAAGTCACACCCGGAGCCCAGCTTCGCTCCCTCCCCTATGCCGCGAGCGCCCTCGTCGTCGGGCGGGACTACGGCAACTGACCCACGCCGGCCACGACGGGGCCCGGCAGCGATCCCGATATCCGCAACAAGCCCACCTCGATTTCGCGGTCGACGATCTGGACGAGGCCGAGGCGCTGCTGCTGGGGCTGGGCGCGGTCAAGCCGGAACACCAACCGGGCGGCGACCGGTGGCGGGTCTTCCTCGACCCGGCCGGCCACCCGTTCTGCCTGACCAGGGGCTGACGCCGGAATCACCCCTGTCTCCGGAGGAGTGCCGGAACCGTATGCACTCACGTCCCTCCGCGAGGTGACACGGCGAGACGCCGCACGCCACGTCGAAAAACGGGTGGTGTGTCTCTCAGTCCGTGCCGAGCATGGCGCAGGGCCGCCCGGGTACCGGGTCAGCACGCCACATACCGACCGAGGAGGTATCTCGACCGATGTCCCGTCGTGACACGTCCAGCGATGACAGCACCCCGGTGCCCCACGACCTTCCGAGTCACCAGGCCGATGTCTCCAGCCCGGTCCCCGACCCGTGGGACCCCGAACTGTCGGAACACGAAGGCGAGGGACCGGACGAGACGGTTCCCGACACCGATCAGGCCGGCACCGGGCGGAGCGGTGTGCCCAAGGCGTCGGGAGTGCGTTCCGACCAGCCCGTCCCGCACGAGCCGGTCGACTGACGCCGCCGCCCGGACTCGCTCCGGGCGTACCGCAACGGCAACTGCCGCCGGGTGCCGTCCTGCCCGGGCGCCCGGTGGCAGGGTCGCGTTGCGTCGAGTCGGGTCTCTGTCCGTCTATCGCCCCTCGGGAACATCGGAGGGGGGACGGCCCGAGCAAGCGAGGCCGGACTCCTCGTCGTCCTGCTCGGAGCCTCCGTACGGCTCGCCGCCGGAGTATGCGGGCTCCACGAACACGTTCGTGTAGTCGGGCTTGGCCGGGCGGGGGAAGGACGCGTTCATGTGATCTCCGGGCTCGTGGCTGTGTGCAGCCGATGCTTGGGGTGATGGAACGTCACATCCGTTGTCGTGCACCTCAGATGTGGCCTGGGGGTGTACGGGCGCGGGAGTGGCGTCGTGGAGTAGGGAACGTGGTGGCGGATGCGGCTTCGACATGAACAGCGGCTGGTTGCCACGGTGTCGGGCAACGGCGCTGACGTGGGAAAACCGTCCGACGTCACGACCTACGGGGAGAGTATCCCCCACGTGCGGGACTTCGTCTTCCGCATTGTCGTGGCCGCGCTGCGACGTGGGCACTGCCCCTCGAACCCGGCGGCTCGACGCCACCGCGTCCACAGCGTCCGTGGTCGGCAGCCGATCACTCCGAAGCGGATGTTTGTGCCGCTTCGGCAAGGGCACGCGATCTTGTGTCAAGGAAACACGCCAACGCGAGGAGGAGTGCGACCATGACCGCCACCGACAAGATGACGGCCAAGACCAAGCAGGCCAAGGGCGCCGCCAAGGAAACCCTGGGCCGGGCCATGGGCAATGAGCGGATGACCGCCGAAGGCCGGGCCGAGCGGGCTACCAGCGATCTGCGTCAGGCCGCGTCAAAGGCCAACGAGGCGCTGCACCGGTGACGACGCCGCGCCGTCCCACGGACAGAGGTGGCCCTCCCCGCAGAGACCGAGGCGGTGGCCCGCAGGCTTTCCTGCGGGCCACCGCCTTGTGTTGACGCACCGTCTGCAGCTCCTGGAATGGGGCCCGTTCACCCCGGCAAGCCGGCCGTGCCGTGTGCCGGTGGTGCCGTGGGGCCATACCACTCTCCATGGATTGGTCATGCCTTTGACGGGCGCAGCCGGTGCACGCTCTCGGCCAGTGGCACTCAGGAACCAGCACACGAGAGGCAACCGGCGTGGACGAGAAGACCAGGGATCGCGACGGGCGCGAGCGACACCGGCGACAGGCGAAGGAGGCGGCAGCCGTACCGGCACCGCCGCGCGGGGGCCGATTGAAGATCGCGCTCATGGACGTGGGCATCGGCCTGCTGGCGGCGGCCGCCGCGGTACGGCGCCTGCGGCCCGACGCCGATCTCGTGCTCTCCTCGGACCCCGACGGCATGCCCTGGGGACCGCGCACCCCGCAGGACGTCACGGCCCGCGCGCTCACCGTCGCCGAAGCCGCCGTGGCCCAGCGCCCCGACGCGCTGATCGTCGCCTGCAACACCGCTTCCGTCCACGCCCTGACCGCCCTGCGCGACCGTCTCGGCCCTGACCTGCCGGTCATCGGCACCGTTCCCGCGATCAAACCGGCCGCGGCGGACGGCGGACCGATCGCCGTGTGGGCCACTCCCGCGACCACCGGCAGCGCCTACCAGCGCGGTCTCATCGAGGAGTTCGCGCCGGAGATGAGCGTCACCGAGGTGGCGTGCTCGGGGCTCTCCGACGCCGTCGAGTACGCGGACGAGGCCGCCATCGGACGCGCGGTCGCCACCGCGGCCGCGCGTACGCCCCACGAGGTGAAGGCCGTCGTGCTG
Organism: Streptomyces angustmyceticus; assembly: GCF_019933235.1. NCBI lineage: Bacteria > Bacillati > Actinomycetota > Actinomycetes > Kitasatosporales > Streptomycetaceae > Streptomyces > Streptomyces angustmyceticus. The sequence goes on along the minus strand of NZ_CP082945.1, from coordinate 174,645 downwards.
GGCTGCACCCACTACGAACTCGTCGCCCCGCACATCCGTGCCGCCCTGCAGCACCCGGACCGGCCCAAACTCGCGCTCCACGGTTCGGCCGAGGCGGTCGCCGCGCAGGCGCTGCGCAGGATCGGCGAGCGGCCCGCCCCCGAGGCACCCGCGGACGGCGGCCTGACGGTGATCCTCAGCGGGAGGAAGTCGGAACTCCCGGCGGCGGCACTGAGGTACGACGAGGGGCGCCGGCTCCGGGCGGCCGGACCCGTCGTGCGCCGTGAAGTCGTCCACGAGAGGTGAAAATGCCCTGGTCAGGGCGTAGTTGCGGTGCTCGGCCGAAGCCCGCGGGACGTCATTGGCCGATGCTCCGGCACCAACGGACCTCTCCGTCGTGCCGGTCGTCCGTGGGCGTGAGTCCGCAGGCGGTGGCGACGGCGGCGGAGGCCAGGTGAGCGGGGTGGATATGGGCGTGGACGGTGGGGACGTGCCGCTCGCCGAGCCAGGCGACGAGCGCCTGAGCGGCCTCGGTCGCGATGCGGCGTCCTTGATATGGGGTCCCCACCACCCAGGCGATCTCGGCGATGGTCTCGTGGCCTGAAGCGCTGAGGGTCGCCTGGACCGTGCCCGTCAGACATGCGTCGTCGCGAAGCCGGATCACCCAGTTGTGCCAGGCGACGGCGGGGTCGGGCGAGCCGGCGGCGAGGCGTCGGTAGCGCGCCCGCAGGTCCTGAGGGGCGTCCGGGGCACCGCCGATGAAGGTGTGCAGGGCGGGATCGGACAGCACCGTGGCCATCTCTTCGGCGTGTTCCACGCGAAGCGGCAGGAGATCGAGCCGGCGGGTCCGCATGGCTTCGGCGGGGAAGGGCGCGGGGGTGAGGCCGAGGTTCACGCCGGCACCACCTCCGGCGACCGACGGGGGCCTGCGACCCACCCGCCGCGGGGCGCCTGTGCCGCGTCGGGCGGCTGCGCCAAGCCGTGTCCTGGGTAGTCGCCTTCGCGACCGCGCGGTATCAGGGCGGCGTCGTTCTCCAGTGGGTGTGTGAACAACGCAGGGACGACGGTGGACACATCGGGCTCCCGAGTCGGTGGCGGTGACCGACACCTTAGGGCCGCCGCTGTTGGTGCCGGAGGCGTGAGGGGGGTTTGGCCCCGTTCGTTCGGTTGCACAACAGCTCCAGGAACGGTGGTCGGCCCCGTCGGGGTACGGAGGGGAACTCATGGCATCGAAGGACAGGCGTGGGGACAGGGAGAGGCGCGGGGAGGACGAGCCGGAGATCCACATCGGGGAAGTGAGCCACGGAGCATTCAACTTCGGCAGTCACAGTGCTGTGGTGTCGCCGGTTTCCGGGGCCTTCCTGGACGAGGAGGCGCGGGTGCTCGTCCTGGCCCTCCGAGAGCTGCGTGCCGACCTCGCGAGGGTGCGGCCGACGGCTGACGTGGTCGCGTTGGCAACGGAGTTGGAGCTTGTTCAGGCCGAGATCGCGGGAACCGGCTCGGTCACGTCCCGACGCCTCGCCCGGCTGTGGGAGGCGATCGCGGAGGCGCACACGGTGGTCGGCGTCTTGGCGTCCGGTGCCGCGTTCGTGGAGGCGATGGAGCGGCTCGGTGCGTTGTCCCAGCGGCCGCCCACGGGACACACACCCCCGGGCCCCAGCACCAGTTCGGACGACGACGAGTGGCCGGAGCCGGAGTAGATCCATGGGCGACATCGCCAAGGGCGCGCTCGGCGGGGCCTGGACGCTGCTCGTCGGCTGGATCCTGCCCACGGCACTGAATCTGGCGCTGTTCTTCCTCACCGTCGCGCCCAGCCTCCAGGGCCTGGCGCCGCTGAACCGGCTGCGGCCGGCGACCGGCGGCGGTACCGCGCTGCTGTTCCTGACCGGCTCGTTGCTGCTCGGGCTCGTCGCCAACGCCGGTCAGAATCCGCTGTACCGCTTGCTGGAGGGCTATCTCCTGTGGCCCGCCGTGGCCTATGAAGCGGGCTGCCGCCGCAGCCGCCGGGCGAAAGCGGCGCTCGCCGACCGGCTCTCCCTGCTGCGGCTCGAACGCCGGGAGCGGGAGGCGGGAGAGCTTCCGCCGGAGGACGCCGAACGGCTGACCCGTCTCCGGGAGCAGCCCCATACCGAGCGTGCCGCGCGCAGGGACCGGCGGCGCACCGCCGCACAACGCGCCCTGGTGCACGAAAGGCTCGCCAGGTACCCCATCGCGGACGACCAGATCGCGCCCACCCGGCTCGGCAACGCCATCCGGCGCTTCGAGGAGTACGGCCACGACCGGTACCGCCTCGACACCCAGGTCCTCTGGAACGAGCTGACCGGGTGCGTGCCCGACCAGGTACGCCGGCAGGTCGAAATCGCCCGTACCAGCGTCGACTTCTTCGTGGCGCTGCTCTACGGGCATGCCGTCGTCTGCTTCCTGGCCGTCCTGACCCTGGCCACCGCGCACCCGGACACCTCGATGCTGTGGAGCACGGTCGTCGTGCTGGTCCTCCTCGTCCCGGTCTGGTACCGGTCCGCGGTCACCAGCACCGACGAGTGGGCCGCTGCGGTCCGTGCCATGGTCAACATCGGCCGCAAGCCGCTCGCCGACGCGCTGGGACTGAAGCTGCCGGACCAACTGGCCAAGGAGCGGGAGATGTGGACGATGGTGTCCCGGCTGTCCCGGATTCCGTACCACGAGCGGGCATCGGCCCTGGACCGCTATCGCGCCGCGGGGGAGGGCGGGCCGACATGATGACGGGTCGCGGGGAGGCTCCCGGAAGGGGGGTGTCAGGCAGCGACCGAGTGCCGGCACCCGGCCGCCTTCACCGCTGAGCGGCCAGCACCGCCGCGAGGCCCTCTTGCAGGTCCTTGACGAAGAACTCGGGAACCTCCAGCGACGGGAAATGCCCCCCGCTCTCGGGCGACCTCCATCGGACGATCTGCCGGTACCGCTCCTGTGCCCAGGGGCGCGGGCACTTCTCGATGTCGCGGGGGTACATGGTGATGGCCGACGGGACGTCGACCCGGAGTTCGGGGTCCAGCGCATTGTGGCTCTCGTAGTAGATGCGGGCCGACGACGCACCGGTCCGCGTCAGCCAGTACAGCGTGACGTCGTCGAGAATCCTGTCTCGGGAAATCGTCTCGAACGGGCTGTCCTCGGTGTCGGTCCACTCGGCGAACTTGTCGAGGATCCAGGCGAGTAGCCCGACCGGTGAGTCGACGAGCGAGTAGCCGATGGTCTGCGGCCGGGTCGCCTGCTGCTTCGCGTACGCCGCGCGGTGACGCCAGAAATGGCGGGTCTCCTCGGCCCACGCGCGCTCGACCGCTGTCAGCCCGTCCGTCGGCAACCCGGGCGGTCCTTCCGCGAACGTGGTGTGGATGCCGAGGACGTGCGCCGGGAACCTGCCGCCGAGAACCGTGGTGATATTGCCTCCCCAGTCACCGCCGTGGGCCGCGAACGTGCGGTAGCCGAGCCTTCCCATCAGTTCCACCCAGGCGGCCGCGATCTTTTCGGTTCCCCACCCGGTGGTGGCCGGCTTGTCGCTGTAACCGAAGCCCGGCAGCGACGGGACCACGACGTGGAACGCCGGCGCGTCCGCGTCGTCCGGATCTGCCAGCTCGTCCACCACATCGATGAACCGGGCAATACTGTCCGGCCAGCCGTGCGTCAGGATCAGCGGAGTGGCATCCGCGCGCGCGGACCGGCGGTGCAGGAAGTGGATTCCCAGACCATCAATGGCCGTGCGGAACTGGCCGATGCGGTTGAGGCGCTCTTCGAACGACCGCCAGTCGTATCCGGTGCGCCAGTAGTCCACGACCTCGACGAGGTCGGCGAGCGGAACGCCCTGGTCCCATCGGCGCGGGCCGGATGCGGCGCGAGGGACCGTCTCGGCCTCCGGGAGCCGCGCCGCGGCCAGTCGCGCGCGCAGATCGTCGAGGTCGGCGTCGGTCGCGTGGGCTTCAAACGCTTGCACGTCGCTGGTGGGACGGGGCATGAGACCTCCTGACCATCGTGGAACCGGCTAAGGCGGTTCTAGCAGTTTCCCGAACCACACCGCAACCGCCTAAGGTGGTTCCATGCGTGCTGGATTCCCTGACTTCCGTCTCGGCAACGTGCTGGCGACCAGCTTCACCGGGACCCTGTCGGAGCGTCATGGCGACTCCGTGGAGCGGATCCCCGCACCGCAGCGACTCATCGACTGGCTGGCGGTGTACGGCCTCGCCGTGGACTCCTGCACCGCCGCCCAGCTCTACCGCGCTCGGGAACTGCGGGAGTCGATCCACGCCGCCGCGACGGCGGCCGCGACCCAGGACGCTCTCCCCGCGTCCGCCGTCCAGGTCATCAATGACTGCAGCGTCCAGGGCCGGGCCGCGGCGATCCTGACGCCCGAGGGCAATCGGGAATGGCGGCTCGGCTCGGCTTCCTGCGTGGAGGACGCCCTCAGCGTGATCGCCGCCGACGCGATCAGCATCATCGCGGGCGAACGCGACGGGAAATTGGCCCTGTGCGCCTCGCCGACCTGCCGGGCCGCCTTCTTCGACGCCAGCCAGAGCCGCACCCGCAAATGGTGCGACATGAACACCTGCGGCAATCGTCAGAAGAAGGCGCGTTTCCACGCCAACCAGCGCAAGAACCCCGGATCAGCGGAGTGATTCTTACCCCGGCACATCCAAGTGGGCCCCACGCCCGCGGCACATCTGTCGCGTTGGGTGCACCCCAACGGCACCACTGAAACCGCAACCGCATGGCTCGGGTGGCGGCCAGGTGGGCAAGAGCGGCCATGGGGGCGGTGATGTGCCGGCACCGGGTCCGGTGGAGACGAGCGTGCCGGCGCTGGACGCACGCAGAGCGGGTGCCCTCACCGGGAGGGATGTGACGGCGGGGCCTGGCCGTCTCCCGCCGGGGCTGGTCGCTGTGCGAGTGCGGTCCAGGAGCGCAGGAGCAGGTCGAAGGCGTTGACGACCACGTCGTCCGGGATGCCGTCGGGAGTCAGCAGGTGCTGGATGAGCAGGCCGTCCTCCAGGGCGTGGACGATCAGAGCGAGGAACGCGGGGTCCGCCGGCGACTCGACCCCGTGGGCGGCGAACGCCTGCTCCAGGCCGGCGGTGTGGGCTTCGCGGGCGAGGAGTTCGCGTTCGGCGAGCAGCGGTCGGAGTTCGTCGTTCCGCAGGGCGTGCAAAACGAGTTCCATGCGCAGGGCGAGCCATTGGGGCAGGTGCTGTGCGCGGTCGCGGTTCCAGGCCCGGAGCTTGTCGAGGGCGTCGGCGAGGGAGGTGGCGCCCTGGGTGAGAGCGCCGACTTCCTCGAGTTCGCGGTGTGTGCGGTTGTGGAGCAGCTCGGCGACGAGGGCGTTCTTGTCCTCGAAGTTCCCGTAGAAGGCGCCGCGGGTGTAGCCGGCGCGCTCGGCGATCTGCTCGACGGAGGTGCCGTTGACGCCGCGTTCGGTGAACAGCTCGGCGGCGGCGGCCAGCAGGCGGCCGCGGGTCTGCCGGCGGCTCTCTTCGCGGGTCAGGCGTTTGCGTTCGGGTGTCACGCAGGAATCCTACGGGGCGCCGGCGACCGCAATATTCAGTTCTGTATCCAGATACAGATCTGTATATTTCTGTCGGGAGGAAGGGAGGCCCGATGGGGGCGAACGAACTGTGGTCGCTGGGGGCGTCGGAACTGGCGAAGCTGCTGGCATCGGCGGAGGTGTCCGCGGCGGAGGCCGTGGAGGCACACCTGGAGCGGATCGCCGCGGTGAACCCGCAGGTGAACGCGGTGACCCGGCTGCTGGAGGGCAGTGCCCGGCAGGCGGCGCGGGAGACCGACCGGCGCCGGGCCGCCGGTGAGCGGCTGGGCCCGTTGGCCGGGGTGCCGTTCACGGTGAAGGAGAACATCCACGTCGCCGGATCGGCGACCACGCACGGCGTGCCGTACTTCCGCGACTGGGTGGCGCAGGCGGACGCGCCCCCGGTGCGGCGGCTGCGTGCGGCCGGGGCGATTCCGATCGGCCGCACCAACATGCCCGACCTGGCGCTCGCCGGACTGCACACGGTCAGCCAGCTGTTCGGGGACACCGTCAACCCGTGGGACCCGCAGCGCACTCCCGGCGGCACCAGCGGCGGCGACGCGGTCGCGGTGGCCACCGGCATGGCACCGCTGGGCCTGGGCAACGACTCCGGCGGCTCGGTGCGCAACCCGGCGACGTTCAACGGCGTCGCGGGGCTCAAGCCGAGCTACGGGCGGTTCCCGGCCGACCACCGGATGAGCGACCAGGAGCCGGTCCTGGGGCACCAACTCTTCCCCGTGGACGGGCCGCTGGCCCGCTCGGTGGCGGACCTGCGGGCTGCGTACGAGGTGCTCGCGGGGACGGACCCGCAGGATCCACGGGCCGTTCCGGCCCCGCTGTACGGGCCACGGCCCCACGCACCGGTGCGGGTCGGCGTGGTGACCGACCCGGGCGGCCTGGGCGATGTCCACCCGGACGTGCGCGCCGCGATCGAGGCGGCGGCAGCCGCCCTGGAGGACGCCGGATACCTCGTCGAGGAGGCGGAGGTGCCGCGGCTCCAGGACGCTCTCGACGGCTACGGCGCACTGCTGCGGACCGAGTTCTCCCTGGCCTGGCCGATGCTCAGGAGGCTGCTCACCGACGACAGCGCCCGCCACATCGAACTGGACACCCAACGCCACCCGGCCGTCGGCCTGGAGGAATACCTCCGGCAGACCGGCGTACGCCTCGGTGTCCAGCGCGCGTGGGCCCAGTTCTTCGAGCACTGTCCGCTGATGCTCGGACCCGTGTCCACGCAGCCGGTACCCGAGCCCGTGGTGCCGCGGACCCCGGAGGAGCGCGACGCGATCTTCACCCCGATGCGGCTGCCGACCGCGTCGACGTATGTGGGGGTGCCGGCCGTGGCCGTGCCCACCGGACTCGCGTCCGGGCTGCCGCACGGAATTCAGATCTTGGCAGGGATGTACCGCGAGGACCTGTGCCTGGACGCGGCGCAGCGCATCGAGGAGCGCCTCGGCGTACTCACCCCGCTCGATCCGCGCAGGCACCGGGTCGACAGCGACGAGGGGTGATGGCGGGGATTTCCCGGCCTGCCTGCCCCGAGCGCGTGCACCTCGCCGTGGAGGCATGGGCCACGACGCCGATCTGACCGGGACGCCCCCGGGGACCGGCGGCGGTGCCGAAACACCGCCGCCGGTCCCCGCCGTCTCACCGCCGCGACAGGTCGGCCGCCGTGATGCGGAAGCGGGCCGTGCCGGCGTCGCCGCTCCAGCGCCGCAGGCCGGCCTTCTCGAGTACGCGGACCGAGGCCGGATTCGACAGCTCCACATCCGCCTGCACCGTGTGCACGCCCGGCGCCGTCAGGGCGAACTCGACGAGGGCCCGGCCGGCTTCGGACGCGTAGCCGCGGCCCCGCCGGGAGGCGACGACGCCGTAGCCGAATTCGACGCACCCGTCACGGGGAGGCCAGAACAGGCCGAGGGAGCCGACCACCAGGCCGGTGGACCGCTCGACGATCTGGCGGTGACCGTACTCCGCCGGCCCCTCGGGCGCTTCGGCGATGACACCGGCGATGACGCGGTCGCCCTCGGCGGGGAAGTCCGCCGCCCAGTGGGCCAGTCGGGCATCACGGATCACGGCGGTGAGCTCGGCGCCGGACCACGGCCGCAGCACGAGGCGGTCGGTGGTCAGGTCGGCACCGTCGAGAGAGAAAGAAGACACGCGGGACTCCTGGTCGTTCGGAACGACCGGGCCGTCGGCAACCTCAGACGGCCCGGAAAAGGGCATGTTGATGACGCGTCAGGCGGACCATATTCATCAACCTCCCTCAACCGTCGCCACGCACCGTGCGTACCGGCCGGAACCTATCAGCCGGCCCCCGGACGCCGCCTGCCGATTTCCCGGCCTGGATGCGCGCGTCCGACGCGTCGCCGAGTCTCCTCAGGAGCCCTCGCCCTGCGAGCCCTTGAGCAGGAGGTCGGAGGCGCGGGAAAGGACCTCGGTGCGGGTCCGGCTTCCGTGGTGGTAGGCGAGGAAGTGGTTGCCGATCGCCAGGCAGAAGGCGAGCAGACTGCGGGCCTCGGCCTCGTCCGGGTCCGCGCAGATGGTGCCGAACAGCTCCCGCGCGTAGTCCATGCGCCGGTTGTCGACGCGGTGCAGGCGCTCGGCGACCGACTCGTCACGCCGGGCCCAGTCGCGGACGGCGAGGTCGATCGGCAGCAGGCGGTCGCTGGAGAAGGTGAGCCGGCCCGCGTGCCGGATCTTCGTCCGGGCGTCGCCGCCCTCGCGCTCGACCCGGTCGCGCACCTGGTCCACGCTTTCGCGCTCCCAGGTGTCGAGCATCGCCTCCAGCAGCGCATCGCGGTTGGCGAAGTGCCCGTAGAACCCGCCCTTGGTGACGCCGAGCGCCCGGGCGAGGCTCTCGATCCGGACGGCGTCGGGGCCGCCGGCGGCCAGCGCCAGCAGGCCCTGCTCGATCCAGCTGCTGCGGGGAGTGCGTGTGACGGCGGGCATGTCCCCAGTATCGCTGGTGGTGTTGACAGCGTTTCACGGCGGCCTAGTATGACGAAGTATACGGCGCCGTATATTTGACGGCGCAGGGGGAAGTCACCGGACGGCAACGCCCGGTGCCGACGAAAGGAGGTGGCGGGATGTCGGTCGGATTCGTCGGCGTTCACTACCCGCACCCCACGCACTTCGACGACTTCATCACCCGCGTGCACCACGCTGTCGATGTCCTGCGGACCACCCCGGGCTGCCTGTCCGCCGCATGCTGGGTCACGGGCGAGGGGTACGCGGTCGTCTCCACCGCGCAGTTCGCCTCCGACGAGGCCCTCGCGGCGTCCTTCGCCGTGGCCCAGGAAGCCGGCGTGGACTTCGCCTACGACGAGCGGGAACGACTCCCTCGCCAGGTCCTCACCCTCCGTCCGGCGGCGGCCCCGGCGGACGAGGAGCCCGTCACGATGCCGACGACCGGGTGAGGCGGCGGCAGTCCGAAGTGTGACGGCAGGAAGGAGGCACCCGGCGTCGGCAGCCTGGGACGGTGCTCAGCATCGGCCCGTATCGGGGGTGTTGCCGAACCGGGTCCTCCGGCCGTGCACCGTCACCCCGGGGCGGACCAGGCGGAGCGCGGCGACCGGCACCACCGGGGCCGGCCCGTTCAGGGCGACGGCCCGGCGCGGGAGCGGCGGCCGGACCGCACCGCAATCCGGCTTTCCGGGACCGCTTTTGCGGACCGGACGGGCCGGACCGGACCGTATGAGCGCGCCGCTTTATGCCCCGCATAAAGCCGGAAAAACATCGTCCATCGGCTGCGTAGGAGAACAGAGGCGGGGCACATGAAGCCTCGGAGGTTGATAAATATGGTTCCCCTGCTTCTCGTTCTTCTTCTCGCTCTGATCCTTTTCGGTGCCGGTTTCGCTCTCAAGGCTCTATGGATCGTCGCGGTCATTGTGCTGGCGTTCTGGCTGCTGGGATTCGTGATGCGTTCTGCCGGTGCCGGCGGCAAGCGCGGCCGGTGGTACCGCTGGTAGCGCTCCCTTCGCGAGCGCGGGGCGGGCAGACGGTTCACCGCGTCTGCCCGCCCCGATTTTGTTGTCCGGGAGTAATCTGGGCAGCAGAGTATTTCCGCCCGCCAAGGGACGGCGTCGGTCCGAAAGGGGCAGCGATCATGAGCGCCAGCGAAAAGGCCAAGGCGAAGGCCGAGGAAACCGTCGGTAAGGCGCAGAAAGAAGCGGGGCGCACGGTCGGAAACGAGAGTGCGGCGGTGAAAGGCTCGGCGAAGGAATCCAAAGGAAACCTCCGCGACGCCAAGGAGAAGATCAAGGACGCGTTCAAGGACTGAACGCCCGACGGACGCGGCGGTCTACGAACCTGCGGTTGGGCCCCGCGAACGTGTGGGTGGGCCCCGGCATCTCGCCGGAACCCACCCACCTATCCGCCCGCCCGCGGGGCCGCGAAGCCTATGCCTGGTCGAGCATGCCCTCGCGCAGGCGGGCCAGGGCGCGGCTGAGGAGCCGGGAGGTGTGCATCTGGGAGATGCCGAGTTCGCCGCCGATCTGCGCCTGGGTCATCTCCTGGCCGAAGCGGAGTTCGAGGAGGTGCCGGTCGCGTTCCTCGAGCTGCTCCAGGAGGGGCTTGAGGGTGTGCAGATCCTCGACGAGGTCCATGTCGGGATCGCGTTCGCCGATCAGGTCGGCGAGCGGGGTCTCGTTGCCGTCGTCGCTGATCGTGACGTCGATGGAGGAGGCGTTGTAGCCGTTGGCGGCCACCTGTCCCTCCAGGACCTCGTCCTCGCTGATGCCCAGCTCCTCGGCCAGCTCGGCGACCTTCGGGTCCCGGCCGAGCCTGCCGGACAGCTTCTCGTTGGCCCGCGCGAGGTCCACACGGAGTTCCTGAAGGCGGCGCGGCACCCGCACGTCCCAGGTGGTGTCGCGGAAGAAGCGCTTCATCTCCCCGGTGATGTAGGGGATGGCAAGGGTGGTGAACTCGACGTCGCGCGAGAGGTCGTAGCGGTCGATGGCCTTGATCAGACCGATCGTGCCGACCTGCATGATGTCGTCCATGTCGTCGCCGCGGTTGCGGAAGCGCCGGGCCGCGTAGCGGACCAGGGAGAGGTTCATCTCGATCAGGGTGTTGCGCGCGTACTGGTACTCGTGCGTGCCTTCGTCGAGTGTCTCCAGCCGGCGAAAGAACAGCTGCGTCAGCTCACGGGCGTCCCGGGGCGCGATGTTCTGCGGGTCCTCGATGTGCGGCAGCTCTCCCGGCAGCGCTGCCGACGCCGTGCGAACGTCGACTGCGGAGCCCTGGGCCTCGGCTGCCGAGTCCTGGGCCTGGACCGCGGAGGTCGCAAGGCTGGCACCCATGGTGGTGTTCCCTCCTGCTGTGGTTGCGCCGATCATGCGACCGGGTACCCCCGCCGCGGCCGCCCATGCGCCGGCCCGGCCATCCGGATTCCGGTTCGATCCTCCGAGCTCCGGCCCGGCCCTCCGGCCTGGTCCCCGGCCCGGCCCTCCGGGCCACGGCCCGCGCCACGTGTCTCCGGCCACGACTGAGACGGCGAACCCGGGGTATACGGCGGTTGGCGCACGCGGCAGGCTCGTGCGCGGAGCACGTGGTGGAGACACATGTACCAAGCAGCGCCGAACACGGAAGTACACCGGCCATGGACCGAGCCGGTGCTCACGTCCTATGCCGCCTTCGACGCCAGTACCGCGTCCATCGCCGCCGCCCGCGCGTTCGCACGGGACTTCCTGACTCAGGTGCAGTCCGAGCACGGCCTGCCGGTCTCCTCCCAGGTGCTCGGCACGGGGCAGCTGGTCGTCAGTGAACTGGTCACCAACGCCTGCAAGTACGCTCCCGGCCCGTGCCTCGTCGAGCTGGAGATCGTCGGCGCCACGCTGGTGATCACGGTGTGGGACAGCGACCCCACCCTCCCGGACGCCCGTCCGGCCGACCCGGAACGGATCGGCCGGCACGGCCTGGAGATCGTCCTCGCCGTCTGCGAGGACTTCGACGTACAGCGCGAGCCGGTGGGCAAGCGGATCGAGGTCCGCCTCCCCCTGGCGTGACCGGGTTACCTCCCCGGCGTGACCGCGTCCGCGCCGTCCCGCCACCTGCTGGCCGGGTAGGCGACATGGCCGTCCGCTCCGCCGGCGTAGCAGGTGTCAGGGTCTCCGACCGCCAGTTCCCGGCCCAGGGCGAAGCGCGTGACCAGGTCGGGGTTGGCGATGAAGTGCGTGGCGGAGGAGACGGCGTCGGCGTGGCCGGACGCGATGAGGGCGTTGGCCGACTCGCGGTCGAAACCGTTGTTCGCGATCATCGGGCCGTGGAACTGCCGCCGGTAGCGGGCGATCGCCCCGACGTCGGGAGCCAGGTCACAGGAGCCGCGGTCCCCTCCGCGAAGGTGCGGATAGGCCACCGGGTGATCGTTGAGTGACGAAGTCCTGCGGCGGCGATACCGCACGGCGCCCGGCAGCCGCGGGCTTCCCGTTGCCTCAGGGCGCCGTGAAGAGCGCCGGGAAGCGGGGAGCGAGCCACGGTTTGCGGCCCCGGACGAGGATCCGACCCTGGGCCAGGGCGCTCCACTGGCCGCGTCGGCCGAGCGCCATCAGGAGGAAGGTGACCGGCTCGATGAGGATGGTGCAGTCCGCGCGGGCCGGTGGCTGCGGATCGACGGCCACGGCGCCGCCCCGCACCGCCACGCCGAAGCGGCCGCCACCCCACAGGCGGATCGCGTAGCGGGCGGTCAGCCCGGCGGTGCGGGCGGAGTCGGTCACCCGTGGCATGGCCGTGATCAGGAACGGCAGCGTCAGTCCGACCCGGGCCCGGTCGATCATGTGCGGCCGGCCCAGGGCGCGGGCGAGGTCGTATCCGTGGCCCAGCATGTGCGTGAGCAGGTACGACCCCAGTACGTCCGGTTCCATCGGGCCCAGCGGGGTGACGACGCTTCCCGCCGCGGCGCCCTCCGCCCGTGCCCTCAGATAGGCATCGGTCTGCGCCACGATCATCGCGGCCAGCGGCTCGGCTCGCCGCTCGCCGAATTCGGAGAGCGCCCGCTCATTGGCCGCCGCCAGACTCTGCGGCGTGCCGTCGCCGTAGCTGCGCGCCCGGCCCGCCGCGATGTCGGCCATCAGCTCGTTGGCCTGCGCCAGATGTGCCGCCGCCTCCCCGACGGTCCACTCCGAACCGGGCACCGCCAGCTCCATGTCGGCGCCCCCGCGCAGCAGCGCGGCGATCTCCTCGGCGGTCTCGCGCAGCGCCGCACCGAGCCCCTCGGGCAGCGCGCCCCGTATGTCCTGCCCCGCCACTGACTCCACGCCGCTCCACCCTCGGTCTCGTGCTCGTGACGGATACGCGCGCCACCGGGCGGCGAACGCGTCACGGATCGCCGGGGAACAGGAGACCAGCCGGCACGGTCCGCGACAAGACCCTGAACAGCGACGTCTGGCGCGCGGGCGGCAGCACGGCGGACCACCGGCCCCGGAAGGCACCGGCCCCACCTTCTACGGCCACCCCGACGGCTGGGGCAGCGGCATCGCCACCGTCTTGATGACCGAGACGCTGCGCCGCCTGCACGACGACGGATTCACCCGGGTGCACCTGTGGACCCTGCGCGACACCCCACGGTCCCGCCGCTTCTGCACCAGAAGCGGCTTCGCCGAGTCCGGCGCCGAGCGCACTTACGACTTCGGCGACGGCAACGCCCTCGACCAGATCGAATACGAGCGAACCTGCTGAGCGTCGGCGGAGCCGCCCTGCCATCGGGCAGCACCCACGACGGCGGGGGAGTGGCAGCCCGACGGGTGCCGTCGTCCCGCCAAGTGCCTTGGTCCGTCACCGGCCTCAAGTTTCGCCCGGTGTACTCGTGTGGGGGCCAGCCCCCTGTCCCATGCGACACCCCGGGCCGCGACTAGGGTCGTTCCTCACACAGATCCACACGGGGGAAGCACATGGACGATTGCAGGGCCGATGACGACCGGCCGGACGACCACGGGCTGGACGACCACCGGCCGGACGAGGACCCGCCCGACAACATCTACATGGCCGGCAGGCGCGCCCCGGAGGGTTCCGCAGCCCACCACTTGTACCTCTGGATCGAGTCCCTGCACGATATTCTCGACCGTTTCCTCGACCAGTACACCTCCGAGGGCTGGCAGCACGACTACAGCGCCCGCGAACTACCGGAACTGGAGGAGCAACTCCTCGACTTCTGCCGGGGCGACGACGGCAGCGACTCCAACGCGATGTTCATCGAGTCCGCCGCGGCCTATCTGGGCGAGACGCTGCTGGCGGAAGCGGGCGGGCGCTGGGACTGGGACGAGCGTGCGGGCACGGGCGGATTGCCCGTGGTGTGCCCGGACCCTGCCCTCGGCCTCGAACCGGTCGTCCCGCTCCTCGTCGTCGCTCAGGCCGTCAAGGACCGGACGGGGAAGGTCTTCGCCACCGCCGCGCGCCTGCTGCGCAAGGCGGTCAGGGACCGGCAGCGGCAGCACCCGGAGTGGTGGCCGGAGCGGGTGCCCACGCCGTGGGTGCACTACGGGTGCCTGTTCAGGGCCGGCGACACCGCGTACCGCTGGCAGAACGCCCGCATGCTCGACTACCTCGACTGGTGGGCCGAGGAAGCGGGCGGCCGCCAGCACTGGAACTTCACCCGCGCGTCCCTGGACCGGCTGGAGACGCTGCTGCGTGAGAACTTCCCGACGGTCGAGGACTACCACGCGGCCAGTGACGAGCCCTTCTGGGTCATGGCCGCCTGGTACGTGGGCAAGTGCGTCGTCGAAGGCAAGGGCGCCCAGTGGCAGTACCGCGGCATCAACCCCGATGCCCCGCCCGGCACTTGGCACGCGGAGGACTGCTACTGGGCCGGCGCCGTCTTCGTCAACCAGCGGCTCCGCTACGACGGCCACGCCGAACTCCTCCCCGTCATGCTGCGCGACGTCGTGGCCGGCGAGAGCCTGCGCGACGTGGTCGACCGCTTCCCGGACCGCGCTCCGGAGGGCGACTACGTCTGGGGAGAGCCGGCCTGGCCCACCGTCCTGTGGCAGCTGGCCCGCCCGGAACACCTGGCGGCGCCGTCGCTTCCGCCCCTCACCGCGGCGGAGCTGAAGGAACTGGAGGAGACGGACGACCTGGAGGGCCCGGACTGGGAGGACAACCACCGCCTGAACACCTGGCTGGCCGAACGGCGGGAGACCTTCCCCACGTGGGCCGGGCAGGCGGGCGGAGGAACCACCGCCTGGGACTTCTCCGCCCAGAGCCTCGACCGGCTCGAAGACCTGGTGCGCGGCACGTTCCGCAGCTACGACGAGATCTCGGCCGAGCAGGACTCCCCGTTCCTGGTGGGCGCGGCCTGGTACTTCGGCGAGGTCCAGGTCAGGCAGTGCGGCGCCGTCTGGAGGTGGTGCCCGCGGCCTCCCGCCGAACGCCTTCCGGGTGACTTCCCGATGGTGGCGGGCCCCGCACCCCGAACGAAGAACGACGACTCGGACGACGAGAACGAGTCCGCCGACGATCCCTGTGAAGACCACGGCCCCGATGAGGACGACGACGATCCCGTCCACCTCTGCGCCCCCATGAGCGAACTGCGCGCGCTGTTCGTCCGCGACCCGGACGAGAGGCTGCGCCACGCGTTGCACGCCTACGGCTAGCGAGTTCGTACGCGGCGGGCCGCGGCCCACCGACTCCGTACCCGACCACGACCCGCTCCCGCCCGAGGGAGCGGGCACACGAATGGCCTCGGCGACGCCTTTCGCGAGGGAGATGTGGTGGTGTTCGCGGTGGCCCCGGCCACGGCGTACGGCTTCGGCCGGAGCGACGGGGTCTACTCCCATACGCGGTGGGCGTTCTGACCCACCGGGCTCCGAGTTATGTTCCGCCACGACGAGACGGACGGACATGGCCGGCCGGCCACGGCCCCACTTCCGGACCGGCCGGCCGTCAGGCGTCGAAGCGGCGGCGGGCGGTCTCGATGTCACCGAGGTACCGGTGAGTCCAGTCGCACATTCCGTCCACCGTCGCCCGCAGCGCACGGCCCGGCTCCGTGAGGGTGTATTCGACCCGTGGCGGCACCGTGGGGTGCACACACCGGTCGACCAGACCGTTGCGTTCCAGCATGCGCAGGTTCTGGGTGAGCATCTTGTGGCTGATGCCGTCGATCTCGTTGCGCAATTCGGTGAAGCGCAGGGTGCGCTCGCCTACGGCTTCGATGATCAGGAACGCCCACTTGTTGGCGACGTCCGAGAAGATCTCCCGTGCCAGCGAGTCCGCGCGTGTCAGGTCTGCTTCGTCCTTGGACGAGCCCTTGAACTGCTTGGTCACCCTCAGGTTCCCCCGTCACCGAAAAGTGCGTTCTTCCATGTCAGCATTCACTCTCCTACGGTGCCTGAGTAACCACAAGAGACCGTGGAGGTCTCTCACGACCTGGAGGCAGGCAGCATGGCCGTCACCCTGATGAACCCCAACGGATTGCCCGAGATCGACGCCTACCGGCAGGTGTCGATCGCCTCCGGAGCGAAGCTGGCCTTCATCGCCGGACAGGTGGCCTGGGACGCGGAGGGGCGCACGGTCGGCGAAGGCGACCTCGCCGCGCAGGTCGAGCAGTGCTACCTCAACATCGCCACTGCCCTGGCCGAGGCCGGTGGTTCGTTCGGTGGCGTGGCGAAACTGACCGTCTACGTCGTCGACTGGACCCCCGACAAGATGCCCCTGCTCCTGGAGGGGATCTCCCGGGCGGCCGCGAAGCTGGGAGTCACCCCGGTCCCGCCGGCCACGCTGCTGGGCGTAGCCGCACTGGACGTCCCGGACCATCTCGTCGAGATCGAAGCCACCGCGGTCCTCGACTGAACCGATGCTCCCCGCCCACCGGGCGGCACGCAGAGCACCGCGATGCCCAGCGGCCGCCCGGTGTCCCGTGGTTGCAGGTCAAGCGCCGAGGTCCCTCAGGCGGGCCCGCACTCCTGCAGGGCCCACGCCTCCGGCACGGCGAGGTCCTCGTAGAGGCGGCTGCGCTGATCGGGGCTGAGGGTGGTGGTGACGGCGGCGAGCGTGCTGCCCGCCTGGTCGGCCGCGGCCTGCACGACATCGTGCACGATCGCCGCGCGCGTCGGGGGCGGCAGGGCCGGCAGCATCCTGCGGAGGTCCGTAAGGGCCTCCTCCTGGGTACGGGACGAGCGAAAGGCGGCGTACACGGCCCCCAGCTCCTCCTCGCTGGAGTACTCCCACAGCGCCGGCATCGCGACTGTTTCTTCCACGTACAGGTGCGCCAGGTAGGCGCTGATCACCTCGTTCAGCGCGAGGTACAGCGCGTGCTGGGCCTCCGCGAGGGCGTCGGCCGGGCTCGTGGGCAGGGCGCGCGCCCGCTCGTCCAGCGCGACGAAGGCCGCGTCGAGGCGCACATGCTCCGCCTCCAGCGCATCGGCCGCCTCCGGAGCCCGCTCCCGCAGCAGCCCATGGATGAAGGTGTCTTCATGATCGGCGTGCTCGCGCAGCTCCTGCGTCATCGCCAGGCAGCGCTCCGCTTGACCGGCGGCGGTGCCGCGCTGGGAGATGTCCGTGCTGCCCAGCTCGACGGCGAGGGCGAAGAGGCGGGCACGCTGCCCCATGTGGACATTCCGATAGAGATCGACCTTGGGCATGACGTGTCCTCCGGGTGCCGTTTCGGGATATGGCAACAGGCTGCTATGTCGACAACATGTTGGCAAGTGGTCGCGCTCGGCGCACGGGCCTGGGGCGGCGCCGGGCGACGCGTCAGCCGTGCCGCGGCACACAGGACAGCCCTCGGTTCGGCGCAATCCGGCCATGGGGTGTGGAACATCCCCGTCCGCCGGTGCCGGCAGCCGATGATGAGCGGCCGGCGGGGGCCGAACCCGTCGCGGCGAAGGGGGTTCCTCCATGAGACCGGGCCGCAGCAGCGCCATGGCCGCCACCGCACTCGCACTGGGAGCACTGCTGACCACAGCGCTTCCGGCGACCGCCGCGGAAGGCGCCGGTCCGGCCTCCCGCTGCGCGCCCGCCGTGCATGCCCTCGACCGGCTGCCGGGCGCCGGCGCCGGGGCCTGGGGCAGTGAGAGCGTCAACGACTTCGGCACCGGCGGCTTGTCCGTCGGCCGGTCCGCCGGGCTGCCCGCCTACTGGACGGGAAGCGCCGTGCACCGCGTCCCGCTCCCGTCCGGATACGACAGCGGCTCGGTCGCCGCCGTCAACCACCACGGCCTCATGGTGGGCAGCATCCAGGGCCCGGTGGGTGTCGCCGCCTTCAGCTACCGGGCCGGCGCCTCGGCCGTACGCATCCTCCCCGGCGGCACCTATGCCGCCGACGTCAACGACCTCGGCACCGTCGCGGGCGGCAACGACAGTTCGGACACCGCCTATCTCTGGACCGGGGCCACCCTCACCCGGACCCTCGCCGTCACACCCGGGCACACCCGGGTACGCGTACGCGGAATCAACTCCCGTGGAACGGTGCTCGGTTACTCCTGGTACTCGGACGGCGTGAGCGAGGTGAGCGGCAGCGTCGGGCTGGTCTGGCCCGGTGGCACCACGGGCCCGGGACGGGACCTGAGGCCCGTGGAGATCAACACCGACACGGACTGGTATCCGTCCGCCATCGACAACCACGGACGCGTCGTCGGTGAACGCACATCCAGCCACCAGGACCTGGCCGCCGAGACCTACTGGGACGCCCCCTACACCAAGGACGGCGTCCAGATACCAGGGCTCCCCGCTCACGAGGGCAAGGGCTGGCTCAACGACATCAGCCCCAGCAGCGGCGTGGCCGTCGGCACCGCGATGTTCCCGTACGGCATCCCGCCGATCACCCCCATCGACCAGGCTCAGATCTGGCCGGGCTCCGGCCCGCTTCGCGCCCTCCCCGGCCTCGCCCCCGACGGCCCGGCCGGCGCCGAGGCCGTCAACGACCAGGCAAGAGCCGGAGGCTGGGCCTACGACGGCGATCCATACGACGGTGCCGGCGCCCCGCACCCCGTGATCTGGACCTGCGCTCTGGGCCAGGGGTACCGGTAAGTTGACGCCCCATGCCCAAAACCCGCCGATCCGGGCCGTTATCCTCTCTGCCGCCGGCGACCGCGCCGCACGGCGGAGCCTGGATCTCGCACGGCTTCCAGCTCGAAGCGCACTCCCACTCCGAGGGCCAGTTGGTGTACGCGGCCGCCGGGGCCGTGGCCACCACGACCGAGCGGGGAACCTGGGTCGCTCCTGCGCACCGCGTCACGTGGACACCGCCGGGGTTCGAGCATGCGGGGCACGGCCGGTCGTCCCTCTCGCCGAAAGGCCCACCCCGCACATGGTTGAGACAGCGGAGAACACCACCACCGTCGTCATCGTCGGCGCCGGAGTGGCCGGGCTCACGCTCGGCAACTTCCTCCTGCGCAGCGGCATCGGCTGCGTCATCGTGGGGAAGCACAGCCGCGCATACGTCGAGAAGCGACAGCGTGCGGGCACCGTCGACAGCCGCGGCGTACGGATGTTCCGTGAGTGGGGGCTTGCGGACGTCGTGAAGGACGGCTCCTCCCCGAAGAAGATCAGCGGCGGCACCTGGATCGACGGGGTCATGTACCCCACCAGGTTCGGGGACGACGACACCGACGCGGTCTTCATCCCTCAGCAGACCCTGGTCCGCAACCTCACCGACGCCTTCCTGGAGGCCGGCGGCGACCTGCGCTTCCAAGCCCTCGACGTCGGCCTGGAAGACATCGACGGCGAACGCCCCACGGTCCACTACCGCCATCCCGACGGCTCGTCCACCACCCTCACCTGCGACTACGTCGCCGGCTGCGACGGGTTCCACGGCGTCAGCCGGGCCTCTGTCCCCGCCGGCGCACTCACGCTCCACTCCCACGAGTACAAGTACTCCTGGCTCAGCGTCATGGCCGAGGTGCCGGCCGACCCCTTCGGTATGGCGCTCCACGACCGTGGCCTGGCCGCACGCTACCCCCGCGGCGCGGACGCCAGCCGCCTCTATCTCCAGTGCCCGGCCGGCGACACTCCCGCGCAGTGGCCGGACGAGCGCGTCTGGAGCGAACTGCGGGCCCGCTTCGGCGCCGACGTGCCCACCGGCCGCATCGTCGACAAGCGGATCGTGCCCCTGCGGTCCGTGGTGTACAGCCCGATGAGCCACGGCCGCCTCTACCTGTTTGGCGACTCGGCCCACATCGTCCCGCCGATGAGCGCCAAGGGCATCCACCTCGCCCTCTACGACACCGAGGTGTTCGCCCGCGCGATCATCGCGAAGGTCAGGGAAGGCGACGCGAGCCTGCTCGACGGCTACTCCGACACCTGCCTGCGCCACATCTGGAACTACCAGGCCTACGCGGCCTGGATCACCGATCTGATGCACAACGCCGGCGACGCCGCCTACGAGGGCGCCTTCCGCAAGCAGATCTCCCGGGCGGAACTGCGGCGCCTGCACGACTCTCCCACGGCCGGCCGCCTGTATGACGAGCTGGTCGACGGACTGCTCTAGACGTCACTCCCCCAAGACGCGGAATTCCACCGGCTGGGCGGCACTGCCCCGCACGCGCCCGCGCGGGGGCGCGAACGGGAGCAGCGCCGGCGAGCCGCTGCTGAGCCGCTCAGGAACCCTGCAGGGCACGGAACGAGTCGAACCAGACCGTGGTCCGCCCGACCCTGCCGTTCTCCTTCCGGACCGTGCGGTTGGCGTACAGGGGGTTGAGGATCCACGGCTTCTTGTGAGCGCCCCAGCCCGTCTGCATGGATTCGATCTGCGTCACCCCGTAGGTGGCCACCGCGAGCTTCCCGGTCTCCCGGAACATCCGCATCTGCTGTGTCAGATAGTCCTTGTGCGAGGCGAACCACGGACTCATCGCGAGGAAGTCGTCCCACCTCTCCTGGGGGAAGGGCTTCTCGATCGCGTTGCCGATCACCTGCCACACGCGGGTGTCCGGGGGCACCTGGTACTTCTCGGCGTAGGCCGCCGGGACCTTGTCGCCCATGTGGTCCTCCCAGTGCTGCACCAGGGAGAACTCCGTGGCGAGGAACTTCTTGCCCTTGTCCAGCCGGGACACGACGTACTGGACGTACCTGCCCGCCGCCTGCAGGGAGTCGACGTGCGGATGGATGTCGAGGCCCTCGAGCTCCGGCTTCCGGTTGACGAAGGCCACCCACCGCTCGGTGGCCGGTGTGCGCCCGACCTTCTGGTCGAGGCGGTTGAGGGCTCCCATGTACAGGCGGGTCCCGCAGCCGTGCGGGAAGTGCTTGTTGCGGTAGCCGATGACGTGTTCGGCGACGTGCTCGTAGAACACGTTGAGGCGCGCGTCGCGCTCGTCGTCGAGGGTTTCGAGGAAGGGCTCGTTGCCGATGGTGAGGATGTCCGTCTTCCCCATGACCGCGTCCAGCACCCGGTCCACGCGCTTCAGTTGCGCTGCCATCTCCTTGCTGCCCACCGTGGGCAGCGACCGCCCGAGAGTCAGGAAGGGGAACTTCAGGGAGAGAATCGTCCTGAAGCCGCTCCCGCCCGCGTCGAGCAGCCTGGCGATGGACCGCTGCCGGCCCGGGGCGTGCGTGTCGAGGTCGTCCGTCATCGGGACGAAGCCGCGCACCCACTTCGCCGAAAGGGCCCGCACCTGGGGGAAACTCATGTCGGAGGGGTCTTCGTTGAAGTTCACCCCGAGCGCCCCGTCCGGCGCCTCGCCGGCGGGCGCACCGCCGCTCTTCGCGCGCGGCTGCACACCGCCCTCGTCACCCGCCTGCTCACCCCCCTTGGGACCGCACGCCGCCGTGAGGAGGGCCGCACCGGACACCCCCAGCAGCCGGCGACGCGAGGTCGGCCTCGCGAGGGAGGGCGTACCGGACGTGTCGGGCTGCGCGGACGGCTCGTACCGCATTGCTGTTCTCCGATTCTGGTGACGTCGTTGCCGGCGCCTTCCCCCACCGGTGCCGCCTGAGGCGCGCCGGCCGGGTGGAGGCCGCGGAACTGCCCTTGCCGACAGGCAGCTTCATCCTGCATGCGCGACGCCCCGGCGCCGGTCCGTGCATGATCAACGTAGTTCATCGGAGTCAGGGCAGTGGCCTCGGCTCTCTCCGTCGGAACGGCATGCGGAACGGCATGCGGACCTTCCGGTGCCGGCGCCGCACCTCAGTCGTGTGGGCTCGGCGGACGTCTGAACTCCACGGCTGTCTCGTCCGGGTGAGAACGTACGAACCGTCGGCCACCAGCCGTCGACCACCAGCCCTCAGCCGTCAGCCGTCGGCGGCGAGACGGTTCAGCCACTCCCGCAGCAGATGCTGCTCGGCGGTGCTGAGGTTCGTCTGGTCGGGCAGCGCGGCGCGCAGGGCACGGGCGGAGCCGGCCGGACCCGGGTCCTGCACGGCCGGCTGCTGGTGGGTGACAGCGGCGACCATGCACTCCCGAAGCGCGGTGAACAGGGCCGGATCGCGCCGGTCTTGGGGCAGGGAGAGCCAGGTGAGCACCGCGCCGCGCGCCGTGGATGATCCGGGCCGCGAGTTCCTCGTCGACGCGAAGCCAGCCGCCGGCAGCGAGGCGCCGGATGCGGCCCACCAGGATCTCCATGCCGGCCTTGAAGGCGGCCGAAGTGGTCCTGGTGGGTTCGGTGTACACCCTCTGCTGATGATGGCCGATCAGTCATCACCAGCAGACCTGTGACCTGGTCTGTGCGGCCCGCCGGCGGATTTCGCTGCCGGTCGGCCAATGCAGTATGATCATGATGCAACTTCGGTCCTCGGGCCGGAACCGCGCGTCTGTGGTCCAAGGAAAGACGTCCACCAGCCGGTGGGAGATGCAGGTGCAAGGCCTGCCGGGCGCTCCGCCAAGGGGCCCTTCCTCGTACGGGGAAGGGCCCCTTTTTTGCGCGGCCGACCCGCGGGCCGACCGTCGCTCAGCCCCGCTCGTCCGGCACATGCACCAGATGCAGGCAGGGGGACGGCCCGGCGTTCCCGTGGTGGCGCGCACCGAGACCGGGGGTCACCACCAGGCCGAACGTGATGTGCAGGCGGGCGACGATGGCCATGTCCCGACGCCACCTCCGCCATGCAGCTCAGCGAGCGTACGTGGGCGGTGCTCAGCTGCTCAGCCGGCCGGTACGTGCGGCGGCCCCGGAATGGCAGTAGCGGCTTCCCTCACCTCCGGGCTCCTGGACGGCTACTCCTTGACCGGGTCGGCTCCCGGCCGCTTGACGACCCGGTCGTTGACCTCGATCGACTTCCAGAGCCGGCGGCTGATCCGGACTTTCATGGATTCGCCGTCGGCACGGCGGACCTCGACGAAGTGGTACATGTTCGAGCCGTCGAGCATGCCCCGCGACTTGTCGATGACGACGCCTTCCCAGGAGTCGTCCCGTCCGACTTTGTGAGATGTGAACATGCTGGGGAGCCTACGAGGACCGGCAGCCGACCTTGCAGAGCCATGCGTCATCACCTGGTGATGACATATGTCCTGCCGGGGCACTGAACCGAACGCGGACGGCTGCGTTCGCAGGCGGGTGAGCCTGAGCCGGATCGGCCCGGTTAATCGGTTGTGGACCTTCGGAACGGAGTGTCTGATCCCGGCTATGACGATTGTGCTGAGTACGCCGACTGTCGACGGGGTACGCGAGGCCATGGCCGCGCTGCGGGCGTGGCAGTACGACGAAGCGCCGATGCAGTTGCATTCCGGGGACATCGGCTGGAACTACCGGTTCGGAACGGCCGAGACGGCCGCGGTGGTCCGGACCTGGAGCCGGGACGGGAGGATACTCGCGGTCGGGATGCTCGACTCGCCGACGCTGGTGCGGATGGCGGTCGCTCCGGACGCCTTCCGGGATGAGGACTTGGCGCGGCGGCTGGTCGAGGACTTCTCACTGCCTGAGCGCGGTGTGCTGCCGGAGGGAACGGTGTCCATCGAGGTCCCCCCGGGCCTGCTGCTCCACGACCTGCTGAGCAAGGAGGGCTGGGGCGTCGACGAGCCGTGGACGCCTCTCTTCCGCGACCTCACCGAGCCGGTGGAGGACCCCGGCGTGCGGATCAAATCGATCGGCCCGGAGCAGGCGCAGGACTTCGCCGACGTCCTGCGGTCGGCGTTCAACACCTCGCGGCCTACGCGCGAGTACGGGCATGCGTTGTCGGCGGGGCCGTTCTACGCCGACGCCCGCTGCCTGGGCGCCTATGACGACCAGGGCAGCGTGGCGGCGGTGGTGACGGTGTGGTCGGCCGGCCCGGGGAAGCCGGGGCTGGTCGAGCCGATGGGCGTCCACAAGGATCACCGTGGTCGCGGCTACGGCCGGGCGATCACCGTGGCCGGGGCGGCCGCGCTGCGGGAGATGGGCTCGTCGAGCTCACGTGTGTGCACGCCGAGCTCCAATGTCGGCGGCGTCGCCACGTACAAGGCGGCCGGGTTCGAGGTGCGGCCCGAGGTGCGGGACCGGATCCGGACGGCCTGACGCCGGGGCTGCTCGGTAAGGCGCAGTCTGGGGCGTGGATCGTCTGGCAGGTACGGGTTTCCGGATCTCATCCACCGTCGCGGGTTGCGCTCGTAAGCTCCGGCGCATGGTGGATCCAAGCCCGCGAACGCCCGCCAACTCCCGCCAACTCCCGTGCATTTCTGGGAACTTCACCCACCCGCCAGTAGCATCCGGCCGGCCAGCAGTACGACGCCCAAGCAGCCCTCCTCGAAAGGGGCTCCTGCATGCGCTCGACCTCCCGCGTCGCCCTCGCCGCCCTCACCGTGATCGCCGCGGTCGCCCTCCTGCTCGGTGTCCTCCCCGCGCAGGCCCAGGCCCACCCCGACCGCGCGCCCGTCCGTGTCCCCGACCGGGTCACGGTCGGTGACCGCACCTTCATCACCGACGGCCAAGGCCGCGCGCTCCAGTGGCGCGGCTTCAACCTCGCCGACAAGAACAGCCGAGGCGCCAACGCCTTCGCCGACATCCACGAGTACGACCTGAAGGATATGGCCGCCCGGGGCTTCAACCTCGCGCGCCTCGCGTTCTTCTGGGACGACCTCGAACCCACCCCCGGCCACTACGACCGCGGCTACCTCACCAAGATGCGCCGCATCCTCGACTGGGCCAACCGCTACCACATCAAGGTCATCCTCGACGCCCACCAGGACGTATACGGCCCGCACTTCGGCTCCCGCGGCGTCCCCGACTGGGCCACCCGCGACGAGGGGTTACCGTTCTGGCCGATACCCGACGACTGGTTCTCCGAGTACTTCGAGCCGTCCGTACAGACCGCCTTCGACCACCTGTACAAGGACGCCGACTTCCGCGCCGCGCACGCTCGCATGTGGATGACGGTCGCCTCCGCCCTGGGCAGGCACCCGGCGCTGCTCGGCTACGACCTGATGAATGAGCCGTTCGCGAAGTTCCTCGAAGGTGAAGACCTCCCCGCCGCCGCGGCCCGCTTCGAGGCCACCGAACTCACCGAGCTGTGGAACCGCCTGGCCCGGGCGATCCGCCTGGTCGACCGCAAGTCGTGGGTATTCGTCGAACCGACCGTCATCGTCGGTGTCGGCGTCCCGACCCGGATGGGCCACATCGACGACCCGCACGCCGGCTACGCGCCGCACTTCTACGAGACCGCGATGGAAACCGGCGCCGACTACGACCCCAACGGCCCCTTCATCCCCTCCTACGAGGCCGCGATCAGCGACTACCCGACCCGTCACCGCATGCCGGTGATCGTGGGGGAGTGGGGCGGCAACCCCTACGTTCCGCACGCGAGCCAGTTCGTCACCGACATGACGGCCTCCCTGGACCGCTTCGCCAGCGGCTGGACGTGGTGGCAGTGGTGCCGGGGCGGCGGCTACTGCTTCCTCGACCAGACGGGCACCGCGAAGCCCAACGCCCAACTGCTCGTCCAGCCATATGCGCAGGCCGTCGCGGGCGACCCGCTCACGTTCGCGTACGACCCGGCTACCCGCACCTACACGCTCACTTTCCGCACCCGCGACACCGCGGTGGGGCCCACCCGGATCACCGTGCCCCGGGACACGTACCCAGGCGGCTACCGCATCGACATCCAAGGCAACAAGGCCAGTTGGGACCACTACGGCCAGTCCGTCACCGTGACCACCCACGGCAGGGCCGGAGCCACCTACCGGGTCACGATCAGCCCGAGATAGCCCACCCGATTCGCCCTGCCGGCCTGGACCACCTGGAGGCCACGCACCACCCCGCCAACCCGGCCTCCGGCCGAGTCCTCGCCAAAGCCGGGTTCACCCACACCGGCACATCCGACCGAACCAACCACCGAGGACGGAACCGCCGTGCCCTACCGGGTGTACGTCATGCAAGAACCGTGGCTTCGGCCGGAACCGGACTCGCACGGCTGGGCCAGGCCCTCACATGTTGCCGGGGCCAACCCCTCCGCCCCATCTGCCTGTTCGTGGTTTACCCGCGTGTAGGTTCGCCAGTGGCGTGAGGAAGAATAGTGACCTTCGGCGAGGGGCCGAAGAGCCTTCAGCCTGGCCCCTCTCTCCCTGAACGCAACGAGGAGTATCTGTGAACCGCACCTACACCGCCCGTATACGACGTGCCGCGCTCACCGCGGCTGCCGGTGTAGCGCTCGCGGCGACTGTCACCGCCTGCGGCACGAATGGCGGTAGCGGGTCGGCCGCGTCCGACGACTCCGCGGCGTCCGCCAAGGCCACCCCGGAGTCGTCGAGCGGTGCGTCCCAGGAGGGCTCCGGCAGCGGCAAGGAGGCCGGCTCGTCCGCGAATGGGGGCACGTCGGCGAAGGACGGTTCGTCCTCGTCGGGCTCCAAGTCGGGCCAGCCCGGAGACCAGAAGGGCCACGGACAGTCCTGCGGGGCCAACGACCTGAAGTTCTCGGCGCGCTCCGAGTCGCAGGCGGGCGGCTACATCCTGCTTTCTGCCCGCGCCAAGCCCGGCATCACCTGCACGATCCCCAGCGGGCTGCCCTCCATCTCCTTCGGATCCAACGGCATCGAGGCGCACCCCGCCGAGCAGGCGGTCGGCCCGGCGGTCACACTCAGCGGCTCCAAGACCGCCTATGCCGGCATCAACCCCAAGACCACCAAGACCAACGGCGGCGTCGAGTTCACTTTCCTCATCGCGGCGATCGGCTCGTCCGACCCGAACCCGGCGAGCGTCTCCACGGGCTCCGTCACCGTCGACAGGCCCATCGTCACCAACTGGCACACCAGCCCCGCCGACGCCGTCCCCGGTGACGGAACGGACAACTGACACCTCAACAGCGCGGCCCCGACCGGACGCCCGGAGTCGGGGCCGCGCTGTGCTCGCGGGGGCAACCACTCATCGACGTGTGGCGGGCTGAGGCGACGGGGCAGCAACCCTCGCCGCCGCGCGCCTGCCCACCCCGGCCCAATCGGGCAGCTGGGGCGCCATGACGACGAGGCCCGCGCGAATCAGCTGCCCGGCAGCTTCTCCTGCAGCCAGTCGAAGACGACCTCGCAGTGCTGCTGGGGGGCCATAGGGGAGCAGTGCAGTTGTGCGCCGGTGGCCGCGGTGAGTTTCATGTAGTCCTTGGGTGCGGTCAGCTTGTCGAACATCTGGCGTGGTTGTCCTGGGTAGAACTGTTCGTCCTCGTAGTCGAGGATCAGGGTGGGCATCGTGATGCGGCGCACCACGTCGGTGATGTCCAGCGACCTGATGAGGGTGGCGGGGGTGTAGAAGTCGGTGAACATCTTGCCCCGGCGGGCCGCGAGCATCGCGGGAACGGAGAAGGGTTCGAAGCGCTTCTTGAGGGTCGCGGCGGCGGACGGCGGCAGCTCGGGGACGACCTCCTTGTTCCAGACGGCGTTGGTCTTCTCCTTGCTCGGGGTGAGGATCTCCCGGATCTCCGGGGGGAAGCCCAGCCAGGGCTGGAGCACGCCGGGCATCGCCACCAGGGCGGCGATCCGGTGCTCGAAGGCCGCGACCCCGTAGGTCCACATGTCGACGTCCTGGCCGTCGCTGCCGTTCGTCAGGATCACCGTGGGGCGTGGCTCGTGGGAGGTGTCAGGGCGGAAGAACCACACGGGCAGCGGCGTCCTCCCGTACGGGACGTGTGCCGTCAGGGGGGCCGGGTCGCACCGCTCGCAGAACGCGTCCCAGGACTCGCGTCCCGCCCGGTACAGCTGCTCCTCGCTGCCGGGGTGGTCGGAGCCGAGGACGAAGAACAGGGCCTGGCCGTAGTACTGCGCCGCCCGCAGGGCCCGGAAGCGCGTGGTCTGCGTCCCGGGCCTGCCGCTCCGGGGCGGCTGACGCAGCTGGTCGCCGAGGTTCCGGAAGGCCTTGGTGAAGGTCTGCGCGGAGAGGCCGGCCTTGTTGATGGTGTTCACGGCGGTGAGCACCTCGCCCACCTCTGCGGCGCCGTACCCGGACGCGCCCAGGGCGAGCAGCCCGTTGAAGTTGAAGCCGGGGTCCTTGAAGAGCGTCATCGCGCCCGGCGTGGCACCGTCCGCCGGAGCGGGGGCCCCGGCCGTGCGGGTGGGAGCGGGCGAGGGGCCCGGCGCGCTGCATCCGGCGGCGAGCACGGCCCCCGCCCCGCCGACGAGGCCGGCCAGGGTGGTGCGGCGGGTGGGGCCGGGCGCGGGGTCCCCCGATACGTAGGTCATGCCGACCGAACGTACGAGCCGTGACCCCGGAGCCCTGTCACCGACACCCGCAGGTCCCCCGAACGGCACTTCGTGGCCCCCGCCTCCCTCGCGGGGAGGTGGAGGAGGCGGGGCGGCCACCGACTCGGACCGGTCCACGTGCGCGCGTGGTGGCTCCGGTGTGGCAAGTCAGGCCCTCACCAGGGCGTCTGATACTCCGTCTGCCGTAAAGTCTTCGTCAACTGCCCTCCTCGCAGGTCACGTTCGCAGGGTGTCCGGATAACGGGTTTCGCTACGCGGAGGAGCGGTGCGAGCCTGGGATTCAATACCGTAGATCCGCAACGGCCATCGAATCTGCGGGATGTGGCGGTAATGCCCTTGGTCAACAGGGGAGTTGGCGTTACCGCTCCGTGAACATCTCGTTATCGACAAACGTGTTGAATACATGAAGGATGTGCTCGATCCGTACCGACCCCCACTTCGGCTGCACATGGCTGATTCGGTGCGCACGAGGGAGAGACATTCAGCATGGGCCGCTATTTGGTGCGCAGGCTGGCGAACTACTTGGTCCTGGTGGTCGTCGCCGCGTCCCTCACCTATTTTCTCGCCGGGCTCAGTCTCAACCCCCGAGCCAAGTTCGAGGGCCGGAATCCGCCGTTGCCCGCGTCGTCGATCACCAAGACGCTCGACGAATACAACATGAACCCGGACACGCCGATCCTGACCCGGTTCGGACACTGGGCGGAGGGCGTCGTGCACGGCGACCTCGGCAAGACCATCGAAGGCGACGACGTCAACGACGACTTCGGCCGCCGGGTGGGCGTCTCCACCCGGCTGCTGCTGATCGCCACCCTCGTCGGCTCCGCCGGCGGTGTCGCGCTCGGCGCGCTGGGAGCCATTCGGCAGTACCGCCTCTTCGACCGGGTCACCACCCTCGCCTCGTTCTTCGTGCTGGCGATGCCGGTCTTCGTCATCGGTGTCGCGCTGAAGATCGGCGCCACCGCGCTGAACGACGGAACGCAGACCATCAAGGTGCTCGGCGAGTACGACGCGCAGTACGCGGGACAGTGGAACTTCGACGCCCTCGTCAACCGCGCCCAGCACATGCTGCTCCCGGCGCTGACCCTGATCATCCTCCAGGTCGCGCTCTACAGCCGCTACCAGCGCTCCACCATGCTCGACGTGCTCGGCAGCGACTTCCTGCGCACCGCCAGGGCCAAGGGGCTGCGCCGGCGAAAGGCGCTGGTCAAACACGGACTGCGGACGGCGATCCTGCCCGTCGTGCCGCTGCTGGTCTACAACATCGTGCTGCTCTTCACCGGGGCGACCTTCACCGAGAAGACCTTCGGCTGGCACGGCATGGGCGAACTCCTCGTCGACTCGATCAACAAGCAGGACGTCAACTCCGTCGCCACCGTCGGGCTGTTCTCGGCCGTCCTGGTCCTGATCGCCGGCGTGCTGTCCGATTTGTTGTACGCGGCGCTCGATCCGCGCGTACGGGTCCGCTGACCTCCCAGCCACCGCTGGGAGGTACCCCCGCCCCGGCTACCGCTGGGGGACACCCCCGTCGCCGACCGGCCCCCGCCCCTACCGCACCTCAGGAGAGCGCGCGATGAGCGTCCAGCTGCCCCCCGCCACCGAACCGGCCCCCGGCCCCGTCCCACCCGGTGAAACCCCCGGCCGTTCCGCCAAGGCCCGTACCTCACGGCTGCGGCTGACGGTCCGCCGCTTCGCCCGTAACCGACTGGCGTTGTTCGGCCTGTTCCTTCTCGTCCTGCTGTTCCTCGGCGCCTACGGCGGCCCGTTCCTCACCAAGTGGGACTACCAGCAGCACGACTTCATGAACTTCCTCTCCAGCCCCTCCGGCGACCACTGGTGGGGCACCACCCAAGGTGGCGTCGACCTCTTCGCGCTCACCATGCGCGGCCTGCAGAAGTCGCTGATCATCGGCCTCCTCGTCGGTGTCATCTCCACCTTCCTGGCCGCCACCGTCGGGGCCTTCGCCGCGTACTTCGGCGGCTGGACCGACCGGGTGCTGATGTGGCTGGTCGACCTGCTGCTGGTGATGCCCTCGTTCCTGATCATCGCCGTGCTGTCGCCCGCCTTCCGCGGCGCCACCTGGCTGGTCTTCGTCATTCTGCTCGGTGCCTTCAGCTGGATGATCACCGGCCGGGTCGTACGCTCCATGACCTTCACGCTCAAGGACCGCGAGTTCGTCAAGGCCGCCAAGTACATGGGCGTCCCCGCGCCCGTCATCATCTTCCGGCACATCCTGCCGAGCATGGCCTCGATGCTGATCATCGACACCGTCATCCAGGTCGGCGCGGCGGTCATCGGCGAGAGCGGCCTGTCGTACTTCGGATTCGGTGTGCAGGCACCCGACGTCTCCCTCGGCACGGTCATCGCCGACAACACCACCAACGCCTCCACCTACCCGTGGCTGTTCTTCTTCCCGGCCGGCTGCCTGGTGCTGATCGGCGTCTCCATCTCCTTCATCGGCGACGGCCTGCGCGACGCCCTCGACCCCAACGCGTCCGGCGCCAAGGCACGTTCGCCCCGCAAGAAGAAGCAGCCGAAGCAGCGGGCCGCGGCCGCGCTTCCGGCCCAGGCGACGGCCTCCGGCACCCGGCCCACCGAGCCCGGCACCCCCGCCGGCAGCCAGGGCGCCGCCTCATGAACCGCGCCCCCCACACCCCGCACCAGCTCCCCACGCACCGCGCGCCCCAGGAAGGACCCCGACGGTGACCGAGACCAGGCCGTCCCAGCCCACCGAGGCCCTCGACACGGCGCAGCCCGTCCTCGACGTCAGCGACCTGACCGTCTCCTTCCCGAGCGAAGCCGGTGAGGTGCGGGCCGTACGCGGCGTCTCCTACGCCGTGCGGCCCGGCGAGGTGCTCGGCATCGTCGGCGAGTCCGGCTCCGGCAAGTCCGTCTCCTCCATGGCCGTACTCGGCCTGCTGCCCGATACCGCCCAGGTCACCGGCTCCGTCAAGCTCGCCGGACGCGAACTGCTCGGCCTCGGCGACGCCGCGCTGTCGAAGATCCGCGGCAAGGACATCGGCATGGTCTTCCAGGACCCGCTGTCCGCGCTGACCCCCGTCTACTCCGTCGGCGACCAGATCATCGAGGCCCTCCAGGTCCACCAGTCGCTCGACAAGAAGGTCGCCCGCAAACGGGCCATCGACCTGCTCGACGTGGTCGGCATCCCGGACTCCAAGCGCCGGGTGGACGCGTTCCCCCACGAGTTCTCCGGCGGGATGCGCCAGCGCGCGATGATCGCCATGGCCATCGCCAACGACCCCAAGGTCATCATCGCCGACGAGCCCACCACGGCCCTCGACGTGACCATCCAGGCCCAGGTCCTGGACGTCCTCAAGACCGCCCAGGAGGTCACCGGCGCCGCCATCGTCATGATCACCCATGACCTCGGAGTGATCGCCGGCTTCGCCGACCGGGTGCAGGTCATGTACGCCGGCAAGCCGGTCGAGGCCGGCCCGGTGGACGAGGTCTACTACGGGCCGCGGATGCCGTACACCATCGGTCTCCTCGGCTCGATCCCGCGGCTGGACGAGGCGCGGGCGGAGGGCACCGAGCGCCGCGCCCTGACCCCCATCGACGGCAACCCGCCCAAGATGGTCGCCCTGCCCCCCGGCTGTCCCTTCGCCCCCCGCTGCCCCATCGCCGTCGACCAGTGCCGCACCACGGAACCGGAACTGACGGTCGCCGAGGGCGCCCAGCACCCCACCGCCTGCCACCGCGCGCACGAGATCGGCGCCGGTCTCGACCGCGACGCCGTCTTCCCCGTGCCGGTCCTGCCGGAATCCGCGCCGATCGAGCGGCTGCCGCGCGAGGAGCGCCCCACGGTGCTCGCGCTCGACGGACTCGTCAAGCACTTCCCGCTCACCAAGGGCGCGGTCATCAAGCGCACCGTCGGCACCGTGCGCGCCGTGGACGGCATCAGCCTGGACATCCGCGAGGGCGAGACGCTGGGCCTGGTCGGCGAGTCCGGCTGCGGCAAGACCACCACCCTGCTGGAGATCCTCGACCTGCCCAGCGGCCAGGCCGGCACCGTCACCGTCTTCGGCAAGGACATCCGCGGCCTCAGCAGGGCGGACCGCAAGGGGCTCCGCCGCGACATGCAGATCGTCTTCCAGGACCCCATGGCGGCGCTCGACGCCCGGATGCCGGTCGGCGACATCCTCGCCGAACCGATGAAGACCCACGGCTGGGACAAGGCCCGTATCGCCGCCCGCATCCCCGAACTCCTCGACATGGTCGGCCTGGAGGCCGAGCACGCCGACCGCTACCCGCAGGAGTTCTCCGGCGGCCAGCGCCAGCGCATCTCCATCGCCCGCGCCCTCGCCCTGGAGCCCCGGCTCGTCATCCTCGACGAGCCGGTGTCCGCCCTGGACGTGTCCATCCAGGCGGGTGTGCTCAATCTCCTCGACGAGCTGAAGACCCGTCTCGGCCTCAGCTACCTCTTCGTCGCCCACGACCTGTCCGTCGTACGGCACATCGCCGACCGCATCGCGGTCATGTACCTCGGCCGGATCGTGGAACTCGGCGCGGCCGACGACGTGTTCGCCGCGCCCTCCCATCCGTACACCCAGGCGCTGCTGTCCGCGGTTCCGCTGCCCGACCCGCGGAAGGAGCGGGAGCGCACCCGGATCCTGCTCAGCGGCGATCTGCCCAGCCCGGCGGACGTGCCGTCCGGCTGCCGGTTCGCGGGCCGCTGCCCGAAGTACGCCGGACTCACCGACAGCGAGCAGGCGCGCTGCCGGGACGAGGACCCCGCGACGTCCGTCCTCGCCCCCGACCACGCGGCGGCCTGCCACTACGCGAGGCCGCTCGACGTCGTCCCGCCCGCAGCGGACTGATCCGCCCGTGATCTGCTCCGCACCCGCACATCCGTAGCACGTACGTTCCCCACAGCTCAGGAAGAGGCATCCGTGAAGGTCTCCCGATATCCCGTCGCCCTCGTCGCGACCCTCGCCGTGTCCTCGCTGGCACTGACCGCCTGCGGCGGCTCGGACAGCGACGACGACGCGCAGCAGAAGGCTCCCCTGGGCTCGTCCGCCGTCAACATCAAGGCCACGGACCCCGCGAAGCTCAAGCAGGGCGGGACGATGAACTGGGCCATCACCACCTTTGCCACCCAGTGGAACATCTCGGAGGTCGACGGCCTGCAGGCTGGCCCCACCGAGGTGATGAAGTCCCTCATGCCGAACCTGTGGCGCTCGGACGCCCATGGTGTGCAGACGCCCAACAAGGCGTTCCTGCTGGACGCCTCGTCGGCGACGGTCAAGGGCAAGCAGGTCGTCACCTGGCATCTGAACCCCAAGGCCAAGTGGTCCGACGGCACGCCGATCACCTGGAAGGACATCGAGGCCAACACCAAGGCCCTGGACGGCCACGACAAGGCGTTCAAGGTGGCCTCCAGCGTCGGCTTCGACCAGGTCGAGGACGTCAAGAAGGGCAAGGACGACTACGAGGCCGTCATGACCTTCGCCAAGCCGTTCGCGGACTGGAAGGGCATGTTCAACGCGGCGGCCAACCAGCCGCTGTACCCGGCGAAGTACGTCTCCGACCCGAAGGCATTCAACACCGCCTACGTCAACAAGATCCCGGTCACCGGCAACGCCTTCAAGCTCGGCAGCATCGACAAGTCCGCCAAGACCGTGACCGTCGTGGCCGACCCGAAGTGGTGGGGCGACAAGCCCAAGCTGGACAAGATCGTCTTCCATGCGATGGACACCAGCTCGATGCCCGGCGCCTTCGCCAACGGTGAGGTCGACTACTTCGACGTCGGCGGCGACTCCTCCGCCTTCAAGCAGGCATCCAAGGTGGCGGCCGGTGAGATCCGGGAAGCGGGCGGCCCCAACTACCGTCAGCTCACCTTCAACGGGACGAGCGCCAAGCTGAAGGACCCGAAGGTCCGCCATGCGCTCTTCATGGCCACCGACCGCGAGACGATCGCCAAGTCGGACCTCAAGGGCCTGGGCTGGAAGCCCTCCGCCATGAACAACCACCTTCTGATCTCCAACCAGAAGGGTTACCAGGACAACTCCGGCAAGCTCGGCAAGTACGACCCGCAGGCCGCCGGAAAGCTGCTCGACGAGGCGGGCTGGAAGCTCAGCGGCAAGACCCGTAAGAAGGACGGCAAGGAGCTGTCGCTGCGGTTCGTCATCCCTTCAGCCACCCCGGCGGCCACCAACGAAGGCTCGATGCTGACGCAGATGTACCAGCAGGTCGGCGTCAAGCTGCAGGTCCAGACGGTGCCGGCCAACGACTTCTTCGACAAGTACATCACCCCGGGCGACTTCGACGTCTCGCCCTACACCCTGCTCGGCACGCCGTTCCCCGCCAGCGGCTCCACCAACATCTACACCGTCAAGGGCGGCAACAACGACGCCCACGTCGGCAGCAAGAAGCTGGACGATCTGCTGAACGCGGCCAGCTCCAACGCCGATGACCCGGCCGGCGCGCTCAAGCAGACCAACCAGGCCGACGCCGAGGCATGGCAGCTTGCCGGCGTCCTGCCGCTCTACCAGCGTCCCGACATCGCGGCGATCAAGAAGAACCTCGTCAACATGGGCGCCCTCGGCATGACCGACGTGGTCTACGAGCACATCGGCTTCACCAAGTAGTCCGCCCGGCACCAGGCACAGACGCCGGTGGCCGTGCCCGACGCGATCGGGTACGGCCACCGGCGTTCTTCCGTGCGGAGCCGACCGGCCCGCTCCGACCGTTACGACCAGCGGACCGGCAGACTCCGCGGCCCACGGAGCAGGGCGCCCAATCGCCAGGACAGGTCCGCCGGGTGGGCGTCCAGCTCCAGTTCCGGACAGCGTTCCAGGAGGGTGCGCACCGCGATCCGGGCCTCCAGCCGGGCGAGCGGGGCGCCGAGGCAGAAGTGGATGCCATGGCCGAAGGCGACATGGCCCCTGGCGTCGCGGGTGATGTCGAAGCGGCCGGGATCGTCGAACCGGAGCGGGTCGCGTCCCGAGTCGGCGATCACCGGGAGCACCACCTCGCCGCCACCGGGGATCACCGTGCCCGCGATCTCGGTCGGTTCCATGGTGAAGCGGAAGGTGGATGTCTCCAGCGGCCCGTCGTAGCGCAGCATCTCCTCCACCGCGCCGTCGATCAGGGACAGATCGGCGCGCAGCGCGGCGAGTTGGTCCGGATGGGTCAGCAGCGCCAGGACGCCGTTGGAGATGAGGTTGGCGGTGGTCTCGTAGCCCGCGATCAGCAACAGCTGAGCCATTCCCAGGAGTTCCTCCTGGCTGAGCCGGTCGCCGTCCTCGTCGCTGACCGCGATCAGATCGGTCAGCAGATCGTCGCCTGGCCGGGTGCGCTTCGTCTTCACCAGGGCGTCGAGATAGCCGGCCATGGCCGTCCGGGCTTCCCCGGTCTCCGGCGTCGGCGCGCCCGCCATCAGGATGTCGGTCCAGGTGCGGAAGGCGTCCCGCTCCAGGAACGGCACGCCCAGGAGCTCGCAGATGACCGTGACCGGGAGCGGGAAGGACAGTGCCTCGACGAGGTCACCCCGGCCCTCGGGCGCGGCGAGCATCGCCGTCAGCAGCTCGTCGGTCATCTCCTGGACGCGCGGCGCGAGGGATGCCACCCGGCGCGGGGTGAAGGCACGGGCGACCAGCCCGCGGATGCGGGTGTGCTGCGGCGCGTCGGAACGCAGCATCGACACCCCGATGGACACCTGCTGCAGGGGCTGTGCGGAGGAGGCGTGCCGCCACTCCTTCGACAGACGGGGATCGCCGAGCGTCGCACGCACCTCCTCGTAGCCGACGACCAGCCAGACGACCGTGCCCTCCGGGAGCCGTACGCGGTGCACCGGCCCCCGCTCGCGCAGCCGTGCGTACACCGCGTGTGGATGGCGGACGAAATCCTCTCCTGACGCCGCCAGGTCGAGGGTCTCCACCGGTTCCGTTGCCATCTGGCCTCCTGTCCCCGTGACCTGTGCCTCGGTACGGCCGGGTACGGGGGAACTATCCGTGGCGGTGGCCGCGCAAACCGTCGGCGGATGCGCAACGGCGCACGGGCGAGGGGGCGTTCGGCGCACCTGTGCGCAGTGGGGGAGGGGCGGAGGGAGCCGGGTGCCGCGCGCCGGAAGAGGGGGGGAGGACGGGTTCCGGTGCGCCGAGGGGGCCGGCGGAGCCGTGGTGGACGGCCGCCGCGCGGGCGTTGCCGGAGCACCGTCGCGGCCGCGGCGCCGCCGGCCCTCCTGCCGGCGGGACCGCCGGACGAGCCCTCGGGGCCGCGGGTTCCACGGGGCGCTCCGCGGGCCCCGGCGGGCCGGAGGAGCGGGCGCCGTGGCAGACCGGTCAGGTGCATCATGGAGGTAATCGAATAGACGCACAAAAAGAGGCGTAATTCGTGAGCGAAGGATTTCCGGAGACCGGTTACGAGAGCGAGGAAGCCGGCCCCGAGGGCATCCGGCCCGACCGCGAGGGGCAGGCCGAGGCATTCGACGCGATCGGCGACCGCTACGACGAGGCGTTCCCGTACAAGAAGGGGCAGCTCGCCGCCGCCGAGTGGCTGATCAGGGCGCTGCCCGCCGGATCCCGGGTGCTGGACCTGGGCTGCGGAACGGGCCTGCCGACCGCCCGGCAGCTGGTGGAGGCGGGGCTGGAGGTCGTCGGCGTCGACCTGTCGCGCGGCATGGTGGAACTCGCCCGCCAGTATGTGCCCCGTGCAACGCTCCACCGGCTGGACATCGCCGACCTGGGGCCCGACGGACCCCACGACCTGGGGCGTTTCGACGCGGTCGCGGCCTTCTTCTCCCTGCTGATGCTGCCGCGCGGGGAGATCCCCGGCGTGCTGCGGATGATCCACGACCTGCTGGTCCCCCGCGGCCTGTTCGCCCTCTCGATGGTCGAGGCCGACGTGGACTACTTCACGATCCCCTTCCTCGGCAACACCATCCGGGTCTCCGGCTACCTGCGCGACGACCTGCGCCAGGTCATCGACGAGGCGGACTTCGAAGTCGTCGAGGAGTCCTCGTACACCTACGCCCCCGAGATCTCGGACGTGCCGCCCGAGGAACAGCTGTTCCTCAACTGCTCACGACGCGGCTGAGACCGCACGGTCCCTGGCACCCACCGGACGGACGAGACGAACCATGGAGCACCGCACCCCCGGTCAGGACCCCGGCAGGCTGCGCGCCGGGGCCGGGGGCGGGCCTGCTCCCCGGGACATGGCGGTGGATGCCGCGCCTCTGGGCACGGGCGCCGCTCCGCCGTCCACCCCGCCGGCCGGTCCGTCGTCGCCCGGAAGCGGCCGCTCCGGCAGCGTCGCCGATCCCCCGGGGGACCTGCCCGCCGCCGGCCGCGGCGCCACCCCTCCGGCGCCGGCCGCGGAGAGCGGGCGGGAAGAGGCGGAACACGCCCCCGGGACGCCGACCGACCGGCTGCGCTACCTCGAAGCCGCGACCCGGCGGATCGCCGGCGGAATCGACCAGGGCGAAACCCTGCGGGAACTGTGCCGGGCAGCGATCCCCGCCTTCGCCGACGCGATGCTCGTCCACCTGCGGGAACCCCTGCCGACCGGGGACCGGCCACCGGACGGCCCCCTCGCCCTGCGGCTGCACAGCATCGCCCAGGGGCCGGAGGACTCGGTCACCGGCGCGCCACCGGGCACCGCCGGCTTCGTCGAGCTGACGGTCACCGGCCCGTTCGCCGAGCTCCTGCTGGCCGGGCGCCCCGTCTTCGGCGACGCGGCGGAGACGGCGCCCGAGGTGGGCGCACTGCTGGAGCCGGTGGCGAGCATGCCGCCGGCCCCGTCCCCGGGCCGCCGGCTGATCATCGCTCCGCTGCGCGGCCGCCACCAGCTCCTGGGCACCGCCGCCCTGCTGCGCGGCACCGACCGGCCCGCCTTCACCGGCGACGACCTCCTCGTCGCCTCCCAGCTCGCCACCCACGCCGCCTTCGGCATCGACCGGGCGATGCTCTCCGGGCGCGAAGCCTCGCTCGCCGACGCGCTCCAGCTCACGATGCTGCCCTCCTCGCTCCCCGCGCCCACCGGCGTACGGCTGGCCAGCCGGTACCTGCCGGCCGCCGGGACCTCCCAGGTGGGCGGCGACTGGTACGACGCGATCCCGCTGCCCGGCAACCGGGTCGCCCTGGTCGTCGGCGACGTCATGGGCCACTCGATGACCTCCGCCGCGATCATGGGCCAGCTGCGCACCACCGTGCAGACCCTCGCCGGACTCGACCTGCCTCCCGAAGAGGTCCTCCACCACCTCGACGAGCAGGCCCAGCGCCTCGGCAGCGAGCACATGGCGACCTGCCTCTACGCCGTCTACGACCCGATATCGCAGCGCCTCCTGGTGGCCGACGCGGGCCATCTGCCCCCGGTGCTGCTACACCCCGACGGGGTCGGCGAAGTACTGCGGATCCCGCCCGGCGCGCCGATCGGCGTCGGCGGCGTCCCCTTCGAGTCCGTGGAGATGCCCGCGCCCACGGGAGCGACCCTGCTCCTGTACACCGACGGCCTCGTCGAGTCCCGGACCAGGGACGTCTGGTCGGGCGTGGAGCTGCTGCGGGCCCGCCTGGAGGCGACCGCCTCCGCGGCCGCCTCCCCGCCGCTGGAGACGCTCTGCGACGCGGTGCTGACCATCCTGGGCCAGGGTGCGAGGGACGACGATGTCGCGCTGCTCGCCGCCCGGTTCGACGGTTTTCCCCCGCGCAATGTCGCGTACTGGTTCCTCAACCCCGAGCCGCAGACCGCCGGCCGGGCCCGGCAGCTGACCCGCAGAGCGCTGCACCGCTGGGGCCTGGACCCGCTGCTCGACACGACCGAACTCCTGGTCAGCGAGGTGGTCACGAACGCGGTCCGGTACGCCTCCCGGCCGATCGCCCTGCGGCTGCTGCGTACCGATGTGCTCCGCTGCGAGGTCGGCGACGATTCGCCGCAGGTCCCCCGGATGCGGCGCGCCCAGGCAGGGGACGAGGGCGGTCGCGGCCTGTTCCTGGTCGACCGGCTCGCCCAGCGCTGGGGCGCGACCCGGCTGAGCAACGGCAAGGTCGTCTGGTTCGAGCAGCCGATCCCCGAGGAGTTCCGGGAGTTCCGGGAAGCCGATCCCTGAGGAGCACCGCCCGGGGGCGGCGGCACGCACCGTGACCCCCACGCCGCCGGGCCCGCGCGCTTGCCCGCGCCAACCCACCCGAGCGGGCGCCAAGTTCGCCGCACCCACCGTGTTTCGGTGCGAGTGAGCGGGGCACACGCTCTGTAGTCCCCGGTCGGCCCCCCGTCCGGCCGGGGACTTCTTCCTCCGGCCGCGGAGCAGCGGTGACGTACCAGCCACCCCGATGCCCGGCCATACGATCCCGGCGGGACCGCGACTCCCGGTGACGATGTGTCGGATCATCGGCCAGGTGTTCCACCGGCGCATTCCGCCCGCTGCGCCGCGCGCCCGGCCGGTGGGAGGAATCTGCGGCCTAAACCTCCGCCCCGCATGTCGCGTTTTCCCTCACGGCTCGTTGTCGCTCACATGATTCCCTGTAGCAGCCCTGTCTCGGGTACCAAGAATGTGAACAGGCCGAAGAGCGTCAGCTGGGCCGGACGCATTGCCCTGATCGAACCCGCCCCCAAACCGGCCCGCTACGCCCGCTACCTGGCACCCCATTGGAAGGGCATGGCACGCCTGGACAGTGACAACGGGATCGGCGCCCTGCCGGCCGCCCTCCTTCTGCTGCTCGCCGCGGCGCTGCTCTTCGGAGGCGGCGGAGCCGCAGCGGCCCTGGCGGTACGGGCGACCTGCGGCGAGCCCCATCTGCCGGAGCTCTGGCTGGCCTTCGATGCCGCCGCGGCCCTCCTCCTGGCCGCCTCCTACTGGCTGGTGAGCCGCTACGGCCTGCGCTTCTACGACACCGAACCCGCCGACAACGAGATCTGGCGCCTGGTGACCGTGGCCAACACCGCCTGGCGCGCCCTTCCCCGCGCCCACCGCCGGATCCACCAGCCCCGGCTGCGCGCCGCCAACACCGCAGCCCGCCTCCTGCTCACCGACCACACCGATACCCGCACCCGGCAGGTCCTGGCCGCCCACACCGAGCTCCTGCGCCATCTGTCGATCACCGTCCTGCCGGACACCCAGCCGCACGGTCAGGCCGACGACGCCCTCAGCGCGCTGCTCGCCCACCACGACGCGGAGGCATGCCAGATCCTGGACGCCACCGCCCCCGCACCGCCCACCTCGCTCCCGTCGCTCACCGCCGCGACGGCGTAGCGGCCACGCCCCGGGCAGCGGGCAGGCCGGCGGCCGGGCCGCTACGCACACCGCCCGCCTCACTCCTCCGGGAACAGCGACCCGAGCCCGCGCGGGGTGACAGCAGGTGAAGATCAGACGGAGCCGGTCGTCGCGCACGGGGCCCTCCTCGGCCGGTGCGTCCCCGGCGTACGACAGTGCGGCCCGGGCCTGCCGGTCCGCGCGGGACGCCTCCCGGCGGAGGCGGTCGACGGCCCGGTTGCGGGCGGTGGTGAGGATCCAGCCCGCCGGGCTCGGGGGCAGCCCGGCCGACGGCCAGCGCGCGGCCGCCGTGGTGAAGGCGTCCTGGACCGCTTCCTCGGCGACATCGAGGTCACCGAAGGCGCGGACCAGGACCGCGACCGCACGGCCGTACTCCTCGCGGAACACACCGGAGATCTCGGCCGCGGTCGCCTTCGGCCTACGGGAGGTCACCCGCAGGACCCGTCCTGCAACGGCCTGACCTCGATGGGAAGGGTGGTGGCGCGGGCGAGCTTGCGGCCCCAGCCGAGCGCGGCGTCGAGGTCGGGAGCCTCGATGACGGTGAAGCCGCCGAGGTGCTCCTTGCCCTCGATGTAGGGCCCGTCGGTCATCAGCATCTCGTCGTCCTTCCGCCGCACCACGGTGGCCGTGCTCGGCGGGTGCAGGCCCCCGGAGAACACCCAGGCCCCGGCCGCCTTGAGCTCGGCCTTCACGGCCTCGACGTCCCGCATGATCGGCTCCAGGAACTCCGGCGGCGGCGGGGTCCCGTCCCCGTCGGGCTGGTAGATGCTGAGCAGGTAGAGCGTCATGGTGTGCCTCCTTGGCCAGGCGTTTCGCCGGTGCTGCGCCGACGTCTCACCCTCTATACGAACGGCCTCGTACCGGATCGACACCGGAACGCGACCGGCCGGAAGATTTTTCCGCCCGCTCCGGAGATGCGGGAGCCGAGGCGCCCGCACCTCCCAGCCTGAGCCCTCGGCCGGGGCGGCGGACGACGGGCCGTCGGCCTCTGCCGTCCGGGCCCGCGGACATCCGTCGGCTGCTGCCCCGGGCGTCCGCGGAACAGCCGGCCGGCGGTCCGTCCGCTGCCGCGTGCCTTTGGGGGAATGCGGGCCCGCACACGTTCGAAGGCCCCTTCGCGGTGATACCACGTTGGGGTATGCGCGGAGGCCGGGCGCCCGGCCTCCGCGCGGCAGGCGTCCCTCTTCCGGCCCCGGCACGGGAGGGGTGGGAGGTGGTGGCGGCCCAGTGCGGAACCGATCCGGCAGCGAGCGCGGCCGTTCCCCGGCCGTCCACGGGGGCACGGCACGGCAGCGCGGGAACGGTGCGCCGCGTCCGGCCCGCGGGGCGCGAGCCCTGCGCGTGCGCCGCCCGGTGGGGGACCGGCCGACCCGGGAAGCGGGGGTGGCCACCGAGGTCTCCCGATGGCTGCGGGTGGCGGCGGCGTACGGGTGGCGCCTGATCGTCGTGGGTGCCGCCGTCTACGCGATCTTCGCGGCGCTCGGGCGGTTCCAGCTGGTGACGCTGGCGGTGTTCCTGGCCCTGGTTCTGACGGCCCTTCTGGAGCCGTCCGTCAGCCTGCTCAACCGCTGGATGCCGCGGTCCGTGGCGGTCACGGTCGGCCTGCTGCTCGCCATCGTGCTCGTCTTCGGCGTGCTGAGTCTGATCGGGGCGAATGTCGCAGGGGAGTGGGAGGGGCTGCGCCGGGAGTTCGTCGGCGGTGTGGCCAGGATCGAGCGGTGGCTCCAGGGCCCGCCGTTTCGCGTGCGCGCGGGGACGCTCTCGGATCTGCAGGCGCGGGTGTCGCGGTTCGTGACGAGCCATCGCGCGAGTCTGATCAGTACGGCGCTCAGCGGCGTGGGCCGGCTGGTGGAAGTCCTGACGGTGGGGGTGCTGGCCCTGTTCTGTTCGGTCTTCTTCCTGCATTCGGGCGACCGGATGTGGGCGTGGTTCGGCGGCCAGTTGCCGGGGCGCGGACGCCATCCCGTACGTCTCGCGGGACGTGCCGCATGGGTGACGTTCACCGGGTACACCCGCGGGATCGTGGTGGTCGCCGCCATCAACGCGGTGCTGGTGGGAGTCGGACTCTTCCTCCTGGGCGTCCCCCTCGCCGTTCCTCTGGCCGTGCTGGAGTTCTTCGCCGCCTTCATCCCGCTGGTGGGTTCGCCCGTGGCACTGGCCGTCGCCGCCGTGGTGGCACTCGCCGCGAAGGGGCCGCTGGTGGCCGCGGTCGTCGTGCTGCTGATCGTGGCCATCGGGCAGATCGAGGGACATGTGCTGCATCCCCTCGTGATGAGCCGGGCCGTCCGGCTGCATCCGGTGGTGGTGGCGCTCGCGGTCATCTGTGGCAGCGTCACGGCGGGGGTGCCCGGAGCGATCGTCGCCGTACCGCTGGTCTCCGTGGCCTGGTCCGTCTACGGGGCTCTGCGGGCACACCCGCCCGAGACCGCAAGGCCCCAGGGGCGCTGAGCGACGCCGGGCGGCTCCCGTCCGGTGCCGGGAGCCAACTCGGGCGAGCCGGACGGGCATGTCGGCCGGACGGGCATGTCGGCCGGACGAGCGCGTCGGCCGGACGGGTGCGCCTGCCGGGCGGGCACGTCGCCGCAGCGCTCGACGGCAACTGGTTCTCCTCGTCCGGCTTTGCAGGGCTTGCGCACTGTGTGAGGATCGCTCGTCGCGACGGTGCGGGGAAACCATGAGGTCAAAGGGCGGTCAGTGAGCAATTCGGTCAGGCCGGGGGCAACGGGGAAGTCCCTTGTTCCGGACGAGGAACGGGTGTTGCGGCCACGCGGCCTGGTGGATCTGCGGGGCACAGGGGACGTTCCGGCGCGGTTGTCGTACCCCGCCGGGGCGGTGGTGGTGGTCTCCGGACTGCCGGGGAGCGGGAAGAGCACCCTGCTGCGGCGATGGTCCGGGGCCGCGTCCGTGGTGGATCCGCGCATCGTCCATGTCGCCTGTGAGGCGGTGATGCCGGCCTGGTTGCCGTACGCGGTGTACCGCCCATGGGCGCGGTGGAAGTACTTCCGGTGGCTGCGTACGGCGATGCGCGCCGGCGACCCGGTGCTGGTCCACGACTGCGGTGGCCGGCCGTGGATGCGCCGGTGGCTGGCCCGAAGCGCCGGACGGCAGGGACGCGAACTGCACCTGGTGCTGTTGGACGTAGGGGTGGCCGAGGCCCTCTCGGGCCAGGAGGCCCGCGGCCGGTGGGCCCCGCGACGTGCCTTCGTCCGGCACCGCAAGGGCCTCGACCGGCTGCTGGGGGCGTTGCCCGGACCCGGCACGACGCAGCCGTGTGCCCCACGGGCCGCCGTCGACGAAGCCGAAGCCGGCTCCGCATCCGTACAGGGCGTCAGGCTCCCGCACCAGTCCGGGCCGCCCCAGTCCCCGCCGCCTCCGCGTCTCGCCCCGGTGCGGGAAGCGATATCCGTGGTCCTACTGGACCGCAGTTCACGAGAGCACGTGGCCGCAGTGGAGTTCGCCCCCCACGGCGGCCGGGCCCCCGCCCGCCTCTGATGGGTGCCGGGCCTTCGGAGAAGCCTGTTTGAGCCAGCTCTCTTCCCGGGCGTCACGCTAGGGTTCCGCTCTCCGGCACCCTCGGTCGCCGCACCACACATCGGCGCCTCGGAGGCGGCGGGTGATCGTCGCCCGGCAGCCATAGCGGAGGCATCCCGGGGGGCTGGTTTGCGGGCGGCATCAGATGCAAGGCACCCTTGCCCCATGTCATACGTGAGGCTCGAAGCCTGGATCGGTGGAGAGTGGCTGCAAGTGGACGCCGTGAGCGTCACCGTAATGGACTCTGCGCTGACTCTCTCCTTCGAACCCCAACGAAGCGAGTCGGGGTACCGGAGCCTCATCTGGGAGCCCTTGGAGAACTTCCTCAGGGAGTACCGCGAAGAGCCGATCGTGGTGGTGCCGCTGGGGCGCAACCTGCCGGTGATGTTCGGCCCCGGTGCCGCGGGCCCCTTCCGGCTGGCGGAGACGCCGGGCAAGTGAACCGCGCGCGCCGGCGCTCCGCCGTCCTTCGTCCGTCCCGCCGCAGCGTGGCGGGCACGGTCGTCCGGTCTACGTCAGCCCGGTCTGTGCCTTGCTGAACAGCACACCCTCGGAGTAGAAGAACACCGCGCTGCTGCTTCCGTCGGCGCCGTAGCACGTC
Organism: Streptomyces angustmyceticus; assembly: GCF_019933235.1. Classification (NCBI taxonomy): domain Bacteria; kingdom Bacillati; phylum Actinomycetota; class Actinomycetes; order Kitasatosporales; family Streptomycetaceae; genus Streptomyces; species Streptomyces angustmyceticus. The sequence goes on along the minus strand of NZ_CP082945.1, from coordinate 130,256 downwards.
CAGGTGACGGGATAGTCGTCGGCGACTTTCTCGCTGTCCTGCTGGCAGGTGCTCGCGTACGTGAACAGGAGCTTCTGGCTGCTGCCGGCCTTGAGCTTGTGGTACTCGGCGAGGGTCAGCGGGTCGCTGGTGGCGGCGCTGCCTTGGTAGGCGCCGGCGATCACGAGCAGGCCGAGTACGCAGACGCCGGCTATCGCGCTCTTCTTCACGGGTGCGGTTGTCCTTTTGCGGGTCGGGCGGTGAAGCCGTGTGCCGTGGTCGGGGTCCGGGCATGAGGGACGGCGGCGCGTAGCGACATCGCAGACGAGGCGAGGGCGAGCGCCGCTACGAAGTCTAGGGTGCGCCCTCGCGCCGGATGCGTGGGGACGGCCGCCCGGGAGGACGCCCGGCGGCGCGGGTCCACAACTGGGTTTCGGCATCAGGGAGTTCGGCGCCGCAAGCAGGAGTCGGATCCGGAGCACGAGCAGGGCGGAGCGGGCCCCGGGAATGCGGATGCGTGATGCGGATGCTGGTGAGGGACGCGGTGGGCCGCGCGCCCCTCACCTCACCCGCTCCCGCGGCCGCTCAGTACGCTTCCGTGCACACGACATTGCCGTTCCGCCGCTGAAGACAGCCCCAGGCCCTGATCCCCTTGTCGTTGACCATGGCGGTGTACACGGAGGAGTGGCCCGGCGCCACCGTTCTCGCGTAGCACGAGGTGGGACGGCAGGCGCCGCCCTTGTTCCGGGCCTCGATACGGTCACCACCCCGCGCGTGGGTGACGCGGACCCACGCCGCCCGGCAGGCCGCGCTGTAGCGCAGCTCCACGAGGGGGCCGATTTCGGCGCTGCGGCGGACCGTGCGCGCCTGGCGGTCGCAGCCGGTGCCCACCGGGTTCCGGCCGGCGCAGCCACTGCCTGTGCAGTGGGCCGTGGCCGTGGCCGTGGCCACGGTGGGGGCCGCGTTCCCCGGCACGGTCCCGGACAGGGTCAGCAGGAGAGAGGCGGCCGCGCCGGCCGCGAGACGTACGACGGTACGCATGCTGGTCTCCTCTCTGCCTGTCACTTGTAGGTGATGTCCCAGTGGCTGCTCTCCCGGGCGTAGATGTTGCCCGTGGAGGACTTGTACATGGGCGCGCCGTCACCGCGCTTACCGGCGTACCGGAAGGTGTGCTTGATGTAGTTCGTGACGCAGCCGGTCGGCGAGATGTCCACCTTGTAGCCGTTCCAGTGGCTGAACTGGCCTGATGCATGACCGGTTTCGGTGCCGCCGGTGATGGTGACCGCGCAGCGGCTGGCCCGCTTGAAGGTGATGATCCCCGAGACCGTGCCGGAGTTGATGCGGGTGAAGGAAGTGCAGCTCCGGTTGTTGCGGTTCGAGCAGTGACCGCTCGACGTCCAGCTGATGCCGGCCGCCCGTAACTTGCTCGCGGCCTGCGCATGCGTCAGCTTCGTACCCCTTGCGGCCGCGGTGTCGGCGGCGACGACGGGCGCGGCGAGTGCGACGGCAGCCAGAACGGCGACGGCCCCGCTCCGGGCGGACAGATGGGTGGACATAGCCGGGTTCCCTTCGTGACGACAATCCGAGGCGAGGGCCGATGGGCTCGGCGGCCCGGTGGGACGGCCCGTCGGCAGGCCGGCGGTTGCGGCAGCGCCGGGCCTCCCGTTTCGCCGCACCGATCCTGTCCACCGCGCTGCCCGGGGGAACACCGCCACCGCTCGGTCGGGGATCTCACGGGACGGCGTGGCGGCTGAGCTGCTGGGATGCCGTGGCCCATGAGGCGGTCGTGGGACGCCGGGCGCAGGGGTGCCGGAATCCCGGATGCCGGACGCCGGGCCTCAGGGGCTGGACGTCGGACGGGGTGGGCGCCGGGCAGCGGTCCTCGGCGCGAGGGACGCCGCGTCAGCCGCCCTCCACGACACCGGATATCCGGGGCGCACCGAGTCCACGCCGCTCGCGGGTTGCGCCCGTCCTCGACGCGAGCCTGTGCCTGCCGCTGCCGGTACACCGGGAGTAACCCTTGCGGCGTCTGGATGCATGTACGGGGTGTCGTTTTTGTCCCGATGGGCGCGGGGGAGTGCGCGCCTGGCGTGGTGTGGTTGTGTATATGTCTGTGTTTTGTAACACCAAACCGGATTTCTTCCGTCAAGACATGACGAGGCGCCACTGTGTGGGGGCCCGGTCAAACCGGCCGGGTATCCGGTTTCCGGCACCTCGTCGAAGGTGCCGTATCCAGGGGGTTTTTGTGCTCCGTAACACTTCGCGTATCGCCGCCGCGGTCCTCGGTTCCGTGGCTCTGGCGGCCACCGCCGTCCTGCCGGCCGCGGCGGCCGGCCACGGCCACTCTCCGGCTCGGCACCACCGCTCGGCAGTGGTGCTCGGTGCGATCCAGTACGACAGCCCCGGGCGGGACGACCACTCCAACCGGAGTCTGAACGCCGAGTACGTGACGGTGAAGAACACCGGCCACATGCCGGTCAACCTGCGGGGCTGGACCCTGTCGGACCGCGCCGGCCACACCTACCGGTTCGGCAACGTCCGCCTGGGCGGCCACTCCCAGGTCCGTGTCCACACCGGCATCGGCCGTGACAACCGCTGGGACCTGTTCCAGGACCGTCGCGACTACGTCTGGGACAACCACCGGGGCACCGCGATCCTGAGCAACGACCACCGTCGGGTCGTTGACATCGAGAGCTGGGGGCACGGTCACCGGGGCCACCAGCACTGATCACCCCGGGCCGGTCGGTGAGAGGTGACGTCACCTCACCGACCACCAGTGCGCCGCAGGTTCCTGCACCTGCGGCGCACTGCCATGTCCGCCCGCGTCTGCGGCATCCAGCAGAGAAGCCGTGCCGGAACTCGTACGCGTAGCCTGACGGAAGTCCCTTCAACCGGTCACAGACCGGCGATTTCCCCGACCCTCTTCAGCGCGGAGCCGAGCGTGCCCACCGCGGAGTCGTGCCGCCTCACGCGTGCCGCCCGGTCGGCCGGCACCAGCCGCGCGCCGGTCTGTACGGCATAGGTGTCCGGGTCGCCGAAGGCGGTCCGCGGGTGCTCTCCCGTCTCCGCGCAGCGCGCCGTGACCTCCTTGACCGCCTGGAGCACGATCGCCCGGTCCACGCCCGGCTGCATGACCAGCCGAACCTGGAAACGCGCCATCCACTTCTCGAGGTCCTTCTCCTTCTCCTTCGCCGCGTCCGCCGTCCGGTCCTTCTTCGGCATGTGCTCTCCCGGTGATCATCGGCCGTCCGTCACGGAGTGGGACGTCGAAACATCGAAACGGGTTGCGGACGCGAGGAGTTGGTGCGGCTGAGCACTCTAGTTGGCCAGTTGAGCGTGCGGGCGAACAGGGTGGCTGCCGGTACGCTCGGGCTCCGCACCTGATGCAGGTGCGGAGCCCCGGTCGCTCAGCGGAACGGGCCGTCGTCGGCGAAGGCGTGCGCGGCGAAGCGTTTGCCCATCCGGCGGTAGGCGGCGGCGGTGGGGTGCAGGCCGTCGGCAAGGTCATCCACCTCGTGCGGGCCGAGCAGCTCGCGTCCGTCGAGATAGTGCAGGTGGGGATCGCGTGCTCGCCGGGCCGCCACGATTCGGGCCAGTTCCTCACGGACCACCGTCAGCGACAACGCCCCACGGACCACATCGGCCGGGTCGCCCAGGGCTGTGATTTTCCCGTCCGGGCCCATCGTGGTCGGGCCGGGATCCTCTTCAAGTGCCGGACAGCTCACCGGGGACATCAGCAGCAGCGGGGTGTCCGGGTGACCGTCCCGGATCGTGTCCAGGAATCCGTGCACGGCCGGGCCGAACGTCCGCAGTCGGAAGGTGGCCAGGCCCACGATGTTGATGCCTGCCTTGAGGCTGATCAGGCCGGCGGGCATGTCGCGGATCGTCCGGGCGACATAGGGGTCCAGCATGTCGTTGCCCGCCTGGCTGAGGTTGATCACCTCCACTCCCCCGAGCGAAGCCGCCACCACCGGCCAGGTGCCGGTCGGGCCGTCGGCTTCGAGGCAGTGGCTGATGGAACTGCCGTGGTGCACCCAGCGGCGCCGACCGTCCGGCAGCGGTGCCAGCACCTCGCCGTCAGCACGTAGTGCCACCAGTTCCGTGGGGGTCTGCTGCGGCAGCCACAGCTCGACGTTCTTCATGCCACTCGGCAGCCCGGCGAACCGTACGGTCCCCGGCTCCCCCGGGACCAGCCGCTGCGCGGCCCCGGGGCCCGCCATCCGCACCACGTTGCCCATCGGTGCTTGCCGGCGCCCGGCGTGGGCACCGTCCACCAGCAGTTCCAGCATCCCGGTCGGGCGAGGCTGGGGGTCGGTGTCGAGCTGCCCTGTGGAGGTGAGTACCTCGAACTCAAGCTCACGCGCATCGGTGCGGAACACCAGCCGCACCCCCGAAGGCATCACCGTCACCCCGTAGACCGACGGGTCCTGGTACTGCTCCTTGGTCCATGCGGGCAACCGGCGAGGCATCACCCCCGCCTGCGTCCTCTCCAAGTCCAGCGCTCCCCGTAACTCCACCGGCCCGCCCACCAGCGGAAATGTCCGCATCGCCACCGTCACTGCTCCCCAACGCTCTCAGGTCCGGATGCGTGTACGCACCCGCGAGTTCGCCCGCCCCGCCACCTTGACACACAAGCCGACACGCGCAATTGGCCAAGCGCAACGCTCACTGGCCAACTGAAGCGCTCAGTCACCTGGGCCTCAGGTGACCGCCGCCTCCTTGCGGTGTCAGAAGTCCAGCTCGACGTAGTCGATGTCGGTGAACTCCACCAGGAGGCCGTCGGCGCGGCGGCCGCTGTCCTTGAAGTAGATCTCCTGCAGGCCCTCGGCGGCGATGTTCTGCAACTGCTGCTCGGGGGCGCCGGCCGCCTGGGCGTCGAAGAGGCGGGCGGCGTAGGCCGGCGGGAGATGCTGGGTGATCAGGCGGATCCGCCCGTCGTCCGTCGTTCCGGGGGCGGCGGTGAAGCCGAACCGGGCCCGGGTCTCGATGGTGATGCCGCCGGTCTGCGCGGCGCGGCGCTGGGCGTTCTCCCGCACCTTGGGCTGCCAGCGGCGGCGGACCTCACGCTCCATGCGTGCGGCGAGGTCCTTGCGGGGGCGCTTGATCTGGTTTTTGACGTACCGTTCGACCGTCCGCTGGGAGATGCCCAGGAGCTGTGCCACCGCTTTGGTGGACCCCTTGTGCTGCTTGACCAGGAACCGCATCTGAGCGCCGGCGCTCTTGGGGACCGGGCGGGTGGCGGTGTTCTCCGCGGCCTTGTCGAGGCTGTCGCCGAGGATGCCCATCGTGTATCCCTACTCCCCGCTGTCGGGGGCGTCGTCGCCCTTGATGTGGCGGGCCGGGTTGATCTGCTCGTCCTCGACGGTCCGGGCGAGCCAGAGGAAGTCGCGGGTGCCTTCGTGCTTGACCATGCCGGGGCTGACGCCGAGGCGGAACCCTCCGGGCAGCGGCTTGCCCTCGGGAGTGCGGGGCATGAAGTCCAGCGGGCCGGGGCCGTGGGAGAGGTAGACGGCACAGTCGGACAGGATGGCCACGGGGAAGAGACCGGCCCGCGCCCACGCCATGAGTTTGCGGTGCTGGTTGGTGCGCACCTTGCCGATCAGCTCCGCTCTGGCGTGCGGGCTCCAGGTCGGGCGCTGGAGGGCCGGCCACGGCTCGCCGAACTTGTACGCGATGCCCTGGGGGCGTTCGCGCAGCTTGCCGATGCCGCCCTTGACCGTCGACTTGATGGCGGAGAGGACGGCCGCCCGCCCCGGGTCCACGCTCTTGTGACGGTCCATCGCGGCGAGGAAGTCCTCGTCGGGCATGCCGGTGGTGACGCCGAGGTCGGCCATGGTGGCGATATAGGCGTCGCGCAGGCGGGTGTACCAGGCGTCGAAGTAGGCGGCGTGCTCATGACGGACGTACGCCTCGGCCGGCGCCACGTCGTAGCCCAGCTCGACCGCGTATGCGACGGTCGAGGTGGAGTACCACGCGGGCCCGGCCGGCCGGATCCCCTTGGGGGTGAAGGGGTTCGGCAGCCGGGGATCGATCTCGACGTGGGAGAGGTCGACGAGCCAGGAGCCGGGCAGTTTCGGGTGGAACGCCGGGTGCTTCACATGGGTCGCCGGGCCGGTGCCGATGACGAGGCGGTTGGCGGCGGCGGCGAAGGCCATGTTGACGTCGAGGCCGACCGCATGGGTGTAGCCCTGGGTGCACTCCTCGTCGGTGAGGGGGCGGAACCAGTCGTACGCCTCCTCGTCGATGGCCTGGTCCGGGGTGCGCACATGGTGGCGGGGGTGGAGGGCGGCGACGAGGGGATGCTCGGCGGGGGCCTCGGGCGGTGCGGGATCGACCGGTTCGGTCAGCGAGCCGGGGTTCGGACCGGACACCCACGAGCCGGTCGCCGGGTCCTTGACCGCGCGGGTCGGCGGGCGCAGCGCGGTCATCAGCTCCAGGCCGCAGACGGCGGTGGAGCCGCGCGGGGTCAGGACGCGGGTGGCGTACGTGCCGAGCACCGCCGCGATGTCCGGCGCCGGCAACTGGGCGGTGTCCCCCCAGGAGCGGGTGTCGAGGGCGCCCCACGGCAGGACCGCGAACTGCACGCACTGGCGCTTGCCGCGCTCGGCGGGCCGGTAGACCCGGGCCCAGGGGCCGAACCCGCGCCTGGTCAGCTTCCACTTCGCCTTGGCCAGTTGCTTCGGGACCTTGTGGTCCTCAGGGAGCCGCAGGCCGCGCCGGTCCTCCAGGACGGCCGGGAGCCCGAGCCGTTCGGCGGCGGTGTCGGTGAGCACGATCAGCGGGTCGGCGTCCTGGCCGTGGTGGTGGAGCCGCGCGGCACCCAGCTTCGCTTCGGCCAGGGCCCATTCGACCAGCTCGGGGAGCGTCCTGGCCGGGCAGTCCAGCACCAGGCCGCCCACGCAGTACGCCGATCCGTCCCCGTCCAGCACCGCGAGCGGGCCGTGGGCGAAGCGGGGGTCGGTCTCGGCCGGCGCCGGCTTCGTTGACGCGGCTCGCTTCTTGGCCGCGGCCTGCACCGGGGCCGAGGCCGGGCGCCGTGCCATCGACGGCCCTGGGGCGGGCGCCGTCGCGGGTACGGAGACGGGGGGCGCTTCAGTAGGGGAGGGGGCGGGCGCTGCCGCTCCCGATGCCGGGGCGGGAGCGGCCGGCCCGTCCGACTCCGGTGCCGCGGCGGGGACTGCGGGGCCCGCCGACTCCGACGGTGCCGGGTGCTGGGCGGCCCAGCCCTCCAGCAGTCGCAGATAGGCCTGGAGGCGGGGCGGCCGGGGCTCGCTGCGGCCGTGCTCCCAGTTCTTCACCGTCTGCGGCGTCGTGCGCAGCACCTGGGCGAGCCGGGCCTGTGTGACACCGGCCGCCTCCCGGAGCCGGGCCCGTTCCGCCGGTGACGGCAGTTGCGGCTCACCCTCCAGCAGTGCGTCGACCGCCGCGAACAGCTCTTCCTCGGTGGGCATGCTTCACCTCCGCCCCCGAAGCTAGCATAATTTACCCTTGAATTTAACCGTCATTTTATCCAATGAACGGGGTCGATGGCCGGGTTGAGCCACCGGCCACACCTCGGTCGCCGGATGGCCGGCATGGACAACAAGCTTGTGGCGGGCGTGCGTTGGGGAGGCTCAGCCGCATGCGGATCGCGAGCAACGACGACCTCCTCCACCGCGAGGCAACGTGGTTGCGGGGCGCCGCCTTATGGACGCGCCGGTATGCCCGGGCGTTTCCCGATCTCGACGAACCCGGGCGCCGCAGGGTTCAGATGGCCGTGCTCTACGCCTGGATCCGCCACCGCTACCCGGTCGGCCTGCAGTTCGTGTCCAACTACGTCGCCACCGTCGTGACAGCGGTCGGAATGGCGGCGGCCTCCGCCACCGCGGGCGTGGTGGCCGCGCTGTTCGCGACGGGCACCGGCGGTTCCGCCCCTGCGCCCTGGTGGCTCTACCCCACGGCGACCTGGGCCGCCGTCTGTCTCAGCACCCTCGTCGTCATCCGGAACGACATACGCCAGATCGTCTCCCTCTTCCGCAGGCTCGGCCCCCGGGGCGTGCTCTGGCGCGTCGCGCATCCGCAGATCGCCTATTGGTTCGTACCGGCCACGGTGCTCGCCACCATCGTCGTCGCCGCTGCGGCTTGCCGGCTGACGATGGCGACCGTGCTGTCCGCCCCGGCGGGCCAGCAGTTGATCACTGCTGCGACGGGGCTGTTCGGTGTGATCCTCGGCTTGCAGGAGGTCCGCTGGATGCGCACGGTGGAAAGACTCCTCAACCGCAGGTTCCGACAGCCCCATCGACCTCGCCCCCTCGATGCCGTGCTGGTCGCACTCATGGCGGCCACGTCGGCGTGTCACCGGGGCCGGGCCCGGTGGTGGGAGCCACGCAACATCAAGAACGTGAGGGCCCGGCTTGCGGGCGCCATCGAAGCCGCCGGCGACACCGCAACCGTTCGACGGCGAACCTCGATCACCGAAGTCGCGGCAAGGCGCCAGGCGAGAGGATTCCACACCGCTCTGGCAGAACTGATCCGGCGTCATGACCGCGCGCTCACTCAGGTCCGCACCGCCCAGGAGTACGACGCGATCACGGACTCCCTGCGTAGGGGCGTCCTGGCCCTCACCACGGGCGATATGGCGGCCCTCATGCGGCACAGCGCCGCCGAGCCACCGACGTCCCGGGCCGCCCGCCTCGCGCGCCGTACCGGCTCCAGCCTCGTCCTCGTGGCGTTCGCCGTGGTCATCCCGCTGCTGCCCGGAGTGGACAGCGCCACCGGCGGAGGCGTGCGCGTACTGCTCCTCATGACGGCCGCACTGGCCCTCACCCCGGCCGGTGACAGCGCCTCCGGCTCCATCCGTTCCGCGCTCGAACGGTCCCTGTTCACGAAGGGCACGCCGTGACGGCCTCGACCCCGCCCGGGAACGTATCGCCCGGTCGGCGGCACGGGCTGTTGTGCCGGGAGCGATCCGGGTACCTGGGTAGGACCGCGGGCTTGCTCGCGGCTGATGCGGTCGTGAGCCCTGTGTGACTGTGCAGCCCGCGTATCCGTGAGCCGCGCGCATCCGCGAACCCTGGGTGGCTTCGTTGATCTCAAGGAACAGCGTTTCTCGACGGGTTCCGGAGTCAGTTGGTATCACCCGGTCCACGCGTGTCGACCAGGAATGACGGTGTTGCCGTGGGAGCGGTGAGAAAAGGGAAGGCGGGTGCCAACGGGGCGTTGGCAGGATGTCCTCGCTCACCACTCGAGGGGAAAGGACCCGACGATCATGGCTCGTGCCATCACTCTGATCCGCTCCGCCTCCCTGTCCGACGTCGCCGAGTACGCCTACGCGGCCACGGCGCCCGCCGACTCCCGTCTGATCTTCCTCGCCGGGGCGTGTCCCCTGAACGGCGACGGCTCGACGGCAGCGATCGGGGACTACGCGGGTCAGGCGCTGAAAGCTGTCGAGAACATGCAGGCTGCTCTCACGGCCGCCGGCGCGTCACTCCAAGACGTCATCAGCACAAGGGTGCTCGTCGCATCGGCCCGGCGGGAGGATCTGGTGGCTGCCTGGCAGGTGGTTCGGGACTCGTTCGCCGACCATGACGTTCCCAGCACCTTGATGGGCGTCACTGTGCTCGGCTACAAGGACCAGCTCGTCGAGATCGAGGCCGTCGCCGCCGTACTCGACTCTTGAGGCCCGATGCGAAGCCTGCACAACCCGAAACCGAAGCCGAGGGAGTCGTTGTGAAGTTCGGTGTGGCCACCTTCATCACCGACCAGGGCATCGCGCCCGCCCCGCTCGGGCGTGCCGACGAAGAGCGAGGGCTCGACTCCTCGCTCATCGCCGAGCACACCCACATCCCGGGCCGAGCCGCTGTCCTGGCTGGACGAGATCGCCGACGTCGCGCGGCGCTTCCGGTGAGCGGTCGGGGCCCACGGTGCCGAGGATGACGAGCGGGCAGGCCCGGGAGCGGTTCGACCGGGCCCGGATCGCCCGGCTCGCGACCGTCGACGCTTCCGGCCGCCCGCACCTGGTCCCCACGGTCTTCGCCCTCACCGGCGACACCGTGGTCTGCGCCGTCGACCACAAACCGAAGCGGTCGGCCCGGTTGCGGCGGCTGGCCAACATCCGCGCCCACGGCGAGGTGTGTCTCCTGGTCGACGGCTATGACGAGGACTGGCACCGGCTGTGGTGGGCGCGGGCCGACGGCACTGCCGCAGTGCTGCCACCGGCCGGGGAGTCGGCGGTGTCGGCGCGGTACGTGGAACTCCTGGTGCGGAAGTACCGGCGGCAGTACGCGGACCGTCCGCCGGAAGGGGCTGTGGTGGAGATCGCGGTGGGCCGGTGGTCCGGATGGCGCGCCACTTCGTGAGCGGCCACCGCTGACACCGACTGGGGCATGGAGTGGATGGACTGCCGGCAGTCCGGACCGGGGGACCACGAGACCGCGAGGCCGCGGGGCGCGCACATCGTTCGCGCCGGCGCGTTTCGGCTTCGATGCGCGGGGCACACGACCCTTAGTCCCCGGCTGGCCTCCCCCGTCCAGCCGGGGACTTTCGTCGTCGGCCGCCTTTGGTGCCGGTGGCCCGGGGCCGTCGCTCCCTCCCCGGCGGGTTACTGGGGGGAAACCTCAGATCTCGCACAAACCTTGCAGCTCAGCGTTGATCCACCGGGCGAGCGGTGCCAGGGTTTCCGGAATCCCTCGCAAGCAACACAGTGAAGTCGTGGAGGCCCTATGGCTGTCCGTCGTGCCGCTGTCGTCGCCGCGTCAGCGGCAGCGCTCAGTCTTTCCCTGCTGGCCACTTCGTGCCAGATCAACAGCGCCCCCTCGGCCGCCGTCACCAAGGAGCGGCCGCCCGCGAAGAAGGCCGTGGCCACCGGCAGCGGTGGCGCGGTCTCCAGCGTCAACCCGTACGCCTCCCGGGCGGGGCTCGAGGTGCTGCGCAAGGGAGGCAACGCGGTGGACGCGGCCGTGGCGACCGCCTCCGCGCTCGGCGTGGTCGAGCCCTACTCGGCAGGCGTGGGGGGAGGCGGCTACATGGTCTTCTACGACGCCAAGACGAAGAAGGTCCACACCCTCGACGGCCGGGAGACCGCCCCGCGCGGCATGCGCAAGGACTCCTTCCTCGACAGTTCGGGCAAGCCGCTGCCCACCGAGGACGCGATCAACTCGGGGCTGTCGGTCGGTGTCCCGGGCACGCCCGCGACCTGGCAGAAGGCGCTCAAGGACTGGGGCACGGTCTCCCTGGCGAAGGCCCTGCGCCCGGCCACCCGGATCGCGGACGACGGCTTCGTGGTCAACGACGAGTTCCGGGCCCAGACGGCCATGAACGAGAAGCGTTTCCGCGACTTCACGTCCACCACCGACCTGTTCCTGCCCAAGGGCAAGCTCCCGGTGGTCGGCTCGCGCTTCCGCAATCCCGATCTCGCCCGCACCTACCGACTGCTCGCCCAAAAGGGCGTCGACGCGCTCTACCACGGTGACGTGGGCCGCGATGTGGTGCGGACCGTCCAGAAGCCGCCGATGGCCGCGGGCGCCCGGCACAAGGCCCGCCCCGGCCTCATGAAGGCGGCCGATCTCGCCGACTACACCGCCAAGCGCAGGGATCCGACCCGGACCACCTACCACGGTCTGGACGTCTACTCCATGGGACCGTCCTCGGCCGGTGGCACCACGGTGGGGGAGGCGCTCAACATCCTGGGCAACTTCCACCTCTCCGAGAAGGACAAGACCCAGGCGCTGCACCACTACCTGGAGGCCAGCCGGATCTCCTTCGCCGACCGCAACCGCTGGGTGGGCGACCCCGCATTCTCCGACGTGCCCACCAAGCAGCTGCTCTCCAAGGAGTTCGGCAAGGCCCGGGCCTGCCGGATCCGTTCGGACAAGGCGCTGACCAGCCCGCTGGCTCCCGCCGACCCGCGCCATCCGGACGCGGGATGCGACCTGAAGACCGGCAACAAGCAGCCGCACGAAGGGCCTTCCACCACGCATCTGGTGGCTTCGGACCGCTGGGGCAACGTCGTCTCCTACACCCTCACGATCGAGCAGACCGGCGGCTCGGCGATCACCGTGCCCGGACGCGGATTCCTCCTCAACAATGAGCTGACCGACTTCGACTTCGCCCCGCTCACCAAGGGGACGCCGGACCCGAACCTGCCGGGCCCCGGCAAGCGTCCGCGCAGCAGCATGTCGCCGACGATCGTCCTGCGGGACGGCAAGCCGATGATGGCCGTCGGCTCCCCGGGCGGCGCCACGATCATCACCACGGTGCTGCAGACCCTGGTCAACCGCCTGGACCTCGGTATGTCGCTGCCGGCGGCGGTCGCCGCACCGCGTCTCTCGCAGCGGAACCAGACGGAGACGGAAGCCGAACCGGCCTTCCTCGACTCGCCCGAACGCAAGAAGCTGGAGGCCATGGGCCACCGGTTCGTCCTCGCCCCGAAGGCGTTCACTCCCTCGCCGGAGATCGGGGCGGTGGCCGCCCTGGAATTCCTTCCGCGGGGCAAGGTCACGGCGGTGGCCGAACCCAAGCGCCGAGGCGGCGGTTCGGCCATGGTGCTCCACGAATCGCGATAACGCCCGACCCGAAACCGACGCGGTCCCCTCCGGAACATGAACCGGAGGGGACCGCATCGGTTCTGCCGCCCTGCCGCCCTGCCGCCTCCGTCGATGGCGCAGATGCCCCCCTCGATGATCACAATCGCTGGCGGGCCGTACCGTTCACCTCCTACGATTGCTGTACCCGGGGGAGGAGTTGGGCCACGTGGCGCGCAGAAACACACCTTCAGGACAGGTGCCTGGACGGTCGTCGACGAACCGGATCGAGGCCGCCGTGGCCTGGGTCATCAGGCACTTCGACGGGGTCGTGGCCATATCCGGCGCCCTGGTCGTCGGCCTGATGGACATCTTCAGCGATGCCGTCTCCGACAACGTCACCTCCGGTGCGACCCTGCTGGTGCTGGCCGCCTTGGTCTTCGGGTCGCTCACCGAGCGGCGGCGCCGGGTCGCCGACATCCGGGAGGCGACGACGGGGACGCAGAAGGCGCTGGAAGACCTCGCCATGGTGCGGTCGCTGTCCGGAACCGAGGTCCGGCGTGCTCTGGACGAGGCCCGTCAGAACACCGACCGCTGGGTGTTCAAGGGCGGCACCGGCACGTATCTCCGCGCCGTCACGCTCCCCGAGTGCGTACGGAAGGCACAGGAGCAGCGCCGCTCCCTCACGATGAAGATCGACATCGTCAACCCGTCGGACGCCCAGGCCTGCGAGGCGTACGCCCGTTTCCGGCGGACCTTCGACGGCGGGCAGGCGGACACGACACAGCGGCGGACCTGGAGCGCCGAGCGCACCCGCAAGGAGTCGTACGCCACCGTCCTGGCCGCCTGCTGGCACAAGCAGCGGCTGGACGTCCTGGAGATCGACGTCCACCTGTCCTCCGTGGTCCCCACCCTCCGGTTCGACCTGACCGACTCGTGCCTGATCATCACGCAGGACGACCTGCGCCGGGTCAACCTCCTGGTGGACCGCGGGCGTCCGCTGTACGACTACTACCTCACCGAGCTGCACCAGGCCCGCGAACAGGCGATCGCCCTCGACCTGCACCGCGCGCCGCCGCTCAGCGACGAGCCCACGGTCGACGAAGCGCGCCAGCTCTTCGAGAGGCTGGATCTCGCGCTTCCCTCCACCGTCACCGACACGGACGTCGCCGAGATCGTCGAAAAGGCGCTGCATGCGGAGAACCCGTACCGGAGTTGAGGCCGCTCCGGGTGTCCTGCTTCACGGCCGGCCGCGGACAGGGAGGACCCTTGCCGACTGACACCAGCTCCACAGGCATGGCGCGACGTCGTTCCGCACGTCCGCCGCAGGTTCAGCAAGCAGCGGCACCCGCGGGCCGGGGCGGTCTTCGCGGGGCACGGGGCCGTGATCCCTACTCCGGCGCGGACGCCGCCTCCAGGCTCTTACGCCCCGCGCGGCCCCAGGCCCGCAGCATCCTCCGGGAGGTCAGGTGAGCCGCCCCGGGCGACGTCCCATGGATTACCGCATGTTGGAACGCACCATCGGGCAGGGCAACGGCACGGCTGTGCTCTTCGGGGCGGCCGCTGCCGCGCTGGAGGACGTCACGTCCGGGCGCAGTGAACTGCGGGCGATACACCACCCGCTCGGCTTCTTCTGCCTGCCGGTGTTGCGCGACGGGGACGAAGGCGTCTGTGTGCATGTCTTCGAGCCCGGCGCGAGCGACCCCGTCGAGCTGACCACCTCACCCGTGCACTGCCACAGCTGGGAGCTGACCAGTTTCGTGCTCTACGGCGAGGTCGGAAACCTACGGTCCCGCGTGAGCCAGGACGCCGTGCAGCCCACCCACCGTGTCTTCCAGGTGGACAGCAGCCCGTCCGGGGTGGACGAGATCCGGCCGACTTCGCGGCTGGTCCGCTGCGAGCCCGGGCCCGAGGAGACCAGCGCCCGCGGGCAGGTCTACCGGCTGCCGGCCGGGGCGTTCCACAGCACCGTCGTCCCGAAGGGGAGCGCCGCGGCCACCCTCGTGCTCGGCCGTTCGCTGCCCCGGCACACCGACCTGTCCCTCGGACCCGTGAATGGCACGGGGCACCGGGTGGTACGACACACATGCGACGCCGCGCAGACCGCCCGGACGGCGCGGTCCGCCCTCAGGAGGATCCATGGGCATCACCCGGAATGAGCCAGCGGGCCCGCAGGACGCTCCAGGGCCCTTCCCCGCGGGGCCGTTCGCGCCGGAGGCGTTCGCGTCGGCGCGGTTCGCGGCCGAACAGCGGCTGGCCGTGGCCACGGTGCGGGAGGCCGGCGCGCTGGTCCGCGCGCGCTTCCAGGACGAGTACGACATCCAGCCGAAGGGCGACGAGGGCGATGTCGTCACCGACCTCGATCTGCTGGCCGAGCGGCTCGTCGTCCAGCGCATCCGCGAGAACTATCCGCACGACCGGATCGTGGCCGAGGAGTCGGGCACCCTCGACGGCGACGGCGACGACGCGACCGCGGCCGGGCCGCGCAGGACCTGGCTGGTCGACCCGCTCGACGGGAGCAACAACGTCGTCATCGGCCTGCCCGCCTACGTCGTCGGCGTCGCCCTGTGCGTGGACGACGAACCGGTGGTCGGCGCCATCCACGACCCCGTCACCGACCGGACCTGGTCGGCCCTGACCGGCTGCGGCGCGTACGGTCCGCACGGGCGGATGACCGGCCCGTCGGGCCCGCTCGCCGCCTCCGGGCCGCTGCTCGCCTGGACCCAGGGCCATGCCGTCGCCCGCGACGATCCGGCCGCGCGCACGCTCAAATCAGCGCTGGAGATCCGCTCCCGCCGCCTGCTGCAGTTGTGGGCGCCGCTGCTGACCTGGTCGATGCTCGCCCGTGGCGACATCGACGGCTTCGTCGGCTACCGCGCCGAGGCCATCGACTTCCCGGCCGGCGCACTGCTCGCGGCGGAGGCCGGGCTGGAGATCCGCTCCTTGGACGGCGGCGCGTTCCAGGGCTCCATCGACGGGCCCGACACCGACCGCAGCTTCGTGGCCGGACGGCCGCAGGACATGCCGTACCTGCTCGACCTCGTCAGGCGGAGCGAGGCCCTCGACCACGTGCCCTAGAGGGAGAACACCTGGAGACAGGCTCCCAGGACATACCCGAGGACGAGCGGCTCGTGGCCTGGCGCCGAGAGGTGGACGAGGACATCGACGCTGAGCCGGCGTCCGATGGGGAGGCAAGGGGATGGGTTCCTGCCCGGCCTGCTCGACCGCCCTCCGGCTCACATCACCGGCCGGCCAAGTCCCGGGCCCCGCTACCTCGTAGCCACCAGTGCCGCCGTGGAAGCCGCCACCGCGCCCGTGGCGAGGACGGCGCCCGTGGCCATGAAGCTGCGCAGCGGTACCCGTACGCCCTGCGCATGGCAGCGCTCGAACCACAGGAGGGTGGCCAGGGACGCCCAGGGGGTCACCACCGGGCCCACGTTGGTGCCGATGAGCAGGGCCAGCAGCTGCTGGTGGTTGCCCAGGGGTACGGCCGACTCGCCCGCGAGGTAGACGGGCAGGTTGTTGAGGACGTTCGACAGGCCGGCGCCGACCGCCGAGGCCCGGAACATGCCGAGTGCGCCGCCGTCGCCCCCTATCGCCGACGTCAGCAGTTCGTGCAGCCCGTTGGCGTTGACCGTCTCCACCACCAGGAACAGGCCCGGCACCATGACGAGCAGCCGCCACGGCACCAGCGACAGCCGCAGGCTGGCCGGGCGGCGGACGGCGAACACCACCACCACGACCGCCGCCGCCACCGCGGACGCCGACCACAGCGGCACATCGGCGACCAGCATGGCGATCAGGAATCCCGCACAGACCACGGCGCACACCCGGAACAGCACCGGGTCCCCGGGACGGTGCGGGGCGGGCGGAGTGTAGGACTCCGCCCCGCGCCGTCCGCGGCGCCAGAAGAACACCCACAGGCAGCCCATCGTCACGGCGATGGCCGCGAGTTGGGGGGCCCACATGGTGGCGGCCATCTCCGTGGGCCGCAGCGCCACACGGTTCGCGGCCAGCAGGTTCGTGAGGTTGGAGACCGGCAGCAGCACACTGGCGGTATTGGCCAGCCACACCGTCGTCATCGCCAGCGGCACCGTGGCGATCCCCACCCGGGACGCGAGCGCCAGCATCACGGGGGTGAGCAGTACCGCCGTGGTGTCGAGGTTGAGGGTGATGGTGGTGACCGAGGCGAACGCCACGCACAGCACGAACAGCCTGCCGTAGCCGCCCCGCCCGGCGCGGGCCACCCCCGAGGCGACGACGTCGAAGACCTCCGCCTCGCTGGTGAGCTCGGCCAGCACGATGACCGTGCCGAGGAAGGCGAGGAGAGGACCGATCCGGATCATCGCCTGGCCGGCGGACTCCGTGGGAAGCAGCCCCGTGGCCAGACACAGCAGACCGCAGGCGAGCAGCCCTCCGGCCAGCCAGTCCAGGGGATGCAGGCGTTGTATGGCGCGCACACGGAAAAGAGTAAACGCTGTACAGCCGGTTGACGACGGATCATAGGATGGCGGGCATGGTGGCTCGCCAGGAATTCGGAGAACCGGAAACCCGCCCGGAAACCGGCCCATTGGACTTCTTCATCAGTTACTCACCGGCGGACGAGCGATGGGCCTCATGGATCGCCTGGACGCTGGAGGAGGCGGGCTACCGGACGGTGGTCCAGGCCTGGGACTTCGTCCCGGGCACCAACTTCGTGGACTTCATGGACCGCGGCGTCAGTGAATCCGCCGCCGTCATCGCGGTGCTCTCCAGCAACTACGAACGCTCCCGCTACGGACGCATGGAGTGGCAGGCCGCGCTGCGCGCCGACCCCGACGCCCCGGAACGCAGACTGCTGACCGTCCGCGTCGAGGACATCCCCGTCGAGGGACTGCTCGCCACCATCACCTACGTCGACCTGGTCGGCGTCACCGACACCGCCGCCGCCCGCGAGATGCTGCTCACCCGTGTCGGCCAGGCGCTCGACGGGCGGGCCCGGCCCACCAGCCGCCCCGGCTACCCCGGCGGCCCGGCCACCGGCCCCGCCGTCCCGGCCGGCATCCCGCGGCCGCAGTCCGGGGACGGCAGGCCGCTCGGCCGCCCCGGCTGGGCAGGGCGCCGCCGTCCCGCCGTCCCGCCGCAGTACCCCCAGGAGCCCGGCGCGCAGCACGCCCGGGAGGCCGTCACCGTGCTGCACCTCGCCGGGCCCGCCTTCGGCCGCGGCCAGGACCCGGCCGCGCTCCAGGCGGCCATCTGGGGCGACCTCGTCGAACTCACCGACGCCGGCGCGCCCGCCCCCGACCTCCTCGTCGTCACCGGCGACCTCACCGCCTCGGGCAGCCCCCGCGAAACCGACCAGGCCCTCAGCTTCCTCACCGGCCTGCGCTCCCTGCTCGGCCTCGAACCGCACCGCCTCGCCGTGGTGCCCGGCGGCCAGGACGTCAGCCAGGCCGCCTGCCGCGCGTACTTCAACACCTGCGAAGCCGACGAGATGCAGCCCCGGCCGCCCTACTGGCCCAAGTGGCGCCACTACGCCCGGCTCTTCCACGAGCTCTACCAGGGCCTCGACGTCGTCTTCGACAGCGACCAGCCCTGGAGCCTCTTCCCCGTCCCCGAACTGCGCACGGTCATCGCCGGCCTCAACTCCTCCATGGCGTACAGCCACCGGCCCGACGACCAGTACGGCTGGCTCGGACCCGAGCAGGCCGCCTGGTTCGCCCAGGCCCTGCGCCCGTACGAGCAGGAGGGCTGGCTGCGCCTCGGCGCCCTGCGGCACCCGGTCGTCGAGGACGACGGCCGCACCGGCTCCGCGCACGGCCCCGGCCCGCTCCGGGACACCGCCGCCCTCGCCCGCCTCACCGCTCCCCGGCTGCACCTCCTCCTGCACGGCCCCACCGGGGACCGGCGCTCCGCCTCCGGGGCACCCACCGCCACCCCGTCCCTCCCCCTCACCGCCGGCGAACTGCCCGTCTACGGCGCGGCCGGGCCCGCCCGCCACCAACTGCTGCGCATCACCCGCGACGGCCTGACCCGCTGGCGGGAGCGGCCCGAGGGAGAACCCGAGCACATCGAGGCCGACTGGCGGCGCGCCCACCGCGTCTTCGGGCCGCCGCGCCGGCAGCCCGACGCCGAGAGCGGCCCGCCCGGGGACGGCACGCCGGAGACCGCGGGGCCCGGCGTGCCCGAGCAGGAACCCGGGCCGGAGGCCCGCGCCCTCGACGACCCGCTCGACGAGCTGGTGGCCCGGGTCGCCGAGGTCTGCCGCACCCGCCACGACGGCGCCCAGCTGCGCCGTATCGCGGGCAGCCCGCCGCAACTCCTGGTCACCTGGAACGAGTCCGGCTTCGTCCGGCAACAGCGGGTGGGGGTGTGCCACGGCACCCCCTCCGCCGAGCACATCGACGCCTTCCTCGACCACGTCCACGCCTCCGACACCGAGCCCGACGCCGAACTCGTCCACGACGGGCCCGCGCCGGCCCGCGAACTGCGCGAGCGGGCCCGCCGGCGCGGCGTCCGCATCCGCAGTTTCACCGAGTTCCAGGGACTGCTGGACCTGCGCGACTACGTTGCCGCCCAGACCGAGCGGCTGCGCACCGACCAGCGCTACCGCCCGGACCTCTACCTCCCGCAGAGCTACCGGGAGGTCGAACGCCCCGGCGGCGAGGAGCGCCACGGACTCGTCGACGACATGCTGCGGCTCCTGGAGGCCGACCACGGCCGGTTCCTGCTGCTCCTGGGGGACTTCGGGCACGGCAAGACGTTCGCGCTGCGCGAGCTCGCCCGCCGCATCCCCGAGGAGATGCCGCATCTCATCCCGCTGTTCATCGAGCTGAACACCCTCGACCGGGCGTACTCGCTGGACGGCCTCGTCGCCGCCCACCTGGCCAACCACGGCGTCGACTCCGTCAACCTCCGCGCCTTCCGCTACATGTTCCAGCAGGGCCGGATCGTCCTGCTCTTCGACGGCTTCGACGAACTGGCGAACCGGGTCAGCTACGAACGGGCCACCGACCGGCTGCAGGTCCTCCTGGACGCCGTCGTGGACAACGCCAAGGTCGTCGTCAGCAGCCGCAACCAGCACTTCAAGTCCCAGGCGCAGGTGCTCACCGCCCTCGGCGAGCGCGTCGGACTGCTCCCACAGCGCCGCGTCCTCGCCCTCCAGGAGTTCACCCCCCAGCAGATCCGCACCTACCTGGCCAACCGCTACGGCGACGACCAGGCCGCCGACCGCCGGGTGCGCCTCCTCGAAGGCATCCCCGACCTGCTGGCGCTGTGCCGCAACCCGCGCCTGCTCAGCTTCGTCGCCGACCTCGACCACGACCGGCTGCGCGCCGTCGCCGGAGCCGGACGCGCCCTCAGCGCCGCCGGCCTCTACGAGGAGGTGCTCACCTCCTGGCTGCAGTACGAGGAGCACCGCGGCCAGGGCGGCGTCGGCGCGGCCCCGGGGATGAATCTCGACCAGCGCTGGGACGCCGTCACCACGCTCGCGCTGCGGCTGTGGTCCAGTGGCCAGAGCACCCTGAGCCTCGACGAACTCACCGATGTCGCCGGGACGTTGACGGGCCTGGCGGACATCCGGCTCTCCGCCCGGGAGGCCGCCCACGCCATCGGTTCCGGCAGCCTGCTGGTGCGCAGCGACGAGGGGCTGTTCCAGTTCATTCACAGCTCCATCGTGGAGTGGCTGGTGGCCCGCGAGGCGGCGACGCGGCTCGCCCGCGGCGAGCACGAGCTGCTGGCGCGCCGCCCGCTGAGCCAGCTCACCGTCGAGTTCCTCTGCGACCTCGCCGACCACCGCACCTGCCAGGAGTGGGCCGAGAGCGTCCTGGACGTCCCGGACGAGGACGGCGCAGGAGACGGGCGACGGCGCGGACAGGCCGACGAGGTCGCCCGCGCCAACGCGGTCAAGGTCCTCGCCCGGCTCCGGGTGCCCGCCCACACCGACCTGCGCGGCGCCGCCCTCGCCGGCGAGGACCTCTCGCACCGCGACTTCTCCGGCGTCGACCTCACCCGCGCCGACCTCACCGACACCCAGCTGGTCGGCGCCAACCTCTCCGGAGCCGTCCTGCGCGAGGCCCGCCTCGTCGGCGCCCGGCTGGACGACGCCGACCTCACCGACGCCGACCTGCGCGGCGCCGACCTGCGCCGGGCCCGGCTGATCCGCGCCGACCTCCGCGGCATCCGGACCGGGGGCAGCCGCTGGAACCGCGCCGCGCTGATCGACGCGACCACCGACGAGGAGACCCTGCGCCGCCCCGAACTGCGCTCCGCCGCCCTCGCCCCCGGCATGCCCGTCGACGCGGGCTTCCGGCCGTCCGCGGTCGGCGTCCCCTACGGGTTCGGCATGCAGTCCGTCCGGCTGCCCGAGCCGGTCTCGTACAGCACCGACGGCGAACTGCTCGCGGTGGGCAGCGAGGACGGCGGGGTCCTGGTGTGCGACGCCGCCACCGGTACGGCCCTGCGCACCCTCCAGGGCCACGTCGGCCGCGTCTACGCGGTGAAGTTCCGCCAGGACCTGCTCGCCACCGGCGGGGCGGACGGCACCGTCCGGCTGTGGGACGCCGTCTCCGGGGCCTGCCTGCACCGCCTGGACATCCACCCCAGCGGGGTGTGGCCCGTCTCCCTCGACCCGGACGGTACGCTCCTCGCCACCGGTGACGCGGAGGGCACCGTCACCCTCTGGGACGTGGCCACCGGCACCCGGCGCCACGAGCTGCTCGGGCACACCGCACCTGTCTACACCGCGGTGTTCAGCCCCGACGGACGCACCCTCGTCACCGGCGACGCGGCCGCCGGCGTCCGGCTGTGGGGCACCCGCACCGGCCGCCTGACCACCGAACTGCCCGGACACGAAGGCATCTGCAACCGGACGCAGTTCAGCCCGGACGGGACGCTGCTGGCCACCGGCGACCGCGGCGGCGAGCAGGGCGGCACGGTACGGGTCTGGGACGTGGCGTCCGGACGGCTGCGGCACGCCTTCACCGGCCACACCGGCCGCGTCTACACCCTGGACTTCCACCCGAGCGGCACCCTGCTGGCCAGCGGCGACACCGACGGACAGGTACGGCTGTGGGACCCGGTGACCGGCACCCCCGCCGGGCAGCCCGGCCGGGGCAGCGGCGCCGTCTACCAGGTGGTGTTCGACACGGACGGCACGCTGCTGGCGGCCGGCGACAGCGACGGCGCCGTCCGGCTGTGGCGGGTACAGGCGGACGGCGCCGGGACCGACGGCAGCGGCGCCCGCGCGGCCGCCGGCTGGTCGGTGTCCCCCCTGCGCCAGCAGCCCGCCGACCACCGCGGATCCGTCTGGACCTGCCGGTTCCGCCCGCGCGGCGGCCTCAGCGGCGCCGAGTCCGGCCCGCTGCTGGTGACGGCGGGCAACGACGGCATGGTCCGGCTGTGGGACACCGCCAGCGGACAGGGCCGCCGCATCCTGCGCGGCCATGGCCGCCGGATCGGCACCCTGGCCTTCAGCGCGGACGGTTCGCATCTGGCGGCCAGCAGCAACGACGGTGTCGTCCGGCTGTGGGAACCGGAGACCGGCCGCCGCCTGCGGGAACTCAGCGGCCACAGCGGCCGCCTGGTGTCGGCCGTCTTCAGCCCCACCGGAGCCGGCGGAGCCCTCCTCGGCACCTCCAGCAACGACGGCGACGTCTACCTCTGGAACGCCGCCACGGGGGAGTACCAGCGCGCGATCGACGCCGAGACCGACCATGTGTGGGCCGAGGCGTTCAGCAGCGACGGCGAGCTGCTCGCCACCGCCAACGACGACGACACGGTGCGGCTGTGGTACCGCAGCACGGGCACCCATGTGACAACGCTCGCCCAGCACCGGGGCCGGGTGCGGTCGATCGCGTTCAGCGCCGACGGCACCCGGCTGGTGACCGGCTGCGACGACCGCTGCGTCCGCGTGTGGGACATCCGGGACAGCCGCCTCACCCTCGAACTCGACGCCCACCGCGACCGGGTGTACACCGTGGCGTTCGGCCCCGGCGACGCCTGGCTGGCCAGCGCGTCCTGGGACGGCGAAGCGATCATCTGGGCCGACGGCAGGCCGCGGCACCGCCTCCGCGGACACTCCGGCCGGCTGTGGACCGCCGCCGCGCACCCGAGCCGCCCCCTGCTGGCCACGGCCGGGGACGACCGGACCGTACGGCTGTGGGACGCCCGCGACGGGCAGGAGACCGGCCAACTGACCGGGCACACGGGGAGGATCCTCTCGACCGCCTTCAGCCCGGACGGCTCGCTGCTCGCCAGCGGCGGCGAGGACGGCACGGTGCGGCTGTGGACCGTCCCCGCGCGGGGCGAACCGTCGCTGCGGGCCACCTTGATCGGTGTGCCGGGCGGCTGGGCCGCGCTCTCGCCCTCGGGCGGCTACAAGTACGAGGGCGACATCGCGGGCGAGTTCTGGCACGCGGTGGGCATGTGCCGCTTCGAGCCGGGCGAACTCGACGGCCACCTTCCGGGGGTGCGCCGGCTGTCTCTTACCGCACCCCTCGATGAAGCCGTTCCGCACGGGAGTTGAACCGGTAGAGCGAGTACGCATGACACCGGCCGTCACCCCTGACTTCGGGCGACGGCCGGCGGGGACCCGAGGGTCAGGCCCCGGTGGTGCTCAGACCTTGGTGAAGCACAGCGTGTAGTTGCTGCTGTGGCGGATCGAGACGTGAATGCCGTAGTCGAACTTCGGTCCGCACCGCGCGTCGGCGCCGATCAGCCGGTCGGCGGTCTTGTACTGCGCCTCGGGCGAGCCGCAGTCGACGATCTCGGCGACCGGCTCGCCCTGCGGGTCGTGGACCTTGACGCAGTCTCCGACCTGCGGGTTGTACTTCTTGTTCTCCTCGGCACGCGCCGCCTGTGCGGCTTCCTTCTTGGCCTTGCCGCCATGAGGGTTGGTGTTGTAGTCCCACACGTACCAGGCGCCGCCCCCGAAGACCGCCAGGACGATGACGGCGGTGATCAGCCCCCGCAGCGGGCTCCTCTGCGGCTGCGGCCGCTGCCGTCCCTGCGGTCCCTGGGGCTGCTGCGGATACCCATACGGCTGCTGCGGCTGTTGCTGCTGCGGGTAGCCGTACGGCTGCTGCTGTTGCTGCGGATATCCGTACGGCTGCTGCGGCTGATTCGGATAGGGCGGCGGCGCGGACATGCCTGAATTCCCCCATGGTTGACTGCCCGGACGAAGGGCAACGCGAAATGACCGGTGCAGGCTACCTGCCGGCCGGACCCCGCTGACCAGCAGGGTCTTACGGCCGCAACGCACCTTCCGCGCTCAGAGCTCGGCGACCAGCAGGGTCTGGAGAATGCGACCGCAGTCGCCGGACACGTCGTCGAGTTGCCCGAGTGCCAGCGCCGAACCCTCGGGGCTGGCCGCGGTCGACGACCGCATGCACAGCCACTCGCCCACCGGCTCGCGGTGCAACGACAGCGTCACATCGGTGTTGATGACGAACTGTGCACGGTGGTCGAGTTCGAAGGCGACCGCCCAACTGCTGTCGGCCAGAGTGAGGGCCCGGGTCAGGGGGGTGTCCGGTTCGCCGGCCACCAGCGGAATGCGCTGGCGGGCCCACACCATGCCGGGACCCGGTGTGTCGAAGCCCTTCCCCTCCTCGAACCGCCATTCCATGGCGGAGACATAGCCGTCCAGATAGGCGCCGGACATGGTCTGTGGCGCCTGCGGTCGCGGGAGCGACGGCGGCTCGGGCTCGGGCCGGAGCCGCGGCGTGTCGGCCGGGCCTGCGGCCATCCGCCAGGCACGCGCCAGCATCACCGTCTTTCCGTCCGCGGTGAGTTCACCCTCGAGCAGCTCGGTCCGCCCACCGGAGTGGACCGTGCGCACCGCCACCCGCAGATCACCGACGGGCACCGGGCGGGGCAGCTCCAGCGTGATGCGGGCGATACGGAAGCCCGGCCGGGCGGCGTGGCGCTCCATCTCCCTGCCCAGCAGGGCGGAGGGCGGACCGGCGTGCTGGGACTTCGCACTCCACGGCCCCGCGGTGGCCGGGCTGCTCTCGTAGCGGCCGTCGCCCAGGCTCCGGTAGAACGCCTGGTGCCGGGGTTCCGAATCGGCAAGCCAATGATCAGTCATGCGCCCACCCTTACCCCCGGCCCCCCGGCCGGGCAATGGCCGCCGCCGACGACCCCGACCACACCCCCTAGGCCGGCCCGGGGGACTGCCGGCTCTCGTGGCGCGGCCGGCGCACCCGGGCGAGCAGCGCGTCCGGATCCGGCGCGGCCTGCAGACCGCGGAGCAGCAGATGCCACAGGTCGTCGAGGTGCTCCTCGATGTTCCGGCGTCCGTCCAGGGCGTCGGAGACGGTGTGCAGGCCGAAGAAGGCGCAGACGATGCCGTGGGCGGTGGTGGCGGGCGGCACACCGGGCGCGAGTTCACCGTTGCGGCCGGCCTCTTCGAGCAGCTGGGTGACCGCCTCGATCCAGCCGAGGAACGGCGCGGGGAGCTGGGCGTCGATGGCCTTGCGCTCGGCCCAGAGGCGGGCTCCGGCCCGTACGACGATGTCGTCACGGAAGGCCCGGGCCACCTCGAAACTCAGCGCGACGAGTTTCTCCAGCGCGGGCAGCCCCGGCTGCTGGTGCCGGCTGATCAAATGCGGCCAGGTGGCGAAATGCTCCTCGACGACGGCGAGGGCGAGCTTCTCCTTGCTGGCGTAGTGGAAGTAGATGGCACCGCTGGTGCGGCCGGAATGCGCGCTGATGTCGCTGATGCTGGTACCGGCGTAGCCCTTTTCGTCGAACAGGGCTGCTGCCGCTTCGAGCAGGGACCTGCGTGTCGTCTTCGCCCGGATCTGCACATACACCTCGGATATCGTTCTCGTTCCGCCGGCAGGCAACCTACCCGTTCCGCGCGTCCCGGAATTCAGGCGTGCGCACCCGCGCATCTCGGTATTCCCTGGTCGTATGAGTACGTCAACGGTGGGCGCCGCTGGAAAGAGTGAGCCGCTCAGCTGGTCGCGTACGGTCGAGCGGGAGCTGGTGCACCGGACCTCGGTGGCGGAGGTCCTCCTCACCGACGTACGGCCGACCGGGACCGCGCACGTCTTCCGCGCGGCGGCGTCCTGGCCGCGCGCGCATGCGACCTTCCCGCGCGACGGTTCCCAGCGGCACAGTCCGCTGATCCTGGTGGAGACGCTGCGTCAGCTCGGTCTCTATGTTCCGCTGCGTCACTACGCCGTCCCGGCGGCGTGGCACGCGGTCATCACCGACCTGTACTTCCGGCTCAGCCCGGCCGACGAGCCGCCCTCTGGCGCCGGAGCGACCGAGGTCACCTGCCGCGCCCGGGTGAGCGCCGTCCGGCGGCGGCCGGACGGGACCGTCGCCGGCCTGCGGCTGAACGCCACCTTCGCCGCCCGCGGACGGATCTTCGGCTCGGGCGGCGGGGGCGTGCGCTTTCTGGACGGCGCGCG
The DNA here is from genome assembly GCF_019933235.1 of Streptomyces angustmyceticus. Taxonomy (NCBI): domain Bacteria; kingdom Bacillati; phylum Actinomycetota; class Actinomycetes; order Kitasatosporales; family Streptomycetaceae; genus Streptomyces; species Streptomyces angustmyceticus. The sequence goes on along the minus strand of NZ_CP082945.1, from coordinate 104,380 downwards.
TTTCAGCGCGCTGCGCGCCGGCAGCGCGGGCGGGTCCTCCTCGGCCCGCGCGTCGGGGGAGGGGAGGCGCCCGTCGCCCGCCCGGCTGACCGTGAACCACCCGCACGACGTGGTCCTCGCGCTCGACGGGGACGGGTTGTTGGTGTCGCCGGCCGACCCGCGGCACCCGTTCTTCTTCGACCACCCCACCGATCACGTACCCGGCATGGTGCTGCTGGAGGCCGCCCGCCAGGCCGCCTCCTACCGCAGCCGGGGCACGCTGAGCCGCCCCTGTTCCGGCTGGCTGAGGGCCTCGCGGTTCACCGAACTGGCCCCACCCGCAGATGTGCTGTGCACCCGGCACCGCTCGACATGCGCCTTCCGCATCCTCCAGGACGGCGCCGAAACGGCGTACGGAACTCTCGGTTATACGTAGAGCACACAATATGGACATTTATGAAGCTGTTGACCACGCTGTGTGGCCATCCGTAACGTAACGATCGTTATGTTCCGGCCTGGAACGGGGAGAACTCCTGCCCATGAGAGCTGCCCTCTGCCGGAAAATTCCCTCGGCCCGGTGACGGGCGTCCGTGAAAACCGACCCTGCGCTGTCTCTCTTCGCGACCGGTCACAGCGGCGCCTCCGGGCCCCTCGGAACGGAATCTCGGATGACCGCAGACAGCATCTTTTCCTGGACCCCGGCCGCCGTCGTCTTCGACTGCGACGGGACGCTGATGGACACCGAACGCCACTGGCAGGACGCCCGTGACATGGTGCTGCAGAGCTATGGATTCACCCCCTCGGCCGCATTCGCCGAAAAGGCCAAAGGGCTGCACTACACCGAATGCGGCCGCCTGATGGCCGATGTCGCCGGCCGCCCGGATCTCACCGAGGGCATGACGGAATCGCTGCTCGAGTGCTTCCGCGATCTCGTCGCCGCGGACCCCACCACCATGCCCGGAGCGCCGGAACTGGTGCATTCGGCCGTGCAGTTCGCCCCGCTGGCGGTGGCCAGCAACTGCCCGCTGGAAGTCGTCGAGTCCTGCCTCGGCATGGCCGGGCTCCGCGAGTGCTTCAGCCACATCGTGGTGCCCGACGCCACGACGAGACCCAAGCCCCACCCGGACGTCTACCTCACCGCCGCCGAGCTGTGCGGCGTCGAACCCGCCGACACGCTGGCCGTCGAGGACTCCCACTGCGGCATCCAGGCCGCCGCGGGCGCGGGCATGCGCGTCCTGGGCGTAGGTCCCCGGCCGAGCGACGAGGAGACGGCGTTGGCCGACTGGTGGGTCCCCTCGCTGGAGGAGCCGGCGGTGCAGGGGTGGGCCGGCGCCCGCATCCCCGCACAGAGCGCCGGCCCGGCGCGGCCGGAGGGCAGGACGCCGTGACGCGGTGACGGTGCGGCGCGACGGACGGGACGGCGGCCCGGTCCCGGGCCGCCGTCCCGTGGAAAAACCTCCCGGTACGAGGTGCCGGGGCGGCCTCCCCCTCGCGGGGCGGTGCTGCGGCAGGGCGGCCCCCATGGCCCTGCCGCAGACAGGGGCACCACCGAGCCCGGTCCGCCGGATCAAGTACCCTCAAGGGATGACACCTCGATGATGTATGCGTATCCCGCGGGCGGGCCGACCGCTCACCCTCGCGGCCGCCCCGAGTGCCCCGCTCCCGCGCCACCCGAACCCTTGCGAAAACGGCCCGCACGCCGCCCCCAGCTGTTGTCGCCCCCTCGCGGCAGGCCCGCACACAACTGCCCACCCCCCACCGATGGAGGCAGCCCGACGATGACGAACAACGCAGTAGTGCCTTCCCGCCGGACGGGCCACACGGCGCGGCCGGCCGCCACCGCGGCAGGGACGGCAGTGATGGCGGGGGCGTTGTTGCTCACGGGCTGTTCGAGCGCCGACGAGGAGAAGCCCAAGCGCCCGGCCCCCGCGGTGTCCTCACCGCGGCCGAGCAGCCCCGCGCCCACGTCGCCCGCCAAGGAGTCCACCGCCTTCGCGCCGTACGTGGACACCTCCCTCAGGCCCTCCTACGACCTCCTCAAGGGCGCCGAGGAAACCGGCGTGAAGGAGTACAACCTCGCCTTCGTCTCCCCGGGAGGCGGCTGCGTACCCAAGTGGGGCGGCAGGCAGGCGCTCGGCGACAACCCGGTGGCGCGGCAGGCGAAGGCGCTGCGCGCCAAGGGCGGCGACGTACGGATCTCGTTCGGCGGGCAGAGCGGCAACGAACTGGCCAGGGTCTGCGGCTCGGTGGACAAGCTGGTGCGCGCCTACAGCGAGGTCATCGACACCTACGGCCTGACGAGGGCCGACTTCGACATCGAGGGCCCCGCCCTGACGGACACCAAGGCCAACAACCTCCGCGCCCAGGCGATCGCCAGGCTCCAGCAGCGCGGGAAACTGGACGTGTCCTTCACCCTCCCGGTGCTCCCCTCCGGCCTGAACCGGCACTCCGTCGCGGTACTGGAGAACGCCGCGAAGCACGGCGCCCGGATATCCGCCGTGAACATCATGGCCATGGACTACGGCACCTACTACGACGGCGACATGGGCCAGTACGCCATCTCGGCCGCCACCGCCACCCAGAAGCAGGTCAAGTCGGCGCTCGGCATCCGCGACGACGCCCGCGCCTGGAAGGCCGTCGGGGTCACGCCGATGATCGGGGTGAACGACGTCAAGGGCGAGGTCTTCACGCCCGACGACGCCGCCGAGCTCAAGCGGTTCGCCGGGAAGAAGGGCCTCGGCCGGCTGTCGATGTGGTCGCTCACCCGGGACAAGGCCTGCCCCGGAGGCGCGAACCTCAAGGCGGCAGCGACCTGTTCGAGCCTCGGCAAGCCGGCGAACGAGTTCACCCGCGCGTTCACGGGCTGAACGGCCGCCGCCCGGAGGTCCGGGCGGCCGGGGCGGAAATTCACGTGCGCGCGCCATCCGGCGCTGCCAAGCTGCGCCGGTGAATCGTGAACAGATCTCCCGGCTCGCCCATGCCCACCACCCGGTGAAGGCCCCGCTCGACGACGACTCGGTGCGCCGCCTGCTGGAGCACGGCCTCCCGCACGGCAACGAGCGGGTCCTCGACCTCGGTTGCGGGGGCGGCGAATGGCTGCTGCGCGCCCTGGACCTGCACCCGCACCTGCACGCCGAAGGCATCGACCTCTCCGCGGACGACCTGGCTCAGGCCGGGCGGACCGCGACCGGCCGGGGCGTCCAGGAACGCCTGGTGCTCCACCACCAGGACGCCGGCACCTTCTCCTCGCCGCACCCCTTCGACCTGGTGCTCAGCGTCGGCGCCACACACGCCTTCGGCGGCCTGCTGCCCACCCTGGCCGCGGTGCGCGAACACCTGGCACCCGGGGGACGCGTGCTGATCGGCGAGGGCTTCTGGGACCGCGAACCCTCACCGGAAGCCGTCGAGATGCTCGGGGACTTCGACGACCTGGCCACGACGGTGGACCGGATCGTCGCCGACGGCTGGACTCCGGTGTACGGCCATGTCAGCACCCGCGGCGAGCTGGACGCCTACGAGTGGTCCTGCTGGGGCTCGTTGGCCTCATGGGCCCTGGACCACCCCGACGACCCGGACAGCGCGCATGTGCTCGAAACGGCCGGCACCCGACGCACCGAATGGCTCCGTGTCTACCGGGACACCTGGGGCTTCGTCTGCCTGGTCCTGCGCCGCACGTCCCCCTGAGGCCACCGGCCCCTGCCCCCGCAGGGCGGCCCGCCGGCCGCCTCGCCCCTCCCGCCTCCGCGGCCTCCCGTTCCTGATCTGTAACGGAACTGACTCGAAGAGTGACAATGGCGCGTTCTCGGCGCACTGTTGTGCTGCACTGAGTGGCCGTGGGGTTCATCTCATGTGCGGGGGAGTCATGACGCAAGCGACTGAGTGCCCGGAGTGCGCCGGCGCAACCGTGACGGGGGCCGCGTTCTGCCCCCATTGCGGCGCGGCCGTGGAGGCGAGTGCATCGTCCGCGACGATTCCCGCGCCCGCCGGCCACTCACCGACCGCGCCGTCCGGGGCCACCGAGGCAACAGAGTCCACCGAGGCCACCGAGGCCCTCCCCACCGTCACCGCCGACCACCGCATGGCCGTGCCGCGGTGGGGTGACGGGCGGGACGTGACCCGGTACATCTGCGCGGCCGCCTATCTGGACCGCGCCTACGCCAAGTCGCTCATCAAACAGGTCGCCGCCGAACCCCACTTGGGAGTGGCGGCCGCCCCGGCGTGCGACGTCCCCGTGGCGCTCCGGCACGCCTACCTCGCCAACGCCCGCCGCCACGGCCGGGATCTCGTCCTCACCGTCCTCCTCCTGCTGTTCCTCGTCTTCTTCTTCTGGGTCGGCGACGCCATCCTCACCCTGCTGGTGCTGATCGCCTCCTGGGCGACGCTGTTCGCCTTCGAGCTCTCCACGAAGTACGGCCGCCACCTGCAAAGCCTCCGCCCGGACCGGTTCGACCCCGCGGCCGCGCCGCCGCCGCTCAACGAGGACATCGCCACGCGGCTCCGCCAGATCGGCTCGTACGCCGCGGGGAACGTCACCACCTACAGCGGCTATTCACCCTTCATCGGCTACGGATCCGAACTCGACTCGTGGTCCCTGACCTTCGACGTCACGACGTCCGGCCGGGCGGGTGTCACCCCGCGCGACTTCGAGGTGACGGAGCTCTACGCCCACATCGCCCAACGGCTCGGCACCCTGGTCCTGCCCTGTCTGGAGATCGAGGAGCGGCTCTTCGTCGACGGGGGAAGCCTCCTCAACGACACCCGTATGCTGCCCGATCCGCTCGGCCGGCCGGTCGCCCGGATCCCCCTCGACCTGCTCGACGAGCTGAAGCGGACACCCGAGGAAGGGGCCCGCCCCTACCTGGCCGTCCACTCCACGGGCTGGGGCGGCGAGTTGGTCACCTCGCTGTTCCTGCGCTTCGTCCGTTCGGAGTCCAGCCTCTTCGTGGAAGCCGTTCCGACGGTGCTGTTCCCGCTGCTCGACCGCTACCGGGTCATCGACACCCTCATGCCCCGCCCGCCCGTGCGCGAGATCGCCAAGCTCCTCTCGGAGACGTTCGTCAGCACCGCGTTCGTGCTGCTGGCCTCGCCCGCGCGGGCGGTCGCGGGATTCGCCCCCGACTACGGGATCTCGCGGCGGCTGCGGCGCCAGGCAAAGCTGATCACGAGGCTGCGCAGGTTCGACTACGGGGCGCTCCTGAGCGTGCGCCGGGAGGCGGCGTCCGCGGACCACCACCGCTACTTCCAGAAGGCCGACAGCGGCATGGTCCTGAAGACGGTCGAAAAGCGGGTCCTGGACGCGCTCGTCGAATTCGCCGAGGCACATGACATCGACGCGGGCGGACTGATCCAGCGTCAGGAAATGATCATCAACAACGGCATCATCGCGGCCGACGGGGCGCGCGTGGAAGGCAATTCGGTCGCCTCCGGCGACAGGTCGCGGATCTCCGTACGCATGCTCAACAAGATCCCGCTGCTGAATCTGGACTGACCACCGAGAAGGGATGAGGCATCGGAATGCAGAGGAACAACGGAATCACTGCGACCGGCGGCTCGAACGTCGTCGGCAACGCCGTCGCCAGCGGCCGGAACGCGAAGGCCGAAGTGCGCAACAGCAGGCTGACCCAGTCCGACGGCGGGCGGCAGCCCACTCCCCAGGAGATCGGCGACCTGCTCACCCGGCTGATCGACGAACTCGGCAGGTCCGAGCACCCGGAACGCGCCGACCTGATCGAGGCCGCGGAGGACGCCCGTGAGGAGGTCACGTCGGCCGAGCCCCGCAAGGGCAAGCTGAAGCTGTTCGCCAAGGCGCTGGTCGGCGCGGTGCCGGGATTCACGGCTCTGGCCTCGCTGGCAGTGACCATCGAAGAGGGAATCCGCGGACTGTAGGCGGGTGCCACACAAAGGTGCCGGGCCCTGAGGAGCCCTGAGGAAAATGGGGGAAACGACCGTGCCATCCTGCATCCACTGCGGTGCGCAGAGCGAGGACTCCACCGCGCACTCCTGCCCGAGTTGCGGCATGCCGCGCCAGGCCGGCGTGCCGGGTGGCACCGGTCAGGCCACCGCGACCACCGGGTACGGCTACGTCCGCGTCGGGTCCACCATCCTCCCGCAGTGGCTGTTGTGGCTGGTGGCGGCCCTGCTCGCGGCGGGCGGCGTCACGGCATACGTACTCGTGGACTCGTCGGACGACTCGTCCTCGTATGCGTCGTCGTACTCGTCCGCCGGGTCTTCGGACGGGGCGGACGGCACCGTCCCGTCGCCCACCCCGTCGCCGACGGACATCGGCTCCTCACCGCCCACCTATGTGGATCCGCCGTCGCCGAGCTACCTCGACACCCCCACCCCCTCGGAGACATCGCCGTCCCCCGACGACGCGAGCGAGGTCGTGGAGGAGTACTACCGCGACATCAACGACGAGAACTTCTCGGCCGCCTGGGACCTCGGCGGCAAGAACATCGGCGGCTCCTCCTACTCACGGTGGGTCGCGGGCTTCAACACGACGAAGAGCATCGACCTCACCGCGGTGAACGCCGGGAGCCCCGGCCAGGTCCGTGCCGTCCTGCACGCGGTCCAGAGCGACGGCTCGGTGCAGGTGTACCAGGGGACGTACACGGTGTCCGGCGGGGAGATCGTCAGCGCCGACATCAGCAAGTACTGAGCGGCGGCGGTGCGCATCCCGGAGGGGCCTCCTCGGCGAGGTGAGGGGCGGGGGCTCACGGGGGCGCGTTCACGTCGGCCGTTCGGGGCCCACGCCCTCGACCTCGAAGGTCACCTGGTCCTCGTAGCACCACCACCAGGCCTCACCGGGCTCGTAGGAGCGGATGAGCGGGTGGCCGGTGGCTTTGTAGTGGGCCGTGGCGTGCTTGTTCTTGGAGGAGTCGCAGCAGCCGATGTGCCCGCAGTTCTGGCACTCACGCAGGTGCACCCACTGGTCACCCAGCGCGACACACTCGGGACAGCTGTCAGGGCTGTCCGGGTTGACCACCGTCACCTGATCGAGGTGCTGGCAGATCAGGCCGCCCGCCGTTCCGTCGCTGATAGCCATGGTGCCTCCTCACCGCACGCAGCCGATCCCTGACGGTCCCCTGTGACGCGGCCGGAAGGCCGTGGAGCCCACGCGGGGACGGTTGCCGCAGAAGCGCGGACAGGGTGCTCTGCCGCAGGGGTACGGCAGAGCCGGATCGGCTGGTGCCATCGTCGGGAGGGAAGGGGAGGGAAGGATGGGAAGGGGATGGTTGACCTCGGTCCCGGCCGGGGCGGGTGTCCGGGCGTAGGCCACCCTTGCCCGGCGGCGAGGCCGGGATCGATACCTCTACCCTCCCACTCGGCGGCACTCTGTCAAACGGTGGACCCGACCACCTCGACGTCCACCTCCAGCGGACCCGCCGCGCTCGCCCCTCGACAGATCCCTCACTCGACCAATCCGGGCCCCGACCGGCGACGAATGCACCGGGAGGACGTCCTGCACGCCGCGCTGCTCTCTCACCGGGCCGGCTGCCGTGCGATCGGAACGGGAGGAACGGAGCGATGGTGCAGAGCCGGTGGGCACGGTGCCCGGCTGCTGGACGCGTGCGTCGTGGGACTTCCGTACAAGAGATCATGTACGTGCTCCTCGCCGACCTTCCCGTCTCTCCAGTGGATTGGACACCCAGATGGCTTCCGCACCCCACATCGGCACGCTGGTACCCGACTTCACTCTGCCCGGCGGTGTGCTGACCGGCGACCGCTTCGAGCGACGTGACTACGCCCTCTCCCTCCAGCGGGGCCGCCCCCTCGTCCTCGCCTTCTACCCGGGCGACGACACCAGCGTGTGCACCAAGCAGCTGTGTTCCTACTCCAGTGGCCTCGAACAGTTCCAGGACCAGGACGCGGAAGTCTGGGGCATCAGCCCGCAGGACGTCGACAGCCACGAGCGGTTCGCGCGGAAGTACGACCTGCGGATGCCCTTGCTCGCCGACACCGACCGCCGCGTCGCCCGCGCCTTCGGCGTCGCCGCCCCCGGCATCGGGCTGCGCAGGGCGGTGTTCCTCATCGGGTCGGACGGGACCCTGCGCTGGAAGCACGTGGCCCTGCTGGGTGCCACGTTCCAGTCCCTCGACACGCTCGCCCGGCAGCTCGCGGACACGGCGACCGCCTGACCGGGTGCGGGGGGGGGGCGGGTGGCCTCCTGTGCCATCGGCTCGGCCGCCGACGCCGCGAAAAACTGCGGCAGCGATCGACCAATCCGCTCCCGGACGGGTTCCGAATACGGGGTATGAGCACGCGACAGCAGAGAGTCACCCGCGCGGTAGGGCAGGCGGCGCATGGCGCGTCCTGCGGGCCGACTGCGTGGCCGTGACCGTAGCCGTCGCGGAGCCGGCGTCCGATGCGCCCGGTCCCCACCGGTCGCGTGCCCCGGCCCACGGGTGTGAGCCCGTACCGGGACAGCAGTGACGCCGCACGGTCCCGTGCCCGCGCCGCCGGGCGGAAGCCTCCGGCGGCGCGGGCCACCCACCCGTCCCCTCGCACCACCGACATCCTCTGGAGAACACCGTGAGCACCCTGCGTTTCCGTCGTGCCGCCCTCGCCGTCACCGCCACGGCGGTCCTGCCGATCGCGCTGGCCGCCTGCTCCAGCGACATGGACAGCAAGGCCAAGGCGTCCGGCACGTCCTCGACCGCCTCGAAGCCGTCGAAGGACAGCGGTGCCGACAGCGGCACGGCTGCCATGGCCACGCCGTTCGGCCCGGCCTGTGCGTCGGTGCCCAAGGACGGCAAGGGCAGCTTCGACGGCATGGCAAAGGACCCGGTCGCCACCGCCGCCTCGAACAACACGGCCCTGTCCACCCTGGTGACCGCGGTGAAGAAGGCGGGTCTGGTCGACACGCTCAACAGCGCCAAGAACATCACGGTGTTCGCACCGACCAACGATGCCTTCGGCAAGATTCCCAAGTCCCAGCTCGACAAGGTCCTCGCCGACAAGGCGATGCTGACCAAGATCCTCACGGGCCATGTCGTCGGCGAGAAGATCTCGCCGGACAAGCTCGCCGACGGCTCCTTCGACACCCTGGCGAAGAACAAGCTGACCACGTCCGGCTCCGGCGAGTCGTACATGGTCGACGACTCCGCGAAGGTCGTCTGCGGCAATGTGCAGACCGCCAACGCCACCGTCCACATCATCGACTCCGTCCTGCTCCCCAAGCAGTAGGTCTAGAGCTAGAGGGGGGATCAGGCGTGCCGGCTCCCGCGTGCGCCTGCCTCGTGGATGCGAGGCAGGCGCACGGGCCGTGAACCCTTCACCGGGGGCTGGCTGGCGGGTGCGCGTGGCGCCACCCTTGCCGACGTACTCGGTTCACCGCTCGATCGAGCATGGCCCGCCCCTCCCCGGGGTGCCACCAGAATGACCAGTTGACGTCGATCGTCAGCTCGATGAATTCGTCATAGTCGAGTCCGTCGGGGTGGGCCGTGCCGCAGGACCTGTCCACTCTCAGCAGGAACGGACACCACACCATGGTCTCCGGCACGGTCACCCATAGGTCGCCGTGCACACGGTCAAGTGGGATGAGGACGCGACGGGCCTTGCTGTCGTGGTCATCGATACGCAATTCCTCGTTCTCGATGTGACGGCCGGGCTCGGACAGTCGGGCCCAGGTGTGGTCCACGACCATCTCGTCCCAGGCCAGGCGCGTGCCTTCGGGAGTCTCACACGGGTCGTCGAGTACCCGGTCGACGAGGGTGAGCATCGTCCGCTCGTCCAGCGTCGTTGCCTCCATGACCTGGGGGTCCACGTAGCGTGAGTGGGCGTCAGGCGGTGACTGCGGGGTCTTCATCCACCAGTTCCACCGTGGCGGAACGCCGTCCACCGGCATGGGGTGCTCGTCCACCCAGCTTCTGGTCACGCCGAAGGTCGTGGGCCTGATCAGCCCCTCGCACAGCGCGGCCAGCGCCCGGACGGCGCGGTGAGCAGCCGTCCGCTCCCGCTCGACGGGACTCCGCTCGGGCAGGGAATCCCACTGAATTCCGCACTCCAGCACCATCGTCCGGCTGTCACCGAAGATGTAGTGCTCGCTCGGCTCCGGCGAGTTCGAGAACCTCATGTCCCCCATGGTCGTCGATTATGCGACGGAGAGCGGAACGTGGGGGTGGGGCGATGGGCGGTGCCGGCCGCTCCCGGCGTGGCTCGCTGCTGATGCGGCCCGTCCCTGGGGAGCCGGTTCTTGGGAAGCCGGTCCCTGAGGTGCGTCAGCCGGTCAGCAGGGCGCGTGTCCACTCTTCTTGCCGCTGCTCGATGTAGGCGGCGTCGGTGCGCCAGATGTCGCCGTGGCCTTCCTTCCAGAGTGTGGCCCAGGGCTGGTACTGACGTTCCCGCCGGAGAGCGGTTGCTCTTCCTCGTGCTGCATGGAGGCAGTCTGGTCGACCAACCAGGGTGCACGCACGCCTATTTGGGCGTGCAGGGACAGGCTGTCCTGGCGGCCGTGGCGCGGTCAGGGAGCCTCTGTGGAAGTCGCCGTGGTCCGTCTGAGGAGCCCGGGGTCCCCGTGGAGGGTCCCATTCCGGCGGTGCCAATCCGTTGCCGCCGGTGCTCCGAACTCCCGTCATGAGTGCGCGACGGAAGACCTTTCTCCCCGTGGCCGCGGCTGCGCTGAGCGGCCTGGCTGCCGGGTATGCGGCGCTTGCCGTCGCGGAGTTGGCCGCGGTGGCGGTGCGGCCCGAGGCCAGTCCCGTTACGGCGGTGGGCGGGGCGGCCATCGACCGTACGCCGTCGGCGGTCAAGGACTGGGCGATCCGGAACTTCGGGACCAACGACAAGCTGATGCTGCAACTGGGCATCCTCACGGTGCTCGCCGTCCTGGCCGCGACCCTCGGTGCCGCGGCGCTCCGCTTCCGCGGGGCGGCCTCCGCCGGTGTGCTGCTCTTCGGCGTCGTGGGCGCACTGGCCGCGACCGGGCGGCCGGACTCCACCAGCCCACTGGACGCCGTGCCGTCCGTGGCGGGGGCCCTCGTGGCCGCGGTGGTGCTCTTCGCGCTCGTCGGCCGACTGACCGGCCCGGACGCGGCACCCCCGGCACCCTCGGCACCCTCGGCACCCCCGGCACCCCGGTCAACGGTGTCGGGCTGGGGCCTGGACCGCAGAGGATTCGTCGTCGGTGTGGCCGGAATGGCAGCCGTCTCCACCGGTGCGGGGTTCCTGGGGCGTCGGCTGAACGCCGCCGGAGCGCAGAACGCAGCGGCCTCGCGGGCCACGGTCGAGCTTCCCCCGCCCGCCTCCGCCGCGCCCGCCCTGCCGCGCGGTGTGGATCTCAGACTGCCGGGGCTGAGTCCGTTCACCACGCCCACGGCCGACTTCTACCGGGTCGACACGGCGCTCACCGTGCCCCGTGTGGACATCGGCAGCTGGAAACTGCGCATCCACGGCCAGGGCGTCAGCAGGCCGCTGACCCTCGGCTTCCCCGAACTGCTCCGCAGGCCGCTGGTGGAACGGGACATCACCCTGACGTGTGTGTCCAACGAGGTCGGCGGGTCCTACGTCGGGACCGCCCGCTGGCTCGGCGTACGGCTCGCCGACCTGCTCGAAGAAGCCGGTGTGCGGCCGCCGTCGAAGGGCGGCCCTGCCGATCAGCTCGTGGCCCGGTCCGTGGACGGTATGACCCTCGGCACGCCCGTCGAGACGGTGATGGACGGGCGCGACGCCCTGCTCGCCGTCGGCATGAACGGTGAACCGCTGCCCTTCGCGCACGGCTTCCCGGTACGGATGCTCGTCCCCGGCCTCTTCGGCTACGTCTCGGCCTGTAAGTGGATCCGGGACATCGAGCTGACGACGTTCGACGCGTACGACCCGTACTGGGTCAGGCGCGACTGGGCCGCCGAGGCTCCGGTCAAGACGGAGTCCCGCATCGACACCCCCAAGCCGTTCGCGAACGTCAGGGCCGGGACCGTTGTCGTGGCCGGCGTGGCGTGGGCCCAGCACAAGGGGATCGACCGCGTCGAGGTCCGCGTCGACGGCGGGGCGTGGCGGCGGGCCGAACTGGCCGCCGAGGGGCCGGTCGACACCTGGCGGCAGTGGTCGTGGGAATGGCCGGCCACACCGGGCACCCGCACCCTCGAAGTGCGGGCCACCGACCGCACCGGCTACACCCAGACCGACAAGCGCGCCCGCCCCGTCCCCGACGGCGCCTCCGGGTGGCACTCGGTCGTGGTCACCGTGGCCTGACCTCCTGCGGCGCCCGCGCCGGCCCGGGGACAGACGCCGGGGCGGTCGCTCTCCAGGGCGGCCGGCCCGGGTGACGGCGTGTGGGGCATTCACCGCAACGAATGATGCCCCGGGAGCGGAACGGGGGAGGGGACAGAGGGTGCGCGAAGTTACCGATCCCCTGCTGGATCTCGTTCGATGGCACAGCGAGCCCGTCGTCGCCCAGACGCTCCGCTCGACCGTGGCCGCCGTGATCTCCTACGTCGTCGCCCTGCTGCTGAGCAGCGAACCGGCGCCGCTGACGGCACCCCTGACCGCCCTGCTCGTCGTCCAGGTCACCCTGTACACCACCCTCACCACGAGCGTGCGCAGGGTCAACGCCGTCGTGGTGGGCGTGGTCATCGCCATCGGATTCAGCTCCCTGGTGGGCCTGACCTGGTGGAGCCTGGGGCTGATCATTCTCGCGTCGCTGGTCATCGGGCGTTTCGTCCGGGCGGGCGAGTTCGTGCCCGAGGTGGCGATCAGCGCGATGCTGGTGCTCGGGGTGACCACGACGCGGGTGGCCGCGACCGCCTGGGACCGGGTGCTGGAGACGCTGATCGGGGCGGTCGTCGGACTGCTCTTCAACATGCTGTTCGTACCGCCCCTGTGGGTGCAGCCCGCCAGTGCGGCCATCGAGGGCCTGGCCGCCCGGATGCGACGGCTGCTGCTGAGCCTCGGCGACGAGGTGACGGGCCATACGCCCGTGGCGGAAGCGGCCGCCCGGCTGCACGAGGCGCGGCAGCTGGACCACGACATCGTGCAGGTGGACGCGGCACTCCGGCAGGCGGAGGACAGCCTCCGGCTCAACCCCCGGGTCAAGGAGGGCCTGCTGTCCCGCGTCGTCCTGCGCACCGGGCTGGACACCCTGGAGATCTCCGCGGTGGTGCTCCGTACGGTGTGCCGCACCCTGACCGACCTGGCCAAGGCGCGGATCGACGAGCCGCTCTTCCCACCGGCCCTCGGCACCGCCCTGCGGGAGCTGTTCCGGCACATGGCCCGCGCGGTCGAGAGCTTCGCGGTCCTCATCACCACCCAGGTCAGCGCCAACGCGGAGGAGGCCGAGGAACGGCTCGGCGAGGAACTCGCCGCCAGCCGCGCAAGCCGCGAGACCGTCGCGCACCTGCTGCTCGACGGGGTACAGGAACATCCGCGGCAGTGGCAGCTGCACGGTGCGCTGCTCGCCGAGATCGATCGCATCCTGGACGAGCTGGACGTGACGAAGCGGTCCGAGCGGCTCGTGGAGGAGCTCAACCGCCAGGCCCGCGAGCAGCGGGAGAAGTACCCGTTGGTGGACAAGCTGCGCGGCCGGCTGCGCCTGGGCCGACCGGGACGCCGCACCACGGATGCGGCGCGATAGACAACTGCCGCCACCGCCCGGCCGGCGCAGCCCCGGCACCCACGGACCACGCCTTTGCAGCGGCCATGTGCCCCGGCACGGCCGGTGTCAGAGCCGTGTCAGCGCCATGTCAGGCCCGTCGGCAATCGTGGCCGTCACCGCCACGAAAGGAACACCGATGAGCCGAACGGTTCCCGTCCCGCAGGGCCTCCCCATGGAGCGCGACGCGGGCCCCTTCGACCCGCCCCGCGACCTCACCCGGCTGCGCGAGGCCCGGCCGGTCAGTCCCCTGCTCTTCCCCGACGGCCACGAGGGCTGGCTCGTCACCGGCTACGAGGCGGTCCGCCGGCTCATGGCCGACACCCGCTTCAGCTCCCGCCAGGACATCGGCGTGCTGCACGTGCCGTACGAGACCCCCGGCATGCCCGTCGCGACCGAACCCTCCCCGCAGGTGCCGGGCCTGTTCATCGCCATGGACCCGCCGGACCACACCCGGCTGCGGCGCCGGCTCACCGGCGCCTTCACCGTCAAGCGCATGAAGATGCTCGAAGAGCACATCCACGACATCGTCGAACGGCAACTCGACGCGATGGCGCGCCTCGCCCCGCCGGTCGACCTGGTCAAGGAGTTCGCGCTGCCGGTGCCCTCGCTGGTCATCTGCGAGATGCTCGGCGTCCCCTACGAGGACCGGGAAACCTTCCAGGTCAACTCCGCCAAGTTCCTGGTCAAGGACCAGCCGCTCGACGAGAAGATGGCCGCGTACGGCGCGCTCACCACCTACCTCGCCGAACTGGTCACCCGCAAACGCGCCACCCCCGGCGAGGACATCCTGTCCGACCTGGCCCGCCAGGACGACCTGACCGTCGAGGAGCTCACCGGCATCGCCTTCCTGCTGCTGCTCGCGGGCCACGAGACCACCGCCAACATGCTGGCGCTGGGCACCTTCGCGCTCCTGGAGCACCCCGGCCAGCTGGCCGAACTCCGCGCCCACCCGGAGCTGCTGCCCGGCGCCGTGGAGGAGCTGATGCGCTACCTGTCCGTGGCCGACATCTTCTACCGCTACGCCACGGAGGACATCGAGCTCGGCGGGGAGACGATCGGCAAGGGATCGACCGTCGTCGTCTCGCTGCTGGCCGCCAACCGCGACCCCCTGCGCTTCGACAACCCCGACACCCTGGACGTCCGCCGCACGGCCCGCGGCCACCTGTCCTTCGGCCACGGTGTCCACCAGTGCCTCGGCCAGCAACTGGCCCGAATCGAGATGCGCGCCGGCTTCGACGGACTGCTGCGCCGCTTCCCGACCCTCGAACTCGCCCTCCCCGCCGACGAGGTGAGGCTCAGGACCGACATGAACATCTACGGCGTCCACGAGCTGCCGGTCACCTGGACGGAGGCGGCCCGGTAGAGCCGGTCCCGGGCACCGGCGAACCGGTGCGGGCGTCGGTGCCGATCAACTCGCTGCGATGCGCGGCGTTGCGATGAGGAGCGTTGCGTTGCGGCTGTGCCACGATGCGTTGCCCACGGGCGGTCGCCCCGCTCACGAAGCGAGCGTGACCTCGACCAGCTGGGACCAGCTGGTCAGGGTCCCCTCCCGGGTCGCCTCGGCGAACCGTGCTTCGCCGAGACGGCGGCGGGCGGTCTGCTCGATACGCGCCACGTCCGGGTGGGAGCGGTCCTGGAGTCCGCGTACGCCCGCGCTCGCGGCGAGCAGCCGCGCGGCCTGCTCGTGTTCGTCGCGGCGCTGCGCCAGGTCCGCGACCCCGACGAGCACCAGCGCGATCAGCGGCGCGTGTCCCGCCTCGGACGCCGCCTCGCAGGCCGCGGCGCGGTGCGCGCGCGCCTCGTCGAGGTCGTCGGCGAGGTAGCCGCGCAGGTCGTGGGCCACCGCGCGGATGTCCGCGCGTTCCGCTTCGGCGCCCAATGCGGCCGTCGCGACGCCGAGTTGGTGGTGCGCCTCCTCGGCATCGCCGCGCCACCGGGCGAGTTCGGCCTTCGTGAGGGCCAGCTCGGCCAGCGCGTCCGGCCAGGTGACCCGCTGCGCGCACTGCTCGGCCTCGGCGAGGGCGGCCGCGCCGGCGTCCTCGTCGCCCAGCAGCCGGCAGAGCTGCGCCTGGCGGGACCGCATGCGGAGGACGTCCTCGGTGGCACCGACCTCGGTGACGGCCGCGATCGCCTGCTCGTAGAGCGCGCACGCGCGGGCGAACTCGCCGCGCACGGCCACCCGGTCCGCCAGCTCCGTCAGCGCGAACCAGATCCCGAACCGCTCACCGAGCACCCGGAACTCGGCGAGCGCCCTCTCCAGGTACGCGTCCGCCTCCCGTCCGCCCTGGCCGAGCACGATCCGCATCTTGCCCAGGTGCAGCCGGGCCAGCGCACGCGCCCAGGGGTCCGCGTCCGCCAGCAGCGGTTCGAACGCGGTCAGGGCCGCGTCCGGCGCCCGGAGCATGCGTTCCAGCGGGGCGACGAACCCCATCAGCGGGTGGCTGCGGCGGCTGCGCCGGCTGAACCGGTACGCCTGGTGGATCCACTCCGCCGCCTGGTGTTCGTCGCCCCGCCCGGAGTTCACGAACATCGAGAGCAGGGCGTACGAGGTGGCCCGGTCCTCATCGGTCACCTCGCCGGGGAGCTTGGTGGCCGCGAGGATCAGCTCCCTGCCCTCGGTCTTGTGGCCGCTGAGCCACCAGTACCAGCCCGCGCCCGCGGCGAGCCGCATCGCCGCCTGCGCCTCGCCCGCCGCGAGCGCGCCACGCATCGCCGAGCCGATGTTGTCGTGCTCGGCCCCGAGCACGGCCAGCCACTGCAGCTGTTCGGCGCGGCGCAGGTGCGGTTCGGCGGTCTCGGCGAGCGTGGTGAAGTGGGCGAGATGGGCCTGGCGCGTCCGGTCGGCTTCCCCCGCCTCCGCGAGCCGTTGCGCGGCGTACTCCTTGATCGTGCCGAGCATGCGGTAGCGCGGGTCGCCGTCACCGTCGCCGTCGCCGTCGGCGCGCAGCAGTGACTTCTCGGTGAGCGTGGTGAGCAGGTCGAGCACCTGCTCCTGCTCGACCCCCTCGCCCGCACAGACCCGTTCGGCCGCTTCCAGGCTCGCCCCGCCGGAGAACACCGCGAGCCTGCGCAGGACCGCCCGCTCGGCGTCGGTGAGCAACTCCCAGCTCCAGTCGATCACCGCGCGCAGGGTCCGGTGCCGCGGCAGCGCGGTGCGGCTGCCGCCGGTCAGCAGCCGGAACCGGTCGTCGAGCCGGTGGGCCAGCTGGTCGAGGGACAGGGTGCGCAGCCGGGCCGCGGCCAGTTCGATCGCCAGGGGCATCCCGTCCAGCGCCCGGCAGACACGTGCCAACGTCGCCGGCGTGGAGGTGTCGGCCGCCGGATCCCTGCGCACCGCTCGGGCCCGGTCGCGCAGCAGGCGGACGGCGGGCGCCGACGCGATCTCGTCCGGTCCCGCGTTCCCCGCCGGCAGGGCCAGCGGCTCGACCGGCCACAGCGCCTCCCCGGTGATGCCGAGCGGCTCCCGGCTCGTCGCCAGGATCCGCAGCCGCCGGCACTCCCCGAGCACCCGGTCGGCGAACACCGCGGCGGAGTCGATCACATGCTCGCAGTTGTCCAGGATCAGCAGCGCCTCCCGCTCGCGGACGGCGGCGATGAGCCGGTCCGTCAGCTCCGCGCCGGGCGCTCCGCCGAGCAGGGCGTCGCGGAGGCCGAGAGCGGTGAGCGCGGACCGCGCCACGTCGCCGTCCGTGCCGATGGCGGCGAGCTCCACCAGCCAGGCCCCGTCCGGCAGTTCGCCGACCAGCGTGCGCGCGGTCTCCGTGGCCAGCCTGGTCTTCCCCGCACCGCCCGGCCCGGTCACCGTGGTGAGCCGGTGTTCGGCCATCAGCTCACGGACCGCGGCGACATCGCCGTCCCTGCCGACGAAGCTGGTCAGCTCGCTGCGCAGGTTGGTCCTGCGGTCCTCCGCCCGCCGCCCCAACTCGCCCCGCAGCAGGGCGGCATGCAGCGCGGCCAGCTCCGGCGACGGATCGACACCCAGCTCGCCGGCCAGGGCCTCCCTGGTGCGCTGGTACACCAGCAGCGCCTCGCTGTCGCGACCGGCCGCGGCGAGGGCGCGCAGCAGCGCGGCCACGAGCCGTTCCCGCAGCGGATGCGCGGCCACCAGATCGGTCAGCTCCGTGACCAGCTGCGCACCGCGCCCGAGGGCGATCTCGGCGTCGGCCCGCTCCTCCGTCGCGGTCAGCCGCAACCCCTCGAACCGGCCGGCCGCGGCGTCGCACGCGGCACTGCCCTGCAGCCCGGCGTCCTGGAGGGCCGCACCGCGCCACAGCCCGAGAGCCTCGCGCAGCAGCCGCACCCGCCGGGAGGTGTTCCCGGCGCAGCCCTGGCCCGCGGTGACGAGGCGCTCGAACCGCACGGCGTCGACGGCGTCGGGCGCCACCCGCAACCGGTAGCCGTCCGTCCGCCCCTCGACCACCCCGTCCGGCAGCGCCTTTCGCAGCCGGGAGACCAGGCGCTGCAGGGCGTTCGCCGCCTCGGCGGGCGGGTGCTCGCCCCAGATCCAGTCGACGAGCGACTCCTTCGGGACCACCTGGCCCGGCTTGAGCGCGAGGGCGATCAGCAGTCCGCGCAACCGCGCGCCCGGCACGTCGGCCACCCCGCCGTCGTCCCCGCGCACCTCCAAGGGGCCCAGCATCCCGATCCGCACCCGCTGATTTTGCCATGGGCGTGCGCCGGGCCCTCAGGTGCCGGCATGAGGCGCGCAGCGGCGGATCACGAGCGGTAGGCCG
The DNA here is from genome assembly GCF_019933235.1 of Streptomyces angustmyceticus. Classification (NCBI taxonomy): domain Bacteria; kingdom Bacillati; phylum Actinomycetota; class Actinomycetes; order Kitasatosporales; family Streptomycetaceae; genus Streptomyces; species Streptomyces angustmyceticus. The sequence continues at coordinate 86,080 of NZ_CP082945.1, read as the reverse complement.
CTGCCTGGAGGGTGAACATCTCGGCGTAGGCGCCCCCGAGTTCCATCAGCGCGCGGTGGGATCCGGACTCGGTGATCCGACCGCCGTCGAAGACGTAGATCCGGTCGCACTCGACCACCGAGGCGAGCCGGTGCGAGATGAGCACCGTGATCTGGTCCGGCCTGCGCTTGCCGTGCAGAACCGCCTGGTAGACCTCGTGTTCGGCCCTGGGGTCCATGCTCGCGGTCGGTTCGTCCAGCAGCAGTACGGGCGCGTTCTTGTACAGGCCGCGGGCGACGGCGATCTTCGCCCACTGCCCGGCCGACAGCTCCTGGCCGCCCCGGAACCGTTTGGACAGCACCGCCTCCCACGTGCCCGGCAGTCCCGCGATCACCCGGTCCGCGCCGGAGGCGACCGCGGCGTCCCTGGCCCGCTGCGGGTCCGCCTCGGTGAGCGTGCCGCGCGAGATGGTCAGATTCGCCAGCGCGCTGAACGGGAAGTGCACCGGGTCCTGCAGCACGGTGGCGACCCGCGCCTGCAGCGACTCGGCGTCCATGTCCCGTACGTCCGTGCCGTCCCAGCGCACCGTGCCCCGGCCTGCCTCGTACAACCCGGCGATCAGACGTGAACAGGTGCTCTTCCCCGACCCGTTGACGCCGACGAACGCGACGGTCTCGCTGCCGCGCAGGGTCATCGAGACGTCGCACAGCGCCGGTGTCTCCTTGCCCGGGTAGGTGAAGCCGACATCCTCCAGCGTGAGGGTGGTGACGGAGGTGGGTGCGGTCATCCCGGACCGGCGGGGCTGCAGTCCGCGGCAGCGCTCCTGGAACCGCAGGAGGTCATCGACCCACATGGCGTGCTCGTAGACCAGATGGGCCACGTCCACGAAGCGGGTCAGCGCGGTCTGTCCGGTCTGGATCGCCAGGACCGCGCCCGCCCCCGCGGCGAGGGGGAGCCACCCGGCGATCAGCATGGCACCCAGCGCGACGTAGGTGACGCCGGTCCCGACACCGCCCAGGGCCCGGCCGCCCAGCGTCAGCACCGCGGAACTCACCCCGAGGTGGGTGTCCTCTTCGGCGATCCGGTCGGTGAGCCGGCGGTGCTCGTCCAAGATGGCGTTCTGGGCGGTGTCGGAGCGCAGTTCGGCCGCCGCGTCCCGCTCCAGCAGCAGCCAGGAGAAGACCCGCACCCGCCGCTGGAGGGCGTTCCACCGCTTGAAGCTGTGGAACCCGGCCCGCGCCGTCCGGACGGCCGCCGCGCCCACCGGCAGGACCGACAGCAGGAGCAACGGGAGCAGAACGGGGTGCAGCGAGGCGAGCACCCCGGCTGTACCGACCAGCCCGAGCAGCGCCGAGGCCAGCGACACGACCTGGCCGACGATCTGCCGCGCGTAGAACAGCCCGCGGTCGGAGGCGCGGTAGGCGTCGTCGTGCCAGTCCGCGTCGTCGACGATCTCGAGACGCACATGAGCGGTCAGCCGGAGGAAGTCGCACTCCAGCGCCGTGCGGATCTTCGGGGTCACCCTGGCCTGCGCCACGGCGACCCCCGCTTCGAGAAGCGCCCGCGCCGACAGGAACCCCACCACGAGCAGGATCTGCGGCACGGCGTTGCGGACCTTGTCCGGTGTCGGACCCTGACCGAACAGCTCATGCAGCACCGCCACCGACGCCACCAGCCCGAAGGCCGACATCGCCGCCGAGACCAACTGCAGCACCACGACCGCCGCGGTGGCCGGCCGGTCGGCCTGCCACGCCAGCCGGCCGATCTGCCGCACGATCCGCGGCAGCCGCGCCAGGACCTCGCGGACCGTCGACTCGGCAGCGGCGCCGTCATAGACGGACCAGTACGCCTCCTCCAGCTCGTCGGTGATGTCACCGCCGCCCGGGCCACTGGGCACCGTCGCCGGCGGGAGGCCCAGCGCCTCGCGGCGGGGCCCCGGCACACCGGCTCGTACGGTCGGCGACGGTGAGGTCTCGCCGTCCGCCGCACTCATGCCCACCACCGCGCACCCGGTCGCGAGGCGGGGCGGAGAGCCCGGCGCGTCGAGGCGTCAAGCGCCTGCCCCGGGCACTCCGCCGAACGGCATCCGGGCGGCCGTTGTTCGAGTCCGAGAGGGACCTTCGCGAGGACGGGGACAGCATGCATGGCAGCTCCGGAAGGGCCGGTGAGGGGTACAGGTGCTCTAGAGAACGGCCCGGTGTGCTCCCCGTAACGGGTGACCGAGGGGCAGATCGTGCACTGATGTCCTAACGCCCGGCGGAAGGCGGGCGTGGACTCGGCGGTCGCCCCGCACGGGGACTCGAACGACGAGCGTCACCCCTTCGTGGGATTGCGAGGCGCCGCGTACGGTACGGGCCTGCGGCATATGCGGACCACGGGGGTCGGGTTTCGGCCGCGGGAAAGCGGCAACCTGTTTGTCATGTCCAGACACGTCCGTAACGGCAGAAGCGAAGCAGCAAAGGTCATCGTCGTCATCGCGGACCTCACCGCGGTGATCCTCGGTCTGTGGATCCTGTTCGCCCTCCTCGACGCCAACCGCGCCAACGACCTGGTCAGTTGGGTGCAGTCCGCAGCCGCCTGGCTGGCCGGGTGGTCGCACGACCTGTTCACCATGGACACGGACTGGGTGCGCACCGTCCTGAACTACGGACTGCCCGCCGTGGTCTACCTACTCCTGGGACACTTCATCGCCGGGCGGCTCCGGCGCGCCTGATGAGGTGAGGGGGCTTCCCCGCCCGGCGGGCCGACACCATGCCGTCAGCGGCAAGGGGAGCGGAAGGGGACCGGGTGACGGGCGACGGCGCGGGCTTCGAGGTGGCCGACGGCAACGGCCGCCCGCCGGCCGGGCCCACGCCGGCCAGGGCCACGGCGGTCCAGGCCGCGTTCAACGGGTTGCTGCAGATCCGGCGCCTGATGAACGAAGGCGCGGCCGATCCTCTCGCGGTCCCGGCGGACTGGGAACGGCACCACGTGGTGCGTGCCGTCGCCCTGTCCCTGGAGGCGGCAGGCGTGACCCCGTCGGCCGTCGACGAGGAGGGGCAGCGGGTGGCCACGGGGTACTGCGTGCGCGCGGCCGAGGCACCGGGAGTGGCGCGGGTCGAATGGCTGGGGCCGGCCGGCAGCGGCGCCGCCTACGCCGAACAGGAGGCGCTGCGGCACTGTGCAGCGGTGTTGCGCAGGCTGGGATGGGAAGCGCTGGAGTACCGCGGCCCGCGCCGCCGCCGCTACCTCGACGTCGAACCGCCCGCTGCCCGGGGCCTGCCCGAGAGGCCCGGCGGGCGGTGACGCGCGCCCTGAACCGGTCCGACCCCCCTTCCACGAAGGGGTGTCGGACACCCTCAGGAAGGCCACGGGGGCCGGGTGCCGCAGTTGCCCGTCCCGGTGTCGCAGGTGTGGTCGGCCCGTGTGGCAGATCCGGTTCACGGGGCATGCCGGGGCAACGGCTGTGGCGCCCCTGCCTCCCTGGCTTCCCCCGCATCCCTGTCCCTTGCTTCCCCTGCAACCCCTGCCTCCTCCGGCACGGGTGACAGCGAAGCGACGCGGGCCAGATGACTGACGGCCGAATCCGCCAAGGCCCGGATCGCCGGGTGCCAGGGCCGGTTCGACGGCCCGGTCAGGACGAGGCGGCGCGAGGTCTGCGGCGCCAGCGGCAGCAGGACCAGGTCGGACGGGATCAGGGAACGGGACACCTCGGACAGGACGGTCACGCCGATACCCGCCTGCACCATGCTGATCAGGGTCGCCAGGTCCCGCACCCGGTGCGTGGGGGAGAAGCGCAGCCCGGCCAGGCCGTGGATCGTACGGATGCGGGCCTCGCAGCCGTTGGGCGAGATCAGGAACTGGTCGTCCTCCAGGTCGCGGAGGTCGACGAGCGGCTCGTCCGCCAAGGGGTGGTCCCGGGGCAGCAGCGCCCGGTAGGCGTCCTCGGCGAGCTGGACACCGGGGCCGGGCGGCGGGTCGATCAGGACGGCGGCATCGGTCGTGCCGTCCGCCAGCCAGCCCGCGACCTCGGCGCTGTCGCCCTCGAAGACCCGCACCGTGATCCGCGGCTGTTCGTCGCGCCAGTGCCGGAGCAGGCCGGGGACCAGCCCCTGGCAGACGGTCGGTGTGGCGGCCAGCCGTACGGTGCCGGTCATCGTCCCGGTGGCCTCGGCCGCGATCTGCTCCACGGACCGGGCCGCCGACAGCGCGAGGCGGGCGTGCGGCAGGACCCGCGCGCCGAGCGCCGTGGTCCGCGCCGGGGTGGCGCGGACCAGCAGCGGGGCGGCCAGCTCGCGCTCCAGGGCGGCGACCGCGTGCGACACCGCTGATTGGCTCATGCCCAGTTCGGCGGCGGCCGCGCTGAAGCCGCCCGCGTCGACGACGGCGAGGAACGCCCTCAACTGGGGAAGGTTCACGGTCATGCGAGGGCCTCATGGGTCTATGACATCTATGCGTTGGATCTATGGTGCCAGGTTGGCGAGGCTTGATCCGTGCCGCCGGATCCGGCGGCCGACACACTCCAGCACGAGCCGAGGAGAGCCATGCCGTACATCCGGGTCACCGTCCCCGACCCCGACCTCCCCGCCGACGTCCGGAGCGCCCTCGCCGAGGGGCTGACCGGGCTGGCGGTCTCCGCCCTGCGGAAAGCGGGTGCGCGCACCATCGTCCACCTCAACCTGGTCCCGGCCGGCAGCTACTTCGTGGACGGCAAACCCCTGACCGGCACCCGTGACGCGCATGTGGAGGCCAGCATCACCGCGGGCACGAACAGCGCCGCGGAGAAGGCCGCCTTCATCGCAAGGGCCCATGAACTGCTGTCGGACCTCCTCGGCCCGCTGCCCCGGGCCGGTGTCGCGCTCCACGAACTCCACCCCGAGAGCTACGGCTACCACGGGATCACCCAGTTCGACTTCTACCGCCGTGCCGGGAACGCACCGGCTGCTGCCCCCGCCACCCGCTGACGTCCCGCTGCCCGGCCCCGTCCCGACCGACACCTCGCGCCCGGCCCCGCACGCCCCGCGCCCCGGTCAGCCCGTCGCCCCCAGCGCGCGGGCCAGGCCGGGGACGTCGTCGGCGACCAGGTCGACCCCGGCGGGCGGAGCGACCCGCGCGGCGTCCGGCCCCCACTCCAGCGGGCGCGGGATGTACGCGGTACGGAGCCCCGCCGCCGCGGCCGCTTCGAGGTCGTCGGGGTGGCAGGCCACCATGAGGAGCCGTCGCGGCTCCACTTCGAGCAGCTCGGCGGCCATGAGGTAGACGCGGGGGTCGGGCTTGTAGGACCTGGCCAGCTCGGCCGACAGGACGCAGTCGAAGCGCAGCCCCGCCTGTTTGGTGAGGCGTGCGAGCGGGCCGACCCCGCCGTTGGACAGCGTCGCGGTCAGCACACGGGTGGTGTGCAGCAGCTCCAGCCCGGGAGCGGCGTCGGGCCAGGGGCGCAGACGGTGCCAGGCCCGTACGAGCGCATCGCGTTCGGCGCCGTCGAGGGCGTCGAGCCCGTGCCCGGCCAGGGCCTCGTCGAGCGTGAGCCGGTGCAGAGCGTCCAGCGGCCGCCAGGGCAGCTCTCCGCCCAGCACCCGCTCCAGCGCCGGGCGGTAGCGCCGTCGCCAGGTGTCGGCGACGGCCGGCCAGTCGGCCTCCAGTCCGGCCCGGCCGCCGATGTCGGCCAGCGCGCCGGCCACGCCGGACCGCCAGTCGGTCAACGTCCCGAACACATCGAACACGGCGGCATCAACGTCCATCCGGCATCCCCCGACCCTTCAACGCGGCATCCCTCGCACCGACTTGGTGCGCTTCCGATCATGCCGTACGTCATCGGCCCGTGGGCGCGACTCGGGTGCGCGAGGGGGTGCGTTGCTGTGACGCGGACGAGCGGGGTCGCGGCGCAGGAAGCTTGAACGGACGAAGCGACCGGTTGCCCTTCCCACCGCACCGGCCACGGGGGCAGGGGTGAGCCCGCCGCCGCGGCCGGTGCCGCCCCGGGAGGGGGCCGTCAGGCGCTGCCCTGGTCCCAGGAGCGCAGGTAGGCGATCTGTTCCTCGCTCAGGGTGTCGATGCCGACGCCCAGTGTCCGGAGTTTGAGGTCGGCCACGTGGTCGTCGATGTCCGCGGGCAGGGCGTGCACCCGGCGGTCCATGTGGGCGGCGTTCCGGAGGAGGTACTCGCAGCCCAGGACCTGGTTGGTGAAGGACATGTCCATCAACGTGGCCGGGTTGCCCTCGGCGGCGGCGAGGTTCACCACTTCGCCGCCGGCGAGGAGGGTGATGCGCCGGCCGTTCGCGAGGGTGTACTGGTCGACGCCGGGGCGGGGGCGGGTGTGCTTGCGGGCCGCGGCGCGCAGCGCCGGCACATCGATCTCGACGTCGAAGTGCCCGGAGTTGCACACGATGGCACCGTCGGGCATCAGCGCGAAGTGCTCGGCCCGCAGGACGTTCTTGCTGCTGGTGACCGTGATGAAGAGGTCACCGAGCTCCGCGGCACGGTCCATCTCCATGACCCGGTATCCGTCCATCACGGCCTCCAGGGCCCGGACGTGGTCCACCTCGGTCACCAGGACATCGGCGCCCATCCCGCGGGCCCGTGCCGCCACGCCCTTGCCGCACATCCCGTAACCGGCCACGACCACCCGTGAGCCGGCCACCAGCGTGTTCGTCAGGCGCAGGACGGCGTCCATGGTGCTCTGGCCGGTGCCGTAGCGGTTGTCGAAGAGGTGCTTGGTACGCGCCTCGTTGACCGCGATGACGGGGTAGCGCAGCAGCCCGTCGGCCTCCAGGCTGCGGATGCGCTGGATGCCCGCCGTGGTCTCCTCCAGGCCCGCGACGACGTCGGACGCGGCGTCGGTGCGCGCGCCGTGCAGCAGGCCGGTCAGATCCGCGCCGTCGTCGATGACCAGGTGCGGGCGGGCGTCCAGGACGCGGTGGCAGTGTGCGGCGTAGGTCTCGCGGTCCTCGCCCTGGATGCCGTGGACGTGCACCCCCTGCCGGGCCGCGTAGGCGGCCACCGCGTCGTTCGTCGTCCGTACGTTGGAGGCGCACAGGAAGACCTCGGCGCCGCCGGCCTGCAGGGTCAGGGCGAGATTGGCGGTCTCGGTCGTGATGTGCACGGCGATCGCGATGCGCCGGCCCGCGAAGGGCTTCTCCGCGGCGTAGCGCTCACGTAACCGCGCCAGGATGGGCATCGACTGGGCCGACCAGTCGCACAGTCCTTCACCATGGTCGGCGAGGCCCATGTCGGCGACCTCGCTGGCATGGATGGTGGGTGTCATCGGGCAACTCCTACGTCGTCCTGTCGGGTGCGGGTGGTCAGGAGGTACGTGTACGGGGACGGGCGTCGCCGCACTAGCCCGGGAAGACGGGCAGGTGCAGCAGCGACTCCACCTCCGGCCTGCGCTCGCCCTCGGTGGCCACGGCCAGCACCTGCCGCACGGTGCCGCCGGCCGTGGCGACGAGTTCATGGAGCGCGGTCAGGGTGCCGCCGCTGCTGACGACCTCGTCGACGAGGGCGACGCGGCGGCCCTCGACGAGCGCCACGTCGTCGTCGCCGAGGAAGAGTTCCTGCCTGCCCGGTGTTCCGATGCTCTGCACCGGGACACGGAGCGGCTTGACCATGTTCGGGCGCAGCTTCTTGCGGGCGATCGCGTAGGGACGCCCGGAGTGCTCGGCGAGCTCGTGGGCGAGCAGGATGCCCCCGGTCTCCGGGCCGACGATGACATCGATGTCCGTCGGCATCCGCTCGGCCAGCGCGCGGGCGCAGGCGACGGTGAGTTCCACGTCGCCGTACAGCTTGAGGAAGGCGATCCGGGCGTCGTCCGCCACCCGGACGATCGGCAGCTCGCGGCGGACGTCGCCGATGGTGATGGGATGGGTGGGCGTCATGAAGGGCCGTCCTTGGTCTTCGTCGGTCGGGGAGGGGAGGGGCGCCGGAGGTCAGGCGGGGGAGAGGGCGGAGAGCGCCAGGGCCAGTTCGTCCAGGCGGTTGTCCGCCGGGCCGCGCTGCGGGAAGACCGTGCTGCCGAGGACGAGTTGACCGGCGCCGGCGGACACCAGCCGGGCGACCGTGGCCGGTCCGACCGCCCCGTCGGCCTCCACCCGCTGCACCGTCCCGCGCTCGCGCAGCTCGGCGGCCTCGGCCAGGGTCAGCAGGGCCTCGTCGCGGAACGGCCGCCCCGCACCGCCCGGTTCGACGCTCATCACCGTCAGCTGGGCGGGGTTCAGCCGCTCGACCAGCGCCCGGTCGATTCCCTCGCCCGGGTCGACGACCAGGCCGACCTCGGTGGGTCCGGCGGCGATGCGCCGTAAGCAGTCCAGTACCTCGGGGGTGACGGTCCGCTGGTGGACGCAGACCGTGGCCGCGCCCCGCTGCGCGGCCTGCTCCAGCAGGTCACCGGGGCGGTGCAGCATGGCGTGGACGTCGATCGGCAGGCCGCAGGTGGCCGCCAGATCGCTGATGGTCTCCAGGGGCAGCCCCACGTTCCGTCCGAACGCCGGGTCGATGAGATCGACGTGCAGCCGGCTGATCCCCAGCGTCCGCAGGGTCTCGATGTGTGCGCCGAGCCTGGTCTGGTCGAGGCAGACCACGGACATCGACAGGACCGGGCTCAGCGCGGTCGGGGGAACGGATTCGAGCAGCTCAGTGGGAGCCGGCATGCGCAGTGGGCCTTTCCGCTAAGGGGGCGTGGTCGGGGAGCACGTGGGAGGCGACGGCGTCGGCGATCAACGGCAGGACCGCGGTGACGTCGAGGCCGGTGATACGGGGGCGGTGGCCCGCCGCGTCGGTGGTGAGCACGCGGTGCAGCGTCCCGTCCCGCAGCGCGGCGGCCAGTCGCTGTTCGCCGGTGGCGGTGGGGCGCAGATGCGTCGCCGCGCAGAGCACCTGACACCCCTCGAACTCGGCCCGTACCAGCCGGGCCACCGCCAGCATCGTGCCCGCACTGGTGATCAGGTCGTCGACGATGATGACGCGGTCGGCGGGGCCGGGCGGCGACGACGTGAGGGCGGCCGTGACGGAGTCCGGACCGGTGCGCCGCTTGGTGGCGGTGACCACCGGGAGGTGCAGCCGGTCGCCGAGCCGCCGGACCTGCCGGGCGGCCCCCGCGTCCGGGGCCACGAGCACCGTACGGCCGGGCAGGACCCAGGGCCGCACCAGCGCCAACAGCGCCTGATCCGAGGGGAGTTGCACCAGGTTCAGGGGCCCGCTGAGTGGTCCGAGCCGGTCCTCTGCGCCCGAGGCGAGGGTGATGAGTGTGTCGATGCCCGCGGTCGCGGCGAGCTGCGCCAGCAGGCCGGCCATGATCGGGCGGCGTTCACCGGGGACATGCCGGTCGTGGCGCGCGTACGCGAGGTGCGGCACGACGGCGGTCACCTTGCGCGCCCCGTGCTCCCGGTAGGCGCGGGCCACCGCCAGCAGCGCCAGCACGGACCGGTCGACCTGCTCGGCGGGTCCGGTCAGGGACTGGTGCACGAGCACATGGGCGCCGGTGGGGTCCCCGGGCAGGTCCACGCACAACTCCCCGTCGGGGAAGCGCCCGTCGACCCGTTCGTGCACCTCGGTGGTCAGCCCTCGCCGGCCCAGGGCGTCGTGGAAGGCGTCCAGCCCGCCCGGGAAGTCGTCGGCGAAGGACCGGCACAGCACGGTGAGGGCGCCGGTCCCGGCCGGGGGCGGTTCGGTCGCCGCGGCCGCGGTACGGCCGGTGGGGTGCCGGGCACTCATGACACGAACTCCGCGGCGGGGCAGACCAGGCGCAGCGCCTCGCGCAGGTCGTCGCCCCGGTAGTGGTACGCGGCCAGTTCGGTGAGGGCGGGGGAGGCGTTGACGGCGACCGTGCGCGGCAGGGTGCGGAAAAGCGGCAGGTCGGACATCGAGTCGCCGAAGGCGATGACGTCGTCGGGGGTGATGCCCAGGCCGGCCCGCAGCCGGTCGACGATCAGCGGCTTGTCCTCGGGGTCGAGGATGTCGCGGGGGTAGTCCGACGCGAAGATCCGGTCGAATCCGTCGAAGCACTCGGCGAACTCCCGGTGCGACATCGTCACCAGGACGGTCGTCGTCCCCTGCGCGCGCAGCCAGGTCAGACAGTCCTGGATGCCGTCCAGGAAGCGCGCGGCCTCGAAGGCCCGGCGGTAGACGGTCTCGCCGCCCGAGCTCCAGCACCGCAGCGCGCTGACCGCGAAGGCGCGGCTGTCGATCTCCCCGCGGCCGTAAGCCGCTTCCAGGTCGTGGATGTCCGCGTGCCTGCCGACCACCCGGGCGATCTCCCGGCAGGACGTCGTCTCCGGGAGCAGGGTCCCGTCGAGGTCGAACACGGCGAGGGCGGGCGCGGGGGACGCGGCATCGGACGGCCGGGAGGGGGCACCCGCTGCTGCCGGACGGCGTGCTGTGGTCATGCCTCCGCCACCTCCTCGAAGAGGTGCGGCAGCGCACGGTGGCCCGAGAGGCGCGAGAGCAGGACGTGCGGATCCTCCTCGACGATGACGTTGTCGAGGTAGCGCCGGTGCACGAAGCCTTCGCCGGCGGCGTGTTCCAGGAACCTCAGGAGCGGCGTGTAGTAGCCGTTGGTGTTCAGCAGGGCGCACGGTTTGGCGTGCAGGCCGAGCTGGGCCCACGTCAGGACCTCGAACAGCTCCTCCGCGGTGCCGAAGCCGCCCGGCATCGCCACGAAGGCATCGCCCAACTGAGCCATCAGGGCCTTGCGTTCGTGCATGGTGTCGACGACGCGCAGCTCGGTGAGGGCGGTGTGGGCGACCTCGAAGCGGACGAGGCTCTGCGGGATCACTCCGGTGACGCGGCTGCCGCCGAGGAGCGCCGCGTCCGCCACGCACCCCATCAGGCCGGTGGACGCACCGCCGTAGACCAGATCCATGTCGGCCCGCGCCAGTGCCTGCCCTAATTGACGCGCTGCGTCCGCGTATCCGGGGTGCTCGCCGAGTGAGGCTCCGCAGTACACGGTGACGGCCGATTTCATTGAGATCTCCATGCGCCGGAAGTCGCTGACCGATGTCTCGGATCGAGCGGCATCATACGTATGATGTGGCGCCACCAGATCATACGTATGATGTCCCGCGCAAGATGCAACGGAAGCTGAACGTCCGGGATTCGCACGGGAGATGGGGCACTGTTGTCAGAAGGACTCGGCAGGGCAGGGAACCCGCCGGCCGGCGCGCACCAGATGACAAGCAAGGACCTTGCCAGGACACTTGGGGTGTCACAGGCCACCGTCTCGCTGGTGATGGCGGGAAAGTGGCGTGGACGGGTCTCGGCCACAATGGCGAAGAAAGTTCTGGATGCGGCGGTCGACATGGGCTATCGACTCAATCTCTCGGCACGAAGTCTGCGATTAGGACGAACCGGCACCGTGATGCTGGTCGTCCCCTCCCTGACGAACCCGCATTTCGCCGATGTGCACAGCGGAGCGGCCCGCGCCGGTGCCGAGCGCGGCATCGGGGTGATCGTCTATCCCCTCAACGGCGAGGACGGCAAAGGACCGTTCCCCTTTCCCCGGCAGGCCATCGACGGCGTCCTCGCCTGTGCCGTCTCCGCCGACAGCATCGACCGGCTCCGGGACGGCGTCGCCATGGTGGCCCTGGACAGCGACCCGGACGCCGGCGTCTGCTCGGTCACCATGGAGGTGGCGGCCGGGATGCGGTCCGCCGTGGACCACCTCGTCCGCCTCGGGCACCGGCACCTCCTGCATGTCCGCGCCCAGCGCGACGCCTGGACGTTCACCCAGCGCACCGCGGCCTTCGACGGCCGGATCGCGGCACACCCCCGGGTACGGGGACGCAGCCTGGCCGTGCCCTTCGACGGCGCACGGACACGGGAGCTGATCCTCGCCAGACTGCGCGACGACACCTCGGTGACCGGCATCATCTGCGACGACGACAACCTGGCCGCCTGCGCCTACTCCGCCGCGCACGGCCTGGGACTGTCCATTCCCGGCGATCTCTCCGTCATCGGATTCGACGACCTGCCCCTCGCCTCCCTGCTGGTCCCCGCCCTGACGACGGTGCGCCTGCCCTCCCAGGAGCTGGGCCGCCTGGGCATGGAGAGGTTCCTGCGCCACGACACCGCGACGGCCAGGACGGTGCTGCCGATCGAGTTCGTCGAACGGGCCTCGGTGGGGCCGCCGGGACGGTGAGGGGCTGTCCGCATTCCTGACACACCATCAGCAATTCCCTGCCTGAGGAGTATCTGCCGTATGCCCCTGGCGATCCTTGCCCTGGCCATCAGCGCTTTCGCGGTCGGCACGACCGAATTCGTGATCATGGGATTGCTCTCGGACGTGGCGGCCGACCTGTCCGTCTCCGTGCCCGTGGCCGGCCATCTCGTCTCCGGCTACGCCCTCGGCGTCGTGGCCGGCGCACTTCCGCTCGCCGCCCTGACCACCCGATTACCCCGCCGCGCCGTCCTGGTGCTCCTGATGTCCGTCTTCGTCGGGGGCAACCTCCTCGCCGGAGTGGCCCCCGGATACGGCCTGCTGCTGGCCGCCCGCGTGCTGGTGTCGCTGGCCCACGGCGCCTTCTTCGGCGTCGCCTCGGTCACCGCCGCCGACCTCGTCGCCCCGGACCGGCGGGCCACGGCCATCTCCCTCATCTTCAGCGGCATGACCGTCTCGACGATCCTCGGCGTACCGCTGGGCACGCTCGTCGGCCAGCACTTCGGCTGGCGGGCCACCTTCCTGAGCGTGGCGCTCGTGGGATTCCTCGGGCTCCTCAGCATCCTCGTCCTGCTGCCCGCCCGGCCCCGTCCGGCGGCCGGGGGACTGCGCACCGAACTGCGCGCGTTCCGCCGGCGGCAGGTGTGGGTCACGCTCCTCGTCACCACGCTGGTCTCCGCCGCCATTTTCGCCTCGTTCACCTACATCGAGCCGATGCTCGTGACGGTGACCGGGTTCGCGCCGGCCGCCGTCACCGTGATTCTCATGCTCTACGGCGTCGGGATGTCCGTCGGCAACCTGCTGGGCGGGCACTTCGCCGGAAAGTTCCCCGTCGGCACGCTGCACACCACCCTGACCGCACTGGCGGTGCTGCTCGCGGTCCTCGCCTACAGCATCCACTTCCGGACACCCGCGGTGATCACCCTGACGCTGCTGGGACTGTGCGGCACCGCCGCGATCCCCACCCTGCAGCACCGCATCATGCAGGTGGCACCCACGGCCCGCACGCTCGCCTCGGCCGCGAACGTCGCCGCACTCAACGTCGGCAACGCACTCGCGGCCTGGCTCGGCGGCCTCGCCATCGACGCGGGCTTCGGCTACGCCTCGCCCAACCTCGTCGGTGCCCTGCTCGCCATAGCCGCCACCGTCATCGCCGTCGTCACGCACCTCACCGGCCCCGGGCCGGACGCGGAGCGGACCACGCCACGCACCGGAACGCAGGCGCCGACCCGCGCACCCTGACGAGGGCGGCGGCCGCGGCCCGAGAGCCCCGGGTCAGTCGGCCGGAGCGGCGGCGGCCGCGGCCCTCCGGCGCGGCGGGCGGGTGAGCGCCGGGGTCACCAGGCCCGTGAGTGCCAGCAGGGCGGCCAGCCCGATCCAGCCGGCCGGACCCACGTCCACGACGGCCATCACCAATACCGCCGGACCCGCCACCGTCACTCCGGTGGCCCCCAGTTGATAGACACTCAGGTAGTAGGTGCGCTGCGCCTCGGGGGCGAGCCCGTAGGAGATCCCCCAGCCGCCCGCCGACTGCCACAGCTCGCCCAGGGTCAGCGCGACCGCGGCCAGCAGCAACAAGGCCGTGGCCGTCACCCCGTCCACCGACCGGGTGCACGCCACGAGCAGGCAGAAGACGGCCAGCGCCAGCCCCGCGAGCCGCTGCTTGCGGCCGGCGCGGCGCAGCTCGTCCCCGCCCTTGCTGAGCCGGATCTGCAACAGCACCGCCATCACGGTGTTGATCGTCAGCGCCACCCCGACGAGTGCGCGCGGCGCGTCGGTCCGGGTCACGATCCACAGCGGAAAGGCCACGGACAGGATCGGCATGTGGGCGTACAGGATCCCGTTGGTGAGGGACAGCAGCACGAACCGCACGTCCTTGAACGGCAGCAGCTTCGCCCCCCGCTCCCGGGGCATGTGGTCCGTCGCCCGGCGCGGCAGCCGCAGCCTCAGCAGCAGGATCCCCGAGACGAGGAACCCCAGTGCGTTGACGAACACGAACGCGACATAGGCGCGCGGGGACGCCCAGGTGATCACGGCGGTGGCGGCCAGGGCGGAGAGCGCGTAGGCGGAGTTGCGCGCCACCGCGACCACCGCCATGGCCCCCACCATCGAGCCCTCCTCGCTGGTGGCCCCCGCGACCGACTGGATGATCGGCATCGCGGCCCACTCGACCGCGCCGACCAGACAGGCCACCACGAGGAACCACCGGAAGTCGTCGACCAGCGGGTAGACCAGGAACGCCGCCGCCCGCCACAGCTGCAGCGCCACCAGCACCGGCCCGTCGCCGAACCGGTCCGCGAGCCAGCCGATGGGCACGGCGCACACCAGCCCCACCAGGCCCGCGATCGACAGCCCCAGCCCGACCTGCGCGTTGGTCAGCCCGATGACCTGTGTGTAGAAGAGCGCGGAGCCCGCGAGGAAGATGCCCCGGCCCGCGGCGTCGACAAAGGCGACCAGCAGGAAGATACGCGCCGCCCGCCCCTGCGGAACGCCGGATGCGAGCCGCCGCGCCCATGCGGAGGGGCCCTGTCCGGGCGGGCGGGACGGGGCGTGCGGCGGCGTCAACTCGTCACTCGGTTCCACTGGTACGTGCTGCCTTTCTCGTCCGGCACGGGCCGGGTACGTCGGATCTGCGAGGGCCCCGCCGCCGGGCTCCCGCTGTCACGGACCGGCGGGTCCGCCCGTCCTGGCGGCGGTGACCGCCGCGGCGTCGAAGGCCGAGACCTTGGCCGCCACGTCCTCGCGCGGCCGCCGCGAGCGCCGCGCCTTCTCGTCGGGGGTGCCGATGTCCAGGGAACCCAGCACCCGTTCGGCGGACGAGAGCCCCAGGAGTTCGCGGACGCCCGTACTGCGGCACAGCGCTCCGGTCCGCCAGATGCTGCCGTAGCCACGGGCGTGCAGCAACATCATCATGGCGTACACCATCGAGCTGGTCCCCGCGAGCTGTTCCCACTCCTGGACACGGTGGTCCGGACGCGGAACGAAGATCAGCACCGCTTTGAGCGGCGAGCGCAGCATCTTCCGCCGGACCCGGTCCCGCTGGTCCGGCGGCCCCTCCGCCGCCAGGCAGTCGCCGAGCGCCGCGCGCCCGTCGCCGCGCAGCAGCACCCATCGCCACGGCCGGAGGGCACCGTGGTCGGGCGCGGTGGCCGCGCCGCCCAGCAGGTAGGTGAACTCCGCGTCGGTGGGGCCCGGATCGCTGAGCAGATGGCTGCTGCGCCGCGTCAGGATGGCTGTCATGACGTCCACGGCGTCACTCCTCGGGGAGACGGGCCGGATGCGCTACGGGGCTGCCGCCCGGGGAGGCGTCCCGGCTCGGTCCCTGGGCACGGGCCGCGATCCGGGCGAGGTACGTCGTGGTGAGCGACATGACCGCGTGTCCCGTCATGCCGCCCACGTCGTGGGCAGGGGCGAACTCCACGATGTCGTAGCCCAGTACGGGCTCGGGCAGGGCCTCGAGGAGGCCGATCAGCTCACCCGTCCCGATCCCGCCGGCCACCGGCGTGCCGGTGCCGGGGACGCACGAGGCGTCGAGCACATCGATGTCGAGCGAGACATAGAAATGGCCGACCCGTTCGCCGATGTCGGCCAGATGTCGCCGGTAGCTCTCCCGGGCGGCCCGCGGATCGTCCGCGAAGTGCGCCGCCCGGACCTCGCGGATGCCGTGCTTCTCGATGAAGTCGACCTCGCCCGCGTCGTAGGCGCGCGTGCCGACCAGCAGGACGTTCTCCGGGGCGACCGCCCCGTCCTCGATGATGCGGCGCAGCGGCGAGCCGTGGGAGATCCCGGAGCCCTGGTAGCCGTCGAGGACGTCCGGGTGGGCGTCGAACCAGACGAGGCCGAGGGACCGGCCGGCGCCCGCGGCCGCCACGATGGGGTAGGTGATCGAGTGGTCGCCGCCGTAGGTCAGGACGGGCACCGTGACCTCACGGAAGACCCGTTGGTAGACCTCGGAGAGGTGGGCGATCGATCGGGGCAGGTCGAACCGCCAGGTCGGGATGTCGCCGAGGTCCCGCAGCCGGACCGCGGAGGCGTCGCGGCCGTGGCGGTCGATCGTCTTGAGACGGGGCGTCAGCTCCCGGACCCTGGACGGTCCGAGGGAGGCGCCGCCCGCGCCGCCCGCCCCTCCTTCGAAGGGCACGCCGATGACCACGAGGTCCGGTTCCTGCCGGGCGCCGGGGGGCAGCGCGAGCCCGTTCCAGGCGTGGGCCCCCGCTGTCACTGCCACGTCCATGGGACGCCTCCTCAAGGATTGCGCGCGGGAGCTCGCCGGAGCCGGGCACGGTGACGGTGTCGGCGGCGCGCCGGATGCTGCTCCCGCGGTGTGCGGTTGATCTGCGAAAACGGCCGTCCGAACGGGCCGGCGGCGGGTGCCGTCCTGGGGCGGGTGCGCCTCAGGGCAGCGCGGCCACCGAGAAGTCGAACCCCTCGTCGCTGCTGATCCGCCGGGTCACCTCGGTCATCGGGGCCACCACGGCGCAGTAGGACGCCAGCCACTCCAGGGCCCGGGTGCGGTCCTCGTCGCGGGTGGAGACCACGCCGTCGGAGGGCACGACCACGTTGTAGCCGCGGAAGTGCGCGTCCGCCGCGGTTGTCTGGATGCAGACCTGCGCCTGCATCCCCGTGATGATCACGGTGTCGATGTCGTTCTTCTGCAGGTAGTCGTGGAGGTCCGTCTCGAAGAAGCCGCTGTCCTTCTTCTTCTCCATGACGAGGTCGCCGGGCTCCACGAACTCCGGGAGCAGCTCGGCCCCGGGGGTGCCGCGCAGCACGGGGATCCGGCCGTCGTGGTACTCGATCTTCTTGTCGTCCTCGTCGTAGACCAGCTGCAGATGGATCACCGTGACCTGGAGTTCCCGCATCCGGCTCAGGAACTCCTGGAAGGCGGGAGTCATCTTCTCCACGTTCGCCTTGCGCTGCTCGTTCTTGTCGACCAGGTCGCGCTGGAGGTCGTTGGTGAGGATCGCGTATCGGGGCATGCGCCTTCCCTGGTTCGGGGAGTTGGAGGTTCTCGAAGCGGTCGGTCAGTCGACGGCGAGCGTAGTCATACGAATGACCATTCGCAATGGGTCAAACTTTTCGGCCGTCAAACCTGATGCTCAGAAGCTGAGTTGATGCCAAAGCCACCCCTTGTTCTTCAGTCATGCGTATGACTAATCTGCGACACAGCAGGCGCCGGGCCCCACCCGCCGCCCCTGTTTCGCACGTCCCCTTCCGCCATCTCCCGAGAGAAGAGGCTTGCCATGGCCGAGCGCCTTTCCGTACAGATCGACGCCGAGAACGACGCCTTCACCAACGCCGTGAAGGACCAGCTGCTCACGACCCTCCCGAAGGCCGACACCGCGGCGCTGGAGTGGCTCGTCATGGAGCACTACCAGTTCTCCTTCGCCAACAAGGGCCTGCTGCAGAAGGCCGTGGACTGCACCAAGAAGCTGGCCGACAAGGGCGTCTCGGTGGAGCTCCAGCGCAACGTGGACGAGGAGGACGGCCACGCCCCGATGTACAAGAAGGGCATGCTGGAGGCCGGCACCGACATGGACGAGCGGGTGGAGTTCCTCCCGACGACCCGCTTCCTGGCGGACGTCGACGCCCTGTGCGCCCCCAACCCCTCGCGCGCCCTGGGCTCGCTCTACGCCACCGAGACCGCCGCGATCTTCGAGCACGAGGTCCTCTACGAGATCTGCAAGGAGATCTGCGACCGCCGCGGCTTCACCTACGACGGCAGCCTCATCAAGCGCTTCCACGACATCCACCTGGAGGACGGCGTCGAGCAGGGCCACAAGGACGGCCTGGCCGCGTTCGTGGACCTCGGACCGGACGCCGCGGACGGCGACGGCGAACCGATCGACATGGACGAGGTCCGCAAGGGAGCCCTGGACGCCATCCGCGTCATGCGGGTGTGGTGGGACGCGTTGCTGAACAAGTCCCTGGGACACTCCGTCCTCTCCGCCGCCTGATCCGACGACCGCAACCACCACAGGAGGCCGGCGCGTGACGAAGAGCGTGGTCCTGGACCATGGCGCGGGTGGCGGGATGAGCCAGGAGCTCATCTCCGACACCATCGCCTCGATTCTCGGCGACACCTACATCGGCGAAATGGAGGACAGCGCCCTGCTGGAACTCCCCGGCAGGCGGATCGCCGTCACGACCGACTCCTTCGTCGTGGAACCGCTGTTCTTCGACGGTGGCGACATCGGGAAGATAGCCGTCGCCGGCACGGTCAACGACCTTGCCGTCAGCGGCTCCCGCCCGCTCTACCTCACGCTCGCGGTCGTCCTCGAAGAGGGGTTCGCCCTGGCGGACTTCCGGCGGATCCTGCACTCCGTACGGGACACCGCGGCGTCGGCGGGGGTGCACATCGTCGCCGGCGACACCAAGGTCGTACGGCGCGGGGAAGCGGACGGCATCTTCCTGAACACCACGGGCGTGGGGGTGCTCGAACGCCCCCTGCACCTGTCCAGCCGGTCCCTGCGCACCGGTGACGACATCATCGTCACCGGCTACCTCGGCGACCACAGCATCCACCTCCTCTCCCAGCGGGAGGGCCTCGGGTTCGAACACCGGGTGCGCAGCGACTGCGCGGTGCTCAACCATGTGATCGCCGACGTCCTCGACGCCTGCGGCGAGGGCGTGCGGTGCATCCGGGACGTGACCCGAGGGGGCCTGGGCACGGTCGTCAACGAGTTCGCCCAGGCGTCGCAGGCCGCCCTGCTGCTCTCCCAGCCGGACCTGCCCGTCCGGCCGGAGACCGCCATGGCCGCGGACATGCTGGGCGTCGACGTGATGTACCTCGCCAACGAGGGCAACCTCTGCCTCGTCGTCTCCCCGCAGCACACCGAAGCCGCACTCAAGGCCCTGCACGGCCACGACGAGACCAAGCGCGCGGCGGTCGTCGGCCGCGTCGTCGACGGCGAGCCGGGGACCGTCCGGATGACCGGCACCGACGGCCGCGAGAAGACCGTGGACCTGCTCTACGGTGCCCAGCTGCCGAGGCTGTGCTGATGGCGGCGGTGCGCCGCACCCTGCGGGTCACCGGGTTCGTCCAGGGGGTGGGGTTCCGGCCCTTCGTCTACCGCCTGGCCACCCGGCACCTGCTGGGCGGCTGGGTGCTCAACGACACGCGGGGCGTCACCATCTGCCTCGAAGGGCTCCGCACCGCGGCGGACGCCTTCCACACCGACCTCTACGCGGAGCTGCCGGGCCTCGCGCGCATCGACTCCTGCGAGGTGGTGGCCGAGGAGCCGCTGCGGGACGGGAGTTCCGCCTTCGCCATCCGGCAGAGCCGCCCCGACGGCGGCCGGGGAGGACTCGTCACCCCCGACAGCCTCGTCTGCGCGGACTGCGTCGCCGAGCTGACCGACCCCGGCGACCGCCGCCACCGCTACCCCCTCATCAACTGCACCAACTGCGGGCCCCGTTACAGCATCATCAAGGGCCTGCCCTACGACCGGCCGCTGACGACCATGGCGGACTTCGTGATGTGCCCGGCCTGCCAACAGGAGTACGACTCCCCGGCCGACCGCCGCTTCCACGCCCAGCCCAACGCCTGCTGGTCCTGCGGCCCCCGGGTCCGGCTGCTGTCGGCGGACGGCACGGACAAGGGCGGCGACGACCCGGTCGGCACCGCGGCCCGGATGCTGCGCGACGGCCAGATCCTGGCCGTCAAGGCGCTCGGCGGCTACCAGCTCATGGCCGACCCCTACCTGCCCGCCGCGGTGCGCGAGCTGCGCTCCCGCAAGGAACGCAGCACCAAACCCCTCGCCCTGCTGGCCACCGACAGCGCGACGGTGGCCCGCCACGCCCACCTCGACGCGGAGGAGACCCGGCTGCTGGAATCCCCGGCGCGGCCCATCGTCCTGCTCCGGGCCCGCCAGGACGGCGGCCTGTCACCGGACGTGGCCCCCGGATCCCCCACGCTGGGGTTCATGCTGCCGACCACGCCGTTGCAGCACCTCCTGCTCGCCGACACCGCCGGCGTCCTCATCGCCACCAGCGGCAACGCCCCCGACGAGCCCATGGCCCGCACGGAGGAGGAGGCCCTCGGCACCCTCCAGGGCCTGGCGGACGCCTTCCTCGTCCACGACCGCGCGATCCATACCCGGGTGGACGACTCCATCGCCCGGGTCGTGCACCGCGCGGAGGGACCCGCGACGGTCCTCCTGCGCCGGGCACGCGGATTCGTCCCCGACCCCCTGCCGGCCCCCTTCGAGCTGCCCCCGGTCCTCGCCGTCGGCGCCGAACTCAAGAACACCGCGTGCCTCGGCGCCGGCACCTCGCTCCATGTCGGGCAGCACATCGGGGACCTCAAGTCGCCGGGGAACCAGCGGTTCTTCGCGGACACCATCAGCCACCTGCGCGGGATCTTCGACGTCACCCCCCGCTACGTCGCGCACGACCTGCACCCGGACTTCCACAGCACCCGCTACGCCCGCTCCTGCGCGGACATGGAGCCGGTCGCCGTCCAGCACCACCACGCGCACATGGCGTCCTGCATGGCCGACAACGGCCTGGACCGCCCGGTCCTCGGCGTGATCTTCGACGGCACCGGCTACGGCACCGACGGCACCATCTGGGGCGGCGAGTTCCTCGTCGGCGACTACCGCGGGTTCGAGCGGGCCGGACACCTCGCGCGCTTCCGGCTGCCCGGCGGCGACAAGGCCGTCCGGGAACCGGCCCGGGTGGCGATCGCCCTGCTCACCCAGTACTTCGGCCGGGACGCCGCGTCCCTCCCGATCCCGCTGGTGCAAAACCGCGACCCGTTCGAGGTCGGCGTCCTGATGAAGATGACCGAACGCGGCCTCCACGCCCCGCTGACCTCCAGCATGGGCCGCCTCTTCGACGGATACTCCGCACTGCTCGGCGTGTGCGAGGAGGTGGGCTACGAGGGCCAGGCCGCCATCGAACTGGAACAGCTCATCGCATGGGACCACACCCCGGCGACACCCTGGCCGCTGCGGCTGGACGACGAGGACGGGCGCCTGGTCGTCGACCACCGGCCCTGGCTGGAATCCCTGCTGACCGGTCTCACGGAGCGGCGCGGCACCGCCGAGTTGAGCCGTGCGTTCCATGAGAGCATCGTGCACGCCGTGGTGGAGGTCTGCCTGCGCCTGTCCCGCACCCACGGACTGCCCGATGTCGTCCTGAGCGGCGGGGTGTTCCTCAACCAGCACCTGCTGGTACGCACGGAACAGGAACTGACCGCCGCCGGACTGCGGGTCCACACCCACCGGCGGATACCCCCCAACGACGGCGGCATCTCCGTGGGACAGGCAATGGTGGCGGCCGCCCGGGCCGTCGCGAAGGACGCAACGAACTGACGAGGCGGCAATGGACGAACAGCGGGTGCGGGCGGCCTTGGACGCCGTCGTCGGACAGCTCCGCACATTTGTGCCCGACATGGCCCCGTACTTCGAGGACGACCGGCCACTGGGGGAGTACGCGAAGGCGCTGTCCCCCACCTCTGCCGTCGCCCCCGAACACGCGGCACGACAGGAGCTGATCGCGCGGTCCGTACGGCGGGTACTGGGCCGGGCGTTCGGGCCCGGCGGCCCCGCGGACACCGTCACGGCCCAGGACATCCGGGCCGTGAACATCGTCGACCACCATCAATTGCTCAACCATCCGCTGCTGCTGGGCACCAACATCATCGCGAATGCGGGCCGGCTGCTCTCCGGCCGGCCGGCGGCGCCGATCGTCACGTTGTCGTGCAGCAACGTCAACCCCAGCAACCACTACATGAGAAACGGGTTCCGCTTCCGCGGCACGGACATCCCCTACTTCTCGGCGAAAGAACACCGGGACGTCATGTACTACCTCCCGCCGCGGCCCTTCGACTTCGTAGAACGGCTCCGATCACTCAAGCGCTGGTCCGCTTTCGCACCCGACGACCAGGATTTCCTGGAGGAGTATCAGCAACTCCTCAACGGACTTGATCATTCCGGCTGTACCGTACATCGAGATCAGCTGGCGACCGTCGTGCACGGGACCTGGCCCCGGCTCTTCTCGGAAGAACTGCGGCCGCACATTCCGGATTTGCTCTATGCCGGCGCCGAGGACGTGGCCAGGGAAAGCCTGATCGAGTTGCTGGCGGAGGAGAGCTGGCTTTCCACGGCCCTGCTCGACCCCGCACAGCGGCAGCGGGTCCTCGACACCTTTCGCGGGGTCGTGGTGGCCTGGGACGAGGCCGCGGGGAAAGGCACCCACTTCTTCTGGCTGCGGCACCCCCGCCGACCGGGGCTCCTGCGGCTGTACGTACAGGGCAACGCGCTCGTGCCGGCCGACGAACGCTTCGC
Organism: Streptomyces angustmyceticus; assembly: GCF_019933235.1. Taxonomy (NCBI): domain Bacteria; kingdom Bacillati; phylum Actinomycetota; class Actinomycetes; order Kitasatosporales; family Streptomycetaceae; genus Streptomyces; species Streptomyces angustmyceticus. The sequence continues at coordinate 63,682 of NZ_CP082945.1, read as the reverse complement.
CCACCTGCGCATTCCCCTGGAACGGGAGGCGCTGCGCGAGGCGCTGCACCGCGAGGACCTCGTCCCCTCGGTGGCGCTGTACATGACCCTGCTGCTCTTCGCGGGCATCAGGCCACTCGTCGGCCCCGGCTCCCTCGTCTACACCACACAGCTCAGGGACGGGTGGCGCACCCTGCTCGACCGCCACGGCCCGGCCGAGGAGGCCCGGCTCCTCGACGAGGTCGATGTCACCGGCATGATCGCGGGCACCCCGGTGTTCTTCGAACGGACCGGACCCACGCTGACGACGTGCTACGCCGCCGACGTCATGAGTGCGGGCGGCGTGGACGCGACGTATGTCGACAGCGTGCTCCGTACCCCGTTGAACGACCTGCTCTCCGTGGGATCCGGCGGCGTCTACGACCTGTTCGCGAACTCCTACATCCCCAAGGAGAAGCGGCTCGCGGAGCGGACCGGCTTCGACGAGGCCGCCACGCTCGTCCACGACTGGGTGTGAGCGCGCGGCCCCTCACCCCCGGGGCGCCGGCCCTATGGAGTCCCGCTCGACGAGGGTCACCGGCAGCGGTTCCGACTCCGCCGCCTCGCCGCCGCGCAGCCCGACCAGCACCCGCATCCCCCGGTCGCCCAGTTCCTCCAGCGGCAGGTGGACGCTGGTCAGCCCGGGGGTGGCCTGGGAGGCGGCGGGGGCGTCGTTGAACCCGATCACGGACAGGTCCGTGCCGATGGTCAGCCCGAGGCTCATCGCCGCCGAGTAGACCCCCGTCGCCATGTTGTCGTCGTCGCAGACGACGGCCGTGGGCCGGTCCGGCGCGGACAGCACCGGCATCATGCGTTCCTTGACGAGGGCCGGGGCGAAGGGGCACGTGACCCGCTGGGCCACCACGTCGGGCCGGGTGAGCACCCCCAGATCGAAGGTCTGCGCCCGCTGCTCGAAGGTCCACGCGGGGCGGTCGGCCCGTACATGGGCGATGCGCCGGTGCCCGAGGGCGAGCAGCCGGTTCAGGGCCAGCGCCATGCCTCCGCCGACGTCCATCGTCACGGCCGGCGTGCCCGGCGCCGACGCGTCGTCGAGGACCACCAGGGGCACCCCCGCGCTGACGTCGGAGACGGTGGTCGCGGGCATCGAGCACGCGAGCACGCCGTCGAGCGCCTGCTGCGGCGCGGAGAACGGGCTGGTCCCGTCCTCGGCGCTGAGCGGGAAGACCACCAGGCCGAGGCCGTGTTCGGCGCCGCGGCGCGCCGCGCCCGCGTGGACGGCGGCGAAGGCGTTGTTGGTGAGGGTGGGGACGGCCAGCAGGACCGTGCCACTGGTTCCCAATCGGAGATGGCGGGCCGACTGATTGATGCGGTAGCCCATCCGCTGGGCTGTCTCGGTAACACGTCGCACCGTCTTGTCGCTGATTCGGCCGCGGCCTTTTCCGTTCAGTACCAGGGAAACCGTCGACTGGGATACACCGGCAACGCGAGCGACATCTGTCGCGGTAACAGCCCGGTAAGGTTCGGTATCGGACATTCCGGAATCTTCTGTTGGGATGACGTGGAGCTCTTTCTCTTATTTCTATCGCACATTCGACGGAAACGCCGCACGCAGTTCGCACGATGAGATGCGTGTGCAGATCCGTATGTTCTACAACCTCCCAGGGGCAAAAAGAAACCCGATACGGGTCGGTCGAGGGGGCGGAACCGCCAAGTCAGCGGAATCCCTCGTCGTTGGCGCTACTGCGCGCGACGGATCCGAACCGGTCAGTTGTCCGGCGCGAGTTGGCGAATTCGCCGTAGACGGAAGCCGGAACGGTGAACTCCGGTGCGAGGGATTGAACCCGGTGGGGAGACGGTCGCGGCGACGGGACGACGTCATCGCCGCCGTGACCTGCACCGACCGCGGGCCGAAGCCCGCGGTCGGTGCAGCGGGAGCCCACGGTCGGCGCGGGCTCCCCTCGCGGCCGGCGGTCAGCCCTTGCCGAGCAGCTTGTTCATCCGGGCGATCTCCGCGCTCTGGGTCCTGATGATGTCCGTGGCCAGTGTCTTCGCCCGGCCGTAGGCACCCTTGTCCTGTTCGGTGCCGGCCATCTTCACCGCGCCCCGGTGATGCCCGACCATCATCTCCAGGAAGGACCTGTCGAACTCCTTGCCGGACTTCTTCTTGAGCGCCGCCATCTCCGGCATGCCCTTCATGCCGGGCATGCCGGAGTGGGCGGAGTGGTCCATGCCGGGCATCTCGGCGGGCACCGGCTCGTGCCAGGCCGCCAGCCACCCGGACAGCGTCCTGATCTCCGGGGCCTGGGCCTTCTTGATCTGGGCGGCGAACTCCTTGACCTGCGGAGAAGAGGCCCGGGTGGCGGCCAGGCCGGCCATCTCCACGGCCTGCCGGTGGTGCGGGATCATGCCCTTCGCGAAGGCCACGTCAGCGGCATTGTGGCCGTCGGACGAAACCCGGGCGCTCGGCGAGGAAGCGGGCTTCGCGGGGGAGCCGTCGCCGGAGTGGTTGCCGCTGTCGCTGCTGCCGCAGGCGGCCAGTGCCAGTGCGCAGGCGGCGGTTGCCGCGACGAGAGGGACGCGGCGGGCGAGGGGACGGAAGAACGTCATGGGTGAACTCCTGAAGACGTGCGGTATCGGAACGTGCCGGACGACGACGCCACCCCGGAGCGGGGCGTGCCGTCGGGCGTTCCTAGATCCGCAGAAGTTGGAGTTCGGCCAGCGAGGGAGGCGCCCGCCCACCGTCCCGGCCCTTCGACTCGCCCGCGTCCGCCACGGACTCGGGCTCGGCGGGGCGGATGGGGGAGGGCATCAGGGCCGGGGGCGTCGGCGTCGCTTCGAGCGCCCCGGACGCGCAGGTCGTGTCGGCGTGGTGGAGCTTCCCGCCGGCGCCGCAGTCTCCCGCTCCGTGGCAGTGCGCGTGCGCGGTGCCCATCGCGGACATGCGGGGTCCGTGCGGGTGAGGAGCCGAGGTGACCGCGGGGGCGAGGGCGTGCATGCCCAGCAGGCCCGCCAGCAGCGCGAGTACGAACAGCGCACGACACCGCCGGGCGGGCGGCGTGAGTTCGTACGGTCGGCGGGGCAGCACGCCCTCATCGTAGGCAACGCTCCGGGCGGGCGGCGCGGCAGCCCGGGTCCTGCGCGCACGGCGCAGGACGGCGTCCCGGCAACCGGTTGCCGGGACGCCGTACCGAAGAGGGGACCGCTACTTCACGTTGACGCCCGTCCACGCGGCGCCGACGGCCTTGTACTCGGCGCTCGTCGTGCCGTACAGGGCGCCTGCCGCCTTCAGGGTCGCGGCGCGCGCGGCCTTGTAGTTGGTGGTGGAGGTCATGTACGTGGTGAGGGCCTTGTACCAGATCTTCTCGGCCTTGGCCCGGCCGATGCCGGTGACCTTGGAGCCGTCGGAGGTCGGGCTGTTGTAGCGGACGCCGTTGATGGTCTTGGCGCCGCTGCCCTCGGACAGCAGGTAGAAGAAGTGGTTGGCGACGCCGGACGAGTAGTGCACGTCCTTGTTGCCCACGCCGCTGGACCAGTAGTCGGCCGAGGCCCCGTCCTTGGACGGCTTGTCCATGTAGCGCAGCGGGGTGCCGTCGCCGTTGATGTCGATCTTCTCGCCGATGAGGTAGTCGCCCGGGTCCGAGGCGTTCTTGGCGTAGAACTCCGCCGACGTGCCGAAGATGTCGGACGTGGCCTCGTTGAGACCGCCGGACTCACCGCTGTAGTTGAGCCCCGCGGTGGCGGCGGTGACGCCGTGGCTCATCTCGTGGGCGGCCACGTCGAGCGAGGTGAGCGGGTGCGAGTTTCCTTCGCCGTCACCGTAGGTCATGCAGAAGCAGTCGTCGTCCCAGAAGGCGTTGACGTAGTTGCTGCCGTAGTGGACGCGGGAGTAGGCGCCCTTGCCGTCGCCGCGGATGCCGTTGCGGCCGAAGGTGTTCTTGTAGAAGTCCCAGGTGACGGCCGCACCGTAGTGTGCGTCGACGCCGGCGGTCTGCCGCCCGCCGCCCCACACGTCGTCCGCGTCGGTGAAGAGCGTGCCGGTGCCCGAGGTGTTCTGCTTGAGGTCGTAGGTCTTGTGGCCGCCGCGGGCACCGTCGGTCAGCTGGTAGGTCGACCCGCTCTTGGTGGTGGTGAGCGTGACCTTGCCGCTGTAGGTGCTGGTGCCGGAGCCGGTCTCGATGGCCTCGTTCTGGAACAGCTTCCGCCCGGTGGCCGCGTCGGTGATGACGTGCAGTTCGCTGGGCGTGCCGTCCTTCTGGACGCCGGTGACGACGGTTTCGTACGCGAGCACCGGCTTGCCCGTGGCGGCCCAGATCACCTTGCGCGGCGCGGCGGAGGCGCTGGTCCGGGTGTCCTTCTTCGCGGCGGCGGCGCTGAGCGCGCTCTTCTTCGCCTCGGAGGGGGCGAGCGCGGCGGACGTGGTGGCCACGGATATCCGCGCGTCGGTCGCCCTGGTGACGCTGCGGGTCCCGTTCGCGGCCTCGTGGACCACCAGGTCGCCGCCGAGGACCGGCAGTCCCTCGTACGTGCGCTCGTACCGGGTGTGCACGGTGCCGTCCGCGTCCTTGACGACGTCACGCACGACGAGCTTCTCCGCCGCGCCAAGGCCGATCTTCGCGGCGGTGGCGGAGGCGTGGTGCTGGGCATCCACGAGCGCGGATGCCCGCTGCGCGCTGGACAGTTGGACCGCCGAAGCGCCGGTCGCACGGTCCGGCTGTGCGCTGGCCGAGCCGGTCTGGACGCCGACGGCGACCATCGCGGCGGAGGCGACCAGGGCAGCGGCGCGCAGGGTGTTCTTGCGGGGGGTGGACGAGATCCGTCTCAACTCGGTCTCCCTTGTGAGGGCCGCGGCGTCGCGGCCCAGGATGCGGCCGGGCAGCCGAGGGGTGGATGCCCGGTGGAGCAGAAGAGTGAATCGAGGGGAGCGTGCCAGGAGTTGACGCTTTTTGACAGATGTTCAACACAGAAGAAACAACAATTTCACCAATGGCAATGCTTTGTGATGTCTTTCGTGGCATTTGCGGCCATGGCGCTGGCGAGGCAGGGGCGGCGCGCAGGGGAGAGGGGGGAGGAGCGGCCGGCGGGAGCGCACCTCCCCCTGAGGTCAGCAGGCGCCCAGGTCGCGCCAGACCCCCGAGCCGCCGGTGGAGGGCGTCTCACCCTGCGTCCACCACTTCGCCTGCCACGTATGGCCGTTGTACGAGGCCGTGTCGCCACCCACATAGACCGTTCCGGCGTTGTAGGCGGGGGCGGTGCAACTGCCGGGCGGAGTGGTGGGCGGGATAGTGGGTGGCGTGGTGGGCGGGGTGGCCCCGGCGAATTTCACCGAGTACGCGGTGAAGTCGTACGCACCCTGCGGAACACTGCTGCAGGTGCCGGACGTCCTGCCGTTGTTGTCCGGCGGGGAACACTGCCGGTCCCGGTTGACGGACCAGTTCGTGAAGCGCGCCATGTGATGCGCGGTCGCGAAGTCCAGCACCGTCCGGAAGTCCGCCTGGGTGAAGTACTCGCCGGTGTCGCTGCGGCCGTTCATCTGCGAGATGCCCTCGTGGGCGTACGCGGTGGCCTCGTCCCAGCCGAAGGTGGTCCGCAAGAGGGAGTTGAATTTGGTCAGGGCCGCGGTCTGGGAGGCCGCGCCGTTGAAGCCGCCGTCGAACGGCATGATGGAGAAGTTGTCCGGTGTGAAGGACTGGGACTTGGCCTCGTCGAGCATCTGCTTGCCGAACCAGCCGGTGCCGTCCGCGGTGCCGGCCGTGGTGACGGAGAGGTAGATACCGGGGTTCCGCTGCTGGAGGATCTTGGCGGCCCCGATCTCGTTGTGGATGGCCGCGGCGTTCTCGTACTCGGGCTCCTCCAGGTCGAAGTCGAGAGCCTTGAGGCCGTACTTGTCGACGACCCGCTGGTATGCGGCGGCCGTCGCCTCCGGGGTGCCGCAGGTCTGCCCGAGCTTGGTGCCGCCGTACCCGCCGATGGAGGCGGAGACATCCCCGCCCTTCGCGCGGATCGCGGAGATCACGCCGGCCACCGCGGTGTCCGAGCCGACCGGGTCGGTCCCGCCCCATGTCGGCGCGCAGCCACCGCCGTTCGGGGCCAGGACAAAGGCGAGCTGGAACGCCTTGAGGCCGGTGGCGTCCATCACCGATGCGGCGTCCGGCGGGTCGTTGTCCAGCGGCATGAGGTAGGGCGCCGCGGCGTACCAGTTGCTGCCCACGGACTGCGGGGCCGCTGCGGCCATGCCGTCGTCGCCGGCGAGAGCCGTACCGGTGGCCGCGAGTGCGAGGCAGGCCGCCGAGAGGACGGCGGCGAGAGTTCTGACGTGACGAGGTGGCACATGCCCTCCCACGAAACGAAGTTGGCCCAGATGGTCCAGACCAATCGCCTCATAGGGTGCTCGCTCGCCATGAGCGCGTCAACGCTTCGGGCTGGACTGGTGCCGGTGCTCAACTCTCCGTGGGGCCGCCGGTGGCTGATTCGTCGGCGGGGCTTGGTGTGGCCTGATCGCGATCAGGGGGCGGGTGCCCCTGGTGGGCGGGTGCGGCGCTGCCGCACTGGTGCTTCGGGGTCGGGTGAATTAGGCCGGCACGCACGCCGTCGACCGGATGTATCCCCAGGCCGAACGTGACAACCCCGCGGCTCTCCGGCTCTGTGGGCTCGGGCTTCGCTGAGGTGTGTGGCTACCACTACTGGACCGGCTGGTGCGTTGCGCACTCCGGAGCCGACAGCGCTCGGCTGTCAGCACGCGGAAACTCTCGGCGCACGGGGCCGTCGGCACCCGCGACCTTCAGCGCTCAGGCCGCCACCGTGCGTGCGGGACCCCCCAGTGGTCACACGGTCACGATCACGGCGTAGGCGATGAAGAACGCGGCGCAGAGCACCACGATGATGCCCAGGATGATGACGGGGCCTGTGGCCCATCCACGGGTCTGGCTGTCACGGGGGCCGGTCTCCGCGCCGGTGCTGCCCTCGCCCTGCGGGGTTTCCCCGGGCGGTACCCCGACTCCAGGGGCGAGGCCGGGGGAGCGGCGTGGATCCTGATCGGAAGATGGAGAACTCATACCGGTAGCTTGCCCCGTTTTGCCCGAAATAAATGACGGGCGGGGGTCCTGGGCGGCCGAGCTGGGGCGCGACGGGGGAGCGGGGCTACCGGGCCCGGGATAGGGCTGCGGCGATGGCCATGACACCCCCGCCTCGTGCCGTACGGGGGCCGGACGCACCTCAGCGGTCGACGGCGATGTCCTCGCGGAGCCCGTCGGAGAACTCCCACCACGACAGGGGGAGCCAGTCGCCGTTGATAAATGCATCGACAGTCGCGCCGCGACCGCGGACGGTGACCGTCGTGCCGGGCGGGTACGAAGTGCCGGACAGGCCGAGCACGGGGACGAGCAGGGTCCCGAGCCGCTGTGCTGCCACGTGTGTCGCCCTCCCTCTTTCGTTTCTCGGTGCGGTGCGACTTTGCGATACCGCGAGTGGATATCCCGACTCACATTACTGGCTTGCCGCATCCGATCGACCGGAGAATCATGAGGGATAGGTCACGTCGAAAAGGTGGGGGAATTCTGCGTGCTATCCACCGGGAGGTGGCAGCGAATGAAAGCCGTCGTCTACAAAGGGCCGTACTCCGTCGAGGTCGAGGACGTCGCCAAGCCCGGCATCCAGCACCCCAACGAGGTGGTCGTCAAGGTCACCTCCACCGCGATCTGCGGCTCGGACCTGCACATGTACGAAGGTCGCACGGCAGCCGAGCCCGGCATCGTCTTCGGCCACGAGAACATGGGGATCATCGAGGAAGTAGGCCCGGGCGTCACCTCGCTCATGGCGGGCGACCGTGTGGTGATGCCCTTCAATGTCGCCTGCGGGTTCTGCACCAATTGCCTTGAGGGGTACACCGGATTCTGTCAGACCGTCAATCCGGGATTTGCGGGTGGCGCTTACGGATATGTCGCCATGGGGCCCTGGTCGGGCGGCCAGGCGGAATATCTGCTCGTTCCCTACGCCGACTTCAACTGCCTGAAACTTCCGCCGGGAAACGAGCACGAGTCCGACTTCATGCTGCTCGCCGACATCTTCCCCACCGGATACCACGGCTGTGAACTCGCCCAGGTACGCCCGGGCGAGAGCGTCGCGGTGTACGGCGGCGGGCCGGTCGGGCTCATGGCCGCCTACTCCGCTCTCCTGCGCGGGGCGAGCAAGGTCTTCGTCGTCGACCGGATACCCGAGCGGCTGGACAAGGCCCGTGAGATCGGTGCGGTCCCGGTCAACTTCGCCGAGGGCGACCCGGTCCAGCAGATCAAGGACCAGACGCAGGGGGCCGGCACCGACAAGGGCGTGGACGCCGTCGGCTACCAGGCCATGGCGCACGGCGAGGCCCGCGAGGAACCGGCGACCGTCCTGAACTCGCTCGTCGAAACGGTGCGGGCCACCGGTGCCCTCGGTGTGCCGGGCCTGTACGTTCCGGCCGATCCGGGCGGTCCCGACGAACAGGCCAAGAAGGGCATGCTCGTCGTCTCGATCGGCAAGCTCTTCGAGAAGGGGCTGCGGATGGGGACGGGGCAGTGCAACGTGAAGCGCTACAACCGGCGCCTGCGCGACATGATCATCGAGGGCCGGGCGAAGCCGAGCTTCGTCGTCTCGCACGAACTCCCCCTCGATCAGGCCCCCTCGGCGTACGACAAGTTCGACAAGCGCATCGAGGGCTACACCAAGGTCATCCTGCATCCGTAGACCTGGCGGCCGCGCGGCCCCGCCGGCGCCGGAAGCCGAGGCCATGGCCGTCGGCCGGTGCCGCGCCCTGCACCTGTTCCGGCCGGTCCGCGAGGGGCCGGCGAGGCATTCTGCGGCCATCTGCCGCGGCATGGTCTGAAGGGAGGATGACGGGGTACCCGGGCTCCACCGATCGATGGAAGGGTGGAGACCGTGTCCGAACCGTACGAGCTGAACGTCGAAGTGAACGTCACCGAGCCGGAGGTCGCGGTGGTGACCGTGTCGGGGGATCTCGACGGTGCGACCGGCACCTCGCTTCACCACCAGCTGGCCAATCAGATCGTGCACGGCAGGCGGTTTCTCGTGCTGGACCTGCGGGCCGTGCCGTTCATGGACTCCTCGGGGCTGAACATCCTCATCCGTGCCTCCAACGAGGCCAAGCGCCTCGACGGGAGCCTGCACCTGGCAGCGGTGTCCGATGTCGTACTGCGCCTGCTCGACCTGACGGGCATCAGCGTCACCACCCCGGTCCACGCGAGCCCCGAGGACGCCCTCGCCGTGATCGCGTCACAGCGCGCGGACGAGCCCGGCCGGGCAGAAAGCGTCCGTGCCGCACAGCGGTGACCCCCGCCGGCCGGCTGCTCCCCGCACCTGGACCCAGCCCCGCCACCTGGCCGTGAGGTATCCGTTCGGCCTGCCGGACCGTCCGGACGGATACCTCGTCCGCCGAACGCGTCGACCCCGGTGAGTTCGGCCGACAGCCGCCACAGCCGTGCGGCCCGCTGAGGATCGGTGGCCCAGACCTGTACCCCGCCGCCCAGCCGGGTGCCCTGTGCCCGGCCACCGACCCGAAATCCGTTGCGGGCCGGCCGCCCCACCGGTAGAACTCGTCATCGACACGACAGTTCGTGCGTCACGGCACGCACCGAGCACGAAAGGAGGGCACGCCGATGAACCGCAAGTCCGTTGTGCGCCGGCCCTCCCGGGCGGACCTGAACCGCTGACCCGGGGCGGCCCGGGCGCCATCCTCCAGGAGCGCGTCTTGACCGCAGCAGCACCGCAGCACCCTCTCGACCCGACGATCCGCCCGATCACCGGCCCGGATGAGGTCGAGCTCTTCAACCAGCTTCCCTACCCCTTCAACCACGAGATCGCCGACGACCTCCGTACCGGTCGCCGCCGCCCCGAGTGGCTCTGGGTCGCCCTGCACGAGGGACGGACCGTGGCCCGGGCCGGCTGGTGGTGCCGAAGCGGCGACGAGCAGCCCTTCCTCTTCGACATCCTCGACTGCGCCGAAGGCCACGGGGTCACGGGCCGCCAACTGCTGAGGACGGCCCTGGCCGCCGTCGTCACCAAGGACGCCAAGCCGCCGCAGTACGTACGGCTCGTCCCCGGCGACTGGCGGGAGGACCCGGCGGCACGGCCGGGCATCGACACCCTGATCGCACTGGTCGAGGGCGAGGGAGCCAGGCCCTTCGTGGAGCGCCTGCGCTTCCAGTGGACCCCGGGCACACCGCTCGCCACCCCGGACCCACGGCTGACGCTCCGGGCGGTCGCTGACCGCGAGGAGCTGGTCGGCCTGATGACCGAGGTCCTCGACGGCACGCTGGACGCGCACAGTCATCGTGATCTGCAGACCATGACCCCTCGCCGGGCCGCGGAGGAGCAGTACCGGGACGAGCTGGAGAAGTACGCCACTCCCCGTGACTGGTGGCGCGTCGCCGTCCTCCCCGACGGCGAACCGGTGGGCTTCGTCATCGCGGCGAAGAACAGCTACCACGCGATCATCGCCTACATCGGCGTACGCCCCGCCCACCGCGGCCACGGCTACATCGACGCGCTGCTCGCCGAGGGCACCCGCATCCTCGCCGGAGCCGGCGTCCCGCGTATCCGCGCCACGACGGACCTCGGCAACACCCCCATGGCGGCCGCCTTCTCACGGGCGGGCTACGCCAACTTCCAGCGCGAGATCCACTTCGACTGGAGCTGATCACCCGGGCGGGGCCCGGACGCCACCCGGGACGGGGTCCGGCTGCCACCCGGGACGGGCGGGTCCGGCCGTCACCCGATCCGGGCCGGCCGGCGCGGACCGCTGTGCGCCGGCCGGCCCGGACCTCATGCTCAGACCAGGTCGTACCGGTCCAGGTTCATCACCTTGTCCCACGCCGCGACGAAGTCGTGCACGAACTTCTCCTTCGCGTCGTCACTCGCGTAGACCTCGGCCAGCGCGCGCAGCTCGGAGTTCGAGCCGAAGACGAGGTCGGCGCGGGTGCCGGTCCACTTGACCTCGCCCGTGGCGGCGTCACGGCCCTCGAAGGTGTTCCCGTCCTTCGACGTCGCCGTCCAGGTGGTGCCGAGGTCGAGGAGGTTGACGAAGAAGTCGTTCGTCAGGGACCCCGGGGTGGTGGTGAGGACGCCGTGCGCCGACTGCTGGTGGTTCGCGCCCAGGACACGGAGGCCGCCGACGAGGACCGTCAGCTCGGGCGCGCTCAGGGTCAGCAGGTTCGCCTTGTCGAGCAGCAGGTGCTCGGCCGGCAGCCGGTTGCCCTTGCCGACGTAGTTGCGGAAGCCGTCGGCAGCCGGTTCGAGCGCGGCGAACGACTCCACGTCCGTCTGCTCCTGCGACGCGTCCGCGCGGCCGGGGGTGAAGGGGACCTCGATGTCGAAGCCGGCGTCCTTGGCGGCCTGCTCGACGGCCGCGCCGCCGGCGAGCACGATCAGGTCGGCGAGCGAGATCCGCTTGCCGCCCTTCTGGTCCGCGTGGAAGGACTCCTGGATCCCCTCCAGGGTGCGCAGGACCGTCGCCAGCTGGTCGGGGTCGTTGACCTCCCACCCGCTCTGCGGCTCCAGACGGATGCGCGCACCGTTGGCGCCGCCGCGCTTGTCGCTGCCGCGGAAGGACGAGGCCGACGCCCACGCGGCCGACACCAGCTGGGAGACGGACAGGTCCGAGGCGAGGATCCGGCTCTTGAGGGCGGCGACGTCCCCGGCGTCGACGAGCTCGTGCGACACCGCGGGCAGCGGGTCCTGCCACAGCTGGGCCTCGGCCGGGACCTCCGGGCCGAGGTAGCGCACGACCGGCCCCATGTCGCGGTGGGTCAGCTTGAACCACGCGCGGGCGAAGGCGTCCGCGAACGCCTCGGGGTTCTCCTGGAAGCGACGGGAGATCTGCTCGTACGCCGGGTCGAAGCGCAGCGACAGGTCGGTCGTCAGCATCGTGGGGGCGTGGCTCTTCGACGGGTCGTGGGCGTCGGGGACCGTGCCGGCCCCCGCGCCGTCCTTCGGCCGCCACTGGTGCGCGCCCGCGGGGCTCTTGAACAGCTCCCACTCATACCCGAAGAGGATGTCGAAGAAGCTGTTGTCCCAGGTCGTCGGGGTGTTCGTCCACGTCCCCTCAAGACCGCTGGTGATCGCGTCCCCGCCCTTGCCGGTGCCGAAGGTGCTCTTCCAGCCCAGGCCCTGCTCCTCCAGCGTGGCGGCCTCGGGGTCGGGGCCGACGCTGTCGGCCGGGCCCGCGCCATGGGTCTTGCCGAAGGTGTGACCGCCCGCGACCAGGGCGACCGTCTCCTCGTCGTTCATCGCCATCCGGCGGAACGTCTCCCGGATGTCGCGGGCCGCGGCCAGCGGGTCCGGGTTGCCGTTCGGGCCCTCCGGGTTGACGTAGATCAGGCCCATCTGGACCGCGCCGAGCGGGTTCTCCAGCTCCCGGTCGCCGCTGTAGCGCCGGTCGTCGAGCCAGGTGGTCTCGGGACCCCAGTAGACGTCCTCCTCCGGCTCCCAGACGTCCTCACGCCCGCCGCCGAAGCCGAAGGTCGCGAAGCCCATCGTCTCCAGCGCGACATTGCCGGCCAGGACCAGCAGGTCGGCCCACGACAGGCTCTGGCCGTACTTCTTCTTGACCGGCCACAGCAGACGGCGGGCCTTGTCGAGGTTGGCGTTGTCCGGCCAGCTGTTCAGCGGGGCGAAACGCTGCTGGCCGGCCCCGGCGCCGCCGCGGCCGTCGCTGATGCGGTACGTGCCCGCGCTGTGCCACGCCATCCGGATGATGAACGGGCCGTAGTGCCCGAAGTCCGCCGGCCACCAGTCCTGCGAGGTCGTCAGCACCTCGGCGATGTCCTGCTTCACGGTCGGAAGGTCGAGGCTCTGGAACGCCTCGGCATAGTCGAACTCCTCGCCCAGCGGGTTCGCCACCGCGGGATTCTTGGCAAGGATCTTCAGATTGAGCCGCTCCGGCCACCACTGGCGGTTTCCGCCACCCTGGGTCGGGTGGAGGGCGCGACCGTGCGCGACCGGGCAGCCACCTGCCTCCTCGGGCTTCGGGTCTGTGACGAGTGCGTCGTGGTTCTCAGACATGGGAATCCTTCCGAACTGGGCGGATCACGTGCTCAGAAACTGCGGGCGGTGGAGCGGTGGAGCCGTCGGGGCACAAGCCCCGGGAGACAGCCACGATGGCACACCCCGCAGCCGATCCTTCGACATCCAAACGGCAGCCAAAACCGTCCGGACGCCACCACTTCGCACGGGGACGGGGCATCCGCGGAAGTGGTGCGAAGGGCGGAGGAGGCACGAAGGGCGGGGGAGACGGAGGAGGCGAAGGAGCCGAAGGAGCCGAAGGGCGCGGCCGGGCTTCCCCGGCCGTACCCGCTGCCGGATCCGTGCCTGGTCGCAGGCGCCCTACTGCTCGCCGCTGCGCCTGTCCGCGGCCAGGGCCGGATTCGGTCGTTGGCGGACCCGTCTCCTGAACCGTCACGGGCTTCCCCTGCTGTCGTTCCGTCCCTTGGCTGTCGACGGGGCCGATCCTACGATGGACGAAATCCAAGTCAATACAACAACCAGACCCGTACGGATTCATTCATCTTCGTTCACCGAACAACGCACAGTGAGGACTGGTGGGCATGAGCGACCTGCTGGGCCGGCTTCGCGGACGTGGCTGGCGGATGACCGTTCAGCGTCGCGTGGTCGCCGAGGTACTCGACGGCGAACACGTCCACCTCACCGCGGACGAGGTGCTCGCCCGCGCCGCCGCGCGGCTGCCGGAGATCTCCCGCGCGACCGTCTACAACACCCTCGGCGAACTCGTCTCACTCGGCGAAGTGATGGAGGTGGCCACCGACGGCCGCGCCAAGCGCTACGACCCGAACGCCCACCGTCCCCACCAGCACCTGGTCTGCTCGACCTGCGGCACCATCCGGGACGTCCACCCCGACGGCGACCCCCTGGCCGCCCTGCCCGCCTCCGAACGCTACGGCTTCACCATCTCCGCCGCCGAGGTGACCTACCGGGGCCTCTGCCCCGGCTGCGCACCGGCGTGAACCGCCTCGCGGGCCGAGGCGGTGCGCGAGGGGCTCACGCCTCCGGAGCGACGAGGTCGCGGAGCAGGGGAGTGGCGATCCGCACGATGTCCTCCACGTCCGCCTCGGCCAGGTCGGGCATGTGCAGCAGAAAGCGCTGGGCGGCGATGCCCATCATGATCGAGCTGAACAGTGCGGCCCGCAGTCGCGCGTCGGGGGCATCGATGGTGCCGGCGATGTGATCGGTGACCTCCGCGGTGAGGTGCCGGCGCAGCAGCTCGGCCGCTTCGTCGCTCGTCATGCTGGTCCGCAGGAGCACCGCCATGGGGCCGTCCGGATCCGCCGCCCAGGTGCCCAGCATGCCCCGCAGGCGGTTCTCCACCGTATGGCCCGGATCGCCGGTGGTGAGCTCGTCATGGGGGATCTGCCAGCGGACGGCCTCCCGGAACAGGTCCTGCTTGCTGCCGAAGTACTGGATCACGGACGACTTGTCCACGTCCGCTTCGGTCGCAATGGCGCGGATGGTGGCACGCTCGTAGCCGACCTCCGCGAACTTGCGCCGTGCGGCCGTCAGAATGCGCCGACGTGTGCGCTCGCCCTTGCGCTCGCAGGTCGCTGCGTCCTGGCCCGAGCCCGCGGAACCCGATTCTCTCCCCGGGGCCACTGCATCGGAGCCCTTCTCCGGGTCCGCTGCACCGGAAGTCCCCTGTACGCCCTGTCCGGGCGGCGCATGTGTCACTGCATCGGCGCAGGTCAAGTCGGTCCCCTTTCCGGTGCCGGCCCCGATGCTACAAGCACCTCCGCGCGTCGCCAGTGCCTTGGGCGGACGGATGACCACAACGACACCGCCGAGGAGTACCTCATGCTGCTGCCGGACAGGGGATCGACCTCACCACCACCGCGCTCCGGCCGATGGAGTCCCCACGGCCGGAGCGCGGCGGAACGGTCCGGTCAACCGTTCACGCGGGCGGTGTACGGGCGGCAGCCGTCCGGGCTCAGGCGGCCAGGGCCGCCGCGTCCTCCACCAGCCGTCCGAGGTCCGGCAGCGCGTGGGCCCGGCGCTGGAGTCCTTGGGCACGGGACCGGTAGGAACGGTCCTCCAGTACGTTGCGCACCGCTGCCGCCAGCGCCTCACGCGTGACGTCCTGGACGTCGATCCGCGTCCCGACACCCAACTCCTGCAGCCGGCCGGCGTTGTACGACTGCTCGGCGAACAACGGCACGGCCACCATGGGGACTCCGGACGCCAGCGCCTCCCGGGTCCCGTTGAAACCGGCATGCGTGAGGAACAGATCGCTGGACCGCAGCAACAGTTCCTGCTGTACGAACGACGTCAGATGGACGTTGTCGGGCCGCGCACCGTCCCACTGCCCCGGGTCGCGGTCGGCTCCCAGCGCCACGACACCGGTGACCGGCAGATCTCCGAGCGTCTCGATGATGGTCTCCAGCAGCGCGAGCGCGCCGCCGGGGAGACGGGGAGCGTTCGAGCCGAGGGTGGCGAGGACGAGCGGCCGCTCCGTGGGGAGTTGAGCGATCTCCGGGTCGAGGCCACCCGCTGTCGTCTGGGCGGGGACCTGGTAGTAGCGGGCACCGGGCAGCCGGCTGTCCGCGGGGTAGAAGTCCTCCGGAACGACTCCGGCACGGAAGGCGCGGAACGGGTGCCAGGGGTCGCTGACCGGCGCCAGTCCGAGCTTCTCCCGCTGCCGGTTCAGCTCCTCCTGCACGGCGGGGTGGGCGTAAGGGGCCATCGGCGCGATGTCCAGCACGCCATGGGGTATGCCGAGGCGCTCCGCCGCCAGATAGCCGCCGTACTCGGTCGACTCGTGGAGGATCAGGTCCGGCCGCCAGTCCTTCGCCACGTCGAGGAGGTCGAGGGCGCTGGGCCCGGCGAGGGTCCCGACGAACGCCGCCGCGAAGAACTCCGGCGCCAGCTCGACGGTGACCGACCCGACCTTGTCCATACCCGGCGGGGGCTGGACCTTGCCGCCCTGGAGTGCTTCCCCCATCGACAGGAGGTGGGGCAGCGTCAGCGCGGTGAGCCCGCGCTTCTCGATGTGCTGGACCACCCCGGCCCCCGTGGCGACGGCCACCTCATGGCCCGCCGCCTGGGCTCGTTCCGCCACCGGCAGAACCAGAGGTGCGAGGTGTGAATAGATTGCCTGTGCGGTGATGAGGATGCGCATGGTGCTCGCTCTCCACGATGCGGTGCGGACCCCAAGGTGTGGGCCCCACCGCGGACTTCACGGCCGACTGCTCAAAACTAAACGCTTGTTGAGAATCTATCACTCGCCGCCAGATCCTCTCCTCACCCCTTGACTTTCGTCCGCGTTCGCACCTGTTCGCTTACGCGGGCTCTCGTCGGCCGCACTCCGTGACGTCGGCCGGCCTCCTCGCTACCGGGCGCCCGCGAGGGGAAGCGCGGGAGGGCGACGGCCCGGTTGCACTGAACCGGCCCGCCGTCCCACGTCGTGCCCCGCGCCGCCCGCTACCGCAGATCCACCCAGGGGTAGTCGTAACCGTCTTCGAAGTTGCAGCTCATCGAGGACTTCTGGCCGGGCTTGCGCCAGGGACCCCACCGCGTATACGTGATCCGGGGGTTGCTGTGGTTGACGCAGGTGGCACGCGCACGGTGCCTGCGCCAAGAGGGCTGGTTCGAGCAGTAGGTGTGCACGCCCAGACGGACGACACCATGGTGGTAGACCTTGCACGGCGGGCCGGCGGCGATCCGGTCCGCCCCGGCGGCTGCCGGTACGGCTCCTCGGGCCGCGGCTGTGGTGCCGGCGTGGGCGGGGGCGGCGACGGTCATCCCGCCGAGAAGCGCGATGCTCATAGCCGCGGCGGCCGCGCCGCGCCGCATGACCATCCTGCGTACCTTCATGTGAGTCCTCCTTCATCCATCGGCGGCTCGTTCCCTGGCCGGACGCCTCGCGCCGCCGGTCGGTGAACACCGTGTCGTGGTCAGCAGCCCATCGCCACGGAGGAGATGACCCTTGAGACTCTTTGGGATGTCCCGTGCCGTGACCTGCGGAGATTCCGCCCGCAGCGGGAAATCGGGGGACGCGGGATCGGGGTTCCTGGGAACCGTTGGCCGGCCAGGCGTCCGCCGGTCGGTGATCCCTCGGGCCTCACAGGGAGGCGAAGGATGCCATCAGAGGGAAGCCGCGTCCGCGACGCATCGCATCTCCGAGGCCCCGGGCGCATGAACGGGATCGTCGGTCCCGTCGAGACTGTGCCTGGCTGTCGCGTGCCCCTGACCATCCGCTGGGTAGCGCCGGCGGAGGCGAGAGAAGGCGGTGGGACTCGGGCGGTTCGGGAGGAACTCCTTGATCCGCTGGGCGCATTCACGTGGGCTCGCCGTGCTGGTGTCGCACTCCAGGTCGTAGTCGCCGTGGACGTGAACGAGGCCGTACTGGTGCGCTGCGAGACCTGGCGGGCGGTCGCCCCGGGCCTGCTCGCGGCGGGTCAGTTCGTCCAGCGGGCAGTGGACGCCGACGAACAGGACGTCCTCGGGCCGCAGCACCGTCAGGCAGTCGAGCAACCGCCACGGTTCACTGAGGACATGGTCGACCACGATGTCGTTGCCCACCTCGGACATGGCCGCGATCGAGCGGTGAAACCCCATCCTGGTCCGCCGCAACGCAGCATCGAGCTCCTCCGCCCCGAGCTCCCGCTTGCTGCGCATCGCGTTGAACCCATCCACCGCCAGATGGAAGAAGACGCCGTCGTCCAGGATCTCCACGAGCTCCCGCGCGATGCTCGACTTCCCTGAACTGGAGGTGCCATTGAGGAAGATGATCCGACCGGATGTCATATCGGCATAGTTGCACGGTGCGGCCCTGGCGTTGCGTCCGGCGCATCACGCTGCCTTCCCGTGCGCGACGGCCGACAGCACGAGGACCCGGACGCACGGGACCCAGGGTGTACGAGCCCTGAGACGCACGAGACCCCGGGCGCACGAGGCCCCGGGGTATCCGCGTGCTGGTGCATCCGGAGGTCACATACCGGATTCTGCGGTCTCAGCCCTTCATGGCCGCCCAGAACTCCTCGAAGGACATCTGGCGGTCGCCGTTGGTGTCGAGCGAGTCGATCAGCTCCTGGGCCTGAGCCTCGGTGATCTCCGAGCCCTCCAACTCCGCCACGACCTTGCGGTATTCATCCGCGGTGACGAGACCGTCCCCGTTGAGGTCGTAGCGCTCGAAGACCTTCCGAGCCGCCGTCTCCATGATGTCCGCCATGTGCTTCACCTTTCCGTGATCTTCGCTGACCGGCCCAGACTATCCGGCCCGGGGAAAGGGCCGCGGGCCCGCCCCACCCCCCAAAAAAACCGCGAAGCGTGGGTCAAACGCCCTTCAGAACACGATCAAGTGCCGCCCGGCCTACAGGACCCCAGTTCGGCTTGCCGCCGGGAAGGCCGCGATCTCCGTTCTGCCCCATGAGCATCAGGAAGAGGCTCTTCAAGGCGGCCAGCCCGCGGGCGCGCCGGATCGCCGCCTCGTCTGCATGCGCGTACATGTCGAAGAACCGTGAGGCCGTGCCCGCGGGCAGCAGCACCCATGCGGCGGCGAGGTCCCACGCGGGATCGCCGGCGAACAGGTCACCGAAGTCGACGACGCCCGAGAGCGTTCCGTCCGAGACGACGACGTTCGCGGGATGGAGGTCGCCGTGCACCCACACCGGCGGGCCCTCCCACGCGGGGGCCGCAACGGCGTCGTCCCAGACGGCCCGGACGTCGGCAGCGATGTCGTCGGGACCAACGGCCTGCAAGAAGTTCTCGAAGCCGTCCGCGCAGTTCCTGGGATGGGCACCGCGGTCCGTAGCGATCGGCGCCTCGGCGGGCGCCTCCAGATGGAGCGCCTGGAGGAAGTCCGCCAGCGTGTCGGCCGCGTCGGCGCCGCGGCTGATCGAGCTGTGGTCCAGCGGCTCCCCAGGAACCCACGTCATCACGGTCCAGTGCTTGGGGAAACGCTCGGACGGTTCGCCGAATCGCACCGGGATCGGCACCGGGAGCGGCAGGCGCGGGGCCAGCACGGGTAGCCACCGCCGCTCCTTGAGCTGGAGCTCCGGGGTGGGGTCCATCCGCTGCATGCGCACGGCCAACTCGTCCCCGAGCCGCCACATGTGGTTGCCCCAGCCGCCCGCCACCTCGCGGACGGCCAACCCTGCAAGGTCTGGATGTTGCTCCAGCAGCAGGTCACGGACCAGGTCCGCGGTGATCTCGTTCTCGGTGTCGGTCATACGAAGCCACAGTACTGAGGCGGCAGGCGGATCGGGGACAGCCGATGCTGGAACCGCCTGACCGCACGCAGGGCTCCGCAGCCCCTGGAACCCCCACACAGGCCGCCATTCCCACGACTGGACGGCCGACTCGTGCAGTTGGTCCACGAAGTCTTCCTCCCGTCGCAGCAGACCAGGGAACCTGGGGCTTGCGGAGCCATGAGGTCAGCCCGGGAGGGGGATGAACAGCAGGATGCCGTGGGCGGTGGCGGCGGTGTAGCAGGAAGTGCCGGGGAAGGTGGCGGCGTAGAAGGGAGTGGCGACGGCGAAGACGGGGACGACGGCGTTGTGGATGGTGGCGGTGCCGTTGGCGTCGGTGATGGCGGTGCCGAGGTTGACCGGGCCGAAGAGCGTGGTGGCGGTGAAGGTCACCGGCTGACCGGCCACCGGCATCCCCGAGGTGGTCGTGAGGGTGGCGCTGAGGGTGGGGATGTAGAACTCGGGCAGCGGGGTCAGCCGGAGCCGGATCGTGCCTGGCTGCGCGGTCAGCTTTGTGGGGGTGGGGTTCACGGTGACGGGCGTGCTGGTGGTGGACCCGGTGAAGCAGCTGTCACCGCTGTACGTGGCGGTGAGGGTGCCGGTGGTCAGGGCGGTGGTGGTGAAGCAGGCCTGCCCCGAGGCGTCGACGGGGACCATCTGGGTCTGGCCGTTGGGGAGAGTGAAAGTGACCGTGCCGGTCGGCACTGTGGTGGTGGCGGCGGTCGGGGTGATGGTGGCGCACACGGTCACGCTCTGCCCGCAGGCGGAGGGGTTCGGCGTCACCGACAGCGTCGTCGTGGTGGGGGTGGTGCTCACGGTGACGGGGGTGGGGTTGCCGTTCACGGTCGCGGTGAACATACCGGCGGTGTAGGTGTGGGTGGTCTGCCCGCTCCCGGTGGCGTCCAGGGGGACGGTGACCGTGGGGCTGGCGTCCCCGAAGTCCACCACCGCGGTTCCGTTCGGAGTCCCTCCGGAGATGCTGAACGTCACCGGTTGCCCGCACCCCGGCGCCGCAGGCGAGGTCGTCACCGTCAACGGCGAGATCTCCGTGACGTTGGCCGAGTTGGCGTTGGTGACGTAGACGTTGCTGTTCTGCGCCGCCGCCACCGAGAACGGGAACGCGCCGACGGGGACGGTGGCCACGACCGTGTTCGTGGTGCTGCTGATCACCGTCACGTTGTTGGCATTGCTGTTGCCGACGTAGACGTTGCCGGTCGGCGCCACCGCCACCCCGAACGGGCCCCCGCCGGTGGGGACGGTGGCCAGGACGGTGTTCGTGGCGCTGTCGATCACCGTCACGTTGTTCGACACGGTGTTGGTGACGTAGACGTTGCCGTTCTGCGCCACCGCGATCACCCCCGGGACCGAGCCGGCGGGGACGGTGGCCACGACGGTGTTCGTGGCGCTGTCGATCACCGTCACGTTGTTCGAGGTCTGGTTGGCGATGTAGACGTTGCCGTTCTGCGCCACCGCCGCATAGCCCGGGAAACCACCGGTGGGGAGGGTGGTCAGGACGGTGTTCGTGGCGCTGCTGATCACCGTCACGGTGTTCGCGTTCCGGTTGGCGACGTAGACGTTGCCGTTCTGCGCCACCGCCACCGCGTCCGGGACCGCGCCGACGGGGACGGTGGCCAGGACGGTGTTCGTGACGCTGCTGATCACCGTCACGTTGTTGGACGTGCTGTTGGCGACGTAGACGTTGCCGTTCGGCGCCACCGCCAGCGCGAACGGGCCCCCGCCGGTGGGGACGGTGGCCAGGACGGTGTTGGTGGCGCTGCTGATCACCGTCACGTTGTTCGAGCTCTGGTTGGTGACGTAGACGTTGCCGTTCTGCGCCACCGCGATCATGGCCGGGTCCGAGCCGGCGGGGACGGTGGCCAGGACGGTGTTCGTGGTGCTGTTGATCACCGTCACGTTGGCCGAATTGGCGTTGCCGACGTAGACGTTGCCGTTCTGCGCCACGGCCACCGCCAGCGGGGTCGTGCCCGCCGGGATCGTCACCGTGGAGAACGCCGCACTGAACGGCGCGGCCGCAAGCCCCCGTACAGTGGCCACCTCAGATCCACCGGCAGGTACAACCGGCCGGGCCCCGGCTACCGCCGGAGCTCCCCACCAACCCGTAGTTGATTCCATGACAAGCCTCTCTCAGCTGAGAGGGCCACCCGAGAATTCCCACCGGGGCCCGCGTCGCGCGGCGCCGGTATACGCGCGCCGGATCACCGCTTGCACACCGGGACAGAGAGAGACCGCCGACACGTACCACGCATCCGCGCACCACAGGGGTTACCTCTCTCCCCGGAGAGATGGGCAACCCACCGGATAACGGTCACCACCATTAACCCGAAATGACCAAGAGAACACCACCGTCTTGACGTGACTATCACCCGGACAGACCAATACGCAGTCCGGGCCGAGCCGAGTTTCGTCGTCTCGCACGACCCGGCCCGACCAAGCTCCGTCGGCATGCGAGAAGTTCGACACGCGCATCGAGGGCCGTACGAAGGTCGTGCTGCATCCGTAGAACTCACGGGAGCCGCGGTCGGCGACGCGGTGCGGAGACAGGGATGCCGTGCCCATGAGGTTTTCCCGGAGTCCGGGTAGGTCCGTCGCCTGGCCGGACGGCGGCGAGGTGCTCTCCACCAACGGACGGCCACGGGCGGGGGCCTGCCGACACCGTGTCGGCAGGCCCCTTTTCGGTAGTGCGCGGGCGCCCGTTACTTCACGTCGAGGAAGTCGCCCGTCGAGGTCGCCGTCGCGGTCGTCGAGGTACCGGCGAAGGCGTAGCGCCAGGAGCCGTCGGCGGACGCCTTCACGGTCGCCTTGAGGTTGCCGCGGCTGTCGGAGGTGACGGTCTTGACGGTGCTGTAGCCGGCGGCGCCCTTCTTGCGGAACTGCAGCTGTACGGACTGCTGGGTGTAGCCCGCGTAGGCGTGGGTGTCCCAGTTGGCGCGGGTCAGGGCGCCGGTGACCGTGACGGTCTTGCCCTTGGCCACGGGCTCCGGTGCGGCATTGGTGGTCAGCTGCGAGGCCCGCTTGACCCAGGAGGACTTGTAGGTGTCTTTGGTGATGTAGTCACCGTCCTTGCCGACGGCGGACGCGAACACATGCCAGCGGCCGGCGAGGATGTTGCCGTAGACGGTGGACTTCGGGTCCGCGACAAGGGTGACCGAGCAGGTGGCGGTCGTGGCGTTGACCGCCTTGCAGGTGCCGTGTTTGGCGCTCGGCGTCATGGCGCCGTCGACACCGTTCTTCAGGTCGGTGCCGTGCCACAGGAACGCATAGCCGTCGTAGATGCCGGCCGGGTCGGTGGCGGTCACGGAGACGGTGTACGTCTTCTTCAGGCTGGTGCCGACGACGATGTCCTTGCCGCCGTTGACGGTGACGTTCGTGATCCTGGTGTCGCCCCGACCGTCGTTCGCGGAGACTTTGGCGGGCGCCTTCGCGGCGAAGGACGAGATCCGCGCCGCCGCGGCGCGGGCGCCCGGGGCATCCGCGGCCTGGGCGGTCGGGACCGTGAGGGCGGTAAGGGCCAGGGCGCCGGACAGTGCGGCAACAGTGGCTCGAGTGCGCATCTATTCCTCGAAAGGGAAGGGGGCCCGCGGCATGGATGGGACACGGCCGCCGGGACCCGAATCGGTCTGGAGTCCGCTGACTCCGCACACCAGACCTCCGGCAGATGTGAATGGTTGTACGTCTATATGGAGCTTTCGTGAACATCCGTCGGTCGGTCGGTCGGTCAGTCAGTCAGCCCGCCGGCCGCCGTCACATCCGGCATCCGGGCAGCGGTGGGGAATACCGTGACCGGCCGGCGCGCTGTCGGCATCGAGAAGACTGCCCGCAGAATGTCCACACCCTCCGGAGTCCGCCGGTATGCATGAACTGTCTTTCCGCAACGGTCATTTGCCCGACGCGGATCGTCCTCTTCGAGGGCGCACCGTGGTCCTGATCGGGGGTGGCTCGGGCATCGGCTTACGCGTCGCTCACCAGGCGGTTACGGCCGGCGCCCAGGTCGTCCTCGGCGGGCGCAGCTCCGCGCGCCTCGCCGTGGCCGCCGAAGAGCTGGGCGACCGGGCGACATGGCGGACCGTGGACATCACGGACGGCACGTCGCTCGCCTCGTTCTTCACGGAACTCGACCGCGTGGACCACCTGTTCACCTCCGCGGCCTCCTACCGGGTCGGGCCCATGATGCAGTTGAGCGACCAGGACGCCGAGAGCCCCTTCGTCTCCAAGTTCTGGGGCCAGTATCACGCGGTGAAGGCGGCCGTGCCCAAGCTCGCGGAGGACGGTTCCATCGTTCTGATGGCAGGCGCCGCCGGTGCCCGTCCGCCGGCCGCAGCGCCCGCCTATGCGGCCTGCAATGCCGCGGTCGAGGGGCTGGGCCGGGGCCTGGCCGTGGAGCTGGCGCCGGTTCGGGTCAATGTCGTCTCGCCCGGCACCATCGACGGAAACCTCTGGGCGCACCGCCCGGAGGAGGACCGGGAGGCGGCGTTCGCCCAGTACCGCAGGGACACCGTCCTGCACCGGCTCGGCACGGAGGACGAGATTGCCCAAGCTGTCTTGTTCCTCTTCGGCAACGGCTTCACGACCGGGTCGACGCTGTATCCGGACGGTGGTTACACCCTGCGCTGACGTCGCGGTCCGCGCGGGCCGGGTTGACGGCGGAACGGGTGACGGTCGCGGGTGCTGAGCCGGCTGATCGAGGTGGTACTCGACCAGGTGGCCATGTCGCAGGTGGCACGGCAACTGGGCGTGCAGGAGGCAAGCCGTTCCGCGCACGTCCGGAGCCTGGAGGATCTGCGCGGGCGCGTAGCGCTGCCGGCAGCGGACGAGACGACGATCCGTATCGCCGAGGCGATCGCCGGGCGGGCGGTCGCAGCGATGGCGTTCGGCGGGTGGGTGGTTGTGGTGCTGCGGGCCGGTGTGCCGGTGATCGGCGTTTTCACTGTTCGTCGTGTACGCCCCTGCCCTGGCTCCTGCCTGCGCTCGCCAGAATGGCGCTTGCCACGATGTCGAAGAGGCGAGGGGCGCGAGGCGCAAGCGCGGGTTGATCGCCGGTCCAGGCGAGCATGGAGATCAGCGCGAACAGGTCGTCGCCGTCGATGTCGCTGCGCGCCGTACCTGTGGCCTGAGCCCGGGCGAGGAGCCGGGCGCCGGCCGCGCGCAGCGTGACGCACGCGGCGTGGAGTGCGGATTCGGGGTCCTCGATGGCGGCCGCCATCAGCACGGTCACCCCGCGGTACTCGGTGGTCCACGCGACGCAGTCGCGGACCCATGAGACGAGAGCGCTTTCGGCTGCCTCCGATGCCTCGAGCGCGGTCGCTTTGGCTGTGAGTTCGTCGAAGCTCGTGTGGAGCAGGGCTTCCAGGAGTGCCTCGCGGGTCGGGAAGTGCCGCAGCAGTGTCGCGAGCCCGACATCGGCCCTGCGGGCGATGTCGCGCATCGATACGTCGATGCCTTGCTCGGTGATGGTGGTGCCCGCTACGGCGAGCAGGTGGTCGCGGTTCCTCTTGGCGTCGGCCCGCATCGGTCCCTCGCTTGACTAAACGGTTCAGTGATCCGTATATTCGGATCACTGGTCCACTTATGTGGATCGCTGATCCGAATAAGCGTATCCCGCGCTATGGGCAGGGGAGAAACGATGCCGACCCACACGATGAAGGCGATCCGGCTGCACGAGTTCGGCGGCCCCGGGGTGCTGCGCTACGAGGAGGTGCCGGTTCCCGAGCCGGCGCCGGGCGAGGTGCTCGTCCGCGTGCACGCGGTCGGCCTCAACCCGCCCGACTGGTACGTACGCGAGGGCATGCCCGGCATCCCTCCCGAGTTCAGGCCCCCGTTCGACCTGCCCCTGATTCCGGGGACCGACATCTCCGGTGTCGTGGAAGCCGTCGCCGACGACATCCAGGACTTCACGGCCGGGGATGAGGTGGTCGGCCTGCTGCGCTTCCCCGAGCTGATGCAGAGCGGGGCGTACGCCGAGTACGTCACCGCTCCGGCATCCGACCTCGCCCCCAAGCCGGCCACTGTCGGCCATGCGCACGCCGCGGCACTGCCCATGTCGGGGCTGACGGCATGGCAGTACTTGATCGAGGTCGGACACGATCACCCCTCCCCCTTCCAGCAGGCCAAGCACCGCCCCACGGCGCTGAACAGCGACACCACAGTGCTGATCAACGGCGCCGCCGGCGGCGTGGGCCACCTTGCCCTGCAACTGGCCAAGTGGAAGGGGGCCCGCGTCATCGCCGTGGCCTCCGGAACCCACGAGACGTTCCTGCGCGAGCTCGGCGCCGACGAGTTCATCGACTACACCAAGCAGCGTCCCGAGGACACCGTCCGCGACATCGACCTCGTCCTGGACGCCGTCGGAGGCCCCGCCAGCCGCCGCTTCCTGCCCACCCTCAAGCGCGGCGGCGCCCTTCACCCGGTGTACTTCGGGGAGTTCGACGACGAGGAGAACACGCAACTGGGTGTCACCGTCACCGGCACGCAGGTGCGCGCGAACGGCGCTCAGCTCGCCGAACTGGGGCACTTGCTCGACGCGGGCACGGTCCGTACCGCGATCGACAGCACGTTTCCGCTCGCGGACGCACAGGCAGCGCACGAGCGCGCCGCCCAAGGGCACATCCAGGGAAAGATCGTGCTCACGGTCGCGTAGAGCCCGTCGCCCGGACGATGCCGGATTTCGTGAACACAAACAGCACAGACACAGATCCCGTGATCATGGAGTTGCGGCGCGCCGTGATCTCCGAGGAGACCTGTGCCTGTGCTCCCGGCAAGGCTGGCTGACCGAACCGCTGTGGTGGTGGGCAGACCGATCGGGGGAAACGGATCCAAGGGACCGCTGCCTCCCGCACCGGCGCTGGCGATCGGCGGGCAGGAACCGGTCATGCCCGCGCCTGCGGATTCCACGGCCCGTCAGGGGCACCGTTGCAATCTCAGCGTGAAGCCGCGGGACAAGCGGGCTGCGATGGTGGACGAAAGGCCGGCGGCGCATGGCTGGGACGAGGACAGTGCGCCGGACCAAGGCGCTGGATCAGGGCGCGCTGCTCCCACTGCTCCTTGGTGATCTCGTACCGTACACCTCCGTGCTCGGAGCCCTCGGCCCTCTCCATATCGGGGGGCGTGGGGATCGTGTCCGCGAGCGTCATGTGGAGCTTGGCCATGATGTTGCGCGAACCGTGGTTCACGGACATCGTCTCCGCCCAGACCCTGCGCACACCGAGCTCCGTGAACGCCTTGCCCAGCAGGGCCCGCGAGCCCTCGGTGGCATAGCCCTTGCCCCAAGCCGCCTGCCGCAGCCGGTAGCCGAGTTCGACCTCGTCCGGCGGGCCCTCCGGCTCGGGACGCAGGATGAACCAGCCGACGAACGCCCCGCCGTCCTTCTCGTGCGCGGCGAACACTCCGAGGTCGCCGCCCCACTTCTCGTAGCCGGCGAGGATGTTGGGCAGGTGGCGCTCGCGGACCGTCTCCGGCGGGGTGGGATGGCCGCCGGTCAGGTAGCGCATTACTGCCGGGTCGCTGTCCAGCTCGATCAGCAGGTCTGCGTCGTCGGCAGTGAAGCGGCGCAGGGCCAGGCGCTGGGTCTCCAGGTAGGTGTCCACGAGCCGATCCTGCCTGAAGCAGGCCGGGCAGCCCAACGGATTTCCGTTGAGATGCCGGCGTGGGGAAGGCGGGCCGGACCGCAATGGTGTCGCCGGTGCCGCGTGACACGACGGGGGAGATTCTCCCTGCCGCGTCACATGGCACCGGCTCATTCGACGATCTTGGTGTCCTGATGTGTTCCTGCGGCGATGCTGCGGATACTGGGCCGCCCCTCGGGGCTGCTGCGCTGGACCAGTCTGCGGCTGCGGCTGGTCGTGGTCTTCGCGCTGGTGGCGCTGACCGCCGCTCGGCTGCATGGTTCGGTTCCGCGAGCTGGTGGAGCTTCTCAATGCAGTTGTTCGGCCAGTCCGACGATGATGCCCTCCGGGCCGCGGAGGTAGCAGAGCAGATAGCTGTCCTCGAACCGGGCGATCTCGCCGACGAGTTCGGCGCCGTGAGGGCGCAGGCGGGCCACGGTGTCCTCGATGTCGTCGACGGCGAACATGACGCGGTGCGTGCCCAGGATGTTGTGCGGCCGGTTGCGTGGCCCGGCGCTGATCGCCGCGGGGCTGCGGTACTTCGCCAGCTCTAGCCGGCTGTGACCGTCCGGGGTCCGGAGCATCGCGATGTCACAGTGGACGCCGTCGAGTCCGGTGCACTGGTCGGCGACGAGACCCTCGACCTCCGCCCTGCCCTCCAGCTCCATTCCGAGTTCCACGAAGAACGCGATGGCGGCGTCCATGTCCTCGACGACGA
Organism: Streptomyces angustmyceticus; assembly: GCF_019933235.1. Taxonomy (NCBI): domain Bacteria; kingdom Bacillati; phylum Actinomycetota; class Actinomycetes; order Kitasatosporales; family Streptomycetaceae; genus Streptomyces; species Streptomyces angustmyceticus. The sequence continues at coordinate 36,125 of NZ_CP082945.1, read as the reverse complement.
TGCCGACGTTGTCCATCCGCTGAATCGCCATGCTGGTTTCTCCTTCTTCCTCGTGCGGCCGGTGGGTGGCCGCTGATGTTCCTGGGACGGAGCCGGTGGCACGTTCTCGACATGCTCAGACCGCCGAACTCCGAAAAATTGGATCCGGCCTCAACACTGGCAGACCGCGTGCACGGGCTGTCCCGGCGCTGGCTGCGCGTCGGGACCTGGATTCGGATCCTGGAACAGCTTCAGGCCAGGCCGACACCGACGGGCTGATCACGTGGGACATGTCGGCGGACTCCGCGATTGCCCGAGGTCACCAGCACGCCGCCGGAGCGGGAGAAGGGGGGAACTGCAGAAGGAGCCCCGGGCCTCGCAGGCGCCTGGACAAGACCTGCGCCGACAGGGCGTACGGCTCGCGAGCGAACCGCCCCTACCTGCGTCACCGTGGGATCGGCTGCACCCTCCGGGAGAAGCGCGACCAGATCGCCACCCACCGCAAGCGCCACCGCGCCGTCGCCACGAGATACGACAAGCTCGCCGTCCGTTACGAAGCAACCGTGCCCGAGGCTCTCATCATCGCCACCGGTCAACAGGGTGCGGCCCTGTGCCCGCCGCACGCTCCAGGAGTGGGCAGGGTGCAGGGCCGCCGGCCCAGTGGGGGCCGGTCGGGATGAGACGCACGGACCGGCCCCGCGTGATCAGAGTATGGACTCGGCGGCGATCCGACCGTCCTCCGGAGCTACGCGGGCGCCGAGTACTGCCCGGCCCGCGAACCACCAGCGGCCGTCAGACATGCGGGTCCGTGCGACGACGAGCACGTCCAGGGCTTGCCCGTCAGGGGGTGTTCGGCGCCTCTCCCTTGCCCTTCAGCGAACTCACCGTCCGCGCCCAGGAACTGGCCGACCGGCCCCCGGGGCGCGCACTGTCTTTCTCCTTGGGAACGAGATCGCCTGTCTGCTGCCGCCGGTTCCCGGCGGGCGCGCCGGGCACGAAGTACAGGGCTTCCCCGCCATGAAGGGAGACCTCCGGTAGACGACGCGCGCGCCACCCTCGTGCATCGCCGGAATGGCGATGCACGGGCTGGGTACGAAAGCGCCGATCAGGGCGACCGTCCCTCTCTTGCCGCAGGCGGCGCTGAGAGGGACCAGCCGTTCGTCGTCGGGGCGAGGCGCGGCGTCCAGTGAGATTTCCCGATGCTGTCGCCGTTCGATGGGTACGTATCCTCCAAGCGGCGGCATCTCGGTAGGGCCGGGGGGATCAAGTGGGTCGTGGTGGAGACCAGCGTGCACTTCTCAGACGCGCGCGTAGGCGTATTGGGCGGGAACGAGCCTCGGCCCGCGCAAGCCAGGAAGGGGCACAGGAATCCCCGCGGCATCACACAGACTGGGCCAAGATCGCCACGGCATTCACGATAATTACCGCAGCCGGAGGACTCCTCTTCACTGGAATCAGCACCTACTACTCTGCGCAAGTTTCAAAGGATCAGCTGGACCAGTCCCGAGAGGACGCCGAAGCGAAAGCCCGCAGGCAAGCGGATCTCGTCTCCGCCTGGTCCTATCGGGAGAAGGGCGGCGGGAGTACCGGGGTCATCTCGAACCGTTCCAAGGACCCTGTGACGAGCGTAAACGTCGTGATCAGCGTGATCCCTGGCCCGCACCGCAAAGGAGCCTCAGCTCCGGGGGTGCCCTATGTGCTGCAGATCGCCACCGTCGGTCCGTGCTCCAAGATCACCTTCCCGGCCAAGATGATGCGGGACGAACTCGGCCGCTCATGGACGCCGGACACCGACATGAGAGTCGACATGATCTGGTTTTCCGATGGCCGTGGGAAGCGGTGGAAGCACCGAACCGCCAGCTATCCCACCTTGCTCAAGGACCATCCCGACCTGGGCGACGTCAGAACACGGAGCAACAGTTTTCATACCCCTTTACAGGCGCAGGTGGCGAACGCCAAGCCACTGCCGGGATGTTAGACGTGAGATGGCGAGCGAGTGCGGAAAAGTACGGCACGAATCTGCCTCACCGCGGCCCTCAGGCCGACCGGCTATGCGGAGCGGCAACGTGGCCGTTCGCGAATTCACGTAGGCGTTGGCGTAGGCGTTGGCAAGGACGGTATTCAACCTGTCCCGGGCGCCCCCTTAAAGGGCTGTCCGATGGCGTCTCGGCCGCAGCCCTCCACTCTCCGGAGAGAGGAACGACCTTGATGCTGGATTCCGACTTGCTGTGGCGTCGTTGTGCTCATCTGGGCCGTGTTCTGTTGCCGCTGGTGGACCAGGAACCGGGTCGGCAGGCCGATCGCCACGAGAACCTGCGGACCTGGGGCATCACCACGGTGGCGGGCGAACGGCTGATCGAGGTCTTCGCGTCCCTGGCCGTCCATGCCGTCGCGACCGATGCCTCCATGCCGGCCACGGAACTCGACGCCCTGCCGCTGCGGACTGTAGCCGACGCGGCCACCGGCAAGCGTGACTTCGAACTGCTCGCCGGGCTCCCGCACACCTTCACCGACGACCACGACGAACAGGCTGTCAGCCTCTTCCGCTTGTCCGTCTACGAGGGCGGGCACGCCGCCCGCAAGCTCTTCCAGCTGAGCAGGGAAGTGCGCCATGCACTGATCGTCCTCGCCGAACACACGCCCATGTCCTGCCACACATGCGGCGACGCCTTCCGCCGGGCGGCCGCGTTTGGCCTACCGCAATGACCGCGGAGAGCGGCGAGTAGGACTTCTGCGGACGGACGTTGCTCTCGCCGTGGGGTCCGGCTGTGTCGACACCCGGAGCGAGGGGGCTTCGCCGTCCGGCCACCGCACCAGTAGGTCCATGGTCGTCTTGCCGGTGAACTCGCCGGCGCTGATCTGGGTGGTGTGCGGCCAGAGGGTGATCAGTGACACCGTGCCTTCGCCCGACGTCCCGACAACACTCCGGTGGAGCAGGCGGAAGCGGACCTGGATCGCTGTGTGCTGCGCACATCCAGGGCACAGTTGCCCGTTCCGGATCCCTGGCCGGCGGGGGGACTTTGCCGCGGGCCGGTCGGTCATGCTGAGTGCCCACCGCCGGTCGGTGGCCTTGCTCCCGCCGCCGTCCTGTTCCAACACCCGGGCGGAAGGGCTACCCCACGCCGGACAGTGGCGGACCGGACTGGTCTGCTGCGGGGGCCGGAGGAGAGGGCTCGACGATCGAGGGGCGTTGCGCGCGCCGATTTTGTCGGTGCGAGCCGGCGCGCGGCAGGGAGCTGTCGATTGGCCGTCGTTGGATGGGGTGTCGGAGTGTGGCAGCCGCTGCGTGTCGTGGTCGGTCCGGCGTCGTGGCGTGGTATTCGGGCGGGGGCTTGTGCTTCTTCGTTCAGCCGGCGGGTGGGGATTGTTCGCCGAAGACCCAGGGGGCCAGTACGACCAGCCAGCCGTCCGGGTCCTCGAAGAGGACGGCGCCGCGTTCCGGCCAGTAGGGGTTCGCGGCGGGCACTGGGCTGTGCCCGTGCTCGGCGAGCCGCCGGGCGGCGACGGCGACGGCTTCGGGGCCGCGGAGGTAGAGCACCAACTGGTTCTCCGGATGCCGCTCGGGGATGAGGGGCGGGTCGCCGTGCTGCAGGAGCTCCATGTGCACCGAGGTGTCCGGCAGACCGATGACGACGCCGTCGTAGCCGTGGTGGCCACGCCATTGGGCGAGTACCGGCAACCCGAGGACGTCTCGGTAGAAGACCAGAACATCGTCGTACTTCGCGGTCGGCCGGGCGAAGCGGACCGCTCCCACCTCAAGGTGGCTGGGCCAGGAGTGAGACATGGAGCGATGCTGGCACACGCCCCCAGGTGCCGAAACGGGCTTCGGACCTACGACCGGAGACCGACGCCGCGCTGCTGAGCCGTTGGCCGGGTGCCGGGTCAGATGCCGGCGGATGTCGCGGCCGCCTCGCGGTGGCGCGTGGCCTGCAGTTGCTGTTGTCGCCGTCGCCGTCGCCGTCGCCGTCGCCGTCGCTGTCGTCGGCGTGGCTAGGGCTGGCCGGGGCCTGGAGCGGGGCGGGTCCCGCCTCATGGTCGGCTGACGGCGGCCTTCTGCGCCGGGTGGTTCGCGGGGCGCGCTGCGGGTGCCGGCGGCGTATGGCGGGGTGCCAGCGAGGTCAGGGCGACGCCGCCGACGAGCAGAACCGCCGCACACCAGCGCAGTGCGCTGACGGGCTCGCCCAGGAAGAGCGCCGCCGACGACATTCCGAAGACCGGGACGAGGAGGGAGAAGGGGGCCACCGTGGACGCCGGGTGGCGGCGTAGCAGCCAGCCCCAGGCGCCGAAGCCGAAGACGGTCGTGATCCAGGCGACGTAGAGGACGGTGCCCGCGCCTTGCCAGTCGAGGGTGCGCAGCGCCGCCACGTCGCGCGATGGGCCCTCGAACAGAACCGAGAGGGCCAGCAGCGGCAGTACCGGGATCGTGCTGACCCAGACCATGAAGCCCAACGCGTCCGGCGGGGCGGCCTTGCGGGTCAAGACGTTCGAGGCACCCCAGCAGGCCGCGGCTGCGACGCACAGGGCGAACGCACCGAGCGGTCCGCCGGACGTGTCCTCGTCGACCGCCGCGACGGCGATCCCGGCCAGGGCCACGGCCATGCCCAACCCGCCCAGCAGTGAGGGGCGTTCTCCCAGGACGACGAAGGCGATGACGGCCGTGAACACCGCCTGTGCCTGGAGGACCAAGGAGGAGAGGCCGGCCGGCATCCCGGTGTCCATCGCGACGAACAGCAGCCCGAACTTGGCCACGCCCAGGACCAGTCCGACCCCCACGATCCACTTCCACGCGACCGGGCGGCGTACCAGGAACACCGCGGGGATCGCGGCCGTGAGGAAGCGCAGGGCGGAGAAGAGCAGGGGCGGGAAGTGGCTGAGGCCGATCTCGACGACGGTGAAGTTGACGCCCCAGACGGCGGCGACGAGGACGGCGAGGGCGAGGTGTGCAGGTCGCATGGGTCGAGGATCACAGCCGCAGACCATGAAGCACCAGCGATGATTGCTGCATGGTGGGATGAAGCAACGCTCATCAGTCGCTTCGCTCGTGAGGGAGGCTCCCGTGCTCGACCTTCAGCGCCTGCGAGCCCTGCACGCCGTCTCCGTGCACGGCAGCGTCGGCGCCGCCGCCTCCGCTCTGGGCTTCACGCCGTCCGCGGTGTCCCAGCAGATCTCCAAGCTGGAGCGGGAGACCAGGGCCGTGCTGCTCGAGCGTGCGGGACGTGGCGTCCGGCTGACCCCCGAGGCGCATCACCTCGTCGCCCTCGCGGACGAGGTGCTGGCCTGCCTGGAGCGGGCGGAGACCGAGTTGGACCAGCGGCGCGGGAAACCGGCCGGGCGGCTCACCGTCGCCGCCTTCGCGTCGGCGGCGCGGGGACTGTTGCCCGAGGTCCTCGCCGACCTGGCTCTACGGCATCCGGCGATGGACGCGCGGCTCAGGGAGGTGGACCCACACATGTCTGTCGACATGGTGGCCAAGGGCGCGGTCGACGTGAGCGTGGTCCATGACTGGGACATCGCGCCGCTGACGCTGCCGCCGGGGGTGGAGCATGCGCTGATCGGGCAGGACCGGTGCACGCTGCTGCTGCCGCAGGGGCACCCCTTCGCGGGGCGGGAGTCGGTGCGGCGCGAGGACCTCGGCGGTGAGCGGTGGGTGTGCCAGCCACCGGGACGGGTGTGCCACGAATGGCTGGTGCGGACGCTGCGGACGGCCGGACACGAGCCCCAGATCGTCCACCAGGCGGACGAGAACCCCACGTTGGTGGCGCTCGTCGCCGCCGGCCTGGGCATCTGCCTCGTTCCCCGTCTGGGCCGCGGCCCGCTGCCCGCCGGGGTGGTGGAGGTTGCGCTGGAACCGGCGCCGGTACGGCGGCTGTACGCGTTGTGGCGAGCCAGGGCAGGCCGGCGCCCGGCGATCGCCGAGACCGTCCGCACCTTGCAGGAGCACTGGCCCGGATGATGGGGTCTGGCGTCGCTGTCGGGAGTGACTCGGTGAAGGGCGTCGGCTGTGGAAGCTGCGAGTAAGTCCTCGGTGCGTCGAACGACGGTGTGCTACGTCTCGTGGGATGCAAGGCGAAGTGCCCGGAGTGCCTGTCAGGATGCGGCTGACACGTACGTCTTGGACGCGGCGCAGGGAGGGCGAGGGTGCAGGGGCCAGCGTCTGAGCACGGTCCCGCAGGGTTAGCCCGATCCCGCTGCACCCCTCGCCGGACCGCCTGGAGCAGCTCCCTGACGCGTTCGGGCTGCGAGCGGCGCTGTGCCTGTCGCGGGTGACTGCTGTCGTCCGCTGCCGGTCCGGCGCTGGTTGAGGCGGTATCCCGGGGGCGGCCGTGGCGCTCCGCCCTCCTGCGCCGACACCGCCAGGTGCCTTGTCCGTCGGAATGGAGCCCGGTGTGGGGCACGGTGACGTGGCCGACATGCTCGTGAGCATCATCGCCGGCGTGGCTGCCTGTCTTCCTCGGCGCTGCGTTCGCCGATGTGGTGTTCGCCGGCTGGTCTGTCGCTGCCTGCCTGCCTGCCTTCTTGCCTGCCCGGTCCCGGTGCAGGGGCTGTGGCGAGTGTGCGGAGGTGACCGGCCGGGGTGCTGAAGGCAGGGTGGTTGCGTTCGTGGGCCGTTGTCGGCTGACCGGCCGGGCTGTTGTGCGGCAGTCATCCGCTACGGGGCTGTCCGGGTGTCGTGGTCCCGAGGTCATGGTCGAGGTGGAGGTCGAGGCCGGTCAGATGACAGCTTGTGTCCCACAAGCGTGCCGCGGTGGAGGTATCGGTGAGGTGCTTCCACACCGGTTCACGTCGAGGTGCTCCACGCAGGCCGAAGACACGCGGTCCCCACAACTGGCCACCCCTCACCGCCGGGTCGAGGACCGCCCGGACCGCGGGCCATGCGCCGGCATGCTTGCCCTGGACGAGGAAGGCCGCCGGCGCGGCGCGCAGTCGCGCGCCGGTGGTCCGCACAGGCAGCGGTGGCCGTGAGGGGGTGAGGGAGTCCAGCGCGCCGCCGGGATGGACCACCACGCTGGCCACGGTGCTGCCGACGGCGCGCAGGCGGCGGTCGAGTTCGAGCCCGAAGTGCATCTGCGCCAGCTTGGAGCGCGCGTAGGTGCGCTTGGGCCGGTAGTCCAGGCGGGAGTGAAGGTCGTCCGGGTCGAGCCGCTCCGACTTCGCCGCGAAGCTGCCCATGGTCACCACGCGGGCGGCCGGCGCGGCTGAGAGCAGGGGCATCAGCCGCTGGGTCAGCGCGAAGTGCCCGAGGTGGTTCGTGGCGAACATGAGCTCGTGACCGTCTCCGGTCTCCCTGCGCGGTGGGTTGTCGAGGGCGACGCCGGCGTTGAGGACCACCGCGTCGAGGCACGCCACGTCCAGGGATGCCACCGTCGCGGCGAGCGAGGAGAGGCCGGCGAGGTCGAGCCGTACGGCCCGCACCCGTGCGCCGGGGACCCGCGTCCGGATCGAGGCCATGGCGGCCTCGGCCTTGGCGCCGTTGCGGCTGCCGAGTACGACGGTCGCCCCGGTGGCCGACAACTGCTCCGCGACGAAGTACCCGATGCCGGCGTTGCCGCCGGTGACCAGGACGACACGGCCGTCGGCGCGCGGCAACCGTCGGACATCCCAGGACGGGGCGGTGGAGGTGGACACCATGGCGATGAGCTCCCTTGCGCTGAAGGACGTGCGGCTGCCCGGCTGGGCAGCACGGCCCACAGTTCCAGCGGCCACCGACACCTCACCTATGGACCACCGACAGTCCCACCAACGCCCGCCCTTCCCCGACACGATGCCGACCGTCGCCACACCCCGCCACACCGCAGCGGACCCTGCCGCGCCACACCGCAGCGCAACCGGCGCGCACCCCAGCGCCGTGCCGCACCGGCACCGCGCCGCACCGCGCGCCGTGCTGCGTCGCGAAGCCGGGCCGCACCTCGTCAAAGCCGCTGCGCCACTCGCGAAGCACCGCCCGGCGCAGCCGACGTCACAGTCACGGAGCCGCGCCCCGGAGGGCCGATCACCTTCCGGCCCCATGGCGAACGGCGTCCGGTGGGCGGACCGCCGACGAAAGCCGCGCGCCCCGAACAACACGGGCGACACCGGCTTCCGACGCCTTCCGGATACACCCCGGCCCGCCTGGGAACCGTCCTCGTGAAGGCGGCCAGAAAAGAGTGCCAGGCCGAGGTCGAACGGACCTGCTCACCGGCCTGCCGGACCCGGACCTGCGCCTGCCGCAGCAGAGCACCACTACGCGAAAGGAACTGACATGAACGGGCGATCAGCCACTGTGACGAAAGCAGTCTTAGCAGGCCTGGGCTGGGGAGCCCTCTCCTTCGCCGTCTCCGTGCCCGTCCGGGCCGGCCTCTACGACGAGCAGATGTTCTCCGGCGGCAACCTCGGCACTTTTGCCGTGGTCACCACTGCGGCCACGGCCGCGACCTGGGTCGGCATCGACCGCCGCAACTCCCGCACGACGGACTGACGGTGCTCGTCACCCGTGACCCACAGGGTGGCCCGGTCAGGGGCCGGTGAGGATGGTGTGGGTGCCGATCGGCGCCGGACGATGTGGCGGGCGTGTTGACTGAACCAACGTCTTCCTGTGCCTACCCGGCCTCTCCCAGCTCACCGCGCGCACCAGCGAAACCACCAAGTAGCCGCCCCTGGAGCTTTTGGGGGACACCTATCGGCGTCGTGCCGCGAGTGCCCGGCCACGTCACTGTCTGGGCACGGGTGCAGGGCGATGAACCTCCAGAACGACTGCGGTCCCGGCGATGGTCGGGTCCTCGTGCATGGTGATCTGCTGGCCGGGTTGAACGTGCGTCCAGTGGGAGGGGGTGAGGGGTACGAGGCGAACCGTGGCCTGCCCGCCGGGCTCCAGAGTGGGCATGTTCTCAACCCAGAGCGCGGCGATGCTGACCGCACGTTCACCGGTGGGCGAGAGGTGTCCGATGTCCCACATGGGTCGCAGAACCCCGGCGCCGGAGGTTGGTGTCGTGCGTCGGCCCTCACCGGCAGGGCTCAGCGTCAGCTCTGCCCGGATCACACCGTTGCGGATCTCGGCGCACCGCCAATGGCACCAGGCCGCGCTCCGCTCCAGTCGGAGCTGCTCAGCCGCTTCGGCGAGCTTCTCCCAGAACGCCAGAGGGATCGAGCGACCGTCCCCGAGTTCCTCCAGCAGACCCAGAGCGATCTCCCACTCGTCATGGGCGAGGTAGTCCCAGACGTCTCGCACTGTGATGTCGTTCTCGGTGGCGGTCTCTTCCGGGACCAGCAGGGAGGCTGATTCGAGCAGCTCAGGGACGTCCATGCGCTCATTGTCGACCATATGCAGGAGCGTGCCGGCGCTCGTCCACTCGTAGCTCAGAGAAGATGCCGAACGCCTTCTCCTGGCCGTATTGCCATGTCGCGCGGCCGTTCTGTGCCCAGGTGAGTTCGTAGACGCCGGATGTGGCGCGCACGCCCTTGATGCGCAGGCCGGGGCGGAACAGTCCGGTACGCAGATCGGGGACGAAGGAGTCGAGGACGACGCGGTGGAAGCGGCGGCGCTGGCGGGGGTGAAGCGCTGGAGGCCGGTGGTGAAGCGGGGGAGGGTCTCGAAGGTGGACACGGTGGTCTCCTTCGGGCAGCACGACGCAGCCCCGGCGTCTGCCGGGGGCTCAAGAGGGCTGTAGCCATCGAATGAAGAGGTGGGATCGGTGAATCTCTCGGCGCCACTGCGCTTGCGCGGCTAACCCGCGCCCCCTGCATGGTGCTGCTCGCCACTGCACTTAGCACCGCTGCACCCTGTGATCCACCGCTCGCGAATTCTCCCCAAACCGCGTTCTGACATGGGGGTTTGGCGGATTCGCGAAAACTGGATCCGGGGAACCGACGCCGGATGGTGGCACCCGACCGCGCCAAAGGGGCGCGGCACCGGCGCACAGCGCACCCCGCCCCAGAGAGCCCGACATGACGACAACCCCGACATGCCATCAGGCGCCCGCACCGGCCACCCTGGTGCGCCCGCCGGTCCCCGCACCGGTACCGGCGCCGTTCACACCGCCCACCCTCCAGCCGCCCGTGGACGGCCCGCCGCCCACGGACCGGGTGACCGCCTACGCGATCGCCCACGGAAGCTCGGCAACGGCGTACGCGGTCGCTTCGACGCCGTGGTCGGACCGGTGACCCTGCAGCCGGATGCGCCGATGGCACGGCGCTCCTGGCGTACGGCGGCCCTGGCCGTGACGGTGCTGGGCTGCGGAATGCTGGCGGTGACCTACCCGTCGCTGGTACGGGTGTGGCAAGTGGCCGGCTACGTCGCCGCCGTTGCCAGCGCAGCCGCCGCATTGGTGACGCTGGTCGGCTGGCGGGAGGGCGCCGGAGCTCGGTCGTAGCTGTTGAGGTCGCCGTCCGGCCCAGATCTCCCTTGGCTCGGGACGGGAACGCCGGGAAGTTGATGTTGTTGCCTCATCGAGGTGATGCAGCATCACCCGTCCAATCGTCCGGGCCGCCGAGATGAGCCGGCGCCTCAAGGGCCTGCCAGCCGCCGGATGCGCAGCCCGCCCCCTTGTTGACCGGTGCCGGCAATCGGCGGGAGTCCCGATGGGCGGGCTGCCCGTCCTGCATGAAGACTCGTGTTTTCGCTGGTCAGAGGGGTTTTGATGAGGTAACTGGGGTGCGTGGGAAAAAGGTTGGTCTCCGGCATCCGGATTCCGGCCCCTCGGCGCGTGTAAGAGGTGAGGGCGTAAGGGCCCTCACCAACGAGTCGATGATGGGAGGCCGGTCTGGTGACCTGGCTCGAGTGGATGGGGACGAGTGGGATCTCGGTCCCGCTGATGTTCCTGGCGTACTACGCGCTGCGCCGCACCAAGAGCGTGGTGGAGATGTGCCTGAAGGCGTATCTGCAGGCGTGCGCGGAGCGCGAGCAGCGCGCGACGATGATCGCGATGGCGGCGGCGCTGCCGGAGGGCGGGGCCGCGGCCCGTTTCGAGGAAGGGCAGCCGGCCTGGCTGTTCTACAAGCACGCGGAGCAGGGCCAGCCGGCGATCGTCACCCGGGAGGCTGCGTGACCGAGCCCGACCGGGGCACGGATTTCGAGGCGTTCGTCCTCGAGACCAGCGAGGCGTTCACTCGCGTGGCCCGGGCCGAGACAGGCGGCGACCTGCACCGCGCAGAAGACGCTGTGCAGGTCGCCTACATGCGCATGTTCACGTCATGGGAAAAGATCATTGCGCGGCCCGGTAACCCGGTCGCCTACGGCCGCACCGCGGTCAAGCACGCGGTGATCGACCAGTTCCGGCGTAACCAGCACATGACTCCCGCACCGGTACAGGAAATGCCCGAACAGGAATCGCAGATCGGCATCCCCGATGCCGCCTACGAAATGATTAAAGAGGGTATTGATGAACTAGTTGCCAAACTTCCCGACCGGCAGCGGCAGGTCATCACCCTGTGCGTTCTCCAGGACATCAGCCCTGAAGACGCCGGGAAGCGCCTGCGCCTTAAGGAGGAGTCGGTGAAGCGCATCATCCGCGTAGCGATCAACAATCTGAAGAAGTTCGTCAACGAGACCGGCGAGGAGGGAACCGCATGAGCACCTGGGACCGGGAAAGCGAGCAGAGCGCCATTCGACTCCTCGCCGTATGGGCCCTGCTCGAACGCTCCGAGCAGGCACTTTCAAAGAGTCCACGGACACCCGAGGACTCGGTACAGGCGGAGGGGGGCCAGCTCGCCGGCTGGCCCCCGGCCCCCGCCCCCTGCCCGGACGATGCCTCGGAGCACACCGAGGCCAAGGGCGAACTCGTACTGCTGCTGGCACGCGAGTGCGCGTACAAAGCCACTGCAGAAGAAACACGCCGAATCGCGGAACTTCTAGAATATCTGGACCGCGATGAGGAGGCATTGCGCTGGTGGCAGTGGGCAGCGGAACGAGGTGACGAAGACGCACGGGACTATCTAGAAATGCTCTATGCCGAAAGGCAGGAACAAGAAAGCCCGCCAAAAGATGACTCGCCAACCTCCCCGCAACTGCCAGCGAACGCAGCGCTTTTCGTGTGTGAAGTCAGCGGAACAAGCGCCGGATCACACACGTTCGCAGCCGTTCAACTAGCACTGAATGCCGCAGCGAACCCAGAGCTGAGCGAAGAGGCGAAGCAGCTCGTGAGGGAAATCGAAGAGTACTTGCAGCACCCCGATCGCATGACAGACGGAAGGCGACGCTGATGCATCACATCCTTCTGACATGCCCTAAGGAAACGGGAGCAGCTCTGTAGGCAGACCCATCATGAGTGCCTCACGCTGAGGCACAGCGACTCGTTGAGGCAGCGGCCGTCCGGCGACCGGGCGGCCGCTGCCATGTGCGGGATCATCCCGCACACGACCGCTCGCACGCCGCCAGCCGCCGCTCACCCCAACGCCGATGGCCGTGACCGCCCACCCAGGAGAGCCCGCCCGTGCAGAAGACCGCCTCGTTCCTTACGCTCACCTCCCTCGATCACTCCACGACCGCCACGTCCTGACCAGTACCGTCGACGTCTTCGGCGCCGCCCACTGGCTGCTTGCCGAACGCGCTCCGCGTCCCGGCGGCGATGTCCTGCCCTTCGACGCCCTGGTCGTCACCGTCCATCCGGGCGGCAACGTCGAACTCACCGAGCTGAGCGCCGTGCGGGCCCGCTCGCCGCACCTGGACCGCTTGCCCGACGGCGGGTTCGCCGTCGCCGCTTCTCGCGCCCGCCGGTACGAGGACGCGAACCAGGTCCAGGTCTTCGACGCGCAAGGCCGCCGGACCTCGTCCTTCTCCGTCGGGGACGCCATTGCGCACCTGCTCGTGGACGAGGCCGGCCATATCTGGGTCGGGCACTTCGACGAGAACCCGGTCGGTATCCGCCGCTGGAGCGCCACGGGCCGGCTGGCCTGGACGTCAGACGATGCCCGCACCCCGGTCTCTTCGACTGCTACGCCCCGACCGGCCCGTGACGGTGTGGGCGAACCGTGTACGGGGCGCTTATGCGGTGGCCGTCCACGGCGATCGGGTCGCCTTGTACGGCGGCTACGGCGAGGAGAGCGACCGACTCGCCCACGGAACGCTGACCGAAACATCCGTCGAACCAAAGGACGTTGGCCTGCTCACCCTGCCCGAGGGCCCCGCCCCCGGCCGCCGGCGGGTCGTCGGCCGAGGAAGCAGGATCTACGTCCAGGCCGAGCCGTACACCGCGTGGGGCGTGTTCGACCTCAGCAGCTGATACCCATCGCTGGAGGACTATTTCGATCCGGTCGCCAGCCATTCGACGGCCAGTCCCGCAAGGAGCTTGCCGCGGCGCGTGCCAGCGTGCGGCAGACGCTCTTTGACCGGTTGACCGAAACCTTCGACGAGCAGGTGCCCGTCGCTCTTCTGCCGCGCTGATCCTTTCACGCCGGGGCGGGACCCACGGGGCGAGGCGGGGGTTCCACTGCTCGGCACGAGCAGGCGGGCCAGCTTGGGCTCGGCGTCACTGCCGGGCCGATTCTGAGCATCGGAGTTGTCCATCGGGACCAAATACCGCGCTCAGTCACACCGTGTCCTGTGCCAGCGGACCTTGAGTGTGTGCCCTTGAAGGTTGAGTGATCGGTGTTCGGGGCGTGCAAGTCCACTTTCGTCTCGCGCGCTGATGCGAAACGCTCGGCGCTACGAGAGAGGACGGCATGCACTACGTCGCCGCCTTCTACGTGGAGCGCACTGCGAAGCTGCTCAGTTAGTCGAAGCGGCTCCCACAGGTTCAGCGCGGCTGATCAAGGGTCAGGCCACTACGAGGAACCCGCGCCGGCACGCACCGACGACCGACGGCCGCCCAGCGGGCCACATCCGGCCTCAGCCGTCCACCGCAGCCCCGGCAGGTCTTCTCCCCAGCCCGCCCTGCGTCCTCGGACACTTCGCCAGCGTAGGACTCCAGGCTACTCACAAGCGGGGCTTAGAAACACGCACTGCCGAAGCCACAGCCGAGATGCTCGGGGCCCGGTCACCTTCAGCGGACCGGGCCCGACGCGTTGTTCAGTCCCTCACCAGCCGAGGAGCGCGACGAAGGGCTGACCAGTGACCAGCCCGACAAGCACAAGGGCACGAGCCCCTGCGGAGAGCTGGTCGCCTTGGTGGGGTCATATTCCTGCGTTGGGTCAAGGCGGGAAAGACAGCCATCAATGCCACAGATCTTGTCAAGGCCGTTAAGAATGAAAAAGCGTTCAACAGGGTCGGGAATGTCCGCTGGGGGGAAGGCGGCGGTGGCAAGACCGTGCTGGGAGACGGGTACAAGACGCCCGTGACTGAAGACCTGATGAACATGGTCAACCCCGGTGGGGGTAAGAAAAACTGCCGTGCATGTGTACTGGCCGTTGATAGAACCCTGGATGGTGCACCAACCTCCGCTCTCCCTGATTTAGGACGTGGCCCCTTCGAGCCGCTGGAGAAGTATTATGGAAAGCGGTTCAGAAATAGATCGTTGTCCAATATCGTGAAGGACATCAAGGAGGCAGGTGACGGTTCTCGGGGTATTGTCTATGGCGCCAATAAGGATGGTGGTCATGTCTTCAATGTGGTCAACCGTGATGGCGATGTAGTATTTTTGGACGGACAGACTGGTCACGCAAACCCGACGCCCTACCTGAGTTACAAGTTCCTGGGGACGAAATGACGCTGAGTCAACCCGAAGCTTTGAAGGCGGCAGAGGAACTTCTTGTGCGAGAGACGGGTCCGTACGACCCGGTTCTTAAAATCGATTACGATCGAGTACGAGAAAAGAATGGGCTGCTAATCGCCCCCTTCAACTCCGAGCAATACCTGAAAACCCGCAACCCGCGCCACATGCTCCTCGACTGCTGGCCGATTCTTGTGGACCTTTCTACCGGGCAGGCCCGCATGGGCGAAATTGCTGAAATGCAGCTGTGGAGCGAATAGGCCCCCTCCGCGTAGCAGCCGATCAGGCAGGCGCTTTTTGGGTTGCCAGATCCACGTCATGTAATGCACAGCTCCGTCGCGCGATGCGCGACGGAGCTGTGCATTAGGTCATCGCCCAAACCGGCAGCGTGGCGAACAGCGCGGTCAGCCGTCCTCCAGGCGCGGGCCCCGGCCGCCGCCCCAGCCTCCGTGCAACACGATGTCGTCGGCCTGCTCGTGTCCGACTCCGACGGCGGCCAGGGCCTGGAAAACCGTGAACTGCACGCTCGTGGCCTCGTGTTGGTGGTGGCGGATGCGGGCCAGCTCTTGGTCGTACGCGACCGCGAAATGGCAGACGCCATGCGGGAGTTCGCCGACGATATCGACGGCGGCGCGAACGAGGCCCACCAGGCCGTCCAGGGTCTGGTGGGTTCGGCGGGCGGCTCCCTGGCCGTCGAAGCGCTCAACGCCCACTGGGGCAAGATCAACGGCACTCACCTGAAGAACCTGGGGGAGTGCGGGCGTCTGGCCGGCACGGCGCTTGACGGCGTCGCCCTCCTCATCGAAGGCGCCAAGATCGGCGCAATCGCCCAGCTCGCCATCCTGGCGGCAGAGGTGATCGCCGCTCAGGCCGCCGCTCCCTTCACCTTCGGACTCTCCGAACTCGGCGCGCTCGCCGGAACGCAAGCCACACGCCTCGCGGTGCGGCGGATCTTCAAAGAGGTCTGCCAGCAGGTCGCCGAGCAGGTCATCAGCATCGCCCTCACACCCGTCGAGGAGGCCCTCGGCGCGATGGTGGGCGACCTGGTCGTCCAGCTCGGCGCCAACGCCCTCGGCGTCCAGAACGGCATCGACGTGAGCCACGCCGCCCAAGCGGGCAAGGAAGGCTTCGGCCAGGGCATCCAGGATGCCAAGGGCTCCGCCAAATCCGCTGCCGCCAACCCTATGCAGCTGCTGAGCGCCGGCGGCGGAAGTGGCGGAGGAGGAGCCGGCGGTGGAGGCGCCAGCGGCGGCTTCAGCTTCGACCCGGACGAGCACGACCGGGCGGTAACGGGCTTGCAGAGCGCCGGCGGAACGTTCCGTAACAAGGCCGGCGGGAAGATAGGCCGGGCCAAGAGCCACCACGGGCGTACCCGAGGCAAGGACGCCATCGCCGACGCGGCGAACGCGATGCTCGACAAGGTCATCGACGGCATCGAGGAAGGCGTGAAAAAGACCGCCAAACACCTCGACGACAACATGACCCGCGGCATCAAGCAGATGGCCAAGAACCATCACGACAACGATCGCGCGCTTTCCGATCACTTCGCCGGCCTGGGCAAGGACAGCAAGCCCGATCCGAAGGCTCCCCACACTTCCCTCAACTCCGCAGGCAAGGGCGCCGGCCGACCAGGCAAGAGGAATCCATCCCTCGCAGGACCGAGCAGGACCGGCCAGCCCTCGAACGGCAACATCGGCTGCCACACCGCCGGCGACCCGGTCGATGTGGTCTCCGGCCAGATGATCACCAACGCCCGAGACCTTGAACTCCCTGGCCTGTTGCCCCTGGTCCTACGCCGCGCCTACGCATCCGGCTACACAGGAGGCCGCCTCCACGGCCCGGGTTGGTCTTCCACCATCGACCAGCGCATCGAGATCGACACCAAGGGCATCCACTACGCCGGCGACGACGCACAGATCCTGCACTACCCCCAGCCCGCCCACACGGGCGAACAAGTCCACCCAGAAGCCGGCGCACGCTGGCCGCTCACCTGGGAGCAGCACAGCGACACCATCCGCATAGAGGACCCCGACCGCGGCTGGACCCGTCACTTCGCCGCCTCGGGAACAGTGGCCGGCTTGCAGCCCACCACCCGCGCGATCACCGCGATCACCGACCGCAACGGCCACACCATCACCTTCGTCCGCGACGAGACAGGGACACCCACCGAGGTGCGCCACAGCGGCGGCTACCGCATCGCCGTCGACACCATCCCCACCTCGGCCGGCCTGCGCATCGAGAGCCTGCGACTCCTCAGCAGCACCGGAACCGGCCCCGGCATCACGATCGTCGGCTACGAGTACTACCCGGACGGCCGCCTGGCCGGAATCGTCAACTCCTCCGGCCTGCCCTACGAGTACGAATACGACGACGCGGACCGCATCACCACCTGGACCGATCGCAACGGCCAGACCTACGCCTACGTCTACGACGAATCCGGCCGGGTCATCCGCGGCACAGGGGAGAACGGCGAACTCTCCGCCCAGTTCCACTACGACCCCGCCCGCCGCATCACCACCGTCACCGACAGCCTCGGCCATCGCACCGAATACCACTACGACGACCAGCACCGCGTCACCACTACCGTCGACCCGCTCGGCAACACCACCTACACCGGCTACGACGCCTTGGGCCACATCGTCTCCCGTACCGACGAGATCAGCCGGACCACCGGCTTCGCCCTGAACCAGCACGGAGACCCGGTCCGCATCACCGATCCCGCCGGGGGCACCGTCGAACTCGACTACACCGAACTGCGCCAGGTCGCAGCCATCCGCCAGGACGGCGAACAACTCGCCGCGTTCACCTACGACCGCAACGGCAACCTGCTCACCACCACCGACGCCACCGGCGCCCGCACGCACCGCCAGTACGACCCCCACGGCCGCCTGACAACGGTCACCGACCCCCTCGGCCAGCGCCGGCACTTCGAAACCAACACCGCCGGCCTCATCACGGCCGTCACCGACGCTCTGGGAAACACCGCCCGTCTCACCTACGACGCCTTCGGCCGCACCATCGCCTTCACCGACCCGCTCGGAGCCACCACTCACCTCACACGGCGCCCCGAAGGCGAGATCACCGAACGTCGCCACCCCGACGGCACGACCGAGACCTGGACCTACGACCCCGAAGGCAACGTCACCGAGCAGCGCGACCAATCCGGAGCTCTCACCCGCTTCACCATCGGCCCCTTCGGCCGGCTCGCCGGCCGCACCCTCCCCGACGGCGAAGAACAGCACTTCACCTACGACACCGAGCAACGACTCCTCTCAGTCAGCACCAACGGCGCCTCCTGGAACTACCGCTACGACGAAGCCGGACACCTCGTCAGCGAATCGGACTTCAACGGCAACAGCCTCACCTACCGCCTCGACGGCGCCGACCAACTTCTGGAAACCACCGACGCAGCCGGCCGCACCACCACCTTTGCCTACGATGTCCTCGGCCAGCTCGTCGAGCGCCGCAACCCCGACGACTCGACCACCACCCTCAGCTACGACACCCGCGGCCTGCTCAAGCAGATCGCAAGCCACGGCATTGCCCTCCACTACGACTACGACAAACTCGGCCGCGTCCTGACCGAGACCGTCAACGGCCGCTCCACCACCTACACTTACGACCAGCTCGGCCGACGCACCAGCCGCACCACCCCCACCGGCATCACCTCGAGCTGGTCCTACAACGCCAACAACCAGCCCATCAACCTCGCCGGCACCCTCGGCTCCCTGGCCTTCGCATACGACCCCGCCGGACAGGAAACCACCCGCTTCCTCGGCAACGGCGCAGCCCTCACTCAGACCTGGGACGCCTGCCACCGCCTGAGTGCCCAGGCCCTGTGGGCCCTCGACCACACCACGCAATCCGCCGACCTTGCCTACACCAGCGTCCAGGAACGCACCTACGCCTACCGCACCGACGGCCTGCCCAGCACCGTCACCGACCGCCGCCGAGGCCGCCGCCAATTCGAGCTGACACCCGCAGGCCGCATCACTCGCGTCACAGCCGACACCTGGACCGAGACCTACGCCTACGACGCCCTCGGCAACATCACACAGGCCCACGACACCCGCGAACCCGACGCCACCACCGCAGGTGAACGCGCCTACACCGGATCGCTGCTGCGCACCGCGGGACGCACCTCGTACGACTACGACGACCAGGGCCGCCTGGTACGCATGCTGGTGCGCACCCTTTCCGGAAAGCGCCGGGAGTGGCGCTACTGGTGGGGCCCAGAGGACCGGCTGGTCAGGGTCGACACCCCCAGCTGCGGCTCATGGGTCTACGACTACGACCCGCTGGGCCGTCGCATAGCCAAGCGCCGTCTCGCACAGCGCGACGGCCGGACCATCGCCGTCGCGACCGTCGTCTTCACCTGGGAAGGCGCAAAGCTGATCGAACAGTTCAGCACAGACGACGACGGAAGCCGCCGCACGGTCACCTGGGACTGGGAACCTGGCTCGTGGCGGCCCCTTTCACAAACCGAGCGCACATGGGCCGAGGATGCGAACAACGCCCACAGCGACATCGATGAGCGCTTCTTCGCCATCGTCACAGACCTCGCTGACACCCCCAGCGAACTGGTCACCACAGACGGGCGCGTCGTGTGGACCGCCGAGGAAGACCTCTGGGGAGCGGGGCGCGGCGCCCAACGGGCGTGCCCCCTGGGCAGGCCCGGGCAGTACCACGACGACGAGACGGGCCTCGAGTACAACCTCTACCGCTACTACGACCCGGCCACCGGGCGCTACCTGAGCACCGACCCTCTCGGCGTGCAGGCCGGCCCCAACCCACACGCATACGTTCCCAACCCCCTGTACTGGATCGACCCCCTCGGTCTGGCCAAGAAGCAGCCTTCGGGCATGGGCGGCTGGTATGGCAAACTTCAGCCCGCGAACTGGACCGACGGAAGCGATAACACCCGCTACGAGATCAACCATCTCCCGGCCAAGGATTGCTACCTCAGCCTCGGACTCCCCACTGACCTCAAGGAGTCCACCGGGCCCGCCATCCGAATGGAGTACGACGACCACCGCGACTTCATCAGCACCGGGTCCGGCAAGATCAACGACAAGTGGCGAAGAGACCAAGAGGCCCTTATCAGACAGGGCAAGTTCGATGAGGCGATGAAGAAGGACATCGACGAGATCCGAAGGAAGCACGGCACCAAGTACGACGCAGCCATCAAGGAGATGGTCGACTCCCTGCCGCACAACCGTAAGTTCCAAAAGTACCTGGCAGACAACGGCTGGAAGATCAGGACCTGCCTCCTACAATGACCACCATGGAAATCGAACTGGACCCGCCGAACGGCATCACAGGCTTCCCCCTGGGCATGCCTGCCGAAGCCGTCAAAACGGCAGCCGCGGAACTGGGCGAGATCAAAGTCCGAGACGAGGATGCCCCGGACTTCTTCCACCCCATGCGGATCCTCACTCTGCACCCCCAGTTCGAGATCAACTTCGTCATGGAAGACGCCAAAACCCTCGAGTACGCCGAACTGTGGATCCCCCGTCCCGGCCCCGAGGAGATCACGGTCCGCTTCCGTGGCATCGACGTCTTCCGCACCCCGGCCCTCCAGCTGATCCAGCAGATCGAAGAAATGGGCTTCACTGTCCTGCACGACGAGCCCAGCTACTGGGTCGTGCCCCGTCTCTCGCTCGGCTTCACCCGCACAGCCGGACACGAGGTACCGCTCGACACAGACGGCGAACCGCTCTACTTCCAGGCCGTCCTCACCGGACCGACCGACTACTACGACTACAAACTCGACAGAACCAGCTGAACCCACACCCGCGAAACCCCAAGGCAACAGAACCCATCGATCACCCCTGCGCCGGCAGATCTGCACTCGGACAGTGGGAAGTCACACCGAGAGACGAAACATGCCGGTGCCGGTCCCGTACGACGGCGCAGCGCATAGGTTGCGCCGGCGGCGGTCTTGGCGGTGCCGACGGCTCGCGCGCTTCGTGGAGCAGCGTCACCGCCTTCTCCAGGAGGCGCAGACCCTCCTGGGCGCCAGGGAGGTCGGCCAGGGCGGGGCCGCGGCATCGTGCGGGCCGGGAACGTTGCTCATGGGGCGGATACCCCCCCCCGCGCACCAGGCGGATTGCCGCCGCGGCCGTACCGAGGCGGGCTCGCCGCGCTTCCATCGGCCTTTGGCCTGCTTGTTCGGCGGAGGCGGTGGCCGAGTCTGCGTCACGTCGGCGAGGATCTTGGCGTGGAGCCGGCCGTCAGGGCCGCGATGATGGGCTCCAGTCATCCGCTCTCCCCGCTGAATGGACGACCCGCAACGCCGTCCGTCTCCGCGCCCTGGCTGACGAGGCGCCCCGGGGCCGTCTGGGGGGTGCTGGTGGTTGATGAGGCTCAGCGTCGAGGACGGCGCTGCGTGGTCCGGCCGTGCGGCGGCTGCTAGCACTGCGGGCGGGGAAGAAGCTGACAGCAGGGCATGTGCGAGTGGCTGCGGACGCGCGGGGGTGTCGGAGCGCACGGTGTGGCGCTGGCTGGCCGCCGCTGAAGCTGATGAGACTGCAGCCGCCTGCCCTGGCGCACGGTCCCGGGCCGGTGCGAGGTTCACGATCACGCCTGAAGTCCGGCGCCTGTTGGCGCTGTGGAAGGGGAACGTGCGGGCGGTTCACCGCGAGCTGGTCTTGCGTGCCGCCCGTCAGCCCCGGCCCGTGGACGCACCGTGCCTGACGACGTTGCACCGGGCGATCCGCCGTGATCTGACGCCGGGGGAGCGGGCCGGACTCGCCGGTGGCGAGCGGGCGGCGCGCAAGCACGATGTGTTCCTGGCTGCTGACTCTCACGGTCCTGTCTCGTGAAGTTCTCACCCAGGTGTCATGCTCCATGAGCACCAGGAGCGTCTGTATGCAGGGGAAGCGGGGGAGTTGCTCCTGACATTGGACGAGAATGACGGACGCATGGCTATGAGAATTGCCTGTTCAGCTCCCGGAGAATCACAATACGAGAGCGGCTGTGACCTGCGTCTTTGCTCTAGAGGTGGTCTTCAAGTATGGCCTCCACTCGATTTCGCGCCGGGCTGTGGGTGCCGCCCCGCTGTGAGGCTCCCTATCGGTCGGCATGCTGAGCTGGCGGATAGGGATGGCCTCGGCGAACTTGGCCAGGTCGTTGCCGAACCCGCGTCAGCCCCGCGCGCTAGTCCTGCGACGACGAAGATTGGAGTTCCGTGTCCCCCGCTCGCGCGGGCTCTGCTACGCGGCGGTCACCGTCCTGGACAGGAAGTCTGGGGCACTCCCGCTTGTGCGGGCTCCAGTCGATGGTGGCCGAAGCGATGGGTGCGGAAGAGCGCGTCACTCCCGCTCACGCAGGCTCTACTCCTCGCTTTTGGGCGCGGACCGAAGGTGGGCCGAGTCATTCCCGCTCGCGCGAGCTCATACGCCTCCGTCATCGAACGGGTGACGGACAACTACGGGCCACTCCCGCTCGCGCAGGCTTTACCCGGCCAGCGAGGACATCGTCCGCTACCGGGCCGCGTCACTCCCGCTCGCACGGGCTCTGCATCCGTGGGTTTGATCCGCTTTGACGGACATCCGAGATCAGGGGCCCTGCCCCGGAAGGATGTCCATCATGGAGAGCATGGGGAAGAAGAAGCCACGCCCTCGCCGCTCGTTCACGCCGGAGTTCAAGGCCGAGATCGTCGAGCTGTGCCGACGCGGTGACCGCTCGGTCGGCCAGGTGGCCAAGGACTTCGACCTGACAGAGACCGCGGTGCGGCTGTGGGTCAGCCAGGCTGAGGTCGACGCCGGTGAGAAGGATGGGCTGACCAGCAGCGAACGCGAGGAACTGGCCGCCTTGCGGCGGGAGAATCGCCGACTGCGCGAGGACGTCGACATCCTCAAGCGAGCCACGGCTTTCTTCGCGAAGGAGACCCGGTGACGGTGCACCCGTTCATCGAGGCGGAGAAACGCGCTGGTCACAGCGTCAAGCGCGCATGTGAACTGCTCAAGGTCTCCCGAACCGCCTTCTACGCCCGCCGTAGCGGCAAGCCCGGTCCCCGCACCGTCCAGGACGCCGAGCTGACCCGGCGGATCGCCGCAGTCCACGAGCATTCACGCGGTACCTATGGGGCCCCGCGCGTTCATGCGGTACTCAAGCAGGAAGGCGCCGGCTGCGGCCGCCGCCGGGTTGCCCGGCTGATGCGGGCGGCCGGTTTGGAGGGCCGGCACCGCAGGCGACGGCACACCACCACGATTCCTGATCCTCGATCCGCCCTCCGGCCCGACCTCGTGGTCCGCGACTTCGCCCCCGACGCCGCGGGACTCGATACCCGCTGGTGCGGCGACATCACCTACGTCCCGACCGACGAGGGCTGGCTCTATCTGGCCACGGTCATCGACATCGCCTCGCGGCGGGTGGTGGGCTGGGCCACCGCCGACCACCTGCGGACCGATCTGGTCGCCGATGCTCTGCGATCTGCCTGCCAGCAGCGTCGCCCTGCCCATCCGGTGATCTTCCACTCGGATCGCGGCTGCCAATACACCAGTCAGCAATTCGCCGCCCTGGCATATGAGTTGGACGTCCGTCTCTCTGTCGGACGCACCGGACAATGCTGGGACAACGCCCTTGCCGAGTCCTTCTTCGCCACCATCAAACGTGAGTTGCTCGGCACCGCCGCCTGGCCCAGTCGGGCCTCTGCCCACACCGCGATCTTCGACTTCATCGAGGGCTGGTACAACTTGCACCGACTGCACAGCAGCCTTGGTTACCGCAGTCCCGCCGACTACGAGACCGCCCTCGCGGCCTGACCACCACACCAAGGGTGTCCGTCAAAGCGGAACAAGCTCACCATCGCGCTGGTGCTGACCTGCGAACGCGGTGGGCGTTTGTGGCGACTAGCCGATGCTTGCACCGCCTGCGCGGGGGCCACCGCACACAGCGCCATCGTCCCCGAGAACACGCTCAGGGTCCCGGCCAAGCCCTCTCCCCCGCCGAGCACGGAGCGGAGGAGGCGGCGGGCTCGGGCGCCGGAGGCAGCAACTCGGGTCCGCGAGATGCTCAGCTACCTCGCCGCCGCCCTTCCACCCGAGACCAGCGCTGCCGCCCGACTGCTGGCCATCCAGGGCGCGCTGCGTACCACCGCCTCAGGCCGGCTCTGGATGCCAGCAGGCCTCCTGCGGGACATGCGCATGCATCAAAATCCATACCCATGGTGGGAGCTGGAGCAGACCGGCTGGCTCATCCGCCTTCCCGCAGCCTCACCACTGGCGGTGCGCAGCGGGACTTCGGCGCAGTTGCTCGATGCCGCCTTCCTCGCACAAGCTCCCGGACGGATGGGCCGCATGTATGCCGCCGACAAGGCTCTACGCCTGACGTCCTGCCGGCCACTTCGCGGCCTGCCAGCCCCAGATCAACTGGCAGCACTGGCATTGGCCGCCCACCTCGCCCCCGGCGCCATGCACGGCATCATCGAGGCAGACCGACTCGGACACGTGTGCGCGATGACGCTCACTGGCCTGGCGGCCACGCTCGACCGCCTGGTTGCCATCCGAGCAGCGGATTGGTGGTCGTATGCCCATGGATCGGAAGACATCACCTGGGCGATCGCTCCCATGTTGGCCAAGCGGTATACGAGCATGGCCCCCCAATGCGCCTCTTCGGCTGAGTGATGTGTACCTCTGATGGTGTCCGCCGCCAAAGGTCCCTGCTATCCATTGAGATGGATCGGAACCCGAAGATCCGGCGGCACAGAACACCGAGCTGCGGGACCCACTGCATCGGGCACAGCCTGACGAGCTAAAGAAGGCCATTCATGATACTGACCGTTATCGGGCGTCGGCGCGCGCCCCAAGTCCGGCCAGCGCAGCGCGGTACCCGTATGGCTGGCTCGTGGGAGCAACAGCCACACGGGAGGCACTGCACCTCTTTCACTCGCCCAAGGAACTCCTCAGCGTTCGCAGTGCTTCGTTGGCTGCTTTGACAACTCCTCCCCATTCCTGCGAGTGAATTCGCTCCTCGTCGCCTGACGAATCTTTGGTCAAGACGGAGTCGAGGGCGGAGTTCAGCGCGGCCATCGCAGCTACTTCCGCTTCATCAACGAGCACGTAACCCAGCCTTCCCCTGGGCTCATCAAGGACGCCGGAGTCATCAAAGAAATCCAACGCGTCGTCGAAGCGCGATGAACTCGATGGATGCGCCACCCAATTTTCCTCTTGCCAACTCCTGTCACTCAGTTTGACTAACCAATCGATCAACTGAGTTCGAATCCACGGGGTTTGAAGATCGCTATCCCTAGGGCGCATTCCAGGCCCTCCAATTCTGCCACTCACTCAATGGGATGTGGGCCTCGACCGGGTAGTCCTGAACTCTAGAATTAGGTGGCAGCTTTTCTCCACCTCGACCGACGATCCTACCGCCTGAATTGATCACTACGTGATCAACCTGTTGGGTAGCCCACTGAGAGTTCGGGTCTCCCCTGTCAATGCGTACGCTGTCCTGACCCTTGGGGGCACGCCACACGAAGCCCTCCTTGGCTGGGTCTCTCCTGAACTTTCTCGTCATCTCAGGGCTGGACCAGCCACTGGGGATTTTCCCGCTGCCGCGCGGGAACCAGCTAGGGCCGACTTCAGGTCCGGGCCGCCTCCCCGGGCGCCCCAGAGCAGCGGACATACCCAGGGCGGCAGCTGTCGAATCAGGGTCGATCCCATGCCGCGCACCCCAAGCATCGTACTCAGGGCTCAGGCACTTACTCTCGACGGCACACGCTGGAGTGAAAAGCACACTCGCGATATCCAGAGCGATCACAAATGGCTTCCCGGCGCCGAAAAGGAAGTTCGCGCCAGCATTGCCGACATTCTGCTCAAAGTCGGAGGGGCCAAGGTTGAAGGAGATGCAACGACCCACAGCGCAGGAAAGGCCACCGCTACCGTCGAACATAGTTTGCCCACGGCTGTTGGTGTTCGCCGTTCCGCCGTAGCCGCCTCCGTAGTTGTAGGAGCTTCCAGGAAGCCTCCACCAGGTAGCAACTCCTCCTCCGTCTCTGCCGCCATGAGCGTTTCCGAGATGGCCATCTGCAGTGATGATTCCACCGTGAGGGCAGGGTGTTGAGTCTCCTTCACCGCCGCAAGCCAAGCCCATACCACTGGGGTCGCTAAAGGTAAGGGGATTATTCGCACCGTAGCTGTAGCCATTGAGTGTCTGAGCTTTGTCGAACTCCAACAGCGGGTCAACGCTGAGGAAAGTAGAGGTGGCAGGATCATATTGGCGGGCGCCCACTTGAATGAGGCCGGTGGCGCTGTCGGCAGGCTTGCTGAGGAAGGTTTTGTCATCCGGCCATGCGCTGGGTTTGGCCCCCCGTGGAGAGCCGAAGGGGGTGGTGTAGCGCTTGGTGAAGGCCAGCGTGGTGGGTTCGATGGCCAGGCTTGCAGTGCCGTGGTGGTCGCCCGCCATGAATGAGAGCTGAGTGTTTGAAGTTCCGTTGGTCGCTGTGCGTACGGCGATGGTTTGGCCGGCTGCAGTGTAGTAGCGGGTGCCGGAGAGTGACCTTGTTGTGCCCTTCACCTTGAGGTGAACTTCTGTGGCACCGAGGTAGAGGACGGTTTCACCATCATTGTTGGCGCGGCGGATGAGGATTTCGCCGTCGGCGTCGTAGAGGTAACTACTGTCGGTGGCGGGGGTGTTCTTGGTAGCTGATTCAGTCGTGGTGGCCAGGTTCCCTTCGCTGTTCCAGGCGAGTGTTTGGGGACTTTCGACGCCAGGGCGGTGGATGGTGTTGCCGGTCTTGTCGTATTCGTAGTTCTGGGTTGTGCCGTTGGTCTTGGTGCTGCTCAGGGGGTGGGGCTGTTTGCTGGGCGTGCCGTAGGCGTAGGTGGTTGTGGTGTCGCCTGAGGTGGCGTGTTGTGTCTGCTGCGTGCGTTGGCCTGCGCTGTTGTAGGCGTAGCTGGTCCAGTACGGCGCGGCGCCGGCGAGGTTGGCGGTGTTGCGTCCGCTTGTGGCGCAGTCGTCGGCTTTTGGGGTCCAGGCTTCGGTGAGGCGGCGGTATCCGTCGTAGGTGAAGCACTGGTTGTCGTTTTTGCTTGTGCCGCCGAGGGTGCTGGCGTCAGAGACTGAAGTGAGGTTGCCTGCGTCGTCCTGGCGGTAGATCAGGTCCTGCAGTTTGTAGGGGTGAACGTCGTCTGTGATGTAGGAGCGTGTGAGGCGCCGGGTGCCCGGTTCGTAGTCATAGCTGAGGTAGGCATTCTTGGCTGAGGTGCCTGAGCTGGTACCCAGGGAGAGTCGACGCAGGTCGCCGACGGGTGCATAGTCAGCGCCTTGCAGGTAGCCGGTGGCTCCCTTGGCTGTGAGCTGCTGACCTGTGGTGTTGTAGGTGTAGGAGACGGTCTCGGCGGGCAAGCCGGCTACTGCCGGTTGGGAGGTCTGGCTGACGGTTCCGTCGAGGCGGTAGCCGGTGGTGGTGGCCAGGGTTTTGGGGACGCCTGCCTCTACCAGGGGGTCGTCTTCCGGCAGCACGAGCTGGTTTTCGGTGGCCTGGTAGAGGCTGTCGTAGCGGGTGACCTTTTGGATGTACGCCTTGCCAGCGACGCCGCCTTCGTAGCGGATGGAGGCGTCCGGCTGCCCCTTTGCGAGGGTGTCGAACGTCCATGCGGTGAGTTTGTTGGCGTCGGTCTTGGTGGCCTGCCAGGTGCCGGTTTTCCGTCCGAGTTCGTCGTAGGCGTGGAGCAGGGTTCTTTTCTCGGCATCTTCGGTGCGGGTTACCTGGTCGAGTTCGTTGTATGTGGTGCTGGTTGTGCCCTTGTCCGGGTCAGCTGTCTTTGTTTGCCGGCCGAACAGGTCGTAGGTGTAGGTCCACGTTGCTTTGTTCGAGTCGGCCTCTGTGACGGGGCCGGTGACCGTTTCGGGCAGCCCACCCGGGGTGTAGGAGTAGTTGGTGGCGACGTAGTCGGTGCCGGTTGGCTTGGGCCCTGCGTAGTCGAGACGCTGGGTGGTCTTTCCGCGTACGTCGGTCACGGTGGTGAGGGCTTGGCCGCCGTTGGGTGCGGTCGCGGAGGTGGTGTCGCCGGTGTAGGTGGTCTCCGTGGTCCAGCGGGCTACGCCGTAGTTGCGCGTGACGGCTTTGATGGGGCGTGCTGCCCCGTCGTAGGCGGTGTCGGTCTGGGTGGGCGCCTGGCTGCCTTCGGTCTGTACCGGGGTTCCGGACGGTTCGTTCTTCTCGTCCCAGATATCTGACTGTGCGCTGGTCGCGAGTCCGCGGGAATCGTAGAGCGTCAAGGCGATTAGGCGGCCGCCGCTTGTCGAGGGGGTTTGGACCTGGCGGGTGCGAAGGAGGGAGTCGTAGATCTCGTAGGTGGTGTTGTAGCCGTTCCCGTCGCCTCGCAGGGTGCCGGTAGCGATCCAGGGCAGGTCGTTGCTGGCGAGGTGGTAGCTGTAAATGTAGTTGGGTGTCTTCTGCGCCAGGTGGGAGCGGTTGGGAAGCCAGACTTTGGTGATGCGGCCGAGTGAGTCGTATTCGCTCTCGGTGAGACGGGCGTTAGGGTCGCTTACTTTGAGGGGCGAGCCGGTTCCTGGGTCGAGCGTGGTGGTGGTCTCGTAGCCCTTCGCGTCGCCGGTGACCTTGGACAGTAGGGGCCCGTTGTTTGCGGGTGCGTAGGTCGTGGTGGCTTTGGTGTGGTCCTGGGCGTCCTTGACGAAGGTGGGGCGGCCGAGGGCGTCGTAGGCCGTGGTGGCTGTCTTTTGCCAGAGGGGGGCGTGGGAAGTGTCGTAGCCCTTGGCGCGGCCGGTCCACTGGGCATCGCCCTTGGAGGGTTTCTGGTTGGCGGTCCAGGTGGTGGTGTCGTAGGCGGTGGCGGTGTCGGAGATGACGTCGCCTGCCCGGTTGCTGTCCGCGGGGAGGTCTAGGTCGGCTTCTGCTGTGGTGCAGGGCTTGGCCGTGGTGCGCGTGCGGGAGACGAGGGAGGTGAGGCCGTCATCGTTTCGTGCGTACCAGGTGCGGGTGCATGTTTCGTCGCCGTTTTTCGCGTCGTCGCCGCGGTCTTCGACGGTCTGGGGCATGCCCAGGTCGTCGTAGGTGGTTGCGGTGGTGCGCACGCGGTCGGTGGGGGTGATACCGCTGGTGATGGTGGTGCGGGCGTGGGTGGCGCTGGTGCGGGTGAAGTAGGCCTCGGTGTCGGCGTAGGACTTGTGCTGGGTTGCGGTGCGCTTGGACCAGGGGTCGTTGACGGTGCCGGAGATGTAGGCAGCGTTGTTGTAGGTCGCTGTTTCGCGGGTGAGGCCGGCGTATTGCTCGCTGTCGGTGATGTCGTTGGCTTTGATGCCGGTGACGGTCGCGGTGCGGTGTCGGTCGGGATCGACGGTCTTGCCGTCCGAGGCGAGGAGACGGTCTCCGTTCATACCGCGCATGTAGACGGTGACGGTTTTGGACTGGGTGCCTGAGGGGTCGCCGGTGAGGTGGGTGACTTTTCCGTAGCCGCGCCAGAGGGACCAGGTGCGTTCTTTGGCGGGGGTGAGGGGGTCTTCGTCGTAGTGCCAGGCTCCGCCGCCTGAGTAGGTGTAGGTGTGTTGGACAGCGACGGAGCCGCCGTGGGGGTCGGTGGTGGAGACGGAGGTGACAGGGTATTTCTGGAACCAGTCCAGTTCTGGGTCACCGGAGCCGGCGTTGGGCTTCCAGTAGACGGGATAGCAGCTGCGGGTGTTCTGGTCGGCCTTGGGCATGGCCTGGCCTGCGACGCAGTCGGCTTCGTCGTAGCTGACGATGGTCTGGGCGCCGGCTTCAGAGGTGACGGTCTTCAGGCGTGGCTTTTCGAGGGAGAGGATGTCGTCGCTGGTTCCGTCGACGCGGTTGGGCCGGAATTCGTGGTCGAACCTGACCGGGTCGAGGGTGATGTCGCTGCCGCGCTTGCCGGTGTGCCTGATTTCGTCCAGCCACAGGGATTGGTCAGAGGAGTCGCCGGTGTCGCCGGGGTCGAGGTACTGCTGCTTGAGCGCCCAGGCGTCGATCGGCGAATAGGCAGGGGTGGTGGCGGTGGCGTCCCACGCGTAAGTGGTAAGGCTGGTGAGGCGTTTGCGTGTGAAGAAGGTGGGGGCGACGTTTCCGGTGCACTTGTCGTCGTCTTTGCATACGGCGTCGAAGGGCACGTCGGGCCAGTTGTCGCGAGTGTCCTTGGTCAGGGAGTCGCAGCCGTCTCCGGCCGCGGTGCAGCGTTCGGCGTAGTGGAGGACAACCTTGTTGGATGCGGCAGGGGTGGCGGAGAACAGAGAGCCGGCGCGCTGGCCGTAGCGGATCTCTTGGAGGTAGCCACCGCGGGTGTAGGGGGTGCCGGTGTTGTCGTCGCCGAGTTTGTCGTAGTTGTTGGTTTCGGCCTTGTACCAGTAGGTCATGGCGTTGGCGTGGGTGTCCTGGACGAGGTCCAGGTTCCAGCGCCAGGCTTGCTTCTTGTCGCGCTTGGCGAAGTCAGTGCCGTTGTCGTAACCGGGTTCGCCTTTGTCGTCTCCAAAGACGGGGACTGTCCATACCGAGTCGGTGCGGTCGTCTGTTCCGGCTCCGGGTAGTTTGCTGAGGCCGAAGGTGTAGGTAATGCCGTCGCCGGTGGTGACTGTCCAGTATTCGCCGTCGTCGTCTCCGTTGTCGGCGCCCGTGTGGTGGGTGACGAGGGAGGCGTCATCGCTTTTCAGGTGCCAGGTGCCAGTGGTGTCGTCTTTGACGAGTTCGGTGGATGTGCCGTTCAGCACCAGTGAGGCGTTGTCGTACTTCCAGCATTGGTCGAACTTGTCGTCCTGGCCATCGTCGTCGCAGGATCCGTACTTGCGTTCGATGTAGGAGGAGGTGAGGTCGAAGCCTTCGCCGATCGTGGTGCCCTGGTTGTTGGTGCTGGCGGTGCGGCCGTCGACGCTGCCGGAGTCGTAGGAGATGTTCAGGTCCGGTTGCGGGCCGGCTGCGGCAGGTGGTGTGCGCAGGGGGTAGGACCAGGTGAAGGAGCCGGAGGAGCCGCCTGCTTCCCAGGTGGAGGAGGCTGCGAGCGGGGTGGCTTTGTAGTCACCCGCCCCGGACTTTGCGCCGGCCGCGAGAGCGAGCACCATCTTCTGTCCGCCGGGTGCTGTCTTGAAGGTCAGGGGGGCGGTGATCTGCTGGCGGGCGCGCCGGTTGGTGAAGCGCTGCGGGCTCAGGTGGCGGCACGCTGCTTTGTCCGGCGTGGTGAGTGCACATGACGGCAGGCGCATCAGTTGCAGTCGGCCGGCGTAGTCGCCGCCGTAGGCGGAAGCGAAGGCGGAGTAGTTGATGCCGACTTCAGTGCTGCCTCCGTGGGCGGGCCCGGTGGCGGTGAGGACTACTCCCTTGAGGCCGAGTTTGTGTGAGGTGTCCTGTCCCAGGACGGTGACGTCGATGGTGCTGGAGCTGCGGCTGGCTGGTTTGGTCAGGGCTACGGGCAGGTGGCCGGGGTCGGCCTTGGAGCGTGCGGCCGTGGCGGTGAGGCGGGCGGATCCGGCTGTCGGCCAGGTGGTGGTGCGTTGCTGGTCGGTGCGGGCGCGTCGTTGGGCTGCTGTGTCAGCTGCTGCTGCTTTGCGTATCTGGGCGGCTGTGTGGGGGTCGGCTTTGGCGGTGAGGCGTTTGACGTTGGTGGCGCGTGGGGCTGTGAGGCTCGGGCGGCCGAGTGGGTCGGGGTCGGCGGCGAAGGCGACAGGCGAGATCAGGCCCGGCAGGAGCGTGAAGCTGAGCGTGGCGGCGATGCGCCGCGTCCAGCGTCGTCCTCTGTGTGTCGAGGGACGTGGCATTTCAGTGGTGTGCATGCGGGTTCTCCTTGCGCTCGCCTGTATTGGGCGCAGGTCATCAGCCCCGGGTGGTGAAGCAGGCCGGGACAGCGTCAGGTAGTGGGGCGGGCTGCGTGTGGTGCAGCGGCGGTCGGCGGCGTCTATGGGGCCGCCGACCGCTGTGGCGTCGCTCAGGCGTCGTCCGGGGCTGCGAGGACCTGGGAGCGGACCTGGTCGGCGGTCATCGCTCCGGTCCACACGCGCAGTTCGGCCAGGGCTCCTGAGAGGTGGTGGCTGGTGGTGCCCGCCAGGGGAGCGTTGCCTGCGGTGAGGTCTCCGCTGCCTTGCTGGGGGGTGGAGAAGCCTGCTTCGCCTTCGGGCTGTTGCTTGAACTGGCCGATGTAGAGGTGGGTCATTCCCAGCTGCTGCTGGCCGTCGTCATCGGTGAACGTCTCGGCGGCGTCGAAGACTCCCGTGAGATCCACCCAGGTGTTGAGTTCCTTGGGGCCGATGGGTTGTTCTGCTGTGACGAGGCCGGTGTCGGTGACCTTGCCGGCGGTGTCGACGGCAGTGCGGCCGAACTTCCACAGGTAGGTGTCGGCTGCGGGTTTTTCCACCCACAGGGCCCAGGAGGACTCCTTGCCTGTCGGCGTGGCCTGGGAGAAGACCGCAGCACGGTAGCCGATGGGTTGTTTGGCGAGGCCGGCTGAGTCCAGGCGGACGCGGGCGGAGACGGTGAAGGAGCCGGTTTCGTCGACGAGGGGTCCTGTGGCGGTGGCGTAGCCGGTGGAGCCGTTGAGGACCAGGGACTGGTCCTGGCCGTCCTCGTCCTTGAGGGATGCGCCCGTGGTGGAGAACTTCAGCGGGCCGCGGCTGTAGGGGAAGCCGGTGCTGTTGGGGTCGTCAGGGTCTTCGGGGCTTTCGCGGATGCTTGTGCCCTGGGAGATGGCGGCGTCCCAGTGCCCGACGAGTTCGTTGGCAGGGATGCCGTCCTGCTCTAGGGCGGCTTCCTGGTGGAGTTCGTCGGCGTTCAGTGGGCGTTGCCACAGGGCAACTTCGTCGATGCGGCCGCGCCAGTTCTCTCCGTAGGTGTCGGCGACCTTGCTGCGGCCGAACTGTAGTCCTTCGGAGGCCGTCCACGGCTTGTAGGTGCTGACGGTGCTTGCGGCGATGGGTTGGCCCTGGGGACGTCCGTTGACGAAGAGCTGGATGGTGTCGTTTTTCGGGTCGGCGTCGTGCTGGGTGTCGAAGACGCCGGCCAGGTGGGTCCAGACTCGCGTTGTGGGATTGGGGCTGTCGGCCAGGGAGCGGATATAGGAGGCGGTTTTGCTGTCCTGGTCGGTGCGGTTGAACACCCACTTGCGGGTGGTGGCGGAGTAGTACAGCGTGAAGGCCGAGGCGTGTTCGCCCGGTTCGGTGAGCACCACGTGGTTCGCTGTGGTGTCGGTGAGGTAGACCCAGGCGGAGACGGTGAACGAGTCGCCGGTGTTGAGGGCTGGTGTGCTGGTGGCTGCGTAGCCGTGTTGCTTGTTCGGGTCGGCGCTGTCCATCCACAGGGAGTAGTCGTGGGCGCCGCGGCGGGCGAGTGTGGACCAGCCGGCACCGGTGGTGTAGAGGGTGGCGTTGTGGCGGGTGCCTACAGTGGCTTTGTCGGCTGCGGTGGTGGTGGTCGAGCCGGGAGGGGCGTCGTCGAAGTGCCAGCGGCCGGTGTTGCCTTCGGCGGGCGAGGCCTTGAAGACGTATTCGTTGGGTGGTCCGTAGCGGACTCGGCCGTCGGCGTCGAGGTCGGTGGCTTCGACGGAGAGGACCTGGGTACCGGGCAGTGACGGGGTGACGTCCTTGACGGTGGGTGTGGCTCCGCTGGCGGTCTTTGCGCCCTTCTTCGATGTGGTCAGCAGGCGGTAGCGGTAGCCCTTGACGCCGGATTCGCCACTGTGGGGCTTGAAGGTGAAGGCGCCGGCGATGCCGGGGCCGCCCTTGGGTTCGCACAGGTTGGTGGTGCATTCGGTGTACGGGCCGGTGCTGGTGATCTGTGGCGCCTTGGGGGCGCTGGTGTCGATCTTCAGGTAGCACCAGGAGGAGTAGGCGGAGAAGAGGTCGCCGGACTTGGATCCGTAGTACCAGTGGGACTGGGTGCGGGACTTGAAGCGGTAGAGGCCGCCGTCGGCGCGCTGGCTTGTGACGGCTTTTTCCAGGGTGCCGTCAGGGTCCCAGCCCTTATCGGGCTTGTAGTCGCTCCAGACCTTGTCCCATGAGCTGCCGTTCTTGCGTTCCATCCAGAACTCGGCCTGCAGTGAGCCCTTTTCTTCGCCGCCCTTGGGCTGCACCTTGGTTTGGACGCGTGCCTGGACGGTGGGGGTGGCGGTGGTGACGGTCAGCGGGTCGGAGGAGGAGGTGCGGCAGTAGGCGGTGGTGCCCGTTCCGGGGATGGCGCCGACGGAGGTCGGCATGCCTGGCCGTGGCACGTAGTTGACTTTGAGCTCGGCGTTGTCGTCGAATCGCTTCCATGCCCGTGGTTCGCTCTCGTCCGTTGCGCGCAGCATCAGTGTCAGGCGGTGGATCTTGCCGTCGGCGAAGGAGCGGACCGTGGAGGCCAGGTTTTCGTCGCTCTCCTGGGGGTTGTCGTTGAACTCCACCCAGGTGTCCGGCTGCGCGGGCGAGCAGTTCTTGTCGCGGCCTGCGGAGATGTAGCGGTCGCCCATGTGGTCGAGCGTCTTGGGTCCGGGCCAGCGGGTGCCTTCGGAGATGTTGTCGGTGCGCTTGAGGTCGACCCAGTACGGGGTGCAGTTGAACGACCAGGTCTCGTGGGCGCGGAAGGTGGCGTCGATGACGTACTTGCCGCTGAGCTTGGTCGGGGCGAACTCGAAGTACATGCGGTCGGTGTAACCGGAGCCGCAGTAGTAGCCGTCGGCGTTGCCGCATTTGCCGACGCCCATGGGTTTGTCGAATTGCCAGAACTTGTCGCCGTCGGAGGAGAGTTTGGTGCGCTCGGATACTCCGAGGCCGACGGGCGGGTCGATGTAGACGGGGTAGACGGTGTCCTTGCCGCGCAGCAGGTCCAGGTCCGGTGCGACGGAGACAGCGCCCCCGGTGACGGTGACGGGCAGTTCGGCGCTGGCGGCTCCATCCCCTGGGTGCGTGGGGTCGCCTGCTTCGGTCCCTGGCTGCTCGGCGGCCGTGGGCTGTGAGGGCTTCCCGCCTCGCTGTTTGGCAGCTTTGGACTTGGGTGCGGGAGGCAGTGTGTCGCCTGCGGAGTCCCACATCTGACCAGCCGGTCCGGTGAAGACGGCGTTGCCGTCGGCGTCGACGGCGCGCAGGCCGCCGCCGGCACCGGGGATGACGCTGAGGCTCTTGGCTGAGGCGGTGAGTTTGATGTTTTCCAGCTCGGGGCTGTGCGCAGCTTCGGCTGTCTTGACGACGAGGACCTCGCGGTATCCTTCGGCGGTTGCCGTGAGCTGCAGGTCAACGTCCTTGAGGACGTTGGCGTACGTGGCGGTTGCCCCGTTCAGCGTCGGAGTGGGTAGCGTGCCCGGCCAGCCGAACTTCATGGACTGCTCGCCCGTGCCTAACTGCAGCATGCTGGCCCCGGCGCCGCCGCCGGAGAAGTCCAGCTTCACCACTGCGGACTTCGGGCCTACGGTCCCGTCGGCGCGGCGTTCCAGCGTGGTGTCGATGTTCTGCCACGAGCCGTCAGGTGCCTTTGCACGCTGGGGCGTCGTGGACTGTGTCAGCGTGAACGTTCCGTCAGGATTAGCGACAGTCTGCGAGTACTCGGTGCGCTCTGACGTGACCTCCACCGGCTCGCCGGTCGCGGCGGCTCGCTGCAGAGCGGACTGCGCCATGGTCGAGGTCTTGCTGGCTGCCGTGGCCTGCGGTGGCCCGAGCGCGAGCACCGGAAGCGACGCCAGTAACGCCGTGGTTGTGACGCCGGCTAAGCCGCGTCTGGTCATGCTTCTTCGTGCACCGTGAATCCGGTGCCCCCACCCCAAACTCACAGTCCCCACCCTGAGTTCATGTTCATTCACAGAAACTTCACAGCTGCGCGAGTTAACCCCGCCCCAAGTTCCACCGTCAAGCGTGACCCCCGTCACATGACTGATACGCGCCACAGCCACCCGCGGCCCCCAGCCGCACCGCCATGGCGCCTCCACCAGCCCCCAGACCTTCGGGCCCACATCCCCCGGGCAATGTGGCCGCAGTCAGCACAGGCAGTGGTGCGGTGCGCCGTGCTGCGGCAGCACCGGCCCCGCCCGAGGCGAGAGGCCCTATCGCACAAGGTCGCTGCGCGTCTGAGAGATCTTGCTGATCATGTGACGGGCCTCATCGGCCGGCGCATCGATGCCCGCCTCGCCGTGAGCGGCAGCTTCACTGCCCGAAGGGAACAAGGGCACTGGTGACTCGTACTCGATCACGGCCCGGTAAGTGGCGGGATCCATCCCGCCGTCGAGCAATGCCACCCGCAGAGCGAGCAGGTCCTCCCCCTCGTGGCACCCAGCCCAGCCACCACAGATGCGCCGATTATCGCTGTCGCCATCGGCTTGATGGCACTGGAAAAGCCTTGTGGGCTGGTTGGGAGTGTCCGCGTCGTAGCGTCGGAGCTTCTCGTACTCCTCACTCGCCCAGATGCCCGCGGGTACATCACGTCGATAGGGACAACTCTCGCAAGGCCGTGGTGCCGGAGGACGAAGTGACGATGACATGCAGCCAGTATGACCAAGCGGACATGATCGGGGAGTTGCTCCCTAAAGCAAACAGGCGGCCGAGCTCAAACTTCAGTCAATGCTCGAATGAGCCGTCCTCGTACGTCAACCTTCCCTTCCTGCTATA